>NZ_LXQN01000007.1:2667676-3390495 GCF_001659845.1 Paenibacillus sp. AD87
CATTCAAATCTCCCGGCAGAACGGGTGGCATGATGTTAAATCCGTCGCAACCATATTCTTCAAACCATTGTTGCATCAAATCAGCCAGTTGTTCATAGGTGCCGACAAACTGCATGTGCCCTCTTGCCCCTATCAGCCTCCGACCCAGCTCGAGAATGGACAACTTATCTTTTCGTGCCATGTCCATAATCAGCTGTACCCGGCTTTTCATGCCATTGGAAGCTTCCACCGGATCAGGAATGTTGGGCAGTTGGCCCTCAACAGGATATTCCGAAAGGTCAAACTTAAGCATCCCGGATAACATCCCTACTGCGGCTGCCGGAGGGATCAACTCCTGCAGTTCTTGATATTTTCGCTGAGCTTCCTGCTCCGTCTTAGCCAAAATCGGTGATAAACCAGGCATTATTTTCATGCTGCCTTGTTCGCGCCCATAAAGTGCGAGTTTGGATTTGACGTTATTATAGAACTCTTTCGCAGCATTCAGAGACTGTTGGGCCGTGAAAATCACTTCACCATAGTTGGCAGCAAAATCCTGTCCCGGTCCGGATGATCCAGCTTGGATGAGTACAGGGTATCCTTGCGGCGAACGAGGTACATTGATCGTACCTTGGGTAGAATACCACTGTCCTTTATATGAAACTTCTTTTAATTTAGATGGGTCTGCAAATAGTCCAGCCTGTCGATCCACAATTAAGGATTGATCTTCCCAACTATCCCAGAGCAGAGTGGCTACTTCGACAAATTCCCGGGCCATTTTATATCGAAGCCCATGCTCGGGATGCTCTGTTCGTCCATAGTTATTTGCTTCAACATCCAATTGGGAGGTCACGATATTCCATCCTGCGCGTCCTTCACTGATATGGTCCAATGTGGCAAATTTTCGAGCTACGTTATACGGCTCGTTATAGGTAGTCGACACCGTGGCGGTCAAACCCAGCTTTTCTGTATCCGTAGCCAATGCCGACAGGAGCGTTAGCGGGTCCAGCATCCCTGCAGCCGATTGATCAGCGCCCATTACATAGAGAAGATCAGCCAGAAACATCATATCAAACTTCCCACGTTCAGCCGTCTGTGCGATGGATCGGTAAAACTTATAGTCAAAAATCTTTTCAGCTCCTGAATCCGAGCGGCGCCAGCCATAGTGATGATGACCTGTATAATAAATGAATGCCCCTAGATGAAGCTGCTCTTGTCTAGTCCCCATATATATCTTCCCTTCTTGTTTCCATTTTTGGATTATCCCTTGAACGTATCTCGCCAGCTTAGCCATCTGTCTTCAAGCAGTCGCACAGCCGAATCCGAGAGCTTGCCTACAACCGCAAAGACTAAAATACCGACAAATACAATATCCGTTTGTGAGTAAGCACGAGCATCCTGTATCATGTAACCGACGCCTGCACTGGTTCCCATCATTTCAGCAACAACAAGGACTAGCCACGCCGCGCCCAAAGACAGTCTCACTCCTAGCAGAATATTAGGAAGTGCCGCAGGGATAATGAGCTTGCCAAGTAGCTCCCATCTTGAATACTGGTAAATCCGGGAGACTTCAATCAGCTTCATATCAACATTTCGTATACCGAGAAATGTATTCACATAAACAGGAAAAAACGCGCCTAGCGAAATCATTAGAATTTTTAAACTCTCCTACACCAAACCATAAAATGAATAATGGAATGAGGGAAAGGAGCGGGATCATCCGCAGCATCTGTAATGAAGGGTCAAGTGTGCGCTCCGCCAATTTTCCAAGCCCTGTGGATAGGCCTAGCATGAGCCCCGTAGCTGTTCCAAGCAGAAAACCCAAGCCCGCTCGATAGGAGCTGATCCCGAGATGTTCCAGCAACTCGCCGTTCAAGATTAGACGGATGAACTGCTCTGCAATCTTGGAAGGAGCAGGTAGCATGGTCGCTGAGACCAGCTGAAGGGCAGAAGCCAATTCCCAAATGAGGAGAATAGCCAACGGAATAATCCACCCGTGAAGACGACCCGGAATTCTGCTCAGCCAATCTCCTGCTCGTTCGGTTTGTTTACCAATCTCCAGCTTGCTCATTTTGCTTCTTCTCCTTTAAAACCTTCTTGCCACCGTAGCGCTCTCGCCTCCAGAAGCTTAATGATGGAATCTGACAGTTTGCCCACGACAGCAAAAACAATGATTCCCACAAACACTACGGTGGTGAGTGAGAACGATCTAGCATCATTGATCAGATATCCCAAGCCTGCACTAGAACCCATCAATTCGGCAACGACCAGACCCAGCCAGGCGACACTGACGGATAAACGTATCCCCAGAAAGATATTCGGCAGAGATGCTGGAAGAATTAACTTCGTGATCATCTGCCATTTGCTGAATTGCAGCACCTTTCCTACATCAAATAACTTGCTGTCAACGGATCGGATACCCAGAAAAGTATTAACATACAACGGGAAAAAAGAACCTTTAGCTATCAGCAGCAATTTCGAAGTTTCACCGAAACCGAACCACAAAATGAACAAGGGGGCAATGGCCAAGTGAGGCAGTGTACGCAGCATTTGAAAAGAAGGGTCCAGCAGTCGCTCTGTCTTGTAAGAAAATCCGACCCACAAGCCCATGCTTAGACCAAGACCGCCTCCAATCAGAAAACCAAGCAGAGCTCTCCACGTCGATATGCCCAAATGCCTCACAAGTTCACCCGTCTCCGTCATGCTGACAAGCTCTTTCCATATGCTGCTTGGCGTTGGAAGCAGAACCGGGTTCAAATATCCCATAGCCCCGGCTACTTCCCACACGATTAACAAAGACACCGGAACGATAAGCCCTAGTACCATATTGCTAGCTCTTAAGTAAAGCTTTCGCCTCTTAACCGAGTTTTTCTTTTGAATTAAAGGGGGAATAACTGCCTTTTCCGCACGCATTTGCATGTAGTGAACGCCTCTCTTCTATAGGGGTCATTATGTTTATTTCAGTGGATCCTTGAGAGCTGCGTCGATATATTGATTGTCCGTTATAGTTTTGATCACAACCTGATTCCGAATGTTCTTCACTTTATATTGGAAATCCGCTGTTTGCTGCATTTCATCTACGATATCTTCATTAACTGGCGTGTTAATCATCCGGGAACGTTCGAACGTCCCACTAATAACACTTGCAGGAACGTTACGTTCAGCTGCATATCTGTCGATCGCTTCGGTTTCATGCTCGCTTTCCCACTTCAATGCTTTATTAACTACCTTCAAGTACAGAGTAACAAGCTCTGGATGCTCCTCTGCAAAATCAGATCCCGCGATCGTAAACGAAGGAGACAATACGCCAAGCTGCTCTCCGTCAGACAACACTTTTCCTTTTCCCGTTAAGGTATTAAGTGTAATGTAAGGGTCCCATGTCGCCCAGGCATCCACACTGCCGGTTTCAAACGCAGACTGTGTCTCGTCGGGCTGTAGCTGAATGATTTCAAAATCTTTATCTGTTAAACCGGACTTCTCCAAGCCACGGTATAGAAAGTTATATGCATTGCTTCCTTTTGTAACGGCAATCTTCTTGCCTTTCAAGTCACTAAGTGACTGGGCGGTACTACCGGCAGGTACAATAATTGCAACGTTATTTTTTCCGTCTAGAACTTGCGATACGATTTTGAAAGGAATATTCGCTGCTTGTGCTGCGATAATTGGCATGTTCCCCAGGCTGGCGATATCCAGCTTATTGGAAGCAATAGCCTCTGTCATGGGCGGTCCGCTCTGAAACTCAATCCACTCCACTTTGGCCCCTGTTTTTTCAAATTCTTGTTCAAACCATTTTTCTTCACGTGCTTTACCGAATAAGCCCCCACTTCCCTGAATCCCAATTTTGACGGTTACATTTTGGCTCTTGCCTGAACCACTTGCGTTTTCATTTGAACTTTTGGTTGCACAAGCCATAGTCAATAAAGACAACGCGAGCACCATAACAAGAACTAGATGAGATTTTTTCATATAAACCACTCTCCCTTTAATATGCTGTACATTCTTCTTATCCTTTGGACAATGCTATATACCGCCGCCTACATCATATAAAGGCTCATCCACTTTTTCGAACTCATTTAATACCAGTCTCCGCATCTCCTGAAATGCACTGCTTGATCTTTTTCGAGGAAAAGGTAAATCAATCGAGAGAATACTCCAAATATGACCTGGACGCGGATTCATAATGACGACTCGTTCCCCTAGGAAGACGGCTTCATCGAGATCGTGGGTTACAAACAACATTGTTGTTCCATTGCGTTGCCAAATATCAAGCAGTACTTCCTGCAAATGAGACCGAGTAAATGCGTCGAGCGCTCCAAAAGGCTCATCCAGCAACAATACATCCGGGTTACGCAGCAAAGCTCTGGCAATGGCAACGCGCTGTGCCATACCTCCTGACAATTCACGAGGGTATGATTTTTCAAACCCTTTTAAACGGACCAGTTCAATTAGTTCCTCCACCTTTCGGCGGACAACAGGATCTCTAAGAGAGAGATTGGCTGCAATGTTTTTCTCCACCGTTAACCATGGAAATAGCCGGGGCTCCTGAAAAATGAATCCTTTCTCTATGCTGGGGCCTGCAATCGGTTTGCCGTTGAGCAACACGGTTCCCGTATACTGTGTATCTAAGCCAGCCACAATTTTAAGCAAAGTGCTTTTTCCACATCCGCTCGGACCAATGATAGTTACTAATTCACCTTTTCGAACTTTGAGCTGAATGTTGTTTAACGCAATGATTTCGCCTACAGGGGCGACAAACGTTTTGTTCAGGTCACTGATCATAAGCATATCCCCAGACATTAAAGACACCCTTTCACATTTAATCAATAATACTTACATGTTTACTTGGTTTTGAGGCAAAAAAAAGAGATTTACCCCTTTCCACTTCAAATAAAGCGGGGCAGTGTAAATCTCTACGATTGCAAATCAACAAAGTGAATTTTGGTTCGTTTTGTTATACGATATATTACCAATACCATTTCTTACCTGTCAAACATTTTTTTATTTATGTAACTTAAATCGTTATTCCCTTCAAATAGACCAGCGGTTGATACCACTGTTTCTGGTTCCATAAAAAGTCGAACAATTTTTTGGGGGTCAATATCTACTTGTATTTCATAACCGGGAGCGAGCTGCAAGGTCAGACCTTGAATCAGACTTACAAAATAAAATGCAAGTTGTCGAATATCTCCTTGTATGATGCCGCCCGCCTCCTGTCCTTGGCGAAAAATCTCTGCCAAAGGTTCCAGATTGTCCGTAAATCTCTGGGTTGCAGCTTGTTTTATTTCAGTGCTGACGGCATGATTTGTTCGTATACTTTGGAGCATGATGGTGAAGGCCCAGTTACTCTCGTTTGATAACCACCCTTTGCTAATCTCGAATAGTTTTTCACGAGGATCTATATCCATGTCTGCTATTTGTGCAATAGTCCTCCCATACATCGTTTGTCCTCGACGCAGAACCTCACTGAAAATTTCGTCCTTCGAAGTAAAGTAGGTATAGATATTGCCTACGCTAAGTTTTGCTTCCTTGGCAATATCTTTAATATTGGTTGAATCAATCCCACGTTTCGCCATGGTTTGCAAGGCTGAATTTAAGATATGCTCAATGCGTTCCTTTCTCATTTGTTGGTCCTTCAGAATGTTTCTGGGTGACATTTGAATCCTCCTCCGTTTTATTACCAATGATTGATCTATGATTATTAATTCTACGCCCAGTTACCGTTACGAAACACAGGTTCCAGGCCTCCATTTGCAAGTTCTCCGTCAATGTCCATATTAGCCGATCCAATCATAAAATCGACATGAATGAGGCTTGAGTTCACACCGTTCGCCGCCTTTTCCGCTTCAGTCATTTCGTTCCCTCCCTCAAGACAGAATGGATAAGCATTACCTATCGCGAGATGGTTGGATGCATTTTCGTCAAAGAGAGAATTGTAAAAAATAAGCCCTGATTCTGAAATCGGGGAATGATGCGGCACCAACGCAATCTCGCCCAGATAGGCCGCACCTTCGTCGATGCTAATTAATCTTTTTAGCACCTCAAGCCCTTGCGTTGCTTGAATATTAATAATTTTCCCATTTTCAAACGTCAAGGAGAAATCATCAATTAGATATCCTTCATAACTTAGGGGCTTAGTACTGCGAACCGTGCCGTTCACCCCTTGCTTTAACGGGACAGTCCATACTTCTTCTGACGGAATGTTTGCCAAAAATGAAACACCCTTTTCGTTGATGTTATCCGCATCACTTACCCAGATATGTTTAGGCGACAGTTCTATCCGCAGATCCGTACCAGGTCCATGGTACCGAAGTGCTCGATATTTTTTACGATTAAGCTGCTCTGTCTTGTTTCTAAGCAGCTCAAGATGTGTCTTCCATGCCTCAACGGGGTCTTCCGAATTTATCCGCGTAACGTTAAAGATAGCTTCCCACATCGTATTGATCAAATGCTCTTCGGCAACATCAGGAAACACCTTGGCAGCCCAAGCCGTTGATGGAACCGTAACTATAGACCAACTGACCTTGTTGGACATGCCGTAGCTGCGAAATTTGGCTAATGCCTTACCTTTGGATGCATTCAGATTCATGATCCGCTGTGGATCTATTCCATGTAGAAGATCGGGATTGGGTGCAGTGATCGTCAAGAAAGTAGCATTATTTTCGGCAAAAGTCTCCCAACCGGCTGCACGGAACACCGGATATTCATGGAACACCGAATCAGGAGCAAGTTCATATTTTAAACGCGTAATCTCATCGTCGTTCCACTCGATATAGACATCATGAGCGCCGGCCTCATAAGCATGTTTCACAACAAGTCGAACAAACGGAGCAGCCGATATTGGCGCGGTTATGACAAGCGTTTGTCCCCTCTGAACATGAACACCCACGTTGACCACGAGTGCTGCGTAACGCTCTAATTTTTCACGGAAGTCCAATAGCATTCTCCTCCTCCTGACTAAAATTAATATCGCTGGTTTAATTATTACTCTTCATAATATCATTCGTTAATATTCCAGCCTATGATTTACTACCCTGCCAATATAAATCCTTCGAACCAAATAGAAAATCAGAAGTTTCTGTCCGAAGGGACAACTATTGCTCCGCCTATTTAATCCAACAATTAGGCGTATACATAAGTATACAGAGCATGATTAACATATGTTGAAATAAAATTGATTCTCGGGGTGACGTCGTGGCCAAAGGCAAAAGAAATAACCTGATGAACGAGGAGCTAACTTCCTTGGAATTAGCTAAAATCGGACTAACGTTAAACGTGATCGGGGATATACTTGGTTATTTCTCGATCCTCAAAGCGGAGGAAGAAGCAGCGAATCTGGCTGCCGATACGAATAAAATGGGTAATACCACAGCTGTAAAATGAGCATTCAACTTCCTCTGATTTCATTCCCTTTAAAAATAAAAAAATGGAAATGCGATTATGCGCAAAGAAACCGAAATTGTACGAATTTCCGTTTCTTTGCGTATTTACTTTAACCCATCATATCTTGTAATTGGAACTCTATGAAAATTTTGCTATACTATTTTATGCTAGATTACGATTCAGATGAGATGCAATTCTACTATATTTGATGAGTTGGAGGAATGCAAAAAACATGTTACATACACGAATAGGAAAGACTGCTGCTGCCACTATTCTTGCCATATCCTTACTCGGAACCACTGCAAACCTTAATGATGCCTATGCTGCACCGGCCATTTCGGTCTTGCTAGATGATGTTCCTCTGAAATTCGATGCATCCCCTCTGATTGATAAAGGTGTTACCTATGTCCCTTTCCGGACGGTTGGCGAAGCCCTGGGAATTAGCATTACATGGAACAGTAAGGCGCAAACCGTGAAAGCAATAGGAAAGGTAAAAGGTCAAGCGACAGAAGTCCTGCTTCAAGTGGGAAGCACCACAGCAACCGTCAATGGAGAAAAAGTTAAGCTCGCAGCGCCACCCGTTCAGCGGGAAGGTCGTGTACTTATTCCACTCAGTTCGTTCAGTAGTCAGTTCGGTGTTAATGTAGGCTGGAACCAGTCAACTCGTACCGTCTCTCTTGTTTCACCTCAACGTGAAATGCATTTGAGAGCCTTCTATGCGCTGCAATCCTATAAGGAAATCGATTTGGTACCATCCATGAACTCCGTCGCTTTTGGCTGGAGTCGCATCGATCGTGAAGGTCAATTTACGCTTCAGGGTGATGAGTATCAAATTCCTGCAGCTGCAGGTGACGTTACACCTAAATCCATCGTTGCTGATGCAACGAATCAGAGTATTAAACCGTATCTTATGGTTTATTCTTTGGATGGAAACGGAGAACTGACCAAGGTGCTGAGTGACAGCAGCATGCGCCAGAAGTCCATTGAAGGCATAACTGCTGCCATAGCTGAGAATGGTTTCGGAGGGGTTGTTCTTGATTTTGAAGGACTAGGTTTTAAGCTGGACGCTCTAGAGCAACAGAAGCTGCTGAACAATTACGTCAAGCAATTGAAGGATTCCTTGCCTAAAGACATCGCTCTATCTTTGGCCGTGCCCCCATTAAATAGTGCATATAAAGGCTATGATTACAAAACGCTCGCTTCATTGGCAGATGATATCATCATTATGGCTTATCAATATAATCCGGTCGGCACCAAAGCGCAGGTTCCTGAGCCGAACAGTCTTGTGGATCAGGCCATCCAGCTTGCGTTAGATGCTGGCGTTTCCAAACAAAAACTTTTGCTCGGTATCAGCTTAAATAGTGAAACCTCATCTTCCATAGATGATAAACTGGGTCTTGCCAAGCGATATGATCTAAAAGGAGCAGCCTTTTGGCGCCTTGGCTTATTCCGTACCTACAATAATCAGATGGAAGACGCTGTAAATGCCTCTGTAATAAAAGAGTAAAGGAATTTCGATATTCTTGACTCCATCGGCTTTCCACACACCAAAAAAAACGAACCGAAATCTCTGGATGCTGACAAGAGATTTCGGTTCGTTTGTTATAGACGATATCTATGCGTTCAATGAGGAGTGTTCGTTTCTGTGGGTTGCACTGAGTACCAGATCTTTTTGATAAGCAAGCACTCGATCCCAGTCCCCATGAAAAATCGGTATCCGATAGTACCCAACTCTTTCATAAAGGGCCGCTGCCTCAGGCTGCTTGGGGCCAGTCTGCAGCTTCAAATTGGTGTAGCCGAATTCGAGCGCAAGACGTTCTGCTTCGGCCAGAATGGCCTGGGCCACACCCTTACGACGGAAATCCGAACGTGTATACATACGTTTGACCTCCACAGTTGTATCATCAAGGGGCCTGATGGCTCCGCAGCCTACCGGATATCCATCCAAACGCGCGACAATAAAGGCTGCTCGCGGTGTCTCCACATCGGATGGCTGAAATCCCGCTGTCCCATCGCCGCCATATAACAATCCCAGTTCTTCGCTTAGCTCCTTGATTAAAAGTTCCGAATCCTCGCTTCGAATATCTTCGGCGGCAGCAAGTACGATCGACGACATTGCGTAAAACCCCTTTCCCTCATTGGATTTATTGGATTTTGTGATTTATATAAATTATCACGAACAGGTCCTAAGCGTCAATTCCCCATCGATTGAATATTTCAATAAGCAAACTGACGAATAGATTCAGAGCAAAAAAGTCGCCAGATTGGCGACTTTCCCGACACTTATATGATTACAATTGGACGGATGCACTTCATTCCAAGCCCTACTTACCCTTCAACCACATCGGCTCGCAAATCCGTTGCAACCTCGATCATTTGCGGAACAACAGCTTCATTGACAATGGCAACATACAGATCTCCCATATATAGACGAAATGGAATCTGCAGGTTCTCATACGTCCACATGAAGAAATCCCCATCGATGGACATGACGCTCTCCGGTCCCTGGACGGTAAGAACAGGTGAGTATGTAAAGTCCGGTTTGGATGCAAAATACTGTTTGCATTCTTCCAAGGAGATGGATTGCTCCTCGTTATTTTCTTGCATGGATCGAGTGATCCGAAAACGTTGATTCATGAAATATGCCTCCAATTAGAATTTGTGCAGAACCTGTCCCAGAATTTCGATGCCCTTCACAATTTGCTCATCGGAAGGTGTTGAGAAATTAAGTCTGATCGCATTGCAGGTTTCGTTCTCATCGACGAGAAAAGCTGTTCCTGGAACAACAGCTACGCCTTCCGCAGCGGCTGTTTTGGCATAATCAAGCATCGGGATATGAGCTGGCAGATCACACCAGAGGAACAGTCCTCCATCCGGTTGGGTAAAGGTAATGGACTCACCCATATGCTCCTGCAGCTTGTCAATCATCAAGGCAGACTTCCTGCGATAAATCGCACGGATACTGCTGATATGCTCTGCATAGTTATACTCAGTCATGAACTTGTGTGCTAGAATCTGCGGCAGCATGGCTGTATGTACATCCTCTCCCTGTTTGGCAACAACCATCTTCTGAACAACCTCGGAAGGAGCCAGAACATAACCAACACGCAAGCCAGCGGACAGAATCTTGGAGAAGGAACCTACGTAAATAACCAGACCTTCATCATCCATCGACTTAATTGTCGCTACATCTTCTCCACGAAACCGAAGTTCTCCGTAAGGGTTATCTTCTAGGATCATAACTCCATACTTCTTGGCAAGATCATAAATTGCCTTGCGCTTCTCCAGGCTGGTGGTAAAACCTGTAGGGTTTTGGAAGCTCGGAATCACATAGATCATCTTTACATTCTGCTCGGTTTGCAGGGCATGCTCCAGCTTCCCGATATCCATACCGTCCGTCTCCATCGGAACGCCGACCAGGTTTGCACCTGAAGCCCGGAAAGAGTTCAGTGAACCGATAAAGCTCGGACTCTCACAGATAATCGTATCCCCTTCATTACAGAATACTTTACAAGCAAGTTCAATTCCTTGCTGTGCTCCAGATACAATGAACAGTTCATCCGATGCTTTGCCCGTGTCAAAGCCTGTCTTCAGATGTGTAGTCAATGTATCCCTCAGCGGGGCATAACCTTCGGTAATTCCGTATTGCAGTGCTGTTACCGGGTCCTGTTCCAGAATCGATTGAGTAAATGTGCGAATCGCCTCAATAGGGAACGTCTCCGGAGCGGGATTCCCCGCAGAGAACGGAATTACATTTTGGCCCGAAGAAGCCTTCAGGATCTCACGAATGATGGATGGCTGCAATGCAGCAATCCGGTTGGAAAATGAATAGTTCATCTTAAAATAATGCCTCCCGAATTCAAATCAGACTCTTGTCTCTATAACTACAATTAGATTCTATTATACGAGTATTTGGCAGATTTCTAAACGGTCTCGTCAAAATTGGCAGAGAAACAACAAAAAGAGGCCGGCATAAGCCGCCCCATGTTCTATGAATTTCACTTTGCTGCCATCTATGATCGATGGACAAGATTGATTTCTGATAACCGTGTTGCCTTCACCAAATAAGTCGCCAGACCAGGGACCATCCGGGCCAAACCAGGATAGAACTTGTTCGTTTTGGCAAAAGCCAGCTTCTGAATTCTTCGTGCACGTCGGAGCAGTCGGGAGAATTCAAGATTGGCTTCTTTCGAATACTCTTGCTGCCATTGCGTAAAGCTGATCTTCCTTTGAAGATACCTGTCAGTCCATTCAGCACACAGCAGTGAGGAACGAAGTGCAATGGACATCCCGTCACCACACAGGGGAGGGATCATCAGCATCGCATCCCCAATATGAGGATATTGGGACCACGGTTCAGGAACATTGGATAGATGAAGTGGTGCAATCGAGACCTGTGTTCCTGGAACTGGGCTTCCCTCAGCAAGTCTCGCGGCCAATCTTTCGTTGGTTAGGGACGCTGCCTGCAAAATATCCTCTACAGACTTGCCGCTTCCCCGCACCATATCAAGGGTCAGCAATGCAGCTACATTTGCGATACCATCCTCAATCGGCGAAATGCCGACATACCCCCCCTCGCAAAAATACAACTCTACCCGTGGCGGGATGGTGATCCCCCGATAGTGCGATTTGATACCAACATATGCTGTTTTATCCCGCAGCTCTGCTGGCGAGGTCATCCCCCTCAGCTTCTTCGAGCCATGGGCTCCAATAACGGTTTTTGAGCTATAATGAATCCGCTCATTTCCTTTTTGGGCTTCGACTTCATAACTATAATCATCTAACTGCTGAATGTTGGTTATCGTTGCCTTTGTAACGATCTCAACGCCTGCGGCTGTGGCCTGCTCGTGTAAAATCCGATCCAGCTCATATCTGCTAATACCATAGGCCATTCCCGGCAAAGGTGCCACGATCTCCCCGCCCTGAGGCATAATGATCTTGGCATGATCCAGGATACTCGGCTTTATCTCTTGTTCACTAAGGTTGATCCCCAAATAATCCAGCATCTCCGTTGTCTCAGGTGACATAAATTCACCGCATGTTTTGTGACGTGGAAATTCCTGCCGATCCAGCAGCAGTGTCCGATGCCCTTGCCTGGCAAGCTGCAACGCGCAGGTACTGCCGGCAATTCCCGCTCCGATGACTATGACATCCAATGGTTTAGACACGTAAGAACACCCGCCTTTCATTGTCCATTTAAGATAACTGCCTGTTGATGTAATGATGCTATGATAACGTCCCTTGTTGGGGTATCACGACGGAATAGCGGAACAAAGGCTTCCATTCATAGGTCAAAGTGTCATGGTTCAACTGCTGTTTCAAGTCCCGCCAATCCCTTCCCGTGAAGCCTTTTGCAACAGACAACGGTCCATCATGACGAATATACCGATTGCGTGAGATCATTCGAGTGGTTACCCAGACAGCCGCATAAGATATGGGATGCCGATGGATATCGTTTATGACAACGCCATATTTGGAAGCACGCAGCATATGCGAGACCATCTCCACGAGTTGCTTTCCTTCAAAATGATGGACAAATTGCGAGCCGGTTACGATGTCTGCTGAGGCATCCGGCAATTCCTTGACATCGGCACGCCGAACCTTGATTCTCGGTTCATTCCGGAAAAGGTTCCTCGCTTGCTCACATGCCTCCTCTGTCAGATCGACCAGAGTAATCTCAAGCTTAACTCCCTTCTGGTCCGCCCAGCGCAATAACTTCTGGTTCACATCACCTGAACCTGCTCCCACATCAAGAAGGGTCAGCGTAGTTGGACTGCCAATCGCTTTCCATAACTTTTCCACCCCTGCGCGGGTTGGAGCGGGAGCAGCAAATATTTTGTTCAGCCTTCTCAGATGTTTGAGCGCTTCGCTCAATTCTTCTCCCCCCGTGGAGAAATCGTCCATCAACTCGTCTTCCTTTGCCCGTACGGAAAGTGTTCTAAAGAAGGACATGATCCCGCTCCTTTACAGCTGTATATTGTGAATGATTTTCTCCAATTAACAATTATCCCCTTAACCAAGCCTTATAATCGTAAGCACTGCGATATGTTATTTTACGAAGACTTCCCCCTTCTCAGAATGCTTAATTCCATTACACTCTAAAATGAATAAATTCGATGCTGCATTGCCAGATAAAAACATAAAGAAGTCGCCAATGAGGCGACTTCTGTTTGTATATGTGATGAACCTGTTAATTTACGTTGGTTCCATCTTCCTTATCCAATCATCTTGATTATTGATGACCAACAATTCGGTGAGGCACATAGGGTTCTTCTAACGATGCTATTTCTTCAGGTGTTAGCTTAATCGAAAGAGCGGCTACACCATCCTCCAGATGCGATATTTTGGTAGCACCAATGATGGGAGCTGTGACCGGTTCCTTTTGCAGTAACCAGGCAAGTGCGATTTGTACACGAGGAACCCCATGCTTCTCAGCAATCGCGGCAACCTGATCAATGATCAATCGGTCGGTATCTGCAGTTGCATCATATTTTTGCTTTGCAATCTGATCGGTTTCGGAACGATGTGTTTTTTCCTGAGGGTCTCTTGTCAATCGGCCTCCCGCAAGCGGACTATACGGAATCACACCGATTTTCTCAGCTTTACAGAGCGGAAGCATCTCTCTTTCTTCCTCACGGTAGATAAGATTGTAGTGATCCTGCATGGATACAAAGCGGGTCCACCCATTTTGCTCAGCTACATGTAACGCTTTCAAAAACTGCCATGCATACATCGCAGAAGCGCCTATGTATCTTACCTTTCCTGCTTTGACCACATCATGTAAGGCTTCCATCGTCTCTTCAATGGGTGTAGTGTAATCCCAGCGATGAATCTGATACAAATCTACGTAATCTGTTTCCAGTCGCTTCAGGCTTTTATCTATCTCACTCATAATGGCCTTACGGGAAAGTCCGGCACCATTTGGGCCTTGGTGCATACGACCATTAATTTTCGTTGCAAGTACAATTTCATCTCGATTGGCATAGTCACGTAAGGTGCGCCCAATCACTTCCTCGCTGGTTCCAGCTGAATATACATTTGCTGTATCAAAAAAATTGATGCCTAAATCCAACGCCTTTTTAATAACGGGACGACTGTTCTCTTCATTAATGACCCATTGATGACCTCCAGGAACTGCTGTACCAAATCCCATACAGCCCAAGCACAGACGGGACACATCCAGACCTGTATTGCCAAGCTTCACATAATCCATTTGCGTATTCCTCGCTTTCGGATGGTTTTTGCTACCTTTGCAGATAGCTCTGATGCCTGCATAAGATACACACGGAAGAATAACTATTCTTGAGTATAGTATTAAGCATGAGAAAAAATCTCGCAATTCCCAAATGGCTATAAAACGTGCATTAGTAAACAACACGATGGGAAATGTTCATTATTTGGTAAGCAAGATGATGAATAATGAACATTTCCCTTTTGTGTATGTCACTTAAGGTTGCTTAGCTTACATGTTGTTTTTTTACGGGGTCAAATAATCGAATTCTCAGCAAAATGGATAACAGACTTAGTACTAGGAACAATACACCTCCAAGCACGATGTACTGTGTGCCGATCCCCGAGATGAACAGCCCGCCTACAGCAGTTCCCAAGGTTATTCCCAAATTACCGCATGAAAGGAACAAACCATTCGAGAAATCGGGCGCTTCTGGCGCGGCAGAGGTGATCCAATACTGACCAATTAGATTGCTTATTGCATAACATACTCCCCATAAAATCACGGTTAAAATCATAGGTCCAGTGGACGTGCCCGTCCAAAAGGATAAAAGATATACGATGCCCAATACTACGGGAAAAAGTATAACGGTTTTACGTGTGTTTTTAGAAAGCAGCCTGCCTCCCACTACGTTTCCCACTAGACTGGCTAAACCATATATAAATAACACGATACTCAATGTTTTTCCCGAAATATGAGTGATAGAGCCCAAGTACTCTGCGATGTAACTATTCACACTTGCTGTTGCCGAAGCCATAAGTATCACTGCAGCGATGGCTAGCCAAGTGATACCTCTTTTTAAGATTCCCAATTGTGTTCCATACGCAAGTTTTTCCTTAACAGGCATAGAGGGGATAAATATCCATGTACCCAGAAATGCCAACGCGTTTACGATCGCAAAGAATACCATTGCCATTTCTACCGATGTTCCATTCGCGATATAGTTTGTGATTGGTACGCCAAGTACCATTCCTGCGGTGACTCCAAGCATTACTTTAGATACCGCTTTGGGAGCTTCTTCACTGCTTACAGAGGTCGCTGCTACGGTCAAAGCCAATGAACAATAAATGGGATGGAAAAAGCCCGGAATGATACGAGCCACGAGGGCAACGGTGAACGTTGGTGCAAAGATGGAAATAATATTACATGCAACAAAAATACCGAGCACGAGTAACATCACCGTTTTACGGTTTATACCGGAAAATAATAAAGGCATCGTAGGACCCGCAATCGCAACAGCGAGTGCAAAGAGACTCACGAGTAAGCCAGCCTTGGAAACACTGACATGAAAATAATCAGCTATTTGAGGTAATATCCCAATGACTCCCATCTCTGTAGTTAGGATGCCGAAAACACCGATAATTAATATATACATGAGTACATGATTTGATTTGACCACAAGCAAAACTCCTTCACTATTTCTGATTCATTCTCTAAACTTACGAATGGCGCAGATAAAAAATAAATGCACAAGAATGTATTTTTGCGCTTATGTGTATTATTATAGAAAGTACGTCTTATCTACAATGACTAAAAGATGATGATTTGTGCATTAGTGCACAGATCGTGGAAATTTGGATACAAACAGAGGAAAGTCAGGTGACTCGAAATGCCCAAAGTGGATCGAAGAATACTCAAATCTCAAGATGCCATTAAAAAAGCGCTGATTGAACTTATGTCTCAAAAGCATTTTGACCAGATTACGATTCAGGATATTTCCGACACAGCGAATGTTAGCCGCAGAACCATCTATCTTCACTATCTGGATAAATATGATTTACTGGATAAGCTCATCGAGGAACATGTGAACGAACTACAGGTATTGTGTGAATCCGAATCTGAAACGAATGCTACAGATGGGGGAATGAGCTGGTTTGAATACTTTGAGAGCAACTATTTATTCTTTTCAGCTATGTTAACAAGTAAAGGAGCACCCTTCTTTCGCAGCCGTTTTCTCCAATTTGTCATCAAGGATATAAAGAACGGATGGGACATGAAAGAGGGAAAAAATCGCGGGATAAGTGAAGATATTTTGCTTCAATTCTTTGCGCCAGCGTATGTGGGAATTGTGGAATGGTGGTTTATAAACCAAATGCCCTATCCACCTCATGTCATGGAAGAACAAGTGAATACGTTATTGGAGCTGAATCTTTCATAAATAAAAACTCACGCTGAACCTTTCTGATATTATAAAAAAAGTCGCCACCAGGGCGACTTCATAACGGTATAGCATTTTCCTCGCTTATAGCGGAGTTAACAATGCTAAGCTATTTTTTTAACATTTGCCCCTGACTATCATTATCATTGGCATTTTCTTTAAAATAAATTTCGTTCAGAACGTTGACACGAACGTTGATCTTTTGCTCCAGCTTCGGAAACCACTTGGTTTTCCATTCCTTTAATTTCCCCTCCGACAGTTGGGGTCGAAATATCATGCCTACACCCAATACATCCGATTTAAAAGATTGAACCTTCCTTACCGTTTCATTAAACTGTTGGCTGATCTGTTCTTTCATTTCTTTCTCAATCACCGCGTTACCCTTACTTTCAGGGCTTTCCGTAATCACTACATTGAGAAGAATATCCGTCAGGATGGATGGCCCGTTCTCCGACCAGGAGGTCTTGTGTTTGATTTTGGTGTCTTGAATAAGAACACTCGTGTTCTGTGCCACTTCAATGGTTCCCCCTGAATATTTCCCTTTAAATAAATTAAACAAAAGTGTCTCTTCCTGATTGAGCGTTCCTACCATGCGGTCATCCCGCATCACGGCCGTGCCTTTAAAGGTGAACAAAGTTCGATCGCCGTTTTTGAGCATGGGGATGGCCATGTCTTCCGTATATGAATTTTGGTTTTGATAAGCTTCCCATATTCGGACGATGGATTGATTGGGCGTCCACCCGGCATCCTGGCTAAAAAAGTCGTAGGAAGAAATTTCAGGTGTTGGCGAAATTTGATGATACATCGTCTTCTCAAAATCACCGTCAATAACCCCTACCAAGCCTTTAATCGAGATATCATTCGCTCTCACAGCAAAATTGATGATGTTATCAATCCCCTGCTCTGCGACTTTCCTGTCGATTAGCAATAATCTCAAATGTACCAATTCGATGCTTTTTTCGGAATCCGTGCGAATCAAATCAATGGCTTTACTGATGGATTTCGCTTCTTTGTCAAGAATTTGGGTTTTGCCTGATGCATCGGGTATTTGGAGAATGATCCTGTATTTTTCCGTGTTTCCCTTTCCCACTCCCATGACAACAGGCAGATATTGTTTGTTAATATCCTTGGTATCCCAACATCCCGGAAGTAACATCATCATAGATAAGCCTACAATCAGAGTCTTGATGATGCGCATGTTCATGTACTCACCCTCTTTCGCTGCCATTGCGCCGCGAGGAATACAATGATTGGAAAACCGATAACGCTATAAACGCAAAAGAAAGAATTCAGGTACAGGTATGAATTCAAAGCGTTGACATCCGGTATCATGAGACTGAACACGTACAAGGTGAAGCACACCACGGAAAGAACCCATAATCGATTGATTTTCGGCATAAATAACTGATTCAGCAGGGACACCAGAATCCAGAGTAAAACGGAAACCTTTAGAACACCCAGCGCACTGGAGGCTACCACGTAGAAGCTTGGAAGCCAGTCAAATACAACCCACTCCAAATCAATGGTATCCGATGCCATAAGCATGGGATATTGCAAATGAATTACCGTTTCCTGACCGAATACGAGAAGCGGAACATATACAGATCCCAAAGCAAACACAAATATGATACCAACCGCAGCAGCTGCTTTACCAAAACTAAGCCGTTGCTTGGAGGGAATCATGCCAAGGAATAGGAACCCGGCTGAAATGACCGTACATACATAGAAATCCGAATTGGAGAAAAACGACATTCCACTATCCCAAATCGGAAAAATGTAGCTGATTCTGAAATTCTGGATGCTGATCATCATGGAGAAAAAAATGAATGGCATCAAGAGAATACACAATCCGATGCTCGCCCGAATCATGACCTCGAGTCCCTTCCAAACAGCATAGAAACACAGAACGATAAAGAGAGCTGATGTTGCTACTGACGGTGTTCTCTGTAGTAATACAGCTTTGATTTCGACAGACTGGAAGTACATAAGCAATAACAGCTCGATATATAGGAAGATCAACATCGGCAGAACGATCAGTCTCGTTACCCATTTGCCCAGTGATTCATTACAGATGTCCACCACTGTTTTCCCCGGAAACTGAGACAACGCTTTTAAGTACATCCATAGAACCAGAAGCTCTGCCAAAAAGAGGATCGTTATGGGTTCCCAGTGTCCTTTTGAAGTGGCAGAGATGATCCGTTCAGGAAAGATGGCAAAGATCGAAGCGAGATGAAGCAGAACAAAAATGGTAAGAATCTGGGCTTTATTCATCCGGAGCCTTTCCTTTCACACTTAAACTTAAGTAGGGAACGGAGAAAGTACTCAACGATGCAAAATACAGTATAATCCAAATCATCGCAGCCTCAAGACCCCATATTCCGAAAAAGGAACTGATGAGCATGACAACGTATTTATACATTCGTATGCCCGTCGTGTTCATATAGCCTGCCAATACAAAGTTGGCAATTGCCGAGGCAACCAGAATAATAATTAATAGATTACTGACGAGTTTGGCCTGAACGATGGCTTGTCCCAACAGAATACCGCCAATCATGGTTATGGTGGGTCCGATGTTCTTGGGAAGTCGAATGGTGGCTTCGATAATCATCTCCAAAAGCAGCATAACCAGCAGCATTTCGATCAACGAAGGATAAGGCACCCCTTCCCTGCTCTTGGCTACCGTGATGGCTAACTGGATACGCAACAGTTCCGGATTTACCGAATTGAGCACGATATACAGACCTGGAAGCGTAACGGCCAAAAGTGCGCCAATGGCCCGTACGGTTCGTAAAAACACTTGAAACAAATACGGGTAGTTAACGTCCAGCGTTGTTGACCATAGATCCATGATGATGGCTGGAAAAGCAAAGGCAAACGAAAATTGATCAATTAGAATAACCACTTTTCCGTTCATCAGATTCTGTACCATCTCCCCAGGTAGCTCCGAAGAGATATACGTTGGTGTTATTGAGAATTTTGGATGCCCCAGTATACGAATCAGGTCCCTTACTGTAGTCAATTCCTTGTCCTTATTTTGTTCCAGCTTATCCCGAATAGACGCGATGACCTTGGCTTGGGCAACTCCCTCCAAATACACCATGGCAATTTTTTTTGTAGACTGGGTCCCCGTTTCTCGCCGTTCAATAACCAAGTCATCGGAAATCATCTTTTTTCGCAGCAAACCAATGTTTTTATTAATATCTTCTGTAAAAGCATCGTACGCAGATTGAAGAGGATTCTCACTCTCCGGTGCGCTGACAGAACGCGAAATGTCAGTATGCTCCGGTTCCATGACAGCTGCCATCCCTTCTGTGCTGAACAGAACAAGCTTTCCATGCAAGAGATGGCCGCATATCTCATCCATTGACATGGAGGCCTCTTCTTCAAATGGGCTGAACATATTTTGAAATGATCCGTTCTCACTACCACCCGCCGCCTGGTTAATTGTAGACAATGTTGTTGGAAAATCGACAAGGGTCTCCATGTAATACGCTCTGAATTCCTGATCGGCGATAACCACATTTTTGCTCAAGAAGTCCGAGCTCTTTTTAAAATGTTCAGAGAGTTGTTTTTCTATATCGTGAAGATCTTGATCATGGATTCGCTGCAAATTTTACCACCTCTTCTGAGGTAGTATGTCATTAAGAAAAAAGTTTATTCAGATAAAAACCTAGAGCTATACATTAAGCAAAAGGGCTTTTGACCCTCTTTTTTACCACGCACGTATCCCTTCCTAAATAATTGTTTTCAATATTTTTGAACTGGAAACCAAAATTGAATATAATATTGTAATGCACCAATGGGTGGGAGGATAGGCCATGAATAAAGAGGAACAGGTCTTAGTGGGTTTCAGGGACTTATATAACAAGCTGGTTTGGCTTAATAAAGATAAGATGGAAGAAAGTCTTAAGGGTTATAAACCTTCTGAAGTACATTGCATCGAATACATTGAAAAAAATGCAGATTCCAATGTAACAAAGCTTGCAGAGTCCTTTTATATGACTCGAGGTGCGATAAGTAAATTAACGAAGAAGCTCATAGAAAAAGGCCTGATCGAAAGCTATCAGAAGTCGGATAACAAGAAAGAAATCTATTTTAGGCTTACAGAACAAGGGAAAGTCATTTATCAAATCCATGAGGACCTGCACAATGAGTTTCAAGAGCGAGATAAAATTGTATTCGAACAGGTAACCGACGATCAGTTTGACAGTATGCTTAACTTCGTGGACAAGTATAATCGGCATTTGGATGCAGAAATCAAGAAGCTGGGTACAGATCTGAAGTCGGAATAAATCTTAATAATGAAAGTTAAACTAAAGGCAGCCGGACTCTATTTGAGAACAGGCTGTTTTTTTATTGTTATTATTTTGTTGACAAGGAAACAAAGTGGTTGTACGATATTAATGTTTCCAAGGAAATAAAATCACGACGTTTGAGGGGAGAATTTAATGTTTAAATTTCGATCACGATCACATCATACACAGAACACAGAACAAACCATAGACAAACACGCTTTATTATTCGGTCTGATCTCTGTGTTTCTTTGCGGAATAGGCTTCAGTATTATCGCGCCTGTTGTCCCATTCCTAGTACAGCCTTATACAAGCAGTCCAGGAGAACAAGCTATCGTTGTTACGCTGCTGACCTCTGTTTATGCCTTTTGCGTATTTTTTGCGTCTCCCGTGCTTGGAGCACTGAGCGACAAATATGGCCGTCGTCCATTGCTCCTGGTATGCCTTTTGGGTTCCGTAATTGGATACTTGGTTTTCGGCATAGGTGGAGCCCTATGGGTACTCTTTGCGGGGCGTATAATCGAGGGTATAACAGGAGGAAGCATAGGTACTATCTTCGCATATTTTGCGGACATCATCCCACCCGAACAGAGAACCAAATACTTTGGATGGGTGAGTGCGGTTGTAGGTGTAGGCACCGTCATTGGCCCGACTGTAGGCGGATTGCTCGCCAAGATTGATTATTCTGCACCCATGTATTTTGGAGCCATCATAACTTTGGTGAATGTTATATATGGATTCTTTTTTATGCCTGAGAGTCTTGCCAAGAAACATAGTTTGAAAGAAATTACTTTGGTGAGACTTAATCCATTCATACAGCTTGCAAACCTGCTTTCCATGAAAAACTTAAACAGACTACTGATCTCAGCCTTCTTACTTTGGATACCCAACGGATCTTTACAGGCCGTTTTCTCACAATTTTCAATGGATACTTTCAATTGGAAGCCTGCAATCATCGGACTTATGTTCTCGATTATGGGTGTCCAGGATATCATCTCACAAGGTCTCATCATGCCCAAGCTTTTGAAAAGACTTAGTGATAAACAGATCGCCATTCTTGGAATGATTTCAGAGATTATAGGCTACAGTCTCATTGCACTGTCTACTTTGTTCTCATTCTATCCTCTCTTTATCGTTGGCATGTTTATATTTGGTTTTGGTGATTCGATCTTCGGACCTTCCTTCAATGGAATGCTCTCCAAGTCTGTCGATTCTAGTGAACAAGGCAGGATTCAAGGCGGTAGCCAATCTATTCAGGCTTTAGCTAGAATGATTGGTCCTATCATTGGAGGTCAAATCTATGTATCGCTTGGTCATGCTGCACCCGCCATTATGGGTGTGATCCTTATAGCAGCGGCAATACCCGTTTTGTATAAGCGAAAACAAGTAATTATTTAAAATGCCTGCTTTCATCAGGCAAATATCGGATTGATTGGTAGTCAAGACACCATAGAACAGAGAATAGGGTTTCAGAACTTAGGTATAAGTTCTGAAACCCTATTTGTCTACAGTCCGGGATGTCGAGACAATCGGTCTACCTTTCCAAACTCCAGTACATAGATGGATGAAGGACGTAATGCGTAACCACGCTGCCAATCCTCGGTCAAAACACTCCGTTCTGTGCACTTGATATGATTGGGTTGAAACACGGAGTTGATGTTATTGTACGAATCGCTGGTAATCTCATATAAGGTCCCCTCTTCACTCGCATCGAAAACTTGTAAATCCAGCTCAACCGATACTTCCTCCAAGCTTCGGTTCACAATAAACAAGGTGACCCTGCTGCCATCAACATTCGTTCCGGCTACAACATCCAGATCGGGGAGTGCATCCAGCTCTACAGGCGTTTTTTGGTTTGAAGTTACAGAGAATGTTCCACATTCAGCTTCTACAGGTAGGATATGATGAATATCCCGATTCGCGTAAAGCTTTAATACTTCATAGGTTGGAGTTCCATAGATCGTGAGTGGGTGTCCACTCCATCCAGCATGCTTGCCCCGATATTGATCCGCATAGAAATCCCCGACACGGATACATCCCCCAAGCCAACCATTGACCAGATCGGAGAAACTGCCAATTTGCACGCTATCGCTGCAACGAATCATTTCATTCAGATTGGCGGCATTCGCCACGGCTGCTCCAAGGGTATGCTCGTCTGGCAGTCCTTTTCGCACAGTGTTTGGATAGTACATCGTGTTATATTCGGTGATGGCCAGCTTCACATGCTGATGTTTGATGTCGGAATGAATGACCTCCATTGTTTGGTGTATACAGTGCCGGGTCCACTCGGGATAACTAGCCATTGCTTTATACCGATCCTCAGCCGGTGTATCCCGATTCATGCCAAAGGGACCGTAGCCGTGGTATAAATGTAATGTTAAATAATCGATATACTCCCCTGCCAGAGCAAGCACAGTTTTATTCCAATCCTGCTCGTAATGTCCACAGGCCAGCAATACAATGGAAGGATCTGCTTCCTTCATCGTTTTGGCAAACTGTACGGTCCGCTCCGCAAATTGCTCCGCAGAGCAAGCTCCAACTTGCCATTGCCCCCACACCTCGTTGCCGATCTCCCAATACTTCACATGATATGGTTCCGGAGATCCGTTCTTCGCCCGAAGAGCCCCCATTGGGGTATCTACACTTCCATTACAATATTCAATCCATTGGGCGGCCTCTTGAGGTGTACCCGATCCATCGTTCACACAAATCAGAGGTTCCACCTCCAGCTCGTGGCAAAAGCGGATAAATTCATCCGTTCCGAAATATTTGCTGGTCCATCCTCCCCATGCCTCGTTGTACATGACTGGCCTCTCCAGAATCGGCCCAACGCCATGCTCCCAGTGATAGGCGCTAATGTAGTTCCCTGCAAGTCTCATCATGCCTGCGTTTAGTTCTCTGGTCATCTCTATTATTTCGCTTTTTACCAGAGCAATATGATCCACAGGCAATAAAGACACATGGTCCAGCCAGAGCATTCCCGTGGAGACATGATCGATCCATCTTGGATGCTCTGTCGGAACATACACCCGAATCTCTGCATCTGAACAAGCACGTAGGATCGTCAGCCGTCCTTCATAATCCTGCCAGTTATGGCTGTGCAATTCGATTTTCAACTGACCGAGCACTTCTTCCGTACGTCTATCGACCGCCTCCACCATCAAATACTGGAGTTCAATGGAGGCTCGCGCAACTATACGAACGGTGTAGTCCATAGGCCCTTTCAATGCGCAGCTTTGTGCAATCCCGGCGTACGCTTCATCATCACTAAAGATACGAATACGCTGAGCGCGACCCGAATGTCTGGGAGCCGGGGCTTCCATTGCATATTGCGTATTTCTTCCGTTGGTGTAGGTACTCCAGCTTCCCGATACAGAAGCGCTTGATTCAGCCTCGCTTTCAAAGTCCATATCCTTCAATGGAAATGCAAGCATCGCTTCCATATGGTCTCGGATGTCTTCCACAAAATGCCCAAACAAAAAAGGGTTGACCGTGTGTTCGCTTACACGACTACAATCTATACTAATTCTGGCGTTTGATTTCAACATAAGTCCTCCATCATTGTGGTTGATATGGATTTAACCTTTAATCGATCCAATCATGACCCCTTTAACAAAATGGCGCTGCACAAAAGGATACATCAACAGTACAGGCAAACTGGAGACGATAATCACCGCATACTTGATGCTCTCCGCGAGCAGGATTTTGTCTTCCAAACCAAGGCTGCCGTCCACTGCATCGGATTGGCTGATCAGCAGAATTTCGCGCAGTACCAACTGAAGCGGATGCAGATTTTCGTTACGAATATAGATGAGCGCGTTAAAAAAAGAATTCCAATGGCCTACGGCATAGAACAGCACCATCACGGCCAGGATCGGCTTGGACAGGGGCAGGATAATGCTCACAAGCAGCCGCCAATTGGAGCACCCATCCATGTGGGCAGCTTCTTGAAGCTCCCAGGGAATACTCGACTGAAAATACGTTCTCATCACGATCAGATTGTACGTGGCGATTGCGCCGGGAATGATCAGAGCCCACATCGTATCCACCATGCCCAGATTTTTGACCAATAGATACGTTGGAATTAATCCGCCACTGAAGAACATTGTTAGCGTGATGAACACCATGATTACATTACGTCCAGGAAGGTCAGGTCTAGAAAGAGGATATGCAGCCAATACGGTCATGATAATGTTAATCACAGTGCCCACGACCGTATAAAATATCGTATTACGGTATCCCACCCATATCTTCTCGTTGTGCAAAATATTCGTGTAGGCGTCCAACGTCAGTCCTTTGGGCAGTAACCAGACTTCTCCGTTTAATACTTTTGTGGGATCACTGAACGAAGCGCTCACGATAAAAATCAGCGGGTACAGCACAGCGATAATAATGATTGAGGCTATGATGTATATGATTACATCGAAAATCCGTTCATTGGAACTGGCTTGTAATGTCGCCTGCTTGGACATAGGATCTTACCCTCCTTTACCATAAGCTCGTCTCAGACGTCTTCCGTGCAATCCGATTGACCAGTAAAAGTAACAGCAGATTAATGATTGAATTAAAAAGCCCGATAGCAGCTGTATAGCTGTATTCTCCCTTGAGGATACCTGTCGTATAGACAAACGTTGAAATGACGTCGCTCGATTCCAGATTGAGATTGTTTTGCATCAGCAAAATTTTCTCAAACCCTACGTTCATGAAATGACCGATGTCCAGAATGAGCAAAATGATGACGACCGGAGCGATGCCGGGTAGCGAAATATGCCAAATCCGCCGTAGCCTTGATGCTCCATCCATCTTGGCAGCTTCATACAAATGCGGGTTCACTCCGCTCAAGGCTGCAATATAGATGATGGATTGCCAGCCCATGTTCTGCCATATATTCGAACTGATAAAAATGGTTTTGAACCAACCTGCTTCCTCAAGAAAACGGATCGGTGTACCTCCGAATGCCTCAATTAGCAGATTGACTGGACCCGTATGGGGCGAGAGAAACACATTCAGTATGCCAACGATAACGACCACTGAAATAAAGTGGGGAATATACGTAATATTTTGCAGCCATTTGCTGAAGGTTTTATTGCGAATTTCATTAATGATTAGTGCCAGCAGAATCGGAATCGGAAAGGCAATCAATAAGGAGAACAAGTTAATGGATAATGTATTCCATAGAAGTCTCCAAAAATAATAGGAATCAAAGAATCGTTCGAAGTGTCCAAAGCCTTCCCAGCTGCTGCCCAGAATCCCTTTAGCCGGATTGAAATTTTTGAACGCAATTTGCAGTCCATACAGAGGGGCATAGTGGAATATCACATACCAAGTGACTGGCAGAAGCAGCATAAGGTACAGGTCCAATCTTTTACCCATTTGCCTTAACAGGCCTGAACTCTTTTTCGGATGGCTTCGTGGCATCGTCATCATTGTATCGGTTTTGACGCTTTTCATAGGCAACTGCTCCTCATCCATGATGTTTCAGCATTATTTCTGCATCTTGTCAAAGGCATCCTGATACAACTTCTCCAGTTCCTCAACTCTCATCTTTTTGAGCGTGGCCTGGAATTGCTCCCACTTGTCAAAACCGATTGCTCCCACAATAAATTTTGTACTCTGTTCTTCGTAATATTTATCAATATCATTTCGCAGAATGTTGACTTCCTGGGCGGTTTGCTCATCAAACATTGGAGCCGCATAGCGAACTTTTGGCATGAACGGATCGAGCTTTTGCTGCGCCTCCTGCACCTGAGGTGGATTGATAAAGGAAGCAACCTGTTCACTGATGAGATGTGGCGCGCCTCCGCCGGCATAAGGCGTAATTTTGGCCTGGTTACTGATTTCTTTTAGGAAGTCCTCTTTATAGTAAGGAATACCATCCTTCATCTCGTAATGCTCGCCTTCTCTTCCGAATCGGAGCAGGGTAGAACCCTCGTCACTGTAGAAATAATCAATCCAACGCATCGTGACTTCAGGATATTTATTGACGGATGTGATTGCAAAGGCTCCAAAATCCCTGGCGACTGGCAAAGCCTGAGACTGTAATCTGTCACCTTGCGGACCTTCCAGTGGGGCGATACCAGTATATTGGTCTTTAATCGACAAGAAGTTATTGTTCGTCTGGTCAAAGAAAAAACCTGTATTTCCCGATCCCTGCTTGGCCAGATATTGCGCTTCCGTATGTGAAAATATTTCCTGATCCAGCAGCTTTTCCTTATACAGCTTATTTAAGTACATCAGCATTTCTTTATTCTGGTCGCTGCCCATCCAGATACTAACTTTGTCATTTTCAATATTAATGTTATAGCCGAGCTGTGAATCCAATCCGAATGACCCACTCATCGCGTTTACAACAGCCAATCCTACGCGGGCTGTCATCGGAAGTTCATCCTGTTTGCCGTTTCCATTCGGATCACCATCACGGAAGGCAAGCAATACATTGTAAAGTTCTTCGGTGGTCTCCGGCACTTTCAGATTCAGCTTGTCCAGCCACATCTGATTGATCCATTTCTTATCCGTACGCGCCGCACTTAGCGTAACAATACCCGGAATTGTATAAATGTGGCCCTCTGGTGTAGTAATGCCTGAGCGAATTTCGGGATATTGTTCCATTAATTTCTTCAAATTCGGAGCATATTCATCGATAAGACCTTCCAGTGGGATCAATTGGCCGGCAGAGCCATAGCGGATGGCTTCAAGCGGGGAAATACCTGAACGGAACAGGGCATCCGGCAGTTCATTCGAAGCAAACAACAGATTTTTTTTCTCCTGAAAACCATCCGTCTGCGCTTCAATGAATTCCACCTTTACATGGCTTAATTTCTCGTAATCCTGGAAAACCGGCATCTCCTTGAAAGGGCCATTTACGGGTGCAATGCGGGTAAACATCTTGAGATTCACCGGTTCGTCCACAATCGGAAACCCGGTCGTATGAATGTCGTTCTTCGAAACCTCTGGTAAAGCTTCGTTATTGGTTCCACCGGAATTGCATCCAGCCAGCATCAAACTGGAAGCGATCATCATCATGATCATATTTCTTCCCCAGCGTTTGCGCATAAAGTTGTGCCCCCCACAATTCTTTATCACCAACGTAATTTGTAAGCGTTCACGGTTGGTGTGTGCTCATTATAATTCACCGGGCATGGAAGGTAATTACAATAATATGACCCTTTACTCCACATATTTTACGAGTTTAGAGTTCTGCTCTTATCTGCCTAGTTTCCCAAGTGCAAAGTCGGGAGTTTCGTTTCGTTCTTCCTTTTTCCTGGATTGCTCAAATACGCTTGCGGTGTTAAACCCGTTATTTCTTTGAATACTTTGAAAAAGTAGTTGTGTGTCGTAAATCCCACTTGCAAGCTTATTTCTTTAATCGAGTATCGGCCGCTGTCCAGCAGCTTGCACCCTGCGTCAATCCGAACCTGATTCAGATATTCTGAAAAAGTCCGCTGCGTCTCCTCCTTGAATATTCTGCTTAAATAGGAGGCATTCAGGCCGATTACGCTTGCCGCAAGCTCCAATGTGACATAACCGGAGTACCTCTCCAGAATGAATTGGATCGTCTGCGTGACATGGCGAGAATAGGAACCGATTACACGATGTTGATTCAACAAATGAAACAGGCTGGAGAAGAAGGATTGCAGGCCTTGCTCCAGTTCTCTTATCGTTTTCATGCGCCCAAGCTCGCTTCTTGAAGGCAGATTAGCTATCGCTGGATCTGTGGAAGGCAAGCAGGTCCTCCATGCTTTATCACCCGTTTGCATGAGCTCGCTGACAATCATCTGAACCGTATGTGAATGGATAGGCAAGTGGTCAATCGAAGCAATAATAGTGGAAATCAATTGATGCACGCCTTGCTTGTCAAACCTTTCTATGGATAACAGAAGCTGCTTCTGCTCCTCAATGGTCAGTGAAACTCGCTGACTCTGATCTTTTTCATGTGAATGCTTGTCCGAACATGGAGTTTCAATTTGGAGGGTATGACTTCTGAACGTTTTCACAGACGAAGATCCATCGAGTTCGTATTCGGCTGAACAGTAACTGGATGCGAGCTGTGATAGACTGGTGCATATAGGTCCTACTGCGGTTACACTTTGCAGATTCAGGAACAGTTCCAATGCATGCTGAATCTTCCGCAGTTGTCCATCTACCTCACGCTGCATGATGTGCTCGCTTCGTTCCCTGAAAGAAAACACGATAACAAATCGCCCTTCCTCAACGTACACCGCTGTCCGCTCATGGATATCACCCAGGCTCTGCTGCATCATATCGACCACCTGCTGAACCAGACCATTGGTCTGCACGTCACTGTACGACTCTGTCAGCAGCAGGAACGGAACAATCTGTAAAGCTGCGGTTGCATATCTGGACGCATGCGGATACAGATTGTCTTTCTGGGAAAAGTCTTCAAACCCGTACGTTGTCTTCGTCTGTCTTTTGAGTAAATACAGCAAATACTCGCGCATAACCTCGGGACTCACTTTCTCGGCCATGGCACTCTCGGCGACCTGTTTCTCACGCAACCGATCTTCCTGCTGCAATTCCGATACGGCTTTATTCAGGATGTTGAGCAGCGTTGACTCATCCAATCGATGCTTGAGCAAATAATCAATGGAGCCATTGTTCAGGCAATCCCGCACATAGTCATAATCGTCATAACTGCTGAGCATAACGGTCTTAATCCACGGAAAACGTTCCTTGATAGCCCGATTAAGCTCTACACCGTTCATTTCAGGCATATCTACATCAATAATGACAATATGCGGTGGCGACTGCTCAATCATCGTTAAAGCAATTAACCCATTATGCGCCTGACCGCATAATTCAAATCCATAGTCAGCCCAGTCCAATAATGTCCATAGATTATGGTGTACTAAGGGTTCATCATCGACGAGTAGCACCTGAAACATGGCTTATATCACCTCTCGTTTGGTATTTTCCATACTTTTCTCCAGTTTGGGGAGCCAAATTTCAGCTTTGGTGTACACCCCCGGTTCACTGCACAAATGGACACCATATGAGTCGCCGTATGTGCGAACGATTCGTTCGTGTACATTACGTACACCCATTCCACTAAAACGTGATGTTTCTCCGTTTGTACCCGTACCTTTCAGTAAATACTCCCGTTGCTCCTCCGTGATCCCCTTTCCGTTGTCCACCACATCAATATTGAGATTGTTTCCTTCTTCATACACCCGGATCAACACGAATCCATCCTGTTCAAGTGGTCCGATTCCATGAATAATTGCATTTTCAACCAGGGGCTGCAGCATCAGCTTCAACACCCGACATTCCAGCAATGCGTCATCCTCAATTTCGGTAATCATCCGAATCGGCTTCATATATCTGTACTTCATGATGGAAATGTAGTGCTCAACATAAGCCAATTCTTCACGTACCGTAAGAAATTCGCTTGAATTACCAAGGACACTTCGCATGAGCTCAATCAACGATCCCGAGACCGCTTCAATGTTTGGAACTCCGTTTAGCCTGGCCAGATACTTGATCGTATTGAGCGAATTGTATAAAAAATGAGGATGGATTTGTGCTTGGAGCGCAGTAAGCTCAGCTTCCCGCTTCTCTTTCTCGCTGACGCGGATTCCTTCGAGCAGATCTTTCAATTCTTCCACCATACCGATAAAGACATGGTACAGTTGTCCTGTCTCATCTTCACTTTTAATCTCATTTTGGGGAAGTGTCAGATTTCCGTCCTTCACCAACATCATCAGTGATTTTAGTTTTCGGATATTCAGGGTAATTCGGGAAGAGACTTGAAGTGAAACGATCAGTACAACGACAAACACAATAATGGACACCTCTGCCAGCAGGTTGCGCAGCTTCACCGATTCGGTCAGCAGAGAATCCATCGGAACCAAAGAAATAGTACTCCACCCAGTATAGTCGGATTGACGGCGAACAACGATATATTCTTTTCCATCAATGTAGCGCCTGACCGCTTCACCATTCGTTGTAAATTGCTGATTGATCTTCTTAATTTCCTGATCTGAAGGAGTAAGAGAAGAGGTGGCTCGGGTTTCATAGACGAATTGATTTCCCTTGTCCAGTACATAGATCATGCTATCTGTAGTTGGTCTCACGTCATATGTTTTCTGGATAAACTCATAATTAAGATCCACCATGACAAACCCAATAGTCGCACGGTTATAACGGATTTCCCGACCGATGGTGACGGCATTTGACACCCCTGTCTGCTTGAAATATGCGTGCTTTGATCCATTTTGCAGCATGTAATTCATCATTGGCGTACCCAAGATGGTCCTGTCCAGCCAAGGTCCACCTGAGAAAAATACCTTCCCGCTCAGGCCCACCACAGCTATCCGTGAAACATAGGCCTTATAATCGATCAGGGACGATAGAAATTCATCCATCCGCTTCTGTTCCTGAAACCACTCGTAACTGATTTCCTCATTCGGACTGAGCAAAGTGTCAATAACCGTGTTTTTGTTAGTCACCACGACCGTATTCAGACGGTCGATCTCTTCCAGCATTATGTTCAATGATTCATCTGCCTGCCTTATGCTGTCCGAAACCGAAGTAATCGCATTTTGCGTAATCGTTTCACGCATGCTCATATAAACAATGACCGTAATTAAAATAATGGATACTAGGGTAACGGCAATAAAAGCGATAAAAATTTTCCCTTGAATGCTGCGTTTCGGTGAAATCCATCTCTGCAATGTAGAGAGCTTCATTGTGGGAGTCTCCTTTTTCATGATCCAATAAAAAAGTAAGCGTTCTCCGTACTGGACATGCGTTTGTTCAGGATCAGCTTGAGGTTCTCCGCATCATGATTGGAGGTACTTTATAATAGATTTTGAATGCTCTGGTAAATGAATATAAATTCGGATAACCGAGAGACAAAGCAATCTCCGTAACGGTAGCATCCGTATCCTTTAGAAGCTGTTTGGCCTTATCCATTCGTATTCTCTGCATAAATTTTAACGGAGGCAGTCCAACCTGAGTGGTAAACATATTGGAGAAGTATGAACGATGCACCCCTGCGAAGTCAGCAACCTGCTGCACCGAAATGCCCTCTGTTGCATGCAATTCCATGTAATCCATGCACTCATGTATCCAGCCCGCCAGTTCTGTAGGCTGTGCATTGTTGGTGTCTGGAACAAGACTGGCCAACAAGCCATATACCAGCCCGTGCAACTCCAGCGATACTGCTGGCTTCCATCGTTCCACACATGCCAATGCATGAATCAGACGTTCCGACGTTTCCTGAACCTGTGGAGAACACATCTGTTTGCCAAACGGACTTTCCGGAGTCAAGCCAGCCAGCTCCAATAAAGGTTTGACTTTAGGCCCATCCAATGCCAGCCAGTTCATTTGCAGTGGAGATTCCGAGGGAAGCATGTGATAGTAATAGGTTCTGCCGGGAAACAGACAAAACAGATCATTCTTCTGCAGGTCCACTCGCTTGCCATCAAACTCAAGCCTGACCCTACCTTCACGCACAAAATGAAGACTGTAACACTCGATACGTTTGGGGCCAACCCTGTAATTGGATTTGGCTATACTTCTCCCTGCCCGGACTGGCCAGATGTGTTCCTCTTTATCCAAATATCCTGGCTTATAGTAGATGAATTCTGCATACTCGTACTCATATTCCTGCATCGTAGGGAGTTCCCTCCTTCACCTATTTTGTTTGATCATAACAAAATGACAATAAAAATATAACACCGGGCTATTTTGATAACTCGTTTTTTTCAATATCATCTTACTAGGAGGCGATTACACTTGTCGAGAACACCTAACATTTTGCTAATCACTAGCGACCAGCAGCACTGGAACACGATCGGAGCTTTTCAGTCTGAAATTTCCACGCCCAATCTGGACCGGCTCGCCCATCAAGGAACAACGTTTGATCGGGCCTATTGCCCGAACCCTACCTGTACCCCGAGCCGTGCTTCTATTATTACAGGTATGTACCCAAGTCAGCATGGAGCCTGGACATTAGGCACAAAACTGCTTGAAGATCGTCATACCGTCGGGGAAAGTTTCAAAGAGGCAGGCTACCGCACTGCCCTAGCAGGCAAAGCACATTTTCAGCCTCTAAAATCTACAGAGGAATACCCGTCGTCTGAAGCGTATCCCATCCTGCAGGATTTGGAGTACTGGAGACATTTCCACGGTCCATTTTACGGCTTTGACCACGTAGAGTTAACACGTAATCATACGAATGAAGCGCATGTCGGTCAGCATTACGCGTTATGGTTGGAAGAACAGGGATGTACGAATTGGAAAGATTACTTCCTTCCCCCAACCGGAACGATGGATCCATCTTCAACCTATACATGGCCCATCCCTGAGAAATATCACTACAACACCTGGATCGCAGAACGAACCAATTCCCTTTTGGAGCAGTACACCCATGCTGATGATCCATTTTTTCTGTGGGCCAGCTTTTTCGATCCGCATCCTGAATATCTGGTACCAGAACCTTGGGATTCCATGTATGACCCCAATGATCTGACAATTCCCTCTATAACACCTGGAGAGCATGATCGTAACCCACCCCATTTTCAACTGACCCAGGAGGAGAATCCGAATTTTGAGCATCTGGTTGAAACCGGCTTCGGCATCCACGGTTACCGTTCGCATCATTATTATGAATATGGCGACAAATCCCGGTTAACGGCGTATGACAAGAAAAAACTGGTCGGCGTGTATTATGGAATGATCAGCATGATGGATAAATATATTGGAAAAATCCTCGATAAGTTGGATGAGTTGGGTATTGCAGACGATACGATCGTCGTTTTCACTACCGATCACGGTCATTTCTTCGGACAGCATGGTCTTCAGGCCAAGGGTGGATTCCATTACGAAGATCTTATCAAAATCCCATTTATCGTAAGATATCCTGGTGAGGTGCCTGCTGCGAAAAAGTCAAATGCCATACAATCGCTGGTCGATCTGGCTCCTACCTTCTTGTCCTTTTGCAACATTGCAATTCCGCACGCCATGACGGGAATCGATCAGAAAAAAGTGTGGCTGGGCGCCAAGGAAGCCGTTCGTAATCATGCTCTCTGCGAATTTCGACACGAACCCACGACGATTCATCAAAAAACCTATGTCGAACAGCGGTATAAAATCACCGTCTATTACAATCAAATCTATGGTGAACTTTTCGATCTTGAACAGGATCCCGATGAACGTTTTAACTTGTGGAATGAACCTGAGTACACCCAGCTCAAGTCTGAGCTTCTGCTCAAATACATCTGGGCTGAGCTTGGCAAGGAGTCCATGCCGATGCCTCGAATTCATCATGCGTGATGGAAAGGATAAGGGTAGCATCCAAAACCTGAAAGAACAATTTATGTTACTGACACAGCTTTTTTGGACTTTCTTTTGCATCGGTCCTTCCACATTTGGAGGCGGATATGCGATGCTGCTAATTATTGAACGCGAAGTGGTGAACAAGAAAAAATGGATGCAAGAGGACGAGATCGGTGAGCTTATATCGCTTGCCGGCTCTGCTCCCGGAGGAGTTGGCGTCAATGCCGCTGCGATGATCGGACATCGCCAGGCAGGAATTGCGGGGGCTGTGTCTGCCGTCATCGGCGTGACATGTCCCACGTTTTTGATTGTGATTCTGATCAGCTTGTTCGCCATCCTATTTCGTAACCAACCCAAATTTGAAGCTGCTTTAAAAGGAATGAACGGTGGCATTATTGCACTAATTAGCATGGCAGCTTATCGGACGGCCAGGTATTCTATCTTAGATACAACAACAGCGATAGCTGCCATTGTGACCGTAGCTGTTCTTCTGTTTGCAGGAATCCATCCCCTCTATCTTATTATTTCGGGATTGATATGCGGCATGGCCGTGATTCGGATCAAAAAACGGCTGGGCCTTCAAGTGAAAATGGAGAAGAAGTCTGTAACAGGCAGCTACCCGGAACTGGAATATTACATTTAAGTAAGTCGAATCGGAGCGATTGAGATGTACTGGGACCTGTTCATGATGTTTATACGTGTAGGCCTCGTTTCATTTGGTGGCGGTTACGCCGTTATCCCGATCATTCAACACGAGGTAAAGGAAAAAGGATGGCTGACAAGCGCTGAATTCCAACAAACCGTAGCGCTGGCCGGTATGGCGCCAGGCTCGATTGCAACCAATGCCGCAACGTTGATTGGTTATCGGACGGCAGGTTATATCGGAGCCGCTGTCTCTACTGCAGGTATGATTTTGCCTTCACTCGTCGTAATTGTGCTACTCTCCGCCTTATTTTATCGGATGCACGACAATTTATGGGTAAAGTCCTCTTTATATGGCTTACGCCCCGTAACAACGGGACTCATTATCTATGCTGCCATTCATTTTGGTTATCCAAGTGAAGTCGCAAGCATAAGCAGGGTATGGCTCGGGACACTGCTTATTAGCGGAGTTTGTTTGTTTCTCCTGCTCAAGTACAAGCTTCATCCCCTTCTGATTCTCAGTGTGGCTGGAGCAGCAGGCATTATCTTATTTTAAATTCACTTTGGCGACGACAGGCTGAATTCACTTCCTTCAATGGTTTTTAAAAGGAGCAGCGATCACAGCATTAGCTGTCCTGGCTGCTCCCCTTCATCTTTATTTTACGAATGACGCAGATATAATCTGCTCGTTTCCTCCCAGATTTCTCCCGGCTGCAGACTAAATAATCCAGCTTCCTCGGCCTGCATATCCAGATTTGGTGCATTCACAAGATTGATCTGCGGTTCGGGACAGAAAAAACCTTCTTCCGCATTATTGTTCCAGATCATCCAATGTTTATATGAAGTTCCCACATCGTAAACCAATGTCATTCCATCCTTCGTATCTTGAAGCTCCATCCGGTTTCTCCCGTTTTGCGGTACAGCAGTATAATGATTATCCATTTCTGCAAAGAACGGATATACCCCGGAGTCACGCATCTGCTCTTCCTCCTGAATCAAGGGCTGAAAACAGGTCGTTGGCAGCATACGTTGATCCAATTCCCATCTGTCTCCAATGGTCAGCTTGAGCTTGTAATCACGAGCCGCTCCCCCCGAATTAAATGGAGCGTTAATTGAAGTATGAAAAGCGATCAGGCACGGCATGCTGGAGCTTCCATGATTGCGAATGCGGACATGCTGCATTAGTCCATCACTGCTCAGCGAGTAGCGTAATGTAATACTGAATTGAAAAGGAAAGCATACGTATATCGGATGAGTTTCATCAACAGTTATGGACACCGAGACATGGCTTTCATTCTCGGTATGCCCATACTCATCCACAACCCAAGGCGTATTATACAAAAATCCATGCAAATGATTGCCTGTTGCATCCTCATTGACCGGAAACTGAAGCGTCTGCCCGTTCCAGGCAAACCGCCCGTCCTCATAGCGATTTGGCGGAAACAGAACCGGGATCCCGTGAATCATGGGTCTTGCCTTGAATGAATCCATCTCTTCCGGTGAAGGTTCATGAAGGAAGCGAAGCCCCCGTTCAAGATCACGATAAGCGACCAGATTACCACCTATCTCCGGTAGCATAACAGCCTCACTGGAACCAAAGCGAAGGTAAACGGCCTTTTCCCCTTGAAAATCGCCTTCCCAGGATCTACTTGTCTCCTTTGTGTTCAACACATATTCCCCTCCTTATTCGCCGGTCGACGATGGATAATGTCCTTCAATAATGGCCCGAATCTGCTCCATCGGCATCTTGGGCTGTCTGTCATACGTCAGCAGACCGTTAATCTCCTGTTCCACGTCCGTCAGCTGGGTGTAACAAAATCCTTCTACAACTGGAGAATCCAATAGCGGCTGTACTACCGCATGCAATCGCTGCGCAAAATCCTCGTCATTTTCCGCTCCGGAGTAACCCCAGCCCTCCCAGTCACTTTTCTTATACCCGATTCCACCGAATTCGGTAATTAATATGGGCTGTCCTTCATAACGATAGTTACCCACGCTAAGCTTTCGACTGCCCGGAAGGGCGTTTACCGCATTTTCACGAGTGCGATAGCGTTCCACCAGCACCTCTCTTCTCCATTCATAATCATGAATGTTATACAAGTCGGTCTGAACCATCTCCCAGCCATCATTGGAAATGACCGGACGGGTAGAATCCAGTGATTTGGTCAAATAATACATCGACAAGGCGTGATACTGCTGCTCCTTGCTGGTCAGGATGTTGGGAACACCCCAGCTTTCATTAAGAGGTACCCAGACCACAACACATGGATGGTTGTAGTCCCTTTCCAGCGCCTCCTGCCATTCCCGCGTTACCTGTGCGACGTATTGTTCTGAGAAATCGTACGCATTCGCCATCTCTCCCCACACCAGCAGTCCCAGTTGATCACACCAGTACAGATATCTCGGATCTTCAATCTTCTGGTGTTTTCTGGCGCCGTTAAATCCCAGTTCCTTCGTTAATTCCACATCACGCCGGATGGCCTCGTCACTCGGCGGAGTCAGATTTCCATCCGGGAAATATCCTTGATCCAGAACAAGCTTCATATAATAAGGACGGTTATTCAGAAACAGCTTGCCCTGTTCAATAGAGATTTTGCGCATACCGAAATAGCTATCGACCTCATCGACAGGCACACCATCCACCAATACAGTGAAATGAATGTCATACAGATTGGGTTGCTCTGGTGACCACAGCCTGCCAAGGCCATGCTCGTTAAAGGTGTGAAGTCCGATGGTACGGGTCTCTGTCCTGCCGCTAATCCGATATTCATCCTCAGACAGCTGCTCTCCTTGATAGGCAATTTGTACACGGAGCCTGACATCCTGTGCGTGCCAATCCCTTGGTTCTGTTTGCTCCCTTTGAAGATGAGCCGTAACTTCGATCTCGTTGCGATCGACATCGGGAGTGAGACGCACCTTCTGTAGATGAACGGGTGCGACAGCTTCAAGCCACACCGATTGCCATATTCCAGTAGTTCGGGTATAGAAAATTTGGGCAGATTGCTCCTGCCAGAACTGCTTCCCGCGTGGTAACGTTACATCCCTGCTATAATCTATCGCTTGTACGGTCAGCGTATTGTTTCCTTCCAGCAGAGCATCCGTAATGTCGGCATGAAAAGGGGTGTGTCCCCCTTCATGCCGAACCACAAGCTGTCCATTGACCCAGACAGAGGCTTCATAGTCCACGGCTCCGAAGTGCAGCAGCAGACGTTTGCCAGTGAAGCTCTCCGGAATGTCAAAGGTCCGTTTGTACCATACATTATCGTGGAATTCCGGATCTGCAATGCCACTAAGTTGACTTTGAAAAGCAAATGGTACTTGGATTCGGCGGCTGAATGCTTGCTTGCCCTCACTCCATTTTTCCGAACGTCCCTTGTTATCATCATCGAATTCAAATTCCCATTCCCCATTCAAACTCAGCCAATCTTTACGTACAAATTGAGGCCTTGGGTAATCCTGTCGCAGCATGATGTTCAGCTCTCCTGTCACCCCAGATTAATTTTACGGATCACTTCCAGTGGCACTTTCGGTTTACGGTCTTCCGTCAACAGACCATTAATCTCCTGCTGCACATCGGTGACCTGTGTATAACAATAGCCCGAGATATAGGGAATGGCTTTGATCGCTTCGGTGATGGAACGGAAACGTTCAATAAAGGCTTCAACCGAGTCCACCTGATTGCCATAACCCCAGCCTTTATCCGATTGGAAAGCAATACCGCCGAATTCACTGATGATAATGGGTTGTCCTTTATAGTGGTAACCTTCAGCAAATGCAAACTTCCATCGATTGGAAGCAACCTTGTTACTTACGATCAAGTCCTTATCCTGATACCGTTCCAGAAAGGCTTCTCCCGTCTCCACATAATCATGGATTGTCAAAATATCCGATACCGTATGCTCCCATCCGTCGTTGGTAATGACCGGACGATACGGATCAATGGCTTTGGTGAGATGGTAAATGGATTGCGTGAATTGCTGCTGCCTTACCTCGTGACCAATCGTCGGTATTCCCCACGATTCATTAAATGGCACCCAGGTAATGATGCTGGGATGATTGTATTGCTGAGGTACAATTTCAAGCCATTCTTTGGTGAATCGGCTCACTGCCTCATCATTAAACTCGAAGGTTGCTGCCATCTCTGACCAGACCAACATGCCTTTTACATCACACCAATACAAAAAGCGTGGATCTTCCAGTTTCATATGTTTACGGATTCCGTTATATCCCATCTCGGCAATTTTATCGATATCCTCAATCAGCGCTTCCACTGAAGGTGGGGTCAAATGGCTCTCTGTCCAATAGCCCTGATCCAGAATCATTCTTTGGTACAACGGAGCATTGTTCAGTAGAATCTGCCCATTTTCAATCGATATTTTTCGCATACCAAAATAGGAATGAACCCGATCAATTTCTTTCTCATCTTCATACATCACAAACTCGATATCGTACAGGTTCGGTGAGCCCGGTGACCATAACGACTGTTTCCACGGACCGCCTGCTTCATGTTTGACACTAGCTTCCACGGTCATCCAGGGTCTGTCTGGAGATAGGCTAATAGTTTGCACATGCTGACCCTTTAACTCAATCCGTGTCTCCAAACGCAAGTTGTTCTTGCCTTCAATCCCATTCAATTGAAAGTCCACACGAATCATATGACGATCGATATCCGGTGTCATCTTAACCGCTTCAACCCTTGCTTCACTCACATGCTCCAGCCAGACACTTTTCCATATCCCGGTACTTTGCACATAAAAACATTCAAAATTGTCATCCACCCAGCGTTGTTTCCCCCGAGGCTGCATCGCGCTCTGACTGTCTTCTACTTCAAGCACAATGTTATTCTCCGAGCCATAAGTGATATAAGGGGTAATGTCGAATGAAAACGCTGCGTACCCTCCTTCATGTTCACCAACAACCGTTCCGTTCACCCAACATTTTGCGTGATAATCCACTCCCTGAAAATGCAGAATGCTCCGTTTTCCTTTTGCTTCCTGGGGAATCTGAACACTTCTGCGGTACCAGACCAGAGGATGAAATGTCTCTATTCCGATACCGCTCGCTTGGGTCTCATACGTGAAGGGAACCTTAATTTTCGTCCCTTCCGGAAACTGATTCTGGTCGTACCACTGCTCACTTTCACCCGCCTGATTATCATCAAAACTAAAATCCCATTCTCCATTCAAATCCAACCACTCATTGCGTACAAATTGCGGTCTTGGATAATCCTTGTTATAAAATTTAGTTGTCATCTTGTTCTCTCCGATCTCCTCTGTATTTGGCTCATAGGCCTGAAAAAATGTTAACCCTTAATACCGGACATGCTGATGCCTTTAACAATCTGTTTCTCAAAAATGATAAACAATATAATGATGGGAACAGAAGCCACTGCATTGATAACCATCGGTTTGACGTAATCTTCGGAATACTGACCCATTAGCGTTGGGATACCCATTGGCAGCGTAAACAGATTATCATCGGTTATGGAAAGGAATGGCCATAAGAAATTGTTCCACGAACCGATAAATGTCAGAATCGCCATCGATGCCATGGCCGGACGTGTCAAAGGCAGCATGATGCTGGTAAAGATTCGCCAAAAGCCTCCCCCGTCAATTTGCACACTCTCCAGCAGATCATTGGGAACCCCATCGAAGAAGCTTTTGAGCACTATGACAGCTACTGGTGAAGCCAAAGCAGGAATAATCAATCCACTGTATGAGTTCAGCAAATGTAAATCCTTGGCTACCTGATAGAGTGGAATAATGGTTGCTTCACCCGGAATCAGCAGCCCGCCAAGAATGAAGAAGAAAACAAATGTACGTAAACGAAACGGTACTTTGGACAGGGCAAATCCAGCCATCGCCGCGAAAATCACAGTCAGTACTGTTACAACTACAGCGACGAACAAACTGTTAACCACCCACTGTGACAGCTTTGTCGTTGTCAGAATTTCGTTATAGACGGCAAGTGAATATGGCGGTTTAAACCAGTCCAGGACCGTAATAATCTTCATGCCTTCTTCTTTGATGGAGACCATCAGCATCCACACAAGTGGGGCCGCAAACATAACCGCCATCAACGCAGAACCTGTGCGATATAACCATTTCATCAGTATTCCGCCCCTTTCCGGTTAGTCATCCAGTATTGCAGCGCCGACAGCACCAGCAGGATTACGAATAAAATATAGGACATCGTTGCGGCATAGCCCAGGTTATTGTTCTTGAATCCGGTCTGATAGATTAACTGAATAATCGGTCGTGTCTGATCCAGCGGTCCCCCGCCTGTAATGACATAAATCTGCATAAAGACCTTGTATGAAGCGATAATCTGCAACATGGTAATGGTTTTGGTCAGTGGCTTCAGATAAGGAAGAGTAATCCTCCAAAATATTTGTGTATCACTCGCACCATCCAGCCTTGCTGCTTCATTAATTTCATCCGGTATTTCCTGCATGGCGGAAAGATACAAAATAAAGTTAAATCCGACTGTCCACCACAAGGTAATTACGGTAATAACAACCCAGGCGAGCCCCGTTTCCGTCAGCCAGAATATTTCAGAATTTTGAGGCAATAACCTGACAAGATGCAGGACGGAATTGACGAATCCCGTATAAGGCTGAAATACGAATAAACCCAGATAAGCTGCGACGGCAACGGAGAGTACGCTTGGTATAAAGAAAATGATGCGGTAGAACTTTTGTAAAGACGATTTTCGGTTGGCAATCAAAGCCAGCAGAATCGCGAGTATAATCATGGTCGGTGTACTCAAGAAAACAAAGAAGGTTGAATGCCAGATCGCTTCCCAAACCTCTCTGTCCTGAAAAACTTTTCGGAAGTTATCCAGGCCAACAAAATCCATTTTCTTGATCAACGTCCATTTGTAGAAGGTCATCTCCACACCTTTAATCATGGGCCAGATCGTAAATAAACCATAAATAATTAAGAATGGAAGCAGAAATACCAGCGCTTGCATATCCGCTCTCATTTTTTTGATCTTCATATGCGTCTCCCCTTTGATTGGCACGCAAGCCGGCGATTTCTTGTCTAGAGATGGCGATAACACAGGCTTGCGTGACCCGTCTTCCTTCTATTCGCTCAGTATTTTCTGAATGGCTGTCTCCATGTTGTTCATGGCATCCGCAGGAGTCATTTTGTTCATCCATACTTCATTCAAAAATTTAAAGGCAGCTTCATCGCGGATTTGTGCATTTTTGGTAGAATGTTTGCTGAATTTAACTACGCTTGCAACTTCGGAATAATCACTGCGGTATGGCAGATCCTTGAATTCCTGTTTTTCCAGCACGGATGGCTTGGAAGGGATATGTCCGGCCTTCGCCCAGACCTGACCATTGTCAGCAACCCAGTCGGCAAAAACCATCGCGGCTTTGCGCTTAGCCGGGTCTTCATCCTTAGTCAGTGGCAAAACAATAGTATGGGAATCTCCCCAGGTTGCTTCCTGGTCGTAGAATTTCGGAATTGGCATAGCACCAAACTCAAGTCCCTTGGTGGATTCCCACGTTCCTGTCGTCCAGACCCCTGTCATGATAATTGCGGCTGTTCCACTTTGAAAATTTTTATAGAAATCTGGATCATTCTTCTTGATATAGCCTTCGGTATAAAGCTTCTGGATATAGTCAGCGGCTTTGATGCCTTTCTCTTTATCAATGGCTGCGGACTTCAGATCATCCGACACCACGTCGTTACCACCCAACTGGGAGTACAGCGACCACCACAAGCGGTAAGGGTCATCATTATTATTGGACAATGCAAACGGGGTCGTTTTGGCAGGCAACTTCTCTTTTAAAGTTTGAAGGAAACTCAAAAACCCGTCAGCCGATTGCTCCAGAATCGGTTTTCCGTCTTCACCAAGCAAGCCTGCATCTTTTAGCAGTTTTTTGTTGTAGAACATGATAAAGGGATGTGTGTCAATGGGGACTGCATAATGTTGACCTTCTACAGTAACCGCATCCAAGAGATTCTGGTTATAGGTGCTCCAATCCACACCTGCATCCGTAGCCGGAGTATCAAGCTCTGTGACAACCCCCTGATTGATCAGATCGGGCAGTCTGGAGGAATGGGAAATCCCAATGTCCGGTCCATTACCGTTACCAACAGCAGTAACGAGCTTCGTATAATACTCGCCCCAGGCCAATTTGGTATTCTTCACTTCAATGTCCGGATGGGTTTTGTTGAATTCATCGACTAATGTCTGCATGTTTGCGCCATCACCACCATCGAACAATGTCCAGAATGACAATGTCACTTTTCCATCACCAGTGCCACTCTCACCCGCCTCATTACTGCCTCCGCTACATGCACTTAACACGGTTGAGAATGAGAGCAATAATGTCAGTGCTAACCTGCCGATCTTTTTTTTCATGCGAGTATCCCCTTTACTCTAATTTGTAGATACAAACGATATAATTGTTTTATTACATTATTACTGTATCTATAGGGGATTATATAAGGGTAATTATCACTTGTCAACGCTTTCAAACATATTTAGTGTAATTATCAAATAAAAAAAGACCTTAGTTACATAATATCTGCAACCAAGGCCTTTCTTCTTCATCTCATTCTAATGAACAGCATAATGTACAGTCATCTTGATATTTTGGTCATAATCTCCAAATTGTCTCCCAAAGAGATTTACGCCTCCTTGATGAACCGCATCCGGCTTCATACCGATCCGCACCCTTAACTTATGGCTGTTTTGAAGGTTAAGCTGAGCCAGATCCACTGCTGAAATTTTCTCCATATCCAGCGTCGTCTTATTTTTGTCCACCCGCCATGTCTTTAATAAACCATACTGTGTTGACCATTCAAACCACCACGCCGGGTTGAGCTTTCCGCGCCGATCTCCAAAGTCACCAGGACATGTCCACATACCAATTTCCACACCGTTAATCCATACGGAGATATCGGAAGGCCAATTATGATCATAGTTTGGCGCTTCAGAACATATTTCCATGGACAGTTCCAGCGATTCGATTACCGCTTCTGCCGGAATCTCCAGTGGCATCAAATATTCGACATATCCCTTACGAAACCACATAATCTGCGCTCCGACATGCTTCGGATGATAAAAGCTGGCGGGTTCATCCTCACGAATAATCATGCCCTCGCCATTCGCCATGCCGCAAGTGGGTGACACTTCACAATCACTATAATGACCGATAGGCATATCCACTTCGTATACCTGAATGTCGCCTTTGGGAATTGCTTTCTCCAGATTAAGAGCAATATGAATATCATCGTAATTGCGGCTGCATACCTTCATCGCCCCGCGAGAGGCAGGCAGCAGTTCGGTATTAATCAGCCTTGCTGCTTCCAAAACCTTGATGTTGCTGGCTACTGTGGATACGGGAAGTTTGAGAGCTTCCGCGATTTCAACGATATTCAGGTTTTGGGAGATCAATAGTCGGAGAATATCCACTCTGGATCGAGTCGATAACGCATGCGTGACCGTGACCAGTTCATCCGGATTATCAAAACTCAGCTCAAGCATTCGTTCACCACCTCTTATGTATTTATGAAACAGGAAATTTAAACGTAAAGTTTAATTCAGTCGATAATATTGTAACAAAACATTTATTTTGTATCAAATTGCTTTTTACTTCATCATTCTTCTTCTTTTTTCCCGATCAGATCCTGCAAACGAATACTGGAATGGTTGATTTTTCCCATTAATGCATACATGATATCCATATTGCTTTCCTGCTCCTGCGTTGTTGCCAGAACATCCTCCGTCGCTGCTGCATGCTTCTGCGAGATAGCTGATATATGATCCACTTGTTGGCGGACTCGATTAAAAATCAGACTCATCTGATCGGTCATATCCATTTCCTTCGCTATGTATTGATCAATATGCTCAAACGTAGACTTGATATGGTCAAAGCTCTCAAGTACCTGACTGGAGATGGCTTTACCTTCTTGTACTGCTTCACTTCCGTTAGTCGCTTTTTCAACTACAAGCTGTGTCTTACGCTTGATATTATGAATAATTTCGTCGATCTGTTTAACCGTGTTGGAGCACTCCTGCGCGAGCTTTTTGACCTCATTGGCTACGACGACAAACCCCGCTCCTGTTTCCCCTGCTCTGGAGGCTTCAATATTTGCGTTTAAGGCTAGCAGGTTGGTCTGATCAGAGATTTGGTTGATGGCTGTCAGGAAGGTATTCACTTCATCCATGCTTTTGTTCAATTCCTCAACGGTGGTCATTGACTCTGTAACTGTCGCATTAATAATAGTCATCTGATTGCCCATTTGAACAATTCGATCCGAGCTTTGGCGAACAACCAGACCATTTTGTTCTGAGATGTCGGCGAGCCGATGTGACATTTGGTTGATTTCGGACATTTTCCCATCAGCTTTGTTTACCTCCTCACTAATTTGTGCAATGCTCCCGGATTGATCGCGTATGTCTTCCGTCACTTCCTGAATATTCGTGGTTATCGTATTACTCATGTTTTTCAGCATACGAATATCGTTATTGCAGCTCGCAATATCCGTGTTCAGCATAGATGTATTTTCGCGAACGGCTCTTACCATAGTATCCAGTGCTATCACAAGCTCTCTCGCTTCCGCTTCCTTGTTAAGAGCCACCTGAATCAGATCTCTGCCACGTTTGCAGACAAAATATAGAGCAACGATCGTCAGTTCGATAAACCCAATCGTCATGAAAAAAGTCGAATCATATTGCTGATGGCCTGAATAATAAATCACAATATAAGCAATGTTGTACATCGCCCCAAACCCGTATAGCAGAACTCTATTCAAATAAAGAGAGATCACACAGAGAACAACCATAATGAGCATGCCTGCAGCAGGTGATTCAATATATGGCGTCGTACAGGTCAGTATGGCAATCATCAGAACGACCATCGTCAAGACTGTTTTTTTGCGAATAATCAATACAGTAGCAATAGACAGCTCAATTAACAGTGAGAGCACGACTTCGAGTTGAACCTTATTGCTGGTAATGAAGAAACAGAATGATAACAGGGTTAACCATAAAATCGTGACGATAATGTTGTTTATTTTAGTTGTATTGTTTCTAAAAAAGCTGTTGTCCATGATGGTCATGGTTTGTTCCCCCTCAGCGACTTGTGAACTTCTCTTTGATGATTTTTATCAGGATTAGACAGATGTTAAGCAGGATTACATACCATAGTTCCATGTTCATCCCTCCGTTACAGGCTCTTTTTTCTTATGAAGCATCATCCGTACCCCGATAAGACAAAACATCACACTGCACCCCATGCCAAAGCAGGCACTCGTGTTTATTGCATGAGGTGAGCCTTCCATCGTCAGCAACGTGGCTTGAGTGACAACAATGGATACCATGGCATCGGTAAAGTTAATCATTTTCAATGTGGAGATCAAGGGATTTTTCAGATGCCGATTAGCGATTGTTCCGGAAATACCAAAAGCCAGTTTGGTAAAAGCAACGGCGGCTACAAGGTACACGATATAACCTTTAAATACAAAAGCTTCACCAAGCAAATACATTCTTAGACAAACCAACAGATAGGAAACGCCCAGTATACACAGCAGAATTCCTCCGCGTTTATACACTTGAATCTCCAATACAACCCTTTCCTGCTTGGATTCGATTCTTTTGGCTACGTTATATTGATGCAGCACTTGTGCTTTGGCAACACAAAGGATCAGATAATATACCGCATTCGTAATAAACCATCCGGAAAGGAGATATAAACCAAGGATTAACTTGCCTATGCCGATCAAAGCGTTGATGACAAGAGAGGCAGCGTTATACATGGCAGCTCGATCTTGCTTGTTTCCGAGGTACTGAACAAAGATTGCCTTAATATCTATCTTCCTTTCCGAATGCATTTTTCTTACTTGGCCAGCAAACCATTGGCCTTCTCGCATACTTCATAGATTTCGTCGTACTTCTTGTCAATAAAAGGGGTTACTTTATCTGTCTTTTTCCGCCGAATCCCATTGAAACTGAAATACGGAATAATCCAGCCCGCAAAACCGGGAATGGCAAGAATGACAGACAGTGGCAGCGTATTGTCCAGATAGGCAAACACGGAGCCAGCCATACATGCCGTTCCTACGAGACCGATTCCATAGGCAACGATAGAAGCACTCGTCAACTTCGAACGTTCCAACGTTTCAATGTCGGTCACACAGGCTTCAAACTGCCGCTGAAGACGAGTCAGCTCCGCTTTATTGCGGATTTTGCGATCACGCTTGAATTTCATTGTTACGGAACCCACATTCTGGAAGGGCGTCGAGGTTCCTTCCAACGTCCAGCCAAAATGGGTATATCCATCGGCATAAACGGACTCGGAATCCTGTTTTACCGTAATGTCCTTGTATTCATAGCCTACGAAATTATGTTCATTTTTGGTTAGTTCATTCATGGTTTTTCAACACTCCTTCAAGTATTTTGCTTCATCCTGTATTGGATGCTCCTATCGTAGCGGTAAGTTGTTTATAAGTTGCTTATAAAATGTTAACGAAATATTAATAAGGGCAGCCTGAATTCGGATTGTATCGAATTCAGGCTGCCCTTCTGCATTGCATATCAACGTTTAGCTTGTAATTGGACTGTAAATGTCGTGCCCTTATGAAGCTCACTCTTTACCGAAATGACGCCACCTACCAACTCAATAACGCGGAGCGAAAGAGCAAGCCCCAAGCCGTTCCCCTCCGCATGATGGGAAGCATCGCCCTGATAGAATTTATCGAAGATATGCCTCATCGTTTCCTCATCCATCCCACAGCCTGTATCGGATACCATAACCGTGATCGTATCTTCATCCGAACTCTGCTTCAAGGTAATTGTTCCACCGGAGGGTGTGAATTTAAGCGCATTGGAAATCAGGTTATGCCATACGATCTCCAGCATACTCTCTTCAGCATGAATCATCGCGCGATCCTCAATATGGACCACAAATTCAATATTTTTTTCTTCCCATGCATTTTCAAAATATATCGCGCAATCCACTAGCTGCCTGCATACATCATACGGCTCGGCAGCAGGCAGAATCTCCTGGTTCTCCAGCTTGTTCAGCTTGAGGATGTTGACGACGAGCGTCGCCAGCTTATTGGTAGAGGAAATAATAGTATCCGTATATTCCTTTCGAAGATCGGGTTCCAAATCATCCTGTTGCAGGGCCGTGGCGTAGCCATGAATGACCGACAGCGGTGTCTTGATTTCATGGGATACATTCGATATAAAGTCGTTTTTCAACGTCTCAATGCTGTTCAATTCCTCCACCATCTTGTTAAAGTCCTCAAACATGACATCCACATAGTTCAGCTTGTCCGCTCTATGAATCGGTTCGAGATATACCGAGAAGTCACCTTCTGCTACCTGCTTTGCAGCCTCACTGAGTTTTCGCATAGGCTTATCAAACGTTTTGTACCTTTGTCGTGCGGTAACCAGGCAAAAAATGAGACTCACAATGCTCCAATATCCCGAGATTCCGAAAATGTACTGCCACGGTACAACTTCCACCGGTAAATACGCATCATAGATTAGCGCTTGACCCGCCGTCAGGATCGACAGCAAAAGGTAGGTAAGCAAGAACTCTTTCCATGAAAAAAGGTGGGACTTGATTCGTGCATCAGGTTTCTGCTTCTTGTTCATTGCAGTACGGCCTTATAACCCAGACCATGTACCGTCATGATCTTGAAATCTTCACAACAGGAGAACTTGTCGCGAAGTTTGACAATATATACGTCCACGGCACGCAGGCTGGTCTGACTTTCGATACCCCAGAACTCATCCATAAGCTGACCTCGTGAGAAGGTATGTTTCGGATAAGATAACAATTTATAAAGAATGTTGAATTCCCGGACTGTCACAGGAATTTCTTTGCCATCCACCGTGGTCGTCATATCATTGGCGTCCATGAGCAGACTGCCTACAATCAATTTCTTCTCATGTGCGATATTGGCCCGCCGCAGGAGAGCACCCACACGCAGGACTAATTCATCCAGATCCACCGGTTTGACCATGTAATCGTCGATTCCTGCAAGGAAACCTCTTTGTTTGGAGGAAATATCATCACGGGCGGTAATAAAAAGAATGGGAATGGTCTTATTGATGCCTCTTACGGTCTCCGCAAATTCAAAGCCATCGATCTCTGGCATCATCACATCGGAAATGAGAAGATCGTACATCTGGTTATACATCAAATCATAAGCCTCACGCGGATTAAAGCACCCTTTGGCCTCATACCCATTATTCGATAGATAGGTGCAAATAATTCGATTGAGCTTGGTATCGTCTTCCACAACAAGTATATGGATCATATAAAAAACATCCTTTCCGGCTGACTGAATGGGGTCATTATAATAAAAAGTTGTTAACAAATTGTTTATGGCGGCGCACACCGATCTATTATTCTCAATTCATGATTTAAATTCATATCTCTCAAACATCTTGCTAACAACTTGGAAACATCAGTACTTCATGATTGCCCTATCGAATCGTTCATAGGCAGCACCTGCAAATGGGCGATAATCAGTCATAAGGAGTGAAAGTCATGATGAAAGCAGCCATCTATTATGGTAAAAATGATATTCGTGTTGAAGAAAGATCAACCCCGGTCGTAGGTCCCCGAGATGTTCTGGTCAGAAATGTACGGGCTGGCATCTGTGGCACTGATATTAATATTGTGAAGGCTGGCAAAGGTAACATGGGCATCAGCCTTGGTTCGGAATTTGGACATGAAATGGTCGGCGATATTGTCGAAATTGGATCAGAAGTTTCTGCGATGATCAAAATTGGAATGCGCGTTGGGATTAATCCCATCACTGCCAAAAAAGCAGGAAGACGCAAGTCCCTGGAATGCTCCGGATTTTCCCAATATGTATTAATAGAAGACGCCGAGCTTGATTATAATCTGTACCAAATGGATAAAACGGTATCCGCAGAAGTCGCTTCACTGATTGAACCAATGAGTGTTGGGCGACACGGCGCTTTCAGTACCAGCCCTGAGCCCGAAGACCACATTGTCGTGATGGGTGCAGGTCCGATCGGCTTGCTGGCCGCTGCCAGTTTGATTGCTGAAGGTATGAAACATGTCTGCGTAGTTGATATGGACGAATGGCGCTTGGCTAAAGCTGCCGGACTTGGGGCTCTAACCGTGAATACAGGTGAAACTGCACTTGAAGAAGGATTGATTGGACATTACGGTTCTGTGAACGTATACGGTGTTGACGTCCCGGATGTCGATGTGTTTATTGATGCGGCAGGCGCTCCGACTTTGTTTGAGAACATGATGAAGATCGTCAAACCTAAAGCCAAAATATCGATTATTGCCGTGTATAAATCCGAAGTACCGATCAGTTTACATCAGGTCATGTCCAAAGAAGTTCAGATCAAAGGCTCCAGTGGCTACACCCACGAGGATTTTAGCAAGGTGGTGGAGTATCTGACCAGCTTTCAAGAAGAACTGTCCACACTGGTCACTCATGTATATAAGCTGGATGATATTCAGGAAGCCTTTACTACAGCCATTGAAGCCAAAGAAACCGTTAAAGTGGTAATCGATCTAGCATAATATCAAACAGCTTTATTCCTGGAGTGTTGCCTATCGTCATAAAACTTATAGCCCTAACCCAAAAAATCCGCCAAACATGGCGGATTTTTTGGGTATATATTTTTTTCTTGCCGATTGAAGCTTAGCCTAACTCTTGCTGCTAAAATGCGACAGGTAAGGCAGCCAGGCTCTGCGAACTTAGCGCCAAATGCCACTCAATGTTTTCCCGAGGAATATTAAGTCGCAGATTAGGCATGCGTCTTAACAATGTTGTAAAGGCGATATCTCCCTCCACACGAGCAAGTGGAGCTCCCAAGCAGGAATGAATGCCATGACCAAAAGCCAGATGACGATTAATATGACGTGTAACATCCAGATCCTCTGGCTGTTCAAATTGAAGTTCATCCCGATTGGCTGATTTCAGCACGGGGATGACCATATCTCCCTTTTTGATCTGTTGCCCTGCCAGCTCTATATCCTGAATCGCAAAACGAGGTCCAGCAATGGTTGCAGGCCCGTTAAAACGTAGCAATTCTTCAACAGCGGAAGGTGCCAGACTAAGATCAGCCTTAAGCTTCTCCAATTGTTCAGGATGATCCAATAACATCATTGCACCCGTAGCAATCAGATTGGATGTCGTCTCATGGCCAGCAAAGATCAATAACGTAATCATGGATAGCAATTCTGGTTCACTGAGTCGATCGCCCTCTTCTTCTATAGCAATCAATTGACTGATCAGATCATCCGCAGGATGCTTGCGTTTCTCAGCTACCAGTTGTGCGGTATAGTCACCGAAGGCTTTGAGGTGTTCCTCCACTCCCGGTTCACGCACTCCGAGGCCCAGACCGTGTGCAATCGCGGAGGACCAGGTCTGGATCTGCGGGCGATCTGCTTTAGGTACTCCCAGCATATCGGATATCACATGAATCGGTAAGGGAAAGGCGTAGTCCTTGACCAAGTCCATCTCACCCTGGGATTGAACCTGATCCAGTAATTCATCAGCGATCTGCTGCACACGTGGACGAAGACTTTCCATATATTTGGGGGTAAAGGCTTTGGAGACCAGTCGACGTAATCTCCGATGATCAGGATCATCTACAGAGAGCATTGATTTTCCGGTAAAGAACGTTGGAGGAGCATCTGGATCTACGTTTTCCATATAGGCTTTCAGAATATTCTCATTGCCGTCGATGGAGAGTGGGTCTACCGTGAAGTGGGCATGATCTTTGAGTACCTGTGACGCTTCTTCCATTCGTGTGACCAACCATTGCCCGCGATCTGTACCACCCATTGGCAAGGATACTGGAATAACAGGACCTGTTTCACGCAATTGCTTGATCAGTGAAAACGGATTTTCACCACTTTCCCCACTAAACAGGCTCAGTGCTGCTTTTTGTGAAACATTAAGATCTAACTCACTCATAATTACCATCCCTTCGCTTCGACCATTTTATTGGTTTACATTAATGAATTTATCCAATCATCTACAGTCAGCACATCAGCTTGTTTGGGGAATACGCTCTCTACGAGAACTCGATGAACTTCAGGGTCCCTATCCAGACAAGCATCAGAAAGTACAGTCAGCGCGTAATCCTTATCCGCCGCCTCACACAAGGTAGACAGCACTACTCCACTTGTTGCGATACCGCTAAGAATAAGTGTATTAATGCCATGGGATTGAAGAAGGTTTTCCAGGTTGCTTCCTGAGAATCCACTGACGCGGAACTTGTCCACAATGTGCTCTCCTGGAAGCGGCTGTACCGATTCGTGAATGTCCATTGCCATTTTCATCGCCGGATTGGCTGCGTTCTCTCCACCACGGCTCGACTTTTTTCCAAACAATTTGTTACGCTCACTGATTGGAGGGGAATCCTGGCGATGACCAACCTTCACAAAAATCACAGGTACGTTATGTCTGCGAGCTGCTTCTATCGCTTTCTGAAAAGGGAACAGTGCATCCTCGTGCTTCGCATATTGCGATACAATGATGTTCTGCATATCCATGACCAGAAGTGCAGCTTGGTTATGATGACTCTCCATGGGTTGCACATTCCTCTCGTTTTGATTAAGATTAAAAGGAGAACTCTCCGCTTAACCTCTTCTTGATATTAAACGGAGGGTTCTCCCCTTGTCAAATTTTGGACGTTGAAGGATAGGAAGTGACAGACAGTGGATAAAACCAATACAACCTCTCGTTCGGAGCGACGGGATGCTGCCGAGAATCGCCAACGTATCTTGGATGTGGCTAGCACATTATTCGAGCTGCACGGCGTGGAGCGGGTCAGCATGAATCAGATCGCTTCCGAAGCGCAGATTGGAGCGGGTACCTTATACCGCCGATACCGCAATAAAAGTGAGTTATGTATGGACTTGATCAAAGATAACGCAGCGCTGTTCTTCGATGATGTGGAGATATATTTGCAGGAAAACGCACAGTATCCACCAACTGAGCGATTGCGGGGTCTGCTGACGTTGTTTATCCAGTTTAGAGAGAAAAATGCGGAGCTGCTCTCGGGCATCGAGAATGCAGTATATCAAGGATCAGAGTCCAGAACCTCAAGTCCTCTTTATGACCAATTGCATCAACAGCTATTTGGATTATTCGAAGAGATGGCAACAGAGAGCGACGAATCGCAGGCCATCAGCTTGTTCAAAACGGACATGCTTCTGACTGCCATGAGTAATGATTCGTATCTGTTTCAAAAAAACGTACGCGGCAACTCTCCTGACCGCATTGTAGAGCAGCTCTGTTTGACGTTTCTTTAACGTAAATGGGTATATAAAATGCTCAAAAAGCCTAATTCATCGTCGGCAATCTGCCGCTTGAACTAGGCTCTTTGAGCATGAGTTGTGGAATTTATAATGTTTTGATATACCATGCATCACAAGCAAAATGCTCCGTTGCATTTAACGGTTCTTCTAAGGGAATAAAACCGTTCTTGATATAGAACTTGTTGGCCGCAACCATATTGTTAAGCGTCTCAAGATAACATTGTTCATAGTGTTCTTTGGCAAAATCAAGGGAAATCTGAAGCAATTCATATGAGATTCCGGTTCCTCGTGCTTCTTTTAAGGAATACATCTTCTGCAATTCACAAATATGTGAAAATCCCTCCACGGGTCCGATACCGCAGCCAGCTACAACGGTTGAGTTATGCTCAACCACCCAATACCTGGAGCCCTCGCGTTGATAAAGATGATAAAAATCGCCCAGATTCGGATCAGCCCACGCCGTTCCTGACTTATTGGCCCCGAATTCGATCAAACAACTACGAATCAGAGACTCTACTTCTTGATTATCTTTTTCTTCAATCTCTCTAATGAACATGCAGTAAGCCTCCGCATCATGAAATAATTGCTGCTCTTAACTGCACAAATTATACTACAAATTTGATTTAACACACTACCATCCAACTACATTGAAACAGAGTCGCTCGTTTTGGCAGGCAGTGTCTGTTTGATTTTCAACAACCGTCTTACGTAGATCATGAAAAGCAGAAAAGAAACCAGGACCGACAAGGCACTAACCATAAACAATATGTGATAGCTCATGTATTCAGAGACCAGACCCAGGGCCATGGCACCCAGTCCGATACCGAGATCAGTCGCCGTTGAAAAGAAAGCATTGGCTGCCCCTTTCCGATCCTCGGGGGCAAGGCGGAGCGTAATGGCCTGAAGAGCTGGCTGAGCGGAACCTAAGCCGATCCCGTACAGAACTGCTGAAGCGAGCACGCCAAGCAAACTGGTTGCGAAGCTAAGCACAATCAAAGCAATGATCGTAATGATAAGCGCCGGGAGAATGACTGCTGTCTCTCCTTTCTTATCGGACAGCTTTCCGGCAATGGGCCGGGATAGCGCAAGTGTCGCGGCATAGACCAGAAAGAATGTGCCGGAATTGACTTTGATCTGCTCCGCAAACAAGGGTACAAATGTAGTAATTCCCCCATATGCAATGAAAAGAAAAAAGATTGGCGCCATCACAGGCAAGACTGATTTTTCGAAGATTTGGATTTTCTTTCTGTCCGTATGTGGTTGAAATGGCATTTTGGCTCCTAGCGTCAAAAGCAGGGCCACAACGGACAAACCAACAGCAAAGAGAAACATCGTCTGATATGATGTGCCTTGCATAATGCCCAGACCAATCATGGGGCCAACCGCCATTGCCAGCGTCATGGAGGTGCTAAACCACCCCATACCTTCCCCGCGCCGAGCCGATGGAATCATGTCAGTCACAGCTGTCATCATGGAAGTTGTGGATACAGCCCAGCTCATTCCATGCACGATACGAAGTCCAATCAGCATGATAATTCCACCAACCCAGTTGTACATGTACATCGCCAATATAAATAAAATCAACCCTCCGATCATAAACGGACGTCTGCCGAATCGATCCAGTAGTCCACCGACAAAAGGACGAAGGATGACGGAAGATAACATTAAAGCTCCCATAGCCAAGCCCACCTGTTTTTCATTGCCACCCATCTCTTTAATGAAAAGTGGCAGTGTGGGATACAGCATATAAAATGCAGTAAATAAAAAAAGCAAACCCAGCGTCATTAGAATAAATGACTTTGTCCATAAACGTTGCATCATTCATCCCCCACTCTAGTTATGAAATCTATGTTTTGACCTGTTTTTGTATAAAAACAAATATTGATATATTAATGAACATCTGTTAATAATTATAGACAGAATAAGAAAGCTTACCATTGTTAATTGAACGCGTTTCGTTAATTAGTGAACATTAAACATAAATTTGTTTATTATCTTTAGAAAGTTTGGTGAGAATCACATGACCAAAGTGGATCGAAGAATTCGAAAATCACAAGAAGCCATCAAAGCAGCAGTGATTGAATTGATGTCAGAAAAAAATTTCGATGATATTACTCTACAGGATATTTCCGATAGAGCGGACGTTAGCAGAGGCACCATTTATCTGCACTACGTCGATAAGTATGATCTGTTGGACAAGCTCATTGACGGGCATATCCAAGAATTAAGTGAAATTTGTCATTCGGTTTCCGACTTGGAATGGAAAGAATCCATCGTTCCCTGGTTTACCTATTTGGAACAGAATTACTTGTTCTTCTCGACGATGATGGCCAGTAAGGGAGCGGTACAATTCCGCAACCGCTTGGTTGAATTTCTTAATGAGGATTTTAAGGAGGAAGTACACTTATCTCAGGCCAGAAAATCCGGATTAAGTGAGGATATCATTCTCCAATATGTGGTCATGTCTTATGTGGGGGTCGTTGAGTGGTGGATCAAGAACGAAATGCCCCATCCACCCGAAGTCATGTCTGAGCAATTAGGAGAATTAATCAAAATGAATTTGGGATAACGTGCAATGTGCACGTAACCAAAACAGCGGTAGTCTCAGGATACGAAGTTAACATCCTGGGACTACCGCTATTACTTTTCGAAAAAATCTGATTTTTCTGCAATTGGCGCCGACCACCTGCTGTCTTAATTGTTATTGCATGTGGTCTAATTAAGATATGGATTCCAAAAGACTCTTGGACAGCGTTTTGACAACCAAATCGTACGAATGATCAATCATGACAAAGATATCCTGCTCCGACAAGGAGCCATCTAGAATAATGGTATTCCAATGCTTTTTGTTCATATGATACCCCGGTTGAACGGCTTCATGCTGCTCTCTCAGGTTTTCCGCAATGATCGGATCACATTTTAAGTTCAAGCGAACGTTTTCCGCCTTGTCCTCAAAAATAAGCGCAAACATTTTACCTGCAATTTTCATAGCAACAGGATCGGCTCCGAAGGGATAATCCTTCGTTGCACCTTTTTTCTTCAAACAGTACTCTATAATCTTATTCTTCAATTCAGTATCTCTCCTTTGCGCAGAAGACAACAACTTTCCCTACCCAATCTAATGATACCGAATGTACGTTTGCATGTAAATATCAAGCATTTCATTTCAACTATTCTTCCTGTATCACAGGCATCATCTTCTCAGACAGCTTCCTTGATCGCTACGCAACTTATATGGACATACAACAAAAAAACCGACTCCATAAAAGAAATCGGTTTTTCATCATTCGAATTATGCATTCGATACTCTAGCTGTCTTCACTTTCTGTACTTCGTACATATTTACCGTAGTGCTAATCAGATACTCGGGTTTCTCCTGTCCTCTTTTCTCCTTATGACCTTTAATATGCACATCGCTTTTCTCCCAATTCTTCCAGTCTTCTTCCGACTCCCAACGAATCAGCACCATCACTTCTTCGTGTTCTTTACTCTTTTTATTAACCATTACACTGAAATCAATCAGTCCCGGCATTTCTTCTACAGGGCTAGGGGCACTGAAACGTTCCACCAGTTTATGACTGTGGCCCTTTTCGACTACCATAACGCGAGTTTGAATGAACATGAATTACGCCTCCTGATTGCCTCAAGTCACTGCTTGGATACAATGGTCTTGGGATATTTTTTAAGTTCCTCTCTATTATTCTATTCTTATTGAAAATGATTATCAATATCGCATCGATTTTGTGCTCATAAAAAAACCTCCTCCACGAAATGGAGAAGGCATTTGCTCGTTATTTTAGAGAGCTTTATTCACTTTGCTGCTCTTTGGTTTACTGTGACTTGTACTATTGTGGTTTGGTTTACCGCTATTTGGCTTACTACCGTTTGGCTTACTGTTATTAGCTTTACCGCTCTTCTTAAACCACTCGGATTTAGGTTTGCGAGCCGGATTCGCTTTTGACTTCGCAGGTTTATCGGCTGCAGATTTATGAGGTGCAGACTTCGATGCTTGATTCGATTTTACAAAAGCAGGCACACTTGTCATCGGATAAGGATGATTTTTCACTTCAGGAATGGTCTTCTTGATTACTTTCTCGATATCCTTCAGGAACGGAAGCTCTTCCTTTTCACAAAAGGAAATCGCCATTCCGCTATGCCCTGCTCTACCTGTACGGCCAATTCGGTGGACATACGTTTCCGGAATATTAGGAAGGTTGAAGTTGATTACATGTGACAGCTCTTCAACATCAATGCCCCTTGCTGCTATATCCGTCGCCACCAGCACTCGTGTAACTCCGCTTTTGAAATTATTCAGAGCTCTTTGACGCTCATTTTGAGATTTGTTGCCATGAATAGCCTGAGCCGTAATATTCACTTTGGACAAATCGCGAGTTACACGGTCAGCTCCACGCTTTGTACGAGTGAACACCAGTGCCGAGACAATAGATTTATCCTGCAAAATATGATTCAACAGACTCTGTTTCTTGCCATTTTCCAATAAATACACAGACTGTTCAATTCGATCCACTGTGGAGGAGACGGGTGTAATTTCTACTTTTACGGGATCAACGAGCAGTGTTTTTACCATTTTTGTGATTTCAGGAGGCATTGTAGCTGAGAAGAACAATGTCTGTTTCTTGCTCGGCATCTTCGCGATGATTCGTTTCACATCATGAATGAAGCCCATATCCAACATTCGGTCTGCTTCATCAAGAACCAGTATTTGCACATGTTTCAGATCAATACGCTTTTGATTGACCAAGTCAATCAGTCTACCGGGCGTTGCAATAATAATATCTGCACCTTGATTGAGCGCACGCTCCTGGACTTTCTGTGAAACGCCACCAACGATTGCGGCACAACGAATATCGGTAAAACGGCTATATGCCTTAATATTATCTGAAATCTGAATCGCAAGTTCTCTTGTTGGTGTTAAAATCAATGAGCGAATATGGCGTGCGGCTTTGGGGCCGTTCGACTTTTCGCTTAATAACTGAATGATAGGCACAGAAAATGCTGCCGTCTTGCCTGTACCTGTTTGCGCACAGCCAAGCAAATCTCTGCCTGCCAATACGGCCGGAATCGCCTGTTCCTGTATAGGTGTAGGGGCAGTATAGTTTGCTTTGTTCAAGCCTTCCAAAATTGCGGGTATAATATTCAGGTCTTTAAATGTCATTAGGTCTCCTTAATTTACGCAACAAATATTCATTTGACGTATATCTCATTTCAAAACGTAACACATAAGGATAACATTAAAAAGCACTTCTGTATATCATATTTTGAAAATTCAGCCCTGGATGCCATTTTGGTTGAACATAAATTAGCTCTGAACAAACGATGAAACATCAATAAATTAACTTACCAGTTTCAACCCTACTGCTGATCCAAGCACCATGGCAATAAACAGAATTCTTAACGCATTTCGGGGTTCCCCATAAAATATCATGCCGAGAATAGCTCCCCCGGAAGCTCCGATTCCCGTCCATACGGCGTATGCCGTTCCCATCGGAAGAGTCTTCATCGCAAGCGATAGGAAGAGAAAACTTAGTCCAAAACCCGCAACCAACAGTATGATTGACATCAGGTTACGATCTTTGTGCAATTTATTAATCATCAAAACCCCAATCATTTCAAAGACACCTGCCAAAATAAGAAATACCCAATTCATGATTCATGTACCTCCTTTGTTTTTCCTTTGCTAAGCATTTTAAGACCGATTACGCCCAGTAAAAGAACCCCAATGAGCAGCATTTTCCCGGATTGAATCGCCGCATCAAACAATATAATCTCTGCCAGTACTGTCCCTGCTGTACCCAATCCAACGAATACCGCATATACAGTCCCTACATCAAGTGAGCGGGATGCTGCAATCATCAAGGTGAAGCTGACAATAATCGCGATCAGTGTAGCACCCCACTCCAGAAAACCACTGGCATGTTTCAATCCAATGACCCAACCGACTTCAAATAAAGCTGCAATAACGACGGACAACCAGGTTTTGTTCATTTCTACACACTCCTTATCAAATTTTGCTACGTGTATTATTAGTTACATGAAGCCAAAATAAAAAAGCCCGGGAAACAAACTGCATTAAGCAGTTCATCTCCCAGGCTTTTGTCCCTCCGTGACACAACCAATAGGCTGTGAGTTTTCTCTCGGACCAGACCGACATAACTGTCGCGGAACCCTAGAAAACATTTGAGTATTTTGATGTGACTCCAATTATACACAATTCTTTTTGATTGGCAACCCTTTTTCGCTACTAGGCTAGAGGGAACTTACATGCCGTATATTTTGTGTGGTACGTAGTATTCCTCCAAGCTTGCAATCTCCTGCGCATCTAGCTTCACGGACAAGGCTGTTACGGCATCCTCCAGATGATGTTCTTTTGTTGCACCAACAATTGGTGCGGTGACACCTTCTTTTTGCAATACCCATGCCAGTGCAACGGTTGCTCTGGAAACACCTCGTTTGTTCGCAATATCAGCGACAGTCTCCACTATTTTACGATCGGCATCAACCATTCCCGCAGCAAGTCGGTCTCCTGCCTCGTCGTTCGATGAACGGGCTGTTTTTTCATCCCAATCCCGGGTAAGACGCCCTTTGGCAAGAGGACTCCACGGAATGATACCAACCCCCTCTTCACGACAGAGAGGCAGCATTTCCCGCTCTTCTTCCCGATACATCAGATTCAACAGATTCTGCATGGAGACAAATGGGGTCCATCCATTGCGTTCCGCCGTATGCTGAGCCTTCATAAATTGCCAGGCGTACATTGAAGAAGCTCCAATATATCGGGCTTTCCCCGCCTTAACGACATCATGAAGGGCCTCCATCGTTTCTTCAATTGGAGTACTGTTGTCCCATCGATGGATCTGATACAGATCCACATAATCGGTCCCTAGGCGCTTCAAGCTGTTATCAATCTCATTCATAATGGCTTTTCTCGACAAACCTGCACCGTTTGGCCCCGGCTTCATGCGGAAGTAAACCTTTGTTGCAATAACAACCTCATCACGACGAGCAAAATCCTTCAACGCACGACCCACGATTTCTTCGCTTGTACCATCCGAATAGACGTTGGCTGTATCAAAGAAGTTAATACCCATGTCCAGCGCTTTTTGGATAAAAGGACGACTCTCTTCCTCATTCAACGACCATGGAGCGATTCCGCGTTCAGGGACTCCATAGCTCATGCAACCAAGACATAATCTCGAAACGTCCAGTCCGGTGCGACCCAGTTTTACATATTCCATAATCAAACACTCCTTTATGAAGTTAATTTTATCCAATAACTGAGATACAATTCTTTGAAAATCGGATTTTCTTCCCATTTGATCTGGGACTCCAATCTCTCGATTACAATTTGCTTCACTTGGTTCGATAAGCGTTTACTCAACCTTTCCACCCATCTTTCTGGCATACTAAAATGGATCAAAGACCCGTTCTTCTCTCCAATTCTTCCGTATATCTAGAACCCATCAGGGTAATTTTTGAAGCTGCTTCATTAATGCTCTGTACATCTTCGGGTGTAAGTTTAATGTCCGCCGCACCCATATTTTCTTTGAGACGACTTGACTTGCGCGTTCCCGGGATCGGTACAATCCATGGTTTTTGGGCCAGCAACCAAGCAAGTGCGATTTGCGCAGGGGTAGCTTGCATCTTCTCCGCCTTCTCTTTCAACAGATCAACCAGCACTTGATTGGCCTCGAGCGCCTCGGGCGTGAAGCGTGGCAGAATATTACGCAAATCCCCCTGATCAAACGTTGTTTTCGCATTAAAACTTCCCGTGAGATATCCTTTACCCAAAGGACTAAAAGGGACAAACCCAATACCGAGCTCCTCAAGCGCTGGAATCAGTTCTTCTTCCGGACGTCTCCACCATAAGGAATATTCGCTCTGAACAGCAGCGACTGGCTGAACGGTATGCGCACGTCGAATCGTGTTCACGCCAGCTTCCGATAACCCCCAATGCTTCACTTTACCTTCTCGAATCAGATCCTGCACGGCTCCGGCAACCTCTTCAATCGGCACATCCGGATCAACACGGTGCTGGTAAAACAAATCAATTGCCTCGATCTTAAGTCGTTTAAGAGACTCTTCAGCAACTTTCCTGATCTGCTCAGGACGGCTATTCATCCCGCTCTGTTTGCCACCTTGAATGTCAAATCCGAACTTCGTCGCTATGACAACCTGATCGCGTACAGGGGAAAGTGCTTCGCCAACGAGTTCTTCATTGATATATGGACCATAGACTTCGGCGGTATCAAAGAAAGTTACACCGTGTTCAACAGCTTCCCGTATGACCGCAATCATTTCCGTTTTGTCCGAAGCCGGACCATACCCGTAGCTCATTCCCATACAACCAAGCCCAATTGCCGAAACTTCCAATCCGCTATTTCCCAGTGTTCGTTTTTGCATCATAAAACTTCCTTTCTTCATTCAAATGATGTGAATGTGAACTAACGTACATGAATTTATTATCTCCATTTAGGAGTACACTGAATTAATGGGGTTTACTCACACCAAGACTGCGTCGTATTTCCAGTTCTGGTGACTCTGCCAACTTAACAACCAAAGCAGCCACGCTTTTACAGGATACTTCGCTTCCTTTGAAAGGCTCGCCTTTCTGGGTTATTTCATAATCAATCTCGTTTGATCTGGTAAACCACGCTGGCCGTAAGATTGTATAATCTAGATCTGAAGCTTCAACAATGGAAGCTGCTTTACGATAAGGGTCCAATATGCTGCTGTACTTCTGTCCAGGCACTTCATCGTAGATCCCCATAGAACTGATAAAAATCAGACGTTTCACTCCTGCAGATTTCATCGTTTCCACGATGATTCTGGCGTACTGTTCCAGATCACCTGCAAGATTGACATAGACAACATCCACGCCATTCATGGCGTCTTTCAATTTGACTTGATCCATCACGTCACCGTCGATCACACGTGCACGATTCGAATCGATATTTCCAAGCCTGCTGGATTTCCGCAAATAGAGTGTTAGCCTGACATCGGTTTCCTTGAGAAACAAGTCTATCGCTTCACGGGCGATTTGACCGTTGGCACCCAAAACTAATACATGACTCATTCCCATATCTCCTTTTGTTCAGGATAAAGTTGCTATATTCGTAGAAGTAATACAGGTTTGCTGGCTGATTGCCTTTTAGCATCCCCTTGCTTGATTCTGCGAGCCTAATATTATTATGCCGAACTGAAGGAGCGAAGCGGTATATCATTTGTCTTAATTGATTGCCTGATCCTCTCAGGCCCACTTTTGTCTAAGGTCGTTAAGTCTTATAATGAAGCAAGAACAACTTGCAAGGAGGATATGTATGTCAGATAACGCAGTGCAGCTGAAACAGGAACTCACCGAACTAATCAAGCGCCATTCCATTCATAACAGCTCTAAGGAAACCGTAATCCCTTCCCTGTATGTCTATCAGCATTCCAGCATAAGTGAGCCTGCTTACAGGGTTTACAAGCCTTCCTTTTGTGTGATCGTTCAAGGCTTGAAAGAAATCTTGCTGGCACAGGAAAGATTCGAATACGGACCTTCCAATTATCTGATTGCTTCAATGAACCTTCCAGTGATTGGTCAGATTATAAAAGCATCCACTGATATGCCTTACCTGAGTCTGAAGCTTGAGTTTACACAGAACCAGATTCTTGAAGTACTGAATGAATGTAATATTAAGGTCACCTCTAAAGAAAACGCCAGACGCGCCCTATTTGTTGGACAGATGGAGCCCTCCATTCAAGATGCTGTACTTCGACTGGTTCGGCTGCTGGATACGCCGGGAGAAATCCCGTTCCTTGCCCCACTCTATACGCGGGAGATCCTGTACCGGCTTTTGCAGGGACCTTATGGAGCTGAACTGGCCCAGATTGCAGTGGAAGGCAGCAGTAGCTACCGGATTCGGGAAGCCATTGAGCATATTGTTCGACATTGGGAGCAGCCTTTTCGAATCGAAGATCTTGCGGAGACAGCCAATATGAGTGTGTCCTCGTTCCATCGACATTTCAAAGAAATTACCGCCATGAGCCCACTTCAGTTTCAGAAGCAGCTGAGGCTTCAGGAAGCACGTCGACTCCTTATGGCTGAGTCAGCTGATGCTGCGGATGTAGCATTCCGGGTTGGTTACGAGAGTGCGTCCCAATTCAGCCGGGAGTACTCCCGCATGTTCGGCGCGCCGCCGAGAGCAGATATCAAACGTTTGAAGGAAAAATATGATCATGTTATGAGTGAATAAGTACACCGACTGAGAAGTTGAAATGTTAGAGAAATGGATAGCCAATACGCTATCCATTTTTTAATTTAAAGAGTGACTATCTAATTCTATTCCCATCCTTATATTGACAACTTGTGATTCATGGAACTATAATCCATACTAAACCAAGTTACATACAATGTTTTATAAAGGAGAGGTATCGGATGGCTAATGTTCAGACTTTCAAAGCTACTGCACACCTACAAGATGGGGTTAAAGTAATCACCAAAGCAAGACAATTCGAACTGATCATCGATGAGCCAACAAACCTCGGTGGTACGGATACAGGAATGAATCCTGTAGAAGCTTTACTTGCCTCCCTTGGCGCATGTCAATCCATTGTGGCCCGGGTCTATGCATCCAAATTCGATGTTGTACTTGATGATTTCAGAGTTGAAGTTGAAGGTGAACTGGATCTTGACGGATTTTTTAACCGATCTGATGTACGCCCCGGTTATTCCGATATTCGATACACGTTTTATATCAAAACCAGTTCATCTGAAGAAAAAGTTGAATCATTTGTACAATTTCTAGAAAGTAAATGTCCTGTGGGTGATACGATTTCCAATCCGGTAAATACTAAGCTCAATCGCGTCATTATCGAAAATGGGATATCATTGTAACAAAACGAATGAACCAGGTACAAAAAGATATAAGCAATACAAAAACATACAAACAATACAGAAAGGCTGCTTCCCAGCAAGTTAAACTTGCTGGAGAGCAGCCTTTTTAAAATCTTGGATTTATTTTGTGAATTGTTTTGTCAATTGAATAGTTCTTTCGATGAGTGCAGCGGCTTCTGCGCGAGTTGTATTCCCTTTTGGTTTCAATGTTCCGTCTGGATAACCGTTAACAAGCCCATTAGTAATGGCGGCAGCAAGTGCTGAACGTGCCCAACCGGATATTTCAGCGCCGTCGGAGAAGCTGATATTACTGTCTGAATCAGCGATCTGCGCTGCACGAACGACCATTGTCGCCATTTGCTCACGGGTCACCAATTCATCTGGACCAAAGGTGTCATCACTATATCCATTCACAATGCCCAGACCTGCCGCAGTGGAAATTGCGTCTTGCGCCCAATGCGTCGTAGTATCGGCAAATCCTTTGTCAGCAAAGCCTTGCAGATGTAAAGCCTTAATGATAAGAGTAACAAATTCGGCTCTGGTAATTTTTTGATCCGGTCTGAAACTGTTATCCGGATAACCCTGGATCACACCGAGTTCAACCAAATCCATAATACTGCCGGAAGCCCAATGTCCTACGAGATCCGTGAAATTCTTGGTTCCTTCCGGAGCTTGCGTTACGGTCTTATCGGATACCAGAACAGCAAACTTGGTAAAATGATTAATGGTTCCCGATACCGTTCCATTCATTTGATCCACTTTCATATTATCGAGTGAAACCCACTTTTGGGCCTGCTCGTTGAACCAATACAATCCCACTATTGATTTGTCAAAGTCCACCTTGTTCTTGTCGAATGGCAAGGTGACAGTTACCGGTTTGCTGAAATTCCCGCTCTTGCTTGCAGTAATCTCATAGACATCTCCGAGCAGTTTCAATGTGGAATCGGTAAACAGATTCAACGTTTGGCTTACTTTATTTACGGAAATGACGATGCTGCTCTCCATCGCTCCGGCTGGCACATTGATTTTGACCCCGCCCAAGCTCAACGATCCACCATTCACACTAATCGTTCCACTGTTGGCATTGGTACCCGTTTGATCACCATTCGTTCCTCCAGTTGGAGTTGAAGGAGTCGAAGACGTTGGTGGAACCGAGGTGGAATCTCCGGCTCTGACGACAGTTATACTGTAAGTCTTGCTTGATCCATTACGTGCTTGCACCGTAATTGGAATTACATTTTTTCCAACGGACAGCCCGAACGATTGGTTTATTCCGTTTAGATAAGGTTCACCTTTGGCAGACAAGGCAGCCTGGCTATCCGTAGCCTTCGCCGTAATGTTGATGGAGTCTGTTGCTTGTTCAACATTCAGAGTATACGCCGTAATTGCAGGATTGAATGCTGGAGTCAAAGAACCTTGATCAACGGATAAATCATCCAATGTGGAAACGTCAATCAGCTTCCCGTTTCGCATATCTTCCTTTACAAGCGCAAAATCCGCTGCGACCTGGTGGGAGTAATCCTCCGCTGCATTAAGAATAAAGTTCTGCAAATCATCCCAGATGGGTACGATATTCGTTACAAAACGTTCCTCAAAACGATAGTCCAACTCATCGGATACCTTGTCCAAGCGTGAACTTGCATAAGCATAAGCCTTGGCCGCATCGACCAAATACTGCTCCAGCTCTTGTTTGTTCTTAAATGGCTTATCTGTGTAATCACCTTTAAAAGGTGAGACTTCCTTGATCAGATATGAGCGATTCATTGCTTCAAGTACACCCAGATAAGAATCGGGATCAACTGAAGTTTTAAGATAAGCATCTTTCGATACATTGGCGTCCCGAGTCTGCTCTTTCACATCAAGCAGAATATCATCCGTATTGGCCTCACTTGCTCCTTCGATTAACACATTGTACCGTTCAACTCCAATGCTGCCAATTCCCTGATGAATACGGCGTACAATATCCTTGATCTTAAAATAGGCATCGAACTCATCGTCACTCAGGTTCGGGAAATTGCTTCTGACTTGTAATTTGTATGCTTCCCAAGCGGCTTGCAGGGAAGATTTCTCTGCATCTGTAGCGGATTCAAACTTATCGGAGTTGCCAGCAATGTTCAATTTCCCATCAAGTGCCCGCTTGCCGAGCAATTTTTGCAAAGCTTCCTCATAAGACACTTTGGAGACTTTGTCCATGACCTCTTTCGTATAAGCCGTTACATTGCTTTTGGTCAACTTGGTGTTCTTGGGGTTTTTCTCGCTATTAATCTCTATCAGCGTATCTTTATAGGTATTTAGAAAGGTTCGAGATACATCCCGGAAATCGGCGTCCTGCAGATTGGTAATCGCAGAGCTGTCTTTTTCGTATTTGACTACATAAACACTTGTAACAAAGCGAATCAGATCGTCATAAAAGCTGCCGATTCCGGAAGAATCCACATCGTTTAAGCTGAACACCATTTGGTTGGTACTATCGTTAAAAGTCCCCACATTCTGAATATGCGCGTCGCCTTGCGTGTACGTAAGAATGTCCTTCTCATTCCAGCCTGGAATTATCGAATTTGGAGAAGGAATAAGACCGGCTTCCAGATCCGCTTTGAATAAGGAATGTGTACCGCGCAGGAAGGTGTATTCGTTCGCTCCCATGGCATCACTTCCATATTTAAATTCTTTGGTGGCAGGGTCATTAAAACCTGTATTGTCCGCTATGATGCTGTCTTCAACGGCATGTTTGCGATTCTCATCAGCCAGAAGTGGTTGACTGTACCGAAGCAGGGGGACGCCGATCATTTCCGAAGCCAGCCAGTCCGTATCCTGTACTGCCTCAGCCATTAACGTCACATTCAGCATGACGGAGTTCATGACAGCAGAAGTGGATGTACCCGAAATGGAGAGTGTAATTGTACGATCACTGCTTCGGCCCTCAGCCTTGATACTCCAGTCTCCCTCAGGAAGGCCCGTCACACTGTAAGCATTCGAGTCCAGTACTCCATCCACGGGAAGGCCGGCGCTAAGATTGAGTTGAATCGTGGTATTCAAGTTCTTCGCACCGTTCATTCGAATGTTGGACGATGAGGAGTCCAATGTGGCTACAATCTTATTGGAAGGTGTGAACTGTGCCAATGTTACAGTATTGCTTCCTTGATACACCGTTAAGGATGAGACTGGTCTGTGTACTTGATCCCACGCACCAGGATGAATCTCAAATGTCAGAAGGCTGTCTGAAACCACATTTCCGGTACCGTCTCCAGTTATGGTCACTTCGATCTGATCTTCGTTCGCACTGGCTTCAGCAGTGAATCCTGCCGGGAGGCCCAGCACACTGAAATCATCGGATGTCCATGGTCCCTGCTTAACCAAACCTCCAAATGCATTCAACGTAATCTTGTTATGTACAGGATCTACGCTCGAAGCCGATTGCATCTCTAACCTTTGATTACTTTCCAGAATGACATAAGCGGAAGTTGTGCTTGAATTGCGAGCCTTCGCCCCTTTGACCTTCTCAAAGTCATTTCCGTTATTCCGAGTGTCCCAGTTGTTTCCGCGATTCGGAAACGCAGCTGCAGTCGTGCTATTCTCTGGATTCAGCGGATCATACACCAAACGCTGCATGGTGCTCTGCTTGCCCGCTTCCGGCGCCGAACTTCCCCAATAAGCGTCAGCACTATATCCAACAAAATCAATTACATTTTCATGTAAAACATCTGCCGTTGGATCGTTAGCTGTCAACAGTTGTGTCGTATTTAACAAAACCAGCTTCCCGCTGTTGTTGCCTAATTTGAATGAAGCTTCAGTGGCATCCGGCTGTGGAAGCTGCTCCCCGACATTACCATTGCTGCCAAGCGCAATCAGATAATAACCAAATGCCGGAATCTGGGCAGTCATTGTCCCTAGCTGAGCTGCCTTCCAGTTATTCTTTTGGTTATCAGCAAATTGTATAGACCAGTCGTTCAGCGAAACAGGCTCTGCTGTCGGATTATATAGTTCTACAAAGTCGTTGCCGTACACGTCGAGTACGTCGTCTTTTTTGCCTCCATAAAAATGGCTGATCACCACGTTTTTCGCTAAATTGTTGGTATTAAGGTTTTCTGATGCTGCAGCATGTCCGATTCCTGCAAATGTCCAGAATGATTGGATAACCATTACTGCCACAAGGATCGTCGCTACCCAGCGTTGATTGATGTCTTTCAAGTTGTCTAACCCCTCTCCCATATAAAAGCTCAGGCTAGTATATCAACCCAATGTAAGAGGACAGTTAAACTAAAAATTCATAATATTAAAATTGTAAAATCCTTGAATATGTAAAAACCACAACAAATGTATACGATGGATGATTTTTAAATAAAAGCCCATGAAAAGAGCCGCGACTGCTCGCGGCCCTTAGCTTGTTGGATGCGGAAATCTGAATTCCTGCTATTCCTTAAGAAACATTTCCATTCCATTTATACGTCATAGCGGACTTGCCTGGAATAGTGACAACGAAGCTTTGGCTGCCCCATTGGACCTTCACATTTTTCGACGAACTGGAAGAGTTGTAGGCAACTACCACTTTGGAACCGTCCGGATTGCGGAAAGCCACATTTTTGACTTCAGATCCGGTGTTGCTGTCAATGCGGTATGCATTTGGAACTACAAATTTACTAAAGTGACCCAGCAAATAATATTGTTTGTGATATGTGACATTATTCTCAGGTGCGTCATTACGGTTGTCCGAGTTGCGGATTGTAATCATGCCTTTGTTCGTGTTGTTCGGTGAAAGCAATGCTGGACCGTCTTTTTGATCTAGGGCAGCATTCCAGAGAATGATCGATTTGGACCAGTTTCTCGTAATATTAATGAACTCGTTCATCATATTATCGAAACCTGATGAGGTACCATTCTGTGGATCATTCCAGTTGCCGAAACCACCCTCCGTGAACCAAACTTCCTTGTCCGGGTGACTGTTATGCATGGAGGTCATTGTTGATCCGTCCCCACTGTCATAATGGTGGAATGCGCTCCCGGATACGTAGCTGCCCTTACCTGCGTTCTTCAGATTCGTAATGACCTGGTTCGGGAAGGTCCAGTTCAGAAAGTTATGGTCGAATGCAATAATCTTGGTGTTGATTCCGGCATTGCGGAGTGTTGGTCCAAGATAATCGCCGATAAAGCCCGTCTGATCCTCTACATTCATACCCATGGAAGGATAATGGGATGGCTCGTACATTGGCTCGTTTTGCAACGTAACAGCATAGATGGGTACCCCTTCGGCCTGGTAGGCTTCAATGTACTTTTTGAAATAATTCGCATATGTTCCGTAGTGTTCTGCTTTCAGTTTGCCGCCGTTCAGATTGTTGGAATATTTCATCCAGGCAGGCGCACTCCATGGGGAACCCATTACTTTGATATTGGGATTCTTGGCGATTGCCGCTTTGACCATGGGCAGTATGTAAGCCTTGTCCCGGTCGATCGTGAATTGACTGAGTGAAGTATCATTTGCCGTATCGGCATAGGTATAGGCGGCCCAAGCAAAATCGGAGCTTCCGATCGGCTGTCTCAATAAGCTAAGTCCAATGCCTGTGTTGCCAAACAGCCTCTCCATGACTTCCGCGCGCTTATTGTTATCCAGCTTGTAGTTCATGAGCCATGCGGACGCATCCGTTAATGACACTCCAAAACCATCCATCTGCTGATACGTTTGGTTTTCGTTAACCGTAATGGTAACATCGGCATTGCCTGAGTTACTACTGAAGTTTTTTGATGCAATCTTAGTGAGTCTGGCATCTGTTCTAAGCCCCACTGCCGGTTCGGAATTGGGGTCTGAAGTTGAAATCCATACCTCCACCTGTTCACCCGCTGCATGCGCAGTCTTGGGCATATATGAACCATATGAACCCGCCGTTACCAGAAAAGTGGACAGCAACACTAACGCACTCTTTTTCCATATCTTCATAAACATATCTCCTTTGATTTATTATAATTTGGACTGCCGAATATCAAATACTACAAAATGAAATCGATTTCATTTTAAAAATCATAAAGTCCTTTTTTCAGTTATTGCATGTTGTAGTACTTTCACCTCCTTTTTGAAGGGTATCGGAGAAAGATGGAAATCAAAATCTTGTAAGCGTTAACAAAGATATTTATACACTTTATTGGAAAAAATTTCAACAGTAAATTTTATTTTTTTATATAAAATTGTAGAAAACCCTGAAATGGACTGGATTCCACGCTCATTCTGCTCCTCATTTCCCCCAGTCTGCCATCATATAATACAAAAATGACGTCTTCTGGAGGTATCCCTGGAATGAGCCATGTACTGAGCGCAATTGATGAGGAAATAAATCGGATCATGACTTCCTTGCTTCAACAGCAGCAACAAGATGGTTCCTGGCATTTTTGTTTTGAGAACGGTACGGTAATTGATGCTTATGTCATCATTCTCTTTCGGATATTGGAAGTCCCGAATGAAGCGCTGATCCGGGAGTTGCATGATCGTATCCTTAACGAACAGCAACAGGATGGATGCTGGAAATTGTACGCCGATGAAGAGGATGGAAATTTATCCGCATCGGTTGAAGCGTACTACGCCCTGCTATACTCCGGGTACAGCCAGAGTACGGACGAGCCAATCCAGCGGGCCAAACAGTATATTCAGTCCAAAGGAGGTATTGGAAAAGTTAGCAGCATTTTGACCAAATCCATACTTGCCGCTACCGGACAAATGAAATGGCCTTTATCCATCTCTATGATCCCCCTGGAGATACTGATGTTCCCTTCCTATTTTCCCATCAACTATTTTGAATTTTCCGGTTATTCCAGAGTTCACCTCACTCCCATGCTCATTATGGCCGACTTGCGCTTCGCCCTTACACCACCCCATGCGCCCGATCTATCTGATCTGACCGACTCACGAAATGTTGGAGATGAGCTAACGACTCCGGGATATCAGGAAATGCAGGACGACATTCTAAGCGGAAGCAGCCGACTGATCGGTAACCCTCGCCACATCCACGACACTGCACGAACGAAGGCGGAACAGTTCATAATAGAGCGGATTGAGTCTGATGGCACATTATACAGCTACGCCAGCAGTACAATTCTCATGATCTTTGCCCTATTGGCCCTAAAATACGATAAGCAGCATCCCCTGATTACAAAAGCCATAACCGGACTCACGGCAATGCAGTGCCGTTCTTCTGGAAGTCAAACAACGATTCAAAACTCCCCCTCTACCGTATGGGATACGGCCTTAATCACCTACGCATTGCAGGAGGCTTCTCTTACCGATGACCATAAGGCTATTCAACTCGCGGCCTCCTATTTGCTCTCCCGTCAGCAAGATAAAAGAGCCGACTGGAGCATCCATAATCCGAATACAGTCCCCGGAGGATGGGGATTTTCGCAGTCGAATACAATCAATCCAGACGTGGATGATACAACAGCAGCTTTACGGGCTATTCGAAGCTTGTCCACTACTCTTCCCAAGGTTCAGGAATCCTGGAATCGTGGACTGAATTGGATTCTGTCCATGCAAAATAAAGATGGCGGCTGGCCGGCATTCGAAAAAAACACGAACAAGGAGATGCTCACCTGGCTCGCCATCGATGGTGCCAAATCTGCGGCAACAGACCCTTCAGAGGCTGACTTGACAGGACGTACCCTCGAGTATCTCGGGAACTTTGCCGGGCTTGATACCAGGCATGAATGGATCAATCGTGGAACGAAATGGCTCATTCGAAACCAGGAAAAGGATGGCTCATGGTACGGAAGATGGGGCGTATGTTATATCTATGGTACCTGGGCAGCATTAACCGGTCTTAAGGCAGTTGGGCTACCTGCAAGCCATGATACAGTGCAAAAAGGAGCGCAGTGGCTCTTAAGCATCCAGAACTCCGACGGTGGCTGGGGAGAATCCTGTCAAAGTGACCGACTCTTGCACTATGTGCCATTAGGGGAAAGTACTCCTTCCCAGACCGCTTGGGCACTTGACGCGCTCATTGCAGTCCAACCCAAGCCTACACCTGAGATGAATCAAGGCGTTCTACGGCTTATTGCATCAATGCACGAGAACGATTGGAGAACCTCATATCCCACAGGCGCAGGTCTTCCCGGGAACTTTTATTCCCATTATCACAGCTATACATATATTTGGCCTCTTCTCACATTAAGTCACTACAGAAGCAAATATGGGGCATCTTAAAAACTTACTTTACGGGCTATTTTTTCAATATTTCAAATCCGGATCAATCAATGTTCACCTTACTTCATCAAAGTAACCTAAAAAACAGGGAACTCATAGAGCTCCCTGTTTTTGTTTGAAATAATTTATTGAATGATCAAATTAAAGCCATTTTGAATCTGATTCACATTAGGGTTGGCAATGTTGCTTGTTGTCAGATTATTGAATGTGGCAGAACCATTACCGGTATAGGTGTATATTGCTGCACCTTTATGTGGGGTTGTGAACCTAGATGTCTCAATTCCGTCCAGACCGGTACCATTAATGTTGATGTTATTAAACACAATATTCTGGAAACCGCCGCCGTATCCGAATTGAACAGCACTGCGCTGCGTATTGAGGATATCAATATTGGTAAACGTAACGTTCTTGATGGAATCGTTGGAAGCTTCAAGATCAATAGCTCCGCGTTCACCATTGTACAGATCTTTACTCGTGCCGCTGTTAATAATCGTTGTATCGGAGAACAGAATACCTGTGTTATCTTGGAAATGGTATCCAGGGAAAACAGTGTTCATCCGGATCGCCGAACCGCCAACCGTGTCAACAATCAGGTTGTTGGTTGCCTTATGTCCACTGCCACCAAAAAATGCAATGCCTGCTGCGCGCCAGTTATTCTCAATCGTGTTGAACGAGAATGTGTTGTTCACACCGGCAGGAGCACCATTCACGTTGCTAGTCCATACGGCAAGACCATCATCACCATTGTTGCGGACACTGCTGTTGCGTACAGTCGAATTGCTCGTGCCTTGGGCAAAGTTGACACCGTCAGCAAGGTTATTCCGAATACGACTGTTCTCGATCACTAGGCCATCGGCAATGATTGCAGGTGTGTGGGCGTAATCCCCTACCCAGAAACCACATTCAAAGTGCTCAACCCATACGTTGCTAACCTTTGAATTTTTACCGAAATTGTCCATAAAACCTTTGTAAACTGCATTCTCGTTATAGCGCGAACGCAGCATGGAATTCATATAAATATTGCTGAAATCCAGCTTACCCTGCACACGGAAAGAAATTCCGCCTGAGGCTGCATTAGGGTTAGTAAACTGAATGTTCGTATGCCAGATGCCTGCACCTACAATGGTGAGGTTGTTAATCATATTCGTCGGCGTACCAATTTTCCACATATTGCCTAGATGGAACGTGCCCTCAGGGATATATAGAGTCTTGCCTGTAGATACCGCGGATTGGACTGCCGCTTCGAATGCGGCAAGGTCATCTTTTCCATCATTTGCAATCGCACCAAAATCGGTTACAGAGACAGAGTTAGCCGGGCGCGGGATCACCGCTTGAACGGGTTCGATTTCGAGGAAATCCACACCGTATTCCAGGTTATCTCCATTGTTTTTCTGAATACGAATGGTATCTCCAGCTTTTAGAGGTGTATCCAGTTTCCAGTGCACTTCATCAAAACGGAACAACGGACGTCCTGCACTTGGCGTATCCCCCGGATGATCACTGGAGAAGTACTGCCAATTGTAGTAGGAGGTCAAAGGAACCGTTTTGGCCTTGGTCCCGTTAACATAAACGTCAAGTGCGCCGTTAAGACCCATGCCATCTGTGGAATCCGGCATCGTGAATCGCATGGTTACACCTGCGCCTCCCTCCCCTTGTCTAACCGTCCATTGAGCATAAGAACCGTTGGAAGGAAGTGCGATATATCGCTGGCCAGAGGCTTCCGAAGCCGTAAGAGCCTGATCAAAGGTTGGTGCGGATTTCAGTGTGGCACTGCCACCACGCGTAGCATCATCCGTATCATACCGGGTATAAGGCATGCTTGCACCACGAGCTGAATATACGTTCAAACCTGTTGTAACGACGTTATTCGTTTGTTTGACCGGAGCTTCATTGTTGTCCACTGCTACGGTAGTTGTCACATTGTAGTTACCAGTTACAGCAGTCCAGGTACCTACATTGACATTGACCGAAGCTCCAGGTGCCAATGTACCGGTATAGGAACCACTATACGTCTGAAGTGTTGCTCCGGCAGCGTTCTTGAGAACCACTGTAACTCCGTGTGCACCACCTGCGGAGGCCATGTTGCCTTGATTTTTCAGATTAACTGTAAATGTTACTGTGCTGTTTGCTGAAGGGGTTCCTGGACTCCAAGAGACCGTGCCTACCAGATCAGAACTTGTAATCGGTGCAACCACCAAAGAAGAAGCGTGTGTGTAATTATTGTTTCCCTCATTCTCTTCAATGATCTGGTTATTCTCATCCACTTTGGCACTGAGCGTATATGATGCAGCTGCTTTATTGCCAGCATTAAGCGAGACCGTAGTCGAAGCCCCTGCTTGCAAAGCAGCTACTGATGAGGAACCTGCTAGCTCGTTGTTCAGATAGAAGTTGACGTTAGAAGCTGGAGAAGCAGCGGAACCAATGTTTTTGACGATGGCATTAAGGGTGATGGCATTGTTCTCCACTGGAGACGATGGAGACCAGGACATGCCTGTAATCGTCAGATCAGGATTGGGTGCAGGTGTGCCGAATACCTGAAATTCAGCAATTTGCCCGGCAGGAGCGCCCGAGTTCGTGGTAATGTTCAGTTGCAGACGTTTAACCGTTGCTGTAACGGGAATGGTCACTGTGTTACCGGAAGCCGGGTTGAATGTATATGATTGGGCGGAAACCAGATTGCTGAAGGTGGTTGTATCCTGGTTATGTCCAAGCACTTGAATGGTCTGTGTTCGGGTGCTCCAGACCGGATCCGGGTTTAGTTTAAGTACAATGGACGTAATCTTATGATTGGAGCCGAGATCCAACGTCAGTGAGCTTGGATTGCTGCCCCCTTCCCAGTACGAATTGATATTGTTATCGTTTGCATTCGCAGCTACGAAGGATAAGGTACTGGACGATGCAGTAATCGACTTACCGATGGCGATGTTGCTTCCCTCTGTAGGGATGATTGGGGGATCCACAGGATCGGGGCCAGGTAGCGTTGGTCCCTCACTGGCTGGACCGTAAATTTCAAATGTCGACAGTTGAGCTGCCGGCCACTCGGAATTGCCCGTTACGCTTAAGCGAACGTACCTTGTCTCGACAGCAGAAAAATCGATAGTAACCGAGTTCTCCCCAACCGATGGATTAAATACATAATCCGCAGAACCTACGATATCTGTGAACGATGAACCGTTCGTGCTGCCTTGCACGGTTATCGTTTGGGTTCTCTTTTCCCACACTGTCGGAATCTTCAATACGATTTGGTCAATGTTGGTGTTGGTGCCAAGATCCACTTGAATCCATTGGGGGAACGCGCTATTCGTACTTTCCCAATAGGTTGCTTGGTTACTGTCAATCACATTGGTCGGGCTGTATGTTTGGTTGTACCCGCTCGCGGTAACCTGTTTGCCCTTTGCCAGGTCCGGTCTTTCGGCTGCTGATACAGGAGATGGAAATCCGACAGTCAGGAATACGTTCGAGATCAGCATCGTTAATACGAGTGACCACATAATGTACTTGTTGCGCAAATTCAATTCCTCCTCAGGTTATTAGCAAAATGGTTTTTCAATGAAAATGGACGGTTGATCTTCCTTATTTTTTCGCTGCGCCGATCATCACCCCCTTATCAAAGTACATGACAAAAAAATAGCAAAGGCATTCAAAAAGGATTGTGAAACCATAATATTGGGTCGCTACTTACCTTGAGGAGTTTCTTGGATAAACTGATTTGCTTTTCTGCTTGGATTTGTCATCTCTGGAATAGATTAAGTATAAACCGCTTCCAATTCTCCTTATCGGACCCCTAGAGACGGTATTCGGACTTCTGATGTTCCTTTTTGGATGTTAACGAGCAGCCTTAAGGCTTGCGAGCAGAAAATACATCGTTATCCAGACTTTCCTGTGTGTATTTCGGACTTTTGAACCAAAAGAGGGAAATATTTATATTTTTTCAAGCGATGGATTTATACTATTCCTTTCGTGTTCATTCTGGATCTAATGACCAGCATCTTTCAAACAACAAAAAGCACGCATTGATCCACTTAGGGTCAATGCGTGCTTTTTGTTAACGTCATTTAGGGGAATACCTAAGTTTGAACACACGCCTTAGTTCAGGCCAAAGCCACAAACGAGCATGAAGCCGAGAATGGACAACACCATAGAGCCCAGTAATCCTGCCAAAAAAGGTTTCTTGCCTAGACGACGGAAGGTTGCAATATCCACACCCAACCCCAATCCAGCCATCGCCATCGCCAGTAGCATATAGGACAGAACCAGAAGTCCCGAGATCATCTCTTGTGGAATAATACCCAGCGTGTTTAATCCACTCATAGCCAGAAAACCGAAAATGAACCAGGGCACTGGCAATTCTCGCCAGCGGATACCTTTAGATGATTTTTGCTCTCCACCACGCGCCTGTCGTGCACTCCACAAACCGATGATCAGCGCAATCGGCACGAGCATGGCGACTCGGGTTAACTTCACGATGACTGCCATATCCAGTGCCGCTTGCCCTCCAGGTGCAGCCCCAGCGATGACGTGTGCCACTTCATGCAGTGTAGCTCCTGTGAATAAGCCATATCCTTTCGCACTTAAACCCAATACCGGGTATAACAATGTATATGCAAGGGTGAAGATTGTTCCCAATATAGCTACCGTGGCCGCACCTACTGCCGTTTCTTCATCTTTGGCCTTGATCTGTGGCGCAATCGCGACTACTGCCGCTGCACCGCAGATTGCTGTTCCACAAGCAGTCAGCAGCCCTATTCGTTTGTCGATCTTTAACCATTTGCTCAGTCCGTAGACAACAAAAATCGTAACAACAACATTGATTGCCGCTAGCGCAACGACTTTGTAGCCTGCATGGACAATATCCAGAAGGTTCAGCTTCAAACCAAGCAGGATGATGCCAAACCGCAGTAATCGTTTTGCCGAAAAGGAGATCCCTGATTGAGCGGTCAGCGGAACGCCACGCACTGCCCGGTACAGGATACCAAGCAGAATTGCAATAACCAATTGACCCATAATATTTAAGAACGGTAGATAACCCAGCAACTTGGCAATAAACGAGAGCAGTAAAGTCAGACCGATCCCTTGCAGAAATCCCCTGTTCCTAACACCTTTTATGTTTTTAACGAATCTCAATTGTGTCTGTAAAATCATAGCTCCACACTTCCTTGTTGGATAAAGTATATCCTTACTATAGAAGTAGACAGGAAGGAAGTGAAATATGAATCTGCGATCCTAATCATTATAAAAACTTATGATTGGTTAGATTTCTTATGCTAAAATGAGCTCAATAGGCTTATAACCAAGAAAATACACTGTTCAAATGAGGAATTCTAATGATAACTGATGCGTTAAAAGTCTTCGTTACCGTTGCGGAGCAAAGCCATTTCTCCAAGGCCGCAGAACTGCTGAATCTGTCCCAACCTGGGGTGAGCCTGCATATCAAAAATCTGGAGAATGAGCTGGGAGCCAAGCTGCTGCATCGTTCTCCAAAACAAGTGTCCCTGACTGAAGCGGGGGCAATCCTCTACAGACATGCCAAAGTCATTCAGGCCCGCTACGATGAAGCTCGGCAGGAGATTCAGATGCTGCGGAATGAGGTGACCGGAAGCATTCAGATCGGAGCTAGCTTCACCATCGGTGAATACATTTTGCCTAAGAAATTGGCAGAATTCGCAGCGCAGTATCCGCAGGTCAACATTCAGGTGACGATTGGCAATACCCAAGAGATTCTGTCTGCGGTTAGGGGAAATCAACTGGATATCGGATTTGTGGAGGGTGAAGCTCAAGCCTCGATTGACCTTGACGTTATCCCTTACATAAAAGATGAGATGATCGTTGTAGCTCCTTCCGGTCATCCCCTCACCGGTTCCGTTGTGGTAGAGCAGAATATGCTTCAGGATCAGGTCTGGGTTCTTCGTGAGTTGGGTTCGGGAACACGCGCGTTTAGCGATCATTTTATGAAACAGACTGCAATCCGTCCCAAGCGGTCCTATGTTTTCACCAGCAGTCAGGGTGTAAAGGAAGCTGTTGCTGCGGGACTTGGAATTGCTATGGTATCCAGGTGGATTGTTCATAAGGAGCTGGCAACCGGGGAAGTCGAAGAACTGCGAATTAGACAGCTGCATCTGGAACGCAGCTTCTCCATCATTCGCCACAAGGAACATTCACATTCCATGGCGCTTGATGTTTTCTTGCAAAAGCTTCTTTTTGTCAAAAAAGAGGGTTGAAGGCTATTCGCCCTCAACCCTCTTTTGAAATTACACAAGCAGATACATCCTTGCTTCATAAGGACGAAGTGCGTTTTCTGAAACAACGTCCGAATAGTTACTAATTAATAATCTTTTATCCCCTGCAAATTCGCTTGGAAGCTGGAATGGAACAACTTTGCCATAGAAGTTGCACAGGACTAGCAATTTGGCATCACCAAGTGTTCGTGTGTAAGCAAAAAGGTTGGTGTCTTCCGGATACAACAGTTCATAATCCCCATAGATGATCACTTCATGCTCTTTTCGCAGCTGAATCAGTGTTTTATAGTAATGGTAAATGGAATCTGGATCATGTATAGATTCTTCCACATTAATCTCCGTGTAATTCGGATTTACCAAGATCCATGGTTTGCCTTCCGTAAAACCCGCATTTTCGGAAGCATCCCACTGCATCGGCGTACGTGCGTTATCACGGCCTTTTGCATAAATGGATTCCATCACTTCTTCCTCTGGATACCCATTCTCGACCCGTTCCTTATACAGATTCAGCAACTCAATATCACGGTATTCTTCAATGGAGTAACGTACGTTTGTCATGCCTAACTCTTCACCCTGGTACACATATGGCGTACCTTGCATGCCATGAAGAAGAGTCGCCAGCATTTTGGCAGACTGCACACGATATTCCCCGTCATTTCCCCAACGGGACACGATCCGCGGAAGGTCATGGTTGTTCCAGAATAAGCTGTTCCAGGCTTCTCCTTTCAGCTCGGTCTGCCATTTGGATAACACTTTCTTTAATTGAAGCAGATCCAGCGGCTGAAGATCCCACTTTCCTTTCCCCTCCTGCTCGTCCAGACTAATATGTTCGAATTGGAAGACCATGGATAGTTCACTGCCGTCCGGGTTGCTATAAAGCTTGGCACTCTCGGGCGTTGCTCCCCAGGTTTCTCCGACGGTTAGCAGATCACCTTTCTGGAATGTCTCTTTACTGAGTTCACGCATATATTGGTGCAGATTTGGCCCATTGCCTGTAATTTTGAGGTCAGGCTGCTTGCCAATCAGATCGATAACATCAAGACGGAAACCACCTACGCCTTTATCCATCCACCATTGAATCATATCGTATATCTCCTGCCGTACCTTGGGGTTCTCCCAGTTGAGATCCGGTTGTTTAACAGAGAAAAGATGCAGATAATACTGTCCCAGCTCGGGAACCCATTCCCAAGCCGATCCACCAAACGTTGAACCTAAATCGTTCGGCGGTGTTCCTTCCACACCATCTCTCCACACATAATAATCGTGGTACGGATTATCCTTGCTTTTCCGGGCTTCCTTAAACCAGGGGTGTTCGTCGGATGAGTGGTTAAGCACCAGATCCATGATAATTCGGATGTCCCGCTTGCCCGCCTCCTGAATCAGCAATTCCATATCTTCAAGTGAACCAAACATCGGATCGATATCCTGATAATCGGAAATGTCATACCCGTTGTCATCTTGCGGGGACTTGCACACTGGTGACAGCCAGATCGCACCGATGCCAAGATCCTTCAGATAATCGAGTCGGGATAAAATACCTTTCAGATCCCCGATTCCGTCACCATTGCTATCTTGAAAGCTGCGGGGATAAATTTGATATACGACAATTTCTTTCCACCAATTTTTATTTCCCATAACGCACCACCTTTCTCTTGAACCAGATTCTACTTATCCAATATCCGTTTCATTCACTATTATTCTTTTACCGACCCCACAACAATTCCGGTTACAAAGTATTTTTGCAGAAGCGGATAAATCAGCAGCAGCGGAATGACAGCCACTACGATTTTGGCTGCATTTAGATTTTTGTTCGAAATCTCAGTCAGATTGCTGAGCTGAGCTGAGTTTGTGCCGGATTGCAGAAGTTCAGCAATATTTACGTTAAGAGACTGTATGTAGGTCATTAACGGATAATTGCTGACTTTGGTCATATAGATCAATCCACTAAAGAAGTCATTCCACGTGCCCACGATACTGAACAGGGATACGGTCGCCAGCGCCGGAATAGACACGGGCACATACACTTTGAACAGGACCTGCAAGGCGTTTGCTCCATCGATAAAAGCCGCTTCTTCAAGCGCTTTAGGTACTGCGGCGAAGAAGTTCATCACAAGGATGACACTGAATATCGGGACAGCACCTGGCAGTACAAGCGACCAAATCGTATTGAGCATATCCAGGTTTTTGATCAACAGATAACTAGGGATCATGCCCCCACTGAACAGCATGGCAAAAATCATGACATTCATATATATATTTCTGCCCTTAAACTCCCTTTTCGATTTGGAGAGCGGGTAAGCCATCAAAACAATAAGAATCATGTTGAGGACAAGGGATAGAGCCACACGTAGAACGGATATGCCAAAGGATCGCCAGAACTGCGCATCCTCAATAATTTTCGAATAAGCGGCTGTTGTAAACTTGACGGGTAACAGACCTACGGCATTGGCCGAGACGGCCTCACTGCTGCTGAATGAAATCGCAACGATATTCCATAATGGAAGGAGGCAGATCAAAGCCAGCAATATAACGATGGCGTAGATGACAAACCGGCCCATTCGGTCTTTCAGGCTTGCGGAATAAGACACAAGTTTCGCCTCCTTAGAATATTTTTCTGTCGGTGTATTTTTTGGCCAATTCGTTGGCGGACAATAATAGAACAATACCGATCACTGACTTGAACAACCCAACAGCCGTACCAAAACTATACTGTCTGCCAACGAGACCAATCCGGTATACATAGGTATCCAGAATATCGCCCGACTCATAGACAACCGGGTTATACAGATTGTAGATTTGATCGAAGCCTGCGCTCAAAATATTGGTCAGACTCATGACCCCCATGAGCAGGATAATAGGCAGCATACCCGGCAATGTAATATGCCATACTTTTCTCCACCAGCTCGCTCCATCTATGCCTGACGCTTCATATAGGCCGGGATCAATCGAGGTAATTGCAGCCAAATAAACGATGGAACTATAACCGAATTCCTTCCATACGTCCGTCCCGATAATTAGCGGTTGGAACCAGGTATTGCTTCCGAGAAAATTAATATTTTCCAAGCCGAAAAAGGCTAAAATCTGATTTACACTTCCATCCAGGCTGAACATGTTAACGACCACGGAGGCCAGAACGACCCAAGACAAAAAGTGAGGCAGATATACAATGGTCTGCACGGATTTTTTAACGAATTTAAAACGGATTTCATTTAATAAAATGGAAAAAATGATGGCCATCAGTGTCCCGAGTAGAATCTTGGCGATGGCAATCACCAACGTATTGCTGATCACTTGGCCGATGTCCGGCAGTTTGAACATATAAATAAAATGCTTGAGTCCAACAAACTCGGAGCCAAACATACCTTTGGCTGGTACATAATCCTGAAACGCCGTAATGACACCAACCATTGGAATGTAGCTGAATACCAGCAAAAATAAAATGCCTGGCAGCATCATCATATGATACATGGCACCCGTGCCCAAGCGGTTTCTTGCTTTATATTTTTCCTGCTTCATGGATGAACCCCTTTCCTGAAGAAAGGCTGCTTAGCGCAGCCTATCAGCAGTGTTAGCTTAATTATTTTTGGGATGTGGTCTCGGCTTCGATCTCCTGGATCACTTGATCGCCGCCTTGTTTCTTCCAATTGGTGACGAATGTTTCGAAGTAATCCAGCGGTTCTGCACCCGTTATGATTTTGATGAAAGATTCCTGTTCCATTTTGGTCAGGTTAGCCCACGTCTGTTTCATGCTTGGTGTAGTTCCAGAGAACGCTGGCGTCATCCAGTTAAATTTGCCTTCTTGGGTCAACTTATCAATTAGCCCCACTCCGTTCATACGTGAGTGATATTTCGACCAAGCTGTTACATCATCCGTATCCTGGTCTTTCAAGTACGTTTGGATACTGCCAATATTGTTCTTCGATTCTGTTGTACGAACTTGATCCAAACCGATCTCGCCTTTAATTCCACGAACGACGTCGGAGTAATCATCCAGCAGTGAGGTTGCCGAGTTGACTTCGATATTAAAAGGTCTGGTTGAACCGTCTACGCCGCTTTCCAAATACTTGGCTGCCTCTGGCATGGTAGTTGCGACATCTTTGTCATTTGCCAGTTTATCGTAGAACAGATTTATAATTTTAATCGCGAGTTCCGGGTGTTCATATCCTTTTCTCACTACGATAAACTGACCGGATGGATTGGCGTGTGCCACGTTTACCTTGCCGTCTGCATCTTCCAGCGTGTAAGCCGTGAATTTCGCATGTTTATCCATCTGTTTAACACTGCTCAATCCCCAGTCTGGAATGTGCCACGGTCCAAAAGCAATTCCGCTCTGACCGTTTGTGTATAGTGCATTGATATCGTCAAATGTACGGGTTCCAAATTGCGGGTCAATGATACCTCTCTTGAACCAGTCGGCCATAATGCCCAGCATCTGCTTGGTTTCCTCTGTAGTTGAACCATAAACGATGCTGCCGTCTTCACCCTTCATCCAATATTGAGGATACGCCCCTTCGGTTGAAGCAACACCCAGCATGGTGTAGGCAGAACCATTATAGTCCGTCGTATTCAGGGTGTTCACAAAAGGAATGCCCACCGGTTTCCCGGTTTGCCCAGGATCTTTTTTCAGGAACTCTTCTGCTGTTTTCTCTACATCTTCGAGCTTGATGGCACCGTCTCCGTCAGCATCTAGTTTGATTCCCAGCACATCCAGCCAATCTTGACGAACCCAAACCATAGTTGGTGCGGAGTCCAGAGAGGTTGCTGGAAGGCCCATCAGTCGGCCATCAATCGTGGCATTGTCCAGTGCACGGCCATCGTAGGAGTCGTAAACCTGTTTGATGTTATCGGTGGCATATTGTTTGTATACTTCCGTCAGATCTTCAATCAGATCATTATCAACCAGTTCTTTAAGTTCATCCTTGGAATCGACACGCATCATATCGGGCAGTTCCCCGGAAGCGATTGCAAGAGAAACTTGACGACTGTAATCTTCACCGTTAGCCTCAAATTGGTCCTTAATTTGTGCGTTAAACGATTCTTTAACCAGACGGGTATACGCATTGTTCTCATATGTATCTCCAGCCGGTAATTTCGGGTTCGCCGTCGTAACACGCCCCATCGTTACAGTCACTTCGTCTTTATAGGCACTGAACGGATCTCCAGGTGTTACCTCATATTGGCCTGCATCCTCAGCAGTCGGTGGATTGGAGGATCCCCCACAGGCTGCAAGGACGGAAACCATCAATGCGGACATGGACAGCACAGCCAGTCGTTTCGTCAACAGTTTGCTTTTTATTGACCAATTTTTTCTCATCAAATTCAACTCCCCTTCGTTCTGATTATTTCTCTATCATGTTGTTTGCGCTTTCATTATAAAACTTGGAGAAGCTTAATCGAGATAGGGATTAAACGCTAGTTTGGATAGAGAAATGTATACAGTTTTCACTCGGATCAACGAGCAACATGGAGGTTGTGAACATTTATCTTACCTACTGACTTACATTTGTCTATCCTCATTAATAAGGGAAGGTAGCAAAGCAAGTGTGGTACAAAGAAAAACCGGCAAACTCCTCAAACAGGAGTCTACCGGCTATGAATGATTGAATTGAGTACAAAAACGTGTGGAATTCAGCGTTGTATAGGTTAGCTCTTCAGCGTTGATTCTGGGATGCAGTCACTTCAGCAGTTACTTGATCGCCGCCCTGTTCCTTCCACTCCTGTACAAATTGATCGAATGAATCGATCGGTGCAGCGCCTAAAATAATTTTCAAAAACGTATCATGTTCCAATTTGGACAGTTTAACCCACGAGCTCTCCATGGCTGGCGTGCGTTTGTAGGTAAGGCTTCGAACTTTATGAATATTCGGATCAAAGAAGTTTCTTCCACCCACGAGTAATGAATAACCACGCATAAAGTTCTCACTGTGCTGATCCCAATACGAAATGCCAAGTTGATCATAAGGCTTTAGCTTGGTTTGTTTTATCGTCGAAACTGTATTTTCCAGCAGCTTATATTCGGACTTGTCCTTGAAATCAGCTGGGGATTTGGTTCCGGCCAGAATCTCCTGCACGGCTTTGGATTCAAATCGGGCTTCATCTGCTGGAGCAAAGAAATTGCGGCTGAGCATAAAACTCGTACCATACTTGAACTCATCCCGGAGGTACAGATTGTTTATTTTAATGATCGCTTCCGGATGAGCATACCCTTTGCGAACCACCAGGAAAGAACTTGAGGGGTTATCCACCTTCACACGAAATGCTCCATTTGCATCCAGTGGGAGCGCGTAAGCCTGCCAGTTCGCCTTGGGATCATTCAGCCAAGCGCTTGGGAGCGGCCAGTAGCCTGCAAAGAAACCTTGAAAGAACATCCCCGCCTGTCCGCTAATAACAGTTTCCTCTGGCTCTTTGCGAATGCCCAGATCTGGATCAAGGAGACCTTTGGCATACATATTACGAAGCCTGACCAAAGCGTTCTTTGTCTCTGGTAGAATCGAACCGTATACAGGTTTTCCATCTTTTTCGAGCCAATATCCGGGGAAAGCTCCATAAGCCGAGAAGATCGGTGTTAGATCAAAAGCAAAAGCACTGTTGTTGAAATCGTTAAACAGACTTGTGCTTGAGGCAAGCCCGATCGTATCCCGTTTTCCGTTCCCATCCGGGTCCTGCTCCACAAAGGCCTTCGCGATCGCTTCCAATTCGTCCACCGTTTTCGGTGGTTTCAACCCAAGACGATCCAGCCAGTCCTGCCTGATCCAGAGCATGCTGAAGTCTTCCGCCGTCACAGACGGAACAGCCATCATTTTCCCTTCAAAGGTCACTTGTTCCCGTGCCAATCCATTAGTGCTGTCGATAATTTTCTTCATCTCGGGTGAAGCGCTGCTTGCGTATGCCTTGGTTAGATCTTCAATTTCTCCCGCTTTGACCATCTCATTCAACTGAACCTGATTAACGATCATCGCATCAGGCAAATCATTGCTAGCAATAGCCAGATCAATTTTCTGACCGAAATTCTCTTTGGATACCTGCCACATGACTTCGACATCAATGTTAAGGTTTTGTTTAATCGCCGTTTTCCACATGTTCTTTTCTAATGTCTCTCCTTCAGAGAGATCCGTACCAGTTGGGTCAACCACATATCCCAACCGGATGGAAACGGGATGTTCATATCTGCCAAATGGATCGGTGGAGGCTGTGTCAGGTATAGATGTTGCTGGTCCAATAGGCGATTCCCGAAAGTAAGAAATACTGAAAAATACGATACCTGCAATCAAGCTGACGACAACAACACACGCAGCCATCTTCTTGATCATTGCTTTCCCTTCTTTCACCGGATTGTCAGTCGGTTATGTGGAGCGTACACTATTTGTCCGCTCTGCCTAATTGTCGATATTCACTAGGCAGCACGCCTGTCAGTTCGCGAAAGATTCGGCTGAAATATTTCTCATCCGTATAACCCACCCGCTCTGCAATCCAGAAAATCGTGTTGTTTGTGTTCAATAAATACTCTTTCGACTTCTCCATTCGGATATATCGGGAATAATCATTAAAGGTTTTTCCCATGATGTCCTTGAAGCATTGGCTGAAATAACTTCGACTAATGTTGAGTTGCTGGGACAGCCCTGAAGCTGTAAAAGCCTGATCCAAATCATTTTGCATAATCATCACGGCTTTTTTCACACCATCTATCATTTCCTGAGAATACGAAGTCTGTTCATCCGCCTTTCGAATACTCTCAGAGGTCTGCTTGATCCACTGTTCCACTTCGTACCAGGATTGAAAAGAATGGATCATTGAGATTCTGCCCAGCGTAGTCTGGGCAAAAAGATGGTTCCACTCCATGACCAGGGAATACAGTAATCCCATCAATTGCCCTTTTTGCAGCCTTAGGGATTTAAACTCTTCAACAAGATGGTTATAAAAATTGTCGTTATGCGTCCACGGAGATAGAAACCAACTTCGCTTAATTCGATCCATGTCCTCATCCTGAGGTTCTGTTGGAGAAGTGTCTTGTTCATTCAAGGAAACGGCAATAACCGGATCTTGGGGTTCATACGCATAAAATAAGGACGTTTCTGTATAGTTTATAATCCAGTTTTGAATTTGCGACCATGTCCGTTCTTGAACATCAGACAACACCAGTAGGGCTCCTTGGGGAATTTGATCCAAGTATCCCTTCAATCTATCGAATAGCTGATCCTCTCCATCCAGGGATGCCGCCCACATCCAGCTGTTCCGTTCCACTTCAAATAGGACCTCGTCTACATTGGATTCGAGTCCAATGGGCCAATTCTGGCCGGACTTTCGGTCCAGTGAAACCAGAGCATACACTTTACGGTAATGGATATTAGTTTCACCAAGCTGCGGCAGCTTTCGTCTTGTATTCGTGAGCTCACCAATCCGGGTATGTATTCGATTCAACACATGTTCGAACTGCTCCTTCTCGAGCTGAACTTTGGCTATATAATCGATCGCTCCCAGCCTAAGTGCTTCCTGGATATAATCAAAATCCTGATGAAGAGTAAGCACGACAATATGAAGTTCCGGGTAGAGCTGCCTTGCAGCGCGCATAAGTTCAATGCCAGACATCACCGGCATCGCCAGATCCGTTAACATCAGATCTACCGAGTTGGATTCCAGAAAATCCAATGCCTTAGCCCCGTTACTTGCTTCTCCAACTACCTCCATGCCGAACTCGTTCCACGGCATCGCGGAGCTTATTCCTTTTCGTACCAATTTATCGTCATCCACAATCAATACCTTAATCATGCCGAGATATCTTCTCCTTTGATCGGAAGTATAAGCAATATGCTTGTCCCTGTTCCCAATTCACTCTCAATCACCAGTTGAGCTTGATCACCGTATTGTGCTTTTAACATGCGGTGAACGTAATTGAGCCCAATGCCCATCCCTACTTTTTGATGTTCAGCTACACGGTTGTTCAGAAGTCTTTCAATCGCTTCCTCCGTCATGCCTGCTCCGTTATCCTGAATCATAATGTTTAGCGTTTCTTTGCGTGTGACTTCAATTTGAATAAAACCTTCGTCGCTCAGTCCGTGATAAAGTGAATTTTCAACCAACGGCTGTAGTATAAAACGAGGTACAGGTATTTGAAGCACTTGCTCATCAGCGGAAATACGCACATCAAATTCAAAATCATAGCGGATTTGCTGCAGGGTCAAGTACTGTCTAAGCGCATCAATCTCTTCTTCCATTGTGGAAACCTGTCCCAATTTACCTAAATTGTAATACAACAGCTTATTCAGGGACTGCACCAGCTTGTCGATCTCCCCTTGTCCATTCATTACCGCCAGCCAGTGGACCGTATCCAGCGTATTCATCAAAAAATGAGGATTGATCTGGTACAGCAGCTTTTCCACTTCAAGATCTGCACGAATTTTCTCTTTCTGCTGCACCTCTTTAAAGAGGTCACCGATTTGATGCTGCATATTCGAGAATTCGCCTAACAGAAAATCAAATTCGGGAATTTGCGTACGGGTCTGACTGCCTGCCGTTTGTGGATTTTGAGACATGCCGTTGATTTGCGAATGGAACAGACCAAGGGGTTTATAAACCATTTTCCACAGCAACCAAGCCAGAAATACCGTAAAGCCAAGGAAAAATAAAGCGACCAGTAATATTTGAAGCAACCATTGGTTTTTCTCCTGTTGATACTTGGCCTGCGAGATCACCGACACAACGCTCCAGTTCTGAGTGGAGTCCTGTCTGAACCAATGATGACCGCGAGCTATTCCGTCCGATGCTGTACCATTCGATAAGCTGGAAAAATTCTCACCGACTTTCATCGCTTCGGGAATCTCACTATACACAATGTTTCCCTCTCCATCGAGGATCAGATGGGATAAATCCCCCTTGTACTGATTGTAACCCAATATATCCTGCGCAAGGTGAAAACCGGATTCAACGTAAATATAAGCATCGTCCCTCTGGGGTAATTTTACCTTCCGCATGGCGGATAAGACGAGTTGATCATCAAACCGGTTCATACTGACATGAGGACCATAGTAGGTGATTCCATATGCTTTGGAGAGCACAGGCAAAGATTCGGGTGAAAAACGGTCCTTTATGGGAAAGTTTCCGAACTGTGTGGAGCCATCCTTCTGAAAATAATACAATGTCAAACCTATATTCGGGTTGGTAAACGTTACGACATTTAATTCGCTCTTTAATTCATCCCGCGTTTCAATCAATTCAAATATATTGGAGGATGGTTTCAACACCTCATCCAACTTTTTACCTAATGTACCACTGTAAGACAATTGCTGAGTAACATGATTCAGGTTGGTGATCGAATTCTCCAGTGAGGAAGTCACCTGCTGTAAATTGCTCCGAATGCCATCATCGATCTTGTTCGCAAAAATGGAATCAATGGTGTAGTAGGAAATTGCAAATATACTAATGAAGGGAATAAACGCACTGAGAAAAAACAGCAAAAAGATCCTTTTTTTAAGTGTCATTCCAACCTATTCTCCTTAACTTCATCCATTCTATGTTGAATGCATAACTCCATAATTATAGATTGATAATTCTATATGTCAAACGCTTTCAAATTGTAATCATGACAAAAAGACTCTGCCAGCGGAATGCCAGCAGAGTTGTTCATAAGGTAAAGGAATTAAACCAGGAACGCTTTAGAGATGATGACCAACAAGATGAACAGAACAAGGATTGCACCGATGGATGTGAAACCACCGTATCCACCAAGACCTCCAACATTTCCATATCCTACTTCACTCATGTAATCTCCTCCTCTTTTGTGTTATGTCATAAGGTATTCAGATCGTTGTGTATTGACAAGGCTTTTGAGCCAATCATCAAAAAAAGGGCGCTATCCGCTTATGCAGCAGACAGAAACCCCATCATCATACTGACCATTGTCTTCCATCGGAAGACTAGAGATCTTGAATTTTAACCTTCCTGCGCAATGGAAACACGGTGTATCTCATCTTCAGCCACTTTTACAGAAATAAAGCTGATCTGTTCTCCACCTTCAGTTGTTTCCTGTTGGGAAGCAACAGCTAAGCCGTTGTGGTATAACGTCTCGGTATTTACAGGGAAAGTAGCCTTCCAGACAAAGGGTTTTCCAGATTGCAGCGTCACTTCACTCTCTGTATTCCCCATATGTTTAACCATAATGTTCCGGTTAAGGATAGGGATATTACCCATTTCCGCCCATGCCAGTGAATGAGTAAGTCTCGGTAAGGTGCTGATTACGGATGCTCCATTTCCCGTAATTCCCATCAATCCGGCGGCCACGGAACCTATCACGCAATAAGATACCTCCGGGTAATCCCGTCGCTCCAATGATGGATTTACCAGCTCTTTCAATTCACTAAAGGCTTCTTCATTTTGGCCATACCGGTAAAAGATATCCGGTAAGTAAGTCTTTCCTTCAACGTTAGCAACACGATGGATCTTGACATCCTCAAGTGCCTTATACAGTTTCTCCGGGTCACTGACCGACCCGTAATAGAGAGGGAGAAATGTTCCTTCTGCATTATAGCCTGTTAGGAAAGAATGATCTTGCAGCTTCGCGCCGAAGAAGCGCCCCTCCTCCTCGTTCCACCATTCCTGCTCATAACGCTGTTTCAGGTCTTGCGCCTTGGTGGCGTACACTTCCGCTATCTCCGTTTGGCCCCTGAGACGGGCAAGATAGACAAATGCACGGTAACCGGCAATTTGAGCAGCAATCATATCACCACCTATCAAAGGCTGATGTCCAGCCTCGTTGAAGGTAGCCAGGCCCCTGCGTCCGTATTCAGGATAATATTCCAATACTCCGTCTCCGTCTTTGTCCCAGGTGTTCGTATATTCATTTAAAGTTAAACTAAAGAAATCCAGTAATTTACTGTTATTCAAATAATAATTATCGCCTGTCCATAAGTACTGACGTAAGCTGGCGTCAATAATGTCGAAATTCGCGGGGAGATTATACCAAAAATCCTCATCACTTTCATAATCGACTGGGGCAGGAACTTTGTCTTTATTGATCTCCCAGTACGTGCACCAGTCACGTGACTCGGCAATATTTTCGGCAAAATGCATGATCATGTTCTTGGTATGAAGACGAAGCCCAAGGACAGCAGCTCCGGTGCTATGGTGCATGACATCACGGATGCAAAATGCTTCTCTGGCTGGAAGAGCGGCTTCGTACCATAGCCCGACGGGATCTTCACCAAAGTGGGCATATTCCAGCGCCTGCCTTTTGGCCCAAACAAAACCTTCATTCAACTCCTTATCAGAAGATTGAAAAGTTACTGCACCAGCTTGGGATTCTACTTCTCTCTCATAAGGCATGTCAAAGTCACTCCTATCCCTTTTCGGTTTAACTTTCCTTGGAACCTGAGAAGGTCAGACCTTCCATAAACGCTTTTTGCGCGGTGAAGAATAATAGGATACACGGTAAAGTGATTACAACAGCCGCTGCCATTAACAAGTTGGTATCTGTGGCATAGGTACCCTGAAACCCCGCTAAACCAAGCGTAAGTGTCTTCCATTTGTCGCTATTGATATAAATAAGCGGTCCCATGAAGTTGTTCCAGGAGCCCATAAAGACCATGACGCCAACCGCCATCAGAGCCGGTTTGGACAGCGGCAGGAAAATCTTCCACCAAATTTTAAAGTAACCGCAGCCGTCGATGATCGCTGCTTCCTCCAATGCGACGGGTAGCCGGGAATAGAACTGACGTAGCAAAAAGATATAGAACGCCGATCCAAAGAAGGCTGGAACGATCAGCGGGTACAGCGTATCGAGCATGCCCAGATTCTTGAACAGAATGAATTGCGGAATCATCGTAACCTCGCTCGGTAGCAGCATGGTTGACAGCACCAGTACGAACAAAATCCCGCTTCCCCTCACCTTCAAGCGGGCAAAGGCATAACCCACAATAGATGAAGAAAGAACCGTACCCATGATAGGGAACACCGTTGTGATCACAGTATTGACCAGATAACGACCAAACGGGAATGCGGTGAGCGCCTTCGCATAATTATCCCAGCGCCAGTGATCAGGCCATATGCTCATTCCTGAAACTGCAACCTCTTCCAGACTCCTTAGAGAGGCAGAAACCATCCACAGAAAGGGATACAGGAACATAACGGCTCCGATCAGCAGCAATATATAGGCCAGCCAATGCACCTTTTTGTGAGCAGATTTACGCTCTTTTTTTACGGACACGACGCTTCCTCCTTCCGGTTTGCTCTGTTTCGTAATAAACCCATAATGCACTGCTGCGGAATACGAGCGCAGTGAACAGAAGGATAATCACAAAGAGTACCCAGGCCAGGGCCGAACCGTAACCCATTTTGAACCACATAAAGGCATTTTGATATAGATAGTAGGCATAAAATAACAACGAATTATCAGGTCCGCCGTTAACCATGAAACCTTGGGTAAAGGTCTGGAATGCCCCAATCATGCTTGTAACGGTGTTGAAAAATAAAATCGGTGAAATCTGTGGTAGCGTCACATGCCAGGCTTTTCTTGCTGCCGTTGCTCCATCAATCTCAGCCGCCTCATACAAGCTTTGTGGAATATCCGAAAGACCGGCCAGATAGATAATCATATTGCCTCCGACCGTCCAAAGACTCATGATAATGACTGCTGGCATTGACCATTCTGGACTGGAGAACCAGCCAGGGCCTTCGATACCAATCAAACGCAGTAATGAATTGACCAGACCGACATTCGGGTTAAAGATCCAGATAAACAGCACCATTTGTGCAACACCCTGCACGAGCGTTGGCAAATAATAGATGGTACGGAAAAAATAGATCCCGCGCAGCTTCAAATTCATCAGCAAGGCAATCGCTAAAGAGAGAATGACCTGCAAGGGTACACTTACGAGTGTGTAATAGAAGGTCACGGACAGCGATTTATAAAACATAGTATCCTTGAACAGCATGCGGTAGTTGTCCAAACCGATCCATTTTGGATCGCTGACGACCTCCCATTTGTTGAAACTGATATAGAATGAGAAAATCATCGGACCTACCGTAAATAACAGAAAGCCAATAATCCAGACTGAGACGAACAAATAAAAACTTGCCGTTTGGGTATGGATAATTCTCTTTTTCACAAGAACTCTGGTAATGGTATAAATAATAGCGAATACTAGCACGATAACGGTCAGAAAAGGGAGAAGAGGCAACAATGCTGCCGGTGCCCCTATTCCTTCATAGAAATTGTAGATCCCTTCTATTATTCCATTCATAGTTTGCTCCCGTTAGTTTTGTTGTAAAATCTTGTTTATCTTCTCTGCCACCTGCGGGAATACTTCCTTAACGTCCTTGTTTCCAATTCCGATTGGTGTTGTATCATCGATAGCTTTCATCTCGTTGTTGATTTCATTCGTACCCTTCTGGGCTTCCTGTGTATGCTGCTTCTCGGCGGCAAGTACGAAGGCTTTCAGGTTCTTGTCGGGGGAAACCGTTTCAAACGCACTTGTTGCACTGAAAATAACCGGAACCCCATAGGCATTCTTGTTCCCTCCGATGATTTTTTGCACCTCTTCGTTTTGTGTAAGGTGATTAATGAACGTTTCTGCGGCTTCAGCATTCTTGCTGTCCTTGCTTAGAGCCAGTCCATTAACTTCTTTGGAACCGCCGTTCCCTGGGAAAGGGACAATATCCCATTTGAACTTCTGCACATCAGCCATTTGCGGTAAATACCAAGGACCAAAGTCGGTGAACATGCCAATTCTTCCACCCAGGTACCAGTTCATCATGCTTTGTCCCTGCTTCTCACTATCGTTCGGCACGATGCCGGCTTGTTTGCTAGAGACAATATACTCGGCAGCGGCTATGACTTCTGGTGAATCTAGTGCTGACCTACTCAGATCATCGCTGTAAAATTGACCACCAAACGCATATATCCAGTTACCGAGCCACAGCGGTTCTGAACCAAAAATCTTTGTTGCCCCTTCTCCAGACGTGAGATTCTTTGCGATGTCATTGAATTGTTCAACCGTCATCGGTTCAGTCTTGCTTGGAAGCGGAATGTTATTTTTCTCAAAAAGATCGACGTTAATCGCCATAACTTTAGGCTTGATAATAAATGGTGCTGCATATGCTTTGCCATCCACACTCATGGAATCGACGAGGGAAGGTGAACTGAAGAGCGATTCATCCAACTTCAATTCTTGGAAAGCGTTTGCAAAACCGGGCAAATCCCCTCCTGAGATCAGCATGACATCAGGAGTCGTACCTCCAGCAATCATCGTTTGTAGCTTGGTGAGATAATCCTTCTGAATCCACTGGCTCTCAACCTGAATGTCGGGGTAATTTGTCTCGAAGTTATCAATGGCTTGCTTGATCGCATCAGCTTCTGACTGAGCTCCCCAGAAGGCAAATGTTATTTTACCCTTGTCTTTCATCCCGCCCTGACTTTCCGACGAGTTCCCTCCATTTCCGGAACACGCCGACAATGCAATTACAACAAGTAGAGATAAAATAATCAAAGACCATTTTTTCATCATTTTTCCCCCTATTGAATTGAATATTTAAATAAAAATCAATCTTCCACGTCTCCTATGGATCTGATTTTCGCGCCGCAGCTGCTTCTAATAATCAGCTTCGACGGAATCACGATCTTTAACGGTACTTCTCTGCCGCCGATCCGTTCTAGCAGCATTTTCACCGCACTCTGGCCCATTTGTTCAGTGTAGATTTTCACCGTGGTTAACGGCGGATTGGCGTAAGAAGCCATTTCAATATCATCGATGCCGACCATTGCGATATCTTTCGGAACCTTTAAACCGGCTTCTTTTAAGGCCCTCCCAGCAGCTATCGCCATGGGGTCGGAACCAATCAGGAAAGCTTCCGGTAAATCCTGCTTATCAATCACTTCCTTCATGAGCTGATACCCGGTAGACATGGAGAAATTATTACCGATATGGACATGCTCAGGCAGGTACAGATTTTTCTGCTTCATATAAGATTCAAAACTGCTTTGCCGTTGATCCACTGAATCGATACCAGAGTTGGAACCAAAACGATTGATGAAATCACGTGAGCTGATCAGGCCAATTTTTGTATAGCCAAGTCCAGTAAGATGATCCAAAGCCATCCGAGTTACCTTGTCAAAATCGACGACGACGGAATCAAAGCGGTCCTCATCCGGCGAATAGTCGACAAAAACAATGTTATGTATTCGGCTGAAGTACAAATTGTATGGATCAAATTCAAACTTGCCAATCACTATAAGGCCATCAAGCCCCGAAAGGCTTTCATACGAATCATGGTTCATCCAGCGAATCGTCCGAGTAATGTGAAGCCCCAGCTGATTGAATTCTTTCTCGATTTGCAGCCTTATAGTCAGGTAATACGGGTCCTCCGACTCAAATTGCTCCGAACAGAAGGTCACCAATCCAATTTTATAATCTTTCAACTGCGCCGCTTGATTGGTATGACGACGCTGGGTTACTTTATATTGCAGCTGTTCTGCAGCAGAAAGAATTTTTCTTCTTGTTTCCTCCAATACCGATAAAGAAGGATCCCCGTTCAGTACACGGGAAACTGTAGATGGAGAAACACCGGCCAGACTTGCAATATCACGAATTGTTGGCACTACTGATCACCTTTTCACTTCATATTTGGGAAACACCCCTCACAATCATTTTATAGTTTTGCTAACCACTTGCCAATCACATTGTGTTTTGTTTACTAAACATTAGCGAACTAATGTGTGTTTTCAATATATCAGAGATCAATTTGTTTGACAATACCTTATTGTCATCGCTTACATCTATTTTTATTAGTATAAAACGCTAATTATATCCCGTATTACGTATATTTATTTTATTTGTTTACTAAACTTTTTGTAAACATTATACTCTAAACTAGGTATCGTTACTCCCATTATCTATTTTACAAGCAGGAGGTATTATGAAAACTTTAATCAACTACGATTGTCCCACTGTAATTATTAACAGTAACAGCCCCTTATTTGAGAGCTTTATCAACATCGAAACCATTACGGAGAACCTTTTTCTGATCCATATCCGACTAACAGCTGCAAAAAAAGAACAGCCGCCAGTGTGCCGGATCGAGTGGTCTACTCCCGCCGTAGACATCCACTCTTTATGGCATCCGGGAACCGACCGTAATAAAGCCCTTCAAGTAGATTGGGGTGATGGTTTCCAATCCAAAAGCACTTCTCTCGCACCTGTGGCCTCTCTATATAATCTAGAGGGACGAAATCGAATGACCTTCGCTTTTACTGATGCATTGAACAACGTGTCGATAAAAGCCGGTATTCATGAAGAGGATTCCACCTTCCTATGCTCTGTTACCCTGTTTGAAGAAGCGATGCCGAAACTCGATCATTACGAAGCAACGCTTCGAATCGACCGTAGGGATATCCCCTTCTATAAGGCGCTTGAAGATGTAACCAAGTGGTGGGAAGGCCTTCCGGGCTATGAACCCGCCGCAGTTCCTGATGTGGCCCTCCGTCCTATGTACTCCACATGGTATTCCTATCATCAGAAACTGACCGCTGCCGAATTGGAGGAACAATGCAGACTTGCTAAGGAACTTGGCTGTGACACTATTATCGTTGATGATGGCTGGCAGACGGACGACAACAACCGGGGTTATGCGTATACCGGGGACTGGGAAGTCTATGCGGGTAAGATTCCGGACATGAGAGCTCATGTGGATACCGTACATCGACTGGGTATGAAATATATGTTATGGTACTCCGTGCCATTTGTAGGGAAGCGCAGCAAGGTATGGAGCAAGTTCGAGAATAAACTATTGCGGGTAGATGAGAAGCTGAATGCGGGAGTGCTGGACCCCCGGTACCCGGATGTGCGGGAATACTTGATCAACACCTATGAACAGGCCGTATCCGGGTGGGATATTGACGGTCTGAAGCTGGATTTCGTGGATAGTTTCAGACTGAGCCCGGATCAGAAGGAGGGAACGGCGGAAGGTCGGGATTATGAATCAGTGCCTGAAGCGGTGGACCGCCTGCTCTCCAATGTTATGGAGCGACTGAGAGCCATCAAGCCGGATATTCTCATCGAATTCCGTCAAACGTACATCGGCCCATTAATGCGAAAATACGGCAACATGTTCCGGGCCAATGATTGCCCGAACGACTCTATCCAAAATCGCATCCGTACGCTTGACCTGCGACTATTGTCAGGGAATACAGCCGTCCATTCCGACATGATAATGTTCAACCCTAAAGAATCGGTCGAAAGCGCAGCCATGCAGCTGATCAACGTTCTCTTCTCCGTGCCTCAAATCTCTGTTCGTCTCGATGAGATTGGAGAAGCATACGCTGGAATGCTCCGCTTCTGGCTCTCCTTCTGTAAGGAGAATAGTGACATTCTGCTAAAAGGTAAGTTAGTTCCGGAACAACCCGAGCTACTTTACCCACTTGTCAGTGCTCAAAAAGGAGATGCGAAAATTGTCGCTGTTTACGCTAATATCGTTGTCCCAATGGATGCTTCCTATGACCGATTTATTGTAGCCAACGGAACTTATAACGAACAAGTCGTTGTCCGTTGCCACCATCCGGGTCGTTACAATCTAACTGTAAAAAATTGCTGCGGTCAAGTTGTTCTACTTCGTCAAATCGAGCTTCAGGACGGTTTGCACGAGCTGCCCATCGCAAGAGCTGGTCTAGTAATTTTACAACGTATAGATGATTCAGGAGAGATATGAGCAGATCATTCAATAGTAGACTGGTGCCTTCCGAGGTCATAGCCCTGTCACATAGACAATAAAAAAAGATTTTTAAAGCGGCGACTTTTTCCCGGAATTCAATTGGGGAGAGGTCGCCCTATTTGTTTTGGGAAGATGACAAAAGTCACCTTAAACGAGTTACTTTGTACACTTATATACAATTTAAATATACTCGATACTTAGGTTACACAAAAAACAGACGAGGTGCTTACCATGAATCCAATATCTTTAACAATCTCATTATTAATTGTCGTACTTATTTTGAGGGGCGTTATCCAGGGCAGCAAGAAGCCATTGCACGAATCAGGCCGGAAATTATTAATTCCGATCCTTTATATCTCTTCATCTTTGTTTGAATTGTTCGACCCTACATTGGTGCTTACATCAGGCAGAATGATCAGTTCGATCGCTATAGGTGCAATTCTGTCGATCCCATTAATTCTGGTGACGCAATTCGAGCGGAAATCGGATGGCAAGATGTATTATAAAAGAAACGTATCTCTTTATGTTTTAATTATTGTTATCTTCTCGATCCGATTCTTTGACTTCTTGTTCATCTCAGGCATTGATCCCAAGACTCTTGGATTCCTGAATAATGTAGTTGCCCTGTCCTATATTGCCATTTGGCGAATAGCTAGCTTCATTAAATTTCATAATTCCAAGTCTAGTACGTTCAGAGCTTGGGACAAAACTGCTTAATCGTACGATTAGCTAGAGCTGGTTGACTTGGCATATCAAGCATGTTAACCTAGGCCGAGTATTAACAATGATTGTCAAACCCTCCTACTCTTATAATGATGAAAGGTAATTCAACAAATGATGATTTATAGTCGTCTCGCCATCATGATGCCCCCCTTTCCCTAGCTAGGCTCATATTCTTGTTGTCATAACAGAGTATAAGCTTGTAGGAGGGCTAATATATAATGAAGAAATATGCTGTACCATCTTTGCTTTTAATGATTGTTCTTATCGCTTTTCCACAAATCAGCGAAACTATCTACACTCCATCGCTGCCAGATATCGCAGCAGCACTTGGTGTATCTAATAGTTCCGTACAATTCACGTTAAGCATCTATTTTATAGGATTTGCCTTAGGCGTTTTCTGCTGGGGCTGGCTGTCCGACTTGATTGGTCGCAGACCTGCAATGCTGGGCGGTCTCATCGTATATGGGATCGGAAGCTTGATGTGCTTTTATTCGGAATCGATTCAGTTGCTTCTCATCGGCCGTTTCGTACAGGCTTTCGGTGCCGCAACTGGCTCGATTATCACCCAAACCATGCTTCGAGAAAGTGTATCGGGAGATCGAAGACATGCGATGTTTGCCCAAATCTCTGCTGTCATTGCATTTACACCGGCAGTTGGACCACTGATTGGTGGTTGGATTGATCAGGCCCTTGGCTTCAGATGGGTATTCTTTGCGTTAGTACTGATGAGCGTTTTGTTGTTCATATATGCTTTTCTTAAACTGCCGGAGACAACGAACGTTTCTTTACGATCCAAGGTGGCTATACTTCCGGTTGTTAAAAAGATGCTCGCCATGCCGCGCGTAATGGTGTTTGGCGTATTGATCGGTGGTATTAACGGAGTTTTATTCAGTTATTATGCCGAAGCTCCCTTCATCTTCATTGAACACTTTGATCTGTCGCCTGGCGTTTATGGTTTTCTGGGCATTATTGTGGCCTTGGCATCGGTGTTCGGTGCAATGATCTCCAAAAGATTATTGACCGTTTACGCACCGGAAAAGATTATTCGTTTGGGTTGTCTGGTCATGACCAGCGGGGCTCTGCTCCTAACCCTTGGAAGCAGCTTGTCTATGCTGCCCAATCTTTTGCAAATCATCTGCATGTTAACTGCCATGTTTGTTCTGTTGATTGGCGCAGGTATTGCTTTGCCCAATTGTCTAAGTCTTGCGCTTGTTCATTTTCAAGATGTAATTGGCACAGCAGGTGCCATATTCAGCTTGGGCTACTATTTGCTGGTAAGCCTTACGACATGGGGAATGGGTACTCTGCATAACGGTTCATTGCTGATAATGCCCTTATATTTTCTAATCATTAGCGTCGGAATGTTGTGGCTTGGCAAAAGATTTATCTCAGAAGAATAATCTATTAGGGTAATTCATTTGTATTATAAATAATACGAAGAAATGTCCCGGGGCACATTTCAAAAAAAATAGAAGCAGTCCAGTACTTTTATCGTATCTGGGCTGCTTTTATTCATATTGTTGAACATAAAGTCTGAAAGCCAAATCGGCTTATCAAACGTTTTTAATGTTTTATATCCATATCTGCAACCTTAACTTTGAAGATTCCACGCATATACGGAAGCAGCGAAATTACACCTACCAAAGCCAACACAACCCCGACCCAGATCGGCGCAACCAGGCCGTAACCGGCACTAATGGCCAAGCCACCAACAGAAGATCCTACCACTACACCAAAGGTGACGATCGCGGTATGAACGGTGTTCACCATCAGACCACTTCCTCCCGAGCGTATCACTCGCGCGACCATAGGCGGATTCATTGGAACCCCGACCAACCCGATGATGACTACAGCAGGAATAACCACGGCAGCTGTATGTACGCCAATGGCGAATGTCAGAAGACCAAACGTCAAGAGAACAAGCCCTATCGTTAGAATCAGCATGGTGTATCGGTCCGCCAGTCGACCAGTAATCAGATTACCAACAACCGTAGCAGCTCCATACACAACAAACAATAGTGGCACCGCGGACGTTGAAAAGCCCGTCAGCTCTGTAAAAATTGGAGCAAAGTAGCTGAATGCTGCAAAGGTAGCTCCTATAATAAGAAAACTTGTCAGGTAAGCCGCCCATAGCTTGCGATTGCGAAAAGATTTCATTTCATGACGCAAACTTGTGGGCTCCGGTCTAGATAATACAGGGATCAACCTCAATGCAGTTACTCCTGACAGTAGAACAAGAATGGCGACCGCCCAAAAACTGAAACGCCAGCCATAAGCATCGGCCACCCACGTTGCAGCAGGTGTACCCAGAACCGTGGCGATCATAAGACCACCGAAGATTATCGACACCGCCCGTCCCCGCTGGTTTTCTTCCACCAGCGAAGCAGAGATCGAGATTGATACGCCAAAAGCAGCCGAGGAAGCAACACCTGCTATGATGCGTGAGGCCATCATAACCTCATAGCTACCTGCGATCGCGCCAAGCAACTGTCCAGCGAGAAACACACCGGTTAGCATAATAAATGCTTTTTTCCTAGGCATATTCAGCAGAGCAGCGGTTAGTAAGGGACCTCCTACGACCATCCCCGCTGAAAAGGCTGTAATCAAATATCCTACTTGCGAGACAGATATTCCAAATTCCCCCGCAAGTGTATTCATCATTCCAGCTACCATAAATTCTGAGGTAGTCATGCAAAAAATAGCCGAGCTAAGCACATAGATTGCCAATGGCATCTTCAATTCCCCTTTTCATATGAGTTATAAAACTACACTATTGTAATGATCGGTACAAAACTAATGCAAAAAAAAGCGCCGGATTACCCGGCTAGTAAATAGCTGCCAATGTACCTTCTACAATACTTTTTGCCAGATCACGGTTCTGTGAAGAACTGTTAAGCACGCGAAGTCCGTAATAGCTGCTTAGAAACAGGCTTGCCAGTTCTTTGGCTGGTCTCCCTGAAGTAATCTCTCCTGTCTGGACACCCTGCTCCATCAGATCACAAAGTGCATCCTCCAACAATCCGATATGCCGTGTCACCACTTCTTCAACCATAGGATCAACCCGTGCCCGTTCCATTGCTGCATTAATTAGGAGACAGCCTCTTCGCCCTGATTCCGAGAAATCTTCCTGTACACCCCACTCCAGCAGGCCGCGTAATCTTTCTTTCAACGGTAAGGGGCTCTGTAAAATCTCGCTTTGCTCCCGTATTCCTTCCTCATGGTAACGCTGGAGTACCTTTTCATATAAATCATGTTTGCTACCAAACGCATTATATAAACTGCCCTTCCCGAGACCGGTCTGTTTACATAGATCCTCAGTAGAGCACCCTTCGTATCCGTTCAACCAAAAGGCATCCATGGCTGCGTCAATCACAGCCGTATCCTTAAATTCTCGTGGTCTTCCACCTCTGGTCACTTCATTTCCTCCCTTCTCAACGAAATAATAAATCTTAGTATAGGTAATTTGTAACGTTCAGTCAAGAAGTTGTTTACAGCTCTATTGTTCTCTGTTACAGTGAAGATGTCATACCATATTAAATCGGGAAAGGAAGTCGGAATAAATGAAAATCGCAATTATTGGAGCGGGAAACATCGGTGGTAATCTCACCCGTCGTCTCACCAAACTTGGTCATGATGTCTCAATTGCTAACTCACGTGGTCCTCATACCTTGACGGATCTAGCTGAAGAGACAGGCGCAAAACCGCTTGAAGTAACGGAAGTCGCCCATGGAGCCGAGCTGGTCATTGTAACGATTCCACAAAAGAATATTCCGGATCTCCCTGATGGTATCTTAGACCAAACTGCACCTGGTGCTGCCATTATTGACACCGGGAACTATTACCCCCGTCAGCGTGACGGCTTGATTGCCGAGATCGAGGGTGGCTTACCTGAAAGCCGCTGGGTCGAGCAATTCTTGAAACATCCTGTCAACAAAGCCTTTAATGGGATTTCCGCTGTTAATCTGCTTGAACGTGGACTGCCTGCCGGCTCACCTGATCGACTTGCTCTCCCGGTAGCTGGTGATGATCCGGATACAAAGAAAATTGTACTTCAACTTGTCGAAGAGTTGGGATTTGACGCCATAGACGCCGGCGGTTTGGACGAATCGTGGCGCCAACAACCGGGGACTCCTAGTTACCAGGAGCATGGAGCGGATAGTCTTCGGCAGGCCTTATCGAATGCTAGTCCTGTACGAAGCGAGGACTTTAAAGCTTGATCATTTGAAATTCCAGGACATTGAATAAGTCATCATCCACCGCCCTTTCGGGCGGTTTTTCGTCTGATCATATTTATTCTATGAAATACAACTGATGCTTCTTGCGGTACTCTCCAGGCGTAAGGGAAGTTTGACGTTTGAACAACCGAGTAAAATAGTTATGGTCCTGCAGTCCACACAACTCGCCGATACGCTTCAGTGGAAGCTCCGAATGTGCCAATAACCGCTTGGCCTTCTCCATTTGCAGGTGATGCTTGTATTGGAGCGGGCTCATCCCCGTATACTGCTTCAGGCAGCGGGCCAGGTAATCAAAATGATAAAGTAGATCACGCTCCATCTGTCCGGAATCAAACGGCTGCTCCAGGCGTTGACCAAGATAAGTTGCCACCTTCTCGCTTAGAAAATAGGAACGAGCCTGCGGGCTGTTCTGTCTCATTCCCTTCTGTAATTGCAGCAGGAATTGGCCCAACAGAACATGAAGCTCGAAGGAACGCTGACGGGTGAGTACATGGTGCAGCTCAAGCATTTCTTTCAGAATCGGCTCCAGGTTACGTAGATCCACCGCGGCGAATTTGGGAATTTCAATGACTCCTGGGGGAGCCTCAATATCCTGATCTGTTTGTTGCAGCAAAGGCTGCTCCCAAGTCGTCTTTTCTTTCAAAATCATCTTTTGCACAGAGGGAAGCTGGAAATGAATCCAGTATACTTCCGTCTGCACATCCGTTGGTCTATAGCCACGGTGGTCTTTGCCAGGTTCAAGAACCAGCATCATACCTTCCGCAATCTCGTAACGGAGGCCATCTTCCTCCATGTACAGCGCTCCTTTGGCGCAAATAATAAGATCAAACACATCAAAGCTACGCTGGGCATGCTGCATGCCCGGCTGCCATTCGGTGTGCCCAATGGCTGCTAATAGCGGAAACGGCGGAACTTGAAGTTCAAGTACAAGCATGAGATCCCTCCTTTGTTTAAAATGTAGATAATGTGCTATATATAGTCGTGATTGTCAGCTGTATCGGAGCTGATGATCGATTAGAGTGGTAGATATAATATGATTCTATCATTTAATGACCAGGGGGAAGCAAGCATGAAATTTCGTCAAGTTCATCTCGATTTTCATACGTCAGAAGCCATTGAAGGCATTGGCCGTGATTTTTCGAAGCAGCAATTTCAGGAGATGCTTAAGACTGGATACGTCGATTCCATCACCATTTTCTCCAAGTGCCATCATGGCTGGGCCTATCACCCGACAACCGCCAATCAAATGCATCCACATCTGAATTTCGATCTTCTGGGTGCCCAGATTGAGGCTGCTCATGAGATAGGTGTGAAGACACCGGTCTATCTCTCTGCTGGCCTGGATGAGCGACTCGCTCGCAAACATCCACAATGGCTCATCCGCAATCAGCAGGAGCAAATCAGTTGGACAGCCGACTTTATGACACCGGGATATCATCAATTTTGCATGAATACCCCTTATCTTGACGTGCTTACCCTACAGGTCGAGGAAGTCGTAAAGAATTATGATGCGGACGGCATCTTCCTCGATATCGTTGGTGTTCGGGAATGTTATTGTCAATATTGTGTTGCCGAGATTCGCTCACAGGGCTCCGATCCACGAAACATTCAAGATATGAAAAAACTGTGGGAACAGACGTATGCTCGTTATGCTAATCGAATGAACGAGACTGTGCATGCAGTGAAACCCGGATTACCAGTGTTCCACAACAGCAGTCACGTCGACCGAGGGCGGCGGGATCTCGCCCATGTGAATACCCATCTGGAGTTGGAATCGCTACCAACGGGCGGCTGGGGGTACGAACACTTCCCCCTCTCTGCACGTTATGCGCAAACACTGGGCATGGATTTCCTCGGCATGACCGGAAAATTCCATACTTCCTGGGGCGAATTCGGTGGATACAAGCACCCCAACGCGCTGCGTTATGAAACTGCGCTGAGCCTTGCGAACGGAGCTCGCTGCTCCATTGGAGATCAGCTGCATCCAGGTGGTCAGATGGACATTGCCACGTATTCGTTGATCGGGGAAGCTTACCGCGAGGTAGAAGCAAAGGAAGAATGGTGCCGAGATGCTACCGCTATGGCCGATATCGCGTTGCTGTCAGTGGAAGCAGCCTTATGGGAATCCGGAGGCGATCCTCATAACCAGCACAAACACCACGATACCGGTGCTGTAAGAGTTTTGCTGGAAGGCCACTATCTCTTCGATGTAGTAGATCTGCAGGCTGATCTGTCCAAATATAAAGTTGTTATTTTGCCGGATGCCATTAGCATTACAGAGTCAATCAAAACCAAACTGACAGCCTTTCTTGCCGGGGGCGGCAAAATTCTCGCCACTGGCCGTTCCGGACTCTCACCGGATGGAACGGGCTTTGAATTCGATTGGGGTGTAGAATATCAGGAGGTTTCCCCATTCCGTCCCTCCTATTTCCGTCCGAGTTTCGAGCTTCCTTCCCTGCGTACAGCCTCTTTTGTCATGTATACCGAAGGACAGAATACAGTGCCCACGACAGACGGCATTGTACTTGGTAGTAAGGAGAATTCATATTTTAACCGTGACTTGTTCACGTTCTGCTCTCACCAGCATACCCCTTCTGATCTACAGGAATCGGGAACTGGCATGGCTGAAGGGCAGGATGGAATCTATATCGCGTGGAATGTTTTTGAAGATTATGCGACGAAGGGGAGCTTGGCTGTCAAGGAAATCATCTGTTACGCGCTGGACCGTTTACTGAGTAACAACAAGTCGCTGATAACCAACCTGCCTGCCCAAGGGGTTACGACGCTGCAGGTGCAGAAGAACTCGAACCGTTGGGTGAATCATCTGCTGTATGCCTCTCCAGTACGTAGAGGACAAGGTGTGGAAGTTATCGAGGATATCCCTTCACTTATCAATACAGAGGTGACGGTTGCGGCGGCTGAAAAAGTACAGGACGTGTATCTCGCTCCACAGAACCATAGTCTCCCATTCAGTCAGGTGAACGGCCTTGTGACCTACACGATACCGGAGTGGTCCTGTCATCAAATGGTCGTGATTCAATTTTAGAAGTACATTCATGGAACATATAACAGCAAACAAAAAAAGAAGTCGCATCAACATGGCGACTTCTTCATTGGCGGATTACTCCGCCATATATACTAACCTTTAGTGATTAATGATTACACACAAGCTTTCAATTTGTTCAGAGCCTGGGAAATATCACGAATCAGTGAGTCCACATTTTCCCGCTGGGTTGCCCAACTGGTACAAAAACGAACGACGCTGTGTGTATCGGACACCTTTTCCCAGAATGTGAACGAGTAACGGCTGCGTAAATCCTGAAGCAGATCATCTGGCAGAATCGGAAATTGCTGATTGGTTGGTGAATCATATAGGAAAGTAATACCTTGCTCCGCAAGCGAATCATGAATTAACATGGCCATGTCCACCGCATGCTGGGAAATTTCAAGATACAGACCATCTTCAAACAGCGTTTCAAATTGAATCCCCAACAATCTGCCTTTGGCAAGCAGGCCGCCTTTTTGTTTGATCATATAACGAAAATCTGGCTTAAGCTTGTCGTTCAGGATGACTACCGCTTCTCCCATCAATGCTCCGATCTTGGTTCCGCCAATATAGAATACATCACATAGGCGTGCGAGATCAGCGAGAGTCGTATCACAATTCCGGGAAGCAAGAGCATACCCAAGACGCGCCCCATCAATAAAGAACGGGAGACCACACTGTTGGCTCACATTAAATAATGCTTGCAGCTCTGCCTTGCTGTACATCGTACCGTTCTCAGTAGGCTGGGATATGTAAACCATTCCGGGCTGGACACAATGTTCAGGTGCTGCATCATTCCAATGGGCATCATAGACCGCTTTGACCTGATCTGACGTGATCTTCCCATCCTCGCTTGGTACCGTGATCACTTTGTGACCTGTGGCTTCGATCGCTCCCGTCTCATGGACCGCGATGTGGCCCGAAGTCGCTGCAATCACGCCTTGGTATGGACGCAAAATGGAGGCAATAACCGTTGTATTGGTCTGTGTACCACCAACCAAAAAATGCACATCCGCCTGTTCATTTTCACAAGCTTGTCGAATAAGGCTTCTCGCCCGATCACAATGGGCATCTTTACCGTAACCGCTCGTTTGTTCCATGTTCGTTGAAATTAGTCTTTGCAAAATGCGCTCATGCGCGCCTTCGTTATAATCACATTCGAATCGTATCATCGTCTTGTCTCTCCTGCTCTTTTGTTCAACTTATCCTGAATATTCATCATTGAAGCGTAAACTTCTCTGATCTCTTCCTCATCCAAACCTTGCATTAACTTCACAATCTGCTGATCTGAACGTTCATTCAACTCACCGTAAAGCTCCTGCCCTTTTTCAGTCAGGCGAATCAAACTAACGCGGCTGTCAGCAGCTGAATCCACTTTCATCAGCAGCCCTTCTCGGGTCAGTTTACTTACAATTCGGCTCATGTAGCTGCGATCAATGGTCAGTGTATCCACCAGATTGTTCGCAATGCTCTCCCCTTGAATGCCAATTTCAATAATGACCCTTGCTTCAGCGAAGGAGTATCCCGTTCCCAGGATATGCTTATCGAGTACACCGAGTATATTGGTATAAAAACGGTTAAAACGCCGCATTTCAGTCAACATATCTGCATTTATTTGCTGAGAGTCGATGTGAAACCCTCCCTTTTAGTGGACATTGTCAACATTATAATAATCAGTTTAGTGGACGTTGTCAACAATATATAATATTGATGAACTTTATAGTTCAAATGAATGTCACTTTATTGAAAAACAAAAAAAACAAAAAAACAAACCGCGCAAATGCACGGTTTGTTTTTTGGCTATTAAGAATGGCTGTATTGCACCTGGTGAAGTCTGCTGTATATGCCTCCGGCAGCGACCAGTTCCTCATGGTTACCCTGCTCTGCGATGCCATCCGCATTGACTACCAGGATGCGATCTGCATTCTTGATCGTTGTCAGTCGGTGTGCAATAACAAGGGTTGTTCTGCCCACTGACAGTTCCGCCAAGGACTTCTGGATTAATGCTTCGGTTTCGGTATCCAGAGCAGACGTTGCTTCGTCCAGAATGAGAATCGGTGGATTTTTCAGGAACATCCGAGCAATGGACAGGCGCTGTTTCTGACCTCCGGAAAGTTTGACACCACGCTCACCAATGATCGTATTGATCCCTTCTGGCAAAGTAAGAAGCAACTCTTCCAAAGATGCACGACGGGCTGCATCCCAGATTTGCTCGTCTGTTGCCGTTAAATCGCCATAAGCGATATTTTCCTTAATTGTGCCTGAGAAGAGAAATACATCCTGTTGAACAATACCGATATGTTTGCGCAAAGATTCCAGCTGAACCTCACGAATATCAACTCCATCAACGGTAATCCGACCTTCCTCTACTTCATAGAACCGTGGAAGCAGACTGCAAATGGTCGTTTTACCTGCACCGGAAGGACCCACAAATGCAACGGTTTCCCCTGGATTGATGGACAAACTGATATTATTCAGAATACGTCGATTTTCCTCATAACCGAATGAGACATTTTCGAAGCGAATATCTCCACGGACGCTTTTTAGCTCCACGGCATTTTTCGCATCGGCGATTTCCGGCTCGGTATCAATGATTTCCAGATAACGCTTGAATCCTGCAATGCCCTTAGGATAACTTTCGATTACAGCATTTATTTTCTCAATCGGACGGAAGAAGATGTTGGATAACAGCAGGAATGCCATGAAATCACCCATATCAATTCTGCCATCGATAAAGAACCAAGCACCGCTGATCATAACGAACACAGTAACCAAACGCATCATCATGTAGCTGACCGATATACTCTTCGCCATCGTTTTGTAAGCAAGCAGCTTTGTTTTACGGAAGTTCTCGTTATCTACGGAAAATAGTTTTTTCTCATGCTCTTCGTTAGCGAACGATTGAACGACACGAATTCCGCCTACGTTGTCTTCGATACGGGAATTGAAATTCCCCACATCTCCGAAGAGGCGCCGATAGGTCTTCGTCATGCGCCCACCAAACACAATAATGACCCAGGCCATGATAGGAATAATGACAAAGGTGATCAGTGCAAGCTCTAAATTAATGTTCGCCATAAGCCAGAAAGATCCAATTAGAGTCATAATCGCGATGAATACATCCTCAGGTCCATGGTGAGCAACCTCTCCAATATCGTTGAGATCATTGGTAAGGTGACCGATCAGATGACCCGTCTTGCGATTATCGAAAAACCGGAAGGATAACTTTTGTAAATGAGCAAACATCTTCGAACGCATGTTGGTTTCAATGTTAATGCCAAGCATATGTCCCCAGTAGGTCACGACATAATTCAAGACGGTATTCAGCGCATAGATCGACAGCAAGACAATACATGCGAGGATAATGAGTGGCCAATCTTGACCTGGCAGCAACTCATTAATGAACTTGCTTACAGCAAGTGGAAATGCCAGCTCTAGTAAACCAGCTAGTACTGCACAACCAAAATCAATTAAAAATAGTTTTTTGTAAGGACGATAATACGAGAAAAAACGACGAACCATTCTTATTCACTCTCCAGATCCTGATTAGGGCTTTCTTCTTCATTTTGTAATTCAAAAAGTTGGATGTATTCATCAATGACCTGATCAATGGCTTTCAGTTCACCACTTATCATCTGATGAATATTCCGGAACTCCTCCTGACCAAGCTGTCTGGCCAACGTAGCTCTTCGATTCTGCATTTGTTCCAAAAAGACTAAAATTCTTCCACGGCGAAACGTTTGTGCCCCATTACCCCGTTTTCCGTGATGCTCTCCATGCCCTCTCCCACGTCTTGAACCTTCACCTTGTCGCTCTTCTTCCCCACGACCCCGTCTGGACCGCTCTCCATGGCGATCAGGTTGTTCGTTCACATTTATATGTCTTTCTCTCATTTTTGAAGCACCTCCATCTTCGTATACATTTGTATACAAATTGTTTATGTATACGATTGTATACGTAAGGGATTTTTCTGTCAACCCGTATTTTTCCATTTTATTCTGGCCCAATTCATATTCAGTTCACCGTCCTAGAGTACACTAACTTACGTACCACCACAGAGATACCTAATCTACAGATAAGACAGGAGAAGATGAGATTGACACTGAAAAAACGAACTTCATTCGCCGCTGTAACCCTGGTGTTAACCATGTTAGCCCCAATGAATGCTCTCGCCGCACCGGCAAACAGTAACACCCGTAACCTCACGTATAATATGACCCAAAAAGCGGTGATGGAGAAGGCCAAGCTCCTTACCGAAACATACGGTACAACAAGTGTGCAGTACGCACTCATGGATGAGGGAGAGATCGTGATCTCCGGACAAGTAGGCAAAAACGACCCGGAGGGCCGTATCCCCCTTTCTTCTAATACAATGTATGGCATCGGTTCAACCAGTAAAATGGTGCTCACAGCCGCTGTGATGAAGCTGGTTGACGAAGACAAGATCGATCTGGATGTGCCGGTTGTGAACTATATCCCGGATTTTAAGATGAAGGACAACCGTTACACACAAATTACACCTCGTATGCTATTGAATCATTCATCCGGGATTCTCGGAACCTCAAGCGGTAGTGCCATACTGTATGGGGACAATGATACCTATGCACATGATACATTTTTGGATCAATTGGCCGAACAAAATTTGAAGGCAGATCCGGGAGCCTACTCGGTGTATAGTAACGATAGCTTTACTTTAGCTGAAATTCTGGTCGAAAAGGTAAGCGGCACGAGCTTTAGCCATTTCATCCAACAGAATTTCACCGAACCCTTGGGCATGAGCCACACCAAAACGCCGCAGGATCTGGTTGACCCTGACCAAATGGCAGTAACTTATTCGCAGCTGAATAAGGAAGAACTTCCACTAGAGAACACGAACATGATTGGCTCTGGAGGCATTTACTCTACTGCCGAAGACCTCGTCAAATTTTCGCAAATCTTTACGGGAGAGGTCAAAGGTATTCTTTCCAGTGAGTCGGCAAAAGCAATGACGCAAGAAGAGTACAAAAAAGGTGTGTGGCCAGAGGATAGCGATTCATCGATTTCGTACGGGTTAGGTTGGGATAGTGTAGACTTGTTCCCATTTAGCGAATACGGCATCAAGGCAGTTACCAAAGGTGGCAATACGATTGCTTATCATTCGTCATTAATTGTGCTTCCGGAATACAACATGGCTGCAGCCGTTACCTCTTCAGGTGGATCAAGCACAACCGACCAATTGATTGCGAGCGAGCTGTTGCTTAGCGCACTTGAGGAAAAGGATATTATTGAAGGACGGAAGCCGGAAAAATCATTTGGCGCCCCTGTAAAAACAACCATGCCGAAAGAGCTAACGCAGTATGCTGGCATTTATGGGGCGGTTGGCAGCTCGTTATTGAAGTTGGAAGTGAATGATGAAGGACAGTTGACGATGTCCCAGCTATTGTCGCCGAACAGTACCGAACAAAAGTATACGTATACTGAAGATGGCTCTTTCGTGAATGAGCAAGGTACAGAAAAGTTGAAATTCACTCAAGAGGATAACGGGAATACATACTTGTGGTCCCGTTCGTACCAGTCGGTGCCAGGGCTTGGACAGATCGCCTCCTCGGAATACAAGGCAGAAAAGCTCGAAACCAATTCATTATCCGAAGATGTAACAGCCGCTTGGCAGAAGCGTGAAGGCAACATTTATTACCTGGTGAATGAAAAATACACCTCAACGGTATATGACAGTGCAACGCCGATCATCCCCATTCATATGTTCGATGAAGCACCAGGTTATGTGTATACTAATAAAATTATTGATGCAAATTCGGCCGTGAATCAACTGCAAATTCCAGGCTTGGCTGGCCGGGATACGATGGAGTATAAGTTCTTCAAGAGAAACGGCGTAGAATACGTCTCAGCAGGAGGAAAGGTCTACGTCAGTCAAGAACTTGTGAGACCACTCTATTCAGGGAAACAATCGAAGACAACGATTCAAACGAATGGTTATGCGACGTGGTATTCGGTACCGGCAGCAGCCGCAGGTAAAGTGATGACAGTGAAGATGCCTTCGAAAGGTGCTTTCACTGTATATGACCAGACGGGTATCAGTACGAATCATACCGTGGTTAGTGGTGAAAATGAAGTTACATTGCCTGAAAACGGTACGATTGTATTTGCTGGTGAAGCTGGTTCAAGGTTCGAAATTTCGTTAACAAATTAATAATAATGAGCAAGGAAATACGCCCGTTCCCCTGTGTTCTACTGGGGAACGGGCGTTTCATTCTTTCTGAAATCCATTCTGAAAGATACTACGTTTGTTCTAAGTTTATTTTACTTCATTCATAAACTTCTTGAAGTTTTCGGCTATTTCTTTGGATCGGGTATGGTGTAAATAATGTCCACCTTCGAATGTCATCACTTTACCATGTACTGAATTTTTAACTTGCTCTTCATGCATAGGTATCCATCCTTCCGTTTCGGTATCATTCGCTTGTAAAAAGAAAATGACAGGCAGATCTTTGGGGAAAGTCAAGCCTTCAGCAGCTTTGAAATTGGGACCAAAATTTTCGCCTTCACTTAAGTTGTTCGGATTAAACGTATTTTTGAGTGAAAGCATTCTAATTTGTTCTCTGGTTTCATCATCAACAGCTGGTGCAATCAGTTGATCAGGGGCCAGTTTCATTAACAATCGGTAGAACCCTGATTTTTTGAGCAGTTTGTACACATCTGTTGGGAATGGATCATCGTTGCCTCCCTGCGTTGGAACGCTGCTATCAATCCCAACAAAAGCATTTACTTCGTTTGGATATTTGTTTACATAATCTAGTCCGTAGATTCCTGAAATGGAATGACCCATCAGCGTGTAATGAGTAATATTAAGCTGCTGTAGAGCTTCATGAATTTCACTGACCATATTTTCCGTGGTACGCTCTTTTTCAGTTATGTCACTTAATCCATAACCGAAAGGTTCAATGACGACGACTTTGTAAAACGGAGATAGCTCATCAATTAACGGTTTAAAATCGAGGGCTGGGGCAGGTGTTCCGTATCCCGGAAGCAATACCACGGTTTCTTCACCTTTTCCTTGGATCAACACATTCATGTTTTTCCCGTCAACCGCTACGGACTGACCATAGGGTTTTATTTTCCCTGCCTCCGACTTGTTGCTAAATACATTTACAAAATAGACAGTGGCAATAAATAATGCAAAAGCGATAACTATGGCTCCGAATATTTTGAGTAAAATGATTAATATTTTTTTCATCATGATGGTTTTCTCCTGTTGAGTTTGTTTGTCGTACAGTCGTTTGGAAATCCGTTAATTTACTTTTTTATTGAAATTTCAAATTTGGATCCAGCCTCACCTACAAATACAATGCGGCCATTCTCTGGTAAGACAACTTTATTCTTACCGCTGACCACGGTGTGATTAATACAAATTCCAGTCTGGTCATATACAGCAAAGGCTCCATTTGCAGGCAACTTGACTGTCATGACTTTTCCTTTCGCAGTCGCTGGTACCGAAAACCATTTGGCATATCCATCTGCTTGAATGGTTGTTAAGGGTTGTTTACCCGAATAGATTGGTTTCACCAGTTCCTCACTGGCGTATACATACCCTAAGGCTGTAAGATACTCTCCTTCGTTCTTTTTAGAGAAATGAATGTCCATCGTATCACGTCCGGCTGTACCAGGAATTTGCAATAGATTGGCTGCTTCGTTTGCTCCAATAATCTTATGATTAGACATATAACCTGGGTTCTCTTTACTCAAATGAATAGGCAGGATCGATGAAGCATTCAGATAGACCATTGATGTGTATTTCTCATTCACTAGATAATATTTTTTACCATCGCGCTTTGCCCATGCGGCGTTAATCTCTTTGGATAATTTATTGGCTTCAAGCTTCTCCGCATTATATTCTGAGAAAGCCAGCTGTCCGAGTCCTGGAACAGATATATAAGATCGTGACCACAAGTAGGTTTTCCCATTTTTCTCCACAACGAATTTCAACTTATCTGTACCTTCGTTGTTAACAAAAGTACCATCTGCTGTATATGTGTATTCTTGAACCGGATTACTCGGAGCTGTAAGTGAAGATACAGTCATTTGTCCAGTCTTATTGATGTTGATCTTCGTAACTGAATTATTGCCACCATATATACCTGCAAACTTGGATATTCCCTTAGGCATATTGGCCTTCACGGGTACGCCAAATGATTTTTCCGGCTTCCGTTCTGTAATAACGCCCTTTTCCTCAAGTGCGCTGAGTAATAATTCATTCGCAATGAATTGATTGGTCAAGCTCGCCCCGCCTGAAGAGATAACGGCTGCAGCCATGTTGTGTTCTGGGAGTACCGTTAATGAAGATTGATAAGATAACGTATCCCCTCCTTTCATAACGGCCTTAATGCCGTATTCATTGAATGGGAACAAGTTCACACTATCCCACCCTAACCCGTAAGACATCAGCGTATCGCTATCCTCTGGCCACATTCCTTTTTTATATTCTTCTTGCCCCATTTCTTCTACAGACTTGCTGGAAAGAATTCCATTGACTTCTCCCGTGAAGATTCTAGAAAATTTGACCAAATCTTCAGCGGTGGAATACAGACCTCCAGTACCGATGATATTATAATTCTCTTTTGGAAGTTGTCCCTCATAAAAAGGGGAATAGATTCCCGCCATTTCTGCCGGATTAACTACATCCTGTGGTGTCTTGGTATGGTTCATGTCCAAAGGCTCTGTGAAATACTTGTGTATAAATGCGGTATAACCGATGCCGCTAACTCTTTCGACCAGAATCTCGGCTAACGTAAAGCCATCGTTGCTGTAGACTGAGTATGCGCCGGGATCTGCTTTAAGGTTTTGATTCGCCAATTGCTTCAAAAACGTATCATGTGAATACGTGTCATTATCTCCGTACAATGTGGCATTGCTGGTTGAGGTGCCCAGAAGACCGGCTGAGTGATTCAACAGCATACGGGGTGTGATCTGTTTGTATCGGTTATCTTTCATGTTAAAGTCAGGCATATAGTTCATAACAGGCACATCCAAATCGATCTTGCCTTCGTCAACCAGCTTCATTACAGCGGCGGTAAGCATCATTTTACTGGTTGAACCAATGCCATAGATCGTGTTCGAAGTAAGAGGTACCTTGTCGTTTATATCGTTCTTACCCGTTTGACCGGAGACCACAATCTCTCCATCATCGATGAGCGCATATTGCAGACTCGTCGTACCATACGTCTCAGTCAGTAATTTGGCTTTTTCCATCACGGTTTTCTTCGTTGCCCCATACGTAAGGTTGCTGTTGTTCATGGCAGCCGGTGTGGCCATTGCAGATAATGGGGCTAACATGGTTAACGCTAGCGTTAAAGCTGCAATTGAAGTTCGTTTTTTGACTGTTCTCTTGAGCACTTTCATTTTCTCTTGTTGTATCATTTGCATCTTCTCCTGTCAGTATCTCTTTATTAGAGTATCCTAGCTTTGGTACTAAAATAAGCTTAACCAATAGAAATGTACTCTTCGTGACGTCTATATGAACCGAGTATGAATAGGCAAAATAATTTGAGTACATGATGATTCACGATCCTTGATCCTTCCTTTTTACGTCATAAAAATATCCCCTTTAAGTAGACACTTAAAGGGGATAAAGACTTTGTCTATTTCAATGAAATTTCAAATGTGGAACCGACCTCACCTGCAAATACAATACGGCCGTTTTTGGGTAAGACAACCTCATTCTTACCGCTGACCACGGTGTGATTAATACAAATACCCGTCTGGTCATATACGGCAAAGGCTCCATTTGCAGGCATCTTAACCGTCATAACTTTTCCTTTCACAGATGCGGGTACCGAAAACCATTTTGCATATCCATCTGCTTGAATGGTTGTAGCGGATTGTTTACCGGAATAGAGTGGTTGTACAATTTCCTCACTTGCGAATACGCTACCTACAGCTGTAATGTACTCCACTCCGTTCTTTTTGGAGAAATAAATTTCCTTTGTATCACGTCCAGCCATGCCAGGGATTTGCAGCTCAGTGACTGCTTCGTTTGCTCCAATAATCTTATTATTAGACATATACCCTGGTGTCTCTTTATTCGAATGAATAGGAATGATTGGTGATGAATGGAGATAAACCGTTGATGTATATTTCTGATTCACCACGTAATATCTTTTACCTTCACGCTTTTCCCACGAGGCGGTAACATCCTGGGATAATTCATTGGCTTCCAGCTTCTCCGCTGTATATTCTGAGAAAGCCAACTGCCCAAGTCCTGGCAAGGATATATAAGATCGAGACCACAGATAAGTACTTCCATTCTTCTCCGTAACGAATTTCAACTTTTCTGTACCTTTATCGTTAACAAAAGTACCATCAGCTGTATATGTGTATTTTTGAGCCGAATCACTCGGAGCTGCGAGTGTGGATACAGTCATTTGTCCAGCATGATTCATTTCGATCTTCTTAACCGAATTATTGGCGCCATACATACCTGCATACGCGGATATTTCTTTAGGTATATCTGCTTTTACTGGCACCCCAAATGACTTTTCTGGCTTCCGTTCTGTAATAATACCCTTTTCCTCAAGTGCGCTGAGTAATAATTCACTTGCAATAAACTGATCTTTGGCACTCGTCCCACCGGATGAGGTAACGGCTGCAGCTAAATTGTATTCCGGCAGTACGATTAATGATGAGTGATACGATATGGTATCTCCACCTTTCGTAACGGCCTTGATGCCGTATTCACTGAATGGGTATAAGTTCACACTATCCCAACCTAACCCGTACGAAATAGATGAATCGCTGTCCTCTGGCCACATGCCTCTTTTGTATTCTTCTTGCGCCATGGCTTCTACCGACTTACTGGAAAGAATACCTTCGACCTCTCCCGTGAAGATTTGTGAAAATTTCACAAGATCTTCAGCGGTAGAATAAATACCTCCAGTAGCGATGATATTATAATTCTCTTGTGGAAGCTGGCCTTCATATAAAGGAGAATAGATTCCCGCCATTTCTGCTGGCCCAACCACATCCTGTGGTGTTTTGGTATGATTCATGTCCAGAGGCTCTGTAATATACTTGTGTATAAAAGCAGTAAAGCCCATGCCACTAACTCTTTCGACTAGAATCTCCGCTAATGTAAAACCATCGTTACAATATACGGAGTATTCTCCTGGATCGGCTTTCAGGTTTTGATTCGCCAATTGATCTAGAAACGTATCATGTGAATTCGTATCATTATCTCCGTACAATGTAGCATTGCTGCCCGTGCTGCCCAGCAGACCGGAGGAATGATTCAACAGCATGCGTGGTGTGATTTGTTTGTAGCGCTTATCTTTCATTTTAAAGTCAGGGATATAGTTCACAACAGGCTTATCCAAATCAATCTTACCTTCGTCAACCAGCTTCATTACAGCCGCTGTAAGCACCATTTTACTGGTTGAACCAATGCCATAGATCGTGTTCGAAGTAAGAGGCACCTTGTTATTGATATCGTTCTTGCCCGTTTGACCGGACACCACAATCTCTCCACCATCGATTAATGCATATTGCACACTGGTCGTACCGTACGTCTCCGTTAGGATCTTGGCTTTCTCCGCTACTGTTTTCTTGGTTGGTTCATACGAAAGATTGCTTCTGTTATCGGCAGTTGGTGCGGCCATTACTGACATCGGAGCTAACATCGTTAACACCAGGGTTAACGCAGCGATTGAAGTTCGTTTTCCCTTTTGTCGTCCCATTCACATCATCTCCTGATTTTAATATTTTGGTTGATTAGAGTTCTTTTGGATCTATAAACTTCACTTCTGGATACAAGTCGCTCGGTCCCTGAATCAGATTTCCACCCGTTTTTTTCAGCTGCTTGTTAAAGAAATCGAGTACATATTGATTTATGATATTTGATCCTCTTTTACCATTGATGTCTCCTGTGATCCCGGACATTTTAATAAGCTCCGAATAGAATTGAAGGTCCGTGAAATTGAAGTGTTGGGTTCCTTCTATATAAATCACATTTCCCCCCTGATTGATAACATTTTTCATAATGTGCAGCTCATCTGAAAGAGATTTAGTTACTTCGTCATCCGAATTTCTATCATTATCAAAATTGGCTAACCAGTCTTCAAAAGCTCCCGATCTGATGAACATAAATGGCTTGTTTATATCATCTCTATTTTCGACTTCATATAACGACCCATCCATATTAACCCCGGCCTTGATTCTCTGATCTAAATACGTTGCATTAAAAGCGGTTGCACCCCCAAAAGAATGACCCATCGCGCCGATGTTATCTAGATCGATTTTTCCTTTAAACTGACTTTCGATTGCACCTGAATTCAGCTTTTCGATTTGATCGATTACAAACTCCACGTCTTTCGTCCATATATTCCCTGTTTTTGTACGTTCATCTAGTGTAGTCGTACTTTTTTTATAATCCGTTACACGGCCGTCTGGAAAAAGGGTAGCAAAGGTGCTATACGTATGATCGATGGTGACCACGATAAAACCATTACTGGCCAGATTCTCGGCCTGTGATGCATGTAGAACTCTACTGGTTCCCATACCATGAGATAGTAGTACCACAGGATAAGGACTTGTTGAAGGTAATATTTCTACATTTTCATAAGAGTTGGTTTTACTATACTTCAAGTAGTCGAGCACAAATTCGGGCAGTTTTAAAGAAGTTGAGAAGCTCTGAATATACTTTTTGAACATTTCTTTATTATTTGGAAACAGCGTGTCACGCTTGTGGTTATTGCTGTTTTCAGTAGGGTACCAAACTTGAACCATAAGTTCCCTCTTATCGCCTTGATCTTCAGTTAATACTTCTTCTCTGTTCTGATCCGTAAAATGAAAGGTTTGAGTACCTACTTTCTCTGGACCATCCGGCTTCGGCAAATTAAAAACAGGTAGGTATACAGACAAGGCAGTAGAAACAACCAGCAGAATGACGATTAGGGAAGATAAACTATATTTCAATAACTTCCCCATTTTTAGATTCACCATCTTTTCGGAATGTCTGAATAAAACGATGAGTATGAATAGAGCCGTCATGATATATACCAAAAGCAACTGCCATCTGTATCCCTCAACAAACAATTGAACTAATAGTATAACGCTACTTCCTATACCCAGACCCAAGCCTATTTTCTTTGCACTTCTTTTAATAAACAATAGATCTACCAGTAAAGCGAGACAGGATAAAACTAAAAGTATTTCAAATAATCTCATTTGAATTCCTCTCTTTCATCACGGACATCGGCCGAATTGGACTTACTATGGAAAAACCGTCCCACAGGACGGCTTTTCATATTTCATTTATACACATCTGTGAAATCACGAGTAGACTATTACAGGATATTTACTTCACTTCGTTCATGAATGCTCTAAAGTCTTCAGCTATTTCTTTAAATAACGTATGGTGTAAATAATGTCCTCCATCCATTGTGATTACTTTTCCATGTACCGAATCTTTGATCTGCCCTTCATGCAAAGGTATCCAACCTTTTACACCTTCATTATTCGCTTGAACAAAGAGAAGAAGTGGAAGGTCTTTAGGGAAGGTTAAACCTTGGGCCCCTTTGAAATTGGAAGAAATATGGTCCATCTCATTTAACATCGTGGAACTGTTCGAGTTTTTATTCGACAGCATTTCCATCTGCTCTACGGTGTGTTCATCAAATGGGAGTCCAGCATAAGGGCCTTCACCAAATTTGACCACTAATCTTTGGAGACCTGATTTTTTAAGAAATCCGAACATTTTTGTAGGCATTTTGGCATCCATACCCGGTTGTGTTGAAACACTGCTATCGATTCCGACAAATGCCGTCACCTCGTTTGGATATTTGTTCACATAATCAATGCCGTAAATGCCTGCAATGGAGTGGCCCATGAGGATATACTGGTTAATGTTAAGCTGTTGTAAAGCTTCATGAACCTCACTTACGATATTTTCAGCGGTTCGTTCTTTTTCAGTTCCATCACTTAATCCATAACCGAAAGGTTCAACCGCCACAACCTTGTAGTTTGGAGATAGTTCATCAATAAGCAACTTGAAATCGAGCGCTGGTGTTGCTGTTCCATAACCGGGCAGAAGCACAATCGTTTCCTTGCCTTCACCTTGAATGAGCACATTCATATTTTTCCCGTCTACAGATACGTGCTGGCCGTATGTCTCTATCTTTTTCGCCTCTGAATTGGTACTGATCACATTCGTGATATAAACAATACCTAGGAACAGAACAATGACGATTACGATTGCTCCTAGTACTTTAAGTATATTGTTTCTTACCTTTTTGGCCCTCGAGCCATTCTTCGCTTTCTTTTCCTCTGGTTGTGTCACTCTCATCTTCTCCTGTCTTGAACTGTTTGTTCGGCTTTCTTCTTTGCTGCTAATGAAATCTTAACGTATGAAAATGTACTCCCCGTGACGTCAATATGAACTGAATATGAACAAGCAAATAAATTAATACTTACTGGGACGTCACAAATCCCCTGAATTTTTCAGCAATTTCTTTGGCATGGGAACGATACAAATAATGATTCGCTTCCAGCAGCACCACTTCACTATGCACAGTGTTCTCTATTAGCTTCTCATGCTCGGGAATCCAATTCTCCGCTGCCGGATGATTCTTTTGAACAAAGAAAAGAACCGGCAGATTAACAGGGAACCTTAGCTGTTCAGCTGCTTTAAAGTTGGAATACATACTCTCTGCCTCATTTAATTGAGTGGTATTATACATATTTTTTCGGATTAGAATGTTCAACTGTTCTTTGGTCTGCTCATCATAAGGTAGCCCATCATAAGGGTCAGCACTCAGTTTCAATTGTAATCGCGCGAATCCTAAGTTACGGAACCATTTAATCGGTTGTGTATCTGACGCATCAATCTTCTGTTCACTTATCGCAGGAACACTGCTATCCAGTCCGACAAATGCACTTACTTCGTTTGGATATTTGTTCACATAATCCAGGCTATAGATCCCGGAAATGGAATGACCCATGAGAATATACCGATCAATATGAAGACTTTGCAGCGCTTCGTGGATTTCACTTACGATATTTGCTGTACTGCGCTCCCTTTCGGTCTGATCGCTCAATCCGTAACCAAAAGGTTCAATCACGACCACTTTATAATATGGAGTCAGCTCTGAGATAAGCGGCTTAAAATCAAGTGCAGGTGACGCTGTTCCAAACCCTGGTAAAAGGACGATCGTTTCTTCTCCTTTTCCTTGAATGCTGACATTCATCTGTTTCCCATCTACAGATACATGCTGTCCATACGTTTCCATTCTTTTTTGCTCCGAATGACTACTGAATTTGTTAACGCTATACACGATGGCCACAAAAAGTAGGATGGCTATAACGATTGCACCTAATACTTTAAGCAAAATGTTTAACACTTTTCTTGTTCTGGTGCCACCCCACTGTTTCTTCTCTGTTTCTTGTGTCACACTCATCTGCTCCTGTTCTCATCTGTTTAATGGCAGCAACAAGCCGTTAATACAAGCCTAACCAACCAAGATGTCCTCATCATGACGACAATATGAACGAAGTATGAACTAACAAAAAAAGGCCACGTTTCACATGCGCCGCAGCTTGCATGTGAAACGTGGCCTGAACATATGGTTTAGACAATCGGGTGGATATTCTACACCTTATCCTGTAAGCCTAACTATTCTACTGGTGGAGTGATTGGCAACGTGACAATAAAGGTTGTTCCCTGACCAGGTTCACTTTCTACTCGAATGTCCCCTTGATGAAGCGATACAATCTGTTTAACGATAGCAAGCCCCATACCACTGCCGTCATACTTGCGACTGTGAGATCGATCCGACTTGAAAAACCGTTCGAATATACGCTTCTGGTCTTCATGAGGGATACCGATACCTGTGTCGGAGATTCGAATAGTCACGTTCTTGATATCCTGCTTGGTGCTGACGTGAATCACGCCGCCATCCTCGGAAAATTTGATACCGTTGCTGAGAATATTCGTCCATACCTGATTCAGCTGGTCGTGATCAGCCAAGACTTTAACGGCTTGGAGATCAAGCTCAAAGTGAATGTTGCGAGCAGACCATTGCGGCTGGAGAGTTACAATAACCCGCCTGATCTGTTCATCCAGGCTGAGTGTGCTAAGTCGAGGTTGCTGTGACTGTGATTCAAGCATGCTCAACTTGAGCAGATTATCACTCATTTTGGACATCCGCTTCGCCTCGGCGATAATAATCTCAAGATATCGGCTTCGTTCTTGCTCTGAGAGGTTTACTTGTTTCAGTGCTTGAGCATAACCGGATATCGAAGTCAGCGGAGATTGAACCTCGTGCGACACATTCGTTACAAATTCCCTGCGCATCTGCTCCAACTGCTGCAAATCATGCATCATCTCTTCGAAACTGCGCGCCAGTGTGCCCAGTTCTCCGGTTTGCTTGATATTCAGCTTGACGTTGAAATCTCCAGCAGCGATCCGCTTCGTTGCTTTTGTCAGTTTTTTGATCGGTCTAACCAAAAATATGGAAGCAATCAGAATGATAATACTTCCTGCAATCAATGAACAGGTTGCAAAGATCGAAGCCCATTGGACGACAAACAAGGAAGAAGGTGGAGCGAGCGTCTCAAAAAACATTGCTTTCGCTCCCATTTCCGTTTTCACCGGCAAACCTAAAAGAACTGTTGCAATACCGTTCGGATTGTCCTGGACTACGCCTCCATCTAACACTTTCTTTAGTTGCTCTTTCGTCACCGTGGCCGATTTATGTCCGTTAAGCTTTCCATACGACTGGAACTGACCCGTTGCATCGTAAATTCGAATATGATATGAATTCAGTAGCTTCATTCCACTAACGAACGATTCTGCTTCACTCAATGGAAGGGTCTTGTAAATCTGCACGACATCCTGGCCGAAGTTACGTATGTTAATTTGAGCATTTTCATTCAATTGATCTTCGAATATCATCGTGGACATAAAAAAAGAAATGATCGTGCCGGCGATGACGGAGACCAGAAATGTCAGGACCACACGGATATATAACGATCTAATCATTCGTAAACCTCAAGCCGGTACCCCAGACCTCGCACTGTTTCAATCCGAAAATCGGGTGTTGTTGCGAACCGTTCACGCAGGCGTTTAATATGTACGTCTATCGTTCGATCATCACCGGCGTAATCAATACCCCAGATTTGATCGATCAATTGCTCACGTGTATAGACTTGTCCGGGTGTTCCAGCGAGTTTATAGAGCAATTCGAACTCCTTCAGCGGCAACGTAAGCGACTCTGTTCCGCTCGTCACCTTGTAGGTTTGTCGATCCAGGATAACGTTGCCGAAATGGATCGTCTGTGTGGAGCCGATTTTGTATCGTTTGAGTAATGCTCGGACACGAGCCGTGAGCTCCAACGGATCAAACGGTTTTGTTAGATAATCATCGGTCCCCAGTTCGAATCCCTTCACCTTTTCCCAGGTCTCACCTCTCGCCGTCAGCATGAGCAGCGGAAGATCAGGATTGGCTCTTCGCAGCTCCTTACATAACGTCCAGCCATCCATGACAGGCATCATGATATCAAGCACAACAAGATCGACATGTGTTGAGCCGTAAACGGTCAGTGCCTCCTTGCCATCCGCAGCTTCAGCCGTTTCAAATCCGTCATTTCTCAAAAATAAACAGACGAGTTCACGAATATTCGGATCATCGTCAGCAACCAGTATTGTAGGCATTTGTTTCCTCTTTTCCTGTTTCCATGTCATGTAGTCGTAATCATTATACTATTATTGAATTTGTAAAAAGCAAGTAAGAAGTTTAATCTCGCCATTCCCTCAGAATGTTCTGCATCCCCGACTTGGTATGAAGAAACTGTTTCACACGAGAGCCATTGGCACCAGATGGATGAGGAAATCCCCATAAAATCTTCTCTTCATCTACCCGATGTTCATCAAGCAATTGATGTAGTACAGCCTCCACCGACTTTCCTAATGGAATAATAAGAGGATGCTTTAACTGTTCCAATTCAGGCAGAAATGACTCAAGTACAGCTTGATACAAAAATTCACTTTGAGGAATGGAAGGCTGATGTCCATTGTAATTTTGCTTATTCACCAAGACTGGATATCGAATCAGAGAAGTTGTATGTAACAATGTACAGTCTGCTTCAAATAACCTTTGTACATGGGGCACTCTTATATATTCATGCAAGCCTATTTCCTGGAGCATTAGAATCAAATTGCTACGCATAGAGCCGGCCATTCTTGCCGCTATTTTGGCTTCTTTACAGGCTTGCTCATATGATTTGTGTGCTTTCAAAGCTTGGATAGCCGTTCTATAAGCAATCTCCATTTGCTGCCAACCTGGTGTGATGCCCACAAGCATGACTTTTGCGGTTGCATTGATATATTCATTATGTGGGGAATAGAACATCTCCACCTCTCCTGAAGAGCTTAATTTCAGCTCATTAATCAGCAGCTGTGCTTTGGAGTACTTGGGTTGTATCGGGAATGATTTCATCACGTCAATCAGACTCTGTTGTTGAGTGGGAGATATCAGCAGATTGCTCACTCCTTACGGGCCTTTATGTATTGGCTACCCTGCAGATTATCGCTTATATACCTTATTTTGTACAATAACAGCCGAATTAATTGAAATAAAAAGGGTAATTGACGGACAACGTCCATCGATTACCCTTTTTATTATTATGAATGGACCGGTAGCTGTACAGTGAATGTCGCACCTTCTCCTGGTTCACTGAACACGGAGACAGTACCCTCATGCATCTCCACAATTTTATGCACGATGGATAGGCCCAGCCCACTGCCACCCAAGGCACGTGTCCGGGATTGATCTGCTTTGTAGAACCGTTCGAATATGCGAAGCTGATCCTGCTTGGTGATGCCGGGTCCACTGTCAGAAATACGTACACTGACCTTGCCATCACTTTGTGTAAGGAAAACATCAATTTTTCCGCCTTCTGGCGTGAACTTGATTGCATTATGAATAAGGTTGATCCACAACTGAATCATCAAGTCCTCATCAGCAAAGATTTCAACTTCTTCCAGCTCTACGTTCATATCAATTTTTTTGTCATCCCATTGGGGTTCGCAGGCCAGAACCAGAGTCACCAGCTGCCGATCCAAGCGGTAAGATGTTTTATGTGATGCATGCTCGGATGAATCCAGAACGGCGAGCTTCATTAAATTATCACTCAGTCTGGACAAACGAACACATTCCGTCTCAATGATCGTCAGATACTTTTCCCGTTTTTCCTGATCCATATCTTTATTTTTCAGCGCCCTGGCGAAACCGCTGATTGACGTGAGCGGCGATCCGATCTCATGTGATACATTGGAGATGAATTCCTGACGCAAATCTTCCATCGCTTTGAGATTTGCCGCCATGTCATTGATGCTTTCAACCAACTGCACAAACGGATGGGGATTTCTCTGTCTCCCGTTTCTATTGGCAAATTCCGCATCCAGATTCACGCGAAAATCCCCCCGGGAAATGCTTTTCAAAGCCTGAATCATCTCATTAAAAAATTCATATTGCCTGCCTTTAACCAGCGGACCGATCATTGTAATGCATAATCCAAAAAAAATGAACCCCAGCATGGCATTTATCAGAAAAGCAAGCAATTCATGCGGTTCCCATGGGACAAAGGAATACACATATCTCGTAAGGTAGAAAGCTGCTGTCCAGCAGGCAAACAGGGCCAGAGATACCAGAATGACGTTTCTGGAAACATGAAGAAATCCACCCTCCTGCTTCATTGCCTTACCTCCAGGCGATAGCCCAAACCTCGCATAGTACGAATGACGAAAGCATGCTCTTCCTCCGGAAACCGTTCACGAAGTCGCTTGATATGCACATCAATCGTTCTCTCGTCCCCTTCGTAATCATACCCCCAGATCTTTTCGATTAACTGATCACGGGTAAAGGTTTTGCCAGGATAACTCGCAAGGGTGAACAGCAGTTCAAATTCCTTACGTGGCAATACAATATCCTGATCACCTTTCTTGCACTCAAACGTATCACCCCGCAGGACCAGTTCACCAAGCAGGATCACTTGTGAAGTCATAATCCGATATCGTTTCAATAAAGCCTTCACCCGTGCAACCAGCACCAGCGGATCAAAAGGCTTCACCAGATAATCATCCGTCCCCAGGGTAAATCCTTTGATGATCTGCGAGGTTTCCCCTTTGGCCGTTAACATCAGGAGCGGCAGATCCGTCTGCTGCCGCAACTGGCGGCATAGTTCCCATCCGTCCATGCCTGGCATCATAATATCGAGAACAACCAGATCTACCTTATGGTCAGCGAGTAATCGCAATGCATCCAAACCGTCAACAGCCTCAATTACGTGCAAACCCTCCTGCTGTAAAAAATGTCCTACCAGCTCTCGGATATGCGGGTCGTCATCAACGACCAATATGCTTGTCAAAGTGACCACCTCCATTTTTTCAACCTTGCCTTATACTCCACATTCTGTCAAGAAAAAGACCTTATACCATGAAGGCATAACATCTCTTTCCTGACATGCTACACTTGTTTAGCAAAATTCGATGATTTCCAATTACGTTCTGCTCATATATGCCCGCACTGTCAATGGTGCAAAAATGGCTACAATAACCGCTGCTCCGGCAAGGCTGGTCACCAGATCTGTGCCCATTGTCCCTTGATTCGCCAATTCCCGTACAGCTGAAACCAAATGGGATATCGGATTGACATTAACTACCCACTGAAGCCAATTCGGCATCGTATCTACCGGAACGAAAGCGTTCGAAGCAAAGGTGAGCGGAAACAGTACGAGCATGGAAATCCCTTGTACACTGGACGCTGTACGTGCAATAACACCGAGAAAAGCAAAAATCCAACTGATGGCCCAAGCGCACACAATAACCAGCAATCCTGCCAAGGCAACATGACCCAATCCACCTGCAGGGCTATATCCCAATAAATATCCAATCGTAAAGGTAAGGAACGTTGCAATGGTATAGCGTATCGTGTCTGCCAGCAATGCTCCGGCCAGTGGCGCAATACGTGCTATAGGCAATGATTTGAATCGGTCGAATACCCCTTTATCCATATCCTCACGCAATTGCACACCAGTAACGACGGAGCTTGTAATTACCGTCTGCACAAGTATACCCGGAATAATGACCAACAAATAAGCTTGAATATTTCCCGAGATCGCACCACCAAAAATGTACGTAAACATCAATGTGAAAATGATCGGCTGTAGTGTAACATCGAATAATTGCTCTGGTGTTCGTCTAACCTTCAAGATCCCGCGATAAGCCATCGTTAAGGAATTCCGGACGGTTTGCCCAAAGCTTGTGTATTTTCTGAGCTTACGGCTTGGGTTTTGTTTCGCTATTGTACTGTTCATACTTGCAACTCCTCCACTGCTTTTGATTCTTGAGACGTATGAGACGCATTGCCACTCGCATCTTGGCCCGTAATGGTGAGAAATACTTCATCAAGTGTAGGTTTCTGGACACTCATCTCTGCCAGATCAATGCCTGCGGAACGAAAGGCAATCAGTAGATCTGCTGCAATATTCGCATTCGCCATCGGTGCAGTAATCTTCCCTGCTTCCGCTGATACGCTGGATTCTGTTCGAAGGATCTGCTCCACAATCTGACGGGCGTGTTCAATCCGTGTCGGTTCCTGGATGCGCAGTTGAAGTGATGCAGTGCCAACGGAGGCTTTCAAATCATCCACCGTACCTTCGGCCACAACATGACCCTGATCAATTACGGCAACACGGTCGGCCAGTTGATCAGCTTCATCAAGATATTGTGTTGTAAGAAGCACGGTTGAACCAGTCTTGACCAACTGGCGAATCGTATTCCACATCTGTGCACGTGTCCGTGGGTCAAGTCCAGTTGTCGGTTCGTCCAAAAAGATCAGCGGCGGCTGAGCAATAAGGCTTGCTGCGAGATCGAGACGGCGGCGCATGCCTCCGGAGAACCCTTTGATTGGACGTTTCGCCGCCTCCGTCAAGCCGAACTCTTCGAGCAAATCGGCTGTTTTGCGTTTCGCTTCTGCGCGGCCAAGACCCAGCAGCCGTGAAAATATCATCAAATTTTCGTTGGCACTAAGTGACTCGTCAACCGATGCGTATTGTCCTGTAAGTCCAATCAGCTGGCGTACGATATGTGACTCCTTCACCACATCATGCCCAAATATTTTGGCTGATCCTCCATCGGGCCGAAGCAGCGTGCCCAACATCCGAATGGTTGTTGTTTTCCCTGCTCCATTCGGTCCCAGTACGCCGTAGATCGTGCCTGCCTTCACGTTCAGATTCACACCATCCACTGCACGCTTATCTCCAAAGATTTTTACAAGCCCCTCTGCTTCAATGGCCCAATCTCCAAGTTCATTACCTGTTGTTCTTTGCTGTGTATTATTCAATTGTGGTTCCTCCCCTATCGTTTATAGGGGAAGAATATCGTACTTTTATGAACTGAATATGAATGGAATCGGAAAGTTTTCAATTTCAAATCACAAAACCCCGCCAAGGTCCAAATGGACACCGGCAGGGTTCGGATCGTATTATAATACTCTAATTTGCAGGTTTGATATCAAAGAAGTCCAGTTCTCCATATCCTTCACCTTTGGAGAAACGAATTTTGTTCACACCAGCCTTTAGCTGAACTCTCGCTGTAGACAGTCCCCAGTTCTCCCATCCCTTGTTCGTAATGTAGAAAGGACTGCCTGTGCCTCCATTCACACTCAGCAGCAGGTTGGACCAGTTGCTGCCTGCTGTGCCATTCGCTGTCCTCGCCAGGAGAATATATGTGCCGGCAGTTGCTGCATTGACGTTAAATTCTACATAGCTATCCGCCGTATCGATATGACCAGCTTTCATGCCACCTGAACCAGAAGGACTCTGGGAAGCATAAGCGATCCCACCAAAGGTTCCCTCTTCTCCTTCATATCGAACGATTGACTTTTCTCCCGAAGGTAGAGCAATAGGTGCGTTGGGATTCACCGGTGTACCCAAGTCCGGGGTATTGTCGGCATTCCAGGTAAACTTCTGTAAGCGAATCTCACGATTCCATCCGGAATTATTGGATTTCGCTGTGTGGTACATGATCCAGTCCTCAGTCCCGTCAGGCGATTTCGTAAAAGAATGATGACCCGGACCATACAAGCCGTTCCCCGATTTGAAGATAGGCTGACTGCGCTTGCTCCAGGATGCCGGATTCAGCAAGTTGCTTGAGGCGTTAGCGGTAATAAGCCCCAGACAATAGTCGTTGGTCCAACTACCACTTGCCGAGTAGACTAGACTGATAACTCCGTTTCGAACGATCACCTGCGGTCCCTCATTTACATTCGGGGAATGATTGGTTTCCCAGGCGTAGGTTGGTCGTGCAATTTCCACGCGATTTGAATCGATCGTCCAGGGATTACTCATATGGGCAATGTACAGATTCTGCCTTACATTCGTATCTGCTTCCCAGCCCGACCAGATAAAGTAGAGCTGTCCGTTTACCTGTAATACCGTCCCGTCGATAGCCCACTTGTTGGTGGGATCCGTAATCTGCCCTTTGTATTGCCAGGTTCCCTGTGTGGGGTCAGCTGACGTATTTTCCATGACATACATACGGTGATTGACGTTGTCTCCATCATCCTTCGCATAATAGATGTACCACGCACCGTTGATGTAATGAAGCTCTGGAGCCCAGATGCCGCAGCAGCCGGTATTCACCACAGTGGTTGGAGCCGCATCAATGGTTGTTAATTGAGCTGACTTCCAGATGGTAACGTTACCACCTGTTGTTTTGGTGAAATAATAGAATCCGTCAGTGTGCTTGTAGACCCATGGATCAGCTCCATCCTGCATTACGACATTATAGAAATTATTCTGAACGGTCGCTGCATGCGTCGTCTGTCCCATCGGGAAAATAAGAAATGCACATAAGGCCAGCAACAATTTGTTCCTGTAATTCATTATTTTCATCTACAGTCACGCTCCCTATAGGATTATGAATCATGCGCGTACCTGACCTGCAACGTTCAATCTTCGATGGTAGCCTTGCGGGAATTAATGCGACGAATCGTTTCCGGGTCGAATTTCGGACGGCGGTCATACGTGTACAGTCCATTCACTTCCTGTTCCACATCATATAGCTGGGTATAACAAAACCCGAACATCTTCGGATGGTCCAGCAGGACATTGGTTAGTCCCTCATAACGTGCAATGAAAGCTTCTTCGGATTGTGGTCTGTCCCCGTAACCCCAAGCTTTCTCATCTTGCTGATCCGGATTCCACCAGATACCGCCATACTCACTGATAAAATATGGCTGCCCTTCATACGTCTGCCGCTCTGGAAAGGTATTAAATACTTCCCCACCGCTTTTCATCGGTTCATATCTGGCCCGGAACGTATCCGGGTTCTGATCATAGTCATGCAAATCGAAGATATCCGTCACCACATGAAAGTTACCGCTGGTATCAATGACAGGACGTGTCGGGTCCATACGTTTAGTCATCTCATAGACAATGCGCAGCACGTCGTTATCCTGCCGGGTTCCATCACGATCCCACGTTTCGTTGAACGGACACCAGCCGATAAGCGAGGGATGATTAAAGTCACGTTCCATACCTTCCATCCATTCCGGTAGGAACCGGGCAAGGCTTTCGGTCGTTGTAATATCCTGTCCCCAGTTGGCATGTTCTCCCCATACCAGGTAACCAAGCTGGTCAGCCCAATATAGGAAACGTGGCTCAAACATCTTTTCGTGCAATCTCGCTCCATTAAAGCCAAGCCCCATGGAGATCTCGATGTCCTTGCGCAGATCTTCGTCGCTAGGTGCCGTGTAGATGCCATCCGGGTAAAAGCCCTGATCTAGTACAAGCCGCTGAAAAACGGACTTCTCATTGATACGAAATGCCATGCCATCCAGCCTTACCGTCCGCAGTCCGAAATACGAGTCTACCGTATCGATGGTCTGATCCTGCCCATGCAGCTTCAACTCCAGATCATACAATTTGGCATTCCCCGGCTCCCATAAATGGATTTCGGATAATGGGACGGTAAGCTTCACAGCAGGTCCATGAACAACCGCCGTTGTCGATCCAACATTCTTGCCGTCAAAGTGGGCAGTTGCAGCCAGCTCTCCTCCAGCAGCGTTACCGCATATTTTCACTTCAAGGTGCACACATGCATTATCCGGATCAGCCGCGACTTTCATGTCGGAGAGATACACCTCTGGCACTTGCTCCAGCCACACCGTTTGCCAAATGCCGGTCGTCCGCGTGTAATCGCAGCCATGTGAGTGGAATCGTTCGCTCTGCTTGCCTCGCGGCTGAAGTCCAGAACGCACATCGTCTTCCGCATAAACCGTGACTACATTCGTTCCCGACGAAACATGGGATGTGATATCAAAATGGAATGGCGAATAGCCTCCCCGATGTTTGCCAACCGCTTTTCCATTGACCCAGATCTCGGCTTCGTAATCAACAGCGCCAAAATGAAGCAAAATGCGCCCATTCATCCAGGCATCCGGGATAGAGAATTCCCGTTTGTACCATACTGCTGCCATAAAATCGGTATAGGCCACCCCGGACAGTTTACTCTCTGGACAGAACGGAACAGTGATTGTCCCAGAGAGATGATGTTCGGACTGTTCATAACCTCGTTCTTTTCCACTTTTGCCATGATCCATTTCGAACTGCCAAGTTCCGTTCAGATTGATCCAATGGTTACGCACCCACTGAGGGCGAGGGTATTCCGGGCGTGGTGTTAATGTCATCTTGTCTTTATTCATACGAAAATCACTCCTATTAGCCTTTGATTGAACCGGTATATACTCCTTTTACAAAGTTCTTTTGCAGGAAAGGGTATACCATCAGTATTGGAACGGTGGACACAACAATGGGGCAATATTTGTTCTGTATTTAAATCAAAGTATAATTACACAATAATTAGATGTCAACGTTTTCAATCTGTTTTCTTGTAATGAAATTCGTCTGGTATTATTGCTTAGATTTCCTTCAAACAGCATGGGAAAGTTAATTATTCACCGAATCACACCATTAAAACATTGTTCCAATGCGGAAAAACCCAGTTCAAAGCCGAAATGATTATTACTTTCTTCGTCTAATGAAAGCATTCGTTTTCACCAAATCATTTATCTACTTCGCCATTAATTACAAAATAGTTGTAACTATACGCATACCCAGCCTCTATTCTCGAGTCTTCTGTTTTACTCTCCCGATGGAACTTGAAGCGCATGATCATCGCTGAAAGGCACACCAAAATCAGGTGTTCCATCCCTTTTCCATCCAAATTTTTGAATGCGCGTTGCCCGTAAACGCATAAAATAATAATGACCATCGGAGTGCCTGTAGACCCAAGGGTCTGCGGATTGCAATGCCACCGGATTACAAAATGTACTGGTTGTCATCTCTATTCTCTCCCTTCATCTCGTGCTATTTTCTATTATCTGGCAGGATTGGTTTGCGGACAATTGTGAAAACGCTTTAATTTGGTTGTAAAAAAAGACAACCTTCAAGCGATTTCGTCGGTCGAAAAAAAACGTCCTGGAGACGGTTTTTCCTGTTGAAGCTTTACTGAATGCTTTGCATCCGCCATTCCAGTGGGGTAACCCCGACAGATCTGACAAAATAATCATAAAATCGGCTGGACGAAGTAAACCCTACTTCCGAAGATATCATTTCGACTGCCTTGTTGGTTTGTTGTAACATCCGTTTGGCTTCCATTAGACGAATATTGATAATGTATTGCTTCGGAGAAAACCCCACCGATTCCGTGAATTTCTTTCGCAGATTGCTTTCTGACAGGAAATGTCGAGAGGCCAATTCACTAACCGTAATCGGCGTGTAGTAAGACGAATGGATCTCTTTCAGGATTTCCTGAATGATGCCTTGAACCGTTGGATCGTTCACAGCATGAGGAGCTTCGAATGAGCAATTCCGCTGGAACAGTAGCAGTGCAGCATGTGAATGGGATTTGAATAAACCTTCACCCTGCTCCAGATGAAACAAGTTCGGTTTAAAACGCTCGATACTCACGATACATGAGGTACCGTTATTTGGCATATCTCGCATCCTGATCACCCGCATTCATCGTATACCTTACCTGCATAATAATGTTCTGTTCATGATCTCCGAACTCATTGCCAAACAGGTTCATGCCTCCCTGATGCCTAGCATCCGGATGAATTCCAATGCGTAATCTTAACTTGTGTTTATCCTCAAGATGAAGATCTGACAGGGACACATCCGAAATTTTCTCCTTGTCCAGCATGGTCATGTTGTCGTCCACACGCCATTTTTTGAGAATGCCGTATTGTGTGGAACCATCAGACCACCATGCCGGATTCAGTTTACCTCGGCGGTCGCCCAAATCTCCGGGACTAGTCCACATCCCGATCTCAGTGCCATTCACCCAAATGGAAATATCCGAGGGCCAATCATTGTTATAAGTTGCTACTTCAGAACAGATTTCCATGGACAATTCCAAAGATTCAATCGTTGCACCTTGCGGAATATCCATTGGAAGCAAATATTCCAGATAACCTTTTGCCAGCCAAATAATCTGAGCATCAATATGCTTAGGATGATAGAAGCTTGCCGGGTCGTCTTCCTTCAGAATCATCTCCTCCGTGCTCGCCATGCCGCATGTTGGCTCAACTTCACAGTCGCTGTAATGCCCTATCGGCATCTGTACTTCATAAACATTCGTATCCCGTGTGGGAAAGGAAGTCACTCGACCCAGGGCGATATGAATATCATCATAATTGCGGCTGCAAACCTTCATGGCCCCACGAGAGGCTGGGAGCATCTCCGTATGTATTAAATGGGCTGCCTCCAGCACTTTAATATGGTTGGCAACCGTTGACACGGGCAGGTTAAGTGCTTCGGCAATTTCAATAATGTTTAATTTGTTGGCATTAAGAAGCTGGAGAATGTCAATCCGGGAACGAGTCGACAAGGCGTGGGTTACAGTTACCAGTTTTTCCGGGTCGTTAAAGCTGAGTTCCAGCACGTATTTGCTCTCCTTTGGAAAATATTAATTAAAATAATTCTACTGAATAACAGGAATAAACACAATGTTGCTATGCTCCATCCTGCTTTAGGGAGAATTCATCTGAGAACATTTTCCACGTAATCTTTCCTATAACGAAGGCAATGAATAGAAGTAATCTGCATTTCTTGTGAAAGGAAGAGTTATACGTGATAAGTGAACTCAATAGCTGGATCAGGCATATTGCTTCTAACTATATATTGATTATTACGGCAGCTGTTATTTTCTTCGCGATTAAGGCTGTAATCGGATTCTACACCTACAAACATTACAACAAACAATTGGACCATTTGCACCATAAAGTCGATCTGCTCATCAAGGAACAGCAGCTTCTAGCTCAGCAGTTCTCCGTTCCCAACGGAAACAGAGACATGATGCACAAAGAAGACCACTTCGAGTCTTCATCGCAACCTCCTCTAATGTGATCTTCTCATTTGTCTTATGTGTGAGATGACCCTTCCCCTCTTTTAAATCAAAGGCTTACTCACTCACCGTAAGAGTCGACTACATCGTTCTGATCAGTCTTGTTTTATTTTTCCATTCTTTCCTGACAGAAAAAGGCCTTGAACGTTATAAAAGCCGTTGATCAGATGTTGTTAAACATCCAATCTACGGCTTTTGTTATTTTGACTGTATGATTTTATCTATATCCTAATGCACAACCTTCATAGGCAAGTACGTCAGCGACTGACCTGGAGCCGAGACGGTAAGGTTGTTTTCCAAATCAAATGATTCAACCGATTCGATGAAAGGTACCCTTTCTACGAATGCTGTCAAAGCAACAATCAACTCCATTCTCGCCAGCGGAGCACCCAGACAGAAATGTGGACCATTTCCAAAGGTAAGGTGTTTTTTGTTATTGGGACGGTGAATGTTCAAGTCGAACGGATTTTCAAATATAGTTTCATCCATATTCGCCGCACTCATCCAGGAAATGACGACATCCCCTTTTTTCAATTCTACACCCAACAGATTATTATCCTTCTTAACGGTCCGGTGTCGCTTGGCGTTATGGAAGCGATAACGAAGCATCTCTTCCACAGCAAGTGGGATCAGCTCAGGGTTCTCTCGTAATTGCACATACAGGTTGGGGTCATCATAGAGAAAAGAATAAAATGTATTAGATACCATGTGACTGGTTGTTTCGATACCGGCCCCGAGCAAAAGCATTGTGGTTCGAACAATCTCATCATCGGAAAACTTCTCGCCGTCTACATCCACTTTCAACAGATCTGTAATGATATCATCGCCAGGCTGAGTCCGTTTCTGAACGACAATAGGGTACAGGAATTGGTAATACTCCTGCGCTGCGACCTGCTTTTTCTTTTCCATTGCCTCTGCATTTTCTCTATTGGCGGGTTGAAACAGAATATCTACCCAACTTTTGAAGCGGTGGCTGTCCGTCAGCGGTATGCCCAACAAATCAGACATAACCATGGAAGGCAATGGTGCTGCCAGTGCTTGCACAATGTCGATTGTTGTATTCAGCTCGATATCCTCCACCAGTTGCTTCGCAATGTTCCGAATCCGTGGCTCCCAGTTTTTCAGACTGCGGGGTGTAAAAGCAGCTGAGAGCAACGAACGGCTTTTTTGATGACGTGGAGGATCTATGCTCGAAATATTCATTTTGTCCGGCGGTGTGCCTTCCTTGTTTTTAGCTCCGACTGAAATGGTAGTTCTTGAGCCTTCGGATGAAAAATATTCATGATTACTTAGTACCTGCTTGACATCGTCATATCTGAACACATTCCATGTGTCTGTATCCTCATGATAGTAGACAGGTTTTTCTGACAACATTTTCCGAAACCAGTGAAGAGGAAAAAACTCTTCCGATCTGGACTGGAAATTGGTAATATCGTGAACACGAATCACTTCTTTGTACATCCAGTACACCGCCTCTCGAACTATTTTATCCAAAGGAAAGAGGGATTTCTTCCATGCCTCTGATAATCATCCCCAGCGCCACTTCAGTTCTTCGGCTCCCTTTGATTCCTCCTTTGTTGCACATGAATTGACAGTTCAGCGCACAACCAATTTTATACTAATCGTATATTATTTGGAATGAAACTTTCGAACTATATTCATTTTATGGAAAATTCAAGGCATATTTTTATACCGTTCGTATATTTAATGACGAGAATTAAGTTCTTAAGGGTTATGTACTTTTGGGCAAAATAAACAAGCTCAAGAAATGAAAACATCATTAATCTGGGATTACAGATAGGTAGGGATGAACATGTCTAAACCTCATACGTGGACCATATGGTTTACTATGGTATGCTTGAACACTAGACTCATTTTTTGCACATCGAGGTTTCGTTCGGGAGGGATACAGTGAATTGGATACGTCCAGTGAATAGAGGAGAATCTGTCTTTAAAGTTAAAAATAATCGCATTATCTACTTTGCAAAATTATCTATTCCACTTAATGCCCTTATCGCAGTTGGGAAAATACTTTTAGGAATCTTTACGCTCTCCTTCTTTTTATGCATTAACGCCTTTTATAATATTGGCATCGCTGTTGCCAAGTATTACGCAGCAAAAGCACATGAGGACTCGAATCTTGATGATTCCAGCCCGGAGGAAATCCTAAAAAAACAATACGCGGCATACCGATTTATAGGCAATATTGTGCTCGCTTCAAGTGCGGTGTACATCATTTATTGCAGTAAGTTATTATTTGTTACAGGCAGCAGAACGCATTATCCTCACTATGCCGCCTTCATCATTGCTGCCGTTACTTTTACCGAAATCGCAGTATCTCTTGGGGGCGCCATTATGGCGAGACGGAATAATGAACCGGTCATTGAAGCCATCAAACTGACGAACTTCTCTTCATCATTGATCTCACTTTCATTAACACAAACTGCGATCATGTCATTTTCATACAAAGGAGATCCTACCTTTTACAATGGACTGTCCGGCATCATTTTTGGTGCTCTGGCAGCACTCATCGGGCTGTATATGATTTTACGAACTCCGACAGGAGATTAGCCCATTTATAATCTGTTGAAAAGACATCTGCGTATAGTTGAGTCTAACTATAGCTGGATGTTTTTTTTGTTATATCAAGTCATTGTAAGAATAAGCACGAATTAAAGAGAACTGTTTGGCAAGGAAATGTGGTGCATAGGGCATGTCATTACGAAGCCAGGATACAATGGTACCAATCAGAGCTGAGGAACTGTACCAGATTGCGATCTCCTTATGAATACCCGCTTGTGAAAGAGAGCTTCCCAGCTCCAAGCTTTCGATCTTGGCCGAAACGAGTGTCGTTAGTAATTTCATGAGCCTCTCCGTAAAAATGGGGGTTCGTCTGGAAGCGAGAACGACGCGATAGAATTTGGAATGATCAGCAAAGTGTTCAAGCAATTTCACAAGCACTGGCCAACCATCGTCTTTGGCAGCATCTTCAAATTGAGGAGCATATTCGTCCACAATTCGTTCAATGTGCTCGATCATCTCGTCCGCCATTTTCTCCATCATGTCTGTGATGTCACGATAATGCAGATAGAAAGTCACGCGGTTGATCGTCGCACGTTCTGCAATTCGATTGACGGATAGTTTCTCGATGTCCATTTCCTGCAACAGATCTACAAAAGCATCACGAATCAACTGTCTTGTACGAAGTATACGAGGATCTGTAGCAGACTTCTTTTCATTTTTCATGCAATATCACTCCTCAAATTTTAAAAATTACAATTTTAAATGATCAGTCGTTTATTTCCGAATTAGACGACATATTTTATTATTTCGTAAAATAAGCAACGAAAATACCCAAAATCGTAAATTGTAATCTACGGGAATATGTATATAATTCAATAAATACAATGTAAACTATACAACACGTTGTAAATTTAGTCACGTGTGGATTGAAAGGATGGAATGGATTGAGTCAGGCTAGATTAAAAGAAAGAGATGACGTAAAAAAGGGCCCCATACTGTTTGTTATGATTTTGGGTGCATTTCTTGCCACATTGAACCAAACCGTTATGAGCGTGGCAACTCCGGAGCTGATGGGGGATTTTAATATCTCAGCAGCAACAGCCCAATGGTTTACGACAGGCTACATGCTGGTGAATGGTGTACTCATTCCCATCACGGCCTATTTCATGCAACGCTTTTCGACACGGCAATTATTTCAAGCTTCGATGTTTATTTTCCTCATCGGTACGATTATATCTGCCCTTGCGAGTAATTTTGGTACACTGTTGACAGGACGTATGGTTCAAGCAGCCGGTGCTGGTATTATCATGCCATTGTTAATGCATGTCATTCTTACCTTGTTCACTCCTGAGAAAAGGGGCGCCGCGATGGGGATGGTCGGCTTTGCCATCATTTTCGCTCCAGCGATTGGGCCAACCCTTGCTGGATATATTCTTGAGAACTACACATGGCAAACGATGTTTTACGGGATGATCCCACTAACCGTTATTGTTATTGGTTTTGCGTTTGTATATCTCAAAAATGTATCGGAACGAGTCAATCTCAAGTTCGACACACTCAGCGTGTTGCTGTCCACGATTGGATTCGGCGCATTGCTGTATGGCTTCAGCCGGGCAGGAACTCTGGGATGGTCAAGCGCAGAAGTAATCATATGCATTGCAGCAGGAGTCATTGCTCTTGGACTGTTCACATGGAGACAACTCGCGTCTGCAAATCCGCTGCTCGATCTGCGGGCTTTCAAGTATAATATGTTCTCACTGACCACAATCATTAATATCGCGATCACGATGATCATGTATGCTGATATGATGTTGCTTCCTTTATACCTCCAAAATGCACGGGGTTACACTGCATTGGAGTCCGGATTATTATTGCTTCCAGGGGCGCTTGTCATGGGCTTCCTGATGCCGATAACGGGTAGATTGTTTGACCGGTTTGGCGCAAAATGGCTGGCGATTATCGGGATGGTCATTACGATTGTAACCACCATCGGGTTCATCGATCTAACGGATTCTACTAGCTATACTTACCTAGTATTGATGTCAACAGGTCGCCGAATTGGTATGGCCTTGCTTATGATGCCTATCCAAACAGCAGGTTTGAATCAACTGCCACCAAGACTAGGACCACACGGTACAGCAATATCCAACACCGTCAGACAGGTAGCTGGCGCTGTGGGTACTTCATTGCTCGTAAGTGTAATGACCAGTCGCACAACGGCACATGTACAGGATATGGTGGCAACGGGTGCAGCCAAAGGCTTAACCCAGCAGCAGTTGGGAATGGAATCCATGATCCAGGGAATTAATGATGCTTATGTTGTCATTATCGGCATTGCCGTTCTCGGATTGCTCCTTTCCTTCTTCATCAAACGTACCAAACAAGCGACGGAGGAAGACTCCAAGCAGCCTGTAAGACAAAAAGTCTCGATGAATACAAATTAAGAACAATATTTACATGAATTACATCATGTAGAGCCTATTGTATCTTATATAAAAAGCGGCAGATCAGGACAATAAGCTTTACGTCCAATCTGCCGCTTTTTTGTGTAGTATTACATAATATAAATGAACAATTTGCCTGCACACGTAAGTAAGAACAGCTGCGTCAACTCGTTCCCTCCATGAGGATCTGCCTGAATTGTTCGAGATACGATCTGCATTCTTTGACAATTCTGTTTGCCTCACTCTGAAGAGAAGACGATTCAAATTCCGTTTGAAACGCCTGCAGCGTTACTTCCAACATGGAGATATTGATCTCTTTCTGCTCAACTAAAACAAGCAACCCTTTGGTCAGTTCTTTCGCTTTAATAGGCACTTCCGATTGGAGAATGGAATGACTGAATTTCTGAAGACCTGCAATCAGGTTATTTTTATCCAACACAATTTCTTTGGAATCAGGAGCGATCATCAAAAGACTTGGAAAATCAATAATATGCTCTTGTCTTTCCAGCATGGAACGAAGCAAGATTTCAATGTAGTTCAGGATTTTGGGCACAAGATGGTTCCAATCCGGTTGGTCAAGATGGAAGTTTCTCCACATGTTCGAGATTTGATGGATCATGCCAAAACCAAAAATAGCCCCTTCATAAGCAAAAGGTTTTAATTCTTTACCAAATACCTGTACTAGTCGTTCAGATAACCAATTTAACTGCATACGAGTCAAGTTCTCTAGATCGCATTCTCCAGAGTAGAAGCCTGTCCAGAATAGCTCCACAACAAGCTTTTTTTCTGGCAAAATCATCGGCACCATAATCTGATCGACCAGTAAATCAAAATCGGAAGCATAGCTTTGGCTCTCCAAATCTTTGCGAATCATCATATCTTCCTGTACACGTTGCTCCAGAATGGCAAGAATACAATCATCCTTCGAGCCAAAGAATTTATAAAATGTTCCTTTGGAAACACCTGACTCGTCTAGGATCATTTGTATGGAGGTGTTGGTCACTCCATGTTTCCCAAAGAGTACAAGCGCTGAGTCCAATAACATTTGTTTCCGCTTATTCATAAGTTCCCCCTGGATGATTTAGGTGGTTCACGTTACGATATCTAATAACCTATTGCAAATCCACTGCAAACATCACATGTTCCTTCCAAATCCCCTTGATTTTAATATTCTGCCGGTCCGTCTCCTGAAAGCCCGCCTTGCGAAGCACTCGAATCGATCCGGCATTGTCGGGCAGCGCACCTGCCTCCACCCGTTTTATGCCCGCTTCATTCATAGCAAAATCCAGTGCTAGCTGAAGGGCTTCACTCATATATCCCTTGCCATTCTGCACCTGATCGAGCACATAACCAACAATCCATTTGGTGGTGGAATCCAGTTCAAGCTCGAACAGAGAGATCTCCCCAATAAGCTCATGCGTATGGTTCAGAAAGATCCCGAAAGAGTACCGTTTCCCCTCTTCCCTCGCCTTGTTCCAACCTTCGAGAAGGGCTACTTGGCCCTCCAATGTATAGAATGTATCCGATCGTTCGCTTGCCGATATTTCTTCGAAAACAGCCCGGTTACGGAACTGCAAATCCAGTAGTCCAGCAGCGTCTTCCACGTTCAAAAATCGTAAATAGATGCGTTCTCCACGATTGTCCATCTGTATGTTCATCCTTATCTCTGGTTGTAGTAGATTGCATTCATCAGAAGTATGAGAGTTGCCGTTTATAAGCCATATCCCAGAACAGATATTCAAATTCAACACTTCTTCTGAATATGTCTTCAATGGCCTCCAGTTCCTGCTCGGTTTTATGTTCACATAATGCATCCAGTGTATCATAGAACCATTCGAATGAGTCGCGGAATTCATCACTTGCATAATTTTCGATCCAAGTCTGATACAAATTGCCCTCTAATGAATCTCGATATTGTTCTTTTAATCTTGTGGCATAGTCGTAATACGTCCACGCACAGGGGAAAATGACGGCGATGATTTCGGCAACACCACCTGTTTGTGCAACACTCATCATATTCGACGTATACGCCTTGTTATACAGAGATGGTTTGACAGCATGATTTTCATCCAGCGTAATTCCAAACTCATTCATATAATTTCGATGCAAATCCATTTCTTCGTACAGAATAGCGTGTTGAATCACCGTAAAGTTCGTCATCAGTTTTTCATCTGTCGCCTTCACCGCACCCATGGCAAAAATCTTCGCATATTCAATCAGATATGTATAGTCCTGAAGAAGATAAAACTTAAACGCTTCCTGATCCAGTGTTCCTTTCCCCATTTCGTGTAAAAAAGGATGGTTGTATCCATCTTCCCATACGGTTATGGACTTATCTTTTAACGTTCTCGAAAATGACATGATCATTTCTCCTTGTATTAAAATTATAATGTCCCAGCTTCACATCCAGCTATCGCGTTTGTCAGCCAAAATGCAGACCAAAAAGCCCTTGTCCTATTTTCGGCAAGGGCAAAATAACATGAGTACATGTCATTTGCTCCCTACGTCAGTATTAACTAACAGGTTCAAAGGGTCAGGTTTTAACCTTCTCAACTGCGAACAGTCCCCCTGCAAATAGCTCAGGCTTATTACAACATGTGTTTTTCCAAATGTCAATCCATTCCTATTAATCTTCAAGTTCCCCTAAATCTTCTTGCAACTTCTTAAGTCGGGTGCGGATATCCTTAATCATATTTTGCAATTTGTTTAACTCATCTACCCATTTTTGCTCATTAGAGACGTTCGTCGCTGAAGTTGAATGATACGCCAGAGACGTCCTTAACTTGTTTAAATCCGATTCGTAACCCCTCCGCTCTTCCTCGGCTTTTGCTAATTCCTCCTCGGCGATGCCAATCTGGTGCTCCAGATAAATAATGTCTGATGCGTTACCGTGAGTTAAGCGCTGTGAATACGTCATCGTTCACCTCATTTCTGATCATCCATTGCTTTTCCAAGGTCATATGGCTGAATATCGATATCCAATTTCATACCCAGAGCCAATTTGGCAAGTTGACTTCCAATAAAAGGCCCCATCGTTAGCCCAGACGCTCCAAGCCCGTTGGCTGTGATTAAGCCATTCCAACCAGGAACAGCACCCATTACCGGAAGAAAACCTGGTGTAAACGGACGGAAACCTACTCTTACTTCCTGAAACGTGCTATCGGCTAAACCGGGAGCCAGTTCCAATCCTTTATTCAAAATTTCCTGCATTCCGCCTGCGGTTACTCTTATATCATAGCCTTCAATATCATTTTCGTGAGTCGCCCCGATCACAATCTTCTGTTGATCAAAGGCTAACAAATATTGATCCGAAGGAGGCATGACCACTGGCCAGTTCCCAGTCTCTTCTCGATCGTGAACCTGCAAATGCATAATTTGCGCCTTCTGATAATCAACCTTAAAGTCAATGCCCAAGGGCTTCAACAGTTCATTAGCCCAAGCGCCGGCACACACAATAACCTCATCAGCCGATATGACTTTACCGTCAACAACCACTCCAGTTACTCGGTCCGATTCATATTGAAGTGTCGCGTCCCCATTAATCAGGACCGCTCCATTTCGCTGTGCCGATCGGATTAAGGCATCACGCAGTGCACGTCCATCGATACGTGCAGCACCACTGATGTAGACGGACTGAAAGTTCTCCTCCAGGAGAGGAAAACGCTCATGGGTTTCTTTTGCATCCAGACGGGTAATATCGGCAATCTCCGGTGCAACTTCTTTACGAAGGTGTGCTCGCTCCTGCATCTTGTTGATTTTCTCTACTTCCGTATGAATACTAAGAGCACCCACTTGAGCGTAACCCGTTTCCGTTTCCCCTTCACTCTTGAGTTCTTCAATCAAACCGGGATAAAAACGTGCACCAGCCTTGGCAAGCTGATACCAATCCTGATTACGGCGCTGAGATAACCAGGGACAGATGATCCCGGCAGCAGCATCCGTAGCCTGCCCTCGATCTTTCCGGTCTATAATAAGAACTTCCGCACCCCGTTTTGCCAATTGATATGCTGTGGAAGCCCCAAGAATTCCTGATCCTACGACGATGACTTTCTTCATGACTGCATCCCTTTCCTAAATCACTGTATCCATTATAGCGTATACTGGTTGGTCTGATAATGGCAAGGCATCGACATTATGATACATATTCCTAAAAGGTTTTCGATAAGTCGTTCATCGAAGTAAATAGTTCGTTTAAATTAATGTTATTTATGTAATATAATTCAAATCAGGTTTCTTTTAACTCTGTATCCACGCCATTTACGCACACGACCTTTAACGAAATGAGGAATAACACAACGATGCCGAAACCTAGTACGGGGAATTCACTGGATACCGATATGCCGCTTATGATTACAGGTCAAAACCAGCTGACCGTAGATGAATTAATGAATTGGAACGGCCATTCACGGGATTACAGTATTGTGCAGTGTATCGGGGGAACAGGGAAAATTGCAGCCCAAAATCATGAGTTTTCGATTCGGAAAGGAACAGCTCTTATTATGTTCCCGGAGGTCACATACCGTTACGACAATCTGAGTGATTCATTGTTGTTCGATTGTTTGTCCTTTAATGGCTATTTATTGCCCCGGTTTCTGCATACCTTGCAGATCGGGGAGCTGCGCGCCTTCAAGCCGGATGGGATGCTCCATATCCTGTTGCGTGAAATAACGTTGGCGCTACAGTCCCCGCACAAGGATCAGATCTGGCACGTATCCGCATTGCTATACATGCTACTGGTCAGGTTAACCATTGATGGCGATCGTTATGGTGCTTATGAACGCTCGGATGCCCGATTAAAGCTGACCGGACTGGTTACTTTTATCAAGCAAAATTATGATCAGGATATCTCGCTCTCCATGCTGGCTCAACAAATGAACGTCACCGAACAGCATTTGAATCGGATATTCAAAAAGGAGTTCCAAATGACTCCGCTTGATTATCTGACACGGTATCGGTTATTGAAAGCCAAAGAAATGCTCGTCCATGACGCCGGAATAACGGCCCACGAGATCGCCCGGGCTGTTGGTTTCAACAGCGCCAGTTATTTTGGATCCGTATTCAAAAAATATGAAGGAATCTCCCCTATCGAGTTACGCAAGCAATACCAGAGTTAAAGGATTTCCATCGTGATCTCTGCCAGCGAGGTTAACCGCAGATCATACTTCGAGAATTCCAGATTACGCGTTACCTCGTTAGGCACAATGACACAGCGAATCCCCGCGGCTTTGGCTGCCTTCAGTCCATTCGGCGAGTCTTCAAACACAACCGCTTCGGATGCCCCGATCCCGAGACTCTCCAGGGCGAGCAGATACAATTCCGGGTCCGGTTTGACCCGCTTGACGTCCTCGGCTGTATGAATGACATCGAATAATTCGAAAATGCCGAGTGTGCGCAAATAACCATGAACCCAATCCCGGGTAGAGCTGGAAGCAACGGCAAGTTGAATTCCCTTTTTACGGGCAGACCGGAGCAACTCATGCACGCCTGGAAGAATTGCTGCCTGTCCCAGGTATGCTTCGTATTTCTGTTCAGAGAGCAACTTGATATGATCGTGATCGATCGGTTTTTGCAGCGCTTGCTCCAGGTATAGAAAAGGATGAAATTCTTCAAACGATGTTCCTACGTTTTTCGACCAAAGCTCCAGCCCAAGTTCAAGTCCATGCTCTTTATAAATATCGCGAAAAGCATAGAACCAGGGTGTTTCCGTGTCCACAATAAGTCCATCAAAATCCAAAATAAAAGCTTTTACCATTTCGCTTTTCTCCCTCCAATGATCAGCCGATTGGCGGGAAAATGGGCTTAGAAGCGTGCAGTCACGTCCGGACGGGTAACATTCATCGATAAAAAGTGACAGGTGCATCCCGTTCCGGCTGGTGACTGTCCAACAATTCCAGCCCGGATCTCCCCCTCTATCGGCATGCCGAAATATCTAATTAATTTCCACTCCACCCCATCGGGTGAATAAAAGAATGAAATGCAGTCCTCCACTTTGCGTATGCGCAGATAAGGGTTGGTTACGGGAACTTCAACCGAATTGCAATCGTCGGATGAACCTTCCTTCGTTACTACCGACACAATGGTAGCCGCTTTTCCATCATACTCAAAACAAAGTTTGCACCAGTTTCGCTCATCCGCCATCACCATCAAACATCCGGAATCATACTGATGTTGCATGTCCACGGTTAGCTGGGTCGTCATCTCAAATTCGTTAGGCACCGGCATCGACAGAAATGGCGCGGTTGCACGGATGTGTTTCCCCGCTGGGTCCTGGAAAAAGTCTGTATCAGCCTGAGCTTCTACAATTAGAACGCCTTGATCGGTATAAGACCAGGTCTTCGGCTCATTAATCCAGTTCATTTGGTTTCTTGTTTCTGTTGCAAATACGTTTGTCATTTCTATGCCTCCCAGGTTCATTTTCTGTATTATATATTCGTTCGTTATACAGAAAACCCCTTCTCCTACATATTTTTGTAAGAACTGATCACTTGGGAGTGTTTCTGGGGATCAGGGAGGAATAACATAATGACCATGAGTACGATGTAAAGTACAAGAATGACACTGAATAACAGCACAGGATTATAGTGATACAGTAGCCCTGTCAGGTAACCTGATGGAATCGCGGTTAACGTCATGACGGTCTGCACTGCCGAGAACATATCCGCTTTTTCATGTGTACCCAATCGGTTCATAAGCAGTGAGTCCCGGTACGTTTGCAAGATGAAATTGCCTGCCGCCAGTACAATTAGAGTCAGAAATAACATGGCTATATTTCCCGCAGGGATCAAAAGAAAAAGTATTGCCCCCACTGTACTCAAAATGATCGAGAAACTGACATACTTCTCTTCTGAACGCCGTTTCAGACGCGGGATAATGACCAAATACAAGAGCATGACGGTTACAGCGGTGACGACCGGGATAAATGAAATAATCTGATCATTGAATTTTAATTGTTCCTTGAAAAAAATCACCTGAAAAAAGTTCAGCTGCAGGATCAGATTGGAAAGCACCGTGATGAGAATAATCGGTAAAAGTCTCCGTTTGTAGAACGATTTGCCGAAAAGTCGCAGACTGGAGGCCAGACTCTGGATCACCCTGGTCTGGCTATGCATTCCCATAAGTTCCTTCCCTACTGCGGTCTCATCCGTATATCGGTTGCGTATGAAGAACATTACGGTCATGAGGATGCCACCGACAAAATAAATACTGGCTAGTGTTGGCACAATGCCAACATCAGCAATCACTACCCCGGCGATCGGTGTCAGTACTCCAGCACCAGTAATGATCATGTTGAGAATGGCGAATACCTTGGATCGTTTATGTTCCTCAACATCCTCAATAATTAGACAGTTGAAGGAAACAGTCACAAATTTGGAGGTTGCATTCAGCAGGTAAGCAATCAGAAACAACCAAAAATTCTGGGAGAACGCCCAGATGAACATGGGAACACTCCAGGCAATCAAATCAAAAATCAGTGTTGTTCGCTTGCGGCCAAGCTTATTCGTGATTGAACCCGCAAATAACTGAAATATAAAGGCAAAATAAAGATTCACCGAATTGATCAAACCAATTTCAATATCCGAAAGTCCGGCTTCCTTCATATATAAGGGAGCATAAAAAAGAACAATCGTGCCCGGAATGGCCCATACCGGTTCAAGTAAGATTGAGTACCGCGAATTTCTCGGCAAATCCTGTAGCAGCTTCAATCGATATCTCCCCCTTTTCTGCGGTGTTTCACCGCTGCGAACTCCTTCTTTTCGCAGCGGCAAACCCGACAATGTCTACATACTTACAAGATCAGAGCTGTTTTAACCGAATTCATGGGCAATTTCTCTCCGCTACGCAGATGATACCCAATTGTCCCATTGAATGCCTGTTCATAATCACTCAGCAGTTCCTTGGAGGTAACCATTTGCTCCAGTTCCGGAATACTTTGTGCAAATTTCAATGCTGTACTGATCATCGAGTGATTAGCTACCGCACCAATGATACTAATACCATCATTAATTACGGCAGTTGATTTGAACGTCACCTCATAGCTGTCGTCATAACCCATAGGAATGATCTTGCCGCCTTTGGCAATCATCTCAAATCCCACATGAAGCTGGTTACCAACCGCGTCCACTACAATATCAAACTTCTTGTTATTATTGATCTCGTATACTTTATCCAGTGTCAGATCCTGAGGATAGAACACATGATCCGCGATCTCTGAAGCGAACTCTTTGCGGAATGGATCAACTTCCGTGCCTACAGTAAGCCTTGCCAATCGTTTGCTCACAAGCTGACACAGAGAACCGATTGCACCAGAACCGAGGACCAGTACAGAGTCACTTGGCTTAGTCCCTGCTTTCATGAACGTCTGAAGTACACATCCCAGTGGTTCGATCATCATAGCGGTTTCCCAGCTCATGGAATCCGGGATGGCATAGATATACTTCTCATCCCCTACGTAATATTCTGCAAATGTACCGTGCGTCGTCATCCCTACTTGATAGTCATCAAAATTCTCGCAATAGATGAAAAGACCTTCACGGCAATAGGAGCAGGTACCGCAAGATTGCGTGGGATCAACCAATACCCGATCACCTATCTTGAAGCCACGAACTTCGTCGCCCACCTCAACCACTGTACCTACACCTTCATGACCAATAATCGTTCCTTTATTCGCCGGCACTTTGCCTTTGACAATATTCAGGTCTGTACCGCAGATGCCTGAACCATAGATTTTAATTTTCACCTGGTTTGGCTTTTGTATGGTTGGCTCATCAATATCCTGGTAAGTCACCTGTTTAAGATCCTGATATACGAGTGCTTTCATTGAATATTCCTCCTAGTCGATGTTCTTATTTGGATGAAATTTTAAACGTTTTCGTAAATCTCAATTCGAAAGGTGTTCCTGTTTCAGCATTTCTTTCCAGTCGGAAAGTGTCTGCAAGAGAGCTTCCTCCACCCACAATAATTCATCCCGGGTATGAGCATCTGAGAAAATAAAGTACCCTTTGGTAAAAATTCCGAAGTGGGCCATTCTTTTGACCATAAACTCACGGAACGGATCGGTGTGAAAGTTTTCCTCTGAAATAGAGCTAATGGAGAAGCTCGCATAGGTACCCTTCAACACCAATTGATCGGTTAATCCAAGAAGTACGAGTTCAGCTTCAATCAGATCCATAATCCGAATAGTAGCCTCGCGCCAGCTAGGCCATACTTTAGCGCTTTTCATCAATCGCTCACATGCAATCGCTGCCGCAAGCGCAGTGGTCTCGCTGGAATGCGCATTGCTGAATCTGACCTGTCCTGATAATGACATCAGATGTTCCGGTCCCATTACGGCTGCAAGTGGCAGTCCATTCGCCATGCCTTTGGAAATACAGAGCAGATCCGGCCAGATGTCATACTCCCCAGCTGTAGCTTGCTTGCCCATTCGAATGCCGGAGGTGACTTCATCAAATATGACAATGATATCCAATGACCTACAAAGGGTTACAACTTGCGCCAACGGCTCACGTTTCCATTCATTTGGACAAAGGACAATGCAGGCGATATCCTCGGGAGAGGATTGGATTTGGGCCTCGATACGCTCTGGTGAGGGCTTATCTATCCAGATTGTTGTGCGTTCGATATCCACGGGGATGCCTCGTTCTTTCGTTTCACGGCCATAGTATCCATAGGCAGACCAGTCATGCCAGCCATGATAGGCCGTCGCGATGACCCTGCTTTTTCCACTTCCCGCACGAGCCAGACGTACGGCTCCACTGACGGCATCGGCGCCACTTTTGGTGAATCGCAATGAGGGGTAGCGACCTTCAAACCGTTCCAAAATCAATTCAGCGCATTCAAGCTCAATGTCAGCAGGAATAGAATAACTTGTCCCTTTTTTCAGCTGATGGATGACAGTCAGTTGAACTTCATGCCGTGCATGCCCCCATGGAGCCGTACCCATAGCCATCTCACAATCCAACCATTCATTTCCATCGATATCTATAAAACGGGAATTGCGTGCCTCTGCGCAGCATACGGGTGTATATCCCGGAAATAATCGTTCTGGTGCTTTGGCTAACGTACTGCATCCGCTCGGAATAACCTTTTCGACATGTTCCAACCACTCCAGATTCCGTGTAAACCTTACGGCACGATCCAGCGTGCTCTCTTTTGATTTCACCTTTGGTTCCTCCCTGTTTACTTGGTTTGTGAGTTAGCGAACTTTGGAGCCTGGCCAGCAGCCATCATATATGCGATCCATGGTGATGACATTGCCATACAGATCAATAATCAGATCTTTAGCCCGATGAGCATGTCTCATCTCGATCCAGTAACGGTTTTCCAGCAACCGGGCGAAATTGTCCACCAGAAACAATAATCGGTTCTCGCTATGAATCAGCTCCTTGCCCAGAACCTGCGGCAGCCAGATAGCTCCATTAGAGTTAAAACGGTTGGAATAGTCACGTACCTCAGCAACAGGTGCAATGTCAGCTTCCTCCAGCTTGGTCCAGAACGTATCCGCGTCACTGCGAACTTCTGCAAGATCAATGCCAACGATCGGCAGATGATGATATTCACTCTGGCTATCCAGCTGTTCTTTCAGATGACCGAATACGAATGGCCAAACATCGGCCTCAATTTCCCCACCCCACTTTTTCCAGAAACGTGCCAGATTGTTTTTCCGGTTAAAGTTGCGATGAATGCCACTGCTCCGTTCCCAGTGATAGGCGCGAATATTCGGATTAATGACAGTATCATATCCGGCTGCCCGTGCTCGCATCTGATAATCAAAATCCTCATATCCGTTAAAGAACTTCTCATCCAGCTCGCCTACCGTTTCATACACTTCTCTCTTCATGCCGAACATGGCGAATACAACAAGCTGAACTGAAAATGTTTCCTTCGGAATGTCTTCAGGCGAAGCGTTCAGAAATAAGTGGCGACCAATTGTATCGGCAAATGCAATACCACAATGCTGCACACCTCCCGTTTGCGGATAGAGCAGAACACCGCCAATCATACCGATCGTAATGTCGCTGTCCATCGTCTCTTTCATCATTGATTGCCAGTTCGGTTGAAGAATCGTATCGGAATCCAGGAAGAAAATATAATCTCCCTCTGCTCGCCGAAGTGCGCTATTGATTGATACAGCACAACCGAGTGGAAAATCATGCTGAAGAATTTCAATTGTTACACCTTCTCTAACCTCTTGTTTCATTTTCTCCAAATGCTGTAAGACAGCAGAACCGGAACCATCGTTGATAAAAATGATTTGAGTGGACGGGCTTACTGTCCGTAGCAATGAGTCCGTGAAAAGGTTCAAAATGTTATAGTCCTGGTTAACTGGCACAATAATGGTGTAAAGCATGGAATCCCTCCTGTTGGATATGATGGAATGCGTACAAAAGCGAGTTGAAACGTTATCGAGTTCAGCGCAGATTATCGACCTCCTTATCGCAAATTCACTGTCTTAATTTGGTAATGATTTGAATCTACTAGAAATTTATATCATTTTTTGTAAGTTTTAAATCTTAAATTCTGAACTCTGTTAAAATATGAATATGTACTGAAAAGAAAATATGCACCTTTCAATTAGCGCCCATAGCTATCTCTCCACGCAAAAAAACACCTCCACAGTGAGTCTCGTATCCAATGACACGACTGACTCCACAATGGGGTGTTATATTGCATTATTGTATGTTGTTATAAGGTAGAGCCTACTTATCTGGCCCTAAAGCCATGATAGAACGTATCCACAACCAGAGAAGCTGCTGATTTACGCGCAATATCACCACTTACAACCTGCTGCCACGTCAGAAACAGGATAGAATACAGCACATCTACAATCCAGTTTTTATTGACATCCTGGCGAAAATAATTCTTTTGCTGCAACAAGCTGACCGCATGCAGTATAGGCTCTCTCAGCTTCAAATCTGCTCCCTCAATCTCAGGGTTATAGTGTATAGCTGCATCATGGGTAAGGAAAAATATTTTATCTCCTAACGGAATAAGCACTTCAATTAATTGAGGAATATATGTTTCACAGTTTTCCTCATCCAGCTGAATGTTTTGCATGGCCTCACTGACCACCTCGATCGCACGCAAGCCCAGATAAACCATTAATTGTTCACGACTCTCCACGTAACGATGAAGGGTCGCAATGCCGATTTTTGCAGAGTCTGCGATATCATTCATGGATGCATTGGGCTTTTCAATCAGCAGTTTGGTTGCTTCGTCCAGGATGGAATTAAGTCTCGTTTGCTTCATCGATGTCATTTCTTTTTTCAACGGGTTTACACCTCTTGGGGAGTTTATTCTATAAATTGATTCAATGATCCATCATTTGATTAGCTGTGACTATAAAATTATAGCATAGTTGCTCATAATTCCGATGTCTGAACACGTAACAAGCATCACCTATGATTGGTGATGTATTGCAAAGATAGATGTGATGATTAAAAGCCGCCAAGCGGCGGCTCTTAGAATTTATATCTTTTTTCTTTCCCTGTTGCTTATAGCTCGATAATTCTTGTTGCAATATTTGCGCAAAAATCACTGTCATGCTCTACAAACAGAAGGGTTGGGGAGTACTCCAGCAGCAAGTCTTCAATTTGCATACGAGAGATGACATCAACAAAGTTAAGGGGTTCATCCCAAATGTGCAAATGAGCTTGCTCACTGAGACTTTTAGCAATCAGCACTTTCTTTTTTTGGCCAGCGCTATACGTTGAGATATTCTTCTCCAATTGCAACCTAGAAAAATCCAGCTTTCTTAGGATGGATTTAAACAGGCTTTCATCGATTCCCTGCGTGACAGCATAGTCAGATAAATGGCCTCCGAGATTCGACGTGTCCTGCGACACATACGAGATTTTAAGCTGGTGATCCTTTCGAAAACAACCTGTATAAGGGATATTCTCATCACAAATCAGTTTAAGGATGCTTGATTTCCCCGATCCGTTTTTACCATAAAGCGCAATACGATCCCCTTGTTCAACTGTGAAATTCACGTCCTTACATACCATATTGGAGCCGTATGCAATCGACACATGTTCCAATTCGACAAGTTCTTTTTTGTGAAAATCCAGTTGATGAATCTGTAGACGTTCTGCACTCTCAATATTTTTCAGAAGTTTGGACTTCTCATGAATGGCGGATTGCTGTCTCTGCTCGATATTTTTGGAACGTTTCATCATTTTGGCAGCCTTGTGTCCAATATAGCCTTTATCCACCTTAGAACCGGAATTTCTCGTACCATTTTTGGTTCTTTCCACTTCATGCGACCATCCACCCGTCCGTTTGGCAGAATCGGATAAACGCTTGATGTCCTTTATTAATTTTTCATTATTTGCAAGTTCAAACTGATCTTGCCTTTGTTTATTTTCCCACCAAGCGGAGAAGTTCCCTTTCTGAATCTCGATGTTATTTTTATTAATGGACAGGATGTGGTCTACGCTGTTATCCAAAAAGGATCGATCATGTGACACCAGAATAAATCCACTTTTGCTGCGAAGATAATTACTAACGAGTTTTCTGGCATGAATATCGAGATGATTGGTAGGTTCATCAATGAGCAAAAATCGATTATCCTTCAGAAACAAGGCAGCCAGCATCACCTTCGTTTGTTCTCCGTTAGACAAGGAATCGAAAGGCCGATACAGGATATCTTCCGAAACTTTTAACAGGTTAAGCTCACGCACAAGCTGCCATTGTAAATATTCAGGATAGACATCTTCAATGATATCGAGGGTCATAACTCCTTTATTCTCAACCTGAAAAGGAAAGTACTCAAAGCTGACATTCGCAGAAATAGTTCCGCTGTATTCATATTTACCAAGCAGCAGTTGGAGGAATGTCGTTTTACCTCTGCCGTTCCTTCCGGTAAAGCCCAATTTCCAATCGGAGTCCAGCTGAAAACTCACATTTTCAAATATATTATCGTAACTGCCATCATAGGCAAAGGTTAGGTTGGTAACGTTGATTAAAGACATAAAGATCATCCTTTTTATGTGAAATATAAAAGTTAACCGACGGGGTATTTACCACGACATGGTCCCTCACTTTATATTTGAACATAATCAGAATTTCAGTCCGCCCTTGAATGAATGACACATTCCTTCTGTCATAGTGATTAGAATATCCTCAAATGAAAAAACGCAAAAAAGCCCCCATTCACCGGTGCTTTTTTGCGTTACATCAACCTGACTATACGATAAAGAAACCTGGCGTCCAAAAATTTAACGCCAAGATGATCTATGCATAGGAGGATAAAGTGCCGGATTCTGATTAGTCATGTTGTGAACCATGTCAGTGTTCATGTTCGTTGACAGGTTCACATAAACATCTACAACCTCTAATTCAGTCATCGCTCTATCCCCCTTTAAAAGCTCAATAATTTAATACCAGAAACTTAACATGGAATACAACCATGGGTCAAGGCGAGAAATCATGTCGATCCCTTTTAAACTCCACCTTACACCCGACCCTCATGGATTTATAGTCACCATGCGCTGTATTCAATTTATTTCAATTATTAAACGGCCGCATACAGCGGTTTGTACACCGGATGCCACATGGCAGCTTTTACCGCCTCTTCAACGTCTTTCAGCTCTACACGCGCAACGCCATCTTCCACTGCCGCCTTAGCGACCGCCACTGCAACTTTGTACGAAACAGCATGTAGTTCTTTCACTCTTGGCAGAAGTGGAGCACCTGGTGCAGAGGAATCTACCGAATTAGCTACGGCCACTGCAGCTGCGGTGAACATGTTTTTGGTGAACTTCGATGCTTTTGCAACAATCGCTCCCAGGCCCAAACCAGGGAACACAAAAGCATTATTGGATTGACCAATTTCATATAAAGTGTCATTAAACATGACAGATTCAAATGGACTGCCTGTTGCAATCAATGCTTTGCCATCCGTCCATTCAATCAGACTTCTTGGTGCTGCTTCGGCAAGCGAAGTCGGGTTGGACATTGGCATAATGATTGGACGTTCCACATGCTTCGCCATTTCTTTGATAACTTGTTCATTAAAAGCACCTGTCACACCGGAAGTGCCGATCAGAATCGTTGGTTTGATCTGTTTCACAGCTTCCAGCAAGCTGACCTGCCCTAACTCATTCAATGCCCAATCTTTCACTTCCGCAGCTTTACGCACATATGGTTTCTGGAATTCAAATAGACCTTCCGTCTCATCGGTAAGGATTCCGCGGTAATCGAAAGCCCAGAACCGGTTCTCAGCTTCCTCCCTCTCAAGTCCTTCTTCCATCATGGCGTCAAGAATCTGATCCGCGTTACCAATACCAGCGGCCCCTGGTCCAAATACAAGGATACGATGCTCACGAAGTGGCACACCCGTCACTTGAACTCCGGACATAATCGCCGCAAGTGTGACCGCACCCGTTCCCTGAATATCATCATTAAACGTAAGCAGTTCTTCCCCATATTTTTGTATAATATTTCTGGCATTCACGCTGCCCAGGTCTTCCCAGTGAAGCAGGATATCCGGGAACCACTTTGTTGTTTCTTTCACAAAGGCTTCGATAAATTGATCATATTTTTCCCCGCGAATCCGTTCATGACGGTTACCCACATACAATGGATCATTCAGCAATTTGGGATTATTGGTTCCGACGTCCAGCACAACAGGTAATACGCGGCTTGGATCAACGCCTACGGCTGCTGTGTATACCGCGAGTTTACCAATGGCAATTTTAATGCCGCCAACGCCCCAGTCTCCGATGCCCAGAATACTTTCCGAGTCGGTCACCACAATCAAATCCACATCTCCAGCATGTAATCCACTGTTGCGGAAAGCTTCTTCCAGTCCATCCATATCATTAATGGATAAATATAAACCACCCGGTCTGTGGTACTGATGGCTATATTCCTGGATAGCTTGTCCGACCGTAGGTGTATACACAATCGGCAGCATTTCACTAAGGTGATCCTTCATTAGACGGTAGAATAGTACAATATTTCGGTTGAACAAATCACTAAGCATGATGCTTTTTCGCAAATTATTCGATTCATTCTGCAATTGCTGATATACTCGACTCACTTGTTCTTCAATATTTAAAACCATCGGTGGCAAGATGCCATTCAGGTTGAGCTCTCTTCTTTCTTCTTCGTTAAAGGCAGTACCCTTGTTCAACATGGGATTGGACAGAACATCCTTACCTTTCAAAGAGGTTTTTAAGTTTCCATTGGAATCCACAAAAAATGAGTTCATTTACTAATTGCCTTCTTTCATGATGTCTCTTGACGTTACGTCTTTTTAATGTATTTTTAACACTTAATAACTTTTGGTTAGTTATGGTTCTTCCGATGACAATTATAAAATATTTTCTATGGTATGTAAACGAACTCATGAAACTTTCATGAATGAAATTCAATTTCATTTCGATAAATAAAATTTATCACTTTGTCATTTTTCAACAAATTCATTTTATAATCAGATTATCGTAGAATACAAAAAAAGCCACGAAATTTCGTGGCTTCAGTGGAATTCATTTTTATAGTTTTCCAAATGATGGACGAGGTCCTTTGGTTGGATCTTCCCCTTCGATGAGACAGTATGCTTCAAGTGTGATTCCACCTGGCGCCTGAAGATAAAAGGTGTAGGAACCATGAACAATAGCCGGGCTTTCTACCTGAATTCCATCGTTCTTGAGACGTTGGTTCAAGTTATCCACCTCTTCCTTACTGTCTTGTGGGAACCCTACATGGAAAGTTTCTGGATATTTGATATCCTTGCCATACATTAAGTTTAATAAAAATCCATCGTCGTCGGTCATAGCCGCAAATGCTTTACCTGCATTGACGTAACAGGTTAATCCAAAATATGTTTCGAGAAAATGTTGAACCTCAATAACGTCAGTTACCGTTAAGTTTAAGTGATTAATTTTCATATGAACTGCCTCGATTCTTCTATCAATTTATCTCGAAAATAAAGTATCTAGATTATCAAGATAAATTAATTCTAAATCAATTCATATCTCTAGTCAATGTAGTACCTGAACCATTTTATGTAATATGTCCCCCCTTGCTGCGTTCAACAGTCAAATTCACGGAACATAGGCATCCTCTACCTCAACCTTTCGTTCATTTCCGTTTACAATGTATCTTACGTGAATGACATTTCCTTTCTGAAATTGGGGAATATGTGTAACCGGGATATATGTCTCTACAATCGTGGGAAAGGTACGGCCGTCAACTTGGGTTACGGTCAAATCCAGTCGCACTCCAGGCCTTCCATCCATACTGGATGAAGTTTGTGTAATATCATGAATAACCGCCTCTGCGGGAATTCCCTCCGTTAAAATGCTTTTTCGAAAATGCTGTTTCTGTTTATTGTTACGGAGCAGTTTAAATACCATAATCATAGTGATTGTGCCTGTTATAATCCCAAAGCCAATAACAGCAACAATAGTAATTAATGCAGTCGTCATAATGGCCTCCTTTTATTTGAAACTTATGTTTACTATTTCTTGTTTATATCTCTTATTCCTGCAAAATTTGTTTGAAATGGAAATTATCCATATCAAAAAAAGCCACCGTGTTGGTGGCTTCATGCAGTTTATGAAGTTTTGAATTTTCTATATTACTGGCAGGAACTGTAGCAGTATATGTTCAACTTAATCTACTTTCGCACCATAAGAGCGTACAAACAAAACGGCTTGTTCGCGATCCAAACGTACGCCTTTAATATCCAATGATTTCAGATCGATTCCTTCCAGGTTAGCGCCTCTAAGATCGGCCCCTTGCAGCTTGGCTCTGCTTAAAATTGATCTTGTGAGATCACAGTCTCTCAGATCCGCTTTGGTAAAATCCGTGTCCGTAAAGTCGGCTTCAAAGAAACGAATTCCTCGCAAATCCTGTTTGCCTAATCGGGTATGTCTCAGATTCGTATAAGACCAATCACCCTGACTTAGTGTAATACCATCCATTTGTGCACCGGAAAAGTCCGATCCCGTCATCTTGCAGGAGGTGAATTTGGAAGCGAAAAGATTAGCACCACCAAATAAGCAGTTTTCAAACGCCGACTCTCTATGGATGGAGCCATTCATGGAAGCACCTTTAAAGTCACACTCGATAAAACGGCAGTTGCTTGTCTCGATTTCTTCCATCGAAGCGTTCATAAAGGTACACTGTTTGAAAACACAGCTGATTAGTTCTCCATAACGCAAATCACGTCCCTCAAAATGTACAGCTTCATATTCCTGATCCTTATATTGATACATCTCGTACACCCCATCTTGTATGATTATCATGTGTTCACCATTAAAAGAGCTTTTTATAATATACCATACGGATGTCAAGTACCTGCTTAAACACCTACTAAAGTCAAGGATCTTTTTTTCAAAAAACGTAGCTACTTCAAATAAAAAAACCGCGAAAATCGCGGCTTTTGGCTCCATAAATGTGTTTAGCTAGTACTTCAATCAGGTTCCCTCTATAATTCCTTATCTGCATATGATCTAAAATTTTCCGTGACTGCTAACCGTTTGCTTCCTTCCAGATAAAAGCTATCATCTGCTCTCCAGGTATGACTTTTTTTATTTTGTCTCCGGTGATACACATAGTTATATGGTGACGTAGCATAGGTTTTGAATCCTCTTTTTCTGCATTGTCTTAGAAAGGTTACATCTTCTCCAATGGAACGATCCGTGAATCGGACCTTCTTCAATATCTCCCTTTTGAACAGAAGTGTGCCACCTTGTATAAATTCCACATATTTATTCTTCTCTTTGGGTGATCTGACCAGCAGTGTTTTTGAAGCCCCCAAGTAAACGAGGCACGAATGTTTGCCTACGATATCGCTTTTCGTTCTTCTTAGTCCATTTACTTGTTCTTTCAAATAAAATGGCGAGTAGTAGTCATCATCATCAAATTTGGCGATCAACGGGAATTGGGCTCGGGTAATCCCGGCATTCAGGCTTTGTCCAAGCGATATGCTTTCTGGTACTTGATAGACGCTAACATTCGCATGTTTTCGAACACGATTTTGATATAATTGCAGATTCATACTGTCATGATTCAAAATGATGATAAGCTCTTTTCCCTTATAACGCTGTCGATTGTAATTTTGCAGGATGTTGTCAAAGAATTGTGGACGATTGGTACATACAATAATGGAGACACCGTATCCCGATTTATTTGCAGTCATGACATACCCTCTTCTCTGCACATATATGTTTTTTCATCATACGTTCAGAAGTAGAGAATGGTATAGACAAATGGATAGCGTATAAAAGACCAAAAAACCTTTATCCTCCTGAGGAGGATAAAGGTTTTTTGGAATGTATTCTAGGCTTGACTGGATTCGTTCATGTAAACGGCTTTACCTGTACGAGCGGACTCATAGAGTGCCTCCAGGATCTGTGAAACCACCAAAGCCTGTTTAGGAGTTACAACCGGCTCCAGATCTTTATCGATCGCTTCAATCCATTTTCTCATCTCTACATCCGGTGCACTTTCACTCTTTCCATCGTAGAAAGCGACTCCGCCTGCACTCAGTTCAATTTCGTTAGTGTACAAACGGCTGAATTTCTCTCCATTGATGCGTAGGCCATTCTTCATATCCGCACCCGCTTCGCTTCCGCTCAAGCTGCATTTCGCTTCATCCACGTCCAGTGAATTGAGCGCCCAGCTGGATTCCAGCATAATTGTCGCACCATTCTCCATTACGATCATACCAAAAGCGGAATCTTCAACCGAGAATTTTTCCGGGTCCCACGGGCCCCATGCATTCGCTGCATTTTCTCTTTGTGAAAGCTCGTGATACGTTGTGCCCAGAACAACCTTCGGTTGATAGTTATCCATCATCCACAGCGTCAGATCGAGTGCGTGTGTACCGATGTCAATCAACGGTCCGCCGCCTTGTTTCTCCTCATCAAGGAAAACACCCCAAGTAGGTACTGCTCTTCTTCTGATCGCATGTGCTTTGGCAAAGTAAATCGAACCCAGTTCGCCAGCTTCACACAGCTGCTTCAGGTACAAGCTGTCTTCTCTGAAACGGTTATTGTATCCGATGGTCAGTTTTTTACCAGTACGTTCGGCTGCTTCAAGCATTTTTTGCGCTTCAGCAGATGTCTTGGCCATTGGTTTTTCACACATGACGTGTTTTCCGGATTCCAGTGCAGCAATCGAAATCTCTGCGTGAGAGATATTTGGCGTAAGAACATGAACAATATCAATCGTTTCATCCTGAAGTAATTCTTGATAATCCGTGTATACCTGCGCTTCGGAACTACCATACTTTTCTTTGGCTTCTTCTGCACGTTCCTGAACGATATCACAGAAAGCAACCAGTTCTACACTATCAAGCTTGCTCAGACTTGGCAGATGTTTGCCGTTTGCAATCCCGCCACAGCCAATAATCCCTACACGATACGTTTTACTCATATCTAATCACCCTCACTTTTGGTTTGGTTGTTTCATTTTACGGAAAGCCGATGGGGTCATCCCCAGACGCTTGCGAAATACAGCATGTAAATAATTAGCATTGGTAAACCCTGAAGCCAGGGCAATTTGTTCGATGGAAACATGACTTTCTTCCAGATTGCGGCACACCGCTCGCAGGCGGATATCCTCCAACACACGGCTGAAAGGCATTTCCGGCTGTACCTGATAAAAGATTCGTTGCAGTTGTCTGCTGCTAATATGTAGCTTCTCCGCTACATTCTCCAGCGTTACTGCTGAGGGATGATTTGCCTCCATATACTGAATGGCATAATCGTACCTGTACACAGACATGTCTCGCACAGGAGCCTCCGCCCGATTCCCCCCGATATCGTAGGCTCGGACGGTCTTCAGCAGAATACTGATCACCTGCTGCTTAATGGACGTGTAATATCCAATTAGTTTACGGTCACAAGCCTCATAAGCTTCCAGGAAACAGTTCATGGCGCGATGATAATCATGTACCGGAGCAAGAGGAAGTGTTCTAAGCTTTTCGATCGTTTCCTCTGACTCTGCTGCCTCCCACGGATCTACACCCTCTCTGGGATGTTCAATGATATCCACATGCAGGCATAATTCATCCATGGCCTCTTGGGAATCCGCCTCCTGATAATGAACAAGACCCGGACCCGTTAAATACAGCATGCCTTCAGAGAGCGGATGCATCTCATCCCCCAGAATGACTTTTCCTTTCCCTCTCGGGATGAAATGTAACTCGAATTCCGCATGGTTATGAAAATCAACGATTCTGCCTGCTGGAAAAGAAGTCAGATGAAATCGCAGAACTCGTATCTCGTAGTGTCCCCACAGGATCGAGACATCCAATCTTTCCAGGATATCCTGTCGTTCAAGCATCTTCTCAAAAGGATATCGGCTCAATGCGGCACCTCCCAAACCCTATCCCTGTAACTCCTTCAAGGAGATTTTGCGCCCTTCCTTCGCAGAAAGGTTGGCAGCCTCCATCAGGCGAGTCAATTGAGTAGCCGTCTGCAAATTCTCGGTAGCAATCGTATCATTCTGAATATGGGATACCCACTGGCTGAATGCGCTTTCTCTTCTGTCCAGCAAAGGAATCTCTGTCCATTCCTTCTGTTGATCTGAACCAACATTCGTGCGGATTAGCAGCTTATCCTCTGGTGTTCCGTATAAAAGTGTGCCTTCCGTACCATGAACCTCTATCGCAAACGGCGAATGACTGTTCACAAACCCAGCCTCGACTACACCGATTGCTCCGGAATCCGTAAATAACGTAGCAACCGCGTTATCTTCCACTTCTTTTCCAGTAACATATCCGAAATTAGCATTAACCCCAGTCACTTCTTGACCCAGGAACAGATTCGTCAGATACATCGGATGACAACCGAGGTCAATTAATGCCCCGCCCTGACAATCTTCCAGATGATAAAAATGCTCAGGCAGCCAATTGCCAATCGCACCGTTATGCGATAAACGCACACGAACATAAGTCACCTTACCAAGTAGTCCTTGGTTCAGAACATCTTGAATCGTTAATGTATATCCATCGTTCAAACGCGGTAAAGATACCGTCATTTTCACTCCGTTATCCTGTACATCCGAAATGATCGTATTTACTTCTTTAATCGTTGAAGCGATAACTTTTTCTGTGAAAATGTGTTTGCCCGCTTTCGCAGCAGCAGTGATCACATCTTCGTGAAGACGTGTCGGTGCATCCACAATGACGGCATCGATGTTGTCCTGTGCCAGCATATCTTCCAGAGAAGCATAGAATGGCACGTTCAGACGTTCAGCAGCTTCCTGTCCGCGCTCGGCATCTTCATCCCATACAGCAGCCATCACCGTATCTTCGTGCTCCTGAGCCTGTTTAATATAATCCCAGGCGTGTACGTGCCATAAGCTTATTTTACCTATTCGAATGGTCACTATGATTAACCTCCATACTATATGATATTCTGACATCTAACTATAAATTAACACAGACCTGATCTAATTTTAATAGGAACTTACGACAATAACTATATAAAATTACGACATCAATTAGAATGACCTTCTTAAGAAAACAAGCAAAAAAAGCTTCCTGCTCACCAAGTCGTGATAATAGGAAGCTTTCTCTGCATGTAACAATTCGGAATCAAGGATGTCCAAAGTTAGGTTGAAGATTTTATGGCTTATGATCTGTGTAACGGAAGTACCGGATTACCTTGCGATACATCGTCTTGTCTTTTAATTGATTAAATATATAAGGGTCCGGCTTGGCATTCACTTCAATGACCCAAGGTTTCAGACTTTGATCCAGTCCAATATCCACGCCAATTCCCTTCAATCGAGTGTATTTCTTATTCATATGACGAGCGATCACAACACCAAGCTCATTCATTTCCTGAATCAGTTCTTTGCTGCGCTTTGCGGATACGTGAGATTCCAGTAGTTTGTGAATATCCACTGGCTGACCGCCGTTATGATAATTGGTTACTATTTTTTGGGGATGTGCAAGTCGACCAATGACCCCCGTTGCTTCCCACAGCTGTTTTGGGCTTAACTGCACCATGACGCGGATATCAAAGCGCCTTTTATTGTGTTTTAGCAGATGAATCCCTCTCTGAATGAGATAGCTTCGCTGCTTCACAACGTGTGCAAGACTTTTATAGAACGAATCAAAGCTATTAAACGTCAGACGTTTTTGATTCATCTGATACGCAAAATTCTGTTGATTTTCCATCTCAGCCTTAATGACGCCCACTCCATGAGTTCCTATTTCAGGCTTGATATATAACATTCCATATCTGGCTATCATAGATTTTAGATTCACCTTGTTAAACTTTTGTGTATCAGGTATGAACGGTTTTATTGAATCATTATTGATAAGCTGCTTTGTTTTTAGCCATTTGCTTCTTAACGGTTGTGATTTCTCAATACCCACAGATCGTTCCTCCAGTCTTCATATTGAACACATATCGCTGTTTCATTAAGTTGATGCATCATATGCAATATCATTGAACGAATCTTAGGCAATACTTCTTGAATTTACATACAAAAAGCCGACAAGCCCCTCTTCTTTGGGCTTGTCGGCTTTTCACTTTATATTTTCAAATCATCGTTTCTGTTTCAATTTGAAGCTGGAATATAAGCATCTCCGTGATGCTTCGATTAAGGTAACAGATTTTCGTCAACTGGCACATTCGTGTCGGGAGCTTCTGCTGCAGATACGAATAACCGTCCTGGCGCTTCCACTTCGACTTTGTTTCCTGCTGCATCCTGAGCACGGATCACGATCACTCCACCCTCAAGCACCAGCGAAGAAGCGGTGGTATAGGTACCTGTATAATGACCAGGTTCCGTTTCCACCAATGGAATCTCTGCGCCAGCCTGTGGGCTCAAATTGGATGGCAGTTCAATCCGGAAAGAAGACTGTAATTTGGGGATACTGTCAAACGAAACCGTTACGGTTTCTCCTGCCACAATCCGTACATCCTCAGCCGGAGAGATATTGGTCAGTTCAGGCAAAGACGTTTCCACATAAACAGTCCGTGTCACGGTTGTTTTATTGCCTGCAATATCTGTCGCAATGATTGTAATCGTGTTCTTGCCCTCATTCACAAGTACGCGGTGATTAAAACTTCTGTCTTGCTCCAATTTCACCTTCTGTCCGTTAATGGTCACTTTGTCGAGGAATTGGTCCTGTACATCGCCCGTCACATGAACCACTTCTGTGTTAGTTCGACTTGCTTCTTCAGGTGTAAGGACCGTTAACACAGGTGCTGTCTGATCCAAGATGATCACAACTGGAAGGGAGCGATCGGTCGTTTTTCCGTTAACTACCGCCTCGGCAGTAATCGCATTAACCCCTGAACGAAGTTTAACATTCAGCTTAAATTTTCCATTCTCCACTGTCGTTGTTCCCGCTACTTCTTTTCCATTATATACCTTGATCTGGGCTCCTGAAGCTGGAGAAGTTCCAGACACAACAAATGTCGACTGATTGGTATAGGTGCTCGTCGGTTGTGTGAGTACAGGTGCATTCACTGGATATTTCACCACTGCACGAATCATATAGTTACCCTCTTCTGCTGGTGCAGTACTCCATACGCCACCTACACGCTGCCAGCTCCGCCCTGCATTCACACCGTTTTCATCGGTTGCGAGTCCAGGTGCGCTCGTTCCAACAGCAGTCTGCACATACACGATATAGAAATCGCCTTGTACCACTACTGGCTCAGGGAATTCAACGGTTGTCCACTGATCATTGCGCAATGCCGTACCGTCGAAAGGTCCTGCCAGCAATCGGCCTGGCGCTCCACCCGATCCGGAGGCATCATAGACGGCATATTTGAATGCTGTTCCACCTGGTACAGGCCATTGTGTATTCCAGAATCGAAGTGATGCACCTGTAAGCTGTGCTGTCTCTAGTTCTGGCGTCATACGTACAGCCCATGCGTTATCTGCGGCAACAAAGGCTCTTGCATTTTCAGCCGTTCCATCGTCATAAGCGATTTCACCAGGAAATCCGATAAACGGTTTTAAGGCAACTTTCGCTTCAACTGTACCGTCTCCAGGTACTGTTACATTTACCGTTTTGCTATAGTAGTCCGTCGCGATGATCGATAACGTATAGCTTCCTTCCAGAACATCCAGAGCAAATTTACCGTCTGCTCCTGTGCGTACAGCACCTACTTGAGCATCTTCCAACACAAGAACGGATGCTCCAGCTATAGGTTTTCCTGTCCGCTCATCGCTTACAGTACCTTCAATCTTTCCTTGGGGAATGCTTTCCAGATTGAAGTTGGCTGTTGCTCCACTACCGTCCGTGATAGTTACCGTCTTCGTCTGAGGATAATACCCATAGGCCTCAGCCTTTAACGTGTAATCACCCGCCACGTGAGTGAAACTGTATTTGCCTGTTGTCGGGTCCGTCTTCACTGAACGTCCTGTTTCCAGAACAGTGACCGTTGCACTTGCAGGCAAACTTTGCGGCGTTACAGAACCTGTTCCAGGTTTCTGCACTTCAGGCTGTTCCTGTTTGGTTTTATTAAATTCGGCCTTGTCCGTACTTGAAACTTTGTACCAAGAAGTATCATATTCCGGCTTAGGCTTGTCACTGTTCAGAACAACTGCCGTATCTTTCGTAACCGTCTCAGCGGCGATACCCAGAATGCGGAAGTCATCGATGTACCAGCCTTGCTTGACGACACTGCTGTCCGAAGTCAATCTGAACCGGAATTGAACTTCATTCCCCTTCAATGCAGCCAGATCGTAAAATACCGGAGTCCATTGTTTTCCATTTGAAGAATGAGAGAATTTACCGAGCTCCGACCATGTGTTGCCACCGTCTTTCGTGGCTTCAACATAACCGTAATCGTATCCACTTTCGATTTCATACCAATGATTGAACGTCAGCGTAGCTTGATCCACCTGAGTTAGATCCACGACTGGCGATACCAGAGAATAGTTAGAACCGTTCTCATAGGTACTGTCCAGATCGGTTGCCCAAACATTCGGCGGAGAAACCGCACTGGCAGGTCCAACAACAGGTACTCCGCGTTCCCACTCGTCCTTGGTGCCGGAATGAGTCCACCCATTGTCACTGTTGCCATCAAAGTGATCGATGAAGATATCTTCAGGGACCTCCACGGTCACGGATACCTCATTCGACTGATCACTCTCATTGCCACTATAATCAAGAGCGGCTACCGTATAAAAATAAGTCGAATCTGTTACTGTAGCCGTATCCGTAAATGTCGTTGCAGATGTATTTCCGAGCAATTCATAACCTGTGCCTGAATTCGTTGAACGATATACGTTGTAGGATTTCAGATCCTCATCGTCCGATCCCGTCCAGGACAAGTTTACATTCCCCAGTATGTCGGCAGAAGCGGACAATCCGCTTGGTGCTCCCGGAGCAATATCATCTGGAGTTTGTACTGAAAAGTCATCGATATACCAACCAGCCTTTTGGACGGAATTGTCACTGGTCAGATTAAACTTGATAAATACCTGTTGACCGGCGTATTCACGCAAGTCAATATATTGCGTTTTCCAGCCTCCACCGGCACCTGTAAAGCTCAATGCCTCTTCAAATACGAAGCCACTATCCTCTGTTGCAATGTACACTTTACCAAAATCGATATTGCTCTCCAAATCATACCAGTGCTTGAAGGATAACAATGCTCCCTCAGGGCTCTGGGTAAGATCAATTGGTGGTGCGAGTAAGTAAGCATTACTGTTGGCAGCATAAGTCCCAGTCAGATTAGTTGCAATCACTTTGTCACCAGAGTAGGCACTTCCAGGTCCACTCGTTGGTGCTCCCCATGCCCAAGTGTTGCCAACTCCACCCGAGGTAAAGCCCAGATTGTCTTCCTCGAAATCTTGCAGATACCCAGGCTGGACTCCATTGGAGACAGCAACCTTGTAAACTTCACTCTCGAATCCGTTGTTGCCATAATCATTGACCCGAATATAATACTCCAAGCCTTGTGACTCGATCAGAAATGCCGGAATTGTCGCTGTGTAGGTTCCATCTTTGGCATCCCCAGCTACTCGATTCATCGGCAGATATACGTATTGGCTCGTGCCCGTTGTTTTGGCAAATGCCTCCACTGTGGTTACACCGACATTATCGGTAACACGCGCAGTCAGTGGAATATCAAGCCCCGTAAAGGCAGAATTGACAGGCGTATGTTCCAGGACCGGCGCTTCCAGATCGTCACCTGCTGTGACAACCCTGCCAGATACCGTGCCTATGCCTTCGAGGACAGAGCCCACAGCATCCAGTGCATTGATAATGCCGTGACCGTAACCGTTATTTGGCGAATTTGGATACCGGCTGTCTGTTCTCGGTGTCGCTGTATCCATAATGATCTGCTCTAACTGATCAACCGTAAGGGAATGATTAGCTTGAAGCAGGAGTGCGGCCAGTGCAGTGGTATGCGGGCCTGCCATGGACGTGCCGTTCCAGCCACCCTCATATACTCCGCCCGGAACAGAGGAACGGATGTTAACACCTGGAGCCGAAACTTCCGGCTTAATTTCCTCATAAGGGGAAGGACCAAGAAGGGAAAAAGAAGCCAGATTCCCGTTGATATCCGTTGCTCCCGTAGCGAAGCTCTCTGGATAGTTCGCAGGGTTCGCCACCGAACCTGGACCTCCCGGATTCGTCAGTGTCACATTCCCGGCTGAGAATTCCGGAAAGATCTGTGCATCACGCCAAGCCTGAACCATTGGACGGAACCACTCGTCCAATCCTGCACCACCACCCCAAGAATTGTTAACCACATCCGGGGCAAGCTCAGGGTGCAAGTTTCCTTCAGCATCCACTGGAGCAATCAGCCATTGCCCACCATCCAGTATAATGGCATCCGTGGTACTCGGATTGAAAATCCGAACGGCAATCCATTTTGCTCCGGGTGCAACCCCGATCTTGTTGGTCCCGTTCGCTTCGGAGCCTACCATCGTACCCATGGTATGTGTACCATGACCGTCTCCATCCGCAGGAAGCGAAGCATTGCTATGGGGATCGTACCAGCTTAGTTCGGGATCAACGATATTTCCCGAAGCATCAAGCCCTCTCCATTTGCTGCGAAGGGCTTGATGCGTGTAATCGACCCCGCTGTCCAGGTTGGCAACAACGATTCCTGTACCGTCGATTCCTTTATCCCAGACTGCTGGCGCGTTGATAGAATCGATATTCCATTCTACGTTCTCTGTCTGCAGGCTCTTATCGTTAGCCGCTGCGCTTTCTTTCGCTGGCGACTCTTTTGCCGGGGTCGTTGTAGTGTCTGCCGCAGGAGCTGCGGTTGCTTTTTCATTGCTAATCTCGGTTTTCTGCAGAAAACGCTCCTCATTTGGCAATATTTTATCTACCTCAGGCAGAAGTGCAATCTGTTCCATGACTTCTTTGGTGCTCGTTACTGCCAGTGCATTAACGATGAAATAGCTTTTATATTCTTTGACCTTGCCAAGGTCAAGTTCCTTTTCAAGAAAACTTTCAAGTGTGTACTGAGATCGCGAGGCCGTTTCCCGCAGAGAGCTGACAACGGTGCTTCGTACCGACAGTTTCGTTGCCGAAGCCGTTTGCTTTTCGATTGTTTCCTTTTGCATGGCTTGTTTGGAGACAGAGGCAGTATCTACCTGTTCTTTCATTTTCACCAGATAAGTTACATAATCATTACTCTCAAATTCCTTGCTTAATTTGGCGTTGACTTTGGAAGTAGTGATTTTATCCGAACTGGATTTCATGTCAATCTTCTGCGATGCGGCGTTTTCAGCTGAAACCGGTTGTATGATAGATAATGCAAGGAGAAGCGACAGACCCATGGACAGCGGCTTGCGTAAACGATTCATCTTTATCAAACTTTTCCACTCCTTTTACCCGGTTTTTGTAATACAGTGATTTACTGTATCCATTTCTAAAAATGAAAACGATGAAACGGCCTCAACATGGGCAGACGTGTTGCGTTCATTTATATCAAGCCTCACCTCCTTTACAGGACAGGTTATTAAATTACATCGCATGTGAAAGATTATAGATAGCCAAATTTAGCGTATATGGAAGAGGTGAATTTCAGATCAATTAATCTTGTGGGTGGAAGTTTATTCGCATTCATTAAGGAGGGTAATCACCGGCGTTAGCAAGAACGCTTACTTTACATGGGAGTATGATTGATCTGGATAGATCAGGAGATTTCTTGAATATGTACAAACACTCTTAAAATTACATATAATATAAAATTTAGAATCTAATTGTATATTTATGGTATATTATAGAGTCATAAAAAGAGATATACAAGCACTTTTATAGAAAATAATAGAAAATAAGTCTTTTTAATGCTTTCATAAGTCTAATGACTCTCCGTTAAACATATGTTTTTCGCAAATGTGAATGCCACGGCTTTTTAATTGATCCAAACAGTTCTTTATAACTAAGTCTGATTCATTCAGATAGTAAAAAGAACGACGCGAGAAACTTCGCGCCGTTCTTTTGGGGCTCTCCCAAACCAATCGTGTCATGTTCGTTGTTTCAGACGATCCAACACCAGATACACAACGATGGCATCATCCAGATAACCAATCGGAAAGAGATAGTCCGGGATCAGATCCGCAGACGAAATAAAGTATAACAATGCACTTCCAATCAGAGAACGATCGTTCTCGGGTGTAATCTCATCACAGTATTGAATGTGCATTTCCTTCAAATGTTCAATGAACGGTCCTGCACCGTTTATCTGATTGATTTTTAGATCAAACTCCTTACATATTATTCGATGCCCTTCATCTGTACGTGCATATTGTTCGTACTTAACCATTTCCTGTTCTATCCGCTCTGTTGTCACATCGAGGTCAAATAATTTCGTATGTTGCAGGACCGTCTTGATCGATTCAAGCGAATCCAGAATACCCCGCTCTGCCCCTCTTTTTGCGTTATCGATTTTGTAGCCTGCAGCCTCAATGAGATGGTCCAGAGATAAATCCAAATGTTCGGAAAAGATCTGTAAATGCGTGAGCTTAGGTTGCTGCTTTCCGTTCAGAATCCGAGAAATGGTGGCCGTGTCCATTCTGCACAACGTACTGAATTTGCGCATCGAGAGAGAGCGTCTGGCAAGCAGAGGCTTGATCAAATCTCCGATATGGCAATCCTTTGTTTGATCATTTGCTCTCACCAGCATCCCTCCAGAGATATGATCGATAGTCTAGTATATGGGACAATGTGGTGAAAGTTTACTTTATTCTTTCTTCATCTGCAGCGTTTTGTTGCATTTTTCTCAAGGACGGGCACATGAATCTCAACACGACATACATTAAGAGCAGAATACAGATCATGAGGTGATTTTATGGCGTGGATGCTCATTCTTGCTTTGGCCGTCTCTTCGAGTCTTGACAATCTGGGTGTCGGACTATCGTACGGGATCAGAAAAATCAGAATCAGCCTATTTTCGAATTTTTTGATTGCCGTTGTTTGTTTATTGTTCAGCTATTCAGGCATTTTGTTTGGAAAATGGATTTCGATCGTGCTACCTGGCGTTTTCCCTATACTACTGGGGACATTTATCCTACTCGTTATCGGTTTTCGTATCATCTTGTTATCCGTTCCCCGCAAGAAGAAAGATCACGAAGAGAACGAATCCCAAACCCTCGGGATCGGGTCTATTTTGCAAAACCCGGAACGGGTAGATTTGGACAAATCGAATCATATTGGAGTTCTGGAAGCGTTGATTCTGGGCGTTGCCCTTTCGACAAACGCACTGACGAATGGCTTAAGCGCAGGGCTAATGGGCTTATCTCCCTTGTATATTTCCCTTACCGCAGCTATCGGCAGTTTTGTTACCGTATGGTTTGGCGTGTGGATGGGGTCCAAAGCGGCAAACGTTCGTATTGGTTCATTCACATTGGGACAGTTCGGAACGCTTGTCAGCGGAATTCTCTTATTGCTGATTGCAGCCAATAATTTGTTCTGATCATGTATGCAAATTCCAAAAAGGAGACATCTGATTAGATGTCTCCTTTTTGAGCATGTTAAACCTTTTGTTAATGGATTATTGTCTTGTCAGAATCCTGGGTTATATACCCGGCTTATCTTACTTCAGTGCCGTAAGCACTTCTTCACTGGAGCGAATCCGACCCAATCTAGGGAAAATGGTTTTACAAACGTAGTCATGTTCTTCCTTGGTAGCAGCTGTCATTGCATCTTCTACAAAAATCTGTTGATAACCGTGCTGATAAGCTTCTCTGGCTGTAGTATCTACACCGATTGAAGTAGAAACGCCACATAATACAATGGTATCTATTCCCCGACGTCGCAACTGGAGGTCGAGATCCGTACCGAAGAAAGCACCCCATTGACGTTTGGCAACCGTATGATAAGGAGTATGGGCAGTCATTTCAGGCACAAATTGATCCCAGTCTGCGCTAAACTGAATCGCTCCCCGTTCCATATCCGTCTTTGGTTTCAACATGTCTTTTCCATCGACTGAAGAGACTTTTACAAGCACCACAAAAGCTCCCTTTTCCGTGAAAGCCTGTGCTAACTTGGCCGCATTCTGCACCACCTGCTCACCTGTATGTGGAGACTGTAGCGGGCTATTTACAATCCCCTTTTGCAAATCAATCACGACCAGCGCTGTTTTTTCAGCTGTAAGCTGTTCAGCTTCTGCTTTTTTCAAGTTTTCCATGATCTTCTCTCCCAATCGTTTCAAGTTTTTTGTATACCTTAAAATACACCCAGCCAGCATTAATCAATATCAATGCACTGGTAATCAAGAACACATATCGTATTCCCATCCAGGCAGCCACTTGTCCGCCTAAAACGGCACCACCGAATACACCCAGATACCCTGCTGACATGTTAAAACCGAACATTCTACCAGTCAGGGAAGCTGGTGTAATTTTTTTGATCAGAGTATTCACCGAAGGAATTAGCCCAGCTGCCGCCAATCCCAATAAGAAACGCAGGCCCATCAACTGCCACGGACTCGTTACAAACGCCTGTGCTATGAAGAGAATTCCGGCAGCTAAAAGAGCAACCAATATGACCTTCTGTGCGCCTATTTGGTCCGAAAGCTTACCCAGTCTTGGCGCAGCAATGAGATTGGCCAATCCTGATGCCGAGAACACGATTCCAGCCAACAGAGCAACATGCGAAGTGTTACCGGAAAGCTGCGTAATATATACGGTAATGATAGGCTCCACCGAATATAAGGCCACAGTGAGTACAAAAAAAGTAACAAACAAGTTAATCGTCAGACTTTTCTCGGGCACTTTTCGCCATATTTCCCTAAGACCAAGCACCACCTTGTCCTCTCGCGTGAACGATTCCTTCACAAATAAAGCGGTCGTAATAAAGGCAATCATCATCAGCCCACCCGTTATAAAAAACGAATTCTGGAGCCCCCAATTTACCCCTATGAATCCACCAATTGTCGGACCGATCAAGGAACCTGCGATGTTGGCGGTTGAAAGTGTTCCCAAAGCATAGCCCGCATGTTTGGAATCGGTTTGGGTCGCTATCAGCGTTGTACAGGCGGTGCTATATCCTGTGATGACACCCTGTAGCAGCCGAAGTCCAATGAGCATGTACACATTTGTTGAGAACCCCATACAACCTACCACTACAGCCATCCCCAAACTGGCTCGAAGCAGCATCGGTTTTCTCCCCCATCGGTCGGCAGCCGCTCCCCATATGGGGGAGAAAATGGCGGAAAGTATAAACGTGATGCCAAAGGCAATTCCGGAGAATTGGGCAATCGCTGCTGAGTCATTCACACCAAGCTGCTTGATGTACAGCGGCAAAATCGGTGCGATCTGACTCATGCCTACTCCGGTCACAAACATTCCGAACCAGCATACAATCAAATTTCTTTTCCACAGCGGCATATCAACAAGCCTTCCTCCCGCTTCAGAATCATATCCTCATCTTAGCGATCAGAACGGCTATACACCATGCATTATGTTAAACTCCATGGACATTTTTGCTGTAAAATTCCGTAGGACTCATGCCTTCCAATTGTTTAAATAGCCTACTAAAATAGAATTCATCCGTGTAACCGAGTACCTGCGCCACCTCTTTAACTTTGTTGTTTCCTTCCAAAATGATCTCTTTTGCCTTATCCATCTTCAGTTTGTTGAAAAATTCTATGATGGAGTATCCTGTAATCTCTTTGAAGGCTCTTGATAAATACGGGGCTGATAACTGCACAAGCTCAGATAGTTCAGTCAAGGTGACTTTACGATGCAAATGTTGATTCATATAGTTGATGATCTTTTCCACTTTCAAGGATGTCGCATAATTACGATGCCGCTTTTTTATATTTTGGCCGATCGCGATAATTAATTGCTGTAGCAAGGACTTGGTGCTAAACTCATAACCCGGTAGTTTCGTATGCCAGGTGTCTACCATATGTTTAAATACTTCTTCCAATTGATAATAATCCTGTAACTGCTGGACAGCGGGCAAGGGAAACATCTCTACGTCCTCGTTTACAGTCCATGTATTGTCATTCTGCTCGATCCGAACATAACTGAAGTGAACCGAAAAAAAACTTATGGGATTCTTAAAGTCAATCTCTATCAAGTGAGGCACATCCGGTTGAAGGTAGATCAGGACGCCTTCCTGAATGGTATGTCTTTTACTCTCAATGGTAATCTCCGCTTTGCCGCCTGTAATAAAAATGAGTTCGTGATGCTGAAGCGTTCGCAACCCTTTATTGGAAAATGTCCGAAGTTCATTCGGCTTCCTTGAGTTGCAGTATAAAATATGAAAAAAAAGCTGTTCTATATTCATGGTTCCCTCCACGCACATATCCTTCTTGCTGTCTCATTCGCTCTTCCGGTTCACCTGTTCAGGATTTCCAAAGAGTGGCATGTTTAGTATACAGGGATTTCAGCTGAGGATGGTTTTTCAGTTGATTCATTCAATCCTGTTTGTGAGGAAGATAGACCTAAAAGAACAAAAAAACAAGCTGTCTCCAATACAAATGGAGCTCAGCTTGTTTCCTGACTTATTTATTCTCATTGCGTGTTAGTAAATCAAGTAATATTCAATCCACCACTTGCATAGCCGACAACGGTATTCACAAGTGTGAGTCCGGTAGCTGTCGCCGAGAACACCAGCAACAGACGTGTCTGTGCAGTCACCGGGATAGCCAATCCGGTTGTTATACCATTGGAGATGGTGCCCAATGCGATAATACCTGTAAGTGGAGGTGCCAGTGTCACGACAGCTCCAGGAACAGCCGTAAATGCATTGTCTGGCGTAGGCGAGCTGAACAGTTGTGCCGTGATGGTTACCGTTGAACCGACTAATGACAAGGCTGCGGTTGTGCTAAAATACGCAGCAATGGAAGTTATAACGCCATCCCTTGGAGCCGAAAATGCAAAGTTAATGAGTGGGCCAACTACTGACCCTGTTAAATCAATGGTGCCTCCGACCAAGCTTATTCCCGTTGCCGAACTACCGAAACCAATCAGGCTTGTAGTACCAACCAATCCACCAACGAGTGTTGTCAAAATGGCTGGACCACCAGAAGCAAACGGAATGATGGCTCCCGAACCTGTAGCTCCCGTTACGCCAGTAACACCAGTTACTCCGGCCAATCCCGTAGCTCCTGTTATACCAGTGAGACCTGTTACTCCGGTCAGCCCAGTGGTGCCCGTTACTCCAGTCACCCCAGTTAGACCAGCTACTCCTGTCGCTCCAGTGACCCCGGCTGCTCCTGTTGCTCCAGTCACACCGGTGGATCCAGCAGTTCCTGTCGCCCCCGTTACGCCTGCCGCTCCAGCAGTTCCGGTCGCACCCGTTACGCCTGCCGCTCCAGCAATTCCGGTCGCACCCGTTACGCCTGCCGCTCCAGCAATTCCGGTCGCACCCGTTACGCCTGCCGCTCCAGCAGTTCCAGTCGCACCCGTTACGCCCGCTGCCCCAGCAGTTCCGGTCGCACCCGTTACGCCTGCCGCTCCAGCAGTTCCAGTCGCACCCGTTACGCCTGCCGCTCCAGCAGTTCCGGTCGCACCCGTTACGCCTGCCGTTCCAGTCACTCCGGTGGATCCGGTTGCACCACCTGCTGGACCTGCTGCACCTGTGGCTCCGGTTGCACCTGTAGCTCCGTTCAGACCAGCTGTACCTGCTGGGCCTTGGCTACCCGCCGGACCGATCGGACCAATGGGTCCCGCAGGGCCAGGGTTACCCTGTGATCCCGCTGGACCTACCGTTCCTTGAGGACCCGCAACACCTTGAGGTCCGGCCGGTCCTGCAGGCCCTGCTGGTCCAGCCGGGCCCGCAGGACCCTGAATTCCTGAGTTTCTAAGTGCGTTGGCAAGAGCTACCTCTACTGCTCTGATGGCAATGACCAATTGGTCTTTGTCCACAGAATGGATGCATTCTTGTAAAACAACAGACAACAGCGTATCAAGCAATTGCTGCAAGTTGGTGCCTACGCTTATTGGAGAGAATGGGATGACCTCCGCTGAAGCAATGGAAAGTTCCAAGGCAGCTTCCAAGTTGGCCTTGTTTCCTTTCTTTAATTTCAAATGATGAACCAAAGCCAGCAACTTGCGCAGAATTTCAATCAAAACAGAAACATTAACCTGAGTTGGATTAGCAAATACCTGTACTATGGCAGCTTTCAATTCGCCAATCAATTTGAGGAGTAAATGGGCTTCTTCCCCAATACCTGTGAGATGTGATTCTCCTCCACCTTTTCTAAAGCCGCTTCCGCCGTGCACACTGCGTTTCTTGTACTTCATCTTCCATAATCTCCTCCTTGGGAGCCCTGTTAATGTCCGCAGGTCGGGCGAACATCACTTGCTTGATGTCAACAATATATTACCAACATCAAATTATGTGATGAATTCACCTAAAATTATTGCAATTTAATTAATTCAATTTGTTAAACGACCATCTTTGTGCATCCGTACCGTTATCATTCCATTGCTGGATTGCAGCCCCATCCGCCGTTGAAGAGCTCGAAACATCTACCGCCAATCCATTCACCTTGGAAATGATTTTATAGAAACCGTTACCCGCATCCTGGATGCTCCACCTTTGGGCGTTAGAGCCATTATCATCCCATTGCTGGAGCTGTACGCCGGGTGATGCTGTTGAGTTAGGCACATCCAGAACTTTTCCGCTGTGAACCGCCGTGAGTTTATAGAAACCATCCCCTGTGCTGTCGACCCTGAACGTTTGGTTGCTCGCACTGTAGTTGGTCCATTGTTGTACTTTGGCTCCGCTTGCTGTGGATACATCCACAATATCCAACACTTTACCGCTTGCTTTGGAACCGATCGTATAGAGACCCCCGCTGACAATGTTCGGTGTACTCGCTGCTTGATATACCCGCACATAATCCACCAGCATTTGTGATGGGAAAGGTGTCGCATTATTAGGGCTGCCAGGCCAATTCCCACCCACAGCCATATTCAACAGGAGGAAAAACGGACGTTGGAACTCCTCCGTGTTGCCTGTTCCATTTTCGATGTAAAACTCATTGAACTGTTTGCCATCCACAAACCATCTTATATATTTGGAATCCCATTCGATGCTGTAGACATGAAATTGGGAAAAATCAAGATTCTCCGATATCTTTCCATAATCGGCATGCCCGTTAGCATCCCAGTGTACGGTACCGTTTACAAAAGCATTGTTGTTGACCCGCTCCATAATGTCGATCTCTCCGCTCTTAGGCCAGCCAACGGAATTAATGTTGCTTCCCAACATCCAAAAAGCAGGCCACAGCCCCTGACCGGACGGCAGCTTGATGCGTGCTTCAACTTTCCCGTAAGTAAAATCCTTCAAGCCTTGGGTTTTGATTCGTGCCGAGGTATAGCTGCTGCCATTGTAATTTTCTTTGCGTGCAGTGATGACCAGATTGCCACCTGTAACTTGCAGGTTCTCGGTGCGATTCGTATAATACTGCAATTCATTATTTCCCCATCCGCCGCTGCCGGTACCAATCTCTGCAGACCAATTCGACGTATTCAGAGAACTTCCATTGAATTCGTCACTCCACACCAGATTCCAATTGGTCGCTGCGTTTGTCGTTGTGCCAGGCAGTAAAGCGATTAGGAAACTGAACAGCACCAGCGTACTTACGATTTTTCTTTTTCTCAACAATCTTTTCCCTCCCCATATTAACGGACTGATTCTGAACGGGGATACCCCATTTTTCTCAATCCGTAACAACGTTTACATTAAATGTATTCTGTCTGCAACTGGATTATTTCTAACAGCGAACAGGATATTCCATGGACAAGACGGCATTTGAAGTATTTTATCAGGCCTGTGCGAATGAACGGTTCATACCTTGTGACCTTTAATATATTAGGGACATGGCAAATGGTTTGTTCTCAACGTGAGGAAGGAGTAAGCGGTATGAGCAGGCAAGTAATCATTAATGCGGATGATTTCGGGCTGTCGCCCGGCGTTAATCAGGGGATTATTCAAGCATATCAGGCTGGTGGAATTACGAGTACTTCGATGATGGTGAATATGCCGGGCTTTGATCATGCACTGAGTTTAGCCCGATCGCTGCCGTACCTCGGAATCGGATTGCATTTTAACCTGACTTACGGGAGACCCGTATCCGATCCGGCCATCGTGCCTTCTTTGGTGAATCCTGACGGTGCTTTTCATCAAGGCCAGTGTGGATTAATACGAGATTTCACTGATATTGCCAAAGAACTCGATGCTCAATGGAACGTTTTGGCTCAAGCGTCACTTTCCCCTACACATCTCGATTCCCATCAGCTGCTTCATCAAAACGATCCCATCATATTCCAAATCATGGCGGAGAAAGCTGTCCGGGAAAACATCCCGCTTCGGCGATCTCAGGTCCGGCATGCAAGCCCTATGCCAGCCCCCCGGATGACGGATACGATTCTGCTGGATACTTACGGTGATCATGAGGGTTTGCAGCGATTGCTACAACATTTATCTAAGCTCCCAGATGGCATTACCGAGATTGTATGTCATCCCGGATATGTCGATGGTGCTCTGCGTGAAATTTCCAACTGGCTGGACATCCGCGAGCATGAGCTTGCAGTATTTGTCAATCAGGATGTTCCCCGAACGATACAGGCTCTGGGCATTATGCCAATAAACTACAAAGCGGTGATGGATACCACGGAAGAACCATGCGAACTGCCACCAATACAAATGACATCACTTCTCAAACCAGTAGAAAAAAGACGGCCTCGTCATGTGCGGCAGCGCTTGTTGAAGCGGCAGCGTTTGGCGAAAGTACATCGCTTGTCCAAAAAACGAAGAACACTCCGTCGATCTTCTTCAACCCGTAAACGAGTGTAATCCATTACAGAATCGCACAAAGAATAGGACTATAACCAGTACATATTACTGTTGGTTATAGCCCTTCGATCTCATCTCTTAATCCAGTTCTAATTTAAATACGACGGGTGAGAAGCTATGCACGTTCCTTGTCGTTATCGTCAAGGACTCTTCCGTCCTGCTCCATTCCGGTTCTTCGTCGAAGCCCAATACCTGAATGTCCCTGATCAGTCCATGGAAATGATGAGAATTTTCCTTCAGCGAACGAATATGAACGATCCCGTTCTCTGGGTAGGCCATAACCGTGGCATAAAGGCAGCTTTCTTTTACGGTGAACCGAATGTCCTCACTTGTGAAGATCTTGGTCTCTCCATCTGTAAATTGTCCTTCCTTCACCTCGGTCGGCCCTTCCCCATACGTCCGCCAGAATGTCGTGTCATAAATCGCCTCCCCATTCACGTCCAGCCATTGACCTATGGCAAGCAAAATATCCCTGTCTTCATTCGGGATACTTCCATCTGCCTTTGGTCCAACATTCAGCAGCAGGCTGCCATTTTTACTCACAATATCGACGAGGTCCCTGATGATCTCATCCGCTGTTTTATAGTTGTTATTTTCTGTATAACACCAGGAATTTTTGGCGACAGCCGTATCCGTTTGCCAGAAATACGGTTTCAAATCGGCGAATTGCCCACGCTCCACATCCGGAACGGCACAACCGAGCATAAAGGCATCGTGTTTGTAGTTAATCGCTACCGGAATGCCCCACTCTTGACCTTTGTTATAGTAGTAAGCGCTGAACTTTTTCAAGTAAGGTTTGAACGCTGCCGTCTGGATCCACCAGTCAAAATAAAAAACGCTCGGCTGGTATTGATCCACCAGTTCACAGCAACGAAGCAGCCAATCTTCCAGATATTCATCCGTTGGAGGTGAGCCGTATAAATCCTGATGATCTGGTTCTGGCATGGCAGGCCAGTAGAAATCACCGCGTCTGAGCGGCTCCTTGACATCTGAATCAAAGTTTTTTCCATGGGACATGAAAAACCAATGCTCAGCACGGTGTGACGAGACACACAAGGTAAGTCCCTGCTTCTCATACGCGACCTTCATCTCACCCAACAGATCCCGTTTGGGTCCCATTTCAACTGTGTTATAGTGAGAGATGGAGCTTTTGTACATTTGAAAGCCATCATGGTGCTCAGCTACAGGCATCACATAACGGGCTCCTGCCTTTTTAAAAAGCACGGCCCACTCATCTGCGTCGAACTTCTCTGCAAGAAACATCGGAATAAAATCTTTATAGCCAAAATCCTTCGGATGACCATAAACGCTAAGGTGATGTTCATAAGCTTTGGAGCCCTCAATATACATATTTCGTGAATACCATTCACTGTCATAAGCCGGGATCGAGTAAAGACCCCAATGAATGAAAATACCGAACTTGGCGTTCTTGTACCACTCAGGAACCTCGAATGCGCTAAGTGAATTCCAGCTGTCCTTATACTTTCCTTCGGCAATGGTCTTTTCGATCTGTTGCAAATATTCCTTTTTATCCATAATCATTCTCATTCCTTCCGTTATCATATCCACTTGTATTGTAGTGGCATGATCCGCAGATAGACATGCAGAACGTTAACTTTAGGATGGACAATAATAACCTTTGTAGGGAGTTGAGGATAATGAACCATAAGACGTTGCTCACAAACCACTTATCCAATCTGCAGGTTGATTTGTTCATGGTCAACTTCAATCGCTGCGATACGGATTGGCGAGACCTCGATTACACACCCGATTACAGCAAATTTTATTTGATCTGTGAAGGCGAGGGCTGGCTCAAGATCGGCGATCAGGAGTATTATCCTACACCGGGACAGCTTTTTTTGATGCCGGAGGGGGTCACGCAGTCTTATTCTGCCATCAGTGATCGTCCTTTTCTCAAATACTGGTGTCATTTCAGCGCAAAGGTTGGAGGAATCAACCTATTTCAAATTCTGAATTTCCCCCACTTCTGTTCATCGGAACGGCCCGAGCTGATACAGGAAATATTCAACAGCATTCTTGATTACGCCCGATCAGGTGAAGTCTATGCGCATATGATGGCAAAAAATAAATTAATAGAGTTGTTGTCCCACTACATTATGCATCTGGATCTGGAACAGATCTGTTATACAAATATACCTGTTATGGAGAAAATATCTGCAATACTGGCCTATATTGATTCCAACATTGAAGAAAATATTTCTGTCCGGGATCTGGCTCAGATTGCCTACATGCATCCCAATTATTTCATTCGTTTCTTCAAACAGCACATCGGCGTTCCCCCCATCCACTACATTGCCAGCAAAAAAATGGATAAGGCAAAAGAACTTCTGACCTGTACGCCAAAAACAGTCACTGCAATTGCCGAGCACCTTGGATTTAGTGACTTATATTACTTCTCAAGGCAATTTAAAAAGCATACAGGTCTGAATCCAACGGAATACCGCAAACAAATCATGGTATGAGGAACACCAAATCTAGCGATCCAAAGAGTATAGGTTCACTGGATGCAATATAAAAAGGCGATACTCAGAGTTAATTCTCTGAGTATCGCCTTTTCTTTCACTACAATTTACTATCTAAGCAGCCTGTTAGGATTACTTCCCATGAGCATGAGAGAAAACGGCATTACACTTGGTTGATCAAAATGGACAAAGCACTTTTGGATTCGAGTTGGAAACTTAACAGTTCTTCTTCTCTTAGCTGAACCTGCACATTTCCTGTTTCTTCTCCGTCATTGAAAAGCACGACGGCAATCGAACCATCCGTATTTTTGAAGGCTACGGAACGAATGGATGCCTCATTGGAGGACGAGTCAATGCGTACTGCTTTGGGACGAATCAATGCACTGAAATGAGCCAGAGCATAATAGTCCAGTGTATAAGTAAGCTCTTTCGTTTGCTGGTTAACCTTTACAATGCCGCGGCATGTACTTTTCCCAAAGCCAGGAACGGTAGGACCGTTGTTCTCATCCAGTGCCATATTCCAGAGCACAAAAGATTTGCTGTAATTGCGAAGAATCTCAATACCCGTTCTGATCACATTGGAGAAAGCTTGTTCGAATGGAGGGATCCATTCTCCTCCTGATCCTTCGGTGAAGTGTACCTCTTTACCGGCAAAGGCTTCATATACCTTTGTTTGTGCCGAGGCTTCGCCCCCATACCAGTGCCAAGCGACTCCATCTACCTCTTCTGCCGCCTCATCAAGTACTGTCAGCGGGTAATCCGGACGATCCCAGTTGTGATCATAACAGAGGATTTTGGACTGAATGTCATTTCTGACCAAAGCCGGCTTGAGATGATTTTTGATAAAGTCTGCTTGCGCTTCAGCTGGCATCAACATGCCGGGATAATGACCTGGTTCATAAAGTGCTTCATTCTGTGGTGTTACTGCATGGATAGGCAATCCATGTGATGTGTAGGCTTGGATATATTTCACAAAGTATTCCGCATACGCCGGATACCACTCATTTTTCAGTTGACCTGTAATCATCGAGCCGCTTGTTTTCATCCAGCCCGGAGCGCTCCAAGGTGAAGCGAACAGCTTCAGCTCAGGATTGAGCTCCAAAGCCTTTTGAGTCAAAGGAATAACATCCGCTTCATCATGTGCAATGCTGAACCCGGATAATTCCGGGTCCGTTTGATTTTCTGGCAGATCATTATAGCTGTATACCGTTCTGGCATAGTCTGAAGCTCCCATCGGATTGCGGATGACCGACAATCCAATGCCTTCCTCGGGATGGAACAACCGAGTCATGACTTCAGCTCTCTGCTCATCGCTTAATATCTGGTTAATCAGATAGGCAGATGAGTCGGTAAAAGAAGCCCCAAAACCATCCATTTCCTGATACGTTTGCTGATCATCCAGAAGGATAGTCGTTGTCTCCATGCTGGAGTCCTGCGATTTCAATTGATCCTGGGACACGGATACAAACAATGCATCTTCTCCCGTGGATTTGTACATTTTGAATTTCGTCATATGCTTTCCCTCCACATTCCTCTTATTGGATACCCAATTTCTCTTTATTCTGTTTCATTTTCTCACTACGAACCTTCAGGATGTCATCCCAACGGTTTTCACCTAAAAATGACTTGTAAGCGGCGAGCGCATTGTCAAAAGAGGCATCATCTTTGGCACGTACCATGCTTACCAGGGTTGAATTCCACTTGGCGTTGATCGCCGACAATGCACGTGCTTCAGGTGTTCCTTGATTCGGACTAATATTCTCCAGAATGAAGTGTGGTTTCAGTTTGCCTTTGCCCCACTCTTGCATTTGTTTAATAGCTTCCGGGAAAGCATCTGCACTCAGTGCTTTGTAACGGTCATGGCCAAAGAACATGAATTCACCCATCCGGTATTCCTTCTTGAATTTGTCCGCATTATGCAGTTGCAGGTCTTTCACAGCTGGCATCAACTCAACCGTACCATCTGCATTCTTTTTATACGTCTCGCCTTCAATACCATAGTTCATCAGAAGCTGACCTTCTTCACTGAGCAGGTACGTAAAGATTTGAATCGCTTTGGCTGGATCTTTGGCGTCCTTGGAGATGAAGTTGATCATCCAGCCTGTAATACCAGATTGATTAAGTGTCGGTGCATTACCCTTGGTGCTTTGTGGTCCATCAACGGCAACATACTCTTTGCCTTCATTGGCACTCAGATAAATTTGCAGATTTCCTCCCTGTTGAGGTGTACCATCCAGCAGCATCGTTGCATATTTTCCAGATTTCACTTTTTCCTCAAAGGCCGTACCATCATCAGCAAAGCTGTCGTCACTGATATTTCCATCTCTGTATACCTTATTTAAAGTCTTCAGCCATGTAAGATAATCTTCATCCTGATTGCGGTCATAGAATTCTCCATTTGCAGTTTCAAGCGGCACGCCAATGAAATCTTGCAACGTGTCTCCGAGTGAACCTGTTCCTTCACCGATAGAGTTAAAACCAAATGGAATTAGCGTTGGGAACTTTTCTTTGATCTGTTTCATCACACTTTCGAATTCCTCTGGCGTTCCCATGACAGGACTTCCCAAAGCTTCGTACACATCTTTACGGATGATAAATGCTGTTTTGGCCGGGATGTTGCCACTATCATAATCGGCTTGCGTATTGGAGTAGTTTGGATAGCCATACGTCTTGCCATCAGCCTGCTGGAACCAGTTCAGGGTATCGGCAGCTGCGACTTTGTTGAAGTATGGATCATATTTCTCCGCAAGATCATTCAGCGGCATAGCCCAGGTTGCGGCTTTTTGCACCACAGGAGAGTTAGAGTCAAATACTGTCAGCAGGTCAGGCATATCTCCACCGGCAAAGAACGTATTTAACTTCGTATCATCACCTGTAATGAATTTGATATTGATGTTCAGATCTTCCTTGATCTTTTTGGTTACAATGTCTTTGCCGAAATCCGTGTTCCACCAGTCGGCATTAACGTACCAAGTTAGGTCTGTAGCTTCTTCCTTTTTATCCAGCTGCCAAGCTGGTTTTTCCGGATCGACTGTATAGCGATCTTCAATGGAAACCCAGTTTCCTTCGCTCGAACCCCCTGATCCACTACTGCAGCCTGTAATCATGATCACCGCTGTCAGCAATGCCGCGCACAGTTTAACTCCTTTTTTGCCTGCTGCCTTATTCATCTTGAACATATTGTTTCCTCCTTAAAGTTAGGTGAGAAATATTGATAGAGCGAACTTTCGAACAAGCTTAGATTCCTCTTACTCCTTGACTGCTCCCAGCATCATACCCGAGATAAAGTATCTTTGAAGGATAGGATAGATCAGTATGATCGGCAGTGTAGTAATAACAATCGTAGCCAGTTGCACCCCTTTAGTCGTTGTTTCGATGACTGCCGAGCCGCCCACATTTTGCATGGATTGCGTTTGGGACTGAACAATAATCTCGTACAGCATCATCTGCAGCGGATACAGCGACTGATCGGTAATGTACAACTTGGTTGTCATAAAGTCATTCCATTGCCCTACCCCATTGAACAATGCAATAGTTGCCATCGCTGGCATGGACAGCGGGATGAAGATTTTGAGGAAAATATGCCAGTCTCCTGCACCATCGATTTTGGCTGACTCCTCCAGGGAATCCGGTACATTCCGGAAGAAATTCATCAGAATGACGACATCATAGAAGCTGAACAATGCCGGAATAATGTACACCCAGAAGCTGTTGAGCAGGCCAAGTGATTTGATCAATAAGTACGTTGGGATCATTCCGCCAGAGAAGAACATCGTGATAACCCCCATGGCTACGTACAGTTTACGGCCACGTATATGCTTTTTGCTCAGACCGTAACCGACCATGGCACAGAAGAACACGTGTGTAATGACTCCGATTGTTGTTTTGGAAACGGAGATGAAGAACGCTTGCCAGATGCTCGAATCGTTGAATACGGCTCTATAATTCTCCAGCGAGAACTCCGGTGACCAGAAGATGAACCCGCCTTCCGCCAAAGCCTTGCCCGAGCTAAAAGAAGAGATAATGACATTCCAGAGCGGAACCACAATAACGACAGTACAAATAGCGAGTAAAATAATATTTAAGGTATCAAAGATCCGACTATCGAGATCTTCTTTAGCCACCTTTCCATTCACACGGGATGCCTCCTTCTACAGCACAGATTGATTATCGTTTAATTTGCTTGTAATTTTGTTCGCGGTGACCAACAGAATAACGGACACAATCGAGACGCCCAGACCAACCGCGGTAGCATACGAAAAGTCACCCTGTGACATCCCCATACGATATACATACGAATTGATAACTTCTGCCTTGTCACGGTTTTGCGAGTTCATCAGAACGAGCGTCTGGTCCAGATTGGAACCAAGTAAACCGCTTACAGTAAGAATCAGATTAAGGCTAATGATTGACTTCATGTTAGGCAATGTGATATTCCAAATTTGTCTGAGACGGCTTGCACCATCAATTTTGGCTGCCTCGTAATACGTAGGATCAATCTTGGACATAATCGCCAAATACAGAATCGTTCCCCAGCCGGCCTCTTTCCAAATATCTGATAAAACTGCAATCCACCAATACTTACCTGCATCCAGCAAAATGTTCTGCGGTTGCGAGATCACTCCCAAGCTGAGTAGCAGCTGATTAAACAATCCCGTTGTTGAAAACCAGGTGATCAGCATGCCGCCCAGTACAATCCAGGACAGAAAGTGAGGTAGATATGAAATCGTTTGCACGAACTTTTTGAAACGTCCGCTGTTTAATTCATAGATCATGATCGCCAGGATAATGGGAATGACAAACCCGATACCCAATTTCAAAAAGCTGATCCCCAGCGTATTCACTACGGCATCCCAGAAGTATTTGTCTGACATAATGATTCTGAAATTTTCCAAACCGACCCATGGTGCGCTAGACAGCGTATCAATAACGGTGTAATTTTTGAATGCAATCGTCAATCCGTATATCGGAATGTAACAAAAAATAATCATAAAAATGATGCCGGGTATAATCATCGATTGAATTTCCCATTGTCTTCGATAATCGATGACGAACTCTTTCACTCTTTGTCCGATTGGCTTCCTTCCCCCCGGTCTTACAGGCTTTTTACCGGTTGACGACGTCTCTACGGCTAATTTACTCACGCTCTTTTTCTCCCCTCCAACTTAAGCATTTCCTCATAAAAACGTTTTTATTTTATGACAAAAAAACCCCCTAATCTCAAATCTAAAATTTAAAAAAGACCGGAAATGATTGAATCAGTTATGTTAAAAAATCACTCCGGTCCATCTTCACATGACTGGAGCCCCGTATGATAAGTTCACCCGCCAGTTTTTGTGATACCCCATGTTCCTTCTTCTTGATCATGCGAACCAGGTGATTGATCGCCAAGATACCCTGCCTTGCAATCTGGTTTCGTACGGTACTTAATGGCGGGGAAAAATATTGGGCAATATCAATATCATCGAAGCCTACTACACTTACATCTTGAGGAACCTCGAAGCCATGAGACTTCAACGCATGGATGCAGCCGATTGCACTCACATCATTTCCTGCAAGAAAAGCATCAGGCAGCTTGGCAGGATGCAGATGAAGAAAAGATTTTACAGCACTGTAGGTGCCCTCTTCCTCAAAATATCCCTGTAAGATGTAATCATCATCCAACGGAAGCTGGTACTCACGCAAAGCGGCCAAATATCCATCTCTACGCTGATTACTGTCAAACATGGTGTCCACGCCGGATATGTAAGCAATTTTCTTGTGCCCCAGTCCAATTAAATACTTGGTTGCTTCGTAACCCGCTACATAAGAGTCGAATATGACGCTTCCCATAGTATCGCTCTGATAGACCCGATCCAGAAATACAGCCTTAATCTTGTCTTTCTCCATAGCGACAATATCCTGCTCATCAATCCGCAGTTCTTCGTAGATGATAACGCCATCCACACGCCGTCCCAGAATATTACTCATAATGACCTGCTTATCCTTGGTCACAAACACATTCAGCCCGTAGCCCAGACGATCGCATTCACGAGACATGGATTCAACCAGCTTATAAAAGTACGGACCCGACACACTTGTGGTGAAAAAGCCCAGCATTTTGGTTTGCCCGGATTTTAGCAGCTTGCCGTTCAAGTTGGGAACGTAGTTTAAACGCTCTGCCACCTTCAGGACATGTGATTTGGTCTCTGGGTTTAAGACATCCACGCCGTTCAAGGCGTTGGAAACCGTAGAAATGGATACCCCGGCTTCCCTTGCAACATCTTTAATTGTAATCTTTCCCATAATTTTTTGGTCCTTTGCTATAAAAACGTTTTTATATATTTTAAATTAGCATAAAACCGTTTTCAATACAACACTTATTCAATGTTTTTTTTTGCTACTCATTTATTCACGATTTTTGGCATGGTACAAGATACGGCGAAAATATATGTGTAGAGACTAACTATGCGGAAGGAAGATGATAATGGCCTTTATTGAAAGGTATGCGATAAATGAAAATGGTGCAGTTACTTTCACAGGCAATACGCTTGGACTTAGCCGCTCTGAAACTGTTGGTGTTCCCGGGACGGTTGACAGTATCGGGGCTTATATTACGACAGATACCACACAGCAGTTTGGAACATATCCACCAGGAACAACGAATCTTTTTCAGAACAACAGCTCCTCTGCTGTACTACAAATCCCCGCTGGCAGCAGCATCCTCTATGCCGAATTAATCTGGGGGGGTACATACATTGATAATACGGAGAACAATTCCGCCTTTATCAATGATGCTGTACAGTTTACAACTCCAGTAAGTCAGACCAGCGTTTTTCCGGACCCGGCAACCAGTTTTGAAGTCATCTTGTCCACTGCTGCCGGATTCCCTACAACTTATGCCTACGTTCGTTCTGCAAATGTTACTAATCTAATCACTGCTGGAGGAGCAGGAACCTATACGACAAGTGGTGTGGTTGGAACACTGTCCATACCCGATCCGACCTCCAACCATGCGGGCTGGACACTTGCAGTAGTGTACCAGAATGCTGCCCTGCCTTTGAGAAACATGTCCATTCGAGTAAATGCCGATGTCATTCTTTCCACTTCGGGTCCTGTCAACATGATTATTGATGGATTTGCCACACCATTCATGGGTCCCCTCGCAGGTCGGGCACAATTCAGTACACAGGAGGGTGATGCGAACAAGACCGGGGATCAGGCACGTTTTGGACCGACCATTGCCACTGTGACGAATCTGTCAGGACCGAACAACTTCCCCAACAACTTCTTCGCTTCACAGATCAATGATGATTCCGGAAACCTCGATACCTCTGGAACGTTCGGGACAAGGAATCAAATCAATGGAACCCCTGGTACGAACATCGTGGGCGGTCGTCAAGGCTGGGATATTACGAATGTGGATGTCGGATTTACATTGCTCAATACACAGACTCAAGCAGCCTTCCAGCTCACAACGAATGGCGACGGCTATCTTGTTGACGGCAACGGATTACAGATTGATATCAACCTTCCTGCTCTCAATGCTGTCAAAAGTGCCAACGTACCTGATGCCGTCGTCGGAGATACAGTAACATATACCATTATCATCTCTAATACTTCATTGGTTAATGCAACGAACGTTATGTTCTTTGACAACATTCCTGCAGGAAGCTCCTTCGTAACGAATAGCATCACACTCAATGGGGTTTCACTGCCGGGTACAGATCCGGTAACTGGATTTCCCATTGGAGATCTCAACTCGGGAACCTCCGCTACCGTGACCTTCCAGGTATTGGTCACATCCGTACCTGTACCGGCTCAGTTGTTTAACCAAGCCAGAATCGGTTATACTGCCCCTACCGTACCCGATGGTCCGATTATTAATACTGCGGTTACCTCCAATGCAGTGGTGGTTCCCATCTATGAACCCAATGTGGCTATTGTCAAAAGCGCAGACACAACCAATGCTCTTGTCGGAGATACAGTGACCTACACGTTGGTCGTAACCAATACGGGAAATATTGATGCCACAACAACCGTCCTAGACAATATACCAGACGGTTCCGTCTTTGTACCGGGCAGCGTAACCGTCAATGGTGTTTCTCAACCAGCCGCTGACCCTGTTGCAGGAATACCTATTGGTCCGGTTGCACCCAACGCAACCTCTACAGTCACTTTCCAGGTAAGTGTTGTTAGTCAGCCAGCTGGATTGCAATTGGTCAATCAGGGAACAGCCTCCTATACCTTTCAGCCACCAGATGGCCGTGTAATTCCCGGATCTGTTACATCTAACACGGTTGTCATCCCTGTCTCGCTACCTATGTTGAGTGTTGTGAAATCAACTGCTGCTACAGATGCAGTGGTTGGTGATACCGTTACCTATTCCTTTACAGTTACCAATCAGGATGCCAGCAGCATTACCAACGCTGTACTGACCGATAACATTCCAACGGGTTCCTCGTTTCTAACTGGAAGTGTCACGTTAAATGGTGTACCCCAGCCTACAGCAGATCCTGTTTCTGGTATCTCTGTCGGTACTCTCTTGCCTGGTGCATCAGCCACAGTCACTTTCAGTGTTCAGGTAACTACCCTGCCCTCACCACCTCAACTAACAGATCAGGCCCAGGTGAGCTTCGACAGCGGTACCTTTAGCGGAGTTTCCTTCTCCAATATGGTCATCATTCCTGTGTTCCAGGCCATTATAGCCGTTGTTAAGGCTGCTACACCTACGTTTGCCGTAGTCGGGGAAGCCGTGACCTTTCAGTTTACCGTGACCAATTCAGGAAATATTGGGGCAACAACCACATTAACGGACATCATTCCGCCAGATGCCACCTTTGTTGCCGGAAGTGTACTCGTAAATAGCCTTCCGGTCCCTCTTGCCGATCCGAATGCCGGCATTTCTCTAGGCCTCGTACCGACAGGTGGCTCGACCCTGGTCAGTTTTCAAGTCGTAATTACATCATTACCGGCTTCGTTTCAGATTGTTAACCAAGGTAATGCCAGCTTCACCTTCACTCCACCGGACGGCCGCATTATTCCTGGCAGCAGCAGTTCCAATCTAGTGGTTATTCCCATTTCGGCAGACAATCTGACCGTAGTCAAAACAGCAAGTGAGCTCCAAGCCGTTATCGGGGATATTGTCACATACACGCTAGTTGTTCAGAATAATGATCCGGTTGACGCAACCAATGTCAGTCTCACAGACCCTATTCCTGTTGCTTCTGTTCTGGTTCCGGACAGTGTAACGGTGAACGGTGCATCTCTCCCAGGAGTCGATCCTAGCGTAGGGGTCCCTATCGGAACAATTCCAGCCAACGGCTCTGCAACCGTCACGTTCCAGGTCAGTGTGGTCGGAACAGCTCCGCCGGTTCCTTTTCCCCTGTTCCTGGTTGATCAGGCCACCGTTACGTTTACAACCGGAGAATTCACTGGAACGGCCTTATCCAATATCGTCAATGTCCGGGTGTTTGAACCCGTCATTGCGCTGGTAAAATCAGCTGTCCCATCGACTGCTGTTGTGGGCGATATTATTGCGTATACCGTTTTGGTGTCCAATGACGGTAACTATAACGCTGACGTTATCCTGGTTGACCCATTACCGGCAGGCGAGGCTTTTGTACCGAATAGTGTGCTGATCAGTGGTAACCGTTGGAGCAGTGCCAACCCAATAACCGGAATTAACTTGGGAACGATCCAGCCCAATTTTCCGGTGACGGTTACTTTTCTAGCTACAGTGACATCTGTGCCAACTCCGCCTGAGCTCGTCAATCAGGCTACTGGAGATTACACCTATACGCTTCCTGACGGGCGGATCATTCCGGGTTCATCCTTGTCCAATACGGTGACGATTCCCGTGTCCGAACCGGGGGTTCTGTCGCTTGCCAAATCAGCTGACGTTTCCGCCGCGGCCCCAGGAGATATTATTACGTATACGCTGCTCGTTCAGAATCCTACAGAATTGCAGGCAACATCCGTCTTTCTTACGGACCCCATTCCGGATGGGTCAAGTTTTGTGCCTGACAGCCTCACCCTGAATGGTGTAGCTCAACCTGGGATTGATCCCTCCACAGGCGTAAGTATCGGCACTATAGGTGCAGGTAGCTCCACGACAGTGACGTTCCAGGTCAACGTCAATGCACTTACACCGCAGCCTGTGACCGAGACGTTAACCAATCAGGGCACCGTTACCTTTGCCATAAACGGAGTAAGTGGAAGTTCGCTGTCCAATGTCGTTTCCATTCCTGTCTATAATCCTGTCATTACCATTCTTAAATCTGGTACCCCCGCCGCCGTAGATCTTGGAAATACCGTGTTCTATCAGCTTGTCGTTCAAAACACAGGGAATATTGCAGCAGATGTAATCGTTATTGATCCAATTCCACCTGAATCGGTCTTTATCCCTGGCACTTTAACAGTAAATGGAGTCTATAGAAGTGATAATCCTGTTAACGGTATTCCATTAGGCGTTGTGGCACCGGGTGAAATATTCACAATTAACTTTCAGGTAAATATTCTGTCATTCCCATCGAATAATCAGGTGGTGAATACAGCAATAGTGAATTATAGTTTCACTCTTCCAGGTGGTAGAGTCATTTCCAATTCTGTGGAGTCCGATTTAGTCACAACTTTTATCAGCGATCCCCTTCTGGAGATTGTTAAATCAGCTTTGCCGACCCAAGCCGTTCCGGGAGAAACAATCACTTTCTCCTTCTTGTTGACGAATGGTAATAATGTCCCGTTTAGTGCCATTATATTTACGGACCAGATTCCTGAAGGAACTACTTTTGTTAACAATAGTGTTACGATCAGAGATGTGAGCGTACCCGGATTTAATCCAAATAATGGATTCGAGGTAGAGAATATCGCGGCCCTATCCGCGATTCCAATCACCTTCCAAGTCATTGTGAATCAAGGAATTACATTAGCCCAGGTTATCAATCAGGCAAGTGTTTCCTATACCTTAGGAGAGGTTTCATTTAACGTTTTGTCCAATGTCGTTCTCATGCAGGTGATTTTCCCAGTTCCACCAGTTCCGCCAGCACCACCTGGGCCTCCTGAGCCTCCAACTCCGCCAGTACCACCACCTGTTAATCCGGTTATAGCTGAAACTCCGACAACACCAAGTTCTTCAGGTTCCCAGTCGTCTACCCCAACTGTTCCTTCCATACCAATCTCGGCACCTGTTATTCCTGTCCAGAAAACGGCAAGCAGCAGTGTAGTAGAGGTTGGAGAAACGGTTGAATATGTGATCCTGATTCAGAATACGAGTTCGTTTGCAGCCAGGAACCTGGTTCTGACTGATCAATTGCAACATGGCGCTATTTTGGTTCCTGGTAGTGTTACTGTGAAAGGTCTTAACCAACATGATTGCAATTTAGCAGGAGGAATCTCCTTGGAAGACTTGCAAGCTGGAGAATCCGTAGAGGTAAGATACACTGCCCAAATTAAGCACCAGCCGTCCAATGGAAAGCTCATTAACCAAGCTACAGTCTCTCTTGCCTTCGTCCTTCCAGACGGCAGCTTGGTTCCAATTACGCTGGCTTCGAACAAGGTTTCCGTGACAGTGGTTGAGGCCGAAGAATAGAATTCAAAGCCGTTTCTTTTTCTTCTTTGCCGTTCGAATAGAATTTGTGCGCTTGGATTTTACCCGATTACTCGTTCTAGATGTACTCCTCTTACTTTGTTTGCGTAAGGGGAGTTTTTTTTCTATTTCTTCGCTTTCCTTTTCACCAGATGTGGGAGACAAGTGTTCCAGATAAAAGGGCTTCTCCAGTCCTTCCTGATCCTGATATTGAATTCTCTGCTCTTTGATGTAATCCGGCTCCTCCAGCAGTTCGCTTGATTGGTATCCAGCAACTTCGGCATCTGAAATCGGCTGCTTTACAACAAGGAGATGATACATAATCTGATAAGCTACATTCAGTTGGGAGTGTCGTAACAGTTCCAGTTCCGTTTCATTGTATAAACCGTGATAGGAAGGGAAATAGAAAAACTCCATGTTGAGCAACCTGAAATCGATAGGGGATTCTACTGTCTCCTCCTGAAGCTGCAGGCGATCTGAACTATACAAAGGTGACTTGTCATCATGTATTTCATTGACCTGAGAGGTCCAGAATTGGGGCATGTATTCATTAAACAACTGCTTGAAATGGGGATTAACCATATGTGAGGTTACATGTGCATAGGGGGCCACGATACAGACAATCGCTTTGTGTGTACTAATCCTGTATATTTCCTCCATCACCTGCTGCAAATGATCAACATATTGCAAGCTGTGTGAACACATCACAAATGTGGCACAATTATCATCAATCGGGAGGGGCGAATTGATATCGTGAACAATGTTGGTCGTGGGATATGCTATTCGATCAATTCCCGTACAATTTTGGTGTTTATTTTTTCCGCTACCCAAATCGATTCTCAATCCGCTCACTTCTTCCTCATACAATTTATTACTGTATTTTATTCCAAAGTGGGACTACGTGTATAAGCGTTCACCCTATGTTCATGGCATATTATGCAAAAAAGCAGCTCATATATGAGCTGCCGATAATCATGCTTCTAATTTCCCGTTCTGGGTGTAAATATGATAAATTTGTTGCACCTGCTCTTCCAATCGATCAAAGCGAACAAAACGATCGGCTCGAATATACTCCTTCTGCTCCACCAACATAATCATCGAGGGAACTGTGAAAATAAGAAACCTGGATGCCACCTCTTCCACTTGGTTAGCGTTGATGTGGGCCAAGCGCACCATTGGATACGGTTCAAGTAACTCCCTAATCTTAGGGAGTAAGGCGAGACATACACTGCACTCTGGCCGTGATACGTACAAAAAAACCAATTCATGTTGTTGAATCATTCCTTCGATCATTTCTATGGATGTTAACGTATGGAGCTCTTTCATATGGGTCATCCCTTTCGGTCAGTTGGCAACTATAGTTAAACTATAGTTTATCACGAATGATTGACTGTACAAATCTCGCGCTCACCTAAACATTTTCTTTTCAAACACAGCCTATCTGCATTAAAATATAGATGGAAGATCATCCCATATGAAAAGAGGTTATAGTATGAAAAAATCATTTCTTTTTCTGCTTACTGCCCTGGTTGCTGTAATTTCCTTCTCCGCGTATGCACCTGTATCTGATGCCTCTGGCGATATTGGAGTTAGCCTGCTATCAGATCGTCAGCAAGGCACCGTAAAATAAGCATTCGGACTCTTTCCAAAAAAGAAATTGCACAGAAAACCAGCAGGCGACCAGTTCGGATAACATCCGGGTTTGTCGCCTGCTGTCATTGTCATTGTTCTTTTCAGCAATCTTTACTTCCAATCTCTCTTGCGAAGATAGGATTCGAATACAAATGTTCCGAAAGGCAATAAGCCTGCTACCAATCCCATGAACCAGCGTGAAGCTTTCCACTTCTTCACAACTGCCAAATGCACAAGTGTAATCAGATATAGCGGAAAAAGAATACCGTGAATCATACCCATAATCATTACTGGGGAAGACATATCGGCTAAATATTTTAGCGGCATGGCTATAAAAATCAACAGCAGCAATGATACACCTTCCCATATGCCTGCAATTCTGAATCGACCTGTCACTGTCTTCATCCTGTTCAATCTCACCTTTCCAGCGGCTAGTTTGTGAAATATGTAACTTGTTACAAGATGTTTCAACTTGAAGCCACATCATCTGTAATAATGCAGCTTCTCTTGAAACGTCTTGTTCAGTATACCGCATGGTTCTGGTCCGGAAATGCTTCAATTTTGAATAATTAATGACTGAACTATCCATGAATGAAATGTTGAGTCTTAAATTCAAAAATCGCATCAACAGCATAATGATACCCGCCTGATTTTCGAAAGGATTCCCTCAAATTCGCAGCAGCTTTCTCGAAAGAGGGAGTGTCTAACACATGATCCACAGCTTCACGCAGCTGACTGACAGTCAAGGTTTGCATTTGTAAGCTGAGGCCTGCTCCTCTACTAACAACCCGCTCTGCGATGATCGGCTGATCCGCACTTTGAGGGAGTATAATGAGGGGGACCCCGTAATATAAACCTTCATTGGTACTGTTCATCCCGCCATGTGTGATAAATAATTTAGCGGACTGCAATACATCCATTTGTGGAACATAACGTTTAACAATGAAATTCCCCGGAATTTCTCCCAGATCCGAAATTTGTGTTCTATCCCCTACAGACATGACAATTGTATGATCGGTATTCCCCAATGCATCCAAGCAAAGCTTATAGAAATCAAGAGCTTGGTTAAAAATTGTACCCAGTGAAATGTAAATAGGTCTTTTCCCTTTTATTGCTGTCAGGTCGAAGTCTTCATGCGTTAATCGCGAAAATATGGACGGACCTACAAAATGATACGTGTGGTCGAATGCATCTCCATAAGGCTGGAATTCCCTTGTTGTATATACGATGGTAAGCGGCGCAGGATTGCAAAACACTTCGTAGGGAGAAGCAATCTCCACATCATATTTTTCCTGTAACCTGATCGTCAGGCTATGGAATGTATCGTTTATAGGTTGGGCGATTTCGGCAGGAACACTCAAGAAAAAGTGCTGCATCAAATGATCGAAAGATTCTTCAGTCTGCGCAAAAGAAGTGCATGAATTAACTGAAGGCAGCTTCAGAATTTGCGCAAGCAAACGTCCGCAGCCAAACATGGAATCATGGATGATGTAGTCAAAATGTTCATCCTTGATCTGTTCAAGCACGCTCGGAATGACGATATCCGCCGTAAGCAAAAGACCGTTGACTCGCTCGAGCACATAATCTCTGCCACCTGAGACAAAGGCTTTAATGAATTTTGGACCGTCAAAGGTTCGGACTATGGCACCCGTTTTCTCCATACGTTCCCGATACGCTTCTATAGTGAGGTACACTACCTCTTCCCCGCGTGAAATAAGCTCTTGTACGACGCCAATCGTTGGATTGACATGCCCCTCTGATCCACCGTTAATAAATAAAACACGTGCCATAACGATCCCTCCTTTGCTATGCTACGTTCTCTAAATGGTGTAAGAATTCGTATGCAATGATGTGCTTTTCCCCCAAAAAATTTAGGTGGTTGCACGTTCTATCAGTTGAAATTCCAATTGCTGAGGCTGTAGCTCCTGCTTGCCAAGGACGGCCCATAATTGATGAAAGGCCTGCGTAGCTTGTTCTGCAATTGGATTATGTATGGTTGTTATTCCAAGAACACGGGACAGCTCTATATCATCGAAGCCAACAATGGCAAGTTGTTCGGGAACTTGTATATTCTGTTTGCGTGCTTCGGACCAAATTCCAATTGCTGCATAATCATTCGAACATAACACCGCTTGAGGAAGTTCTGGCCCACTTGCCATTCTTCGCATCGCCTCTTCTCCGTCAGATGAACTGAACACGGAATATTGATAAGCTTCACGTAATACAGGCAGACCCTTATCTGCCATAAATGATTCATAGGCTTCACGCCGACTCTGGGTATTCAGACTTTCTGCTCTGCCAAAGGCATTGGCAATGCGGGTATATCCTTTGGACACCAGATGTTCAAGAGCCAGCTTGTAGCCTTGCGCCTGATCCATAGCAACTGACGGAATTTCGTCATCTTCCATCCGTTGCCAAGATACAATCGGACCATACTCGCAATAGGCTTTCAGTTTGTCTGGATGATTGACACAGGTCATAATCACCAGTCCATCTACTCGTTTACTCCGCAGATCCTCGAACGCCTGCAATTCAATCTCTTTATCTCCACGCGAAGTATAGATCAGGGTCTGGAATCCATAATCCATCGCTGTATCAATGAATTGATTCATGAACGTAATAATAATTTCGTTGGTTGCGGATGTGACAATTCCAATTTGCTTGGTCTGTCCGGTAGATAACGAAACGGCATTTCGGTTCGGGATATAGTTGAGCTGTTTCATGATTTGCGTTATTTTCTGCCGGGCCTCGTCACTCACATGTGGTGAATGATTAATTACTCTGGACACCGTGGCCTTCGAGTAGCCGGACAGCTTCATAATTTCATCGAACTTGGACACATGAAGTCTCCTTTCTTGCTGACTTTCTATGATGATTTACAGTTTGCCTCAAAATAAATAAAAAGTAAAACTTGACGTGTAACCCGTTCCAACGATTAAGCTTTTTTATGCAGTGCTGCTGTATGTAATATTCACAACGAATTCATAACGATTGGAGCGATACACATGACTCATTCTCAACATCCATCATTTCATTTCCCTGAAAACTTTATGTGGGGTGGTGCGATTGCCGCCAACCAGGCTGAAGGTGCATATAATTTAGGTGGCAAAGGTTTGTCCACTCAGGATGTCGCCCCCAAAGGTATCATGGGTCCCATTACTGAAGAACCGACTGAAGATAACATGAAACTGATCGGGATTGACCTCTATCACCGTTATAAAGAAGACGTGAAGCTGTTCGCTGAGATGGGATTCAAGGTATTCCGTACTTCCATCGCCTGGTCCCGTATTTTCCCTAAAGGCGATGAGCTGGAACCCAATGAAGAAGGCCTTCAATTCTATGATGATCTCTTTGACGAGTGTCTTAAATACGGAATCGTACCACTGGTCACCCTTTCCCACTACGAGACACCTCTCCATCTCTCCAAGGAATATGATGGCTGGGTTAATCGGAAGATGGTCGGCTTCTACGAGCGTTATGTGACTGCTGTATTTAAACGTTATCAAAATAAAGTGAAATACTGGCTCACGTTCAACGAAATCAATTCGATTCTGGAAGCACCATTCATGAGCGGTGGGATCTACACACCAAAAGAGAAATTGAGCAAGCAGGATCTTTATCAGGCAATACACCATGAGTTTGTAGCCAGCGCTTCTGCTGTGAAACTCTGTCATGAGATCATTCCAACTGCACAGATTGGTTGTATGATGCTCAGTATGCCGACCTATCCACTAACACCGAATCCCGATGACATGATTAAAGTGATGGAATTCGAACACAGCAATTATTTCTTCGGAGATGTACATGTGAGAGGCCGCTATCCTGGATACATGAAACGTTACTTCCGTGAAAATGGGATCCAGATTCAGATGGAAGATGGTGACGAAGACATGTTGCTCCATACCGTCGACTTCATTTCTTTCAGCTATTACATGAGTATCTGCCAAACGGCTGATCCGGATAAACAAGTTGCAGGTGAAGGTAACCTGCTTGGAGGTATACCTAACCCTTACTTGCCTGCAAGTGAATGGGGATGGCAGATCGATCCGCAAGGACTGCGTTATGTTTTGAATATGTTCTATGACCGTTATCAGAAACCACTCTTTATTGTGGAAAATGGGTTGGGCGCTGTGGACGAGCTTATTACCGGATCTGATGGTGAAAAGACAGTTGAAGATGACTATCGCATTCAGTACTTGAATGATCATCTTGTTCAGGTCGGGGAAGCCATTGAAGACGGCGTTGAAGTTATGGGTTATACGTCCTGGGGATGTATTGATGTGGTCAGTGCTTCGTCAGCACAATTGAAAAAGCGTTATGGTTATATCTATGTTGATCGCCATGACGATGGTTCAGGAACACTCGAACGGTATCGCAAAAAGTCGTTCCACTGGTACAAAGATGTCATTGGCAGTAATGGCAAAAGCCTGAAACGTTAAGGATGGATACCCCTGAAGCAGGTGCATTCTTGCTCTCCCCCAGCAGAAAACAAGGACATGCATTGGTATACAATGTGATGATGTTTTGTTTTCTGCTGAGGGATTTTTATTATTATGGGAGTCCGTCTTCAGTTGAATTGGACCAGGTCCGGTTCCAATGCTTTCAATGTTAACCATCGCATCCCTGCTTCAAAGTCTTCCTGGAAGGAATCGATTAGAATGATGTCAGGATAAGATGGCATCGACAGATAGCCTTGATACATTTGCCACGCTTGAACCACTGCATCTTCTTCAACCATCTTCTGGTAAATCACAACCTGGTCTGGAGCAAGAATCGCATTTACCATTTGAATCATTTTGCATACCGTTGCAATAAACGCTTCCTTTTCCACTGTATCATACCAATCAATTCCCATAGGAAGGTATTTGACTTCCCCGGCCATGCCACGTTTTCCTTTGATCACTTTACCGTCCACATAAATGCCCATACCTGGAGGGTATTTGGTTGGAAAATAAATTCCGATGACACACTGATCCTCGTCTAACTCTCTTTTTGCGCAATATCCGCTAATTGCAGCGTTCACATCATTTTCCACCATGACTGGTAATCCGAATTGTGCTTCAAGATCTTCAATCATGCGGACACCTTCTAACTGCCGGTGACTGCTCACCGTAATTTCTCCATTCACGGTTTGCCCCGGAATACCGATACCGATGACTTTAATGGAAGCATGTTGAGCCAGCACGTTCCCAATGATTTCATAGAAGTGTCTCTGGTCAAAGGCGGGCATCGTATATTCTTCTCTGAACACCATGTTATCCTCTAAGTTAATGACAGTGGCTGTGATCAGATCCTGCCCCTGCTTTTCGTTGATATACATGACCAAAGCCAAGCTAAAATCGTAATTATATCTGTAGGTTAATGCAGGTCTCCCCCCGTTGGAAGGTACTGTCTCGTCCTCAAACAGTTCACCCAGTTCACACAACTCTTTGACCAGTGAATTGACGGTTACTACACTGAGCTTGGTCAAGGAAGCCAGTTGTGGCTTGGTTGCTGTTTCTACCCGTTTCATGACCTGGCGTACATGGTTTATATTAATTTCTTTCATCAAATACGCGTTCGCTATTTTCATAAGCACCCCTACTCAGTAGTTTCTTCTCCAATGTAGTAACTATACAATATCTCCAAAGGGTTTAAAAACACCCGATGAAAAAACATCGGGCATTCTGAGGGTTCGTATACATTTGTGTTAGCTTCTTCTATACTTCGTTTTGTCTGCTTCCGTTATTTTGCGAATCACTCTGCATGGATTACCCGCAGCAATTACATCCGAAGGAATGTCTCTGGTAACTACACTTCCTGCCCCGATGATTGTGTTATCTCCAATGGTCACACCCGCAAGCACAGTCACGCCGCCACCAATCCATACATTATTGCCCACTGTGATGGGACCTACAATTTCAAGCCCTTCGTTACGTTGTTCCACATCATAAGGATGACCAGCAGTATAGAATCCACAATTTGGTGCAACAAAAACGTTGTCACCAAACTGGATTTTAGCTCCATCCAGCATAACGATATTATGATTGCTATAGAAGTTCTCACCAATTTCAATGTTATAGCCGTAGTCACATACAAATGGCTGCTCGATGAGGAAACGATCCGTCGTTTTTCCAAGCAACTTTTTGAGCAGCGCCTCTCTCTCAGAGATCTTGCCTGGATGAAGCTGATTGTACTCGTAACAAAGTCCCTTCGCGTACAACCGCTCATCAATTAATTCTTTGTCGTAATTCGCATTATACAGTAGTCCCAGTTGTGATTTCTCTTTTTCTGTCATGAATTCTTATGCCTCCAACTCTTCTGTCCAAAATGAATAGATTAAAGCTCTATCTCTCTAATGATTCTAGCAGGATTTCCACCAACAATCATATTGTCCGGAACATCTTTTGTAACTACGGCACCGGAAGCAATAACGACATTGTTCCCAATGGTGACTCCTGGATTAATAACTGCCCTACCTCCGATCCATACATTATTGCCTATGGTTACTGGCTTTCCATACTCTGCACCTGTTATCCGTTCGAATGGATTCAAGGGATGGGTAGCGGTATATATGTGAACGTCAGGTCCCATTAAACAGTTATCCCCAATGCGCACTTCACAGACGTCAAGTATCGTACAGTTAAAGTTGGTATAGAAATGCTCTCCAACATGAATGTTGTATCCATAGTCAAAATGAATATTCGGTTCCATGCTCAAGTGTTCACCCGTTGAACCCAATAGCTCTTTCAATACTTTTGTACGGAGCTCACCCTCTGTTTCTGTGGTCTGATTGTACATGCGTGTCATTTTCCTTGCATATTCCCTGTCTTGAGACAATTGGGGATCGGAAGCCAAGTACAGCTCACCATCGATCATTTTTTGTTTTTCCGATTTTGTTGTAATATTGCTCATGATTGTTTCCCCTTTACGCCTATATTAATATTTGGATCGATAAATTAAGATACTTTATAAAGCTATAATAATTATATGGGATAAGTTAAATAAATCAAGTTCCTTTGCAAATTGAATATAGAGGTATTGTGCCTAATGTTATTAAAAAAACCTCTGGAATCCAATAATTATTGGATCGCAGAGGTTTTTTGAAGTAAAACAATATCAAACAGTTTACATAGACAACTTTTAAATGAATGCATTAACCAACTGCCTGAACCGTTTGCTCTTTGCGACTGATTGCATAAACGGCTGACACCAGACCCATCAGGATTAAAACTGATCCCACCCATCCTGTATACATAATGGATGAATGATCGATAACCACCCCGCCAATATAGGTTCCGAGAGCTATACCAGCATGTGCAATTCCTGAATTGGTGCTAATTAACGTTTCAGCCGTTGGCGGTGAGGTTTTGATAATCAGACTATTCTGTACCGGGGTAACGGTCCAGCTTAATGCACTCCAGATACTTAGCAGAATCAAGAAGGCAATTAAAGGCAACCCGGTACTAAATGGAATAACCGCCATGCTTATGATAAAGGGTATCAGCACGATAATAATGGCTTTGGCTGGGTGCAAGCGATCTGATAATATGCCGCCGATTCCTCCCCCTGCCACAGCAGCGATACCAAACATCATATAGATAAAGGTGACCATTGTTGAGCTGGCTCCCAGCGCTTCCTGGAGAAATGGTGTGAAATAAGCATATAACGTTAAGTGTCCTGCGAGCACAAGCAATGTTGTAACATGGATTGCCAGCATTTTCGGATTCCATAGAGCAGTAAGCTGCTTCTTCAGGGATACTGCCGGAATCGGCTGCACACGATCCATGGCAATGCCAATGGCAACCATGACTACTGCAGTCAAAATCGCGATCAACATAAACACTTCACGCCATCCTGCGATATTACCCACAAAGATTCCGAGAGGTACCCCCAGAATCAGTGATGCACTTCCTCCCATCGTGATTATTCCCACAGCACGCCCTTTATATTGGGGCTCCACAATACGAGCTGCGAGCGTCAAAGACAGGACAAAAATAAGCGAGCCCGTTGCAGCCCCCAATGCTCTGCCTGCCAAAAGAATATAGAAATTAGCACTGAACGCAGAGATGAGATTGCTGATTAGAAAAACGAATAAAGTGCACATATATACTTTTTTACGTTCGAATCTGGCCGTCATATTTAACAAAATTGGCGCAGATAACGCATAGACAAGTGAGAAGATGGAAATTAAATACCCGGCTTTGGCCAAGGTCAGATGAAGATCTGTTGCAATCAAGTCCAGAATCCCGCCTAAAATGAGTTCAACGGTACCAACCACAAATGCCGCGATTGCCAGGACATATACTTTTTTATTCATTTTTGAAGCCTCCTCGAAAGTTACAACTACGATAGTAACTTAATCAAGAGAAGATTTCAATACAAAAAAGCTATTCTCCGAAAGAATAGCTTTGGAACCATCGTTTTAATAAATTAATCGCGCCAGCAGACGTGCGATTTCTTCGTCCTGAAGCAGCTGGTCACCATATTTTTTGGTAATTTGAGTAAGAGCGACGTCATGATAGAAATAATCCGTCATTGCTTTAACAATCGGTTTGGACGTTGTCTTGATGGCCTTCCATGAATCATGTTCGATTCCTGCAAACAAGAGATAGCCATGGTCAACAATGATTAGCTGCGAGGGCTCAAGATTACTGTCCTCAAGCATCGGAATTAACGAATATTTATGGGTTAGAGACGTTTGCAGTCCTCCTACAGCCAAGACCTCTACATGTACCCCTTCGGCCTCTTTTCTCTCCAGAAGTTCCCGGTATTTCTCCATTTGCTCGTTCCAGGCCAGAAAAAGGATATACGAATCCGCTTCCTCAATGAGCTGTTCAATGTTCGATGCAATGGATGATGCATCCTTCAATGTCCAGATATGTTCATCTGTGAATGTACGTTTGATTTTATATGTCTTTAATTCCTCAATATCCTTCTCAAAGTCAGCCCTAATTTTGAGGATAATGGACTGAAGATCAACCGCCATGTACAATTTTTTCTTCCCATGCATAGTTGTTAGGACGATTCCCTTATCAATAAGCCGATTAAGCACTTCGTATATCTTAGCCTTGGGTACATTGGAGTAATTAACAATGGATGTGGCATCGAGCGGTGCATCCTGCGCAAATATGGCCTCATATACCTGACTTTCATATTGTGTAAAACCGAATTTCTGCAACATGGTTTGGATCGGAGCATCCCTTCTTGGTTGTATCGTTCTATACAGTTTAGACGCCTGAACTTCCCATGTCCAGTTTATCCCACCGACGTTTCATACTAGTCGTAATGATATTACTGTAAGAGTGGAGCATCCAAATATAATGATCTTCCAATGGTTATATTAAGATTGATTCAGGCTACACATTTTGATTTTCTGAAGGAGGTTTGCTTAAACATGGAGAACACCCATGATTTTGTAAAGAAAGTGAATGAGAACGCCGAAAAAGCACGTCATAACAAAAACAATGGTAAAGGTACACCAACAGATAAACTGCCGGCGAAGCAGCATAGCACCAATAAGTAAGGCTAAAATCAATTGCAGCAAATTAGGGAAATAGCGCTCTTATTTTTTTCAAGCACAAGAAACAAGAAAAAGGATCTCTAGTGAGGTCCTTTTCTTGTTATTTGAGATCTACTCGTTGAAGACATTCAATCTGCTACGTTCGATTCCAGAAGCGTTGTTGGGTCATGGCTTGAATGAATTGTTCTGCAAAAGCTGCGGGTTGCTGTTCCACAATGACACCAGGTTTGCCGATAATGCCGACTGGCTGAATCAGGGCCGCCCCCGTCGGTGTAGCTCCTATCGGTTTAAAATGATTGTACGTTTCAATGGCATAGGATCGGGTGTATTTCTGAAAATAATCATCTTCCTTCTGTCCTCCAACAATGAATAACCCATCATATACCAAAGGTGATCCGGTCAAAAAGCTGTCGTCCACTTTCAACTCCACACCGCTCGTTCCATGGACCACACCTTGTCTTTCATGAACAATGACTGGACGAAGTCCCGCGCCCTTAAGCTCATCCAAAATGTATTGTGTGCTGGGACCATCAAATCCTTCACCGACAATCACCCCGACGCGCAGCGTTTTGGGAGAAAACACAGTATTGGACATACTTAACGCAGGGGAGGATTTTGTCACTGAAGATTCGGGAACGTTCGGTACAGCAACTCCAAGTTCGCGGGCCAGAATGGTCGCCAGCTCTGTGCTGATATTTCCTAACATATCAACGACCTGTTGACGAATCGAAACGTCCTTTACCTTCCCGAGCTCAAACGTGAGTGCCTGAATGATATGACCCTTCTCCACACCTGTCATGCTGTTCCAGAATAAACGTGCCTGTGAGAAATGATCCAGGAAACTAGCTGCCGTTTTTCGTTCCTTGAGACCTTGCACCGTGGAAGGATACGTTACAAACCCACCTTTTGTACCGGGCATAGTATAGGGAGAATTATTGGCAATAGAGTTTTCGTGATAGGCGACTCTTCCTCGATCAATGGTGTAACGGGAAGCTCCGTCTCTCTGGTTGTTATGTACAGGGCATACGGGACGATTGATCGGCAATTCCTGATAATTCGTGCCCACCCTTGCCAATTGTGTATCCGTATACGAGAATAGCCGGCCTTGAAGCAGTGGATCATTGCTGAAATCAATGCCACGTACAATGTTGCCAGGATGGAAAGCCGACTGTTCCGTTTCCGCAAATACATTCTCGACATTTTGGTTAATCGTCATTTTGCCAATGATTCGTACCGGAATGTCTTCTTCAGGCCATAATTTCGTTGCATCCAAAATATCAAAATCAAACTTGAATTCATCTGCTTCCTCCAGCACCTGTATCCCAAGTTCGAACTCAGCGAAGTTGCCTGCATTGATATTCTCCCACAGGTCCCTGCGATGAAAGTCCGGGTCCGCCCCGCCCAGCTTCTGCGCCTCATCCCACACAAAAGAATGCATGCCAAGTACCGGCCGCCAATGAAATTTTACGAATCTGGATTTACCTTCTTTGTTCACCAGCCGGAAGGTATGAACTCCAAATCCCTGCATCATTCGAAAGCTTCGCGGTATCGTACGATCCGACATAATCCACATGACCATAGCTGCCGACTCCTGATTATTCGCGATGAAATCCCAGAAGGTATCGTGCGCAGTGGAGCCTTGTGGAATTTCATTATTGGGTTCCGGCTTCAGCGCATGTATCAGATCCGGAAACTTGATCCCATCCTGAATGAAGAAGATCGGAATATTGTTCCCGACCAGATCAAAGTTGCCCTCTTCGGTATAAAACTTTACTGAAAACCCACGCACATCCCGATTCGTTTCGTTCACTCCTTTGGAGCCTGCAACCTCGGAAAAACGAACGAATAGCGGTGTTTTCACACCGGGATCCTGAAGAAAATGCGCCATCGTTAACTCTTCAAGTGACTCATATAACTCAAATTCACCGTAAGCTCCATATCCCCGGGCATGCACAACTCTCTCCGGAATGCGTTCCCGGTCAAAGTGAGACAGTTTCTCACGCATCAGAAAATCTTCAAGCAGCGTGGGTCCGCGATCCCCCGCTTTTAGCGAGTTGCTATCATCCGATATTTTAACCCCTTCGTTGGAAGACATCTCTTTTCCGTTATTATCCCGAAGAAAGGCATTTCGCTGTTCTATCTTTTTGTTCTCATCCATGGGTTCCTTGCTCATTCCAATCACCTCCAGCATTATATGTATGGGACTGGAAGTACACTTATGATTGACTGATACACCATACTTTGGTCCGAATCATGTGTGTGAATTACAAATACGGATAACATGAGCTTTGCCATGAGGCATAGCTGGCGATTGTCCATTTATGAAATATCGCGTCCTTTGTCTTGCACCTTCCTCATTCCCTTTTCATTTACTATAAAGAATCTAATAGAAAAGAGATGATGAGGATGGCTAGTGTAAAAGCTGTTCCACAACCGGATTTGGTATTGATCTACTGGTCCAGAAATCCGCTCGTTCCCGGTTCTGCACGCCGAATCAGAAGTGTGCGTGTGATTGGGAACACATCCCCTTGTACCTTCACACTGGTGCGTGGTGCATTGCTGATTAATGCCTTAAACTGTTTGCTGGACAATGATATTGGTTTTAAAGTGGTGTATAGCAAAAAAACATCGAGCATCAGTGGCGTTTTATTGTTGAAACGCAGATCTTAAACGAACAAACAGGTGCCCTCCTTCAATAAGGAAGTGCACCTGTTTGTTATTCAATGAATGATGTGACTGAACTCCACTCTATTTGACGTTCATATAACGTTCGAAGGCATCATTACGGATGGTCAGTAACTGTTCAAGTCCCATATCATTCAACTTTTTGATATAAGCATCCCAGCCGTCTTCGATGCCGCCTTTGGTTACCCACTGAGCTCGCATCGTAGCTACATAACCGTCAATATCCGTTGTCAGCGTTGGCAGCTCCTGGAACTCTTCAGCATTGTACATAACCTTCGGATAAGGTGTCGTTACATCAGCACTGCCCAACTGATCAATTTGCAGCTTGAGTCCGTCACCAGCCTTCGGATTAAGCTTAATTTTTTCTTCAAAGGAAGGGCTTACATATTTGGGTCCGAAATCACGCAAGGATTGATCCCAGTACCAAGCATCGGCGCTGGTGCCTGCCGGCGGGTCCATCAACGTGTATGTGCCATCATCATTTTTCTCAATTACAGTTCCGATCGCACCCCAGAAATTCTGAATGCTGGCTTCGTTGGAATAGAACTGATCTGCCCAGCGTGCGGCTACTTCAGGAACAGTACATGAACTTGTAATGAGCAGTTCATTACGAGCCAGATTCATGCCCCCAGGATCCCCTGGCTGATAACGTTTGCCATCAGGTCCGGCAATAGGCGCAATCGCTTCATATTGGTCGCTCCACTTTCCAAACACAGCATCAGGCGTCCATTGGTTGCTGAAGCCGACGATTGGAATATCTGCATTTTGCCATTTGGCTGATGTCATTGTATTGTCTTGTGTGAACAGTTCCTGATCAATCAACCCTTCTGAATACAGCTTATGTGTATAAATAAGAGCTTCTTTATAGGCGTCAGTCGTTGGGAAGAAGACCGGTTTACCGTCCTGCACAATCATACTGCTGGCATTAATGTCAGTGATTCCGAATGGATTCAGGAAATCCACATTCAGCCCCGTTTCCGTGTACGGAATTTCGTCCTGTTTTCCATTTCCGTTCGGATCTTTTTCCTTAAACGCTTTCAATACCTGATACAGTTCTTCTGTTGTCGTTGGTGCTTTCAGCCCCAGCTTATCAAGCCAAGCCTTATTGATTACAGGCTGATTCCGGCTCTTCGGACGGGCAGGTAGTCTTGTTGGCATAGAATAGATTTTGCCATCAGGAAACGTGCTGATTTTCTTCATATCTGGCGTCTCTTGCATAGCCGCCTTCAAGTTGGGCATATACGAGTCAATGTACTCATCCAGTGGACGGAAATAGCTCAGGTTGTTTACAATGTCCGAATCGCTAAACACCTGGTCACCCAAGATAATGTCCGGGACTGTACCACTGGCAAGCATAATAGATTTCTGCTCACCCCAGTCATTAGAGGACATGACCTGCCACTCAATTTTCACATTAGAATCCTTCTCCAAATCCTTGAGCCATTGGTTCTGTGTAAAGGTGTCGCCCATATTCCCCCAACGAACCGTCAGTACCTTGAGTGTGACCGGTTTATTGACAATTGGCATACCTTCCTGATTAAAATCGCTTGATACCGTAGTCTCCGCAGGTTCACTACCATTTCCGCTACTACAGCCAACCACGCTGACCAACATGGCCGACGCGAGAATCAGGCTGCTCATTTTAGTGAATAACTTCTTCCCTATCTTTTTCCGCATTTGGGAACCCCCTTGATTCGTAATGAATTTCAACCTGCCTATTCCTTCACTGCGCCGATCATCACCCCCTGATTGAAATATTTTTGGATGAATGGATACACACACATGATTGGAATTGTAGCGATAATAATAACGGAATACCTCATCAAATTGGCAAGACGCAAGGCAACTTGTGCTGCTTCTCCTGTACCCATGCCAGACTGCATCTGATTTGTGATGAGAATATTACGTAAAATTAGTTGCAGCGGATATAGATTCGGATCTTTCAGATAAATCAGGGCATTAAAATATGAATTCCAATACCCTACAGCAATCCATAGTCCAAGGACTGCGATGATTGCTTTGGACAGCGGCAATACGATCAGTACAAAGTACCGCAGGTTACCACAGCCATCGATCTGGGCAGCTTCCCATAAATCTCCCGGAATACTGGTCTGGAAAAATGTCCGGGCGACAATCATGTCGAAAACAACTACAGAAAACGGAAGCACCATCACGAGGAACGTGTTATAGAGATGGAAGTCGCGGATCGTCAGGAAGGTTGGAATCAAGCCGCCGCTGAAGAACATCGTAAAGATAAAGAACAGCGAGAAAAATTTGCGCCCGACCAGATCTTTTCTCGATAATGCATAAGCCGCCGAAATATTAACGACAAGCCCGAAGAGTGTTCCCACCACCGTATACAGAATGGTATTTCGATATCCGATCCAGATATTCTCGTGTCGCAGCAGTTCCCTATACCCTTCAAGCGTGAAGCCTTTAGGGAAAACCCACACCTGTCCGTTAGCCACAGATGAAGGATCACTGAACGAGGCGATGACAATAAAATAGATCGGATAAATGATAGCAATCAGAAAAAGAACAGCAAAGGCATACAGTACAACTTCTGCAACCGTAACACGTGATCGACGTTTTGTACGGGGAGTTCTGGTCATTGCTGCTGGTTCCATAACGCTCATCTTGTTTGTCTCCCCCCTACCATAGACTGTTTTCACTGTATTTCTTGGACAACTGGTTGACCAGAATAAGCAAAATGAAATTAATGACGGTATTAAACAGGTTTATCGCTGAGGAGAAGCTGTATTGGCTGCTCAGTAACCCGATTTTGTATACATAAGTAGACAGAATCTCACTTGAGAGAATATTCAGGTCATTCTGCATCAGATACACCTTCTCAAAGCCTACGCCGAGTAATCCGCCTACCCGCAGAATTAACAGCGTGATGGCAGTCGGCAGCAGCATCGGAATATCGATATAACGAACCTTGTGCCATCGACTTGCCCCATCAACCGTCGCCGCTTCATAGAGACTTGGGTCTACGGCAGACAGCGCGGCAATATAGATAATGCTGTCCCAACCGACATGCTGCCACACGTCAGACCAGACATATACACTGCTGAACAGAGCTGATGAACCCATTAAGTCCGGTGCTTGAGCTCCAAACAGCTGATACATATTGCCAACGAGCCCTGTACTTGGCGAGAACAGGATCAGCATCAACCCAACCATAACTACCGTTGAAATAAAGTGAGGCATATACGAAACGGTCTGGAAAATCCTTTTGAACCTTCCCGACCTCATCTGGTTCACCAGTAGTGCAAGCATAATTGGAATTGGAAATGTAGCCAGACTGTACAGGCTAATCACAAGCGTATTGCGGATCGTATTCGTGAATTGATAGGAATGAAAGAATTTCTCAAAGTATTTGAATCCAGCCCAAGGGCTGTCTCCGATCCCAAGCGCCGGACTGTAGTCCTTAAAGGCGATTAATACGCCGTACATCGGCTTGTAGGCAAATAAAAGTGTCAACAGAACCGCTGGAAAAAGCAAAACGTAAAGGCCCCAGTTTCGCCTGATTCTCTCCAGCGTTCTTCCAATATAAAGTGGATTGGTCCTCATGGTTCTTCCTTCCCTCCTGTAAATATACTGATGCTGCTCTCCCGTAGGACCTGTCATCTCTGGAATAGCTTCAGTATAAACTGCTTCACATTGGGTTTATCGGACCGCTAAGGACGTTATTCGGACTTCTATGGTTCCATCCATGAACTTTACAAGTAACCAAGATGCTTACAAGCAAAAATCATATCGTTATCCAGACTTTCGTGTGTGTAATCCGGACTTCTGAATCAAAAGATGCAAATCTTTATGTTTTTTTCAAATAAAGGTTTTATACTATTCCTGAGATATTAAAGCGTATTCATAACCAAGCAATCAAGAAAGTGGTGCATTGTTCCATGGCAAACCTGAACACCATCAAACCCTACCCCATTCGGCATTATATCCGCATGATGTTCGTCATTTCCTTTGTCGTGCTCATCTTGGATCTCGTGATCAGCATTGCTTCCATATCCATGGTCAAACAGCAATCCACCCAATACTTGCAGGATGCAGCCGATCTGTATATCAATCGCATTAATCACGATTTTGCGTACATTAATCATTTCATGGGGTGGACACTGGCCAATGACGAGAATCTCGACAACATGAATACATATGGCGTGAACAGTATTCCGTTCCTAAAGGCCAACGAGAAATTACATTTGCTCTTTGCCGAACTACAGCGAAACTACGGGCAGTCGTACAATTTCTTTTATTATTTGGAGAATAGTGAATATTTCCTCAACTGCGCGCCAATAAGTATCTCCTATTCGGATTATTCAGAAGTGAAGAAGCAGATCATTACGCTAACCCGTGATAAAGGTGTGTATGAGAAGTTCTATTCCCATTGGACACCAATTCACGTGAACGGCACTTCTTATCTTATCAATATTGTGCCGTACTACAACCGTTATCTTATTGCCTTGATATCCGCAGATGAACTGATCGCCCCTCTACAGCAGATTAATCTGGGGGCCAACGGATACGCCTCTCTGGTAGACGAGAATGGAGTGCAACTTTCTGGACCTGCCGGCGGGGATCACATACCAGAAGTGAGACATTCATTTCTCGATCTGTTCCAGTCTCATAATATTGTCAGCAGCGACTTCTCCAATGCGGCATTCAGCGTGCGCATGGCCATCAAGTTTGGCGCATTCGAGAAAATCATGGTAGCTCAGCTGCTCATTATGCTGCTTTTTCTGATTGTGACCTCCACATTAAGTGCAATCATCATGTTTTTCAGGAGAAATTTGCTTGTTCCCATTCAGCGATTCTCCAAAAATCTGGCGCGTATTAACGAAGGGGACGAAGCGACAGACTTCAAGAGCAGCCGGATTATGGAACTGGAGCAGGTCAATGCACAGTTTAAAGAACTGGTAGCCCAGATTAAACGGTTCAAGATCGATCGCTACGAGCAGGAATTAGAGAAACAGAAAATACGATTGGATTATATGAAATTGCAGATTAAGCCCCACTTCTTCCTGAACTGTCTGACGAGCATGTACAGTATGGCACAGATGCAGATGTACGAGGAAATTGAGAGTATGGCCCTGGCTACGTCCCGATATTTCCGATATATCTTTCAAAGTGGGGAGAATTTCGTTCTTCTGAAGGATGAGATTGAACATGTGAGAACATTTCTGGATATCCAGAAGTCGCGTTACCGCGATGCTTTTTCCTACCGCATTGAACATCCAGATGTGATCACGGGCATCGCCGTGCCACCACTCGTCATTCAGACATTCATCGAGAATGCCGTCAAATATGGGGTCTCCCGAGATCGGGAATTATGCATTACTTTATCCGTAACGGAACAACGACAGGAAAATGGCGATCATGTGCTGATCCGGATTTCGGATACAGGTCCAGGATTCAGCCCGGATGTTCTTGACGCACTGATGCGTGGAGAAGCGCTGGAACAAACCGGCGGTAACCGGATTGGCATTATGAATACCATCCAACGTTTGGAGTTGTTATATCGGGATGAAGCGAATATTACCTTTGCAAACGATGCAAGTGGCGCCCTGATCACGCTTTCCTTGCCTAAAATGATACTGAATTCAGATACTTCGGGAGAGGTGACAAACCATGAATGCATTGCTGGTTGATGATGATTATTTTGTAGTTATGGCTTTGGAAAAGAAAATCGATTGGAAGGCCTTGGGGATTCATACGATATTCACAGCCTACAATATTGCGCAGGCCAAGGAGGTTTTGCAAAATCATCCCGTTCAAATTCTCATATGTGATATTGAGATGCCCCAGGGCAGCGGGCTGGAATTACTCGCATGGGTCCGGGACGAATCGCATAATGTACAGACGATATTTCTGACCAACTACGCCGATTTCAATTATGCCCAGAAAGCAATTGAGCTGCAAAGCTTTGATTATTTTCTGAAGCCTATTGAGTTTGACAAGTTAACGCTTATTATTCAAAAGGCGGTTGCCAAAGCCCGAGACCAGCAGTTCATTGAGAAAGCCATTCATGAGGGTGAACTCTGGCAGAAAAATCGGAGCAAACTGATTGAGGATAGCTGGCGCAGGCTGATCTCTGGTAAAGCCTTTCCTTCCGGCCCTGCCGACGTCTCTGCCTTTTTGACAGAACAAAACCTGCCTTATGAAACAACAGATCTGTTTCTGCCTATCCTGGTTAACCTGTTTCCGTATGATCATACGCTGGGCAAGACGGACAAGAACCTATTCGATTACGCTTGTTTGAATGTGATGGTTGAACGGTTTCAGGACACTCTCTTCTCCATTGAAGCCATTATCGAGATCAAGGATCATAACTGGATGATTATTCTAAAATGGAACGGAGCGCCGGATGCACAGCTGATCGAATCCATGTGTGGTTCGTTCATTCCGGAGGTTAATAATTACCTAAAGTCGGATGTCTGCTGTAGTATCGGGTTCTCTCTACCGCTGGGTCAGATTCGTCATACCATCAACGAGTTGTTGCTTATGAATGAAGAACGAATCAAACACCGCAACCAAACCTTTTTACTGGAAAACTATAATAGACCTGAATTGAATTACACACCGCCTGATCTGGGATTGCTGGAGAAATTGTTGAATGAAAATCGCTTTCAGGCGTTTCTAGATGAAACGGGGCGTTATATGCATCAACTTGTCCGTGAAGAGGTGGTAGGCACCGCTGTTCTAAGTCTGTTGCGTCTTGATCTGGTGCAACTTGTGTATGCCCAATTGAAGAGTAAGGAGATCGAAGTGCACAAGCTGTATATGGGCAAAACGAATGATCAGTTGTTCATGCAATCTCTGCATTCTATTGAAGACATGCAATCCTATATCGCTTACCTGGTGAATACGGCTGCGGAATACCTGAATGTTGCCGAGCAGCCCAAGTCGGTTGTACATGAGATTACCCATTATATACGCACTCACTATGGAGAAGATCTAACGAGGAATAACCTGGGGGAGATGGTCTATCTGAATCCAGATTATCTAGCAAGACTGTTCAAGAAAGAAATGGGCATTTCACTGGGCCATTATGTCATTCATACCCGTCTTGTGGCGGCCCGACATTTGCTGGAGACCACCGCACAATCGGTGCATACCATTGCTGGAAATGTTGGCTATACCAATTACTCTCACTTCACCAAACTGTTTAAGCAAGAGATGGGCTGCAGCCCCAATGAATATCGCAAGAAGCAGAAAGAAGGCTCACATGAGACCGGATGACCCGGGTACCCTAGCGGAGAATTAAAAGCTTATACTTTAATTGTGTGAGTGTGATTCCTCTGATTTATATGTTTTTGCTAAAAATGCCACTCTGCGTATCGCACGCAGGGTGGCATTTGCTCTTTTACTGCACTTTACTTATTCGCGTTAATGACTTCATTCACTTCCTGAGTGATCTGGTCACCACCGAGTTTTTTCCAATTTGCAACAAAGTTATCGAACTCGTCAATAGACAGGTTGCCGTAGATGATTTTCAGAAACGTCTCAGCTCGCAGTTTATCCAAGGTTGCCTGTTTGGTGTTCATGGTTCTCGTAGGGGCGTAGATAAATTCATTCATGACAATGAGATCGTTATCCCGATAATATTTAATGACGCCCTGCGAGCTTTCCGGTCCAAAAATACGTTCCATATGCCACTTATCCAGATTTCCATTGCGGTAATCCATAATATCATCGTAGAATAGCTTTGCTTCGAGCTCTAATCCGGAAGTATCTCCCGTTTTGAGCGCCTGCTCGACTTCATCTTGTGCTTTTACGTTTTTGTTGGCGGGCAGATTGGATACGGTCGCATTATGAAAACCAAGTCCGGTCAAGCCGTTCAAATACGCAGCACGCTCTTCCTTGGCTGACTCACCGAACATTTTCTCTGCCTGGAAATTCAGCAGCTTGATCAGTGCTTCCGGGTGCTCGTAGCCTTTACGTACGGCAAATATGCCACCCAAGCTTAAGTGATTCTGCGTTTTGGCAGGTTGATCGTCGATCGATTGGACCGGATAAGGCAGCCAGTCCACGTTCTTATCCTTCTTGATCATGCTGCTAACCTGAAATGGTGCCCATTGTGGGAGGAAGAATATGCCTGACTTACCCCCGTTGACATCCTCCATCATTTTTGCAAAGTCCTTCACTCCAAACTCAGGATCAATAACGCCCTTCTGGTACAGATTTTGCAGTTCTCGCAATCCTTGCTTCACCTCAGCCTGAATGGTTCCATTCACAATCTGACCTGAAGCATCCTTGATCCAGGTTTCGAGATAACCATGATAACCAAGCAGGAACGCATTAATTGGCAAATCCTTGTTGAGTGCAATACCATACGTATCATCTTTGCCATTTCCGTCCGGATCTTCAAAGGTAAAAGCTTCCGCAATCTGGATGACGTCCTGCATTGATTTTGGCGCTTCAAGCCCGACCTTCTTCAACCAATCCTGACGAATCCAGATCATATCCGAGGAATCCAGCGAGCCTGGGAAACTGACCATTGCGTATATTTTCCCTTCCTTGGTCACTGGCTTCAAACCTGCTCCATCCTCAGCAGACATAAATTCCTTGACCAGATCGGATGCATACTTATCATAGACTTCGGTCAAATCTTCCAGCATCTCCGCTTCATGCAGTTGTTCAAACTGCACAGCACTCACTTTCAATACATCCGGCAAATCGCCACTCGCCAGGGTGACGTTCATCTTATCGTTGTAATTGGCATCCGGGACAATCCAGTCGTAGGTGACATCGATTCCCAGCTCCTCCTTGTATCCTCTGGTCCAAATGTTATTCGCGTGTGTATCGCCCTCAGCAAGCGATTCTTTCCCGGTTTCATTCATGGTCGATGTTAATTTGATGGGTGGATCATATTTCGTAAGCGGACCTCCGGCATCCTGCTGTGTGTTCGATTGGGCTTCATTCTCAGCACTCCCCGTACCCGATGAACAGGCTGCAAGCGTGGTTGCCAGAACCATGGTTAACGTTAACAATGAGAATTTCTTTAATGACATGTTCATGCGAATCCCCCTTTTTAATCCTCCCGTGAGGTATAATTTCATTTTAGTAAGAAAGCGCTATCACTTCGAGTGTACCCCGTTGACATCTGGTATCTTTGATTTACCATTTCAGACTTGATCTAACTTTTTTGATCCCGATATTCCTGCGGCGTGCAGCCAGTGGCTTTTTTGAAGAAACGATAAAAATAATGCTGATCACTAAATCCGACCTTGGCGGATATTTCATGCATTTTGCAGGTGGAGCCGAGAAGTAATTCCTTGCTGCGCTCGATGCGCCGGTCATGGATATAGTCGGATATGCCTTTGCCAGTAATACGTTTGTACCAACGGGACAGATATGACGGATTAAGGGAAACCTCCTGTGCAATTCGGGTTAGCGATAGGTCATCCTCCAGATGGTGCTTGATATAATGGTGAATGGTGATGAGAATCTGCGACTGATCATGGATACGTGTAACACTTCTTTTGGAGATAATCCATTCATATGCCGATTGATAGAAAACCACCAGATCAGACCAAGGTGTATGGATGTCAAAATGAAGCATACGAGATAACGCAATTTCCTCCATTGCTGATTCGTACAAGCCCAGTTCATGAAGAAGCTCAATCAGTCCATTACCTGCGCCTGAATAGATCTTCATTCGAAAGAATGGGTCCTGAAGTCCTTCTTTTGAAGCCTCTGTCCATTTGTGAAACGACTCCATCCACTCTCTGTCACCTGCTGTAACACGCTGCCTGATCTGATCCAGATGAAGAGCTGCAACACTCTGCTGATTCAGACTATTGGGGGTGTATGGCGAATCATGCTGCACATTGACCCGAAGAAGCTTCTCCATCCCAAGTCCAGGGCCCTCATGGATCGACAGACGCAGCTGTGCAATGGCCTGACTTAGCTCCATCCACTCCACCGCCTGTTCGCTCACCATAATGGAGACGGACAGATTCAGACAATCCGCACAGGATTGCTGCACAGACTCCAGCGTTCCATAGACGAAACGCAGTGTCTGTTCCCGCTTCTCCTGCTGTCCTGTATGGAAGCTCGATGGCTCCACCTTTGGCTGAACAAAGCAGGCGATCACCTGATAATCCAGATCAATAGCCTTGACCTTGGCCTTATCCTGAAGCAGCTCCTCCGCAACGTTGGCAACCGCATAGCGAATTAAACTCCGGTCCGCCTGGGATTGATAGTTGTTCCACTCCTCAACCCGTATAATGACCGGGATTACAGGCTCGTTGGACATGAAAGGTAACTGGACCGCATCCAACTCTTCCTGAAGCGAGGCGGTATCATGTCTTTCTGTTCGTTTTAGGAGATCCAGCAGTAACTGTCTCTGTAGCTGCGGCAGCGCTCTGGGCAGCTTGCTGCGAAACCAGGCATGCTGATAACGGAAATCATTTTCCTCCGATATTTGTGTTAACGCCCGCTCTACCGCTGCGCGAATATGACTCATGCCCTCTGTCTTTAACAGGTAATCCACAACACAAGGGTTACGTATCGCTTGATGTGCATAATCAAATTCGTTATGACCTGTCAGCAATAGAACTTTGCATCGTGGCCAGCGATCCATAATCTTCTCGATCAGCTCCATACCATCCATGCCTGGCATACAGATGTCGCTGAGCACGATATCAATTTTGACAGAATTCAACCACTCGATTGCTTCAAAGGCAGAGTATGCCTTAATGATCTCCATATCCTGAAAATCCGCTTTTTGAAAGAACGCATAAAGACCATCCAAAATAACCGGTTCATCATCGACAATTAACATGCGCTGCATACGATTACTCCCGTCTCCATGGAATATTTAAAATCATACATAAACCGCCCATCTCACTACGCTGCGCACAAAGACCATAGCCCGTCCCGAACTTAATCCGTAAACGTTGATTCACATTCATTAGTCCCGTAATCTCTTCATCCCCATGTCTCGGGTTTGCAGATTCCTGAAAGGATGCTTGCAGGCTGCTCAGGATTTCATCCGTTAATTGATCACCATCATCTTCTATCCGAATGGACAACTTGTCATGTTCGACTTGATAGGATAATTTCAGATTCCCTCCCTGACTGCGTTTGGCAAGGGCATGTTCGAATACGTTCTCGACGATTGGCTGAATAATGACTCGGGGAATGGCGATGTCTCGATACTCCCTACTTAGTTCCTCCAGTTGCAGTTGGACTCTTGAGCCAAATCGGATTTTCTGAATAGAAGCATAGACCAAGGCATGGTCCACCTCTTCACCTAGCGAAACCTCGGAATGAGAATCCCTGGACATATACCTGAAATATTGACCCAAATAGTCGGTGAATTCCTGAATTAATTCAACATTCTCGACCTCAGCCATTTGCTTGATGCTGAACAGACTGTTATATAGAAAGTGAGGCTGAATCTGGGACTGCAAATGTTTGAGTTCTGCCTCGCTGGTTCGAATCCGGGCAACATAATTTTCATCAATTAAAATATGTAAGCGCTCTATCATGTGGTTGAAGCGAGAGTATAAATAACCGAATTCATCGCGTCTGGATTGCGGAATATGAATATTTGTCTGGCCCTGCTCCGCCATTCTGAACCCGCGAATGAGCACAGATAACGGCTTGTGAATTGACCTGTAGATCGAAAAGGAGAAGATCATAATGATAACAATTGAAATAAGCGTCAACGTCCACAGCCATAAGTTGTATTGTTCCAGCGGAGCTTGGAGCACATCATTAGGGATACTGGCCGTCAGCGTGAACGAGTGATCAGGATCATAAAGCGAATAATACAGATATGGATCGGATTGAAATCTCGTCACTTGCATGGATACAGGGGATACCGGTGATACCCGTTGCAATAATGCAGCCGACGTAGGTTCGTCTGAAGAGGAAATGGCGACATTGTGCTTCTCTCCGAAGCTCAGCGTAATATCACTGCCCCCTGTTTCCGCGAGTTGCTGCAATCTGTGCTTCAGTTCTTCTGCAGACAAGCGAATGCCTAATATAAAATTGGGCGGTTCTTCATGATTCATGTTATACGGATTGCTTTTGAGAAAATAAAGATTGTTATCCAAATAAGACAACTCACCATTCAGATTTCCCATGGTTGCCAGCAGATCCTTCCATTCTGTATCCTCCACATTGCGAATTCCGTCCACCGCGCTAACCCGTTTATGCAGAGCCGGAACGTAATACACAACATCGCTGATATAGGGACTCGTCACCATGATCTGCCCCAGCTTGTTGTGGATATTATTGAGACTGGAAGTCACCTCATATCTGCTCATAATCGCAGCTCGTGTACTTAGGGTGGACATCGTTTCATCGAACGAAAATTCGGTAACAAGCCCACTCATTCGCTCCAGTTCGAATTGCAGATGATTGTGGTAAAAATAAAGCTTTGATTCATGCGCCTTCTCCACTTCCGTCTGCATTTGTTTGGAGCTGGTATGCGTGATCATAATGCTGATCCCATATAGGGGCAGGATGACGAGCACAAAAGCAATCATCAGTTTGACAACGATGGATGCATTTTTCCAGGTGCCCACCGCGAATCTCATTTCACTTCACTCCTCTCCTCAACGGCAAAAAGGAGCCAGAAATCGGCTCCTCCCATTGGTTTTCCTCCATCGATCTTATCCCTTTACACTACCGACAACAAGTCCATGAACGAAATACCTTTGCAGGAACGGATACACGAGCAGAATGGGTATAACAGACAAAAAGATTTGAGATGCCTGGGTCGTTCTATCCGACACCTGACTTAATAGTGTTGCATCTTCAAGGGTCATCATCTCACTTTGAATCATCGTCACTTGCTGGAGCATCGATTGCAAATACGTGGCTAGCGGATAACCTTCCGGACTTTTCATATAAATCATGCCATCAAACCAGGCGTTCCAGTGCCCCACCATAGCAAACAGCGTTATGGTTGCGATACTGGGCAATGAAATGGGAAGGTAAATGCTCCATAGCGTGCGGAAATGGCCTGCGCCATCCATCCAAGCCGCCTCTTCCAGCTCCTTCGGCAAACACCGGAAGAAATTCAGCATAAGCAATACATTAAAGATCGGAACCGCTCCCGGTAATATCAGAGCCCAGATGGAATCCAAAAGGCCTGCTTCCTTGACGATCAGATAACCCGGGATTAATCCTCCACTGAATAGCATGGTAAAGACAAAAACCCACGCATAGAACGTTCTGGAACGAAACTTTGCTGCCTCTTTGGAGAGCGGATAAGCTACAAGAATCGTGAAAATCAGGTTGGTCGTAACTCCGAGTACCACACGGAGAAGACTTGTACCGAATGAATTTAGAAACTGCCGATTTTCGAGAATATATTTATACGAAGAAAAGGTGAAGTCCACCGGCCAGAATGTGACACTCCCCGCCTTGACTGCATCACTCGAACTAAACGAAATTGCCAGAATATTCACAATGGGAAACAGGCACAGCAAGGCAAGAAGGGTCAGGATGACATAATTCAGTCCCAGAAACCAACGATAGGCTCTCGAAGCGTGATGCATGTTCTTGCCTCCTTTCTAGAAAATCCGATAATTGGCTAATCGATAGGCGAGGAAATAACCAAGCCCGATAAAGATAAACGAAACGACTGACTTAATGAGACCCAATGCGGTTGATACCGAATATTGCGCATCCTGGAGACCGATCCGATAGATCATCGTATCCAGAATGTCTCCGGATTCATAGACCAGCGGATTGTAAAGGTTGAACACTTGGTCAAATCCACCGTTAAGCACGTTACCCAGACTCAGTGTAACCATTAGAATCACGATGGGACGAATGCCAGGCAGCGTAATATGCCAGGTCTGCTTCCATCTTCCTGCTCCATCCATAACAGATGCTTCATACAGAGATTTATCAATGTTTGTCAGTGCGGCCAAATATATAATCGTGCCAAATCCGAATTCTTTCCATTGGTCCGTAATGACGAGTATGTAAGGAAACCATTCGTTACTGGCCAGGAATTGAACAGGTTCAACCCCTATCGCCTTAAGCAGCATATTTACAATTCCTGTGCTAGGGGACAATACGTCTACAATGATACCGGCCAATATGACCCAGGAAAAGAAATGCGGCATATAGATGACCGTCTGAATCGTTCGTTTAAAACCTGTTTTGCGTACCTCATTCAGCAGCAGGGCCACAAGTACCGGAATGACCAAACCGGACACAATTTTCATCGCGGAAATAAATACTGTATTCCATACGACCTGACCGAACCCAGGCAGATCGAACAGATACCTGAAATTGTCCAGGCCGACCCAGTTCATATTTTTGAATCCGGCAATGGGAGAGAAATTCTGAAAGGCAATGGAGAGTCCCGCCATCGGAATGTAACCGAATACAATAATGATGATCAGTCCAGGCAATATCATGAGATGAAGCGGAACGTTTCGTATAAATTGTCTGTAGTTGGAACGCATAAGCTGTCTCCTCCTTCAAATTCATTATAGAATCCGTCAGGAATCGGCAATAGTGTAGGCTATTTACTTTAGGTATCTTTTGTTGACCCTCTTCGCGGAACGCCAAAAAACCGCGAGTATCGCGGTTCTAAGGCTGCATCAGGTTATTATTGAAATATTAAAACTTATTATTTCTGGACATCCATAACCAATACATTGACCGAATGAGCAGGAAGCTGCAAAACAACCGAATCCTCCTGCAGATGAATCACTTGTTCTTGTGGAACAATTCTCTCATCATTCTTCTGGTTCACATTAGGAACATGTAGCAATTCTTCATCTCCGCCAAGTGTTATCCATTTCGCAACAGAGGTAACGTTCAGATTTTGAAGGTGAATTTGGGTTGCTTTGTCCACCCCATCTGCGTTCACCAGCTTCACATACACATGCTGCGCATCTCTCGTAACGGAATGGAATACATCTCGGTTGTACGCTTCCAGCTTGTAATCCAGAATTCTGCTGGTCGTGTAACCATCGGTATAAGAGCAGATCAGATTCTTCCCTGTATCGCCACCATAATTGACAGTAATCGTATAATTCGTATCGTTCGCCAGCGGTTCATAGTTGGCTGCCCGGAGATTTCCCGCCGCTGAACTGGAAGAATAATCACCCAGAGTGTAGCCTTCTACACCTTGTTTATATACTTTGACTCCCGTTGCATTGCCGCCATATCCGATTGCGTATTCGATGACATCCTTTTTCTCAGGTGATATATCCGTCAATCCAACACCGATGGTGAAGCCATCCTCACCCGCTATACGCTGAGCCTCGACTTCCACTTTATAATTCGACCATTCATCGTTCAGAAGGAATAATCCATTCAGTCCGCTTGACTGGGCTTTCAAAATCAGTCCTTTTCCCTTCTCCAGCGTGTATCCTGCCGATCCCGGAATCGAATTCCATGCCTCATTCAGAGCTGTCCGCTCCCTGAAATCTTCTGTAAACAGCACGCTGCCATCCTGGTTCGATGTAACCGTAATCCGTTTCACCACAATATCGGCATTGCCTGTCGCAATCTCGATACCGCCTCGTGGAATGAGTTCCATCGGTTGACCCTTGATGTACGTTGTAAATGAAGTGCCCAGCACCTGCTCACCCACATACTTGGCAAAAAGCTGCTGCACATAGTAATTCGGTGTGTACCACACCGTTTCATCATCAAACCAGATGCAGTCCGGCGTCCAACGGTAGGTGCCATCCGTCAGTACTTTGTTGAACAGCGGCGCATAGGCAGCCAGGCGAACAACATCCGCATTATTTTCAAAACCGGTCATGACTGCAGCTTCTGCGATCGCACCTGCCAGTGTATTTTTGTCCGTGGATGCATATTCTCCCACAAATACCTTGGATGTCTCTTTCCAATCCATACTGCCGTCTTCATGATAAGCCCGTTCATAATAGTTGTACCGATCCACGTTGTTCAGCAAATAGTCATTGGAGCGATAGTAGTGCTCATCCGCAATGGTATCCATATAGTTGTCCTGGTTCTCATACCAAGTGACCGTCTCTTCGATTACCTCTTTGCCATCTGCAAAAGCAACCTGAGCTGATCCGGTCAGATTGCCGCTCAGGAATTTCCAACCCTGTTGGTACGCATCATCGTCCGCCTGGGCGCCGACTGTCGAAATGATATGAAGCTCATGATCAGGATAATTACGTTTCATATACTCATCAATTGACGTCTTGAATACTTCAAAGTTGGCAAAAAATTCGGTTCCCCAGTTCTCATTACCTACGCCAAGATAACGTAGATCGAATGGTTCAGGATGTCCCATGCTGCTTCGAATGGCAGCCCATTCGTTATGTTCAATATCCGTGCTGAGCGCGAAATCGATCAGATCTGTAAAGTTTCGGATATAATAATCCCTCAAAGCGCCACCTGCCGGGTGTGCGTAATCTGAACGAGCCTGGCACAGAACGCCACAGGCCATGACCGGAACCGGAGCAGCATTCAAATCTTCTGCCAGTTGGAAGTACTCCATATAGCCGAGACCCATCGTCATCATGTAACCCCAGACGTTATAGTTCTCTTTGCGAAGCTCCACCGCTCCCACCGAATCCTTCCAGTCATACACATTGTCCCAAATAAACGAACCTTCGGAAATGCACCCCCCCGGAAAACGCAGAAACTTCGGATGCAGATCAACAAGGGCTTGAACCAGATCTTTCCTAAGCCGATAGTTCGGATTCCCGGTGTAGTTGGCATGTGCTGAAGCGGATACTCCCTGCTCTTTCGGATCGGCTCCCCATACATCCTGCGGAGTCAACGACACCATGTCGATGGAAATGTCTCCTTCAAAGGTAAGTGCCAATTGCCCCAGCGCGGTCTGCGTTCCGGTCAGGGTCACGTTTGAATTGGTGATTTGGGGAGAATTGGGGTGAGTCAATACATGGCTGCCACTTGTATGACCGCTGATCTCGGCATTGGCTACAAGGACACGGGTATCGGAATAGGCGATCCCGTACTTCTTCCATGTGTTACCGCCTTCAACTTGCAGCGTAACTGAATCACTGATGGCATCACCGTTCCCGTCCTGCAATTGAACCGTAATCGTTCCTGCGGATACTGCCTTGGCCCAGACGGTAAAATCATATGCCTCTCCTTTCTTGATGGACATGGCACAATGCTGATTGGAATCCGAGAATCCGCGATTTCGAATGGTCGCACCCGTCTGAACCGTTACATAATAAGCGTTCACTTCCGGGTCTTCTACGTTATGATGATTGTTTATTCCATCGGTATGCTGTACGATCATTTTCTCGGTATCCCCTGACCAGGCAAACAAAGGATCACGGTTCCGGCCTGTCGAACAACCACATTCGCCAGAGTCATGCGAGTACGTATCGAATGCAAAGGATTCGAACGAACGGTTCTGAACTAACTCCGCATAGATTCCCCCATCTGCTGCATTGTTGATATCCTCGTAGAACAGGCCGTACATCACTTCACTAATATCCGCCACATGCTGGTCCCCATGGATTGTAACGGTATAAGGCGGAAGATGTTCTGGCACAACGGACACATCAAAACTTTTGTTCAGCGTATTTCCACCTTTGGTTAAAAGTGCGTTCAAACGAATCTCCTGTGCTGAGCTCAGGGGTTGAACTTGTCCATTCGCTGACAGAACTTCTGGCTGACTTGAGTTCCATTGAACGTTTACCTTGCCCCCCAGCAAATCTACAGGCAATGACACGTCTTTGGTAATAATCCGGGCTGGAGCAAACAAATATTTATCTCCTGCGAGCTTTACAATCTCTTCATCCGTCAGGGACTCGCACATGACTTCGATCACTTCATCCATGGACAGAGCCGCCTGATAAATCCGGAAATCAGACAGTGAGCCTGCAAAATCCACATCTGCCGCGTACTGAGAACGTCCAATATAATTGCGGCTATAATTCGCAGGATCCACGAACGAATCAAACCATCTGCGCAGCTTGGCATAGTTGCCACTAGACGTCTGGCTTATGGAACCGTCCGCTACTTTCTCTCCATTCACATATACAACCGGACCCGCGCTGCTGCGTGTGCCGCCCTGACTGCCTGCTACTGACAAAGCAACATGCATCCATTCCCCACTGGCAAACCCACGTCCCGGGTCTACAACCAGATCATCGCCTGCATATAACGTGCCTCGCATCTGACGAGTCAGAAATAAATAGGGGCCCTTTTCTCCTTTGCCGAAGTCGAAAATCCGCTCCCACACGTTCGATCCCTTGCCTAAATGGACCCATGCTGCAACAGTTACTCCAGTGTTGTCGCTTACATTTTGCAGCAAATTCGAAGGCAATTCCAAATAGGATGTTCCGTTCGATCCTCCAGTAAAAGTAACCGCCCATCTGCCATTCACTTCGGAAATGTCGGGTATTTTCTCTCCTGCGGCGCCTCCAACGTGCCCATTTCCTGAACTATCCTTGCCAATGTCGGCTGCATCTTCAAACTTGTAATGTGCAATTAGTTGATTATGAAATGTATTCATGTTCATTCCTCCTATGTAGCGTAAATTATCGTAGATAAGCTTTCTTTAATTCGTATAAATATAAATTGATTGATAAATATATAAACACATGATCTAATCGTATAGTATCTTATTCCGAGTAAAGATTTCAATCCCAAAATTACAAAAAATCCGTTATATCATAGGAATTCTTTCGAATACATCGACCTTTTGCTTATCTCCCTCTCCATCCTAAAGTAACCCTAACCCTGATATTTATGGTTTACAAATATATAAATTGATTGATAATATAACAAATGAAAGCGCTTGATAATTTATGAGAACCAAAAGGAGGGCTGTCAGAGCAAATAACGTTTGCGGCAATGAATAGGGTGATTTTTCATTTCAGGTATTGGGAAAGGGGAAACGTATGAAACGTTATTGGGTAAGCGTACTTAACATTTCTTTACTGAGCTCTGCATTACTTACGACAACAGCTTTGGCTCCTGTCTCCGTATTCGCGGATAGTCCGGGGGCAATCAGTTCCAACCCGCAAGTTTCCACATCCATTGAGAATGCGGTTCCAGCATTCAGGAATGTTTCCGTTCATGACCCTTCCGTTATTAAGGTGGGTGATACCTTTTATATTTTTGGTTCACATCTTCAAGTGGCAAAATCCAAAGATTTGATGAATTGGGATTCGGTCGCCTCCGGGGTTACGGATGACAACCCTGTTGTCCCTAATGTAACCAAGGAATTCGCTGAAGCCCTACAATGGGCGCAGACCGATACATTATGGGCAGCAGACGTCATCCAGTTGGCGGATGGCAGATTTTATATGTACTACAATGCGTGCAAAGGGGACTCTCCCCGCTCTGCGTTAGGTGTTGCTGTGGCAGATAACATTGAGGGCCCTTATAAGGATCAGGGTATTCTGCTCAAATCCGGCATGTGGGATGAGATTAGTGAGGATGGCACCATATACGATGCAACCATACATCCGAATGTGGTCGACCCTGATGTATTTTTCGATAAAAACGGCAAGCTCTGGATGGTATACGGTTCCTATTCCGGGGGGATTTTCATTCTGGAGATGGACGAAACGACGGGGAAACCTCTCCCTAATCAGGGGTATGGCAAAAAACTGACCGGAGGCAATCACAGCCGAATTGAAGCACCTTATATGCTCTATAATCCCGAAACCGACTATTATTATCTGTATCTGTCCTATGGTGGACTGGGTGCTGACGGGGGATATAACATTCGCGTAGCTCGCTCCAAAACACCGGACGGCCCTTTCCTCGATGCTGAAGGAAACGATATGATCAATGTCAAGGCGGACAAGGACAAACCCTTGTTTGATGACCGCTCGATCGAACCTTTTGGCGTCAAATTACTAGGAAACTTCCTGTTTCAAAGACAGATCGGTGACCCTGGCATAGGTCAAGGTATCGGCTATGTATCACCAGGACATAACTCCGCTTATGTTGACGCTGAAACGGGAAAACAATTTCTGATCTTCCATTCCCGCTTTCCAGGACGCGGCGAAGAGCATGAAGTCCGCGTACATGAGATGCATATGAACTCGGAAGGATGGCCTGTTGTTTCTCCATATCGCTATGCGGGGTTAGAAGAGGATACTGCCGCATTGAAAACCCAGGATATTGCTGGTCAGTACAAATGGGTGAATCACGGGAAGGAAATCACGGCCGAGATCAAATCTTCACAGACCGTTCAGTTTACAGCAGATGGGCAGATTAGTGGTGCGGTGACGGGAACATGGAGTCTTAAAGAAGACAATCAGGTGCAAATCACATCGAATAATGTTCTGTATAAAGGAGTCTTCACTCATGAATGGGAGCCAGATTCCCAAAAGACGGTTCTGACCTTTAGCGCTCTCTCCTCGTCTGGCGTGGCAATCTGGGGAAGTCAGATGGCTGCAATGAAGGATCAGGATATTGTTAATGCGGTGAAAAAGGATCTGAGTATCGGCGACACAGGGAACATATTCTTCAACCTGTCCCTCCCGACCAAGGGAACTCGTGATGCAGAGATTACGTGGAAATCTTCCAACACCTCTGCGCTGTCCGCTACCGGAGTAGTGAATCGTCCTCGCACTGGTAAGGGAGATGCCAAGGTGGCATTAACGGCAACGATTCGCAAAGGTAGTGCGGTAAGCTCCAAAACGTTTAACGTTATCATTCCACAGCAAGCGGTTAGTCCTTTGCTTGGAGAATATACTTTTGAACAAAAGAAACTTGCAAAAATCGCACAGGATTTCAGCAAAAATGAATACCATGGCCAAGCCTTTAATGTGGCGACTTCTGCTATTAGCAGCAAGAATCAGGCTGCTGCTTTTAATGGAACCGACAGCTACATCCAGCTGCCTGGTATCATTACCGATTCGACGGATTTCACCTTTAGTGCATGGGTCAACTGGAGCGGTGGTGGAGCTTGGCAGCGAATTTTCGACTTTGGAAATGGCCTGAACAGACATATGTTCCTTACTCCCGCCCAGCATACTGGAGCTCTGCAATTCACCATTCATGATCAGGGACGGGATCAGAGCCTGATTGCTGCTGAACCGCTGCCCTCCAATCAATGGGTGCATGTCGCTGTTACCCTTCAGGGAGATACCGCCACTCTGTATGTGAATGGAAAATCCGTAGCAAGCAGCACGGAAATCACGTTTAACCCGAAGGATCTGCAAGTAACGGAAGCTTATTTGGGAAAAAGCCGGTATACAGCCGATCCCTTCTATAAAGGCTCGATGGATAACGTAAAAGTATATGATAAAGCGTTAACCTCCACAGAAATACAGCGTCAGGCAAAAGAAAAGCCTTAATCAAGAAACTTGCCAAAGGTGTTGGATCTAAAACAAATACCAATAAAGTAGCCCATTTCTCAGGCTTCTTTATTGGTATTATCATTTAAATCGTCTGTATTTATCCCTGCGGTCCGGCTGCTGCAATTTTCGCGATTCGTTCGTTTACATTTCCCTCTTCATACCAACCACCGTGATAACAGAGAATTTTTTCGATGTCATATGCAGCTAATTTGCTTAGCGATTCGTAGGCTTGCTTCATATCCGGTGTCTGCATGGGGTTCGGTCCTTGCAGTTGTCCCCCGCGAATTAACATGGCATCACCGGCAATTAATGTTTTGGAAGCAGGATGGTACAAACTGATATGCCCAGGAGTATGTCCTGGCGTCTCGATGACAATGACTCCGCCACCGAATGCCAATTCGTCGCCACCTTCGAGAGTATCTGTAACGACAGTTCCAGACACTAATGGGAAATGGGCCGTTTTGAGCTGCATTGTTGGAGGCATCTGTTTCAGAAGAGGAAGCTCTCCATTGATATAAGGACGATCAGCAGCATGTGCATACACCTTTTTCCCCGGATAGGTCTTGATGATTTCGATTAGATTGCCAATATGATCCGGATCCTGATGCGTGAGCAAAATACCCGTTAACTGTTCTATGGAATATCCAGCTTCATTCAACTTGGAGGATACTTCTTGCACCATTCCCGCCACGCCTGTGTCCACAAGGATCAATTCATCTTCCGAATATAATAGCGAAGGCGTGAAAGTCCAAATGCCTTGCGGAAGTTCAATACCGAGTTCGAGAGAAATTACACCTGATTTTTTCATTTTTATGATCTCCTTTTACGCTTGGATTGTAAGTTCATTCATTAGTTCACATAATGCTTCCATGGCATTGTCCGAGAAAAATAATTCCATGTTGGACTGGGTAACGGTTGCCGTTTCCCCCGCGTACTCAAACATCTTGGTTTCATATTCCTGCACGGCTTTGTCAAGATCAGCATGATTTATAATGGAATTGGCAAGCTCGGCAGCATCCAGCATTGCGAGATTGGCTCCTGCTCCCGCAAATGGAGACATCAGGTGGGCGGCATCGCCTATCAGTGTAACGCCAGATTTATGTTCCCACTGGTGAGGGACAGGCAGCATATATATTCGTCTGGGTGTGATCGCCCCGTTAGCACATCGGATATAACTCTTCAGTTGTTCGTCCCAATCTTCAAATAACGGCAATATCTTTTTCTTCGCTTCTTCCAAGTTCTCAAAAGGAATATTGCTCTGTTCCAGCCAATCTCGTTCCACCTTGAAACCCAGGTAAACCCGAATCCGTTTGTCCCCATTCAGCTGTGCCATAATTCCTTTGTGATCACCCAGGGCAAACATACTTCCCATCCCATTAAATGCTGCAAGTTCGGGAAACTGGGCTGCGGCATTCAGGATGTTAAGTTCAATCATGCTCACACCCGAATATTCTGCGGTTGCATCACTGACCAATGGACGAACTTTGGAAAAAGCACCATCTGCTGCAATGACCAGATCAACGGTTTCGGTAAACCCATTGTCAAACTGTAGTTCATGTTGTCCCTGACCAAACGGTACAGCCTTCAACAATTTACACCCCCATTGAATGGAATTCGGCTGCAGCGAGTCAAGCAGCATCGTCCGCAGCACGGAACGGTCGATTTCTGGACGGTCATGTTCTGTGTGATCAAGGGCCCCCTGGGCATCAAGCAGAATGTTTCCTTTTTTATTTGAAAGTTTTAACGCCTGTCCTTCAAAGCGGCAAATGGCATGGAACTGATCGAGTAGTCCGGCGATCTGTAATGCTTTTTGGCCGCTCTCCTGATCCAGATCAAGTGTACCTCCCTGTTCGCGATACGCCGGATACGGGTCACTTTCATACACGACAGGACTGTAACCTGCCTGCTGCAAGATCCTTGCCAGCGTGAGACCACCAGGACCCGCTCCAATAATAGCGATACGTTTATGTTGATTACTCATAGCAATCACTCCTAGATTTATTGGTTAATTTCATGTTGTTTTCCTGTTCACAAACTCATCTTAGCGCTTGAAGTTAAACTGAATTTAAATGGATAAAGAAATCAGCAGACTCATATTCTCGTAAGGATGTTTCAAATCTGACGATCTTACGAAAAACCAAAAAAGCATCAGTCGTTAAACGACCGATGCTCCGGTAATCCGATTCCATATTCCACACATTCAATCTAATTTCAGGATTTTTCAGTGATCAGGGGTAAACTCACAACAAATTCCGATCCCTGTCCCAGCTCACTTTGGGCAGTAACTTGTCCGCTGTGCATATCCAGAATTTTTTGGACAAGAGACAGCCCAAGTCCATTGCCTCCCTGGGAACGGGTTCGAGCTTTATCCGCCTTGAAAAACCGTTCAAAAATGTGCAGCTGATCTTCTGGTGAGATGCCCACGCCATTGTCCGTAATCGTACATACAACCTCATCTTGATGACAATCAAGCGTTACCCCAATGGTCCCTTCTTCAGGTGTGAATTTGATTGCATTGTGCAGCAGATTGATCCACACCTGACTTAGCAAATCCTCGTTCCCTATAATCGTGGTCACAGGCAGAGATACATCCAATTGAATTTGTTTTTCAGCCCATTGGGGTTCCAGCATAAGAAGGATGTTCTCAAGTTGTCTGTCCAAACGATAAGCTTTCCTCTCCATGGAAGTGTAATCGGACTCCAATGCGGAAAGACGCAACAAATTACCACTCAGCTTGGATAATCGCTTACTCTCCGTTTCAATAATATCTGCATATAACACGATTTGCTCCGGATTCACACTTTTATTTTTCAGCAACGAGGCATACCCACTGATGGAAGCGAGCGGTGACTGGATCTCGTGAGATACATTGGATATAAAATTCTGGCGCATCTTTTCCACCGAGCCAAGTTCTCTAGCCATGGTATTTACGCTGTCCACCACCTCCTGATACGGGCCCTGTTCGACCTCCATCTTCACAGATACATTGAAATCTCCCTTGGCAATCCTGCTCATCGCTTCAAGCAATTCTGTACGTTGTTTATTGAAAATGAATCTGCGATCCTTCCGTTCTTCGCCACGGATCCATGCCCACACGTAACCTACCAACGGCATAAGAGCCAAGCCAACAATCGCCGTAAGAAGATGGGCAATCAGTTCCGGGGGATTCCCAGTCACCTTATAGATCCACTGCATTAGCACATATCCAACACATAGAGATACACAGAAGAGCACCAGGAAGAAAACCGTTCGCCTTATAAACATATCCATTTCCGTTCGATTGGAAGCCCCTTCCTTCTTCAAGATGTCTCCTCCAATCGGTAACCCAATCCTCGAATGGTCGTAATCTTGAAACCTGCCGTCTCAGATTGATAACGTTCTCTCAACCGATTGATATGTACATCCAGTGTGCGTTCATTTCCTTCAAAATCATACCCCCATAAATCCTCAATCAACTGATTACGGGAGAGTGTTTTATTGGCATTACCCGCAAGCTTAAATAACAATTCAAACTCTTTCATAGGAATCGTATGAGTATTCCCCTCCATAATGACGGCATAACTGCTTCTGTCCAGCGTGATTCGTCCAACGGTAACCGATTGAGAAGCATTTATTTTATAACGCTTCAGCAATGCCTTCGTACGGGCTATCAGTTCAGCAGGTTCAAACGGTTTGGTGAGGTAATCATCCGTACCCATTTCAAATCCTTTGACTTTTTGAGTGATATCCTCCTTCGCAGTTAGCATTAAAATCGGAATATCCTCATGATAGCGCCGAAGCTCGCGACACAATTCAAAACCGTCCATATTTGGCATCATAATATCTATAATGCAAAGGCTTGGATTCACTTCTGCTACTTTTTGCAGCGCATCATGTCCATCAACCGCTTCAATTGTAAGAAATCCCTCCTGTTTCAGGATCGTACTTACAAGTTTTCGGATATAAACATCATCATCGACAATTAGAATTTGATTCATTACCGGACCCCCTTTCACTCATTCAGGAAGATCGTACGACACGAATTTAAACAAAATATAAATAGCGTAGAATCTATTCGTATGACCATCTCATTTTGAATAATGGATGACCATGCTTAATTTATTCGCAGAGGCACCCGAATTTTTATAGCCATGGGGTTTGTCCGCGCGAAAACGGATCGACTCCCCTTGTTTTACCGTATAGTCCTCCGCCCCAACGCGAATCGTAACTTCCCCTTCAAAAACTGTAATAAATTCCTCTGCTCCTTCTATATGTGGCTCAGCATTCAAAGAAGACTCCTCTTCCATTTCCATCATGTACATTTCAAAACGGCGCCCTTCTTCAAAAGGAAAATGCGGATATATCCGAATCTTTCCCTCATCCTCCATCAATGCTTGAATATCACTGCCCGTTACAACTGTAGTGTCCGACTTTGGCTCGTGGATTAAGGCAGTGAACGAAATTTTCAGGCCATTCGCAATTTTCCATACCGTCGCGATTGTAGGGTTGGATTCACCACGTTCTATCTGACCCAGCATCGTCTTGCTAATTCCAGACATCTCAGCAACCTTGTCCAAACTAAGCTTTCTTTGTTCCCTAAGTTGCTTCAAATTCTGAGCCAGAACAACATTAATGTTTTTCAATATACAGTCACCCCTGATTTAAAAGATTATATTGTGCTATATAGCGTACATATTGTACAATTGTAAAGACCGTACGTTATATCGCACGTTTCAGTTAAATATAACATACAACAAGAATGAAATGTGGAGGACATATGAATATCATTCCGTTACTGACTTACGCAATCGTTGCTTCATTCACACCGGGTCCCAATAACATCATCGCCATGACTCACGCAAGAAACGAGGGATTCAAAAAAATTATTCCGTTTATTGCCGGCGTAGCAGCTGGCTGCCTGCTTATTATGTTCCTGTCTAGTTATTTCAACCTTATTCTGCATCAATACATCCCTAGGATCAAACCGGCCCTGAACATATTGGGGTGTGTATACATGATCTATTTGGCGATCAAAATCATGCGAAGTAAACCTGCAAATGCCAAAGATCCAAAGGTCAATCGTTTTACGTTTCTCTTTGGCTTCACCCTGCAATTCATCAACCCCAAAGTCATTCTGTATGGTCTTACGGCCATCTCGGTATTTGTTATGCCTCTCGGAGACTCTCATGTTCATATGATCGTATTTTCGTTACTTCTAACCATCATTGGCATTAGTGCCAATATGACTTGGGGGTTATGCGGTATGTTATTTCAGAGCTTTTTATTGAAATATGAACGTCCTTTTAATATTCTAATGGGTGTTTTGCTCATCTATAGCGCCCTATCGATTTTAAAATAAATGCAAGAGAAAAAGCGTCCTCCCATCTAATGGCTGGACGCTTTTATGTTTATTTCAAATTACCTCAGTTTGATCTCCACCACGGTTGGCTTGGGTAAATCCCCGTATGCAGTACAACCTTCTCACCGATTTTGGGCGTTGCAATGGAGACATTCAAGGCATGTGCAGCCTTGGTGATCCGTTCAACCGGCTCGTTCCAGGCATGATAGGCCAGCGTAAATGCGGCCCAATGAATCGGGATGAGTAGCCCTCCCCTTACATCCAAATGAGCCTGTACTGTTTCTTCTGGCATCATATGAATGTTGGACCAACGCTCATCATATTGTCCGCATTCCATCAGGGTCAGGTCAAAGGGGCCGTACTTACTGCCGATTTCCTTAAAATGAGGACCGTATCCGCTGTCGCCACTAAAGAAAACCTTCGTTTCTTGTCCAGCAATAACCCACGAACACCACAGTGTCGAATTGCGGTCCAACAACCCCCTACCCGAGAAATGCCGCGCCGGCGTGCAGGCTAATGTCAGACCTTTGAAGGATAGCTCATCCCACCAGTTATGTTCGGTAATCTGTTCTGAGGGCACACCCAGTTGAATTAGTCTTCGACGCACGCCAAGGGGGACGATAAACCGCTGTGTTTTATTTTTCAATCTGCGGATAGAGGAATAGTCCAGATGATCATAGTGGTCATGCGATATAATGATCGCATCCAAGGCTGGAAAGTCCTCGGGTTGAATCGGCAGGTTCGTGCTGTATCGTTTCGTACCCGCCCAAGATACAGGAGATGGACGGTTGCCCAGCATTGGATCAAAGAGCAATCTGTGTCCTTCGATCTCAAGCAAAAAAGCCGAATGACCGAACCATGTCACCTGCGGATGATCGGATACATTTAACGATTCCGCTGGTTCATATTTCTCTATAGGAATGTTACCCGCAGGTCTTCGCTCTATACTTTTCCGCATGGAATCTTTCAAAATGCTTACGAGGGAGCTGAAGCTCATACCTGCGGATGTCGGAACCTGATTTTCGTATTTTGTCATTATTCATACCTTCTGTTCTCTATAATCAATAATTCAAGCGGATCATTCAATCTTGAGTAAAACAGGAGCAATATTAGCCTTTATATTAAATCATTGTTCATTTATAATCAATTCGCCAGGCGCGAACAGAATCAACCGCAATATTATCTAGTCTGGAAGATGAGGATTTGTCCAGGGAAGTGACCATTCCCTATGAGTTGACCGATTGGAATCGTATGAACCGTCGTGAGGATGAGGCCAAAGATGCGCATGAACATAAATTTGTACGTTCTCTGTTGATAAAGGTCTCTTCCCATTACGGGTACCATACGGGCCAGATTGTACTGCTGTCCAAGCTTTTACAGCCCAGCGACGAACATCTCACCGGACTATATCACTAATTATTCCAGTAACCCAAAACAAAAGAGTTTTTCTATAAAAGGCTGTATGACGGTAGGTGTTATAACGACTCCTCAAAACCGTTAAATAAGAAAAGATAGTGTCCCTTCTTTGCAAGGACACTATCTTTTTTCTCTTTATCATATATTCAGTACTGAGTTAATTGCCTTATACAAATTTCCAACTGTATATCCTACATCTAACTTCTGTTCATTCTCAAAGTCGTAACATTTGAATTATAATATTGCCGGTTCTCTCCCATTCAAGTGGAAACCAGGCTACCCAACGCCGTCTTCAAACTATCCGAAGCGGAATCAACATCGTTCTGGTTTGCTTCCAGATCCGTATCAACCACGGCTGCACTCGTGATAGCAGCCTGTAACTGCACATAGCTCTCTCCGGTATAATCCTCCTCTTTCACTGCATTTGCCCGTTCCATCAGCAGTGTAAGGAGCGTTCTGTCCACAATCTTCTCATAGAACTCCAGCTCACCGATATTGCCGAAGCCATTTGGCGTATAATAGCGCAAATAACGATAAGCATTGCTGCTGCTCAAAGTCTGCTTATACCACTTGATCTCGCTTACACCACCTATGGTATAAAGCGTATCAAAGTTCACCCCATCAGTGGACCCCTGGATCAGGGCTCCATTCATACGGGCGGCATTGCCGGTACGTGGGATAAACCTGATACTGCCAACTACTTTGGCGTGATCTGCTCCCAGATCTACTCGGGTCCAGCCTGCTGCTGTTTTGGTATCTGGCGATGTGGCAGGATCGCTGTCAAATGCGCGCCATCCGTTATTAATTGCATCAACCTTTCCATCCCATGAAATGGAGGATGCAAGCACCATCGCAGTGTCTACATGAATAGGAGGAAATGAGTCAGCGAAAGAGATTAGCAGGGTCTTGGCTGCAATTAACTCTTTAAGCAATGCCATCTTGTTTGCATCCGGTTCGGTTAATGAAGCTTTGATGCGGTTGACCTCCTGCATATACAGGTAGTAGCTTCCTTGGGTGTAGCCTTCAGGCGCAACCACTTTTGAATCCACAACCTCCGCATCGTAGTCTACATCACCATAAAACTCAACTTCGGCAACGTTACCACTCCATGCCGAGTTGTTGTACAGTTTTAAATATCGATAATATCCATTATTCAGAAGCTGATCCTGTCTAATATCGGACCACGTTCCTTCTTGAGAACCTTTTAGGGGCTGTGTTAGATCCGTCCAGTTTGAATTATCGTTGGAACCCTGAATGACAAGCCCGTTCATTCTTGAGCTGTTGGAAGCTCTTGGCATCAGCACTATTTCATCCAGCTTCACAGACAGACCTTCACCGAATTCCACCGTGTAGAAGGAACCCGATGATGTATTCAGATCTCCATAGGTGGATGTATCACCATCGAAATAGCAGATAACCCACCTCATCCTGGGATAACCCGTTACCAGGCCATTGTTTATCCGAAGCCTTTACTTTCGCCATCATAGACACATCAATATACCTGCCGCCATCTACAAGGAACAGCTTCGAATTGTCAGTGGTCAGGACTGTCCGCTCCCCTGCTGTTCCGTCACTCTGTTCGTAATCCACTGTAAACTTGACCGTACCTGTAGGTACATCATCTCCCATAGCAGCCACCGCTGTCCAATGGATCTGATCCTGCGTCGTAACGGTTGCTGCAATTCCCTGAATGGTCGCTGTTACGTTTTGAATTGCTTCCTTGGCCTGAATCGTCAATTGTACCGTGTCCCCAGTTGCAATCTTGCCACTTACACTTTGATCCGAAAAGATGGAGACGGACTTCAGCTTATTGCCTGTCTCATGACGTTCACCATAGATCCGGAACTCGGTCATTTCGAACAAATTCCGTACGATGCCATACAATACATCCGGCTGTAAATGAAGCAGCTGAACCTTGATGAACCGGAACGAATCATCCTGGTATTCAGGAGCAACATCCAGGGTTTGAAAGCTCTGGGTAAATGCTGTTAACCCCGGGGTCAAGCGTACCCAGTCCTCCCCATCATTGGAGCCAAAAACAGCTGACTTCGCGAGACGATCGGCAAATATATTACTTTGGAATCCAAAGGACGTAGCCGATACTTTGAAATCTGGTCCGAAATCAATCATATGGTATAGGTTTGGCGCACGTGTATACGAAACCCCCGTCTGATTGTCCCCGTCCACCATATTGGCAATGTCTGTTCCAAAGGTCGATGACGCAACGATGTTGTGGTAATCAATACCTCCGCCCTGTTCCAGCAGCGGAGTGACCAGCTCCAGCGCTTCCGCTGCTTGGGCTAGCTCCTGCAGCTGCCCATAGAATACTTCATCTGTAGCTGTATCAAGTTGGTCCAGGGTATCCTCATACACTGCATGAAATGAGTTGAGTGTTGCTGCTACATAAATTCGATCCTCATCATAAGCAGCTATGGCCTGCCCCACAGCGGTAGCCCGATTCGCAGAGACTACAATCTTCACATCTCTTATCGTGATTGTTGTACCGTCTGAAGCGGCGACATGGAAGGAATGAGTTCCAGTCTGTGACACTCCCGGCTGCCAAAGCATCTCGCCCGTGGCTTCATTCAATGCTGCTCCTTGAGGCAGATTCGGGCTGGAATAGGTCACCACATCCGTTCCCCCAGCATCGGTTGCTTCAAACTCAACACGAATCGGCGAGCTAGGATAGGCGAATATGGAGAGATCAGAATTTCCTGTTTTGAATACTGGCGGTGTCAGCTGTTCACTTGCTTTGATATGAATGTGATCGATATCTACTGTCGTATCCGAACCTGTGACCTTCATATAAAGAATATCGTTCAGGCTCTGGAAGCTGTCCAGCGTATAAGTCACATACCGCCACTGTCCATGCGTATCCGGCAAAGTCAATGTATCATGGATTCCCGGAGTAAGCTCCAAGTAGGCAGGCCCATTGGTACGGATGCGGAAACCAATGATTTTCTCGCTGCTGGAACCGTTAAGAAATGCTATACGACTTCCCACTTGCGTCGCCTGAAACCGCACAAACGACGTATCTCCTTCCTTTATGGTGGTTGTGTTGCCGCCAAGCTTCGTATAACGATCTTCAATATCGATCAGTAAGCCACTTGTCTGCTCACGCGGCAGAAATTCAGCACCTTCAGACACTGCCTCCTCTGGCATATACAGCCAGAAGTCTCCGCCTCCGTCCACATTGTCCCAGTTTTTGTTCAGAGTACCACCATAATAAAAGTTGGAAGGCAGCCGCTTCGTAAATGCTTCATAATAATGAGGAGCCTTCTCTGCAACATTAATGCCTCTGACATATGTGTAGTAGTAATACATGTCCCAGAAATTTGCCGTATTCATTCTACCTTTGTAGGCATTGGATATATGATTATACGTATCCCGAATCGTTCCATCTGGCGAAATGGCATAGGCCACTGGCGTCCAGGGCGTATCATAACCAAGCATGAATTGCCAGAAGAAGTCTGCGGCCGCCAATATGCGATCATCCAGGAACTCATACGGTCCGACCGCATTTGCCGCTGTTGATACGGTACCATCTACGGGATCGACCTTTGTTCCCTGAGCAAGCAGCATACGTGATAGGATAGCAGCGTTAGTGAGGTCTCCACCCCCATGCGCCTGGTCCCTACCCATCTCCACATGCTGAATCACCGGCTCATCCAGCGGCTCCCCAGTCAGATCATCAGTATCCATTAAGCGGAAGAGCTGCTTGACAGACCCATTAAAGCCTTGGTCTTGTGCAGTGCTGTTGACGGTGAACCACTCAACTGCTTCGTCATATCTGCTCTGATTGTTGGTAAAAATATACCCTGCCATCGCACCAAGCAAAGGATAGTTATGCTGATTCATAAAGCGATTGTTGTCATGTTGGAAGGTCTCGATAACCGGATTAATCAGGTTGGTTGTAAAATTCGTTGTATCCTGTGCTGTCCATCCCAGCTCATCCGTCTGATAACTTGTATATCTCAGAATCTCAGCTGCCGTAACCATGCGATTCAGCGGAATCCCGGTATGAATGTGCGCATCATTAAAGTAAACATATTTGCTAGGGTCCATCTGCGACCAGATCCGAATGATACGCATCGCATTGGACCGATACGTCTCATCTCCTGAAATATAATACATCAACGCTTGTGTATACGCTTTCAATCCATCGCTTATAAAACGGGAGTTGAAGCCTTGGCTGTTAAAGGCATCGCTTGCCGGTTTTGTTGGGTCCGTTTGGCTGACATTGCTGGACGTCACTGTCTTGGAAGCCGCTGCAGAACTAGTCATCGCCACATAGTAGGAGTACCATGGTTCCTGTTGCGACAATACCTGCTCTCTCATGTTCTCTAGGACTTCCTTGGTTAGTCCCACTCCGGGATGCGTGAAGCCACCTGTGATTGCTTCATTGATCTGAACTTCATATCCTGACACAGTAACATCGTTTGAATCCGCAGCAACTGCGATGGAATGGGTACCAACCGGTAAAAGTGTTGCCAACAGACTGATTGCAGCAAGTAAAGCAATCACCCGTCTCCATCTTTTTCCCTCATGAAATCCGCTATTCATTTCCATATCAAACCTCCTCATTTTCATGGAATTCGATGTTCTTCCCTTGAAGCCCACTTGTGCCAGACATTGAAATTACACATCCCCCCTTTCCTGTTTACTCGTCGTATTTTCCAATTGAACGCCCTTAACGGAATGTGATGCCACGTACATACTCGTTCATTTCAATCGCTGGGTGATTTGGGCTATCCACACGTTGACCTGCAATCGTCAAATTATTAAACGTCACTCCTTCAATGCTGCGCTCTTCGTCATAACCATAGATCCGGGAAGGATGTAACGCCCCTCCTGCGTACTCGATATCCTTAAATACAATGTGTTCGATCCTCCGACCAGGAGCAGGATTGTAATCCTTGTTCCTAATCACACGCAGATCGAATAGCTGACCTTGCTCAAAGGTTTCCACTCTGATTCGCGCATAGACAACGTTCCGCACGGTATTATGATCACCCGCGTTAATGGCCATAGCTCCCCAGTAGTTGGGTTGTGGCTCATGATGTTCCAGGATGTCGATATCTTCGTACCGGATATCCTCAATTACATCACCGTTAGCCTCGTGGTCCCCGTGCGTGCCAATCATAAGTGGATGTGCCACGTCAGCCCACAGCACAGCATGTCTAACCCGGATACGACGCGAGTCACCACGGTAACCCCATCGGCTGCCATAGATCGCGATGCAATCATCCGAGTTGCGCATGAAAACATGTTCGATCTCAATATCCGAGCTGGACATGATATCAATACCATCCGACCAGCCCCGTGTACTGAATGACTTAATACCCTTGATAGACACGTACTGTGAGCTACCGATGTACACACTGTAGTGCGGCACGTCGATGATCATAATGCCTTCAATGGCAATCCGGCTCGCATGGATCAACCGAACTCCGCGGAATGCAGAGAAACGATGAAAGTCGGCCAGATAGACCATGCCTCGCCCCCGGATTGTAACGTTCTGAACCCGATCACAGACGAATGAACCGGCGACAGCAGCACCGCCATCAATATAGACCGTCTTGCCCGATGGAACGCGTAGGATGGTCTCTTCAATGTAATGCATGCCTGGTGCAAAATAGAGTACTTCAGCCGCTGTCTCCAGCCATTCCGTACGATGGATGCCAGGCTGTATGACGTGAACACGTGGATCGTGCATGCTTGGAGCATCCGTCTCCAGCCCGTTTCCGAACAGATGCAGATTGCGAAACCGTTCGCCATTTACCTCGATGGACAACTTAAGAGGTTCTTTCAGTTCAAATGAGATTACGTTGCCCCGTATCTGTGATTGGATTTCATAAGATAAAGGCCGAATATCAACGGTCTGAACCTCCGTGTATCTGCATTCAATTTCCAATTCAATAGGAAGACCCATATCAAAATAAGCCATGCTCGCCTGCCGCACATGGTGCATATCAACCTTTACTCCGTATACATTTACATCAGACCACGGTCCGTCACTGCCAGCCTCACGAATACGAATAATGTAATCTTGGGATTGGGGAATTTTCTGAATCAGGGGATAACAGATGATTGGCTGCACAAGCATTCCTCCAGCTATAATATAGGTGTAGACCCCGGAGTATCGTGGGGTCTACAGGCTAATCGATACTTATATAATTAATTCGTTCAAATGTCTCCACAATTCTACCAATCTGAGTCTATTACTTTTTGTTTGCCGCAAAAGCATCCAGTTGAACCTGTAATTCAGCCATAAACTTGTCGAATCCAGCGCCCTCCAGCTGTTTCTTCACATTGGCAAGATCGGCATCGATATCCTTGGTAATGCCCACTGACAGAGGAACGATATACTGCGATTTAACCGTCTCCATGCTTGCAAGCTCTGCAGCCACATTAGATGTGGCAAGTCCGAATCCGGCCAGTGGACTATGACCATTCTCTTCCGCTTTCTTGGCACCTTCATTCTGCAATTTATCGTTAATGGATTGCCATTCGTCTGGATATTTCTCCTGCAGGTTCATATATCCATCATATAGCCCCGTCCAGCCTGGCTTTTTGTTCTCCGATTTGATGCCTTCATAGCTAACGAATTCGCCATCCAGCTTGTAATTCTCTCCTTCAACTCCGTACTGCAACAGATTGTAATACGTCCGATCGGTATGAGCTTTTTCGATAAGCTTTAGAACCGTTTCGACGTGTTTGGAGTGAGCACCAATCGAGATCATGGTGATATTATCCGGTGCCATGAACGGCATGTAGGCCGGAATATTGTTGAAATAATAATCAAACCAACCATACTCAAAATCAGGATGCAGCTCTTTCAGTGCACCAACATAACTGCTGCTGACAGCGCCAAAGTGGTTGTTAAATTCAAGCGGCTTTTTGTCGGCTTTCATCAATTCCAGCGTCTCACTTGTCGCATTGCCCTGAGCAGCCAAAATATCGTGGCTCACAATGCCATCTTCATACCACTTTTTGGACCGCTCCAGAACCTGCTTATACTCAGGTGTGTCGTACATGCTGATCGCCTTGTATGGCTCATCCACGGTGGCAACAACGTACCCTTTTACCAGATCCAGATACTTGGAGCCCGCAACCAGAGTCCAGACGTTATCCGCGAACCGCTTATCATTAATCATCGGCGTGTCTGGATAAGCTTCTTTGGCCTTGTAAAGATATTGTTCTACGGTATCCAGATCTGTAATTTCCGGTAATCCCCACGCTTTGCGCAGATCTTCACGGAACAACAGGCCTTCTCCGCCGCCTCCGGGCTTATTGTATTGTGGAATGCCGTAGAGACTACCGTTAATCTTTACGGTATCCAGTGTGCCTTTATAATGCTCCACCAGATCAGGCACATCTCCCAGCAGTGGGGTCAGATTCGCAAATGCATTCTTGGTGGCGAACGATGCAAAGTCGGACCAGGCGCCGCCAACATAAACGTCGTATTCCTTCGCGGCGATAGCTCTGCTGATCTGATTCTTTTCATCTCCCCAAGGCACAAAGTCAAACCGAATTGTTGCCCCCAGATCCTTAATCGTTAGCTCATCCAGTTCCTTGTAAAAGTTATCCATGCCACTGGCGGGAGCATTTCCCATCGTGATACCCTTCAATTGCACAATCGTCTTGCCATCCGATGTCGTAGTGCCTGAACCTTCGGTAGTACCTTTGTCCGAACCCCCATTCGAACATGCAGAAAGAATAACCGTGAATACCATGAGACAAGACAGAAGTGATTTTCTAATATGTAGCGCTTTCAAAACAATCCCCTCCATTATGATGATATTTTTGTATGTGGAGCGACCAGTGGCAGCCTTTCACCCTATCCTGATCGTGTAAAACCATAACCATTTACCCCTTCACGCCTCCAACAATCAGACCGCTGACAAAATGACGCTGCATGTACGGGTACAATAGTATGATGGGGCCCGTTACCAGCATGGTCGTTGCCAACTTCATCGTCTCACTTGGCAGCTGATCCACGACAATCTGGGCATCCCTGACGGCATCCGTCACACGGGACAACATACGGTAAAGCAGATACTGCAATCCCCATTTCTCCTGATCCGAAATCAGGTACAAACTATAACCAAACCAGTTATTCCAGTAACCCAGTCCAAGGAACAGTCCGATTGTTGCGCTAACAGGCTTCGAGAGTGGAAGAACAATCTGCCAATAGATTCTGAAATCGCCTGCCCCGTCGATTCGTGCCGACTCCATTAAGGAATTGGGGATGCTTTTGACATAGTTGCGGAACAGGAACACATTAAATGGAGAGAGCATACCCGGAAGGATAATCGCCCACAACGTATGATTGAGATGCAGCACATTGGCGACCACCAGGTAGGTGGGAATCAGTCCGCCGCTAAACAGCGTAGTAAAGTAGATAAAGAAGGCAACCTTGTCCCGGTGCTTAAAATCCGGACGGGATAGAATGAATCCGCTCATGGACGTTGTCAATAATCCGAGCACTGTGCCCAGCACGGTAACATAGATAGTAACCAGATACGCCCTGCCAATTTCCCCTCCCAGGGTGGTAAAAACAATCTTGTATGCATTCAATGTGAAATCCTGTGGCAGTAGTGAGTAGCCATTAACTACAATTTTGGATTCATCACTCAGTGATCCTGACAGCATTAGGATAAATGGAGCGACGCAGATTAGTGCTACCAAGCCAACAATGACTACAGCCATAACATCGAATATTTTCGAGCTTGCATCCACTTTTAACTTGTTCTTGTCAGATGTTGCAGCAAGTTGTGCCATCAGGCTTCCTCCCATTCGGTTGACGATTAGAATAAAGAATTTTCACGATCCACTTTACGAACAATTGCGTTTACCGTCACAACAAGTACCAATCCGAATATCGATTGATATAGCCCTGCCGCCGTCCCCAGTCCGAGACTGAAATTCACGGTTAATGAACGGTACACATACGTATCGATAATATCGGTTGCATTCAGCAGCAGTCCGTTGTTGCCGATTATGTTCCAGAACAGATCGAATTGCCCCCTCATAATTCCTCCGATAGCAAACAAAACCAGGATGATAACCGTCGGCTTCAAAAGCGGCAGTGTAATGTACCGAATCCGTTGCCACTTGCTGGCGCCATCGACATAAGCTGCTTCGTATACGCTTTCATCAATACCCATAATAGATGCTAAATAGATAACCGTACCGTACCCTAGCCCCTTCCAGATTTCGATAATGACGATAATGAACGGCCAGACCTCAGGTGATTGGTAGAAGTCAAAGCGCTCGAAACCCAATGACGTAAAAACGTTGTTAAACACACCATACTTGTAGTTGAACAGATTGTATACAATGGAACCAACCACGACCATCGAGACGAAGTAAGGCATGAACATCAGCGTCTGCGACGTTTTCATGAATTTCTTGAATGTCAGTTCCCTAAGCAGAACGGCCATGGCGATCTGACAGATGTTGCCGAGTACAATGAAGGCCACATTATAGAGCAGCGTATTGCGAGTCAATTTCCAGACAATCGAATCCCAGCCTCCTTTGAACAGGAACTCAAAATTTTTCAACCCCACAAAAGGACTGAACAGACCCTTGCTAAAGTCATAGTCGGTAAATGCGTTGTAGAGTCCCGCCATGGGAAGGTAGTTGAATAAGGTGAAAAACACGACTAGGGGGATCAGCATAATGTAATAGGTTTTGTGTTCCCTGAGGTCTGCAAAGCGCCTTTTCTTCTGTTTGAGCGCTTTTGTCATTGCTATATTGGGTTCTGCCATCGTATCACCCTTTCCTTGCTTCCTATTGTAGTCCGGCACGATACCTCTCTACTATTCGAATTTCACAAGATTTCTGGTACTTTTCGATGAAAATGCAAAACAAAAGCGACAGGTAAAAAATACCTGTCGCCATGCTCACATCTTATTCGATAAAAGGCTTTCGTCGTTTGCTTCGTTTACGGCGTCCAATGTTACCGCCATTGTTCTCTCTCATCAAAGTCATGTGCTGGCTTGTTTCAATTCATGTGCATCCCGAAAAACCATGGGAACATTGATGATTACACTTGTGCCCGTCTCAGGAGCCGATTCATAATGTATTCCATCCGTTTCATTATAATAAAACTCCAGCCGTTTGCGGATGTTATGTACGCCATATCCGCTGCCTTGATGGCGGTGTAGCCGAGAGGGGGATTGCTCTAAGCCCGGACCATCGTCAGTGACCACAATCCGTACTCGCCCTTCCTTTATGCCTCCCGTAATTGTAATAATGCCACTGCTCTCGGGCTTTTCCAGAATACCGTGTACAATCGCGTTCTCAACCAGCGGCTGGAGTGTAATCTTGGGCAACATACATTCCATTACCGCTTCGTCTACGTGTACATCGAATTGGATCTTGCCTTTGAATCTCTTCTGCTGAATGCTTACATAGATCTCAGATAAGCGCAGTTCATCTCTCAAGGTTACGAAGTCTTCCCCTTTGTTCAGAATCAACTTGTAATAATCAGAGAGAGCGTACACGACCTGCTGAACGTTCTGCTTTTCTTCTTTCTGAGCCATCCAGACGATCATATCCAGCGTATTGTACAGAAAATGCGGATTAATCTGGGACTGCAATGCCCGCAGTTCTGCTCCTTTCTTATCTTGCCCAAGCCTGTACTGATTGTCCATCAGTTCCCTGACACTGTTAATCATATAATTGTAGCTGGATACCAGATGACCTACTTCGTCCTCCCTATTGGGAATATCCAGCGTGTTCAATCTGCCTTGCCGAACCTGACTCATTCTGTTCATCAGCAAGAAGATGCGACTCGTAATAGATTTCGTCACCGGGATGATGCATACCAATAGAGCTAGGCAGACAAGCAAGTATACGAGGAGCACCTTGTTTCGCACCTTATTCACGGCTGTAGCTGCCGTATCTGGAGATATGACGGAATGCAGGAACAGATTGCTCGATCCAACTCTTGAATCTCGGACGATATAAGAGGAGTCACCTACTTTGACCTCTTCAAACTGATTTCGGCTTACCTGAGATCTGAATCCATTTCGTTGTTCCAACTCCGCATGTCCATTACTGAGGACCACTTCTCCCTCATCCGTATCCAAGTAGACCAGCTGTTCCATGGCTGAGTTCATGATATAGGGCTGAAGCTGAGGCAACTCCACACGCAGCGTTACAATGCCTACCGGCTCGGAATAGTCGTTAATATTCCACAGCACTCTTCCCAGCGCTAAATAACTCACGGACGATGTGCTGCTCTCATCTTTCATCATTACCCACACCGCTTCGCCGCCCCCTGCAACGATCTTCCTGACCCAGGGCAATGACGACACCTGGGCATATGGACGATACATCGTTGCATGTGGACCCGTTATGACGAAGTCATCATTAATATAATATACGATACCGTTAATCTCAGAATTTGTCTGAAGAATACGTGTATAATCCGTGATCCGTTCAAAGGCGGACAGCTGCTCCCACACCTGCATATGCTCCGGGTCTTTGGAGAAAACCGCATTGATCTGCTCGTCAATCGTAATCATCGACGACACTTCCTCAATGTGGGAGAATTTGCTGGACAGCAGTGATAAAGTTTGGTCAAAGCTTTGGTTGGCTGCATAGTTCTGTCCGGTGATTACAGAATTACGAAGTTCTCCGTATGTCGCCGAGAACGTAATCATCAGCGGAATAATGCCTGCGAGTGCCAACAGAATGACCAGCTTTTTTTGCAGAGATAGGTTGCCCAGCCACTTCAGAACCCTCATTTGGAAAACTTCTTTCGATATTCCACAGGCGTTACGCCCGTAGCAGCCTTAAACACTTTGGCAAAATATCCTGCACTGGCATAACCGGACATTTTCGAAATATCGATCATTTTGAAGTGCTCCTCAAGAATAAGTCTCTTGGCAAGCTCCAACCGATAGTCATTCAGATACTGCTTAATCGTAGTTCCTGACTCCTGCTTGAAGAGAACACCAAGATGGGCAGTGGATAAGTGCACATGGTCAGCAATCTCCCTCACATCCAGGTCAACATCGCTGCAATGGTCAGATATATAGTTCATTACATTACGAATCAAGCCCGAATATGGGGATACCCGGGTGAACTCCTCCTGATACGCATGACACAGCTCAAGCATGTGATCCTTCACCTCAAGCATTGTACGGCATTCGTTCAACTGCTTCTCCACATCTTGAATCTGAACCATCTTCCCCCTGCGGATCAGTACACCATTTCTCTCCTTGAACAGCGCATTGACAAACGTGACACACATGGACAGCACTCTTTCTCTTGCCTGATCCCCTTCTACCAGCACTCTGTTACAGAACGTCTCCATCCAGTCAATCAATCCTTCAGGTTCCTTCTTCAGCAACCGGTAGAATTCAGGATATATGTCACTTCTGAGCCCTTGTGGTGCGTAATTCACCGGATCATATGTGAGATAACACAGATCTGACTTGAAAAAAACACGTTCCATGGCCAGTGCCGCTTCGCGGAAACTTCTGGATACTTCCTCCAGTCCGCCCACTACCTGACCAGCTGCAATACGAAGCTCGCTGTACTCCCTGCATAGCGTTTCTGCCAGTACCCTCACCATCTCCTCATCCGGTCGGGGCAGTGCCACGACAAGCAGCAAACGGTCGTAATCCAATTGCTCGGCGATGGTAGCAAGGTTATGTTGTTCCCAGTAGTTCTGGATGTTGACGGCATCAACCAGCATTTCCTTGTGGAACTGGGTTACGATCAGACATACATAGCTCGCATGTACCGGATAACCGATTTCCTGGGCTTTGCACCTAAGTTCATCAGCGGGGTGGGACTTCGTTCTCAGCGCATTAGCCAGCTTCACACGCTCCAGGTCCATCTTCTGATCCAACAGCAAATGCTGCGCCCTCCGCTCGGCGATATAATGTACTGTTTTCTGGATGGCGTTCTCCATCTCCGGCAACTTGATCGGCTTTTCCACATAATCGACGGCCGAGAGCTGAATCGCACTCTTCAGGTAAGCCACATCCATATACCCACTCATGAATAACAGCTTGCTATCTGGGCAGACTGCCACGAACTGCTCGGCAAATTCGATACCGTTAAGCTTCGGCATGCGTATATCCGTAATGACAATTTCGGGCCTTTGAGCGGTTGCAATACGTAAAGCCTTGGCTCCATCCTCGACCTGAAGCACCTCATGTACACCGAAGCTCTTCCAGTCGATAGCCTCCACTAGCCCTTCTCTTGTATAATCATCGTCATCGGCAATCAATACTTTCATCGCGATGCCCCCCTTTTTACAATGTACAGCTAAGTGTTCATTAAGATAGCGCTTACATTTATAAGTACGATCCGCTTCCTCGACCTTTCTATCCTTCATATCGGTATAATATATCAACAGGGCTGCCCTTGGCTATCAATCAATTCTGAGAAATATCATTTTATCCATTTAAATCGGTCAAAAAATAATTAAGGTGGAATTAAGACTCTGTTTTCTCTCCAATAAGATTGGGCATATATGATAGAGAAAATACAGAGAGAGTATGTGAGAGATGATGAGAAAATTTCGCAGAAGATTATTTAAGACGTTTATATTCGGAGCAGTGGCTTTACTTCTCCTTCTGGTTACGGGCTTGATCTATCAACAAGTGAGTACCCGTCAGGATCAGAAAACATTTATCCCGCCTGGCAAGCTCTACAGCATACATGGTGACAATATGCATTTATATACGGGTGGTCAAGGAGATGCAACAGTTGTCCTTGCATCCGGGTGGGGCACAGCTGATCCTTATGTGGATTATTATCCGCTCTATGAAAAGCTTGCACCGTACACGAAATTCGCGGTTTATGATCGCTTTGGTTATGGCTATAGCGATATGACCGATAAGAAACGTGATGTCGATACCGTGGCAGATGAATTGCACGAGTTATTAGAGGTATCTGGGCAAAAGCCACCATACGTTCTGGTGGGGCACTCCCTCGGTTCGCTGGAAACACTCCGATTTGCGCAAAAATATCCGGATGAAGTTCAAGGTATTGTCATGTTGGATGGGGGAAGTCCGGAATATTACGCCAATGACACTGACGATATAGCAAGTGTGATTGGTGGCTTCATGAACCAATTCCGGATCAAAACCGGTTTATTTCGGTTGACTTTACAGTCTGACGCTGTTGTGGAAGCTTCCAATGCCAATCGCAACGGCCTGAAGTTTGTACCAGATGATCTGAAGAAAATAGATACAACGGCTCTATTGCTTAACTATGGGAATGCCAACACCGTGGATGAGTTGCGTGAAATGACAGCCAATGCCAAGGTTGTCGTCGACAACAAAAAGCCCTTCCCGTTTCCACTTACCATACTGACAGCAGATTACTTCGGAGCCAGTGAGCCGATATGGGATAAAACCCAAGCTGAATTTACGTCCTGGTCGGAACATTCCAAACATGTAACTGTTAAGGATACCGAGCATTATATTCATCAATATCACCCGGATCTTGTTGCCAATGAAATATTGGAACTGGTCAAGAAGTAGATTCCCTAAATAAATGCTAAACAAGCAATACAATTCGTTTCAAAATAAAACCCTAACGATTCTGGTAATCGTCAGGGTTTTTATTTCGTTAGTGCCGTTACTGTGCTAGTGCCATCCTCGGTGTTAGCGATCTGAAATGTACTAATGCCTCTTGGATTTCCGTAGTCGTGAGACCGTGTCGATCAAAATAATGCACGATCTCCTGCATGTCAGCTCCATCACCGCTGTATATCCGCTCAATCTTTCGAATAATCTCTTGTTGTAATCGCTCTCGTATCCGCAGGCAACTAACAGGTTCACACAGCCAAAAATCAGTTCGCTTGACCTCCCCTGTTGCAGTCCATAACAAATTCTCATATCGTATGACGTCCCAATCGTGGTAACTCGCCTGAATCTGCTGAAGTTCTGTTGAAAACATATCATATATTAGATTGTGCGGTATGTGTCCATACGTTGCCCGATACTGTCTCAGATTGAATCCTTCGATCCATTCTGTTAGCACAAAATTCCCAGGAGCGTACGCATACAGTTCGGGAACATGAAGGTTGTTTTGCAATGACAAGAGCGCGTCACATTCCAATTCTCCATCCACTTTTCCACGAGGCGTATATACCTTAAGGCAGTACTCTTGTAAACGATAAACAACCGACTGCTTTCCCATTAGTGAAGCTTGCATGGTCAGATGACCATTTTTCTCATAACGATCTAGCAATTGTTCAATATTCGCAGGAATTGATTTAACGATTCTCATAAAGACGTCTCCTCGATTATAAAATACACTCTAAAACGTTTTCCTCTATCCGTTATCATTCATTAATCCACTCTCTATATTATCTTTAAAATTCCATATGAACATATACAATTTCACCAGAACATGAACTATTTGCTTCCAACATCGAGATTTATTCTTTTCGACTGTCAGGTTTATTTTCACTCTAATGGATGGAACCCGTTTCATGTCAAGGTACAAAAAAACGATGCCCTCTATTGAAGAGAGAGCATCGTTTCATTTCTTATATGACTTTCAATTAATGCATAGGACCTTGTTGGCCCTGCTGAGCACCGACCTTAACTCGTTTTACGAAGAGTGAAGTGATCAGTCCAATCACAGCAAGAACCAGTGCGAAAATAAATGCATTTTGTACACCGGATGTGAAACCTGCCAACTGATTCTCTGGGCTCTCAGGATCCGTCACACCGCTCAAGAAGCGGGTCTGACCTGCGCTCAGTATACTTACCGCAACAGCTGTACCAATAGCTCCGGATACCTGCTGCAATGTATTCATAATCGCCGTTCCGTGAGGATAGAAATCAGGTGGCAATTGATTCAAGCCGTTGGTTTGTGCAGGCATCATGATCATTGAAATCCCGATCATCATGAAGATATGCAGCGTAATAATCTTGCCCAGAGTCGTTGTCGGAGTGATTCCTGTGTACAAGAAGAGTACAACAGTCACGATCGCAAGACCGATAATCACAAGCCACTTCGGACCGAATTTGTCAAACAGACGCCCCATAACCGGGGACAAGAATCCATTCAGCAAGCTACCCGGCAGCAGAACCAGACCGGCAGTCAAAGCCGTAACCGCCATACCTTGTTGCAGGTACATCGGCAGGATCAGCATGGATGACAACATCATCATCATACAAAGGAAGATCAGAATCAAGCCGACTGTAAACATTGGATATTTAAATGCCCGCAGATCCATCATCGGCTGTTTCATTCTCAATTGACGGATGCTGAACAGCAGCAAAGATAATACTCCAATAACCAGTGTGGCTACAACGATAGGACTGGTCCAACCACCGCCACTTTCCCCATGTCCTCCTGCACTACTGAATCCGTACACGATACCACCAAAACCAAGTGTGGAAAGCACAATGGAAAGAACATCAATTTTGGGCTTGGTCAGCTTCGAGATATTCGGTAAGAACAGCAAGCCGCATACCAATGAAATAATGAAGAACGGCAAGGAGATCCAGAAAATCCAGTGCCAGCTCAGATTGGCCAGAATCAGACCCGAGATACTCGGTCCACTTGCTGGTGCAAACATGATAACCAAACCGATCAATCCCATGGCAGCGCCACGCTTTTCAATCGGGAAGATAACCAATATAGTGTTGAACATTAGTGGCAGTAACAGAGCTGTACCTATAGCTTGCAATACCCGCGCCACCAACAGAATTTCAAAGCTCGGTGCAATAGCAGCAACTATCGTTCCTGCAATCGAAAAAATCAGAGAAGTCGTGAACAACTGTCTCGTCGAAAACCATTGTAACAGCATACCGGAAACCGGCACCAAAATACCCAAAACGAGCAAATAACCTGTCGTTAACCACTGAATGGTAGTAGGTCCAACTTCGAGCAAGCCCATAAGCGGTGTCAATGCCACATTTAGTGCCGTTTCACCGAACAGACCAATAAAGCCGCTAAGTAACATGGCGAATAAAATCGGAAATACTTTATATTGTTTTGTTTCTTGTTGATCCTGTACAGAACCAGCCTTCATGGAAGCCTCCACGATCCCATCCTCCTCAAACAATCTGACGATTTCTATTTCTCTTTACGAAGCTTATTGCTTCTCTTTTGCATTCTTCGCCACAACGGACAAATAATCAGCAGCCGTCAGCAAAGGCTGTTTGTCCTGGTTGGTCAGGCTGATAATTAATGCGCCCTCCATTAAGGAAATGACGAGTAGTCCCATCTCTTGTGCTTTCTTTTCACCTATGCCATCCAAAATCAGATGTTTCGTAATGATTTGCTGCCATCCTGCAAACACGTCCTGACAGGCAATTCGCAATTGTTGACTGATGCACGAGGTCTCCACGGCTGCCCAGAAACTAAATGGAAGAAAACCCGTAAAACCTGCCGCCTCCGTTTCAATGGCTAAGTCATGAATAAATTGCTGAATGGCATCCCCCGTATTGTCATGAGCGGCAAACACTTCTTCAAACTTCTGCAGAATGTTTTCATTGGCCTTTTGAATGCACTCATGAGCGAGCTCTTCTTTGCCATGTGGGAAATAATGATATAACGAGCCTTTTGGCGTACTGCTCTCCTTAATAATCTGATTTAGACCGGTCGCATGATATCCTTGTGAAAAAAACAGTCTGGCTGCTGTGCTGACGATTAGTTCTCTAGCATTAGACTTTTCACTCAATAAAGCCACATCCTTAAATGAATTATAACAATCGGTCTATATAATTAAAACCGTTTCAAAAAACACTGTCAACCCTTATATTTCGGCCAATTTTCGTGATAGCGCTATCAATTCAGTTCACGGAAAGAACAGGAGCAAATTATCCTTGATAACATTTTAAAAACATAATATCCTATTGGGATAGTATGCATTAACCATGATATACTGATCATTACAATAATGAATAGAAAGGTGTTTGCCATGGAAATGCGAATGATCAAGACCTTTCAAACGATTGTAAAGCTCGGGAGCTTTCAACAGGCAGCAGAAGCTTTGCAGTATTCACAACCCGCCATTACGCTGCATATGCAGAAACTTGAGGCTGATCTGGGTATGAAATTACTGGATAGAGGCAAAAAGATTAAATTGACGGAAGCGGGGAAAATATTTTACGCCAGAGCCGATCAACTTCTGAAGGAATACGAGTATTTGACAAATACGATCACCGACATTCAACAGGGACAAGCGGGGTTTGTACGAATCGGAGTATCTGAGCCAACAGCCAGCCATCGGCTTCCTGCTATTCTATCTTCTTTTGTTAAACAGAATCCCAAGATTAAGCTCAGTGTGCGCATCGGGGACAGTAAGCTGCTTAATGAACTGCTAATTGATGAGCAGCTTGACTTTGCCGTCTGCCCTTCTCCTGAGACGAGTATGGAAACCGAGTTTCAACCGCTGCTTTTTGAACCGATGGCATTGCTGTTGTATGATTCACATCCATTTGCTCAGGGTGATGAAATCCATTTGGCAGATCTGAAAGGACAACAATTTCTGTTCACACCCCCCAATTGCCCGATTCGCATCCGTATTGAGCAGCTATTGGCCGAGAAAATCGACAGCGATTATCAGGGAATCGAAATAAGTAATATCCGATCTCACAAATATTATGTACAAGCCAAATTAGGCATAACCATCGCTCCGATTGCAACAATCTGCCCAGCAATTCCCGGTACAGTTATCCAAAAAATTGCCGATCTCAAGGTTGGGCCCATTGCAGGCATTTTGCGTAAGCGAAATATACCGCTTGGTTCCGCTAGCGAAAAGCTGATGCTAGACATTCGAGCTGCGCTGCTTCAGAGCAATTTATATGTTCCCGAATTTGAACTCCCTTCCCAGCTGACTATGCCATAAAATTGACTCACCAGCTGCCATTCTATTTTCTTTTTCAGGGCGCAAACTATTACTTGAGTCTGCCTGCCGTGCGTCCACCATCTACCGTTAGTATGCTGCCTGTAATAAATGAAGCCTGGTCAGAAGTCAGATACAATATCGCTTGGGGAGCGTCATCTGGACCTGATGTTCGGCCTAGCGGTGTAATTTTAATCATATGTTCCGTATGCTCCTTCGTCATCACACTAACCTCGCTGCCGGGTGCATAACCCGGCACAACCGCATTTACCCGAATGCGATAGGGGGACAACTCCAGGGCAAAGGTTTTGGTCAGCATCTCGATCCCTACTTTCGAAACCGAATAATTCCCCATGCCGACACCTGCGGTGGAAGCTGCCCCAGAGCTTATATTAATGAAGGAACCTTCGACCTCGCTCGCAATCATCTGTTTGGCAAAATGCTGAGTGAGCAAGAATGGTGCTGACAGATTTAGATCCATCGTCTCATTCCAATGTTGAAGCGTCATGTTCATGAGTGTGCGGTATGGATATATTCCCGCGTTATTGATGACGATATCCGGCGCTTTCCATTGCTGTTCGACCACTTGAACCAATTCATTAATGGAATGTTCATCCACAAGATTCGTTACATGCCAGTGAACATCCACTCCCTCCTGCTTCAGCTTATCTACTGTATTCCTTAGTGCATCCTCCCGGATATCGGACAGATAAAGGCTCGCGCCTTCGGCGGCGTATGCTTGTGCAATCCATTGGCCAAATACACCTACCGCTCCGGTAATAACTACCTTTTTCCCTGCAAATGTTCGTTCCGGCATGACAGTCGCTCCTCTATACCATGATGTTCTTGCTGTAAACAGGCTGCTTCACCTTGGATTAATTCCAATCGAGATTCTTTTCGGTCTCCACGACAAGTCGCTCTGCCTGCTTTATCTCATAACCAATTCGATTCACCTGACGTATCAGTGATGTTTGGAGTCTGAAAAAGACTTCACTGCCTACTTCGGCTACCGCCAGAAGTTCGATGTCTGACAGCGCAGGCACAAGTGTATGACTGCCTGCGGCATCATGATCATACCGGCTGCCTCGAACATAATTGATGGGAACCAGCCATCTGCTAAGTGACAATATCGTTCGGTTCGCTTCTGTAACAGAAGCATCCGACAGAGACGTAGAGCCTATCCGGTCATAGAAATGGTCCGTGGCATTCTGTAGCTGCTGGACCCTGCTTGTTAAGCGCGAAAGATCAAACTTGTCTCCGATAAGCTCTCTATAATAGCCAATTCGTTCGGAAAGGGTTCGGATCGCCTGTCTCTGATCAATTGGAATAATGGGAGCAGAGGCAGCATTATGGACGGCTGCTACGTACACTTTGCAATCACGTGCCAGATAATCTCCGTCAATTTTGTCCAGCGTGTCCTCAGTCGTATGCCACCACCAGCCAAACCAGCCCTCAGGCTGATAGGACAGCCCCATAAAAGCGGACGGAAGTCCAGCACCCCAGAAGGACTGATCTCCCGACCTTCCAAACGGGGAACCGTGAAAAGTTTCATCCGTGACGATACGTATGGCATCTGCACATAGTGTCCGTGTCTCTGCCATTGTATTGGCTGCACCGAGTTGACTCGCTCCCTTGGCGCCCACGGAATCAATATTGATATGCAGCACCCCGTTTTCGTGCAAATCTTCCCAATGAAGATCGCTGTATAATGCAGAGCCGGCATATCTGCCGTGGGAATGGCCTGACCAAAATGCGAACCGAACGGAGCGCCGCAGCGTGTCACGATGCAATGATAATACCCGTGCCGTCTCCACCATGACGGCATTGGCGGAGCCGTTATCCATCGCCCCATAATGCCATGAATCCACATGTCCGCTAAACAACACAAAGGATTCTGGTTCTTCCGTCCCCTTTATCTCAGCAATCAAGGTCGGAATGTTCACCCAGTCTGTGCGCACTTCCGCGGTCAACGTAATCTCTACATTCTCTCTTTCTTCCGCGGCGATTAAAGACTTGATCTGCTCTCCATCCGAATGGTTGACCGACAGAACCGGAATAGACGGATAGCCATCATCCTCCGGTGTCGGATTTCCCCACACGGAGGAAACGATCATTTCATGCGTATACGCACCACTATTGATAAATATGACCGCTACTGCACCCAACTGTTGCAAACGATAAATCGTGGGCCCATTCGCAAGTCCTTGAACAATCACTGCATGACCTGTCACTTGATTGGCGCAGTCGGTCTGGTCTGAATCTATTAGCTCAATGAATCTCAAAGACGTGCTCAACTGTTTCGCCTGGGCTGACATGGAATGCGTAATAGCTGCAAAAGAAATGCCGCCGACCTTAAGTTCTGCTCTGACAGGGATACTGATGTAGGCTTTGTTAAACGTAAGCTCGGTGGTCAACCCAAAGTCCTCAAGCTGTTCCTTAATATAATGGAAAGCCCGCAGTTCCTCTTCGGAACCCGACAAACGAATTTCCTTGGCAATCTGTCTGTTGTATTCAAGCAGCAGATCACGATCGATTTCGTGCACTATGGAGTCCACCGCCGACTGTTGCTGCAACTCAGTCATGTCGATCACCGCTTTCCTCATTACCTGCTGCAACGCCCAGTGCAATCCTTGATTCATCATCACTGCTATGATTCAAGTAACGGATTGCTGCTTCTCCAAGAACTGATATGCCTGTAACAATCGCTTGCTCATCAAAAATAATAGAATCACTATGAAGGGGCAGCACTGATCGGGCATCTTCTTCTGTAATCGTGCCGAGCCGGAATATGGCACCCGGCACATATTCGAGATACGCACCAAAATCTTCGGCGCCCATGGATGGCTCCTTCAGATACACCACGGCTTCCTGACCGACGGTGTCGGCCGCTGCCTGTTCAATCACATCGACGATATGATCATCGTTTATTACAGGAGAACCGCCGCGGTAGTAATCAAATTCCGCTTTACCACCGAACCCTTCGGCAATGGTCTCAATGAGTCGCTTCATATATACGGGCACAGCTTCACGTGTCTCAGGATTGTGCGTACGAATGGTACCTCTGAGTTGGACCTCCCCAGCGATAACGTTATACGCATTGCTATTGCTTTGCAGTTTCGTAATCGAGATGACGGAAGAATCAAGTGGAGACAGGTTTCGGGATACTACCGTTTGCAACGCAGTTATAATCTGGGCAGCAATGATGACCGGATCGATGGTTCGATGTGGATAGGCAGCATGTCCACCTTTTCCCGTCACTCGAATATCAAAAGCATCTGCCGCTGCCAGCATGGCCCCTTTTCTCAAACCAATCTTGCCAGCAGGCAAATCCGGCCACACGTGGAGCGCAATGATCGCATTCACTTCCGGATTATGCAAAACACCTGCAGCAATCAGATCCGTTGCGCCTCCCTGTACTTCCTCAGCAGGCTGGAATATAAACTTCACTGTTCCCAGAAGCTCATCCCGGTGCTCACTTAATGCCGCTGCTGTTCCAAGAAGAATGGCGGTATGCACATCGTGCCCACAAGCATGCATCACCCCTTCGCGAACGCTGGCAAACGGCAATCCAGTCTTCTCTACGATAGGCAGTGCATCCATATCGGCGCGAATTCCAATGGTTCTTCCCTCATGTCCACCTTTCAAAAGCCCAACAACCCCCGTGCCGCCTACACCCGTCTGTACTTCGAGACCAACGTCCTCCAAAAATTGAGCAACCAGCTTGGCTGTTTCAAACTCCTGGTGACCAAGCTCAGGATTCTGGTGAATATGGCGGCGAATCCGTATAGCCTCGTCCTTCCACTTTTCGGCTGAACTACGAAAACTCATTGTTTCATTCCTCCTCTTCCATGTTGAGTTGACCACTATTCGTTATATAAATGACACTGCACTTCACGGTCAGGAGCAACGAATCTTTTCTGTGGAACGACCTGTCGGCATGTCTCCATAACGTATGGGCATCGGGTATGAAAAACACAACCGGCAGGCGGATGAAGTGGCGATGGAATCTCACCGCTTAATACAACTCTTTCCCTTTTGGCACGAGGATTCGGGATCGGTACCGCGGACAATAATGATTTTGTATAGGGATGCAAAGGATCGGCGAACAAAGCTTCCGCTGGCCCCTGCTCCACCATCTCTCCCAAATACATCACACCAATGCGGTCGGCAATATGGCGTACAACGCTAAGGTCATGTGCAATGAATAAATAAGAAATGCCGAGCTCCTCCTGAACCTCTTCCAGCAAATTAATGACCTGAGATTGAATCGATACGTCCAGCGCTGATACGGGTTCATCACATATAATGAGCTTCGGTCCAAGGGCCAACGCTTTGGCGATGCCCAGCCTTTGACGCTGACCACCTGAGAATTCATGGGGAAACCGCTCGTAATGTTCTTCACTGAATCCAACTTTGCGCAGCAACGACATGGCTGTTTCCATTCTGTCCCGTTTGTTGCCCTTCTTGTGGATTAATAGCGGTTCTTCAATGGAATATCCGATGCGTTTACGAGGGTCCAGCGAGGTGTATGGATCCTGAAATACCATCTGCATATGCTGCCTGTAGCTTCGCAGTTCTTTTTTGCTTAACCCCAGAATATCCGTGCCCTCATAAAATGCTTCCCCTGATGTTGGCTCAACAAGTCTGAGAATCGACCGACCGAGTGTGCTTTTACCGCAGCCGGATTCGCCCACCAGGCCAAAGGTTTGTCCTGTGTGGATGTCAAAGGATACCCCGTTGACGGCCTTGACTTGCCCCTTAGTTCTGCCAAAAGAAGATCGAACAGGGAAATGTTTGTTCAGATTGCTAACCTGCAGCAGCGGTTTCGACTCAACCAATGATTTCGAGTTCATGTGTCTCCTCCTGAATCGTTGCTATTCCGGGATACCAGCAGCGTACCGAATGGTTCTCGTCCACCTGTTTTAAAGAAGGCGCTGCCCGTAAGCATTGTTCATCCGCATAAGCGCATCTTGGAGCGAATCGGCAGCCTGTTGGAACCTGATGCAGCGCGGGTACCGTTCCCTCAATGACGTGAAGCTTGCTGTGCTGTTCGCCATCAATACGAGGAATGGATTTCATTAAACCTGACGTATACGGATGCTGGGGATTGAAAAATAAATCGTCCACGCTTGCCTCCTCCACGACCTGTCCAAGATACATGACAGCCACTCTTGTACACGTCTCTGCGACTACACCCAGGTCATGTGTAATCAGGATGACACCAAGTCCCGTCTTCGCTTGCAGACTTTCGATTAGCTCCAGTATTTGCGCCTGAATCGTCACATCCAGCGCCGTCGTTGGTTCATCCGCGATAAGCAGTTTCGGATTACAGGCAAGTGCCATGGCAATCATGACCCGCTGTCGCATCCCTCCCGAGATTTCATGCGGATGTTCATCTACCCTCTTTTCCGGTGAGGAGATACCAGTCATACGCAGCAGATCCACGGTAGCAAGACGCGCCTGTCTGCCATTCATGCCTTGATGCAGCCTCAAGCTCTCGGCAATTTGTTTGCCAATCGTCTGAACCGGATTCAGGGAAGACATGGGGTCTTGAAAGATCATGGAGAGTTCATTGCCACGTATTCGTTCCATTTGTCTTTTGGACAAGCTTAAGAGATCGGTACCTTCGTAGAGGACTTCACCCGAGTAATCCACGTAATCTTCGTCAAACAGTCTGAGAATGGATTCGGCGGTTACACTTTTCCCGCAGCCGGACTCACCTACGATGCCCAACGTCTCCCCGGCAAGGACGTGGAAGGAAACGCCTTCCACCGGGTGAATGGTTCCTTTTTCGGTTGAAATGGACACTTTCAGGTCCTTCACCTCAAGCAGCGGTTGTTTTCCCACGACGTCTCCCCCTTTTCACCTTATTCGCATGTGGGTCGAGCAGATCTCTAAGGCCATCGCCGAACAGGTTCAGACCCAGTACAACGAGCACCAGGAAAATACCCGGGAAAACAGTCATCCACCAAGCGTTGTAAATCACCGTTTTCCCGTCAAAAAGCATATTCCCGAGACTTGGGGACGGGGAAGGAATACCTGCTCCAAGAAAACTTAGAGAAGCTTCCGTCAGGATCGATACGGCAAAAATAAAGCTGGATTGGATAATGAGCGGAGACAGCGTATTGGGCGCCATATGAATCCAGATGATGCGCCAGCTGCTTGCTCCCTGCGCATGCAACGCTTCAATATAAGTTAACTCCCGAATGACCAGCGCCTTGGAACGAATAATCCGGGCCATCGATGGAATGAAGATAATACTTAGGGCGATAATGACATTGCCCGGATTCGGGCCAAGAGCCGCCATGATGGAGATGGCAAGCAAAATGGACGGAAAAGCAAACAAACCATCACAGATGCGCATAAAGATGTGATCCAGCACCGAATAACTTGCAGATAAAAGCCCAACAATCATACCGATCAAAGAAGACACAACCGTAACAGCGAAACCAACCGCAACTGAAATACGCAAACCGTAAACGGCGCGAGTGAATACATCACGTCCAAAGTTATCTGTGCCAAATATGTGCTGCCCGTTGGGGCCTTTGAGTCGATTTACCGGATCAATCTGTAACGGCCCGTATGGTGTAAGCATCGGCCCCATGATTACCAGAAGCACAACTACAAGCAGAATTCCCGCCCCTGTGGTTAACAACTGATTATGCATAAAGCGTCTGAATACGATGCGCCTGTTCTTCCTTTTGTGAAGTCCTGACGTAGCGATGGTGGTATCCGGATTGGTTATCAAGTTGTCTCCACCCCCTTCATTTTTTGCTTAATCGAACTCGTGGATCGACCAAACCATACAACAAATCAACGATTAGATTTACAAACACATAAGCTACCGTGACTAGCAGCACAGAGCCCTGAATAACCGAGTAATCTCTTCGACTAATCGAATTGACGATGAGCTGCCCCACTCCCGGAATATTGAATAGCGTTTCTATAACCGCTGCACCAGTAACGAGCCCACCGAACGATTCACCAATAACTGTGAGAATAGGGATGAATGCAACGCGTAACGCATGTGTATATACGATCGTTTTTTCTCTGACACCCTTGGCTTTGGCGGTTTTGATAAAATTGCCGTACATCACATCCAGGATGGAGGATCTTGTCATTCGGGTAATGAGCGCTGCCTGAATGATGCCGAGCACGATGCCAGGGAGCAACAGATACTTGATATGCTGCCATAGCCCCTCACTTAACGGTTGATACCCTGCAACGGGAAGCCAGCGCAGCTTCACGCTAAAGAACATGACCAGCAATGATCCCAACAGAAAACTCGGAATGGAGATGCCCAGCATGGAGAAACCCATCACCGATTGGTCCACGATGGTCCCTCTTCGCTTGACTGCTGTAATGCCAAGGAACAAGGCGAGAAACACACCAATCACCTGTGCAATGATCGCAAGGGACAACGTAGGCGCCAGTCGTTCAAAAAAAGCCTCTGTCACAGGCTTGTCCAGAAAGATGGACTCCCCCAAATTGCCGGATAACAGCCCCAGCAACCAAATGCCGAATTGCTCATAGATTGGTCTGTCCAACCCCAGCTTGCTTCTTAGTTCATCGATATCCGCTTTGCTCGCCTCTTCACCCAGTAGAATCGCAGCGGGATCACCAGGTGTGACATGAATGATGGAGAACACCACAATTGCTACTACAAACAGGACAGGTATCAAGGACAATAACCGACGAACAATATATCCACCCATATGAGTGCCACCTCACTTTCCAATGGCAAACAGAAAGGCGTATTCCTGTGGAAGCGATGCTACGCCTTTTCATCCGCTGCCTTCCTTTTAACTAGTTGTTATTGGTTATATTCCAGAAGATCGGGCCCAAAATGTTCTGGAAACCACTGATATTTTTCGATAGCGCTGTAACCTGTTTGGTATGCCCGATCTGAGAGAATGGAACTTCGGTCCATACAAATTGCTGCAATTCATCAATGAGCGGTCTTGCGGCCTCTACTGAATCGGACGTCCGGATTCCTTGAAGTAACTCGCTCAGTTTCTCGCTTTTCAGCAGCCCTGCTCCGCCTCCCCAGAACGCATACTGGTAGAACGTCGGACGGAACGCATAACTCATGGGGTAGATATCCCACCCTGTGCCTGTCCCGAGTTTTTCTTGCAACGTAGGCCAATCATAGACATCCAGCTTAACTTTGACGCCAATCGACTCTAGCTCCTGCTGCAAAACAACCGCTACGTTATATTGATCCACATAATCTCTCGTCGTGAAAATTTTAATTTCTTCGCCGTTATAGCCTGCTTCCTGAAGTAATTGCTTTGCTTTATCCGCGTTAGCTTGGCTGTACGATTCTTTGCCTGCTTCCGAATACCAGTTCGGATATTCAGGTAGAACCAGAGAGGATGTCTTCACATAAAATTGTGGATCACGGAATGCCGATGTCAGTATGTCATCCACATTCTGAACGGCATTGACAGCCTGCCGAAGTTTGACGTTCTTGAACAAGCCGTCATTACTGTTATAGAAATATCCAATCATGCCTCCCGGACTGAGAAAGGTTTGCAAGTCGGGATTGTCCGCAATCTGCTGTTCATTATCCACAGAGATATTCAGCGCAATGTCGTATTCCCCGGAAGTAATCCCGGCAAGGCGGGTTGACTCGTCTGTTACGAAGCGGAAGTACAGGTCATCGACCAGCGCTTCCTTTTTGCCGCCTGCTCCATCACTCGGCTCGGTCCGGGCGGAGTAATCGTCATATTTTTTCAAATGAATATATTGATCCTGCTTCCACTCCTCCAATTGAAACGGACCTGTACCGATGAATGATTTGATACCTTTATCATCTGCTTCATCAACCACTTCTTTCGGATAGATCGCCGCTGCGGGAATTGGATCAGCTAGAAGTTGCAGTGTTAGCAGAAAAGGTGTTCTCAATTGAAGTACGACAGTATACGGGTCCGTTTCTTTGGCCTCGGCACCCACAAAGTTCGCTTTACCATGACTCGACAGTTTGATCCAGCGATTCAGGGAAGCGACAACGTCCTCCGCTTGCAGTTCCTTGCCATTATGAAACTTCACACCTTGGCGCAGATGGAATGTATAGGATAACTTGTCGTCGCTGATCTCATAGGATTCTGCCAGCAGCGGAATGACTTGTGCATCTTTATCCAACGTTACCAGCTGCTCATAGATCTCGCGTGAAATATCCTTAACCGCTGTATTGGAAGACACATGTGCATCCAGTGTGACCGGTTGTGTTGGGTAGCCAATGTTCAGCGTGCCGCCTGTCTTTCCTTCAGCCGATGTCTGCTGTACCGGAGTTTCACCGGTTGTTGAAGAGGCCTGTGTATTCTGCTGGCCTTCACCACCTGAAGCGCAACCTGCCAGAAGCAGGAATGCCAGAATCATCATTAAAGCAGGCTTGGTATGTTTTCTCATCATGTAACCCCTCTCGCTCTCATGCATAATGTTAAATCCAATTTCACTGTCCTGAATGATATACAAGTGTTCATGTCGGATTAGTGTAAATTGGTATTTTCAGGCTAAGGGAACAGAGGTCTTTTGTAAAATAAGCAATCGTAATGTGTTGATTCATTTTTTGTAATCTACGAAAAAGCGTGATTCTCTGTACTTCCAACTATTCCGATGGTAATATACAACTTAAATTTCATCCTTTATCTGGAAGGAGTCACGAACATGACAACGATACAACGCTTGGATGCTGCACTTGCGGCACATATCGAGAAGGTTGAACATTATAAACAGGTACAAACCCTGCTTGCCTGGGATGCTCGCACAGGGGCACCTCGAAAGGGCGCATCCTACGCCGCACGAGCCAAAGCAACATTGGCTGGAGAACTATTCAAGTTACAGACCGATGCTGATTTCGGTTTGCGACTAGAGGAAGCAGCACAACAAGAGGACCTTGATGAGCTATCCAAGCGAATTATTGCAGAGCATTGGAAAACGTATAAACGCTGGAGTGCCATTCCGATAGAGGAATATCAGGCATTTGTACAGCAGCAAGGTCTTGCAAACGCCGCTTGGCTGGAAGCCAGAGCTGCCAATGATTTTTCCATTTTCGCTCCGCATTTGAAACAGATCTTCAATGCAAGCTTGAAGTTTGCCGGATACTGGGGATACGATCAGCATGCATATGACCCACTCGTGCAGCAGTTTGATCCTGACCTGGATAAGGTAACGTTGGATCGCATTTTCAGTGAGCTCAAATCCGCTCTTATACCGCTGATCCGTCGTGTCACCTCTTCCGCTAAACAACCGGACACATCCATATTCACTCATCCCTTCCCACTTGAACAGCAGCGGCAGCTTGGGATCGAGCTGTTACAAGCCATTCGCTACGACTTTGATGCCGGGCAATTCGGTGCAACCGTGCACCCATTCAGTTCTGCCATCAATCCTTACGATGCACGTCTCGCAGCCAAATTTGTTGAAAATGACGTTCGCGTTTCCTTGTGGAGTGCTTTACATGAAGGAGGCCACTCGCTCTATACACAGAATATTGACCCCAACCTGATACATACTGGACTTGGGATCTTCACTTCGTACGGCATTCATGAATCCCAATCGATCTTTTTCGAGAAATTCATTGGCAGACATAAAGGCTTCTGGGAAAACAACTATTTTATTTTGCAAAAAATCAAACCTGAAACGTTTGGCCATGTGAGTTTGGATGACTTTTATTTTGCTTTAAATGCAGTAAAACCAACGTTTAACCGTTTTGAGGCCGATGAACTTACCTACAACCTGCATCTCATTATTCGGTATGAGTTGGAGCAGGCCATTATTGCTGGAGAAGTGGATTACGAAGGATTGCCTGAAGCATGGAATGATAAATATGAGGAATATCTGGGGATTCGTCCCCCGACTCATCTGGAAGGCATTTTACAGGATGGACACTGGAGCGCAGGATTTGGATTATTCCCTTCCTATACACTCGGGTTTGTCTATGCAGCACAAATACACAAAGTCATCCGCCGTGAACTTCCCGATTATGATCATTTGATTGAATCAGATCATATTGAGACAATTACCGGATGGCTAACAACTCATATTCATCAATATGGTAAATCAAGATCGGCGGACGAGCTAATCAAGTCCATCACCGGTAAAAGAATTGATACCGCTCCATTGATTCATTACTTAACGGATAAATACGAGCAGCTCTATGAACTGTAATGATTGTGTGATTCTGCACAAGAAAAAAAGCGAGAGTAGCTCCTCGCTTTTTTTGTGTATCATTTTTTAAATGGAATGTTGTATGGATTGTTACACCCTACCAGCTCTACCCATTCAAAATCCTTTTCTTCAAAATACGATTCACTTGCTCCGAGCTGGCCAGCATCAGGAAAAGGAAAACAAGTACAACCAGCGGGAAAAATCCGATATTGGTTTTCGCAGCGAGAACGCCAAAAAGCGGAGGAAGCAAAGTGGTTCCTGTGTACGCCAGTGCCATTTGGTATCCCATCAATCGGGCAGAATTCGCTTTGCCGAATCGAGTTGGAGTTTCATGCAGAAGTCCGGGATAGATGGGTGCAAGCCCCAATCCAATTAGCATAAATCCAGCCAGTGCAAACGAAATGGATAATGGAAGCAGCAAGATGATTCCACCCACAATGGCGGTCACTTGACCCGCCAGAATTAACACTCGATTTTTTATTTTTAACGTGATAAAGCCTGTTATCAACCTGCCTATCGTAATACCACCGTAGTATAAGGAGATCCATCCCGCAGCCGTTTCTGCCGAGATGTTTCTTGCTCCTACCAGATAGCTGGCTCCCCATAAACCGACCGTCGTCTCCACGCCACAATAAAACAGAAATGCGATCAGTGAGTTTTTGACTCCCTTAATCTTCAATACATTCCGTTCGGGTCTGTTCTCACTCTGTACTAACGTGTTGTCCGCTTGCACAAGATCTGATTCGTTATTCAGACTCGCACTCTCCCGACTTGCAGCAACACGCTTCCACAACGGCAACGTGGCAAACAAAATCAGGACAAGACAGCACTGGACGACGGCTACAGCTGTATACCCGCTTCTCCAGGAATGATGTTCCGCAATGTAATACGACATAATGATAGGCCCTGTCGTCGCGCCCACACCCCAGAAACAGTGCAGCCAGTTCATATGGTGTGCCTTGTAGTGCTCTGCTACATAATTATTCAGCGCAGCATCAACGGCTCCAGCTCCAAGACCCAGAGGAATGGCAAGAATGACGAGCCATACCAATGAAGGTGCGAAGGAAAATCCAAGGAGTGCTCCGGCAGTCAGACAACAGCTAATTAACGTAACCTTGCCTGTTCCCCATTTTTGAATAACCGTGCCACTTGCCAAGCTTGAAACGATGGTTCCCGCTGCAACAACCATTGACAGAATTCCTGCTGACCCAAACGAAGCGCCAAGTTCAGGCCACATGACGGGCCAGGCTGAACCTAGTAGGGAGTCCGGAATCCCCAGACTGATAAACGCAAGGTAGATAATGATAAGAAACCAAGTTGCCATAAATAGATCCCTTCCCTGCATATAAATTAAAAGTAAATAAAACACAATAATGCTGATTAAACTTCTTTATTTATATACTTTATAAAGTTTATTTATTATATTGCGTCAAAAATTTTTCTTTGTCAATAGATCGTATCAGCCAAATTCAAACAGCCGCCGATCTGGATGAGAAACTCCAGATCAGCGGCTGTTTTTCGGATAGGTAGCATTATTCAATGATTAATTGATTAATAGGTGACAAAGCCCTCATAGGTAACAGTCCACGTATAGCCTGTCTGACCATCGACTGATTTTAATGTAAGTATTCCCCTGTACGGATCAACATTATAACTTGCTGTCATAGGGATATCACCAAGCGTTGGGAATTGAGATTTGGGTAGAATGGTCTGCCAGGTTATATACTTTTGTGCGTAAGGAACTACTTGTGTACTTTCTGGTAAACTACTTGTTGAAGTTGAAGGTACACTAGCTGCAAAAGATGTAGAGCCTAGCGTGAAACATGCAACGACAGTTAAAAGACCGACCATAAGTTTCTTTATCATCTTCATCTTCCTTTCGTTTTGGAGTACAGTTCTATCATATAAGATAGATTTCTATTAAAATGTAATATTTGTCATATAGTGAAAATATTTGATGTAAAATGTGTGAACTATTATTTGATTTTGAAGTATATAACTTAGTTGATGTGAACACATACTGATCTTTTCTCTTCTCACATCATCCTACAACATAAGAAAAAGGCGGCTTATCGCCGCCTCCTTCTTAACGTGTCTCAACATACAGGAGCCTTAGCCGATTCAGCAGTTCGTTTACCTGCCCACACGTCCTGAACGTAACGGCCCTCCGCCTGGAGCTGATTGAGCCAATCTTTTGCCTCCTGAAGGGTTGCACCTTTCGCCTTCTGGTATGCTTGCCTCAAAGTCTCTTCGACGGCGGGAGCCATTTGGCTTCCGTCACCACATACGTAGATTCTCCCTTTTTCATCAAGCAAATGAAGCAAATGTTCGGCTTCCTGCAACATCAGATGCTGCACATACGTTTTGGGCGTACCCTCCACACGTGAAAAAGCCGTATGCAGCTTGACGATGCCTGCCTGTTCGTATTGTTCAAGTTCTTGACGATATATGAAATCCGAATCATTCCTGCAACCAAAGAACAAATGTGCTTCACTCAGTGGCAATCCCCTCTCTTTTAGCACAGATCTGGCCTGGAGGAAACCTCTGAACGGTGCAACACCCGTCCCTGGACCCAACATAATAATTGGAACATCCGGCTCTTCTGACAGCACAAATCCGGATTCTGGCGTACGTACAAACATCGAAATACTCTCTCCCGTCTGGCAGTCTGCCAGATAGGATGAAGCCACACCACGGAATTCACCGTTGCCGCTCCAAGCAGGCTCTTTCACAACGGACACTGTGATGCTCGCCTGCTTGGCATTAAAGTGTGGAGAGCTGGATATGGAGTAATACCTGGGTTTGAGTGGAGACAGCAGTTCAAGGAATCTTTCGAACGGCAGCTCACAGGCCTCATACTTTTCCAGCAGTTCAAGCATGGTAGTTCTGTTTTCAAGTAAATGTTCCCTGTAGTTGTTTTCTTCCAGCATCGCCTCGAGTTCACGCTTATGAGGAGGGCATACCGTATGGTTCGCCAGCTCCTGCAACTGCGTTCTTGTAACAGGTGCTTGCAGCTCAACACAGGAACGGAGCAATTCATTCACTTTGACAGGACGGTTCAGAGGAAGATGTGTCAACTGTGTTTCGTTCGAAGTTAATTGGATCTGAACGTCCCCTTTTAATCCGAAACGATGCAGGATGCGATTCACGATTTCATCTGCATTTAGGGGCAATACGCCAAGATGATCGCCTTCTTTATAGGTCATGCCTTCAGGAAGCAGTATCTCAATGTGACGTGTACTCCGCCCACTATCCATGGCCTGAAGCTCTTCATTTACCACTATAGTGGCATAGCTGGCATTGTAGGTTCGTGCAAGTGGCAGATCGGCTTTCTCGCGAACAAATTCCATTTGAATTGTACTTCGTGAGGAGTGCTCCATAGATTCCTCGCTAATCCCCAATGTGTTTAACATCTGAGGCCACAACATCCGCTGCCACTCTTCCACTTGTTTCTCCATATCCCCGCCTGCATCGACTTCTCCCCGAGGTAACAGCCTGTTGCCTCCCAAGCCCGCAAGCTTTTCATCGACCATTCGAGGAATGCTTTGGTATGTACCGGACCAGCTCCGATCCCCGCAGCCCAGAACTGCATAGGTCACACCTTGCACCTTCTCTGACTCGGCTTCCTTTAACCACTCGATAAATGCCGCTGCATTTTGCGGAGGTTTACCATTATACGAAGCTGTCACGATGAGAACGATCCCCTCTTTTGGCAAGCGGCCAACCCATTCATGCAATGTTGCGGCTTCGCTTGGAATTCCATAGGAACGGGCTTTCTCTGCAAAAGCTCTGGCAATGCCTTCTGCCGTCCCCAGGTTGGAGCCGTATAGAACCAGTATTGTTGGATTGGCATTTACGGAAGTCGTCATCGATTCCTTCATAGCACTATGACCAGCTACATTTGTATGCATACCCTGATCCTGATTCGGCTTTTCATCCGAGTGAGCAACAGATGTACTCAGTTTCTGTGAAACGGTCCGTGCTCTCACCTGTATTCGAAAATCACCTGGTTTTAACGTTAACGTTAACGTTTGTTTCACATCCAACTGATAATTGCTATAGTCTACCAGTTCAAAATGTTTAAGTACCATACCGAGTACAAGGGTTGCTTCATATAAAGCAAACTGCATGCCGATACACGCTCTCTCCCCATTGCCAAACGGTTTATACGCATGGTGAGGAACTTGAGTCGTATCTTCAAAACGTTCCGGGCGGAATAGCTCTGCATCCTCTCCCCAGGCGCCTTTGTCACGGTGAAGCTGAGGCAGAAGAATACTGCAACTCTCCCCTTTTTTCAGTGGATATTTGCCACCTATGACGGTGTCTTCTTTGGCATAGACGTCAAATCCCGGAGCGGTTGGCCATAGACGTAGCGATTCGCTAAGAATCATGCGGATATAAGGAAGCTGAAGAATTTCTTCGTACTGTGGTGAGTCACTCACCAATACCCGGTCCACCTCATCATAGGCCTTTTGAAGTGCTTCTGGATTGTTCAGCAAAAAATAAAGGGCAAATGATAACAAACCACTCGTCGTTTCATGTCCGGCAATGAGGAACGTAATAATCTGATACCGAATATTCTCATCGTCCAGCGTTTCTCCGGTTGCCGGATCTTTGCCATTCAGCATACGAGCGAGCAAGTCAACCTCTTCAGGAGCAGCACTTGCTTTACGTTCCTCAATAATCTGATCAACTAATGAGAACATCGTTTGGATGTCTTCCTCGAACTGTCGTTTGGTTTTCACCATCAGCAGATTTTGGATTTTCAAGCGCGAGCTTTTCTGCATAGCTTCATTTAATGCACGGACCATACTTTCGATAAAAGGACTGTGGTCCTGTCTGTAAAAGCTGTTAAATCGATAATTGAAACCGCATAGTCCAATAGTATCCAACGTAAGTCGTGTCATGTCGTCTGCTACATCAATGGTGTCGTTGGAATTCAAACGTGCCCATTTGTTTATCAATTGTTCGGCTATATCGACCATCATTGGATGATAACCCTTCATCGCCTGTTTACTAAAGGTGGGAAGCAAAATATTATGTGCCTTTTTCCAGTTCGGTTCGGATGTTCTGCTTGTAAATAAACCATCACCTCCAAAGGCACGTACATTTTCGAGTTCATTGTATACAAATTTATCAAAACGAGACACGTCACATAACTCAGCCACCAAATCTGGGCCAGATACGATCAATCCGGAATAACCAGGAACGGTCAGTCGATATATCGGTCCATACTCCTCAGCTAGCTGCCCAAGGGACAATGTTGGTTTCTCTTTATCAATCAAGGGCAGATTCCCGAGTGGTCCATACATTTTGGGCTGTGGAACGTTAGTTGCAATGCTCATTTTAAACACCCTCTCCCAGAGTATAATGTGATAGTATTATCTATCATTTGATACAACTATAAACCGTTAACAAATTAAAATCAAATATTTGGCTTATGCCAATAACGGACGGAACTAGTCCAACTTAGTGACAGAGAAGACCTAGTAAAAGATCTACTAAACACAAAAAAGGAATCGCGTTTGCAATCCCCTTTTTGATCTGATCTATTTTGTTGACTTATCGTTTGTGCAAAGTACTGGACAAGAAACCGTACATCGTTATTCTACGGGTTTAAATGTTTACCGCGCTCATCCCAAGCTTCCATATTAAGCTCACTGTTAATCGTTACAGCGGTTAATGCACCAAGGGATGCCGCAGTAATGGCCTGGTACAACTCCGATGCTGCATCTCCAGCGCTGAACACACCCGTTACGGTCGTTTTGCCGAAATCATCTACAACGACCGTACCCGCATCCGTAACCTCACAGCCTATCGTCTGCGGAAGTTCTGATCCAGCCGTTAGTTTCGGTCCAAAGAAAATCCCTGTGCACGAGATTTCGGTACCATCCTCTAACACCACTTGCTGCACCATGCCATCGCTTGATTCAATGGATTGAATTGGAGAGTCCCATACCGGAACTCCATGCTGCTTCAATTCCTCCCGCTGCTCATCCGTTAATTCATCCGGTCCATTCGTACAAATGGTAAACTGGCTTGTCCAGCCGGAAATGGTCTTGGCCATATGAAATGCCTTCGCTCCATTCACAATGATGACAAGCCGTTGATCTCTTAATTCCCAACCATCGCAGTAAGGGCAGACAAAAGCACTCTTGCCATATACCTCTTTCAACCCGTTAATATCCAGTGGAAGATCTTTTTTCCCGACTGCAAACAAAATTTTCTTCGTGCGATAGACGACTCCTTGGGCCGTTGTAACTTGAAAATCACCATCTGTTCCTGTCACTGAAGTCGCTGTGTCCCCTACAAAATGAACAGACGGGTAAGCGCTAATCTGTTCTTTCGCAACCTTCCGAAATTCACGTGGACTTGCGCCATCTCTCGTCAGAAAACCGTGTGTTTCACGCGTAACCCAATTGCGCGGGCGTTCATCATCTATGACCACAACATGTTTGCGAGCTCGTCCTAGTACAAGTGCAGCATTAAGACCCGCTGGTCCTCCGCCAATAATTAATACATCCATCTTTTGATCCATATTTAACACCCTTTCCAGATATTCAATGTCCTTTATTGTTACAAAAAAAAGCCTATACTGATTATACCTTTCCGCTTGCAGCTATTCTCTAATAGCAAAAAACGTAAGAGGAGATCACTCAATACCTTTAAAGATCTCTTATATCTACAATAAACAAATACAACTCAATATGCAAGAAAAATATTCATTTCTTGTTATTGCTACTATTTGGTTTCAATGACCTGTATCACAGAAAATCATTTTTAACAATTAAAAAAAACCGTGTTTTTAAATTGTTCACAATCAAATGACATTATTTTAAAACCTAAATCGTTAATTAATTCACATAGTGTATTGGATGCTATAATAAGACCACGAGATATATAAGAATAGATATAGGAAGTGAGTTCTTGAAAACATTGAATAAAGGGTCACGGCCCGAAATCAGCCTGGAGTATACTAGCTCGATTCCGAAAGTATTCTTTGATACGATCAAGATCGGAATTATCAAATCCAATCTGATCGCCATGTTTGCAGGTTTAAGTTTGGCTTTGTATGTATTTGATGCATCCATTTTAGCTAATATTGTACCCATTATCCTCTCTGTCATCGGGTCTTCCCTGATTATCGGAGCGGCCGGGGTGTTTAACAATTTGTATGATCGGGATATTGATGCGATCATGGAACGCACCAAAACACGTCCGACGGTAACTGGTCGTGTAGATACCAAAACAGGTTTGATCCTCGGTATTGCCATTACGATTATCGGGGGCATCATGTTGTATATCGCTTCCCCTTCGGCTGCCGTATTCGGCATATTGGGACTGTTGCTGTACGTGTTCCCTTATACGATGTGGACCAAGCGGACAACGGTATACAATACGGAAGTAGGAAGTCTTTCAGGCGCTGTTCCTCCACTCATTGGTTGGGCAGCCATTTCGCCAGAACTGGGTCATTATGAAATTTGGGCTTTGGTTGTAACCATGCTGTTGTGGCAGATGCCTCACTTCTATGGCATTGCCATCCGGAGATTTGATGAATATAAAGCGGCTGGCGTTCCCATGCTTCCTGTTGTAAAAGGAATCAGACGGACATACATCCAGACGAATGTTTATCTGGTATTGTTGTTATTCTCCAGCTTCTTGTTCTGGCCGCTGAGTCCGTTCATTGCCATTGTTGCGTTTCTGGTAACCTTGGCGTGGCTTATTCTTAGTGTGGCGACTTTCGATAAGAAAGAAACCAAGAAATGGTCACATAAAATGTTTATTTTCTCCATTAACCACATCACGATTATCTTCCTGGTCATCATTGCGTATTCATTGATTGCACAGCTGATCAAATAAAGATTGACCAAATGAGCAATAATATAAGCCGTACAGATCTTAACTCTTTCGAAAAGAGTTGTCTGTACGGCTTTTTTTTCATTTGTTATATATCGTATATCTTATCTTATCCCACTTTAACCGGTGTTTGCTCACCTTGCCAAAGTAGTTGCATCTCTTCATTTGTAGCAAGCAAATCTGATAAGCTGCCCTCGGCCTCAATTTGTCCATCCTTCATGACGATGATATGATCTGCCTTCGCAAGTGCTGCTCTGCGGTGAGACACCGCAATACACGTGACATCCGGCTCCTGGAACAAACCTTCCCAGACCTGTTGCTCGGTTTCCACATCCAGTGCACTGGACAGATCATCGAAGATGAACAAGTCAGCTTCCGTCATCAGCATGCGTCCGGTTGCCGCGCGCTGAATCTGGCCACCCGACAGCATAACACCTCTTGGACCTACGGATGTATCGAGTCCTTGATCCAGGTTTTGAATATCCTTATCCATAACAGCCAAGCGAATGGCTTTTGCAAGTGTGATTTCTGTACGGCCCTGTTTGCCCTGAACGATATTTTCTTTCAGCGTATCACTGAACAGTCGGGGTACTTGCGGCGTATATGCTGCTCTGGGCGGCATCAAGAAGGTAGCGGGATCTACATCTTTACCATTCCAGCGAATCGTGCCCTCCTGTTTAGGCAGCAGTCCCAGAAGTGTGCGGACTAGAGTCGACTTGCCAGAACCGATCCGTCCAGTAATGACCAGAAATTGTCCCCGCTTCACACGGAAGCTGATATCCTGTATTCCATTTGCAGAATGAGGATATTGGTACGCCAGATTGCTGATTTCCAGCTCTCTTAGCTTCTCTGAGGGATCTCTCTGCTCATTAGGGAGCTCAGGTGGATCTTCATTCAGATACGTCTCTCTGAAATCCATGATCCGGTCTTCCTCACCAGGACGAAACAGGGTTCTCATCCGGTCAAATGATACTTTGAGCCGTTTATGCTGAAATACCATATAGCCAAACAATGAAATACTAAAGCCAATATTGGCAAGATAACTGGTAAACAAGGCAAAATTACCTACGGTGAAATTGCCGGATTTCATCTCGGCTGCACACATCAGAAGAATGAGACCTGTACAAATACTCATAACATGCTGATTAAGTGATCTCATCCACTGTTTGAACAGATTATCCCGGAGTGCTGCCTGACGACGTTCTTCATTGAGTTTGTTAAAACGAGTAGAGACATGCTCTTCTGCCTGCCCCAGTTTCAGTGCCTGCACAGCCCCAAAGGTTTCAGCAATGAAACTGGTGATTCGTCCTGTCGATTCACGATTGACCTGTGCATATCGACGAGCCCGATTACCAGACAAGTTATTTAGCAACGTTACGACTACCAGTGGCAATACAGCTACCAAAGTAATTTTCCAGTTAATGTTCGCCATGATGACGATGGATACGATGGCGAACACAAGCCTTCCCCAAAAATCCACCCAGGATTCCACATACTCAACCACTTCATCCACATCATCCCGAAAGCGACTCATCGCTTCCCCCGGTGAAGCTGGTAGATTACGTCCTGGCCAGCGCATAATCCCAGCGAGCATATTGGTACGCAGAATGGCCTGAATATGGTAGATATACGTGATCCATGCATAGAATGCGGCAAAAAACGTCCCTACTCTTACCGCTCTGATCAAAGCAATGAAGATCAGCGGAGCTGCCAGCCACATATAATCACTGGAACCCGCTGTTGTTCGATCAAAGAACCACTGCATCCCGATCCCTATTGCCAGCGGCAAAGAATGGAATATACACCATAACAATCCGTTGATCAAAAATAGAAAAGGCCTGAATCGAAATAAACGGCCTATAAATCCTGTTACATTCACGCCAATTCCTCCTCTCGCCCTGTAATCAGCAATCTGGCATAATGTGACGCCGGATCACTGGCGAGTTCTTCTCTGGCTCCGAATTCCAGTACCTTGCCATCACCCAGTACCATAATCTGATCTACCTTCTCCAAAGTAGCCAGGCGATGTGCAATGATAATTCCCGTACATTGCTTCATCAACTGGTCGATGGCAGACTGAAGCATGCTCTCTGTAGCGGCGTCCAGCCTTGAGGAAGGCTCATCGAGAATAACCAGGCTAGGTTCAGTCAGAAATACTCGCGTCAAGGCAAACAATTGAGCTTCCCCAGCGGACAATGAAGAACCACCTGCCTTCAGATGTGTATCCAACCCTGCGGGCTGTGAGTCAATCCAGTGACTTAATCCAAGTCGATCCGTTGTCTCCTTAATGATCTGATCCGAGACGTCCTGGTTGAACAGCGTTAAATTGTCTCGCAACGTACCATCGAACAGCTGTACATCCTGCGTAACCATACCAACCCTTCGGTAGAGCGCAGGCAAGGTAAGCTCTGTAATATCTTTGCCACCCACACGAATTGTTCCGCTATCCAGATTGTACAGGCGCAGAAGTACACGACTGAGACTTGACTTGCCGCTACCTGTACGACCGATGATGCCCAGCCGTTCGCCAGGTTTAATGGCAAAGTTAATATTCTGCAATACAGGTTTATCCTCGTTATAACTGAAGTTCACCTGCTTGAATTCCAGACCAAGCGGCCCTTCTGGCAGCTGATCCTCTCTTCCGTTTTCGATCTCACTGCGCAAAGACAACAATTCTCTCGAACGAAGCATGCCTGATTTTGCCTTCTGAAACTCTTGAACCTGATCGCCCAACATCTCAATCGGATCATTAAGCATCTGTGTGTATTGATATATCAGAAACAGGGTTCCGATGCTGATGATGCCTTGCATGTAGTAATGAACACCGAGCAGAAGTACCGCCGTGACTGCAAGTGCGAACAGAATGACTGTCGTATTCCATGGAATAACCCGAAGCAGCCAGGCTTTCCTTCCCTTTTGAAATACAACACGCATCGTACGATAAAAGCGATTCATCACATACGGGACATGCCCGTTCGCTTGAACATCTTCAATTCCCGCAATACGCTCTTCAATTAATCCGAACAAGGATGCACTCGCTTCCCGCTCATTTTTGGAAGAGTTTACTCCCAGATTCCGAATGAACACCATAAACAGAATCGATAACAATGTAAACACCGTCATGACGATCGCAATCGGTACGTTTACACTGAACATAAATCCGAGGATTCCGGCAAGTAAAACAAAGCTCCCAACCACTTGCACAATGAACATGGCGAAGAAGTTGGAGATACTCGTCACATCACCATCCACCCGTTCAATCATCTCTCCCGGTGTTTTCACATTATGAAACCGCATATCCAGACGCAGACAATGCTTCAGGAGATCTCCCCGTAATCGGTTCGTTGCCCGCCAGGCCACATCGTTACCCAGATAACTTACGGCTACTGTAATCAGTTGATTTACAACGGCAACAACCAGAAACAATCCGGCAAGCTGGAACAGGTTAGAAAGGACTCCCCCACTTGCGGCCGTATCAATGAATCGTTTGATAATTTGTGGATTCAGGAGCTGCAGTCCCGTTGACGTTAGCAACATCACCATAAGTAAGGCCAATCGTCCTTTGACGGGTTTTAGATATTGCAGCAGCCAGGACATGGAGCGTTTCTCTGTTTTGGGCATAGCCCCTCACCCCTTCAAATAACATTTCTATTTCATTTTGTGATTCAAAGCATTTTGGTTCCTCACTAAGATGAATCATACATAATAACAATAAATGCAACATTTCCAACCCGTGGATGAATCTTACCAAGTGTGTTTACCATTTAACATTCTCCCAATCCCTCTGGCATTCTTCCCGAAATCTTTGCACCCATTGTTCAGAAATCTCGTCTGCGATCGGGTCAAAGAAAGGGGGCGATACGGCAACACCGTCAGATTGAACATCCAAAAACTCTAGCACTTTCATGACGGTCCCCTCGTAATCTGCTATAAAATCCTCATAAACAATCGTCAGCGGCACAATGCCTGACTCGGACAAGAAATCTTCAATTGCTGCTTCGCACATGTTACTCTCCACAAGTAGATGTTTAATCGCATCAAAGTTATATTGATCTGCAATATCTTGTAACTGAGGGCTGTCTCCATACTTTCTGTGCCATTCACCCGAGACGATGGCTCTCCACCAAGACACAGCCAATCTGACTTTGTTGCGACGTGTCATGTAAATATGCTTGGTGCAATTAGGGAAACCCGTACTCCATACCTCAGCCCTTGACAACGCTGTTGGCAGACTATAGAGACTGCGGAATGCGTCAATCCATCGTTGTTCAAAATTAATTTTGATTCCGAATAATCCGTTTGACGTTGTTCCCTGATCCCAGATCTGCTCCAGATCTTCACGCTTTAATGTGTCTGGGCTCTTATGCTGATAATGCAGCCACTCGCTCGGATATCCTGCGACACCCGTAGAACTTAATGCTTCACCCAGCAGAGTACTGCCGGTTCGTTGGGAAAACCAAATGGTATAACTTTGAGTAGGTTGTTTCATATCGCTGCCTCTCTTTCTGCCCTTAGGGGTAGTTTCATACCAAAAAGCACTGCAAAATCTCCCTTCCATGTGCAACAAATTGAGTGGAAATGCATGCAAAAAAGCCATAGATGAACTAATGTTCATCTACAGCTTGTAACAATAAGAGAACCATATGAAATAAAAAGCGTTTCCGGATTTCTCCTCTGCACGCAATAATGATGAGCGTCCACGACAGGGGTGCACAAACATGACTGTCCAAACGCCAACACCAAAAACATTGGTTAAGTCACTTGCTCATGCGTATTCAGTTATCGATTTAGAATTCGCCCTGTCTGGAACATATTCATCTTAACCACCCGTCACACATATTTGTTGTTTATTGTATTCGCTCCACCGTAATCCGTCAAGATAATATTAACTCAGTTGTTATTTTCTTCATATCTCTGAACATCATATGCTGTGATTTCAACGATCATAACCCAGATAGGGAATTTCTCTGAGATTAAACATTAACCTCCCTCTCCCTGGCGACAAGGCGTTTGTTCGCTACCATTAGAAAAGGCAGGCCGAGTGCTGTCGTCAGTGCCAGCGGTACAAAGATGAACAGACCATTGCCCACTCCAAATTGGGTTAATAACAGCCCTCCCAGAATCGGTGCCATGACGTTGCCCAAGTTATTGAATCCAATCGTGCCAAAGTAGGTTCCTTTCCATTCCGGTTTGGCAATACGGTCAATCAGCACATCCATCATGGTGAACATGAGTACTTCCCCAATTGTGAACATAATGACGCTGATCAACAGCAGCATAATGCCTTCAGCTATGCCAAACAGGAACAGACTTGTAGCGACTAGCAGGTTTCCAAGGATGAGGGGCACAACCGGTGGGAATTTGCTGGCCACCCGCACGATCGGGTATTGTACCACAAGTACAGTCAATGCATTAAGTGAAAGCATATAGGAATACACTTGACTTCCATGTTCAAAAAGTGGATTCTGGGCCACATACTGTGCCAGGGTCGAGCCAAAATGTCCGTAACCGAGTACGCAAAAAGTAGTCCCGATAAGTACCGGCAAAAATACGCGGTCGCGACCGGTGGTAGCCAAGGCATCTCGTAAACGAGGCGCAGTGACCTGAACGTGTTCCGGTAGGGTTGCACGCTGTGATTGAAATTGAAGGAACAAGACCAGGCCGTAAACAATATATACCATCCCGGAGATCATAAATGGAAACGTCGATTGGGCTGATCCAAGCTGAAGTCCGATAATGGGTCCGAACACAACCCCCAGATTAATGGCGGCATATCTGAGGTTGAAGACAAGCAGTTTATTTTGCGGTGGAGTAATATCCGATAGAAGTGCACGTGACGTGGGCTCAAACACTGCACGGCATAATCCGTTTAACGTATTGGCTACAAAAAATACCCACAGATGCTCAGCTGCTGAAAAGATAAAAAAAACGCATGCCCAGCCAAATACGGAGACCAGCATGACGATTTTGCGGCCGATTCGGTCTGAAATATAACCTCCGTAAAAGCTGACCATAACACCTGCTAGGGAACTGACCGCAACGGTAACTCCAGTTTGTGTAGGTGTGGCTCCTAGCACCTGAGTCAGATAAATAGATAAAAATGGGATGCTCATGGACGTAACGAGACGTCCAAACATGGTTCCAATAATGATTGTCCATGCTAAAGGGTGAATTTGCCGTAAATGTTGCTTCATGGGTATGGTTCTCCTGTTCTAGTTGTTTCTGTCTCAAAGGGGCTGTCTTTCCCTGTCTCTTTATGTATAATTGTATCGATCAAAGGGAGAAATAAAAGTGTAAGAAAATGATGGCACATTTCACCTTTTATGAAGGAGCACTTAAACATGGATACCACAACGACCCATTATGTACATCTTGCAACAGCAAAAGAACTTTCACTTAAACTTCATGAATCGGTTCCGGTAACCATTGACAGCCTTTCCGCTGCCCTATGCTGCACCCCACGCAACGTGAAGTTTATTCTGCGCAAGCTGGAGGAACAAGGCTTTATTCACTGGCAGCCCGGGCGAGGCCGGGGACATCATTCTGAAATGACGTTGCTGCGCAGTGTGAATGAGGCGCTTGAAGAGAGCTTTTTGGAGCTCATAGGCAGAGGCAAAATGAAGGAAGCGATCGAGTTGATCGGCACCACAGAGAAGAACGAGTCTCTCCGGGAGCGGCTGCTGATTTCGTTAAATAAACAGATGGGATTCCACAGTCATGCTGAAACGGCCTCCGGTAAGGATGTGCTGCGCATGATGAGATCACGCAGACTTACAGGGCTGGACCCCGCTTATGTTTACACCGCTTTTGAAACCTATCTGCTGGGTCAGGTTTGCAGTACTCTGATCACCTATGATGTCAAAACCGAAACCTTCCTTCCAGAATTGGCACATATGTGGGAGTCCAGTGAGGATCATAAGATGTGGACTTTCTATCTGCGTAAAGGAGTGCGGTTCCACCATGGGCGGGCGATGACCTCCCGGGACGTCAAAGCAACCTTGCAGCGAATTCAGGATCTGGACAGCCCAATGAGCTGGCACTATCGGGATGTCGAGCGTGTCGAAGCTGATGGAGATTACTGCATCCGCTTTTATTTAAGTCGTCCCAATCGCTTCTACCTGCACTTGTTCAGCTGTATTCCCATGACGATTCTTCCTTATGATGCAGATGTATCCAAAAAACTGATCGGTACCGGACCCTTTCAGATCATTGAAATGAATGAAGATGTTTTGGTGCTTAGTGCCTTCGATGGGTATTATGGCATCCGTCCGCATCTTGACCAGGTGGATATTTGGTTTGTACCAGAGCTGGGCCCTAATGAACATCATTATGAATTACCAAGAACTGACCGAATGAAGCTGAATACAAGCAACAATGAAACGACCCTTGTCAATTATCCAGCACTGGGTTGCCGATATATTTTATTTAATTTCCACAAAGCAGGGATCCATCACCAATTGGAATTTCGACAAGCACTTAGACTTGTTTATGATCCAGTTCGTTTAGTAAAAGAGCTTGGCGGAAACCGAATTACACCAGCGAACAGCTTTCTTCCCTGGAAAAGCGCGGTAACAACATGGCATGAAACTTCGCTTGTGGATGCCAAGAAGCTGCTGATGCGAAGTGGTTACGAGGGAGAGCCTATCATTCTGTCATACCCGGTGAATAAAGGTTTAAAAGAAGCCAATTGGTTACAACAGCGCGGAAAAGAGATTGGTTTGAACATTGAGCTTCATCTCTCTGCTCACTATCCCCATCCTGATAAATACAAGGATGCTACATTGATGATGGCTGAGGAAATTTTGGAGGATGACTGGCAATTTGGTATGATTAATTACTTCAAAAACAAATCCAATCATTTGCACGCTTACCTAACGCCTGCAGTACAGTTCATCCTGGACCAGAAATTAGACCATTTCGCCCAGCTGGATAACGAGAAACGATCGGTACTGCTGGATGAAGCAGAGGGATTGCTGCGAGATAACTGTTGGATTTTACACGGTTGTCACATGAACAAAAAAGCCCAGCTGGACCAAAGTATCTTCGGCATGCAAACGGCTGAGTTTGGGTTCATGGATATCTCCAAACTATGGATCAAAAATCAGTAGTGAGGTTTGTTTCACACCCAAAAAATCCCCCTAAAGAATTTTTAGGGAGATTCTCCTTAGTTCACTGCATGGTTATGGCCTCGGTTTAAATGCATCCCGATACTCTTCCAGGAATGCATCGAGCGAGCGAGGCTCTCTGCCGAGCAAGCGTTGAACGGTATCTGTCGGCTTCTCAGACACAACGGTAGACATCGTCTGGATTTCCACAACGTGGTCTGCGAGCCAAGAAGGCATCTGTCCATGTTCGATCAGATCAGTTCGCAACGCCTCAGGTTTGAGGTTAACGAACTCGATCGGTCGATTGAGCACGATGGACAATTTATCTGCAATCTGTGGATAGGTGAACGTTTCGGAACCCGTCAACGTATATATGCTGTTAACCGACTTGAACCGTGTCATTACTTTTGCGGCAGTATCTGCGATATCCCGGCTATCGATGAAGTTGCACGGTGAATCTCCAATACAGCCGAAGAACATATTCTGGGTTGTTATGGTTGATGCGAGACGCAGCAAATTTTGCATGAATGCATAAGGTCGCAATATTGTATACGTAATTCCGGATGTCACGAGTGCTTGCTCGATATCGGCATGCCATTTTGCTATAGCTACAGGTGAACGTTCCTCATAAGCTGGACTGGATATTTTGACGATATGCTTCACTCCCTCTTGCGCAGCTATGTGAATAATGGATGTCTCTAATTCCACTTGTCTTGGATTGTTGGATAACGCAAGGAATAGTTGGCTGGCACCGGCCAAAGCTCTGCGCATCGATTCAGGATCATTCGCATCGGCAGTACAAAGTTCAACACCGGACAATGCCAAGTCCACGATTTGTTGACGAAGCTGATCCGGCTCTCTGCTTATTGCCCGAACGGGAGCGCCGTCCTCTATCAAACGTCTCAAAAGTGCATTTCCAATCATACCTGTTGCTCCAATAATAGTAATCATGTTCCCATATCTCCTTCTCAAATGTATCCATTTATTTTGTAAAGGAAGCTCTCCAACGCCATGTCATGATTGTGCAGGCTAATGCACCGGACAGGGGAAAATCGAACCCGACATGATCCAGCCAAATCCATGAAAGACTCGGGTTTACAATATGCAGCATGTTGGAAATCCCCCACGAGGCCATAAGGCCAAGCATTGCGCCTGCAAGTGAAAAGCAACCCACGACGATCACACGGGGCGCTTTCGTCACCCAGCGTCTACAGCTTCCACGATTACGCAGCCAGAGTCCAATAACTAAAGCCATCAGCAGGGACGCCCCTCCAATCGTTGTTAGGGCTCGTAACTGAAGCACTTTATCGGCGGTAACGATTCCCCCGATGCTTGCCATAATGGCAGGCGATAAGTAAGCTGGAATTAATTCCCGCCATAACACAAACGGTTTTTGGCGAGGCTTTGCTGATCGAACAGCATAACTTTCCTCTGATCGAATGGGGTCTTTTTGGTTCAACATATCACTACTCCTTTCATTTGAAATTAAACTCTATGTTACACTATGTAATTAGGTGCCTAACTATATCGTGATGAAAATGGGCTAGCTGATCTAGCCCGTTTCACCTTTCTTGTTATGCTCCTAGGATTTGGGTTCAGAGAGGTCGATTGACTCATCTGTAAGTGCCGAGATTCCTTGGGTTACACGCCCCAGCAGATCGAGAAACACACTCCGTTCCTCAATTGTAAGCAAGCCGACCATCGCTTCCAATCTGGCAAAATGCTCCGAAGCCATATCCGTCAGCTTTTTGGCGCCTTTGGCTGTCAAGATGACTGACTTCTGACGGCCATCGACTGAACTCGTCCGACGAGCGACCAGTCCATCGCGTTCGAGAATCTCAATTAGACCAGTTACGGTTGCACGAGTAACGCCCAGATTTTCCGCGAGTTGAGAGGGCAGCTCTTCACCATCGTTATCCTCTAGATCTGCTAACAGACGATAACGACCTGTCGATAAACCAAATCTGGCGAAGTGAATTTCCGCAGCATGCCCAAGCTTGGCTCCCGCTACCATCAGCCTGGATGCAACAAGCACGGCTTGTGCATCCACATCTAATTGATAGCGATCGACCTGTCGCTTCGTTTGTACTAACGAGGGGATGAGATACATGTCATTTGTTTCTTTATTATGGTTGCTCATAGATATAATATGGCGCCTAACTATATATTTGTCAACTTTTATTCACCACTTTCTATCCACTCCGATTTCCGTCTAACGTTAAAGAGCCGTTGACTTATCACAAGGATAAGTCAACGGCTCTTTTGTCCAACAAAAGAGAATCCGTTCATACACATAAAGAAATCTTAAACCATGGGCATGTCTGCAATGGTACATACTATATATTCTCCATTGTCATGTTCATTGCAAATCATAAATCTGTATGTTTCTTGATTTTGTAAAACTCCTCCATCACTTGCATAATGGATTCACTTTTTATCGGTTTGCTTACATATGCATCCATTCCAGCCCTCAGACATTTGTCCATATCCCCTCTAACAGCGTTCGCAGTAACTGCCACAATATATGGACAAGCGTCTGGTGTCAGGGCTTCCTTAATCGCTTGGGTTGCTTCAAATCCATTCAGTCGAGGCATGTGTACATCCATAAAAACAATATCGTACCTATTTCGTTTAACAGCGTCCACCGCTTCAATACCGTTCTCCACGTAGTCCACGAGGTGTCCTTTTTTCTCAATCATTCGGCGCAAGACAAGCTGGTTCACTTCATTGTCTTCTGCGATCAGAATTCGCAACAGATCCGTCTTATGCTTTTTATGTTGAAGATCGTATTTGTTGATTTCCTCTATGTTACTGGTTTTAAACGAAACTGTAAAAACAAATGTAGTCCCCGGATCGTCGGACTCTTCAATCCAAATATCACCGTGCATAAGCTCTACAAGCTTCTTGCTGATGGCCAGTCCAAGTCCAGTACCTTGAGGCTTGCGCGTCATGAAATTCTCCAATTGGTAGAAGGCTTCGAATAAATGCTTTCTTTTCTCCACTGGAATTCCAATCCCTGTATCCTTCACCTTGAACTGAAATTGAACGTCATTGTATTCTTGTCCGGTAACCTTCACCTCGATCTCAATACTGCCTTCCGGGGTGAACTTTACTGCATTACCAATAATGTTGGTTAGGACCTGTTTTAGACGGTAAGCATCTCCGAACAAAGGAACAGGAATGGCGTCATCCAGGCTTAAACGAAGATCCAACTGTTTCTCCCTAATCATTGGCGTTACGATATTAACCGTCTCTGTCACAATTTCCTTAAGATCAAAGGGCTCATCCACCAGATCGGTTTTACCCGACTCTATTTTGGAAAAGTCCAGAATATCATTGATAATCGCAAGCAACGAATCCCCACTTTTTTGGATGATTTCAATGTATTCCTTTTGTTCTCCACTAAGACCAGGCGTATCCAGAAGCAAATCCGTCATCCCAATCACGCCGTTCATGGGTGTACGGATCTCATGGCTCATCATCGCCAAAAACTCACTTTTGGCCTTATTCATTCGTTCGGCAGTCTCTTTGGCTACAAGAAGCTTTTTCTGTTCTGTTATATCTTTGGCAATCAGGTAGAACCCTACGTTTTTCTCATTAATAATGATTGGCGCAAGCGTTGCCAAAACTTCTGTCTCTGAACCATTTACGTGCTGAACGGCATTGATTTCTTTTTCAGCCATCTCATACTGGCTATTGAGAATCAACCCTAGATGGTAAGGTCCGATAAACCGACAGATACTGGTTCCAATCATTTCCACAACCGGGCATCCGGTCATTTTCATAGCTACCGGGTTGGCATTTATGATATTACCGTCCATATCAAAAGATATGATGGCATCATGATTATATTTTTTGAGTGAAGTATAACGTTCCACCGATTCCTGAAGTTTGAATTCGACGAGTTTACGCTCCGTAATATCCTGCAAAGTTCCGTTCAGCTGAATCGGTTGTTGATGCTCATCAAAAGTAACTAACCCTCGCAGATGAATATACTTTTCTTTACCAGCTGAGCCCAAATGCCGATATTCAAAATCAAGCGGTTGGCCTGTTTTCACCCATTCAATACAGTCCTTCAACCGCTGCTCCTCCGCCTGTTCCATGAATGCAAAGATATCGCTAGCCATATACTGCTTGTTGTTATCAATTTCAAACATCTCGTATATCTGATCGGACATGGAAACATGGCCACTCAGCATGTTCCACTCCCAACTGCCGATCATGGCTATCCGTTCAGCTTCTGCACTAATTTCCTCATGTTTCTTTCTCTCCGATATATCGCGACCAATGGCAAGGATTTGTTGTTCTTGCCCAGGCTCCCCGATAACCTTATAGGTGGTTTCAAACCAAAGGCTATGCCCATCTTTATGGCGAACCTCCATATTCAACATATGACCTGTGCTCAAATCAATCTGTGAGACACGTTCCAGGTCCTGCGGGTGGAACACGGCGGTATTGTTATTGCCCACCACTTCTTCTGGCGAATAACCAAGCAGATTATAAATGGAAGGAGAACAATAACGACAAATACCATCAAAAGTTGCAATATAGATAATTTCCTGAGCATTATCGGAAATAAGTTTGAACATTTCTTCCGTTTGAAGCAGTTTTAGTTCGGTTGTTTTATGATCCGTAATATCTACAACGTGGCAAATAAAATACAACGGTTCACCGCTGACCTCGTTTCGAGCCAATGATATATGCAGTGATATCCATAAAATATCTCCATTTTTCTGAATATAACGTTTTTCGTATCTGTACTCTTGCGATTTACTTTCACACAGCTCGCGCTCGTACATCAGATCCTGTGCAAAATCATCGGGATGGGTGATCTCCTGGTAATGAAGATCGATTAATTCTTGAGCTGTATAACCCAGCATACTGCAAAAAGCAGGATTCATTTTCATCCACTGTCCTGTTGGAGCAACAAGTGCAATCCCAATAGGTGCTTGATTATAAATCTGCTCAAACAATTCGTGATGATCGACCTTTTGAACCTGCATCTTAAGCTCTCCTTTTGGTGTATAAACACAATATTTGCTTAATACCCGAATTTTTAATTGTTGAAACATCTTATTTTCTAAACGTTTGTGTCATTAAAGCAGAATAGACCTGGATTCTATTCGCATGGAATCCAGGCAACTTTGTTTTATTTCATATAAACCATGCTGAACATGGGAATGGGTTTTAGTCAGAAACGATTTTACCGCTCCCGTCCAATGATGTAATCCAACAGATGTCTTAGAAAAGAAATCGGCTTTGGCATTTCGTTCAGCGCATCGGTTGCGAGACAATAGTGCTCCCACATCTCTTTCTTCGCGCCATCTTCACCCAGAATGGATACAAAGGTTGAGCTGTTGTTCCGTACATCCTGACCTGCCGGTTTACCGAGTACCCGATGATCTCCTTCCAGATCCAGCAGGTCATCCTTAATTTGAAAGGCGATACCCGCATGATACGCAAACTTCTTTAAGGAGGCAATCTCTACTTCCTTCACCTGAGCCAGAATGGCTGGCATCACAAGTGCAGCCTCGAAAGCAATACCTGTTTTGTAGAAACAGATCATGTTCAATTGTTCCAGGGTCAATGCTTTGCCTTTGGCATTCAGATCCATCGCCTGTCCCATACACATATCTTCTGCTTTTTCAGCGGAATATTGAATCAGGGTAAGCACGGTTGCGGCATCAAACTGATTGAGGGAAGATTGCTCGCCAATGGCTTTTTGAATGAGAAATAAACCTGTCAATTCTGCTGTTGCGCTGTTATGCACCTGATGTAAGGTGGAACGACCTCGCCGGGTCGAAGCATTATCCTGGGTCGGCAGATCATCAAAGATCAGTGAAGCCGTATGCATGTATTCCAGTGATCTTAGAAGAGGAATGATAGATGATTCATGCAGACCATATTCACGCACACCCATCACCCAGGTCAGGATCGGCCTTAGCCGTTTCCCATCTCCTTGTAAACTGTAATTCGCTGCATCAATAAGTGTGCCTTTCATCTCCGGAAGTCCAAACGGCTTGGATATCTGTAATTCGATATTGATCTGTTCACGAACCGTGCGAATCGTATCCTGAAAATCCTGTTTTTCACGCTTGTCATTCTGCAATTGGAGGATGACCTGATCCCGCAGCAATTTATCCAGGAAATCCACATCATCGGCTTTTCGCACCATTTGCTGAATGAGGCGATTGAATTCAGGTTGTCCGGAGGCAAAGATGTTCATCACTTCGTTGTATTGTTCTTGACCCAAACGCTCTCTACAACGCTTAAGTCCATTAATAGCCCGATCCAGTATGACCTCCCGGGTCTTCGCATCCGAATGGTATACCTCATGAATCAGATAAGAGATAACCGCCCAGTATAGTTCAAACGGATTGATCAGATCGGGCCGCAGGTCACGATACTTCAGATAATAAGTATACGGAGTCACTGCTCCCTCCTCCATATCGTCAAACATATCAGCGAAATCGTCCGCGAGCTGATTATAAATGCCATAGTAGAATGTCCGCAGATCAAAACCTTCATCCGCAGATGCACTGAGCACGGAACGAACAATGAGTCTGGAGGATGAGGATTTAATAATAATTGGAATATAAAGTTCTTCATTGGAATAATTCGCGTTCGACAGTTTCTTGGCACGATCTATTTCCTGAGATTGAAAGAATACATAGGATTGCTCGAAGAATGTGCGCTGCGTCTCAGGGCGCTGATAGTTCTTGATATACTCGAACGCATCACGCAGTTCGACATGAACATATTGAATGACTTTGAGATTGTCTCCCTTCCATTCGCCGATATCCGGCACAATTCCGGTGAGTAGCGCATTTCGAATCAAGAGAGAATACTGTTCCTTCTCTTGCGCAGTCAACGCCTGCGAATCCAGCAGGTCATCAATAAATGGATAGGTCAATCCGTAAGAATAACCGAGCCTAATCGCAGCGTCCAGCCTCTCGGAACGTTCTGCCTGGGGAGTCTCATCATTCATATCATCGTTCACATGCAGAACAACACCAAGAATGATCTTGAGCAGCTTGCGCTGTGCCTGTTCTGCATCCAGTTCTTTGGGAATATTGGAAGCAACATTTTTCAATTTGCTGATGACCCAGATAACAGCTGTTTCCACGTTCTCCTTCTGGGCCCAGCGATACAAAGCGGCCAGACTGATATAATCCGGGCTTCCCTTGAGGTGGGTTGTATTTGAACGCATAAAATATGCTTTGGTATCCTGAGCGACACGCTGAATGCGTGCTTGGGTATCCGAGGAGTCCAGGGCTTTGCCCAGATCTCGCATATAAATGTAAGAAATACTGCGATCCAAGTAATCATCCAGTTTGCCTGTAACATTAAGCCAATGGATATATCTATGAGCATCCCGGGAATCCGGTTTTCTTTGACTTGGTGATAAAAAAGATAACCAGGAAAAAGGTTGAATATGTTTTTTTTGCCACAAGTGAATATCTTGCGTAAGTGCAGTTGTATACGTTTTATCCATTAGTTGTTCATGAAGAGAAGTAAAATACTGAGTTGCCTTCTGCTCAGCCAGCCGATATCCTGCATCAGTCTGATCTGTGAGTACGTTATTCATAGGATGGATACCTCAACTTCTCATAATGTTAAACATGTATCCATGAAAGGAGTTTGAGGGTGCTCCATGGACGAAAACTGATGTGAATTCATGCAACAAAAAATTCGCCAGCTCATGTTCATAACCTTAATACGGCATTCCATCCGTTTGGTTACGAAATCGTCATGGACGCTTCAATCCTATGTGGTTTTACAAAATCGAAGACCATACCTTCACTGCTGTAATGGCGATAAGAACCATCAGTCCGTACCGAAGCAATCTCACATTAATCATTGAACTCACTTTGGAACCAAGTGAAGCACCAAGCAGACTCCCGATAACCGTATAAATGATGGGCTCCAGCGGAATGTCTCCACCCAGAATTTTTCCCACCACCCCACCAATGGCTGAGATGAACACAATCGCAAGTGAAGAAGCAATGGTCGTCCGGGTAGGGATCTTAAGCACGGTGAGCATGATAGGAATCAATATAAAAGCACCACCCGCACCGACAATTCCCGACACGATCCCTACGGAAAAAGCCGATCCCGCCGCAACATATGTGTTAAATGTCACCTGACCAGCCGAGCCTTCTGTTCCCTTACCGGGAATCAGCATAAGTACAATCGCGATAATGGCCAGAATGCCATAGATCAGATTGATGACTTCTCCATTCAGGTGACCGGATATGAAGCCGCCAATCAGACTGCCGACCAGAATACTGGAGCCCATGTAAGCCACCAGACCTTTATGAATGAGAACTTCGCTCTTTTTCCCGTTCCCTGCTCTTCTAAGGTAGGCAATCACACCAGCGAGCGAGGCAAAAAACACCTGAAACATGCTGATCGACGACACCTCATGTGCCGAGAACGGTTCCAGCCCCATGAGAGAAGGTACATACAACAACAGCGGGTAATTAATTATGGCTCCACCTATACCCAACAAACCGGAGAAGAAGGAACCGACCAGACCCAGTATAAACATGATGACAAAAAGCAGAGTATCCATCGGTTTTTCTTCCTTTCTTGCGGTGTAAAAAATGATGCAAAAAACAGTATACGCAGTTAAAATAATCGGCTATAATAAAAACCAAGTAAATTAATCCGAAATGAGTGATTAAGCATGTTTAACGTGTTGAAGACTCTTTTTGAAAATAAATGCCCGCAGTGCAACGAAAAATTACAAGTTCACAGTGATGCGTTATGCGCTACAAAAACATGCTCCCAATGTCACTATAAAGAAGAGAGCTATGGCTCTCTCGGTGTGCGTATTGTCTATGACACCACAAAATGATAAAAGACGCATGCCTGCTTATTGTATCATGATCTCTGAACTCCCGGGATGACTATATAGAATTATTTTCATAATAAATACTCTTCTTATATTGATTGCAAAAAAAAACGGTGCAGAACGATTTATTCGTTCTGCACCGTTTTTTCTTTTATTTCTCAGAGACGGACTAGACCACCTTACTGTCCAAATCTTATTTTGTTTTGAAGCTGAGGAATCCATCATCTACTGCAACCGTTGTACCATTCACTGCACTGGCAGCGTCACTGAACAGGAAGGCTACAACACTCGCAACTTTCTCCGGTTGAATGAGCTCTCCGCGCATATGTTGGGTGGCAAGCGCATCCTTCATCGCTCTGTCATCACCCAAAATCGGTGTCTCAATAAAGCCTGGCGCTACACCAACCACACGAATGCCATGCTCGGCAAGTTCCAAAGCACCGGATTTGGACATCATCACAACAGCTGCCTTGGCTGCATTGTAGTTAAAGCTTCCCACCGCAGCAATACTTCCATAGATCGAAGCTGTATTTACAATGGTGCCTTGTACATTCAGTTCAACCATTTTCTTGGCGCCATAATACATGCCGTAATACACACTGTGTTGGTCAACATCGATTACTCTGTGATAGGATTCCGGGTCCATCTCCAGAAATGGCTTCACGAGTCCAATGCCCGCGTTGTTGAAAATACCGCTCAATGTTCCGTATTTCTCTACGGTCCAGTCGATCAGGGCTTTGATTTCGTCTCCTTTGGACACGTCCACTTTGTATGCTCCGGCTGTGCCACCACCTGCTTCAATCTCAGATGCAAGCTTTTTGGCACCCTCTTCGTTATAGTCTGCTACAACAATCGTTGCACCCAGATCCGAAAGCTGAAGCGCTGTTTCTTTACCAATACCACTCGCTCCGCCGGTGATAATGATTACTTTTCCATTTTGTTCAGACATAACGTAGGTCTCCTTTGATAAGAACATATTTTGCACACTAAAGTAAGCAACTATATTTTCTTCCGTTCTTTAATCATATTAAACGGTTTACCGCTTTGTCAAACAACAGGAAATTCTTTCTCCATTATGAGAAAAATGTCATATCCAGCACACAAATCCATTACATAGTCTTGCTAGTGTGAAGCTAAATATTCATCTGACTCGGATGCAGGGTCAAATTTTTCCTTACTCATAAACCAAGCAGCCAATAGAGCAATAACGGCCGGAATGATGGCCCAGGCAAACGTATGAACGATGGATGAGGACAATGCTTCTGTAATCTTATCCAACATTGGCGCAGGAATATCAGCACGAGTGTCCGGTTTTAGGACTAAGCTAGGATCACTCAGATTCACGCCACCACCCTGCTCACTACCATTACTATTTCCAAAGAAGGAAACCAATTTACTCGCAAATACGTGACTCTGTACGATACCAAATACCGTAATTCCCAACGTCATACCGAGTTCCCTATTGAAGTTAAGGGTTGAGCTGGCAGAACCGCGCTGTCTTGCTGAGAAACCGTGAATGGCTGCATTGCTCAATACAGAGAACGAAGACCCAATGCCCAGACCAACCAGAATCATGAAAATGGTCACCATAAATCGGGAGGAATCCGTCGTTAACGTTGTCAGCAAGGCGATACCAATGACCAGCAGCGCAAGTGTGGGTAACATGATGGAGCGGTATCTGAGCTTGGTAAGCATGGCTCCTCCACCCGCAGCTGTTACAACTGATCCAAGCATCATCGGCAGCAGAACCAGACCGGAGTTGGTAGCTGATCCACCAAGTACGCCCTGAATATAAATGGGGATATAGATGGAAGCTGTAATAAAGGCTGCACCGCTAAATATAGCCATTAGATTGCTGGTGGAGTACAGCCGGTTTTTGAACATGCTGAATGTAATAATTGGTTCTGCCACACGCCGCTCTATGAACACAAATGCAGTCATCAGCACGGCGAACGCAGCAAACAAACCCACAATCATGCTGGAATTCCAGGCATATTCCTTGCCTCCAAGTTCAAGTGCAAACATGAGGCACACGATGGAAGCTACCAGTGTGAATGCGCCAAAATAGTCAATTTTCTGTTTGGAATGCTCTACGGATTCTTTATAGAAGAATGCAATCATGACAAAGGCGATCAGACCAAGTGGCAGGTTGATATAGAAAATCCAGGACCAATGAATGTAATCAGTGATATAGGCTCCGAGAAGTGGTCCGAAAATACTGGATAAACCAAAGACTGCACCAAATAGTCCACCCACTTTACCCCGTTTGTCTGCGGGAACGACATCGAACATAATGGTAAATGCGATCGGCATCAACGCTCCGCCGCCGATTCCTTGAATCGCACGGTAAATGCTGAGCTGAATGATGGAATCCGCTGTCCCGCACAATGCAGAACCAATCATAAATACGATGATTCCAAAAATGAAAAACCGCTTGCGGCCATACATATCCGATAGTTTACCGAAGATCGGCATACCCGCCATCTCTGCAACCATATAGGCAGAGGTGACCCACATTAATTTATCAAATCCGCCAAGATCACCCACAATGGTACCAATTGCAGTGGCTACGATGGTGTTATCCATCGAAGCCATGAGAATGGCAAGCAGCAAGCCTGCAAGAATAACGCCTAATTTATTGCTTTTTACCATGATTATTTTTCCCCTTATCCATTCTGATTAAAGCCCCTCGGCTAATATACGCTTCAAAAATTGTCCTGTATGGGAGGCTCTGACCCCCGCCACCTGCTCCGGCGTGCCTTCGGCTACTAGCTCACCACCCGCTGCGCCACCTTCTGGGCCAATGTCAATAACCCAATCGGATTCCCGAATCAATTCCAGACTGTGCTCTACAACGACAACGGTATTCCCCGACTCAACCAGCTTATCCAGCAAAATATGGAGTTGCTTGATGTCTGACGGATGAAGGCCGGTTGTTGGCTCATCCAATAGATAGAGCGTGTGTTTTTTGGTCTTTTTACTCAGCTCTTTTGCCAGCCTGATCCGTTGACCCTCACCGCCTGACAATGTTTTGACGGATTGCCCCCATTGGAGATAACCAAGTCCAACTTCACACAACATCTCGACGAGATCGGCGATTTTGGTCTGACTTTTCAGGACAGGCAGACTTTCGGCTACTGACATATTCAGTACATCGGATATCGAGAATCCTTCGTATTGAACCTGTAACACCTCATCCATGAATCGTCTGCCCTTACAGTCATGACAAGTTACCTCCAGATCAGGCAGGAAGTTCATGTCCACAGACAACACTCCCAGGCCTTGACAGGTTTCACAGCGCCCTCCGGGTGTATTGAACGAGAAATGCTTCGCAGTAAGCTTTCGTGCCTTGGCATCTGGCAAACCAGCGAACAGTTGGCGCAGGTGCGTAAATACGTCTGTGTAGGTGGCAACATTCGACCGTTGCATTCTACCCATTGGCGTTTGGTCAAAAATAACGATATCACCTACGTGCTCCAACCCTGTTATCTCTTCACAACCTGATGGTTTCTGACCTGATTCCATTCCCTGTGCGAGGATATCAAATACAAGCGTAGATTTGCCTGACCCTGAAACACCCGTTACGGAGATCAGCGTGCCTAATGGAAAAGATACAACCGGAATATCAATGTTGCGCAAATGCGCTCCCCGAATGGAAAGATGTTGCCCCGTACCTGTTCTTCGGTTATAAGAAGGACTAGCCACAGATTCATTTCTCAGATAAGCTCCCGTAACCGAAAGCTCACTTGCCATTAAATCCTCCAGGCTCCCTTCACCAACAACCATTCCTCCATTGACTCCAGCACCAGGTCCAATGTCGATCACATGATCAGCAGCACGCATCATCTCAATATCGTGTTCAATGACGAGGATCGTATTGCCCAGATCACGAAGCTCCTGAAGTACGCGAATCAGGCCAATGGTATCTTTCGGATGAAGCCCTGTCGTCGGTTCGTCCAGAATATACAATACGCCCGTTAAACCAGAGCCTAGAAGCGATGCAAGTCGTAATCGCTGAGCTTCACCACCAGATAAAGTTACGGTCTGACGATCCATGGAGAGATAGCCAAGTCCAACATCCATAATGCGTTTCAACTTGGTGGGCAGATCATGAAGGATTGGATCAAGCAGGTGATGTGCCTCGGGTGAGATCACTTCTTGTAGTCCTACCGTCCATTCCAGCACTTTACTGAATGACCAGTTGGTTACGTCGGAGATGGATGCGCCAGCTACGCTTACCAAAAGAATTTCTTTTTTCAAACGAGCGCCCTGACATTCAGGACACTGCTGTTGATGAAAAAAACGTCCGTCTTTTTCCGTTCCGCCACCTTCTCCTTCCTTTTCTTTATATCGTCTCCACAATCCGGGGATCACACCTTCGAACTTGGTTCCCTGGATGGGCTTGATATTAGGGTAATGCTGCTTAAACGCTTCGCTCTCGACGCCGTAGTACAGCAAATCGCGCTCGATTTCACCAAGGTCCTTCAATGGACGATCCGGATCGAATCCGAATCCAAAATGCTGTCCAGCCGCAACCAGAATTCGGATCTGGATATCCCGATGCACACCATTTAACGAAGCTACACCTCCATCCCGCACACTAAGCTCAGGATTGAATACAGCCGCTTCGTTGATTGATGCCACATGACCAAGCCCACTACATACATCACAAGCACCCTCCGGTTTGTTGAACGAAAAGTGTGACATGCCAAGCTTCTCAAGCACGGCATTGCAATGTGGACAATGTATAGTCTGATGACCCATGTATTCGTCTTCCTCGGTTAAATGACCAGCCGCTTCCCACGATGGCGAAATGGTGCCATTACAGGATGGACATATACGCTCCCCAAGTCTGGAAAAAATGAAACGAACGTAAGTGTAAATGTCTGTCACTGTTCCTACTGTTGAGCGTGGATTCCGGTTAGTAATGTGCTGTCCTACGCTGATGGATGGAGAAAGACCTGTGATGGACTCCACTTTCGGTTTGCTGATCGAATCCGATGTTAATCCCATCGATTCCATGTATTGTCTCTGGCATTCTCGCTGAAGGGTATCCATTGCCAGCGTGGATTTGCCGGAGCCGGACGGACCCGTTAGAACAACCAACTTATACTTCGGAATCGAAAGTGAAATATTCTTCAGGTTGTTCTCACGTGCTCCTTTAATCATCATTGTTTCTCTCAAAATCGATCGTCCCCTTTGCAAATAAGTACAGAGTTCGTTAAAATAAGTTGAAATTAATCATACGTCAATCTAGTATCTCCAAAATTTATTGTCTCGTTAATCTAATATCTCGATAATCAAGATATATGTCATCTTAAGAGGAGGGTTATCTTTTGTCAAGAGAACATCAACAACAACCTACCGAATTACAGGAGAATTTTACGTTGCGAATGCGGAGCCTGGGTACCCGAACCGTTTTATATCAGCAGCATGTAGCTGCCTCTTTGGGCTTGTACAATAACGATTTCATATCCGTGGATATCCTGCGCGAGAAAGGTCCAATCACTGCTGGTGAGCTGTCAAAACTTACCGGTCTGGCCACAGGAAGTGTCACGACATTAATTGACAGGCTTGAGAAGAACGGCTTTGTCCGTCGAGAAAATGACCCTAATGACCGCCGTAAAGTCATCATTGTGCCTTTGTACGAAAACAAGGAAGAGGTCAGCAGCACCTACCTCACCCTTCATGCAGCTATGGTTAATCTGGCTTCCACATACACAGAGGAAGAGTTGGAGCTTATTACAGGGTTTCTGAGTAAAGCAGGAAATGTTCTGGATGGACAGATTGAAGATCTAAGCTCCAAAATTCGTGGCAAATCAACATCGTGATCCATTTTTATATTTTGTAAAAAATGTGAGTTATATTAGAAAAACAAAAAGGACGATACCCGCAAGTGATCAAAATCACTCCGGTATATCGTCCTTTTTGGGGATGAAGCCGCTTTGACTCAAGGCCTATCCTAGTTTAAATCTTAATTGGCCTCGATCCCAAGCCCGCTTAACGGATCTTTTAAACCATTAATATTGGTGATCAATTCAGGAATACCTGTCTTCTCCCAGTTTTCTGCCGTAAAACCATGCTCTGCAAGCGTGTTCTCAAATTGACCCACAACTTCAGTTAATTGATTGTTGTAACTGACCAGATTTTCATGAATGCTTTCCCCTATCGCTGGTGCTGTCAGCTGAGAGAATTCGCTGGCTTCCGCCTGAATCTGATCTATTTTCTCCTGTACCTGAGTTGTTATTTCAGGGTTACTCACCGCTCCTGATGCGAGTTCTTGCAGATCGGCTCCGGCGTTCGATACTTGCTCTATATAATCAGTAGCCCCACTAACGTAATTCAAACTTTGATTCGCTTGTTCTACAACGGAACAGGCCGATATCACAAGAATACTTGACGCAATGAGGCCTGCCATCATCAATGTGTGCTTTCTTTTCCGTTTAATCATGACCATCTCCCCTTCTTCAACTTGAAGTGTTTCTTCCAGATTTATGATAACTGCTCCGTATGCTTCATTGCAAATGGGTCTACATTCACCGTTATTAACATGTATAATAAAGGAATCATACGGTAAAGGGATGTCATGAATATGCTTCAGGCCTTAAATGTACGCTTGAACCGCATCATGCCACTGATTACTCCAATCAGCATTATTATTGGCGTTCTTTGCGGGAGTCTTCTTTCTTCTTATACCTTTTTGTCGCCATGGCTTTTTGCGTTCATGACGTTTGCGGGAAGCATCAGTCTCGGGATACGGGATTTTGTGAACGTGCTGAAGAAGCCTTTTCCACTGTTCGTTTGTCTGTTTATTCTGCATCTGGCGATGCCTCTGATTGCTCTGGGCATGGGTCACCTGGTCTTCCCAACGGATGCCTACACGATAACGGGCCTTGTTCTGGCTGCCGTTATTCCGACAGGTGTGAGCAGCTTTATCTGGGTCAGTATCTATCGGGGCAATATCGCTCTGACGCTGTCGATTATCCTGATTGACACCATGCTTGCTCCTTTCGTGGTACCCGGCGTATTATCCTTGCTGATTGGCACTAGCGTATCGTTGGATATAGCAGCCATGATGAGCAGTCTGTTCTGGATGATCGTTGTTCCCTCCTTGCTCGGGATGCTTTTGAATGAATGGACCAAAGGGGCCATTGTTCCAGTCTGGGGGCCTAGACTGAATCCGTTCTCCAAATTGTTCATGGCAGCGGTTGTCGCGATTAATGGCTCTGTTGTTGCGCCCTATTTAGCTGACTTTAACTGGCAGCTCGCTGGTCTAGCAGCAATCATTATTTTTCTGGCCTCATTTGGCTATGCTCTAAGTTACTTCGTTGCCCGATTACTCGGTTGGAATGAAGCCGATCAAGTCGCACTTGTATTCAACGGAGGCATGCGCAATATTAGTGCGGGAGCGGTGCTTGCCGTATCGTATTTCCCTCCACCGGTTGCCGTCCCGGTTGTACTCGGCATGGTATTCCAGCAGATGTTGGCCTCGCTTGCAGGATATCTGCTTGGCCGCCGCTCGCCGACTCTTCACAATGCTGATAAGACGTCCGCAGCCTAGTACAAAATAAACAAATCAAAAAAACGCCGACAGTATTGTCGGCGTTTTTTTGATTAAACTTTATCAAGCTACGTATTCATAAACCTAGTAATCCGAAAGCGAAATTCCAGTTCCAATGATAAGTACGAACACTAGAATATACACAACAATTCCGATCGCTGCCCACAGCAACGATGCTTTGGCATAATTGGCTTTCGAAGGATTGGAATCTCCAAATGCCCATACAAACAACATAATAATGTTTACAAGCGGAATCATCATAAGGAACAACGTGAGCATCCAACTACCGAAACTTACTGGCTGTGGTCCTGGCTTATGTACTCTTTGACTAGCAACTTCTGACATAACATTTCTTCCTCCTTTCTTCTTCATTTCAATTGCTACCTGCTAAGACAATCTACTTCTACTTTATAAAGAAAAGTTTGCCGTTAATAAAAATACCGGAAATCTCATGAATTTACAATGTAATATTTACCATATTAGTTTCAACATAAAATTTTTATAATATATCCTGATTCTGTATAACACAAAGGACCTGCAGTAAGTGACACTTATGATTAATGTGTCTACTCTGCAGATCCTCGTTCATTCTATTTCTATTTTCCTCACAGTAATTTACAAGGTATCACAACGATTTCAAAAATCCCACGATTCGGGAGGCAATTCTTTCATGTCCGGCCTGGTTGGGATGAAGCCCATCAGGTACAAGTTTTCTTGCCACACGATACCAAGACAATCTTAATAGAGAAGGGGATCAGCATCTATCGCTCATACATTCCAGGCATTCTCCACTAAAATATCACCTTGTTACATCACGCACGGTGCTGTTCCTCGCCTGGATGATGTCTCCACTGGAAGCCATTGGTGTATCACCTGCTACGGTATGCGCCAGCATTCCGGCTGTCGCAGCAAAAGAGATTGTCTCCGCTGGCATCCACCCCTCCATTTCACCATACATGATGCCGCTCGCAAACGCATCGCCCGCGCCGATCCGGTCATAAACAGAAAAGGTCAGCGGCTCGGAATAAGCGAACACCCCTTCCTTGAACATATAGCCCTGTAGGCAGTGTCGGTTATCGCTGTATATGGTACGATGCGTTCCAGCAAGGGTACGCACGCCATACCGTTCGGCAACCAGGGGAATGAGCTCAGTCAGTTGCTCTTCCCTTTGTACTTTGTCCGTATTTAACCCCAGAATATGAAGAGCATCCCGCTCATTCATCAGGACGATATCTGACAAATGCAACATTTCCTCATAATGCGGCTTCGCCATGGCATAACCCTGATCCCCCCATAAAGCAGGACGATAATTACAATCAAAAACAACTGTGCCGCCTTGTTCTTTGACCGCCTGTGCCAATTGTTTCATCGTCAATCTCACCGAATCATTCATCGCCAGCGTGATTCCGCAGAAATGAATAGCGTTCATGCCTGATGCAACTTCCGCAAAGGGATACGTGCTTTCAGGCGCAATATTAAAGCTGCTCTCCATCCGGTTAGAGTAAGTCACCCGCCCAGGTCTGGCCCCATAACCATTCTCCAGAAAGTACATCCCGATATACTGCCCTCCGCGACGCACATACTCGGTGCTCAGGCCCAGTCCGCGCAAGTAGGATTCGGCGGCATCACCCAAGGGATTGACTGGAAGCCTCGACACCAGCAGGCCTGCATATCCGTAACGTGTCATCGCCGATACTACATTGACCCCACTGCCCGAAAAGGAGTATTTCAGCCGATTACTCTGAATCAACAGATCATGTCCCGGAACTTCAAGCCGCATCATGACTTCGCCAAAAGCCCCTACGCGTTTAACCATACTTCTTCGCCAGCGTCTTCATTGCTGCATATAACGACTGCACATCACTTACAATGGTCAGACCCTCCTGATCAATAATGGAGGAATACACATGTGGAATAACCTGCGGAACCCCCGCATCCAGTGCGATTTCGAGAATGGCTTCAAAATTATCCATATCGATGCCACCGGTAGGCTCCAACGCAAAGTCCGCTTCTGCACACGCTTTCGCTACCGCTCGCAGTTCATCTTCCCTTTTTAGCCCCTGCATCGGGAAATACTTCAGTGCATTGCCACCCATATCCCGTACCAATGCAATGGCCGCGTGTACAGGCACCACGGCAAGCTCGGATTGGGCAGCGCTCACTGGACCCGTCGAAATATTGACAAAGCCCGGCTGACCAGTCGGGGAGACGAGGCTGTTAATCCAGCTGTCCCGGTCTCCGAGATTCGCTCGGGTTGCGCCGACTGCCGGAAATACCTGATTGATATGACTTCCCGGAAAATGCTTTACGATTTCGGCAACGACAGCAGCCTGTCGATTGTCTCCGGCACCTAGTCCAATTGAAACGGCATTGTCAATTTCCCGCCCATAGGCTTCCATCGCTTCCACCGCTTCAGCCACAGTGGCATAATCCTTGGAAAGAACGCCAACCAGAACATGGCCCTCAGCTGCATCAAAAACCTCTTTTGCATTCGTAATGTCCTTGGCGAGCACATTCAAAGCCACCCGATTGTTATAAAATCGTTTTGCAATCTCAGACATTTCCTTCTCCTCCTGTCAATTGTCGAATTCGATCTTCAATGACCCGCATGTCATCCCCCATCAACGGACGGGGATCGATATCGAAATAACCTTGCCTTACGCCATAATCACGAGTATAAATGGCTATAGGACCGCGTCTCAGCTCCTCATTAAGCTGTTTGGCACTGATCCCCGCCTTCGCTTCGTCGACCTGGATGCGCCCCCTGTAAATCGCTCGGCCCGCTTCGTCCTGGACAATCGATACCTGAATCCCGGCTATCTGATTGAGTGACATTAACTCCTGCAAGGAAGCCCTTTCCTGCTCACTATGGTCAGCTTTGACTGCATATTCATCCAAAGCCTGAAGCAGGCCAAACGTAGTTTCTTTACCTACTTTCATGCTGCGCCCGATCCCGTGAAGCTGAACCTTCAACCATTCGATATAGGTTCGTTTACCTGCCACAATGCCGGAAGTTGGGCCTTCAATGGCCTTGGAGCCGCTGTATATGGCTAAATCCGAATACTTCACATATTTGTGCAGTTCCTCTTCCGCAGCCGCATCGACAATGAGGGGTACCTCACACTTCTGGGCAACCTGCCAGGCTTCCTCTATGGAAATCATGTTTTTCTGTACCGCATGATGGGATTTGACGTATAGGATCGCAGCCGTTTTGTCTGAAACCGCATCCGCGATATGCTCCGCCCGACCTTCATTGGCATATCCGGCTTCGATCAGCTTCCCACCACCAAGGTAAACCATCGTCTCCACGGGTGCTCCGTATTGTACATTGTGGCCTTTCAGCATAACAATTTCATTGTTCGAAATGACTTCCTGATGTAGCTTCAAACTTGCGTGGCGGTTGCCCTTTGTTACCATGGCAGCTACGGCGAGCGCGATGCCACTAGAAGCGGAATTGACAACAACGGCCGCTTCGGCACCGATTAGACGGGATACATAGTCCCCTGATTTGTCTACAAGATCTGCGATCTCCACATAACTCTGCCCGCCTTGCTTCATGGCATCCATGACTGTGTCCGTCGGTGCAGATACGCCGAGGATACTCATCCGCCCGCTGGCGTTGATAACACGTTTCAGTCCATATTTAACATTCAATGAATTGGTCACCCACAATCACTCCTTTTACTTCAATTTGACGGCTGCCTATCTTATTTACTCCCTCGGAGTCCACAAGCGTTACAGGCTTGTCTACTACTTGGAAAAGAGTCAAATTGGCTTCATCACCTGCTTGAATCCTCCCCAGCTGCGGTCTGCCCAGCCACTCTGCTGCCCGTACGGTCACCCGATCTATCGTCTCGTTCAACGAGTAGCCAAGGGCCAGAAACTTACTTAACAGATTAGCCATGCTGTAGACCGGACCGTTCAGACGATTGCCCCTGTAAATATCCGTACTGATCGTATCCGGGTCAATGCCATGCTTCTTGGCAGCTTCTGCAACCTGAAATGAAAAACTCGCAGTCCCATGTCCCACATCCAAATGCACACCGCGCTTGATGGCATCGTTCAATACATCCAGCGGCGCGCCTCTATCATCGAACAAATTATTGTTTTTTCCATTTAAATAGTGAGTGACCACATCACCACCCTGTAAGAGCGGCATGACCTCACGAATATCAGGTGGGGCTGATCCAATGTGAACCATAAGCGGCAGGCCTGTTTCCTGCGAAAACTCTCTTGCCAAATACAGCGGCCGCAGTCCGCTTTTGCCAACCACACTCCCACTGATTCTTGCTTTTAATCCCACGATGAATTCAGAATATGCCCGGGTAGCCTGTAACAACTTGTCCCTATCAATCCAGTCCAGATTCGACAATTCGTCAGTACGCAGTAAGCCGAGGCGAGATATGTTCAAAAAGGCAAACACCCGGGTAGCCGCCTTATGAGTGCTTATCGCCAGATCGCCAATTCGATCAGCACCGCAGCTGCCTGCGTCCACAATCGTAGTAACGCCCTGTTTTACACCGATTTCATCAATGTCGTCCCCATAAGGATCAAACTCTGGAAAAGCATGCACATGCATGTCGATCCATCCGCTGGATATGTAAGCTCCAGGCGATTCCCATATCCGATCTCCGGTTGCCGTTCCACCAGGAGCGAATTTCACAATCAGTCCCTCATTGATAACCACATCCACCTCTTCACCGCTTGTAAGACGGACTCGACGCAATACCAGCTGACCGTCCATCACAATCCCCTTCCTGTTCTGGAATATTGGATTCACCTGTTCCTGCTTCATATGTATTGATATGAAAATACCCCTCTGTTCAACAAAAATAAATTCATCTTCCCAGATGCTCATACTCTTGTCTACTAAAAGGGGTAGCCTGTCAGTAATATTCTATTACTTCTATTCCTATTTCCACAATGCCTGTTTATTTCGGCTGAATATATCCTTCAGCTTTGAGCAATTCAGCGATCAGAACAGCACCGCCTGCTGCTCCGCGCAGCGTGTTGTGAGACAGTCCTACAAACTTGTAATCATATAGGGAGTCTTCGCGCAGTCTGCCCGTTGAAACGCCCATACCGCGCTCGATGTCACGATCCAGCTTCGTTTGTGGTCTGTTCTCTTCTTCAAAATACGTAATGAACTGTTTCGGTGCGCTTGGCAGACCCAGTTCTTGCGGACGACCTTTGAATTGCAGCCAACGGTCCAGAATTTCTTCTTTGGATGGTTTTTTCTCAAAGGATACAAATACTGTCGCCAAGTGACCATCTGTTACCGGTACACGGATACATTGTGTTGTAATTAATGGTGAGGACGCTTTTACAATCTCATTATTTTGAATGCTTCCCCAGATGCGCAGCGGCTCCTGTTCACTTTTCTCTTCCTCGCCACCGATGTATGGAATCACGTTATCCAGCATTTCCGGCCAGTCGGTAAAGTTTTTACCTGCGCCAGAGATCGCTTGGTATGTGGAAGCCACCACTTGAGTTGGATTGAACTCGCGCAACGCGTGAAGTGCAGGTACATAGCTCTGAATCGAGCAGTTTGGTTTCACTGCGATGAATCCGGTTTTCGTTCCGAGACGTTTGCGTTGAGCTTCAATCACGTCCAGATGTCCTGGGTTAATTTCCGGAATAACCATTGGTACATCCGCTGTCCAGCGGTGAGCCGAGTTGTTGGAAACAACCGGAGTTCCCGTTTTGGCATAAGCCTCTTCGAGCGCTTGAATTTCATTCTTTTTCATATCTACAGCACAGAATATAAAATCAACCTGGCTTGCAAAAGCTTCCACTTGGGAAGCATCCTGCACAACGATGTTTTTCACTGCTTCCGGAATCGGAACAGTAAGCTTCCATCTGCCTTGTACGGATTCTTCGTATGTTTTACCTGCCGAGTTAGCACTTGCTGAAATAGCCGTTACTTCAAACCATGGGTGTTCATTGAGCAGATCCACAAAACGCTGACCTACCATCCCCGTTCCTCCGACGATACCGACTTTCAATTTTGCTGACATAAAATCATCATTTCCTTTCGGTGTGAGTTTCCCCTTATTAAACACTATTCAGGCATTTCCAAAGCGTGTAGCTAACATCCCGGAAAAACCAAAAAATCCCATCCCCAAGACAAAAGTCTCAGGGACGAGATTGTTACACTCGTGGTACCACCCAGATTCGCCAATATGTCGCCATACCAGCCTCTTCGAGTTAAGGATAACTGCATTCAATTATGCCGCATCCGCATATACTCTCGCTCTGTAACAGGAGCTCCTGTCACACCATCCCTCAAGCCTTCAAGTTCCGATGTGCTGCTCTGAGTCTTTATTCAACAAAAAATTCTTTACCCCTTTTCAGCTGCCGGAGCTCTCTGTGAAAGAAACCTTTTATCTACTCATCTCTTCGTCGCATTTGATATTGCGATTATAATATCAAAATTACCATCGTGAAGTAAACACATTTTTTTAGATAATGGAATTTATACGTTTTCAGCGGAGCTGCACAATTCAATTATCGCAAGAAAAACTTTAGCTAAACGCGGTCTATCTTCTGTGAAAGTACGTCGATAGACGTTTTTCTTATAAATTACTGCAAATGGCTATTTCTTTACTGCTATTTGGCAACAAACGCATACGTTCCCAGTGGACTCCCAGGCCCGGAGGCATAATGTGTCCTAAGTAATTTCAATTCGGAAAGAAGAAGTGTTTTTACCTTATTCGGAATCGGAAGCATCTTGAGTTCCACAGGCGCTTCTGCCAGTGTCATTTCGGTTTCCCAGCGACCGTCCTGCAGCTCGGGAGAATGGATCGAAATCTCTTCCTTAATCGTCCAGCCCGCCGCAGAGACAAGCTCTTGGATATCCTCTGGTGTAAAAAGCGTGCGCACATTGGAGAAGCTGTTCTCCTTGTAGCATTCGACCTGGGACTGAATCAAAACGGATAACCAGTGCGAGAGCTGGCTCACATCTGTAACTCTTGCATCCCATTCGGCGAAACATAGCTGATGTCCCCACGTCCTAACCTTGCTAAGAATCTGCGCGAGTTCGTCAAATGATTTCAAGTACCAAGAACAATGGGAAAGTACAATCACATCAAACTCATTCTCGCTGAATTGGGCCTGATCACTTAGAATGTCGAAATCATAGTCCATTCGAATTCGGTCACCCAGCGGAGATTTCCGCAGTTTGGCTGCCGCTTCACCTACGGTCAGTGGTGCACCATAATCCTCTGGTGCAATGTCTACACCATGAACGTACCCGTGCTCCCCCACCAGATGTGCAAGCACGGCCGTTGTATCTCCCTGACCACAACCGATTTCCAGAACGCGGCTGCCTTCCTGGATCCCCCAAAAGAGTCCCAGTTTCATCCGATGCTCGGTCTGAATGTATTGAATGGCGGCGTTGTCCTCCACGTCCATATACTTAATAAGGTCCCTGATGATAGACTCATTCATGATTCCTCACTCCTCAAAGAGCAACTTGAACTTCTTGCTCATTGTATCGTGACAGGCACCATAGTACAATGCTGGTGTCTATGCCAGAACTATGACACAGAGGAGACTCCGTCCTACAGCAGATCTAAACCTCTGCTACATATCAATCCCTATCCCCACTGCGTTGCAAGCTTCTGAAGATATGGTGTCAGCATGGGCTGTAATTCCTTACGCATCAGTCCGATCTCCAAGATCGCCTGAATATATCCGAACTGATCACCAATATCGTAGCGGCGCCCTTCCAGCTCAAGGGCCAGCAGTTCTTCCACCTCGCTTACTTGTTTCAGCGCATCCGTTAGCTGATATTCCCCTCCAGCCCCTCTCTCGATTTGATCGAGAATGGGAAAGATGGAAGGTTTCAGAATGTATCGTCCCATCACGGCTGTTCGGGAGGGCGCTTCTGCCATTGAAGGTTTTTCTACCAGATTGGTAATTCGGTGAACCCGATCCTGTGCGCCCTGTGAATCGATAATTCCGTATTTACTCACGTCAGCATCCTGCACTTGCCGTACGCCGACAATCTGGCTGCCTGTCTTTTCATATAAATGAATCATCTGTGCGAGCGCCGGAGGATCAGACACCATAATATCATCTCCAAGCAGTACGGCGAACGGATCATCTCCCACAAACTGACGAGCACACCCAATCGCATGGCCCAATCCAAGCGGCTCTTTTTGCCGGATAAAATGAATACTCGCCATTTCGCTGATCGCTTGTACCTCTTCCAGTAGTGCTTGCTTGCCCTTGGCGTACAGGGAATGCTCCAATTCAACCGATTTGTCAAAATGATCCTCGATCGATTTTTTATTGCGTCCGGTTACGATGATGATATTTTCAATGCCCGATTGTACCGCTTCTTCCACAATGTATTGGATGGCCGGTTTGTCCACTATCGGCAGCATTTCTTTGGGTTGAGCCTTGGTTGCCGGCAAAAATCGGGTGCCAAGCCCCGCTGCCGGAATAACTGCTTTTTTAATTCTCATATCATGAAACACTCCTTTCATTAGCATCAGATGAAGGATCAGATCCTTGAACGGGCTCTGCCCGGAACACCCAATACCGACTGGCAATATAGTTTATAACCATGCCTGAGAGAGTCGCCAGTATTTTACTCATTACAACACTCCAACCTAATGTGCTATTGCAGATATACAAAATCAGGGAGGATAAAGACAGTACCACCAGATTGGTGATTACAAAACGCATGATTTCGTTTTTTTTGCCTTGTCTTCCCGCATCCTGGAAGGTCCACCTGCCGTTCCACCAGTAACTGTTCACGACCCCACAGCTATACGAGATCACCTGAGCAATTAGAGCAGGTGCGCCTGCGGCAGCGAGCAACATGAATACCATTGCATCCACCGCCGTATTCAGGACACCCACAATTCCAAACTTAAATATAGTGACCAAACGATTAGTCATGATGAGCAACTCTGCCCGTTAACCGTGACTGACTCGACTGACTTTCCACCTGATATACATCTCTTACGATATATAGCGGACGCGCCTTCGTTTCATCATAGATTCGGCCAACATACTCGCCAAGAATGCCCAGCATGATCAGAATAAAGCCGTTAAAAATCAGCATGATGCTGACCATTGAAGGCCATCCTTTGATCGTTGAATCTGTAAATATCGCTGAAGCGATGACACTTAGCATATAAATGAAACCGCCGATGGATAGAACAGCTCCTACGTAACCTGCAAGCTTGAGCGGTTTGTGTGAGAATGAGGTAATGCCGTCCAGACTCAGCTTCAGCATGCGTTTCAACGGGTATTTGGTCTCCCCTGCCAAGCGTTCATCCCGTTCATACTCAATGGCCGTCTGACGGAACCCCACCCAACTGACCAGTCCGCGAACAAATCGATTTTTTTCCGGAAGACGTTTCATCTCATCACATACCTTGCGATCAATCAGACGAAAATCGCCGGTATCCACTGGAATATCCGTATCCGTCGACGCACGCAGTACGCGGTAGAACAGGCTTGCCGACCATTTCTTGAAGCGGGTCTCCCCGCTTCGTCTGGTCCGACGGGCATAGACAACCTCATAGCCCTCTTTCCACTTGTCGATCATGTCCAATATCAGCTCGGGAGGGTCCTGAAGATCCGCATCAATAATGACGACCGCATCGCCTGCTGCATAATCCATCCCTGCTGTAATCGCGATCTGGTGACCGAAGTTGCGTGCAAAATCAATCAGCTTCACACTCTCGTCCCAACGGGCGTAGTCACGGATCATCTGTGCACTTTGGTCCACGCTACCGTCATTGACAAACAGCAGCTCGTAGCTCTCTCCCGTACTGCCCATCACTTTTTTCAGACGCCGATAAGTCTCCTCAATCACCGCTTCTTCGTTATACATCGGAATGATAATGCTGTAACGGCACTTTTGAGCCATGTTCGTTCCCTCCCTTATACCAATCGATCACGCTTATAATTTCACTTCATATAAGGTGGTTTGACCACCGAAACCGGAACCGCTGTCCGTACCTGTCTTCCACTCTGACGTTGGAATTTCGGTACCATGCTCCTTAATCCAGTCACCGATATCAGAACTGCCACCTCGGCCGCCCATGCCACCTACCATGAAGTATTTCACTTGTCCACTCTTCACGAGTTGTTCCAGCTTTTCCGTTGTATACACCGGATCTGAGCCCGAGAACCCACCAAGCGTAATGACTGCTTCATTCTCATCGATGATATATGGAGCTGCCTGGTTATAGTCCGTCGTTGCGAAGAGATAGGTTTCACCTGTGTTATGCTCTCTCAGATAACTCAGTGTAGTGGTGTCCACTTCTTCGTTGCGGTTTCCCGCTCCACCTCGCCCACCTGTCGTCGGCATGCCTGCTCCGCCATTCATGTTTCCGTCTGAATTCGGAGGTGTTCCCATGCCCGCATTGTTCGGGTCAGCTTCATCGGATGATGGGAAAGCCTGATCGGTGTCGGTGTCATTTGATGCGTTCGGCGGAACCATATCGCCACCATTGCGACCACCTTGTCTATCTCCCATAGCCATGCCCATTCCACCGAACATCCCATTGGAACCTGTCGGTCCAGCCGCCGGAATCATGCTGTTGCCTCCATATGTGATAGGGGTGAATGCCCAATAGGTTGGACCGATCAGCATGACCATGAAGCCTGCGATAATCAAACCTTGTTTCCATGGGTGTGAACGATTAAGCATCACAATCAGAATAACCGTGATCAGAATACCTGCGATCAATTCACTTATGGACCAACCTGCCCCTATAGTTTCGTTATACACCTGCATGATATACCAGCCGAAGATGGTCGTAAGCAGTACGGATATCGGAAGCAGCCAGGCTTGCCAGCCATTGCGTTCACGATACGCCATCCACATGGCTGCAAATCCTGCTCCGGTTAATGCCGCTACTGGAGGGGCGAGCATAATCAGATAATATTGATGGAAAAAACCAGCTACACTAAAGAAAGCAGCTACCGGAAGCAGCCAGACCAGCCAGAACAAAGCTTCCTTGTGCTTATCGGTTATATTTCTCCGTCTTAATCCTGCAAAAATCGCGATGCAGCCAAGTAATACCATCGGCAAAAGCCAACTGGCCTGGCCGGACAGTTCGGTCTGGAATAAGCGCAGAGGACCTTTTTCCCCTGTACCAAACATGCCCCCCATGCCTCCACCGCCGCCATTACCGCCTCCGAAATTCCTTCCATTAGGCATCTCGCCACCGTTTGGCATCTGACCGCCCGGGAAAGTCATTCCGTTCATACCACCCATTTCACCATTTCCCGGTGCATTGCCTGTTGGAGCCGAGCCGCTGCCCGACTGATCGGATGCTGATGTCTGGGAAGCTGCGTTGCCACGGGCCTTGCCTTCATCAGAGGCGTTTGGCATGCCTGCATTCGCTGATCTGTTCTGTTGTCCCGTGAGACGGGATAAGCCGTTATATCCAAAAGCCAGCTCCAGCACCGAATTGGTTTCACTGCTGCCGATATAAGGCCGTTCATCTGTCGGTATAGAATCCACGGTGACTGCCCAGGATAAGGAAACAACTGCCAGCACTGCCGTACTTCCGATCAGCAGGATGATTTTTCTTCTCCACTTTGCATTGAATGCAAGCAGATAGAACAAGTAGAAAGCCGGAAGAATCATGTAGGCTTGCAGCATTTTCATATTAAAAGCAAGTCCAATGAGTGCAAAGGCAACCAGGATGCTCCACGTACTACCTTGCTTGCTTCCCTTGAACAAAAACCATGAACCCAGCAGCAACGTGAATACCAACATGCTGTCAATATTGTTGGTACGGCTGACCGCTGCCACAACAGGAACAGTCGCCATCGCAAGTGCTGAGATTCGCGCCGCGGCAAGACCAAATGTAGGCTTGACCATGAAATATATCAGCAGCACCGAACCGATCCCCGCTAACGCTTGCGGTAAAATAACACTCCATCCATGTAATCCAAATACGTAAGCAAAAGCGGTTTGAATCCAGAAGACAACCGGTGGTTTGTCTACGGTTACCGAACCAGCCGAGTCAAGCGATGCGTAGAAAAAGTTATGGAAATTTCTCAGCATGCTCCCGACGGCGGTCGTATAATAGGAATTGGCATATTGGTCGTTCCAGATGCCATACCCGTTCAGAAATGCCGCCAGTAAAACAATCGGCAGAAGGACAAGGTCAATCCTTCGTTTGGCGTTATTCAATCTCAATCACTCCTTCAAGTTCTTCATGTCTACTATTGTGACAGGCCAAAGTAAAACTGGGATGAGTGCCCGCTGAATGTTGCCTGAGGATAACTTGCAAACTTTTCAGCTAATTTTCAGTTTGGCGAGCGATAATACAGCATATAGACCTCTAGATTTGAGGGTATATAATCGATGGATTTAACGGGAGGGAACGCCTGCTTATGAAGCTAAGTACTGGCATTAAAATACTATTGGCAGATGATGAACCACATATTTTGCAATTTCTGGAGCTTGGGCTAAGCAACGAAGGATTTGACGTACGTACGGCCCCGGATGGAGCCGCTGCGCTTGAATTGGCACTCGACTTTCGTCCACATATGGCCATTCTGGATGTCATGATGCCCGAGATGGATGGGTTTGAGGTTGTTGAGCGTCTGCGCAAGAGTGGGGCTCAGGTCGGGGTGATCATGCTGACAGCCAAAGATGAAGTCGAGAATCGGGTAAAAGGCCTATGGCTTGGTGCTGACGATTATATGATTAAGCCTTTTGCGTTCGATGAACTGCTTGCACGGATACAGGCAAGGCTGCGTAACCAGTTTCCTTTATTAATAGGGGCAGTGACTCATGGTCCATTCCGAATCGATGATCAACGCAAAGAGATTACCTATCACGATCAGATTCTGGAGTTATCTCCAACCGAATATGAACTATTAAAATTCATCGTGCTTAATCATGGCATTGTCCTGAGTAAAGCAACCATTCTGAACCGCGTGTGGGGATACGATTTTGGTGGAGAAGAGAATATTGTGGAGGTGTACGTCCGCTCCTTGCGTGACAAACTGGGGGATAAAGAACATAAGCTCATTCGTACACTTCGAGGTGTCGGATACAGGGTGGATCTCTAATGACCTCTTTATTAAAGAAAGATAAACATTTTTGGACATGGCTTCATCAATGGATATCGCCACATTCGCTCCGCTCTCAATTACTCGCGCGATCCCTGTTTATTATGGCTGCTCTGTTATTGTTAATTGGCATTCTTCAATTCTGGATTATGGAAAGCTTTCTGTATCGCAACCAGGCGAAAACCATGGAAGAGCAGCTCATGTCCATGCCTCCTGTGTGGCTCGGATCGTCTTCACGAAATGGTGCGACGAACAATCCTTTTGGTGGACAATCTGGATCAGATCCAAGAGGATCAGGCAATCGTTTCTTATACATTCCTGATCGTTCACTGGCCTTATTCGATAATCAAAGTGGCTTCGAGGACATTTTTGGTGAAGACGGTCTGACCGCTCCTCGCTTGACATCAGTTGAATATCAGAACATTACAGATCGGATCAACGATAAACAACATGTTCCGTACCGGATTGTAACGGATAACCAAGGCAATGAGCAGCTAATCGTCTTCTCCTCGCCTGGACCGCGTAATCGCGGCTTACCCATGGTGCAGATGGGCACTGCTACGAAACCGCTAAAAGATTTGATTGTGAAACAGCTTCTGATCTTCTTGATGTTATCCCTGCTGGCTATGGTGGCTGGACTCGTTCTATACGCCAAAGCACTTCGCCGGACACTGATTCCCTTGTCCAGTATGGTAGATACGGTGCAACGAATCGATGCAGGCAGCCTGGCCGAACGCCTTCCTTCTGTCCAGGGACAACAGGAAGTAGATCAGCTGGCTCTTTCATTTAACGGCATGCTCGAGAGGCTTGAAGACTCGTTTGAAGCGGAGCGGGAGTCGAAAGAACAGATGCAGCGTTTTCTGTCTGATGCTTCCCATGAACTGCGTACCCCTCTTACCTCCATTCACGGATTTATTGAGGTGCTCAAGCGCGGCGCAGCTTCCAACAGCGAGCAATTATATAGCGCTTTGAACAGCATGTATGGTGAATCGGTGCGGATTAACAAACTTGTAGAGGATCTGCTGATGCTGACCAAGCTGGATCAGGCGCCTCAGCAGGAGCAGGAAGTCATCCAACTTGACAGTCTGCTGCTCGAAATGCAGCCACAGTTGATCATGATGGCTCAGGAAAGACAGGTTCATCTCGACCTGACCGCTGAAGTTCATGTAATGGCCGATGCTCACAAACTAAAACAGGTTATACTCAATCTGTTCCACAATGGAGTACAGCACACCGATTCAGATCGGGGAACCATCAGTATTTCGTTGTATGCCGCTCAGCATAAAGCCGAGTTAACCGTCAAAGATAACGGCTCTGGGATTGAACCGGAACATCTCCCTCATATTTTTGAACGCTTCTATCGGACAAGCTCTTCCCGTTCTAGAAAACAAGGAGGCGCGGGTCTCGGCCTTGCCATTACCCGTTCGATTGTGGAATCGTATGGAGGGAAAATTGCAGTGCGCAGCCAACTAGGAGTAGGAACGGAATTTACGATTTTGCTGCCATTGGTCAAGAGTGAATCCTAAGCTGAACGAGGCTTGTAAGATGCAGCCTTTCGTTTTATTGCGGCTCTTATCACATGACAAATGCCCCTTTCATTTCTGCGGAGAAATGAAGGGGGCATTTGTTTGGTATCGGATTGGTAGAATGGTGAAGAGTGCATATGTATCAAGGATTATCGTTGGTCTACGAGCCATGCGTCAATTTCAACAATCCATTGATGCTGTTCATCAGCAAGTAATGTTTCCCATCCCAGCTCAGCAGCAGGCTTCAAATTTTTAGCCTGATCATCCACGTATATAATACGTACATCCCTGTCTAGATGAGATTGTACAAGTTCATATATCTCTATATTGGGCTTGCAATATCCGACCTGATTGGAAATGGTTATGCTCTTGCAGTACGGTTGGATCAACGGCAAAATAGATTGAATCCATTCATGACAATGATTGCTCAAGAGATGAAGTTCTGCCTGCTCGCTCCATCGTTCAAGACAATGCATGGCAGGTAGCAACTCTGTTGTTTGTTCAAGCAATTCATAAGCATACATCTTATCCATATTGGGATATTGTGTTTGCATCCAGATCCAGAACTGTTCCTCCGTCAGCCTCCCTGTCCACAAGTCCTTGCGTATACCGCTTAATTGCTCGATTAAAACAGGAAAAGGCGTACCTGCATACCTAGCAAGCTCCTGCCAGAATGAAGAGGAAAGATTGGTGATCAACACACCCGCCAGATCTAAAACAAGCTGCGGTTTGGAATCCATGGGATCACTCCTGTACAGTCATCTTGAGCCAATTACAGTAGGATTATCGTTGGTGCTTCAACAGTTGATAATGGTTGTACGGTTCATTCTCGATTTCGATCAAATTTAGCCATTCGAAATTGCATTTCTGTATTACCTTATTCGATGCCTGATTCGTTAATAAAGCAATGGCATTCAATACTTCAACGTTTGTATTTTCAAATAAATACTGCGTTATGCCTTGTACTGCCTGCGTTGTATAGCCACGGTTCCGGAAGTGTTTCGAAATGCCGTACATAATCTCCCGATTGGGCGCTGGCAGTTCATCCTTGATCCCCGAACAGCACCATCCAATAAACTCATCATTTTCTTTGAGCACGATAGCCATACGTAAACAGAGGTCTCCAATGTCCCCTTCCGCCAAAACAGCTTGTTTAAAATTCTGATTCTCAGGGATTTCGTATTGAGTGAGCCAAAGTGCTCTATCTTCAACCGCAGCATTCCATCCCGGCAAAAATTTGTAAACCTCAGGTTGCCAGGTGATTTCCTGCAATTTCTTCAAATCCTCAAGTCGATACTCGCGCAAATAAATATCTTTGCATTCAATGATTAATTCATCACTTTGTATGGTTTGTTTCATATGTTTTTCTCCTTAACTTGCAACTAAAGTTCATCTAATTAACATTGGCAGATCATCAGCCAATTCCCGTCCGGGTCCAGGAAGTTAAACCATTTATCATGCTCTATTGGCGTTGTTATGTTTACATTTTTGGATTGCATATACGTATAAGCTTCTACAATGTTAAGCGTGTCAAAATGGAATGCTGGCGTTTTAAATGTACGATCCTCTGAATAAATTTTGCTATCTAGCACAATACGTGTTCCATTCATCGGAATAATGTACAGATGACCAAATAAAATCTCCCCGTCGACAGGTAAACCCAATATGTCGCAGTACCATTCACGTGCTTTACCAATGTCACGAACAGGGATAAACACTGTACTGATCTGTTTTAAAATGGGACTCACGCAAGTCCCTCCTTTTTCATAAACTCGTCTTTGGTTAATCCGAACAGGATCATATCCTGATATTTCCCATCGGTATAAATCACCTGACGACGCACGCCTTCCTGCACACATCCAAGCTTTCTCATCATGGCTGCGGAAGGTTCATTTCCTTCCAGAACATAATCATTGAATTTATTAAGCCTGCGCTCGAAAAAGGCATATTTCAACAATATTCGAATGGCTCTCGTCCCGTATCCTTTTCCGCGATGATCCCTGTCAATTTGAATCCCAATACTAAAGGTTCCATTCCGCTCATCGATGCTGTTCAGGTTCACGCCTCCAACATTCTCACCATCCATATTTTCAATCGTGAACATGATCCGCCCTCTGTCTAGAGAGAAATCGGAAAAGGCTTCCGTAAATTTCTTCGCCTCAGCATTCGTAGGTGGCAGCTCTACTGCACATTCCAGTAAACGACGAGCGGGTGAATCAAACCGGTTATAATAATGATCCTCCCAATCTTCCTCACGCAAAGCACGTAATCTGACCTTATCATCCTGCCAAAAATAATCGCTATAGTTAATCTCTCTCATTCTGACATCCCCCGCTTGACCATGAATTGTTTATCATTTTAATACGAACTACGCCTATGATAACCCATATTGTGGAATTTGAGGAGATTTGTTTTCATAAACGGTACAACTAAAAATAGCCCCCGGACAGGAAAATCCTGCCGAAGGCTATCATCTATTTTATATAATACGTCATTACGATTCTTCTTCTTCCGGGTACTGAGGCTTGGTTACATTATCGGGAACCGTTTCATCGTAGACATCCTGACCTGGATAATCCCGAACCTCCCCTTCGTGCAGCTCATGATTTTCATAATCGAAACGATGCGCGGTCCTTTGATCCACTCGCCACGGCGAGCTTTTGCCAAGAGATTCAGACATTAGAGATGAGCCGTAAGGACCTTCAGGGAACTCTTCGAGTGTGATATCATTTCGCTGCGACTCCACCGTGGACACATCGGTATATTCTTGTCTTTCTTCTTGCAAAAATTTATCCTTCATCGTTCGTCCCTCCATATCTGCTTCGTGGTGATCAAAGCATGTTTATTTTGAGCGGAAATGAAAGGATTTATGCATGATCAATGGCAAACACTGCGTTTCAGTCTCTGATCCAGATATAAAATACAAAAACAATAAGTCCGATTATGCAAGTCCATGTATCTCGTCTGGACCATACCAATAAGGAGGAACGTGCTCCAAGCAGGGAATTCTCTCTAACTTTCCGCATTTCCATCGCAATCGTCATATCTTCTGCACGCTGAAACAACGCCATGAGCAAGGGAATAACCATTGGACCAAGATCACGTACCCGTACCGTATTCGGTCGTAATGCAGCTTTGCCGCGTGCCCGGACGATCAGCGAGAATCGCTGCCATTCACTCCAGATCATCGGGATAAAACGAAAGATTAAAGACACGGCGAGTGCAAACGACGACACGGGCAGCTTGATTTTTTCGCCGATACCAAGTACCCAATTCAGTCCCTCGACCATGCGGCCATAAGGCGTAGTCAGTGAAAACCAAAGACTTGCTAACGTAACGATAAACAAACGGTAGACATTCATTAACGTCCCCTCCGCCTGTATCAGGGAAAATCCGAATTGTAGGCCGCCACCTTCTGTAGAAAGAGTCGTGCCCGACAACGCGGTTGATACGAGAAAGAACAGTACGAGCGGTTTCATTAATTTCAAGCATCCCATCAGAGCCTGACGTGGCAGCATAACGAGCGCCAAGATGACTGGCACCAACGTAAGAGATAGACCTAACCAGTCGTGTTGAAGCATCGCAGCGGTCACCAGCAAAATGTATAGAACCCATTTCAGACGCGGGTCCATGGCACCATACAATCCTCTGTTGGATCCTGATTCTGCGTGGGTGTGTATGACCCCCTGTGTGCCTTCTCCTCCCAAAGTGTCGGAGCTTGAAAAGACAAGCTTCGCTTCATCTGTGAATTGATCCTCATTACCAATAACATCAACCTTCTGCTCTAAAGGCTCATTGACGGACTGAACAATACCTTCAGCCATTTCCTCCGGGGTCAACGCAGTAGAAGGAAAATGAATGCCCGCCGCCGCAAATTGTTGTGCCAGCTGCATGGAGGGTGGCAGACCAATTCCGGCAAGCTCCAGCAGATCTGGCCTTGTATGAAGTTCCCTTGGTGTGAGATCAGCAACTAGACGTCCCTCCTGCAACAAAAGAACCCGATCTGCATGTGGTAAAAATGTGTCCAGGTCGTGTGTAGCCACAATGGCTCCCTCACCTGCAGTTCGATGCTGATTCAAAGCATCCAGCAGTATAAGCACACTTTGTGCTTCCAATCCGGCGCTGGGTTCATCGAGCAATAGCCATGAAGGCTGCGTAGCAGTTCCCAAGGCAAGCCCCAGTCTTCTCCGTTCCCCCCCACTTAGTGCAAAGGGGGATCTGTCCGAATGGAATCGTTCTTCCCCTCCCTGACCCGCTGGGGAGTCCCAGCGCTCCAGCGCTTCGGAAATCTGCTTTTTCTTTTGTTCATCTGGTAGACGATATGGACGCAGGGAATAAGCAAATTCACGGCCAATGCTTCGGGCGAACAGCTGTTGCTCTGGGAATTGAAAGACCAGCCCCATTTGCAACAGAATGGACTGCGGCACTTTCCCGTTCTGCCAGAAAGGCTCTCCGTCCAGCTTGAGACTGCCCTCATCTGGAGGTTTTAGGCCAGCGATCGTTTGCAGCAGTGTGGTTTTGCCTGATCCTGTGCAGCCTAACAATAAAGTGATTTCGCCACGGTTCAGTTGGACAGTGATATCTTGAAGCAGCGCTCTTTTGTCAGGTTGTGATGAAACTATACCTACATGTTCTAATTCGATTGCCAATGGGCTACCTCCTTAACCAACTGCTCTGGTCGCAGAGGTGTCGCATGTTGCAGCAGACCTTTCCGTTTTAGGAGTAGAGCCGTCTGCACTGTAAAAGGTGGAGCAAGCCCAAGCTGTTCGCAGGGTGATGGTTGTTGTGCTTCTTTTCCAGCGTCAGCCGTCGTCTCTTCCTTATCTTTTCCATAAAAGAAAGCCGCAGGCACTCCATCGTAAACACAGCGTCCCTGTTCCATGGCAATAATTCGATCGCACAGCGTCGCTTCCTCCAAATGATGCGTAATCCAGATTACCGCCGTCCCTTGCTGGACAATGGCTTGAACTACCGCCTCCATTCGTTCTCTGGCTCCCGGATCAAGCATGGCCGTAGGTTCGTCCAGAATGAGTACATCCGGTTTGGCCGCCAGCGCTACCGCGATATTAAGCAATTGCTTCTGTCCTCCAGACAGCATCGATATTGCCGCCTCCGGCGAGTGCTCAAGTCCTACCGTATGTAATGCGTGCTCTCTCCGTCGTAATTGTTCATCAGGAGATTCCAGCAGCGAGGATAAGGAAAAATGAAATTCCTCCTCAATGGTGTCTCCAAGTACCTGCGCATCAGGCTGCTGGAGGACTCCACGAACAACCAGTTCCGAAGAAGCCTTCCTTTCTCCACCGGATAGCGGAGTGAATCCGATTAGCAGCCCTGCCAGCGTACTTTTGCCGCTACCATTGGCTCCCACAATACTTATCCATTCTCCCGGAGCTAATTCCAGCGAAACTCCATCCACTGCCTTACGAACACGTCCTGACTCCGACGCATAATGAACACGGACATTCTCTAGTTTTATCAAAGGTGTAACGTCTTGCATCGCAAATTGGTCCTTTCCCTTTTGAATCTTTTGTGGTACGATCCAAATCGTTAACCACATCCGTTTAATCGGTTAACAATAAGATTACCAAAATTGAAAGGAATGTTCAAACATGAAATTATCTTTGCGAGGTATTGTATTCAGCGCACTGATGGCAGCCATACTTGTTCTTTTTGGTTACATAAGTATTCCCATTGGTTTCTCTCCTGTGCCGATTACGCTGCAAACTCTTGCGGTTATGCTGGCAGGCGGACTGCTTGGCCCATTATATGGTTTTCTAAGTGTCGCTTTGGTCGTGGTCCTGACTGCAATTGGCTTCCCGCTTCTGCATGGCGCAGGCGGACTTGCAGTACTCCTTGGGCCTACCGGGGGATATGTTATGATGTGGCCCTTCTCCGCATTGCTCATTGGACTATTGCTCAGCAGAATCAAACTGAACGGATTCGTTGGTTATTTCCTGGCCTTTATTGTATTTGAGGTGTTTGGTTCAATGTTGATCTATGTCTTGGGCGTTCCTTGGCTGGCCTATGCTTACAAAATGTCGTTACCCGAAGCCATGATACAAGGGTTCTATCCCTACATCATCGGTGATCTGATCAAAGCCTTGTTCGCTGCGATCATCATCGCACCTGTGCGCATGGTCTTCCCTCCGCAACGACTAACAGGCAATATGAACTCAACGGTTGTGCGAGCAGATTCTTAGGACATCATTGGATCGTGAATAAAACGAAACAAATGCCTCCAAAATTAATTTTTGGAGGTATTTTCTTTTGTGCCAGAACGTCATGTCCATATTTTCCATGCTTCAAGTCCATATTCAACATGTTCTTCAAAAGAAGTCTTGACTATAATAATTGATAATGATTATCATTATAAAAGAAAAAGGGGATTTCATTATTATGTTGCGTCATCCAAATAAACTCCAGCTTTCGTGCATTATCCTTGTGCTAACCTTGCTTCTCTCCGCTTGCGGTCAAGGGAAACAAACATCATCACCTTCTACTGAAGGTAATTCTGCACAGCAGACAGAAACGTCAACCGATACTGCCTTAGAATCGGCAACTCGCGTATATAAGGATGCTCTGGGCCGTGAGGTAACGATTCCAGCCCATCCCCAACGTGTTCTCACTACACAATATTTACCGGAAATGCTGGCAGCAGGACTTAAGCCCGCTGGGGCAGCATCACATCTGCTTAACAACTATGTCTCGATTCAAGATCAATTGGAAGGGATCGAAGATATCGGGGTCTCCAATAAGCTGAATTTGGAAAAGGCACTCGAACTGCAGCCGGACCTCATCATTGCTGCAGAGTGGAATGAGGATCAATTGGAGCAGCTGTCCAAGATTGCCCCTACGGTTGTTGTTCAATGGGAAGGTGCCGATGCATTCCAACATTTCAAGTCAGTGGCTGACGTTTTTGGCAGAAGCGAACAGGCACAGGAATGGATTCAAGCATTTAATCAGAAATCCGAAGAGGCACGGACCAAGCTTTCTTCCTTCGTTTCACCAGATGAGACATTCGGCGTTGTGGTTATTGGCGGATTTGAAAAAGGTCAACTCAGAGTGTACGGGAACGCTAATGTCGGTTATACCTTATATGATGCTCTGAAGTTCAACATGACGGATACCGTCAAAGAGGAATGGGCAAAAGGGAATCATGAACTCGGCATCAACATCTCTCTTGAGAAACTGCCGGAATATGCTTCAGCAGATCGACTGTTTGTGGTAAGATTCGATAATGATCCTGATTTCCTGAAAGAGGTGGATGATAGCCAGTTGTGGCACTCACTGCCTGCCGTCAAAAATAATAAAGTTTACGTGGTTGATGAGAGCCTATGGTTCTCTTACGACGTGATGTCTCTCAGTGCTCAATTGGATGATGCCGTTCAATTGCTCACCAAATAAAAGATATTAATCACATCATATACAATAGAGGAGAAGTTCTTCAGCGATCCTGCCTGAAGAGCTTCTTTTCAGCTTTTGAGGAGGGATACCATGATTTCGCTGGTCTATATACTTACAGGGACATACTGCAATGCGATATCCGGTCCGTGTACAAAATCAATACACCGTCATACATTGATGATCATCACCGAAGGGCGTGGTAAAGTCCATTCCATGGATAAACAGACTGAGGTTATGCCAGGAAACTGCTTTCTATTTCATCCCGGTATGGAAGTGCAGCTTGAGAGTCTATCAGATCTTCCTCTGCAAGTATATAGCGTTGAATTCGAACCTCTGCCCGTGCCTGTTCAGGGTACGCCCCGAATGGCTGCATTAGCGCAAGGACAAGTATACCCTGAACATGTTTCTCGCATGATTCAATTGGTACACTTGCTGCATCCCGTGGAGGATCTTTGCGATGAAAAGGAAAACTACAGCAAACATGTGCTGTTTCAGGAATTGATTTTACTAGCCATGAAAGCCGACACGATGGATAAAGAACATCGCAGCATACAGGCCGTAGATACACTCCTTCAACGGTTGGAACAATCCGTTACACTTGACTATACTTTGGATCAACTTGCCGCAGAGACTGGGCTATCCACACGCCATTTTTCACGTCTTTTTCGTGAGCACACCGGACAGAGCCCTATCCAATATTTGAATGCCTTGCGAATGAATCGTGCCAAAAAACGTCTGCTGGAATCAAACGATTCGATTCAGGAAATTGCAGGACACATCGGATTCCGCGATCCTTTTCATTTCAGTCGCAGCTTCAAGCAATATACCGGTGTATCGCCGCGTTTATATATTCATTTAAGAAAGCATACAATGCGTGTCGCCTCCTTTCAGTTCCTGGGTGAGCTGCTGGCGCTCGGCATAACACCTATTGGTGCACCTTACCAATTGCTAGACTGCCGTTATTACCAGGGTCATGTGCGAGGTGTTCCTTCGATTGGAAATTCCGTGGTAACGCCATATATGGATAAGATATCGGAGCTGAAACCCGATCTCATCGTGACTTTTAACGGGCATCATTATGCCGAATACTCCAAAATTGCTCCTACACTGGATGTTCCCTGGTCCCTGCCCTTCTTTGAACGCTTTCGTCTTATTGCGGATTTGACTGGAAGGACATCTGTGGCAGAAGCCTGGATGGAAAGCTATATGAACAAGATCAAGGAAACCCAAAGAGTCTTGTCTCCTCTTCAAGATGGTGACCAAACAGTTTCATTCTTCTGGATGAGAGGACTTCCCGCTACCTTCCAGGTCTACTACGACGTAGGTGTGTTATATCGTGATTTGCAATTAAAACCACCTGCTCCGGTGCTGGCAGCCCAGCAAAATAAATCTCATCCGTTCAAAGAAGATATTCCTTTGGATCAATTGCATAAGTATGCGGGTGATCATCTCTTTATCGTTGTGTCGGGCGACCCGGAATCCATCCGACAGTTTGAACAGCTTGAACGCAGCAAGTATTGGCAGCAGCTTCCGGCAGTGCAGAACGGTCAGGTTTACCGTATGACGGAGGACTGGCTTCGGGAAGATCCAATCTCCATGATGGGACAGGTTCAGGATCTGATGAATTTGATTGGGTAACAGCAAAAAAAGCCGCGTCCACGTAAACAGAAAATGTTCTGTTCCACGTAGGACACGGCTTTTGTTATTTTTACTCTTGTTCCTGTCCCTTTCTTCCATACAGGGTAAGTAAAGGCTCTTGAACCCGAACTTGTCCCGTAGTCAAAGGAACCACTTCCTCATAATTCGCAGAATTCGTAACAATTATAGGGGTTACCGTATGATAACCAGCGGCCTTGATTGCAGCGATATCGAATTCCAGCAGCAAATCTCCTGCTTTAACCCGATCTCCTTCCTGAATATGTGATGTAAAGTGCTGACCATCGAGCTTGACGGTATCCACCCCAACATGAACCAAAATCTCCGCACCTGTATCCGATACAACAGCCAGGGCATGTTTCTTTTTGAAAGCCACGGTAATAGTACCGTCAAAAGGAGCAACGACTCGGCCAACTGCTGGCTCAATCGCAATGCCTTTGCCCATCGCGCCGGATGAAAATGCCGGATCTGGCACCTCAGTCAGTTCAACAATGGTTCCCTCAATCGGGCTAAGAACTTCTTGATCCAAGGAATCCGCTGTTCTTACTGATGCATTGGTGGATTCCGTGCTTTTTTCTTGTTCTTCCTCTTCCACCGGATCTTTGAATCCCATAATGTACGTCAATGCAGCCGAAACAACAAAGGATACACAGATCCCAAGAATCAGTCCAGGGAAGCCCTCTCCACCTGGTCCATAGAAGATAGGCAAAGTCAGTAATCCTGGAGCGCCCGAAGCAAATGCCTGAGTACCTGCCTGACCAATGATGGCCCCACCAACAGCACCCCCGATCACTCCTGCGATGAATGGACGTTTGAGTGGCAGAGTGACACCATAGATGGCAGGCTCGGTAATCCCGAACAAGGCCGTCAATGTCGATGAACCCGCCAGCGTTTTCAGCTTCTTATTTTTGGTTTTCAACATAACGCCGAATGCAGCTCCGGTCTGTGCGAAGATGGAAGCCGTCGCAGCCGGTTTGACACCATCGCGTCCATATACAGCAACGTTGTTAATAAATACGGGAATGAGTCCCCAATGAATTCCGAAAATAACGAGCAGCTGCCAGCTTGCACCCATAACTGCTCCTGCTAATAGAGGACTGAATCCAAAGGCGGCCACAAGTCCTGATGCAATGGCATTACCTACATATACTCCAAATGGACCGAATACGAGCAAGGTAAGAGGTACCATAATAACAAGCAAAAATAATGGAGTGACAAAATTTTTCACACTTTCGTGAAGAACTTTATTGAAGAATTTCTCCAATTTGCTCATAACGATGACTGCCAGAATAATAGGGATAACGGTAGATGAATAATTCATCAAAATGACAGGAATACCGAAGAAATCGGTTGGCGTTCCCTCCGCCTTGAGCGTGACGATGGAAGGATAGATTAATGCGCCAGCAATGGTCATTGCTACAAACATGTTACCCTGGAATTTGCGAGCGGTTGTAACCGCTAACAGCAAAGGTAAGAAATAAAACAGGCTGTCTGCTGCTGCAAATAAGATCTTATACGTGGTTTCCGTTGTTTCCAGCCAGCCGACATTGCTTGCAATGAGCAGCAGCCCTTTCAAAATACCAGCTCCCGCCATTACCCCTAGCAGCGGTGCGAAAATACTGGAAATTACATCGATAATGCCGCCTAAGCCTTTTGCGGACTTCTTCGGCTTTTCCTTTTCGGAAGAGTCATCCAAAATGTTGCTGATCTGACCAATGGCGCTGTAAACCTCAGGCACCTTATTGCCCACGACCACCTGAAACTGTCCCCCGTTTTCTTTGACTGCGATGATTCCTTCTGTCTTTTCCAGCTTGGCTTTGTCTGCCTTGGCATCATCCTTCAATACAAACCGCAAACGTGTTGCGCAATGTACCAGTGATACCACATTTTTTTCCCCGCCGACCAGCTCGACGATCTCTTTTGCGAGTTTTTCCTGACTCATGATGTGCACCCCCATATTTACTAAAACAGGCACCTTACCGATTTTTTTGCACGCAAAAAACCTAAGCCTTGAGTAAGATTTGGACACATTGGTCCTGCCTTCTCATGACTTAGGTTTTGCCTGCATAACCAGTAACAATCCCAGTTAAATCGTATTCAATTCCTGTTAATCTCATATTATTATGATTTAACCAAATTTGTCAACATTTTAATTATTATCGATTAACGACTCGTTCAATGTGGACGGTCAGATACAATTTCTCTTCGTTGGTGAGCTGATGGTTATATTCCTTGTTGACGAACATTTCGATTTTCTCCGTACATGCCGCCGCTTCCGGGTGCTTCTCTTTGATCATGTCGTAAAAGTGGTCATAATTGTTGTCATAATGCGTCCCGCTTAATACCCTCTGGGAGAAGAATTTCAGATGCGTAATGAAGCGAAAATAGCTGAGAGACTCTTCATCGAATTCCATCTTGAAGTGATATTTCGCTATATTAATAATCTGCTGAATAAACTTCGTGATGTTCATCGTTGTAATAACTTCTTCATTCATCTCCGCATTGACAACATGCAGGGCTATATACGCTGCTTCATCCGGTGGAAGCTCGATATTGAGTCTGGACTTGATCTGCTCCAGCGTTTTCAGACCCAGTCCAAACTCAGCCTTGTACAGCTGTTTGATTTCCCACATCAGTGCATTCTTGATTTCAACCCCTTCACGATATCGTTCAATCGCAAAGTTAATATGATCTGTTAGGGAAACGTAGATATTTTCATTCAGATTACGGCCCAGATTCTCTTTGGCGTAAGTAATAATTTCTTCCACAATTTCGATCAGTTCCATTGGCACTTCGCGCAGCAGCATTTTGAAATTGTCGGATGTCTGCTTGTTTTTAAGCGCAAATACTTTCTGGATGCGGGTCTCGTCTACTTTATCCCCGGGCTTTTTCTTAAAGGCAATCCCACGCCCCATCACTACAAGCTCTGCTCCATCCGCCTGATAGATGCTAATGACGTTATTGTTGATAACCTTTGCTATTTTCACTTCAATCCCCCCGTCACGGTCCACTCTCTTGGCAGTCATATATCGCCTTTTGGGCATACAAAAAAAACCTGAAGCATCACAAAATAAACAAGACATGTACGTCTGTTTTTTTGGTGCTTAGGTTTTGCCTACTTCAAGTAGTAACAATCCCAAAACGATATAATTGCGTCAAGTATAGCGCGAAGAGACACAAATGTCAACGCTTTCAACGAGGGAACAATCGGAAGTTCCATGAAAAGTGGTCCTTCCGATATGATCATGGAGAATGTCCCTGTTTTTTCCCTGCTTATTCCTGTTCTAAATTGCTGCCATCTGATTCAATCACATTTTTGTACCAATGGAAGCTCTTTTTCTTGATCCGCTTCAAGTCACCCTTACCTTCATTGTCACGGTCCACATAGATGTAACCATAGCGTTTTCTCATCTCTCCTGAAGAAGCGCTGACAATATCAATTGGCCCCCAGCTTGTATAACCAATGATCTCTACACCATCCTGAATAGCTTCACCCATCTCGGCAACATGGCGTTTCAGATAATCAATCCGGTACGCATCATCAACCTCACCTTCAGGGGTAACCACGTCATTGGCTCCAAATCCATTCTCTACAACAAACAGCGGTTTTTGATATCGGTCATGCAGTTGATTGGCTGTAATACGGATGCCTTTGGGATCAATCGTCCAGCCCCATTCCGATTTTGCCAAATATGGATTCGCTACAGAACCAAATACATTGCCGCTCGTCATGTTTTTGACGACTTCCGGGTCTGTGGAGGTTGTACGACTTGAATAATAACTAAATCCGATATAATCAACCGTATGGTTTTTCAGAATTTCCGCATCACCAGGCTGCATGTTAATACTCAACCCATGATCCTTGAAGAAACGTTTGGCATAACCCGGGTACTCTCCACGCGACTGAACATCAATGAAGAAATAAGACTCCCTGTCTTTCTCCATGCCCTGGAACACATCATCCGGATTACAGGTATAAGGATAAAAGCTTCCTGCCGCAAGCATACAGCCGATCATTGCGCCCGGGATGATCTCGTGACAGGCTTTAACCGCCAGTGCACTGGCCACCAATTGATGGTGCGCTGCCTGATACTGAATCTCTTTCACATGATCGCCATCCTTGAAGACCAGACCAGCACCAAGGAATGGCAGATGAAGCAGCATATTAATTTCATTGAACGTCATCCAGTATTTCACCTTGTCCTTGTAACGGCTGAATACGGTTTTCGCGTAGGTTTCGAACAGAGTCACCAACTCACGGCTTCTCCAGCTGCCATATTTCTCAATCAGATTAACCGGTACATCGAAGTGAGCAAGTGTTACTACAGGCTCGATACCATGCTTCAACAGTTCATCGAATAATCGATCATAAAATTGCAAACCCGCTTCATTCGGCTGTGCATCTTCTCCGGTTGGGAAAATCCGCGCCCAGGCAATGGACACACGCAGCGCTTTGAAGCCCATCTCGGCAAACAGCGCGATATCCTCGGGATAACGATGGTAGAAATCAATTGCTTCATGCGAAGGATAAAACTCGGTTTCCAGCGGGGTTAATGCAAGGACATTACCCTTCATGATGCTTCTGCGATTCTCTCCTGTCGGCAGCAAGTCAACAATGCTCAGCCCTTTGCCATCTTCCAGATATGCACCCTCTGCCTGATTGGCAGCAATGGCTCCACCCCACAAAAAGTCTTTTGGAAACTTAAAATTAGTCATCCGTATTCTCCTTCCAAATATGTAATTCTGTTATCCGCTCAAATCGCAAGAAACATTAATAAGACAAAATATTTAAGTTGAACTACACATTTACATCATAAACGGAGAGGACAGAAAAAATCTGGAGAAGCAAAGCTAAAAGCTTTCTGACAGAAAGCTGCTTCGGAAGCATACGCTTCGCCTTTATCGCCGGATTTTCCCTTTAAAAAGGGAATCAAAAAATCTGGGGATAACAGCGATCGGAAGATTGTTCTGGCTGCGCAGTGTCCAATGTAAAATCGTTTGTTCGTTCAACTTAAATACAAAAAACCCGAACCAGCCCGGATACACGTTGCAGTGTATACAAGCCAGCTCAGGTTATGCCCTTATCGGTAACATTCCCAGATCACAATTATGCGGATTGGATAAAACTTTAGCAAGAATTAGGGCCATTGTCAATTTAATAAGCGTGATATATATCCTGCATCTGCATGGAACGTTGTCCCTGCAACATACGAAGACGCATCGAATACTAAGCAAAGACTAGAAAGATCGGTAATCGATCTCAAGTAGAGTTCATGCTATTGTCCACGGAGGTTTTTCATGCAAAAAAACCTGTTTCGTGCACCACATATAATATTCCAAAATTGTCATAACCACTAATTTTTACATGAAATATTAACCAATTATACTGGTATTATCTTCTATTAAAGCATGATATATTTCAATTCAGAAAACGCTTTCAGTAATTTTGATTTGGAGGTGATCCGCGTTTTTAACAAGCTTACGGCTTGTTTTTTGTTGAGCTTTATTGCCAATCTTTGCAAGCATCCTATTTTAGTTCAACGATTATAACTCAAAGGAGAATATGTTAATGAAAAACAACCGCAAATCGGCTCTCTCACTCACGCTCGTGACTGCGATGATCCTGTCCCTCTTCTCATCCACCATTGCTTCTGCTGCTAATGATGACTCGATTCAGGCAAGTGCAGCCGCTGCTCCAACCAATATTCAGTCCTATGTTACTGCGATGGAGCCGGGCTGGAATCTGGGTAACTCGCTGGACGCTGTTGGTGCAGATGAGACGGCCTGGGGTAACCCGCTAATTACTCAGCAACTGATTCAAAATATCGCTAATCAAGGCTATAAGAGTATTCGTATTCCAGTGACCTGGCAAGCTCATATAGGTGGAGCTCCTAACTACACTATTGATACCGTTTACATGAACCGTGTACAACAGGTTGTAAACTGGGCGCTTGATGCCAATCTGTATGTCATGATCAATATCCATCACGATTCATGGCAGTGGATCAGCTATATGGAGAATGACCATGCCAATGTCCTTGCACGTTACAACTCTGCCTGGACTCAAATTGCCAACAAATTCAAAAACTCATCCACTAAGCTGATGTTCGAAAGTGTAAATGAACCTCGCTTCACCGAAGGTGGTACAACGAATACCGCTACAGCGTATGCTTTACTGGATGAGTTAAATGTATCTTTTCATAACATCGTGAGAGCATCCGGCGGCAACAATGCAACACGTCCATTGGTCCTCCCAACGATGCATACTTCTTCCGCTCAACCAGATCTCGATGCATTATCTCAGACAATTGCGAAATTAAATGACCCTAACATTATCGCTACCGTTCACTACTATGGTTTCTGGCCATTCAGTGTGAATATCGCAGGTTACACCAAATATAATGCTGAAGTGCAACAGGATATTACGACTACATTTGACCGAGTGTACAATGCATTCACAGCCAAAGGTATTCCGGTTATCGTCGGTGAGTATGGCTTACTCGGCTTTGATCAGCACACAGGTGTCATCGAGCAAGGTGAGAAACTGAAATTCTTCGAATTTATCGGCCAATACCTGCGTCAGAAACAGATGACCACCATGTTATGGGATAATGGACAGCATTTTGGCCGTACCAGCTTCACCTGGTCTGACCAGGATCTGTATAACACAATGAAAGCAAGCTGGACAGGTCGTTCCTCCACAGCTGAATCTGATCTGGTTTATCTGAAAAAAGGGGCTGCAATTCAGGATAAAACAGTAAAACTGAATCTCAATGGCAATACATTTAGCTCTCTTGCTAATGGCAGCACTACCCTTGTTCAAGGTACAGATTACACGATCAGTGGTGATGTGCTGACATTGAAATCAAGCCTGTTAACCAGACTGACCACCTCAGGCAATCTTGGGGTTAATGCCAAGTTGACCGTCAAATTCAACAAAGGTGCAAACTGGAACCTGAATATCATCAAGTATGACACGCCTAAACTGAGCAATGTAACGGGCACAACGAGCTCGTTTGCGATTCCCACTACCTTTAATGGCAATCAGTTGGCCACCATGGAAGCAACTTATACAAGTGGCGGAAACGCGGGTCCGCAAAACTGGACTTCATTCAAAGAATTTTCCTACGCTTTCAGTCCGAATTATAGTAGCAACGTCATTGAACTGAAACAAAACTTCTTCAACGAAACGAATAATGGAGAAGTCATTCTCAAGTTCCACTTCTGGAGCGGAGACGTAATTACGTACAAAATTACAAAGAATGGTTCCAGTGTTGTCGGAATCTCTTCCTAATTGGATTTTACAACTCAATCTACAGCATATTGGAATTCACGAAACGTTCTGTCCAGGGCAAGAGGCTCTGGGCAGAACGTTTTTCATTATTATCCTTGGTTAATCTGACTGGCGACGAGGACCCACTATCAGTGCCTTTACAATAAAAATGAAACATCTCCACTCCGGCTGTGAATGACATATGTTGCTCCCAGACCTTTATAAACAAGCCCAACAGGTGCCCTGTTGCTAGAAACGACATAGAGTTGTTGCGGACACAAGCTGCGACACAGCTCAATGTCCTGACAGCACTGCGGCAAGCTATTTTCGAATACAAAGGCGCTTTTTACTACAAATTCAAGCGGAAGCTGGTTACGGTCTGCCATTTCCTGAATGTAACGCACAGTAACTGCACCAAGCGATTGAAGTTGTTCCCCCTCTTCTTCACTGTGTACAAGCACGACAACTGCAAATCCTCTCTTCAGTAATACATCCACAAAATTCATTCCCGCCGCACCGTGTCCTGTCGAAACCACCATCATTGCTTCATCCATTGCCGCCAACCTCGCCTTCACATCAGATCCTGCAAATGCCATCTGGAGTACGTTATGTGCGAATCATAGTCCTCTGTCTACATCTCTGCAATTGAACGGTATTCGATTTCTGCACCGTTCTGATCGATTCCAGACAATCCAGGTGAGGATTTCTTGACTAATCTCCTCTTTACGCTGTCATGCGGCATGTTACTCGGTCTGTCATGAGCGGAAGAAAAAATCGAGTTATTCGAGTCCAAAACGAAGATATATCTCTTGTTAATCGCTTACATGTATGGATCCCAAACCAAAAATCGGAAAATCAGGCGTATATCCATTCCGGTAGATTTTACTTGAGCTGTGTTCAGTCGTAATATAATCGGCAGGATAACAAAAACAATAGAAACGATAAGGTGATTTTGCCTATGGAGGTTGAATTGTGTGATTGCAGACTGTGATGTGGAAATTCGAACGGAGATTCGTGTTGATACCCGGATTAGTTCCATGGAGATTATTCGGTACGATATGCGAAAATTACCTTTCATAGCGCGGGAACATTCATCCTGTTACTGCGGATTGTTCAAAATCTCATGCGGGAATGTTCATGGTTTTGCCGAATTTGAATTGCCTGTAGGCTCCCATCCCTCTGATCTGGTAAAATGGGCTTCGGTGTTCAGAGCTTTAAAAGGCATGAAACTGTCACAGGTCATTCAATATATCCAGAAGCATCAAGAGCTATGGGGAAATGAACGCATGCTTTTCCTGCATGAAGCCGTCAGCAATTTGCTTCTTAACCTGGAGCAAGCCAGCACATCTGATGTGATGTTAAACCGGGAAGAAATTCGTGCCTTTATGATGCAATACGCACTTACGTATTATTCTTTTTGATACCTTCCGTTTAGAAGAAAAGATACATAAAAATGCAAAGAAACCCTGGTGATATACACCGGGTCTTTTTGCATTTTTTAACCTGTCTTTTTCAAAAGTTTACGCTTATTGCGGTTCAGTAAATTTCACAACGATTAGTGCTTCTCCATTAGCTTGAACAGGGCCGGTCATCGTTGGCATCACCTGTTCGATCCTATCATTCCCATTCGGGATGAGCACAGGTGTAATCAACGGCAGCCCGGCAGCCTGTATCGCTTCCATGTCAAATTCAATCAAAAGTTGACCTGCGGTTACGGTGTCTCCGCTATTCACATATGCGGTAAAACCTTCACCCTTCAGTCCAACGGTATTAATTCCAATATGCACAAGCATCTGAACACCGGTTTCGTGTTCCAGGATTACGGCATGTTTGCTTTTATTCATCACATGAGCGATGACGCCGTCAAAAGGTGCAAATACGTTGCCCTCAGAAGGCTCGATAGCGATCCCTTCTCCCATATGCTTTTCCGAGAATGCAGGATCAGGAACCTGCTCCAAAGCAACAGCTGTGCCTGTGATCGGTGATGCAATTTCCAACAAATCTACCTTGGTGCGATGGTTAACGGCCTGGCTGGCAGAGGAGTTTGACTTTTGCGACAGAACTTCCGTCTTGCTCTCATCTCCAGCATTGCTCGGAACTTCCTCCGCAACCGGCTGATCCTTATATCCGAAGAACCAGGTAAGTGCAAATGCAATTCCCATGGCCACCACGTTGGACAAAATGTACAAAGGCAATTGACTGTTCAAATACAGCAGGGTGCCCGGAATAACCGTTACCGCCATACCTGTACCTTGCAAATGGAACAATGACGCGATAAATCCACCGACAGCGCCTCCGACAAGGCCCATGATAAACGGTTTCATATACCGCAAGTTAACCCCGAAGATAGCAGGTTCGGTAATCCCTAGAAATGCAGAGAATGACGAAGGCAGTGCGAGTGCTTTCAGCTTTGTATTTTTGGTCTTCAACCCCACCGCCAGACAAGCCGCTCCTTGCGCAGCCATAGCACAGGTAATAATCGCGTTGAACGGATTAAAGCCCGTTTTCTCCAGCAATTGAATCTCCAGAAAGTTAAAGATGTGATGTACACCGGTAACGACAATAATTTGATGGAAAAAACCAATAATAATGCCCGCAATACCAAATGGCAGTCCCAATACGGCTGTTGTTCCATGCAGAACCCACTCCTCCAGGGAATGGAAAACCGGACCAATCGCGAAGAGACCAAGTGTAATCATGACCGTCAGTGTAATAAAAGGGGTAAGAATTAAGTCGAGCGCCTCTGGCACGCGTCTTCTTAGAACCTTCTCAAACTTCGCTCCGATCAATCCGACGAAGAACGCAGGCAGTACGGAACCCTGATACCCGACCACCGGTATGAATCCGAACATATGCAGCGGTTGTGCTGATCCATCGGCCACAGCGTATGCATTCGGAAGCGCCGGATTCACAAGCATTAGACCCAAAACGATGCCGAGAACCGGACTCCCGCCAAACACGCGGAACGCAGACCAGGCTACAAGTGCAGGCAGAAATGCAAATGCCGTGTCCGTCAGGATTTGAGTAAATAATAAGAAATTGGGCGAAATCTCCTCCGGTGTTGCACCAAATAGCGATAGAATTTCATTTTGAGTGAGCAGCCCGCGCAGACCCATGAAGAGCCCCGTTGCGACCAGCACAGGAATAATCGGTACAAAAACGTCACCAAACGTGCGAATGGCCCGTTGAAAAGCATTGCCTTCCTTTTTTCCCTGACTCTTCACGTCTTCCTTGGAAGACCCTTCGATGCCCAGCTTCTCAACCTCTTCAAATATCCGGTTCACTGTTCCTGTTCCAAAAATGATCTGATACTGGCCCGAGTTGAAAAAGGCCCCTTTCACTTTGTCGATGTTCTCGACCTGCTTCTGATCAATCTTGTCCTTGTCATTCACCATGATCCGAAGACGTGTTGCACAGTGTGCAAATGATGCGATATTTTCTTTGCCCCCGATGGCACGAATAACGTCCTGGGCAATCTGCTGATTATCCGACATGGTTCTTCATTCCTCTCACGTTATATCTAATAATCCCATTTTGATGCCTGAAATCCTGCCTTGCCTTCATGTGCAAAGAAGCGAATCTCCACACTTTCCTTGCTTGGGAAGATACGGCTTGTGAATACCTCTTCTCCATCATTGACAAAGATCTCAACAGAAGAAGAATCCACAAAGATATGGAACTTAAGCACGTCTGCATTCAATGCGCAGCGCCGAATATTCCCGTTCTGATCCGCGAGCGTGGCGCCTGACTGCGAACGATTCAGGGTTACTTTCTGAGTCAACCGATCATACTGCAACACGGTCTTCTCTTCTGCACTCGCCCGCAATTCAATGCCTACAACCTCTGCGTCAAAATTACGGATTTCACATTCCAATTCATAAGCCATTCCAGCAAAGTCTGCGAAAGATCGAGTCTCATGATCCATTGTGAATTCCATGTGAGTCCCTTCAGAATCCCCACGCAGCTTCACCATTTCAAAGACTGGCTGCTGAATTAATTTCCCCTCCCGGAGTGACAACTGCCGCGGAATTGTTAGGCAATGTGCCCATCCACTCTTATCTGTCGGATACTCCAAATCGGGAAGTCCCATCCAGCCCACCAAAATTCGTCTTCCATCTGGCGCCTGCATCGTCTGCGGGGCATAAAAGTCAAATCCACGATCCAGCTCCTGAAATGAACCATGTTCGAAGTGCCTTGTCTGAAGATCCAGTGGTTCGCCAATCAGATAGCCCGACTGAAAAATGTTCTGATACTCATCTCCCTGACTCTCTATTCCCTGCGGCGAAAAGATCAGCACACCCTTACCCTGCATCTCCATATAATCGGGGCACTCCCACATGTAGCCAAAGTTAGGTAGCCCAGTATGAATCTCTCCAAGAAACGTCCAGTTTCTGAGATCTGACGAGCGATATAATACGGTGCATCCCTTTTCATCTACACGCTGGGCTCCAATCACACAATAATACGTGTCACCCTGCTGCCAAGCCTTGGGGTCTCTGAAATGTTCCGTGTAACCAGAAGGTACTTCAGAAATCACAGGTTGATGAACTTTGGTTATTGAACCGCTTTCATGCATAATCGCCAGACACTGATACGGATGCCTGATCCAGTCCTCATCTCTTGTATTACCTGTGTATAGCAGATTGAGCTGGCCATCTTTTTCAATAGCACTGCCCGAATATGCCCCGTGTGAATCATATGTGTCGCCCGGCTCGATTCCGATTCCGACTTCTTCCCAGTGCACCAGATCCGTTGAACGGGTATGGTACCAATACTTCATTCCATGCTCGGTCCCGAGCGGGAACCACTGATAGAACAGATGATAATATCCCTGATAATAAGAGAATCCGTTAGGATCGTTAAGAAGTCCGGTTATCGGCTGGATATGGTAATGCTGTCTCCACGGACAAGCAGAGATCAAAGCTTCCAGCTTGCCTATTTCTCCAGGCTCTGCCTGCTCGATTCGTCTGTAGCGTTGCTCTCTAGTCATTTTCATAAAAAGTGTTCTCCATCCTAGCTAATATAAATTAGAGCAAGAAATTTTACACTTGGCCACTTCAATGGCAGAACAATCCTTCGATCGCTGTTATCCCCAGATTTCCTTGATCCCTTTTCTAAAGGGTGAAATCCGGGGATAAAGGCGAACACTACGTTTCTACAGATTTTTTCTGCCCTCTCCGTGATCGTGTAACTCTTAATTTAATTTATTTAAAAATCCAAAAAATCAGAGGAACCGGTTCCAACGCGCTCAAAAAAATAATTCCATACGGCTTTTTTCGCCTGCCCCTGTGTTCCCATATCCGTAGCGGACATTTTTTTTGGAACCGGTTCGATGGAATTATCATAAAGGATTCATTTATATCTTGTCAACGCTTTCTCGTGGAATAATCTCCACATCAAGAATCGTGCACTGCTCCACCGGATCGCCTTGTACCAGACGAATAATGTGCTGGGCCGCCACTTGACCTGCCTCAAAATAATGATATTTTACTGTCGTTAGTGTAGGATGAATCATCTCGGTAATTTCATACCCACCAAATCCGGTAACCGATAAATCCTGCGGGATTTGTATCTTATTGGAAAAAGCAATCTTCATCACACCCAGTGCGATGTTATCTGTTGCGCCCACAATAATCGTCGGTTTGCTTTTTTTCAAAATCGCTTCTGCGGTAATGATCGCCTCGGACATTTTAAAGCTTGTCTCGTAATATGTCACATCACATCCACCGCATTCGTCGATCGCACGCTTGAACCCCTGTTTGCGATGGATACCCACTGCCTGATCTCTCTCGGTAACGCCAATATAGACGATTTTCCGATGGCCCTTTTCCACAACATGTTTACCCATCTCATACCCCGCCTGATCATCATTATGAACCAGACTGTGTAACTGTTCATGCTGCTGCCCTACCAATAGCACTGGAATTCCGATGTCTTCAACGGCTTTGAGATGTGCATCGGTCACTTCTGCGGCAAGCAGAATAATGCCGGATACCTTCTGTCTGGCAAAGTCATATATGGCATCAATCTCGCGCTGCATATCCTGGCTCGTATTCGCGATTAGCATCTGATACTGATTATTTCTTAATTCTTCATCGATGCCGATCAATGTCTGAGAGGTTGCAAAGGAATCCAGACGAGGAACAACCGTTCCAATAATACTGGTTTTTTTGGCTTTAAGACTCTGTGCGAACGTATTGGGTACGTAATTGTATTGTTTAATAATACGCTCAATTTTCTGCCGTGTATCATCACTAACAGAACCACCATTCAGGAAACGAGAGACGGTGCTCTTCGCCACGCCTGCCATTTGGGCGATATCCGAAATCGTTTTATTCATAACTTCTCCTCTTATTCTCATTCGCTTGAATTCACTTATATTACCTTATATTATACTTCGAATGGCAAACCCTTGCGAATACTATTCCCATGGAGATATTAGTAAATCTCACGCAACTCTGAACGTGCATGTTCAATCTGTCACGGTAAAGCGTTATTGATGCATGGCATTAATTCAGCTTCTTGCAGACATGGAACATGAGATGCTAGTATAACTTCAATTCATAACGTGCATCATGAAATACAGAACCAAACATCATTATTCATACAGGCTATGACGGAAAGAGTACGCGGAGTTATCGTTCATTACAGGGACGTGGTGCCGAAGACTGAGAGCACCCGAAAGGAACATGCCGCCGAAGTTCACTCCCGAGCCGATTGCTGAAGAGCTGCTCCTCATGGATATAGCTTCTAGGACAATCCGTTCCTTGCGTTAAAAGGTCAAAGTGAGAAACAGATCGGCTGTATTCAATCAGCAGGACCGTTTCTAATTAGGGTGGTACCACGGCTTCTTCGTCCCTTACGGATGAAGGGCCTTTTTGTGTTTTTTCATAAATTTAAATTGAAGGAGTGGATCAGTATGGATCAAAGCATGAACTTGGAACAATTAAGAGGCCGATTGAGTGAGATTAATCATAACCTCCTGCACTTGTTGTCAGAACGGGCCCAAATTACACAGGAAATTGGTCAAATCAAGGAAAAACAAGGTGTACCCAAGTTTGATCCGGTTCGCGAAAAAGAAATGCTGGAGGAACTGACTGCTGCCAATCCTGGACCTTTCCAAGACGATGCCATCAAACTTCTGTTCAAACAGATTTTCCAGGCTTCCCTGAACCTTCAGGTCGACGAACACAAGAAACAACTGCTCGTTAGCCGCAAAAATCAGCAGGAAGATACTGTCGTCTCCATCGGAAACGTCAAGGTTGGCGCAGGCAAACCCATTATGATCGCTGGCCCATGCTCGGTTGAAAGTTATGAGCAGGTACGCCAGGTCGCAGCAGCGCTGAAAGCGGCCGGCATTACCGTAATGCGCGGAGGTGCATTTAAACCTCGTACTTCTCCATATGACTTCCAGGGACTCGGAATCGAAGGATTGAAAATTCTGAAGGAAGTTGCCGACGAGTTCGGACTGAAGACAATTAGTGAGATTGTGCATCCAAGTCATATTGAATTGGCTGGACAGTATATTGATGTCATCCAGATCGGTGCCCGTAACATGCAAAACTTTGAACTGCTCAAGGCTGCCGGGGATGTTAAGATTCCTATTCTGCTGAAACGTGGTTTGGCGGCAACCATTGATGAATTCGTTCATGCTGCGGAGTACGTTGTCTCCCGCGGGAACAAACAAGTTATGCTGATTGAACGCGGCATTCGCACCTATGAAAAAGCAACACGAAACACACTAGACATCTCTGCTGTGCCGATTCTGAAACAGGAAACCCATCTGCCTGTGCTTGTGGACGTCACCCACTCTACAGGGCGCAAAGATATCCTTGCGCCATGTGCCAAGGCAGCTCTTGCTGCGGGTGCAGATGGCGTTATGGTTGAGGTTCATCCGAATCCGGCGGTAGCCCTCTCCGATAGCGCACAGCAATTAAATATCGAGCAGTTCCACCAGTTCCTCTCCTCTGTGAGACAATCTGGATTGCTGAAGGATCAATAGGTTAGTTAACAATAAAAGCCTGACTGAAATGTGTGGTTCATACGAAAAACGGTATGATCCTACATTTCTCAGGCTTTTGACTATCTTAATCTTAATTTTAATCCACATCTTAATCTCTATATATCGGCTCTGCTCCACTTTCTCAAACCTCAATAATAATGGGCAGGATCATCGGTCTTCGTTTTGTCTGGGCGTAGATGTAATGACCGATCTCGTCTTTCAGCTTTCTTTTGATCACATTCCACTGATTCGCTCCGCTTCCGGTTAACTCATCCATCTTGTTCTGAACCAGCTCCTGAATCTCTTTCATGAACTCCTCAGAATCCTTCACAAACACAAAACCTCTGGAAATAATCTCAGGTGCTGTCACCATATGTTTCTCCGTTTTGCTCAGCGTAGTCACAATCACCAGCATTCCATCGGATGACAGTTGCCGGCGATCACGCAGCACGATATTCCCGACGTCGCCCATGATCAGACCGTCGACCAGACTGTTGCCTGAAGCAATTTTGGGACCAGGAGATGCCACGCCGTCTTTGTACTGAATCATATCCCCATTGTTCACGATGAATACATGATCCTGTTCGATCCCCACCGACTCCGCCAGTAGTCTATGCTGATACAGCATGCGGAACTCACCGTGAACTGGAATTAGATAATCAGGCTTCATCAGGGTCAGCATCAGTTTGAGTTCTTCCTGGCTGCCGTGTCCTGATACATGCATGCCTGCTGCTCCGCTTGAACCGTAAATGACGCGTGCTCCGAGCACATACAGATTATCAATGACATGCGCAAGATTGCGTTCGTTCCCCGGGATCGCCCCAGCGGCAATAATGACGGTATCTCCAGGTGCGATCTTCACATGAGGATGTTTGGATGCTGCCAAACGGGATAATGCTGCCATCGTTTCACCCTGACTTCCCGTACAGAGCACAACGACCTCATCAGGTGGAAACTGGTCCGAATCAATGGCCTCAATGAGCAGCCCCTCAGGTACATCCAGGTATCCCAGTTCACTGGCTACGGACACTACATTAAGCATGCTTCTTCCCAGCAGAGCCAGCTTGCGCCCCGTCTCGAATGCTGCATTTACAATCTGTTGAACCCTGCTTACGTTGGACGCAAAGGTAGAAATAAACACTTTTTGTTTGGCACGAATAAACGCGTCCAATATGTGGTCACCTACGACACGCTCGGAAGGGGTGAACCCGGGTCTCTCTGCATTGGTGCTCTCGGACAACAGCACGTGCACACCTTGTTTGCCAATCTCGGCCATACGGTGCAGATCGGGATACGGCCCATTTACAGGTGACATATCAAACTTGAAATCCCCGGTATGGACGACATTTCCTCCAGGTGTTTGAAAGAAGATACCCAGGCAATCCGGTATGCTGTGACTGGTCGCAAAAAAAGAAACCTGAATTCCACCCAACGTAATGCTGGATTTGGAATCAACCGTATGCAGATCTGCTTTGCGCAGCAGCCCATGCTCTTTCAGTTTCAGTTCAATTAATCCTCGTGTCAGTCTGGACGCATATACCGGGATATTGATTTGTTTTAACAAATAGGGAATGCCGCCAATGTGGTCTTCATGTCCATGGGTAACCACAAGCGCCCTCACCTTGTCCAGGTTTTCCAGCAGATACGTCACATCCGGAATGATGAGATCAATGCCCGGCAGGGTTTCATCTGGGAATTTGGAACCACAATCGATGACAATGATGTCCTGATTATATTGGATCAGATACATGTTCTTACCTATTTCATTCAAGCCGCCAAGTGCTGCGATATACAATTTGTTGTGGGCGAGATTCAAATCGGATGCATCCTCCTCTACGTTGCAGTACTAGCATTGAGCTTTGCATTTTTCTATGTATTTTTAGTATGGAAATTCTGACCGCAGTTATGCATTTCGCAGCTGTTTCCATGCAAAAAAGCCACAGTGGAAAACTTCTCCACCGTGGCCTGCATCATCCTATACGAAAGATTTATCTCGTTGAAGTAAAACTTCCTGCTCATAGGTTTTGATCTCAGCAATCCACTGTTCGCGTACAGGTACTTGCTGTTGGGCACAATAATAATCCCAGATCGCGCCGAAAGGATAGGACTTGAATTCTTCCGTCAAAGCAAGCCGGAGGGTGTAATCCCCTTCCAGTTCCGCTGATTTCAGAGCATCCACAGGTTCCAGCATCGCACGCAGTAAAGCTTTAATCGTGTTGCGTGTGCCAACTACCCACGCAGCAACCCGGTTGATGCTTCCATCAAAGAAATCAAGTCCGATATGTGTAGTTGGTAGCAGATCATGACGTACCAATTCGCGAGCAATTTCCAGCAGCTCATCATCCATAATGACAACATGGTCACTGTCCCAACGCATTGGACGGCTGACATGCAGCAGAATGCCGTTGGTAAACAGGGCAAGTGAAGACAGTTTGTTGGAGATGACTTCTGTTGGGTGAAAATGTCCGGCATCGAGACAGATTAACGTATCATTTTGAAGTCCATAGCCCATATAGAATTCATGAGAACCAACGACATACGCTTCGGAACCGAGGCCAAACAGTTTACTCTCGACCGCATCCAGATGATACTTCGGATCAAGCTTCTCGGCAAATACCTCATCCAGTGAATCTTTCAATCGCTTCCGCGGTGTCATCCGATCGACCGGATTATCTTTGAACCCGTCCGGTACCCACACATTGGTTACACAGGTCTGACCCAATTGCTCACCAAAGTATGCGCCAATGCGGCGGGATGCTTTGCAGTGATCAATCCAGAACTTGCGAATCGCAGGATCGGAATGACTTAGCGTGAAACCGTCACTTGATTTTTCATGTGAAAAACAGGTTGGATTGAAATCCAGACCGAGCCCTTGTTCTTTGGCCCATTTCACCCAGTTCTCATAATGCTTCGGCTCAATCCGATCCAGCTCTACTTGTTCGTCCGTATCCGCATAGATCGCGTGCAAATTGACCTTATGTTTGCCGGGAATCATTGAGAAGGCTTGCTCCAGGTCTGCCCGAAGCTCTGCGGGTGTCGTTGCAGCCCCCGGATATTGACCCGTAACGGATATTCCACCCGTAAGTTCCCCATCTTTATTCAGAAAACCTTTTACATCGTCCCCTTGCCAACAGTGAACAGACACTTTGATCTCCGCGAGCTTCTTCAGCACTTCATCCGTATCAATTCCATGCTGGGCATATAATGATTTGGCTGCTTCATATGCTTGCTTGACCTGATTTTCCATGTGCGAGAACCCTCCTTATTATCGTGTAAATGCTGCTGGCACACCGCCATCAATCGTCATCATGCAACCGGTTGTTTTTTCCGATTTGGATGAGGCAAAAAAGGCGATGCCTTCCGCAATATCTCTAGGATAAATATTGACGAGCAAAGTTGTACGTTTACGATAGTACTCTTCCAATTGATCCGGTTCGATACCATAGGCTGCTGCACGTTCATTTCTCCATGAACCGTTCCAGATTGCTGAACCTTGCAGGATGGCATCCGGGAGAATTGTATTTACACGAATGCCGTATTCCCCACCTTCAGCTGCGATGCAGCGGGCCAAATGAGCCTCAAGTGCTTTGGCTGAGCTGTAAGCTGAGGCGCTTTTGCCTGCATAGACTGAGTTTTTGGACCCGATAAATACCATACTGCCGCCAATCCCCTGCTGCTTCATTAACTTGAACGCTTCGCGTGCTACGAGGAAATACCCCGTACCCAGCACACTCATGTTCAAGTTCCACTCCTTCAACGATGTTTCGTCGAATGGACTGGAGGTGGCCAAACCCGCATTGTTCACGATAATATCCACGCCGCCATATTGTACGGCAACTTCGGCATATGCAGATTGCACGGCTTCCTCATCGGTCACATCCATCTTCAATGCATATGCGCGATTAGCACCATATTGATCGTTAATTTCCTGAGCTACCTTCTGCGCCCCTTCAAGGTTAAGGTCCGCAAGAACGACATGCGCCCCTTCGGATACCAATCTGCGTGCGGTTTCACTTCCAATTCCGCCGGCACCCCCGGTAATAAACGCCACTTTGCGGGAAAACTCAGTCTCCGCCGGAGCCAGCGATAATTTGTAAAGCTCAAGCGGCCAGTACTCTACATTGTAGGATTCATTGGCGCTGAGGGATACGAATTGGCCCAGACTTGTCGCACCGCGCATAACCGCAATGGCTCTATGATACAATGCCCCGCTTACCTGGGACAGGGCCCAGCTCTTGCCTGTGTTGATCATGCCCACACCTGGGATGAGAATGACACGAGGTGCAGCTTCGAACATCACGTCACCATCATTTTTGTTGCTCTCAAAATATTGTTGATATTGTTCTTTGTAGGTGGCTACGCCTTCCACCAGTTTGGATTTCAGCCCTTCAATATCCTCCGCGTCCGGTGTCCAATCGATGAATAGAGGTACCACTTTGGTGTGCACCAAATGATCCGGGCACGCCGCGCCTACCTGTGACAGCTTCGGCGAATCCACTCCTCCAACGAAGGCAAGCACATCCTCCTGATCGTCAAAGGACAAAATCATTTTTTTGCTATCCGATACCGCTCCCCGAATGGTCGGCATTACTTTGGATACGATCTGGCGACGCACTTCTGCCTCAAACGCAGGATGCTTCTCTCCGCCAAACAGGCTTCCTTCGTCAACACGTGCTTCAATGAAGGCTTCCGCTTCATTAATAATTTTGATCGTCTGGGCGTAACATTCTTCCGATGTTTCTCCCCAAGTCACAAGTCCATGCTTCTCCATCAGAACCAGTTCGGCATTGGGATTCGAGAATACGCTTTCAGCAATCATCTTGGATAGTGTGAATCCTGGACGCACATAAGGAACCCATACAAATCGATCCCCGTAAATCTCTTTCGCCAGTTCTTTTCCGTTATCTGCACAACACAGACTAATAATCGCATCTGGATGAGTATGGTCCACATGTTTATATGGAAGGAATGCATGCAGCAACGTCTCAATGGATGCACGCGGGTGTTTGGAATCGATCATGCAATGACCCAGGTATTCGACCATCTCTTCATCCGACATGGATTCCCGTTCGATTAATGGACGAATATCTTCGAGTCCAAGGCCTGTAAAATGCTTCGCCTGCATAGAAGCCAGATCAGATCCGCTGCCTTTTACATACATCACTTCTATATCACGGCCGCGAAAATCTTTCACCGTCGTTTTGGTAGACGTATTGCCTCCGAAAATGTTACATACACGTCGATCTGACCCAATCAGATTGGATCGGTAGACCAGTTGCTCCAGTCCGGTTGTTTTCTCCGAAGCCTGTGATGAATTCCATAAACTCTGTACCATTTGTTCCCCTCCGATAATGTTTGTTTTATTCCTAATCAGAGTTTATCATCTTTGTTTTGTTTTGAAAACAAAAGATTTTAAATATAAACGGAAAAATTCAAAAGAATTCTGTTTTGATGATTTTTCTTTCAAAAAAAAACACCCTGACGTGTTGGTCAGAGTGTTTGGAAGAGATTTTGTGGTCACAACAAGCTTAATGTCGCTAGTGGATTGGATGAATCATTTTAGCAAAGCTAGACCCTATAGACCCTAGTAGATCCCTGCTTTTTTTGAAGTATTTTTAATTCCGTAAGTGTCGTTTACAACCGTGTTTCCAAAGGATGTCAAACTTCCGTTAGGACCCGTAGCTAAGTCCAAATAGTTCAAATCAGAGCTGTTGCCATACCAGGACCATGCGAGCCAGCCTACCCCTTTTTCCTGACCATATTTCATGATCGCATATTCATCGACATCTCCGTTCGTGTGATATCCACCGAATTCACCGATGATCAGGGCCAGACCTTTGTTTAATACGCTTTCCATGTTGGCTTTTACGGTTGCCGCGTCTTTACCGGCATATTCATACATGTGAATCGAGAACACAGTATTTTTCTGTGTATCTGCTGCAAATACACTTTGTCCATAATCCACGATGGATTGCGGGTATTGCCCCCAGCCCGCTGCATCCACGATCAATGTATTGTTAATACCCGCATTTCTCAGCTTCGGAATTGCTTTTTTGTATCCGTCAGCCCAAGCACTACCGTTCCATGTTCCATACCATTCGTTTGCAATATTTACGATAACTCTGTCTTCTTTTCCAATGAGTGCTTCCTTGATGCTAATCCAGTAATTCACTGCTGCATCCAACGAATTATAGTCATCCTTACCTGTTGCATCATGTACTTCAAGCACCGCAATCATTTTGTTTGCGCTTACAACATTAATGATGTTTTTAACGGAGTTCAGATCGTCTTTGGTGTACTGCACGCCATTGGATAGCACAATTCGTACAGTGTTGGCACCTGTTTTGGCAATCGCAGGAATAGCCGTGTTCAGGTCGTTTTTAAACCATGAATGTCCATGATTGACACCTCTCATAACGAATGCCTTGCCAGTGGAATCGTACAATTTGCCTCCGCTTACATAAAATCCTGTAGCAGCAGACGCTTGGGGTGCAGCACTCCCCAGAATCACCAACATAAGTGCAGCTATTACGGTAAAGACTGTACACTTTTGCAACTTGACCATTCGCTAGAACCTCCTACATTTTTTTTATTTATTTCAATTAACCCTGCTCAAGGCAATAAGTTAACTAAAATCAGGAGTATCTCACACATCCATAAGGTTATAAAAATCAATAAGTAACTTTATAATAAAATAAATAATTTAATTTTATTTACCTTACCGTTAAGGTTATGGACATATAATAAAATGAAAACGCTTACTGGTCAAGTTATTTTTACCATGATAAGGAATTTATTTTGTACTCGCTACCTCCCCCATCAACACTCCCTATTTGGCAATCGCCCCCCTAAACACTTCAAATCGTTTTCAAAACAAAGAGAGCACCTCGTTCACCCCTAAAAGAAGTGAATAGGTACTCTCTGTTTCATATCCATGGTCAATGGATATCATCTACGCCGGGCAAAGTCCACAAATCTGAACTTGTCCGGGCGATGCCTTGCCTCTGTGAACTGAAATTGACTTGCATCCTCCAGGTAAACCTGGCTCCTAACCACAACTACATTGTGGAATCCTTCGAGATCAAGCAATTCCCTATCCTCAGCAGTAGGCTCCTCCACCAAAATTTCCTTTTTGGCAAAAGAGATGGTCAGCCCGAGCTCTTCCTCAATGTACTCGAAGATGGAGTCATTACATATTTCCTTGCTCAAACCGGGAATAAGCCTCTGGCTTATATGGTCCTTGTCGAGAATGACATGTTCGCCATCCACTTGCCGTACACGTCTGATCTCCCAGACCTTTTCATTCAGGCCAAAATTGATTTTCTTGAACAAGGCCTGATCAACCTTTTTTTCTTCAAAAACCTTAACGTACGTTTTGGCCCGATGTCCCATTTTTTTAGCCAGTTCCTTGAAGCTGACGAGGCCAGAAATAGGAAAATCAATTTTACGTATATCCAGTACAATGGAGCCCTTACCTTGAATTTTCTGAATATAACCTTCTTCAGACAGCATTTTCAGCGCTTTGCGAATCGTCTCTCTGGACGTTTGATAACTTTCCGATAAATCCAGTTCCGAGGGAAGCAGCGTACCTGCTTCAATTTCTCCAGTCCGAATACGAGCTGCAATATCTTCATAGATTCGGATAAATTTATTATTCATCATTCATCACCACTGTCCATTACCCTTTTTTATCATATTGGCAACCTATTATAACATTAAAAGTAGAATAACGGATAATGTGGCTACTGAGGATGATGAAATGATGAATTTCCATGTGGTTCAATCCTAGTTTTTTTACTCCATTTTGACATGTTAGCCTTACCGTCTATATCAATACTCGTTCCTTTATCATCCATAGTTCGGTTCTCTTCCTACATAGTTTGACCTTCTTCTATAATACGGATCAGTTTGTTCAGTCGGAAGATCAGGGCTGCGGCTTCAGATCTGCTCAGATGCTGCATGGGTCGGAAACTGCCGTCTTCGTACCCGGTAAGCATGTACATTCCAGCAAGCTCTTCGACCTCTTCTTTGGCCCAATCCGACACATCCACCTGATCCGTAAAGGCACGACGTGAAGTTGCGGGTTGCGGGTTGATTTTACGAATAACATTCGCAATGATTTTCGATGCCTGTTCCCGGGTTACGAGTGCATAAGGAGCAAATTTACCATTACCCATGCCATGTACCATACCAAGACTTACGGCTGCTTCTATCTCAGGAGCAAACCAATCCTGATCGTTCACATCCCGAAAAGCATGCTGATAAACGGCAGATGTATCCAGACCCATTAATCGCACAATAAGTGCTGTGAACTCAGCTCTTGTAATGGGACGACGGGGTTCGAAGCGGGTTTCACTCACACCTTGAATGATGTTTTGCTCTGCCAGCCATATAATCTGATCTTTATTGAATGTTTGACCAATATCAATGAACTTAACCTCTTTCTTGGCTGTTGTTTCCGCTTTGTCATTTTGCTCAGGTTGAGACACAACGGAATTAACATCCTCCGGTTTGGAGGAAGGTGCAGGTGAACCAGCTCCACTTCCGCTTGGAGGTGGATACGGCAGAGTCATGGCAGTAGCCTGCTGGATTTCACTTTTTTCCCCGGCTGAATTTTCAGTCCACAATATGACATCATAGCGCTGTCCGCCCGTTAGTCCTGTCCAGATGTAGCTTCGATCTTTTCCACGATAGATCTCCCGCCCACTACTAGAAAGCACGATCGTTTCATTCAAAGATTCCAATTTCCAGCTCAATGCAATGCTGCTTGTGCTCTGGGAGTTCGCTGAAACGGTGAATTCTTCTGAAGGCAATGTCTCGAACTCGGGTACATCGACTGTCTTTCCGTCTCCCGCCTCATTGAAAGGCACAATAGAAAAGTCGGAATAGACCTGGGCACTTTTCAATTCAGTCACATGAATCGACGTTTCCATTGTTGTCGCAATCAGCTCGTCTTCCTGATAGATGCGATAGCCTGCTGCACCAGGAATCATATCCCATATAATATCTGCACCATGCTGAGCGCGTTCTTCCACTTGAGGTGGAGAAGGAATTTTGCCAGGCAGCGTTACTGCTGTTATATTGAAACCGCCCTCGCTCTTACCGGAAGCATTTACGGTTTTGATGGTATAGACATAATTTACACCAGGCTCAAGCCCATGGTCTTCGTAATAAGGCTCGTCAACAGACACTCGGCCGATCTCCGCACCGTCACGTTCAATGATGAATTGCTCAGCCCCCTTGACATGGCTCTTTTCGAACTGAAGTTGTATGCTCTCCTGTGTCGAACGATATTCCACTTCCTTGGGAGCTTCCGGTTTGGTCAACAACGTATAATTAAGCTTATGTGATGTATCCCCCTGCTCGTTCTCGGTATACAGTTCAATGGAGTAGTTCGTTCCGCCCTGCAGCTCATTTACGATATACTCTTTTTGTTTGCCTCTATACAGCTCGATACCGTCCAATAGAACGACAAACGTTTCGTTTAAATAAGGGAAATCCCACTCCAGTCTGGCATGATCCGTCTCCGGATATAGCTTCATCTCAATAGAATCGACATGAGGCAGCGTGAAAAATGGAGCAACGACCATTGGAATTCCATTACCCGCTGTATTATAAGGAACGATCTGTACTTGATCATATTGGGCTGCACTGACTAGCCCCTTAAGGGTAACTTCAGTCAAATCACTCTCTGTAATTGTTGTAAATTCGTCATCCGCTATCATTACAATGTAACCCTCTGCACCTTGTACTTTTGTCCACTTAATCACTGCCTCCGTCTCTTCAATCACGTCTGGATGCAGCGTTTCCGTAATTGTTGCAGGCAGCGTACGCAATTGAACATCAAATCCCGTATCGCTATCGCCGGAAGCATTCGAAGTCTTAACCGTATAAGTGTATCTCTCTCCCGGCGTCAAGTCCTTGTCTTCATAAGAGATACTGTCAGCCGGAATACGGTCAATTTCAATACCATCTCGCATAATGATTAATTGTTCTGTGCCTCGTGTGGCGCTGCCACTCAGATCCAGCGTTGCCGATTGATCGGTTACCGCAGCAATACTTGCTGTTTGTGGGGATATGGGTTTGGTCAACAAAAGAACCTGAATAGGAGAAGAGCGGTGACCATCCTCATTCATAACTGTAAGTTCAAACGTATACGTTGTGCCATCCAATAAACTGGCGAGATGGACCAATGGTTCGGACACAGTCTGAACTCCCCCCGTTGTCTGATTGCGAATTTCATATGCGGCTGCTCCCTTTACTGCTTCCCACGCCAGATCAAACGTGTGCGTTCCCTTGATCACTGTAATTCCATCTGGTGATAGTGGCAGAGTTTGAGTTGTTATTCCATAGACAAGGGAAGCACCCGAACCACTTGCATTAACCGCCCGGATCTTGTACGTATATTTCGTGCCGGGCGACAAATCCTCATCTACGAATCGGGTTTCACTCGCATCCATGCGAGCAATCTCTCGCCCATTGCGTTCAATGATGTATTCGTCTGCACCCTTTACCCCTGTTTTGGTAAAATCCAGACTAAGACTGTTTTCCGACACTTCCGTTGCCTTAATCTCAACTGGCTTCTCAGGCAATGTAAGTATGGATATACCCGTCGCTTCGGATGGGGTCCCTTGTCTGTTCACTGCAACAAGTGTGTAATGATGCATCGTTCCATCCTCAAGTCCTGAAATAAAGGTCGTCAGCTCTGTTCCACGGTAAATCTCTTTGTTCCCCTGCTGAATTACATACTCCGAGGCACCTGCTACCGAAGCCCATGACAAGGTGGCTTTATGTACTCCTGGTTCAACAACGATTTCTGAAGGGGCGGTCGGTTTGGATAATCGAATCAAGCTGGCGGACTGACCGACTCCAGACGTGTTCACGGCCTGTACTTCCACTAAATACTCCATACCTGGCAACAATTCTTCAGCCGTATAGGCAAGTCCCGAAGTTCGCCCCACTTCCGTCCCATTGATACTCACAATATAGGATTCGGCTGTATTTACAGATTCCCATTCCACCCCAATACTCGTTTCATCCGTACGTGTTACTTTGAGCCCTTTAGGTCTGGTTGGCAAAGTAAGCAGTTCACCGCTTGTGGGTGCACCATAACCAGCAGCATTTCCGGCCTCCACCTGATACGTATAGTGGCGGCTGCCTGATAACTGATGGACTTCAATCTGTGTATCTGAAATCTCATAACTCTGCCCCTCAAGAACGACCCGGTACTTCGTCGCGCCGGGGACTGCATCCCATCTGAGTGTTGCTCCTGTTTCAGTCGGTTGAACAAAGTGAAGACCTGAAGGACTCTCGGGAAGCGTCGTTCCAGATACTCGATTGGATTGACCTTGTCCACTTCCATTGCCTGCCTGAACGTCCACCTGAACCAACGTTCCCGCAGTCAATCCCGTTAGCAGATATTCATGGGTTCCAGCAAGCAGCGTCTCCCGCTTCTCCCCATTCACAAAGACTTCGTATCGCTCCGCGCCTCTTACAGGATCCCAACTGAGATGCATGCTCGTTGTTGTAGCATTATCTATACTCAAGCTTTCAATGGCCCCCGGCAATGTCAGCAGCTTCTGCAAACTTGTTACTGGACCTTCTCCTGTCTCGTTTGCGGCCAGCAATTCATAGCTATACTCTGTTCCACTATCCAGACCTGCGTCCACATACTCCGTTTCCAATCCTTCGTAGACTCCAGCTCCACTGCGTGAAAGGCTGTAATACGTAGCTGAAGTTACCGTCTCCCATCCCAGAGAGATCTCATGCTCCCGAATCTGCACTGCCGCAAATTCACCAGGTGCTGCAGGCAATGTCAGGAATCCCACCCTGCTGATTTCTCCCGTACCACTCTCATTCAGTGCTGTGACCGAAATCGTATGAATGCTCCCCGGGACCAGATTGGTCATGTACGGAATATTGGAAGAATCGGAGATCGTCTGGTCAAATACAATACTTCCATCCGAAGTTGCAGCCGTGATACGGTACGCAGTAGCACCTTGAACCGAATCGAAATGTACTTCTGCCAGCTCAGGCTGGGAATCGACTTTTCGAACTTGTAATGATCCCGGTGCCGCGGGGATTGTCAGTGCACGGACAGATACTGCATCACTTATACCAGTATGGTTTCGAACTCTCACTTCGTAATCATAGACTTGCCCACCACTTAGGGAGTGATCAATGAGCGTATGTTTAGGATAATCCAGTGTCCAGGACTGGCCTGTCGTATGGTTTATGATTTCATACTGATACCCGTCGTTATACCATTCTCCTGTGGGCAGATCCCACGTAAGTTCTGCCGAAGTCTCACTGATCTGTGTAACGCTCGCATTTCCCGGCTGCTGTGGCTTGCGCTGGATCTGATAAGGTGCTGATACGGTCTCATATGTATTCCCTGCCATATCTATTGTTTTGGCATGGATATACCAAATGCCTTCGGATTCAATTGAAATTACAGGCTCATTCGAGCGGGCTTCATTCCAGTTGTCTGGCGATGCGGTACTGTTGGTCACACTGTACAATCGCGAATTCTCATTGATACCCGAATCAGAATCTTCATATTGAACGGTAGCAGATATATTAGTGTCAATCCAGCCTTGTCCATTCGGTGTAAATGTAATCGTTGGAGCAACCTGATCGACATAAGCCGTACGACTGACCTCCTTGCTAACGTTTCCGACAGCGTCTCTCGCTCTGGCTCGAATTACGTTGGGACCGTTTGAACTCACTGTACCTGAGTTTCCTACAATATACGGGGCCCCATTCAAACTATATTCATACGAAATGGCATGTTCATCTACGCTGCCAGCAATCGTAAATTGTATAGCTTCCTCGCTCCAGCCAGACTGACTTAATGTAATAACCGGCTCTGTTGGAGCAGTCTTATCCAGTCGAATGAGTGCTTTTGTAACAGTACTTACATTCCCTACCCTGTCAAGCGAGCGCGCATATACTGTGGTTTGTCCTTCTTCGGTAACCTTCACTTCTCCAGTGTAATCGATCCAGGGGCCTTGTTCGTTTAGACGATATTGGCTTTTGGCAAGTCCACTGCCTGTATCTTCACCGCTGGTTATTTCAAAGGATACATCCTGATTCGTCCATTCATCAGCACTGAGTGTAATCTTTGGCTCATCAGGCCCTGTCTTGTCGATCCGGGCATTGGCTGAAGTTGACGCACTGACATTAGAGGCCCGATCCACACTTCGCGCCTGAATCTCGGTGATTCCTTCCGTATTGATGGTAAATGGCTCTCGATAATCGACCCAAGTTCCTTCAACTCCAAGTCTATATTGCGTAAGACCCACTCCACTTGCTTCATCCGTACCTGCCGTTAACGTCACCGTTACTGCCGAATGGGTCCACTCCGTCGAATTTAACGAGATGACGGGAGGTGTCGGAGCTGTACGGTCCACTCGTGCTGTAACAGAAGCCTCCTGTCCTGTATTGCCAAATGCATCTATGCTGCGTGCAATAATGAGTGTGTTTCCTTCAGAAGCAACCGTAATGGGAGCAGTGTATTCCTTCCATTCTCCCCCAATCCCCAGCTTGTACTCAGTCTTCTGTACACCACTTAAGGCATCCGAGCCTGCTGTAATCGTAACCAGGACATCTTCCTTGGTCCAAGAAGAAGGATTTACTGCTATCGAGGGAGCAGTGGGACCGGTTGTGTCCTTTGTGATCTGACCTGCAGAGGTAAATGCAGTCTGTATGCCTTCTCCATTCAGTGCTGCTACATATACGTTATATAATCCGTCTGCAAGTCCAGTTAACGCAAGTTCAGTCCGAGTTGATGAAGTTGTACCCGATGCAAGCACTTGTCCGACGGAGTTACGTATTTCCGTTTTGTAACTCGTTCCCGCAGGATTGCCATTGTTGTTCCAACTAGCCGTAACGGAGTTACCTGACTGGCTCACAGCTGCATCGCTTGGTGCATTGGCTAGTGTAAATTTGCTAGCTGGACTTGAATACCCCGTATACGAACCCACTGTATTTTTAGCGCGCACAGCAAAAGAATATTGAGTATTCGGTGTAAGCCCGGTCACCTGCCGACTATTTGTTGTACCCGTATCAAAGGTTTGATTCGTCGTTACATTTTTCAGTTCATACGTCACGGAAGCATCATTCGCCTTTTTGTCCCAGTTGACCGTCAGATTATTATTGTTAACAGATATAAATGACGGTGTTCCCGGAACAACGAAACTTTTCACCGTGAAGTTGACAGTGCTCGCAGAGGAGACCCCTCCCTTGTCATCCATTACCCACACCTGCAACGTATGTGCGCCATCTGCGAGCGTGTCTGGCAATGTGTAATTCGTGTTAAACGACTGATTGGAACCTGTAGCCGTCATCTGTGTCAACATGTTTTCGGAGCCTCCGTCGGTTGACCATTTGACAGTCAGAAGATCTCCCACATCCGTATCCCGGGTTGTACCGGATATTTGAAGCTGTTCTCCTTTGTAATAGGTCTGGCCCGAAGACGGTGCCGATAGTGCAAATGAAGGCGGTGCATTTTTGGGACCAATCCCCACAATCGTCGAAAATTTGCGTGAAGCCTGGTTCGCGGTTGCTTTGCCGTCCCACCAAAACTGCGCAGCAGTATCCGTTGCGGTAACGGTCTGCCCTGGCGTAAAGGAAGATGGAGAAGAACCACCTGTCAGCTGCGCATTGTCCGGGCTATTGTACTGCCCCATGAAAATGCGATCTGCGTCCACAACGTTATACGTGTTGGCATAAAAAGCAGTTACCTGAACACCTCCACTGTAATTGCGCCAGCCGTTCTCAATCACTTCAAACGGAGAAGCATCGTTGCCATTCACCATCGTATCCCAATAGAACGTACCTCCCAGATTCAGCGTAGAGCCGCTGCGGTTAACAGCCTCCAGCTCCACCTTCATATAACCGCCCTGAGATGTGGCATTAACGATGGACACGCGCAAAATATACTCTACGTTGTCTTTCTGCCTGGACATTTCGATTACATTATTATTGATTCGATAATAATTAAGGGGCAGCGACTTAAAATTAACGGGTGTTCCGTTATGATCAATAATGGTGGATACATTCCCGGTATCGCCACCGTAGAATACGTTTGTATTAGGAAGCAACACAATTCTATATTTGCCATCACTATTCATCTCCACTTTCACCTTGGAGGATTGAACAGCCTTCATGCTGGAAGTATCGGATACAATACTGATGGTTTCCACAGCTTCAGCCATAATGGCCGTTGAACCCCATTCGACCAGCAAGGCTTGGGGTGACAGCAGAGCAAATGCAAGTACCACTTTGGTAAGCTGCTCGGCCTGTTTTTTAATACGCTTCTCAGATTTCTTCAACGTCTGCTCTCCTTTTCTGCACACAAAAAAAGGAGGCACCCCAACAAAGGAACAAAGTCCTCTGTTGGGGTGCCTCCCCTAACAAGTGTCATTTTTTCTTGATTATAACGATTCGAATAACGAAAGTAAATACTTAATAATGCTGAATATTGTCAATTACGAACGATTGATTGATTATAACGTATGGCTGAGAAACCACTTGTACAATTCCGGGTTGTCATACGTTTCGGTCCAAGCATCATGATTACCTTCAGGATATATCGTCAGCTTCACATCCGCGTTCAACGCTTCAAGCGCATGAACAATTTTCTCGGATTCCGTAACATAAACGATGTCATCCTTGGCACCATGGAATGCCCAGATCGGTATATTATGCAGTTCTTCCGCTTTGGAAGGGTCTGCTCCCCCACATACAGGAGCCAATGCAGCAAATGTATTGGGGTAAAACAGTGGCAGATCCCAAGCACCATACCCGCCCATACTCAGACCTGTAAGATACACCCGGTTCGGGTCAGCAGCTTCGTTTTCCAAAACATGTTCCAGAAGAGCCATAACAGCTTCGCGATGCATACCCCAAAATTCGTCCACAGGACATTGCGGTGAAATCACGATAAACGGGAAACTTTTGTCCTGATCGGCAATAAGGGGAACCCCGTGTGCTTTAAGCTTTTCCAGATCATTTCCACGTTCTCCAGAACCATGAAGAAACAAAATGACAGGCCATTTCTGGTCCGCAGCAAGCGGTTCCTCCGTCTCGGGAATGTGCAGTAAATAGTCCAAAGTGACGGTTTTGGTGATTTCCTTTACCAGTCGATGCCCGGTTTGGGACATATGCTCGCCTCACTTCTCATCTCTAATTTTCAGCAACGCTTCATCCAATACTCCAACCACCTTGTCACACCATGCATCAAATTCGGGATCTTCGGTCTGCAATTCAGGATGTGCAAGAATATATTCTATGGTGCTCCGGATTCCTTGATCGGCCCTGATCGTTGCCACAAATTCTGGAACAAGCCTTTTTAGCTTACTGTTATCAAATACAACCGTATTCGCCTTGTCTCCCAGCAGACCGCCTCGAAGATCCTGATCACTGCACGCCGCCAAAAACTCGGAAGATACATGAACCGCATGAAGCTTGACACCAAGCACTCCTGCAATAATCTCATAGATCTGATTCCAGGTTACTGACTCGTCCGAGGTAATATGTACCGATTCACCAATGGCGTGAATATTGCCCATAAGGCCAATAAATCCTTTGGCAAAATCACGGTTATGCGTTATGGTCCAGAGAGATGTACCATCTCCATGAATGAGTACGGGTTTATTTTCACGTATGCGCTTGAGGACCTGCCAGCTTCCCTCTGCCCCGTGTACACCGAGAGGTACAGAACGTTCACTATACGTATGGCTTGGACGCACAATGGTTACCGGAAATCCTTCTTCACGATACTGTTTCATCAAATAGTCTTCACATGCAATTTTGTTGCGCGAATATTCCCAATACGGATTGGATAAAGGCGTACCTTCCGTGATCCGATAATCAGCAAGTGGTGTCTGGTAGGCAGATGCCGAACTGATAAATATAAATTGCTTCGTTTTGTCTTTGAACAAACGGTAATCTCTCTCCAGCTGGGAAGGTACAAACGCGATAAAGTCTGCGACAACATCGAACTCCAGGTCGGCAATCAGCTCCGCAACCCGCGCTTCATCGTTAATATCGGCTTGCAGCACTTTGATTTGCGCAGGCAAATTATCATTTTGATTACCCCGGTTGATCAAATAAAGTTCACAGCCTTGCTTCGCAAGCTGATCGGTAATTGCTGTACTGATGGTACCTGTTCCTCCAATAAATAGCGCTTTCATATTTGGCCACCTCCAGATGAAATTGATCACTAGTCCATGATATCACGCACACAAAAGAGGAGCAAAGATTCAATTGAAGAATCTTTGCTCCTGTCCACTATATGACCTTAACCGTTCCGTAAATCATGTACATGCCACAGTGAATTTCATATTCCCCAGGCTGGAGATCTTTGTCCAAGGTGTAGTAATTATCACCCTTTTGCATGTACATATCCATGCCAAGCTTACTTGATGCCACCGATTTAACGTGTGTGACCTGCCGAGTAAGAATAAAGTTGATTTTGGTAGGGACTCCGGATTTAACTTCAATAACATCAGGTTCAAAACCGTCATTGCTTACGTTAACATTAACAACTTCATATCCCTTCAAGTCCTCCGGCGTCTCGGCTTTGGCCGTTACGGCACTTCCTGAACCTGGGGACATGTCCTTGCCCATAAAATACACCATAAAAGATCCAAGCAGCACAACTACAGTAATTCCCAGCGTAAGCCAAGGCCAGGTTTTGCTAATCCAGCTTTTCATCTCAACGCTCCTCTGTCTATGTTCCCATTCTATTGCAACTCTTCTTCAGCATACCCCATCCGGTTAAAATTGAAAATGACTCGAATGGGCCATATCGATGGGACGTCACTTAGCCCAATAAATATATTCATCAAAAAAAGAGCCTGAATCACTCAGGCTCTTTCAGTTATAGCTATTGTCTTTATCATTCTATCTAATCCCACTCAGGAATATAGAGGTGTATTTCGACTTCGTCTCATCCGCAACTTATAAATCTCTGGCAGCGCTACACCAATTAGTACCACAATAACCCCGATCCATTGCAATGGGCTCACATGCTCGTGAAGCACAATGGCTGAGAGCAGCACCGCGATTGGGAGCTCAACTGCACCAAGAATTCCGGCCATGTCGCCCCCAATATGAGGCACACCTACTGCGAACAGTACTGGTGGGATAAAAGCTCCGAAGAAGCCAAGCAACAATCCGAAGACAAGCAGCTGGCTCCAAATCAATCCGTTAAACAGGAACGTCGGCGGGAACAGGATGCACAGCAAGACCAGACCTCCGGTCACCATCCATGCACTGCGAAAAGCCGGATGTGCTGATGGAACCGCTTTACCACTGAACATTACAAACAGGGAGTAACTTACAGCCGCCATTAAGCCAAGCGCTATGCCCAAGCCGTTAAACTCTCCGAGTCCCTGTTCCAGGAAACCTGCTGCCAGCAATGTTCCGCCAAACAGGATAATCAAAGTCAGGAACGTTACTTTGTCAGGACGCTGACGTTTGCTCACGGCCTGAATCAATACGCTAATCCACGTAAATTGGAACAAAAGAATAATGGCAAGTGACGCGGGAATGTATCGTAAAGACTGATAATAGACCAGACCGGTAATCACCGTCGGCGTCCCTGCAGCCATCAATATCAAACGTTGCTTCCACGTTAATTTCTGAAATGCTTTTGCCACGGCAGCTGATGTTTTTCCATCTGCCTGTGATTTCCGTTTCATTCTAAACTTCGAGTATAATGCCAGCATCCAGGACAGGATGAAGCCCGTGATCAGCTGTGTGCCCACGACCTCTCCAAGTTTGTACCCTTCGCCGTAAGCCAGAACCACAATTGTGGATAATATGCCATAGCTCATCGCTCCTGCGAGAACGGACAGATAATATTTCATTGTAGATAAACCTCCTGATGATCGAAAAATGCGTCCGCATGTTTGATCCATGCCAAGGTCACAGACACCATCCAAATGCAAAAATCCTAACTACGAGCAAGGAATACAATGATTCCTGGCATCGTAGTTAGGAAGTATAGGCTTCCCGTAGAGACCCTCGCCCTGTGTACACTTTCGGCCTGCGAGGTTATACGAAATGAAATATGCATTTGTTGTTTGCGATTCGTGTGTGACGACTTTTCATATATTACATGGCAGGTGAGGTGGTGTCAACCCTGATTCACAATTTAAATTTTTTTAATTCAAATTAAAAACAAAAGACATACGTTATTACGTCATTTCACAGATGAAGAATCCCATGTTAACGTTTGCTGCAATCCTTCTTTGAGACCATTTAAATCCAATCCATCCACTGCAAAGGCCTCTCGGATCAAAGGAGGAGCCACAAATTCATCGTATTTACCAAGATACGGTGCTTCATCTTCTGAAAGTAACGCAGATGCGTCTTCCGCTGTTCGACATTCACTCATGATCTCGGCCAAAAGTGTGCGACCATCCACTTTGCCTGACACGACAAAATAATAAGGCTCCATAGGTACAACAGATCGCAAGGCAAGTTTGTCAGACAAATTGTGCTTCATTAAACGTTCCAGTGTGCGGAAAGACTTGCTTCCCACCCAAGGTAATACATACAAGGAATCTCCTCCAGCTGGAATGACAACCTGTTTCAGCAACCCACTTTCACGTGCAAGTCGACGGGCGCGTTCCAATCGATTTACCGCTTGCGGAGACAGATACGGATATATCACCGTGTCGGACAGTACTTCACGCATTTTCTGGACGACCGTCGTATGAATGTCCCCACCCGCACCCAGCCATAACGTATCCACTTTTCCTTTGGCTGCCTTCACATACACAGATTTATGCTTGTGATCGACCTCTTCCACTTTCCACAGTTTCCCGGCAAGAGAGAAACAGTATCCAGGAGGCGGCACGGTTGTAATCGACCCGATCTCCTCGGAACCGTTCAGCACTTTGTGCTCTTCATCATCTTTGAACACCGCATAAAAGCGATAGTTATTGACGGTTTTCTCACCCGTAAGCCCGATGATTAAAGTCCGATCTTCTGTCCATTGCAGATGATCAGTCTCAATCAGATAATTTAGAAAAATCTGATATTGATCTGCACGAATCTCCTTGAATGGTGCGAGCGAAAGCATGGCCTCAGCCAATTCTTTGGGTTCAGCCTCCCCCATGCTTTTCAGTATGCTCATCGTCTGATGATAGAGCACACCCATCGGCATCTTCCGGGCCTCAAGTGGTTCAACCCACTTGGTCTTTACATACAATTCAATAACAGCAATAGCCCGCATGAGTGTCCATGGCATCCGAGCAGGCAATTGAGCTTCCTCATCCTCTTCTTCCGGACATACAAATAGCATCTCGGAAGCCATATCCTCACGCCTGCCTGACCGTCCAAGGCGCTGAACAAAGCTCGATGCACTATAAGGTGCTCCAAGCTGCACAACTCGCTCCAGTTCACCCAGGTCAATCCCCAGTTCCAACGTTACGGTAGCCGCAGCTACTGCTGGCCCTGATCCGGTTCGTAAGGCGGCTTCGGTCTCTTCTCTCAACATGGCGGAAATGCTCCCATGATGAACATGGAATACGTCCCGCTCCTGTCTCCGTGCGGCGACACGCCGCATCTCAAGTATAGTGACTTCGGCATCCGTTCGACTATTGGTGAATATCAAAGCTTTTTTGCGATGTGTACTCTCATATATGAAGTCGTAATAGACTTTACGTGCGTTATGCAGATGTTCCGCCTGTTCTTCATCCCGTGCATCTGGAAACGAAAAATGCTCCACCCGCAAACGCAGCTTGCGACCACCGGGGGAAGAAACCACATCCACCCCCTGATTAGTTCCAGCAGCGAGCCAGGCTGTAGCAGCATCATAATCACTTAGTGTCGCAGATAATCCCACTCTTCTCGGTTTACATCCAGCCATACGTTCAATTCGCGCCAGCTCACTCAGTACCTGAATGCCTCGATCCGCTCCCATGAATGCATGAACCTCGTCAATGATGACATATCGCAGATCATGAAATAGCGCCGGAATGGCATTGGGACGATTCATCAGCAAACCTTGGAGCGATTCAGGCGTAATCTGAAGCACACCGGATGGACTTCGCATGAGACGTGTTTTCTCTGCCTGAGGCACATCTCCATGCCAGTGCCATACCGGAATATTACCCTCGGACAGTAGGTCTTTTAGTCGCTCGAATTGGTCATTAATCAGTGCCTTAAGCGGCCCGATGTACAAGATGCCCACGGATTTGGAGGGCCGTTCATGCAGCTCCGTCAGTGCAGGAAAAAAAGCCGCCTCCGTCTTGCCGGAGGCTGTACCTGCCGCAATCAGCATATGATGCGGGGTATGAAAGCAAATGTTGCAAGCTTCAATCTGGGCAGGCCGAAGTGATTCCCATCTTTTTTTATAAATAAATTCCTGTACAAAAGGTGCCAGTCGATAGAAAGGGTTCTCACTCATAATTCAAACTCCGCCAGAAAATCATCCAAATCATCAGCAGATGATGAAGAATCCGTTCCTTTTCCTGCTTCCTGCGGTTTGACTGCTCGCTCACCAAGTAATTGAACATAGGTCACTTCAGGATTCTGATGGAGCGTGTGCAGCACATCCATGAAGTCCCGTACCACTTCACGTGTGGTCAGTAACTCATCCGCGCCGAGCCTGTTGACCGCTGTTTGCATAAAATCAACTAAATCCTCGTCTGTTAGACTAGCACTATATCCAAAATGCAGGGCATGAATCTGACGCAGCTTTTGCAACAGAATCAAAATCTCTTCATGGGACAACATCGAAAGTTTCAGGATCGGTCCTGTATAATTCGCATATTCTCTTGCTGCATAGCGGCCATCAATGAGTCTCGAACGAAGTGCTTCATAACTGAAGAGTCCGCGTCTTTCATCTTCCACAAATTGTGGTGTGCCGCCTACAAAGATACCAAGGTGTTCTGCTTTACCCTGCATCGTATCATTGAACATGGTAAGCAGCTTCTCGTAGTTGCTTTGCCGGGATATGCTGTTTGTAATTTTGTACAGATTCACCGCTTCATCTATGAACAACAGCAGTCCTTTGTAACCGATCCGTGCCGTAAATTCGGACCATAATTTGAAGTAGTCATACCAGTTATCATCATCAATGATGACGCCGACAGCCAGCTCTTTCTTTGCTTCCGTCTTGGTTGCAAATTCGCCTCTCAACCAGCGCAGCGCCGCCTGTTTACGGTCATCATCCGCCAATTTATAGCCGTTCCAGTACGAAGCAAGCACTTTGGCAAAATCGAATCCATGCACCATATTCTGCATTTCGTTCGTCACCGCATAGATTTGCTTCTCGACTTCAGCAGGAAGAGCCGGATCATCCGGGCGCAAGCCCTGACTTTGCATCGCTTGCTGCTGAAGACCAGCGATCCATTTTTGCAAAATCGGTTCCAGTGCCCCACCATCCGGACGTGTACGAGTAGACAGACGAGTCATCAGCTCACGGTATGTTGCAAGCCCCTGACCTTTGGTTCCCACCAGTCTGCGCTCAGGTGACAAGTCCGCGTCAGCCACAACAAATTCCCGATCCATCGCATAGTTACGAATCATCTGTAACAGAAAACTTTTTCCGCTTCCATACCTTCCTGTAATCAGCTTAAAAGCTGCCCCGCCTTCCGCAATGTTGTCCATATCCCGCAAGATCGCGTCCACTTCAGACTTCCGACCAACAGCAATCTGCTCCAGTCCGATTCGTGGCACAACGCCCGCTGTCAACGAATTCACTAGTGCGGTAGTCAGCCGCTTCGGTATTTTAAGTTCTGCCACTGCCCAATCACCTCTTCACATGTTCAAACACATTTATATAATCCGAAACCATCCGATCACCTTCAATCAAAAGGTCACCAATCGTTTCCATGGCCACATCATTAATTTCATCCAACAGGAGTGCAGGCATCGTGCCGTATTGCTCAGCCACCCGCATCAGCTCCGTATCCGGGCTGACACCAAGCAAGGCGTGAATGGCCTGTACATGTTGCGGGGGTAGCATCTCAGAAAACTGTAACCACTCTTCATCCAGATCAGCAGAAAAATCCGCCTCCCATTGCAAGGTTAATAGCTCTGTATTTCCGCTTCCTTGTCCTCCATCAGTATTAAGCGCTCCCTCAACGTCAACCTCCGGTTGGTTAGACTGCTTAGCACTTTCAGCTTCTTCCGTTGAATTCTGGATCACGGTAGTGGGTAGGCTGCTCACATTGTTTGCATCCTCATCTTCGGAGGTATGATTTTCTTCGATCATGAGTGCTCTGCGCACATATTCGCTTTCCATTTTCAGCGAAGCAAGTTTCTCTGCATCAATCCGGACTATCGGTTGCTCTACAACTGGCATTTGCTCGATTGCAAAGGCCTTGTCCAGATAACGTTCAATCACATTTGCAAGCTCAGGTTCAAGGGTCTTTCCACGAAGTCGCCCTCTGAAACCGAGCAGTTCACGGCATTTATTTTCCGTGCATCGAAAAACTCGGGTTACAAACTGGACAAAATCAGCATGCTCTCCAATCGGAACATATGTCATTCGAACCAATTTTCCATAAATGGATTCGTCATATACAGCTTTTCGAAACAGCGTACGTTCGATAGTCCTTTCATGATTTAACTCAAACTGATCCAATATGCCTGCCTTGCGTGTACGCAGTAGATAAGAATCCACCAAAACCATAACTCGGGGAATGTACTGTTCCAGAACCTTCATACCGCCATCTCTGTAAAATTTACTGAGCGTAATGTCGTAATCATAATATCTTTGTAACAACTTCAGCGAGATATCCGATATATTGCTGCTCAACAGCCGTTGCAATTCCATATCCAGAATCTCCGGTGGAAGATAGCCACTCGAAAGCTCCACCATCTCGGATAATGACATGTTCAACTCATGGACTAGATCATAATCAATAATCCATTCCTGCATGTACACATCCAACTGCGGAAGCCGTTCACGATAGTTGATCCATAGCTCTTTTAATTGGTCGTAACCTTCCTGTGGTTCCTGCCAACCAATTCCGTTTATCAGCTCATAAATATGAACAAACAGATAGGACAGATCCGTATCAGGGAAACGTCCTTGCCGGACTTCCGTCCTCCAATACATATACCACTTGCGCTGGGGTTCGTTCATTACACCATAAGTCGGCCAATAACTCATAAAAGGAACAAAGGTAGCCTGCTCCCCTTCCACTTCAATGAGTTGCCTTGCTTCCTCTACAAACCTTTTCTCAGAAGACAATATGCCGCCAGGTAATCTTATATCAATATCAGCACGGACAATCGTTGAACGATCAGGAACCGGGACTGCCGCTGTGATAGGCTCTTCGCTTAGATCTATCTCCATAAATTCCAGTTGTCTTGAATCCTCTTTCATTGAATTCCGTTTCACCGTCCTCTGCGTGTGAATACGAACAAGTGTATCCATATTCATCATTATAACACTTGTCCTGTGCCTGCGGTGATGAAAATAATACTTTCCTTATTAGCAGAAAAAAGAAAGACATTCAAACTGATATCCAGTTTAAATGCCTTCCCTCTATACCATTTTGCCGCACCCTTTACAGTAAGGCTAGTACAACCTCGTATCAAACCATGATAGCCCGATTTTTCCCGTCACTCTTGGCTTGAGCAAGGGCCTGACTGGCTTTTTCAATCAGATTCGACATCATCAGCTTCTCTTCAGGAACCATTACCGCACCGCCAACGCTAACAGTGACCACGTCACTCGGGCTGGACAGATCTCTCTGAATTTGAAGTGCAAGCACATGTTGTCTGATTTCTTCGGCAAGCTCCGCTGAACGTTCTGATGTTGCATTCTTCAGTTTCAACATGAAGGTTCCTCCCCGAAGACGGGAGATGATGGCATCATTCTGCTCACTGACCACCGCCAGCACTTCTCCAATCCACTGCAGGCACAGATCGCCACCTTGAAGTCCATAAGATGCATTATATGAACGGAAATCATCGATATCTATAATAAACAGTCCCAAACTGCATTTCTCCTGCAAACATTCATTCCAATCATCCTGAAGTTGGGATTGGAATATCGTCTGAAGCGGCATGTCTGTTAACGGATCTGTATTGAGATAGTTCTGGAGCTGACTGGTTGTCTCCGTATAATGATCCTGATCATGATTCGATGCGCCACTGTTCAGGAGCACCATCACTGAGGGTCTGCCTGCATGTGTAACAGAAGCAAGTGTAATCTCAAGCAGCAGGGACGTGCCCGTTGCTGTGGTGAAGTACGCCTGGTTAGTAAACAGACGCGTATTATTGAGCTTCAGTTCCTCCAGGTTTTGCTGCAAAATCGTTTTCGTCTTATCAGGCACAAATTCCCTGAAATCCTTGCCGATGAGATGTTTGGAGTTTTCATAGCCAAGCAATTCAGCTGCCTTGTTATTGCAATAAATAACGAACCCGTCCGTCAACGTAAAAAACGCCACCGGGGAAAACTCCATCAACTGTAAGTAGCGCTGCTCATTTTGTCGCAAAATACGTGCATTCTGCAACGCCTGCTCCTCTGCCTGAACAAGCTGGTTCTCCGTTTGACGGCGTACGATGCTTTTGAGCAATGGAAGCACATTCAGCTCCTTCGTTGTCCACGGGTAGGAGGTCGATTGGACAATCTCTCTCCATTTCTCGAAGGATTTCCGGGGGGACAGACGCATGCCATCATCGGTTTTGATCACGGCTTTGGCTGGATCACCTGCCCAATCCACAAGCTGAACCACTTCAGGCCGGAACCAGATGATATAATGATGCTGCCCAGGGGATATGGCAACATAAACAATACCCGATGCTTTTTCCTTGTAAGCTTTAGCAGGATCATACTCCAAACTCAGCTTGGAGGTGTGATAACTGTAATCTACCGACTTGCCCGCTAGCCATGCAGCCAATTCCCGTACTTGCTCTCGTGCCGGCGTATCGCCATATAACAGCAGCTTGTCCTGATAACAGATCGCAGCTCCCGAAGCATCCATCAAACTTAATAAGGTCTGCTCTTCGCCCTGCAATTCCTCAATAATCCTCACTGGACTTGTATTTCCAATAAAAATATTGGCAATTTGGGTAGCCGCTTCACGTGACCTGATCTCAGCCTGATATTCATCCAGCTGCTGACGTTGAAACAGTTCACTTGAGAAGAATGAACCCAGGAAGTTACACAAATTCCGAACACGATGAGGTATATATCTGGCTGAATAATGATGACATGTAATCAGGCCCCATAGTTGGTTGTCATGAATCAGAGAGATGGTTACTGTTGCTCCGACACCCATGTTCTGCAAATACTCAATATGCAACGGGGATACACTCCGCAGAACCGACAAGCTCAGATTAAGCGGTTTGCCCGTCAAAGGTTGAAGCAGGGGAACGATCTCCACAGGTGTATAATTCACGTTCACGATGGTGCGCAACCAATTACGCAGGTATAACTCGCGTGCCTGTTTGGGAATATCTGACGCTGGATAATGGTGCCCGAGAAACGGTTCGAGCTCTTCCTCACGTGCTTCTGCGATGACCTTTCCATTCCATTGTTCGTCAAATTCATAGATCATAACCCGGTCATACCCGAGCATTTCCTTCACTTGTTCGGCTGCTACTTGACTCGCTTCCACCCGATTATCAGTACTTTTAAGTCGGCTGAAGAAGCTGGAAATCCACTCAAAATCATTAACTTCCATATTTCCTTTTTCATAGGAAGGCTCCATTTCCAAAATTAACAGGCCTTCACTCTCATGAATGACAGAAGTGAAGACCTGCTCATTTCCAGATACGTTAATCGTGAGATCCATATATTGCAGGTCTGATGTTACAGATGCACTGAAGGTGCGTGCCAGTACCTGCCTTATATTATCCTTGCCAATCAGATGTTCGAGTGGAAGACCCAGCACCTCTTGCGTAGTAAGACCGAGATGTTCCTCCGTATTTTGGCTGCATTGTACAATAGTCGGTATATTGTTGGTGCTCACAGCCAAGAGCACACCATGAGGTTGAATGAAGCCGGGGATATGAATGGGTTCTTTGTCGCAATTGTTTAGATCAATTGGATCATTGGTGTACGTACCCTGATTAAGCAATGTACGGTTAAGCAAATTATTTTCTTTCTTGGACTTCGATTCGGGCATAGCCTGAAAAATCCCCTCTCATCATGTGATAACTCTATTTTCAACTTACAGATTATCCGTATTTGTATTGATCCATTGATCAAGTAATCGGAATGTTTCCGAAGCCGTGTGCACCATGATGTCGTGATCTTCTTCCGCCGTGATGGATTGACGCAGTAGTTCCGTGAACTCCGCCCATCTCGTTCTGGTTTCCGTCCCGTAGGCATTAAAATATTCCAGCCCCCGATCTGCTTCAATCGGCAGGAAGTGCGACAAACGTTTGGTCATGATCTGACCTCCGTTCGTAGATCCTTCAATGACGTATAAATAACCGAACAACCTTGCTGGTGTCGAGATATCCGGAAGATCCTTACATAAAGGAACCTGGCTAATTTCCTCTTCACTGGCGCCCAGATTCCGCAGGTCATTTTCAAGCAAGTTCGCTTTTCCTCTAATCCCGATATCCAGTCCGGTGTTTTCCCAGAAAGGCTGCTGTACAGCCTGATCTTCCAGTGGTTTCAGGAACCCGTAAAATTTCTCCAGATATTTCTTATAATCTCCCAAGCTAACGGTTTGATTCATAATAGCCTTGGCGTAATCGTTCTGTTCCACTTGTCTGTGATAATGAGCTGTCTCACTTTTCAGACGTTCCATAATGGTACTGGCTGTCATGTAATCATCGCCCTTCTATGTCGGATCTCTTCATCAGAATTAAGACTTATACTTAACTGAATGTTCAGTGTAGGTTTGAATGGGTACTCCATTTCATCTAGATAAAGACTCTATGTAAGTATACTTTTTCTTGTACGAGAAAACTATATGAATCCAGCAAGTTACATCTTTATTACGTTTGTTCGATTATACTACCCAGCTTGAACTCTTTATTTCTATTTTATAGGAAATAGTAAAGACGACCCCTGACATATGTTAGTCAGGAGTCGTTAGCAAAGCATAGATTAATATAAATTATTTATTTTCATCTGATTTAGATCCCCATTTGGCTAATTTATGCAATAGACTGATCAAAGCTGGTAACAAGACCGGAAGCATCACAAAACTGAGTAATACCAATCCAATGATGACAGATACAGCAACTTCAATCAATGTAACTACACCGGAAGGAATCAGGGCAGCAAAGGTACCTCCCAAAATAACAGCGGCAGAGATGACGACACCTCCGATATTGCGGGAAGCCTCCGTAATTTTATGAACCGGATCACCTTCAATCTCGCGATATCTCATCATGAGAAAAATGCTGTAGTCCACGCCAAGTGTAACGATCATAATCAGACTGAAGAAAGGAACGTTCCAACTCAGATAATCCACGTTAAGCGGCCCCACTACTAACAATTCATTCAGACCAAGCGCAACGTAATACGTCAGGAACAACGAGCCAACAATAATTACGGACTGCCAGAATGAACGAATGATTACCAGAAGAATGAGACCAATCCCAATCAACATAATCATGGAAGTTCTGCTCAGGTCGCCTCCAGCTAATTTTTGTAGATCAAGATTTTGTGACGGAACCCCACCAAGCGCCACTTTGGCTTCGCTCAAATCCGTACCAACAAGGGCTGTGTTCAGTTGGTTGCTCAGATTTTGGACAACATCCATCGCCTCTTTAGAGTAAGGATTGTCTGTTAAAATGATGGATATTTCCGCAGTCTTCCGGTCATCAGACATATAAGTTTCTAGCGATTCTTGGAATTCCTCGCCTGTTAATACCTCTTTAGGAATATAGAAACTTTTGGCTGCATCGGACTGTCCCAGATTGCCCAAATACTCCTGTGCATCCCCAAGACCTTTGGAAACATCTGTAAGCCCTTTTGTACTTGCGGTGAGTCCCGATTTCAGTTCACCCATCTTCGCTTGCAGATCGTTCAGACCGGTTAATAACTGATTTTGTCCTTGATTAATTTGTACAAGTCCTTTTTCAACTTCAGACGTTTTCCCAGCAATCTGCCTGCTGCCACTTGCACCATTAACCAGACCTGCAGATAACTCCCCTGCTCCAACTTTAAGTTGACCCACACCCGAAGTCACCCGAGTTAAACCTTCGTTAACCTGAGCCAGGGCTTTGTTCGCTTCCTTGAATGAACCCAGAGCACCATTGTACTGCACCATCAGCGGGTCCATCTGTGTGTATAACTTGTTCAGATCGCTTTGAGCCGCCTGGGCAATGGCGATGATTTGTACCGCATCTTCGTCCTGCTGTAACTCAGGATGATTCGTAATGAGTCTTGTCATACTACTTTCGATTTGAGCGTAGGCATCTAGTGCACCCTGAATTGCTGTTTTCATACTTTTAAAAGTATCTCTGAACGAACCTAGTCCCTGTTCAAGATCGGCATATCCTTGATGCAACTCAGTTGTACCTTTAGATAGAATATCTACTTTTTCCCTGAGGGTAGCCAGGCCATTTTTCAATGTATCTGCGCCTTTCCTCCCATCGTTCAGCCCGACTGTCACCTGATTCATGGCTTTCCCTAGAGCTGACACTCCTTCTTGCAACTGACTTGTACCATCAATCAGCTGCTGCACATCACTCAGATCATTGGAAGATTGCAATTGGCCTGCAGCAGAAGATAATCCTTCGTTGATGGTGCCTAATCCATTGTTCGCTTTCCCAATACCTTGATTAAGCTCATCCGCCTGATCATTGATATACAATTCCTTAATTTTTGTTCCGGTTGGTCGGGTAACGCTATAAACTACGGACACACCATCCATTTTGGATACTTTATCCGTCAGATCATCCAGTGCTTTTAAAAACGTTTGGTTATCCATTGACTGCTTGGATTGTACAACCAGTGTGGTTGGGGCAGAGAAACCTGGTGGGTAATGATCCATGATCAGATTAATCCCCTGTTTGGATGTATAATTGTTATTGACCTCAAATAGATCATTATAACTAAGCCGGTTACTGTAGCTGAATAAAAACAGAATGCTGATTACGGCAACAAGAATGATTGCCAGAACAGGTCTACTTGCCGCGTTCCGAGACAAAAATCCCCATAAGCGGCTATCAGCGTGACCTTCAAATTTCTTCGATGGCCAGAACATCTTTTTGCCTAATACAACCATGAAGAATGGATTCAACGTATTGAGGACGACAATGAGAACCGCTACTGCAAATGCCACTGAAGAGGTTGCCTGATACAGCTGAAACTTGGCGAGCATCAGAGCAAGGAATCCGATGAATACAGCAATACCACTATATAACACAGTACGTCCTGCCGTTCTAAACGTCGTTTTGGTTGCGAGAAGTACATCTCCGCCCTGTCTGCTTAACTCTTCCTTAAATCTGGTGTATAACAAAATATTGTAATCCGTACCGATTCCAAATAAAATCACAACCATAAACACTTGGGTAAAGTTAGAGAACGGAAAGTTAAACAAGTCTACAAGATGACCCACAATCGCTAATGAAACAACATATGATATACCCACTGTAAGCAGTGAGATAACGGGAATGATCGGCGATCTGAAAATAATAATCAAAATAACGAGGATAAAAATAACCGCGATTGGTATTATCCCCTCAAGGTAGACAGTGAAAAAAGAGGTCATGTTAAAATGAACTCAACACTGAAAACCGGAGGGGATTTTTGCTATGCCAGCTAAAAAAGGCCAAACCTTTAATCAATATAGTGAAGAAACGAAGAAAGAGGCTGTTCGTCTGCGATTGGAAGAAGGTTGGACATACAGTCGGATCATGGAGAAGTTTGGTATTAAGAGTGAGAGCCAGATTATTACTTGGGTACGGAAAAGCCATAATGGAGAGAGTTTTGAGGATTATCGAGGACGTTGGACGAAGAAACATTTTAGCACTGCAGAAGAAGAAAATGCTTATCTGAAAGCGCAGGTAGAATATCTAAAAAAGCTCAATCCGAATTTGCACGGAGAGGGAAGCTGGATTTCGAAACCCGGTGCCAGTCCGTTCGAGAAATAAGCAAGTGGGCACCTGTGGTTTGGTTGTGTAAAATTGCTGAAATTTCTCGTGCAGGTTACTACAAATGGAAGAAGAATATCGTCCTCAGAGAGAAACGAGCAGATCGGGATGCGGATCTAAAAGCACATATTTTAGGCATTCACCGGCTTCGTCCTTATTTTGGCTACAAACGTATGCGAACCGCGTTAGGAAAGGAAGGCCTCGTGGTGAATCACAAAAAGGTACGCCGCTTAATGAGAGAACTTCAGATTCGTTCCGTGATTCGCAAGAAACGTCCATTTGCTGGCCGGAAACCGTCCGTTCTTTTCCGTAATGTCTTAAATAGAGAATTCTCGGCGGCAGCTCCTCTGCAGAAGCTCGTGACGGATATTACGTATGTCCGGATTGGGCATGATTTTGCTTATCTCTCGGTTGTGATGGATCTATACAACAACGAGATTGTAGCTTGGGAACTATCCGAGCGAAATGACTTAAAACTCGTTATGGACACGGTGAAGAAACTAAAATGTGGACCTACCTTGCTCCATTCCGACCAGGGGTTCCAGTATACAACACAGAGCTATGCCAAGTTGCTTGAAGAGAAGAAGCTAACAGGAAGCCATTCTCGGCGTGGGAACTGCTATGACAATGCATGTATTGAGTCGTTCTTCTCCCACTTAAAGACAGAGAAGTTGTATTTGGAGAAGCCTCAGAATCTGGAGCAAGCAAGGAACCGAATTACAGAGTATATTTTGTTTTACAACAAGGAACGTTTCCAAAACAAACTCGGCGACCTCTCCCCGATTGAATTCAGGGAAAAAGTCGCCGCTTAATGGAATTTCTCTTTTTTTATTGTCTACTTGACGGGGCTATGACCACGATAATTTCTGTTTTCTGTACTCCATCCTCAATCGATTTGCCAAAGTCATCACCAATCAGATCTGCTCCTGTCAGATATGTATTCACATCTGAGATGGCTGTCGCCTCATTTAACTGACTCACCACTTCCGAGAGGGGAATATCCTCATCCTTAGTGACTGTGATTTGGGTTAAAATCGTGGTTTGGTCCTCGGATATAAGTCGATCAGCTTGCTCTTCACCATCCAGATGGGTTGTGAGCGTCTGTATATTCAGTTGTTTTTCCTGATTTTTCAGATTGGACAAAACAGATTCGATTTCCGTCTTTTGCTGCTTGGTTAATGCCTGTGCATCTTCTCCACTGTTAAATACAGCGATGATTGAATAGGTATTCCCACTATCCTTATCCATGTCTTTCATCATCGTAGCAGCAATTTGGCTCTGAGCCGTTTCAGGAATTGAAATTTCTCCTTTTTCTTTCACCAGCTGACCAAAATCAGGCATCGTCATTACAGAAACTACGGTAATAAGTATCCATAAAATCAAGGAAAGCGTTCTGGGGTTTCTAAGTTTACTCATAGTTTATCCTCACACACCTTATGTCTAATATAGGAATGAACGTTCATTCCGTTTATGTTGTAAAAAAGGCCAATAGAATCAATGGACTCTAATGGCATTCCACAGGCACTCCTCAAGCTGGTTCATTAACTCCGGCGTTGCTTCCAAAAGTCCTTTGTTAAAGTGTTCAAACAAATGCATAGAAGCACCGTAGACAATGTTCATTAACGCTTCTGTCGGCAACATAAGAATAGCTCCCTGCTGCTGCCCCTTATGGATGCATTCATTCAGAAACCCCATAAATTCATTGACGCTATCCTTGCTTTCATCGTGAAAATGCAGTGCATTACCAGTAGAGTTAATAAACTTTAGCCGATCCGGGTTGGACTCAGCGAACTTAAACAATCCACGGAATATATGATGAAACTGCTCACGTACGGAAATGGGTTTATCCGGAAATCCTTGCCTCAAGGCATCAAGGAACTCCCTGATACTTTTCTGAAAGAGTTCATTCAACAATACTTCTTTGTTCGTAAAATATCGATATATGGTTCCCGCTCCTACCTGAGCCGAATCCGCAATCATTGGCATGGTTGTTGCATCGAACCCCCGTTGGGCAAAAAGCGTTAAAGCAGCTGCATAAATATCATCTTTTTTGCTGCCTTTAGCCATGAATCTATCCCTCCTTTAATTAGGAATGAACGTTCATTCCGTTTCTTTTGGTTATTATAACCTCTTTTCTTCCATCTAGCAAGTCTAATCTAAAGTGCCGTTCTTGCTTCAAAATGGTAAACTAATCCTATATCCTGTCACTGGAGGAATTATACCTATGAACATAACGATTCAAGACATTATACAACATCTCACGGAAAATGTTGAGTTACCTGAACATACCGTGGATCAACTGATTACGGGTTCTCCCAACCAAACGATCACAGGCGTTTTTGTAACTTTTATGCCTACACAACATGTGATTGAGCACGCCATAAAGCGTGGTGCTAATCTAATTATCGCTCATGAACCTCCCTTCTATAACCATCATAGCTATACCGATTGGCTGGCTGATGATCCGGTCTATGAAACCAAGAGAACGCTAATCGACAACGGTGGAATTGCGATCTATCGTTGCCATGATGCAATTCACCGCTTTCAACCGGATGGCATTACGGAAGGATTGGTTCAGGCATTAGGATGGTCCCCTTATGTGGTACAGCGTAAACCGGAAGCTGACATTCTATCCTTTCCGGAAGGAATGACAGTTCAGCTTATTGCAGAACATATTAAACGTTCGCTTGGAATCGAATATATACGCCTAGCTGGTGATCCAAAGATGATATGCAGACGAGCAGCAGTGCTTGTTGGTTTTCGAGGTAACGGTAATCTGACCATTCCTCTGCTTCAACAGGAAGAGCTGGATCTGATTATTGCAGGTGAAGGATTCGAATGGGAGACACCGGAGTACATACGAGATGCTGTGCAGCAAGGAAAACAAAAGGCTCTTCTTATGATCGGTCATGCCGAGAGTGAGGCTGTCGGGATGAAGCTTTTGTCAGAAAGATTGGCTACAGCTTTCCCGGAATTGCCTGTTCATTTTATTGGTGAGCAACCGGTGTTTCAAGTATTGTGATCTTCAGAATGACGAGCCATCCTGAGTCCTGTCTGGATTTTGTAGAGGGTTTAATGTACTCTAAATGCTATAACTTCTGAGCTGAGGACATTTGTCCTTGGCTTTTCGAGTGGATATATCATTTAATAGAAATCGAAGAAGTAATGACGCGACAAGGAGAGTACAACCATGAGAGGAATTATTTTTGCACTATTAGGCGGTGCATGCATTACCCTGCAAGGGGTTGCCAATACCCGAATCAGTACGGACATGGGCACCTGGCAAGCCGCAACCATTACCCAACTCACCGGGTTCATTCTGGCGGCTCTGATCCTTGTATTCGTGCGGGACATCAACCTGCAAGGATTGAAGCAAGTGAAGCCCATGTACCTGGCGGGAGGCGCGTTTGGTGCAGTGATTATTTTCAGTGAAGTCACAGCAATCCAGCAAATTGGGGTAACTTTTACGATCTCCGCCCTGTTGATTGCACAGCTTTTCCTGACCTTTCTGGTCGACAGTAACGGATGGTTTGGTGTTGTGAAGCAGAAAATGAAACTACCGCAATTTCTGGGTATAGCATTAATGGTTACGGGCGTCATTATTATGAAACTGTAGCTGGTCGATTATAAAGTCGGGGGTGAAATACACTATGGAAGAATTCCAGAATCAGCATCAATTGCTGCACTATTTGAAACAGTATCAACTCGAATCGGTATTTCACGAGCCCCTGCATCCGCATATGACGTTATGCCACTTCGAGAAGTGCGAATTGATCTGCCGCGAAGGCGAAACATCCGAATATTTATATGTGCTGGTTGAGGGGAAAGTCAAAATTTTCACGACCTCACCACAAGATAAAACACTCGTTCTTTGTTTCAAAACACCGCTTGAGGTGGTTGGTGATATCGAGTACGTTCGGGAGAGTAACATCGTGAACACCGTACAAGCGGTCTCACCTGTCGTGATGCTACGCATTCATTATCAATGGTTAGTTGAACTCGCTAGCGATTACGCCCCCCTGTTGAAATTTTTACTCAAAATTATTTCCCACAAGTTTTACATTGATTCGAACTTCTCCAACTTCAACCTGATGTATCCGGTCGAGGTTCGATTAGCCAGCTATCTGCTCTCCATCTCTACCGAAGAAGCGGGGACTGTTGTCCACGAAGAACTGGACGCCTTTAATTTGACAGATATCGCGAATCTGATCGGTACGAGTTATCGGCATTTGAATCGGGTGATTCAGAAGCTGTGTGCAGATGGATTAATCATGCGGAATCAGGGCTTTATTATGGTCAAAGATCGGGCAGGTCTGGCAGAAGTGGCGGGTCACAACATCTATGAATAAGGAGATCTCTATCCTATGATCATTACAGGTATTTTACTAGCGTTACTGGCAGGTTCTCTTGTCAGTCTGCAGACCATCTTTAATAGTAAGGTAAATGAACGTACCGGCTCGTGGTCCACGACAACGATGGTGCTTTTCACCGGGTTTATTGCATCGTTTCTGATTTCTCTAGTGGTGGAGGGCAAAAATACGTTCAGCTTCCAACATATGCAGCCCTGGTATTGGCTTAGCGGAGCCATCGGTGTTGGGGTGGTCTTCTGTCTCGTTCAAGGGATGAAGCTGCTCGGTCCCACATTTGCGATCTCCATCGTACTTACATCACAGTTAAGTTTCGCCTTGCTGTTTGATTCCATGGGATGGCTTGGACTGGAGCAGATTCCATTCTCGTGGAACCAGCTTCTTGGTGTTCTTGTCATCGTGGGCGGTATTGTGTTATTCAAGTTTGGCGGTAGCAAATCGGCAAAATCGAAAAAATCTCCTGGTGCATTGCAATCCGATTCATAGGAGAACAATAAAAAGAGTGTCTGTCCAATCCGTTGATTGGCTAGACACTCTTTTTGGCAATCAAACCACGTATCGTTTAGTTCGCTTAAACGAACTCTACGTTGTGGTATACTTGTTGAACATCTTCAAGGTCTTCAAGCGCATCAATCAGTTTCTCGAACTGAGCTTGTGCATCCTCTGGAAGTTCAATATGGTTTTGCGCAAGCATCGTCAGCTCGGCTACTGTGAACTCAGTAACACCAGCAGCTTTAAATGCTTCCTGTACAGCGTGGAATTGATCCGGTTCTGCATATACGATCACAGCATCGTCTTCGTCCACGATATCACGTACATCCACATCTGCTTCAAGCAGAAGTTCCAGTACTTCCTCGGAGTTTTTGCCTTCTACCCCGATTACCGCTGTAGGATCAAACATATAAGCAACTGAACCACTCACACCCATATTGCCCGCGTTTTTGTTAAATGCCGAGCGCACTTCCGGTGCAGTACGGTTCACATTATTGGTGAGGGCATCCACGATAACCATGGCACCATTGGGCCCGAATCCTTCATAACGCAGTTCTTCATAATTTTCGTCCCCGCTGCCTTTTGCCTTTTCCATGGCACGGTCAATAATTGCTTTGGGTACGTTATACGTTTTGGCACGTTCCAGCACGACTTTCAGTGCGCGGTTCGCTTCCGGGTCCGGTTCGCCCTTCTTGGCAGCTACATAAATCTCAACGCCGAATTTAGCATAGACCCGGCTAGTATTTGCATCTTTTGAAGCTTTTTTTTCTTTAATATTATTCCACTTACGACCCATATCGTTTCCGCTCACTTTCAACATATAATCTGCTTTCTACTTTGTCATTATATCTTGTTGGGCGTACTTCAACAAGTTTAGACTCACGAAGAAATGGTAAAAGACAAGTTGATTTCACCTTACCACGTTCAGAAATCCCAAAGAGAAACGATCCAAAAACGCCAAAGAAGCAATTCCCTAGGGAATGCTTCTCTTCACGAATTCATCTAATTAGGCATGAAACTGTTGACCGTCCAGCACTTCAGGCACATAACCGGCACGAATGACGAAATCTCCAAAATGCTCACCATCATTGCGCTCTTTGGCATATTGATTCACCATTGGAGTCAATGTATCCAAAATTTCGGTTTCGCCAATATTTTCTTTGTACAATTTGTTCAAACGATGCCCGGTAAAACTTCCACCCAGATACATATTGTATTTTCCCGGAGCTTTGCCGATAAACGAGATCTCGGCCAGCATCGGTCTCGCGCAGCCGTTCGGGCAACCCGTCATACGAATGACAATCTCTTCGTCTCTCAGCCCCGCTTCGTCCAGTACAGGCTCCAGCTTGTCGATCAGTGATGGAAGATACCGTTCGGATTCCGCCATGGCAAGACCACAAGTCGGAAGCGCCACGCAAGCCATAGAACTTCTGCGAAGCGCCGAGTAATGAGCACCATCGGTCAGATTGTATTGCTCAATCAGTGCCTCAATCTTTTTCTTCTTCTGGCTGCTGATGTTCCCGATCATGAGATTCTGATTGGCTGTGAGACGGAAATCTCCAGTATGGATTTTGGCAATTTCACGCAGACCTGTCATGAGCGGATAACCGTCCACATCCTTCACACGTCCATTTTGAATGAACAAGGTGTAGTGCCATCTGCCGTTGCTGCCTTTCACCCAACCGTAACGATCTCCATTATGTTCAAAATGGAACCCGCGCGCCGCATCCAGCTTCCAGCCGAGACGACTCGTCAGTTCTTCCACAAACCAGGCGAGGCCGCGGTCATCGATTGTATATTTGAAACGGGCATGTTTACGTACTGCACGATCCCCATAATCACGTTGAATCATAACCGTCTTCTCCGCAACATCAATCATTTGCTCTGGTGTACAGAAACCAATGACTTTGGACACCTGAGGATAAGTCTTCGGATCACCATGAGACATCCCCATACCACCACCGACAGAAACGTTAAAGCCTTGCAGCTTGCCGTTCTCTACAATAGCGATAAAGCCGAGATCCTGCGAAAACACATCTACATCATTGGATGGTGGAACAGCAATCCCGATTTTGAACTTACGCGGCAAATACACTTTGCCATAAATCGGTTCTACCTCTTCATCTGTGTCTTGTGAATCGATAATTTTCTCTCCATCCAGCCACAACTCATGATACGCACGAGTCCGTGGATCCAGGTGATTACTCACCTGGCATGCCCATTCATATACTTCAGCATGAATGTCCGATTGGTCTGGATTCGGATTACACATGACGTTCCGGTTCACGTCGCCACAAGCAGCTAGGGTGCTGAGCAACGAATCGTTTACTTCACGAATGGTATTTTTGAGGTCCCATTTGAGCACACCATGCAGTTGAAATGATTGGCGCGTCGTCAGACGAATGGTCTCATTCGCATATTTATGCGCTACACGATCCATCATCAACCACTGTTCGGGTGTAACAATTCCTCCGGAAGCACGCACACGCAACATGAATTGGTAGGCAGGCTCCAGCTTGGATTTATTCCGCTCATTACGCAGGTCACGGTCGTCTTGCATATAACTGCCGTGATGTTTCATCAGACGGTTATCGTCCTCAGGAATCGCACCACTGATCCGATCCGCCAGCGTTTCAGTCAGACTTCCACGCAAGTAGTCACTTTTGATCTTTATATCTTCCACATCACTGTTCGTGCGCTGCGGGTTAAGTAAGTTATTATAAGTCATGCTGCTTTCTCCTCTCGTATCTCCGGGATGCCTTATCCGGCATATGATCTGTAATTAATACACATCCCGCTGATAACGTTTTTCCTGTTGCAACCGTGTCAGATATTCCGCTGCCTGTTCAGGTGTTAGGCCACCCTCTTGTTCAAGAATGGTCGCTAGTGCAGCATGAACATCATGTGCCATTCGTTTCTCGTCACCACAGATATATATAACTGCACCTTCCTGTAACCATTGATACAGCTCTTTGCTATGCTCCAGCATCCGATGCTGCACATATACTTTCTCTTCTGCATCACGGGAAAAAGCGACATCCATCTTCGTAAGAACGCCGTCCTTGAGCCAGCGCTGCCATTCGGTCTGATAGAGGAAATCGGTGGAGAAATGCTGATCTCCGTAGAACAGCCACGTTTTGCCTTCTGCACCCGTCTCTTCACGCTCTCCAAGGAAAGATCTGAACGGAGCTACACCTGTACCTGGTCCAACCATGATGATTGGAGCATCCGGGTTCTCAGGCAGTTTGAAGTTTGGATTTTGCTGAATGAATACAGGTAATGTATCACCTAATTCGACTCGTTCAGCCAGATGAACAGAGCATACACCATAGCGCTCTCTACCACGTGATTCATAACGTACTGTTCGAACGGTAAGATGAACTTCATCCGGGAAAGATTTCGAACTGCTTGCGATCGAATATAGACGTGCCGGGATTTTGCGAAGCACAGCTACGAACGATGCAGCCGGAATACCTTTAAGCCCATAATCCTGTACCAGATCCAGCAAATCACAACTGTTCATGGCTTTCCGGAATTCCGAATCATCTGCTAGCAGAGCAGGCAACCCGCTACCCGGGCTCAGCTTTGCCAGCTGCTCCACAACGGGTCTTGTGACAGCAGTAATTTCGAAGTAACGCAATAATGCTTCACGTACAGAAACCTGGTCTCCACTTTTATTAACCGTAACGCGCTCATCTGCATTCCATTCCATGGCTGCAATCAGCTCATCGACCAGGCGTGGATGATTCTCAGGGAACACACCCAGGCTGTCACCCGGTTCGTAGTCCAGATTGGAGCCTTCCAGAGACAATTCAATATGACGTGTCTCACGGTCCGATCCTCTGCCGTTCAGGTTAAGATTTTCCAGCACTTCCGCCTTGTATGGATTCGTCCGGTTGAACTCAGATTCACCGCTACTTACTGCGGCTCCAACCGCTTCACTGGTTACCACTCCAGCAGCAGCCGGTGTGCTGCTAAGTGAAGCAAGCACTTCATTCATCCACTCTGCAGCCGCTTCATCAAAATCAACATCACAGTCCACACGTGGTACAAGCGCTGTTCCGCCAAGCTCCTGCAAACGAATGTCAAAATCCTTGCCTGTCTTACAGAAGTACTCATACGAAGTATCTCCCAAAGCCAATACGGAGTACCGCAATCCATCAAGCTTCGGAGCCCGTTTGCTATGTAGGAATTCATGCAACGGAATCGCATTATCCGGCGGTTCGCCTTCTCCATGTGTGCTGACAATAATGAGAAGATTCTCTACTTTTTTCAGTCCGTTCGGTTTGAAATCTCCCATTGACGACAGGGTCGCCTGAAGCCCCTGCTCTTCCAGCTTTTTCGCCAGTTTCTTGGATAGTCCACTGGAGTTCCCGGTTTGTGATCCAAAGAGTACCGTAACTTCCCTGGACACCGCAACAGGTGCACTTGCAGGAGTAATACTTGCTGAAGATGCAGACTGTTGTTCCACACCAGCAGGTGCAGCTACAGCCGCAAATCCCTGAATGGCTGTCAGATATCCGCTAAGCCACGTTTTCTGTCCATCGTTCAATGTAGGAATAAGGCGATTGAGCAGCTCAACCTGTTCCTGATTAAAAGGGCTGTTTGTCACTTGAAGTTCCACCATTTTCCACCTCACGCATTACGTCAATTTTAATTCCTACTAAAATGATCATATTAATTTCTACTCTCTTGAAGCTACCATACCCGATGGTAGGGGTCAATTTCGATGATTTTATGGTATTTATCAGTTTCACTGATAAAGGACAAAAAAACAACAAATACCCTCCTCCTCAATTCAGGAAGGTTTTTGTTGTTTTTTAAATCTGGAAGCAGTTTAGTTCGAAGTCGAAAGCGGAATATATTCGCTAAAATGATTCTCCAGCACTTTGTTTTTATCACCATATACTCTGTCCAGATGATTCTCTCCCCACAGACAGATGCGGTCGATGATTGCCTGCAGTGTCAAGCCATACTCGGTCAGCTCATACTCGACCTTGGGCGGAATCTCGGGATGAATAATTCGATGGATGATTTCATTCTTTTCAAGATCACGCAGCTGCTGGGTAAGGACCTTCTGAGTAATGCCAGGGATAGCTCTGCGAAGTTCGCTTGTTCGTTTTTTACCTGATATCAGTTGATGCAGAATAAGAATCCTCCATTTTCCACCGACCAGTTCTAACATTGCCTGCACACCACTCTCATATCTTTTCAGTTCCTGTTCCACTGGTAATCCTCCTTAAATCACATATATGTATACCCATTATTAAAAGTAACCGAAGAACCTCAAAGTATCTACAGCACTCGAAGGTGCGTACTTCTCAATAAGATGTCATGAAACTTATAATAACATTGGTCAGAACGTTAAACCAAAAAATGAAGGAAAAAGGATGGTCACTCATACATGAAAATTAAACTGGTCGTTACTCACCCAAGACAGGATTCTCTAACATTTGCCGTGATGAATCGTTTTATAGAAGGTCTGAAGGAGAATCACCATGAAATTGATATCCTTGATCTGTACCATGATGGATTCGATCCGTTATATAGCGTAGAAGATGAGCGAGATTGGCAAAATCCCGATAAGCAGCATGCCCCTGTAATTCGCAAAGAGCTGGATCGCGTGCTCGCGGCTGATGCCATTGTCTTTATTTTTCCGGTATGGTGGTACAACGTTCCTTCCATGCTCAAAGCTTATCTGGACAAGGTATGGAACATGGGGCTGCTGAACAAAGCAAACTCCAAAAAGGCACTCTGGATTGCACTAGCTGGAGGAACGGAGGCTTCATTCCATAAATACGATTATTACAACATGATTTCGAATTATCTGAATAATGGGATCGCGGGTTACGCAGGATTGCAGGAATCCCGAGTCGAGTTTCTCTATGAAACCATATCCGATTCCAAAACGCATATTGAAGGTTTGCTGGAGCAAGCGTATCAAATCGGCAGACATTATAAGTAACCTCTGAAATCGGAAAGAAAGCTACTGGCTCGTAAAGAGTGGACTTCACCATCCAGTTATCCCCCATGCCGGGCGCATAAGCAAAAAGAAAAAGGCTTACATCATCCTTTAATCCAGGTTGAAGTAAGCCTTCTCTTCTTACGCTAAAATGGTTTTTATCATCAGTTAGGCCAAACCAATTTACTCATCATTGCATACAGCAGCGTTGCCGATTCGGCACGAGTCGCTTGGGCAAGAGGCTTCACCTCTCCGTTGTATCCACCGACGATGCCCCGCTTTACAAGCAAGGCTACGCTATCGCGGGCATATGAGCGGATCGTGGAAGCATCGCGGAACTGTACAAGGCTATCCGCCGAAGCTGATTCCGGCTCGACCAATCCGGCCGCTCCAAGTGCCCTCACGGTCAGCGTCATCATTTCCTGACGGGTGATGGTTGCCTCAGGCATAAAGCGCCCGTCCCCGGTGCCACCAGTGATGCCAAGCGCATGCGCCGTGGTTACCGCTTCATAATACGATGCCTCCGCGCTGACATCGGAGAACGCATTCCCGCGCAACGTTTTCAAGCTGAGTGCGGTCATCAGCCACTGCACGTATTGACCACGCGTCATCACCTGTTTCGGATACAACTGACGGGAGTCCTCGCTTGCACTTTCATCAAAGACTCCTCGGGCTGCCAAGGCCTCCAAGGCATTCTTAGCCCATGGTACATTCGCGAGATCAGTGAACGTCTGCTGCACAGACACGGCAGCATAACTTCCTACTGCGGACGTAACAGTGAATACGACCTCTCTGTTATTCTGATCATAACGGCTTTGGGGCAACGGAGTTGCCATATGATTCGCATCTATGGCAAACCCTACGATTATATCCCGTTGTACATTTTGCAATGTTTCGTAGGGCAGACGCAGCGTCAGCTCATTTGCTGCTGGGTAAGCATCACCGTCCAGATCAATTTCCAATCGAACTCCGTGCTGTGTTCCGAGTTGATCAACGACTGTCTGCGACAGCTGAGTTCGAATCAATCGGACCGATACAGTCTCATACCCTGCTAAGTCTTTCATTGAAAGTGTGGCAGGAAGCTCTAACGTCCCCAATTCCGTAACGATGTTGAATACATGTGCGTCGCCTTGGCCCACCAACGCAGAGACAGGCAGCAATAGTTCATATGCACTTGCTCCTGAAACCGGTTTCTGCCGAAGTTCGACCAGACGGTGACTCTTACTAGCAGGAGCGACTCTCAATGCCTCTTCAATCGCTGAAGCATCCACCTTCGTCTGTACTACACCCTTCTGGTCAACAATACCTTGTAACTCAAGAACGGCACGGTCTTTTTGCGATACTGGTCGTGGCGATGAATTCTCTGTACTTGGGGTACCACTCCCCGGCTGTCCTCCGGAGCCGCTTGAATTACCACCTGAATTTCCACCAGAACCACCGCCCGAACCATCGGAACCCGAGCCGCCTGGTGATGGTGTATACGCTGGTACCTTCACTGCCAGCGGTATAGTCATCGCTTTGCTGTCATCAGAGGTTCGAGTAATCTCCAATTCCAACATGACCGATGTTTCCTTCGATGGCGGGATGATCGTTCCATCGGTTTGAATGACGGTCGGCACCGAACTAGAAGCGATCTCCACGGCAAAACCTTGCGGCACAGTCGGCAACTTTAGCCTCTTCGCACCTGCAGAAGGTTGCTCCAGTACCGTAATGCTCGCAGCCACATCGGCAGCGGTCTGTTGGGCCGTAACCACACGATACGCGGAAGACAACCCGAGCATCGAATGCCCCGACGCGTCAAAAGCTTCCACTTTGTAATAATAACTGGTGCCGGGGCTCAGTTCGTTGTCCGTATACTCCCGCAAACTGCCGTTGTAGACGACACTGTACTCTCCTTTCTCACGATCGGAGCGATAGAGCTTGTAGCTTGCTGCGCCAAGAATTGCATCCCAGTGGAGTGATGCACTTGTTGCAGCCGACATATCAGCATTTAGACCGGCGCTATCGTCCGCAGGTGGCACCGCATCAGACTTGGCGATTATAATCCAGCTGATCAGCGGGTCCTGTGATGCCGTATTACATACCGTTAATTCCAACTTGTTGCCAGATACGACAATGCCTGTGTGAGCTCTTACACTGGCGGGTGTATAAGTAACTGCACCGGTATTCGTGCCATTGATGAGGAAGTTCGCTTTCCGCGATGTGTTCGTCCACGGATCGTTGAACCCGGCGTATATATCGTATGTCCCGTTCGGCATATCGAAGGTATAGGTCAGATCACTGCCTTTGGGCGAGTTGCTGACATTGCCGCCGTTCAAATAACGGACGGTCGAGAAAATATCCCCGCCGCTCGAACCGGAAGCGAGCGCATCTGCGCTGACATAACCCCAATTCCGTCCCTCCTCCGGCGCGTACAACTGATCTGCCGTATCCGAATTGACGAGTGTGCCTTTCATGTAGGCACCCATCAGTTTATAATCAGCCGTTTCGTATCCACCGCTGTTCACGAAATACTGTGCGTTCTCCGGAATAACATATACTCGGACTGCCTGCTTTTTGTTACCGAACTCCGGTGTCGTTACCTGAAGGGTGATTGGTCCGGGTTTCGCAAAATCTTCTGCCGTCATGACTCGGTTATCCACTGTCCATACCGCTGGGGTTGACACAAGCGTACCTCCGTCACGCACCTTGACCGTCGTAGGCAGGGAAGGTACTTTCCCGAGCGGCACAGCTTCCGGCAGCGGATCGGCGATGTCTACCTTGCCCATCGAATTCAGCAGATCAGGCGACCAACTGTTATACCACTTTATAGCGATGTCTGATCCTATCCCAAACTCAATGGGCAAGAAAACGTATTTTGCCCCATCGTTTGAGAAATTGCCGCCGTTCCACGTGTCTCCCACGTAAATGAATTTTCCTTTTTCCGGATCGACTGGAATGACCGACGTAGTCTGCGTACCGAACGCCTTACCCGGATCGGGATCGCTCGGCAATGTGCGTACGAACGGATTGGTCATCGTTGACCAAGGACCAAAAATGTTATCAGCCACCGTCACTTTATTTTCGTTAGGGGCCCAGCCGGACGCGCCGGAGGTCAGAATATAATATTTCCCCTGATACTTGAACATCGCGGGCGCTTCACGCTGTCCGCCTGGGAACACGCGCACATAATCGACACCGTATTCCGCCTGATAGGTCGAATCACGTACCGGATTGCCTTTGTCATCCGTACGTCCTTCCTTATGCCACCCTGTTACGTCACTGTAGTCTTCATTCAGTTTGGAGATATACAGCGTCAGGTTTTCCTCACTGGAGTAGATCAGATATCCGGTACCATCGTCGTCCTTGAACAACGTCATGTCACGTGCCATGCCCCGATCGCTTGGGAAGTAATCTTTCTCCCCTTCAGGAGTTATGTCCATCCGGTAACTCTTCTGATACACGAAAGGCCCTGTGGGGGAGTCACTGATTGCGTAGCCGGCCCGCGCTTTACCGTAGTTCGCACTATCGTTGTAGGGGTCCTTGTCTCCGTCCATGTGGGCCCACATCACGTATTTTTTCGTTTTATCGTTATAGATGACCTTCGGTCGTTCAATAATTCGACCTTTGCGGATATCGGCCCAAATGTCCACCTTGTCGTCACGACCTTCATACAACTTGGCGTTCAACGGGTTCTTGTCGAAATCATCCATCGATTGAATCATCGTCAGTGCCATGCCTTCATCTGTCCAGTTCAGCAGATCCTTGGATGAATATACGCGCACACCAGCGGCTGGCCATCCGCCCGTATGGTATTCGCCATACCAATAATACTTTTCAGTCTGTTCATCGTAAAAAAATCCTGCGCCGTGTGCGTCGATCGGCTTGCCGTCCTGATCCGGCCATAACTGCCCCGGCGTAAAGCTTGTACGAATGGTGGCAACGCCCAGCGGTGCAGATGCAGGAGAAACGATGTCGTCGACGGTTGCCTGGATCATGTAAAAATACCCCGTGCCCATCGTCAGACCATTATCAATAAACGTACTTTCATTGCCACTGTACACCTGCTGATACGTACCTGCAGCACTGGTTGCACGGGACACCGTATATGTTACATCAGATCCAGAAAGTTCGTTCCACCCTAGAGAAATCGACGTATCCGTTACGACTGTAGCAGCAAATCCTGCTGGGGAATCAATCGAGTATGTGGTAGCCTCGGCAACGGTGAACGCAGATTCTCCGGCAGCATTAAAGGCCGTTACGCGATAGCTATAGCTGTTGCCGGGATCAAGCCCCTGATCCGTGTAACTGAGCGCCGTACCTTCATACACCTGATTATACTGGTCGCTGCCAGCCTCAGCCCGAGCCACACGGTAGCCAGCCGCCTTGTCCACGGCTGGCCAAGACAGCTTCACGCTCGTGGCATCGAGTGCTAAGGCCTTCAATTCGCCTGGTCCCTGTGGAGCAACGGCTGTCGTCCGAACCTCCAGCGGCGCAGACCATAACGATTCGGTCATCCCCCCATATTCATAGGCGAGCTTGTAATAATACACCATATCCGCACTTAACCCCTCATCCACGTAACCCAAAGACCCGGTGTTGGTAATCAGGGAATACCCACTTTCAGGCGTAGAGGAACGGTACAGGTGATAGCTTGTTGCACCTGCTGCCTCGGTCCATTGCAGTGAAACCGAAGACGCCGTCTGTTCATCGTTGGAGAGTTGGAGATCGTTCCCTGGTGGCTGCTCGGCAATGATAACGTCATCTATATGTACCGACTGCCACTTATTACGAATGCCAACTGTACCCGACCCGTATGTAGTATCGATCAAATCGAATACTAACCGATCCAAACCGTTTTCGGCGATGTACCCGCGAATGGAAGAACCCGACAGCACCATTTTGAGCGTATACCACGTATTTTTGGCAAACGTATAGTCCACCGATTTCAACGTCGTATCTGTTCCGTTTACCCGCTTGGAAAAGACAAGTTTATTGTTAGGGGCCTGCATTTGAAAATAATAAAAGTTGCCCTTATCCTGAAACCGCGATAGAATTCCCGGAAATCCCTGACCGCCCCCCATGTAAAAACGCATGGAAACCGTCATGTCAGTCATGACCTCTCCGGTTGAAATGATGCCTTCCCCAGTATCGCTCTGAAAAAGTGTGGAGTTGGACGTATCCGTTGGGTCCGCCATTACCTCCCAACTACCTGAGCTTACGTCCCACACTGGCGATGCCGTGTAATCTCCGTCAGAAAAATCGTCCTGCAACAACGTAGCAGGCATTCTATCCGCATCGGCATATGCATGGCTTGGTAACATCAACGGTCCTGAAGACAATGCCAACGTAGCAGATAACATGAATATCAAGGGTTTCCTGAGTTTATCCAATGTTCATTCTCTCCTTTGACTTGGAAGATGAAAGCATGGTTCTTGAAGGCGGTGTTGTTATCCGACCTGTCCTCAGCAGTGAGCGTGCGGTAAAAAAGTGCACTCCACCTCCCTTTTTTAATGAAACCGGTTTCATTATAAAGCAAAAAAAGACCCGTCTTCTCTCCTAAGTGCAATGATACCAAAACGGAATACCTCGTCTTCTTTGCCCCTATGTCGTGAAATAGGTTTATATTATATAAATGTAATCGCTTTCTCGAATTATATGATTACGTATTTGAAGCTGTCAACCATTAACTCAACTCGGACATTTTTCGCTGTAACATGCAAAAAAAACGCGTATTCCGCCTGCTATGCAAGCAAAATACGCGCCTTGTATCACCGTTCGAGTTTGTTCGCAAACTCGCCCATATTACTTTAAAATACCTTCGTTGTCCACGACTCACAATTCCATGTCTCCGTAACCACATCACGATAGAATTCAGGTTCGTGAGAGATCAGCAGAATGCTGCCTTTGTATGCTTTGAGTGCGCGTTTCAACTCTTCCTTCGCATCAACGTCCAAATGGTTCGTCGGCTCATCGAGTACGAGCAGGTTTGTTTCGTTATTGATCAGTTTGCAGAGACGAACTTTGGCTTTCTCGCCACCGCTCAGTACCGCAACCTTGCTCTCAATATGCTTGGTAGTCAGTCCGCATTTTGCGAGTGCAGCACGCACTTCAAATTGGGTATAGGAAGGGAACTCCTGCCAGATCTCTTCGATACAGGTATTGTAGTTGGCATCCTTCATCTCTTGTTGGAAATATCCAATTTCCAGATGTTCACCGCGCTGAACGGTTCCTTCCAAAGCTGGAATCTCACCCAGAATGCTGCGCATCAGGGTTGTTTTACCGATACCATTCGCACCAACGAGAGCGATCTTCTGACCACGCTCCATACGCAGGTCCAGTGGTCTCGACAACGGCTCATTGTATCCAATGACAAGGCCTTTTGTTTCGAAAATGAGCTTACCGGACGTTCTTGCATCACGGAAGTTAAACTGTGGTTTCGGTTTTTCCTTGGCGATTTCGATGACATCCATCTTGTCCAATTTCTTCTGTCTGGACATCGCCATGTTGCGTGTCGCCACACTTGCCTTATTACGGGCCACAAAATCCTTGAGATCAGCAATTTCCTGTTGTTGACGCTTATACGCCGACTCCAGTTGCTGTTTTTTCATCTCATGGACTTCCTGGAAATGACTATAATCGCCCACATAACGGGTGAGATCCTGATTTTCCATGTGATAGATCAAGTTAATTACACTGTTTAGGAACGGGATATCATGCGAGATCAGAATAAAAGCATTCTCATATTCCTGCAAATAGCGTTTCAGCCATTCGATATGCAATTCATCCAGATAGTTCGTAGGCTCATCCAGGAGCAGAATATCCGGTTTTTCAAGCAGCAGCTTGGCGAGCAATACCTTCGTACGTTGTCCACCACTAAGGTCGTTAACGTCCTTATCCAGACCGATATCGGTTAGACCCAGACCGCGTGCTGTCTCGTCGACTTTGGCATCGATCATGTAGAAATCCTGGTTAGTCAGCGTATCCTGAATCGTACCTACATCCTCTAGCAGCTGTTCCAATTCCTCCGGAGTTACATCGCCCATCTTGCCATACATATCATTCATTTCTTGTTCCATGTCAAACAAATACTGGAATGCTCCACGAAGGACATCACGAATGGATTGTCCCTTGCTGAGCACAGCGTGCTGATCCAAATATCCGACACGCATACGTTTGGACCACTCCACTTTACCTTCATCTGGCTGGAGTTTGCCAGTAATAATGTTCATGAAGGTAGATTTCCCCTCACCATTGGCCCCGATCAGACCAATATGTTCGCCTTTCAGGAGGCGGAAAGAAACGTTGTTAAAGATAGCACGGTCACCAAAACCGTGACTTAATTTTTCGACATTTAATATGCTCATTCATGACACCTTTTCTATATAGACTTAATTCTTTGTATATTATAAGCGTTATATCATGCACAACTCAACGCCCTATTGTAAATTCAGCACCATTTTTCGATGAAATGTCCTTCGTTTTGACCCCGGATCCACTCAAACTGATATCAATGGCATTTGCCTTATAGGTATGGATGAGTTAAAATTTTTCCTTAAACGACTTACTACTATAAGAATGGAGCTCTCTTGGAGAGCATCAGGTGAAAATCATGATTGAAGTGAAACAATCCAAATTGGGTAATGGCGAATTTAACCGCGGCGTATTTGCGACCGTAGACATTCCAAAAGGCCAACTGATCCATCAGGCTCCAGTTGTCCCTTATCCAAATGAAGACCACGAACATGTTGAGAAAACAATTCTCGAAGATTACGTATTCGAATACGGAGCCAATCATACGGCTATCCTGCTGGGCTATGGCAGTTTGATCAACCATTCCTACGAGCCTAACGCCACCTATGATATCAACTTTGAAAACCACACTTTTGACTTCTATGCTTATACAGATATCAAAGCTGGCGAAGAAGTATTGATCAATTATAATGGCGAGGAAGATAACATGGACCCATTATGGTTTCTGGATGATTACGAAGAACGTATGCGTGAGCTGAACGAAGCAAATGATGGTGAAGAGGATGCTGATGGCATCGAATCTGACTCCAAGGACACAGACTCAAGCAAATAAGACCTTGAGGATAAACGACAACAGTATTGCAACTTCATGTGAAAAAAATTCAAATAAGCCTCACCATAATCGTTGAAGGCTTGATAAATTAACCTATGGCGCTGCCTAATGCAAACGAAAACAAGCAAGTCCCCCACCAAGGGAGACTTGCTTGTTTTCGTTTGTTGCAATTGCGTCACATTTTCCAACCAAACCCATCTTAATCGGCAATGGGAGGGTCTGTGTGCAGATCCTGATCCGGTTCAGTCAATTTCCATTTGGTAAACGCAACCTCGAACCCGGCACGCTTCGGAGAACAGAGAAACGGTCCTGCTTGCTTGTTCGTCGGATAGGCAAACCTCGCGACCCGAATGGTACGCCAAGGATGCTCATCCGTGCGGGCACGAATAACTACGGCTTCGTCATGGTATGAAGCCCGAATGGTAACGATGCGTCCACCCCACTCCGGTACAGGTGAGAGCGACCAATCGGAAAAACGATCCGTTACGACCGCTCCTACATGAGCCACGCCGTCATTTACTTCAACCCCCGCCTTGATCCATTGATCCTGTCCATGCCAGAGCATTAACCCTGCCTGATCATATAATTCCGTGAATGAACTCAGATCAAATGATACTTCGATTGCCTTGGTTCCATCCCATGGAGCAAGCATGGCATGTCCATTCTGATGGCAGAAACCATAGAAGGTCTTCTCCCAAAAGTCACTGCCCTCCTGTGCCTCCACAATTAGACGGTCACCTTCCGTTCGCGCCTGAACCGGTTCGGTTGTCCACTCGGCTTCATGAATCCGATGAAAATGAACTGACATAATTCTTCCCTTCCTTCCACACCATCACATTAAAATAAAGAGCCTATATCCGATGCGGCTGTAGGATATGCAAAATTCATGGTGTTTAGCTGATCGGTCGTCAAATCGAACTGAATTGCCATGGCGAACAGGTTAATCAGTTCTTCTGTTTTGCCACCCAATACATGGGCACCCAAGATACGTCCTGTTGACTTGTCGATTACAACTTTGGCCATGGCATATTTTTCATTCGTACGTTTATAAGTATACCATTTCGACATGTCATTTACCTTCACCTCATAGCCCTCTTTCTTGGCCTGCTCCACATTAAGGCCTACAGAACCCATGGAGGGCACGGTAAATACAATGGAGGGCATTACTTTATAATTAGGTTTGTTATGATTGCCTTCAAGCAGATTCAAGGATACTGCGCGTGATTCTTGGCCTGCGAGCGGAGTCAACGGAAGTCCTTCCGTTGCGGTAACATCGCCGGCAGCGTAGACTCTTGGATTACTTTCGCTCTGCAAGTACTCATTAACGGAGATGCCTTTTTTCGTGTAGCTGACATTTCCTTTCTCCAATTCAAGCCCCTCTACATTCGGAATACGCCCTGCTCCGTGAACGACAAGTCCACATTGCCATTGATGATCAGCCCCATTGCGGGTTCCACTGACCACATATGTGTTTCCCTGCTGACGAATTGCCTTCACTTCCGCATTCAAGTGTACGTGAATGCCTACTTCTTCGGATTTTTGCAGTAGCATGTCCACCAGTTCCGAATCAAACTGTTCCAGCGGCTGTTCACCTCGATGAATAATATGGACTTCCGTACCAGCTCTGGCCGCAATATGTGCAAATTCAAAAGCAATGTAACCTCCACCTACCAGAACCAATTTATCTGGCAGCTGTTCCAGATCAAGAAAATCATCGCTGTATTTCAGATGCTCTACACCATCAATAGAAAGTGGTGCTGGACGCGCTCCTGTTGCGATGAGAATATGTTTCCCGTGTAGGACTTCGTCCCCTACACGAATATGATCTTCGTCAACAAAAGAAGCCTTGCCATGGAACGTATGCATCCCGGCCTGCTTGAACTTATCCTCGCTTGCTCTCGGAATACTCTCCGTAAATGTTCGCTTGAACGCCATAAGTTCCGACCACTGAATAGAGGCGTTACCTTCCACTCCTTTGCCCTTCATTCGTTCATTCCAGTCGATCAGTTCAGCCGCTCCTGCAAGTACTTTCTTGGGATCACAGCCCCGTAACGCACAGGTTCCGCCAAACTCTCGTTCATCAATCACGGCAATTTTCCATCCGGCTTCGGCGCAGCGGGATATAACAGAGCTTGCAGCGCTCCCGGTTCCAATCGCGATCAGATCATAAGGTTGTGTCATGTTAGTTCCTCCTCTTCATGTATAACCGTAAATATCAAGCTACAGTAACCCTGCTTTTTGCAGATAATCCGTTGCCACTTGCTCTGGAATCGCTCCATTAACGTTCACTTCGTAATTCATTTGACGCATCTCATCGTCCGTGATCCGGCCTGCAAGTTGATTCAGTACCTCCACAAGCTGCGGATATTGGTCTGCCGTTTCTTTACGGAGCATCGGCGCCCCCTGATATGGCGGGAACAATTCCTGATCATCCTCCAGCACAACAAGTTTATACTGTCTCAGTTCACTGTCTGTGGAATAGGCATCTAGCAAATTAATGTCTCCACGCTGAACGGCTGAATAACGCAGTTTCGGCTCCATTGTGGCTACGTTCGGGAATTTGATGCCATACTTCTTCTGAATACCAACATATCCGTCTTCCCGATCAGAGAATTCCAGTGTGAATCCTGCCTTAATCTGCTGCTGTACCGATTTAAGATCCGATATCGTCTTCAGATTATACTGATCGGCAACCTTCTGAGGCACAGCCAACGTATACGTATTGTTGTAATCCATCGGGTTCAGTAGAACCATATCGAATTGGCTCAACATCCCGTCTCTTGCCTGTTCATACACTTCTGTACGATCAGTGCTAACTGCGGTTTCCTTCATAAATTCAGATATGGCGGTACCCGTAAATTCTGGATAAATATCAATATCACCTGATTTCAGTGCATTGAAAAGAAATGTGGTTTTCCCCAATCCTGGTTTCAATTCAACCTTCAGATCGGTATCTTTTTCAATGAGCAATTTGTACATATAAATCAGAATCTCTGGTTCGGCACCCAGCTTTCCAGCAATAACCAGATCTTTTTGCCCTCCACGGGAGAGCCAAGGAATTGTGATTACCAGTACGGCCACCAGAGCGAGTGTTCCGAGAGTGACCAGCGTTTTCTTGAATGATAAACGTTGGAACTGGCGGAGCAGCACATCAAACAAAATGGCAAGCAATGCGGCTGGGATGGCTCCCAGAATAATCAATGCCGTATCATTTCGATCAATACCTAGCAAAATGAGTTCACCCAGGCCTCCCGCGCCAATCAGGGCTGCAAGCGTTGCTGTACCTACAATCAGAACCATTGCGGTGCGAATGCCTGCCATAATGACAGGCATCGCGAGTGGCAGCTCCACTTTGGTGAGACGTTGACGACTGTTCATGCCCATCGCATTCGCTGCCTCGACCATGGAAGGATCGACTTCCGATATACCCGTATACGTGTTGCGGAGTACCGGAAGCAGGGCATACACTACAAGCGCAATAATCGCAGGAAATGTACCGATGCCGAATAACGGAATGAGCAATCCGAGTAGAGCCAGAGACGGGATCGTTTGTAATACGGCTGTTACCCCAATAATCGGCTCGGCCACTCTTGGCTTGCGTGTCAGATAAATGCCCAGCGGGATCGCAATCAGAACGGCAAAGAACAATGCGATAAATGAGATCTGAATATGCTCAAGAAGAGCGGATAATAACTGTCCTTTGCGCTCACTGAACACCTCTGTAAATCTACTCATGTGCTTCACCTCGTTCCTGCAACTGCCCGGACCAGTACTGGATCAGATCAGCTCGACTGACCTGGCCTATAATCTGGTGGTCCTTCTCGACCAGTAAATGATCATGAGATGCCATGATTTCCACAAAATCAGGCAGCGTAATTGATACGGGAACAGCCGTTTTGGCCGACTTCGGCACATGCCCGGGTGAGAGCGGGGACATGATCGATTCAAGATCAAATATAGAAATCAGTCGTTCTTGTTCGCCGGAGGCCGTTTGTAATTCATACATCGGGTCGCCCGCACCAGATACAGGCTGTGAACTCCTATCCGGACCAGAACTACCGACAAAGTCACGTACGAATTCATTCGCTGGCTGCTGGATTAGTTCTTCCGGGGTACCCACCTGTAATACTTGCCCATCCTTCATGATGCAGATACGATCACCCAGCTTCATCGCTTCCTGAATATCATGGGTAACAAACACAATCGTCTTCTTCATCTGACGCTGAATATCCAGAATATCGTCTTGCAATTTCTCACGGCTCATCGGGTCAAGTGCACTGAACGGTTCATCCATCAGTACAATTTCGGGATCGGCAGCGAGTGCGCGCAATACACCGATTCTCTGTTGTTGTCCGCCAGATAGCTCAGCAGGCTTGCGATCACTGTATGTGGTACCTTTCAGTCCGACCATGTCCAGCAAAGTATGTACGCGCTCCTTGATTTGCTCTGACTTCCACTTTCGGAGTTCAGGAACAACCGCAATATTTTGGGCAATTGTCATATGTGGGAACAGTGCAATCTGTTGCAGCACATATCCGATATTCCATCGCAATTCATGAATGTTATATTCATCGATAGGCCGTTCATTAATTCGTACGGTCCCATCTGTCCGCTCGATCAGACGATTGATCATTTTGAGCATTGTGGTTTTGCCGCAACCGCTCGGACCAATCATGACGAACAGCTCTCCCTTGTTAATGTTGAGATTAACCTGACGTAGAGCATGGGTTCCATCAGGGTATTGCTTGGATACATTTTCGAACTGAATCATCCGTTCTCTTCTCTCCTTTTATCAAACATTCATTCTCATCTATTTCCCCAAAAGCGTACACATATAATCACCATGCTGGATTGGGGTATTGTTAAAGGTTGAACAATCAGCAAAAAAGACGGGCCTTCCGGCACCGTCTTCTTGTTATTCAGCAGAATTTGCTTCCAATATTTTTATAAAAACACATCTATCATTTCCCTTAATGCATATGCTGCCTTATAAATTGCTCAAGAGAAACCGGGCTTTGCCCTGTGACTTTCAATACCGTCTCCGTCGTTTGATCTTCTCTTCCTTCCTCACGGATGAATACATCCAGTCCTGCCAGAGCCGTGGCGTAATCTTCCGGCATTCCCGCCTGAATCAGGCTATTTCTTAGTTCTGCATCCGACAATGAATCATGCTCAATACGCTGATCCAATAAACGACTAATGATGTCCGCAACTTGACCATAAGACAATGTCTCCGGCCCCGTAATGATATGAGCTGTATTATGGGGGACAACATCTGTCAGAGCATAGAAGGCAACTGCTGCGATATCATCTGCGCTGACAAAACCAATTTTACCTTCACCAGTAGCACTGTAGATTTTACCCAACTGCTTCATCGTCTCTCGATGCGGTCCCTCTGTAAAGTTCTCCATAAAATAGGAAGGCTGTAGTACAATCCACTCAGGAGCAAGCTCCTTCAAGCTTTGATGTACTTTGCCAAATATAGGTCCGTCTTCATCAACGGAAGCACTGCCAAGTAAGACGAATCGTTTAACGCCGTTCCATAACGCTTCCTTGATGAACGGAATCATTACGGCTTCTGGGTGCATGTCCATGACCGGTACAACAAGGTACACTTGATCCACATTTTTCAGCGCTGGACCATAAGTGGTTGAATCGTACCAATCAAAAAAGACATAGTTGTCGGCAGAATCAGAAGAAGCTGGTTTCTTTCTCCCTGCCAGACGCACCGGATAGTGGTGCCTCTGAAGCATTGCCGCAACGCGGCTTCCTGTCTTTCCATTCGCTCCTGTAATCAGTGTTAAAGGTTTATCGTTGAACATTTTCACGTCCTCCTTCGGTTTGCTTTATGTTCATTTTCCAGACTGATCAGTCTAAAAAGGTGAAAAAACAAACGCCCTAAGCGTTCATTTTCAGAAATCCAACAAGAATCCTTTCTCATACTACTGCCATTAATTCAATACTCTTAATGTTGTACGCACTAGCTCCCGCAGCACTTCTGTACTGGCACCGCTCTTGGCGGTGAAGGTCAATGACAGGCGGGAATAATTCAAAAAACGGGCAATACCGAGCAATTCATCCTCGGCATGGTTAAATTCACCGTTTTTATGTCCACGGATAAGCGCCGCAAGAAAAATATCTTCCATTCGCTTGTTGTTCGCTTGAATAAAGTCGGCAATTTCATGATTTTGGGGTGCCTGTTCGACGGCGCTATTGATGATAAAACACTCATTGCGACGCCCCTCGTCACTCAATACATTAACGGCTTCGTTGAAAAGCTGTTCCATCCCCTGCCGCACACTGGTGCATTCATTTAACAGCCGAATACCCGCCTCTGTTTTCTGCTGAATATAGAATTTCAGGGCAGAGACAAATAAATCATGCTTGGTTCCAAAAGTGTCATACAAACTTTGCCGTGCAATACCGAGCTCATTCAGCAGTATAGTCAACGAAGTACCTTCATAACCATAGGCTCCAAATACAGCCGTGGCTTTTCTTAGAACACTTTCGGTGTCAAATTCCTTGGCTCTTCCCAATTTCAGACCTCACCTCCCGCTTGATTAAGTCAAGAATACACTTTTCCAGACTGATCAGTCAAGAAAATAAATGCTTTGATTTTTGCCAAAGTGGTATAATGACAGTAGAAGTTGAATTAATCCATCTACCATTACAATCGTGCCAACATATAAAGGAGTGTAGCGATATGCATATTCAAATTACAGATTTGGCTGCTGCGCGATTAACTGAAAACCTGAATGATCAGCCCGGTTATTTCAAAGTGATCTATGACATGGAAGGTTGTGGCTGTAACGGAATTATCGCCATACTTATCGTGGATGAACCCGAAGCTCTGGATGTACAAATTGAAACCAATCTGGTGCCATTCTATGTCGATCCGAAGCAACAGCTAAATCTGGAGCAGCACATGAAGCTGGACACGGAACTCAACTATCCTTCCTTCAAACTAAGCAGTGATTCCGGTGTACTCAGCAGCAATGTCCGTGTTCGGGATGCCCGTGCAGTGGCTGCTGTAAGCTCCGGCAATTCTGTTTCATGCGAGCTGTAATTCAAAAGTTTGTGGCTGAACTAATGAGCATTTGATTCGCCTATCTATGTATACAGAAAGACTTTGCACAAAAGGTGCAGAGTCTTTTTTTGTGCTCTTTTTCTCGTCAGACAATTAAAAGCTATGAATCTCGCAAACTTTGTTTACAACTCGGAAACAATTGGAGAACCTATGGATATAATCCTCTAGTATACTCGGTATATAGCAAAGCACGAGATTGATATAACCCGAGGAGGAACACACATCATGAAATCTTTTACACGTAAATCCATCGTATCCACGATACTTATAGGTTCTGTCGTAGCAGGCTCAGCATTCACAACGCTGCCCTTCACTAAGGAACTGAATCCAGTCGCATCTGCTGCCAGCTCCAGCTTCACTCAATTCCTGCACGATAATGCACCTGGACGCACAATTAAAACGAGCAGCAGTGGCCTGGCAACGGTAACGAATCTATCAAGTACAGTTGTGCTAGTGAATAAAAAGAGAAACTTGCCTTCAACCTATGCCCCTCAGGATCTGGTTGTTCCTAACATCCCATTTAGCTTCTCCGGCTCCAGTCCTAAAAAGCAAATGCGTAAAGTAGCCGCTACCGCAATTGAGAACTTGTTCGCAGCAGCAAAAAAAGACGGCATTGATATCAAAGCCGTGTCTGGTTATCGCTCTTATGCTACCCAAAAATCCATTTTTGACCGTAATGCAAGTATCAAAGGCGAAGCCGTTGCGAATAAAACCAGTGCTCGTCCTGGACAAAGTGAACATCAGACGGGTCTTGCGATGGATATCTCCAGTGCATCAGCGGGATATGATTTGCAACAAAGCTTTGGAAACACCAAGGAAGGCAAATGGCTGAAAGCCAATGCACATAAATACGGATTTATCATTCGTTATGGCAAAGATCAGGAGAAACTGACAGGCTACTCTTATGAGCCATGGCATGTGCGTTATGTTGGCGTGTATATTGCGGGGGAAATTACGAGTCAGAACCTTACACTTGAACAGTACCTTGAACGCGCCAAATAAACAGTTAGAAATCTGATGACAAAAGGTATTCATTCCACTCTCATATGACTATCGTATGTAAATGACAGATAACTAACAGGACGGGGCCCAATTTCGGGCCCCGTCCTGTTGTTGCATATCAACCACATTTTAATCGTTCTCCAAATCGAATAGATAAGGATCAGTTCAACCACATTGATGTAAAGGTAAAGTTAGATTCATAGCAGACTAAGGTTTACTATTCAGTTCTGTGCTCCATTCCTCGACAGCATCAACGACCTGTTTTAATTGCTGTTCTTCCTCAATCGCTGGATCATTGTCCCCTTTTTGCTTCCCATAAGAGCCAAATTGCCCATGGTTTCCTCCTTTTACACTGACATACAAAGTGTCAGCAGGTAGATTGGTTTTGGCACTTTCCCAAGCTTCTTTATTGAGAACTCCATCTGCTGTACCTGTAATTTGCAAAACAGATAAATCAGTGTCTTTTATGGATCCGCCCTCATCCGCATAAGATGCCAAGAAAAATACACCCTCAAGCTTCTCACTGTGTTCTGAAGCATATCTCGCTGCGAATGAACCTCCTAAAGAGTGTCCCCCAATAACAAATGATTCGTCTGGGTGTTCTTCAAGAAAGGAGTCCGCTTTATTTTGACCGAAAATGGCTAGATTCAGTGGCATTTCCGCAATATATACGCGATGTCCCCGTTGAGCCAGTGCTCTGGCAAATGGTGAGTAGCTTTCCGGTTCTACTAAACCTCCAGGATAAAAAATAATATTCGGTTCAATTACTTTCCCGGTTTGTGGCTCAAATTTATAACCGTCTTTGATCTCTGTTACTATGACCTGATTATCATTCTGAAATGCGAGTTCCGCTTGATTGGAAGGACTGTAGGTTATCGAATTGAGGTATACCAATAAGCCAATGATTACAATTATGATGAGGGAAACTCCCCATATCAATATTTTAGTCCATTTGTTTTTTTTCTCTGTTTTTGCCAAAGTTAAAACCTCTTTCAATCATTATTTTGGATTAGAATAGCAGACAGATAGTAGCGCGGTAAGAACAGCATCGGCCCATTACACAGACAAATTCCAGTACATTCACCTGATCGTTTTTTTATTTATCATTGAATTGTAGCTTCAGTTCTAGTAAATTATATTTACCGGTAAGTAAAATTACAAGTCTAATCTTATTCAATGGATAAGTTGTCATAAAATATTCATGGAGGTAATGATGAAAATGAATACAGATTCACAACGCTCACCAGGAAGACCGAAACAAGCAGAAGATGATTTACCCGTACAAGAAATAATTCTTCAAACGGCCGCCAAACTCTTTATGGAGCATGGGTACGAACCTGTTTCACTCCAACAAATCGCTAAAGCTTGCAATGTGTCTAAACCATCCATTTATTATCACTTCACCAGTAAACCGGAACTTTTTAAGATCGCGGTTACGACCATGTTTAAACATGTGCACCAAGCTACGTCACGATTATTAAGAGAAGCAGACAATCTGGAAACAGGACTGCTACATGTGGCAGAAGCAAGGTTAGCTAATCCTCATGCGGAGATTGAGACTCTGCTCAAAGATGCGGAGAGATATTTGAGTGAGAAACAGATCGAGGAAATCAGAGCAGCGGAAAATAAAATTTACATAGAGCTGGCTGATTATTTTAAAGATGCGATGGATAATAACCTTCTTCGAAACAACAATTCCATGCTTCTTGCGCAAACTTTCTCAACAATGATGGTCATCGGCAATAAGGTAGATACATTAAAAGAACATGATTCCACTTTAAATTTAGGTAAGGAAATTGTCGAAATTTTTTTGCGGGGTACGATGGTGAGATGACTGGCCGCCAGACTTATATAAAAATGGCGTTCCTCTCTCCTCGTTCGGGGTTGGAGCAGAAGACATGGAGTGTAAAAAAAGATGAGACGTGTATGAGAGGTTGAAGAAGCGCCTGCAAAATGCTAAGGAACCTCAGACACGTTATAACGGAGTTTAGGCCATATGTAACGTTTTTGGAGCATTTTAGGAAATAACGTGTCCGGTGTCCCTTGCAATTGAAAAAGAGAGCCAGGGGCCCATAAGCCGTCTATTCCTTAAGTAAAGAACATGCTCATGCTCCCTGAACCTTCCTGCCGACCTGCTATTTTTCTGAAAACGACTGGCAGCCTCTTCACACTCTCCGTCCCGGCCCAGGAACCAACGCCAGCAAGAAGTGCATTATGAAACCAAAAAAGTGCAACATTATACGCGATGGTTCCCAGTACCATCTCCACCACCAAAAAACGTTTCAGCGTGGAGGATTCGATGACGTATACCTGAAATTCATTTCGCGACTTTCCAGCTCTGTACCTAGTGATGAATGTTTTCATGAATCACCTCTTCTGTTTTATTTTATCGTATGGCAGGCAGATCTTGTCTTATTCAAAAATAATACTTACATAAAGTAACTTAGTGTGTTATAGTCAGTTTATAAACCATACATAAGCGAGGGAAACTACCATGAGTGAATTGGAGAATCTGGTCAAAAACCGTAGATCGGCCGTTATTTTTGAAGAAGGAATTGAGATTCCAGATTCAGAATTGCAAGAGATGTTTGCCTTGAACAAATTCGCACCTTCCGCCTTTAACCTCCAGCATACGCACTATCTTGTGCTGACGGACCCGGCTCAGAAAGAAAAAGTCTATGAAGCTTCCCAGCAATATAAAGTAAAAACGGCCTCTGCGGTCATTGTTGTCCTCGGCGATGTCAACGCACACCATCACATCCGCACAATCAATGAGGGCCTGCTGAACCTTGGTGCGATGACTCCGTTTCAATACGAGCAAGAATCACAGAGTGTCATCGAATTTTACGAAACGCGGGGAAGGTTCTTCCAGAGAGAAGATGCAATTCGTAATGCCAGCCTGTCAGCGATGCAATTGATGCTGATCGCTCAGGATCGTGGTTGGGACACCTGCCCCATGATTGGCTTCGACGCTGAAGAATTGCAACGCAGTTTGGATATTCCCGACCATTATGTACCTGCCATGCTGATTACAATCGGCAAAAAGTCGGAAGCCAAACAACGTCCGCGCGGATACCGCAAACCGATTAACGAATATGTCAGCTTCAACAAAATGCATGCTGAATAATTTGGGAATGTGACATCCGTAACTTTTCACTGATTCCATTACAAAAAGGAGGTCGATGATCAGATCATTGGCCTCTTTCCTATTTTCCTAGAATAAACAAATCGCACGTCAAACTAACCGATCTTTTCTCAAAAATACATATGAATATTTTTTTATACCATGATAGCATTCGAGATGTAACCCTTAATCGTAACGAAAGGAATGAACTCCAATGGAATTCCACATCGAAAACCTGCCAACCTCCCGAATTGCTTATGTACGACAAGTCGGTCCGTATGGTCCCGCCAACAGTCACGCGATGGAAACATTAAAGACCTGGGCAAGATCCCAAGGCCTGCTTACAAGCTCGACCATCTTGTTCGGCATTCCGCAGGATAACCCGGAAACCACCCTCCCCTCTCAATGCAGGTATGATGCATGTATTGTCATATCAGAGGATTACTCCTTGGATGAGTCGACTCCCCAACTTGAAGAAGCTGAACTTCCTGGCGGGCAATATCTGGTTTGCAAAGTCAAACATACAGCAGAAGATGTGCAGCAAGCCTGGACCGAGATTTTCCCGTATTTGCAGAGCAATGGTTGTATTATGGACAACAAACCCATTTTGGAAAGGTATGCCGGTGATCTGCTTCTTCTGGATTTTTGCGAAATATGTGTACCCGTTAAGCCGCTATAAATCATTTAAAGTTGTGGATGCCAAAAACAACAAAAGCGACTTCAACGTTGAAGTCGCCTTTGTTTCTAACTTATTGCCTTGTTTTCACCAATTAAAATGCCCAGTTCCCTTTGCGGAATACAGGTTCCACCGTTCCATCCTGCAACTCACCATCAATGTCGAGCTCTGCGGAGCCGATCATAAAGTCCACATGGGTCAGACTAACGTTGCATTCATGTTTCAGCAATTCCTCGTTAGACATCGTCGTACCATCCTTCATGTTGAACGGGTATGCACTTCCTACGGCCAGATGGCAGGATGCATTCTCGTCAATACCGGTATTATAGAAAATACGATTCAAGTTGGAGATTGGCGAATCATGCGGCACGAGGGCAACTTCGCCAAGATAACGTGCACCTTCATCGGTGGCAAACAGGTTTTTAAGATGCTCTTCACCCGAAGCTGCTGTAAAAGCAACGACCTGTCCATCCTTAAACGTAATTCTCATCTGGTCCACTAGTTGACCATTCAGGTTCAGCGGCATCGTGCTGCTGACAAATCCGTTGACTCCACTGCGCTTCGGCATTGTAAATACTTCTTCTGTCGGCATGTTCGCAACGGTATACACACCTTGCTTGTTTTCGCTACCGCCGCCACCCCAAATATGGTTGTTCACCAGTTCGATTTTCAAATCCGTTCCGGGTGCGCGGTAGTGCAAGCTTTTATAATTTTTCTTGTTCAGCAAATCACTCATGGCATTCAGGGTGTCCAGATGTTTTTTCCAGTTCTGAATAGCGTCTCCGCCATCGACACGGTTCATTTTGAAGATGGTTTCCCACATCACGTTAATGCGATCTTCCTCTGGAATGTCGGCAAATACTTTGTTCGCCCACGCCTTGGTTGGCGCTTTGATCAGACACCAGCTAATTTCGTGGTTACGTGTATATTTCGAAAATCCGCGACGTGCATGAGCCGCCGCTTTGGTTGCACGCGAAACATTGTCGGAATTGATGCCTTTGTATAATTCAGGGTCAGGTACTTTGATCGTGAGCGTAGCGCCGCCTGCTTCTGCAAACTTCTCCATCATTTCCGCCTTCCAGGCCGGGTAATAATCAAAACTGTCATCAGAGCCATGTTCAAAACGGCTGCGTGTAATATCGTCATCATCAAAATCAACCTGTACATACTTGGCGCCAGCCGCATACGCTTTTTGCACGATCAGACGGGTGAATTCCAATGTTTCGATGGGTGCCGTTACGAGCAGATCCTGTCCTTTCTGAATATTTACGCCGACTTTGACAACCAGCTCTGCGTATTGTTCCAACGATTTTTCAAAGGTTTGTTCAAAATTACTCATGGTTGTGTTCACTCCTGTTTCATATTTGAATACTATTGCTGCTGCACAATCATTTAAGCCTTGCGTTTCTCCTGCTCACGCAGCTCGATCCGGCGGATTTTTCCTGAGTTTGTTTTCGGCAGATCGGCTACAAACTCGATTTTACGTGGATATTTGTAGGGTGCTGTCCATTCCTTCACATGGTTTTGCAGTTCACGCGCCAGTTCTGGTGATGCGAGAGACTCGTCTCTCAGCACTACAAATGCTTTCACTACGTTACCACGGATCTCATCAGGACTCGCTACGACCGCACATTCCTTCACGCTGGCGTGTTTCATCAACGCTTCTTCCACCTCGAACGGTCCAATCGTGTATCCCGAACTGATAATGATATCATCACTTCGACCTTCAAACCAGAAGTAGCCTTCTTCGTCTTTGCGTGCGCGGTCACCTGTTACAAAATAATCCCCACGCTGATTCGCTTCCTTCCGTCCCTCATCCTGGTAATAGGCACGGAACAAGGCTGGCATATCCTTATGCACTGCGATATCTCCTACTTCACCAGCAGGTACAAGTTGTCCCTCTTCATTGACGATCTCAATAAGGCCTGGTGTAATGGACTGCCCCATAGAACCAATTCGTACGGGAGCATCTTTTAAGCTGCCGATCAGCAGCGTGCTCTCGGTTTGTCCATATCCGTCCCGGATCGTCAGGTCAAAGTGACGCTGGAAAATTTCAATTACTTCCTGATTCAACGGCTCACCAGCAGACACGGCGCTGCGCAGTGCGGACAGATCATGGTGACCCAGATCGTCTGCTTTGGCCATTAACCGATATTCCGTCGGCGTACAGCACAAGACGTTGATCTGATGCTCCTGCAACAGTTCCAGATAACGTTTGGGTTGGAATGATCCATTGTAGACCAGTCCGGTAGCCCCTCTTCCGAGTACAGACAGGAACGGACTCCAGATCCATTTTTGCCATCCCGGTGCTGCCGTTGCCCATACCGTATCCGAAGGCTGAATATCCAGCCATAACGATGAAGCGATCCGTAAATGGGCATACCCCCAACCATGACTATGTACTACGCCTTTTGGATTACCAGTCGTACCGGAGGTATAAGCGAGAATAGCCATATCGTCACGATGTGTTTCCACCGCAGCCATCGTATCGGATTGGCCTTGCATTAACTGGTGTACATTGACCCAGCCTTCTCCAGGTACGCTATCATCACCATTTGGTGATGCAACGATGCGGTGTGCCAATGCCGGCAGATCTGCATGTATTTTTTCAACTTCAGCAGTCGTCTCGGACCAGACAATGACAGCCCGGGCCTCGGAATGCCGAAGACGATACTCCAGATCTTTCGCACGCAGCATCTCGGAAGAAGGAATAACAGCAATCCCCAGTTTCAGGCAGGCAATGTATATAACATAGGCAATAATTCGGCGTGGTACCATGACCAGCACCCGGTCGCCCTTCTCCAAACCAAGATCACGCAAGCCTCCAGCAAGACGATTTGCCTGCTTCAATAACTCACCATAAGTGATCTCTTCCAATTCTTTATGATCGCTCAGCCATCTAAGTGCAACCCGATCCGACGGGTGATTCTCCATCTCGGATGTCAGGTTATAGGTTTCAGGCGAAATCCACTGTTGAAAATTCAAATGGAGCCTCTCCTTCATATTTCAAATGTATAGCATCTATATATTATACCCTAAATCCTAGGACCTGGTGCTATGATATGAAATAGTTTAAGAAAAAAATAAACATAGGTCAATTAAGCCGAAGCTCTAAAAGGTCTATCTCTACATATAAAGAACGATAAGTAAGACAAAAAAAGTGTCCTCCCGACTACAGGAAGACACCTTAGTTATCCCAACATATCTATATCATGGGGATCAAATTAATCATTGTAGACATGACTCTGAATCTCCAAAGTCGTATCTCTCCGTTACAAGTTTACCAAGCGTAGTTTCCGATGCCGTCCAAAATGCCTTCGATCTCATTCAGCTCTTCCGTCGTCAGGTCTGGTGCCTGAAGAGCGGCTACGTTTTCTTCGATCTGGGATACACGGCTTGCGCCAATTAGAGCAGAAGTAACTCGGTTGCTACGCAAAATCCAGTTCAGCGCCAACTGGGAGATCGTCTGTCCTCTACGTTCGGCAACCGCCTGAAGTGCTTCGAACTTGGCGATCCGTTCGTCCGTATAGGCTTCTTTTCTCAGATTGCCTGTTGGATTAGCACGCTCTTCCTTGATCTTGTCCACATACTTATTCGTCAACTGACCGCGGCCAAGCGGACAGAATGCAATCGATCCTACGCCGTCCTCATTCAGCACATCCTGCAATCCATCCTCAATCCAGCGATTCAGCATCGAATAATTTGGCTGGTGAACCAGACAAGGTGTTCCGAGACGACGCAAAATAGTAACTGCTTCTTTTGTCTGTTCGGCATCATAGTTGGACAAGCCTACATACAGAGCTTTACCCTGTCTAACGATATGATCCAGCGCAGTCATCGTTTCTTCGAGCGGTGTCTCCGGATCTGGACGGTGATGATAGAAAATATCTACGTAATCCAGTCCCATCCGGCTGAGACTTTGGTCCAGACTGGCAATCAGGTTTTTGCGGGAACCCCATTCGCCGTATGGACCGTTCCACATATGATAACCTGCCTTGGTTGAGATGAGCAGTTCGTCGCGGTAAGGACGCAGATGTTTTTTGAGAATGACACCAAAATTCTCTTCGGCTGATCCTGGAGGTGGCCCATAATTGTTGGCCAAGTCGAAATGGTTAATCCCCAGATCGAATGCGCGCAGGATCATCTCTTCCTGAATATCCATGGTGCGGTTTCCACCGAAGTTCTGCCATAAGCCTAGTGCTATTTGCGGCAGTTTAATTCCGGTTTTGCCAGAGCGTGCATACTTCATTTCACTGTATCGTTGTTCACTCGCAGTATAAGGCATCGTTAATCTCTCTTTTCCTGTAAAAGTTATTGAATACCCTTTCATCTTAGACACTTTCCATGTAAAACGATATGGCATTTCACTATAACGATATGGAAAAATGATTGGTATCTTCATCAAATGATATTCATAAAACGATCCCTTTTCACCTTTTATATGTTAAAATGCAAGGTATAACGACCTCATAACAGGAGTGAATAGCCTTGATTACGTATATGTGCAAAAACAATCACTTTCAGGAGCTGCAGCTCCTTCATTACGGCACAGAAGCTTGCGCACCCGGTCACCACTTCGGCCCGGCCATGCGGGATTATTACAAAATCCATTACATATTGGACGGCAAAGGTACCTTCGAAGTTGGAGGCAAAAAGGTTACGCTGCGCAAAGGTCAGGGGTTCCTCATCGTCCCCCATTCTGTCGTTCATTATGAAGCAGATCAGGATGATCCGTGGGAGTATAGCTGGGTTGCTTTCCAAGGAAGCACCTGCCCTTCGTTATTACAGCAGGCCTGCCTGTCTGAGCACCATCCGATCTTTGAGATGGGTAATGACGATGACGAGATGCGCTCCTGTCTGCACCGCATGATTAGCTCTCGCAACACCCATAAGGGATGGGAGATCAGCATGACGGGATTGCTCTTTCAGTTTTTCTCCATTTTGATTGATCGAGCCGGTGAGGACAGACCTATTCCGCTCCAGGACTATACGAAAGAAACTTATGTCACTCAGGTGATGGATTTCATTGAGATTAATTATGCTAATACCATAACCGTACAGTCCATTGCGTCTCATGTTGGCTTACAGCGCAGTTACTTGTGCTCTCTCTTCAAAGACAAGATGGGCACCAGCATTCAGTCTTATCTGGTCAATTACCGCATGCGCAGGGCGGCTGAGCTGACGCTGGATCCGGCTTTGACCATTGGGGATATCTCCCGTTCCGTTGGATATGCCGACCAGCTGCTTTTCTCGAAAATGTTCAAAAAAGTTATGGGCGAAGCCCCTACGTATTATCGCAAACACAAAACAGCACCTTCCCATTTATGCAGCTAATGGGAAAGTGCTGTTTTGTATTTTTACACAGGATATCACTACCTGCTTATGACTGAATTCCATTCGTTCGTTCTAATCGTTCTGCTTTAAACTTGCTCCTGCATGGTCACGCCTACCACTTGAACTTTAATTTCATTCACCATAATGCCTGTTAATTGCTCGACAGCTTGCTGCACATTATGTTGAAGTTCCTGACAGACTTCATGCATCTTTTTGCCAAATTGAACATTGATTCGCAGTTGGATAGATGCCTGGTCATCTTTGATCGCAACGTCAATCCCTTTCTGCAAGCTCTTTCCGCTGATACTCTTGGCGATTCCTTCGGTAAGACCAACAGACATGGAGGATATTCCCTCTGTAGTCTGAGCGGCCATGCCAACAATTTTGGATACTACATCGTTGGAAATATGAATGGCGCCCATTTGAACAGATTGTGGCTCAATATACTCAGGTTCAGTGTATGGTTGTGGGATGATTTCAGACATGATTTCCACTCCTTCTATATCATTTATAAATGTTTAAGCATTCTGCCATTTGTCCTTGAAGAATAGCTGATAGATTCGAACCAAAATAATCTTAACGATCATGTAGACAGGGATGATAATCAGAATGGCAATAATGCCGCCCAGATCCCCTGCACCCAGCACCAATATAATGGTGGTAAGCGGGTGAATATCTAGTTTTTTGCCGAATACATACGGTGCAACCAGATTATCCTGAATTTGCTGCGCTACCAGAATAATAATGAGTGACCAGATCGCAACCGAAGGGGATACCACCAGTCCCATAATAACAATAGGAACGGAAGACAGGATCGCCCCGATAAACGGAACAAAGTTCATAATGACCGCAATCACGGTTAACAGCAGTGCATACGGGAGACCGATGATCAGGAAACCGATATACATCAGCACGCCCAAAGCCAGATTCACGAGAACTCGTCCCACGATAAAGCCGCTTAACGCCTGATCGATCTCAAGTACCACATCACGACTGTCTTTTTGGAAACGTTTTGGTGCAATGTGCACCAGCTTACGACCGAATTTCTCTCCCTGCTTCAACATGTAGAACAAAATGATCGGGAAGGTGAACAGAACAATCGCAAAGCTTGAGATGAGTGAGAAGAATCCACTCACATAGTTCGTTACAAAGGTGAAGCCTTTGTTAATGTAATCCGTAATCTGCGAAAACGGGGTCGACCCTTCCGGGAACAAAGCCGTAATGGCACCGTTCTGCTCGAGCTCTTTAAGCTGCAAACTCAGTGAATTGATTAAATTTGGTGCGTTTTCTACCAGGTTGATCAACTGCTCGCGTAGTGAAGGCCATAACCCTATAATAAACAGGGCGAACAGTATACCAAACACCAGATAGATCAACAAAATGCTAAGTGTGCGATTCAGCTTCTTTTTTTCCATGTAATTGACGAGCGGCCGCAGCAGATAATAAAAGAATACGGACAACATCATCGGCACGGTAATCACCGTAATCATGGTAACAAGCGGTTGGAAAATAAAGCTGACACGTGATAACAGATAGATATTGATCAGTATCAGTGCCAGTGCAATACTGAAACGTACAAACGAATTTACTTTGAACAAAAAGTTTCCCCTCCACTTAACCTTTTCTATATGAGCATTTTGCAAATGGTGATCAGAATGACAAATGTTTATGTCAACCTTATCCTTTATGTCGGTTCTTTATTTCGGAATCTGTATAGTGAACACCGTCGTCTCTCGTCCACGCTGGGAAAGTGTTAATCGTCCACCCATTTTCTCGGTGTTCCGCCGCGCAATTGCTAGTCCAAGCCCGGTACCCCCGGTTCCCGTACGAGCCTCATCCCCTCGCACAAATGGATCAAAGATGGTTGCCCACAACTCTTGAGGGATACCCACACCGGTATCAGCAACCTCGATAACCACATGGTTGTCCAGTGGGATTAACTCCACATGCAGCTCCGTCCCCCGCGGGTTGTAGGACAAGGCGTTTGTAATCAGGTTCTGAATCACTCTGGACAACAGTTCCGGATCATACCTTGCATAGATCTCTTCATCAGGAACGAGCACATGCAGGCCAAAATGGTTCTGCTCAATCTCACCATATGTGTCGGCCATAATTTCACGTACAAATTCTCCGATTTCCCGCTGCTGAATGTGCATACGGAAGTCAGGTGAATCTACTTTGAGCAATTCCAGCATGTTCTGAATCATGCGCGCAACCTGAACGGACTTGTTGTAGATATAACCCAGATATCGCTGCTGCCTGTCCTTATCTTCCCCCCGCCCTTCCACCAAAGCCTGGGCGTATCCTTGAATACTCGTGATCGGGGTCTTGAGATCATGTGACAGATCCACAATTAAGCGCTGTTTGCTCTCTTCGGCATAACGTTTCTCCGCAGATGTATTCTCAATGACGTCCGCCATATAATTGAAGGTTTCTCCAATCTGGACAAATTCCCTCTCTGCCGAGATGGACATGCGCGTACTATAATTCCCCTGGATCATCTGGGTAAGACCTAGAGAGAGAATACTCAGCGGTTTTTTGATTCGACGGGCGACCCAGTAGCTGTATACAAATATCAGCAGCAAGACCAATCCGATCCCGATCATAATGTAGAACGATAACGGATGCTTCAAATTGGTAATCAGTTGATTATCATTAATTCGTACACTGACCAAGTCACGCGGAATCTTCAGCAAAACGTACTTTGCAGCTCCCTCTGTTGAAAGCGGACTAATGGAGTAATAGTAAAGCTGTTCATTTCGGTTTTCGAGTCCTGCATATAGCTCAGCTTCACTGTACTGAGTGAACGTATCCTGCTTGTCCCCGATATAACGAATGACCCTGCGATCCGCATCCAGCACTTCAATCCATCCCCCACTGTCCTTGAGACGCTGAATTTCGGTATTATTGGTCTCATCGGAACTACCGGACAACCATTCGTTCTCCAGTTCTGTCACGTACACATGTGCCTCCACATTCAGATCAGGATCCACCACCTGATCCGAAATGCGGAAATCAACCACATCCAGATTAATGATAATGTACACGATGGCTACCAGTAACAACAAAAAGAAGTTGAACAGCAAAAAGTCCAGTGTCAGGGACGTTTGCAATAGTCTCTTTTCTCTAGCTTTCCATGGGCGCTTCAATTTTGTATCCCAGTCCCCTTATCGTTTTTAAATATTCCGGTTGCCTGGAGTCGCGCTCGATCTTTTCCCGAATGTTACTGATATGTACCATTATCGTGCTGTCCTCGTGAGCGTAATAATCTCCCCAAACGGCTTCGTATATTTTTTTACGGGTGAAGACACGACCTGGCTGCTCAAGCAGAAGCTCCACGATTTTGTACTCTGTAGAGGTCAATGTCACAGGTTTACCCGAGCGAAAAAGGATACATTGGGATCGATCAAGCCTAAGCTCACCCAGCTCAAGATTTAACTCCTTAGCAGCAGGCACGTCAGGTGCATCAAATTGATTGACTCTTCTGAGCAAAGCTTCCACTCTGGCGACAATCTCCAAAGGATTGAAAGGTTTGGAGATGTAGTCGTCAGCACCCAATCCGAGTCCAAGGATTTTGTCATGGTCCTGGCTTTTGGCCGACAGGAACAGAACAGGCATATGATGTGTGGACCTGATTTGTTTGATCAGCTGGAGTCCATCCATTACAGGCATCATAATATCCAGTATGACCAGATCAATCTGAGTTGAACGGATACACTCTAGCGCCTCTACTCCATTAACGGCTGTCACAATGTTGTAGTCCTTCTCAAGGTACAGCTGAAGCAGTTCCACAATTTCGGGTTCGTCATCTGCAATTAATAGTGTGTATCTCATGCGAATCCTCTCATTCCTATTTCAATAAATTCAGTTTTCATTCGAATTCGTATCCGTACATTCCATTTGTTATTGTTCATATGTCTATACGTTACTACTATATACTACGTCTCTTAAATCAATCTAAACCATTTCTAAAGATAACCTAAATAAAAAGCCCAGGCATCAGGCCAGAGCTTCAAATATAAAGCTAAAATAAGTAAAGATTCAGTACCATTCATCACTTGCTACGTAACCAGGGTTCAACCCGGGCATATAATCGGTCCTTATCATATTGCACATACTGACTCGCCCGATTGCGTACCGGGTCACCGGCATAGAAACGTTCATACAGATCATGTCTGGCTCCCAGCGGACTTCCTGTCAGCTCCCAGGCGAGCTGGAATAACCGAATCTTCTCTGGTGCCTGCATCGTTACGCCTCCAAGATACTTGTTCATCATAGGGCTGATACTTCCTTCCAGCTCCAGCTTCCCGGAAGGGATCTGAATAAGGCCACCTGCGGCTATAGTCTTCAAAATCTCAACAGCGCGCGGGTAATAATGGTTCCCCAGATTACGGGCTGTTTCGATATATTTGAATGATGGTAGCCAGTTCCCATGAACATCCGGGGCAGCTTGTGCCTCAGATGCGACGATGAGTCCTTCAATCGTATGCATCTGGCTGATCATCTCCCCAAGCTGTTCCTGTACATTCAGGAAGGCATCCACTCCAATCTCCTTGGCGATGGAAGACGTGATGGCTGTAATGAATTCCAGCTTCGAATGTAGCCGAATAATGCTCTGATGATAAGCCAGACTGGAGGATGCCACGTTGCAGCGAATCTGCCATACCGCTTCCGGATTGTTGTGCAGGAGTACACGCTCCCAAGGTACAAATACGTCGTCAAAAAATAATACAGCATCCATCTCATCATACTGACTACTGAGCGGATGAGCAGTATCTGAATCTAATGTTGCAAAAGATTCTCTACATACCATATGTAATCCTGGACTTCCTGCTGCCACAATAACCATATGCGCCAATTCCGGGCGATGTCCAGGAATGCGCTGAATCGGATATGCAATGATATCGTCCGCATATGGAGCAGCAGTCGCCACCATCTTCGCCCCACGGAGGACAACGCCCTCTGTATTGGTACGAATGATTTGAAGCATTGCATCTTCATCTTCCCCTACAGGCAGAGCACGATTAATCTGCGGGTCACGCTGCACAATGGTCAGGAAGGCATCCTTCCGTTTTGCCTCATCATAATAGGCAGCGATTTTACCTCCATATGCTGGGTCATATGCAGCCATCGCATCCCGTGTGGCGTACCATCCGGTCAGGCGGGATCGGGCGTAATCCGAGAGACGGCTCATTACCCCGTAGGTGCGATCAGACCACAATCGAAAGGCTGCCGCCCTGCCGCTGATCTCCTGAGCATTGCGGGGTACTCGAAAAGCCTGGTGTACATATCCGTTCGTCTGCTCATCCCAATAAGCCACTGTTTCTCTCGTGTCCGCATCATCCACCAGATTGAACAGACTTTCAATCGTTTGTAAGGTTCCCCGGAAGGCAGAATGCTCTGTTACGCGAATACGTTCTCCATCCAGCCATACATTCCGTTCATCGTTCAACCGTTGCAGATAAGCTTGTCCACGGGACATCGTTATGCTCAATGTAATCCTCCTTCTCAGTTAGAAAGGCTAGGAAACTCAATGGTGATAATGTTTTTAATCATTTCGAGACTCAACTTATACCGAAATGATACATATTGTATCTATTGAAATAGTACTTTGCTTTGTAGGAAAAAGTCAACAGACACCAAACCTAAGGTCCGGTGTCTGTTCTATTAGATTTATATTAGATCAATTTGGCATACATATGACGCAGATAGCGCCAGCGTACCAGCAGGAAAAATAGAATCTGCATAGATGCAAATACGAGGAAAATGCGCAAAGTATAACCCATAACAGAGAAATCAACCAACTGCTGTAATGCAACAAATGCAACAGAGCTGTGGAAAATGGCCAAGGCTATTGGCAGGAAAAACATCAATACCAGTTGTCTGGTTACGATGTTGCGAAGCTCCGGGCGACTCAGCCCCATCTTACCAATCATGCGGTACTGCTCTTCATCCCGTTCCAGATCAGCATATAACCGGAAGTAGGTAAAACTTGCAGCAAAGGTGAAAAAGACAATGCCAATCAATCCACTTAGAATTAGGATAATACCATTAGTTTGTTTGGAATTAAGCCAATCCAGCACGAGAGCGCTGATCTCGAAGTAGCCCTGACCATCTGAGTCATTTTGAATGGATTCGATCAGATCAGGAGAAAACTTCCGCGTTCCCATCCAATCTGTCACAACAAATTGAGTTTTTTTATCGAAATAAAAATTTTCATCCGCTTGGATTTCATTCTTAAATTCCTTATTCATTTTATCGTACAGCTCATTGGAAACTACATACACTTCCCTTGTAAATTCAACCGGGATGACGATCTCGGTTTCAGGTGTTGTTAGACGTATCTTTTTATTTGTTTCTCCAACCCTCATATCGATATTTCCCTGAGTTGAACCCTGCCCGACCAGTGCACGTAACGTCTTGCGACTCGTAAGATTACCCGGAGTCATAAACGAGTCATTGTCATTCTCCAACGTTCGCTCTTTGTAACCGAGTGCCTTCGCAAGATGATTATACTCACTGAGTTTGATGATATAGTTGCCCTCGTTGTCATACAGCGGAATATAACTTCCTTTCTGATACGGAACTTCATGATCAATGAGTGTTTCTTCGATCTTCCTGACGTGGCGTTCTGCGTTAGGTGTATCCCATGAATTTTGGTAAGTAAACGCATATGGATTCGTCATGGATGATAATCCCGGATCAGCGATCGCCAGCATTGTGCCAATGCCCGTAAAGGCAGAAGCCGAGATCACACTTACCATAAAAAACATGATCGCATTATCTTTCATTCGATAGGTAAGTTCGGACAGAAACAGCAAATTCGTTTTGCGGAAAAACAAACGCTTATTGCCTTTGAGCGCCCGAATGGCATACACACTAAGTTGGGTGAATAACAAATACGTGCCTGCAATAACCAAAACAACACTACCAAGCAGCAAAGGGAAAGAGTATGTGATCCATACAAAGGCAAATACACCCGCATATCCACCCCCAATGAGTATGACGGAGAGAAGTGCTAAAAGACGAGAAGCCTTTGGCTCGGGTTTTGGTTTTTCCTCTGATTTTACAAGGTCAATCAATGACCCTTTTCGCATCAGCAGCGATGAGCTCAGCGCAATCACAACAAACAGCAGCAGAAATGCTCCGACAGTAAGTGCGATTGCGTTTAATGGAAAATAGAATCGGAGACTTTCTTCCACCGCCAGCATCGAACCGCAGATCAACAGGATCAGCTTGGCAAAGATCATTCCTAATCCAACGCCTGCCACAATGGCGGCAAGTCCAATGCACAAGTTTTCCATGAATAACAGTCGGTTCATCTGTTTACGTGTCATGCCAATGATTTGAAATATGCCGAATTCTTTTTTACGCGTCTTTAGAAATGAACCTACGGAATAGAGCAGAAACAGAAACGAAAAGATGAAAATAATGATCTCAGCAATCAAAAACCCCTGATTCGCAAGCATGGTCACTGTCCCACTTGAACCCTTCAGTCCATCCTTCAGATCCGGGTGAAACAAAAGAAGTGCATACGTAAAAAAGATCATGACGGAAAACGTACTGCTCAGAAAATGGGCCAAATAAATTCGTTTGTTCCGAACAACATTATTAATGGCGAACTGGCGAAAATTCATGTCCTGAGCCTCCCATCAGGGATAATACGTTGATGATTCGTTGATAGAATGTCGATCGGTTATCTCCATAATGAATTTCGTTGTAAAGTCGTCCATCCTTAATAAATACAACCCGGCTGCAATAACTTGCCGCAACAGCGTCATGCGTGACCAACAGCATGGTGGCCCGATCTTCCTGGTTGCGGCGTTCCAGCATCTCCATTACATCACGCGCTGCCTTCGAATCGAGATTTCCTGTAGGCTCATCGGCCAGCACCAGCTTGGGAGAATGGATCAGGGCTCGTGCGATTGCTGTCCGCTGGGCCTGACCTCCGGAAATTTCATACGTACGTTTGTTCAGTAGAGATGCGATGCCCAGCTTCTCTGCAAGTCGATCAACACGTTCATTCATCTCCTCAATCGGTACTCCATCCAGCGTAAGCGGCAGGACAATATTTTCTTTAACCGTGAGTGTGTTGAGCAGGTTAAACGACTGAAATACGAACCCCAGCTCTCGGCGTCTGAACAGAGCCAGTTCATCGTGATCCAGTTCAAACGGGTTCTTACCCGCGATCTTCAGTTCCCCTGAAGTAGGGTGATCAATAGTTGAAATCATGTTTAGCAACGTTGTTTTGCCGCTGCCGGATGGACCCATGATGCCAACGAATTCACCCTCCTGAATACTGAGATCAATACCTGACAAAGCTTCGTATGATACGATCCCTTTATAAATTTTGCTAATCTGTTTCACTGAACATATCTCCATAGGTTAATGGCTCCTTTTAGATTTCGGATTTGAATTAAACCAAGTTGAACTGAACTTCATCGCAAATCGAGGTCGTTCTCTACTTTCTGACTTCAGTCTATCGAAGTTTCGACCATTCTCCTATGGATTAACCTTTCATCTTCATGACATTCTTGTAAGGTTACATGTCTCTCGTCGCCTTTTGGCGTGTTTCTTCTATGTAGAAAACGAGAAAGACGCCGATCCCTGTCAGGGCACCAGACGTCTTCTCATTTCGTTCCGCATTATGCGCTTATATTTAGATTTCAAAAGTAATGGTTACCGTTGTCCCTTCTCCCTGAACGGATGTAAGGTCGATCCGATGGTTCATTCGTGTCAGGACATCTTTTACAATATATAATCCCATCCCCGTGGATTCTTTAAAATGACGCCCATTCTCTCCGGTGAAAAAAGGCTGGTACACTCGGTTGAGATCCGACTTGGGAATACCCACTCCCTGATCCTTCACTTCAAGAATAATGGATCTTGTGGATTCATGGGCCTGGATGGTTACCTTTTGCCCGTTCCCCCCGGAAGAGTACTTGATGGCATTGGATAACAGCTGCACGAGGACAAACCGAATCCACTTCGCATCCGACTGAACCATTAACGCAGAATCAATTTTCATCTCGGGATACACGTGATTGCGAATGAAGAACCGTTTCAGCTCATGGATGGCTTCTTCTCCGGCCGCCTTGAGGGATACCGGTTCCACACTGAAATCTTGTTCAAATGTCTCCAGCCGTGCCATGTACAACACCGTTTCCAGTCCTCGTCTCATCTGGTCTGCTTCCTCTCGAATGCTGATGAAACGGGGGTCCTCATCCTCCTGATCCTCAACCGTCAGTTCAATGACGGACAAAGGTGTTTTCATCTGATGAACCCATTGATTCATAAAAGTCAGATATTCCTGTTGACGCTGTTCCAGACGATGCAGATGCGCATAATAATGACCGTACTGTGAGTCCAGCAGTTCTGACAATGCCTGTGGCAAGGGAGCAGGCTCATTCAATGGAACAAATTCTTTCAGATCATTCATTCGATGGGACATCCGGGAATAAAACATGCGATGGGACAGATACCGATAAATGAGATAGGCTGCGTATAGGACTAACCCCAGAGATACCGCATACGTGGCCGTTAACCAGTGGTCATAGCCGTCGTACCAGAAGACCGCAACAACGGTGAGCAGCACAACGATTACCCAACAAGTCAGTACAATATGTTCTTTGATAAACAACTTCATGAGGGTGACGATGCCTTCCAATTACTGTTGAGTCGATAACCCGAACCTCTTACCGTCTCCAGCGCATCTGTAATTCCCAGCTCAGTCAATCGTTTACGCACGCGGGTCACATTCACGCTAAGTGTGTTATCATCCACAAAGGAATCATCCCACAGCTTTTCCAAGATGGTTTCACGACTAACCAGTTTGGGACTGCGACGCAGCAACGTCTCCAGCAAAATGGTTTCTTTCTTGGTCAGTTGTATCTTGCGGTCACCGAGCTCCATCTCCAATCTTTCCAAATAAACAGTTAGTCCATCCAGCTCCACCTTGCGCTCTTCATGACGCGCAGCGTAATCGCCATACACCCGGCGCAGCTGACTTCGAATTTTGGCCATGACAATCTCATGTTCAAACGGCTTCGTAATATAATCGTCCGCACCGTTCTCAAGCGCCATGACCTGGTCCATTTTGCCACTCCGGGCCGAGATGAAAATAATCGGACATGTGGAAATGGAACGAATTTGGCGACACCAATAGAACCCATCGTAACTCGGCAAGTTGATATCCAGCAGCACGACATGCGGCTTCATTTGTTCAAACTGCTGAACGACTTGCTCAAAATCCTCAACCGCAACGGCCCTGTCACCATATCGCTCGATATGGGATTGAAGAAGACCCGCAATCTTCGGATCATCTTCAATAATCATTATCGTATACATAAAAAAGGTCTCACCTCTAACCTGTCGTAATGGAATATGCAATTCTCTTTCCAAAATCATAACACAGGTGGGTACTATCGGGCATCGACCTGGTTGCGCCAATCCACAATGTCAGCGTTCAGCTGCTTCAAATCGCCAGACGGCTGCTCCTCATCGGACAAGTTATACTTCTGTTTCAAAGCCAGAATTCGATATACACTTTCATTAATTCGGGATTCTGAAATCTTCCCTGACTTCACCGCACTCTTCAGCGTATCAAAAATAGTCTTGGCACTCTCATAACTGTGAGCTACCAGCAAAATATCGCTCCCTGCCTGAACCGTCGCTACAGCGGCATCGTTCAGCTTATAATTTTTCGCGATCGCGCCCATGCTCAGATCATCTGTAATGACCACACCGTCATACTTGAATTTGCCACGCAACTGCTGACCAATAATGACGTCCGACAAGGATGCCGGATGGTCGGGATCAAGCTTTGGAAACAAAATATGGGCTACCATAACCGCTTCCACTTGTTCCTTCACCGCTGCCTCAAACGGAATCCACTCCAGCTGGGCAAGTTGCTTTTCTGTTTTGTTCACGACAGGCAGATCCAAGTGGGAGTCCACTGACGTGTCTCCATGACCGGGAAAATGCTTCACCACCGGAATAATCCCTTCGTTGCGCAATCCCTTCATCTCGGCTATACCCATTTGGGAGACCAGACTGGCTGAACTCCCAAATGAACGATCCCCAATTACCAGGTTATTCGGATTACTGTTTACATCCAGTACTGGAGCAAAATCGACGTTAAAACCTAACAGCTGAATTTGTCTTGCTAACAATTTGCCCATCGTTTGAGCCAAATCAGCATCCTTCGTCTTGCCCACTTTCCCATTGGAAGGTATAGACTCTACCGTTTCTGGCATTCGACTAACTTTGCCACCCTCCTGATCCACACTCATGAAAATAGGAACCGGATTGGAACGATTGGCATCCTTAATGGATTGTACGAACTTTGCTGTTCCTGGCACGGTCGAGACATTATTTGCATAGAAAATAATCCCTCCCACCTTCTGATCCGTGATCATCTGTTTCGCTTGAGCATCCAAAGTGGTTCCCTGAACACCCGCCAGAATCATTTGTCCGATCTTCTCATCCAAAGACAATTGGTCGAGCTGCTCTTCTACCGGATCCTTCTCTTCCTGTGGAGGCACTGTATTCTGTTGATCATCCTGAACATTCTGATTGTTTGCACCTGTGTTTGAATTCGCATTGGTCTCCGTTCCGGCATTAATGTTATTTTGCTCTGACGAGGAAGGCTTCTGTGACTGCCCACATGCGGATAAGAGCAGCATTATTCCGAATAGCAGGAACAACATTTGAAGCGTGTTTATGTGTTTGTTTTTTAACTTGCGATTATCGATATACAAGGATGGTCATCCTCCTTAAGCATTGTTGTCATTCAGTCTGAATGTGGTTTAGGCATAACCTTATCATAAGGTGGTTCATTTTCAAAATGGAGACGGCTTAAGTACAAATTCTTATGTTGCAGCCTAAAAACGCAAAAAAATTTCCCTTTTTGGGCTTAAAGTGTGGTACTTCATGGTGTTGTTCCTTAGGGCGTGTGTGATTGGAGGGGATGAGAAAAGGTGTCAGCGGTGCGAAAAAGGGTTTTCTATTGTGAATTTTTCATATGTTGAAATTATTATTATAGGAAGGCAAAAAGCAGCTAATATTTACTAAGCATTTCAATTTGGAAATCTAATAATTTTAAGAATATTGGATAAATAACTTTAAAAAATATGAAAAATAAAACAAAAACTTTATATTGTTAACCTAAAATACATCTGTTATACTCTGATTCATATCATGTTAAGTAAAATGACATTATATCGAATGGGAGTGATTTTCGAATGAGAAATCGGTTTAAATGGAAGGTTTTCTCTGCATTATCTGCTGTTTTATTAATGCTTCCAGTCTCTTATGTTGCAAATGCTGACACAGTTCAAGTTAGAAACGTTCCGAAAACACATTATCTTGAAGCAAAATCGGAAAACGTACGCTGGGGTAATATCGGGAAAGGTGATCCCGTGCTTACGGTTAATTCGGGGGATATCGTCACGGTGGAAGCTGTTACGCACCACTCCGGCGATGATTATGAGCGCATGATCAAAGGTGATGCCGGCGCAGAAGATATTTTCCATTGGAGCGAAACGGAAAAACATGAGGCTGATCGTGGACCTGGCGTACATATCATGACGGGACCAATTGCAGTCGAGGGCGCTGAACCTGGCGATGTACTCGAAGTGAAGATTTTGGACATGAAGCTGCGCCCTAGCGGAAACGGGGAATATGCCGGTAAAACCTATGGTTCGAATGTAGCTGCAAACTGGGGCCTTTTATATGGTGAGATGGAAGAAACGCCGAATACACGTGAGGTTGTTACAATATATGAAATGGAGACGAAAGGTGGCAATGATTACGCCAAGGCACTGTACAGTTATCGCTGGACACCACAGACCGATCCAAGCGGCACAGTACATCCAACCATAGATTATCCAGGTGTTATCGTTGATCACTCGACGGTGGAAGAGAACCATGATGTGCTAAAAGGCATTCACGTCCCTGTCCGGCTGCATTTTGGCACAATGAGCGTGGCCCCCAAAGAAGCTGATGTTGTCGATTCCGTTCCACCATCGTATTATGGCGGGAATATCGATGATTGGCGCGTAACCGAAGGGGCAACGATGTATTATCCGGTATCAGTACCTGGAGCACTGCTTTCTGTGGGTGATCCGCACGCAGGTCAAGGTGATTCCGAATTGAACGGAACAGCGATCGAAACATCAGTGACCGGGGATATCCAGCTCATTCTTCACAAAAAAGCGGAGCTGGTCAACAAGTTGAAGGCGCTCAACTTCCCACTTCTTGAGAATGAAAACGAATGGGTTGTTCACGGCTTCAGCTATGCGAACCATTTGGCCGAACTGGGCAAGGATGCACAAACAGAAATTTTCAAGCAGTCTTCCCTGGATAAAGCGATGAAGGACGCTGCGAACAAAACGAAGTCTTTTCTGATGAGAGGCATGGATTTGACTGAAGATGAAGCATATTCACTGATGTCCGTTTCAACGGATTTCGGAATTACGCAGGTTGTTGACGGTAACTGGGGCATTCATGGCATCATCAACAAAAAAATCTTCGGGGAAAAAGAACAGAAGCGTGCACTGCTGCGCAACAGCTTTGAACAATTCGGGGCAGACATCGGATGGGACCCAGCAACCAAAATGATCACCATTCAATATAACGGCAATACACTCTCTGCCAAAATCGGTGCTACAACAGCTACGTTTAATGAGGAAACGATCAAATTGACGGCGCCTATTCAATTGAACGATCAGAAGTTGGCAGAAGTCAGCGAATATTTCGTAACCTTCTACCGGGCAAAATTGTCCAAGACGGAATAATCACACTCTTCTGTTTCTGTAAAGGAAATAAACAAGAACCGTTAGTCTTCAGAGCCTGACGGTTCTTGTTCGTTAAATATTCAATCCATCCTGGTTTTTGTGTCGCTTCAACAAAATCTGGTTTTCCACCCGAACCAACCCTTCCAGAGAGTAAATCGATTCGTTCATGAAGTGTTCCATTTCCTCGATGCTCTCCACAAGAATGTGGGTGTGCAGGATGCAAGCCCCCGTCATTTCATAAAGCACGGCCACCCGCTCGTTTTCTTTCAGCGCCGCCACAATCTTGTCCAAATGCTTGGGTTCAACCTCCAGCTCAAGATAAGCAGAAATTTTTTTCCCAAGCTTCTCGGCACTGATTACAATTGAAAATTGCTCAATAATCCCTTGATTTACAAGACGCTCAATACGTTCCTTAACCGCTACCCCTGAAAGGCCGACCTCTTTGGCCAGATCAGTGTACGAGATTCTGCTGTTCTGGGCCAAACGCCGCAAAATATGGCTATCAATCGTATCCAGCACCGTCATTCACCCCTCTATATACTATATATTGTAACAGAAAAACAGTGTCACAGAAAAACAGACAACTCCTAATTACTTGCTTACCTGATCATACGAAAAGCCGCCTTTCGGCGGCATCAGGTTTGTTTTCAGTTTAGAGTGTTTTCAATGCTTCTGCTGTAAAAGGAACAATTTCGGACAGGCGCCCTTCGCGAACTTTGTTTGGCCATTCCGGATCACTCAGCAGTACACGCCCCAACGCGATCAAGTCAAATTCATTATTTTCCATTTTCTCGTTCAACTGATCCAGATGAGCGTCACCTGTTCCCTGGTTTTCGTTCGCTCTGTCCACGAATTCCGCTTCGAGACCTACCGATCCAACGGAGATCGCCGGCTTGCCACTTATTTTCTGTGTCCAGCCTGCAAGATTCAGCTCTGAGCCATCAAATTCCTGCAGCCAGAATCGACGGGTAGAGCAGTGGAAAATATCTACACCTGCAGCCGTGAGGGGTGCAAGGAATTGCTCCAGTTGTTCTGGTGTTTCTACCAGCCGTGCGTAGTAGTTCCCCATTTTCCATTGGGAGAAACGAAGTACGATCGGGAAGTCAGGACCTACCGCAGCGCGACATGCTTCAATAACTTCAACAGCAAAACGCGTGCGCTGTGTCAGATCGCCTCCATATTTATCCGTACGACGATTGGTGTGCTCCCAGAAGAATTGATCAATCAGGTAGCCATGAGCCCCGTGAAGCTCAATACCATCAAAACCGATGCGCTGCGCATCTGCTGCTGCTTGGGCAAACGCCTGGATAAGACCCTTGATCTCTTCATCTGACAATGGTTCTCTCTCAGGTTCACCTGCCATGCTTATTCCCGATGGGCCTACCGGCTCAGCTTCTGCATTAGGCAGGTCCCCTGAACGGCGGGCTGTACCCACATGCCACAATTGTGGCATGATTTTGCCACTTGCCTCATGGACTGCTTTGACTACATTCGCCCAACCCTGCAATGATTCTTCGCCATGGAACAGCGGTATGCTCGCGCCACTAATGGATGAAGGGTGGTTAATACCCGTTCCTTCCGTAATAATCAGCCCTACACCTCCGGCTGCTCTGCGACGATAATATTCCACGACCTCTGGTCCGGGTACTCCTTCGGGTGAAAATCCACGAGTCATGGGTGCCATGACGATCCGGTTGGACAGGGTAAGCTTGTCCGAGGTAAATGGTTTAAACAAAGCTGACGGTACATTCATTGTGTATTGCTCCTTTACGATTAGATTGGAAGAAAAGATGTACACTTTCTTGCACATGCTATTGTATAACTACTACATATGTTAATCAGTGAGTTGGTTAAGATATATCACCTTTCTATTTTATAGTTTCTGATTTTTATTTTCAAATTTTCGATTAAAAAGGATTATTAATCTCTTGAACATAAAAATAGAGCAAGCTCGATGTAGCTTCATCTAAGAAGTTCTACGATCTTGGCCTGCTCTGTACAATTAACCTAAACGGCTCTCTCTGTAACCAAAAATGTGGATGAAGCATAGTATATAATCCATAATCTTCCTTACATTTAATTAGAATTAACAGGGATTTCATTGCGATTAACTCTGAGTAATTTGCCTGATGAAGTCGATAGAACGTCGGGGTCTGTGCCCAGCCCAAAGTAGAAATCACCTTCGTGTTCTTCAAAAGACTTGGCGTACGTGTCCTGGTTAAAACGGAGGATTTCATTCCATGTGTTCAGATCTGTCGATTGATACACCCGGTTTATATAGAGATTCGCACTTTTGCGTGTGTAGGTAAGCACATAGACTTTCCCTTCTCGAAGCAGCAGATCCGTAGGAAGAGCTTGAGTATCTGGCAAAATGACGCGCGCTGCCTGATTAATGTCGGTCATCACATTCAAGGATTTGGGTAACAGTTGCCCATCATTGAATACCCCTCCGGCAATATAAAGCAGCTTATTGTTAAAATTAATATTTTTCCCTATTTTATTATACGGAACTGTGCCCGTTTGATAGGATAATCCTGGGAGCATTTTGCTACCATAGATGACGACGTCTTTCTTTTCAAGCTTCTCATTAATCTCTAATACATTAGTCTTATCGCCCCAAATTTTATTGGCAGGATACATCATGCCTGATGCATATAATTTGCCCTTGATTTCAAATAGCGTATATGCCCTGAAGCCAAACGTATTGATGGTGGCGAATTTTTGCCAACTTTCGCCTTGATCATGAGAGATTAATACGGTAGGTTTCTGCTCGGTACCCAGCGCTGCAAACAGTTTGCCCTGATAGGACGCCAAATCGTATACGTGTACACCTAGCGGCAGATTCCGATACTTTGTCCATACATCTCCATCTAACCGGTAGAAGTTTCCCATATCCCACTGTTCACCATCCGAATCATTTCCGGGAATATACAATTTGTCGTTCAGCACTTTATAAATATCAATCTGTTCCTCATCTACAAATAATTTGGTCGAAGGAACGATGCTCGGATTGCTATTGGTGACGGACTGGGTTATAAATTTGGGATTGGCTGTATCGTAATAAATGACTGGAATAGGACCCGCATTAGGTGAAACACCTAAATTACTGCTGTTCCCATGACCCATATATATTTTCCCTCTGTACAGCTGCAAGTCCCAAACATTATTGGCATACGGTGCTTTCTTAAAAGGTTTTCCAAGCAACTCAATCTTGGACGTCACATCAGCGGATGTGATAGGCGCACTGGACACCTTGGCAAGTGCCCGTTCGGCAGTTGGCTGATGATCGGTTGAAACATTGTTTTTGGGTTTCGAATTACCCATAAGCAGCCAGCCCATGCCTGCAACAATCGTCAAAATCACGGCTGCCCATTTTGTATTGCTCTGCATGTCCGCTTCCTCCTTCATTTTTATGAAATAACACCTTTACATCAAAATGATACAAATTGTATCTTTTCATATTATGTAAAACGAAACGTACTTGCAACAAATTCCGCCCGTTCTGTGCAAAAAAAATAGACAATCGCATCCGAAGATGCGTTGTCTATTTGTCATTCATTCATTGTAGTTGCCTACCGCTTGCACATCAGCTCCAGTTGAGCTCCAACTGGGTACTTGTTGCCATTAGCTGACTTCCACTCTATTATTTAGTTTTGTGTGATTTGCTTGGTAAATTTACTCTGCTTTCACCAGAATTTTAACCTGGTTTTTCTCTTTCAGCAGTGCTTCAAATCCATGCTCTACCACTTCATCCAGGCTGATTCGTTTGGTTACCAACTTATCAGCTGGGAAGAAACCTTTAGCCATCAGACTAATTACAGCCGGGAATACGTCACGGTAACCGATAATGCCATTGACCGTACGCTCCTTCATAACAATGGAGTTTGGCAGAATTGGTGCTTCCTGTTCAAAAATGCTGACGATCATCAATTCACCGCCAATACGCGTTGAATCAATCGCTTGTTGCAGCACCCGTGGAACACCGGTTACTTCATAAGCTACATTCACGCCACCTTGGGTGCGTGCATGAATTTCTTCCACTACTTTGTATTGTGTAGGATCAATAACAATAGCGCCAAGTTCTTCCGCTTTGGCTTTACGTTCTTCGGATAATTCCACAACATAAATATCCGATGCACCAGAAGCTTTCAACGCTTCAATAACCAGCAAACCGATTGGACCTGCACCAAAAACAGCCGCAGTGTCGCCAACTTTCAGTTTGCTTTGACGAACAGCATGAAGAGCTACTGCGGAAGGCTCCACCAACGCCCCTTGCTCGTACGAGATGGAATCAGGAATGGCATGAACCATATATTCCTCAGCCGTTACATACTCCGAGAAACCTCCGCCTCCCCCAGCCAGACCCAAGAAACCCATCTGATCGCACAAATTATATTTCCCTTGTTTACAGGCTTCACAATGACCACATGCATAGATCGGTTCCACCACAACGCGGTCACCTGCCTTATAACGTGTCACGCCTTCTCCTACTTCAACGACTTGTCCTGAAAATTCATGCCCCATCACAACAGGTGCTTGTTCCCCTGTTAGCGGATGCGGTGCTTGAGCCGGAATGAAGATCGGGCCAGCAGTGTACTCGTGCAAGTCACTGCCACAGATACCACACCACTCCACTTTTATTTTAACCTTTCCCTGTTCAGGGCGGGGTTCATCAATATTTTCGAGACGCAAATCATTTACTCCATGCCAACGCAATGCTTTCATTTGTTTCATCTCCCAGATCATAAGTTTTGATATAATCGGAAACGTTTCCGTAAGTTAAATATGTCACATTTTAAATAGGCTGTCAAACATAATTTGTCACACATATGTCTATCTTATGAATTTTACGTCGATAATTCTGGTGTAATAACAGCGTTTTCAATGTATTGATAGTTTTTGCTATGTGGCTTTCTGTCCGTTCTCGTGTATATGTTTAATTCAATTGATATAGAATGCGCGATTTATCTCTATTTATCCTTCGGTTCTTTTGGAAAACCAACAGACATCTCTGTCCTTTCAATCGTATTCACGGGATAGTTATTGGCTCAAATGTTATAATCAAGATATAGGATTGTCTTTCCATTCGTACATATTTTCAAAATTCGGAATCGTTTCCGATGAAGTGAGGTTAACTAAACGTGAGTAAAGATCAGAAGATTACGATCAAGGACGTTGCAGAACTTGCAGGTGTAGGTATCGCTACAGTCTCCCGAGCCATTAACAATTCCGATGGCATCAGCAACAGAACACGGGATAAAGTCTTGCAGGCCATTGAGGAGCTTGGATTTGTCCCCAATACCTCTGCCCAGAGTTTGAAAATACGCCAGACACATCAGATCGCACTGGTTGTTCCTGACATACGCAATGCCATCATTCCCGAGATCTCTTGGTCTGTTGAACAAACGGCGAAGCAGCATGGGTATCATGTGGTTCAAATCAATACGGCGGGTAATGCACGAACGGAACTGGAAACCATTCGTACGATCAAAAAACTGCACGTGGACGGGCTTATTTTCATGCCTTTGGCATATCCCAAAACATTGCCTGGTTTAATTGATAAAGCTCCCCTTCCCATTTCCATGATCAATTACGGTAAAAAGTTGGACCCTGGTATGAAAGCTGATGTCGTTTCTCTTTCACAGCCTGAAGGGAAATTGGTGATGGAACATCTGATTAAGATTGGACGGACCCGCATTGCATATGCCGGTGCTCCCAAAGACATTATTGAAGAGCGTTATCGGGCTTATGAGCAAGCACTCGGACATGTAGATATCTCGCTTGTTTACTTCGGAGAAGATTTTTCATTGAATACGGGAGCTAGTGCAGCGGATTATTTCTATGGACTGACTCACATGCCAGATGCCGTATACGCGATTAACGATATGGTCGCCATCGGACTGGTAAATCGGTTTAAAGAACTCGGCGTTCGTGTCCCTGAAGACATCGCTGTTGTGGGCGTCGATAATAACCAATGGACTACCGTTACGTCTCCGCAGATCAGTTCAGTCTCGATTATGGGCGAAGAAGTGGCCCGACTTGCTACGGAATTGCTGTTAAAACGGATTCGAGAGATGAGCACCACGGATTACGAGCATATTCAATTTGAGCCACGGTTAATTGTGCGCGGCTCCAGCGTTGCCATGATCCGCTCATCTTCACAAGGACCACCCGCAGAAGAATGATTGTGAAGTCACCGGATTTAATGGACAATCCAAACCTTCGATAAACACAAAAAAGGTGTTCACCAGGAATGAACTTGTTCCTGAGAAACACCTTTTTTTATCTTCATTCACACCATTTTATCTCAAACCCACCTCCGAGTAACTACTTCTTCGAAAGCAATTGTCTAATCGGTGTTCCTTTCATAAACATCTCAATATCCTCTACGGTATGGTTAAAATAAATGGCATAGTTGCCTTGAGTCACATAACCCAGATGCGGTGTTGCCAAAAGATTGGGCAGTGTACGCAACATATGATTCACAGGAAGAGGTTCCTGTTCATATACGTCTAGACCGGACCCGGCAATCCACTCATTCTGTAAAGCTTCGACCATCGCCTCTTGATCCACAATGCCTGCACGGGACGTATTGATCAAAAAAGCAGTATTTTTCATCCGTTGCAACTCGGCTCGTCCGATCAGATTACGAGTGCGATCACTGAGCACCAGATGAATGGAAACAATATCGCTTTGTTCCAGCAGCTGTTCCTTCGTCTCTGCCCACTGGACTCCCTGTTCCTCCGCTCGTTCCTGTGTCAAATTCTCACTCCAGGCGATCACGTTCATGCCAAAGGCTTGTGCAATCTCTGCCATCCGGCTGCCAATCTTGCCTAAACCGAGTAATCCCAATGTCTTTCCGTACAAATCCATGCCAACTGTACTCTGCCAATTCCGATTGGAACGCAGTGCGTTATTTTCAGTTACCAGCTGTCTGGACAGACCCAGTATCAGCGCCCATGTCAGTTCCGTCGGCGGGTTCGAGCTGCCTTCCGTGCCACAGACGATTACTCCACTTTCTTCCGCGGCCCGGAGATCAATGGAGCCATTGCGCATGCCGCTTGTAATCAGAAGCTTGAGTTTGGGCAATTGTGTAATCACGGATTCAGGAAATGGTGTACGCTCACGCATCAAGACAATAATTTCAAAATCCTGCAGTTCCTGAACGACCTTCTCTTCTGATCCCAAATAGTTATTGAACGTCTGAACCTCAACTCGATCCAGGATAGGAGTCCAATCCGCTGAAGAAAGGGCTACATTCTGATAATCATCCAATATGGCACAACGCAACTTCGTCTGCATGGTTGAATCTCCTCCTCATATATGTGCATCATCAAACATTCTTTGAACATGTTACCCGAATATGTAAATCATAGTATACACCCTAATTTAATCTATACCCTATCTGTATTGTATCAACTCAAGCCCTCATCTGCCCAATGTCCTCAGACACAAAAAGAGCAGGAACAGATTCCCGCTTCTCGCTCTCACTTCAGAACAGCTTGAAAAGCAGCGCCGTCATCAGTATGGCCATCGCCACTTGAAGCAAGGACCGTATTTTCCAAAAAATCGTATCTAATTTCGATTGATCATTCTCAGTCAGCGAACCTACAATAGCAATAAAAGCAAGCATGCCAATCACAATCAAACTGAACTCGATGATCCCCATCCCGCCGTATGTCGTCAGCAGCACACCTATAATGTATAAAACGACAAGGTAGACCCTATGAAAGTGACGCTCCATATGAACACCCTTTCTAAAAATAAAATCGCTCCCTCATTCCTCTAAAAACGATAACGTAACCTTAATACTCTGCTGCACAAACGAGCGATCCGGCTCCGATTTCATCATCACAGTCAATCCAATCATCGATACAATCAGAGACTTGGACAACGCACTTGCGTCGAAGTCATTAGACAATTCCCCGGTTTCCTGCCCGCGTTCAATCGTCTCCTTGAAAATCGCCGCCAGATACATCTGGTGCTCACGTGTAAGGACAGCGAATTTGAGGTCATGCGGAGCCAGTTCAACCATCGTATTGATGCAAAAACAGCCGTGACGTGCATCTGTCACATCCCCTTCTGCTCCAATATGTTCAAATAAAGCACGGAAAGCTTCTTTTACAGAGGAAGTATGTTGAAGCCTGGATCTGACCTGAGCGGCATGCAAAGTTGTATATCTGCGAAGTGCCGTTTCAAACAATTCCTTTTTGTCACCGAAAGCCGCATATAGACTGGGACGCTGAATCCCCATGGCTGTTGTCAAATCCCTTAAGGATGTCGCTTCAAATCCCTTATCCCAAAAAATCTGCATTGCCGCTTCCAATGCCTGATCTGTATCAAATTCCCGTTGTCTAACCATGTATTCACCCTCTTTGTGTATCGATCAGTATATAACTATTTTAATCTAAATCCAATTCCCATGTCAAAACCATCTCTATATTATAAAAAATAAAATTAAACATTCCACTTCAACTCTTGACATCATGTCAAAGCGTGAAGTATGTTTATTCGGAATTATAATGTACTGATCGGTATATTTAGATTCAACAGTATTCTTACTGCTCCTCAACTTACCACATTTGAATACAGAAAGGTGAATCATCCATGCAAAATCCATCTCATCAAGCACATCCCTTTAGCGAAGGACGTCCGGGCATGTCCCGCCTTGTCGCACTGTTATTTGCCCTGTGCAGCGGACTGGCGGTAGCCAACATTTATTATGCCCAGCCTTTGCTCGACTCTATTGCTGACGAGTTCAGTATCGCGCATTCATCCATTGGCATCGTTATTACCGTAACCCAGATTTGTTACGCCCTCGGGTTATTATTACTTGTCCCTCTTGGCGATCTATTGAACCGGCGCAAGCTGATCATTATCCAGATGCTTTTATCCGTAATCGCCCTGATTACTGTCGGTACCTCATCATCCAGCCAGGTTTTATTCTTTGGAATGGCTGCCATCGGGCTGCTTGCCGTGATTACACAAACACTCGTTGCCTTTGCCGCCTCCCTTGCTGCACCTTCAGAACGAGGGCGTATCGTTGGTCTGGTCACAAGCGGGATCGTCATAGGCATATTACTGGCGCGAACCATAGCAGGCACCTTAAACGATTGGATGGGCTGGAGATCGGTCTATCTCTTCTCTGCCAGTCTGACATTACTGGGGATTATCGCCCTATTTCTTGTACTCCCAAAACACGAACCCAAGCGAGAGAAACTAAGCTACACCCAATTAATCGTTTCAGTCCTGCAACTGTACCGTGAGCTGCCTATTCTGCGAACACGCGGCGTTCTCGCCACATTGATCTTCACAGCCTTCAGCATCCTGTGGACTTCCATGGTGTTGCCATTAAGCGCTCCGCCACTTTCCCTGTCACATACGGCTATTGGAGCCTTTGGTCTTGCGGGAGCTGCTGGTGCCCTGGCTGCTGCACGTGCTGGAAAACTGGCTGATCGGGGATTGGGACAAAAGACGACGGGTGTCGCTCTTGTTATATTGCTTCTATCCTGGCTGCCCATTGGCTATGTTCACCACTCATTATGGCTGCTTGTAGCTGGGGTAATTATGCTGGACCTTGCCGTGCAGGCCGTACATGTCACCAACCAGAGCCTGATCTATGAAGTTCGACCTGAGGTGCAGAGCCGTTTGACGGGCGCCTACATGATCTTTTATTCAATAGGAAGTGCTACCGGCTCCATTGCGTCTACTCAAGTATACGCATGGGCAGGTTGGACTGGCGTTTGCTGGCTGGGTGCAGGCGTGAGTGCCGCTGCGCTTCTGTTCTGGACCTTTGACCGGTATATCCATCGGAATTCGGATCAATAAAAGAACTTAATCCAGCTTATTCCATACCACAATAAACAGAGTGGCTAACGGACCAAATAACAGGGAAATCAGAAACCAGTTACGACCACTTCTGTTTTTTCCCTGAGCAAGTCCGGCATTAATAAGGGCAAGTGTGCCCCAACCTACAAAATATTCGTTTTCCATCAACTATCATTTCCTCCTTACAGATCGGCTCTATCTATTCTCTAGTAACGCCTTTAGCTTCAAATTACGGCTCTCCAGGAAAGCCTGCATATACCTCTTGAGTACAATCCGCTCTGCAACCCAGCCCAGAACACCAAGGGGAACTTCAAATCTCAGTGTGTCCCTCATACAAGTGGTCTGCTCGCCAAGCTTGCTGAAGCTGTGTTCATGTCTCATGCTCTTGAAAGCACCTTTCTCCATCTGATCCACAAAGAAATACGGCCGATTATATTCGGCGATCCGGGAAGTCAGCTTCTGCCTTATCCCAAAATGAATTGCTACGAAAGTTACCGTATCGCCTTCACCAATTCTGCCCGTTGTCACACCCGCTACAGCCTGCTCACGGGTATGATTCCAGACCGTTCGGGTATGAATATCAATGTCCCGCGCATAATCAAAGCATTGCTCAATGGGGGCATGTATTGTAATCTCGGTTACCACTTCAATCAAGGACGATCTCTCCTTTTCCACTTCCTTTGCCTAAGGCTATGTTAAATTCTAATGTTGATATTTGACCATAAGAAAACCGCATTCGTTGAAAGGCGGTTTATTGCTATCGTGTCCCGTTAGCGCAAGGACTTACTCTGTTGAATTTCGTGTTCCTCAACATAAAGCGGCATCAGAGAAGGCGGATCGTACCTTATCGCGGCCTTTTAAACGACAAAATGGTGCCGATAGCCTAGCCCCACAGCCGCAACGAAATAATGAGTCTAATCCGACAGTGCCCGCATGATGTTGGATTTCGCCTCTACTGCAATCGCTTCATTCCCGTCATCGACCGCTTGCATTAAGACCAGTATGGGGATGTATACCGCGATCAGCCGTGCCAGCAGCTTCGTTTCCTCGTCCGCTCCTCCGTACGTTTCAAAAAACACGCCGCGAGCGTAAGGTGGTAAAAAGCTATAAGCAACGCTCAAATCGCAAGCCGGATGGCCTACGCTCAGATCGCCCCAATCAATGATGCCGGAAACGATCCCGTTCTCATTTACAAGCATATTTTTGAAATGAAGATCGCCATGTAGCAGTGCATTCACCGCCTCGACACGGTCCTTTTGCAGCCTGCTAATATACGCTTCGATCACACCGGACTCCTCCGGCGACAAGTGTTCAACCACCTTCGATAGAAAGCCCTCCAATTTCACTTTGCGCGATGCTATATCCGTCAAGTTTCGATGATCTTGCTGAACTCCGCACTTCAGCGCCGCCTTCACCGGAAACTCATGCAATCTCCGCAAAAATTTAGCCAACGTCTCTGCCGATAAAGCCCGGCGTTCTTCCGTCAAACCGATTGGGAAATCTCCTGGCACGTAGGCATAGCCAAGAAATGGTGCCGGGTATTCGTCACTTGCTTCGCCATAAAACAACGGTTTCGGATAGGGGATGGTCATATATGCCTCCAGCTTCGGCAGCAGCTTCCCTTCCATACGAATAGAGCCAACTGCAATCGTTCTTCTTGGAAACCGGAACACATACTCGTCACCGATGAGAAAAACCGTATTGTCCCAGCCCCAGCCCAATCGCTTTACTTGCTTCGATGACAGCTGAGGGAATTGTCTGCCGATCAGCGTTCGCGCCTGCTCTTCGTTAACCTCCCACTCTGCATCCCATACATTCGTTCCTCCCATGAATTGTCTGCCTCCTCGTTCCTTACGTTATTTAGATGTTTACATTCCCTGGAAGTTACGCATAACTGCCCGTTAGCTTAACAAGAATAAGCAGAAAGTCGAGTCGGTCACAGTAAACAGGCACAATTTGACCAACATATTTTTCTTATTCGACGCGGTATTCTCATACTTGCTGTCTAAGTAACGAAACCACGCCAAGTAATTCTGCAAATACTTTGTTGCAACACCATTAATGCGATCCATCCATTTCTTCAAGCGGCTGTGGTAGCTGTTGGTTCGGGACTGCAAAAAGTAGATAAGTTCTCGCTTACCATTATCGTCCAACGTTTCAGCAAGCTTTTTCAGTTCCTTTAAATCCATGGGCAAATCATCTCCGAACAGTTATATTGCCCTTATCAAAGAACACTTGTTCGTAATTATCAAATTACAACAACAAAGTTTAACATACCCTTACCTAAAAAGGAAGATTAAGGTCTTTGCAAAAGTATACTCCTGGTCAATATAAAGAACAACGCAGTGCGTCATATAAATGAAAAACGGGTCCCCTGTTATCTTATAGGAGGCCCGTTTTCTGTATGAATTCATTTGTTATTCAAACTTAGATAATTAATTCATTAATGGCAAGAGTGCGTTCTTTAGACAGATCACGATATTGTTCCGATTCCACCTTGATCAGTGGTTTGAAAATATCGGATGTATTGTTCATGACAATAACACCACGCTCGCCGTTACTCAGCAACACTTGTTTACCAATAAAATTAGGAAGCAAATGCTGCATCAAGGCTTGAACTGGCTTCTCATTCAATTTGCCGAATCCCATCGCATAGATATCGCGCAAATTGTTAATCAGGTTCGGATTGCTGCTTCCGTGACTGCCGGATCTCATCCCGATGTATATGTCAGCGACAGATACGATCTGTGTGTATGGATGAATTTCGTCTTTCTTCAGTTGCATCGGATATCCAGTACCATCCTCCAGTTCATGATGCTGAAGAGCTACCAGCGCTGTAGCTTCATCCGTCATGGAACTTTTGATAATATCATGTCCGTAGATCGTGTGACGCTGCAATTCGAGCTGTTCATCTGCGGTTAACGGTTCCACCTTGTTGCGTATCCGATGAGATACCTTACATTTGCCGATATCGTGAAGATAGCCACCACGACTGATCTGATAACTTTCTTTTTGGGAATAACCAAGCCAGTTAGCTAGGTAAAATGACAACAGTCCAACCTGAATGGAATGTGTGTAGTTATTGACATCATCCCGTTCCAGCATCATCAGGAGATGCACGACATCCTTTTGCTCGTCCAATCCCTCCACCATCGGTTGAAGCGCATCGTCCACCATTGTTGCGTTGAACTTGCCCACAGTCAGCGCTTCGAGAAACGCGGATTGATAATTATGTACAGTTTGTATAAATTGAGATTTCATTTCTTCTTCAGGCGGTTCTTCCTTGGTGCTTGTGCTTGCTCCAGATGCAAATTTTGCTGCAGCAGCAAAGAATTCCGCTTCCGTGATCTCTTCCTCGCGTGGTTCAATATCCACATAGTCTACGCGGTGCTGCATCAGCAAGGTAATATCTTCACTTTTGATCACAGTACCCTGACCCAGAACGTGTAATCCCGCTTCGCTGAATGTATCCGCAGTTAGACGGTCTCCATCTTGCAGGTTCATAATATGGATTCTCAAATCGGTATTCCCCCTGAACAATCATTTATAGTCAACAGTACCCGTTAGATCGGGTTCCAAAAATCCCTATACTACTTTATATCGATAAATACGATCTTTTTCTCCATAGTCCAAACGACCTTAATCGTAAAAGGAAATACGAACGTATAAGACTTTATTCTCAGTCCCATTTTCAAAAAAGTCCCGGTTTGAATTTGTATTTAGATATCTGGCATATTGCTTTACACATATATAACCAAAAAGCCCAAAAAAATCTTTGGGCTTTTATTGAATTCAATTAAATTTTGATTGAGCTCAGACTCGCTCCCTGTACGAAAAAGCGTTCAATGCCTTTCTCAACTGATGGGTCCGGAATTAACGGTGGTGCCTGATGTGGCTTCACTCTGGCATCGATAATGATCTGATCACAGCCCCAATGTTTATAGTTGTAACTGCTGTTCACACCGTACATATCATGGGACGGATTACTGCGGGTAAATGTCGCCCACAAGAAGTTGCTGAGATTCGCACTCAGGAAAGAACTATCGTCACATAATACAATCATTGGACAAGAAGACAGGTCTCCTTTTTCCTTCAGCATGTCCGTAAATGCCTTCATTTCTTGTTCTGTATCCGCATAACTGGTGAAAGGCATACCCTGAATGGCTACAACTCCTGGCATCACGAGCTGCGGATTACTATAACCCCGGATATCCTTCAATGTCTCCGGTACTTCACGGCATAATTCCCGTTTCTTGTCCCCATAGGCTGCAAAAACAACCTTACTGCCGCTGTTCAAACCGGTTCCCGAGTAATCCAGCGTATCGATCGTTGTGTTGGTATGGAAATGAATGTCCCGTTGCAGATCCATTCGTTCCAGGATGTACGTCAGGAATTCCACTTCCTGGTGCGTATCCAGCGGTTGCTGATCTTCTGCTGTGATAAACAAATACTTCGCCAGACTGAGCTGGCCTGTACCCAGAATACGACTCGCAATCGTCAGCAGCTCTGTTGGCTGTTTTACCGTCTGGTAGGGTGTATAACGCTCACTTCCAATCGCGAACAGAAGCGGATGCACTCCTGCAGCATCGACTGCATGGACTTCTTTTACGCCCGGAATCTCCTGTTTAATGGCATCACCCGTAATTTCGTGAATCAGATCCCCAAATGCGGTATCCTCTTGCGGAGGACGACCCACCACAGTAAATGGCCAGATCGCATTCGGCTTGGCGTACACTTTATGCACTCTCATTAGTGGGAACGGATGGGTCAGACTGTAATATCCAAGATGATCACCAAAAGGTCCTTCAGGCTTCGTCTCGTCCGGGTAAATATCACCCGTGATGACAAAATCGGCGTCATTGCTGATGCAATATCCATCCTTATAGCTGTAGCGGAAACGACGGCCGGCAAGTAGCCCTGCGAAAGTCATCTCACTGAGACCTTCAGGTAAAGGCATCACTGCAGAAAGTGTATGTGCCGGCGGACCCCCAATGAATATACTCACTTTCAGGGGTTCTCCCTTTTTGACTGCATTGGCCTGATGAATACCAATTCCGCGATGGATCTGATAATGAAGTCCAATTTCCTTATTCAGTTCATAATCATTACCACTTAGCTGTACCCGGTACATGCCCAGATTGGAGTTCATGATGCCTGGCTTGTCCGGGTCCTCCGAATAGACTTGAGGCAGCGTAACGAATGCCCCACCATCCATGGGCCAATGCTTGATCAACGGCAGATCCGAGATTTGAATCTCTTGCGCGGTTACAGGCAAACTGATGGACTTCTGCTTAGGGAGAGCCTGCCAGGCGGCAAGACCGGTGCTGATATGCTGAAAAGGCGTCTTGAGTGCCTTCATTGGATCATCCCGAACAGCCATGACACGTTGTACACCTTCAAGCGTTCCACGGAACATGAATTTGCTTCGTTCCAGTGTACCGAACAGGTTCGAAACAGCCTGGAACTTGGAGCCTTTCACATTTTCGAAAAGCAGAGCTGGGCCTTTCGCCTCATGCACTTTCATATGTATCGCTGCCATCTCCAAATGAGGGTCCACTTCTTCCTTCACTCGAATCAAATGTCCATGCTGCTCCAGATCATTAATGCAATCTTCCATATTGCGATATTTCATTGGATGGCTCCATTCTGTATATAATAAATTGTTATGTTCATATATTCACATAGATGTGCAGGGGTAGGGGATAGAATAAAACGTTGAATCTAATTTACTCTCGTCACCATATAAATGGATTGATACTCACATCTCTTCTATCTTATCAAATCATCTGCCACTAAACAAAACAATATATCAGATCTTTCACGCAGCGCTCACCAAAAAGCAATATTTAGGCAACAGGGGTCCTGTATTCGTAAGGACCACGATTGCTTCAATATTGCTAGTTGAGCTTATTTAAGATGTAGTCGAAGATCTGGGAATCGTAACCGTAAACTGCGTTCCTTCTCCAACCCTGCTCTCCACATCAATAGTACAATCATGCAATTTCAAAATTTTAATCACGATGGAAAGCCCTAATCCATTGCCTCTAAGAGCACTGCTCCGTGCTTTGTCGACCATATAAAATCGATCGAAAATATACGGAAGGGCCTCCTCCGGTATTCCTTGTCCTGAATCTCTAATCGATACCTTCACCAATGACGAGGACATCTCGATTTCAATGTGAATGAACCCATCGGTACCCGTATATTTTATCGCATTGTTGATTAAATTCTGCCAGACCTGCTCAAACAGATCTTTATCGACCTTAATCTCGCAAGGCAATAGATCCAATTCAATCTTGATATTTTTGTGCGCCCACTGGGGCTCTGCTAATACAATCGTTCTTCTTAATTGCTCATCTAATTGGAACGTACTGAGATTAAACGGATGGTGCTCCGAATCCAGCGAGGCTAACCGGAGTAAATTATCACTAAGTCTGGAAAGGCGTAAAGTTTCCTCGTATATGATATCCAGATGTTCTTTCTGCTCTTCCAATGGGATGACACCATCTTGCAGCGCTCTTGTAAATCCTCTAATCGATGTTAGTGGGGACTGCATTTCATGAGAGACGTTACTGACAAAATCATCACGCACCGAGTCTATTTTTTGCAACTCACGGGCCATATGATTAAAGCTCTCCATTAGCTCACCAAATTCATCTGGATTATTATGTTTCAACCTGACAGACAGATCGCCTGAAGCCATTTTCTTAGCTGCAGCAGTTAGCCTTTTGATCGGTTTCACAATGTACCCAGACATGAACATGATTAATAAGCTTCCTATAACTAAGACAGTTAATAGCGATATAAATAATGTGCGTTTCACATTATGAAAAATCGATGAAAAATTAATTTTGATCAGGAGCGCATCTTTTTCTTCATTCATCCTGGGAACACCGACAATCGCTGTTTCATCTTTATTGGATAGAATAAACGCTTCCGTAGTATTTTCATCGAATAATTCATGAACTTTATCATCTGGTAGTGAAGCAAGCACTTCACTTTGTTCATTCACGGAGTTTATGTCCAAGCCGTATCGTGCAAAGATATCCAAGCTTGTTTTCACTTTTTCCGGATCATCAATCAGATTTATCATCGTAGCTATGTCTTCGGCAATCGTAACCATAGAATGATTTGGTGTGTTTTCCTGAGACCGCATATTTAATATAAAGGAGAGAATTAAACTGACGATCACAATACCAAAAAAGGTAACTACGATTCGTAGACGCAGGCTTTTCCTCACGATTTTCATACACTCTCCAAACGATATCCAAGTCCTCTTATCGTCGAAATGATCAGCTCAGGGATCGGTTCCAGCCGTTCTCGTAACCTTTTGATATGCACATCAACGGTACGCTCATCACCTTCATAATCGATTCCCCATATATCTTCTATAAGCTGTGTACGTGTGAATATTTGCCCTGGCAAACTCGCCAAAGCAAACAACAATTCACATTCCTTCTTTTTCAATTCAACCGTTTGAGCTCCTGCATCCACTGTCAAATTGCTCAGATCAATCGTTGCACCGCCTATATGAATAACATTCGATGAAATCTTGTTGTATCTCTTCATTAAAGATTTCACACGCAAAATTAACTCCACAGGATCAAAAGGTTTTACTAAATAATCGTCTGACCCTGCATTGAATCCTCTGACTTTATCCTTGGATTCTCCCTTGGCAGTCACCATCAGAATCGGAATATCCATATAAGATCGAATGTCTTCGGTCAGTTCAATACCATCTACTCGTGGCATCATCACATCTACAATCGCTAAATCAATTTTGGTATGAGAGAGGATGTTCAGTGCTTCTTGGCCATCCGGCGCTTCCACGACGGAAAACTGATTTTTTTCGAGATAAATTCGGATTAATTTGCGGATATGGGAATCATCATCCACCACAAGAATCGTGTTCATGTATCCATTATCCTTTCCGCAATTTTCATTATTCACAACTTAAATTTATTCGTATCGTAAGGATTCCATCGGGTCCAGCTTGGCAGCCTTCGATGATGGCATCAAACCAGCGATGATACTAATCACTGTACTTACAACGATTCCGAACACAATGTAGTATCCCGATAAATTTATTAGCTTAGCTCCAAAAGCGTTGTCCAAGAGAATATTCAACACATAACTAATAATTATCGCAAATACTACCGCAATGATACCACTGAATACCCCCAATAGAGCAGATTCAGAAAAGAAAATTCGCTTGATGTCCTTCTTTCTTGCTCCAATCGCACGAAGGATTCCGATTTCCTTCGTTCGTTCCACGACACTAATGTAAAGCACAACCAATATCATAATACCGGATACGATCAACGAAATGCCTGCAATACCAGACAGGACGATCGTGGCCATGTTCACATATGTCGTGATATTTTCCATGATTTTTGCCGTCTGGGAGCCTGAGAAGCCCGCATCAACAGCTGCTGCATTAATATCATTGACATATTTCATATCGGTTGCATAAGCGTTAACCTGAATTGGCCCAATCGTTATTCCTTTGTCCGCATACATTTGCTCCAACGTCTGTGATGAAATGTAACCCGGTGATTGCTGCATTGGTGATCTTTGATCTGACGCTTCATAAATACCAGATATGGTTATTTCTTTCTCCAAAGTTACGGGTTTATTATTGCCATCCATCTCATTGATATATAGAAACACAGACTTGCCGATCATGGATTCAGCTTGGTCATTTCCACTTAATTTATTCGCCGTATCGAGGGGTAACAACATCTCATTTTCTACCGGAGGCTTACCCGTTGTTAGCGTTGCTGGATCAAAAGCATCCGTTAACGTCGTTAACTGCGTAAGTGCCACACTTTGCTTTGCATTAACCATAGTCGATTTGCCTGTAATGGTAGTGATGGTCTCTACATGATCCACATTAGGGAATTTGCGAATAGTCTCAATGTCGGCTGTTGTAAAAGGTTCGCCTGCTGCCATCAAGGCTTGCGGGCCTTGCATATCTTTGGCATCTGCACTGGGCTTCGTTATATCCACAAGCAAAGGGTCCATGCTTGAATTGATTTCGTCGTTCATATATGTCGTTATTCCATTACCCAAGGAGAGCATCAGGAGTACGCTTAAAATCCCGATCGACCCACCCAATGCAACCAGTACATTACGCTTGCCGTTGAGTTTCATATTTTTGAGAGCCATTTTGAAAGAAGCCAGTAAGCCCAAGTTTCTGGAAGCACCACGACTGCCTTCATAAGTGGTCAAGGAACGATCTTTTAGATGGATATCATCCTTAATCCGTCCCTCTTCTACCTTCACAATACGCGTACCGGAATCAGCTACTTTCTGCGAGTGAGTTACCGCAATGACCAGCATCCCTTTTTGCGCAATACTGTCCAGCAGAGCCAAGATTTGATCCCCGTTTTCCTTATCCAAAGCACCTGTTGGTTCATCCGCCAAAATAATGTCTGGATTGTTCGATAGTGCACGAGCAATGGAAACCCTTTGCTTCTGTCCACCCGACAGCTGGTTAGGCCGTTTGTTCAGATGATTCTTCAGCCCGACCTCGGTTAAAATATCTATAGCGCGCTTATTGCGTTCCTTTTCACTTGTGTCCGTCATTTGCATGGCAATCGTAACGTTCTCCAGTACAGAAAGATGCGGGATCAGATTGAAATTTTGAAACACAAAGCCGATATTATTCTTCCGATAATCATCCATTTCCTTTTCAGTCATAGCACTTAAGTTCTTTCCACGAACAAGGATTTCCCCTTCAAAATCGGAGTCCATTCCACCAATAATATTCATAAGGGTTGACTTTCCGCAACCCGATTCACCAAGGATCGAGACGAATTCTCCTGTCTCAAAGCTCAAATTCACATCATGGAGCACAGGAACCTTTTCCTTACCATACAGCGTGTATGATTTCTTCACATGTTTTACTTCTAATATAGTCATCTTGATCTCTTCCTCTCCAAGTCATACACCCTATCTATATTGGCCATTTCACATTCTAACAAATTTGTGTGAACTGATAATGAACTGGACAATTCGCGTCTGCCTGGCAAAAGAATTGTAGCTGTCAAAAATCAATATGTAAGGAAAAGCAAACGGAGCCCTACATTCATTAGGACTCCGTTTGCTTAGTTCCGCTTGGGACATTAAATCCCTTCAACAATACGCTTCGCCCGAACCTCTACCTGACGGAAAAGTTCTTCCTCATCTATCGTTAGCAGCTGCCTGCCTCTCATGAGCACACGACCATTCACAATGGTGGTATCTACATCGGCGCCATTCACGCTGTATGCAAGCAATGATTCCAACTCGTGAACCGGCTGCAAATGCGGTTTCTTCAGATCAATCAGAATCAGGTCGGCCTTGCGCCCAACTTCCAGCACACCTACTTCATCCTGAAGGTTCAACAGACCTGCACTTCCCCGTGTAGACATATGTAGTACCTCTCTTGCCGACAACCGGGTAGGGTCAGCATAATCCAGCTTTTGCAGCCAGGTCGCAGCCTTGATCTCTTCAAACATATCGATGGTTGTCGCACTGCCTGCCCCGTCAGTTCCAAGACCCACATTAATTCCCTGTGCAATCATCTCGGTAATTGGGGCAATTCCGCAGCCAAGCTTCAGATTGCTGACCGGATTGTGCGCTACTCCACCACGCATGCCTTTCAATCTGCCAATATCTCTGCGATTCAGGTGTACACCATGGGCAAGCAGTACATGTGCCTTTTCGAACATACCTGCCTCTTCCAAGTACTCCGTTGGCGTCATGCCATAGCGTTCACGAATCTTCACAACTTCCTCTTTCGTCTCAGCCAGATGAATGTGGATAGGCACATTCTCCTGTTCTGCCATCGCAATGACTTCCCGCAAAGGTTCTACTGGGCAAGTATAGGGAGAATGCGGGCCATACATCGTCGTAATTCGACCCTCAGCCTTACCCGACCAACGTTGTACCAAATCGACCGCTTCCTGTAATCTGCGCCCTCCGTCATCCTCCACGAATACCATTCCGCGTGTGAGCGATGCCCGAATGCCGGTTTCCGTCACCGCTTCTGCGATTTCATTCATGTGAATGTACATATCAGCGTAAGCTGTAGTTCCTGAACGGATCATCTCGGCGATGGATAATTGTGCTCCCCAGTAGATATCTTCGGGTGTCATCCGGGCTTCTGCAGGCAGCATCTTACGGTCAAGCCAGTCCATCAGCTTCAGATCATCCGAGAATGCTCGTAACAGACTCATCGGTGTATGCTGGTGAGCATTGATCAGGCCCGGCATGGCCAGTTTATGTTGACCATCCATAATGTCATCACCCTGTTGAGCCTGAATGTGGGGAGCAATCTCTGCGATACGGTCGCCTACAATGCGAATATCCCCCTTGAAGGGGGAATCGGTGTCTTTCATCGTTAAGATTGTGGCTTGCTGGATTAATATACTCATTCGTTTCACAACTCCTCTAGGTTTGGATTGCCTTACTTCCAAATCCGAGGATAAGCCTTCACGTAACGGCAAGGTCAAGACTAAGTTAATTTTTGAGTCGTCATTGTTCTGAAAGTTTGGATAAAAGGTTTGGGATCTATGTTGACCATATAAGGATAGACTCCGGTGCTGGTATGTAGATAGAAAAAACCACCTTCATTCCCCATTCTCCGAAAGGACATGTCGAACACTTCCGTAATATTAAACTCGCGGTATTTCGTTACAATCTTGTCCGAGTACAGGATCATGGACCGATCGCTATGCAGTACTTCCTGTGCGAGCCCCGTCACTTCTCTCTGTACTTTGTAATAAGGCAATACAGCAATGCAGTTCATGATCTGCCTCCGTTCTAGCATGATTATTTGTTCCATCATAGCAGATCGGAGAGCCTGAGCAAAAAAATGATCCAAACACATATATGATTTACGTGATCTTCGTTGTTACTTTCAATGGAAAACGAAGTGCTTCCTGAATATGCTGCAAGGAAAGGCATTGTTCAATGTGAAAAACACCATGCGGCAGTTCCGTCCGATACATTCGCTCCGCTACTGCCGCCGCAACTGCTGCTGTTGCATCTGCTTCACGCTCGCCAACCAGCAGCTGCTCGACATGGACTTGTTTGCCCTTTTTCCATCCCACTGCATCTATCTTAACTGCAAACATCGGCTCCCCTCCGGGAATAACCCCAAAAGCCTTGACCGCACCATTACGAAGAGAGGGAATACGCAGTAGTTTGAACAGCCCAATACGTTTGGAAATTGCCATGGATCTGGTCATCCAACGGGAATCGAGACATAACCGAGTGGAAACCGTTGGAATATCAAGTGTACGAGCAACGACGTGTTGATCCGAAAAGTTAAACCGATATGCTTTCCTGCGGCCCAAGTCTGCGCCAAAATCAATCCATTTACCATCGTGAAAACTTTGCACTTCGGCTGGCTTACCTTTTTTCATGACCTGATAGGTAGCATTCATCTGATCCACAGTCCACTCCACCGCGGCTTTTCCGTGTTTCTCACCCAGTCCCAGCATGACGGTAATGTCCGCTTCGTCTACTTGTTCCATATGGGCACCTGCTTCACGCACAAGCAGATTGGTCACACCAGGCGACAGTCCCACACTGAGCATGGCTGTTGCTTTGGAACGCTGCATTTTGGGATGCAGCTGTTCGACCTGACCCAGAAAGTCATAATTGGCTGAAATATCAATATAATCTGTCCCTGCTTTCGCACAAGCCTCGACAAATCGGGTATCCGTCTGGTCCACACACATGATCACCAACTTGACCGATTGAAGCAGACTAGGATCAATCGCTTTTCGTACATCCAATTGAAGCGGCTGGACTATACCACCCGTAGATCTGCTGAATTCCTTAGCCCGATTCATCCGCGTACCTGCCGCCCATACCTTGCCGGGAAACAAACGTCCCAGTTGCGTACATATCATTTGCCCCACCTGACCATATCCGCCAACAACCCAAATCTGGTCTTTCACAGACTCTGTTTTAGTCTCGTTTCGCATAATATCCCTCCACCCAGAATGCTCCGAAATAACGTGTAATGTGCGAGAATCCACATTCTCTCATCAGCTCTATCATTTGTTCAGATGAGATGGGGTCCGATTCTCGGCCAAGGGAAGCTGCAAACCGCTCCCATTCTTCAAGCTGAATACCATTACTTAACATGTGATCCTGCCAGGCTTGCATCATGGTTGGATATACAGGCGAATGAAGATCGGCATTCACTGCTGCAATAATGAGTGGCGCCCCAGGCTTGAGTCTGGCCGCTAGAATGGACAGGAACCGTCTTTTGGACTCGATCCCCTGAATAAAATGCAGCATTAGCATACTTGTTGCCCCGTCGTAGACCTCACCTTCCGGTAACGCTTCAAGCGTCATGGATTTAAGTTGCACTCTGGCTTCGATCCCCGCCTCCCGGACTCTTCTCTCTGCTAACTGAAGCATCGGCTGGGAAGGATCTACTCCAGTAAACGTCCATCCCGCATGGCGAGAACCAAGCAGAGCTAATTCCTTACCTCCACCTGCTCCGACAATTAGTATCTCAGCTTCGTTGTTATCCGTGATAGAAGCGGCAAGCAGTCGCTCCATCAGATCATGCATATGAGAATAACCCGGAATTTTCAGGGCTATCGATTGTTCGTAACGGTTTTCATCCGCCGTATCCCAGCTCATAGATGGTTGATTGTGGTCCATCGATACTACACTCCTCATGGATTCAAGTTAGACTTGACTCTTCGTTCGTCTAATTTCATTATAGAATGATACGCAGAGCGTACAATCCCAGAACAATGGGATATCTGCATGTGGAGAGGAGAAAGCTTTATGACATCACGCATGGAACCGAACCAGCGACTCATTACTTCTCTCGAAAAAGGAACCTGGACCTCGCGCACCTACCGGGAAGCTGTCCTGAAACAAATTCAGAATATCGTTCCCTATGACGCGTATTGCTTCACAACGGTTGATCCACAGACTCTTCTCTCAACGGGTGCCGTGACGGAAGACGGCATTGAAGCCATTCATGATCGGCTGTTCGTTAATGAATACATGGAAGAAGACATACATAAGTATGCTGATTTGATTCGCTGCGGTGAGTATACAGCGATCCTTCATGCATCGATAAGCGAAAAACCCTATTGCAAGCGCTCGGTATCATAACATCCTTCAACCCGCAGGTTTCGGTGATGAACTTCGGGCTGTACTGGTCAGTGGCGGAGCCTGTTGGGGGTATCTAACCCTATATCGCAAGACGGAACAACCCGTATTCACGGAAGAGGAACGACTAAGCATCCAGGCCTGGACACCTTCTATTGCATTGATGTTACGATCCACAAGTCTGACTCTTATGGACGAGATTAAGAGCGGAAGTCCCTCGGACCCTGGTATTATGATCACATCGGACGTTTTCGAGATGTTATCCGTGAACGCTCCCGCTCAATATTGGCTATCACAATTACGTTTACTGGAGCATGTGGGACCAGATGTATTGCCGCGCCCAGTCCGTGCAGTCAGTTCGCATTTACAGCGTCAGATTCGTACAGATTCCGATTTGATGGTTGCGCGAGAACCTATCCTTCATTCGCCTTCCAAAGTCTGCATTCAACTCCTGGATGGCCGTTACCTTGTGCTTCATGCCAGCCGCATGCAGCAGTTCTCAGGTCCGGATCAGATTGCGATTAGGCTTGAACAGGCTATGCCGCAGGACTTACTGCCTTTACTCGCCGAGAGTCATGGGTTGTCCATTCGGGAACGAGAACTATTGGGTTACGTGCTGCGCAGTTATTCTTCCAAAGAAATTGCTGAAGCGATGCATATATCAGCTTACACGGTACAGGATCATTTAAAATCCATTTTTGCCAAAACAGACGTATCCTCCCGCCGTGAGTTAATCTGGTATTTCGTATCCCGTTTCCAGTTGTCTGATGAACCAGCTATTTGAATGTTATAACTGGACATACAAAAAAAGATGCCTTGTCCCATGGGACAAGGCATCTTTGCGCTGCATTATGGTGAAGAACATCAGTTATATCAACACATACGTTTAATTCATTCAATTCTACTGCACCATTCTCATGAGTGAAAACTTAGGACTTAGCGGGCTTCGCAGGTTTGATGTTTTTGTTCTTTACCTGCACAGCCACGGGCTCTTGCGGGTGTTCAACCGGATACAATTTGCGGAACAATAACGTCTGCAAGACCAGGAATGAACCGCCGATCGTCCAATACAGCGGCATCGCTGCAGGTGCCGAAAGCGAGAAAAAGGCCATCATCAAAGGAGAGATGTATCCCATGATTGCGAATTGTTTTCGTTGTTCTGGCGCCATATTGGCTTGCGAAACCTTGGCTTGGATCAGATAAATAATAGCTACCACGACTGCAAGCACATAGTCAGGCGCTCCTAATTTGAACCACAGAAAGGAGTGGGATGACAACTCCGGCGTAAGCCTAATAGCCGTGTAGATACCTGACAGAATGGGCAACTGAATCAGCAGTGGCAAGCATCCGATATTCAGCGGATTGAACTTGTGCTTCTTATACAGCTCCATCGTTTCCTGCGAAAGCTTCTGCTTATCAGCTGGGTCGTTTTTGCCCTCATACTTTTTCTTGAGCGCATCCATCTCCGGCTTCATAGCATTCATGATCACTCGGGTACCTTGCTGAGATTTTGCTTGTCGCATCATCAATGGCAACAACGCAAGACGGATAACGAGGGTAATCACAATAATGGCTACCCCATAACTTCCATTAAATATCGTTGCGATGTGCTGAATGAGATACGACAGTGGAAATACAACATAATGGTTAAAGAACCCCGGTGTTGATGAATTAATCTCTGAGACGTTGTTACTGCATCCAGCCAGTAGCATAACTGCAAAAAGAATTGCAATCAGGCCATAGATCCGTCCCTTGCCAGATGTAAAAGTGAACCCCTTGCTTGTCTTATGTTCCATAAATATCCTCCTCGTTGTTTTGTAGAAAGTACATACAACGAGGAATGGCAATCTGGTTCATCTTCATCCGGGGATTCTCTTCGTCTGACGATTCGACTTAAAGCTTCAGGTCTGTGTTGTCCGTCCAAGGACAAGGTTGGCAATCCAGGTTCCAGACCACCTCCGGCCCCACCTTCCATCCAGTACTCTGTAATGCCGCAATGCAGATGGGCAATATAAGCGTAACTGACTGTGAAAATGAGTCCGAGTGAAAATATATACGGTATCAATTCCTGAAGTTCAAACAAGGGATTCACCCCCTTTATAGGTTAGTTTTTATAGTATAACACTTACATATTGATTTTGCATAAATTCATTGCTGGAAAACAGGTAGATGAATTCATTTCATTCTCAATTTGGACAATTCTAGCTTAGCTCTATGTCTTGCCATATTAAAAGAAGTCCATGAACTCTCTGTTTTCTCCAGGTCGAAGTTAGCTTGACGCTCCAGCATTTCCCCTTTTAAATCCGGGTACTCTCTCTGGGCAAACTCTCGCAGTACTGGAACCGCATCAGCAGATAAACTCGCCAAGTAGGATGCATCAATAATGCCTGTCTGATGATATCGTGCAATATTAAGCTCTGCAATCCGATTATCCATGCCCACATAGTTAACTGCCACATAGGCTGTAAGGGACAGTACAATATACCAGCGGATCAACGGTATGGAGGTATAACGGATTCGAAGAGCTGCAATAAGCAGCAGCAGCGCCAGAAAAATCATGAATGCATGTACGAGAAATCGAATGTAGGTATATCCATAAGCCTGTTCATACAGGTTGAGGCGTATAAACGCCGAGTACAGCATGATTGCGGAACAACCCACCAGGACAAAGAGCAGCACCTGATGCACAACAGAACCTATTTTGCCGCTTGAACGCGTGAACTGAAGAGTGATAATCAGGATGAAAAAATTAATGCCTGTTACCAGTATCAGCTCCACAAATCCACTTCTTGCATACTCTGCGTAGGACAATTCTGACGGAAGATGTCCCTCACCAGCCCCAAAAAGATAAGAAAATTGTACAAGCACAAACAGAACATACACACAGTTGATGACCAACAGCATCGTGCCCACAATGATGGGGTCCAATCTTAAAGGTTCACGATGAGCTTGAGTAGAAATTTCCTCAGGTGCGGGCTTATTTGCTGGCTGATCCTCTATGATTGAGTTCAAGGAAGGACTCTCCTGTATGGAATTCACGGAAGCGTCTTCTCGCTTTTCGATTTCTGAAGTAACTGTAATTGCTTTTCCATTTTTCCAATGTGCATTTTCTCTCTTATCTGCTTCATATTGCATCGGCTGCACGAAACCCCATACATAACTGAACAATAAAACGCCTGCGATGAGAATCCAGATCACTCTCGGAAATCCTGGTGTCAGTGTCATTTGATTTAACCATTCCGGAAAACCGGATAAATACTCATTAAAAATCCCATCTGCTGAGGTCAGCAGTGCTACAACCACGATGAGGATGGGAACGGATGCTATAAGGCCAATGAATACTTTGAAAGCAGCCGTTTTCTGCGTTTTACCTAGCCCACGTCCTCCTGTTTTCACAACAATGCTTGCGACCGTTCCCCAATGACGGATGGATTGTGGCAGCAAATGGTCCATCGCGGTACCGATCAATCCAATGTCCCACCATTGTCTCTGTTTTCTGCCGACCAGATAAGTCATATGTAAGATAATAAGCCCCGGTACGATCAGGAAATTAAGGATACGCAGCGGTTCATTGTCGTATAACAGAAACGTTAGCGTCAGCATCAGCACCACCCCAGCCATAAAAGCATCAATCATGGTCAATGGCCGCATGCGGTCCCTGGCAAACAAGAACATAAAGCCATAAAAGAGGATAACAAAGATGGGATAAGAAACACCAATCTCATTGCCATAGAACAAATACTGATGAATGATAGCTAACATTAATGCGGATAGTAGCGTAATTAAAGCGCGGTTGGGTGAAGCCACTATTTTATCAATCATGGGAAAAACCTCCATTAAACTTTCTAGGTTTCATTCTAGATGATAAAATAAGAATATAAATAGAAATTAAAAACGATAAAACTTCTTATTTTATTATATTGCATCAGCTACAACCTCCAGGAGGAATCAAAACCTTGAAATTACATCAGCAATATTTGCTGCTTCATAGCCGGTTTGGTCAACTATTAGAGCATGAAGTAACGCTCTCTGACCTTGCGGAACTGCTCGAGTGTACACACCGTAACACATTAACAATCGTCAAAAAAATGGTTGCCCAAGACTGGATTCGGTGGGTGTCCCAGCGCGGACGTGGACGGCGTTCTACGCTGACCCTACTTGTTCCGGCTGATCAAATTGCAGCAGAATACATGATGCAGGCCATGAATCGCCGCGAGTTGCAGCAAGCCGCCGAACAGGTTGGTGCTTTCTCTAGTTCTACGACAATGCAGGATCACCTAAACCAGTGGCTGCTTGGTTATTCTGGACACCATACGGAAGCTGGTAGCCATAATGAGCGAATTGATACGCTCAGGTTACCGATCCGCCAACAACTGCACGCCCTTGATCCCCTTTTTATCAATTTGCTGGCAGAATCTTTTGTCACCAGTCATGTGTTCGACGGGCTGGTTCAACGTAATGAACACGGAGAGATTATTCCCTGTCTGTCTCATACCTGGGATGTCAGTTCAGATCGGAAAACATGGTTTTTTTATTTGCGTAAAGGGATTACTTTTCACAATGGACACCTGCTGACAGCCGCGGATGTGGTGTATACATTTGAACGACTGCAATCCACAGAACGGCGGACATTATACCGCGATGTGAGTAAACAAATTCTATCGATTGAAGCAGCAGATCCCTTGACCGTTTGTTTCAAGCTCAAAGCCCCTCACGAACTGTTTTTGCCCTTTCTTTCTACGAGCCGTGCAGCGATTGTTTCACAAGCCGCTTACGGGCAACATAAAGATGGATACAATGAACCAGATCTACCGAATAGCATGCAAAAGCCTATAGGAACGGGGCCTTTCAAGGTCACAACCTGGGATGATCACCTGTGCAGACTTGAAGCTTTTCCGATGTATTTTCAAGGCAGGGCCCATCTGGACCGAGTAGATATTCTACAAATCCCGTGGAGTGCTCCTGCACATTTGGATGAAAAACAAGATATCGAATCTCCTTTCTTCCACCTTGTTCATAATCCATCCTCGTCTGAGGGTAGGGACTGGACACAGATTAGTGCAGGCGTGATGGTACGCAAATTACTCACTTGTAATACACAAAAAACCGGACCGCTAAGCGATCCGGATGTAAGAGCACATGTTCAGGCGTGTATTACTAAATTGTATGGAAGTGGCATGAATGAAAGTAATGAAGCTGATTCAGGAGATGCTGATAAAGTGTTGATGAATGCAGAAGAATTGACTTATTTGTCTCAGCACCCTACTTTTGATCTACCTATCCCCTTGCACATCACAACCATTCCTCAGTATCGGATGGATGCTAGACGTTTGGCATCGTCATTGGAAATGAACGGCTTCACATGTACTGTCCGCATAGGCACGATGGAGCAATTCAAAGGGAACCTGAGACTGGAATCCGATCTGATTCTCTTCTCCTTGATTCGGGACCGGGACGAAGAATTACGCAGGTACGATCTCTATCTCACTTTATCCGAGCATCTGGAGGACTCTTCCAAGAAGAGTGTACAACAGATGCTGCAAACCGTTGTTGCTTCACAAATATCCGCAGACCGAACTGCCGAACTGGACCGAATTGAACAATTTTTGGTGCAGCAGAGTCTATTATTCCATTTAACTGAAAAACCTGTGGAGACTGCCTACCTGCCTTCCGTTCGTGGCCTCTCCTTCAACAGCCAGGGATGGGTAAACCTCAGGCACATCTGGTTCCTGTGAATGCTCGTTAAACGAGCATAACAATCCATTCGTTTCAAGATGCGGTAATGATGTTGGATGCTTATGAACTGGTCATTGGGTCGGCATCCACCTTCTGCCGTATTTTTTCATTTCTCTTCAAAATGGTATCCTTCCGACGATACACACCGAGGAGTAAACCGAGCATGGCATAATCAAACATCAGGTGATTACCGTATCCAATAAAAGGAAAGGAAATACTTAGGATTGGAACTTTACCGGTGGTCATCGCCAACGAATAGATGATTTGCAATGCAAACATGGCGGTGATACTGACAATAATCATTCGACTGAAATCATCCCGAATGCGAGGAAGTATCTTCATCATACTGGCAACATACCAGATGACACCCACCAATAACAGTATCCCGGCTGACCAGCCAAACACATCAATGAGCAGCACACCTGGGTAATTATAATAACTCGTTTTAAACTTGTCGAACGTTGTATCAATCCCATTTCCCCACCAGCCGGCTGATCGAATAATCTCAATAATGGAATAATTGCTATATCCACTCCCGTGAGGGTCATCCTGAAGATTCAAAACGACAGAGAGCCTCTCCAGGCGGCCATACTGATCTGCAAAAAACAATAACAATACAAAAATACTTCCTGTTACAACAGCACCTATGACTGTATAAAGCCATTTTTTCGTGAGCCAGCCAAATAAAATAATGCACATTATGCCAAACAGAAACAACCGAACCCAGTCCAACGTTTGAAACAATAGTACTGCGGGGAACATTACCATTGCAATGTAGGTCAAAATGGATTGCATATTAGAATTGGAACGAAGCTTGTCCAGCATAATGGCACCTATAGCAAGTGGCAAAATCCACACTGAAGCTGTGGTAAGGTCTAGCGTTAATCCAAATAAGCTCCAGTACCTGCTATTACCATGAATATCCGTAGTTATGATTGGACTGATCCACAGCATGACATTAAGCAGAATATATATCCACCAAGCAGCTTTTTTCAACTTACGATAATCAAAGTAAATAAAGAACAACATCAACATTACACCTATAACGGTATACACCACATGCCCCCGATATAAGGACTGATACTTTTCATCTGCGACATTCGTCGTAAAAATCCATATCAGTAACAGGCTAGTTATAGACAAACCAATTAATCCAACTAACAGCCCCCAATGCATACGATGACGATGCAATCTGTGCATACTTTTGCCCACCACTGCGGGATCACCCATCTGATCAATGGCGTATGCAGCTGCCTCTTCCTGGCTCAGTCCCTCTTGCTCCTTGTCCAACATCATTTCTTCCATGTGGTTGCCAAGCTCATCACGCAGATCAGTATGTACTTCACGTGCCTTAACCTGACTACACAGTTGATCAAGATAATGTTTAATCTTCTCATGTCGATCCGTCATGTTAAGCCTCCTTCCCCAAGCACCCGATCCACGGCACCGCGGAATAAAAGCCACTCGGCTTTTTTATGCTGTAACGCCTCCACACCCTTGTCACAGATGGAATAATATTTACGTTTCCTACCTTCAACCTCCATCCAGTAAGACTCCACCCATCCCTCAAGCTCCATCGCGTGCAGAATGGGATATAACGTACCTTCCTTTAAATTAAACACACCCTCGGATTGACGATGGAGTTCCTTGATCAATTCATAACCGTAAAGCGGCTGTTCCTTCAGTAGCGTAAGAATCAATGTCTCCGTGCTGCCTTTAATCATTTGTTTGTTTACCTGCAAAGCTGTCACTCCCTTTTGTTCATGCTTCCACGTCCATTAACAATAGCTACTTTTACCACACTTCTTAAAACTTCAAATGAACCTAATAAAACCACTTGGCTATATACATCGGAAATCTATGCATAGTAAAACTAGGTATAATATTACCTGATTCTTCCTTTTCTGTCTAGCTATCAATTGAAGACGTTTGTGATAAAATAAACAAGTCATTTCACACCTGAGGTGTCATCATGAATCTCTTATTCTTACTTAGACATTACATATTCTTTCTATCGATTATGAGGAGGCAATTCAAACCATGAGCAAACTGATTTTTTTTCTTGGCGGGGCCGGGAGCGGCAAAACAACCCTTGCCAAAGCCCTCTCGCGTAAACATAAAGCTGCTTTTTTGGATATGGATATCCTGCTGCGTCCAGCTGCTGAAGCAATAATGACCCTACAAGGACTCGATCCATCCGATCGGGATTCACCGGAATACAAACGGCTGTGCCGTGATTTGGGATACCGTATTACGATGGATGCTGCACTGGACAACGTGCAATTGGGTATCGATACCGTGGTTGTAGGACCCTTTACCAAAGAAATCGGAACTCCGGACTGGATCGAGCAGGAACTCGCACGGATTGGACGTTCCCTGGATGATACAGATGTACGTGTGGCCTATATTTATCTTGCAAATGAAGCGTTGTATCGAGAGCGGATTACAGCCAGAAAATCCCCGCTGGATGAGTGGAAGCTGGAGAACTGGGATGCCTTCACAGCTTCACTTGCCCGTAAACAAGTAGCCTGGCCCTTGCCCGCCTCAGCCGTTGCTTACATTGATAATTCAAATGAGAGCCCTGATATCGCTTTTGCTGAAGTCGAACAACGAATGTACGAATAAAATGTGTAATGGAATGGAACGACCTTCATTTTCTCCATTCAATTTCATGCTACCTATAGGCTCAGAAATATATAATCCACACCAAAAGGGGTATTTGTCATGGTGACCCGCGCAGGTCGAACGTGACAAATACCCCTTTTACAATAATCTATGACCAAACATTCGAACCTACATCGTTACAAAAACTGCTTCATAATATACTCCTGCTCCAGAGGTGTAATCACAGTGCGCTCCACGGGTGGGCCTTCTGTCAGATACTCTGCCACTTCAGCCACACGATTGGATTCCAATTCCGCTGTAAATACGAGATTGGCCATCCCTAATGTCTCAACCAATGTTCCCCGCGCTTTAGCGTGAAGCATGAATAAGGTATATAAATCTGGTCGTTTCATCTCCGTCATTGCCCGGGCGATCAAAGCCAACTCGGCTATGTTGTCTCCCATCGGATGATACACTTTAGGCTGTCTCTTTAAACCAAGATCGCACCACAAAATGCGCCGCTCCTGTATATCAATAATGGCCGGAATACAAATATGGGAATCTGCCGTCAGATCAATTCGCTCCTGCACCGTTGAGGGTTCGAACATCTCATCCGACTGTGGGGCCTGACGCATCATCCAGCCAGCATAACACTCCGATAAATCCTTGATAGCATTATCCCTGAATGCGTTAACCATGATTACAATATAACGTGCCCCTAACCTAGAAACGGACGGCAAATGCAGATCCATATACTTCGCCGCTCCATCCGGTGCAGTCACCATAAACCCACTATTTGCAGCTATATATTCATTCGATTTCAGAGGGGTCCGGGATGTTGGGTCCATACAACGCCAATCCTCATCATACAGTACACCCGACAGATCGGTATCCACACGTTCGATTCGCTCATCACCACTCAGGCCTTCTCTCCACCACAGAAAAAAACGAACGGTATCTCCTGTGGGTAACGATATCCATGACGCACGCGATAGAGCTCGAAGAGATTCGCTTGCCCGGCGTTTTCCCCATGGAACTGAAAACTCTTGAAGTCTTTCATCAATATAGACATTACCGAGTGGTGGAAGCACGGCAAACCGTTTCAACAGTGTATGCTCTACCGCCGATATCACCGCATGAACATCCTCAACGTTGAGGGACGGTAGCGGTTGAGTGGAGACATACAGATTTGCCGTGTTGCCTTTGCGGAAAAAGCTCCTCCTGACCTGAAACTCCGTCCGTGTGCTGAAATGGGCCAACACTCCAAGCAGCGCCCTTGTCGAAACCTTCTCTTCCACAGTTTCCATTTTGCCGATCACTTGCTGCACCGGAACACCGGAACGTATCATTCGGTCGAGCTGACCGACCATCTCTCCCGGACGTTCCGCAAGCGTCTCCAGAATAAGCTGGTTATCCTTCTGTTCAAATGCCCGCTCCACTCTGCCATGAAAGGTAAGCGGTCGTTCCCCACGTCGCAACTGGTCCAGCGCCACTATTGCCCCTGGATAACGGTGACGATATTCACCTGGATGCAGTCGCTCGGCCAATCTCTGCCAGCGCCCTTTATATCGAAACAAATCTTCCAGCGGGTTCGAAGCCCCCTCCAATAAAGCAAGTATTAGCCGACGTTCAGATCGAGTAAATGAACGGAAACGGGTGTTCTCCTTCAGACTGACATCTCCATCGGAACACGCTACCGCCAGCCGCAATATATCTGTTGCCGTGCGCAAATGTCGCTGGAGTTGCTTCACCGAAGCACGCCCCGCCTTTAATAAAGCCGCGCAATAAACGGCTGCATTTTCCCTCACAGGTATTTGCCCTGCCTCTGGTTCAAATGTGGCCCAGCCTTCGTACTCTGTTGCAAACCAGGTCAACTGCTCTCTTGCAACTGGCATTAACGAAGATTTTGCTGTAAGCAGGTCCATTCCTACTTGGTAAAAATCTGCTTCACTGCCGAGATGAATCACACGCAGTCGCAGCTTGTTCAGCAGTAATATGCGCTGCTCCTGTTCAAAAGACTGCTGTCTCCAGGAATGCATCAAAGCATTTAAATAAAATTTACTTTCCTGAATATTCATTTTCCGCTTAGGAAATTTCGGATACACGAGGATTTCCTTTAAATTGATTCCTTTCATCTTTCGAAGCTCTTCCATCAATTGCTCAAACCAGAAAACGAATCTGTCACGTTCCCAGGTATTCAGCACATCTATCAGTTTCGTCGAAAACGTATATCCCAGCGATTCCAAATTTCTCAGTGCAGTCGCCAATATACGCACAGGCAGCTTGCCCTTGCGCTCTGCAATGATCACTTTCAAATTCCTGCTGAAATAGATTGAGAATAAGTCCATCACTTGTACTCTCCCACATGACGATAAAATATTCAGCATTGGTATACTTGGCCTAGCTCGTGGCGGTTCTTCATATGTATAACACAGTCCAAAAAACTAAAAAAATCAGGGAAGCGGCACCCCTAATACCATTGTAAGAGTTCAGAAGGAAGGGATACCATAGCCTGATTAATGCATATTATATCATAATTACAGATTAGAAAATATCACATCGGAAAGAGAGCGGCAGAATACCACTTTACCCGAAAGGTAAGATTATTCTAACCGCTCTCTTTACATTTATTTTTCACCGCTGTTCTCTTGCCAGATTATCCGTGCTGCCGTGTCGCTTGACGTCCAGCGATACGAGCTGTAATTAACTGGTGACTCTCATCAATCTCTTCCGGTGTGCAGGCTGCTTTCAACTCATATACTTTGACAGGAGAACGATCAATGATATCCAGGAATGAATCAAAAAATGCCATGTCCTTGCTATGGATATAAGGACACCAATGATCCGACAAGCCTACCGTCTCATGAATATGCACCCCGACGACATGGTCGATCAATTCATTTGCTTCACGTACATTGTCATAGAGCCCCATTCGATCCATCATCATACCGTGACCAATATCGTACCACAATCCGAGTGGTGCCCCTTTCATGCTGCGGATAAGTGCGCCCGCCTCCTGCAGCGTCGGTAATTGGTAACAGCGAGATCGAGTCTCAATGCCGAAATTCACTCCGTATCCGCGCTGTTCAGACAACTCACACACTTCTTCCAGACTCTCCTGAATCCGCTTCAGGTAATGTGCGCTACTCGCCTCACGCTTCTCCAGCATCTCTTGCCACAACGATTGATAGTCCGAGGAGTCTGGCCCTTGATCGTGATATATCTTTTTCAATGCTTCATCAATATTATATTCAAACGGCACCTCGCCTGGATGCACGACAACTGCCTTCGCACCATACCGGTGTGCATATTCAGCTGAACGGAGCAGCAGTTCAATGGCGCGCTTACGACGAGGCTCATCGTCGAAACCGAGCAGAACCGAGTCGGTTCCATAATCGGGATCAGCTACATGTGGAAATGTATTGTGCACACTGGATATGCCGATTTCTCCCCGTTCAATCATTGGTTCAATCGTTTGAAGCAATTCGTCCGTCACGTTATAGTTTAGCTCCACCTGTCTGAAGCCTAGGGATTTGATCTCCTCAATCATGCCCTGACCCGTAGTGTGACGTTTGATGTTCCAGCAAGTTGAAAATGAATATTCCTTTTTGTCGGTAAACATAGCTTTGTCCTCCTATATGCGATGTTCAACCCGTTCAATGTCTGATGAATCTTCTCTATTTTTAAATCAGCCTAGCTGATGTTTAATTCAAATCTCATTTTGACGCTTTTATTCCAATGCCTCATGCTGAAGATTCAACATCGTCTGTTGCAAGGCTACCTGCACTGCTCCAGTCACTACAGCCCGCTCGCCCAGCTCTGAACAGATCAGTTCCGGCTTCGCTGGGAATTGTTCAGATACGATCTGTCTGAGAAACGGCAATAACACATCCCCATTTCCCCCAATACCTCCGCCAAGTACAATGAGATGGGGAGCAAGCACGACACAGATATTCCGCAGAGCCGAAGCTATCATTTGGCTGTATTGTTTCAGAATCTGCACAGCCTGCGATTCTCCACCTCGGGTAGCTTCAAACAGTTTCTCAGGAGTCAGGTGTTCACGAAGGTATTCTATACCAGAATCAGGACCCTCAAGAAGACTGGCATCCAACTGACGCTTGGCCAGTTCCATCAGACCTTCCGCTGACAAAACATCCTCCAATCGACGCCCCTCTTCCAACAACATCTCCGCGAGCTCGCCTGTCAACCCCCCCATACCTCGAAGCAATTGCCCATTCACCATGATGCCTGCACCTGTTCCAGTACCAATGGAGAAAAAAACAAACAGATTGGAATCCGCTGCTGCTCCACCCCTGTACTCCCCCAGTGCAGCCAGGTTCACATCGTTCTCCAGGATCACTTCACACGGGAAGGCTCCCGACAATGATTCAAGCGAGAGCAACTTTTCCAATCCCTCTAACGGGGCAACGATTCGATCAATATCACCAGAGTCCGGCAGTACAACACCTGGAATGCCAAAACCAATACATTGGATCTGATCCCAATTCAATTGATTTTCCGTCAGTAATTCATCCATATGGCTTCGAAGCACATCAAGGATTGCCGTCCCTGCTCGATCACCGCTTTGGACCGATAATGTTGGATACGTTCTGTAATCCATAATCTCACCATTCAGATCAGAGAGTGCGATCCGAATTCGGGTTGCCCCAATATCAATACCACAGACATAATAAGCTGTTTCGTTGAATCGAATGAGTGTTGCTTTTCGACCCTGGGCATTGTCGGCTCTACCGGTTTCCAACACCAGATTTCGTTCAATCAGATGTTCAATCGCCGACGACACCGTAGGTTTGCTGAGTCCGGTCTGACGACTGATATCTGCCCTGGACATCGCACCAGTTGCGATCAGCGCATCCATAATCAAATTCTCGTTCAGATTGCGGATATACTGCGGTGTGCCAGCCATTTTATCGCCTCCTTTTATAGTTAGTTAAGTTTCTTAACGAATTAAATTTAATATATCATCGGCTTTAAAACGTGTACAGCTTTTTGTCTGTATCGGATGATATGATTTCAAAATCAAGGCCTGATCTCATCGTAATCATTCAATTTCGACTTTACATTATGTAAATCAAAAAAAGCCGCAGTGATAAACACCGCAGCTCCTTACTTCGTTATATATACGTTTCATTACGATTTGGACAATTCAATGAATCCTTCACCAAAGACGTCACGCACATCATGGATCGTTATGAAAGCAATTTCGTCCTCCGCTCGCACAATCTTCTTCAGCATCGGAACTTCTTGTTTGCTAATGACAATATATAAGATCTCTTTCGGGTTCTTCGTATAGTAGCCATGACCAGACAAGACGGTAACTCCCCGATCCATCTTCTCAATGACCTGTTGAGCAATGGCATCCTGTTTGGTAGATATAATCGTAACTGCTTTTTTCGGATTGAGCCCTTCAATAATGAACTCCATCGTTTTGGTTCCAACGAACAACATGACAATCGTACACATCAAACCTTGCGGCCCTATAATGAAGAAAGACGAGAACGCCACGATCAGATCGAAGAATAACAATCCATAACTGATGTTCCAATCCAGATACTTGTTGGCAAGTCGGGCCAGAATAACCGTTCCCGCTGTTGTGCCGCCTACTCTAACAATCATGCCGATACCCAGACCGGCAAATAATCCACCAAAAATAGTATTGATCCAGAGCTCGTCCGATGCGATCGTCCAGCTCTCGGTTAGGTGCAGGAACAGCGAGTTGAATACCACCGCAATAATGGTATACACCGTTGTTGTTCTGTCCAGAAACTTGTACCCCACAAGTAGCAAAATACCATTCAGGAGCAAGTTCATCAGTCCAGGAGACCATTCAAAGAGGTAATACAAAATAATTGTAATCCCTGTAACGCCGCCTTCAGCCAGATCATTCGGGATGACGAACAGGTTTACTGCAAGTGCAAACAGAAATGCACCCGCCATAATAAATAGAATATCCGTTATTCTTTTCTTCATCATGCACTCCATCCAATCCATCAGAAAATCAACCTATCAACCAATTTCATAAGTTGTCATAACCACTCAATGATAGATTCTACCATGCCCGGCACAAAATTTGTATACATAATACAAATTGTTGCGCGATTTGTACAAAGGAATCTGAAATCACTGTTATTTTAGGCTCTACAAAGCATTTTCACTTCATCCACCCATGACAAATGTCATGGGTCATCATTGATATTCATCATTACACTATACTGACGTTTATGACTTACTGCACTGGACGCATTCTTATACAATGATAAAAACGCCTCACTTGGAGACATCTTCCTAGGAAGCGTTAGGTTATAACTAATTACAGTTATTGACCATTGAAGGAGGACGTACGTCTATGAGCAGAACCAAGGAAATGGCGCTAAAAAAAGAAGTCACCCCTTATGAGAAAAATAATCTTCGCCTGAGTATCCAACAATTAGTGAATTCCATACTGCCATTATTATTATTATGGGCCGCAGCGTACTATAGCTTGTCCGTGTCCTACTGGTTGACATTTCCGATTGCCCTCGTAGCCTCGGGATTTGTACTTAGAACGTTTATCATCTTCCATGACTGCTGTCATGGTTCATTCTTCAAAAGCAAACGTGCCAACGACATTCTCGGTACGATTACAGGTGTATTAACCCTGACGCCTTACCTGCAATGGAAAAACGAGCATTCCATTCATCACGCAACCAGCAGTAATCTCGACAAACGTGGTGTAGGTGATATCTGGGTTATGACCGTTGAAGAATACAAAGCAGCTTCCCCTTGGGGTCGTCTCTTCTACCGTATTTATCGTAATCCGTTTGTCATGTTCGGTATTGGACCCATTTATGTATTCCTGTTCGCCTACCGTTTTAACCGTAAAGGTGCAAGACGCAAAGAACGCATGAATACTCACCTGACTACAGTGTTGATCGTAGCTCTTTATGCCTCCATGTGCTGGTTAATCGGCTGGCAGGCTTTTGTACTGGTGCAAGCACCCGTATTTTTCTTCTCCGGCTTCTTCGGTATCTGGCTGTTCTACGTACAGCATCAATTCGAAGATACGTACTTTGAACATGAAGATGAATGGAGTTATGTGAAAGCTGCTGTAGAAGGTAGTTCATATTATAAATTGCCAAAACTGTTGCAGTGGATCAGCGGCAATATCGGGTTCCACCATGTGCATCACTTGAGCCCACGTGTACCCAACTATTATTTGGAAGAAGCACATAATGCAACACCTCCTTTGCAGAAGGCAACAACGATTACGCTGCGTTCTAGTCTGGCTGCCCTGCGCTTCCGTCTATGGGACGAAGAATCCAAGCGTTTTATTAGCTTCGGCGAGATCAAAACGTTATCCCGCAAGCCTTACGTTCAACCGCCTATTCGAGTAAACAACCAAGCGGGTCTGACAGAGAAGCCTTAACTCTGTCGGATTCGTTTTCTTGTATTCAGGCTAAAGTCATGCTACAGTCAGGCTAAGTTTGAGTACAATGCAAGTCCGAGGAGGAGAATTTTCATTCAAAAGTGGATGCAGCTCTTTTATAAAAATACAGGTTTAAATCCATATGTATGGCTCGTCTTTTTCATCCTTCCCTTCTATTATATTTCACAATATTCCAAATTGTGGCCTATGGTTGCGGGAATCTTCATCATTCTGTTCTTCTTTGTTTGTTATCTGCTTGCCTTCATCACAAAGGGCTGGCAGGTCTATATGTGGATTGGACTCTTGATCGCCATATCGATTACGATGACCATCGCTTATGATTATGCCTATTTCTCATTGTTTCTTGCTTTTTTTATTGGGAATATTAAAAATAAAGCCGGTTTCTTCACCCTCTATTCGGTGAACCTGGCAGCCAGTTTTCTAACCATTAATTATAGTTTCATCAAACAGAGCACCCTGCTACTCAGTCAGTTCCCGTTTGTATTCATTAGTTTGATGGCATCCATTCTGCTTCCGATCAGTACGTATAACAAAAATAAGCGTGAACAGCTGGAAGGCCAACTGGAGAATGCCAACAAAAGGCTGGATGATCTTGTGAAAATGGAAGAACGGCAACGTATTGCACGCGATCTGCACGATACACTTGGACAAAAACTCTCTCTCATCGGTCTGAAAACCGATCTGGCGAAGCGTCTGCTTCGCATGAATCCTGATCAGGCCGAGATTGAACTGAACGATCTGAGACAGACGGCAAGTACGGCCCTGAAGGAAGTTCGGGAAATGGTAACGACCATGCGTGGCACACAGCTGGTGGATGAACTGTTCCGTGCCGAACAGATTTTGAAGGCCGCTTCCATTGAATTTGTACTGGAAGGCAATCCGAAGTTGCAGGATACGTCACAACTAAATGAAAATGTACTCGGCATGTGTCTGAAAGAAGCCGTTACGAATGTCGTAAAACACAGTCAGGCAACGGTATGCACCATCCGAATCGAGGAAACACTGTCCGATAATATAGTAACGGTTCAGGATAATGGAGTCGGAATCGAACGTACCCGCAAGCAAGAACGGCGCGGTACCGGAATCTTGGGAATGAAAGAACGACTTGAATTTGTGAACGGTTGTCTGGATATTCGTTCCGGAGCAGACATGGAAGGTACAGGCATTGCCATCCATGTTCCCAAGCTGGTCCGCAAACCGATAAAGGAGGTTGAACAATGATCAGGATCGTAATCGCCGAAGACCAGCGTATGATGCTGGGGGCCTTGTCTTCCCTACTCAATCTGGAAGAGGATATGGAAGTGGTAGGTCGTGCAAGCAATGGACAGGAAGCTCTTTCTCTCGTCAGGGAGCTTACACCAGACATCTGTCTGATGGACATTGAAATGCCCGTCAAAAGCGGCCTGGAGGCCGCTGAGGAACTGAAAGGTATGAACTGTAAAGTCATTATTTTGACAACCTTTGCCCGAACCGGATATTTCGAGCGTGCTCTGAAAGGCGGTGTACGTGGTTATCTGTTAAAGGATAGTCCGATCGAGGAACTGGCCGAAGCAATCCGTCAGGTCATGAATGGAAGACGTATTTTTGCACCTGACCTGGTGGACGAGGCTTATGTTCAGGAGAACCCGCTGACCGAACGTGAAAATGCCGTTCTTGGCCTGATGGCAGACGGTAAAAATACAAAGGAAATAGCCGGACATTTATTTATTACAACCGGTACGGTGCGAAATTACATCTCTATTATCCTCAACAAGTTAAATGCAAGTAACCGCATTGAAGCCATCACTCGTTCCAAAGAAAAAGGGTGGTTTAAATGAAAGTACCGCTTTAACCCAATGAAACATAAATAAGCAAGGTACACCTTCCCATCGGTGCACCTTGCTTATACAAGGATAGGCTGGCCTGGAGTATTCACTCCGGTCCAGCCTATTTGCTTTTGGAACCTATTTTAGTTCCATACTATACTATTTTACAGAAACAACCATGCCCAAAGCTTCCAGTGGCACCTGCTCGGTCTGGAGCTGATGAATCTGCTTGCCATCTTGCCAGGAGATCGTTACATTAACGCTTTTACCACCGCTTGGGTACTGCACGTTCACGAATCCTTTATCCTTTGGTGCAGGCAGTGTATGGGATTCCAAGTATTCCACCATTCTCTTAGCAATCCCCGGATTATTCATGTTATCTTGGGAAACGGATCGAATTTGAAGCGTCCATCTACCTTCTGTCCATGTCAGATACTGACTGCCCGCCGCGCCTTCAGCCACACCCTTGATGTCATGTCCCAGATCCACAGTCATGTCCTTAGGAATGTCTTTCAAATCTGTCTCAGGGAAAATATCCGTACTGTTCGGGTCTTTATACGTCTTCACTTCATAGGATGCCAGAACAGGTACCTTGCTGCCAGAGGCCGCCAACGAAGCATCGTTAACCGCTACAGGCTGATCCGTGGAATAAAAGTTAATGTGGAACGCATCTGAAGTATTCGATGTGATCGATGCAGTCAGATGTTTTCCCTTTTCCAGAGAAAATGAAGTAGGTAACGAAGCGTTCTTCATCTTCAGCTGACTGCGAATGTCCTTAATGACATCGTTCGCACTTTGCTGGGTTTGATCGTTACTGCCCGTTTCCCAATTCGATGTCCCGCTTCCTGCAGAACCTTCCGTCCCCGTTGTTCCCTTGGTATCTGCTTCGCTATCCTTCGTTCCATTGGAGAAATCGGCTCCTCCACTTCCCGACTGAACCTGTTCGCCAGCCGCGGGGGACGTGTTGTCCGCTGATGATGGTTTGGTATCCTGACCACCACACCCCGCAAGAGCAAGCAGCACTGCTGTTGTCACAGGAATCGTCATCCATAATTTAGGTTTGCTCATGTTGTTGTCCTCCTTGAAGCCGTTATTGGACTCAGCTTACATCGTTGTCTCGCCTGAATTTTAACGTTTGTCATTCCAGAAATTCACAGGCTGCACTTTCTTGGTCAGCACTTCAAACTGGTAGCCTTCTGCTTTCAGTGTTTTTAACACTTGCGGAAGTACTTTTAAGGTCGCTTCCTGGTCATGCATCAGTACCACAGGGGTGGTTCCGCTCTTTTGCACATTATGAATCTGCTTCATCACGCTGTTGTAAACTTTCTGATGATCCTTCTTGTATTTCCAATCTTCGGAGTCGACATTCCAATCCCACAGATGGAATCCACCCTGACCCAGTAGAACATTGCGATATGCCGGTTTGAGATACGGTTTGCTGCCGTATGGAGTACGAACGAGGCTGGTTTTGACACCTGCCACTTTATTCAAGCTTTTATTGGCCTGCTGCATTTCTTTCAAGCCGCTGTATGCGGATTTATAAAATTTACCGGGAACATGCGTTACACCATGCAAGCCCAGTCCATGTCCATCTGCAACAATACGCTTGGTGGCCTTCTGAAATTTCTCCATCTGAGGTCCAAGCATGAAGAATGTCGCCTTGGCATTGTACTGATCCAGAATATCCAGTAATTGTCCCGTGTGGGCGGTCGGCCCATCATCGAAAGTTAGATATATGATCTTGGAGCTCGCTTTATTTCCAGCATTCTTGGATGCGGATGATGTAGCTGAAGCCGACTGCGGCAATAGCAATGGAATGATCAATAGAATAGCAAGTGCGGTGATGAACATTTTACGAATATGTAGCATAATAAAAGTCTCCCTTATGTCTTGTATTTCCCCGGGTGTCTGTGTTTCTCTCATTGCAGCCCTTGGCGATAATCCTAATACTATCAAAAAGAGTGCGTCCCATTCTCGCTTCAAATGCTACGTTCGAGTTACACTTTTGTCAGATTACCCAAAAAAATAAAACGAATTTGATAGATTTGCTCGAAAAAGAACATCCGTCGGGATAGATTAATGTTGACATATATTCTATTAACCCAAATTGTGGTTTCTGATAGATTCATTTCTGGAATTTATATGAAGCGAGCGAAGAATCTTAATTGAAATAACAAAAAAGCCTGCCCGAGAGCAGACTTTTCATATGTAGATCGATTTTCTTGTTGTTCGGATCAATCCTGATTGCTTTGCTTAGTCCCCTCTTACTCCGCCGGAGCTGTGAACGAACGTTTACCAAATTCGGCGTCCAGCATGTAGAAAGCATTGCTGTCTTTTTCGATGCGGCGCAACTTTTGAATGATATTATCAAACAGTGCTTCCTCTTCGACTTGCTCATCGATGAACCATTTCAGGAAATACATCGTGGCATGTTCACGCTCATTCAGGGCAATGTCAGCCAGATTGTAGAATTTCTTGGTGTTTTGCTGCTCGTGTGCATATCCGTGTTCAAACACATCCAGCATTGAAGAATATTCATTCTTCGGCTCTGGCAATGCAGCAAGGGTAGCGCGTTGTCCGCGGTCATTCAGGAATTTGTATATTTTCATGGCGTGGAACCGCTCTTCCTCTGCTTGTACGATGAAGAAGTTGGCAAATCCGTCCAAGCTTTCGCTGGAACAGTATGCGGCCATCGCTTGATATACGTGAGCCGAATAAAATTCGAAGTTCATCTGTTCGTTCAAAGCTTCTGTCAACTCTTTACTCATTAGGGATACACCTCATTCTTTCTCTAGGGATGGTTTTATTTTATCATAACGTCCGCACGACTGATATCGAAATTTCTACAAAATTCGCCAATGACTGATTGCCTCTCTTCCTATATAATTACATAGTTCTCGCTCTAAAATCATTTCATTCTGGAAGGCAGGCCATTTTATTTCATGAACACATCTTCTTCGCAGCTCAAAAAAACGATAGGTATGCCGCAAGCTGTTGCGCTTTATATAAGTGCAGTTCTCGGTTCAGGTGTCCTGATTGTACCCGGACTTGCTGCCGAACTGGCAGGACCAGCTTCACTTCTCGCCTGGGGAGGCATGGTGCTGCTGATTCTCCCACTCGCCCTATCCATGGGATTACTCTCAGCCCGTTACCCGGACGCAGGCGGTGTATCCCATTTCGTCACCCTCGCTTTCGGACAACGGGCAGGAGCCGTGGTTGGCTGGTTCTTTCTAATGTCCGTTCCCATCGGTGCTCCCGTGGCTGCCCTTACAGGTGCAGGCTACATGACAGCTGCGCTGGGACTCGGGGAAGGATATAGAACAGCGATTGCCACCCTCATGCTGGCGGCTGGACTGATCATTAACATTGTAGGCATGCAGGTCGCCGGAAAGGTACAGATTGGCGTTGTGCTGGCGATTATTATCGTGCTAGTCATGGCATTTGTATTTGCTATTCCGAATATGCAATCCATACATTTCACACCATTTATGCCAAGTGGTTGGGTCAGCGTGGGTCAGGCTGGGGCCATTCTGTTCTGGTGTTTTATCGGTTGGGAAGCTGTATCTCACCTGTCTGAAGAATTTACTGATCCACGCAAGGCAGCTATCAAAGGCGTAACCATTGCAGCCATCATTGTAGGTGTGCTCTATTTCCTGACTGCACTGGCGACAGTCGGAACCCAAAGCTATCTTCATGGCGGAGCTGATGTCTCTCTCGTATGGATCATTAGTCAGGCTCTCGGTTCCTGGGGTGGATTACTTGCTGGGCTAACTGGCATATTCATTTGCACCGCTACGGTCATTGCGTATGCTGGTGCCGCATCCCGTGTCGCCTATGCACTGGCAAGACAAGGATCCGCCCCGCAATGGATGTCCCGCTTATCCAGTCGGTACCATACACCAATTGCTGCAATTGGCTTCCTGGCCATCTGCTTCACTCTCGTGTTAGGCATATACGGATCAGGTCTGGTGTCACTCACCACACTTATTCAGTTGCCTAATGCAACGTTCATTCTCACCTATCTTGGCGGATGCGCAGCCGGAATACGCTTACTCAAGGGAAGTCGTACTGGGGTAACCATCAGTTGGATTTCCTTTGTGGCGACAGCCATTGTGTTCCCTTTTGCCGGGTGGGCCGTTCTCTACCCTGTGGTGATCGTCGTTCTGTACGGAATACTCAGCCGCAAACGACAACACAAAATATAAACAAAAAAAGCTCTGCCGCGATGGCAGAGCTTCCTTTATTCATCTGGAATAATAATTATACCAGGAATGCTTTGGAGATGATAACCAACAGGATAAACAAAACCAGAATGGCACCTACAGAAGTAAAACCTCCGTATCCGTAGCCTCCTCTTGCTTCTCCACCTAATACTTCGCTCATTGACCGTACCTCCTCTGCAACAGGTATGGGTTATCTTATGCAGGGAGAATGGATTTGACAGGGCGGATGCCCTGATTCAGATCCTGTTTATCATCTTTTTCAATACCGTGGAGAATCAATGCGCATAATATCCAGGAACGGCACTTTGGCCGTAAATTCTTCCTCTGTATACTCCACATGCACTAGCCGGGTACGTGAGTCCAACTTCACAATCACCCCATGAACCTGATCTTCCTTGCCCCATACGGTCAGCAACACTTCCGAACGTTCTTGATACGCCTCAACCAGTTGGTTCCCCAGCTCTTCCAGTTCAAACTCATCCCGGGTAGGTCTTTTTGCAACTTTTGCTTTTGCCAATGTAGCGGCCTCCTCTATAGCTAATCCGACACCCGAATCCACGGGTTATTTGCCGAGGTCATATTTAATTAGTATACCATTCATTCACGTTCGTGTAATGCCATGTCACAGAAATCAAGCAAAGAATTCATTGTTGATAACACGTTATAACATGTCAGATAAGTTTTCATATAACAAATTAAATGATTTGCGTTTCGTCCAATGTGTTTTATAATTAACGTATACGAGAGCACGTCTGTCGTATCATTATGATGCAGTCAGCGGTGATATATTGAAGAGTCCCCATTCACACAGCAACCATATCCCAACCGAGTACGAATTCAAGCATTCCAAATGGATCAAAAAAATGCTTCGTGCTTACTGGGTCGTCGTTTTAACGCATGTTGTCATTCAAATAGGCTGCTTTCTGTTTCTCGATTATGATCGCACTCCGGAAGACTTCATGATCCATGTATTATTTTTGCCTACATTAGCCAGCGCTTTCTCCATTCTGATCGCCAGTTGGGTGGAACGCCGTTTCAGCTCGTTCTCCTTCTATTCCATGTCCATGGCCAGCACGGTGATTGCCTGGACCATCATTCGTGTCAATTACGACATTCGCATTATACTGGCCATATGTCTGTTGCCGATCTTTGCTTCGGTACTATTCTTCAACAAGAAACGGGTATGGATGGTATGCCTCATGCAGATGACTGGCTATGTCATCGTACTCTGTGACCCAGCCTATCGGCTGTACTTATCTTCGTTTGATATGGTTTCTATTCCGGCTTTTCTCATTGTAGGTACTTATGTTGCACAGTTGATTGTTACGAGCGGCGTCGAGGTACTGGATGATCTTCAGGTCAGTATGCTTGCCAAGCAGGATCTGATTGTGCGAAACGCAATTATGAGCAAGCAGTCCAAGACAGATGGGTTAACCAATCTGTATAATCAAAGCTCCTTTAAGGACTACTATGAAAAAGCGTTTGAGTATGCCAATAATGGCATGAGTCTACATTTAGCTCTGATTGATATTGACAACTTCAAGTCAATTAATGATACATATGGGCATCGGGTGGGAGACACCATTCTGGAGAGAGTCTCTCTGATCATTCAGGAGAACATCACATCAAGCGATATCGCGGCGCGTTATGGTGGAGAAGAATTTGCACTGTTAATGTTTGAGCAACCCTTCGAGCAGGCTTATGCCTTGGTGGAGCAGATCCGCAAAAAGATTGCTCGTCTCGTTCATCTGGAGCTTGAAGGGCAATATATTACGGTAAGTGTCGGACTTAAAAGCTACAGCGCTCATCTGTCCAAGGACAAACTGTTTGAGGAAGTGGATGCATGTCTCTATGCCGCCAAACGAACGGGGAAAAATAAAACGATGACGTCCCTTGATCTGGTTTAATCCTCCAAAAAAACGCAAAAAAGTAGTGCTGTTCACCGGGAAGCTGGTCATAGCCCCGTCAAGTAGACAATAAAAAAAGAGAAATTCCATTAAGCGGCGACTTTTTCCCTGAATTCAATCGGGGAGAGGTCGCCGAGTTTGTTTTGGAAACGTTCCTTGTTGTAAAACAAAATATACTCTGTAATTCGGTTCCTTGCTTGCTCCAGATTCTGAGGCTTCTCCAAATACAACTTCTCTGTCTTTAAGTGGGAGAAGAACGACTCAATACATGCATTGTCATAGCAGTTCCCACGCCGAGAATGGCTTCCTGTTAGCTTCTTCTCTTCAAGCAACTTGGCATAGCTCTGTGTTGTATACTGGAACCCCTGGTCGGAATGGAGCAAGGTAGGTCCACATTTTAGTTTCTTCACCGTGTCCATAACGAGTTTTAAGTCATTTCGCTCGGATAGTTCCCAAGCTACAATCTCGTTGTTGTATAGATCCATCACAACCGAGAGATAAGCAAAATCATGCCCAATCCGGACATACGTAATATCCGTCACGAGCTTCTGCAGAGGAGCTGCCGCCGAGAATTCTCTATTTAAGACATTACGGAAAAGAACGGACGGTTTCCGGCCAGCAAATGGACGTTTCTTGCGAATCACGGAACGAATCTGAAGTTCTCTCATTAAGCGGCGTACCTTTTTGTGATTCACCACGAGGCCTTCCTTTCCTAACGCGGTTCGCATACGTTTGTAGCCAAAATAAGGACGAAGCCGGTGAATGCCTAAAATATGTGCTTTTAGATCCGCATCCCGATCTGCTCGTTTCTCTCTGAGGACGATATTCTTCTTCCATTTGTAGTAACCTGCATGAGAAATTTCAGCAATTTTACACAACCAAACCACAGGTGCCCACTTGCTTATTTCTCGAACGGACTGGCACCGGGTTTCGAAATCCAGCTTCCCTCTCCGTGCAAATTCGGATTGAGCTTTTTTAGATATTCTACCTGCGCTTTCAGATAAGCATTTTCTTCTTCTGCAGTGCTAAAATGTTTCTTCGTCCAACGTCCTCGATAATCCTCAAAACTCTCTCCATTATGGCTTTTCCGTACCCAAGTAATAATCTGGCTCTCACTCTTAATACCAAACTTCTCCATGATCCGACTGTATGTCCAACCTTCTTCCAATCGCAGACGAACAGCCTCTTTCTTCGTTTCTTCACTATATTGATTAAAGGTTTGGCCTTTTTTAGCTGGCATAGCAAAAATCCCCTCCGGTTTTCAGTGTTGAGTTCATTTTAACATGACCTCTTTTTTCACTGTCTACCTTGAGGGGATAATACCAAGCCGGCTGTACAGCACTACTTTTTTTAAACGCTAATCGTCACTCCGAATATATTGGTTCACTCTGCCCATTCCCAGCGATGTGCATTTTGCTCCAGCTTTGGGTGGAGCTTAACGGCATCTCCATCAATAATCAGACGTACTTCCTTAATCCAATCTTTGAACGAATCAAATGATGCGAACTGATTCGCCATCTCCACTGTGAGATACAGGAAATGGGGAGCTGGATATTCTTCTGCCATATGACGCAGGGCTGCTTCGATCGGCGTATACTTCTTTCTCTTGCCTTCCCAGCCTTCCACCCGTATGCGGGAGGATGCATACCCCCTTCTCCAGTCATGAAGACGATCTTCCCTTTTGTAAAAAGGCTGCACACCATCCTTGCTCATTCGCTTCACTGTATTCTCATGCAGCGGATAGAGCACAAGTTGCACAAAAGAGCGTGTGTCAGCGATAGTAGCGGCGCGTTCAAGCTGTTGATCCGTTACGTGTTCAAATGAATCATAGAAAATCAGCGTGCCTTTCCGGGTAGCCGGGGGCGGTTCATAACCATAGGGTACATTGGTATATTTTCCAGACATCTCATCACTCCTTGCCTGTATGCGGATCAGTTAACTCTTACTTTATATTATATTATTCTCTAACTGTGTTCTTCAATTCTGGATAGAATGTCATTCTATTTTTGCCCGCACGTTTCGATTCATACAGCGCCTCATCTGCCATGCGGATAATTTCACTCGGATTGCCACTGTTCGTAGGATACTCAGCTCCTCCAATGCTGCAGCCAATATGAATTCGCTCATATTCAATAATAAACGGCTTATTCAGGCTCTGGATGATATCTTCTGCATAGGTACGAGCTTCTTCTCTTGGATTGCTTCCCACAGAGCGGAGCACAATGAGGAACTCATCTCCACCAAGTCTTACCGTGATGCCCTTTTCATGACTGAGACTGGTCAAACGCTGAGCCACTTTCTGCAGCAGAATATCTCCGGTCTGATGTCCAAGCGTATCATTCACACTTTTGAATCCATCCAGATCAAGATAAAGGAACGTTAACGTGTGATTTTCACTTTCCATCTCCAAGGATTCTTCCAGATAGAGTTCGAGCGCTGTTCGGTTCGGTAGTCCGGTCAATTGGTCGTAATGTGCCAGATTTTGCATAACAACTAGTTCCGAATCTTTATTCGTTAGCGAAGTCAACATATCCCCCAGTGAACGTGACAGTACTTCGATTTCCCTAAAACCTCGATTTTCTGGAATCTGTACTTGCTCCCCAGCACCAAGCCGATTCGCCACTTGAGTCAGCCGTGCAATCGGGGCCGAGATCTGCCGAGAGATTAACCAACCGATCAGTGCGAACAAAACGGTAACAGCCAGTCCTGCCCAGACATTGAACCAGAGCATATCGGTCACGGAAGAAAAGGCTGTTGATTTAAGCTGACGAATAACCACAGTCCATCCAAGACCGGGATAATCCAGATGCCCCTGGCTAGTCGCAAATCCGGTTACATATTCTTTTCCATCCGGCCATTCTTCTATGGACCAGCTGCTTTTGTTCAGTCTTGCCCCTTCAATGCCCGATAATTTCAAAGGACGACCAATCCATTCTTTAGGACCAAGCAGCACCGTATCTTCCCTCTGGCTGACAATAAACATCTCGATGTTCTTTTCCTCATGTTTCAAAGGTTGCAGGACACTTTCCTCCATTTCCTTCGCCCAGGCCCAGCTCAAATGTGCCGCAAGCACGCCAGCAATATCTCCGTTCTTGTATTTCACCGGAAAGCTGATATCAACAAATTGCAGTGGTTCGCCGGTTGGGTTAGGAAGCAGCTTCGCCAGAAGGACTGCATCATGGACATCTCCGATAAATTTACCCTTGATTCCCTCCTGATACACAGGTCTTTCCGATAAATTTTCACCACGCAATATGCCGTCTGTGGAAGCCAGCACTTTTCCTTTTGGATTCATGAATCCAACCCATGAGAATGTGGGAAAGCTATCTTGAAGCTGATTCAGCAGCATCTGCATTTCGGCAGGCTCGAAGCGGTCCTCTAGAGCAATCATTCGGCCCAGAAGATCCAATTCTCCGGAACGCGACCACATGAAGCGATCCAGCTTGTCTGAAGTTTGAGAAGCCGTGCTGATGAGGGAATGACCAATCTCCGTTTCGACAGCTATGGATGATTTTTGACTTAAAATATAACCAATCGTGAGTGTAACCAACAGGGATAACACAGCGAAGGTCATGGTGAGAACAGTTTTAAGCTTGAATGACATAACTTCCTCCAATAAACGGTGAAACCAGCTTGATTTTTTTCAACATCATTCATGCTGTTAAGAATTACGGGATGTCACCTATTCGTTTTCATCTATATCGGAAATAATGTCTTTTTTCATTATACATATCCATACAATATGGGAACGCTATTCACACCGTGTTTCTTCCATTCAAAGAATAGTCACGATTCTGTATATACATACTTGGGTTATGAATATAGAGAGCAAGCATGCTCACAGAGCCATATGAGCACGGTTTGCCACAACAAAGAGCATTAGAAATTCAGTCATTGGGGGTGTAATGTTGAGCCTGCTTCATGTTGCTGTGATTCTGCCTTTTGCCGCTGGTATTGTACTTGCCATACTGCATCGTTTCTTCCGTAAAATACATATGGGATGGCTGGTTTTACTTGTCCCGGTCCTATTATTTGTTTATTTTGCGAGCCTTGTACCCGCCGTGTCTCAGCGGAATACGGTATCCGGGTATATCCCCTGGATTCCGTCACTGGACATTGGATTTAATCTATATCTGGATGGTCTAAGTTTGCTGCTGACATTGTTAATCACCGGTGTAGGAACACTGGTGGTGCTCTACTCCATTTTCTACATGGATACCAAAGAAGCCTTAAACCGCTTTTATTTGTATCTGCTGATGTTTATGGGAGCCATGCTTGGCGTGGTGCTGTCAGACAATATGATTGTGTTGTATGGATTCTGGGAGTTGACCAGTATTACGTCCTTTCTCCTGATCGCTTTTCATTACAAACGCAATGCATCCACTTCGGGCGCACAAAAGTCGTTCCTGATTACCGTTTTTGGCGGATTCGCCATGCTTGCCGGATTCATGCTGATGTATCTCATGACAGGCACGTTCAGCATCCGTGCAACCATTACGGAATGGGGACAGATTCAGGACAGTGCACTATTCTTGCCTGCTCTTGTGCTGATACTGATTGGGGCTTTTACAAAATCGGCGCAGTTCCCGTTCCACATCTGGCTGCCTGACGCCATGGAAGCTCCAACACCGGTCAGCGCCTATCTGCATTCGGCGACCATGGTCAAGGCGGGACTGTATGTCGTAGCCCGGTTTACACCCATCTTTGGTGGACAGGGATTATGGTTCTGGCTTGTCACCGGGGTTGGACTACTCACCCTGTGTTATGGATCATTCCTTGCCGTGAAAAAAAATGACCTTAAGGCAATCCTGGCCTATTCTACCATCTCACAGCTTGGTTTGATCATGTCCCTGCTCGGCGTTGGCTCGGCAGCCATCTATTTCGGATATGGCGAATCCTCCGCGATGTACACGGTTGCCATTACGGCAGCATTGCTTCATCTGTTCAATCACGCTACCTTCAAGGCGGCACTGTTCATGGTCGTTGGCATTGTGGATCATGAGACAGGAACGCGGGATATAAGGAAACTCGGCGGACTTGCTTCTTTTATGCCAGTAACCTTTACGGTAGCGCTCGTCGGAGCACTCGCCATGGCCGGAATTCCGCCGTTTAACGGATTTCTGAGCAAGGAGCTGTTCTTCCAGGCTATGGTGGAAGTAACACACCTCCGCATCTTTGGACTCGGATCATGGAGCATACTCTTGCCTGTGTTCGCTTGGCTCGCAAGTGTGTTCACTCTGATCTATGCGCTTATTATTGTGTTCAAAACATTTCTTGGTCGCACCCGCAGCGAGATCCCTGCCGAGAAGCTGCATGAAGCTCCCGTTGGCATGTTGATTCCTCCGGTTATTCTGGGGATACTCGTGATCATATTCGGTCTATTCCCGAATCTGCTGGCTGGATCATTAATTGAACCGGCGATGGCTGCTGTACTTCCATCACTGCTGAACGGAAATGAGCACTTTGATGTTCATTTCTCCTTATGGCATGGCATTACACCGGAATTACTCATGACCATCGGTGTAATCGCCCTCGGTATTATATTGTACAAACTGCTGCCGCGCTGGAGAACTATTTATAAGCACTATCCGCAAGGATTAACGATAAATAATATGTACCATGTCGTGCTCGATAATCTTCAGCATTATGCACGCAAATGGACAGAAGCCTACATGAATGGCTCGGTTCGTAACTACCTGGTATATATTTTCTCGTTCACCGTTGCATTGCTGGTTTATGCTTTTTTCCGCTCGGGGGAAAATATCACCTGGAATTTCAAGGGCAACGCCCCTTTTTCTTTCTATGAAGCAGTACTGCTCGTCGCACTGATTGCAGCAGCGGTTTCGATCCCTTTTGCCAAGAACAGACTATCGGCAGTCATTATGACAGGCGCAGTGGGTTATCTCGTCACATTACTGTTCGTGCTGTTCCGAGCGCCGGATCTGGCATTGACCCAGATGATTGTCGAAACGGTATCCGTTGCACTGTTCCTGCTCTGCTTCTATCATCTGCCTGAACTGCAACGAGGCAAATCAAGCCGCAGCTATCTTAGTGTGAATATGATTGTTGCCATTGCCGTAGGCGTGGTCATGACCTTTGTTGCATTAGCTGCGAGCGGAACCGCGTCACTGGAGAGCATTTCCGACTTTTTCATTCAGGAAAGTTACAATTTGGCTGGCGGCAAAAATGTCGTCAACGTGTTACTGGTGGACTTCCGTGGTTTTGATACCCTACTGGAGATTATGGTACTTGGGGTAGCTTCGTTGTCCATCTACTCCATGATTAATCTGAATCTTGAAGCGAAGGACCTTGGCGCAAGACTGAAATTCCGCAAGAAAGAACAGACTGAAGAAACCGAAGAAGATACGGATGACAAAGCGGACAATACGAAAAAATATGGCAACCGTGAACGCAGCTCATCAACCTGGGATACCGTACCACTGCAAAGCAACGATGTATTGTTGCAAACAACGACCAAGGTTGTTGTCTTTATCATTCTGACCTTCGCGCTGCATCTGTTCTTCGCAGGGCATCATAACCCGGGTGGCGGGTTCATTGGCGGTCTGGTGACCGCCGCTGGTCTCGTGTTAATTGCACTGGCGTTCAGTACAGATACTGTACGTAAAGCGTTACCTATCGATTTTCGCACCTTGACGGCCATCGGGCTGGGCATTGCCTTATTGACTGGAGCAGGCTCGTTTTTGTTCGGCGTACCCTTCCTGAGTCAGACCTTTGGTTATTTCGATCTTCCAATACTCGGAGAAACAGAACTTGCAACCGCAATGCTGTTTGACCTCGGCGTTTATCTCGCCGTCCTGGGAGTCACCATGAATATCATTCTACAGATCGGGGAGGATCGCTGATATGGAAATATTGATGTGTGTGGCCGTTGGCATTTTGTTTGCAGTCGCCGTCTTTTTAATCTTATCGCGGAGCCTGCTCCGGATCGTGCTTGGCATGTCCATACTCACTCACGGGGTGCATCTACTGTTGATTACGATGTCCCGTCTCAAAACTGGAGCACCACCGCTGCTTGGGGAGCAGGCTGAACGCTATGTCGATCCACTTCCCCAGGCGTTGATATTAACATCCATTGTCATTAACTTCGGACTTACCGCCTTTTTCTTTGTACTCTCCTATCGTTCCTATCTGAAGCTGAAAACAGACGATATGGAAGAAGTAAGGGGGCGTCCTTATGAATAATCTCGTTGTTCTGCCCATTCTGCTGCCACTGATTACCGGGGTTATAGCCCTTCTATTCTTCCGGCGGATAAACATCCAGCGGGTTGTGAGTGTTATTGGCCTTTTGCTGACCGCAGCCGCTTCAACAGTCTTGATCACCCAAGTGACACAGTCCGGCATACAGACACTCAATATGGGAGGTTGGGAACCACCCTACGGTATTGTACTTGTTGCAGATATGGTATCGGCTTTGCTCGTTGTAGCCGCTTCGATCATTGCGTTAGCGTGTCTACTCTACGCCTTCCGCAGTATAAACAAGGAACGGGAAGAACATCATTTTTACCCGTTCTTTCATTTCCTGATTGCAGGCGTGAACGGTTCGTTTCTTACCGGAGACCTGTTTAATCTGTTTGTCTGCTTTGAATTGATGCTTATCTCCTCTTATGCACTAATCGTATTGGGAGGTACGGAAAGACAACTACGGGAAACGATCAAGTATGTCTTGATTAACATTGTCTCTTCAGCGCTTTTTGTAGCCTCTATTGGCTTTCTCTATTCTGTTACCGGCACATTAAACATGGCCGACTTGTCTAATCGAATCGCTGAAGTCGGACAGAGTGGAGTCATCACCCTGATCGCTGTCCTGTTCCTGATCGTATTCAGTATCAAAGCCGGACTGTTCCTGTTCTTCTGGTTATCCGGCTCTTACGCAGCCCCTCCGGCAGTGGTCACCGCCCTATTCGCCGGTTTGCTGACCAAAGTTGGCCTGTACGCCATTGTGCGAACATTCACACTGATTTTCTATCATGATCCGGATTTCTTCCATGCCCTTATCGGCTGGATGGCTGGAGCGACTATGGTACTCGGAGTAATCGGGGCGATTTCCTATCGTGACGTCAATAAAATACTGATCTACAACGTGATAGCAGGGGTGGGATTTGTAGCCTTCGGGATGGCTGCTGCCAGCCGGCCTGCGCTAGAAGGTCTTCTCTTCTACATGCTGCATGATATGCTCATCAAAACACTGCTATTCCTGCTCGGGGGCGCTCTGATCGCGGTCGCAGGCACCTCCAAACTCGACAATATGGGCGGGCTGATTCACCGCTATCCACTGCTTGGCTGGATGTTCTTTATCAGCGCACTTGCTCTGGCAGGCATTCCGCCGTTCAGTGGATTTCCTGGGAAATTGTTGTTATTTGAAGGCGGGTTGCAGGCAGGTCTGTACGGACTGACAGGCATTGCCGTCCTTTCCAGCCTGCTGATGTTGTATTCGGTTCTTCGCATCTTCATCCAGGCGTTCTGGGGTGAACCGCCAGCAGGCGCAGTGAGAAGACCTTATGCCGTGAACGGCCTGCTCATCCCTGCCGGAATTCTGTTTGTGTTCATCATCGCAATGGGTGTGGGGGCTGAGGGTATGTTCCAACTGACCTCCCGCGCAGGCGACATTCTGCTGCATCCCAATGTTTATATTGATGCAGTCTTGAAGGAGTAGATGCGTATGGCCTTTCAGATTGTACTTAATTTGATCATTGCCTTTGTATGGATGTTTCTGAATAATGCGTGGAATGGTGTTGGCTTTCTCACGGGTTATCTGCTGGGTCTGCTACTGATTGGAAGCATGCGACGGTTCTTTCCGCAACGCTTCTATATCGTTCGTATCTGGGCGATCATCAAGCTGATTGCCTTACTGTTCAAGGAGCTGGTGCGGGCCAGTATTGAAGTTATTCGCCAGATTGTGAAGCCGAAGCTTGATATTCGACCCGGCATATTTACCTATCAGACACAGCTGTCCTCTGACTGGGAAGTTACACTCCTTTGTCTGCTCATCTCACTGACACCAGGTTCCCTTCCACTCGAAATTTCAGGGAATCAACGCAAATTATTTATTCATGCATTGGATATCAAAGACGAACAGAAAATGAGTGATGATATCAAAAATACATTCGAAAAAGCCATTATGGAGGTGACACGATAATGTTATCCTCACTGTTGTTCATTTCCTTGCTTATTCTCTCCCTCGCGATCCTTGGTTGTTTGTACCGGGTCCTGCGGGGACCCTCAATGGCCGACCGGATTACGGCACTGGATACGATCGGTATTAATGTCATTGCCATCGTTGCTGTTTTATCCATGATGCTTCATACCCAAGCTTATCTGGATATTATTCTGTTGATCGGCATTCTCGCTTTTCTAAGCACAGTTGCATTTGCACGATACATTGAACGGGGGGCGGTATTCAAAAATGAAGGAGATCGTTGATGGAACCGCCGGCATTGTCATTGGGCTCATTGTCTTGCTGGGAGCATTACTGAGCGCATTTAGTGCGTTCGGACTGATCCGACTGCCAGATGTATATTTACGGGCGCATGCCGCCACCAAAAGCACTACACTCGGCGTACTTTGTGTACTGAGCGGAACGTTTCTCTTCTTCTGGTATTTCGATAACTATATCAGTGCTCGGGTATTGCTTGGCATTGTGTTTGTATTTATCACGGCACCGGTAGCCGGTCATCTCAACGGACGGGCTGCCTATCGTACAGACGTACCCCTATGGGAACAAAGTGTACAGGATGAACTTGAACCACTCTTGAAAGGTAAAAAGGTCAACCATGAAGCCAAAGATATGATAGAATAGTCACTTGGTTTATAATCAAATACCCCCGGGACATGCCGTATATTACGTGGCCGTCCCGGGGGTGTTTTTGACTATACGATTTAGCTTAGTCCAATCTATGTTCGTGGAGTAGCGGAAATAAGCTATATTTAATCCATTCAAAATCCATTTAGTCCCTGCCTTCTCAGATCAGCAGCAACGATTCGTGCAAGCTGGGCAGCACCATCACGATTCGGATGCAGCGTGTCTCCTGTCATATACAAGGCCAGTGTTGCAGCCGGTCCAATGGAAGTGAAATAAGCCGAACTGAGTTTGTTCAGTTCTACAAGCGTCACGCCCTCTTCCTGAGCCAGTGCACGTGTAGATGCATTGTACCAGCGATTCTCCGCAGTATGCACATTGGCTGAATTGAAATCAGTTGCCCGACCCTGAGGCGTCGATAAAATGACGGTGGCTCCTTTATTTTTGGCCTGACGGACCATGTCACGCATGATCTCCTTGAACTCTGCTTCGGTTGTATTGTTCTTGGCGTTGGTATCATTAATCCCTAATTGCAAAATAAAGTAGTCTCCTGGCTTAATATACTTCAAAATCGCTTCCATCTGTCCATCATCGCGGAAACCTCTTGCAAATTGACCACTAGAGGCCATATTGCGAACCTGAAATGTACTGGTATTCACGTAGGAAGGAAAAAGCTGTCCCCAGCCACCCTGTACACTGCTGCTGAGTGGATAGTAATTGCAGACCGTCGAATCGCCACCAATATAGATCGTACGGTTCGTCACCGTCTGATTCGATATTTTCCGGATTTCAAGTGCGCTGAGTGTAAATGCCGTGCCTTCCTTCCCTTCTGTTACCAGTAGATTTAACTGTCCATCCGTCACCGGAATTTGAAATTGATCGGTCGCCCCATTCCCCGTCATATTAATGATCTGGTATACGCCTTCTGCCGCCACACTCGATCTTGCAGTATTACCCAGGACCACTTTTACCTCATAGAGACCATTGGACAGATCCACATTAAACGTATTCGTACTCTTCGTGCCAAAGGTGACAAACTGAACGGCATCACTTGCAACGCCCGTTCCAGATGCAGATACATTACGCATATTAGCAGGTGTATTGAATCCATAACCTTTTGCTGAATTGTAGGCCTCCGTTGCTGATACACCAGTGTAACCATTCTCAACTGCACCAGCACCAAAATCAAATTTGTACTCATTCGCCGCAGCTTGGGCGACCTGTCCGCCATTAGCTGCCAGAGCACCTCCAATCAGACTAGTAAACAGGGTAAGACAGAGCAAATACCGCACGGATTTTGACCATTTCATAACTAAACTCTCCTCTCAAAGGTTCATTTGTATGATTGCCTTACAGAACGTTATCAAGCCAGTCATAGGCTTTCCCTCCGCTGATCTCATGGCCTCCTGTAAAAAAGTCTGCATCGAGCCATTTCTGTGCTCCCGCCTGTTCATAGATCTCTGTCAAACGTGCATAGGCTTCTTTTGCTGTTGGCAGCGGAAATACCTGATCTTCACTTCCAGCTTCAATAAATAGCGGCCTGGGTGCGATCAGACCTATGATATCCGGCAGCTCTGCTTCCCGCAGAATTCCTGGAATATAATTGTCGAGGCAATGATTTCTGTCCAATATGCTGCCCTGGAAAGTACTAGCGTAACCGCTCACCACAGCCGCACGGCACCGTTCATCCAATGCAGCAGTGAATGCTGTCACGAGTCCACCACCCGAGATGCCCATGCTGCCGATCCGCACTGGATCAGCTTCAGGACGGGTAGTTACGTAATCCAGCAAACGCATCGTTTCATAGATTCGGTGCCCGGCCAGGGTCTGCCCAGTCATGAGCAGATGGGCGGCAATTTTGGTACAGGAGCTAGCGCCGGGTGGTGCATCCCGATCCTCCTCCAGCCTTCGGTCACCAAATCCAAGCAATTCTGGAGCGGCAACCACATATCCACGCTGTACAAGGGCGACGGCGAAGTCTTTATGCAAGCCAGGCTCTCCTCTACGGGGTGAACCGTCGGGTTCCATGCCGGAGATCTCCCGGCTACCATACCCGTGTCCATGGCAGGCTATAATGGCTGGGCGTGATTCTTTGGTAGCGCTTACTAAATTCGGTATCAGCATATAGATAGGCATGCGCAACCCCGCGTAGGTCGTAATCTCAACCCGCTCACGAATGTAGCCATCACATGAGGTGCGTTCGAGCAATACGGGATTCAGCTCCGCCACCACGGATGGGAAACCACCCAGCCGATCTATAATCCGTGCTCGCAACTGGCTGCGCCATTGCTCAAGAGATTGACCCGTCTGGTACGCGGAGCGTCCACGCGGGCTTGTTTGTTTTTGCAGATAAGATTCAATATCCGACATTACCGTTCATCCCTCCTGTGGATTCAAATGATAGACGTATGTAAAAAAATATATGTTGGACTTGTCCAGTCTATTATAAATCACGGTACAGTCGGTGAATTGAACATTATTGCCTGTTTTGGGCTGAATTCACACTATTTTGATGAAAAAAAGGATATCCTCGCATACCTGATCTTCAGGCTCCGAGAACATCCTTCTTAATCCGACCTTTTATTCCCTGTGCCCTGGTAGCCACCAGTTCCATCTGCCCATCAATTTCATAAGTGCAGGTACCAGCACCAGGCGGATAATGGTTACATCAATGAACACCGCCGCTGTAATTCCGATTCCCAGCTGTTTGACACCCGCCACGTCAGCAAACGCAAAAGGCACAGTCACTGCCAGTAGAATCGCCGCCGCCGATGTAATCAGACGTCCGGTTGAAGCCAGTCCTTGCTGTACGGCCAGATCACTATCCCCTGTTCGTCTATATACCTCCTGGATGCGGGTCAGCATAAATACGCCATAGTCCATCGAAATACCAAAGACAAGCCCAGCAATGAACACGGGAATCATAATGGCAATGGCAGATGGCTCCATGCCAAAATGGCCCTGATTAAAGACCAGTACGAGCACGCCGAATGAAGCAGCCAAGCTGAGCAGATTCATCAGAATGGCTTTGATTGGAATGAGCAGTGACCGGAATGCTGCGAATAATACGAGATAATTCGATACCACAACAAACACCAGCACTTTGGGCAGTTGACCTGAAACTTCTTGCATGATTTCATGTTGCATGACTGCTTCTCCCCCATAACGCAGAGGTATGAAGGGAATGGAGTTAGCGCTGTCCTTTGCCCTTATCTGTTCGAGCCAGGATGCAGCCTCATCGGAACCCGGTGCTCCGTGAATAGTAGCCACAATACGAATAGAGTAGTCGGACACATATGAACGCAGCCATGCAGGCGGCTGAGATGTGGTTTCTTTCAGTGCTTCACGCAAAGATGGTGATAAGATGTTCATTTGAGATTGAATATAAGATTGAGATTGGCCTGAGAGCTTGTCCGGCAGCATGATCCCCCATGCGGACTCAACAGCCACCACATTCGAATCCTGCTGAAGCTCTTGCATTTTACTCAACGCCATTCGCCAATGAAATGTGGTCAACGGCTCTCCCGTTCCACCAATTACAATCTCTACAGCAGAGACGTTCTTTTGTCCGAAAATGCTCTGGATCTGCTCAGTCGCTTGGCGAGACTCCATTCTGCCAGGCAAGGAAGAAGCATCCGGAATGGCGATCTCTAACCGGGCAACCGGTAGAACAAAGAGAAGCAGCGCACCCGTTCCAAGCAGCGCCATCCGAACTGGCCGTTTCATAATCATGCCTGACCAGAATGACCAGATCGAACGTGAAGGCAATGATTGTTGATGCTGGCCCTGCTTTGAAGAGATGGAATTCCCGGAATGTTGTCTAAAGATTCGCACAGAACAGAGGGATAGAATGGCTGGCAGCAGTGTTATATTCAGCAGGACCGATATGACGAGCACGACAATGGCTCCCAGGGATACACTCAGAAACATCGGCAGTCTAATCCAGAGCAGACCGAGCAGCCCTAACAACACACAAGCAGAAGAAAAGAATACGGCTCTTCCTGCTGTTCGCAGCATTCTCTGGAGAACTTCCTCGGCCCTCGTACCTGTTTCTTCGCTATTCTGACCTCGCTGGAGTTCCTCACGGTATCTGCTGAGAATTATCAGAGCAAAGTCTATGCTGAGCGCCATTCCCACCATCGGAATAACGTTGATCACAAAGTTGGAGAGCGCCAGATGGTAACCCATCAGGGATGTAACTCCCATTGCCGTTATGACGCCGGATACTCCCATAATGACTGCAATCAGCGCTGCATAAAGACCTCTGAATGCAAAACACAAAATGACGAAGGCAAGCGGCAAGCCCACAACCTCTGCCCGTTCCAAATCGCGAAAACTGAGACGATTTACATCCTGCTGTACAACGGATTTCCCTGTTATTTGAATCGTTCCAGGACCGTCTGTTGTAAGCACGGAACGCAGCTGTTCAAGCGGCGGACCCATCTTGTGAGGCGGTACATCAAACGCCAGCAAAGCATAGGCCACATCCCCCCGCAGCATCCGGCTTCCACGTGCTTCAAGCGGAGAAATTATGGACGTTACACCTGACAGTGTGCGCACCTGTTGCAGACGATCTTTAATCCAGCCTCGGTATTCGGCGGGGGTAGTGCCTTTCTTTTTTTCAAATAAAAGAATAACCGGATCAGCAGGAACATGGAACTCTTTCTCCAGAATAAGCTCTACTGCATGAGCATCTCCCTGGTTCAAGTTCAATCCATGATCCTGAACAATACCAGGCAATTTCCATGCCCAGATGGCTGACATCCCGATGACAAACACCCAGCAGAGAATGATGAACCGCGGATATCGGCTAATGAGGACAGCAAGGCTGCGATAACCCATACCCAAGCTCCTCTGCTATCAGATTGGTAATTCCGTTTCTTTTAAATTGCGCCTTGATTCACTGGTTCTCTTTCTTCGACGGATGCAGGAACATAAGTAAAAGGAAGCAATTCGGCTGTTAATCCCGGTCCAAATGCAAGTGCTATTCCGCTGGAAGCTTCTTCATTTTTACGATAATCATCGCGGATGGCTTGTAAAACAAACAAAATCGTCACAGAGGATAGATTTCCATAATCCCGTAAAATGTTTCGGCTGTAAGCGACCTGTTCATCTGACAGCTGGTACAGCTTCTGCACCGCATCCACAATGCCTCTGCCTCCGGGGTGGATCGCCCAGATTTCTGGTAGATCGCTGCCGTTCAGTAATCGTTCAACCTCTGGACCAAGATGTAAACCCAGCAGCTTCGGAATCTGTGGCGAGAGATACAGATCGAAGCCGGTATTGCCCACTTCCCAGATCATCTCTTCCGAACAGTCTGGCAGCAACACGGAATGCCCGCTACCCAATCTGAACAGTTCTTTGCGTCCTGTTCCGGACAGGCCCACAACACAGGCAGATGCGCCATCACCGAAGAAGGAGGCTGCGAACAGGTCATCCCGCTTAGCGGAAGGCTGAAAATGAAGGGTGCACAGCTCCACACATACGATAAGAACTGTAGCGTCTTTCTCACTCGTCACAATTGAATTTGCTAACTGTACAGCTTTCAGACCAGCGGCGCATCCCTGGAACACAAGCGGAATCCGGTTAATACGCGGCGATAGTTCAAGCTGCTGAATCAGCCGAACATCGAGACCGGGCAGGAATTGCCCTGTGCAACTGACGGTAATGAGATGTGTAATCTCTGAAGTCGAAACGATGGCATCCTCGAGTGCCTGACGCGCTGCCTGGATTCCAAGCGGAACGGCTGCTTCCTTATATTTGGCCATACGTTCGGCAGTGGTCGGAACGTTCTCCGCCTGGGTAAAGGGCAGATAACGGCAAGACTCTACTGGCTCCAGCAGGTTCGGCTCACATGAATAACGCGTCTCGACACCACACTGGTTGAATATTCGCTTGGCCCATCGTCTGGAATCCGGTTCATGCTCCAGCGCTTGTGCGAGCCGAGCAGACACATCCTTTTGCTCAATGCGGTGAACAGGCAATGCCGTTCCAATTCCTATGATACTTGCGGCTACGGTTCCATCAAGTTGGTTCATCGGCTCCAACCTCCTTATATATAAATGGGTTCTTGTCACATGTGCAGGATATAGTACAAGTCTATTCAGGGCTTGCCCCCTTTATGTTCACGAAACAAGCAAAGGCGGACAACATATGCGAATTCCGCACATGTTGTCCGCCTTATTAAACGACGATTATTATTATCTTATCCGGACCCATTCTTCAATAGATCGTTCAGCCTGCTCCACTGCTACTCCGGCCTTACCACCGTAAATCTCTCGCCAAGTTTGGCATAGTCATTTCCAGCCAGTCTGCTAATCGGTTTCAGCTGATCCATCAATATATATTTGGTGGCAGGATCATACACGTTCTCACTGAAATGGTATTGTACAATGCGAACCAGAAGCAAATCACTCACAGGTTTTCCCTCATCGTTCGATATCAGTATATGCTGATACAACTTACACTCCATCCGAATGAGTGCTTCCTGTATTGCTGGTACGGAGACCACCGTACTTGGTACAGTCGTTAGATTTGTCCGTTCCAGCTCACTTTCGTGGGGCTCCAGCATGGCAGCAGTCTCGTTCATGTCAAGAGCGATCGATTCATCACAGATATGTACTACCAGTTCTTGCAAGGAAAGCACATTGCGAGCCGTATCTTTCATAACGCCATCCTTGCGACCGATGGAGATGGATAATATCGGCGGGTCAGAGCTGACTATATTAAAAAAACTAAAGGGCGCTGCATTAATGACGCTGCCATCATGAGAAAGTGTTGTCACAAATGCGATTGGGCGCGGTACTACCGAACCACTCATCAGTTTATAGTTATCTCTCCCCGACAATTCTCGCGGATCCAAAGTATGCATCATTAGCTATCCCCTTCCGTAATTGTAAAACGATAATCACGAGCTTCACTTCATTAGTTATTATATATCGTAAAATGTTGAAATCACAAAAAACTCCCTGGTGCTCATCGCACCAAGGAGTATACACATTCGGATTTGATATCTATTATTTTAAAATACTGTTCTGAATGTCTTCCATAATTTGAAGGTTCGCTTGAACTCCACTATACAACCAGCTGCTCGAACGGGTAAATTCGAATAAGTTACCATTTTTCACTGCTGGGATGCTTTGCCATACCGGATCTTTCAGTGCTTCTGAACCAGTACCTTCATCACTATTCACAAAGAACAAGTAGTCTACATCCATTTCTGCCAATTTTTCCAGCGAGATGGAAGACCAGTTACCTGTCGCATTAGCAGAGATTTCTTTCACAACTTCAGGCTCAGCAAGACCCAGTTCCTTGTACATCACTTCACCACTGGATACATTGTCACTTACGATGAAGAATTTGCCGCTAACCAACCAAATGGCCGCTGCCGATTTCGTTCCACCTGTAACGGTATTGATTTTCTCCTTGATTTCTGTGGCTTTCACTTCGTAATCATCCAACGCTTTTTGTGCTTCATCGCCTTTATTCAGAATTTCGCCGATTTTCAGCAGCGCTTTGCGCCAGTCGCTGTTGACCTCGTCGCCAAGTACATAAGTAGGCGCGATCTTGCTGTATTGTGCGTATTTCTCGCCTTCAACCACACTTTCGGAACCGATGATAATCAGATCCGGGTTGAAGCTTGTTACTGCTTCGAAAGGAAGATCGAAGGCAATCGTTGGAATGCCGTCCAGATCTTTTTGCAGATACTCCTGGATTCCGTTGGCTACGGACCATTGGGCAACTGGCTTAACGCCAAGTGTAACCAGATTATCTTCCAGATACGAAGCGATGATACGCTCCGGATTTGCAGGGATTTTCACTTCGTGACCCATTGCATCTGTCAATGTACGTTCTGTCGGAGCTTCTGTCTGTGTCTCTGTCTCCGTTGCTGTATTGTTCTCTCCTGCTGCTGTACCGTTGTCTGCTGGCTTCGATCCGCATGCTGCCAGCCAGATGGACATGACCATTACAGTGATCAGAAGCATGACCATTTTTTTATTTTTCTTAAACAAGTGACTATCCCCTTTCAATATGAACACCTCAATGGAATGAGTTGTTATGACAGACTTAGACGTTTATACATTATTCGTGCATATAATACTGGTATGTACTTTTGTCCAATTCCATTGACAATGATAATTGTTATCAACGAAGTTGTCAATGCAGCTTTTGCCTTTTAAGGTCGAAAGCCCTTCATTCGAACAATTCACATTTAGGCGGATGCCGCCATAAGCTAATTCCAGAATACGATGACAGGAAGGATGTTCGTACATGGATTACGTTTATAACATCTATTCAGGATATGATGAGGATCGTTCGTTTCAATTGCCCCCACTATTCCCAGGAGGCGCTCCAGGAGGTCAGCCTATGCCAGGTTTTCCGGGATCACCAGGTTCCTATCCCCCATTCATTCCCGGCGGAGGTAGTGGCGGTCAACCTCCTTACTTTCCTGGGGGCGTACCCGGTACGGCACCGGGGGTGCCCGCTCAGCTATCACAAGGTAATCTGCCTACCCTTCTAAGCGCTTATCCACGCCCGGTAGGTCAGCCCCCGGCTGAGATGGTTTTTCTGTATAACCTGATCAAAAGCAGCCCTGGTCTTCTACCGCTATTTATCCAGCAACAACCACAGAATCTGACCCAGGCTGTTCAATTTGCTCAATCAGGAGTAGCAACGCCTCGTGATCCTGAGCAACGTGTACTGCAAAATTTCTGTTATAACCGCTGGTCTCTCGTGTTCACATACAATGACGTTTACTTAATGTGGCCATCCACCAATCTGTTCGGTTTTGTCATCGGTTACTTCTATCCGTTTCTGACTCCAGGTATCCTTCTCAATACACAGATTTTGTTTGCTCTCTGCTAAAGCACGTTCAAACATAGAACAAGCGCCACAGTTGGAGGACAGAACCTTCCAATTGGAGCGCTTTTTTATGGCTACATTATTTCTTATTATCAGCAAGCATTTATCTAATCACAGCAACAATGCAATACATTTCACGCCAGGCGTTTTTTACCCTGACGTTTACCGTTCTTGCCTACCATAACAACGTAAATCAGCAATGCACCAAGATCCGCACAAGCGATTACAATGCCCATTGGCACAGCTGTGCCTTCTCCTCCAAGACCTACAAGCGGAGCGACAATACCACCAAATAGGAACGTCATAACCCCAATAAGTGCTGATGCACTGCCTGCTGATTTCTCTTGATTAGCCATCGCCAGTGAGAAGGAAGCCGTATTGACCAGCCCCACACTGGATACCACGAGAAATAACGGGATCAGGACCGAAATCAGATTACCTCCTGCCAGAATGGCGATGAGCAGCGATGTTCCTCCCAGAGCAGCAGTTATCAGTCCTGCGATTAACAGACGAGTTTCAGATACTTTACCCGCAAGTCTTCCGGCAATCTGACTTGCCAATATGATGCCCAGACCGTTAATGGCGAAACAGATACTGAACATTTGCGGGGAAATGCCATATATTTTCTGAAGCACGAACGGCGAACCCGATATGTAGGCAAACATACCAGCAGATACAAACCCTTGGGTTAAAGCATATCCCATGAACAGGCGATCCCCTGCAATTTTGCGGAATGTAATCAGCGTCTGCTTCAGTCCTCCGCTAGATCGTCGCTCTGCAGGCAGTGTCTCTCCAAGACCAACCACGACAGCAACTAAAGTCAAAACCCCGATGATACTCAGCAAAATAAATACACCGCGCCACGACGTATACGCAAGCAATTGCCCACCGATAATTGGTGCAGCAATCGGTGCGACCCCATTAATCAGCATTAAGAGGGAGAAGAAACGTGTTAGTTCCGGCCCGGAATACACATCCCTCACCACTGCACGCGAAATGACAATTCCCGCAGCTCCCGCTGCACCCTGAATGAAACGCAGCGCAACAAAAGAGCCCATCGTTGGGCTGACCAGGCAGAGTATGGAGGCGATCGTATAGAGAATAAGACCTGCAATCAGCGGCGCACGACGACCACGTACATCACTTAGAGGTCCAGCCAGCAGCTGCCCTGCGGCCAGTCCGACCATACATGCCGTTAGACTGAGCTGGGCATAAGAAGTGGATGACTGGAATTCATCGGCCAGTGTAGGCAGTGCTGGCAAATACATATCCAGGGACAGCGGCCCAAAGGCCGACAGTGTCCCCAGAATCAATGCCATACGTACACGGGATGTAGAATTGGTGCTTAATGAAGCTGGTGTACTTTTCATATGAATAACATATTCCTTTCCCTGCGGTAGTTCACGTTTCCTTATTGTTCCCCGTTTCCTAACAGCTTGAGCAGGTTGGAAGGTAGCGTGAACTGTTGATTGTTAATGATAATACGGCGTAGTTCTTCTTCATCCCGCTCATTCTCGGCGTCCTTGATCTCCTGAATCTCCCGGTGCAGTCTCTCCATTTGTTGATCCAGTGCGTTGGCAGAGTCTGCTGCACTTTTCAGTTCTTTCGTTAAACGCTCGGGAACATCTTTATTGTATTTATAAAAGATTTTATGCTCCAGGCTCGCCCAGAAATCCATCGCAATCGTACGAATCTGGATTTCCACACACGCCCGCTCCTGTCCATTAGACATGTAAACAGGCACCTCAACCAGAAGATGAAGGCTCTGGTAACCGTTTGGCTTCGGATTCTGGATATAATCTTTCACTTCCAGCACACGCAGGTCACTTTGATTGCACAGCATATCCTTAATCCGGTAGATATCGGAGATAAAGGAGCAGGTAATTCGCACACCCGCGATATCCTTAATATTTTCCTTGATGCTTTCAAAGGTTAACTCGTGATTTTTGCGGAACATCTTGTTCATGATGCTCTCAGGTGACTTTAATCTGGATTTCGTATGTTCGATCGGGCTGTAATCATGCAGGGACTGAAATTCTTCCTTCAGCACCTCGATTTTGGTCTCCATTTGATCCAAAGCAAATTTATAAATCATCATAAATCTCGTAATTTCATATTTAAATTTCTTGAATTGATCAATCGGATGTGGAGCGTTCATCATGGTTTTCTTCCTTTCTTCGTGCACACTAAAGTTAGTTTTATAAATACGAGGACAGAGGTCAATTCACATGTCTCCTGAACCATTATAAATCATATGGAGCCAATAAACGAATTTCTCGCACCGAACGGCTGTTGCTGGAGGAAAGGTATGGGAACCTCGTTTAGGCGCATCCTAAAGAAGAATCATGGTCAATTGGCACGCCATTTCCGATGAAAGAGGTCGATCCCCCTGCTCTATCATGTGACGTATTCGTCCGATGCGCTTCGGGTAAAAGGCTATTTATGCCTGCCTGACGGCTGCTTCTTACCCGCCTTCTCGCCGTTAGAAAACACTCATAGCAGCCCTGCCTTCCAAGGCTTCACCGTAACGCAAGAATCCATGCAAATGCAACAGCTCGCAAGCCGCTACCCTCCTGTAGAACAACACACCATGGACGGTATTGATGCACGTTGGCCGGTTCTGATCTATTGCCGCGGTGGGTTGGGCAACTATGGTGGGGTAAATACCGCTTGGCTGGAGCAATTTGTCCATAAAGGTTATATCGTGTTCGCTCCATCATATCGTGGTAACGAAGGTGGCGAAGGACGTGACGAGTATGGCGGACGAGATGTCGAAGATGTACACGCCGCTTACCGACTTGTGCAAGAGTGGCCCTTTGCCGATACGAAGCGAATTTCAATGATGGGATTTTCGCGTGGAGCCATTAATGCCGTACATACAGCAACAACCTACAATGAAGGACCTCAGCAGGTACATAAACTGGTGCTTTGGAGCGGTGTCGCCGATGTGGAACGCACCTATCATGAACGAACCGACTTGAGACGTACTTTGAAAAGGGTGCTTGGAGGTTCGCCACGTTCAGTTCCGGAAGCTTATCTCGCCCGTTCTCCCTTGTCGAAGGCACACAAACTCCATTGTCCTGTGCTGATCATGCATGGCACGTCTGATACGCAGGTGAATTACAGTCATGGAACCCGGATGTATCATTGGCTGAAACGTAGAGGTGCCAACGTTACATTTCATGCTTATGGGGGACAGGATCATCGTTTTCAGGAGAGGATGCATGAGGCGGCAGTGAACAATATGTTTGACTGGCTTGCAGCACCTTAGCTGCAGAGTAGGCATGATTTAAACAAGTTTGCTGCTATGGGAAATTGGGCTTGCATCATAAACTTCATTTTGAAGGATCATGCGTTGTGGATGTATACTGGAGGGGTTACGTTTTTGGAAAGGACGGATGATTATGAATCAAAATACCCTCCAAAAGTACGCAATGCTGCTGTTATGCATGTCTGCCGGAATGGTTGATGTGATCGGATACCTGGGACTAGGGCATGTGCTTACAGCCAATATGACGGGTAATATTGTGCTACTGGGGATCGCGATTGCCCGTGCTCAGGAATTGGTTGTGCTGCGTGCACTCCTTGCCCTCATTGGTTTTATTGCCGGTAATGCCATTGCGGCATACATGATCGGACATGTGCAGACGAAAAATGGCTGGTCTTCCCGGGTCACAGCTGTGTTCACTGTAGAAAGTATATTGCTTCTGCTCTTTGCCATCGCTATGATCAGTCCTTATTCGGAACAACTATCCTATTTGCTGATTGCCATGCTGGCCACCGCCATGGGGATGCAAACGACTGCGGCACGCCGCATTGGGATTGCCGGTATCTCAACGACCGTGCTTACCAATAATCTGGCCGCCGTGGTTGAGGATGCGGTAAGCATCCTTCAGCGACTGCGACACGCCAATATCCGCTCGCTGGTCAAAGCGCTATCAGCAGATGCATACCTTCGCGCAGGTGCCGTTGTGATCTATTTGGGCGGCGTTATTCTAGCTGCGATGTTGTTCCACCACGTACCCATGATGGCAGTCTGGATACCTGTTCTGATCGTTGGAGGAGTCACCCTGTATGCACGGTTATACTCCAGAGGAACAACCAAAGCAGCGCCGACGGATGACATTTAAAGTTAGCTCTCATGCCATTATTGAGATTCATTTCATTAATGATGCTTCCTGTCTGATGAGTTCAACCAGATGCTGTGCGGCAGGAGATAACACTTCCCCTGCTCGTGTACAGACGGCTACGGTGTTTTTCAACTGTACACCTCGAACGAATACACGTGCCAACCTGCCCTGTTGTACATCTTCCTTTACGACCAGAGAAGAAATAAAGTTGGCTCCATAACCTGCCTTCACCGCACTAATCGTTTCGTTCAACCCATTGAACTGAAGCGCAATGCGGGGAGCGGTCAGGTTATTTGTTGTGCAAAGAGAGACCAGACGCTCCCGTGTAGCGCTGCCTTCTTCACGCATAATGAAAGGCTCTGCCACCATCTCCCGAAGCTCAATTTCCTTTCCCGCATAGGGATGATCGGGATGTACCACAAACCACATTTCATCTTCAAACAATTCGTCCCAATGAACACCTGAATGTGTAATGCCACTTCCACCATAAACCGCAATCTCGGCCTCATAACGCAGCAGTTGGTCAAAAGCCATCCGAGTATTGGTTGTGCTCACAACCAGATCCACATCCTCGTGCATTTGCTTGAAACGGGCAATCCAGCCCGGAAGCAGAAAATTCGAGGGCAAATAGGTTGCGGTAAGACGAATCATCCCTTTCTTGCCTGTACGAAAATCCTGCACAAAGTTCTCGACATCCTGCTCCAGCATGAACAGACGTTCCGCGTAGCCTGTTAATTGCATTCCAGCATCGGTAAGAACCAGTCTTCTCCCCTCCGAAGCAAATAGTTGAATACCCAATTCCCGCTCAAACTTCTTCACCTGAGAGGATACCGCTGGCTGGCTAATGTTGAGTTCTTCCGCCGCACGCGTGACTCCTCCATATCTCACGATGGCATGAAACAATCGTAATCCGTGCAAATTCAACCGCAACACCTTCTTCATTTGAAGTATATAATCTAAAGTTATATTAACATACATAATATATATTTTATTTATGTATTTGTTCCCTTTATAGTTGAAGTATGAAATCCAATACATGCAATCGGAAAGGAACATGTAACGATGAACAATGTGAATGGTTCTACTCAACAGCAAACCTGGAGTCAAGTCGACGACTATTTGAACACCTTATTAATCCCCTCGGATCCCCTGCTGGAGCAGGCACTACTTACCAATGCGGAAGCCGGCTTGCCCGCTCATGATGTAGCACCTAATCAAGGGAAATTGCTTCAGCTCCTGCTTCAAATACAAGGCGCAACTCGTGTGTTGGAAATCGGGACGCTTGGCGGATACAGTACGATCTGGATGGCTAGAGCCCTTCCCGAACACGGACGTATCGTCACACTGGAAGCAGATCCACGCCATGCAGAGATGGCACGAACCAACATCACGCGTGCAGGACTTATGCACAAGGTTGATCTTCGAGTAGGTCCTGCCCTGACTACTCTTCCCGACGTTCAGGAAGAGTACAGAGAACCCTTTGATTTCATCTTCATCGATGCTGACAAACCGAGTAATCCAGACTATTTGCGATGGGCGCTGCGTCTGGCTCGTCCGGGAAGTCTGATTATTGGTGACAACATCGTCAGGGACGGTGAAGTTATCAATGCAGACAGTAAGGACAACAGAGTTCAGGGCGTTCAGTCATTCCTGAAATTAATTGCAGATAATCCACGTCTTGAAGCTACCGCACTGCAGACTGTAGGCACTAAAGGCTACGATGGATTCGTGATTGCCCGAGTGCTGGAATCCCCTACTGCAAAATAAACAGTGGTCAATTCTTCCGCAAATCCCCCATTCCTGTTAAACTAAAATCACTGCACAGGCAGACTGGGGGAAACCACTTGAGACTTCTACAACAGATTCATGCTGAAATTCGGGGCTGGTCCCGCAATATTCAATTGTTTTTTCTGGCAAGCATCTTGTATCAGATCGGAAATGGCATGTTCTCTGTCTTGTACAATCTGTACATTCAGGGTCTGGGCTACAATGATACAATGAACGGCCAGATTGTAAGTATTCAATCACTTGCGACAGCGATTATGTTTGTTCCCATCGGACTATGCGGCGATTTCTTCAGCCGTAAGCGGCTGCTGATTACCGGCGCCTTGTTCAGCGGAATATTTCTGATTGGCCGTTCCTTCGATTATTCTGCCAGCGGACTGATCTGGTTTGCTGTATTTTCAGGACTTTTCGCTGGCGTATTTCAGGTACTGGCCATTCCCTTCCTCGCTGAGAATGTGAAAAAAAGTCAACGACTGAAGATGTTCAGCTATTACTCCTGCCTCGTACTCGCTTCTCAGGTACTCGGCAGCTTGGGTGGTGGCATATTTGCAGACCTGCTTCATACGGCTGGCCTTGCCAAAGTCACTGGTTTGCAAACGGTATTGTTCGTAGGTGGGGCAGCTACACTGGTTGCGTTTATTCCGATGTTGTTTGTATCCGAGGATAAGAAGGCACCACAAGCGGATACTCCGGCGCAACCTGTCATTGAATCTGTAACATCTGCAACGGATGGCAAACAGGATGTCGTTCATTCCGCAGTACAAGGCAGCAAGAACGTTACTCTTAGCCAAAAGAAAGATTCCCGTTTGATCGGTCAATTTGTCATAACCCAATTATTAATCGGGTTTGGTTCTGGACTGGTTGTGCCTTATTTAAATCTGTATTTCACCAACCGTTTTTCGGTGTCCTTAAGTGCCATGAGTCTGCTCATTTCGTTGGGTCAGATCATGACCATTGTATCCATGCTGATTGGACCTACACTGGCGGCCAAGGTGGGAAGTGTTCGAGCTGTCGTCATCTTCCAGGTCATGTCACTGCCTTTCCTGCTGCTGACCGGCTTTACGAATATGCTGCTGATCGCTTCGGTGAGTTTCTTATTCAGACAAGCGCTGATGAATGCAGCCAATCCGATTCAATCCGCCATTCTGGTGGACAGAGTATCGGACAAACGCCGAGGAATCGCCAATTCACTGATGCAGACCGCCTTTATGATTGGATGGGCCACCATGGGACCCGTGCAATCCTACCTCGTGACCACTTATGGCACGTATTGGGGTTACGCGATCACGTTCAGCATTACAGGCAGTTTATACGTGATTTCCTCACTGATGTACTATATGATGTTCAAAGAACCGAAGCCTTCTGCCCGTGTTCTTGCCGCAAACAGATAAATGATAACCATTCAGCAGGACAGTGGATGAATCAGCTTCCTGTCCTGCTTCGTAATGAGACAATCACCGTCCAAGGATCAATCATTGTATCTTATCATCAGGAGTGAGCTTACATGTACTTCAATCTACCTCATGCAGCCGAAAGACGACGCGGATGGAACTGAGACACAAGCTCGGTTCCCACGTTGTCTTTCGGTTTTTTCTAAGTTTGACTGTCTCTGTTCTTGGCGGGTTAGTATTTACAGCAATCCACACTCCCATTCCTTGGCTTCTTGGCCCGATGATTTTTATGCTGGTTGGTTCACAGATTGTTAAGCTGCCGCTCATGTGGCCCGCTTCCATTCGGGACTACGGTATTCTAATCGTGGGTTACTCCATCGGATTAACACTGACGGGAGAAGCACTGCAAGGCATTCTGCACCAGCTGCCTATGATGCTGCTCATGACCCTTCTCTTAATCGGATTATGTACATTGACCGCCTATGTTGCTTCAAAGCTGACAGACTTTGACTTTCCCTCCCTGCTGGTTGGCAGCATTCCTGGTGGACTGTCCCAGATGGTCTCCCTTGCCGATGAGATGAAATCCATCAATCTGACGCTCGTTACTTTTTTGCAGGTCACGCGGCTGATCATGATTGTTTTCTGTGTTCCGTTCCTGCTGTTCAGTCCATGGATCGGGGGAACAACAAGTGGCGGCACGGATCAGCCAGTGATCGAGACAGCAACTTGGGCAGCACTCTTTCCCGAAATCTTGCTCTATGCCCCGCTCTGTGTCGCTGGTGCATGGATTGCACGCAAGCTTCGGTTTCCGACAGCGTTTATGCTTGGGCCCATGATCGTCATGTGTGTTATTCAATTAAGCACAACGATGCACACACCCAATCTGCCGCCGTCCCTGCTTAATATTTCGCAATTGATGATTGGCAGTCATGTGGGTCTGATGCTTCGTCCTCAGCAGCTGCAACGCAAGATGCAGACCATAACACTCGCAATCACGAGCAGTGTTCTCCTCATCGCAGGTTCGCTTGGCTTGAGCTATATATTAATGAGGATGTTCTCTCTCTCGGCCGCTACATCATTGTTGAGCATGGCACCTGGCGGAATGGATCAGATGAGCATCATGGCCCATGAAGTCAATGCCAACCTATCGGTGGTGTCCGGATATCAGTTGTTTCGCATCTTATTTATATTCTTTATCGTCTCTTCGCTCCTTAAGATGATTCTCATGCATATGTTGAGGAAAAAAGGGGCGAGCACCATTCTTCGGTCAAGTAAATAGGAAGTGGACATACCAAAAAGAGTATCCGACTGATTTCCAGACTGCGGATACTCTCTTTTATGTGTTTGCTCAAGTTATGAATAAACCCGACTATACATCCAGCTTACAATGCCCACGGTTACAGCGGCCGCCCCAATAATAAATGCATAATAGCCAAGTTTGCTTTTTGACTCTGATGTCTGCTTGTCATAGAAGTCTGAGTTTCGCCTGTAGAATCCCATCCACAGTTCTCCAATCATATTCACAACGACCATCACAAACCGTTTGGCAAGTCCCATTTCATCCCATACCCCTTTCTTTTCTCAAACCCCTTCCATATTAAGTATAATTATCCTTTCCCCTCAAAACAACTCTGTCACGCTGAACTCGGGGCAGTTTCCTGTTCCAGCCAGCTCAAACGTTCAAACGCCTCCTGATCCGTGCTGCCACACATCTCTTTTGAAGCCTGTAATCCGCTGCATACAGCGGGGCGCTCTTTCTGACCAAAGATTCCGCAACGATTGTCCTCCGTCAGCTGTACACAGCGCACACCTGCGGGCTTGCCATTAGCCATCCCGGGTATCGGCGATGAGATGGAAATCGCGATACAGCATGCGGCACAGCCTGTCCTGCATTCCATAATTATTGTCCTCCCTTCATATCTGACATTTAACGTGATCCACGATTCACCCACGTCCACGTTCGAGCCAAACCCTGTGCAATTCTCCGATTCATGGTTCCATTCGAGAAATATCCACCATGACTCAACGGATTCCAGCTCCCAATTACACCGCCAGAGTTAATTTCCACGTCTTCGTTGACCGCTGCCTCATAGGCAGGATCAATAGGTCGCAGCGGGTAACCCAGAATATCATCCCGATCATAAAAGTTAATCCATTCCCCTTCAAGCCCAGGAAAGTACTGCCCTGCCAACGGTGAAGGTACCTGAATCGGCCGGCTAAAATTATGATACCGTAAGCTCCATAATGGCAATGTCGTTCCAAAGGAATAAAAGTTCGTTAAGGTATCTCCCCGTTCCAATGCGGAAGTAACATCCACGATGGAGGGCGTGCGACTAGACGGATATTGCAGATCATAGAAAAAATTACTTGCAATCACTGCGCCCAAACTATGTGCAATGATACAGAGTGGAGCTTCTGGCCCATTCCGCTGGGCAAGTGCATGCATCGCCCGATTCAGCGTATAATGTACCGCATCATAGTTATGCCCTTGATTTTCCACAGGTTGATACGCGACGGCATCAGCCAGATAATGTATAACAAATCGACGCAACACTTGATAGTTCAAACCCTGAGAGCTGACAAGCTGCTGAAACAGCGCCTCTTCCCGATCCTCAAATACGTCAGCCCAAAATACGGGCTCAATATCCAGCATCTGTTTGGCTGCTCCCGGCAACACCATAACCTGATCCAATTCCTTATGCAATCGCGAAATCAGTGTATCCGCATAATTTTCCTTTTGCATACCCAGACCATGAATGACCATTACCGCAACACGAGTCATGGCTCTCCTCCTCCGTCCATTGACTAGCTACTCTCTTTGAACCATATGAACTTCTCAATGTGAACATGCATAGTCCTGATGAACAAGCTTTCCGATCGCTACGAACATGAGATTTTGCCACATGTATCCTAGATACATTTTACCACGTAACCAATAAAAAAAACGAAATCTATAAAGAGTAAACCCATACAAATTGGTATGTGTTCAGCTTTATCTCGGTATCGAGATGAAAAAAAGAAGCTGCGAATATCGCAGCTCCCCATTTGTTCGTAAACTTAACCTTTCAAATGAACCTTAAGCACACCGTTCTGATTGGATGTAACATCACCTGTAGTGACCTCCACCCGATCAACCATGTCCTGACCGTCCGGAATAATGATTGGCGTAATGAGCGGGTATCCCGCAGCTTCAATCACTTTACGGTCGAATTCAAGCAATGTTTGCCCGGCTCTTACCTTCTCTCCAGTTTCAACATGCATGTTAAATCCTTCGCCTTTGAGCGATACCGTATTAATCCCGACATGAATCAGAATCTGCAAGCCACTCGCGTGCTCAAGAATGACAGCATGTTTGCTCTTGATGACATGGGCAACCTGAGCATCAAACGGGGCAACGACCTGATTGCCAGAAGGTTCAATGGCAACCCCTTCACCCATTTGTTTCTCTGCAAACGCCGGGTCAGGTACTTGTTCAAGCGGAACAGCTTTACCTGTTAATGGTGCCATGATTTCCAGTGTATTCACAGGCTCATCCGCCACCTGAGCAGCACTGCGTGTGCGTGGCTCTGCAACTGCATTTGTTGTAGTTGTGCTAGAAGCTGATCTCGCTGTAGGTGTTTGACCACCAGCTACAGTAGCTTGATCTGCGTTGCGGTCTTCTTTTCTCAACTTCGCTCTTCCGAAAATAACAGTCAGTACGAACGGAACAACCAGTACAATAGCCATACCGATGAAGAATACTCCCCATTTGTTCGGGAAAATGGACAAGAATCCAGGTACGCCACCTACACCGATAGAGGTTGCCTGAACATTATTCATCGTAAGCAGAACACCGCCGATCGCAGAACCGACCATACCGAAGATAAACGGATAACGATAACGGATATTCACCCCGAAGATCGCCGGCTCGGTTACCCCGAGGAAGGCTGAAACGGATGAAGTTGCCGCAAGTCCTCTCATTTTCTTCTCACGAAGCACGAGCATCATAGCAAGTGCGGCAGAACCTTGCGCGATATTGGACAGTGCAAGCATCGGCCACAGGAACGTTCCGCCTTGGCTACCAATCAGCTGTACGTCTACCGCTAGGAACGTATGGTGCATTCCTGTAATAACGAGCAATGCGTACAGTCCACCGTAGATCAGACCGCCCAGAGCCGCATATGAATCGTAAATATAGATCAAGCCGGATGTAATTCCATTCGCAATGGCAAATGTAACTGGACCAATGATTGTAAATGCCAGGAATCCGGTAATCAATAAAGTGACAGGTGCAACTACAAGCAGTTTGATCGAATCATGCACCCTTTTGTTCAGGAAAATCTCCAGCTTGGCAAGCAGATAGGCGGATACCAATACCGGCAGAACCTGCCCCTGATAACCGATCTTCTCAATATGCCAGCCGAACAGATTCCACGTAGGCACGGTGCCTTCGTTGACTGCATTGGCGTAGCCATAAGCACTCAGCAGATCGGGATGTACCAGGATCAGACCAAGTACAATCCCGAGCAACGGACTGCCGCCGAACCTTGTTACAGCGGACCAACCAATTAACGCAGGCAGGAAGGTAAAGGCTGTGCTCGCAATGGTATTAATAATAGATGCGAGATCCTTCCATGCCGGATATACATCCACCAGTGATTTTCCATCAAAGAATATGCCTGGTCCTGTCAGAATGTTATTAATACCGAGCAAGAGACCGGCCGTGATGATGGCTGGCAGGATCGGGATGAAAATGTCCGATAGCGTTTTGATCGCACGCTGAATCGGGTTTTGCTTTTTACCCGCAACAGCCTTCACGTCATCCTTGGAAGCGCGTTCGCCCCCGGTAATCTGAATCATTTCATCATACACTTTATCCACAAGCCCAGGTCCGATGACCACCTGGAATTGTCCTTGTGAGGAGAACTGGCCTTTGACCAGATCGTTCTGTTCCAGACTTTCCGTATCTACTTTACTTTCGTCGTATAGGGCGAACCGGAGGCGTGTGACACAATGCGTTGCAGCTTCAATATTATCTTTGCCGCCGACCGCGCGAACGATCTCCTCAACCTGTTTTTTTTCAATTGCCATATTGTCACTTCCCATTTATATAATGTGAATTAGTCCTGTTGCGGTAAAAGCCACATATAGGATGAATACGGGCTCAGGGAGATTTCTTGCTCAAGTGCAGGCGATACCTCCGTATTGCCAATCAGCAGCTCTGCGGATTTACCCGCAATGTGGTCATTCCAGACGGCTTCAGAGAAAGCAAATTTTACGTCCCCCTTGCTGAAGTTGGATACCACAAGCAGCGTCTCGCTTCCATTGGTCCGCGCATATGCGAATACGTCTGGGTGTGCATCGTCCAAACGTTCATACAGACCGTCCGTCAGCACACCAACCTGTTTGCGCAGAGCAATCAGCTTGCGATAATGATAATAGATCGAATTCGGGTCAGCCATCTGCTGGGCCACATGAATCGACGGATATCGTTCGTCCACTTTGATCCACGGTGTACCCGTTGTAAATCCGGCATTTTCGCTTCCATCCCATTGCATCGGTGTCCGGGAATTGTCCCGGGAACGCTCTTTCACAATTTGGAATGCCTCCTCAGCGGATTTGCCCCGTTCTTCCTGAAGCAGTCGGTACATATTGGTTGATTCAATATCACGGAACTCGCTAACGTCATTCCAGACCGGATTCGGCATCCCGATCTCTTCACCTTGGTATACGTAAGGTGTTCCCTGCATGCCATGTATTGTCGTAGCGAGCATTTTGGCACTCTCAGCACGATAATTTCCATCATCAGCGAAACGAGACAACGCCCGCGGTTGATCATGGTTGTTCAAGAACAACGCATTCCATCCCCCACCTGCCTGCATACCTGTCTGCCACTCACTAAATAACTGTTTCATCGCTTCAAAATCGTAAGGCATCAGTTCCCACTTCTGTCCATTCGGATAATCCACTTTCAGATGGTGGAAATTAAAAGTCATGGAGAATTCCCGGGAAGCAGGGTTTGAATATTTGATGCAATGCTCCAGCGTAGTGGAGGACATCTCCCCAACCGTTACCATATTGTGTGGTCCAAACACCTCTTCATACATCTCTGTAATGTACTCATGCACACGTGGTCCATCGGTGTAGAACTTACGTCCGTCGCCTGGGGAAACGCTACCATCATCGTCGGGGAAACGCTGGTCCTTGGAGATCAGATTGATGACGTCCATACGGAAACCATCTACACCCTTCTCCGCCCAGAACTTGATCATGTCCCGTACTGCCTTGCGTACTTGCTCGTTCTCCCAATTCAAATCAGCCTGTGTTTTGTCAAACAACGTTAGGAAATATTGTCCTGTCTGCTCATCATACTGCCAAGCAGGTCCGCCGAACTTGGATTGCCAGTTATTCGGCACACCGCCGTCCGGAGCAGGGTCCTTCCAAATATAATAATCGCGATATGGGTTATCCTTGGAAGAACGTGATTGCTGGAACCACTCATGATCCGTAGAAGAGTGATTCACCACGATATCAATCATCAGCTTCATGCCACGTGCCTTCAGACCTTTAAGCAGTTCGTCAAAATCTTCCATCGTACCAAAATCAGGATTAATCCGATAATAGTCCGCTACGTCATAACCGTTATCATGCTGTGGAGAGACATATACGGGCTGCAGCCACACGATATCAATACCGAGATGTTGCAAGTAATCCAGCTTTTCGGTCAATCCCCGAATGTCTCCGGTACCCGATCCAGTTGTATCGTTGAAACTCTTGGGATATACCTGATACACCGTGGAAGTTTTCCACCACGATGATGAAGTTGTGTTGGTTGAACTCATGTTAACGCCTCCAATAAATTGTATTGCTTATGTGGTTCTCTTGGCCTAACTCCATTTATATATTACATAACTAAACATGTATATACAAGTTGAAACTTCGATATGCTATCTTTTTCCTCTTCTACACATTCCCCATTAATGATTCCTCTGTAACAATTATTTTGCTGCATGCGTTCGAAAACTCCATGATATCTGTATCTGAAACGAAAAAACCGTCTGTTACCCCATGATTTCATGCGGGTAAACAGACGGTTCAAATTTAAAGATAGGATGAGTTAAAAGTTCATACGAAGCCATTTCACTTCCTGTTTCTTACAGTATGTCCGTTGAAACCATTCCTTTTCCCTGTTCCCTTTTGTTCAACTTCACCGAGGACAAGGATGCTTGTTCTTCTCTCTCCAGCTCTTCTGCACTAATCTCCCCGGAAAGCACGGCCCGCATACGTTTTTGGTCCAACAGCCCTTCCCATTTCGCCACGACAAATGCCGCAACACAGTTGCCCATCAAATTCGTGAATACTCTCATGGTATCCATGAAGCGGTCTGCACCTAGCAGTAAGGCAACAGCCGCTACTGGGAATGCATTCAGGGCAGCAGCTGTAGCAGACAGAGCAAGGAATGCGGAGCCAGGTACACCCGCCATACCTTTGGAGCTAAGCATTAACACCAGTAAAATCGTAATCTCTTGTCCCAGTGTCAGATCAATGCCAACCGCCTGAGCCAGAAAAACCGTCGCTAGCGATAGGTAGATCGAGGCTCCGTCCAGATTGAACGAGTACCCTGTCGGGACAACGAGACCGACGACAGCACGGTCACATCCTGCCTTGGTCAGCTTGTCCATCATGCGGGGCATAACGACTTCCGAGGAACCTGTACCAATCGCGAGCATCACTTCGGAACGTGAATATTTTACAAATTGCAGAAAGTTCAGCCCTGTGATCCACCAGGCCGCCAGTGCAAGCATCACCAGAAACAATAACGCTGCTCCGTAACAGGCAATAATCAGCAAACCGAAGGAGGACAGTGTGGATGCCCCATACGCTCCAACCGTGTAAGCCATGGCGCCGAATGCTCCGATTGGTGCCAGTTTCATAATGTATCCAATAATGAGGAACAAGATACCCAATACATTTTCAATCAACGTCAGCACATTCTCCTTCGCCTTACTTTCCGTTGCTGCCAAGGCTACCCCAAACAAACAGGCAACGAGCAGCACTTGCAACAATGCATTTTGTGCAAAAGCATCTACAACACTTGTTGGAATAATATTCATAATAAAGTCGACCACATGCGGCAGTTCAGAGCCATTGGTTTTGGCTTCGATGCCACTTGCATCAAGGGTCGAGGGGTCCACGTTCATGCTTGCACCCGGACGAAGCAGATTGGCTGTGCCAAGTCCAAGGACGAGGGTAACCGTCGTTGCGATTTCAAACCACAGAATGGCTTTGAATCCAATGCGTCCAACCGATTTCAGATCACCGATTTTGGCAATGCCTGTCACGATAACCATAAAGATTAATGGAGCAATGATCATTTTGATCAACTTGATAAAACCTGTTCCGAGCGGCTGCAGCAGACTACCCAGATCAGGCCACAGAATACCTACACCAATCCCGATGATAACCGCTACAATAATTTGAAAAAACAATGATTTCACGAATGACATGAACGCTCCCCCTGTTTTTAGGTCAATTCGGATTTCTATTTGGTTTCCGTGTAATTTTTTATAACATTTGAGCATGAACTTCAACAATGGAATTTCACAGTTTTTGTCATTCAGACCAACTATGGAGTACTAAATTGAACTTGAAACCGAAAAAAGACGAATATCACGTCAGTTATCTTGACGTGATATTCGTCTTTAGCTTTGTATACCTTTTATGATTGAACAGTGATTAATAGAGCATTACAGGGTAAGGGATTGTCCCGGTGCCAGCACACGGCCTTCCAGACCTTTGGAAGCAAGCTGCTCCACAAACTTCTCGGCATCTTGACGAATAACCGGGAACGTATCATAATGCACCGGAATCGTCAGCTTGGCATTGAACCATTCAGCAGCCTGCAGTGCATCCTCCGGTCCCATGGTGAAATGTCCACCAATAGGCAATAGTGCTACGTCGATATCATGGCGGTCACCAATCATTTTCATATCACCGAACAGACTAGTATCTCCGGCATGCAAAACGGTTTTGCCACCAATGTTAATAATATATCCTGCAGGCAATCCTGCGTACATGATCCGTTGTTCCTCTTCCAGTACGATACCGGACGTATGGAAAGCCTGAATCATTTTGGCTTGCGCAAAGCCAAGATCCACCGTTCCACCCATGTTCATGCCAAGGGTGTCCAGGCCTTTCCATGACATATATGTAGCCAGTTCCACAATCGCAACCACCTTAGCATTGTTAGCCTTGGCGATGGGTTCAGCATCCAAAATGTGATCCATATGTGCATGTGTCAGTAAAACGGCATCGGTCTTGATGTCTTCCGGTTTGGTGACAGCAAGTTCATTGCCACGCAGGAAAGGATCAATGATCAACGACTTCTCTTCTGTGCCCAGTTGTACACTGGAGTGTCCGTGGTAAGTAATATTCAACAACTTGGTATCCTCCTGACATATGCGTTCGTTTGGTTTGATTTTCAACCCATATTATAATTCAAAACTCTTCGACAAAGCAAAATGATGTCTCATCTCTGCATTCGATAAACCCTTGCTTCATATGGCTGAAGAAGTATCGCACCCTTATCGGTGGAATATCGTCTGCTGACATTGCTAATGACCGTCTTGGCATTTTCATCGTTCCAACCCTCAGGCCATTGCATCTCAGGCTCATGTTCACGGAAATTCAGAATAACAAGCATCTGCTCATCATCCAGCGTCCGGGTATAGGCATAAATATCGGGATCATTGGGCAAGAGCAGCTCGTATTCCCCATAGATAAGTACTTTATGTTGTTTGCGAAGAGCGATTAGTTTACGGTAATAATGCAAAATGGACTGGGGATCACGTTCGGCATCCTCCACATTAATCTCAGGATAATTCGCATTCACCTGAATCCATGGCTCACCATCGGTAAATCCGGCATGTTTCGTATCATCCCACTGCATCGGTGTACGGGCATTATCACGACTCTTGCGCCAGATCGCTTGCATGACTTCATGTTTCGCTCGCCCTTGTCCAATATGCTGCCGATAATAATTCATCGTTTCAATATCCCGATAATCCTCAATATTAGGGAAAGCAACATTGGTCATGCCGATTTCTTCCCCTTGATAAATGTAAGGCGTACCCTCAAGGGTGAGCATCCAAGTAGCCAGCATCTGGGCAGAGCGCACCCTGTACTTTCCATCATCACCGAAACGGGATACCGGACGCGGCTGGTCATGATTGCCCATATAATTGGCATTCCAGCCTCTGTCATGCAGCACGGTTTGCCAGCGGCTCATAATTTCTTTCAGCTCGGGCAGCTTCCACTCTCGATAGTTCCATTTGCCGATTCCAGATGATTGAGCGTCCACAAACATATGCTCAAACTGGAACACCATATTGAGCTCATTCCGATCTGTCCCAACATAGGCCAGCGCCTGTTCCGGTCCAAGCCCGGAAGTCTCTCCAACAGTCATTGGACCATACGGCTTCAGGATCATGTCATTAAGTTTATTCAGAATCGAATGCACCTGCTCGAGGTTGGAAAAAAGCTGGTACGCAGGAACGACCGGCAGATTATCCGGATTATGTGCGCTGGGTAACCCCTCCGCCTTGCCGATATGCGCCACCGCATCGAAACGGAAACCATCCACACCCTTTTGCAACCACCAATGCACCATCTCATACATCTCTTCTGCCATCTGTGGATTGTTCCAATTCAGGTCAGGCTGGTGTTCTGTATAGAGATGCAAATAATATTCATTCGTCTCCGGATCAAGCTTCCACACAGAACCCCCAAAGTAGGACTCCCAGTTGTTTGGAACCTGACCATTTTTGCCTGAACGCCAAATATAATAGTCCCGTTTCGGGTTCACTTTCGATGAACGTGACTCGGCAAACCACGCATGTTCATCCGACGTATGATTCAGCACCAGATCCATCATGATCTTGAGACCGCGCTTGTGCGCCTCAGCCAGCAAACGGTCAAAATCCTCCATCGTGCCATACTTACGTAAAATGGAGTAATAATCACGGATATCGTATCCGTTATCATGACCAGGTGAATCGTAGATTGGACAAATCCAAATTACATCCACGCCCAGATCAGTCAAATAATCGAGCTTGTCATATATCCCCTGCAAGTCACCCTGACCGTCCCCATCCGAATCTTTGAAGCTGTTGGGATAGATCTGGTACACCACACTCTCTTTCCACCAAACGATATAGACCACCTCGCTTTCATCACTCTTTACTATATAACCCGTTAGTATGTTTTATCCGAAATGTCCCTCTTATAAACAGAAAAGATCCATGAACACAAAAAGACCCGATCATTAACTGCTATTCGCAGTTCATTTTCGAGTCCTTCTCTGTGAGAAGATGAATAAGGCAAACCCTATGTATCCAATCCAGGCACCCACTGTATTCAAAATAATGTCATCGACATCAAACGAACCAACACGGGTAATCAATTGCGTAATCTCAACAACTAACAAAAGTAAGACGACAATACCTGTAAATGGTAAAAACTTTCGGCACCTGCGGAATAACCAGGGAATCCATATCCCAAGCGGGATGAACAAAACAATGTTCCCAAACAGATTCTTCACCCAGGCTTCCGTATGATATCTGTTCTTTTCGAAAAGTAGGGGCTTGATTGTCTCTAATGGTACCAGATTATATTGATAATTCACGCCAGGCGTTCTCCCGCTGACAAAGAGCAAGTCACCCATAATCAACACATATAACAATGCCATACATGCGACGATTGTGAGCATCCACCTGGAGTGGAGCCACGAACGTTCGTTCATTGTCTGAATTCCTCCGACCTTTTTTCCCGCGGAGCGGTAAGGTCTATTTTAAAGGGATATAGATCTTCATGTCCAGCTGCTCAGGCGTGGAGTTCCATACTTCCACCGTGAACCCGGCATATAAACCGCCAGGAATTTCAATGGGAAAATAGCTAGGCTTCAGTACTTTTTTTGTCATTTTCCACGCTGTTCATCAAGAGAGGAAATATAATATGTTTTTTACTAGAGCAAGCTCTTCAACTGTCTGCCTCATCCTTTATACCACATCGTTACCTAAACAGAACCTAAACTACAGCAGTGAAAATTTAGCTGGTTTTTATCCATTTCGTTAGCTTCTATTTAGCTTGGCCTACTAGAATTGTAAATGAGGAAGCAATCCAAATATGTTCCTCGTCACCGTAGCTTCCGTTGGATTTCTGGATCATTCGAAGAATTAACACAGAGAAAATAAAATTTGCGAGAAGGAGGACGTATGATCCTAACCATAAAAGCGCTCGTTGAAAGTGGGGGGATGAAAGACTGGACGTTCGCAACCTTTGTATTAAACTCCGCAATATTGTCGGCACTGTTTCCAAAGACTTAGCGGGACTATATCTTGACTTAATCGAAGTTAAAATCTTAAAAAAACAAGAGCAAATGAAAAAATATTAATGTATAGTGGGAGTGTTTATCATGTCAATTAATAGGGACAAGCTGCAAGAAACTTTAGACCCTGCCCTTCGGGTTCGTCCCCGCGTAGGATGGGCAGTTCTCACATATTTCCTCTACAGCGCAGTCTTCTACGCGATCTTCTTGCTCAACGGTATCGACTACACGCGAGTGGGTGAGAGTGAGCGTACCCTTCTTCTCTGGTACATAGCACCGCTGTCCGGCGGTGCCGTGCTTACCATCACAATGGTCACGATCTACGGATGGTGGCGTCCTAGCCTGGTTGAAAGGCGGCGTCTTTCTCGATGGACAATGACTCTGCCGATCATCATGATGGTCATCGCGATCGTGAACATGCTGACCGGCGATTTCACCCGTGTCACCCCCCTCATGTGGCTGTATCTCATTTTCGGCAGTATCATGGTTGGCTTCAATGAGGAGATGATCAACCGAGGTCAGTTAATTGTTGCTCTGCGCAGCCGATTCGGCGAAACTGGGGTCTGGCTGCTCTCAACAGCGATGTTCGCAGTCTTCCACCTGCCGAACATGTTCTGGGGCATCGGAGCGGGTGCCCTGTTCCAGGTAGTGATCGCTTTTGGCCTTGGTTCGATCTTCTATCTTGCTCGGCGGTCTACCGGATCACTCGTGGCCTCCATATTCCTGCACGGGTTCTGGGACTTGAGCGTCTTCTCAGCGAATGGCGCATCGGCGTTACCCATCGCTGGTTTACTAGCTCCGTTGTTGGTGATCGCTGCAGTGATCACGGTTCCGATCATCCTTCGTCGTGAAAAGCGGTGCGATAACGCACAAAGTGTGTCACGACCAGTCGGCTGATTCATACAAAAATCCCCTTGTGCAATAAGGAGTGATCTCTGATGAAGGTATATGAACCCAACAGAGATCAACCTAATGTACAAGGGGATTTCATTGTTAAATAATACTTATTTAAGCTTTCCAGTGTCCGGACACCGGATGAATGCCCCAGATATCAGTCGCATACTCACTGATGGTACGATCACTGGAGAAAATGCCGGAATGAGCCGTATTCAGCACTGCCTTGCGTGTCCAGCCCGATACATCGCGGTAAGCCGAATCAATGGCAGCATGCGCATCGGCATAGGCAGAAAAGTCACGTAACACAAAGTACTCGTCACCATGAGCCAGCAAGGAATCATAGATATCCCAGAATTCACCATCACGCTCACAGAACACTCCCGGGTGTACCAGCTGCTCCACGACCTCACGAATTCGTTCATCCTGCTGTACAATCTCATTCGGCCGATAACTGCCGGATCGGTAATATTCAAGCACCTCGTCTGCACTCAGACCAAAGATAAACATATTGTCTTGACCAACCTGCTCTGCCATCTCGACATTCGCGCCGTCCATGGTACCAATAGTTAACGCACCGTTCATCATAAACTTCATGTTCCCCGTACCGGAGGCTTCTTTGCCTGCGGTTGAAATCTGTTCGCTGACGTCCGCGGCAGGAATGATTTTCTCGGCAAGAGAAACCGAGTAGTTTTCCAGGAAAAATACCTGCAGGCGATCTTTCACGGCCGCATCGCGATTAACCGTATCTGCCACCGTGTTAATCAACTTGATAATTTTCTTGGCAAAATAATAACTCGGCGCTGCCTTAGCTCCAAAAATGAACGTACGTGGCACGATATCAAACGAAGCATCGCTCTTGAGACGGTTATACAAATGCATAACATGCAGAATGTTCAGCAGCTGCCGTTTGTATCCATGCAGCCTTTTCACCTGTACGTCAAAGATGGAATCCGGATTGACCGCCTTTCCGGTATGATCCAGGATGTACGTGGCCAGTCGCTCCTTATTATTACGTTTAATGGAATGGAACTGCTGCTGGAATGAAGCATCGTCTGCAACGCCTACCAGCTCATTCAGTCTGCCCGGCTCCCTAATCCACTCACTTCCAATCGTATCTGTGATTAGATTCGACAGCTTCGGATTGGCATGCATCAGCCAGCGGCGATGGGTAATGCCATTGGTTTTGTTATTGAAGCGCTCGGGATATAGAGCATAGAACGGAGCCATCTCCCGTTCCTTCAATATTTCGGTATGCAATGCCGCGACACCGTTGACGCTATGACTGCCCACAATCGCCAGATGAGCCATTCGCACCTGATCATTCGCAACAATCGCCAAATGCTGGATACGATCCTGGTCTCCGGGATAACGTTCGAGCAGCATGCCACAGAAGCGTTTGTTTATCTCTTCAATAATCATGTAAATGCGCGGCAGCAGCTTGCTGATCATGGCTACAGGCCACTTTTCAAGCGCCTCACTTAGCGTTGTATGGTTGGTATATGATACGGTGCGGGTCGTAATATCCCATGCTTCATCCCATCCGTAGCCTTTGACATCGATCAGAATGCGCATCAGTTCGGGAATCACGAGTGTTGGATGCGTATCGTTGATATGGAACGCCACTTTATCCGGCAATCGATCATACGAAAGCTCCAGCTTATTAAATGTACGCAAAGCACTCTGTACGCCTGCCGAGCACATGAAATATTGCTGTTTCAGACGGAGCAGCTTGCCCTCGTATTGGGAATCATCCGGGTACAAGAACTCCGAGATCGATTCTACCGAACGGCTGTAATCCAGATATCCGTAATAGTTCGAAGGGGTATCAAGCGAAGTCTCCCGCTTGGGCTCCGCACTCCACAATCGCAAGGTGTTTACATGGGGCTGGCCATAACCAATCACAGGCACATCATATGGTACAGCTACCACTGATTCGGCATCCTTCGTGACAAATTGATAATGTCCATCCTGTTCATAGGCTTCCACACGGCCCCAGAACTGCACTTCCACCTTTTTGTCCGGACGACGCACTTCCCATTCATTTCCCTTCTCGAGCCAATTATCGGGTAATTCCACCTGATTGCCGTTAATAATTTTTTGCTCAAACAAGCCATATTTATATCGGATTCCGCATCCATGTCCCGCATAGCCGAGGGAAGCCAGTGAATCCAGAAAACAGGCTGCGAGTCTTCCCAGACCTCCGTTGCCGAGCCCTGCGTCCGCCTCCTGTTCTTCCACCTCTTCCAAAGAGAAGCCCAGTTCAGCCAGACTGTCACGAACGAGTTCCAATTCATTCACATTTAACAGGTTGTTGCCGAGCAGACGTCCAATCAGGAATTCCAGCGAGAAGTAATAGACCTGTTTATCCTGGCGCTGCTTAAACCCCTGATTCGACGCCGCCCAATCTTGACCCGCATATTCGCGGATCATGCTTCCAAGTACGTGATAGACATCCTCCTGCGTTGCTTCTGCTAGTGGTTTGCCCAATTTGCTGACCAGATTGCGTCTAAAAATACTCTTGAACGTTTCCTTGTTGTCAAACAAAAGAAGGTTCCTCCCGGTGAAATCCTGTAGGATGTGGCGGTTCATACACCAAGTGCTCAACGTTCTGCAAAGTGGCCGTTACGGATACGAATCGTTCTTTCGATCGCTGTTATCTCTGTATTTTCTTTATTCTATTATTCAGATGTGAAAATACAGTGATAAAGGCGAACGCTACGCTTCTCCAGAATCGATTTCGTTCCCTCCACTACGTTTGCACGTTGCCAAGCACAATCGAAGTTGCATTTCAACTTTCGCCCATGAACCTTAAATCCATCCTACAGGATTTTTATTTTATATATATTTATAGATGATATCGGTTAAGTGTTGGTATTAGATAATAGTACTCTTCGCCAGAATATATGGGTTCGACGGGTCGCCGATCAGCGTCTGGCCGCCGCTTAGCTTCACATCTTTGTCGAGAATGACGTTCTCCAGAACGGCGCCTTCTCCGATGTAGCATTTTTGCATAATAATGGAGCCTTTAATTTTGGCACCTTTCGCCACATGTACCCCACGGAACAGGATGCTGTCTTCGACTTCCCCACCCACAATACAGCCGTTCGCGAGCAAGGAATGTTTAACCTCAGCAGAGTCCAGGTATTTGGCAGGTGCCTCATATTTAATCTTGGTTTGAACAGGCTGTTCCTTGAACAGCTGCTCATACAATCCGCTATTCAACAATTCCAGACTGTTGCGGTAATAGCTATCAATCGAATTGATCACGGCGTGATAGCCATCATAGGCATATGCAGCAATGTTCAAGCCATCCGGATTTTTCTGAATCACATCACGGAAGAAATGGCTTTCGCCATGAGCGATGCAGCGCTGCACCTGGCGCAGGAACAGTTCTTTTTCCATAATGAAAATTTCTGTATATATATTCGGGTGATCGGCGCTTTGGTGAATGTCCACCACATTACCGTTCCCGTCATCTTCAACTTTGACACAGGCGTCATGTTCAGGCAGCAGTTTATCCACTTTTTTGCAGACCAGCGTTACATCCGCGCCCTTGCTTATATGGTACCTGTACACATCCTGCAGATCTGCTTTCGTTACGTGCCGACTACCTGCATGGACAACATATTGCCCTGAACCCCGGCGGAAAAAATCGAGATTATTGTGAAAATGCTGCAAATCCCCTTGTGACGTATCGGTCGGATCGTTCCAGTCCGGTGGCAAAATAAACATGCCGCCATGCTTGCGATCCAAATCCCACGGCTTACCGTCTCCCAGATGATCCATGAGTGAACGGTACTTGCGACGCACAAATACACCGATACTCTCAATGCCAGCATTCATCATATTGGATAATACAAAATCAATCAGACGGTAACGCCCGGCATAAGGCACCGCGGCTCCGCAGCGAAAGTACGTCAATTCCTTCAATTCCTCAAGCTCATGGTCAAGGTTAATAACTCCGATCAATGGTTTCATCGCATGCACCGTCCTTTGGGGTTTAGATTAGGCTTTGCTTGTCATTCCCTCGAGAAGCTGACGTTCCAGTTCTTCCTGATCGACCAGTAATATATCACTCTCATCCTCAGGGGCGGGTGACAGATGTACTCCATCCGGGATCACCAATCCTTCGGCAATAATAGCTTTGTGAATGCGTACATTTTGACCGATCTTCACTTTTGGCATGATCACTGAATCGGTTACGGAACTGTTCTCTCCCACCTCAATACCGTAGAACAACACCGAGTGTTTAACCTCACCATGTACCACACTACCTTCACTGATGATGCAATTCCGTACCTTCGCCGATGGTGAAATATATTGCGCAGGCTGATTCGGATTACGAGTATAGATACGCCAGTCCGGGTCGTTCAGATTAAACGGCGTTTCCTCATCCAGCAGGTCCATATTGGATTCCCACAGACTGTGGATTGTACCGACGTCCTTCCAATACCCTTCAAATGGATAAGCGTATAGTGATTTTTCATTTTCAAGCAGCAAGGGAATGATATCTTTGCCAAAATCATAGGAGGTGGATGCCTGCTGTTCGTCCTGGATCAGGAAGCGTTTCAGTACATCCCACTTGAAGAGATAGATACCCATGGAAGCAAGCGTGCTCTTGGGTTCAGGAGGTTTTTCTTCGAATTCATAGATGCGATAATCATCGTGGGTGTTGAGCAACCCGAACCGGCTGGCTTCTTCCAACGGAACATCAATGACCGATATGGTGCAATCTGCATCCTTTTCTTTATGGTATTGAAGCATTTTCTCGTAATCCATTTTATAGATATGATCCCCTGACAAGATGAGCACATGCTCAGGATCGAATTGTTCGATAAAATTCAGGTTACGGTAGATCGCATCCGCCGTACCGCGATACCAGTTACTACCGTCTTCACGTTCATGAGGAGGAAGTACATATACCCCGCCATTTTTGCGGTCCAGATCCCAATCACTGCCAATGCCGATGTAGGAGTGCAGCACCAAAGGTTCGTACTGGGTTAACACACCGACCGTGTCGATGCCAGAATTGGAGCAATTACTTAGAGGAAAATCAATAATGCGATAGGTTCCGCCAAAATAAACAGCAGGTTTGGCCAGTGATTTGGTCAATCCCTTTAATCTTTTGCCTTGCCCTCCAGCGAGCAGCATCGCTACAACTTCTTTTTTTGCCATCATTACAGCCTCCTCCATGTGCATTCGTTCTAAATCATTTCAGAGCCCATAATCCGATATGCTGTTGTGTGGACACTTTTGTCATGATTAGGAGCATGCTGTACAGACTATGTTGCTCGGAAATTCCAGCCAAACGTTATTCTTTGTAATGTCTGAAAGTAGATGATACATGCAGAATTGCCTGTACTTGTTGTGTAGAGGTGATAGGTGGATGTATAAATCAAGGTGTACCCCGTGTAAAATGTAATACACTACTCCTATATAACATTAAACACGAAACGGGCTGAGGAATCTTGCTGGAAAACTTCGACAAAAGTTTAAGTGGATATCACTCCTTCCTTTATGCCGCTGTTATTAAATATTGTATTCGCTGATGAGTCTGCAAAATCCTTTTGGAAAACTTTTGGGGATTTAATTATCGCTTAATATTCGCCAGACAACCTGCTCCTTCGAAAGCAACATAGCGCTCACTGCATTCACGAGAAAGAAAAAACGCAGAAACCAAGTTATGGTTTCTGCGCTCCAATAATTACGGACACGATGCTCTTTCGCAACTGATCTGCATTTTTCGTTTGATACGGATCGGCATTGAAAATAATAGCATCGGCAATATAGCCTTCCCCAATCTGTCCCAATTCGTTGCCACGACCCAGAATATCAGCAGCGTTTGACGTCGCAGATTGCCACGCCTCTGCCCGGGTCAGGCCATAATCGATCAGCGTATCCAGCTCTTGCAGATTATAGCCATGCAGTGAAGGTGTGGCGTAATCGGTACCGAAACCGAAACGAACTCCTGCTCTTTTGGCATATCCGATGGCTGTAGAATGAGCTTCCGCAGCGCGTGCAGCACGATCACTGATAACAGTAGGCAACGCCAGCACGCCTTTTGGATCTGCGGCAATACGATATATCGATGTGGTGGGCACAAATGCCGTTCGGGACTGCGCAAGCCTGCCCGCCTGATCCTCTGATAAGAACATTCCATGTTCCACCGATTCCACCCCGGCCTGAATAGACCAGTCTATCGTCACTCCACCCCAGGTATGAACCAGCACCTTTTTATGGTTGGCATGGGCATGTCGAACGATGAATGCGAACTCTTCCTCCGAAAATACAGGATCGAGCACTTGTTCCGTAGGGGCTCCCAGTCCACCTGTCGCCATGATTTTAACCCATCCTGCGCCTGTATCAAAAATTCCGTTCAGCCGTTGTTCTAGATGCTTCACACCACGGGCATCTGCCGCTCCCAGCATTTCACTGCTGGTTTCAACTCTTAAGGGGTGTTGATAGTGCTGAGCGAGATGCCGAGCGGTGCTTGGCAGCATTCCACCTGCATCACGAGCCGTAGTTACTCCCGTCCGGAGGGTGGCTGCAAAAGCTTGCGCCTGCATCACTTCGATCTCATGGCTGTCACGCTTTAATTGATCCGCATGGTCAAAGTCTGTCCAGGCCAGATGTGTATGAAGATCAATAACTCCGGGACTTATCCATATATCTGTACCCGGAAGCGATGCGTTATCATTCTGCGGCACGGATTCTGTAACAGATGCAAACCGGCCATTCTGAATCGAGATATCGAACCGTTTGCCTTTAATGCCTGCTATAAAGATATGTTTGAAGCTTTGCTCTTCCGGTTTTACCTGGGTCATATTCATTTCCCCCAAACGAGGCGAACAGCCTGGACTGCTTGCTCATGGTCCTCATTTAATAATGCCGCAATGGTCGCAACAGCTTCTTCCACTCCTGCCAAGGACGCATTAACTCCAAAATGATTAATTCGCAGAAGCTGACCAAAAAGTTCTCCATCCCCCGGAGCAACGATGCCAATCGGCTGATCGATATGCAACTTCTTCTCCCCGGAAATTCGAACCGTGGTTGTGAGAGTCGAATATGTTCTGTTATCTTTTTGCCAAGGCTCCAGACCCAGGGCCTGAATTCCCGCTATAGCAGATAACGCAGCCTGTTCATGACGCTTGATCACCTGCTCCAAGCCTTCAGACTCAATAGCTGTCAAAGCCAAAATCAGTGCTCTGGCTTCCAGCGTTGGAATGTTGGGAGGAACGCGGACGGGTGCAGCCCCATCGCCTGGTGGCTTCAGATCAAGCAAAGACAGGATGGAGTTGCGCGGTGCATGTGCATTGGATTCGAGAAATTCCCATCCACGCGGCGAAATGCTTACTGCGCTGATGCCGTTAGGCCCAGCCAGGGCTTTTTGTGCACCCACAGCTACAAAATCAACACCCCATTCATCGACCGGCAGAGGCTCTCCCCCAATCGCTGATACAGAGTCGCTCACCGTAATCAGGTTATGGGCACGCGCAATCTTTATGATTTCTTCTGCGGGATTCGATCCACCTGTAACCACCTCTGCTTGAACAAAGGATAGTGCGGACGGTTGATACTTTTCAATCGCAGCAGCTACCTTCTCCACAGGTACAACTTCATCAAAAGGAACTTTGACTTCAATAACCGTTGCCCCTCCACGTTCAAGCCACTGACCAAACAAACTGCCATAAGGCCCTGTTACGACATTAACTATCGTACGACCCGGTGCAGATATTCCAGCTGCCACGGCCTCTATGCCCAAGATGGCCTCACCCGGGATGATCACCGGAGGATACTTTGTATTCAAAAGGTTGGAGAGCAATTGCGTAAGTGTATCGTATTCCGACAGGGTAAGGGGTATGTTTCCTTTATATTGTTGGCTCATATAAACCTCCTATAGAACTTGATTTCGGCATCTTTGGAACTGCGGACAGCAGCTCTCGGCTGTATGCCGTTTCAGGTCGTGTGAAGAATTGATCTTTGGGACTAATCTCCACCAGCTGACCCTGCCGCATGACTGCTACCGTATCGCTAATGGCATGGATAACTCCAAGATCATGAGAAATGAACAGAAACGTAAGATTAAGTTCCCTCTTAAGTGAATTGAACAAATCGAGCACACTCCGCTGCACAGAAACATCCAGTGCACTTGTCGGCTCATCCGCAATTAGCAGACTCGGCTCTACGCTTAAAGCGCGTGCAATGGCGATCCGTTGGCGCTGACCGCCGGAGAATTCATGCGGATACTTGTCCAGTGCCCTGCTTTCCAACTGAACACGGGCCAAGAGATCTCTCGATCTTTTCTCCACCTGTGAACGGTCTACAATGCGATGAAACAACAGCGCTTCAGCAAGAATCTGCCGAATGGAATGTTTGGGATTCAGTGAAGCATCCGGATTTTGGAAAATCATCTGTATGCTTTTATACTGCTCACGACTTCTCTTCTTCTTTAATTGCTGATCTCCCAGCAAAATCTGCCCCTCATCTGGCGTAATTAACCCGGCAATGACTCTCGCAAGGGTAGATTTGCCCGAACCGGACTCACCAACAAGACCAAGCGTGGTATGCCTCTGAAGATTTAGTGTGATGTTATCCAGCGCAGTAAAGTCACCATATTGAACCGTAACATTCTGAACCTGCAAAGCTAGTTCCATAGTTATTCGCTCCCTTCTAGCTTCGGTAAAGGAAGCACCGAGTTAATAAGCATCTCGGTGTAAGGATCTTGCGGGTTTTGCAAAAGGCCAAGCGAATCCCCGTGCTCCACGATCCGCCCTTGCTTCATCACGCACAGCTTCGAGCACAGCGTCGCTGCAATCGCCAGATTATGTGTTACAAACACCATGGCGAATCCCAGTTCACGCTGCAAACGTTGGATCGTTTCTATAATTTGACGCTGCACAGTAACGTCCAGTGCCGTTGTTGGCTCATCACAGAGCAGAATGCCTGGCTCGCACGCCAGAGCCAATGCAATGACTACCCGCTGACACTGCCCACCTGACAGCTGGCTAGGGTATCGATCCTCACGCTTCAATGAGTCGGGAAGCCCCAACAGTTCAAGTAATTCCAGCGCTGCTACCCTGGAGGCCTTCCTGCTTAACTTTTGCCTGTAATAGACAACTTCCGCCAGCTGTTTAACAACGGGACAGAGCGGATCGAGCGCACCTCTCGGGTCTTGAAACACCATGGCGCTGTTAACATCACTCCGAATGGTTCCACCCGTCTGCTCCACACCGCTTGGTAACAGTCCCAGAATGGAACGAAGAGTTAGTGATTTACCGGAGCCGGATTCACCTACTAATCCCAGGCTCTCCCCTCGCCCAAGCGAGAAATGTACATCTTGAACTAATTTTTGATTTGACTTGGTTGACAGAGATAGTGCCTTGACTTCAAGAATCGGTTCAGTGGACATTATTTTTTCCTCCATACATCGGCCAATCCATCACCGACAAGCGACAAAGCAATTCCCGTGTAAACGACTGCAAATCCCGGAACTGCCGAGAGCCACCAGGCTGTCGTGATAAAGGATTGTCCATCCGAGATCATCGTGCCCCAATCCGGGGTCGGTGGTGCGATGCCAATGCCCAGGTATCCAAGCGTAACAATCGCCACCAGCAGCCCCACCATATCCGTCATGAGGACAACGATCGCCTGAGGTAATACATTGGGCAGGAGATGACGAAGGATAATCCGTATTCCCGGCAAGCCCAACGTCTGTGCGGATGCGATCCATTCCTGCTTGCGGTACGATGCACTCAGCCCCCTGACGACACGGGCAAAGACAATCCAGCCAACGAGCATAAACGTAATATAAATCCCCCGCTCACCTGCTCCACTGGCAAAAGCCACGATAATGACGATGAGATAAAAAGGGAAAGCGATAAATGTATCGGTGACCAACGATATGATCTTATCAGTCCATTTTCCGTAATACCCTGCGAGCATCCCTAGAAATACGCCCATGCAAAAAGGTACAATTTCCGCTAGCACCATAATGCTCAAATCGGTTCGCGCGGCATAAATCAGTCTAGTGAACAAATCACGTCCCAGTTGGTCTGTGCCCAACCAATGTTCAGCAGACGGAGGTTGCAAAAAGGCACTCAAATTTTGCTCCGAAGGGTCATAAGGACTAATCCACGGTATGATTACAGTCAAGATGATCAGCACGGCAAACATCACACTTCCCACAAGCAGGGAAGGAGTTTTCAATATACGATTCATGAGACTGGTGTTTTGGCTGTCTTCATATAACTGAGGTTCAGTTCGTATCGTTTTCATGGTTTTCCTTTCGTTCTGGGATCAAGCCACCTGGAAAGAAGCTCTATCAGGAGACTGATGATCACGACAGATACAGCACAGTAAAGGGCTATGCCTTGAATGACCGGGAAATCCCGTTTGGAAATGGAACTAAACAAAAGACTGCCAATTCCTTTGATACCAAATACCTGTTCAACGACCAATGTGCCGCCAATGAGATAAGAAATATTAACGCCAAGAAGGATCAGCGTCGGTAGCGCCGCATTGCGCAGGACATGTTTGAATAGAATGACCCGGCTCGGTAATCTCGCAGCCTTCAATGTAACTACAAAATCAGATTCCAGTACTTCAAGCATCTGGGCTCTCAATGAACGAACCAATGTTGGAATCTGTGAAAAAGCTACGGTAATGGCGGGAAGTGTCAAACTGTATAAGGTGCCCCACCACCCTTCGCCAACTCCACCAACGGGAAACCAGTGAAGATGAACACTCAGCAGCAGAATCAAAAGGATGCCAACCCAGAAGATTGGCATACCTAGCGTTACCGTAGGAAAAATACGTATCAAATGATCCAGCAGCTTATCCTTGTGTGTAGCGGCCAATGTAGCAAGCACGAGTGCAATGACAATTGACAATGCACATGCCATGCCAATGAGCAGCAAGGTAACGGGTGCACGATCAGCAATTAATTCTCTAGTGGAGGTTCCGTTAATAATGGAGTTGCCGGTATCCCCCTGAGTGAACAGTGTCTTCACAAACCTTATGAATTGTTCCCCCAGCGGCAGATCCAGCCCGAGAGCATGGTGCATGCTCTCCACGGCCTCGGGGGTGCTGTACTCGCCAAGAATCATTTTAGCAGGATCTCCTGGTACCATTCTGATGAGAAAAAAGACTGCTGTCATCACACAAAGGATCACTGCCAACGCTCTTCCCACAGTACTGATCAACCAGAACTTATTCATTTCTGAATACGAACGTCTTCAAAACGCACACTGCCATTAGGCAAAACAACAATGCCATCTACTGAAGAACGAACGCCAATCAGAATATCCGGATAATAAAGTGGAATGTAAGGCACTTCATCGGCAAGCGTTTGAAGCAATTTGGAGTATATTTCGGCACGGCCATCGCCGTCCGGTGTTTGTTGACCTTTATACAGAAGCTTGGTTACTTTATCATTGGTGTAATGCGTCCAGTAAGATTTGCTGAAGCCATCAGGGTCAGTCTGGAACGCAACGATTGAGTTCGCTTCTGGAGAATCGGCTTGCCCACTGTTCAGCATCGCTGCGAAATCATAAGCAAAGAATCGTTCACGGAAGGTAGCCAGTTCAATCGATTCAATCTCGATATTAATGCCAATTTGTTTCCCCGCTGCCTGAATGATTTGCGCTTCTTGCGCTCTAGTGCTGTTGCCTGAAGCTACAAGCAGTTTTGTAGTAAATCCATCAGGGAAGGCCGATTTAGCAAGTTCCGCTTTGGCTGCATTTACATCAAAATTTAATGCCTTGAGAGTATCATTCGAATTGTAAGGAATCGTTGTAGGCAGCAATGAATTAGCAGTCTGTGCGTAACCAAAGGTAAGCGCCTTAGTCAGACCGTCACGATCAAGTGCCAGAGCCAATGCCCGGCGAACATGCACATCGGAAAAATGCTTATCCAACGTATTAAAGAACAATTGCTCTGTCACCCAGCTGCCGTTGGTTACAACGGTTGTATCCGCGCCATTTTTGATTTCATCAGCATTTTGCAGAGCCAGCGACTCAATCGCATCTACTTCTCCCGCCTTCAACTGGTTGATTGCTTGGCTGTCATCTTCTATCAGCTTGTAAACCAGCTTATCAACCGATGGCTTTCCTTCTTGCCAGTAGTGAGTGTTCTTCGTAAAGGTCACATCGCCTGCAGGGTCCCACTGTTCAACCACGAACGGTCCTGTACCTACCGGCTTCTTAAAAAATTCTTCCTCGGTAACTCCGCCAAAATTGTTCGGAATAATACCGTTCGAGAAGTTGGAAAGCTCAGAGATAAATGGCGTATACGGCTCTTTAAGCGTAATCACCAATGTATGGCTATCCGTTGCTTTGACAGTGTCTACCTTGGCCGATATTGCCAATGGGCCACCCACCTTCAAATGGCGCTCCAGCGAGAATACGGCATCCTCAGCCGTAACATCTGTGCCGTTGGAGAACTTCAAGCCATCACGCAACACAAACGTATACGTCAAACCGTCATCACTGATGTTATGCGACTTGGCAAGCCAGTCCACAATCTCGCCCTTGTTGTCAAAAGCAACCAAAGGTTCAAATACTTTATCAATGGCAAAAGCATTGTTCGATGTAATCTGATTATGCAAATCAAACGAGGTTACGGAAGCCGGCCGACCATATACAAAAGTCCCCCCCGTTGCAGTCTCGTCCGTCTTTGAATTTTCATCCGTACCTTGGCTCGTACCTGGCTGGGCTGCTGCATTGGGAGCAGGATCATTGGTCGATCCGGAGCAACCGCTAACGATTACCAATAATAGAACGGCTAACGCTCCTACCCATAATGACTTTCTCGTTGATGATTTAAACTGTGACATGACTGACTCTCCCCTTCCAATAAAGCTTATGTGTTTAGTATGGATTGATTATGGATTAAAGCACCCCCTCTGTCAAACAAAAAATAATGACTATTGCGAGATAAAACTATTTTATCCAATGAAGGAAATGAATCCGTATTTATAAGGCTCAGAAGCACGTGACACACCAAAAAAGCCAGAATATATTCTGGCTCTCTCTTTGTTCTTAACTTTATATGATTTTGCGGAATAGCTCCATCACTTCATCCCTGGAAGGTTGATACGGATTGCCCGGTGCACAGGCATCTTTCATGGCATTATCCGCCAGCAATTCAACATCAGGGTCTTTCACACCCAATTCTGACAGTTTCTCAGGAATGCCTACCTCCTTGGAAAGCTGACGAATGGCTTCGATCACGTACTCCGAGCACTCCTCATCCCGTTTTCCTTTTACATCCATACCGATTGCTTTGGCAATATGACGGAATTTACCTGGCACATGCTTTGCATTCAATTCCTCTACATAAGGGAGCAACATCGCGTTACATACCCCATGCGGAAGGTCATAGACTCCACCAAGTTGATGGGCCATCGCATGTACATAGCCCAAGCCTGCATTGTTAAAAGCAATCCCGCCAAGAAAACACGCATACGTCATATGCTCTCTTGCTTCCAGATCACTACCATCCCTGACCGCTCTGGGCAAATATTCAAAGATCAGCTCAACGGCAGCAGCCGCTGTAGCACTCGTCACCGTGAACCCGCCAGGCGTCACCATGGCTTCCACCGCATGGGTCAATGCATCCATGCCCGTGGCCGCTGTAAGATTGGCTGGCTTGCTCAGCATCAGTTCCGGGTCATTCACCGACAAGTCAACGAGACTGTTTCGATCCACCATCACCATTTTCACCTTGCGTTCCTCATCTGTAATCACGTAGTTCATGGTCACCTCACTGGACGTGCCAGCCGTTGTGTTAATGGCAACAAGCGGCACGGACTTGTGTTTCGATTGATGCAAGCCTTCATAAGCACGGATATGTCCACCGTTAGTTGCTACAATGCCGATCCCTTTGGCAGCATCCTGAGGTGAACCTCCGCCTATCGATATAATGGCGTCACAGCCATGATCCTGAAATACCTGAAGTCCGTCATGTACATTCTGACAGGTGGGATTGGGCTGAACCTCATCATATACCACATAGTCTAACCCTGATTTTCTTAGTATAGACAGCACTTGTTCAGCAATGCCGGAAGAAATCAATCGACGATCAGTTACGACAAGCGCTTTGTGAATACCCATATTCTCAATCATCTTGCCTGCTTCGTGTAAACATCCTCTGCCCATCAAGTTCACGGGCGGAACATAATAAGCGTGTGTTGCCATCTGAACCAGCCTCCTGTTACCCCTGATTTACTGTCTTTATTGTAACTGAATCCGTTTTCAGATATAGTGAAATAAATCACAACCAAGTTGATAAATGTTTCATTTGCACGGAATTATCTAAGAATTATCCAATAATCATGAATGCTCTTCAGTAACTTGCTTATCTGTGCTCGAATTAAAAAGGGTACGTTGATCTTGGATTCACAGGGTTCATAACTCGAATCGAAAAACAGGGGCTATCCCTGGTCATTTTCATGACTTCGGGACAGCCCCTACAGATATTCAGTAATTTAGAAGCTCCTGAATCGGCATGTAATAGACGGGATAAGCTCTGCCTTGATCGAAACCAAGCTTACCCGCTATCGCGATGGAATCATGACGGAAATCCTCTGTCGTCCAGTGTGGAACACAATTCTGTTCCAGAACGGATTGCACATAAGCGCTTGCCATGGCCGTAGCCAGGCCCTTGCCACGGTGTATCGGATCGTAGGTGTTGATGCCTGTTTCATGGTGAATGCCACTGACAAACACAGAGATACATGTACCTACAACCTGCCCTTCATATACCGTGCATGTGCCTGCTCCGTATCGGAAGAAGTCCTCCACCGAATGCCAGAATTTCAAAATTTCCTGTTCAATGATACAGCTTTTGTCCTCCAGCATTACAGCTCGATCGATAATTTGAAGATTATATCCCGGAGGAACGAACAAGGAGCTGGAACTGCGTTCCAGCCACTGTTCATACTTCGCAAGATTGAATTGAAAAGGAACTCGCAATCCTTCTCGCAAACGCCCATTGAACATGTGATTCAGGACGGGAGTCCAATCTGAGCCGGGCTCGGGGTAAACTTCAAGATTCAGCATGTCTTCGCCAGCATCTAACGCTTCAGGTAATAGCTCCTGAACAAGTACCTCCCTAACAAGGCTATTGAATTGTTCATTATCCGATCTTCCGATCAGGTAAAACATTTCGTTTTCGGCCCAAATCAGGGCGCTTTTCGGCGCATGAAGTTGGTCTGCATAGACACACCCCCGTTGAAGTCTCGCAAGCACTCCACCCATAACCACATGCCCGTTTGTACCCGAGATGAAGGGCGTCAATTGCTTCCTTTGGGACGGTTGATCCAGTAAAACCAACATGGTATAACCTCGCATTCTTTGTATAGGGTGGGTGAAAAAAACATTCAAATCCGCCCTGCCTCAGAATGCTGTAACGTCAGTTTTTTTCCTCGTTCCCTTTCACCTCTTCGACCTTTATTTTTATTTTTCGCTTACAACGCTTTATCGTCTACTGCGTCCAACCAGGCTTCGATATCGCCGATGACGGAGGATACGCAGCCGTCTTCAAACGGAGAATTCAAACCTGCCAGTTCTACCAATCCTGTGAAGGACAGGCTTCCTCCGGCTTTACACAATGTCAGATAGTCAGCCCATGCGGACTTCATATCCTGGTTACTGCGTTTCCAGAACTGGAATGCACAGATTTGTGCCAGTGTGTAGTCAATGTAATAGAACGGCGACGAGAAGATATGACCCTGCTTGTGCCAGAATCCGCCTTGTTCCAAATAGGCGTTATCTTTGTAATTGATGTGCGGCAGATAGGTCTTCTCAATATTGCGCCAAGCCTGCTTGCGCTCCGCTGGTGTTGCATCCGGATTTGCATAGACAAAATGCTGGAATTCATCGACTGCTACGCCATAAGGAATGAAGAGCAATCCGGAAGACAGGTGATCAAATTTGTATTTGTCCGTATCTTCCTTGAAGAACAATTCCATCCACGGCCATGTAAAGAACTCCATGCTCATGGAATGGATCTCTGCGGATTCATACGTTGGCCAGTTGTACTCAGGTACTTCGAAGTGACGACTCTCATATACCTGGAACGCGTGACCCGCTTCGTGTGTCAACACGTCGATATCGCCTGATGTACCGTTAAAGTTGGAGAAAATAAACGGCACTTTGTAATCGTTCAGGAAGGTGCAATAGCCCCCGCCCTGCTTGCCCTTTTTGCTCACCAAATCCATCAATTCATTGTCGGTCATCATCTGGAAAAACGTATCCGTTTCCGGTGACAATTCAGCGTACATTTTCTTACCATTGTCAATGATCCAGTCGGCATCCCCTTTAGGTGTCGGGTTACCTGTCTTAAAGCTGAAGCCCTGATCATAAAAATAGAGGGTATCCACATCAATCCGGCTGCGCTGACGCTCTCTGAGCTTCGTAGCAACAGGCACGATATAATCACGGACTTGTGCTCTGAAATTGGACACCATCTCCGCGTTGTAATCCGTACGGTTCATACGGTCATAACCGAGTTCCACATATGTTGGATATCCCAGCTTCTTCGCGATCTGCGTACGCACTTTCACCAAATCGTCGTAAATGCGATCGAATTCAGCCTCATGTTCAGCCATGAACGTATATCTTGCTTCCGATGCACGTTCCCGCATGGAGCGATCCGTGGACAACTCAAAAGGATGCAACTGCGGCAATGTGCGTTCTTCACCTTCAAACGGAATTTTGGCCGAAGCAATCAGCTGGTTGTATTCCGTGGAAAGTTTGTTCTCTTTCTGAAGGTCCTCGATAATTTCAGGGCTGAATGTTTTCAGGGACAGATCCGCCAGCTGGAACAGCTGTGAACCCCATTTTTGTTCCAGTTCACCACGAAATTTGGAGTTTACCAATGCCCGATAATAATCGGTGATGTATTCTTGAATGATTGGAGAGCTTTCATCCAGAAATTCATTTTCTTCTTTGTAAAATGTATCATTGGTATCAATGGAATGACGGATGTAGACCAATTGTGCCTGAGTCTCAAAGTCACTTCGCAAAGCGTTAATCTTGTCCATATATCCATTCTGCTCTTCAACCGTAGTCGCGGCTTCAAAACCACTCAGAAGCTCACGGAATGACGTTTTGATTTGTTCCAGATCGGGACGTGTATACGTATACTCACTAAATTTCATTTATGTACACCCTTTCCTGTTAGGCATATTTCGGGATTCCCCGAGTTGAACTAAACCCTATTATACAAAAGAGCAGCCTAAAAATCCCAACTTTACGAAAAATATTTGTCCATCGGTCAAATGCAGCTACATCACTCGTTACCTATGTTACGCATGAATGTTAGGTCCAATACACAAGTAAAAGATGCTGCGTCAGCAGGAAATGGGTTTTCCTCCGAGCAGCATCTCATTAAATCAGGAATAAGCGTATAAACAGAGCCGTTACTGCACGTTCACATACCAGTTAGAGTAATTGATCTGGCCGCTGCCTTTCGTAATTTCGGTTCCATATTCAACACTGCTTACATATTTGCTGTTGGTAAAGTAACTTTTGGAGATCAGATAATCAGTGAAGTTTTTGACGTTGATGCTAAAGTTGTTAGGTGATTTTGACTTCTTCAGGAACGAGTATACCCACCATTGATGCACTCCGTTGTCCGTAATCTCGCCGCGATACAGATCATAGGTTTGTCCACCAATGGATACATCCGAGAACACTTTGGAACCAATAGGACCTACACCGGAAGTCCAATCGTTCCAGATCATAATCTCCTCGGTGGGTGTGCTTGACCAGGTCGCATTGCCGATGTCATGCAGCCAGATATCATACGCATTATTATATTCCCCTGTAGTGTTGGACGCCTTAGAATAACTTACTCCGGTATTGATACTTTTGTTCGCAGACAATCGCGTTGGCAGCCCACTGCCTGGCGTGAAACCCTCAGTCCAGTGCCAGCCGCTGACAAGAGAAGGATAAGCTTTGACTCCACCGGCAGTCGTTGGCCAGTTCCAAACGTAACCCAGATCAGTATTACTGTTCACATACACGGACTGGGACCAGCCACTGACACTTGAGCTACCCCAGCTATTGTTGAATATATAATACTTGTTGTTGCTGAAATTAAGTTTGGCATACGCTGTGGAATCCGATGCTGCGCTGGCTGTAATTGGAACGGCCGCAATCAGTAATGACATGACCAGCAGCATCCATGCTTTCTTGCCTGATCTTTTTTTCATCTTCAAACCCATAATGTTAGCCTCCCGTAAATTTTGATGTAAACGCTTACAGATGTAAGTGTAAAACATTTCCATGTACAAGCATACCACTTAAATCCGACATTATTTCATGCTATATTTAGACTTTTTGGCATTATATACAAATAAGCCCGCCTCGCATCCATTGCGAAGCCAGCTTATAGGCTTGTCTTTTCACATTTCTTTTCAATATACGCTAGTGTTGATCGTTGTCCATAATCTTGTAGAACCAGCCCATTCCGACCATTCCCACAACCATAATAATACCCATAATAATGATATATGTCATGAATGTAACCCCCCTGCTCCGTATTTCTTCACACTACTATCAGTTTACACGGTGAAACCCATTTTGAATTGACTGAACATTGACAAAAATACGAAATCTTCATTTCCACTCCATATATCGTGTCCTTTTTCATTGTAATTCCAACCGGTATGTCATTCATTCGATTATTCCACATCACCGGATCTGCATCCAAATGTTCACTTGCTGTCATTATCCAATCTCTCCTTTAATGCTTCGGAGCCTACTTTTTCACTCTAATTTTATAGATATATCATATCATAGCGTACGATCTACCTTGCTCTTATAGTGAACAAAGTTTCATCCGCCATCCTTACGGTGTATACTATACTTCTATGAATTGGAATTGGATTATACGCAGAAAGGTTTGAACTGAATGTCGACTCGCATACCCTATTATCGTCAGCTATTACTCGCTTTTTTACTAACTCTTATGCTGTTTATACTATCCGCCTGCGCTGATGGTGAAGCTCATGTCACGGTTAATATGGACGGTTCATCCGATCTGGCCCTGAATCTCAGCGTAACCGACTCAGCCCTGGGAATGATGGGACAAGACAATCTCATGACAATGCTCGCAAATACGTTGAAGCAGAATAATTTCCAGGCCGAAGTTTCGGACCAGGGAGATCGGACACAACTCAAAGCGACGACCCATTATGAGAAAAGTAATACCGTCTCTACCTTCAGCACGTCGGATCTACCTGATGGAATCAAAATGGAGCAATCCACTACACCTGGATTTTTCACTTCCAAATTGCATATTGCTGCGGAAGCAGACCTGATGCAGACCATACCCGATGGTGAGGTCAAAGACCAAATTAATAAGGTCCCCGGATTTCTCAAAAACCTGCTACTGAAAGATGTCAATTTTGATTTCAAGCTGACGCTGCCAATCAAAGTGCAGGATTCCAATGCAGATCTGGTCGAAGATCACGGAAAAACCCTAATTTGGCACGTCTCACCACTGAATACGAATAAGCTAGATTTGACCGTACAGGTCCCGAATATTCGGAACATTATAATTACGGGGGGCATTGCCTTGGTGCTGATCATTGCATTACTTATCTGGTTCATGGTCCGTCGCAGACGAACCCGACAGAGTCGGAATGTATAACTAACCACAGCGCAAGAAGCTTGGAGGAGATGACTACTATTTCATTTCTGACTTGCCAAATGGTGTTATGGATAGTAGAATACATCCGTACTGTGTGAACGGTTAACTTAACTATGGAAAAGCTAAAGAGGTGACAGGTTTCATGAATATCCGGGAATGCCCATTGCCTGGTATCGGAGTGAAGTACCAGTTTGATACAAAAAGCGGTAATAAGTTGGTCATTATTGTCCACGAAGACGGACGTCGTGAATTATTCTCGGTGGACCCCAATGACAACGAAGAACTTACCCTAATTGCAGAACTGGAAGATGACGAGTGTGTAACCCTTTCGGGATTAATTGGAGGATGGTCCTGACATCTGTCAGGCTACTACCAACATCCACGGAAGACCAAAATAACCTGCCCTTGAATTTCAGAGGCAGGTTATTTTTTTCGATAACTTGACACAAGCAGCCCATCAGCGCTCATGCTGGGAGCGTATGTACGGAACCCATGTGTTTAGCACACGACTTATTTCCGTAGAGCTGAACGGTTTGCTGATAAAGTCCTGCATACCGCATTTCAGACAAGCTTCACGGTCGTTCGCTCCTGCAAATGCCGTGATGGCAGCAATGACCGGAATTTCAGGGTGGGTTTGCCTAATCCGGCAGGTCGCTTCAATCCCATCCATAACAGGCATTTGGATATCCATAAAGAGAAGGTCGTATGTTTCCCTTTCCAATGCTTTCACCGCTTCTGCACCGTTCTCCACGATATCACATAGACCGCCGTGCTTACGAAGCATTTCCTCCAGCAAATGGCTGTTCAATGACTGATCCTCAGCTATAAGAATTTTGATCCCCGCTGCCAAACTTGTTCGATCCAGCTTCAGGTCGGGATCAACCACCTCTTCAATCTGATCCGTGGACTCATCTTTCCATCGTTCAAGTAACAGGGTGAAGTGGAAATCCGCCCCCTCACCTGTCTCACTCTGTACACCAATGGCGCCGCCCATCAGTTCCACCAGCTTCTTGCTGATGGCCAGCCCCAGACCTGTGCCTCCATATTTGCGATTGATAGCCGGATCGAGCTGTGAGAAAGACTGGAACAGTTGATGCTGCTTATTGAACGGAATGCCAATCCCCGTATCTTTGACCGAAACGGACAAGATCAGATGATTCTCATTGTAAAATTCCGCTGGCTTAACGTTCACGTGAACCTGAATGCTTCCCTTCTCCGTGAATTTGATGGCATTGCCTACTAGATTAATCAGAATCTGACGAATGCGAGTTTCATCGCCTCGTACGCGTTCGGGAATCTGCTCTGACATTTCACAGTATAGTTCAATATTCTTTTCGGAAGCTCTAAGCGCAAATAGTTCCATGACCCCGCCAAGAACAGATTTAATATCCACTGGCTGGCGTTCAAGATCCATTTTTCCTGCTTCAATCTTACTGAAATCCAAGATCTCATTCAGAATGTGCAGCAGTGATTCACCACTGTCGATGATGATATCGGCGAAGCCGTTCTGCTCCTCATCCAACTCTGTTTCTTTTAACAGATGGGCCATGCCCATAATTCCATTCAGAGGTGTACGAAGCTCATGACTCATAATCGCCAGGAACTCGGACTTGGCTCGGTCCGCATGTTCTGCCACTTCCTTGGCACGAATGATGTCCTTCACCGATGTCATATCGCGGAAAACCAGTACAGCTCCACGATTCTCCCCCTGCTCCATTATCGGTTTCAGTTGGAACTCCGCCAGGAAGCTGGAGCCATCCTGCTTCCAAAATACAGACTCAGATCGCGGCAGGCTTCGCCCTTCACGTACAGCTTGAAGAATAGGAGTGCTATTGGACGGATAAGGTATACCCTCACTTTGCATTTGTAACATGATCTCTTCAAGTGGCTTGCCATTCATCTCAGACGGACAGAAATCCATCATCTCCGTTGCAATCGGATTGGCAAATATCAGGTTACCATTCTGATCGAGGCCAATGACTCCCTCAGACATGGCATTGAGAATCAATGCTCTTTCGTAACTGAGATTTTCAATTTCCTCTACATACCTTTTAGACTCCGTAATATCACTAGTTATTCCATAGACGCCCACGACACGATCCTCGAGCAAAATGGGAACATTAATCACACTTGTTTCAATGCGCTGTCCGTCTTTGTGAATCAACCCCACTTCATAGCTCTGTGCGATTCCTTTTACAGTCTCTTCAAAATGATACCTCGTCTTATCCAGGTCCACCGGGTCAATGAGATGATCAAAGGATGAACTAAGAAGTTCCTCCTTGGTATGGCCTGTCAATTGCTCTTGACCTGCATTGGCCTTAAGCAGGTTTCCGTCCAAATCCAATGAAGCTACTCCAAGAGGGTTACTGTCGAACAATGATTGGTACTCCTGAAGACTTAATTGCTGCTGCTTGCTCGCTGTAATATCACGGGTCACTCCAATCATTTCCTGCAGATTTCCCTGTATGTCATATACATAATGAGTGATGGTATCCGCCCATATAACAGAACCATCCTTATGCTGGAGCCGATAGCTAATTCGATCAGGTGCAAGGCCCTGGATTTGACCAGCCACGAAAGCTTCAACTAGACGCAAGTCGTCGGGGTGAATGCAGAACAAGCCAGGTTGACCAACAACTTCTTCTGGATCATATCCCAACATACTTTTGCTGGCTGGAGATACGTACTTGAACGTCCGCTCCGGATCGGCATGGTGTATGGCAATCAGATCAAGCGAGGATTCGGCCAGCAATCTTGAGATTCGACTGCTCTCCTCCAACTGCTTGCGCTGTATAATCAATCGATTCTCCGCGTCCTTCTGCTTCGAAATATCCGCTGCCTGAACAAGCAAATAAAGTGGCTCGCCGCTCACTTCATCCCTGACGATGCAGGCTCTTACCGTCGCCCAGAGAAGAGAATCATCCTTACGCTTAAGCCGTAACTCAGTTTCATACATCAGACTTAATCCATTGGTCATATCCCAGAAATGGGATCTGAACTCCTCCATCTCTAAGTCTTCCTCATAGATCATATGTACAATTGGTGAGTCAATCAATTCATCTTCACTGCATCCCAGCATTTCACAAAATGCCGGATTAAGCTGAAGCCAACGTCCGTTCACATGCGAAGCAACAGCAATGCCGATCGGTGCATGTGTATATAACTGCTCGAACAGAGAGCGATTCTCTGCAATTGGATTCGACACCACATATCCTCCTTTATGGGGAATCTGAATATATTCCGTATGAACAGATCGACCTGAACATAACTTCATCTATAAGAGTAGTACCCCAAATGTCATGATTTATAAACGAGATCAACAAAAATTCCAGGCAATAATCGACATTCTTATCGTGTGTTCATGCTGTCTGTACTTGTAGACATACAAAATCGCATAAGTGTCGTCATATACTACAGAATACGCGTGCATACCGGTTTGTACAAGGCTGAACATCCAAATGATACTGGAGGTTATGATTATGATCATTGTTGCGAATCAACCGATTGAGCTGGTACGTTCGGATTGGTCTGCTTTTGCATGGCATTGGTTACAGCAACTACAGAACAGTCCAACAGTATACACATATCAATCCATGGATCATCTTCACTTTGAATGGACGTTGCGCGAGTCTCTGGTGGATGCAGCAGAAGCGCTCGATCGAAGCGGGGTCAGCTTTGCCTCGTTCGAGAAATCCAGATGTAATCCTGCCTATTGGAACCGAAATGCTGAAGGTGGCTTTGAACTAAGATCTGAGGTAACGCCTGCGGAAGGAATCCGGGACATATGGAAGAATGGTCATTTGTATGCCTTTGAATGTGCAACAGCGACTGTGATTGTCCTTTATGGCGGAGTATTGAACAGTATTCGGGAAGATGATTTCAATTCACTGTTCCGCAATCTGCTGCTCTACGACTGGCACTATGACAGCGATCTGCGATTAACGGAGAAGAACGGCAGCGACTCTGCGCTTCCTGGAGACGTATTGTACTTCAAAAATCCGGACGTTTCCCCTGAAACACCAGAGTGGCAGGGAGAGAATACCATTATGCTTCGTGAAGACGTATATTATGGTCATGGAATCGGGATTGCAAGCGGGGAAGAAATCATTCGTTCACTGAATCAAAACCGCATTCCTGGAAGTACAGTGTCAGCCTATTTGATGGATACGGTAATTTATCCGGACTTTCTATATCTATCCCGCTACGCCAAGAACAGTAACTCGAATTCACAAACAGCCTCATCTACTCCGGTCTTGCCGGGACAGTTGTATGTACGCATCGGCGGCAGCCGTTACTTGCGAGTCTAAACAGCTTGAAGCGTGATTATCATTAGGAGTACAGAATTGCTATAACGATATTTCATGCTGAAAACCCCGTAGAGCAGCAGGTCAACTGTTGCTTCACGGGGTTATTAGAACATTAGGGAAAGCCAGCCCAATAACGACCGTATTGTCCCACTGTTCCTTGTTATTCAGCTGAATTCGTTCATCTTTGTTATCCAATGGGGTCTAACTGTACAACGACCTGTTTGCCGCTCACCTGAATACCTGTCGTTTTACTGCCATACTCAGCCAGAGATTTGCACAGCTGTTCTGCCCATTCCTTGCCTGCTGTTCCTTCCTTGGCTCCATGCACCTGGATGACGAGCTTCACCGAGTCCCCCTTCGTCAGGATACGCTCTGCCTGAGATTGCTTGGTCTCCCGATCGTGGTCTTCCATCTGCAGGTTCAGTCGAATCTCCTTCACTTTACGTTTATCCGGGGATTTTACCGCCTTCTTCTTCTCTTGCTGCTTTTCCTGTCTCGCTGCTCCAGCGCCCATCAGTTTGCATGGCGGCGGGCTGGTCATTAGAGACATACAAATCAGATCCACCTTATGCTGCTTCGCAAGTGCAAGTGCGTCACGAGTAGACATGATGCCGAGATCTTCACCGTTCAGGCCGGTCAGCTGGACTTCAGTCGCTTTAATTTTTTCATTTTTGATCATGGTACATCCTCCTCTACAACAAAAGCCTGTCCTGACCTATGACAGATCAAGAGCAGGCTTGGATGTTGTAACTGAATATTCATCATATATCTGGACGTAATGGTTATACGTCGGTTTTGTGCATCTTACAACGAGTTGAACGCTTCGGTCAGAACTGGAACAATTTGCGATTTGCGGGATACTACGCCTTTGAGCAGCGCTCTGCTATCCGACAATGTTACATTGTACGCTTTTTCTACAGCTTTGGTGGAAGCACCATAAGCCAATGCAACGGAATCGTTGTTCAGGATGTCGGTTACGACAAATACGAACAGGTCGAGACCTTTGCTGGAAATAATTGCTTCAATCGCTGCTTCAAGCTCAGGTTGTTTCACAAGCACATCATTCACGTCAATCGCGTTCACTTGTGCAATTTCCACTTTTGCTTGGCCCATAGCGAATTCTTTCGCATCCAGGGAAATCAGTTCAGCAATCGTTTTCTGACTCAGGTCCGCGCCCGCTTTCAGCATCTCCAGACCATAGCTATCTGCATCCACACCAGCAATGGCAGCCAGTTCACGTGCTGCTGCTACATCTTGCTCTGTGCATGTTGGGGATTTGAACAACAGGGAATCGGAAATGATTGCGGACAGCATCAGACCAGCAATCGGTGCGCTGATTTCCACACCGTTTTCTTTGTACAATTTATTCAAAATGGTTGCTGTACAACCTACAGGTTCTGCACGGAAATACAGAGGCTGGCTTGTCTCAAAGTTTGCGATCCGGTGATGATCGATAACTTCAACAACAGTCACTTCCTCAATATCGCTGACACTTTGTTGACGCTCATTGTGGTCAACCAGGATGACCTTGTTCACTTCGTTAGCTGCTGTTTTGATCAGACGTGGCGCAGCCACTTTGAATTGGTCCAGTGCAAATTGAGTTTCGCCGTTTACTTCGCCGAGACGAACAGCTTCAACGTCCTGACCCAATTTTGTTTTCAAGTCTGCATAGGCAATGGCCGAGCAGATCGTATCCGTATCGGGATTTTTGTGACCGAAGATTAATGCTTTTTCCATATTAATAGCCCTCCGTCAATTCTGATTTAGATTAATAAAATGTAATAATTCAAGCATACCCTTACTGATTATAGCGTTAATAAGGCTTAATTCCAATCCCTTTACAGCGAATTAATTACAAAATCATGTCAGAGTCTCGCCTTTATACTCACAGTGAGCATCAATTCTGCTCCGCCCTTTCGATAGCTTCAGTCAGGCTTATATATGGATTATCATTCCGTAAACGAATGCACAACTCTGCCGTTCCGCCAGCTTCGATCCATTGTCGGTATGTATGCCAATCCACATTCTCAAGAAAGTAAAAGGTTAGAGCTTCAACGGGATTTAATTTATACTTTTGTTTAAAGCTGACCTCTGATATCGAGTCTTGCACCAGATACTCTGCCTTTAACTCATACAACAGTTGAAATATGCTATGTGGATTTATATCCAGAATCCGCTGGACAAACTCATTGCGTCGATCAAGAGTATTTAATATGATATGCATATCACAGATTAACTCTTCGTCGTACATGGTGACATTCAATTTCCGTAGAAGTTCTTCTACACTCAATTCAGAATCATACGGAGCCTGCTCCAAGATGATTGTCCAAGGTTCGCGATATCCAAAACCAAAAACTTCAATAGCATCTGTGATATGCTGACCAATGGTTCTCCATTTTCTTCCCAATGAATCTGTAATATGATAGAAATGAATGCCATCAGGTATAGCTGCCAACTCAGTCCAAACTGGCTTCTTCCTAACAATATGTATTACAGCCTGTTGATTTACCATAGGTGTAACGTCTCTCATCCATCAATCCCCTCCACTTTAGGAGTCTGAAATTGAATTTTTAGTTTCAAGAAGACAACTTGCACTATCATAGTGCAATTCATATTCCAAATATATCATCTGCACTTTGAAAGTGCAACCATCTCCAACTAAAACTTTTAAATAATCTTGCTGGAGGATCACTATGGATTTCGATAAAGTCACACTACACTGCAAACTCGATGAGATCTTGAAAAAGCACAACAACATGTCTGTCAACAAATTATCAGAAGAAATTGGACATCGTAGAACAACCATTATGGAGCTGTTGCATAACACGAATATGGATAAGAAAAAGATTTCTGCATCCCTCATTGTGAAACTCTGTGTATACTTCGATATCACACCCAATGATTTATTTGAAATTCGCCGTGTGGATTAAACCTTGGGACCCTGACGGGTCTCTCCTCTTTTCACAAAAAGAGTCTGTAGACTCCCGTCTTCGCTGATCTCCAACAAGTTCAATCGAGCACCATAAGCACATCCGCCATCAATGCCAATCTTGTCTCCACTGGGGTCAAACCAGACACCTGACTCGTTATGCAAATTTTTGACTGGAGTATGACCGAATACCACTGTCTCCTTGAGCGATGTTGGTCTTGAATAGAACGGCTCCCGAATCCAAATGAAGTCACGCTCTGACTGAGTCCGCCAATCCTCCACATCCGGATTAATCCCGGCATGTACAAAGATATAACCAGGAATTTCGTATACAAGGGGAAGCTGTTCCAAAAAACGAAGATGATGCTCATAGTGTGTACGGAGCCACTGTTTGGCTTCAGTATAAACATCCCAGTCCAACTGCTCATCATCCAAAGAAACCTCAACATAGCTGGCCAGCGTCTGTAAGCCCCCATTACGAATCCAGTGTTTGTCATAGTCCTCGACATCATGGTTCAGCGCTTTGACCATCATCGCATCATGATTTCCTTTGATCACAATAATATTGTACTGCTCGTGCATCTGCATAATCTGTTCCACGACCTCTTTACTCTTCGGTCCGCGGTCGACATAATCACCTAACAAAATCAGCTCGTCCTGCTCCGGATCGTATGCTGCCTGCTCAAGCAGAGCATTGAATTCGTCGTAACAGCCATGAATATCACTAACGACACATCTGCGAATGTGAATCTCTCCTCTCCCTGATCACGCAAGAGTATAACCGGAACCTTGCTAAGCAAGGCTCCAGCCATTTCAGAATACTAATTCCCGTTCAGTACCGATTAATCCTGCTTTATACCAAAGGCTTCCGCTATCAGGCTGAATGAACGCAAACGATCCTCGAATGAGTGAATCGCTGATGCAATAATAACTTCATCCGCTTCATAACGTTCAGCCATTGCCGTAATTTTGTCTTTTACCTGATCAGGTGTACCTACAATGGAAAAAGAACGGCGTTGACGGATCTGTTCCATCTCCATGGCCGTAAATGGATAGTTGTTCACCGTTTCCAGGGATGGGAATGAGTTCTGCTCCAGACCCCGGCCAAGCCGCAGGAAGAATAATTCATTGCTGCGAGCCAGTTCAGCGGCTGCTTCTTCAGTCTCTGCACAGAATGCCGACACCGCAATCATGGAATGTGGTTTGTCATTCAGGATGGAAGGCTTGAAATGTCTGCGATAATGCTTCATCGCTTCCTCTCCACCCGGCGTTCCGAAAAATTGGGCAAACGCGTAAGCGGTCCCTTGTGCCGCAGCAATTCGCGCACCTTCGGAACTGGAGCCGAGCAGCCATACTTCGGGAACAGTTGGTACGGATGGTCCGGCTACTAAGGATGCAAAACGATGATCTTCCGGCAGCTGTTCATGAAAGTATCCACCCAGATCGGCAATCTGCTGCGGGAAGAATTGCACATTCGATGACTTCCCTTCATTCAGAGCCCTGCTGGCAATCGGCATGCCTCCCGGTGCTCTGCCAATACCAAGGTCGATTCGGCCAGGGTGTAGCGCTTCCAGCAAACGGAAGTTCTCGGCAACTTTATATGCACTGTAATGGGGCAGCATAACGCCGCCTGAACCTACGCGAATTCGATCGGTATGTGCTGCAACGTGTGCAATCATAACTTCCGGACTGGAAAATGACAGTGCCCCGCTGCCATGATGCTCCGACATCCAGAAGCGGGAGAAGCCCAGTTCATCCGCATGTTTGGCAAGAGTTACCGTCTCCCGAAGGGTATCCTGTACCGTCCGTCCTTCATTAATATGTCCATGTTCAAGTACACTAAGTTTCATCTATATTCATTCCTTTCGTCATCTGCGTTAGTGGCTGCATCTTACATTGTAACATTATTGATTACAGTTTCAAAGGTTATCTGCTTTTCATTACACGTTTCGATTTACGATGAATAAACAAATAACGCCACCAGCTCGTGAGCCAGTGACGTTATAGTATTTCATACATTTAAAAATTCAATTACGGTGCACGTTTGGGTAACAGCTTCACATACTCGTCAGACAGCTTCATCAAGCTGAGCACGTGCTCATAGTCAGAACGATACGGCTCGAGATCCGTGACGGGTTCATACGTTTTTAACGAGTAGGCTGTTCCATCATCAAAGCCCGCACCCGGAATAAACATAATGTCATTGTTCACAAATGAACCTGTCGGCAAGTAATACCGGATACCGAACGCATTATGGTCCATGTTAAGCAGATCGTGTCCAAAGGCTGTGAATTTCTCTTCCTTCAAAGAGACACCCATCAGGTTCATCACCGTTGGCAATATATCCAATTGACCACCAGGCTGTTCTATAACTTGACCTTTCGCCTGTTTCGGCGTGTGGATCAAGAGCGGGATGTTGAAACGACTAACTTTACCGTCATAGGGCAAGCCCAGATTGGTCTGGATCTGCTGAGTAATCTCATCGTTTGCCGGCAGACCGAAATGGTCGCCATATATAACGAGTGTTGTGTTATCCCACAACCCATTTGCCTTGAGTTCATCGATCAACTGACCTACTGCATAATCCGTATAATTGATCGCCTGCAGGTAGTCACGCAGTAACGTATTTGTGATAGTGGCCGGGATGGTAATTCTCGCCCGGTCCGCCGGAACCGTAAACGGCGAGTGGCTGGATGCTGTAATGAACTGAGCATAGAACGGCTGATTAGCAGCCTGATGCGCAGCCATTTTTTCCACACCTACACGATATAGCTCCTCATCCGATGGTCCAAAATCATTAAACTTATCATTCTTGAAGCTGGGTTTGTCGAAGTACCGATTGAATCCAAGCGCCGGATACATTTTGTTCCGGTTCCAGAAGGTGACATCATTAACGTGGAACGTTTCAGATTCATATCCTTCTTTCCCAAGCAGTTTCGGAAGACTTGGCAGATCACGGTCACTATACCCTGCTGACATAGGTACAACTCCGGTTGGATAGATGGATGTGTTTGACATGAACTCAGCATCCGATGTATTTCCCTGTCCGATCTGTTGGAAAAAATGAGAGAAATAATAGCTTTCTTTGGCCAGATCATTCAGAACCGGGGTTAGTACTTGACCGTCGAGAGAAGCATTAATCGGGAAGTTTTGAAATGACTCCAGTTGGAGGACAATCAGGTTGCTTCCTTTGGCCTGACCAAAATATTTGGTTTTAATAGCCGTACCCTGACTCGATTGATCTTGATACGGATACTTGCTAACCAGTTGATTAATCTTGTCGATGGTTTCGTTAATGTTGCCATTCGCAATGGCTTCATTCTCTTTGCTCGTCAGAATCGCCGATGACACCTGATAATTCAGGAAACCGAGATTTTCGGCACGAACCAGTTCATTATCAATCGTTTCCCCTTTGACAATGAAGCTGCCTGACAGCACGATGCAAAATGCAGCCGTAAGGGCTACACCCAACTTGCCCCAATACCTTCTCCGGCTTCTGCCGAAATGGAGTCCGCTGTCGCGATAGCTGCTGTTACGAGCTGAGGCACGTCGACTGCGCAAGATAAACCATACGGGCAGAGCGAGTACGATATCCACAAAAAACAGGAAGTGCTCAGGTCGCACCAAAGGCCCGATACTGCCCCTCACTTGGGCGACTTGGCCCAGTTCGCTGAGTGCCGTATATGTGGGAACCGAACTGAAATGTACGTTATAAAGTGTCGCCGCGAACAATACCAGCGAGAACAACACATTAAAACCTGCGTACACTGAACGCTTCCACCCTTTGGGCACGATCAGATCGAGGATGCATACCACGGTCAGGGCCCCCAATGCGTCAGTAACGAAACCGATGCCGGACAGACCCTGGAAAAAGAAATACCGCAAAAGCGACAGCTTCAGCAGCATAAGAATAAATAACACGGCAAATAAAGTCCGTGATGAGGTCCGCTCATTTTTGGAATTAAACATGGTCGCTTTCAACCCTTATCTGAAATTTTTACGTTCCTTTTACAAAACGCATATTTCAGTATAACAGTTTTGGGGTTGGTATTCCATGAGGGGATGCAGCAGACTAGAAAAAGTTTAAGCAAACTACGTTTTTTTGAAATCCTCTCTCTTCTAAAGAGTTAAGCTACTCTTGTTATTGTCCTAATAAAGCTTACCCATAATAAATTCATCCACATATGTACCATTTACCAATAAAGACTTAGGCTTGATTCCTTCCTGTTTAAAACCAACCTTATGATATAAAGCTATCGCATTAAAATTATGGCTCATAACAGTCAGCTCAAGGCGAGTAATGTCCGCAGTAGATCTCCATTCTTCCATTGCTGACATTAGCTTTTTGCCAATGCCTTGACCAGTATGAGTCTGTCTTATTCCAATAACGATACTCGCCCGATGTCGGATACGTTCTGCTGTGCCCCCAATGACCGTAAGATGGCCGATGATCTTGCCCTGATGTTCCGCAATCCAGATTGAACTATTAGAAGTAGCGTTCAACTGATCTATAAAACGAGCCTGCCCGCCCAGCGTAGTCTTACGCTCTCCCGGATTATAGAGCATATAGGTACTTTCACGATCCAGTGCCCGATGTAGTTCCAGCAGGCGAGGCGCATCTTCGGCACAAGCTTGGCGAATAATAACATCCTCGATTGGCTTCTCCCTAATTTGTAAAATCCACTGTACCGCAGCGTTAAAATCAGTAGCCAAAAAGTCCGCTTCCAGTGCTTCCCATCGGGTACGATTCTCCTCTAGGGACTCTATCCCTGATCCGGTCAACACCAATATGCATAAACAGCCAGCTGCACGCGCAGCAGTCATGTCAGACCACCGATCTCCAATAACAATGCATTGTTCAAGATTCAAATCATGTTCTAGTGCTGCCTGTTTGAGCATCGTTGGTCGTGGTTTACGGCATTCACACTGAGCCTCAGCAGGGTGAGGACAAACATAAGTATGCTCAATGCCAAAAAGCCTCATCTCCTGCTGAAAAGCTTTGATCGTTGAATTACCTTTTGTAATGCCCGGTTGATTCGTGAATCCAAACAATTGAATACCCTGTCCAGATAGTTTCTGGATGGATTCTTCAACTCCATGAAATAGCTCCAGTTCACCAGGGTATTGTATTTCATCTGTTCCTCCAATGGTGCCATCCCGGTCGATAAAGATAGCCTGTATAGGGGGATAATCATAAGTAGTCATATTGGATGTCTCTCCTTGTACTCATTGTGGACGAACTGGATTCCGTTTTTTTATTTCAAATTAAAAAGAGGTAACGAATCCGCGAGGTGGTCATCATACGTTGACAGTAGACAAGTGAACACCATAAACAAGTTATGTTCACAAAAGCTTTTGTCTCTCTATCATTTCCGTATTATACCATCTGCCGATCCAATTACCTCATTAATCGCTTACCAGAAGCATTACGCAATCGTCGATATATCGCCGTCCTGCCTGTTTTCATTTGAGTCCTGCTTCTGGGCAAGGAGTGCCGCCTGTGCGGCAGCGATACGGGCAAGCGGTACCTGTTCTGGAAGACAGCTTACATAATCCAGACCAATCCGGTGGCAAAAAGCAATGGAAGCCGGATCGGCTGCATTCTCGCCACAGATGCCTGCTTTTAGATGAGGTTTTCGAATTCGGCCCTGAACGAGAGCCATCTCTACCAATTGCCCCACTCCGTCAATATCCAGTACCTGAAATGGATTGCTGGGCAGTGAGCGTTGTGGCTCAACAAAATGAAGGATTGGCTTCTCCGTATTGTGACGACTGTAACCAAACGTCATCTGTGTCAGCTCATCGGTGCCAAACGAGAAGAAGTCCGCATGACGTGCGATAGTAGCTGCAGTCAGTGCCGCTCGAGGAACTTCAATCCGTGCTCCCACTCTGTAAAGACAGTGACGCTTCTCCTCTCCAAGTACCTGGTCCGCTACATGATCCACCAGATCTCTCATGACCTGAAGTTCATTGGCATGACCCACCAAAGGAATCATAATCTCAGGCCGTACCCACTGCCCTTGGCGAATGCCCTTCACCGCTGCACGAAAAATGGCTTCAAGCTGCATATCGTAGATTTCCGGGAACACGGTTCCCAGTCGACAGTCCTGCTGTCCTAGCAACGGATATTGTTCATGCAATTTCAGCACCCTGCGGATGACACGCTCAAGCTCCTGCACTTCGGTGTTATTTTCCTCTAATTTGCTGAGAGCCAACTGCTCACGTCGTTCGTTTAACCTTTCAATATCAGGCAGCAGCTCATGCAGCGGCGGATCAAGCAATCGAATAGTTACCGGATAACCATCCATCGCTTCGAAGAGTTGTTCAAAATCAGCCTGTTGCATCGGCAACAGACGTTCCAGTCCACGTTTGCGGTCAGCTTCGCTGTCTGCCAGAATCATTTTCTGTACAAAAGGAAATCTCGAAACAGACAACAACAGTTGTTCTGTCCGACACAATCCAATGCCCTCAGCCCCTAACGAACGGGCCTTCACGGCGTCCTTTGGATGATCCACATTCGAAAGTATTGTAAGCCCCTTCATTTCATCTGCCCATTCAAGTAGGAGCTGTAACTCGGGTGATAAAGTTGAAGATGCTTTCAGCAATTCCGTCACATGCCAAGGCTGGATACGTAATATGGCATCCTCTTTGGTGATTACCTCTTCATCCACAAGATCTACAGTACTCCTCAGCGTCGCCTGTGAGGTTAACCTTGCTTCACTAATTTCCACAAGATACAGGGTCCCAGAATCCACAACAAATTGGATCTCCTGTACCTCTCTCGTGTGGGACTCCAGATAACCGCAAGCATCCTGCAAAAGACCATACAGTTCAGACTCTTCATTCCGCAGTTGATCCAGTCCTTCATTCGAACGCCGAGAAGCATCAGTTGAAATGTAATCCCCTGTCATACCTCGTTCCCCGGTACCTGGGTGACGAGAATATACCGTTCCGAACCCGCTGCGGTCACCACGCTCGCCATTGACCATCACCTGTATAAGAACAGCTGCTCCTTGAGTTTCATCGGAGAAATGAGAAGGATTACGAAGAAGTTCTTGTTGGGAGTTGGGCCTTATAACACGTTGTGAATCAGAAACTGCACGCATCACTTGTTTTAACTGTAACTGCACATCCTGAGGGAACGGATGACGTCCTCTCTCTTCTATTAAACGTTTATATTCCGCGATGGCGAATTCTAGATTCGCTTCATCGAGTATCGAGATGTCTTCCCATTTTTCTTCAAATAGGTCATACGGAATGTCGTACACCAGTTGACCATAATCTTGTAATAAAATTCGATAACAATTAAGGGCATACTGACGATCATTCGTTTGCTTAGCGAGCCCCTCCACCGTCACATCATTCAGTCCTACATGAAGCAAAGCATGGGATGCCGTATTACGGGAACTCGATTCACTTGACCGGACGGTAAGCAGCAGCGGTGTTAAGGAATCGCCGAAGAATTTGCCGGATTGCTGCTCAAGATGCTGAATTGCGCTGCCAATCTCTTGGGTTCCTTCAGCTGAAAGATGTGCAAGACGGGTACAGAATGCGCGACAGCCTTCCTTTGTTACAATGAATCCGGCCGGAACGGGCCAACCTGCCTGGAGCAACGCCGCAAGTTCAGCCCCTTTACTACCCATTAGCCCTTTCATCTCTGCCGTACCTTCTTCCAATAGAACTACCCGTTTCGTCATTACAGCGCTCCCATCTGCCATTACATGGCTGTGCTTAAAAGGCAATTCGTTCGCTCGAATTGTCCTTTATCTAATGGTATGTCGCAATGCGGCAGTCAAGGACATATGCTTCCTCTTTTTGTGCTTGAATTGAAGTTGTATGACAGGTGCTCATATATGGTAATATAAAGCTTGACTCAATCTAAAAAGATACATCCCAAGGCATACCTGCTTCAACCATGATCAACTACGTATATAAGGAGTGTAAATCAATGTTTACTCAAGTCGGACAAATTATGTTGTATGTAAATGATCAGGATAAGGCTCTTCAATTTTGGACAGAAAAAGCAGGTTTCCATATCGTTAACGAAGTCAATGGGAATGGAATGCGCTGGATCGAGATTGCTCCTGTGAAGGATGCTCAAACCACCATTATTCTGCACGACAAAGAATTCGTTGCCAAAATGTCCCCTGAATTAAACCTTGGCACACCATCTCTTATGCTTTTCACAGATAACCTGGATCAACTTTACACTCACTTATCCAATAAACAAGTTACGGTTGGCGAGATTGTAACGATGCCTGGCGGAAGAGTATTCAACTTTGCAGATGATGAAAACAATTACTTTGCTGTTATGGAGAAAAACTAAATCTCCTGGATCACCTGAGTAATACCACACCAAAAAGCCCGTTCAGCAGTGAACAGGCTTTTTTCTATATATTTTGCTCATATGCAAACCTGCCTGCATACGTTGCTGTTTTCCCATGTTATTTCGCATAAACTCCACATATTACCCGTTTCTAACGTTTAAGATTTGAGTTAAATTACATACTATAGCGTTTTAAAGGAGGCTTCGATATGTGCGGAAGATTCACGATTACAGATCAAATCGAAGAATATGGACAGGTACTATGCTTCTATTGCTGAAGGATTTGAATACAAACCTAATTACAACGCTGCGCCTATGCAATTCATCCCGACAATTATCGGTAGCAAAGACGGTAATCGATTGGGGTCGCTCCGATGGGGTCTAGTTCCTAATTGGGCCAAGGATGAAAAAATAGGCAATAAGATGATTAACGCCCGTGCAGAGACACTCACAGAGAAACCAGCCTTTAAACGCCTGATCAGTTCCAAGCGTTGTATCATCCCATGCTCGGGATTTTATGAATGGAAAAAGGATGGATCCGTAAAGCAACCAATGCGGATTTTAATGAAAGATGACTCCATCTTCTCGCTTGCTGGCCTATACGATACTTGGATTGATCCAGAAGGTAACAAGCTTTCAACTTGCACTATCATTACTACGGAACCTAACAGTCTTATGGCGGACATCCACGATCGTATGCCAGTCATTCTCCGGCCGCAAGATGAAGCGGATTGGCTAAACAAGGAATCGGACAAGGAAAGCGTTCTGAGGCTTCTCAGCCCGCATGATGCCGATGAAATGATAGCATACAAGGTAGATTCTGCAGTAGGTAATGTGCGAAATAATAACGAGGAATTGATCAAAGAGGTCAGTTAAGAATAAAAAGAAGCAGTGAGGTTATCCCCTCTGCTCCTTTTCGTAATGAATTAATTGAGATATGTCATTAAGCTCTAATGCTTCCATAATCTTATTCAGGTTGTCAGGCGACCACGCCTTTGATTTATTCTCAGCCATGTCAGCGATTGTGTGCGATCGAAAACAAGACAACTGCCTTCGTCAATACGCTAAATACCGCTAAGAGCAAGAAAAAGAAAAAATGAAATAAAAGGATTGGGAATGCAACTACCTTGGAAGTATAGTGGTTCCGGAGATTTTACATTACTCAAGTCTAATTCAGGCCATAAACCGCAATATGTCATCGATTTTCTTTCCGTGTGAAATAACTCCATAATTCATCCAAGTCATAAAATCCACCTCATATACGTGACCGCTTTTCACTGCAGGCAGCCGTTTCCACTCCTCTCTCTCCAGGAGCTTCCGTTCCTCTCCGGGGTAGGCAGAATCCATATTATCAAATGTGATAAAGAGATGATCTGCCTCAAGCTGACATAGCTGCTCAAGCCCAATACCGACTCTTCTACTTTGACTCGCCCATTGCTGAACACGAACATGCGGGGTTAATCCGAGATCCTGATACAGTACAGGTCCTACATAACCGTATTGATTTCCATAGAGTGTAATTTCCGATGCAGAAATACGCAAAAAAGCGACGGTTTGGCCACGCATATGACGTGTCAAACGTTTCTTGGCTTCCTGCGCCTTTTCCTCATAATCACCTATTACATCCTGCACCCGACTTACCTTTCCCAGCACATCCGCTGTGGATTTCAAAATGGAACGCCAGTCCTCACCCTCGTGCTCCATATAAAACGTCGGTGCTACTTGCTCAAACCGATCCAGATTCCAGCGTTTATACCCGTCGTTCAACATAATAAATTCAGGCACATTCGTTTCATTAAAACCTGCATCTATCCGAGTAACATCGAATTCAGGGATATCTTCCATTCCCAAATAATGCTGCCTTCCCCATGAGCGATGGGAGCACTGCAACACGGGTTTTATTCCAAGAGCCAGTACAAAATCCTCCAGATACGGTGCAAACACACGTACTTCTTGACGGTAATGGCGCCGATACATCCCTGGAGAAACACCTGCATATTGCTTGAATCGGCGACCGAAATAATATTCGTTATTAAATCCCACATTCTGTGCAATATCATGCAAGCGATCATCGGTCATCTGCAACAGTAGTTTGGAATGCTCCAATCGTACAGCATTTACATAATCAAGCGGAAGCTTGCCTGTGATCTCCTTGAATTGTCGGGTATAACTGGATCTGGTAAGCCGGATCTCTGCTGCCAGATCGTCAACTGTTATGGGCTGATCATAGTGTTCGCGAATATAACGAATAGAGCTTTGAAGCCGAGTACGGTCATCCGGCGATTCAATCTCGGGATCATTTTGCCGAAGCAGCACTCGGAACCACTCCTGGAAACGCAGTTGCATCTCCCATTGATCCAGCCAATCATGAGCAGTCTGGCCACGCGATATCTGTTCTACCGATTTCAGACAGGAACTCCATGGACTATAATTCAGCTCAATAAGAGGCAACCGATCTGGATCTGAAATCAAGACTGGAAGCCCTTGTTGCGCCGTTTCGTCTTTTATACTCAACCTACTGGACGTATCTTCTTTCACCTCAGCTACCATCAGTTCAAGTCTGTAATATTGCAACTCACTGGAGCCTTCAATCACAATGGTACGTCCAGCCGGAACAAACAGAATCATCCCTTTTTCCAGGCGAGTGTCCCTATTATCCAAAGAATCTATTGAGCCATGCCCACCCGTCACTACGAAAAGAGCGTGTGATGATGTCATGTTATATGTCTGCCTATTGGCGATATCGACTTGGCTATAATCCATGTATTTCATATGTTGAAGCATGCATAACCAGGGCTTGGGAATCAGTTGTACAATCGTGGGACACATATTCATCTTCCTTAATTGAGAATTGTTATCATTTACAACAGTGTAAACGAAAAAAGAAAGCTCTTCAACCCTAAGGGAAGAACTTTCTTATGGAAAAGTCTTATGGCGTCATTTTTTGCAAGAGATCATCAATCTTCAATGTGTTTGCCGTAATCGCACCTGATTGCCAATAGGATCTTTCCATCATGTACACATGGTTGTTTTTGACTGCCGGGAGAGATTTCCACAACTTGCTATCCAGCACCTTCAAAGCTTCCTTGTTCTCTGGAGATGACCACTCTCCATTGGATGGAAATACAATAATGTGATCCGCATCAAGCTCTGGAAAAGCCTCTTCGGACAGGATTTCCTGATATTCTTCCATGTTGCCGACCAGTGGATGAGGTGTTAGACCAAGCTCCGAATAAATAAATCCGGTAAATCGATTTTTCACACCGAACAATGCCAATGTATTATTGCTGATATTCAGTCGGACAACCGCTACGGTCTCATCCCCAACGGCTTCCTGAAGCTTCGCCTTAGCGTCTGCAATCTTGGCTTCAAATGCCGCAACAACTTCTTTACCCTTGTCTGGTTTACCGACAACATCCGCAATGGTTGTTAAAATTTTATTGGAATCCTGTAGAATATCTTCAGGCAGGCGATACGTCGGTGCCACCTTTGAATACATCTCATATTTCTCCATGTCCACTCCGCCATCCACAATGATGAGATCCGGATCATATTGCAACAAAGCCTCAATGCTTCCTGTAGTATCAAATTGAGGCACATCCAGATCCAGATATTCCTGCACTCCCCACAACGGGTGATACCATTGAACTACAGGTGTAATATCTAGTGCTTTCAGATAATCCTCCACATAGATACCAGCAATCCGCTGAGGATGCACCGGAATCGTCACATCGCCGAATTCATCCTGAACAACACGTGTCTCAGCTTCTTTTTCTGTTGTTTCAGATGTACTGCCATCTGATACTGCGGTCCCAGATGCAGGAGCCTGTTCTGCTTTTGACTCAGAATTTGCACTACAGCCCGATATAACTACAACCATGAGTAGCAGTATGATAGTCCACCCTTTGAACCCTTTACTGAACCTTACCATGATACCCTTCACCCCTATGTAATCTGTTGTTGTATCGGTGAGAACATGTTTTATAAATAATGATTATCATTCTCACTCAATGCTTAGATGAATTGTACCTTATGCTGTGCAAAACTCACAATACACATTCGAAGCTATTTTTTTATACAAACGAAAAGAATATACAACCGTCACCCCCGCTTAACGCAGGGGTAATGTACCTTGTTGATAACGTTCAAGTAATTGCTTAACAAATAAATTCTGCATTTCATCCTGTAATAGAGCAGCACCAATCAACCCAATATCATCACTGACATATCCCGCTAGTTCCGGATCGCCCGCAAGAGCAATCGTTCGTTTGAAAGCCAGTTCCCTGCAAACACGAAGCACTTCTTCTTCCACGACGTCAGAATTCTGAGCAAACCGTTCAAATGCCTGCATCCACTCATCGGCAAATTCGGAAGCATCCCGTTGATCCAGATAGGCTTCCACTTCCAGTCCTTCGAATGTCTGCTGATTAATAATCAGCCCCGCATTCAAATCAGCCAGCAATTTATCTGCATCCACTCTACTCATCTGGCTTCCCTCCTCCATTCGACGCTGTCAAATACATCTCAGGAATCACAAAACGCTTCATCTCATGGTTCCCATCCGCAGTAAAATGATCCAATTCAAGAGCCTGATATTCATTCAGGACATGTTCGAAAATACGAGCAATCACACCACAATCGGCCAAGGCATTGTGCCTGTGAATTCCGTCTGTATTCAGTTCATAATACCGGATCAGGAAATCGGTAGAGATGACCTCGGAGATTTCAGGATGAATATATGTAAACATCGCTTTTGTATCCAACACCGGATTGGAAAACATCATCAGCCCATTCATATCACAATGTCGTTTCAATATGGGCAAATCATACTCATAACCCGCCTGCGTGACTAATACCTTATCCCCGATGAATTCCAGAAAAGCCTGGTATGCTTCTGCAAATGAGGGAGCCTGGATCATATCCTCATTTGAAATACCCGTTAACTTCGCGACCGCTTCTGGAATCGGCCTAGAGGCGCGTACAAGTGAAGTGAACGTTGAATCTAATGATTCTCCTTTTTTGTAGTTCATTGCACCAAATTGGGTCACACTCTCCTCTGCCGGGTTAATCCCTGTGCCCTCTAGATCAAATATGCAGTACATCCTATCTTGCAAGTTAGGGACTTTCAGCTCTTCAACAGTGTACGTATCCGGCATAAACGTAATCTTCATTTGGCTCTCCCCCTTTTTCATCTAGTCCAGCCGTGTAATTCGCGTCATTTGCTGTGTTGGTGTTATCCAGCTTCGACATACAAAGTACTGGGGAAGTTGATTTACGAATGACTCTATGAAAGGAACACTCGGCGCATAGAAGAAGGAACCTCCTGGTTTTAGCGCTCTTAAAAGCTCCATATATTTCTGAGCGTATACTTCCGGTTCGCCGTCTGCCTTGAGATGATGATGTGTAAAATGGTTGGAGAATGCCAAATGGGATATTATTGTCCCCCACTGTTCTTGTTCAAATGAAGATTCCATCCAGCCCACACGTCGCAAAAACGGCCGCTCTTCCGATTCCTCCACCTGTCTGTCCATCCCATAAGCTTCTATCTTTTTTCCACGTAAAAAATGGACCAAATTGGCCTGCGGGCCACAGCCAAGATCAAGCACCGGCGGATGCAGGTGCTCTATATCCAAGCCGAGCCAGGATACCTGCAGATCCGCCGAATACTCCTCACAAGGCACCCAGAACAGAAGTGGATCCATTGTATATTTTTTAAACAATTCCTCGCCATTGGTCTGTATTAGAAATGTTCTTAACTGTTGATAATGCTTCTGGAAAAATTGCTGTAATACCTCTTCCTCTGCCCTCTCATTCTGCAAAAGAGACCAGATTCGCATAAATTGATCTTTATATAATTCTGCCAATTGCAACTTGTCATTGCTAGTAAACTGCATAAACTGGTTCACCTGGATAAAATGGCGGACTCCTTGCTCTGCTAGTTTAATTGTAAAATGATTCAATAATCCATCTGTAAAAATACGTTCTAATGCTTTTGCCACTTGAGCGCGATATTCCATTAGCCAGCACAACGTTCGCGGAGATGGCCCTAATGTAGACTTGCCTCCATTATAAAATAAACTTTTATTGTCATTAAAACGGATTTGTTGCTCCATAAAGGACTCTACCAACTTGAGGTTCAGTATCATCGCCTCCTAACGTCGTTAGAACGTGTTACCTAGAGAAACTACACCTGCTCTTCCCACAATCGTGTTACCTGAACCAGCCTACCATCACGATCAAACTCCAGTTTGTATATGTCCGGCATCGTTGTGTTTGCCCAGAAGTCATAACCATAGGACGGATCATAATAATTGAAAATCAGGGTCATGATGTCCCCATGGGTGCCAATCACTATTTTTTGTCCCGGATGCCTATCCAGGATACGCTGTATAACAGCGATTGCCCGCGCCCCAGCGACTTCACCGGATTCTCCACCTGAATAAGCAAATGCAGGATCATCATAGAGCCTTTGTTTGGCTTCCTGAAAATGTTCATGCTTCACTTCAGAACCTGACAGCTCACGCTCACGCAAATCCTCTTCGGTGACCACAATGCCACCTGAAACTTCGGCCAACCCCTGAATCGTATCCACGGCCCGTCTATACGGGCTGGAATAAAACGATTGTATCTGCTCCCGGTGGAGCAGACCCGCGACGGTCGCCGCATCCCTTTTTCCTTGTTCCGTCAGACCTCGCTCGCGTTCCTGCCCTTCCATATATTCAGACTGCGCGTGCCTTACAAAATATAAAGCCGTGTTGGCTTCATTCGTCATCTGTCCGCCATTCCTTTCTTCTTTTCAATTACAATTAGGCAAGTGCTGTCTGGCAAAGGTGCAGGTTGACCCTGTTCATCCATAAATATAATTCGTTCTCCAAGCGCCTCCGTATATCCTTCCTGAAGAAAGTGCCTGAATGTAATAATCTCGGCTTGCTCACCCAGCGCTTCGCGAATACAGTGCTCATATGCCGATGGGGTAAATATGCCAAATTGCTCCTGAATCTCATGGACATATGCTTCTTCGCCCCATGTATAGGTGTACAGAAATTCCATAGCATCGTTAATATCCAGCACCACCTCGTCCTCAGAGATCTGCTCAAATTCAATGCTGCGTCCCTGGAAATCCTGCGCATACCGCTCCAGCCATCGCATCCCATCCGGTTCAAGGAATCGAATTCGACGCTTCTGCGCTTCGGGTTCAGTCATGATACCATCCCTAATCAGAATCCGGCCCCCGGGTGACAACACGTTAAATGAACTTCTCAGCGCAGCAACGACCGTATCGCTGTTAAAGCTTCGTCCGTCACGTTCAATATACGAATACAGTTCATGCAGAATGGATGAAAAAACAACCGTATCCACCGTGCCTGGCTGCACGTATTGATCCAGTTGGAGAGCATCCCCCTTCAATACTTGCCAGCGATGTGCCTCCCGCTGCTTTTTGCGCTCCAACGCCTCAATGACATTCGCTGAAATATCAATGCCGATTGGTTCCATCTCAGGTCGTTCCTGTTCAATCAGATCGAGCAATATTCCGCCGCCGGGACCGATATCGAGCACACGTTTGCCAACCATATAATCCAGCAGTACTTTCTTGTAATCACCTGAGCTGTTCATGTCGGCCAGATACGTCTCTTCATTATGGAACCGATCATACGCATCCCGACGGAGTCCAAACAGGTCAAATAACAACAGCACAGCCTTTTCGTATAACGGAGACTTTTCTGCTTCAATACAAAAAGCAATTAGCTTCTCGGCCGCCGGGGAAAATTCAAATGTCACAAATACCGTATCCCTCAAATCCGGGTGCCGTTCAATCCGATGTGTCAGATGAGGGTAAGTAATCGTCTCACCTGCTTCAATCTGCTCCCACGAATATTGCTCCAAATACTTTTCAATCATTCGTTTCTTGTAAATATTCAGTTTCTTGACACCTTTGTAATCGTAATACATCGTGTTCATTAAAGGTTCGAAGCTGATATGCCTTACCACATCCCATTGTTGCTCCTGCGAAGTCGAATTCGAGCCCACTGCTTCTTCGTCGGCTACTATGCCTGTACCTGTGCTGTTCATAATCAAATCATCTACAGATAACACCATAGCTTCACTATGCAGTGTCAAAAGGAAGATCTTAACCATCTCCTGCAACGAAAAATCATGCATCGCTGACTCCACATACCATAAGGTCCGATGAGCCAGAGGAGCGAGAAGTTTCTCTATCTCAAGCTGGGCTTGAAGTTTGGCATATGCTTCATCTATCGCTTCTCCTTGACGTATAGAGGAGCTCCGTAAGCGTGACAACCGCTCCTTCACATTCCAGTCCGTATGATCCGGCTCTGTAATGATCCAGCCTACGATACGCTGCACTTCAGCCTGAACTTGATTCCAAAGCGATGGATCAACGCCAGCAATGATGCATTCATTTAATGCGATCAGGATGGCCTGCAATTCATCTGCCGTCAGCCACCCTTGCGTTATGAACGAGTGCAGTGGGGCATTTTCGGCAAAGGGGATTTCTCCTCTTATGTACTGACCAATAAGTCCGTGTGTGGCAATAAGGGTACGAATGATCTCATACCGAGGTGGGAGTGAACCATATGCTGTTTGCACAATTTGTGTACTACCACTTGGATCATCATTTGATAAATCACTCGGGGATTCCAATCGAGATGAATGTTTCTCCTCACGATGTCCTTGCTTGCCATGCAAATGTCCAATACTTCCGTACATGTCATATACCTGTGCTGAACCCACATTGTGCACGAACAGGTTAACCCCCTGTTTCTGCCATTTTCGCCGCTGTTTCGGTGATCCTGCCTTTGCCGTTTCCGACCAGACCAGCACATCCTCCAGAATTTCTCGCATCCAAAAAGAAACTTGAAGCTGCTCCAGCACCTGGAGTGTGCGTTCTACGTAATCCAGTACCGGATTCGTGCCTTCCAGCTCAGCTATAGAATGAATGCGTTCCAGGTTAATATTCGGCTGCTCTGCCGCTGCCAGCAGCTGCAGCCACAGTGGCTGCTCCCCCTCCGGGAGATGGCCTGACTTGTAAGATTGTATGACCTTTAATGCGTTCAGCATGGCTTTCTTCACCTCGTTATCCTTGTTAGTTAAGCTAGATATGTCATTTAAGCAGACGAATACGATCCTGCACAAGCTTGATTAACTGATCCGCTTCCACTGCAGGTAACCTCTCGTCTAGACGTGCAGCCGCGACAGGCAAAATCCAGGCATCCAGCTCCTGGCGAGATATCCCGGAAATCTGGATGTAATGTTGGATATAATGATCCAGCATTACATTGCGAGCCAATTCAAATCCCCTATGAACAGCCAGGTCTGTATCCTCCGGCAACGTGCCGCTCATTAATATTACCCAGCTTCGTGCCACATCACCCGCTGGATCACCCGACATGCCTGTCATCCAATCTATAACCCAATATTGATCTCTCGTTTCATTTAACATGACATTATCGGGATGAAAATCGCCATGACAAATTTGCTTTCGCTCTGGAAGAGACGACATATAATTGATAACCTGCACCTTATCTTCTTCCGACAGTAGAAAGGTATTTCGAATGGCCCCAGTAAGAATCTGCTTTTGTGTGGGGAGTGCTCCTTCATCATCCTGCTGGGCGTGAAGGCTATGATGAAAGTCTGCCATTTGACGCGATAGTTCTTCGATCAGCGAGGGTTCCTGAATCATGAGGGATAACATCGTATTGCCTTCAATCCGTTCAAATATAATCCCTTTACGCGATTCATCATCCATAAACAACCTCGCCTGTGGCACAGGCAAGCCCTTTTGGAATACTGCCTCGGTAATTCGAAACTCATTATGGACGGCTTCGGCTGGAAAATCCGCATGGTATAATTTCATAATCTGATTTGATGGGTACTCATAGATCTCAGCCGTTCGTCCTTGCCCAATACGTCTCATTCTTCACTCTCCCTAACATGAGTAGACTACCTATTGCAGTACGATCCCTGTTGAAACACTATCAGTTCAGCGCTGTTTATCGCTGTTGATGTTCACCCACGGCTGCCATTAATTCATTCATGATTCGTTGTCTACCCAACGGAGTCCAGCTCATCACAAACCAATTGGGAATGCGCTTAACTTTCCCATCCTTCACCGCTGCAATTTGGGGCCATACAGGCGTTCTGGTCAACTCATCATACATTTTGTCACTACCGGCGAGAATATGATGATGATGAATTAACAGATGTTCCGTATCCAATACAGGCATCGCCTCCGGTTGCAGCTCCATTCGCCACAGTTCTGCTGGAGCCTGATTGCCCGGACGCAGACCAAGCTCGCCGTATACCAATTCATTGAGCGGATGATTCACCCTGCCCTGAATGCCAATCGTCCTGTGGCTCACTTGCATGATAGTGATCCGTTCCTGGCCCAGTATCCGGCGCAATGTCTGGCCTGTTGTCTCAGTCTGCACATCCAGACGAGTCAGCATCTCCGCAGCCTCGCGTTCCCGGTTCACCAACTCGGCAATTTTCTCAAAGTTTCCTTTCCAGTCCCACACAGAGAAATCCAGAAATACAGGCGCAGCCGTTTGTTTGAACTGCTCTCTGAACTCTGTATGATAATGATCGGCGATGATCATATCCGGATTGGACTGCTCCAATTCCAGCAGTTGGCTGTGCAATTGTTCCGCATACTGCTCATTGCTCTGACCTGGATACTGGAATAAATCCACCACACAGACCGGCTCGATTCCAACTGATTTCAGATGGTCGTCGAATCCGAGTGAGGATGCTACAGCCACCTTTAACTTACCTCGCTTCATATATAATGTAGGGGATACACCCACCATGCGCTGAAACATGCGGCTAAAGTAAAATTCACTTCGAAACCCGACTGCAGCTGCCACTTCCTTCACTCGACTGTTCTTTGTATTCAGCATCTGTTTCGCATGGGTCATGCGCACATTGCTCAGGTACTCGACTGGTGGCAGACCTGTTTCACTTCGGAACAAACGTGAAAAAGCAACCGGCGGCATGCCACCTGCTGCTTCAGCCAGCTGTTCAATGCTTACTTTGTCCGTATAGTGCTGCTCCATATAAAGGATGCTCCGTTCAACCCGTTCATCCATTACGGTATCCGGCTGTTCCGGTTCATTCTTCATAATATTCTGGATCAATTGCTCTAACTGAATTCTCAAATTCAATGAATCCCGATTTCGTTCTTGCCGACTGTGATGATACAACTGCACGATCTGTTGGAGGATCTGTTGTGGATGATGCACGGGAATATGCCCTGGTGAGAGTGCACCGGATAAGGACAAGGAAGGCAATGCTTCATATCTACCTCTGGTCTTGGTTAGCCGAATCGGTTCAAACCATACACCATAATATTCGAACGTGCTGCCTTGTTCCGGGAATTCCACAATCATGCCGGGTACAAGCAAATATAACTGGAGAGGACGAACCTTCTGTAGCGCACCATCCAGTACAACAACCCCTTCGCCCTCTGTAATAAAGCATAATATGTATACAGGAACCCGAACATGTTTGGCTTGTCGGGTCATGGGAAACTTTCGTTTACGTACTGAAGATAAAAGATAGATTAGATTGGCTTCGTTCACATATGATGGCATGAAAAAATGCACCAGCCTTTCTTGCATTCTGAATCCTTTTCTTCATTATATCCCTCTGCGTCGTAACAGCAAATACATCATATACGGAGCCCCGATAATCGCCGTAATTAATCCGGCTGGAATCTCATACGGAGCGAACCATGTCCGTCCGGCGAGATCTGCGAGCATGACGATCAGTCCTCCAAGCAACGCCGCAATCGGCAAGCGAACCAGACTCCGGCTGCCTGCCAGATGTTTTGCCATGTGAGGGGCCATTAAGCCAACAAATCCAATCGTTCCTGCCATCGACACCGCAGACCCGGCGAGCCCTACGCTCATCAGAAGGAACAACACCCGCATCGTCTCCACCCGCATACCGAGTCCAGCAGCCGACTGGACATCCAGCAGAAACATATCCAGCCATCTGGACATCCATATTAATAGAAGAAACAGGGTCAGCAGCCACGGCAATAAAGGCCAAAAGTGTTCCCACGTTCGACCGTATAGACTGCCTGCCATCCACACAGAAGCCTGGGAGACCCGGAATATTTTGCCCACCGTCAGCAAATAGGTGATTAACGCACCTGCCATTGCAGATATACCCACTCCAATCAGCAGCATGCGAACCGCGGAACTCGCCTCTCCTTTTCTCCATGACAATCCATAGATTACCGCGGCCGCGAGAAAGGCTCCAATGAATGCAATCCACGGCATATGCCGCATTGGAAAAGTAGGAACCAGCACCATAACGGCAACCACCGCCGCAGCCGCACCCGAATTCAGCCCAATCACGCCAGGTGATGCCAGAGGATTCCTCGTAATGACCTGTAGGATTGTACCCGCTAATGCCAGACCGCACCCAACCAAAAAACCGGTCAGTACCCGGGGCAGCCTCAACTGATGAATGGTAAAGTAATATTCCTGATCTCCCCTTCCCATCAGACTGCGCAATACTTCTTCCGGAGGGATGGAGCGATCTCCCAACATCACATTAAGCACAAGCGCCCCTACATTTAACAGTAAAAGAATCAAAATAATGGCGAATGCGCGTCTCTTTATAATAGAAGAAATCATATCGACCTCTCCTTTCTTTGAGCCAGATAGATGAGGAAAGGAGCACCGAAGAAGGCTGTAACTACCCCAACAGGAATTTCCTGCCCCGGCAATACAAATCTCGCCCCAATATCTGCTGTGAGCAGCAGTAGTGCCCCTAGAACAGCAGAGTATGGAACTACCCAGCGATAATCACTGCCTGTTATCGATCTTGCAATATGCGGAATGGCCAACCCGATAAACCCGATGGGTCCGGCAAGTGCGACGGCACTGCCAGCCAGCAGAACAATGGCGATAATACAGATGATCCTAATCATCTTCATTCGCTGTCCTAATCCTTGAGCCACTTCATCTCCTAAGCCAAAAATGTTCAATTGACTGCTTAATGCAAACGCACAGATGATGCCAATGATCAGATAAGGCAGAATTTGAATAAACAGATCGAGATCTCTGCCTGTTAATGAACCCGCCAACCAGAAACGCATCGTATCCAGGGACTGCTCATTCAGGATAAGAGTGCCTTGTGTCAATGAAGCAAATAACAAATTTAATGTAGCCCCTGCCAGAACTAGCTTGACTGAAGATAAGGGTTGTCTGCCTGTGGAACTGAGAAAGAAAACCAGCACGCCTGCAACCGCGGCCCCCAACAGCGCAGACCATGCAAATAATTGCAGAGACGTCGTTCCCAGCCAAAAGGAAGCAAGCACCGCGGTAAGTGCCGCGGCATAATTAATACCGAACAGTTCAGGGCCTGCCAGAGCATTGCGGCTAATCGCCTGCATTAGGCACCCGGCCACAGCCAGTGAGCTGCCAACCACTGCGGCAATAACCGCTCTTGGCAGTCTCACAGTTTGAATGATCAGGTGTTCACGCGAGCCATCAAAGGCATAGAACGTATCCACAACAGAACGCAATGGAATCTGTACGATGCCATACATGATGCTGAATAGAAACGCGAGAAGTGTCAACACGATGATGGTTGCTAAACCAGTGATTTTAAACCTGGTGTTTGTGTTCATTTTTCTACGCCTCCAACCTGCATGCTGCTTGATTTATGTACTTCAATATGTTGTATAAATCACTTTAAAAAACGAACTGTCAAAATTTTTCCTTCTATTATATAAGAACAAATATAGAGCACGAATATAACATGGAACGAGCCCTATGCAGAAAAATCAGAAAAATTGGATCGTCACATTCGACGACCCAATTTTACAGTTAAGCTATGACCACTTGGAAGCATAATTGCAATTGATAAGTGCTGAATCCCAATCCATTGCCGCTAGAAAAGGTCCAGCATGTTTTGCGTTTAGTTGGCTACATAGGTGTTCAGGTCATCCAAGACCTTGTTTACAGCCTGAATGCCCAGGCCACTCATCCAGTACTCCCAGTCAACCGGGTGCACAGCTTCGTTTTGGACTCCTTTCAACGTTGCCCACAATTTACTTTTCTCCAGTTTGGCGAATGCATCCGGCTCACGGTTGAACCAGAAGATTACGTCACCATCGAGATCAGCAATCTGTTCTTCCGTAATATCCTTGGAGAAGCCTGCATCCTGCTGTGCTGCGGGACGAACAATTCCGGCATCTTCCATAATCGTACCTGCAAATGTTTCTTTCAGATAGACCTGAATTTTGTCTTCACGGGGACGCAACAGCGATACTTCCTTGGCATCTTTGCCTGCAAGCGTAGATTTCAATTCCTCAATGCGCTGCTGATATGTATCCAACAGCTTCTTGCCATCTTCCAGCTTGTTTACAGCATCGGCATGAAGCTGCAGATTTTCTTTCCAGGTAACCCCGAGTGTTTCTACAAACACCGTAGGCGCGATTTGTTTTAACTGATCATGGATGGCATCATGTGTATCTTTATTACCAATGATCAAATCCGGCTTCAGTGCATCGATAGCCTCCAGGCTTGGTTCATTCACCGATCCGATATTCTCAATGCCTTCTGTGCCTTTCAGATAGGCCGGGTACGGATCGCCTGCTGCCAGGATGGAAGGTGCGCCTACAGGTTTAATGCCCAACTCGAGCAAATTATCCAAAGCCCCAATGTCCAGTACCACAATTCGACTTGCATTTGCCGGAACCTGAACCTCACCATATGCATCTTTGACGGTACGTGTATCTCCAGTATTGGCTACAGTTTCTTCTTGCTTTGGTTCCGTTGGAGCTGTTTCCGCTGCTGAACCATTGGCGGCACCCGATCCCGAATTTCCACAACCCGCGAGCACCAGCATCAGTACCGCCAGCATAGCAAAATGTACCCATGATTTCATTCCAATTCTCTTTCTCTCTACTTGCATTCCATCCAACCCCCTGATGCTATTTAATAACCTAATCAATAATGATTATCATTATTAAAACAATATCCCACAATTCCAGTTTCTGTCCATGCAATATTCTTTTGATCTCATATACTATTTTTTAATTCATCCTCATTCGACCCATATTTATCCATAATTGAGTGCTCCAGTGGATTCGGAACTTGATGAATACGCAGTTCATCATCTGGAAACAAGCGCCGCTTCGTCAATTGCTCTACTCCGATCTCAGGAGCAAACAAGGAATACAATTCGTACCGTTCATGAAATTCAGGGAAACGCTGTTGATAGTCGGTAATGATCGTACGAACACTGTTCCAGAAGGTCTGCTCTCTGATCTGGTAATGCTCCTGCATAAACAAAGCCAGTTCCCCAAGATTGATAAAGAAAAAGGCATCATGTATGAAGTCCCGAACTTCTGTCGGTTCTTCCGTCTCCAGGAATGAATTACGGTTCACACGACGATGATATTCCGGCACCTCCACTAACGCTGGACAGAGCTTTGGATCGGCAAGTGCCTCTCTTGTAAATCGAATTCCATCGTGAAAATCCTTCAGCGCAATGCGCGAGGGCCTGCCTTCCCGGTGAATGAGCAGCATATTCTGTGCATGAGACTCCAGCGCAATCCCATGAGCGAATAACCAGTGAATGAGCGGTCGTACCGAAGTCAGTAACAGCTCGGACAACCATTCATCAGCACCCAGCTTTTTCACCCAAGGATCAATCACCGGGCGCCCCGCATAGTCCAGTGTAGACAATGCATTAAACGGAATCGCTGATTCACCCGGTTCCAGCCGGGAATGTACACTTTCTCTCCAAATGCAGGACAACACACCATACGAGAGTGGCTTCAAAACATCCGGTATCTGATGATTGTCGTATGCAACGCCAGCAATCTCTCCCAAAAGAATGACTCGCAGCTCATCCCTCAAGTAGGGATCTTGCTTGCTAATTCCCTGCAGCCAGTCGGTAATGCGAGGTGCATTCTCAACCGTATGTGGGGCGATCACCCTGCCAGTTGATGTGTTGATCATACTCAGCGACAGCTTCAAGTACGGTGAATTGGGACGTGATCGGTTAGCTAGCGTGCGGATCGACTGTTGAGCTGTATATCGGTCTTCGCTGCTACCAAGCGGTACGATGCTCCCGTTACGAATGTCTTCTGCAAGAACAGAACTGATCGTTGTTCGCCATTGCCACGGATGGACTGGCATCATCACATACTCTGCCGGATCAGCACCCATTTCCTGCAGTGCCGTGAGGAAGCGTTCCAACACTTGTCCGCCAAGTTGATCCTGAAGCCATTCCCTTGTATCCGGTCCATGTTCATTCGTGCCATGACTTATCCGTGCGTTTTGCTTATGAATTCCCACCCATATCGGTTTAATGCACCCGCCGAACTCGGGTCCATATTCAAGCTGATCTTCAATTCGGAAGCCGATACGGGATTTATAACTTGGATGATATGGATGACCCTCGATAATTCCACTTTCCCAGTCTTCATCGGGAAGTTCATGTAAATCATTCTGCCGCTCAGCCCGTACATATCGCGCCAGTGTGTCATTGATCAACGTCTGCTCCAATTCTTTAACAAAATGCAGCAGCTTCCCTTCATCGGCGCCTATCGTTGGTCCAACTTCCAGCAAAAATAGAGAAATCGACTCCGCTTCTTGGCCGGCTGTAGTTCCAGACTGAATACGTTCTCCCTTTTGAATGCTGCTACTTTCCGAAACCCAAGCCAGAGTCTCATCCACACAGACAAGTCTTGTAATTGGTTCATGGTTCAGCCGCAAACGACCAAAGGTAAAATGCCTTGTTCCCTTGCATGTATAGATGACCCGTTCACCATTCAGCCCTGTACCCTCCATTTCCCAAACGTTAAACCCCTGCTCCTCCCGTGAGCTATATGCAATAACACCTTCGTACATCAAGGATTCAACCAACTGTCTGAATATGCGTCTACGTGCATAAGTGTAGTGGTGTGAAGAAAGAGCTACGGTGTACAGTTTTCTTTGCTGATCTTGCCAATGCTCCTTCTCCACTCCAACTCTAGAGTTTGCAACATCATTTCCTAAGTGGCTAGAGGATTCCTCTATGCAAAACGGTTTCCTCTCCTGATCCTCATCATGGCTCTGATATTCAGATATTCTCGTACTTTCCATGCGCATGCTCTCCTCCCCTCCTGATTAATTCTGCCGAACTGGCCTGTAGACTTGCAGTGGATTACTTACCCGATGCACACAATCCCCCGGCCCTTCATGAATTCGCCGTCTGGTCAGCTGTTCCACTTCGATCTCGGATGCAAAAACGTCAAACTGTTCAAATCGCGCCTGTAACTTCGGGTACCGCTCCTGGTAATTCAAAATCACTTCGGCAGCCATGCGCCACCATTGCTTTTCGCTCAGGTCAAAGTGCTTCTCCAGGAAAAATGCCACTTCGGTCAGATTGATAAAAAGTAACGCGTCCAACATAAAGTCTTTCACCTCGGAAGGGTCTTCTTTCTCCACAAACGAATTGCGATTCACCCGCTGATGGTTGGCAGGTGGATATTCAATTTCCGGGTATCCAAACGGGTGAGGAATGGATGGGCAGTAACGGATACCGTCATGAAAATCCTTAAGAGCAGTCCGGCTGGGCCATCCTTCTTTCAGCACGATGATCATATTTTGCGCATGTGATTCCAGCGCCGCCCCATGTGCGTACAGCAGATGTATCAGCGGTACCACCGCAACATTCAGCAATTGCCGGGCCCAGCGATCCAGGCCATATTCGTTTATCCACGGTTTAATGACCGGAGCGCCCTGCTGATCGAGATGACACAGAGCATTGAATGGCAAAGCCTCTTCTCCTGCCATTAAGCGAGGATGCAGACTTTCCCGCCAGATAGCCCCGAGTGATCCGTATATTTTTTGCTCCAGCATATTGGGCAGTTTCTGGTGATGGTACGATACCCCCGCAATCTCCTTCAGCACAATCAGACCAAGCTCATCTTGTAAAAACGAATCTTCTGCCACCACACGACCAAGCCAATCAGAGATACGGGCCGCATTCATAATTGTGTGCTGTGCCAGAATTCGTCCGGATGACGTATTCACCATATTAAGCGGCAGTTTGACATACGGTTTATCGCGATGACTCACATTCGTCAATGTGCGAATGGATTGTTGCGGACGGTAGGTGTCACCTGCTTGACCCAGATACACAATCTCCCCTGTTCGGAGTTGCTCCGCACACGCCACCGATATTATTCGCTCCCACTGCCAGGGGTGCACAGGCACAAACACATATTGATCGGCAATTGCTTCCCTATCCCCATCCGTATTCTCCTTCACCCCGGCAACGACATTGGCATTGGAACTGGAGACCGATTTCAACTTCTCACTCGATATAGCTTCCTGCAAAATCAACTTGAATGTCTGTAGTTCCTCTCCTAGCTCGTTATGGATAAACGCAGCATACGTGTCCTGCGAGGACGAAATGGATATTTGGGCTGCATTCTGTTTAATCGCAATCCAGACCAGCTTGAATTCCGGTCCGAACTCCGGTCCATAGGCTTCATTGTCAGAGAGCGTGAATCCAACTCTGGATTTGTAACAAGGATGATACGGATGCCCTTCAATCAGGGCAGATTCCCACTCGTCATATTCTGATACCCGAGGTTCGGGCTGACCAGCACGCCATCGCACAGACAGCGTGTCCTTCAGATGGGTTTGCTGAAGCTCATCCATGAATTGCCCCAGCTGAGCTTCGGATGTGGGAATATGTGCAGCCATCTCCAGTAAAAAACGAGGAATGGAATCTGCTTCCGCTCGATCTTTCAATGTTACCCGCATAATCGGTTTATCTGACAACCGAATGCGGTCAAAGCTCTCTTTTCGAACAGCCCAAAAGGTGTATTCCACCTTCTCTCCTGTCTCCATCTCCCCTCGCAGTGTATACTCTGCCTCCGCATAAGGCCCGATCACCGGTTCACTCAAGATTTGCTCATACAGAAACGACTCCACCAATTGCCTGAAGATACGTCGCCGCACCATTATCCACTCTTCGGACCTGACCAATGCTGCTGTTAGACCGTTCATATGACACCTCCCATGATTGCACTACCTCAAACCGTTTCATGTGCTACTGCAAATAAATGTGCTGCGGATGTGGATGACTCAAAAAGTCATGATGCGAGATCGCCCAGCCATAAGCACCCGCATATTGGAACAGCAAAATGTCTCCTGCCCGAACCCCGCTTGAAGTAATATCACTTGCCAAAATATCTTTCGGAGTACATAGCTGGCCTGCCACTGTAAAAGCGGTTTCCTTCACCTCGGGTCTGTCATACGGATGCGTCCAGTTCTCCACCTCAATCACCTCAAACGGATGACTGTGCTGCCAAGAAACGGGCAGGCGAAAATGATGTGTACCGCCACGCACGATGACATATGTTTTGCCGTGGTTGACTTTAACGTCCAGCACCTCGGTTGCATAATACCCACTCGATGCCGTAAGGTAACGCCCACATTCGAACAACAAAGTCGTTTCCGAAGGCAGTTCCTTTTGCAATACCGGTGCGATCCCATTCACAAATGTGTTCCAGTCGAACTGTTGCTCCAGATGGGCATAGTTCACACCAATTCCACCTCCGGCATTCAAATACTGAAGCTTGAAACCATATTGCCTCGCCCAATCCCGCGCGATGGTGCAGTAATACTCAACCAGTTTCACATGCTGCTCCGCATCCAGATTATTCGAAAGGGAGTGAAAATGAAACCCTTCCACCTGAATATGTGGCAAGTGTCGGAGCTGATTCATGACTTGTGGCAGCATGGCCTCGTCGATTCCGAACTGGGTCGGACGACCGCCCATCGCCAGTGTCGCCTGAGGCAGTGGACCTTTCAGGTTAATCCGCAGCAATACGGATACCCGAACGTCATTTTGACTCGCAATCTCGTTCAGCTTGTTTATCTCATGCATACTTTCCACATGAATAAGCTGCACTTTATGCTCTATCGCTCCCCGAAGCTCTGCTTCTGTCTTGCCTGGTCCACCAAACAGAATCGGAATATCCGCTGAGACTTGTCTCACCTTCACGATCTCGCCCAAAGATGCCACTTCAAAGCCATGAACTACAGGGGCCAGCGCTCGAAGCACCTCTTCTTCCGAGTTGGCTTTGATGGCATAGAACAGCTGACTAGATTCCGGCATGGATTGTACACGCTGATGCACATGAGCGACGAGTGCTGTTACATCCCGGATGTAGGCACATACCGGTTCGGTCTGTTGTTCTTTCAGTGCCAATAAATGCTCGCGGACTCTTGCAACCTGAGGCATACACCCTGTATTCAGCTCTATAGCCATAAACGTGTACCCTTTCCTTGTTCAACGGCTCTTGCATACATCTCTGCCGCACTGGAAATATCCTCAATCGCCATCCCCATCGGGTTCAGCACAATAATCTCATCCTCATGTTCGCGTCCTGGCTTTTCTCCAATCAGGATCTCGCCGAGTTCAGCGTGAAGCTGCTCACGGGAGAACTTGCCCTCCAGCACCAGCTGATTAATAATCTTTTTCTCCCGGTTGGACTGATCCCAGTCGTCCACGACCACTTTGTCTGCCTGCGTAAATACATCCTTGTGCAAATCCATAATCGAGATGTTGCTGACAAATGTACCTTTGGCAATCCATTCATACGGAATATGCGGGGATGAGGCTACCGTAGCTGTTACGAGTACTTCCGCTTGTCGTACCGCTTGTTCTGACGAATCTTCCACCCGTACTTCAACCTGATCAAAACGCGAACCAATTTCATCGGCAAGCTGGCGGGCCGTATCGGCATTCAGGTCATACAAATGGATGGTCCGAATGGAGTCAAATTGTTCAAGCAGCGAGGTGATCTGCATTCTGGCGATCACCCCGCAGCCAATCACGCTCACTCTGCGGAAACCTTCTCTGGCTAAATACCTTGCCCCGATAGCTGTAACTGCCGCCGTACGCATCCCGCTGATCACGCTGCCTTCCATCACCGCCACCGGATAGTTGCTTTCCGGATCATTGAGGATAATAAGAGCGCTTGCACGTTCCTTATGACGCTTGGCCGGATTATCATGTTTGCTCCCAATCCACTTGAGACCACTGATCGCTACATCGCCACCCACATACGCAGGCATCGCAATAATGCGATCGGCAATATGGCCGCTCTCCTCGTTAACCCGCAGATAAGGCTTTAACGGCTGCACGATATCCCGCTTGGCATGAAGCTCCAGTGCACGGGTTACTGCTTTGACATATGGCTCTGAATACAGCCCTCCCAGATCTATAATATCCTGTTTACTCATATACAAAAGGCTATGATCCTGAACGGTACTCATATCTGATCTCTCCTCCGAGATAATTTTTTATATACTCTTGATCGTTTGGCTTGGCGGTAATTGATTAACCCATTGCTCGTCATACACACTGTCCAGATAACGTTCACCACGGTCTGCGAAAACAGTGACCACCTTGGCAGAAGGCCGCAGGGTTGGAACCAGTTTTTCCAATGCAGCAACCAGTGATCCGGACGAACCCCCTGCAAAAATACCTTCCCGTTCCAGCAGCTTCTGGCAGCCCTGCACGGATTCCCGATCATCCACATGAATAACTTGGTCAATCTCATTCGGGCTGAATAACTCAGGGACCCGGTTGGCGCCGATACCGGGCAATTCACGCTGACGGGATGGTGTACCAAAAATAATCGAGCCGACTGCGTCAACGGCTACGATCCGCGCACGCGGATTTGCCTCTTTCACACGGCGGGATATGCCCAGAATACTTCCAGTCGTACTCACTGCACACACCAGTACGTCTATCTGTCCATCCATCTGCTCCACAATCTCCTGACCTGCACCATGATAGTGAGCTTGCCAGTTCAAAGGGTTGGCATACTGGTTGATCCAGTAACCTGCCGGGTCCTGACTGGCTAACTCCTTGACCCTGCGAATACGGGATTGCAAATAACTTCCGTGTTCGTCCGGTTCAGTCACCATGTCAACCTGTGCCCCGAGGTAGGTTATCATTCTCAGATTGGTCGATGTGATTTTTGGATCAACCACACAGGTGAATTTCAGGCCATATCGTTTGGCGGTTAATGCGAGACCGATTCCCAAGTTTCCTGAAGTGCTCTCGATGAGATGCGTATCCGGTTTGATCGTTCCGTCTCGCAGACCCTGCTCGATAATATATCGTGCAGGTCGGTCTTTCATGCTGCCGCCGGGGTTCATCATTTCCAGCTTGGCATACACCGATGCTCCTGAAGATCCAAACAGGGAATTCAAGCGAACCAGTGGTGTTTGACCGATACAATCGATAATGGAATCCGCAACTTTAAGCGAGCGATCCTTGATTTGCAGGGTACTTTGTTCCATGTGTTTACACCAGCTTTCTGGGCATATTGTTGTCCAAAATCGTTTTATTGATAATGATTATCATTTTCAAAATTGGACACAGGGCCTATTATGCATATCCTTTTTTTTCCTGTCAACACTAAAATTTTTGGAAAGTTTTTGAAAAAAATAAGATTGACATTGAGAATCATTCTTGATAATCTGATCAGCAATTGGTTTCAAATTGCCAAAATCAAGGTGGTGAAGTGGAGACATGATGTCGCAAATGGCATGGAAACAGAGCGTCCGTATTTTGTGGGGTGGACGCTTTCTTTCCAGTGCCGGGCTGACTGGAATCAGCCCATTTATACCGTACTACATGGAGCATCTGAAAGCGGGAACACCGGAAGAAGTGCTGATGTGGACAGGTCTGTCCGTATCTGCACCTGCTCTATCCTACGCACTGCTAACCCCTTTTTGGGGTAAGATCGGAGATCGTTGGAGTCGAAAATGGATGGTTGTCAGAGCGCTGGTCGGACTGGCCCTTAGCATGTTTCTGATGGGCATTGCCCAGACGCCCTTTCAATTCTTTTTGTTCCGTCTCTGCCAGGGGGCTTTCGGTGGCATATCTGATGCGAGCAGTGCGTTTGTGGGAACCCATGCCCCTGGCCAAAAGCAGGGTTCTGCGCTCGGACAGTTGGAGCGTGCATCGGCAGCAGGCCTGCTCGTTGGACCACTGCTTGGAAGCATATGTGTAAACACATGGGGAAGTCGTCCGCTATTGTTCATTACGGCCTCGTTGACATTGAGCTTTGCTGTGCTTGCCGCAATCGTATTAACGGGGGCGACGACGCATCGGACTCGTCCAGCCAAGAACAATACTCAAGTATCTCCTGTGGAACAGCACCAGCCTTCGGTCGCTATGTTGAACAACCATAGCAAAAATAGAAACAAGAGTGGAATTATCCATGCCTTCGTTTCGCTGATTACACATCCGATTGCCCGAAGACTCGTTATCGCAGGCATCATTTTCAAGCTCGCAGATTTTGCAACATTTACGATGTTTACTCCGTTTATTCGTGAAATCGTCCCTTCCTCAGGTGCAGCTGCGCTTACCGTCGGGGTTCTGCTCGCGATGTCTTCGGTTGGTGAATTGGTTGGCGCATCGTGGTGGGGTAAGCGAAACGATCGTTACTTACCCGAACGCAATCTCCGGCTGGCTGGTTTGTTATGCGGCTTGTGTCTGCTTGCACATACACTTCCACTCGGGGTGGCATGGCTGCTGGTTGTACGTTTTCTGCAAGGATTCTTCTACAGCGCCCTATTGCAGACGGTCATGCTCAACGTGCTCAAATCCTCCACCGATCAGGATCGGGGCGTGCGCATCGGAGCTACCAACAGCATGTTAATGGCTGGTCAGGTTGCCGGTCCGTCCATTGGGGTTCTAATCGGAGGTATCTGGGGAATTCCAGCTGTATTTCTCGTCATGGGGACAGTCATGCTCGCCGCTTCGCTTGCTGTACGCCGCCCAGCGGTTCATGAGCCAAAAGCTCCCGTACAACTGCCACTCCAATAATTTGTGAAAGGATGATAATCAATCATGACCAAGGATAACGTCACCATCGATCCATTCCAGCAGACTGTTCCTCCCTCTTTAGTATCCCCGAGCGGACTTGCCCGTCAGGAGATGCTAAGCCGTATATTGAACGCCTATCTTCGAGAAACCGAACAGCATGATCCTTATGTTCGAATTGCCACGCGGCCAGACCTTTCGCTTGTTATTGAGCTTCCGCGTACTGGTCAGAGGATATATGGAAATCTGCTTCATCGTTCCGCCGCTGGACATCATGTCTATGGCGACAAGTTTCACATTACAGAATCAGGCGGGGCACAGCCCGATGGTTGGAGAGAAGTTTCTTTTGAACAAATAACGACGCTGTTGCTCGATGAAATATCATCTGTAGAACCCAATCCTGAAGCCCGAATGTTGAAAAGAGCAGAGCTGGAGCAGATGGTTTACAACAGTTTGGAGCATATGACCTCCTATTTGGAGCACGCGCTGAACAGAACCTCTCCTGTAACATTGGATTTTCGCTATCTGGAACAGGCACTGCTATGCGGTCATCCATTTCATCCAACTCCGAAAAGTCTGGAGGGCTTCAGTTCTTCGGATTCGCATGCCTATTCGCCAGAATTTGGCGTTAGCTTTCCTCTCAGCTGTTTTGCGGTCGCACCTGAACTCGTGTTGGAGGATTGGCTGGATACCGTGGACTATGGCAGTGAAGCACCCTGGGTTCCTGCAGAAATGGCCGAGGCCGCTTGGAAGCACCTCTCTTTGGAAAGCAAACATTATGTCCTCCTCCCTTGTCATCCTTGGCAGGCTGCCTATTTGCGAACACTTGAACCTGTAAAGTCCTTATTACAACAAGGCACTTTGATTGATCTGGGCTCTACCGGGCCCTACGTGTACCCAACCTCATCGGTGCGCACGGTCTGGAATCCAAAGGAAAGTTGTTTCTACAAGCTGTCTCTTCATATTCGAATTACAAATTTTATTCGCGAGAACAATGAAGAGCAGTTGCTGCGCACACTAGATGCATCCAGGATTGTACAGCAGATTCAGGATCACTGGACGTCAGAGAAATTTCAAATTTTGCTGGAAAAAGGTTACCGTAGCTTGAAGGTACCGGAGATTCCTTCGTCCACTCAGGAGGCGTTGATCTCGGGATTCTCCATGATCCTGCGCGAAGCACCAGAGTCTTGCAGCTCTGCTACAGGGGCCCCTTATGTTGTGGCCTCTCTCATGGAGGTGCTTCCCGGAGAAACTGAACCTTTGTTGTTCCGGGCTGTCCGGGAAAGTCTTCAATCATCTTTGTCGCCGGATCGTGTAAATGATATGAGAGTGCAGACAGACTGGTATGAATGGCTTCGTCAATATCTGGAGTTGTCCATGGTTCCACTTGTGGAACTGTATGCCGAGACAGGCATTAGTCTGGAAGCTCATGTACAGAATTCCATGCTGCGTCTTGAAGATGGCATGCCTGCCACTTTTGTGGTTAGGGATCTGGAGGGCATCAGTGTCAATCGAGTCTTAGCGGAACAGCAAGGTTGGATCGATCAGGTAGTCAATGCCAACAGTCCTGTTTTGTATACCGAAGAAGAATCACGGCATCGATTGAAATATTATTTCTTTGTCAATCACCTCAGTCATGTGGTGCAGCGCCTGGCATACTATACTGGTCAACGGGAGCAGCCATACTGGAGGGTGGTGAGAAATACATTGGAGGAGCTTCGTAAAAAGACAGCCGAGTCCTCTCACATCAACGACGTCATTCGTGATCTGTTAACCACCGAGACGTTACCGGCCAAAGCCAATCTGCTCAGCCGGTTCCATCAGCGTGGTGAGACGCCGCTATACGTCAACATTCCCAATCCAATAAGGTAAGGAGGTTCCTTTTATCTGCTCCAATTCATTCAGCAGTCTATTAAGTACCTCCCAGCCTCCAATATTTGCACACCAAAAAACGGCCCTGGAGAACAACACAACGTGTTCTTCCAGGAGCCGTTTCTTTCTTTCTTTCTTTCTTTCTTTCTTTCTTTCTTTCAAATCATTTTCCGATTCATTTCTTATCTCAATTCAAACATTCTATTCGAACTCATCGCCTCTTACTTTGGCATACACCATCATATCTACTAGCACACCTGTACTGTCACGCCGCATCTTGCGCAGTACACCTTCAAGCGTATAACCTGCGCGCTCAGCCACTTTGGCACTTCGCACATTGCGGGCATCACAGCGGATTTCCAGCCGATTCGCCTCCAGATAAGATATTGCGAACTGCTCTATACCTCTGACTGCTTCCGTCATGAGACCCTCACCGGCACGAGAAGTTCTAATCCAGTAACCGATCTCGAAACAACGGGCATTCCAGTCGATTCGATGCAGTCCACTGCTGCCCACGAATTCATCCGTAAATCGGTCACGTAAATGAAGCATCATGTCGGTACGCTCCAGAAATTGCAGTCTGGCTTTGCGAGCATTCGCTTCCGATTCCTCCAGTGAAGGTATGTTCTCGGCAAAAGGTAGCCACAAACGTAATTGCTCCACACTTTCACGAATTGCCTCATTCACTGCCGCTCCATCTCCCCACCTCGGGGCACGAATAGTCAAACGTGGTGTTTCGAAACTTTCTGGAAAAGACAGCATTAACGGATTAATCGAAGCGGGATTGGTCATGAACTCTACTCCTCCACCTGGAATATCGAGTCAATGATCAGCGGCAAGTTATCCCTTACGGATACAGCACCAAAAACGGAACGGGCGTGTACTCCCTGTTCTCCGAACACATCCAGCATGAGATCCGAGAACCCGTTTAACACTTTATGGTGCTCCTCGTACGAGGCAGTGGCATTGATGAACCCCTGCACTTTAACCACCCGCTTCACCCGATCCAGCGAACCAAGCACTTCCTGCACGACAGCCAACACCTCGATGGCAGCATTTCGGGCAAATTTATATCCCTGCTCCGTCGTAAACTGCTCCCCGAGTTTACCACGCTCTCGCGTATCCGGCCCTTTACCGGACACATACAAGATTCCATTTACACTCACCGCATTGGTATACTTTGCTGCCGGCGTACTTGCTTGAGGCAATACAATGCCCAATTCGTCCAATCTGGTCTGTATCATCGGCTTCTCCTTTATGTACAAAAATGTCTTTACAAGCTATCAATCTTTCAAATTATTCCTAATTTAGTTAAATCTCAATATACGCCGGTTGCTCCTGAACCGCAAGAGGTAAAATGGGCTGAATAGATATTTTCCTACTATATAAGTAATTAATTACATTCCAGATGTCGATCAGCATTAAATGCTCCAAACTAGAACACAGGGTACAGTTTACTATGTTAGATTTTTAATTGAAAGATTTAAATGAATTAACAAATATATAATTCCTTAAATATTGAAAACGTTATATTGTAATTTCAAATCATTTCTTTTACGATAGAAGCAATAACTCTCAAATCAATGGGATTGAATAGAAGGAGGAATCAACATGAGTGCACCATTGTTTCGTGATCCCATCTTTGATGGAGCTGCTGATCCGGTCGTTGTGTGGAATCATTCCGAGCAAACCTGGTGGATGATCTATACCAATCGCAGAGCCACAGCCGGAGGGCCAAAGTTCGCCTGGGTGCATGGCACGGATTTGGGTGTAGCTTCTTCGGCTAATGGTGGACAGACGTGGACATATCGCGGTACGTTAACCGGGTTGGAGCATGAATGGGGACATAATACGTTCTGGGCTCCCGAAATTTTCTGGCATGAGGGCACGTATCACATGTATGTCAGTTACATTCAAGGGGTGCCCCATGACTGGGCGGGCCATGATCGGCACATTTTGCATTACACCAGTACAGATCTGCTCTCTTGGACATTCCATGGCAAACTGGTGCTTAGCTCGGATCGTGTGATTGATTCATGTATTTACCCGCTGCCGAACGGAAAATTCCGGATGTGGTACAAGGATGAAGCTAATTCATCCCATACGTATGCAGCAGATAGCCCGGATCTCTATCAATGGGATGTGATTGGACCGGTTATTACAGGACGTGCGCATGAAGGGCCGAACGTATTTCGTTTCCGTGATTCGTATTGGATGATTGTTGACGAATGGAGAGGACAGGCTGTTTACAAGTCGGATGACCTGGAGCATTGGGAATGGAACAGTCTGATTCTCGATCAGCCAGGAAATCGTGAGGATGATGGTGTAATCGGTTTGCATGCAGATGTCGTCGTACAGGATGATGAAGCCTATATCTTTTATTTTACCCACCCGGACCGGATCGAAGGTATCGATCATGCCAGCGAACCCGCACGTCGTTCCTCCATTCAGGCCGCACGTCTCGATGTCATTGATGGTGTGATGGTCTGTCCACGAGATGAAGAGTTACAGATGAAGTTGCGACCGGAGAACGATACAAGTCAAATTTCGGTTTGAGCTGCGTTGTTCCTAAAGTGAGATTTAAACACAGTATACAACGTCATGATAAAGGACCTGAACCAATGTCTGCGCACGCAGGATTGCTTAGGTTCTTTTTTTACATGTTCGACTTCGGATCGCGAGTCGTCAAGAATTCCCTTCCTGTATTTACCTATAGGTTTAAGTGTCGTTACATGTTATTATGTAGAACTCCATTTTCAAAATGGGAAAATACTAAATACATAAACAAGGACGTATTTATGAGTACAAAAACACGACATATTATTTTGATTTTATTCACTATCATTCTGATTATTGCATCCATCTTTTCTCATAAGTATCGTGAACTCAAAAATCGCATCGAGTCTTCTGCCGACTCAGCTTACCGCAGTGTTATTCTGGAAAGTATACATTATAAAAAAGAGCTGGATCGATACATCAAAAGCAACAAAACAACTGATGAAATAAACCTGAGCATCTATACGAACAATATTAAGAACGCTTTCGATTATTATGGGCTCATTACTAATATGGTCGACGGAACGACACAAAGATTATATATCGAGCGAAGTGATCTTTATTATCAGTACTGGCACTTGTTTCCCCCAGACTATGCGAAGCTTTCATTGAAAGAATTACAAAAGGTAAGTGATAAAACAAACATCATTATTAAAGGACTCCAACGTTTGAAATAAACCCACCCTATCTCAGCACTCTCGTCGAACCTACTTCTCTAAACTCCTGACGATATGTCCTCGGTGACACCTGAACCGTCCGCTTGAACATCTTCCCGAAATGTGAAAAATTGCTGAATCCCGCTCGCAGAGCGATCTCGGTTATTGAATCCTCGCTTTCACGCAGCAAACGCTGTGCCTCCTTCACCCGAAGCAGATTGAGGTAATCGCTGAACGTGAAACCTGTGGTCTGTTTGAACAAACGGCTTAGATAATGGGGACTAATTCGAAATAATGCAGCAACCTCCGGCAGCGCTAAATCCTGCTGATAGTTATCGTTGAGATAACGCACCACTGCCTGTGCCTTGGGATGCAGAATCGGCTCACTGTCGGCCGAGTGCACGGTGCTCAAATGTTTGTTACGGTAAGCAAACAACAGCAGTTCAACGGATCGGTGACGCAGCAGCAGACTGCTTCCAGCTCTGGTATGGACCATCTCATCAATCATTTCACTGACCATTCGGTCCGCTGTTTCACTTACCTGTGAAGGAAGCCTCAGAATGGGAATATTCCAGCCGAATGGCTCCTTAAGGCCCTCTGCCAGCTCAGGTAAAATGGCCAATTCGGTGAACAGTTCTGGCTTGATATACAGAACAATTCGATCATGATCTGGCCTTCCACTCTCCATCGTTTTATGAACGGTATTCCGGTTAATGAATACGAAATCTCCGGCTTGGACCCGGTAAGTTCGATCCTTGATGAAGTATATGCGCTCACCCGATAGCAGGTAGTACAGCTCATAATGGTCATGCAGATGGTCATCGGTCATGGAAAAATATCCAACGCGGCGATCATATTCGATATTCAAATATCCGGTGGGATCATGGTAATCCGCTTGAAATGTCTGTATCATGCAGCTGCCCCCTTTAATTGAATTATAGCAAAATAAGCGGCATTTGAAAGCGATTACGCACAAAAAGCGGCGAAAGAAGTACTTCCTTGTTATAGTCTAGAGCTATATTCAAGGAGGCGATAGACATGAGTATTAAAAAACGCTACGTATTGGTCGGAACAGGCGGCCGTGCTGAATTTTTCTATGGAGCATTAGCCCAAAATTTCAGGGAAACATCCGAACTTGCAGCTTTTTGCGATATTAACCAGACACGCATGAATTACGCCAATCAGCTGCTGAGGGAAAAATATAAATACAATGAGGTGCCAACCTATACTGCAGATCAGTTTGATCAGATGATTGAGAACGAGAAGCCGGACTTCGTCATTGTAACCAGCATCGACCGCACCCACCACAAATATATCATTCGGGCAATGGAGCTTGGCTGTGATGTTGTGACTGAGAAGCCCATGACCATCGATGAGCATAAATGTCAGGATATTCTTGATGCCGTCAAACGGACTGGACAAAACATACGCGTCACCTTTAACTACCGCTATGCGCCGCACCATACCAAAATACGGGAATTGATTCAGAATGACACGATCGGAAAAGTGACTTCGGTCCACTTCGAATGGCTGTTGAATACGCGCCATGGCGCAGATTACTTCCGCCGCTGGCACCGGGACAAGCGTAATAGTGGCGGACTGCTCGTACACAAATCCACGCATCACTTCGACTTGGTCAATTTTTGGATCGGTTCGCAGCCTGAGACCGTCTTCGCATTCGGCGATCTCATGTATTATGGTAGAGAGAACGCAGAGGAACGAGGCGTGACCCAGTTTTACACTCGTGCAACAGGCAACCCGCTTGCGCAAGAAGATCCTTTTGCCCTGCACCTGGATTCGGATGCACATCTCAAAGCCATGTATCTGGATGCTGAACCGGAAGACGGCTACCAGCGGGATCAAAGCGTATTCGGAGATGGCATCAACATCGAGGATACGATGGGCGTTCTTGTCCAGTATCAGAATAAAGCCATATTGACCTATTCACTGGTTGCATACCAGCCGTGGGAAGGTTATCGCATCGCCATTAACGGCACCAAAGGCCGGATCGAAATGAATATTGTGGAACAATCCTATGTTAACTCGCTGGGTGACAAAAATCTTGAAGGTGCATTGATTGGGAAAACACTGCGAGTCCTTCCCATGTTCGATGCCCCATACGAGGTTCAGGTCGAGGAAAAAGAAGGCGGCCATGGCGGAGGTGATCCTGTACTTCTGAATGATCTGTTTGGAGAGCCAGCGGAAGATCCCTACCACCGCGCTGCCAACCAATTCGACGGAGCAAGATCCATCCTCACCGGAATTGCAGCCAATCGCGCTATCGCAACTGGTTTACCTGTTCGCATCAACAATCTGGTTCGTTTCTAGGAACGCAAGGCAGCTCCAACCACATTTAATTCAAAGACTGCGTATAATACGCAGTCTTTTTCCCATTTTGACGACGGTCTTGAAGTCTATTCGCTTAAGGAGGAACCCATGTTTTTCTCATTAAAAAGCCGCCTGATCGCCTTTATCGTTGTGCTCTTCGTTCTTTGTTTTGGCACACTCTCCTTCCTACTCTTTAAGGAATCACGTACCGTGATCCGCTCTTACATTGAATCCTCTGCTCTTGAGAAGATGGAGGAATACGGCTCCTATGTCGATATGGTTCAAATGCAGATCTATGATGTAGCTTCTCTTGTTTTCAACAGCGATACCGCCAAGAACTGGGATAACGCGATGAGTGACCCCAACCTTCCTGAAGGGGAAAAGATGCTTGTCAATCTGGCGATGAGCCGTTTTCTGACCCAGGCTACGAACAGCTACACCAGTATCTCCGATGTATCCATCTATAGGCGAAACGGGCTGAGGATTGGCAGTGAAAATCAAGTAACGACCGACCCTCTCTTCTTGCAAGAATTATGGTACAAAAATTTCTTTATCTCAGGGAATCACTGGCTGCCTGCACATACCGATCAACATGAAAATATAAGGGATCACGGCAACCCGGTAGTTAGCCTGCTGATGCCCATTGGGACCTTTCACCATGCTACAGCCCAAAATGTGATGAAAATTAATGTCAGCGAATCTTACTTTCTGGAACCGCTTAACCGAATCCATCTGGCCGAAAGCAGCACTATTTTTCTGCTGGGCGAACAAGGAAGCCCTATTCTTTCCCAACAGGCCAATCAGCTTGGTGCCGAAGCTTTAGCAGAAATCGATCAGATTCGGAACAACTCGCTCAAATCGGGTGTGGTGTACCTGAACAATGATGAAGGACAGCGTGACATTCTGGTATACAAAAAGCTAGGGCGTACGGGCTGGATGCTGGCGGGTCTGGCACCGGAAAAAGAGCTATATTCTTCTCTTCACAAACTTCAGAGTACCATTCTGGTGGTCACCATTGTTCTCATTCTCGTCTCTTTGTTTGCCGCTGCCTGGCTCTCTTATGGCGTCACCAAACCTTTAACACGACTGGTATTGGCCATGAGACAGGTACAACGCGGCGCATTCGATCAAGCAGAGTCCCTTCTGCCTCCGGACAAAAATGTAAAAAGCGAAGTCAGTTATGTCATCTCCACTTTCCGCTACATGATCAGCCGATTGCGACAGCACATCCAGAATGAATTCGAGTTGAAGCTGCTCCGCCAGCAAGCTGAGTATAAAGCGCTGCTCATGCAGATTAATCCCCATTTTATGTTTAACACGCTGGAACTGGTGAGCAGTCTCGCCATGCAGCGCCGAACAGATGATACAGTTCAGGTCATTGAGGATCTGGGCAAAATGATGCGATTCTCCATGAATACAAGTGACGACAGGGTACAGCTTGCAGAGGAACTGGCTTATATCCGGCACTATATCTCCATTCTGCAAACCCGTTTCGGTCATAAGCAGGACATTACTCTGACACAGGAAGGCAGGCTGGATTCCCTGGTCATCATCAAATTTATTCTTCAGCCGCTTATTGAGAATGCCGTCAAATACAGCTTCCAGCATCAGACGACGGCAGAAGTACACATCCGGATCTCCAGACGGAATAACCGCCTGCATTTCAACATTTCAGACAATGGGCCCGGGATTCCAGCCGAAATCATCCAGAAAATTCATGATCCTGTTGAAGCATCTCAGCTCGAACCCCTATTGCGAAGCCAAAGCTGGCACATTGGGCTCGGTAATGTGGTTGCACGCTGCCGCTTGCATTACGGAAGTCTGTTTAACATTCAGATCGAGAACGGAGAGCATAACGGCACGTCTATTGAACTGATTCTACCCGCACAGGAGGAATATGATGTACAACGTATTGATCGCAGATGACGAGATCGAGGTTCGCGAAGGACTAAAATTGAAAGTGAACTGGCAAGACATGGGCTTTATCATTTCAGGTGAAGCAGCAAACGGCATCGAAGCGGAAGAGCTTCTGAAAGCTGAACATTTTGACTTGTTAATTACAGACATGAACATGCCTGTCATGGATGGCGTCCAATTGCTGGACGTTTGCCGAAGCCTTAATCCTTCCATTCAAATTATGATCATCACTGGATATGAAGATTTCCACTATGCCAGAGCAGGTGTGCGCAGCCAGGCCATGGACTATTTGCTGAAGCCTGTAACCCGGGATGAACTGAAAACCACTTTAAATAAAATCAAAGATGAGTTGGATAAAAAGAAACAGCTTCACGGCGATTCCGAAATGATGCAATGGCGTCTCTCCCAGTATTACAAAGAAATGAAGCAACGTTTCCTGCTTGATCTTGTTAGGGGGCATCGCCTCCCACCTTCTTCACTGCCAGAGCGGATGCGGCTGTTTCATCTGGAATCCTGGCAGGATCACAGCGTCTGTTTCATCACCGCTGGCATGCGAAACTCCGGTATACAGACTGCCTCAGTGGAACGTGTCCCCGAAAAGCTCTACCTTCCCTTTGAGTTGCTTTGTCACGAAATGGCCCAGTCCTATCCAGATAATGTGCAAGTGTTCCATGACGGAGCCCACCCTGGAATTATGCATTTCATAACATTGGAAGGTATTCAGCACGAATTTGCTCAGCAGATCACAGCACAGACCCGCTCTGTCTTAACGATGGATGTACAAGTTGGATTGGGATTGTCCGTGTCTGGGTTTGAGCGCTGGAAAGAAGGCTATATTCATTCTCTATTGGCATGGAACTCTGCTGGACGCAAAGGTGCACAGGACCGTGTGCCCGTAGTAGATCATAGTCCATTACTGCCTGAGGAAACCAGTCGCATGCTGCATCGTTGCCTCATTCGTGGAGAGCTGGATTCCTTACGCAGCGTGATTCGAAAGGAGCTTGCTGACTCATTTCGAATATCCGCTTCCCATATGATCCGAAGCCTTTTTCAAATTTCATTATTGTTCGAACACGAATCCTCGTGGATTTCCCCGGAATGGGTGCTTTGGCTAAAGACTCCAGACCAGGCAGAACTGCTGCTGATGCATTGGGTGGAAGATTTTGTGAATCAACAGCAGCCATCCGAGGTTGGAGAAGATACGGTCATTGAATCAGCCAAACGATATATCGAGGAAAATTACATGTTGGAACTGACATTAACTTCGTTAGCTGAGCAATATAACTACAACTCTACCTATTTTTCAGAGATATTCAAAGAAGCTGCCGGCATCTCTTTTATTCAATATGTAACCGAGGTGCGAATGAAACATGCCATACGTTTACTGAAGGAAACCCAACTAACCGTTTGGGATGTTACAGAGCTGACAGGCTTCCGTTCCCCAAGCTATTTCAGTTCAAAATTCAAAAAAATGTTCAACATAAGTCCTTCGGATTATCGTTTGCTGCATTCCGAAAAAATTGATAATCATGATCCGAAGAAATGAGATTCCAGCTTCTCCCCCTCCCCGGTATGATGAATTCACCAAGAGAATCACCGTAATTATTGTAAGCGGATTCAATTCTGCGGTGATCACGAATTCACATCCAACCCTGAAGGGAGGCCTATGATGAGAAAGCTGTCCAAGCCGTTATACGGCCAGCAGAATATGACTGCCTATTTGTTTCTGCTGCCCTGGCTCATCGGACTTTTCTGTCTGACACTCGGACCGATGGTTGCGTCGCTCTACCTGTCCTTGACGAAATTTAATTTGTTAACATCACCAACGTGGACGGGGCTTAGCAACTATGTCCAGATTTTTACCGAAGACGATACCTTTCGCAGATCTTTGGGGCTAACGTTTTATTATGTATTTCTATCCGTTCCGCTAAGGCTTGCCTTCGCCCTACTTGTAGCGATGGCGCTGAACAAAGGGATTCGGGGACTTGGCTTATACCGGACCGTGTATTACATCCCTTCCCTATTGGGAGGCAGCGTCGCTATTGCGATCGTCTGGCGTCAGATTTTTGAGGGAAGTGGTTTGGTCAATCAGTTTCTGAGCTGGTTCGGAATCACCGGACCCGCCTGGATTGCCCATCCCGATTATGTAGTCTATACGATCGTCACACTCTCTGTATGGCAGTTTGGTTCGGCCATGGTTATCTTCCTGGCTGGCCTAAAGCAAATTCCAGCCGATTTATATGAAGCTTCGGACGTCGACGGGGCCGGAAAGGTACGCCAATTCTTCGGCATCACACTTCCGATGCTCTCGCCTGTTATTTTTTTCAACCTGATCATGAGCATGATCAATTCGTTTCAAGCCTTTACACCCGCTTATGTGATCGGGGATGGACGCGGAGGCCCGCTCGACGCCACAATGTTCTATACCTTGTACCTGTATCTGAAAGGCTTCTCGTTCTTTGATATGGGTTATGCTTCTGCCCTGGCGTGGATCATGCTGGTCATTATCGGGGTATTCACCGCAATCGTCTTTCTCACCTCGAAATTCTGGGTGTTCTACGGCGACAATCAGGAAGGGAGATAGTACACATGCCACTAAAGCGACGTTTGGTTCAAGCCGGGAGGCATGCCGCCATTATCCTCTTCGGTCTGTTGATGTTGTATCCGGTGTTATGGTTAATTCTCAGTTCATTTAAACCGAATCATCTCATCTTCACCAATAGCAGCCTGATTCCAACCAGCTTCACCCTGGATCATTTTGTGAATGGCTGGAAAGGATTGCAAGGGGTGTCGTTTGGCCGCTTCTTCGGCAACTCGGCGCTGATCTCAGTCATGAGTGTCTTGGGAAATGTGATTTCTTGTTCCCTTGCAGCCTACGCCTTTTCCAGATTGAAGTTCAAGTTCAAAGGCCTGTGGTTCAGCATTATGCTGGTCACAATCATGCTTCCTTACCATGTAACCCTGGTACCTCAGTACATTCTGTATAACGAGCTGCATTGGATTAATACGTATTTCCCGCTCATTCTGCCCAAGTGGCTGGCACAGGATTCCTTCTTCATTCTGCTTATGGTTCAATTCATCCGTGGTATCCCACGGGAGCTGGACGAGAGTGCAACTATTGATGGTTGCGGGCAATCGCAGATTTTTTTCAGAATCGTGGTGCCTCTTCTCGTTCCTGCCCTGATCACAACAGCGATCTTCACCTTCATCTGGAGCTGGGATGACTTCTTTAGTCAGATGATCTACCTGAGCAAAATTGATCTGTTTACCGTACAGCTTGGGATTCGGTCATTGTTCGATCCATCGGGACAATCCGATTGGGGCGCACTGCTCGCCATGTCCACGCTGTCTCTGTTGCCTGTGACCATTATCTTTCTGGTATTTCAGCGTTATTTTCTAGAGGGAATTGCAACGACTGGACTGAAGTGATTACGAAATTACGAAAATACCTGTCCAGACGCAATACGTGTACAACAGATATTATGTTTTTCATTATCCATTGTCAGGGGGATTTCTCATGTTCAAACGATTAATGATCACTGTTATAGCTTCACTCCTGTTATTGGTAACTGCCTGCTCTGGAACGGACCATACCGGCGCTGATGAGCAGACAGGAACGAAGACCGCTGAAGGCGGGCAAGTCGAATTGCGCATGATGTGGTGGGGTGATCAAAAACGGGCAGATATTACGAATGAAGCCCTGAAGGTTTTTCAGGAGAAACATCCGAATATTAAAATTGTAGGTGAATTTGCGCCTTCCTCCGGATATTTCGACAAGTTGAATACACAGCTGGCGTCAGGCACAGCACCGGATATTTTCTTCCTTGGGGGTAATGTGGTTGACTACGCCAAAAAGGATGTGCTTTTGAACCTGGACCCTTATGTCGGTAGTGAACTGAATCTGGATGGCATGGATGCCACCATGGTTGAGTATGGGCGTTTTGATGGGAAGCTGCAGCATATTTCCGCTGGTGCGAATGCACGGGGTATTGTCGTTAATCAGGCGCTGTTCGATCAAGCGGGAATCCCTTTGCCAGCTTCGGATTGGACTTGGGAAGATTATGCTGCAATCAGCAAAGAGCTGTCCGACAAGCTCGGCAAGGGCTTTTATGGAACCTATAATTTCACAGTTGACGGTATGGACATCTTTTTGAAACAACGCGGCAAACAGCTGTATGATATGAAGAATGGCACGCTTGGATTTGCAAAAGAAGACATTTTGGAATGGTTCACTTACTGGGAGCAGGCTTCCAAATCCGGAGGTGTGGTCACGCCTGAATTGCAGGTTTCCAACCCACCGGATGATACGAGTAAATCCTTGCTTATTACGGGCAAGGCGGCTATGAGCCTGCTTCCTTCGAATCAACTGGCTGCTTTCCAGAGTCTCACGGAAGATAAGTTAATTCTTTTGCCTGTACCACGGGGTCCAAAAGGAACTGGGGTTGTATTTGAATCCAGTCAGGGGTTATCTGGTTATGCGAATACCAAACATGCAAAAGAAGTCGCGATCCTGATGGATTTCTGGATTAATGATCCGGACGCAGCCAAAATTCTCGGCAACGACCGCGGCGTGCCCGTTACGGAAGCCAACCGCAATCTGCTTCAGCAAGAAGCGGGACCTGTTGAGGAGATTGTATATAATTACACCAGCTTTGTATCTGAAGCTACAAAAACGGAGCCTTTTGACGTGAGCTATAATCCACCGGGATTCGCTGAATTCTCCAAGCTGGCCCAGACAACCAACCAGGAAATCGGCTTTGGCCGAAAAAGTGTGGAGCAAGCCGTGACTGACTTCTATAATGGCACCGTACGAATCTTTGAATCCAATCAATAAATAACCGCTAGCTATAAGGAGGTCGACATGACAGAAGCTCTGCTGAACAAGCTGCGTCAAATCTCGATCCACGATCATGTGCAGCCAGGTAAACCGGAAGATCAAAAGTTAATACTGGAATGGCAGGCGTCGGGTGTTCGATTCGCGGCATCCGGCGGACGATTGGAAGCGACTTATTATTCCGCATTGGAGAAGTTACTGACTTGCATTGTGCCCCTGAACGGCAGTGAGCCCATTCTTCAGGAAGGTGGCATCTATCTGGGTTGTTGGCTAGAGAGTACGGGCACCATTAATGCGGAGCTGCTGTCACGTCTGATTCCTTCCGTATCGGAAACGACCTATCTTGCTTTTGCCCGACACCAAAGAGAAGATGGATTACTGCCTTATAAGCTAACGGAGAACGGTCCATCCTTTCGCCAGATTCAGCTCGTTACACCATTGGCACGAAGCGTATGGAACCACTACCAACTTCATGGAAAGAACCGTTCTTTCCTGAAGACTATGTACAAGGCCATGGTACAATACGACGAATGGATTGCAACGTATCGCAATACCCGAGGGACCGGCTGTGTGGAGGCATTTAGCACCTTTGATACCGGGCATGATTTGTCCCCCCGGTTCTGGCATGTCCCGGATACACCATATATGAATGATGCTGCGTCCTTCCATCCGGACTCTCCGGTCCTGCCTTTTTTGGCACCAGACTTAACCGCCAATATATATTGCCAGCGCATGTATTTATCCCGAATGGCTGAGGAACTTGGGAAGTCTGGTGTTGATTGGAAAGCAAAAGCTGAAGCCAGTCTGGAAAGTCTCTTCCGCTACTGTTATGACGAAGAGGATATGTTCTTCTACGACCGGGATCGCAATGACGAATTGGTCAGGGTACAGTCCGATGTGCTGCTGCGCGTGATGGCCTGCGAGGTGGGCGACCGTGAATTGTTTGATAACATGCTGCGCCGGTATTTGCTGAATACAAGTAAGTTTTTTGCCAAATACCCGTTCACCTCCATGTCGATGGATGATCCACGGTTCGATCCGTTCTCCTCTTATAACAGCTGGGGTGGAGCATCCAACTTCCTGAGTCTGATCCGTGCACCACATGCTTTTGAATATCACCATCGCTATGTGGAATTGACCTGGGTACTGCAACCCATCTTGTCGTCCCTTTCCAAAGCAACGCGCTTTGGGCAGGCTTTAAGCCCATGGACCGGGGAGGAGGGTTTTACGGAAACCTACTCCCCCTCCATTCTTTGCCTGCTTGATTATGTGGAACGGTTATGCGGCATCATGCCGGTTGGATCGGACCAACTGTGGTTTACCGGTCTTCTCCCCATCGACATGGATCATGGCGAAGAAGTCGCTGGTCATACGGCGTACAGCCGTACGGTGAATGGGCTGCATTTTGAATTGGTGAACACGCCAGAACGGGTAACGGTATATCAGGATGGTAAGATTCTTATGGAGGGGCCAGCAGGAATTCGGTTAATTACGGATCAGGGTGGACATTTGGAAGGCGTCATCGGAATGAGCGTGCGCACGATTGAGGGTGAACTGATCTATCGAGGAATATCCATTCCGATTCGAATCAAAGGAAATGAACTCCAGCGGTATATTGAGGGAAGCTTGAAAACAGAACGGGATATCGGCATCATCTATCCTTCCTATCGCTAGTGCGTTTCCCGATGAATAGTTGCAACGCCAAAAGCGCAAGTGGCAAGGGTAGCTCCCCTGTACTTGCGCTTTTACGATTTTACGATTTTACTATCCTAATGGACTGTCCACGAAAATGAACCTTCGCTTATGCTTTCCGCTCCCACGCAGGGTGGCGATAGAACTCAATCGTATCTATATAGTTCACCGTGTACTTCTGTTCAACTTCCGAAAGCTCCAGCAGCTTTCTGTCCATTTGTTTCAAACCCATGACCACATCATGCCGGAGAAGGTCCATTGCAATTTTGCCTACAAAGCCGCCTTCCATCTCTTTATGTTTATTACGAAATTCTTCATTATAGATCAGTTCCGGTGTAAACGATGCTTCAACAAATGCGTTGACAAGCGTAAGCTCATTACCCTCTATCTGTACCGCGATATAATAGTTGCCACGTTCATCCCGAATGAGGTCTTTATACATTTCCACGTCCATTTGAATCACTCCCTATATCTTAAGTTGTACCTTATCATGAGTAACATGGGCGCCATTTCGCTCACCTCTTGCCCTCGTCCATTCATATAGTAGGTATAAATGGCGAACGGAGGATTGCTTATGAATTGGCACCAACTTCATACAGGAAAAACACTTCAGCAGCGTCTGGCCGAGTTCCAGGGACATCTGGCAGAATTGAATGCTCCATTGTCCGGTCTGGAACCTGGAATAATTAGAAAAGTATTTCCGCGCAATTTCATCAAAGTCAATCGGCAGTTATTTATTCCACTCAGTTTGTTTTCCATTCGTGTATTTGATGTACCACGAGCACGGCGAGGCATACGGGTAGGCATCCGCACGGTATTCCCATCCGGAAACGCATTTAACAATATCCGACTTGTTGGTGTTGGACTGGATTACATTGAGCTGCAGGGTAAAGGTAAATTCTCCTCACGTATTCTCTTTCCGCTAACTCAGGTCGAATCGATCTATCGTCCAACGAATAAAAAGAAGAAATAATGAGACCAGACATCGCTGAATTCATATCTGTGCCAGCAATCGCCCAATGAGAGAAACAATCCATGCCCTGGGTCAACCCCATGTCATGATATGCATATTTCTCTTCCCTAGTATAACTCATACCTGCATTGGTCTGCTCGGATATTGTGCCATAGCAAAAAGCGGTGAGCACAGAACCTTTCTGTGTCTCACCGCGCAGATGCCTATCAATAATCATTGGAATCAGGAACGTATCACTCAGATGCCTGTCCACACATCTTTGGCATAACGACCTTCCTGCTGCAAACGTTCTAACCACGCATCCGCTTGCTCCGTGGAGTTACCGCTGACATCAGTGTACGCTTTCTTGAGTGTTGTTTCAACATCAGGTGCCATCTTGCTGCCATCGCCGCAAACATACAGATGTCCACCCTGTTCGAGCAGAGGAATCAGTTTGTGGGCATCATCTCTCATTAGATGCTGCACGTAACATTTTTCTTCCCCGTCCACACGGGAGAAGGCGGTATGAAGCTGGACAAGGCCCTCTTGCTCGGCAGTTTCGAGTTCATTTTTATATAAATAATCATGTTCAGGGTTGCGACATCCAAAATACAGATGGGCCTCGCCAACCTTCTGACCTTGTTCCTTCAGTACACGTCTTGCCTGCAGGAAACCACGGAATGGAGCTACGCCCGTCCCCGGACCAACCATAATGATCGGAGCCTCTGCATTTTCTGGCAGTTCGAACCCGGACTCAGGCGTGCGTATGAACATGACAACCTCTTCACCCGGCTTCAAATTCGCTAGATAGTTGGACGCTATACCTTTATATTCTCCCTGACCACTCCACGCCGGAGCACGCACTACGCTGACGGTTATGCTGGCCTGCTCAGGCTGCACTCGCGGTGAACTGGAGATTGAATAATATCGGGCTTTCAGGGAAGGCAGCAGTTCCAAAAACCGTTCGAAAGGCAGCTCACATGCTTCGTATTTCACCAAATAATCCAGCATGGATATGCGTTTCTTACGCACTTCTTCCATGTAAACAGACTCATCAAGAAGCGCTTCGAGCTCCTTCTTATGCGGTGGGCACACCGTGTACGCCGCCAGCTCCCTCAGTTGGGCCCGAGTTGCCGCTTCCTGAAGCTCCACACTGTGACTGAGCAGATCGACCAGATTAACCGGTTGGTGCAATGGCAGATGAGCTGCGCTGCGACCAGAGGCATCCAGAACCAGATGTTCCGTACCTGTAAATCCATATCGTTTCAGTACTCGTTCTACGAGCTCAGACGGGTTTTGCGGTAAAATGCCCAGGTGGTCGCCTTCCTTATAGGTTGCGCCTTCAGGCAGTTTAATCTCCAGATGACGTGTGCTTCGTTCACTGCCCGCATCATGAAGTTCCCGATTCTCAAGCACTTCAGCAACATGTGCATCATACGTATCCGCGAGCGGAGTTACCGCCAGTCCGCTGACAAACTGTACTGACAAGGAACTGCGCTCACTACCTGAGCTTGTATTCAACTTGAGGCCCAGAGTTCGTGCCAGATCCGGCCATAGTTGCTCGGTCCAGTCTCCAACCTGTTTCTCAAAGTCCCCGCTGGCATCACTTTCTCCGATCGGTGATAACCGTTCTGCTCCTTTGGAAGATAACTGCTCATCAATCAAACGCGGGATACGCTGGTACGTGCTGGCCCAGTTGTGATCCCCACATCCGAGAACGGAGAATCGAACGCCTTGGAATTCCCCTGCATCCGCATGTTCAATCCACTCGACGAAATCCTTGGCATTGCTTGGTGGCTGACCATTGTAGGATGCGCTCACAATGATGACGACGCCTTCCTTCGGAAGTTTGCCTACACGATCATCCAGGGTAGCCACCTCGCTGCGGAAGCCCTGATATCTTGCTGTATCTGCGATTTCACGCGCAATGCCTTCCGCAGTCCCAAGATTAGATCCATATAGGACAAGCATCGGGGTGTGATGGGCATTTGCTGTATCCGGCTCTTGTCGTTTGGCAACCGGAGTCGGTTCCTCCACGGCAACACCCGGAACAGCCATGACCGGTTGCCCCCCGCGTGCACGAACACGAATCGTGAAGTTATCGGGTTTGAGCGTCAACGTTTCTTTCACTTTCAACTGATAGTCCGCATGATCGATGAATTCAAAATGCTTCAGGACCATTCCTAGCACAAGTGTTGCTTCCTGAAGGGCGAACTGCTGACCGATGCAGGCCCGCTGGCCATTACCAAATGGTTTATAGGCGTCATGTGGTACCTTGCTCGGATCTTCGAACCGTTCCGGTCGGAATTCCTCCACATCGTCACCCCACGCGTCGCGGTCCCGGTGCAGCTTGGGAATGAGTACACTGACACTATCCCCTTTTTGCAAAGGATATTTCCCGTCCAGAACAAGATCTTTCTTCGCGTATAAGGAGAATGCCGGAGCCGTAGGCCACAACCGCAATGCTTCGTTCAAAACCATACGAACATATTTCAGATTGCGGACCTGATTGTATGTTGGAACCGGATCTTTCAGAATCTGATCTGCTTCAGCTTGAGCCTTGGCAAGTGTATTCGGGTTTTTCATTAAATAATAGATGGCAAAGGACAACAGGCCACTCGTCGTCTCATGTCCAGCAATCAGGAAGGTGATGATCTGGTAACGGATATTTTCATCGTCCAGCGTTTCCCCGGTTTCCGGGTCCTTGCCACTAAGCATATGGGACAACAGATCGTCCGCCCCTTCCTGGGGCTGCTCCTTGCGCTCCGCAATAATATGATCCACCAGAGAGTACATCGAACGGATATCCTGCTCAAACTGTTTCTTTTTGGTGATCATCAGCTTGTCTTGTAGACGCAAACGCTGCAACGAACTCATTGATTCGTCTAGTGCTCGAACCATGCTGGTAATGAAAGGATGCGGTTCTTCCCGGTAAAAGCTGTTAAATCGGTAGTTGAATCCACACAATCCAATCGTATCCAGGGTGAGACGAGTCATATCATCAGGTACGTTAACCGTCTCATCCGGGTTCAATCTGGACCACTTCTGCACGAGTTGTACAGCGAGATCAATCATTTTGTTGTGATATCCCTGCATCGCACGCTGGCTGAAGCTGGGCAGCAACACATTGTGAGCTTTTTTCCAATTCGGTTCTTGAGTCCAACTCGTAAACAGGCCATCTCCGGCAAATGCACGTACCTTCTCCAGCGGTGCCCATACACGTTTATCGAATTTGGATTCGTCGGTTACCTCGGCTACCAGTTCGTGACCTGAAATATACAATTCACTTCGGCCAGGATAATCCATTCGAAAAATGGGGCCATACTCTTCAGCGAGTTTCACCAGGGATTGTACAGGCTCATCGGTATTTAACTGTGGTAAGTTTCCTAAAGGCCCAAAAGTTTTGGGTTGGGGAACTGAAATTTGCGCCATAATACTCACTCCTCTTCCAAGTGTTACGTTCGACTAAAAAATAATACCTTCGTTCAACTACGACTTCAGATCAACAGACATGACTACATTTTCTGCAAATTTTCATATTTCATCCAGATAACCTGAAATTCATACCGGAACCAACTGACCAAAATGGTATATTGGTCAGTTTAGATTAAAAAAAATGGGTTCCTTCGTTATCTTTCTTTTACCCTAACATTTCCAGTCCTAATCTTCAACAGTCTCAAAGTCGTAGGACCAATGGGTATCCATCCGAATTGGCATGAGTAAATTTCCCCTTTGGTCCCTCCATATAGAGATTATTTTGCTCTGAACGAATACTAGAATTTCGAAGATACACAGTTCATTAAACTCAAACTAGGCCTGTCTCAGCAGGTTCCGAATCGCTGACTCCATCTCTATCGGTGCAACCGTAGTCTCATAGCGACCACTCACTTCCCCGGTTCGATTAATCAGAAATTTGGTAAAATTCCATTTGATCCCGTCTCCCCGGTATAATTTGGGATGTTTCTCCTCTAGGAATTGATCCATCCACCGACCTTCTTCCGATTCCATATCATAACCCTCAAATGGGGCTGTATCGACCAGATAGTGAAACAAAGGATGTATGAATGTTCCGGTAACCTCGATCTTCTCAAAAATCGGAAAGGATATATGAAAATGATTCCTGCAATACTGAGCTATTTCATCATTGCTGCCCGGCTCCTTGTAATTAAACTGATCACAGGGAAACGCCAGGATCTCCAGCCCTTGATCACGATACTGCTCATAAAGGTGTTGAAGCTCCGTAAATTGTCGAGAGTAACTGCACTTGCTGGCTGTATTCACGATAAGTAGCACTTTCCCCTCAAAAACAGATAAATCGCCCACGTGTCCATCCATGAATGGAACCTGATAAGAAAATATACTCATTCATAACGCCTCCTTGGTCGGTTCTCACATGAACCCTCTCTTGAAATGGATTATACGCCGCTTCCCTTGATAGGTTAAATATATAATTATTATAATATTAATAGTTTTTATCTATATAATATTTTTTCTACTGCCATATGATTGAATGGCTCATTATCCCTTTCATAATGGACATACTAGACATAGAAAAAACTGCCCTTCGCAGACAACAAGCTGCTTTTGGACAGTCATTCGTGAGGTTATGCATTTAGAAATGGTGTTATCCCATAATAAGACCATATACAATCCCCGGTCCATGTACCCCAATGGTCAAATCATTTTCAATATCGGAAGAACGACTGGGACCGGAAATAAAATGAATGCCTGCTGGAAGATTCTCTCTTCCCGCTTCATCGAAGCGATCAAGCGTTTCACCAAGTCTGGTGTAGAGCCGTTCGATCGGAATAATAATGATGAGTACGGTGGGCAATAGACTAACTGAGCGTCCCTTTTCTGGCGAAGAAAGCACCGTGACGGAACCCGTATATGCTGTAGCATAATCCGCCATCACTACACCGATATCTGCCTCGGCTGCCCGTGCCTTCCAGTTCTCCTCTGCTTGGCTGTTCCATACAGAAATCTGCACATCGGGAAGTTGCTCTTCCAATCCAAGATCCGTCAGCGCCTGTTCATTCTGACGTATGATATATTTCGCACTCAATTCATGAGATTTATTAGCGATAAAGTCCGAAGCTTCGCCAATGTCTCTTACCCGTGCAATATGAGCACCTACACTCACAAAATTATCGGTAAATGCCTGTATGCGTTTATCTATGTCCCAGTCCAGATCCGTCCAGAATGCGGGTGCACCTCGAAAAGGTTGGGTCGGAGCATGTGTCTGCCGTGGTCTTCTCAATTTGGACGCAATGTCATTCATAAAGTGCTCCTGCTTCGCACGAGATTTTTTCTCCAATTGCTCCAGCCATTCCTGATGTTCAGTGTTCATGTTGACCACCACCCCCCTCGCGCTCACGCAGAATCTGTTCCATTCGATCCCGAACGGAAGAATCCATTTCTTTCTTCACCTGATTCAGCTCCTGATCCAACTTGTTCCATTGCTGCCGGAAGGAACGCTTGGCGAGACTTGGCGCAACCCGATAGCTGTTCCAGCCTTTGAGGGGCCCAAGTTTAAGTGAAATTCCGTTATTCCGAACAACGGCTTTCTGACCAATCTGTCCCAGTCGAATAGCCGCACCGAAGCGTTTAGAATTGGATACAACCGCTGCAAAACCTTTCATGCCAGCGCTCTCAAACTTATTGCCATGGCCCTCTTCCACCTTGCGTCTGCGTAAATATACGAGCATATCATGCAGCGGAATTTTGACCGGACAGGCTTCATAACAGGCTCCGCACAGACTGGAAGCACCCGCGATGTCGTTCCATTCATCGATGTTGCCATTCAGTGCAGGTGTAAGTACCGCTCCAATCGGTCCACTGTAGGTTCCACCATAGGCATGCCCCCCGATATGACGATACACTGGACAAGCGTTCAGACATGCACCGCAGCGAATACAGTTCAACAGCTCCTGAAACTCGGGATCACCCAACTGAAGTGAACGTCCATTATCCACGATAATAATGTGCATTTCATCTGGCCCGTCCCCGTCTTCTGTTCGGCGAGGGCCGGTTATGCCTGACATATACATCGTCAATTTTTGACCTGTCGCGGAGCGTGGCAGTAAGGTTGCCATCACCTCGAGATCAGTCCAGGATGGAATGATACGTTCCATACCCATTAAGGTAATCTGTGTTTTTGGCACAGTGGATACCATGCGGGCATTGCCTTCATTTTCAAATAGGACCATGGAACCCGTCTCCGCAATGGCAAAATTGCAGCCGGTCATGCCAATATCGGCTTCAAGAAACTTCTCACGCAGCTTTTTGCGTACAAATCCGGCAAGTACGGTGGTGTCCGGTTCGAGAGTTTCACCCGCTTCCTTGGATAACAGGTCCGCAATCTGGTAACGGTTTTTGTGAATAGCCGGAATGACGATATGAGATGGAGCTTCACCCGCCAATTGAATGATGTATTCACCCAGATCCGTCTCTATCGCTTCAATGCCTGCGGATTCCAATACATGGTTGAGATGTACTTCCTCGGACACCATCGACTTGGATTTCACCACGGTGGAAGCCTGCTTGTGAGCCGCAATATCAAGTGCAATCGCTGCTGCCTCTACCGAAGTATCCGCAAAATGAATATGAACCCCATTGGCACGTGCATTATTGACGAATTCATTCAGGTAATAATCCAGATGTGCGATCGTATGCAGACGAATCTGACGTCCACGTTCACGCCATTCTTCCCAGTTGCCATGTTCTTCGGATGCGGACTTCTTGCCATTACGCAATCGCTCGGTCGTAAACTTGACGGCTTTCCGCAGGAAGTCATCATTCAAAGCCAGTTCTGCACGTTCTTTGACGGTAACATCCATTACACCGGGTTGACTCATCCTGTTTGCACCCCCTCATACAGCAGTTCGGCCAAATGCATCACTCGCACTGGTTCATTCCTATACCGCAGGTTACCTGCGATATTCATTAGACAGGCCATATCCAGTCCTACCAATACTTCAGCTTCCGTTTCTTTGATGTGATCTACCTTTTCTGTGACCATGGCACCAGATATATCCGGCATTTTGATGGCAAAGGTACCACCAAAGCCGCAGCAATCCTCTCCGTAAGGAAGGGGAACAAATTCCAAACCTTTTACTGCCGAAAGTAATGCCATAGGCTCATCCTTTACGCCTAACAAACGGCTGCCATGACAGGAGGGATGGTATGTAACCTTATGCGGAAAATGTGCTCCCAAATCCGTGATGCCAAGCACCTGAACGAGGAACTGCGTGAATTCGTAGGCTTTGGCTTCCAAACGTTTAGCCTTCTCCAGCCACACAGGTTCATCGACAAACAGCTCGGGATAATGATGAATCATGTACGTACAGGAGCCCGAGGGACAGACGACAAAATCACTATCATCAAAAGCTTCCAGAATCGTTTTGGCGGCTACCCGTGTCTCATCCCAATACCCGCTGTTGTAGGAAGGCTGACCGCAGCAGGTCTGCACGGGCGGGAAATCCAACCGAACGCCATGAGCGGCGAGCAATCTCACCATCGCCTCCCCCACGCGGGGATATATGGCATCGCTGAGGCAGGTAATGAATAAGGAGACCTTCATGATTACACGCTCCTATAACTGATGAATTGTTGTTATAACGCATATAAGTATCAAATACCGTATTGTTTTATACCCTTGTGATTGAGATATCATAGCTGTTCAGACGTTCTATCAAATCATCATCAAGCGACTGATCTGTGATCACCGCATGAATCGCATTTAACCCGGTTACCCGGGCAAATGCACGAACTCCAAACTTGCTCGTATCTGCAAGCAAAATGACCTGGTCGGATATGCCGACCATTTTCTGCTTCAACCGTGCCTGAAGCTCATTGGATTCACTGATTCCTCCGCCTTCCAGATGCACACCTTTACAAGACAGAAATAATTTATCGACATGATATGTCTCCAGAGAACGTTCCGCGAGCGGTCCAACAAAAGACAGAGATCGTTGGGCCAGCTGGCCTCCAGTCGAGATGACTTCAATCTTTTCCCTGCTGCTCAGTTCAGTGGCTACCTGTATGGAATTGGTTAATACAGTCAATGGCATATCCGGCATATTGGCCGCCATATACCCTGCTGTCGTGCTGGCATCCAGTAGAATTCGATCACCCGGACGAATCATGGATAGAGCCGACTGGGCAATTCTTTTCTTTTCCTCTGCATGTGTTGTTTCCCTTACCCGGTAAGGAATCTCCGGCTGCTCTTCCTTCACGCTGACAGCGCCGCCATGGGAACGGCGCAGTCGCCCTGCTTGCTCCAGCCGGTCCAGATCACGCCGAATGGTCTCTTCTGTTACCCGGCAGTGCTCACTAAGCTCGGATACACGCATACTGCCCTTAACATTAACCATCTCCACAATCCGGTCATAGCGCTCTGCTGCCAGCATGTTACACCTCGCTCCCGGCTTGTGATTTGGGCGAAGCCGTCAACCTTAGGAATCTACCATAGGCCTCTTCCCAGATGGGTCTGTCCTTTGGTTCATAATCAGTAACTGGGAATGAATCGCGAATGACCTTGCGGGCTTCCCATATATCTTTAAAGGCTCCACTTGCCATCCACTGTACAGCCATGTTCCCGATCGCACTACCTTCTGCTGGCCCCGCCCATACCGGTTTGCCAATGGAATTGGCTGTCCACTGACATAACAGACGATTCTGAATGCCACCACCGACCATATGCAATCCATTAAAAGACTGTCTGGACAGTTGTTCTGTCCATTCCAGCACCCTCCGATACTTCAGTGCAAGGCTCTCCAGAATGGAACGGGCAATAGCCCCCTGATCTTGCGGCTCAGTCTGTCCTGTATCACGGCAATATTGTTGTATACGAGAGGTCATATCCCCTGCTGGCATAAACCTGTCATCATCGGGATCAAACAGACTCGCAAATGGAGGAGCAAGTTCCGCCCTGCTCAGTAACTCCGCATAGCTGATTCCCTGTCCCTTCCGTTCCCATTCACGCATGCATTCTTGCAAAATCCACAGGCCCATGATGTTCTTGAGCAAACGGAACGTACCACCTGCCCCGCCCTCATTCGTAAAGTTGAGCGCCAAACTCTCGGAACTGATGGCGGGGTGATCAATCTCCGTGCCCATAAGTGACCAGGTTCCGCAGCTTAGGTAAGCAAATGAACGCTCTGTTGCCGGAACAGCCACAACCGCCGAACCTGTGTCATGCTCTGCAACCGCAATAACCGGAATGGCAGATAATCCAAGATCACTGCAAATGCTGCTGCGCAGCTGCCCCACTCGAGTACCTGGCATGACTGCTTCTCCAAACAGCGTCTCCGAAATACCAATATGTGCAAGCAATTCACCGTCCCAATGTCCTGTGGTCGGATTGTATAACTGTGTTGTGGTGGCGTTGGTAAACTCATTCACCGCTTCACCGGTTAGAAAGTAACGAAGCAGATCAGGGATCATGAGGAAACGCTCCGCTTCGTTAAGCAGTGGGGAGCCACTTCGCTTAAGCGTAGCCAACTGGTACAGTGTGTTAAAGCTAAGAAACTGGATGCCTGTGCGTTCGAAAATTCGCTGAGAGGTCAATTCCTTACGCACCTGATCCATCATGCCGTTAAATTGTGCATCACGGTAATGATATGGATTGCCCAACAATTCACCATGACTTCCAAGCAGTCCAAAATCAACCGCCCAGGAATCAATCCCCAGACTTTCAGGCTGCTCTCCCTTTTGTTTAACAAGGTTCAGCCCTTCCAGCAATTCATGGTGCAGCCTCAATATATCCCAGTGCAGCCGCTCCCCCGCTTTTACTGGTTCATTCTTGAACCGATGGATCTCCAACGTTTCCATTCCCCGATCATTCAGATGACCCAGCAGTGCTCTCCCGCTTCCAGCACCCAAATCATACGCCAGCACACTCACCGCTCTTCACCAGCCCTTCATCCCATACTATATTTTCGCTCTTGAATATTTCTTGATTTCAATCATAGCTGCTCTGCACTTTATTCTTTATTTTGTTGTTTGTTTATTTTTGTTTTATACTGTTTTGCTTTATTTTACGAGTATATCATCATTGTAAGCGTTTGAATACCCTGTGATTGGTTTCTTTTACCCATACCAAAAACGACTCTCTCCACTCGGGAGGAGCCGCTTCACTATTTTTTCACGTATAAAAGCTGTTTTTGCTAACACCGGACTGAGGCTGCACATCTCTTTCAAAATGCTTAAACCTTGTTCCCTGATAGGTCAGCATGCCTCGGTCATTTTCCACAAACATCCCGTAGTCACTTCCACCGACGTTAAGTTCTACCCGTTCACCGTTGTCCAGCTCAAATGTAATGTAATAGTAGGTGGAAGCCCTGCTGTCCCCTGAACCTCCACTGACTCTCGTTCGCTTTGCCACAATCGTTGAATGCAAAGTTAACAGCGCTGATGCATTGTTAGAAGACCATGTGCGTACCCCTGAAATAATGGCATAAACAATAACACCGGCAATGATGAGAAAAACGCCACCGATAAAAATGGATCCAAACGCACTCATTGCTCCAAACTCATTGAATCCAGCAAAAAAACCACTCTGATTGCCCTCAAATCCCGGAACATCATTCATGTCATCAAAAATACCGAAGCCATCCATGCTTAACCAGCCCAGTGATGAAGATATGCTCAATGACGTCATTCATCATCGTTCCCTTCTCCCTGCAAATTAAGATGCACCGCCCCCTGCCAAGGAGACGGTGCACGCAGACAACCCTACAAGCCTTGTCCGTATACTATATGAACCTGATTACGAATACAGACGTTCAAGTTCATCGACCAGACTGCCAACATAGGCAACAGCAGCACGAATCGGCTCAGGTCCAGACATGTCCACACCCGCAAGCTTCATCAGCTCTTGCGGATCAAGGCTTCCTCCCGCTTTCAATGCATCAAGCCACCGATCAACGGCAGGCTGCCCCTCTTCCCGAATCAGCTGTGCAGCAGCGGTAGATGCCGTCAGACCTGCTGCATATGTATATGGATACAATCCCATATAATAATGAGGCTGTCTCATCCAGGTCAATTTCGCCCCTTCATCAATCACCAGATCAGGCCCCCAGAACTCGGAGAGAATGTTGCCTTTCAGCTGACTTAACGTCTTCGCTGTGATAGGTTCATCCTTAGTTGCGAGTGCGTACACCTGACGCTGCAATTCACCTTCAAGCAGATGCGTAACAAAGTTATGGTAATACGTATTGAGCAATTGCAAAATGACCCAACGACGCATTCTCGGATTATCAGAACGTTTCAACAAATGATCTGCCAGCAGCATTTCATTCATTGTCGAAGGCGCCTCTATGAAATAGAGGGACGGTCGTGTATTCGTAAGACGTTGGTAATGCCCGGCAAGCATGAAATGTCCAGCATGTCCCACTTCATGGGCAAGTGTAAATGCTCCGCGCATATTGTTTGCCCATGAGATCAGGATATAGGAATGAGAACCATATATGGACGAACAAAAAGCTCCTGTCGATTTGCCCGCATTATCTGCGTAATCTACCCAGCGCTCACTAAATGCACGCTCCACAATGTCGCCATATTCCGGTCCCATCACGGCAAGAGCTTCACGAATGAGCGTGCAGGCTTCCTCATATGTAATGGCAGGGCTGAATTCAGGGTCCAGTGGTGCTTTCAGATCACAGAACATCAGCTTGTCCAGACCTAACTCACGTTTCTTGAGAGCTGCCAGTCTGCGCATGTGAGGTGCGAGTTCCTGCTGGATGATGTCCAGTACATTATTATACATCTCTTTGCTTACCTGCTGCGGGCTGAGCAGCATATCCGTAACAACATCATATCCACGCAGCCTGGACATGACGACCTGTTTCTTCACTTCGGTTGCGTAACCTTCAGCAAACGTATTTTTGTAATCATTCAGCTTGGAGCTGAATGCAGCATACGCAGAGCGGCGCAGCTTTGTATCCGATGACATTTCATAATTATTCTCATAGAATGACCAGGACAGCGGGCGGTTATTGTCATCGCCATCAAGTGCATCGTCAAACGTCATGTCTGCTAATTTACCACGCAGATAGATCCGGTATGGCGAGTCCAGCACTTCCCCAAGGGAAGCGAGTACCTTCTCCGTTTCGGGCGAAAGACGATGTGCCTTTTCCTGAATTAGACGATCCAAACTGCGAGCATACGGCTGCAAACCCGGAAGTTCTTCAATATAACGTTTAACCGTTCCATCCGGAAGATCCACGATCTCGGAATTCACAAAAGACAAGGACGACGACAAATTCGATAAGATGTCTCCCGCCTTGGCTGAATTCTCAATATTCACGGGATTGGTACTGTCCTCCGACTGTTTCAGCCGGGCATATGAAGCCGTTTTGCTAATGCGTTCCTGCAAAGCTTCGCGGGCATCCAAACAGGCCAGCAGCTGCTCTGCTCCTTCGCCCAGATGTCCTTTGAATGTTTCGATATGGGCAGCAGCTTCAGGCAGTGATCTAAGCTCCTGCTCCCACTCTGCGTCAGTTCCAAACAAGTCTCGCAAGTCCCAGGTAGTCTCTTGGTTTACTTCATCGCGTGTACGTATTTTTTCCATCGTTAAATGTCCTCCTCCTTGCATTTCCAATATCTCTCATCGTATCATATTCGGAGCATTTATACCTTACATATCCTAAAATGAGCCTTTTGGTTCAAGGGATTCACAACCAAGTTGAAAAATTTAGTTTGCTCGCGTCACTCCGCCGGCAGAATAACCTTCCGATCGCTGTTATCCCCAGATTTTTTGATCCCTTTTCTAAAGGGGGAAATCCGGGGATAAGCATATGCTTCCGATGCAGCTTTCTTTCAGAAAGCTTTTAGGCGAACGCTTCGCTTCTTCAGGCTATTTCTGCCTTCTACGTTTCAAGAAAACTTTTTTAAAACTGTCAGTGAATTAGAGGGAAAGAAAAACCGCCGGGTAATGGAAGTATCCATTTACCCGGCGGTTCGTCTGACTATAACTTATTCTGATTTCCAAATTACATTTTCACCATAGTTTTTACCCCAGTTATACATCGCATGCAGCACGGGCATCAGGCTCTGTCCGTGATCCGTCATCGTATATTCCACACGAGGAGGTACTTCTGCATACACCTTGCGCTCAATTAGCTTGTCTTCCTCCAGTTCGCGCAACTGGTTGGTCAGCATCTTTTGGGTAATATGAGGAATCAATCGCTTTAATTCACTGAAACGTTTGGTGCCTTCAAGACCCAGATGCCATAAAATAATCAGTTTCCATTTGCCGCCAATAACAGCAAGGGTCAATTCTTTCTCACAGTTGATCTCTTTCAAGTTGATGCGTTCCTTGACTTCGGCTGCCATGGCTCCGAGCCCCCTTTTCTTCCATTTAATCTTATATCACTAAAATGCAATACGCATATCACAAGAATACTCCGCAACAGGAGAACTTGCTGCTCCCTTGTATCATATAACGGGTTCATTGGTTCGATACAGCTTGTATACATTCTACTACAGCAAGACTCTGATGTTAAGCAAACCCCGAATCAGACCACAAACAACGATAGCAGAAAAGACCGGAACTCCCTCTTGTTTAAGGGTATTCCGGTCTTCCATCTATAAGTTGAACTAATGAATATTTACACTAGCCACTCCGATGACAGACAAATCTTCCGATCGCTGTTATGCCCAGATTTTTTCATCCTCTTTATCAAAAGTGAAAATCTGGTCATAAACGCGAACGCTCCGCTTCTCCAGCTTATTTCTGTCCTCTACGTTGTTGTGTAAATGTTTAGTTCAACTTATATATTCTACTTCATCAAGTTTATGACATATGGTCTATTCCAGGTTGGCATGACGCCCAAACATGTCTGCTCCAGTCATACTCTTCATTTCCATCATGGTGAGCACCAGTGCATCCATGCTCAGTAGTAGCCCCTGTTCAAACAGGGAGCCCATCGGCTGAATGGTCACTTCGGCTCCGGAGGTCGCTGTATCCTCTTTGGCAGAGGCCGGAAGACGAACCACGGTATCTGACAGCTGTCCAATAGTGGACTCTGGTTTAATCGTGATCAGACCCACAGGCGCACCTGCTTTACTGGCCTTCTGAGCCATCGCCGCCAGACTGCCTGTCTCCCCTGAGCCTGAGCATAACAAGAGGAAGTCCTTCGGACTGATCCCTGGTGTCACGGTCTCCCCAACTATATATACCCGCAGACCCATCTGCATCAATCTCATCGCAAAAGCCTTTCCCATCAGGCCGGATCGGCCTGCGCCTGCCACAAAAACCTGTTCGGCAGCCAGAATACGTTCCGCCATGGCCTGCATCTCCGAGTCGTCGATCTGGCTCAGCGTACGTTCCAGCTCCTTCAAGATGTCCACTGCGTATTGTCGGCTGCTCATCTGTCTTACCCTTGTTGAACCAAACGTTGCATCTCAGCTGCAACTTTAGCTTTGTCTGCTTGTCCAGTAATACCGCCACCCACAATTACCAGATCCGGTTGTGCTTTGATCACTTCAGGCAATGTTTCCAGCTTGATGCCACCAGCTACAGCTGTTTTTGCATTTTTCACGGCTTGTTTGATCGTTTGCAGATCTTCGAACGGGCTTTGTCCTTCAGCTTGCAGGTCATAACCTGTGTGTACACAGATGTAATCTACGCCAAGCGAATCAACTTCACGAGCACGCTGTTCAAGATTAGGCACGTTGATCATGTCCACAAGAACTTGTTTGTTTTGTTTCTTCGCTTCTGCTACTGCACCTTTGATCGTACTATCATTGGTTGCCCCAAGCACAGTGATCAGATCCGCACCAGCTTCAGCTGCTTTCATGATTTCATAACCACCAGCGTCCATAATTTTAAGGTCTGCAAGAACTTGCAGATTAGGGAATGCTTCTTTCATCGCTTTTACCGCGTGCAAACCTTCATTAATAACGATTGGCGTACCAATCTCAACGATATCGATATATTGTTCAACTTCTTTAACAAGTGCAATACCTTCAGGGATGTTTACCAAGTCCAATGCCAATTGCAATTTCACGATTCATTTCTCCTTTTGTTGTTCGAGTATGAGTATATCCTGTAAAGGATGTTAAAATATTTAGCCTGCACCGTTCAGCCAGTTCAGATGCATGCAATGTTTGTCATGGCTACTCATTCATTGTAGAACCTGACTATCCGTTAAGAAAGTACGCACTTTGAAGTCAGGTAGTTACTTGCACGATACTATTGATTAAATTACATTGTTATATGAACTTATATCTTGAAAATAAGTTATCGTTCACAATCCACATATGAGATCATCCGCGAATTCATGTGCTCTTCTCATCAAAAAAAGACCCCGTCACAAGGACAGGGTCTTTCCAAAGTATCAGGTCAACAAGATTATACAAATTGATCCTGAAAACGTATTTAAACCTCTCGGTTAATCATTCAAATCCTGGATTTACAGATATACAGGTTTTACGCATACCGGCTTGGATACACCTGTGCTGTGGCCTGTGTATTTCAGACGCCCGCTCTCCTGATCCACTGTAAAGGAAACGATATTGTTGGTATCGCGGTTAGCTGCAATCAACAGTTTGCCATTCGGAGTCAAAGCAAAGTGACGTGGGTGTTCACCCTCAGCAGATACATGCTCAACCAGTTTCAAATGTCCTGTTTCAGCGTCAACTGCAAATACCACGATGCTGTCATGCCCGCGGTTCGAACCGTATACGAAACGACCATCGTTTGATACGGCGATTTCAGCTGTTGTGTTTTCACTGCCATCATAGCCGTCAGGCAATGTGGACACGGTGGAAACCTCTCTCAATGTGCCTGCTGCTGCATCATAACGGAAAGTCGTAATGGAAGAATCCACTTCGTTAATAACATAGGCGAATTGACCGTTCGGATGGAATGCCAAGTGACGAGGTCCTGCACCCGGATGTGTTTTGGTTTCACTGTGCAGTACGAGTTCGTTCTTCTCTGCATCAATGGAGTAGATTGCGATTTTGTCCGCACCCAGATCCTGTACCATCATATATTTGCCATCCGGACTGAAGAATGCAGAATGCACATGTGGCTTGTCCTGACGCTCAGGATGAGCACCTTTGCCTTCATGTTTCTTCTCATCCAGAAGCACGCCAACTTCACCGTTATCCGTCAGGGCTTGCAGACCCACCAGACCACCGTGGTAGCTGGAAAGGATCAAGTAACGTCCGGAAGGATCACGTTGGATATGACATGGTGGAGCCGAAATGGAGTCATGACGATTCAGCAATGACAATTTTCCTGTTGAAGGATCAATGCTCAGAGCTACAGCTTCAGACATTTTATTGCCTTCGGCAGACGCCGTCTCACCGATCGCATACAGTTTATTACCTTCAGCATCCACGTTTACAAACGTTGGATTTTTCACGCCGGAGATGCCGTCAAGCTTGGAGAGGTTACCTGTATCCTCATTCAATTCATATGCGTAAATGCCCTCATTTTCCGCTTCGGCATAAGAGCCGACCAATACGAGCAAGCGTTTTGATTCACTCATTACAGTTTCCTCCTCTATGTGTATGTAATCTGGTTGCACCTCTTCTATAATAAATCTGCCATATCAAAATAGCAATCCACCGCCCCTGCGCATCCATCAAAGAAGTGGCCTTAAACATATGCTCATTACGCAAGTCAATACCAAAATCCATTCCCGACGAAGGTCAACTTCTGCTATGATAAAATAGGTTTTTCATCCAGAAAGGACTGCATTCGGTTGTTTAATTCATTTCTGCTCACGTTATATCATGTATTTCTGCCCATATCGCTTCCCGTGATCGGAGGCATATTGTTAAAACAGTTCAAAAATTGGGATACTCGGCCGCTGTCGACCTTTTCCCTCTATATTTTGAGTCCTGCGCTCATCTTTGATACGCTGCTCCACGCCGAAATTACATGGACAGACGTAACGGGCACGTTCTGGTTCTCCATCATCAATCTGATCGCCCTGTGGGCACTAGCTGAACTGCTGAGCCGAGTATTCCACCTTGGGGCAAGCGAAAAAGCGGGACTTACCCTTGTCTCCACGTTTACGAACTGCGTGAATTATGGGCTCCCGCTTGTGTTGCTTGCCTTTGGACAGCTTGGATTGGATAAGGCTTCGGTATATGTCATCGGACAGATGATCATTGTAAACACAGTAGGTATCTTTTTTGCTGCCAGATCCGAATTCACGGTCAAAAATGCGATTCTGTCCGTCTTCCGTATGCCTTCCATCTATGCTGCTGCGATAGCCATCATCCTGCGTGCATCTAATCTGAGCTTACCAGTAGCACTGGATGAAGGCATCTCCATGCTCGCAGCCGGTTACTCTCCTGTCGTTCTGGCCATTCTCGGTGCACAGATGCTCAGACCGCGCGGTTCCTCCGAACCTTGGAAACCTAACGTTCGCAAAGCGTTCTGGACTGGACTTGTAGTAAGGCTTGCCGCAGCGCCAGTACTCTCATATCTAATCCTGACTGCACTTCAGATTGAAGGAACGTTATTCAGTGTGCTGCTGATCCTGGCGTCCATGCCCACCGCAGTGAACGCCGTCATTTTAGCCGAGCAATTCAATGCGTCTCCGCAGTTTGTTTCCCGCTGTATTCTGTGGACAACCGCTGCGTCCATGGTCATTCTGCCGATTATGATTGTGATGTCTTCCTGATCAGCACGGAAGCTGAAGTTGGAGACATCGCCGCTTGCTTGCGTTTCTCCAACCGACGTTCAAAGCGACGTTTGAGTGCTCTGACATAGAAGAACTTGACGACAAAGTAAGAAATCACACCTAGGATGACTCCAAAGACGGACATGCCTGCCAGAATATCCAGACCACCCAGCAATAGTTCACTTAGCGCGGACCAGTTGCCGCGAAACAGCTCCATAAAGGCACTCTCATGAACAAGCCCCTGCCCCATGCTGTGCGCCGGCAATATCCAGGAACCAATTTGCTTGGCAAGCGGCATCAATATGATGGGCAGGAATGTTAGCTTGCCGACCACATTGCCCACAATAGCCGCTGGCAGTGAACCACCGGACAAACGTACAATCGGATAGAATACGAGATATACCAGAGATGCTGTGGAAATGACGATCAATTCAAGACCAAAACCCAAAGCAAATCCGGTAGATACTTTATGTGCCCCGCCGGGAGCACGTAACAATTTGAGAAAATTAAGCTTCAAAGCACGTGTTAAACGCGCAAAACGTGAGTTTTTGCTTTTCTGTAGGTTCATACCGAACTTCCCCTTATCTTACACAAATGACGGCTCAAGCCGCCTACTCTTCAGTATATCACACCGCGTTAACGCCTGCTGTTATAATCACTGGCTGTGTCTCGATGGCAACGTTACCTGCTACCGCTCTGGAGATCATGCAGGACTCTTCTGCTTTATGTGCCAGGCGCTCCGCCTTCGTTACATCAGCCTCAGATGCATCCGCTTTGAGCACAATGCGAGGTCTGTGTATGATCCGTTCGTACGTAAATACGTTATTGGTAACATCCACCGTCGCTTCAGACTCCAGTGTCAGCTCATCCGGAGTAATATCCGATCGCTCCAGCATTGCTGCCAGCGTAATCAAATAACAGGTGGACGCTGCACCCAGCAGCATTTCATCCGGATTGGTTCCAGTACCCGGGCCACCCATCTCCTGTGGAATCGAAATGATTGTTTTTAACCCACCTGCATCAATATGCCCTTCACTGTTACGTCCACCATTCCAAGTAGCTTTCAGGTGAAAAGGATGTTTCATTATATTCATTCCTTTCTAATTAGACACGGACACATGTTATGGATTGTTCATTCAGTGCGCTAACCTGCTCTTCCTCTAAGCCCAGATCAGTTATTACTTTTGCCACGCTGTCGAGTTCCGCCACTCTTGTAAAAGCCTGCACGCCAAACTTGCTCGAATCCGCCAGCAATATAACTTCATCAGCTATGCTGATCATCTTCTGCTTCACCAGCGCCTGCAATTCATTCGACTCACTGATGCCCTTCGTCAAATGTACACCTTTGCAGGATAAGAAAACTTTATCCACATGATAAGCATCAAGCGACCGTTCAGCTAGCGGCCCTACAAAAGATAGGGACTTCGAAGCAAGCTGCCCGCCTGTCGCGATTACACGGATCTGTTCCTTGTTACTCAGCTCTGCTGCGACCTTAATGGAGTTGGTCAACACGGTAAGTGGTATGTTTGGCAGTCCAGCCGCCATATACCACGCCGTTGTACTGGCATCCAGCGCTATCCGGTCACCGTGCTCTACCATTTTCACCGCTTCGTCCGCAATTCTGCGTTTCTCTTCTGCATGAGTTACAGCCCGTTCCGGATAAGGGATTTCCGACTGCCCCTCTTCTTTATATTTTACGCTGACAGCCCCGCCGTGGGACCGTCTGAGCCTTCCCGCCTGCTCCAGCTTGTCCAGATCACGACGGATCGTCTCTTCCGTCACACCGCAGCGCTCACTCAGCTCGGTTACGCGCATGCTTCCCTGCGCATCTACCCATTCCACAATTTTCTCATAACGTTCAGCCACGAGCATCTTCATTCACTCCAAACCGTTGATTATCCAAGATGAATCCTGTTCATCCCATCATACCACAGTGCCCCCGGAAGGAGAATTTCATCGAGGACGCAGAGGGTGCAAAAAAGAGGGAGCTTACGCTCCCTCCATTTCGAATGAAATTGTGTCTTATTTATCATCAGCCATAGGGAACCAGCCCGGGGTGTGAATAATTGCATTCCACAGACCGTCAGGGATAACCAGACGTTCCTGATCCGATTTGGTGAGAATCGTCTCGATATCTTCTTCACGTCCGCTTTCGATTTTCTCAACCCAGTCAGGTTCGATAATCAGCTCACGGCCAATCGCAAGCAATGGCACTCCACTTTGAAGAGCTTCAGCTGCCTCGTCTGCGGTATGGATAGCACCTACGCCAATGACAGGCAGTTTACCGTTCACGCGATCAAGGATAAATTCAATTCTGGAGCGAGTATCTGCTTCACCACGTCTTGGCTTGGACCAGAACTCGTTGACGGATACATGCAGGTAATCCAGATTTTTATCTTTCAGCGCATCAACCAATGCATACGTCTCTTCCATGGTCAGTCCAGGTGTTTCCGGCTCTTCTGGTGAGAAACGGTATCCAACAATAAACGGCAGTTTCGTATGTGTAGCTACAGCCTTCTGGACTTCATCTACCACAGCCAGTGGGAATGTGAGACGTTTCTCAATGCTTCCACCCCAACGATCTTCACGTCGGTTGGAATGCGGAGAGAAGAACTGCTGGATCAGATAACCGTTCGCACCATGAATCTCAACACCGTCGAAGCCAGCTTCAATGGCGCGGCGGGTTGCTTCCCCAAAGTCCTTGATGATGGACGTAATTTCGTCATCAGACAACTCTCTGGGTACAGGTGATCCCGGACGCTCACTGGCGACAGCGCTTGGAGCAGCGACTTGACCCGCGGGTACCGCTGGTTCTGGCGTGAGACGACCTGCATGGAAAATTTGCAGTACGGCTTTGGAACCTTGTTGCTTAATCGTATCGGCCAGACGTTTCAGACCGGGAATAAAGCTATCGTCATAACTACCAAATTGAGCCGGAAAACCAATTCCATTCGGAGTTACATGGGTTACCGCTGTAACAGACATACCAGCACCGCCAGTACGACGTGCATAATAAGCAAGTTCAGCGTCTGATACAGTACCATCGGGATTCGAGGACATATGAGTCATTGGAGCGAGCACGATCCGGTTTTTCAGCGTAATGCCGCTTGGCAGTGAAACTTGTTCAAACATTGGGCTATACTTTGGATTCATCCGTGGTTCCCTCCTGATTAAATATCTCTTTTAATAGATATATGAATATATGCGTTCACTTACTGTAATGATTATAGTTACGTTTCACTCACATTGCAACTTTTCATTTTTCACCCCTTATCCATACGATGCTTAAAGCTCACTGCTCCATTCACTCTCCGCCTTTTGTCCATTACACTTTTTTTTCTTTCTCAACCCAAAAAGACGGAGTGTCTTATAACTCTCCGCCTCATAAAACTGCTTGCTCAGCTTAGAAACTGCGTACGTATGCCAGCTTCTGGTCCATTTCTTCCACACATTCATAGCAGTCATGCTCATCATTGGCTACCATCGGAGTAACCGGATACAGATTCATCTCTGTACTGTTGTAGGATTTCAACAACGGTAGCAGCTGTGTCACGCGTGTATTCGCCGGATCCAGCCAAGTATTGATTTCTTCTTCAGACAGAATCGCCGGCATTTTACTGCCAAACTCCCGTGTAACCATGTTCGCTCCCGCCATCAGCATCGTGCAGGTACGCAGTGGCTGTTTGCGCGTATCTTTCCATACCTCGTATAATCCCGCTATGCCAAACAATCCGCGATCCGGCATAACCACTCGGACTGCATAGCTTTTCTTGCCTTCTTGACGCCAGTAATACAAACCATTGCATGGGATAACACAACGCTTCGTCTCTACCAGCTTGTAGTAGGCTGGATTCTCATGGACCGTCATGAGATTGGCATTGACTGCATCGCGTCCCCAGAACGGAATGAATCCCCATCGGAACTCGTCCAATACCCGCTCACCATCCTGATGCAAAATAATCGGTGTATGCTGGGTTGGGCTGATATTGTAACGGTTTTTGTAATAATACATCACCCGTTGAATCTTAAAATGATCCCTGACCTCATCCAAATCGGCTGCCAACGAAAAACGGTTACACATGCTCAGGCACTCCCTTTTCTGCGTGAATTTGAATGTATTGTTTGTAATAGCAGGGAAATTATGCATGCATATATGGACAGCAATCGACTTTTTCAGACGAAAAGAAGGTCTTATCCAGCAAAATCCTTTGTTTTTAACACGAAAAAAAAGACTTAAGACTCATTTCAATCGCTCTATTCCTTGTTACTATAATAGATAAAAAATACAATTATTGGAGGTTTTAAGTATGAAAAGGAAGTTTTTAATGAGCATCATGTTGTTTTCAGCCATCGCGATGTTCGGCGGTACCATCTATGCGGCAACTTTTCTAACCTACGGCTACCCGAGCTCCACCATCCCGATTCGAACTTACAACTACGCCTCCGCGTGGCAAACCCCAATGGATGCCTCCCTCAGCAACTGGAACAATGCCGGTGCCAAAGTACAGTTCACCAAAACGAGCAGTTCCCCCAACACCATTACGGCCGGAAACTTCAATAACACGGCCTATGGTGTCAACTACGCCTCGGTGTCTGGCAGTCAGGTCGTGAGCTTCCGCATTGAATTGAATGCAACCACCATCACGGCTGACGCAACCAACTTGTCCAACTTTATTCAAAGCGTATTCGTTCATGAGCTCGGACACTCGGTTTGGCTCGGGGACAACCCATCCACCACCAGCCCTTCCATCATGCTCTACTCCCGTAACCGGAACACAATGACACAACCTCAAACCTTCGATATCAACAACGTCAGATCCAAGTACTAATCCACTATTCTCAAACCCCTAAATCCAAGGAGGATTCCTATCCATGAAAAAAATTCGAGTATTGACGATGCTAGCCTCTTCCATTTTCATTTTATCTGCCCTAGGGTGCTCTTCAGCAACGACAAATACGGCTGCCACCAAGGATGAACCGCTCACGATGATTGCTTCCGAGGACTTCCCAAGTTACTCAAGCATCGGTGATCTCTCCGAGCGAGCAAACACCATCGTTAGAGGCAGTGTCATCCAAACACGCGTTGAAGCATTGAATGATATGGTACAAGCCCCTGTTGTAAATGAAAGTGCTCTGGATGAGCAAACGAACACGGGCGGTGAGGATATTGTTCCTTTTGATAAAATCTATACGATCTATACCATTAAGGTTGCTGAATCCTTCAAGGGAACTCATGCTGCCGGGGACACCATTGAAGTGAAACAGCTTGGCGGACAGCTGGGCAATACCGAGATTATTAACGATGACAATATCAAATTCATTCCCACCAAAGATTATGTGCTCTTCCTAGAAACGTATGAGGACACCCCCGCCAGCCTGCTGAATTCCGTGCAAAGCCTTTATGTGATCAAACCCGCAGCCAAATCCACTCAACCAGGTGAGCAGCAATCGAAGTCCGACGTTATTGTGAGCGCGAACCCCGAGAATGATCTCAAGTTAAGCATTGATGAGCTGCAGGAAATCCAAAGCGAAGATCAGAACAAATAACCTCGTTGGACATGCATCTATTCTCCCCCTCCTACTGTTCAGTCATATAGCAAAAACGTGTCGCTCAGTAGTAACTGGGCAGCACGTTTTTTTTGATTATTAATGGAGAGTATACCTGTTTGGATACGTAATAACTTATTCATTGTGTTTCTTTATTCATTTTGATAATCCATTCAGCCAGATCCTGTGTCTGTTTCAGGAGAGCAATCGGGTCACGGAACCAGGACTGCTCTTCCGTCCATATGTATACTCTTCCATTTTTGACAGCAGGTAATGAACCCCAGACAGGGTCTGCTTGTAAATCTTTAAGCTTTGATTTACTGGTCAGTACAATATAATCCCCAGCGTATTTGGAAAGCAGCTCAATTGAGAATTCATGATACGCCCCTTGCATTAACTCGGCAGGTATGGCTGCAGGTGCTTGCAGACCAAGCAACTCGTAGATGTTACGCCCGCCACGACCCGATTGATTACCAAATATAAATACTTGGCGATCATACTCTTGCATCACGGAGAATGTAGTATCTGCCGGAACGACATCTTTCACTTCCTGTTTTATTTTAGCAATCTCTTGATCGAATTTCGCCAGCCATTGCTTCGCCTCAGCTTCTTTGTCAAGTACTTCACCAAAATAGTTGACCTCATCCTTCAACGTTGGGAATGTAATGGATGCGACAGAGACGGTAGGTGCAATCTTGCTGTATTTTTCAAAAGCCCCCTTGTCCGGATTCAATGTAATAATAAGATCTGGTTCCAGCTCCATCAGCTGTTCAATGGAATCACCGATCGTTTCAAGTCCATCCAGATGCCCTTCCAGATAAGGGCTATTCATGAGAAATTGTCCTCCAGCAATGGGTTTGACACCAAGGGCAAGGACTGTTCCCAAATAATCAATTGCAGCGACTCGCTCTGGATGTGCAGGAATCTCTACCTCTCCAAAGGTGGTATTTACGGTTTTCGTTTCCGCAATTGCAGGTTGTTCGGTTTCAGTTGATGGTTCCGGCGATCCTGCCCCTTGTCCGGTTGTTCCACAAGCACTTAATGTAAGTACAAACACAAGTGACATGATGGCTGATCTTAATTGGTTAAACATGTTGATTTCCTCATCTCCATTATATTGATAATGATTATCATCATCAATTAAAGGATAACGTTCTGTTTCTTCCGATACAATGGATTCATTTGTTGCATTTACTGTACTTTTTGAAACTCTATTCATGTCTTCTCGCTGCTTCAAACGATACTGTCCTGGTGTAATTCCCATCTCTTTCTTGAACATGCGATTAAAATAAAAGGGGTCCGGATAACCCACATACGTTGCAATCTCTTGTAATGAAGCCTCCGTAGCAGAGAGTAGAGCCCTTGCTTCTCCAATCCTTAACCGGATCAAATATTCGGTCGGCGTAGCACCAATCTGTTCTTTGAACTTGCGCGACACATATTGCGGGCTGTAATTCAAAGACTGAGCGAGTGAATCAAGCGAGATCGATTCACGAAAATGCGTTGTGATATAGCGTAAAACCTGATCCGTTAACGAGAGCTGCTCACCTTCATTTTGCATCCGAATCTGCTGATTCAATACAAGCTGTATCAGTTGAAAGAAGTACCCTTTCACCTGAATTTTGCCCAGTTGATCCTGTCCATTCCAGCAATCATGTATATTCTGAACAAGTTCATGCAACTGTAGTGTATTATCTGGCTCTATTCCCCACGATCGCTCGAAGGGATTGCTCTGTAACAGCATCATTCGGTAGTCCAGAAGAACGTTCGAGGGCAGTGTTGATTTATAGAAAATCAGATATGCCTCAATAACTCCGGTTGCTTCAAGCGCCATCCGCCTTCCTTTGCCTCCGTGCACTAACAGAAATCTGCCTGTAGACCATACTTCGTTATCTAACCAGATCTGTCCCCTGCCATTCACATACACAAACGCACTGGTTGGTAATACATAATTTCGATAACTTTCGTTCGTTGTTAATGATATAAGACGGACATCAAGCACCCGTACCTGAACCTGATCCCACAGCTTGATATCATCCTGAATCCCCATATAGACTTCCTTTCCTAAGCGATATAACACGCCCAATGCCCAACCATTGTGACAAAGAACTCACCTATAATTGATAATGATTATCAATTATAACAATCTTGTTCATAACTTTGAAGTCCATTTCCGTTTTGGCACTGGAAAATAAAAAATCGTCGAAATCCCCCTATGGGAGATCTCAACGATTTTGCTGCTTCGTCTATAATTACAATTTGATAAAGTCAGCCATGGAACGAACCTGGATGGCCCCCGCCTTGGAGACAGCACCATCAGATCCTTGCAATTCCCCTCTGGCGGTGAACTTGACCTTCACAGGAATACCCGGAATGAGGTCGAAGAAATTGTCCGAGAACACCCCTTCTGCCTCAGTAGAAATCCATACTTGTTTTGCAAGCACATCACTTTCCAAAACCAGATGTACGCCATCATTCTCGGTAACTTCACTTACCTTAATTTGCGCTGGTTGCAATGCAATATCCTTTGAAGGTGCAAAATAATGTTCCTGTGTGATGTCGGCTGCCCCATCCTGCTTCAGATCAATACGCAGCAATGTTGTTGCAGCATCGCGACCTTCCAGCCATTCCGCCTGGCTCAATGACAGCACCTGTTGACCAGAGTTGGATGCCAGAGCGACTTCATGCTCTTCCTCACGATAAACTGTACCATCAAAGCCAATCAGGCGTATCTGGAGTTTGCCTTTCACAGGTTCAAGCTGATCCGAGATGAGGTAAATATCTGTCACATCTTCCTTCGTACCATCTACCGATACCAAGATATCGCTGAAGCTGCGTTTCGCGTAATATTGCAATGCTTTCCAACGTCCGAAGTAATCCATACCCGCCCAGGAAGCCACCGGCCAGCAATCATTCATCTGCCAGTAGAGTGTTCCCATACAGAACGGTTTGCGACGACGGTGAGCCTCAATGGCTGTTTTCATCGCCTCAGCCTGAAGCACTTGGCTCATATAGAGGAAGGATGGGAAATCTTCCGGTTCATGCATGTACATATCCATGTATTGTTTGATCAGACGATTACCTGCCCCGTTCTTCTGATGCGCCAGCATGACTTCAGACTCCAATGCCAGATCCTCTTCCTCCGCATACTTGCGAACCGAATCGTATTCAGGGAAGGACTGGAAGCCATACTCACTCATGAAGCGACCAACATGAACGTTGTAGTTCTCAAAGGGCTCCACATTATGCCACACACCCCAATAGTGGATATCCCCTTCTGATGTGGATGGGTGAGCATGCTGTTTCTCGTCTCCCGACAGTGATACCAGTGGTGAAGAAGGCCAATAATCCACACCAGGAGCATAGGCTTCCACCACTTCAGGCAAAAGATCATGGAAAATAGCTTCGTAATCCGCCCAAATGCGTTCTCTTTGCTCCGCGTTGTAATCTTTTTTCCAACCCCAGCCGCCATCTTCAATGTAATGTGCCCAAGCTGAATCAATCTCGTTATTACCACACCACAACACGATGCTTGGATGATTACGCAGACGTTTCACATTATCAATCGCCTCATGCTTCACACTGTTCAGGAAAGCCTCGTCTCCAGGATACATGCTGCAAGCAAACATAAAGTCCTGCCATACGAGCAAACCATATTCGTCACACAACTCGTAGAATACGTCTTCTTCATAGAAGCCGCCACCCCATACACGGAGCATATTCATGTTCGACTCGGCAGCAGATACAATCTCATGCAGATAACGCTCTCGTGTCACTTCTGTTATGAAACTGTCGTTGGGAATGTGATTCGCCCCTTTGGCAAAAACAGCAACTCCATTTAACTCAAAATAAAAAGATGCTCCCGCTTCATCTTTGTCACGAACCAGACGAATGGACCGAATACCCGTTTTGACTGTAGACTCAGCCACAGCCTGTTCGCCCTGAATCACTTCCGTATGGAAAGAATACATATGCGCGTCACCCAATCCGCGGCTCCACCACAACTTCGGCTCAACAATAGAGATTGGAACCTCCACAGTTTGGACGCCCGGTTTCAGGGTTACAGCCTGCTCCCAAATCTGTTCATCCGTTCCTACTCGAATGATCGCTTCTATGGATTGCTCAGACTCCACTTCCACGACGGCAGTAAGCGAAGCGGAAGCAGCAGTTACTTCATTTTGCTGAATGAATACATCATTAATTCGTACGTCCGTCCAGCCTTCAAGGCGTGCTTCGCGCCAGATTCCGCTAGTTACAAAACGTGGACCCCAGTCCCAACCATAGTGGTACGGGGCTTTCCGTGCAAAAATACTCACTCTTTTATCGCCTAATCCCCCCACGTCAGATTGATCATTCGATGCAGGCAGGGCATATCCGAGCTTCTCCAACTTCGGCAGATCTTCATTAATCGGTGAACGAAAACGTATTCGGAGTACGTTGCCACTTGCCTTTACAACAGATTTCACGTCGACTGTCCACACCCGGAACATATTGTCTGCCGACAACAGATGTTGTTCATTCACATACACATCTGCATACGTATCCAGACCATCAAAGACTAGCTCCAGATGTTGCTGCGACAGCAGTGCTTCATTCACATCAAATTCCGTGCGATATTCCCAGTCTTTCTTATCGACCCATTGAATTTCTTTTTCGTTAGTTCCATAGAAAGGGTCAGGTATTTTACCCAGTTTCAGCAAATCCGTATGCACACAGCCGGGTACGTGAGCCGGCATCCATTCCTGATCCTCACAAGCCTTGAACGTCCAATTCTGAAAAGTCCGCGTTTGTATTTTGCTCATGACAGCCTCCGTTATCATTGAAGTAGTTTTAAAAAAACATTTTGTTAGGTTTTGTTATTATAAAAACAAATAACTTACAAAACAAAATTAACACGATATGCTCAATTCAGTCAATCTGTTTTGTGGATTATTTCAAAAAAACATATCCGGTAACAAAAAAAGACATGAAGCCCAATCTCTCCATGTCTTTTCATCCCAAGTTTATAGCGTCCTGGCGTGTGTTATTATTAACATTTCTAAATTCACGTTCTTTAGCTTCACGGCAAAATAGCATTGTACTCATCACGAATGATTAATTCCGAATAGATCAGTTTTCTTTCAAAAGGCTCGTCCGGATGCTCCAACCGCCATAATAACTGGTCCACCGCACGTCTGCCCAGATTCTCCTTATCGATATGCACCGTAGCAAGAATAGGCTCTTCTGCACGGGTATTATCAAACCCGGTTACTGCACAGCGCTCCGGCACCTCGATGCCTCTGCTTTGGAGTGCACCAATCACAACAGCGGCCATGTGGTCGTTCGCACATACCATCACTTCGGGGATATCCTCCATCTTCATGGCGATAATCGATTCCCGAATGTGATCCAGATCAGGTCCCAGCAAATCTGCTTGCTGCGAAACTTGCAGCTGCATCTCTTCCAGTACCGAACGATAGCCGAGCCATCGTTCTCTGAAACTTGCTGCATCAGGCAATTCGCCAGCAAACTGTAGCCTTCTGTAGCCCTTTCCAACGAGCATCAACACCAGTTCCTGCATACATTTCATGTTATCTGTAAACACCGTATCTCCATGAATTGCCGGGTCTTCATGATCAACCATCACAAGTGGAATATGCAGTCGATAAATCTCGAGCAATACGGATGTGGAAATGGAACCGACAGTAATAATTCCGCTGATGGCTTCAGGATTCAGCACCGAAAACATGCGATCTGAGGAAGGTTCCGTCAAGGTCAGGATATCCATGCCCTTCTCATTCAGGCGTGCAGATATTCCGTCAAAGATAGGACCCCAGTACAGGGAGGATCGATTCTGCGAACGAATGTTAGGAAACAAGATCAGAATAGTCCCCTGTCTGTCTATCTTCATCTCCTGTTCAGCAGGGGTTTCCACTAGGAAACGTTTCGGTTCAGCTTTGAAATATCCGAGCTGTCCTGCCGTTCTGACAATCATCTCCCGAGTATGTTCACTGACACCAGGTTTACCGGTCAACGCACGAGAGACTGCGAATTTGGATACCCCCGCAGCATCGGCAATTTGCTGCATGGTTACTCTTTTGGCCATCCTTCTCACCCGTTTTTCCTTTATTTTTCATTTAGTGTAGCATAAAAAAAGGGATTCAACAAAACAAGTTATGAAAAGTTTCATTTTGTTAGGTAGTGGATTTGCTATGGATTCTGAATATTTCTCAATAAATAACAAAAAAGTTCCTCCACCTGCTTCACAATGAAGTTGATGGAAGAACTCTTGCTTTATTTCAAAGTTATACGCCCGGTGCTCCCTGATCTCTCAGTTCGGTCTGTAATGCTGTCCGCTTTCTGCGCCAGAATACCGGATAAGGGACTCTGATCTCTGTAATCAGAACACCAATGAGCATAAGTGCTGCACCCGCATACCCTTGCAGTGTAAGGGACTCCCCTTGAAAAGTAAACGCAAATGCTGCTGCAAACAGTGGTTCAAGCGAAAAGATCAGACTCGTTCTCGTTGGTGAAGCATGCCGCTGGGCAAGAGTCTGCAAAATGTAGCCAATGCCGCTGCACAGTACTCCCAGACCCAGAATGGCCGCCCAAGATTGAGGTGTGTCAGGTAAACGTGGTGTCTCCAGCACAAATGTAGCAGCCAGCCCCCACAGGGCTGCAACGCCCAGTTGCACCGTTCCCAGCGTTAGTGGATCATGCTTCGGCGTATACTTGCCAGCAATCATAATGTAGATCGCGTACATTAATGCTGCGAGAATGCATAGGATATCCCCCATATGCAGGCTAAGCTCATGTTGAAGTGTCAACAATGCGAGCCCAATTACCGCCACGAGAATACTTATCGTTAACCGCAAATCTGGCATTCGCCGATGCAGAATTGTCGTCAGGATGGGCACAAAGATCACTGCCAAACTGATCAAAAACCCTGCCTGGGAAGCCGTTGTGCGCTGTACTCCATAAGTGATAAATACAAAGGCCGCGAATAACGCTGTTCCCATAATAGCCCCTGCTGCAAGCGTTCCTCGATCCATTCTGAACAGTCGCCGATGGAAAAGGACAGCTGCCGCGATAAAGGCAATTCCAAACCGGAAAGCGACCAAATTCAATTCCTGCATAGACTCCAGTCCTGATTTCATAAACAGATAGGATGATCCCCATATTACCGTTGCGAGCAGCATCTGCAAATCTGCTCTTCTTGATGCCTGACCTTGTGGTGCACGTACTCCGTTCATCTTGCTTCTACCTTCATTCTATGTATTTTAATCTATCCAAGGCTCTGTCGAACTAACTCGCCTTGGCAAGTATAAACGATCTCTTTGCATTATAAAAATGAATATTTATAATAGTTAATATGAAATAAACTCATATTAAATGAAGAGAGGAACGGAATCTTTCATGTCACTAGTCAAATACGAAATTTTGAATGCCGTAGTGGAATACGGCAGCCTTACCAAAGCAGCAGAAGCATTGAATATTACCCAATCAGCGGTCAGTCATGCGATCGCTAGTCTGGAGACCGAGTGTGGTTTTTCACTGCTGAATCGCGGCCGCTCCGGTGTACGACTAACTGCCGAAGGAGAACGGATTCTGGGCTATACTCGTGAAATTCTGCGCTGGACGGAACTGATGAACCAGGAAATTTCGTTGATTCGCGGCGCCGAGATTGGAACCGTTCGTATTGGCACATTCGCCAGTGTATCCACGCAGTGGCTGCCTGGCATCCTGAAGCAATTTCGCCTCGGTCATCCCGGAATCGAAATTAAGCTGTGGGAAGGGGACTACGCTGAAATTGAAGGCTGGCTGGCTGGAGGTGCCATCGATCTTGGCTTTCTGTCCCTTGGCGACTCTTCGCCTTTTGAGACGATTCCATTACAAAAAGACAGGATGATGTGCATCCTGCCTCGGGAACATCCACTCGCTACGGAGAAGTCTGTCTCATTTGATGTATTGCTGGAACAGCCCTTTATTTTACCTAAATGGGGTGGTGATAACGAGATTGAACGGTTGATCCGACAGCATGCGGCCAAGCTGAATGTGGTCTATGAGGTCGCCGAAGATCAGGCCATCATGGCGATGGTTCGAAACGGTCTTGGCATCAGTCTTTTACCTGAAATGGTTCTTCAACACCATACGAACGAACTCGCTCTTGTTCAACTCACTGGAGATCCCTATCGTACAATTGGCATCGCTTGCCCGTCTCTCACCAATCTGTCCCCCGCTTCGCGTCGTTTTATTGAAGCGGTACAGGAATGGCTAGCTCCATCATTATAATCGGTCCTCCGTTGACTCAACCGCCACTACTAAAAAATTGTATAATGCCAATGACCAGCATGAGAACAAATACAACGGCAATCACAATTGCAAAACCAATCAGAAAGCGTACACCGGGTGAGCGTCTGTTCGCCTGTTGAGCTTCTGCCAGGTAATCCAGCTTCTGCTCAAGCCGGTCAAGTCTTTCGTGCACCTGTTCTTGTTCGTGATTCGAATTCATCCAATCATCTCCTTTAGATTAGGTGTTATCGCTCGAATACATTAGGTTTAATCCCATACCCAATCCAGCTGATCTGCATAGAAACGGATGGCTCTGCTGTAGTCGGTTATTCCCTTATCCCTTGATGTATCGGCCAGTTGTACCAGCAGCCGCTTCATTGCCTCCGCATGCTCACCCAGATTGTAGAGCACCATGGCAAGAAAAACTTCAAATTCCCGGTTCTCCGGAAATTCACTTAACCCCTTTTCAAACCAGGCCTTTGCCTGCTCATATTGCCCCAGAGTCCGATATGTGCTGCCAAGTCCGAGTATGGCACCTGTCCTGTCCTCAACCGGAAGCCCTAGACTTAGAGCCTTCTCATAATGCGGTACCGCTTCCCGCTCCAGTCCAAGTGAATCATGAGCCCAAGCCAGCTGGTACCAAACCTGCGCATTGTCCGGTTCCTGTAATGCCAGTTCCTGCAGCAGCTCTATCGCCTCCTGTATTTCCCCCTCCGTTCTCAAGAGGATAGCCTGCTGTAAATCATTCATCTACTCCACTTCCCATTCTTCCAAAATCATTTTCCAAAGTATAATTATAGCAAAAAAACACCCCGAGAAGTATGGCCGGAACAACCACAGGTTGTCCAAGCCTATTCTACAGCGTGCTTTTTCTTAAGGTGCCAGCTAACTCGGCGTCTTCATATTCGAATATTTTACAAAAGTGATGTTTCGCTCAGGACCAGGTTGTATTTGCCACCATTACAATGAATACAACCATGAGATAATTGACGGAGATCAGAAAGTTAACTTTGGCCCACTTCTCATCATCCTGTGTTTTCAATCCGCTCAGTGTGTGGACAAACCAGATCAGACCACCAATGACGGATACAAGCAGAAACACAAGCCCAACGTAGTTGTAGTAATACAACAGAAATACAGCAGGAAGCAACAGAAATACATAAGGAATCATCTGCACCTTTGTGCGCTTCACACCTTTGACTACCGGCAACAGTGGGAAACCGGCTGCACGATATTCTTCCACTCTGCGAATCCCGAGTGACCAGAAGTGAGGCGGCTGCCACAGAAATAATAGCGCAAACAGCAACCAGGCACCTGCATCAATCTGATTGGTTACCGCACAATAACCGATTACAGGCGGCATCGCCCCCGCAATTCCACCCAATGATGTACTCCAGGTCGAGCTGCGTTTGAGCCACATCGTGTAGATCACGATATAAGCAAACCATCCGAGCAGCGCCATCCAACCAGATAACGGATTGACTAGGAAATAGAGCAGTACAAAACCAACCACACCAAGAACAATTCCATATCCCAATACAAACTTGGGTTTAAGATGATTGATGTAATCAATCCGTTTTTTGGTACGCTCCATCTTCTGATCCAACTCACGGTCCCAGTAGTTGTTAATGACACAAGCCGAAGCGATAACCAAGGTTGATCCAATTAACACCATGAGCAGAGATATCCACGAGATATCCCATTTTGAAGCGACCCAGAACCCTACCGCTACCGCAAACACATTCAGCCGCAAAAGTCCGGGTTTCGTTAATGCAATCATGTCTTTAAGCATGAGAAGCCTCCTGAACTATGTAAAAACACCATTCCTATAATGATACATGTACATACCATGAATTACAATCTCCTTCATGAATTTGTCATAACCAAAAAGCATCCCTGTCGGTTCAATGGAACCGGAGGAATGCTTAACCGTTTAATTTTGATTTACTTTTATGGAATGTATTGCTGTACAATTTTGATCACTTTTCCGTCCTGTACAGTGAGGTGATACGGGAATACGGACAGATCAAGAATATTGGTATTGTCATACAAAGATTCGAATTTGCTGAGCGCCACTGACTCATTCCATTGAATAGTGGTGCCCGACACTGTACCATCGCGATCATATAACTGCATCAACACTTCAGCATTAGCACTTACTTCTACCTTTTCCTGCTCTTTGCTGTCATTGACAATATAATAACCATCAGGAGCACCATCTATACCAGAGCCCGGATTGCGTTGTTCAAAAACTTTATCAGCCTCTGCACCTTGGTACCAGCCAATCTTGTCTACAATCAAGTACAATTTACCATTCTCATGCTGTATGTCTTCCACATACGCTGTAAACATCTCGGAGTTTGCAGCCTGCGCTTTGGCAGAAGCCTGTATAGAGTCCGTGCTCTCCTCAGCGTTCGCTGGTGTAAGTAAATATGTAGCAAGCACAATCATGCCAAGCAATGCAACAGCCGCACCCAGCATTCGTAATTTCCATTGTTTCGCCGCGTTCTTCATAGGCAGCATCTCTCCTTATTATGAACGTTACTATTCCTTAACCGGAAGGCTTTCTCTTCAAACGCTCATATGAATATTTAATCTTTCTTTTACTCTCCCTATCATACTGGGTGTACACACTGCAAAAGTATCAGCCAGATGAAAAATAGTTACAATAGGTGTCATCAAAAAGAAACCCTGAATGCCATGGCATCCAGAGTCTCTATTGGCTTAGCTTTTAATTTCAGCTCAATCTTAATGATTCGGGGCTGAACCTTGTGCCAGACGCACTAGCATATGAGCCAGCATATGGCGCTCTTCCTCTTTCCCGACATTCCACAGTTCTTGCAGCAACTTCTCTTCACGGTTACGCGGCTCTTCCCGGGCTGCCAAATAGTCGGCTACTTTCTCAGCGATTTTGGCCATCTGCTCCTCACCCAGTCCAATCGATTCTCCCATTGCAATTCGTTTGCCCAGATATCCTTTAAAGGCATCAAAGTTCTGTAAAATCTGTTCCCGTTCCTCCGGCGCAATCTTATCAATCGCATTGTCTACCTTGTCGGTTGAAACTTGTCCATCTTTATGGATAACATGATTTTGTTCATTCATCTGAAAAACCTCCTTGAGAATACTCGCTTTGTGGAATGTAAGCAAAATGCTTAATCATACCAGGTTATCTATAATATAAACTTCTCGCTGGAGATTAATCAGACCATTTCTATCCTTTAGCCATCAGCTGCTTCCTCAGAAATGCTTCGTAATCGCCATACTGCCAGAGCTCCCCACATATACAGCATGGCACTCAGATAAAATAATACATCGATCGTCAGCCAATCAATCAGCACACCGCCAACAATAACCGCAAATCCTGAAGCAGCAGATGTCCAGAAATGATAGTTACCTACAGCTGGGCCCCGTTGCCCAGCCACCGTATAATCGGCGAGCAGCACCCGTTCACTCATTCGCTGCATCGCATTGCATGTCCCCATCATCATTTGCAGCAGCAGCACCCAGATGTAGGAAATGACCCACGGAAATGCAATCATGGCTGCGGCCATCCCCACCGAACTTACAATGAGCCACTGCTTGGCGTGTCGATCCATCCGGGGAGCGAGCCATTGCGAAGCAGCAGCCGAACTGATTGTAAATACGGCAAAGGCAAGCCCATATTTGGAGAAGCTGTTACCCAGATTTTTGAGAAACAAAAGATAATACGGATAAATCATGCCCGAAGCGAGCGTAACTATACTTTGAGATCGAACAAGCCACTTGATATTCATGGATGATTTCCTCCATACTGCTCCATAAAATAGTTCATAAATAAATGATTCGGATCCACCTTTTCTTTGGCTGCAAAAAACTCATTCTTTCGTGGATAGGCCTGTTCGAATTGCTCTGAAGTTGCATAACCTGCATAGGGCAGATAATATGTTCCGTTATATCGAAGGACGGCATCTATCAGTTGCTGCATACTACCCTTGAACTTCTCTTGTTCTGCCTCGGACAATGAAGCGTGAAATAAACAGACAAGACCGAACATATCCTGCGTTGCATAGGAAAGCACAGCTTCTTCATCATGTTTCACATACCTGACTGTAATGTTAAGCAGATCCAATTGCTCCTGGGATACAATCTCTCCTATCTGCTGAACAAATGCGGGGAAGGCATCCACCGGAATAAAATATTCCTGCAGCAGATCATTTTCACCCGGCTGATGATACTCCATGAAGGCAGACGCAGAAGCCATCGCATTGTTGCGGCTGAGCCTCTTGCCATCCTGTGACTCGAAGTACCGCTGTTGCAGCGGCCAAAACCAGGCCCGCCCCCATTTGAATTCACGGTTCAGGTTGAACAGAAGTTTGCTGGTGAGTACGCCTCTTTCACTTTCATCCAGATGATCATAATCATCCAGTGAAGCCATTGGATCAGAGGCATAATTCAAAGCGTACATCTCGCGAAAATAGCCTCTACCGGGCTGAACTGAAATTCGGGCCAGATGCATACGCATCATCGGGTCTCCCAGGACATTCTTTTGAAAATAAGACGGATAGTCCTCAACCTGCACCTGCTCAGTTGTGAGACGATAGACTTCGTCATCCGTTAACGTCAACGTAACGTCCAAAATCACGCCAAACAGTCCGTAACCCCCAAGTACAAGCTGGAAAAGCTCTGCATTCTCCGTGCGACTCACTTGCCGAATCTGACCATCTGCCGTCAAGAGATGAAAGGAATCGACACTTTCAATCAAGGAACCCTGCTGAAGCTCTCGACCGTGTGCATTTACACTGATAGATCCGCCTACGGTGAAAATATTTTGGGACTGCATATTTTTGACTGCCAACCCATATGGGTTAATGGCTCGCTGTACTTCAGCCCAGGTCGCCCCAGCCTGCACACGCACTTTTTTGGCATCGATATTGACTTCCAGCACTTTGTTATACGAGGTCATGTCTATGACAATGCCGTCTTTATAATAAGTGTGTCCTCCCTGACTATGGCGCTGCCCGGCAATCGATATCGTTAGGTTCCGCTCTCGGGCATCCTGAAGCAGTTCAACGAGCTGCTGCTCTTCATGACCTTCGACCACACGTTCAACCTTAACCGGATGAAGGCGGCTGTAGTCGGTAATCAAATACGGATTCTGATCATCGCTATCCGTTCTCCAATATGTCCACACACATAAAATCAGAAGTAACAGGAGCATGCTCGTTTTTTTGAACAGATGAACTCCTCCTCCCCTAACACCTAACGTTTCAATTTGATTTGATTGGTTAATCGTTTACATATACATTACAAGGATTGGATATGTTAAGGAACACCTTAAACATACCTGAATAAGGAGGAATTTTCCATGAATGAACATAAAAAAGAACGAAAAAACAAAGATCTACAGCCTGGTGTGAATACAATTATTCAACCCGACCCGAACAATCCCGGCCCAACGGACATGATTGAAGAAGCCGTAGGAGAAATCGTAGACAATATCACCCATCCTCACAAAGGCAAAAGGGCCGAGACCCGCGATACAAACAGCAAATAAATTCAGACCCTCCTTTTGCAAACAGCTTGCGTACAACGCAAAAAGTCCTCCAACCTTAGTCACAACGGTCGGGGGACTTTTATATTGTTTTTTCTATGAATGGGGCTTTTCACCATCTGCATTTTAATTTGCTTTTAGATCTGCTTCACCTTATTTTCCTTTTTCATCTGTTGCAATGCCTTGTGAATCCAGATCGCGGCAATCGAACCTTCGCCCATGGCAACCGTAGCTTGTTCCGCGTGCAAGCCCAGATCTCCGGCAATCCATACATTAGGCGCGGCCTGCATGCTTCGCGCGTTGGCTTCCACGTGTTTATTATCCGCGATGACGGCTCCAAGCTGCTCTGCCAGTTCATAATGTACACGATTGCCTCCAAACGCAACAAATCCACGCTCTGACTCAAAAATCTGTCCATCTTCCGTCAGCACACCCGTAATATGGCCATCTTCCATCTGTTGCACTTCTTGGACGGCGGCCTCAAGGTAACGAACTCCTGCCTCTTTCATACTTCGATGAAGCTCAGCGGAGATTGGCGACTGCTCATGGTTGATATACAACAACTCATTGGTACGTTGAATCAAAACCATAGCCATATTTGCACCGGCTTCGCCTGCACCCAGCAATATCGTGCGCTGATCCTGAATCTCATATCCATCGCAGTCCGGGCACACATATACAGTTCGTCCCAACGTAGGCCTCAATCCCGGAATAGCTGGTATCCTGTCCGTAAGTCCGGTTGCCAGTAAGACTGTTTTCGCCATATATTCAGAGCCGGAAGAACCGAACAATTGAATCTGTTCTCCCCGGCGTCCTGCCTTAATGATACGGTCTTTCTCAAAATTTACTCCAGTCTGCTCAGCCTGCATTCTGCCTTTGGAGCGCAGCTCTTCACCGGATACTCCATCGGGGAAACCAAGAATATTATGATAGGTTCGGCATAACGTTGATCTGCCTTCTCCTGCGTCCACTACCAACACCCGATGAGAAGAGTAACGCCCCATCTGAATAGCTGCCTGAAGTCCTGCGAGTCCTCCACCTACTATAATGCAATCATACTCTCGCATGCTCCATCTCCCTCCTATGCTTCTATCTCTTATATGTTATTGGACAGTTCACTATCCTTCTATCCATTTACACCGTTCAACCAAAATCAAACGTAATCCGTTACAACTTAGCTTTTACCAAAATAAAATAACCCAAACCATCCGTCTGAATAACGGTGTGTTTGGGTCGGTTTAAGAAAGAATTATAATTTCGGAATTTAGAAAATGTATGATTCAAATCGTGAAGCGTTCGAAATGGCATTCCATACATCTGCCGTCTCTCCGCCCATATACCAGTAGGCCAATCCGGCAATATTACGCTCTCCGCTCATCATTACTTTCGCGGACAATGAACGACTGTCCTCTGCCCATATATATCTCGGCGAACCGTTACTGTTATAGCCGATGACATATTGGACCAGATCTGCATCCCATCGTCTCACGGAACCTGAAGCTCGTGCACGAGTTCCCTGTTCTGCCAGGGTGATATCCCATGAACTGGCTGCCGGATTAACGGAAGACCAATCCCGTGTATATAAGGGTAGAGCCAGAATTGTTTTGGCGCGAACTACCTCAGCGAGCATCGTGTCCAGAGCCTTTTCAATCCAAGGGAGAGAGGCCACAGAACCTGCTTGCGGATCACCGTTCCAATGCTCCTCATATCCCATCAGTACCATATAATCCGATACGGCGCCCAATTGCGCATAATCAAATGCATCGGTCCAGTCTGTCCCCAGGTCGGGTGATACATCCACGGATACAACAGCGCCCAGTGTGTGCAAAGCCGTTGTCAGGGAAGTAATAAATGCAGTCATTCCTTCACGATCAGCTGGCAGTACGTTTTCGAAATCCACGTTAATGCCATCCAGTTTATATGTTTTCACAAAAGAGGTGACCTGTGAGATCACTGAAGCCCGGTTGGCTGAGCTCGATAACATCTGGTGAGTAAGGTCCGGGTTCGAACGATTGCCTAGCAATGGCCATATCTGTCGGTCTGTAGCAACTACCCAGGATAATAGCGACGTGTCCGTAAGATCTGTGATTTTCATGCTGCTATTCAGGAAAAACCAACGGGGAACCAGTGTATTTGCTTCCGATTGTTCAATCTGTTTCTTGAACTCAGCTGTAGAGGCGTTATATTGCCATCCTAGCTGAATACCAAGCTGATCCTCGCTTTTCAGCTGATCTGACCAGGTTTTCTTTTGCAAAATGGCATCCAGCATCACTGCTGCCTCTTCTCTGGTCACTTGGTCATGCGGGCGAAACTTGCCATCACTGCCGCGCATCAAACCAAGCTGATATACAGTCTGCACATAAGGACGCGCCCATTCGGATATCTTAGCTGCATCGTCATACGTGGATGAGAGAAGGTTCGTTGATTTGGAGGATTGTTTCAGCATCCTCACCAGCAGTGCAGCCGCTTCTTCCCGAGTAATGGAGGCGTTTGGCTGGAACACGCCCTGACTCTTGCCCTCAAGTATGGAAAGATTGGTCATGGCTGCAACGTTACCGTAGTACCAAGCGCTCATGCTAACATCGTTATAAGGATTAATATTGTTTTTAACAGGTTTCAAACCTAGCAGTCTCACAGCAAATGTTGCAAATTCAGCACGAGTGACTGCCTTTTTGGGTTCAAACGTATTCTCGGAGGTTCCAGCAGCAATTCCTGCTTTGACGAGATGTGCAATCGCATCCTTGGCATAACTGGAGGTTGTATCCTTGAACCCCTGCTGTGTCGCTGCTGCCTGAGCTGTGGATTCACCGATGGAGATTGATCCTATCACTAGTACACCGCACAAAATAGCATTCCATAGCTTTCGCCGGGTACGTTTGTTTATTCTATTATTCACATCAAAAAGCCTCGCTTCATTGGAGTACGATCTACATCATCGTATCAAATTGAAGCGAGGCCGTATGTGGTTAAATATTGGGAAATTCGATGAACCAGTGCTCCTCAATTTTTTTATGAATCGAGGTCACATTTGGCTTCAAGCGAAAGTCTTACTTGTGTACTTTTACACGTTGTTCAATCGGTTGGAATTCTTTCTCACCTGGAGTTGATGTTGGTTTGCCGAATGGCATTTGAGCGATCAGTCTCCAGTTCTCTGGAATGTTCCATTCTTGTTTGACCTTCTCATCAATCAACGGGTTATAGTGCTGCAGGGAAGCGCCCAGACCTTCTTGTTCCAAAGCAGTCCAGATCACCAGTTGCAACATACCGTTAGATTGGTTCGCCCAGATCGGGAAGTTATCCGCATAAGCTGCAAAATTTTGTTGTAGCTGCGCAATCACATTGTTGTCTTCGAAGAAGAGTACTGTACCATATCCGCTGCGGAATCCAGCCATTTTCTCAGCTGTGGATTGGAAAGCTTCTGCATTGCCAACCACTTCACGCAAAATTTCTTCCGTGTGATTCCACAGTTTGTCGTGTTGTTCACCGAGCAATACTACGGCACGAGATGTTTGTGAGTTGAATGAAGTCGGAGTGTATTTTACCGCTTCTTCCACGATTTCCTGGATTTTAGCATCCGAGATTGTGGATTCCTTGCTGATTCCATAATAAGATCTTCTGTTTTTCAACGCTTCAAAGAAAGATTTAGACATAAATATTCGCCTCCCAAAATGGTATTTCCTAAATTGCCAACACAGTAACTATAATATAGTAACATACATTAGTCAACAAACTATTTTATTTTCACTAAATGTACATTTAGTCATTTCCTTTTGAATAGGGGGAATTAAGTACTCATTTTTAACAGCAATTGAATTGATTCTGATCAATGCGATTCGCGATAATCTGCTCGATATTTCTCTTCCGATGACGAATTGCTCTTGGTCTGATCCTTATTCTTCTCTTCCTGCTTCTCCATATTCAGATCTTCCATCGGAATGGGGTCCACGGTCTGCTCTTCTTCATGCTGGTCAAGCAAACTTTCTTGCTCTGTCGGATACTGCTCCGGATTATCATGGGAACGATCCTTGTGTGTATCCTCGTTATTTTGATCCGGTGTGCGCTCTTTCATTCGTGATTCCTCCTCAATTTTCATTTTTTTCATTTACCCTTCTTTTACCTTTTCTGTCTGCCTTCTAAACACGGCGCGAAATATGCGATGAACGTAACAGGTGCATCTATATCTGCATCAGGAGGTAAAATAGAAAAAAGCCAACCAGAACGGACTGGTTGACTTCATCTACTTGTATTCAGTTCCATTTTATTGATTACTGGGCGAAACGGTTGAGTCTGCGAGACTTAATTTGGCTTCAAAAATAATACTCTCATTCTCTTCAGCCAATCTTCCTCGGACCCACACAGCTCCCTCTGTAACCTCTGAACGCTCAACAATCATTTGCTCCTGCAAACGAATCTCACGATGATATGAAATTTGCAGACGGATCATACCTGCAGCCAGTTCATCCAGTGTTAATGCATCACAACATACGTCTGCATATCGGGCGTTGTTCATATGACCATTACTGTCTGTGCTGCTGTATTGTACAGTTAAACGATATTGTTCCTGCAAGCTGAGTTCAGAAGGGACCGTCACTTTAGCAGGGGCTTCACCTAAGGATAAATCAGGATGCGATTTCACTTCAAAAGGTAAAGCTGAAGGTCTGACGACTCTGCGTCTCTTCAGATCGACCAACGCCCAAGCTGTACGAGCCTCAGCCAGATGTGTTCCCTCTCGATCTGTAAGGATATAATCCCTTAACCATGTCACACCTTTATTTTCTTTATGCCACGTCTGCAAGGATACTTCTTCTTCCAATCGGGCTGGGCGTATGATCGTGACATCTGTCGTTAATAGCATCCAACCCAATCCCTGATCCAGCATCTGCGATACGGTAACTCCCATACCTGCTAAATCGCGGTCTGCTGCCAACTGCATATGCTCCAGTAAAGCAGATGGACGACATTGTGATCTGTAATCGGCATCGGCTGATCCAATTCGGTAATCAAGCTTGAATGGTTGTTCTGATTGCATTCAGTAACCTCCTCAGGCTGTGCAGCATGTAAAATTTTTGATCCGTACGCTACATTAATCAAACGAACGATGTAATCGACTACGGTACAGATCTGGTGCACACCCTACACTTTGTTTGAACATTCGACTGAAATGGGATAAACGTTTGAACCCTGCCAACCGGCTGGCCTCTGTCACACTGATATCCGGCTGGAACTGGAATAACAGCTTGGCCTGATTAATGCGACGGTCATACACATATTTAAATATGGTACTACCCGTCATTTCTTTAAACAATCCGGCCAAATAAGGCTTGGACAGATGAAGCTCACTTGCCAGATCATCCAGCCCAATGTCCTCCATATAATGAGTTTCGACATAAGCAATGATATGCTGTACATGCCGCTCCTTCTCGGAAGAGGGAAGGTGGTCCTCGACCCTGCCTCGGCAGATTCCAGCTATAACATACAGTAGGTCACATAAACGAACGTTCATGCGTTCCTCTTTGAAATCCCCCGAATTCACGGTAAGCTGATGCAGACTCAACAGCAAGGCTTCGAATTCGGAGCGAATATTGCCTGTCAGATTGATCCGGCAGTTTCTCAGTTCTTCGAACGGCTTTAACACTTCGCTCACCCGGTCCGGGTGCAGACTGCTGCGGATGGCCGAGGGATCAAAGTGCAGCGTCGTTCGCACATAAGGTTTGCCTGGCATTGGATGTGGCCGATGAAGGGTCATGCCATGCATCAGGACCAGGTCACCCGGTTCAAGGTTGTAGACTCGATCTCCAATCAGATAGGTGCATTCACCATCATGAAAATAGTACACCTCATATTGTGGATGCGAATGAAATCCGTCCGATGCTCCAGGGTCGTACGTGCTGGTAGAGCGATAGCTATATTCCAATGGACCACTAAATTGCATTACACTTGGCACGTTCAAGTACCTCCTGTTCTGGAGAGGTTTCTTACCATTTTACCCGTTTCACATCATGTCGGATAGTACTGGATAGACTTTTGAAATATAGAAGGCCATGCACATATCCGTTTGTTTGCACGGTACGTGTCATGGCCCTTTAGGAATGTGAAAGATAAATTACAGTAGCTGTTCAATACTCGCCTGGATCTCGTCAATCGAATCAACAGGTTCAAAACGTTTAACCACATGCCCTTCGGCATCAATCAGAAACTTCGTAAAGTTCCACTTGATCGCATCACCATGCAACCATTCCGGTGCTTTGTCCGCCACCATCAGCTTTAGCAGTTTCGCTTGCACATCTGACTCATCAAAGCCTGCAAAAGGTCCCGACTTTTTCAAAAAGTCATACAGCGGATGCGCCGCTTCTCCATTGACATCCATCTTGGAGAACATGGGGAATTTCACACCATAGTTAATTTGACAAAAGGACTCCGCCTCTTCACTGCTTCCCGGCTCTTGCTCCGCAAACTGATTACACGGGAAACCAATGATCTGAAGCCCTTGCTCTTTATATCGGTCATAAAGCTTCTGCATGTCGTCGAACTGATGTGTGTACTTGCACTTGCTCGCTGTATTTACGATCAGTACAGGTTTTCCTTCGTATTGATAGAGCGGGAAACGTTCTCCACTCGTTTTGGTTACGCTAAAGTCATGGATGGTTGGCATAAGATTGGTGCACCTCGCGATGTTATGTAGTTATACAGACTCATATGAATTTCTATTATATACGAAATAAATGATTCTGTATCGTAAAAAAGCCTATAACTACTGCAACGCTACGAACAAATCAATCTCATTATCGGGATAATCAGGTTGATATCGTTCATCCCAAATTTCAAAATCATTCAACTCAACATCCGTTCCAACACTCTCGCAACTCCGTCAGAATCATTCGTATCAGTGATCTCTTTCGAGAGAATCTTCAACTCTTCAATTGCATTACCCATGGCTACCGACCAGCCACATATTTCAAAAAGCCCGATATCATTAAAATCATCACCAAAAACCATTACATCTTCAACTTTTATTTTCATTGCCTTACACAAAATTTTCAATGCATTTTCTTTGGAGGCTTTGATTGATGAGATTTGAACAAGATTACCACCGTCTGTAACCAAAACATTTAATCTAGATGCAAACTTCTCTCTGAGAAAATCTATATCCTTGAAACCCGTAAAAAGTACTTTTGTTGCAGCAATACCTTTGAGCTCTTCTAATGATTTTATCGTTGGGTTTTCTTTAACTCTCATAAGCGTTGTATAATCATATTCTTTGAAACTAATCCATTGATCCTCCACTTCAAGGCTTAAACCCAGTTCCTTGTTATTCTCCATGCCATAATTTATTAATTCAGCAGTGATCACAGGGTCTATGTGCTCATATTGTTGAATACCAGTGTAATTGCAGTGGATATATGCTCCATTGTAATATATAAAAGAACCGCTATGGAGCAATTCCTCAGGTAAAAGCAACCTTACTGCTCTTGGTGGACGTGCTGTAGCATAGATAAATCTGATCCCTTGTTTAGAGCATGTCACCATTGCCTCATAATTCCGTTTCGAAATTTGTTTATCTGTGTTGAGTAATGTTCCATCCAAATCTAATACTACTATTGGATACTGTATAGAAATCCCCCCTATGCCACTCAAGTTCGCTCTAAACTTTAGTTGCGTTATTGAATCTATGTATTCCAAATTCTTTGAAATCCGATGTAAGTATCGCCTCTCTCAGTGGATACAGATTTGGAGTAAATCTGAGTTCGATTCCTTTCTTAAATAATCTCTCCATTAAACAACCCATGCGGTCTATATGTAGAGGCTTTGTAACCTGATAAGAAATGTAGTATCCCGCCGTTGGATCAAAGAGTTCAAAATTGGTGTCATCGAAATGGTATCTGTACATGATCTGATTCATAATCCTCGGATACCATGAACTTTCAACCGTAACGATGATATCCGCATTAGAATGTTTGAAAAACTTCTCCTTATTCTCATCACTTATCGAGTCTGTCTTTTTGCAAATGATTCTCGGGCAATCTCTTGGAAAGTAATATGAATATTCATGCTCTTCATCAATGGCCCACACCACTGCAGGAAATTCAGCTCTGTTTTGTTTCTCCCTCGGAATAAAGATTTGGATATCTGAAACTTCGCTAAAATGATAAAGCATTCAAGCACCTCCCATCATTTAGTGATTCTTAAGCCTCGGGAAATAAGCCTCGGGAAAAATGCTCTTACATTCCAACAGCGCTCCAATTCTTGTAACATAAAACGACAGAGGTTTCGATTTGTCTTTCAGGAACGTTCCAGTATTGAGTTAATAACTGCTTCTTCTCATCCGATGAAACTAGGGTAAAACCATTTTTCAAATAGAATTTTATAGCCCATTCTGCGGAATCCCAGGTTCCTATTAATATCGGTTTGTCGGTTGATGCCACCAGATGAGCCAACAGCTTTGTGCCTATTCCGCTCCCCCGTTGGTGAGTTCTTACATATGCGTGCCTGATTAAAGCAACATCACCTTTATCCTGAATTCCCATAACGCCCCATAATCTATTATTTTCTTCAAAGCCCCAGAATACGACGCCATCACGGATTTCCTGATTCAATTCTTGCAATGGCATATAGGGTTCATGATAGCGATCCTCAGGAATTACACCCTGGTATGCCTTTGCTGCATCATTAATGATCTCAACCATTGCATCTGCGTCCATACTGTTGCACAATCTGATCATGGAATAAACCTCCTGAAGGTTATAGTCTATTAATTGAACTATCGTAATGGATATACCAATTCAATAGGCTCATTAATTAATTCCTCTTTGAAAATATAATTATGATCTGCTCCCACAACACATAGAATTTTCTTACCCGGATTCGAATGATACGTGTTCTTCACACGTTGAATCATGATCTGATTTCGTACGATCCATCTAAAGTTATTTGCTTTTGGATTAATCTGATCCAACCATTCATATTTTTGTTTGGTCATGTTATCAAACGCATCCGAGTTAAAGGGAATCGATCCAACGTCATGTGTATTCATTTGTTTAGCAAACCATTCATCGTCGATCTTCTCCAACGCTTCACGCTGCTCTTCTAAGAAGCCGTTAAATGGATCAAAATCATTCCAGACATCTAACTCAAACCAGTCAATAGGCACAAACTCTATATTCCGTTCTTCACATAATGGGAAGATAAGCTCCCAATACTCACTGGCTGGCTCACCCCAATATCCCTTATCCTGTTTATCCTTGATATACTTCATCCAACTCTGGGGATGCACTTCACCGCAGATAATATCCGGGTTGAATTCTGTAATCAGATCCTCATACAAGGTAAGAGAACTATTATATTTTTCTCTTAATTCTTGATTATGAATTGTCCCCAATATTCCAACGACCGTCATATCATTTCTCCTTTATGAGTTTCATAGCTCTGTTTCACCTCTTCAATAAGAGCCTAGTTCCAACGTTATTTGAGTTTAAATGATCTGTATATAAAGAAACCTATGGAACTAAATAAAACGATAATGAATATGACAACGGGCAACCAATTATGATGAGTGACTTTATCCGCACTTGAAAACTCAATGATCATCCAACTGATATAAATAAAAAATATAGATATCTCCGTCTTCATCAGATTAATCATGAGCCGTGCGTTTTTATATTGTCTCTTCGCATTCTCCATATTCAAATTGAGGTAATTATACGTATGAGGATACTTCTCCAGTTGAGAAAGCCCAATCCATAAAATAAGCCCAATGACTAAGGGCAGCCATACTCCCCACTTTCCTCCCCAGCCATCAGGCTCCCCCTTCATATTAAAATGAATCGGTATCTGATCCGGTAAGGTCATCCATTGTTGCAAGCAGTATATAATGCCAATAATAAATAAAATGATGGTTGTGATATCTAAAGTTTTTTCCAGTAACGTTTTGGGGATTGTTATCTTCGGACGATCTTTGATTTCCAATTTCCTACCTCTTCTCCATTTACACACCGTATGATTACATGTTAACAATTATCAACCTCTTTTTCCAATGATTTCTGAGTATCCTTGAGGAATGAAAGCATAAGCAAAAAAGGCCGCCTTTGCAGGCAGCCTTTACTTAATATAACCTTATTTACGAACGGAGAGAATGAACTTCTCCAGCGATTCTGTATTGGTAATGCTGTGATTACATCCTTGGTTCTCCATACAAACATATTGACCAATCGCAGAATAATTATCCGGTAAAGCGTTCTTGGTCTTGACCGTGAAGAATGCCAGCTCTTGATGCCGATTACAGAATAGGCAGTACCCTTTCTTGTGTGTCGGCGTTATTCTTCCCTCAATACCGATAAACTGTCCTTCGAACGGATATACAACGAATAATTTGTTCGTCGCAATATCTACCCAGCTCAGGTACGTTACATATCGAAAATCAATGGATTGTAGATCAGGCATTTTCATCTTTTTGTTCTTCGGAAATAACTTCTGAATTTGTTTCAACGTAATCGATGGATACAACTCCAGATATGGTTCTAATGCTTTCATATACCGTTGAAAATCGTCTGTTGTCTCCAGCGACGAGATTTGCTCCAGCATTTGCTGCTGGTTCTCTGTCAGATCCGTAAATGCTTCAACGATGTTTGTTGCAGCACTGTATCTAACAGTCTCCAGGACCCTGCGATCCGCGGCGGATTGCACGGTTTTGCGAACAAATTCCGCTTGTCTTTTAATCAAATTATATTGGTGGTTTCTAATAAATGGTGTACTCATAGCTTTCAGCTCCTTATTTTTCATAGAAAAAAATCAATAAGGGCAAAGCCTGTTATTAGAAACGATAAAATTAAGTATGGGCGAAAGAATCTAAGCTATCGCGCCCCACGCAAAGTATCGCCCCCGATCAGGCTTTGCATGAGTTATTTCTAGCTAACGAGCAATTCAGCATTGCCATCTGAGTAACCCCCAATCAAATATCATGCGAAAAGTATATCAGAGAATTTCACATGGATCAATTGAAATGGGTTTTCATGGATGTTCTTTTATTCCGTTGCTTTTAATTGTAATATCTGATCATTCACGAATCCTTGTAAGAAGAAAAGCTCATTGTCATTTGCTGTTCGATTATTGGCTGCTTCAAAACGCTCGATAGCTGCTTCTAATGACGTGGATTTCACAGCATCATTGGCTGAGATGAGCTCTCTCCAAAACGTATCCATCTCCTCCACGTCACAGATCGACTCATGACCAAGCAAGAAATGAACGGCATCATATTGCTGAATGTCCTCAATCATAGGCAATAACTTGTCTTGCTTAATATGATATAGCGAATTGGTAGTTGTATTGTAAGCACTATCGCCCAGAAAAATGACCTTTTCATCCGGAATATACACGACTGTTGAATCATCCGTATGGGTGCTACGAATGGTTTCAAGCACACAAACTTTATTGCCCAAGTCCAGATGGAGTGACTTTTCAAAAATAATATCCGGAGGACATAACTGAAATTTGTCTCTCTCTGGTATTTCATTTTGTATCGTCTCCATGCATAGTGTGTTCATCTTCTTGGAATCCACATAATCCTGTAGAGAGCGATCATCATAAGAATAGTTCCGCCAATCATTCATCTTTTGGCTAGTTAGACTATTCATAATAATCGTAGCTCCGTATTCATTCATTCCTAAAAAATGATCCCAATGGGCATGAGTAATGACCACATATTTAACGGGCGGAACGTTTAACTTCTCTATTTCATGTAAGAAATCCCTAGCATGTTGAACCGAATTTCCAGCGTCAACGACGAGGCTGTATTTATCACCGCAAACTAACCCCAATGTTGGTCTTTCTTTATCATTTTGGTTAGATAGATAATAGATCGTTTCACTTAATTGATTTAGCATGTTCATTCTCCTCTATGATAAATTCTTGATCCATAAGAGAGAAAATCTGCATGCTTATTTAAATCAACATTTAGATTTTCTCATTTTATTTGTTTACCAATGGAATCACCTCCTTTGTTTTTTCACGTCATCTAAATATTTCATCATCTCACCAGATGCTCATTCTTCTTTTGCATTAAAAAATGTATCATTATTGATCTGAATTATTCTGTCTGTTGCCTCATGGTTTATCGGATCCCTGACCAACATACTAAATATTTCTCTAAGTTCTTCTATTCGTAATAAGACTTTGTCTTTGGATCTTTCCTCTCTAAGTGCGATATATAATTGATACAAACTTATATCTAAATCATCATTCAGTTTCTCAAAAGAAGTTAGTTCCGATATCGCAGCTGCATTAGACACACTTGATATCATTGATCTATACGTATAATCATTAACAACCATACTAAAGCTGTGCTGAACATTACTTATTTCATATCTAAATGAATTATCAATAGAATTCTGAAGCTCTTTTCTTTGATTTTGAGATTCAACAAATTTAAAACCAAGAATGATTAAGCTCAATGTTAATAAAACTATAATATAGGTTCTTATTTTCTTCATTATTGAATAGCTCCTAATAACCGAAATTTAAACGATGCTATATATTAGACGCTCTTCCAATGTTATAAGTTCGGCTTTTTTCTATGAGCAGTTAGCTGTTCAAAGGCAAATGCAATACGAATAACGCTTTCTCATCATTCTTTAGTGAGCCTCATGATACCATCTTCGAAGCTGATTAATGTGGGCTTGATGATAACGACTGTGGTCAGCGATATGCCATATACCCCAGCGTATGGTCGCTTGCTTCTCATTCTCATGTCCAAAAGTGACAATCCTCGCTAGATCATCATCCGTTAATTGTGTACACGCGTCCTTTAACATGGTTATGACACCTACATATGTCGACATAAGTGTACTCAAAGATATTTCCTGAACCATCGGAAGTCTGCCATTTTCATTAATCATAGGACCATGTTGCTCTCTTAAGTTTTGAGGAAGTGGTCGTCCCTTTATTCGATAAGCCCAATTCAGATCGACGTAGGTGATATGTTTTATTAATTGAGCGGTACTATTGAAGTTGTTATTAGGTCCTTTATAATCTATTTCTTCTTGCGAAATACCGTCTGTAATTCGTTGGAGTCGTTGGCTGTTTTCTGTAATCGCAGAATATAACAACCCAACAACAGGTGACATATTGGCTTCGCCTTTTAAATCATAAAGCACCCTAAAACCTCCTCAATGTTGTCTTCATCGTTCTTCCCTTAGAATCTCCTTGATTTCTCTTAATTCTTGCAATATTTCTTTGGTGTACTGATTACTCTTGGAATTATCCATTCCAATTTTCACAACATAATACCAAGAAACAAAGACACTACCAACATTAAGATTGTCTCCAATAATAACCTTCCTTTCCTCAAGCAACAGAAACCCGAGAGATTAGAAAGAGCGATGCTGCCCCATTCAAAAAGATCCACTCGGGTTGATAGTTGATTAATTTAGCCTTGACTACTCATGTACAGGAACATACATCGTTTGTATCTCTTGAACGCCAGGAACAAATCCAAGATTAAAATAAACTGATTCGGCATCATTGCCTTCCATGACATATAACCTTAGAACTGGATACTTGTCTTTAAGTTCAGTCAAGGCTCTTTGCAGCATGCGTGTAGCAAGTCCTTTTCCTCTGTAAGCGGGGTTGACTCCGATGCTATATACTGCTGCTTGATTATCCTGCAAACATAGGCGACAGTTGGCTATGAGCTGTCCAGTAACCTTATCATATACAAGTGTAGAAGCTAGAGTTAGGATCTTATTGGTATAATAAATTTCTTCGTTCGGGATAAAGTCTTCCAAGGATGTCTTCTTTCTGCGTAAGGCTTCAAAACCGCCTACAAAGCTGTCAAAGTCACACTGAGCGATTTCATCTTCATTCATGTATTGCTTAGAACCCGTTTCATTCTCAATAATTTCGGGGCTCTTAACGATAAGATCACGATCCCAATGCACATTGAAATGATCTGTAGGGCGCTGCATCCAGCGACATCTGAACTCATCTGGCCAGAATCCAGCCCTCGTAAATAAATGTACTTGATCGGGGAGAATTTCATATATCTTGATACGTTGCGTTGCATCAGACCATTTTATGAGTATTCTTTTAAGAAGTTTCAGTACCTCAAATGAATCATTGAATGGGGGCATAAAGAATAGATGATATAACGTATTGGGTGCCATCCTTACCCCACCGATTTTTGACTCTCTTTTATAAATCCAAAAAGAGTTATTCCGCGAAACATTGAAGTAGTCTTCCTCTCTAAAAAATCCAGTATAGGCCATATTATAATAGACAGAACAATACAGTCCCCATTCTTCGGGCTCAGCCTTTTGAATGGAATATTCATTTGATAAATCATAAGAATTAAGTTCCTCGGACCAATTATTTAATTCCATGTGTTATTCCTCCTCATCAATGCTAACTACCTATAATATATTTAAGGCGTGTGTTATCTAAACATTTCTAGTCCCCTCCTTAAATAACATGTCCTTTACTATTTACTTGATCGATTCCATCATTAATCTTATTTTTCAGCAGCTCATGAAATTTACTTTCTTCCTTCTTTAAATGCTCCTCAAGGAAAGCAGAGATATACTTATTAATAGTGGAATGCTTGTGTTCTATCCCATCTTCGTTGTAATGTATCGGAATATCGCTAAAAGTCATATGATGAGTACCGTTTAATTTAATAAATGAACTATTCAGATCATTCGAGTTAAACAAAGACTCATACCCACTTAGTAACAAAGGCAATAGGTCTGGAGAGATTTCATTTTCCAGTTCTTCAAACGAGCATTTCTCTTGCCGAGCTACCAATAACGGAACAGATACTCCCTCTTCCTTTCTCGTCGTCATTAAATGAAAGCTAGGATCTAATAGAATACTAGCCTTAATTCTCTTTTCTCTTTTAAGCAATTCATAAGCAGCAGCCCCACCTAATGAATGACCAATGACCCCCATTTCATTCACATCGACTATGGCCCTAAGATCCTTATCTGAATCCAAGACCTTATCTACGTTTTTCATAACCAAACTCATATCTTCTACTCTAAGCTTCAATAATTGTTTCCAAGATTGAATATCTAAACTGTCTATTTCAGATATCTCATTGGATTGCTGGACAAAACGTCTGTCAGGAAAAATGGAAAATATAGATTCATGAGTGGCACCTATAGTAATGACAACAAATCCGCACCCCACTAAATGTTCTACACAAAAGGAATACATATCTCTAACGACACCAAAAGCCGGAGCTACAAAAATAATGGGACAGTTTTTAGCTGTAATATCAACATTCTCATCATTATGTATTTTTGTATCAAGATTATAAATATAATCCTTATTCACTCCCATACTAGAGAGCATATCAACAGCGGAAGAGATATTAGGTTCAAATAACGAAATATACTTCGACTCATACTCCACTGGATTGGAAGGATAGTATATACTAATGAGCACTTCTCTGGTTTCCTTACTTATCAGATCAATACGTGATTCATCCTTTAAAACAAAAACCTTTCTACCAACAGTCATTGCATTCACCCTTATACTATTTTTTCGTCACTACGACTTATATAGATTGAATTGAATATACGCTGCCTCCAAGACCATTATCGATTTTCGAGGTTACGTATTATGTTTGTGAATCCATGCCCTCACCAGTTTAAATTCTTCAAAGAAACGGCAACGATGCGGTTAAGCGGTGAGGGCAGCTTAATAATTTCATCTTATGCTTCTGGATAAAGGTCTGTTGATAAATATCGTTCCCCTGTATCCGGGAATAGTACAACTATACTTTTATTTTTATTCTCTGGCCTTTTTGCAATTTGCACTGCTGCATATGCTGCAGCACCAGACGAAATACCGACTAATAATCCTTCGGATTTAGCTAAAAAACGAGCTGTTTCAAATGCATCTTCATTTCTCACCTGTACGATCTCATCAACTACAGATCTATTAAAATTGTCGGGAACAAACCCGGCACCAATTCCTTGAATGGTATGCACTCCTTTAGTTCCTCCAGAAAGTACCGGGGAATCCGAAGGCTCTACAGCTATAATCTTCACATCTTCTTTTCTTTGTTTAAGTGCTTCGCCAACTCCTGATATGGTTCCGCCTGTACCAACACCACCAATAAAAATATCCACTTTGCCTTCGGTATCTCTCCAAATCTCCTCTGCGGTTGTTACCTTATGTACTTGTGGATTTGCTGGATTTTTAAACTGTTGAGGTATAAATGAATTAGGGATTGTAGCCGCAATTTCTTCAGCCTTTTTGATGGCTCCAGACATTCCTTCTGTGGCAGGTGTAAGAACTAGTTCTGCTCCCAAAGCGATCAACAGCTTCCTACGTTCTACACTGAAACTCTCAGGTAGTGTTATGATTAATCTGTATCCTAATGCTGCAGCTGCAAAAGCAAGTCCTACACCTGTATTTCCGCTCGTCGGTTCTATTATCACTGAATTTTGGTTAATTAACCCCTTCTCTTCAGCATCTTTAATCATTCCATATCCGATTCTATCTTTTACACTACCTGCTGGATTAAAGTATTCCAATTTAGCAATGATCTTCGCCTCGACTTGATACTTTCTCGCAAAATTAGAAAGCTCCAATAGCGGTGTATTTCCAATCAGATCTGTGAGATTCTTTGCGATATTAGTCATGATCATACCTCCAAAATACATTTCCAACTAAATTAGTTGGTTTTAATTTCACGTTATCATGTATGGTGAAATAATACAACTATTGAACTTCTATTTTACGACATAGGAAAGCAAAAGCTATTAGATTGAGCGTGAATCTTTGTTATAAAGTCCCCCTCTAAAAATAGAATTCAAAGTTCCAATACTGTTATGAGCTCGTCATGGCACACTTCACCATTTTCATGGAATCCAAAGCTCTCATATACCTTTTTGGCAGCCAAGTTATCAGGACTATATGGAATCCAACAATAACGTGCAGGTCCAGCTGGGAAAGTTCGAATAAACTCCAATATTTTCTTTAATGCTTCCCGGCCATAGCCCATGCTTTGGTGCTGCTTGTCAATCATCAGTCGCAAAATACAATAGCTATTGTCAGCAATCACAGGAAGATCATAACCCGTGATTCCGTAAGTTATCATTACAAAACCTACAGGCTGCTCATCTGCGTAAATGGCAAGTGGAAACGGTGAGCCGCCATTGGTTGCAAGAATATAACACGATGCAACACTTGAAAGGTTTGATGCAACATATTGTCGCTGCTCTTCTGAAACTTCCAGGTTAAATATAGAACGTCGGTTATCCAGTGTTATTTTTCTGAGCGTTATCATGCAGACTCTCTCCTCACCAAACATCATAGATATAAGCGGTTTCAAGATAATACCTAGATACTCTGTTTGATCTTCTTTCTCATATACAAAGCTATTTCTTCGTTTTGGCTATGATTATTTGAATATAGTGATACATCAATTCCTTCAATTTGATAACCACATTGCATGTAAAAATGAATGGCTGGAACGTTCGTATTCTGGGTTTCTAACGTGATCGCTCTGAAGCCTTGTTCCTGGGCAATCTCATTCACTTTATTGATCAACAGTCTTCCATATCCTTTTCTTATGTATTTTTCATTAACCTGAAGATGCCATATCATCAGCGTATTATTCCAAGTTTGTGGTTCGGAAATGGCGAGCGCTATGATTTTCCCATCTATATATATTCCATAAGAAAATCCCAGTTGTATGATTTCTTCATATCGTTCCAAATCACATGTACTGTTCAATTCTTCTTTTTCGTAGATGTCATCCAGATTTATTAACGTTAAATGCATACTAAAGGAACATTGTGTCTCCTGTTTGGTAAGCTCATATTTTTGAGTGGATTTATAACCAAAGCTTCCAAGTTGAAGCCAATCTTCATTGGATAGATTCTCTATTTTTTTGATCTCCATTACTTCACCTCGACATTAAAATACTTCGCGACTTGCTTATAACGTTGTTTCATTCTTGCTTATATCTCTTCTTTCGACCTTAATTTCCATATTCCTGCATCCTTACTTATTGTTTCCTATCCACAAAATTATGGACTGTCAAGAAAATAATAATAATCCCGACAGGACAAACCTGGCGGGATTTCGTTTGAATAGATATCGAAAGACGTTTTTAGTTAATACGTAGCAACCACATGCTTCATCTCTTCACTTGCCATAAAGTCAGAACGATTCACGTAATACAAATCATAAATTTGTTCCGTATTGTTTATCAACTTATACACTTCGTGGTATATATCATTGGCTAATTTGACATAAGGCAATTTCCCAACCGCTTTCTTGGATCGAATGTTTTGTTTTCGAATTTTAAGAAATACTGTTTCAATTTCACGTTGAAGAAACAACTCAGCGAAAAAGGCTTCCTTTGCTCGTTGATTGTAACCTTTTCCAAAATAAAGGGCTCCAATCCATGTCGCAAGAAAACCTGTCTTATGTTCCATGTGATATAAATCAATGGTTCCGATGGGATGTCCCAGCTCATTAAGGATCGTTCTGGAAATACATGTGTTTTGCTCTTCTTCATCAATCACCTGTTTAGTTGCAAATAAATATTCCTCATAAGATCGGCACTTATGACGAACGTATGGAAAAACAGCGGGGTCCACCATCAAATCATACAGTGAGTGGCATTCGTGCAAGTCTCGTTTTTTCAACATTTAAACGACCACCTAGTCCTTTTAGTTCGCTGAGTCAAACAAACTAAGTATATAAAAGGACGTGTGGAATTTAATGAATTCTATATTGCTTTTATGTAAAATTCATCATAGAAATGTTTTCCAGATTACTTGACTGAACGTAACGAATATCGCCTGTTTACTGTGTGATTTTTGGAATCATTGACCCATCGAAACAACCTCACTATCATCGGTTTAGCTGGTCCACTCATCTTCGCTAACATCATTTCATGCCCATGGATAAAATTTTTGGTTCGAGGAAACATTAATCATACTACTTATCCTTGGGAGTGATGTTATGCTGTACCTTATCAGCTTTGTGCTCATGTTTGCTGGCTTAGCCTGTATCAACATTATTTTTTCATATCAAAGCAAGCATATTGACACTCAGTTCTGGTCCACATTTAAATTCCATCTTTGGATGCTGCCTTTATTTCTAGCCGCTAATCTGAGCGTAGGATACGGCGTCAAGTTTGGAATGAAAGCTGTCAGTCAACTGGGCTATGTCCTGGTCATTGCCAAATGCATAGAAGTGCTCATCTCCATATGGATGGGATACTGGTTCATGAAGGAAGTTCCTTCTTGGAAAACGTGGATTGGGCTTGTGGTCATCATCATCGGTGTTGTACTGGTTAAGCAGAAGTAGGAGTAAGTTAAAATGCTTTTTAAAAAACGAATCGATATACAATTTCATCATCATATACTTCTCCGGTCTCTGAAAAACCCATTTTATCATAAAGCTTTCTGGCAACTTCATTCTCTGCACATACCGTTAAATTCAAACACTTGCTATGGACATAGTTTTCTTTTATATAGCTAATTACTGCATCTATCGTTGCTCTTCCATATCCTTTAGCTTGATAGCTTACATCGATCATAAAACCATTCAACCAATAGGACCAAGTTGTTGTTTCATCGACTGTGATCATGACAAAACCAACTAAGCTATCCTCCGTGTTATATATGCAAAATGGCAGATACTTGTACTCATCCCCATCTGGACGAATGTGCACCTTCGCTAGGGACACGGCTACTGATGGAACATAATGATTTTGAGTGGCTTGAACTTGTAAGTTTAATGCATCTTTCCAGTTCTCTCTTGTAGTAGGTATTAATCTGATCACAATAATATCACTCGTTCCGTTTCGTTTTTTTTAGATCCGATGGAAGTTCATTTTCAGTTACATTTTGAACAGGATACTCAAGGCCGGCCCACAGCCTGTTAATGATGTTGTCACTGGTTATTCTACCTTTAAATCCGGTCGAAGTTGTAAGAGTCCCGCTCTCATACATATATACAAGTCTGGAGCCATCATTCTTATTGAATACAATAGAATAATCTCCATCCAAAGATAATCCTTTGCCCTTCGACTTTATTTCACTTAAGTTGGTTAATACGTAGGCGATATCTTTTGTCTCAGTTACATTAATCATTTGGAGATCACCTTCGTTAGAAGGTAAAACAAAATTATATATTTCAGCATTAACAACTTCGTCAGGCTTTATTGAAATAGTGTTCTCCTCTCTTAATACAGTTAAAGAAACAATGAAAACAACAATAGCAATACTTAAACCAAGTATTAAATAACGCTTTTTCATACTACTTCACCTCTAACGACCACAGCTTGATACAAGCTGAATCATCTTCCCCATAATTACTTCTTAACATAAAACGTTGAATTAACTCCAGTCCCCAAAATGTTTCTCAAGGAACCTTACTTCCTTCTCATAATGAGCCAAATGACCCTCTTCAATCATTTTGATAAAAGCTGTTTCTCCAGACGCCGCCCGATCAGATAGTGTGGTACACATGAAATGAATTCGAGAAATCACCCATTCCTGCAGATCTGTCGGCACATCCATACCATAAGCGTTAAAAAATAACGCTATACGTATTTTCCGCTCAGATGCATGATCCTGTTTATTGTATGGAACGACTTCTCTTTCATCTTTACCCGGTGAAAAACCTGCTAATGGGACAGAGGTATACAAGCTGTAAACGATATCCCATAGACGCGGACCAGGCCCTGCCATGTCAAAATCAATGATTCCTACAGGAAGCCTATCTTTAAACACAACGTTATACAATGCAAAATCGTTATGGCAGACTACTTCTTCCTTTGAAGATACCTTTGGGCAGTTATTTAAAGAAACCGTAGATGAAACAAAATCCACTGTAGCATCATGATAGCATTTTAAAAGCCTCGCTACTTTGCCTAAGGTCTCATCAGACCACATATAACTTTCAATCTCAGGATAGTCATTTCCCGAAACCACACCATCCAGGTAAGAAAGGATTTCTCTGTCCTGCTCATCTACTCCCAAATATCTAGGGGAATGCGCATAGCCCACCGTTTCAAGGTGCTTAAGCAATTCATATACATACGGATTCGGTATAGTGTCACGCCGAACTGTGCTACCTACTTTTACAACCTTATTCACATTGCCTCCGTTTAGGGCTTCTTCGTACTCAGGCAAAATGAACCCCTCCTAAGATCTGTTTTGTGTGTACCTATTTGTTTTATCCTTTCTGGGATTCCCAGGGAATCCAGCAATCAATAACACAAATCCGACGAAAAATAAGAAATATACGAGAAAACCCGTGAAACCATTATCACTTGCTGGGATTATCTCGCGTGTTTTCCCACCTGAAGCGTATCCCGCTTCCACTATGGCTGTAGATATTCTCACGGAAATTCTATCTAAGGTTGAAATAAAAATACTGCTAATCATGAGAACCGCACCCAGGATTTTATTTGTATTGTTCATGAGCTGCCTCCTAATTCAAATTGATTTTTATCTTTCAGTCCATGCTGTTCGGATATATCCCAATTTCATGCCAACATGCTCCATATTTCGATGGCTTTGAGATAAAAATGAACATTGCCCTACCACCAGATTACATTCCTTATTCAAGGCTTCCGTTATTCTTCTATTCAAAAGCTGCTGATGTACACCCTGATTTCTAAACTCAGGTAATGTTGCTGCAAAGGTTAAGGATGCCTTTTGATTTTTAATAAACAGAACACTCACCGCTGCAGGGATGTCATTGACATATGCGATGTAAAATTTCCAACCTGGACGGTGATAAAGAACCTTATTATTCTGGGCGACGTAAGGGATACCGTCATCCGACAAACCGGTCCCCCTGCAATGAATGGTCGCGTATAGCTCGAATTGATCCTCTTCAAGTTCTTGAATTTGGATATGATCTGAGTGATTCTTTTTTTCTTCTGGTTTGATGATCAGAGATGAATGAAATCCCGATGTATACATGCCTAAGTCGGTTAAACGTTTCAAGAAGTTCTGATCCACCACAGATGGAATAACTTCGAACTGAACCTTTCGATCACGCTGTCTATAAAAATCAATGATGGCATCCATGTGTTCCAGATCATTATTTGTTAAGCCCTTCACCGTATTAAACGTGGGCCATGGCATGGTCTTACTGTAGAAACAGACGGCATTTCCAAACTGCTGAATCTCAATTCCTTCTGGATTTTTGTCCCGACTCTGTATAGCAAGCATGCGATCTGTCATATAATCGATTTCAGAGATTTCAATTTCTTTAATCAAATCTATGGATGGAATCAGTCGATTCATGTCTTTACCTCCAAATAAAAGTACGGGAACTCCATTTTAATTCCCATCAAAACACTTCATTACATGGCCTATACTTTACAATGGTTAGTTGCTCCCACTCCCTATACAGCTGCTCTTTAGAGAGTATCTTCCACGGGTTGAATATCGTTTGCCCATCTTTATTGAAATATAGTTCTTCTCCCAGATGATATGCTGCATGTTGAATGATCCCATTCTCATCTGTCCATAGGACAACGTCCCCATGATGTAGTTCGTCAGTTAATAACTCCTCGTAATCATACTGTTTTAATTTCTCTAGAAATGTTTTTTGATGTACCCATTCATAGATAAACCATTCCTTTTTCCCTTTGGAGATTGCAAACAAAACTGCTGCGAGGCAATTTGCACCTTGGGAACTTGCAAACGAATTGGCATATGGTTTTAGAAAATCAGGTAGCGACTCAGGTGGCTTCTCACATTCCCCTTTATCCCACCATTCGTAAACCAATGTCGTAAGTATCTGTTCTTTACATGATTTGTTCAGCTTCTCCCACATGAAGCGCTGAAGGATAACATGCCCATCCATCACATAGCTTGCAGGTATTTCCGCCAAATCATGTACAAATGTAACAGGGAAAACAAGCCCTCTTCCACTTTGCACTTGTGCATTTAATAAAAATCGTTTCTTATCTTCAGGAATGGTTTCTATCCATTCTTTTTCAGCAATAACTACATAATCAACGTTCTTTATATTCCAGTACTCATAACCATTCACATAATTCACTTGCCTATATGTGCTGTGATTATAAAACTCCTCTTTTGGCATTAATAGTACATCCGTAAAGTCAATTTCATAATCAAGATGTTCTTTTGATAGGAAAAACAAATCTTTTTCCGGTACATAACAATCCATCCATGAAAGTAAAACTTTTTTACCCGGTTTAATTATCATTATGTATTCCTCCGCGTTGGGTTTGAACTTTATTCTTTCACTTTATTTCTCACTACTCCGTAGTAAATCAGATCCTCATACCGGTCTTCTTTCTTGACATGATCCACCAGTACTCCTTCTTTTATCATGCCAATCTTCTGTATAACTTTTCCGGATGCCGGGTTAGAAGCAAAGTGCCGCGCATATACCTTATGATATTTTTTCACATCAAAAGCGAAGTCTAACATGGCTTTAGCTGCTTCCGTTGCATAACCTTTTCCCCAAAACGGCTGACCCACCCAATAAGATAACTCACCGTTATCGTAACGTTGTTGATTAGATAATGCTATTGCCCCGTACAAATCACCTGTTTCCCTATCACAAATAGCAAATTCATATAATTTATCCGCATTAAAATTTTCGTTATGTTGCTCTATCCAAGACAATGCACTATCTAATGTATATGGGTAGGGTAATGTGAGTGTGCTCTTATAAATGTTGTAGTCATTACATAGTCTGGTAACGGTTTCAGCATCTGATTCCGTAAATAATCTTAACAGTAAACGCTCTGTGGTCATCGTTTTATTGAGATCGTCGTACACCATACTATCCCACCTTTTTTATTAAAATGGATCATTGCACCTTCAAAATGACTGATTTCTGCTTATTTCAATTTTATTTTATATACCACTTCACCATCCTGATTTTCCAATTCCTGATCAATAAATCCTATCTTCTCATATAATACTCTTGCATGAGCATTATTTTTTTCTACGGTTAGTGAAATGATTTGGCATTGTGGGTGCTTGTTCTTGATGCATTCAAGTATCGTATAAAGTGATTTACTTCCTAATCCTTTTCCTTGATAGTTCTTATCTATTTGAAATCCTCCAATCCAATAATTATCAGTAGTAGCTGGTGTGTAGGATAAATAGAAAAAACCGATAGCTTTATCGCCTTCACGCAAAAGATATGGATCAAAAGCTGCATCCCAAGGCTTCACGTAGGCATATGCTAAAGATTCAATGACCGTCGGTACAAGATTGACTTGCGTTTCAAGTAATGATATCGCGATCGCCTCTTCCCAATTCGTTTTATCGATTGGTTCTATAGTAATTGGGTTCATTCAAATATCCCTTTCTTTTGCCGAATTATATTTCGTTGGAGTAGATTAATGACTTACTTGAGTCCATATTGTTTAGCTATGATTTCAACTGTATCGATTACGTTATATTTTTTAAAATCATTTAAAATAGTTTGTGGTAAATAGTCATATAACTCTGATCGGGTTGCCCACATATACTCGCTATGTTCTTCTGAAAGTATCACTTGATCATCTATTGCTCTGCACAAATATGTCAGTAATACGATCTGTCTATGCGGATCCGTAAAAAAAGTAGCAGCAAATAGTAACTTCTCAACGCTCACTTTAAGCCCAGCTTCTTCTTTCACTTCACGAGCCAAAGCTTCTTCTAGTTCTTCTCCAAAATCGATCTTTCCACCAACGGTTTCCCAGCTCCCAGTGGCAACTTCATCTGCACCTGAACGTTTTAATATCAATACCCTGCCTTTATTTTCAATGACTCCCTTAACCACAACAATGATGTTGTTTTTCAAGATACCTTCATGTGAACCCACAGTTTTTATCACCCTTCCCTTCGGACCGTTCCAAATGAAATCTTCATGCTGGCTGCATAAGTCAACCAAGATTGATCATCAAATACTTTGGAAAGTGTTAATTCAGCTTCATACTCTGCCTTTGCTTCATTTTGGGTTAAGCCCCGGGTTGATAAGCATTTGGTTACCTCTACTGAATCACCAGGATCCTGTCCTATACCTTCTTCTTTCAGTGAGTGATAGAGAATTTTTTTTCTGGGAGAGTCCATGTTTTGATCTAGAAAGTTGACCTTATCACTCATTCTACATTCCACATTCGTTAATCCTAATTGACTCATTAATATGGGCAACCGCATTCCAATATTTCCATCTTTACCTGTACGTATATGATCTTGTTCAAATAATCTCTGTAAAACGCCTAGTTTAATGATTTCACTTTGTTCAACGCCCTCCACATGATAGTTCGCCATATTTCCAATCCAATGAGGTTCAAAACAAATGATTCTTCCACCCTCCAGCACACTTTCAATCATCCTTTGGAGTATTTTCACAGAGTCATCCATATGTAATAAAAAAGCATGACTCAATGCAATGTCATACTTTTTCTCCAATACAACGTCTTCTATATCACAAGTAATAAATTCTGTATCATAAGGAAGTTGGGAGAAAGTCGTCTTAGCTTCATTGATTAAAATTTCACCCTTATCTACTCCAGTGTAGGTTGACCCTTTTGGTAACAAAGGCAGCAGTTTAAGACCCAAATAACCAAACCCGCATCCATAATCGATAACGCTTACAGGTTTATCTATCTTCCAAACAAATTGTACTAAAAATTGCAGATAATCGTCATTGTAATAAAGCCATCTCGTATTTCTTAGATATTCAATTTTATTATCCCAATAATATTCAGACATTCGATTATGCTCCTTATAGTTTCTTTTGTAGCAATACTTCTTCCGTTCTGGCATAGTTTGATTTTTCGTATGTCTTTATAGCCCTTTCATTACTTTGGCCTGTCAGAATCTTTACACTGGTAACACCTCGTGCTTTGAGTTCCTCCTCTATAAAAGCAATTAGCAACGTAGCCAATCCTCTTCTCCGAGCAACTTCAGCAATATACATTTCTGTGATTTCTCCCTGGAGTCCACGATAACAAAAGGATTTAAAATATTGAGCACAAGCGAACCCAACTGCCTGGTCGTCAATCACAGCTAGAGCAATCAACTCATTAGATAAAGCAAGGCTCTCTTTTACTTCCTCCATGTTTGTACCAACGCCATTAAAAGCATCATTGAGCTTAAGAAGGTCCTCTGCATCATTTTCGTTTGCCCATCGTATGTGTATGTTCTCTTCTTGCATCACATAACCTCCAATAATAACAGTGAACAGGAATTAATGATCCGGATAGGTTTCTTTCAAAAACCTAATGGATTGATTGATCAATGCTTGTAATACATCTAGATTGATATCTGCAACTTTATTGACGTATACACATGCTTTTCCTGTCTTATGTTTTCCAAAGTCTTTTAATAGATTCTCTCGCTCGGCATCACCTGTCGCAAAATACAAACTGATTTTTGCTTTTCGAGGTGAAAAGCCCACCAGTGGTGCATCACCTTCATGACCAGATTCATATTTATAATGATAGGCGCCGAATCCAATAATACTCGGTCCCCACATCTTTGCTTTATACCCTGTTGTTTCAGAGAAAATATCTAATAGCTGATACGCGTCTTCACGTTTTTTGGGACTATCAACACTTTCAATAAATTCAATGACGCTGTTGTCTGTTTCTTTTGTTTTAAGTTTGTACATTGATAAAATCTCCCTTCATGTCTTCCGTAGCTTTAACGCAGGGAACAGACTTAATATCAGACCAACAATCAGAAACAATATCCATTGTTCGTAACTAATGATTAGAATCAGTTCCCAAAAACTTGCCGGCCCGGAGTTTGGTTCATCATTGTATGGATGGTCAAAAATAACTGGTAGTACCCCAAGGGCTATAAAAACGATTCCAATGATCAAAGAAAGAAAATAAACAGCTCTCTTCAAAATCATCACGCCCTCAAATAATCAGGAAGTCTTATCATGAAGCGTTCACTACTTCTATTAAATTGATATTGTTCATATAATTCATGTGCATCCAATGTTCCGAGTAACCCCATTAAATCTTTAAAGCGATCCGATTGTGTTATCACTTCAATTAGTTTCTTACCAAGTCCTTGGCCCCTATATTCCTCATGAATAAAAACATCACAAAGCCAATACATTGTCGCATCATCTGTGACAACCCTTGCAAAACCAACTTGAATTGCCTCTTTATATATCCCAAAACATATTGAAGAATGGATGGACTTTTCAATTTTTTCATCGGATCTCTTATTGGCCCAATAGCTTCTAGATAAGAAACCCTTTACCGCATGGATGTCCATAAGTTCTTTGTTATCACTGAGAAGATATTCTCCATATATAAAATCCATCAATCCCAGCTCCTCTCAAAATCCTTGATGATTCAAGTAATACTTAATTCCGGCACGATCAACATCAGAAAAATCTAATGGATTCTCCATAAATAAATCTCAACTGCTCATCAGTTTCAATGTTTTGACCTTTTTTTGATAACCTAAATCATACGTTTTTCATAAATCACAATTGTCATTTTGTCGTTAATTTGTTTCGTATCTCCCTTCTGTCTATATCCTAATTTCTCATAAAGGTAACAATTCCTCTGCTCTTCTGAGATTGTAGCCAACTCCCATATTCTCGCATCGCTATACCTATCTTCTATCATTGAAAATACTTTTTGTGCAATCCCTCTCCCTTGGTAGTCGGGTAAAATAAATACAGGGCTTACTCGATAGATTTTATTCTCCTTTTTTACTATTCTAATGGCCCCCAGAGGAATATTTGCTTCTCTTATTAGGTAATAATCTGTATAGCTTTGATTTATTCGATCTTCTATTTGTTCTACCGTTTGATTTGCTGGGCTTGTTTCATAGTCTTTATATTTATTTAATAGAGGCATGAATGCTTTTATTTGCATTTCGTGAATGATTGAAGCTTCTTTAAGACCTGCTTTGGATAATGAGATTTCCATTTCATATAATCCTCCGTTATTGAAATTTGTGTTCTTCTTCTATGTTAGATTCCCAACATTACACGTATAATATGCGGTTTCGTTCTTCTTGAATGCATTCTAAATCTCTAACTTCATTTGTATAGTTATTATTTTTTGTTCATCTAAATTCGTTATTCGCATATCAATGGGTGTAAATCCATGCTTGTGATAAAATGCTAGTCCTCTTGAATTCGTGCTATGACATGATAATAATAAGTGTTTAACTTTATAAATCGATTTTGCCTTCATTATCATCGTTTCCAACAAATAATTAGCAGCACCTTTTCCTCTAAAATCCTTCGATACAATAACGTTGCCTAACCAACATACATCATCTTTATAGTCATATAAATTGGCATAAGCTACAACTTGACCTGACTTCTCATTAACAATAACTGTTGGTTCGTATCGATTCTCAAGAAGCTTTAATATCTGATCTGGCGTTAAAGGAAATTTTAACCGAGGACTAATATAAAATAATTCTTCCTTTGACTGAGGAAAAGAACTTATATTTTTTAAGTCTTCATTCATTAGAGATCTATAAGAATAGATAGTACCATCTCCTTTTTTGGGTTAGACGGTTTAGAATTCAATATAAAATGGTTGCAAATCTGGCCTTAAACAATATTCGATTCGTTGTTTGAAGTTCTTCCAAGTCACCTTATTTAATGCTTCTTCTATTGGAAAATACCCTGTCTCCAGGCTTTCACTAGTTAATATGGGTTCTCCCCCAATCGGTCTTGCTAAAAATAATGTATTCACGATTGAACCCTTCACATTCTGGAATATTCCACAAAATCGAATAATCTCTATATCAATCCCTGATTCTTCTTTTGTCTCCCTGACTGCGGCATCCTGTAAGGATTCTCCTTCTTCCACTTGCCCTCCAGGCATTTCCCATCCTCTTCCAGGTTCACGGACTAGTAAAATTTCATTGTTCTCATTCATTACAATCGCAGCCGCTGAAACGATATGCTTAGGTGGATTCATAGATATAGATAGTCCTCTCTTGGGGTATTAGTTTTAAAATGTTATGTAAGGGCTTCCTCATCCATCAAAGTTGGTTTCCAATGTCCATTCCAATCTTTTTAGCCATTCATTTTTCACTTCTTCATTTGACGTAGATTTCCTTAGCTCTATGGATGTCTCCATCATCAAGAAATCTCTGGCTGTTAATTCCGTGCACATAGTCAATAATAATGTACTGTGAACCGTTGTCTTCAAAATAGTCATGAATCTTTGGCGACACACCTGTATGATTCAATAGAGTTAAACAATTAATTTCTGCTATCGCATCACGATTATGAGCATTGAAAATCTTTGCTACGACCAGGGGGTCTGATCCTCAAGTAAAATACTGCTGTTGGTGTAACCTCCGGTAAGCTCAGTCAGTGTACTATATTTAAATTTATGTAATAAGATGTCATGCACCACCAAATTCAGCCTTCTTTCTTTATTCTTAGAATCATGACTTTCGGAAAATGTTGTAAAGCGTTTGCATTTTTTCTCATTAGATCTTCGATTTCACGACACATCACTTATTCTTCATCAATATAATTTAAAACATTATTTAAATACATCTCTATAGGTTGTGACGAATCAACAAGCAAACATTGAATATCATTAGGTCTCTTACTTTCATTAATATTTTTTCTAAACTCTTCTTCAGATGTGCCCGAAATCTGACTTATCATCCGTTCTCGATTTTGTAATCTTTTACTTATTTCCTGATAGTCATTCAGGTAACATTCAACGTACTTATATTTAGCATTATACTTCTTACTTAATGATGAACCTCTTTCAATCATCTCAGGATAAAAGCATGGACTATCGAATATTACGTCATAGCTTTGGAGAGATAAAACTCTATCAGGGACCAATCAATATTATATGAAGTCATACCTAAAACTTTTAATTCTAAATTACTATCCCCAATGGATTTTAATATGGAAGACTTTGAGATATCATGATCAATAATTATGGCACCCGTAATTTTAGCGATCCTTCTTGAAAGAGTTGACTTACCGGAACCAGGAAATCCCGACATTTGAAGAAAAAACATCTATGAAACCACCTTTCCCTTGGAGATTTCCAATTCATATTTAACTTGCGTTTTGCTGTGCCCTTCTATGGTTTCAATCATCTCTTCTATTTCTTTAAATCCACTTTTCTCATAAAATGCTCTTCCTACATAATTCTCTTTCCCTACCCAGGCAAACAGTTTATTTATTGGCTTTAAATCTTGAGTGAATCTCTGAATAAATTCTTTTCCTATTCCCATTTTGTGATATTCAGGTCGTATATAGATTCTTAGTAATTCGTGTTCTTCTTCTTTCACTTGTCTTGTTTGAGCATATCCAACGACTTTGTCATTGAATTGAGCTATTAAAAAACTCCGTTGGGCACTTTGAAGATCTCTCTCGACAGATCGACTTAAATTCTCATCTGAATATGCTCTACTTAGAAAATTTTGTATATAGGCTTCGGAGTATATGCCTTTATAAGTATAATTCCATGTTTCTTGAGCTATGGATTGAATGTGTGGGATATCCTTATTTGAAACAAATCTAATTGTAATCATCTGGTTATCCTTCTTTCGTTAGTTGTTAATGACCTTTATAGTCTTTCTTAAGAAATGCATAAATGGCATTATCAACAAATCGATTCTTCCAAAAATAATTTTCCTTTAATATGCCTTCTTCTATAAAGCCGATTTTCTCAAGAACCTTTCTTGATCCCACATTCTCCGGTTCTACAAATGCTTCAATTCGGTTTAAGCCAAGCTTATTAAATCCATATTCAATTACCTTTTCAACTACTTCGGTCATATAACCTTGATGCCAATATTCTGGTGTTAGTTCATATCCAATGACAGCTTTATAATGATTTTTCATCCATCCATGAAAGCCACATGTTCCAATTACTTTGTTTTCCGACTTCAAAGTGATTCCCCAACGAATAGCTTGACCTGATTCAAATCTTTCATTCCATCTTTGAATTAATTCTTCTGCTTGTTTAATGGTTGTAAAACTCTCCACATCATAAAACTTCGTAACTTCATCCAATGAAAAACATTGAAATATATCTCTGGAATCATTCTGTGTTAGTTCTCTTAATACAAACCTTTCTGTTTCTAACTTGGGAAACTGCGACATTTTAGTTCTCCTTAATAGTTTAAGTAGTTTCACTCAGCGTCTCTAGAATCCAAATAAAAATATAATCCATAGAAACTAGGCATCCAACATGTCCTTTAATCAGGAAATTATATGCACTAAGCACTAACCATATTATTACATATATGAAGTAAATCAAGCAAAAAAAAGCAGATGGTTTCTCATCTGCCCTGAAATATGGAGAAAGCCATGCAGCTGATTTAAAATCCCCCTCCATGCTCTTGATCTTAATTTTCCTCGACTGCCAATCTCCAGTCATTACATCGTATGGTAGTCCCAATAGGGTATTCAAAATCACACTCGCCAATATACGAAAAGCCCAGCTTGCGACAAATGGCATTTGAAGCGGGATTCTTGGTTTTAGGAAAAGCGTGAATGAATTTATGTTTCTTCTTTTCAGAACGGATAGAAGCTATGGCTTTTGCTGTTGCTTCTGTCGCTATTCCTCTACCTTGATATTCAGATAAAACACTCCAGCCTATTTCGTAAATAGATTCTTCTTTCCAGGTCTGATCCCAATACCCTACACTACCCACGACTTCAAGATGCGGAAGCAAGAGGATCTTAAACATTTTCCCTGTTCCATTTTGTGCGATTTCATAATAGCGCTTATGACGAGCTAGGATTTTCTCCTCAGTCTCTGGTCCTCCGAAGTGTACTGTCATCTCAGGCGAATTTAATTGGCGAAGCAAATCTAAATCTCCTTCGTCCCATAGTTCAATTCTTACCTCTGGCGCATTCCTTTGTTCCATCTCACTCACCTCACTGTTTTTATTTGTAACCAAATTTAGAGGAAGAGATTTACTATTCTTAGTTCAATTATATCAGAACATATATTCTTATCCAGTAAAAATTTATCATTATCATTTAAGCCAAGTTCACGGTTTATATATCTTCTATGTACTTACAGACCAAATCCCCAAATGTTTTGATATCCTCAAGATAATCGTACCCCAACGGATTTTGTTCAGTCTGATTATACATTCTTACTGCTACAGTTTTACACTTAGGAATGACAAGACAGGCACATCCAGTGGCACCCAGAGACTGAAAAGAACCATGTGGTAGTTTATCACCTACTTCTGTATTAGACCGCGGCTCATCTTGCACAAACCAAAAAAAACCGTTTCTCGGCAATTGTTGTTCCAGATCAGGAGGACTAATTATAGTGGTTGTCTGCTCAAATATTTCTTTAGGAAGTATCTGATTCCCGTTTATAGCTCCCTTATTCAAATGCAGATAACCCCAATATGCTAGTTCCTTTGTGCTCATAAATAAGTTGGCCAGGTTACCTTGATCATCCTTATATTGCTCATTAAGCCATACTAATTTTTCATTATTTCCCTTTCTCCATCCTGTTTGGCTAAAACCCATAGGTGAGAATAAACGCTCTGCGAGTAATTGTGATAAAGGGATTTTATATAATTTCCGAATAATCTCAATTAGCAGATTAACACCAATATTATTGTACTTCCAGTCAGTTCCCTGAAGAAACAATCTATTATGCAGATCATTTAAACCATGAGTATGGGTTAACAAATGTCGTATTGTTATATACCTTAATGCGTCCCTATCTACCTCATTCAAGTAGTCCACAACAAGATCATCTATACTTCTGACCTTACCCTCAAGTAATGCGAGACTAATAGCAAATCCTAAAAATGTTTTTCGAACTGAAGCAACATTAAATTGTGAATCCTCATTAACTAATCGACTATGTTTAGAATTGTCATGTACTCCTGAGTACCATTCATTCACGATACGATCATTATGAATAATATATGTCGCAGCAGCGGTAGCAGATATTTTATTCTTTACCTGTAAGACATAATCATTCAGTTCAATGAATGCTTTATTATTTGATATTTTTAGGTTAAGCAATGAAAGATGCACCTTCTTCACTATGTATATTGTTGTTGTTTTTTCTTTATGAAATTTTCAAGTTCTTCCCTTGTCTTTGGGTGTAGTATTATACTTTCAGATGTCATCATTCTTTCTGGTAAATTAGATTCTTTAACTTTACGTCCCCATTTTTTTGAGAAAGCCCGCCAGTCACATACCATTTCTATCAAATACTTCTTTGGCATTGGTAAGGCTTCTCTAGTATTTTTATCTACTATCCAATACTCCCAGTGGTGTTTATTATGATTTTGATGGTGCAGCCACGCATTCTTCCATCTCAGCTCGGTATCCTCGTCCTTCTGATTTGAATAGAATTTACGTGCATAAGGAAAAAATTCGTGAGGAGAGAATTTAGACATGTCATGGATTATCCCTTGAAGATATAATCCTTCTTGCCAACATTCGATAAGAACGTTTAATTTATGATCCAAAACATAAAGAAAATACCGCCAATATACTAGGAGTATAGCGACCATCTCCTTCGGCTTTATAGTTTCTTACTCAATTTCAAACAATCGGTATATATTCCCCGTCAAAATGAAATTGATAGCTGTCGTCTATACGTATATATCCGTAAATACAATGTTCTCTTTCCCTGTAAAAAACGCTGGAGAAGTTTTTATTGTCTTTGTTACCTTCTGCAACCAATAATCGGTTTCCCTCACATGCCAAAACAATTCCAATATGATCATGCGAATTATCGGATAGAAGCTTTTCAAAAATGACAATATCACCACGCTTTGGTTTAAAACCATGATATCCATCTTGATATAAAAAATTTGTTTCAGGTAGCTTAGCCCAATCCAACCACGCGCCAACTCCAGCTAATCGATAACTGTGATTCGGGTATCTAATAGGGAGTATGATGCCAGCCTGCATGCAGCAATGATAGACGAATGCGGCACACCAATTTGCTTCCAGTACTTTATAGATATCCGAGTCCGGCCAGTACTTGCATATTTCCCGATAGTCTTCATCCTCCGGAATTCCCATAATCCTTTGAACTGCAAGCGCTTCCGCAATTTCAGCCAACTTAAGACGTCTATCTTCAGTTCCTTTGATTATCGTTCCTCTGTTAATCTTGTGCTTTGCCTGTACGTGTTCTATTGGAATCCCTAATTCAACAAGACCTTTTTGTAATCTATTTATCTCAATATCAGAAAAAAACTCCTCCGGATTCTGAACGTACATCTGTATAAGTATGGCATCTTTAATAATTTCTTCATATGGTCCATGGACCTGATGTTTATCGTTTTGATAAAAGATCGATCGAAGAATGACAGATAGCTCTTCGTCGGTAAAGATTTGGGTGCTACGCAAAATCGGTCTTACCGAATCTGCACTGTTAGGACCAGGGAAGTATTTTATGCCGGTTTTATAGAAATAAAAATCATGGAGCAACCCTGCGATCGCAGCAATTTCCGAATTTTGTTCTCTTCGTATGGCAAGTAAAGAAGCGAAGCTAGAAACCCCGAAAAGTTTAACCAATGCTTCCTTTTTCTTGGAGGTATTCTCTATAGTATGTAGCGTTTCAAGAACAAGAGTACGAACAAGTTCTACCCGTTTAAGCTTTTTCTCAGAAATCAAACTTCCGCCTCCTGTCACTATATTAGATTTAGATAGCTACTATCTAAGGCCGGCTCAGATGATGTTATGTTTTTTATAAAAAGTACTATTCCGTTATCCATTCATTGGCTTTCAATCCATAGATTATTCTATCTAGAAACCTTCCATTGATATACTCGTAATCTCTTAGTTCACCTTCACGTTTAAACCCTAATTTCTCAGGAATTGCACGGCTCTTTAAATTGTTTGTAGCTACTCCTATTTCAATTTTATTTAATTTCAGTTCGTCAAAAGCATGATTTAATAGTACTTTAATAGATTTAGTAATTAATCCCTTACCCTCATATTCTTTACCTAGCCAATATCCGATTTCAGTTTTTTTGTTCTCTTGATCTAGATATAAGTAACCAATAGAACCCACAAGTTTCCCCATACTCCATATTCCTAACCAGTATCCTTCTTCCTTGGCATATCTTATACGTGTTCTTTCTATAAAGGTTTTTGAATCATCCGCTTCTACAGTAATACTAGGAAACTTCAGCCACTCACCTATATGATCCCTATTACTGTTAATCAAATTATATAATTGTTCTGCATCTTTAATTTCCAATAGCGATAAATAAGAAGAATCATCAATTTCGTATTTAAACATTGTCGCATTCTCCCTTATTCCTAAGTAAGTACCCATCTTCTTTGAATATTTTTTTAAATTCCTTGATTCTTATAATGCATTACAATTTGCTTTGTCCGTTTAAAACCTGACAATTCGTAAAAACCACCCAAATCCTCTGTACAAAACAAACTAATAACGTCAATATCTTTTAACTCATCTAAAAGTCTTTTGACCATTAGTTCTCCTATTCCTTTATTTCTGTACATACTTAATACAACAACATCTTCTACATAAGCCCGATATATTCCGTCTGAAATAGACCTACAGAAACCAACTAATATATCATCTTTCCAAGCTCCTACTGCAACACCACTAACAAGTAGCTGTAATATTCCATTCTCATCTCGGTTAGGCCACCAACCAGCATCTTGATAAAGACCCATTAGTTCAGATGGTAGAATCGGTCTCTCAGTATGTAATTTTAACGTTACCATGAGCAACCCCCATAGATAATTTTTTTGGATCTATCATATAATATTCCTGTATTCATGGGCTCCGACATAGTCGGATAAGTTCAAATTACTTACCAGTTCTTAATGACCCAATTTTGAATTTGTTTTGCTACTTCTTCTGGCGGAAGACTTGTTGTATCAATTGTTGGCATTGAGGGATTAAAAGCTTGATCAGCATTCTGTATTAACCATCCGGCAAATTTTCTATGATCTTCAATCGCACTTTCTTCCCACCCTCTTGCCTTCAATCGTGTTTCACGTGTCAAATCATCACAATGCAAGTTTATATAAAAGATCTTATCAAACTTATCTTTATGATCTGCTGATTCGATGTTTTCAGGAACCATCGTTCCACATAGAACCGTACCACGACCACTTAAAGAAATACTATAAGCAATTCTCAACCAATTAGCTTTGGCAATTTGCCAGTCAACATTATTAATGATATCCATATCAAACACATCAAAGCTGGGAAGTAGATTGCGAATCAGAGAACAAATAGTCGTTTTGCCTGTTCCACTTGCACCGGTCACTATAAATAAAGGTAACTTCTTCATTGAATATCCGCCTTTACGATTTGAGATGGTTTACAATTATTACTATATAATATTCCTGTACTCTTTAACCAAATGGTTTGTCTGATGAAATGCCTCTTCGAAATTCATCCCACAGACTAAGTTCCAAAGAAGCCGCTGCTTAAATGTTATGTTATACAGCCCTCATCCTTTATCGCCCGTAATCTTACCTTCGTATCTTGCCAAAATTAATCCATGCAATCTATTTTCCTCATGAAAACTCAGAACTGAATTATTTATTCATTTGTATTCGTTTTCAAAGTTTTCTTGCTTTGATAACGAAGGTTACAGGAAACATCTTCGCTCTTTTTACGAGATCATTATTTTCATCATGCAATTGGATTATTTCCTGATCGGTTTCTTCAATCATTTCTTCAATAACAAACCCTGCTTTCGCTAACGCATTTATATAGGTTGATAGTTTACGATCAGACAAAGTTAGCTCGCCTTGACAAAAATCAGGAGATACCGAATACCAAGATTCATCAAAATAAGACTTGTTAAAAGCCAATCTATTATTCTCTTCAACAACACATTTGTGAATTGGATGAGACCAACTAAAAATAAATATGCCATCTTTTTTTAAATATGAAGCGATCCGACAAAAGGTACCTTCAAGGTCTGTTGTCCAGCCTATGGCGTAAATCGAATAAACAAAATCAAAATAATCCATAGGGATGTTAGATTCTTCTTCCATAGGAGAACAGATCAATTTTGCTGAAAGACCACACGTTGTCAGATGTTGCTTCGCCTTTTCAATTTGCTTTTCTGATATATCCATCCCCCATAGTTCAGCTGCTTTACGCTCTCCCTGATATTGCAAAGATTGACCATCTCCACAGCCGATCTCTAACATCTTTTTTCCTGAGACATCGCCAAAAAGTTGGCATTTTTCCTCTGTTACAAATGCTCCATAAAAAGGAAGCACGATTGCTCTTAAAAAGTCATTTCCTTTTGTATCCCAATAGGAGCTGTTTGTTTCATAAACACTATGTTTATTCACCATGATAACCCCCTCAATATAATTTTGTTCGCAGCTCCATTCGTTTACTTAATGCCTCTTCGTAATCGATCTTGCAGCCCCCTGAACTTTTCCGATTAGTTCTGTTATTTCAATTGGGAGGCCCTGAATATTCATGCATTCATCCTTTCTTACAATCCTTTCCCTTTTAGATAGCCTTCACTACATTCACGAACCCGAAAGGCTTAAGAAAGTATCAAATGTTATGCCAATAGAAAGTAAAATGAGAATGCTGTTGAAAGCCTATTGACTTATAAAAAGAACTATCCGAAATAACATATGCTTTTTCCGCACCCAGGGAGCGGCCTCTTTTCAAGGCTTCTAAAACTACTGCTTTTCCCAGCCCCTTCTGCCGATACTCTGGAATTGTACATACAGGTTCAACATAAACATAATCCGTTTTTTGACTGTACCATAAGCCACAATAAGCAACGTATTCCCCAACTTCATTTTCAGCAACAATATGTAGGAATGAATTCATATTTCTTGCTGACAACATTCTTTTTTTCTTATCAATGGTGATTTCATCATCAGGCACAGGACCTTCATGATTAAAGCCTTTCCATAATAATTTCCGATACTTAAACAAATCATTATTAACATCCATATTCTTTAAAATTACGCCTTCAGGATTTACATAATCAAGGCTAACATTCTGTAGTGTAAGTTCAAGTATGTTTTCAGTCAGATCATTCTCCACAAACTTCTTACTGCGTAATAAATCTAGAGTGTGAGTATCTTTGTCATTCACCGCAATCCCAAGGCCATTTTCATTACTGAAAGTAGCAGTGGTATATTCTAATATATCTTTTTCCAATTCTTCAAACCCTGGTTTAGTAGCAAAAAATGCTTCACCAAAATAGTGGTCATAGGTTGCTATCCCTACTAACTCGTCATTACAATACCACAAGCCAATCTTATCCATTAAGTCTCTATTGAATTCAGGATGATAAAACATCCACGCCCACCTTGCCCAGTTCCAATTTATATGGCTACGGTCATCTTTTGATAATTCAATCAAAAAATCACAAACTTGTTCATAATAAGAATCATCGAAATTTCTAAAAACAATCTCCATTTCAATCCCCCATAAAATATAAATTTTCCAGTGCAGAATAAAACACTAATGCGCCTTATACACTTTACATAAACTATATTTCTTGCTCTCCAAGTTCGGTGGTAAAGATCAATTCGTAACAGAAGGGGGCTACTCCGTTTACTAAGTAAATGCTGACTATTTCATTTAACATTCCCGTATTCACGCTAACTGGTAAATGGACTCCAGTTGTAGCGCTTAATTCTCCTTCCGATTTCTCCTGCAAGACCTTGGGCAAGTGCGCCAATGTGTAAATATCTTGGTAGTAGAGCCCTCTCCCTGAGTTACTCAAGCTTCTTGTAAATTTCTTTACCGTTATTATCGAAAATTACTAAGTTTTCTACTTCATTAATTTGAGTATTAGGAATCAGATAACCCTTCTTTTCCGTAATCCCTCTTGAATAGGACTTACCATCAGTATAAGTAATAAAAATACGATCAGCTCCAGAACTTAACATCTTGTTATTAATTATGACTGCTATATATGGATTTCCGTTTCCTACAGTCACAGGATCTGAATAATTTATTCCCCACGATAGTTTTTGGTCATATACCTTCCCATGTTGATCTGTATAAAGGGTAATCAATGAATTTTCGAGTAAAATGATTGCTGAGTCCTTAATCCATATACTATCTTGTAAATCTAAACGATGACTATTTACATAATCAGTGATTTGTTCATTGGTTGGGGCGTTATATATTAGCTCGTTCTTGTTACACCCCATTAATAAGGTTGAAATGAATAATATAAACACTATACATTTTTTCATTTTTCGCTCCTTGTATATATATCCGGCATTTCACATAAAGCTCCTGTATTAACGATGTTCGACGAAGTCGAATGTTTTACTGAGCCAGCTTCCCTCAAATTCATTCCGCAGACCAAGGTTCCGTAAGGAGCCGCTGCGTAAACATATTGTTATCTGATTTCGGCTCATATCCTTGACTAAAGACAGGACGTCAGGAGCCGCATGATTTTTATAATTCACTATGACCAAACTATCATGTCCCGTTATTTAAACAGGCTACCTTATATCGGTAGCCTGACCCGTATTACATATAAAATTAACAAAGGATGCTCATATCATAATTCAAAATGCTCACAAACTAATCTGAATTGTTCTTCTATACCCAAGTCAGGTGTTCTTTCAAGTGTTTTGATATTGTTATTAACGCAGGCATTTCTAATTTCATTGGAGAATTTCACCATTGTTTTGTTGCCATGTTTAATCGTTTCCGCTGGATCTGATGTAAGGTTAATAACATCCAAAATCATCTTATGGTCTTCTCTAAAGTAATATAGCTTTTCTATTTCATCATCAGATGTATAAAGACACATCATTTTTTCTTTAGGAATAAAGGGTAAAATGTGTTCAGGCATTATTCCTAAATCGATAATGATTGGTTTATCCGTTGGCATCTTTAATAAATCAATAACGAAAAATTCCATCATTTCTACAACAATTTCACAAAGCCATGGAAAAGACACATCAGTAGGCCTATTAAACCACTCTTCCCAGTTTAAACCAGGATGGGGATATTGAAGAGCAGGATATTCAGTCGGATTAGTGAATGGTCTATACTTCAAGACATTATCGCTCAATGTTTGAAATCCTAACTCTGCAACAAATTTCTTTGTCATCGTTGTCTTTCCCGCGCAACAACCACCATTTAACCAATACACATGCTTTAATTGTTCTTTTAAATAATTGTTATTTATTCTCATTTTATTCCTCCTCAATTTTTAATATTGAGGGTGATTACGGATTCTTATCGGTTTTTTATACACACAACAAAACCACATAATATAATCCTCCTTTTCTTATTTATACCTAAATAGTATTCGGCGAATTATAGTTTACTCCTTCATTTACCATTAATCTGTCCGTTAGATTAATTATTAAATTTATAACTTCGATTCACATGACATTACGGTGTACTTTCTCTCATGTCTTTAGGCCGAGCAGCTACCATGCGACTTCATAGAATAACTTACAAATTGTACTTTATCTATATATACTTCATATTCAATAATCCCATATCGACTGATGTCTCTAAGTATCCAATGATCTGCTCAAAAGTAAAAACATTAAGGGCTTCTATCAAAATTTCTTTGTCATAATTCAAATCGTCAAATATATATGGCACAAACTTTTCGACATCTGTAGATTTAACTTCCTCTAAATCCGGTATTGTTGGAATATGATTGAGTCTGCTTCTTAATTCCTTTTCATATCCATAATGTTCAAGCAACTTCCCATTCAATAATCTAAAGTCGTTATGATACTGTTTATATAATTCCTCATTAGCTTCCATTCTGTTCCTTAACCAAGGTAAATTAAAACCTTTCAACCATATATCATCTGTAATTAAATGTGTGAAATAACCTAGAACATAAAGGTCTTCTGCCTGTGATCGATACTTATGTAAAAATCCTTTATAGTCTACGTTCCTTGAATAATCCTGAATTTCACCAGCAAAAAAATGTGATGAATCTTTTATTGTAACAGCATCCGGTGCAATATTCCCAAGTAAAAACGGCGTCTTATCTACAATAGATAAGGAATCTGCAATTCTATTTGCCACAATCAGATGCATTATTCTTGAACCCATACTTCTTCCTCCCCTTAATGAAAGTTTGAAGTCTGTTTACCTGATTCTGATTCCTTGAACTGATTTTTCAATCATTAAATTATTTTTTGAATACTGATTTGATAATCATTTCCGCACATTCTTCCGGCGTATTCAAACTCGTATCGACTGAAAAGCTATAACGGATGTGTTGCGACATTATTTTATTTTGCTCATCGGATTGATCTTCTGTTCTGTCACCACGTTCTATATTTCGCTTACGACAAAGATCTAATGGGCAGTACACCTCAACGATATCCAAAGGATATCCATCAAATATATCTTGGACTTTATCATAATGCGGCTTTAATTCCGGTCTTTCAACAAGTATCCCATCGATTAAAACATTCTTTCCATGATCCGAAAATAATTTTGCTGTATGATACATTATCATGATCGCTTCACTTAAATACTTCCAGTAGTCTGTTTGCAAATGTTTATCACCAATCGTATTTTCAAAAAGATCATTGGCTACAACATAAAAAAAGGGGTCAGCGTAATTTTGCATCGCTTCTACGATGGAAGTTTTACCTGAACTGGTTACGCCATTCAAAAATATAATTTTCCCTTTATCCATTTTCTTATCTTCCTTTGCATCGGTTATGTTTGAGTGACTACGACTTCTTCGAAATGCTAAATATCTAAAACTGTACTCTTTTAATTTTCATTTTTTTTATGAACTGTTCAATTAAGTTGAATTTATAAGAAACTCTTGAGGTTTTTATTATCGCTGATGCTATTACTGAAAATGGAATGCCTCCAATACCATATAAAAGCATGAACATTATTATCCCCAATAAAAATGTACTTCCGAACTCATCAGGAAAGAATATCGTTGCGCACATAAAAGACATAATAATCGTTGATAATACAGCACTTGTTAGTTTTATTAATAATGATTTCTTTATTAGAATCATCCTTTATACAGCTTATCAATCGATTTACCATATCGAACGAGTATATGCCACATGTATTTTAATTCCTGAAGCACTTCTTCGTAATTACCTCTGTCAGACCAGAGATCAGGATTGTACTTCAAATCGTTGACAGCATTCCCGATCACACTTGCGTCAATATTACCGTTGCTTGCAATTTGCTTCGCTAATGATGGCATGGTTGGACCCCTAAAATCAGAGGGCACTTCCTCTGCACGCATCGCAAAACCCATATGCCAAAATAGTTCAATGGAATATTTGATGCAGATTTGCTCTAAATAATTCCCTATTTCCGTTCCTTTGAACGATGGGTCAGCTACTAAAATTTCCACATCATCTTCAAGATATATATCTCCATGAATTTGAGTTTCGATAAAATGGTTAAGATTCCGATGTGGGGCCAGTTTTGACGGATCCTCTAACGGACGTTCCAGATTGTACAATAGCTGATCTATCAATTTTTTAGGAGTAAGATCTTTTTCTCCAATAGCATAATCCCGAAAGAAAGCATCCGTAAAAAGCGCAGATAAAATATCGTCTAATTCCTCATACGTCCCCTTTTCCTTTGGAGCATCTTGAGAGCCACCGTAAGTGAACGTACAGCGATATGAAGCATTCGGTTTTAAAAGAAAATAACAAGAGCCGAATCGTGGAGACGGTCCATCCGGATGTAACAACAAATGAAGAGCACCATACTTTGGCCGTTCAAAGTTGGTTGCACCTTCTAACTGATATGCTCCGCTAAATAGTTTTTCCTCCCAAAGATCTCTTGCACCACCTACGTATGCAGATACGCTCCCATTGGATATGAAAGTCTCGAACTGACTTTTATAGATTCCCTGCTGTAATAAAGATTGAGCTACACTTTTCATATCTAAAACCGGACGATCCGGATGAAAATGCAAAGCCACCCTTGCATGGGATTTAATCTTATGAACTGCTTCTTCAAAGGTGTTCCAAGGAATATTCGAAAAATGAAAAATTTCTTTGAGTGATGCTTGAGCTTCTCTTTTTTGGGATCTTGCGTCATTACTTATATATTCAATCGCTGCGTTCTGAGATCTTGTAAGTTGTCTGTTGTTCGACACAAGAAACACCATCCTTTTCTAAAATTGAGACCTCTACCTACTTTTAAAAACAAGGCTATTAGGAGCATCATCATTTCCTGCAGTAACGCATAATTTCATAGCCTTTATGTAAGCGTTCGCAGTTTTTTTAAGTCGCAATGTTTAAGTGGCTTTAGGCACTTAGTGACAGGTGGCCTTGCCAATTAGCAGGTTGAAAGTGTCCGGTGAATCTGCTCTTCCGGACCACGAACCCTGCTGCCCATTAGATGATGTCACTCATTTCTTCGAGTTACATTCAGAGTAATTTTATTCTTGTTTCCATTTATGTATTTCGAGTAGTTTTCCGGTTTCATAAAAATACTTTATGGCTTCAAGCATGGGAATTAATTCTATACAAATGTTATCACAATAATTTCCTAACTGACCACCAACAACCAGGGGAATTTCACAGTTACCCTGTTTATCGTTCATAAGAGTATATATAGTATCATCAATTGTAATAGACACAATGAAATATTCAGGTCCGCCCCCAACTAATGCTGAATCGGTGTCTGATACCTCAAAAAATACTAATGTAAATTTATCTCCATCGAGTTTTCTTAAAAAACTTAAAGTGTCCGTCCATGTAGGATTCACAACGATTTCTTCCTTAAATGTGGCCCCATTCCATGCATCAATACTAATAGATTTTATCATTTTTTCTTTTCATCCTTCTTAGATGTTTAATTATTTGGATGTTTTCATATAACGTTTCTGTATTCACGACGCCGAGAAGCTTAAGAACCAAAAAATCCGGCTGCGCTTGCTCAGTTTGCCTCTCAGTGTTGTCTTCCTGCTCATACTTCACCGAATTGCTTCCAGCAACTTCAAGGCAGCGTGAATACTCTGACATGTAATGTCACAGTTTTCTTTATATACCTCAGGAATTCTAATCATTCCACATTCTTGTTACTTTCTTTAATTCTAAGTCCTCGAATTGCATTTTATAAATATCTGGTTTCTTTAATTGATTCAAAAACTCCAAACCAAAAGCTGAATCAAAATGATTCATCATCAAAGTCATCACAAGACCATGAGTCCCGATTGCTATTTTCTTCCCTCTGTTCTCTTTTAGTAAGGGTTTTAGAACTGAGATTGCTCTTTTCTGACAATCAGCATTGGACTCTCCACCCGGCAAGGTATAATCAAAATCATTAAAACTCTCTCTGATACTAGACATTAACTCTGCATTTTCAATATTATAAGATGCAAAATGTCGTTCTCTAAGATCTTCAAATGCTTTAATATCTAACTTTAAGTGCTTGGCCAATCCTTCAACACTCAGAATTGCTCGAGTATAAGGACTTGATATAATCATGTCTATTCCTTCACCTATAAGTAACTTCGTTACTTTTTCAATATCGATCTTTCCTTTTGGGGTAAGCCCTCTTGTTCTTTCATTTCCTTCGTTGTATGGTGATTCTCCATGCCTAACCATATAGATAATTGTCTTCATACAAGCCTCCTTTAGATGCTTTCATTAAACATCACACTATGATTTCATATAAAGTTGATATATTCGCGACGTCCAATCCCTTGTTTTTTTACTACCCAGCGTATGCTCCGATTCCTATCGGATCCAGGGCGAATACCCGCAGCGTGAATATTATGTTATACGAAGTAACTGACCTCTTTGAATTAACTTTCAAAAGATTGTTCAAATATGATTATATTCCTGTTCCCTTCTTCTGACAGCTCAATCTTCACTAAACTCATTCTTTCTATGATCCCATCCATAGGTTCAAATTCCTTTACTACATCATGAATTCCCTTAGCTATCGCTTCTCTACTTAATTGTGTTCCCAGGGTACAATGTGGATTCCATTGATCTGGGCTATAATATATACTCGCTTGATTATTATATTTGTCTAACTTTTTATAAAAATCCTTATGTACACGTTGAAGTTCGTCCGTCATGGTTGGGGCTAAAAATATCGTTCCCGAGGTTGGAAAGGTAGCTACGATATCAAATCGTAAACGAAGAGGAGAAACACTATCAAAATAGATTTCAAGTTGTTCTTTAAATCCTTTCAAATCGGATATATCCGTATATACGGCAAGCGTTATATGGGGACTTAAGTTCTCAAATCTATTCATAAAATAACTGATTCCCTTTTTGTCAAAGTGCATCCATACTTTTCTGACGTACTCATCGAATTCTTTGTTGAAGAATAATTCTACAGCAAACAAACGAACCACATCCTTTCTTTTGTATTCTTATTCATTGGAAAATCGTATGACTAATCTTACATTTTTGCTTGGTTATCCTTAATGATGAGTTGAGACCACTAAACATTAAAATCATGAAAGATATTCATATGTGTTTTCTTTATTTCAGGTACTGAGTATAACGTTCTTTTATTCTCGAACCTTCCCTGCCTCCGAATCAACTTCTTTAAAGCCACTTCTTATTACTTACGTCCGATCAAGGATCCGGAGGCGACGCAGCGTGAATACGATATTGGCGTCCTGTTCAAGTTACGCTCGAATCACTTCAAAATTCCATGTGGGAGACAGGTATGTACCCCTTTAACCCCATTTACAATTTGCGTTATACGTAGATCAACAACAGAACTCCCTAAAGCAATAGCTTCAACACGATTTAAACCATACAACTCACCCATCAAGGTAAGCATTCCATCTAAAGCTTGAACGGTTGCTTCATTAAGATCTTCATGAAACCCAAAAGTAATCCACCCTGCGGGAGTATTAGCTCGGGGGTTTAACAAATCTATGCCTTCAATCAAATTTACAGTTATATCAACAACTTCCATCGGACATTCAATAGCTTGGCAACTGATTTCTCCATCCCCTTGCAAAGCATGACCATCTCCAATAGCAAGGTAACCCCCATCGACAGAAATAGGAAGATACAATTTGCTGCCTTTCACAAGCTCTTTACAATCAATATTTCCACCACAATATCGTGGTGGCCAAGTAGAGTGAATTCCTATGTCATCTGGAGGCATTCCAATAACGCCCATGAAAGGTCGTAATGAAACCGAGAAGGAGTTGCCGTTGATTTCACATACTCCCACCATGGATTTATTATCGAGTTTCCAATCAAGGCTAATTTCCTTAAATTCGGTCAAATGTAACTTCTGGTTTTGCCAATTAGGATATTGACCTGCAGCAGTAAAACCATATTGCCCAGGTATAATATCATTAAACTCAATCTCTAAAGTCATGCCTTTCTTAGCACCTTCAATATAAATAGGTCCCACCAAGGCGTGACCCCCATCAATTTTTTCTTTTCTTGAAAATGGTTTCCTTCTCTCACTATTACTTCTCCCAGTACCCCAACCTGCGTCTAATGTTTCAAAACATATGGAATCACCAGATGACACTGAAATGATTGGAGTTACTTCTTTAGTAAATGAACCAATTAATATTTCTTGGGATAATTCAATTTTGTGTACCACCATAATATCGCCTCCAATGCGGTATTATCTTTATGCCAATTTTGTATAACGTTTCGTATTCGCGACGTCACCGACTTAAGTCTCCGTCAGCAGCTGGCCGCGAAGCAGTTAGTCGGTGAAGATGTGTCCGACTGCTTTCATTTCCCTGAAATGCATCTGCCGTATCAAAGGCCGAATGGCGCGAAACTTTAATATTTAGTTATACGAAGCACTTCTCATCATTGAACTACATTCAGAATCTCAATTACTAAAATCGCTTCTTCTTTATATCCTTCAAGATCGTTTAGATTAAACCATTCAGGTTCATTATCCCTAGATTGATAGAATCTAATTACCACATCTTCTCCTTCGATTGTAGAACTTAGAATCAAGATACAATTATCCCATTCAATAAAATTGGGATTTAATAAATCCGAATTTATGAATTTATTTGTTTGAGATAACTCATCCAATAAATTCTTCATTGCCTTATTTGTTTTCATGTTTTCCCGCTTTCGAAGTGTTTCCTATAACGTTCGGGTATTCACGACGTCCTATCGACTTTAGACAGCGAAGCTACCGGGTAAACATCAGCGCACTTAATCGATTGGATGTGTCCGGCTGATTCCACTTCCTTGCTACTGAAAATCTAGCCCCGAATATTCCTCTAACTTCTGTCGGACCGAGGGGCAAATGCCCCGAAGCTTGAATATGGTGTTATCAGATGGATTAGCCTTCTTTGATATTACCCTCTAGATGTTTTGTACAGTTATGCAGTTCACATATCCATTGATTATCTATTTTCTTTAAAATAGTTATTGATGTATTGCCAAAATCTTTTGTAGGAAAATCAGGAACTAAATTAATAAAGTTAAATTGAATTAAGGCACCATGAGAAACCACCAACACCTTTTCACCTTGGTGCTTCATCATTATTTCTTCTAAAAACTCTCCACCCCTCTTTTGGACAATCTCAATTGGCTCAAGTCCAAGATCTAATTCTATCCAACCTGTTCCCCACTTTTCTATTCGTTCCTCTTCAGTAGTACCTTCAATCAATCCTCCGGACCTTTCCCGAAGACGATCATCAAAGTGAATATCTACTCCGATAGCACTCCCTACAATAAGAGCAGTTTGCTTTGCTCTTGCTAAAGTACTTGAATAAATATGATTCCAGTCTTCTGATCTTAATCTCGTTTCTAAAAGTTCTGCTTGATTAATCCCATCCTGATCCAGCGAAATATCAGAGTTACCCTGTGCTCGTCCTTCTTTATTCCAACTCGTGCTACCATGCCTTATCAGTGCTATAGTCGCCATTTAGTACTCCTTCAATGTTTAAATTATAGATTTGCGTATCTTTCCGATAATTGAAATATTCGCGACGTCCATTCCCTATTTATAGCTCTTATCTTAGGAGAATGGGTACCAGCCTGATTACTCTTCTCAAATATACTTCTGGTAGATCAAGGGCCCTATGATCTTTCACTTAGTTTATCTATAATCGTTTCACATTCATTGTGGTTTCTCATTCTAGTACTTGCTTTTGCTTCTCTGACCATATCCAAAAGTCGTCTACTATCTCGTCATTTTTTTTTGTAAATATCTTAAGATGGGTCATGTTTTAAAAGATATAGGTCTTCCATCTTTGTTTTCCCTATCTGACCTGCTTTACGGTAATTTCACCTAACGATATTGTATTCACGACGCGAGCCGGCCTTAGATAGCTCCTATCTTAGGTCGGCTCGTGTGTCGTCCGATTTCTACCATGATTATACATCGGGACGAACAAGGGGCGTAAACCTCACAGCGTGGATATAATGTTATCTGAAGGATCAGCCTTCATCGAATCATCTAGTACCCGTGATTGCTATTATTTGTTGAATAACTTCCGCTGTATTATTTGGGTCCTTAATGATAAATATATAATTTGCTTCATCTTTACTAGGTTGTATTTCTAACAAATTTTCTTGTCTCTCCAATACTTCCAAAAAGCTTGAAGCACTTCTAAATATAGCTTTGCTTCTTTGCGTGCGTATAACGCGATCTTTCAATAAATCATCGGGTAAATCAAAATACACAATGATACTTTTAAATTCTTTGTTATGAAAATATCGGAGAACTTTTGCTCTTCCTGATTTATTCAAATTAGAGTTACTTAAGATAATGCGGAAATTGCTTTGCTCCGTAGCATAGTTAACAATTGCGTCAGTTACAGAGAATTTTAAAGTGTTTGGGCCTTCTATAGGGCGAAGTTTCTTGTAATGCTCATTAATAAATTCAGCATGATTATCTTGATCAATTACAATAGCTTGTTGTAATACGGATTCTAATTCTTTGGCAAAGGTGGTTTTGCCACTATGAGTTTTTCCTACCGTCATGACTACCAAGCGTTCCATAAGAATCTCTCCTATTTCTATTATGGTTTTTACCGGTCTCTCACTTAAAGTTCTCGTATCCACAACGTCTCATCGCCCGGTCGGAACGAGGGCCCTATGCATGAATATAGTGTGATGTGATGCTTAAGACTTCATTTGAATTTCTCTCGAATTCCTATTCCTATATCTGTACAGTCATTACCAATCTTCAAGTTCTGAAAGTAATACACCTTTTTTGGTAAGTTTAAGACTTTTATTGCTTGTAAAACCTTCAAAACTCTGAATTTGCTTATGGATAAATGAGAATTCAAATATCTTTGTAAAATCTCCATTCAAAGTAAAATGAACTTTACTTTCTTCTGGAACAAATATAAGCGAAATTTGGGTTGGATAATCCCCACTTTGCTGAGCAGTACCCTTAAGCAAGTTAAGGCCTGTTTCAATATTAAATGTTTCTATGTTATTTGTAATGACTTCATAGGCCTTTATATATCTATCCTTTCCTGGTCCTTCAACATTCTTATATTCATTATTGAAATTATCCGATACAGGAAAATTAGTTAGTACCATGAAGTCCCTATCGGAAGAGTTAATATCAATGTTCTTTCTTCCAGGCTCAACAATATATGTCTTCCGATTTCTCCCGGCTATCAAACTGTGGACACTATGACTCGGGACATTAACAATTACGTTATTGGTTAAATATTCACTTAATTGAGATAACTCGATCCGTCCTGAAAGAATTTCATCAAACAATTTCATAATATGTACGCAATTCTTGCCACGTCTATATTTGCCTTCTTCAATTGAATCGACCATTAATAAATTCATGAATGTACCACTACTATTCAAACCGAAGGCTGGATAAAATTGTCCATCATCATTCTGAAGGACTAATAGTTGATCTTCGCCAATCATAATAATTTTGATTGGTCTTCGAGAAATATCGAAGTTCATACCAATAAATGTCTTGTCTAAATGAACAGCGAAACTAGTACACATTGAGGTAATCTCCTTTATTGTTTTTTCTTTTTTCCGCCATTCCAAAGTTTCAAATAACGTTTCTGTATTCGCGAGGTCCATTCCCCTTAGAGAGCTCTTATCTTAGGGAAATGAACCTCGCGAACAACTAACAAAATTACTTATTGCCTTCGTTAAAATATGTTATTTCATGTCCATCTATTAATCTTCTTAATCCATCTTTATAGTAAGGCATCAATTGTTCAGCCTTCTCTATATCAATCCAAGCTATTTCAGAAATTTCATTAGGTCTAACTATTTCTTCATTCCCACCGATTACCTCACCTTTAAATGTTATAAATATTACATGTTCTTCTTTTTTCGGAAATTTACATTCATTTACTGCCACTATTCCATGAACTTTAATATCTAGTCCAGTTTCTTCTTTAGCTTCCCTTATTGCTGCTTGCTCTAATGCTTCTTCTCTTTCAACAGCCCCGCCTGGAAGTGACCATCGGTCACTAGAATCATCTACATTCCTTACCATTAATATTTTGGAATTGGTTGGGTCAGTAATTAAGGAATAAGCTACATCGACTCTGATCATTATGTTTGACTTCCCTTCTGATTTAGATCTGAATATCTTTTCACATAACGCTCTTGTATTCACGAAACGACCCAGCCTTAGATAGCTCTTCTCTTAAGCTGGGTTGTTTGTTGTCTGAGTATCCTTCCATGATTATACATCTGATAACCGAGGTTGTAGCCCCGCAACATGAATACATTGTTATGTGCCGTTACTGTCTTCGAAGCAGCATCACCTAGAAACCTTTGATCAAGCTTCCAACTCTATTTTTTACTTTGGTATAAAAACTCAACTTCACTATCTAGCAAATATCGATATTCAAATAATTGCATTGTTCTTTCCCTAATTCTCTCCCGTATAACCGTGCCTAGGCTTACCGATCCTTTTGATCCAAGGTAACCATTATTAATAAATGTCTTCTCTACAAATGTTGTTTCCCTTAAGTGATACTGTAACCATTCTTTCTGCGATTCGATTAGTGCTTCTCTTGGTTCTCTATCCAACTTAGAAAGAAGCTTTTTATATATTTGATTCAACTCTTTATCCCAAATTTCTGTATATTTGCTTTCCAACGCTCCCCATCCCATTGTTGTAATAATCTCTTTGGAATTTTGAAATTCATTAAATTCTACTTCATAATCATGATCTATAGGATTTCGAAGCATTTCATCATAAAATTCTCCTTTTAAATCGTAGTTCCCAATTCTCATGGATAACACTTCATTGTTAGAAGGCTCTGATCGACCTTCTGTTATTTCTTTCGATTCTGTTCCATTACCTTTACTCTCTACATCAGGATGCAGTTCAGAATTCATTATTGATTTAGTTTCGCTATTCAAAGTAGTCGATTGACTAATATTTTGACATGATGAAAACATTATCGTAATAAAAAATAAGAAGAGTATCTTACCTTTCATAAATTATCTCCTTAAATATTATCTTTAATATTTACCGGTAATGGCGCATAACGTTGTTGTATTCACGAACCCGAGAGGCTTAAGGTCCGCTAAGACCGGGTGGCTACGCCACTTAGCCTCGCAGGATTGTCTGCTGAATCCACTTCTCCGAAATGCCCCTTGCAGACCAAGGCCCCTTTAGGGGCCGCAGCGTGAATACGGTGTTGTCTACTTAGTATTTCCCTTTTAATAAATGCATTAATAAATGGATTATAGCTATTTCAGTTATAAAGAACTGCATATCCGCATTGATATTTGAACAAGGTTTTCTCTTATTTCTGATCTGCTATTCCAACTTCGACTATCCCATTCGACACCACTTAAATCATCACCGCCATACAAGATAACACCTAATTTTACATTTCTAAATTGTGAAACAGCCATAAATGCTGCTGCTTCCATTTCTACAGTTACACACCCTTCTGCTTTCCGCAACTCAACCTTTTCTTTAGTCTCTCTATAAAATGAATCTGTCGTCCAAGTTTTGGCCTTAATATACCTTATATTATGTATATTAAAATCGTCCTCTATGAATTTTAATACCTCTAGATTACATTCAACTTCTCTTGATGGCTTAATGTAATGGTATGATACTCCTTCATCTCTCACTGCCGAAACTGGTACTATTACATGTCCAACAGCAATGTCTTTTTGTAATACACCTGCACCACCACAAACTATAAATTTCTGAAAACCATAGGCTATCAGTTCTTCTAAGAATCCTGCTGAACCTGCAGCTCCTAAATACCCCAAAGTAATATGTACTTTTTTCCCTTGATAATATGTTTCATATATTGGTAAATCTAAAGTCTCGCAATGTAGACATGCAACTTCTTTCAACTTTCCCTCCGTTTTCATTTTTTCAATTACATCTCGAAAAAATGTTATTACACAGTATTCAAATTCTTCTTTTGGCTTGATAAAATTAGTTGCTTCTATTATTGCAACTCGCGATTCATCAAATTCCAATATCGGGAATTCATTACTATCGATTTTTCTGCTTTCCATCTCGACTTACCTCCAAAGTAATTTAAATTTTTTTTATTATTTCTTTGCAGCTATTACATATAACGTTCGCGTATTACGGACGTTCAATCGGCTTAAGGGCCGTAGGTCCGGGTGGCTCTGCCACTTAGCCGATTGGATGTGTCTGTGTCACCTGATTCAGCTTCTACGAAACTCTTCTTGGTGACCAAGGGAGCGTAGCGACCGATGTGTAATGCAATGTTATCAGATGTAACATGATCCCTTGAATCAACTAATAAAATTCTGTATTCTTCTTCCATTCTCTATCCGCTCTTTAAATTGCCCTTTTGTATATTCATCAATGGTTTTATTCCAGAATATCTGAGCCGATTTGTTTCCTTCGATCTGATAGACTTCCCATTGTCCTTTATATAAATCAAAAATACGAGCAGCTACAGCTTTGCCAATCCCTTCTCGTCTATATTTCTTTAATATAAAAAATTCAGCAATTGAATAGTAATCACGTTCAGCCGTTTCAATTAATCTTACCAATACAAAACCCACATACTTATTATTTTGTTTAATTAAATATGGAAATCTATGATTCTTTTCTATCCAGTAATCTTCTAATGGATAAGCTCCGTATAGCCCATCTTCTTCTACATCGCATTTTATAAATTCTGAAAAGTCATAAATATAAAACTGCATCAAATTCGCCAAAACTTCCTTACAATCTTTGTTTGCTTGAATTATTTCAAATTTCATTTGATGTTCTCCGCTCTAATTTATATATTCATGTTATTTCCGATAACATCTAATTTATGTACTTCGTAAACACCACACATTCAAGCCAATTTCCGAACTACTTTCATAATAAACCATATTGTTCCATTTGCGAAGGTACTACAACAAACAAAAGAGCGGCCTTTACATCAGGCCGCTCTCCACCTACATAATCTATTACTATTTTAAATAAAACCCTTTACTTCGCACCACTACTCCATACAACTCTCTCACTCATTGCCTTATGCTGTGCAATCAAGCAAATTTCTGCCGCTTTGAACGCATGCTCCTGTGTCATCGCATTCTCTGTTCGATCGAGACAATCCCGGATCAGTTCACCAAAGAATGGATAACCGATCTGTCCTTTGACGCTATAACGGTATTCCCCTTCATGGTTAACCAGGTACACCTGATCGCCCTCAGGCTCTCTGGCTACGTCGATATACTTACGCAGCTCAATGTATCCGTCTGTTCCCAAAATAACCGTTCGCCCATCGCCCCAGGTACCCAAACCATCCGGTGTAAACCAGTCTACCCGGAAGTAACCGGAAGCCCCGTTGTTGCCGATCAGTGATGCTTCGCCAAAGTCCTCTAGTTCTGGAAATTGTGGATGATTGAAATTGTTCACCCGACTGAAGGCCACTTCTGCATCTGTACATGAAGCAAAGGTCAGAAACTGCTCGATCTGATGACTTCCAATATCACAGAGGATGCCGCCATACTTTTCATGCTGGAAGAACCATTCAGGCCGACCACCCGCATTCAATCGATGCGGTCCTGTCCCCATAACCTGTACAACCTTGCCGATCGCTCCCTGTTCGATCAGTTGTCCGGCATAGATCGCACTTTCCACGTGCAGACGCTCACTGTAATAGACCATATACTTCTTCCCAGTGCGTTTAACCTCTTCACGCGCAAGGGCCAGTTGATCCAGTGTAGTAAAAGGAGCTTTGTCCGTAAAATAATCTTTGCCTGCGGCAATGACTCTCATGCCGAGTGGCGCACGCTCCGATGTAATGGCTGCTCCGGCTACGAGCTGCACTTCATCATCAGCAAGTACCTCCGCTTCAGATGCCGCGATCTGTGCCTGCGGGAACTGTTTCCGAAAAGCCTCGACTTTAGCTGGGTCAGGATCATATACCCATTTGAGCGTTGCCCCAGCCTCCACCAGCCCGCCAACCATACCGTAGATATGTCCATGGTCCAACGCTACAGCAGCAATGGTAAACTCACCTGGACCGCATACGATCTCTTTTTTCAGACTCTTTGGTGCATAAAACATGCCGTCTTTAGCCATACCTTCTCCACCTTTCCAATTCAATTGGATTTTCCGTTTATCGGTTCAGTTATCCTGTACACGCCTTAAGTTCAGCCTGGTGTATAAGTTCCACTTACTTAAATGTCTTTGACAGATCAGCAGGTTGACTGCCACTCTCTGCCTTGTCTTTCCTTGTATTTGAACTGGCAATCCGCTGCTGCAAATGCTCATAGAACAAATCCTCATCGATCGGCAGATCTACCCAGTTATCGGTCCAGGTTGACAGCAGCATAGCATTAGACAAAGTCAAACCATGGATACCCTCTTCACCGGGAGCAATGAGCGGTGTCCCGTTCAGGATGGCATCGATCCAGTTGCGAATCAGGCCAGGATGTCCGGTTTCCACACCCGTAATTGGCACCTCGCATTTCCAGCATTCCGGCTGTCCAAATCCTCCTTTAAATCTCTGATTGAATTCAGGCTCGGGTTCACGAAGACGCCAGAAGGTCAACTGACCATCTTCAATGACAATTTTCCCACGATCCCCATTGACTTCGAATCGGTTGGTGCCTGGTGCTTCACCCGTTGTGGTCACGAATACACCTGTTGCTCCATTTTCATATTCGACATATGCCGTTACATCATCTTCCACTTCAATGTTCCGGTATTTGCCGAATGAACAGAAGGCACGCATACGCACCGGCATCATGCCGATGGTCCATTGCCACAGGTCCAGTTGATGAGGGTCTTGGTTGATCAGGACACCGCCCCCTTCACCAGCCCACGTTGCCCGCCAGCCGCCTGAATCATAATAGCTCTGAGAGCGATACCAGTTCGTAATAATCCAGTTGGTACGCCGTACCTCACCCAGTTCTCCCGAGGCAATTAGATCTTTTAGTTTGATATATAAAGGGTTGGTTCGCTGGTTATACATCATGGAAAACACTTTGCCGCTGGTAGCCGCGGCTTCATTCATCTTGCGTACCTGTTTGGTGTATACTCCGGCAGGTTTCTCAATCATGACATGCAAACCATTCTGAAAAGCCTGAATGGCCTTTTCGGGATGGTCATAATGCGGGGTTGCTATAATTACCGCATCAATCGTCCCTGATGACATCATCTGCTCCGCATCCTGCCAATAGGTGACTGAAGCCGGAAGATTGCTGGATACCCAGCTCTCCATTTCTTGTCTCACATCACACACAGCCACCAGTTCTGCACCAGGAACTTCTCCTGCAACCAACGTTCTGGCATGGGCTGTACCCATATTCCCAATTCCAATAACGGCTACTCGAACCAAACTCATACCTGTACCTCCTCGTCCACACGACGTTCAATTTCGGCAAAAACATCTGCAAAATGCTGTAACATCGCCTTCGATTGCAAGACCCCGCTAAAATCCTCAATCCCGTAATATCCATCATACCCAACGGATTTAAGGTCACGGAATACTTGCAACCAGTTCACCACGCCTTCAGTCAAGGGGGCCCACTGACAATGCCAGTTTGATGTTAGCAAGATTTCTGTATTTTGTTCATTCACACTGGAATTCGAATTCTTGTTTGATTCATCCTTGAACCAAGCCGCATTCTTCACATGCACATGTGCCAGATAAGGTCCCAGTAATTCCAGTCCCATACGATGGTTCTCATATCCTTCATGCACCATGTTGCCTGGATCGTACAACACCCCTACATGCTGTGAATCCAGCGATTGCACGAGCCGATAAGCTAGTGATGCAGTGGGGGCAATCGTTTGATGATGGGTTTCTACTACAGCTTTTACCTTATACTGTTGGGCCATCTCTTGAACCTCGTTCAGATAATGCACAGTTTGTTTGTATAATTCAGGATAGCTGGTTTTGCGATCATAACCGGGAACCCCAACACGCATTATGGATGCTCCTAAGGCTTGTGCAGTTTGAAATGCTTGCTCCGTGGCAAGCAGATCTCCACAGCTCAGATATGGCACCAATGCAATCGACTGTCTGCCATGCTTTTTTGCCGCTTCACGTAATTCCGGTACCTGTTCCTCCCATTGATCCGGATCTATCGAGCAACGATTATGTCTCCAATAAGAAGGTTCTTCGGACAAAGCATCCGCCGGTATTCCACGATATCTCCATTCGATCCCTTCAATGCCTGCTGCGGCTGCAGCAGAAGCCAATTCTTCTGCGGTCAAGTCCGGTGTGGCAACAGTGAATACAGACAATTTCATCAACATTCATCTCCTTATGTAAACGTATTCAATTTATTGTTGTAAACGCATTGTATCATTCATACGAAGGCCACCATAGGGGGCAACGAGAAGAGATGAATGACAGATAAACAGCGGACCATATTCCCCATTCAGAGATAACTTGCAAGTTCCCTTTTGAATGCATACATAACAAAAAGCACCCCGAATAACAGAAGATCCTTCTGATTCGAGATGCCTGGTTTGCAACTTCTATTTTACATCATAAAAAACATGTTCCGCCTGCAATTTCCCTAAATTTGTAGTCATGATACCAAAAGAATATTGGGGCTGAAAGCGCCGATCCGTAGGAGAGCCCGGATTAAATATCAGCACATCATTGACCGTATGCATCACTGGAATGTGCGAATGTCCAAAAATCACAGCATCCACCTGCTGTCCTGCAAAAGTGTGAATCGCATTCTGCTCTGTAGACTTCGATCCCAGATGACCATGTACAAGACCAAGACGCAAACCGTCCGCTTCAACGATGCGGGAGAACCCGAGTTTTTGACCTATTTCAGGCGGGTCCGTATTGCCTGCAACACCTTCAATGGGGGCGTAAGCGCTGAGCAGCTTGTGTACACTCCAGTCCGACCAATCCCCGGCATGGAGAATCAGATCAGCATCTGATAGCGCCTCAACCAAGGGATCGGGTAACTTACGTGCTTTTCGAGGTAAATGAGTGTCCGAGATGACAATAATTTTCATAGTACAGCACACCTTCCCTTTCCCTTACATTACGCTTTATTCGGCATGTGATGGAACTTCAAGCTGGGAACAGGAACGCTCCATATCTTCAAGAGTAATGGATGCGAAGAACTGTTCCACCTTTGCTTCGGCAACCTGATACAGATTGGTCAGAAGGCTGTCAATACGAAGGCCAACATCACAATTCGGATTACAGTTACCATGAATCGGAAACAATGGCCCTTCATCCTTGGCAGCCTGATAGATCATGGCTAATGTGATTTCGCTTGAGGGTTTGGCGAGGTAAAATCCTCTTGTTCCTGGTGAGGAGTCCACAAGTCCTGCCTTTTTCAACCCACCGAGAATACGTCTGACCACGACAGGGTTGGTATTCACACTACCTGCAATCAGTGCCGAAGTGATTCGTTCAGGCGCGCTGAAAGACAACAACAACAAACAATGCACACTGACCGAAAAATGAGTACTCATGATTAACCACCTTTTATTTGAGCATTATAATGCTGATTTTATATCATCCCGGATGTGTAGACTTACTCGGAGAACAGGTCCTGTTCAGGGCGTGCTCGGATTTTTAATTGCCGAACGCTGTACTCCAATTGTTTCACAATATCATCCAGTTGTTTGCGATCTATCTTCGTTGGATCTTCCACTGGCTTCGCCGACGACTTCAGATCCCGAATCGTTAACTGCTGCTCTTGCCACTTGTCCATCAGATCCGCTATATTGGCATAGAAACGTTCGTAATCTTTAATAACCAAATCAAGATAGGCATCCACCTCATCCGGATCATAACCACGAAGTTTATAGTTGAATTGTTTTTCATGAATCGATAAAGCGTCGAGCTGCACGCCCAATTGCTTGAACAATTGTCTTTGTTTGTCCAATCTTCGTTTCATATGCTCATCCATATTGACAACCCTCCATTATCAAACGCGCCGCGGTAAGCACAAGAAGATCTTCGATACCGCCGCATTTTCTCTCTATATTTTTTATAACACATTATCCGTCAGATATAAAATCGAACGAACCTCTTTACACACGAAACTGATTGCTTCTTATGAAATTCGGGTAAGGACTGACTACAACCCCATTGCGGGAAAGGAGCATGTCCTTATGAGTACATTAACCAAAGATCAACTTCAAGAGCTGAAAAACGCTCTTTTGGAACAACGTGAAAACCTACAGCGCCATTTTGAATCCAGCATGGAAGACGGTGCTCCAGCCGAGTCCCTGAAAGATTCAACTGGTGAGCTGTCATCATACGATAATCACCCGGCAGATGCTGGTACGGAGACGTTTGAGCGAAGCCGTGACTTAGCGATAGATGATACGTTGACCGACGAGTTCAATCAGGTGAATGAAGCGTTGGAGCGAATCGAACAAGGAACGTATGGCTCCTGTGTGACGTGTGGTAAGGATATTCCTTTTGAACGACTCGAAGCGATCCCTTACACAGCCTACTGTATCGATGATACGCCTAACCGCGAGTTAAGCAACGAACGGCCTGTTGAGGAGCAAGTCATGACGATGCCGCCGAGCGGTGCCGGAGAAGTAAGACAGCGCAATGCTGGCAAGTTCGATAACGCTGACGCCTGGGAAGCCGTCGAGGAATATGGCACATCGAACTCCCCCGCAACCGCAGCCAAACGTGACGTGAAAGATTATGATGAAAACATGTAGTTTATGAACGAATAAGGTCATTTTCGCAATAATAGGTACATGTTTTCCATCATGCCAAATTACGCATGAAAAAGCCGCCAATGGCGGCTTTTTTCTTGGTAGCATATCATCTTTACACAGATGAAACTTCAATATGACGATGAATATGCTTCGATTACTCTTCCGCCTGACCACCAGACGAGGATTCCTTCTGCTTTTTAGCAGGTCTTGACGTTTTCGCAACAGACTTGCCCTTATCGGGTGAAGCCTTCTTTTTCAATTTTCCAGCGGTTTCCGAAACGGGCTTATTCACCGTATCTTTGGATAGGGAACTGAATAAATGAAAGACCTCTTGGTCCGCATCATGCCTGTCTTTCGTTAAATAGGGTTCACACATCTTCGTAATGTTGTTGTACAACTGCTCTACTTCTTCCCGGCTAGCATACAACGTCATATCTGAGATAAACATACGGTCCCCGTTTTCCGCCTGATTCATAAATCTCCGACGGCTCTGCTCAAACATTTCATTTAACAATTTGAAGGTTTCGGAACGAAATACCTCCTTCAAAGGTGAGTTCTCTTCATCTTCGTTACGGAGCTGGATTTCTCCCTTGAAGGGCTCATAATATTTGGCGATGATTCCATTAATTTCACGAGTGGATACGATGGTAAGCAAACCGATTTTCTCCAGTTTCTTCACATGATAATGTACCTTGGCTGGCACTTCGCCCATCTGGTCTGCGATCTCTTTAACCGTAGAGGGTCTGCCCTGTTTATTAAACATATTCAAGATCTGTATCCGATACGGATCGGAGTAGACCTTGATTTCTTCAATCGTTGAAAGTACTTTGCGCTGCATACCTGTATCCTCATTTCCGGGGTACCTGTTGCCCATCATGTGTATATTATACCGTCCGGACAGGGTTACGGTCAAAACAGGCTAGCGATAACACGTTTGAGGAAGCCTTTTTATAGAACGGTGCGGAAAGTCTTGCTCAGAAGCACCAAAACGGCTGACATGGCAAGCAAAACACCAAACACGATAAATAGAATCGGCAATGCCACCCAATCGGCAAGGGCTCCTGAAACCAAGCTACCTAATGGAGCAACACTCACGACGAGCATAGTTTGAAGGGCATACACTCTGCCAAGCATCTCGGAAGGCGTAACTTCCATGAGATAGGACGCAAGGGGTGTTGTAGCAAGTGGAATCCCCATACCCATCATCAGACAAAAGACAGCAGCAACAGGCAGCTGGTAGGACGTCATGTAAGCCGGGAGTGCGGTCATGGCATAACTGAGCCCCAACATGACAATACCTACAATGACCAGCACACTTTTACGGTAATTCGATCCTCGATGAGACAGCCACAAGCCACTCAGTACCATGCCTGCCACAATCAGCCCACTGAGTAGACTTAATCCTCCCGCTCCGGCGTGCAACGTTTCAATGACATATGGCGTGCGAAGAACATTGAATGGCATCAGACAAAAGTTAACAAAGGCAAACAGAATGGAGACGATCAGTAACAACACATGTTTACGCATAAAATGAAAGGCTTCTGTCATTTCAGAGAATATACTTTTTCTTGCTGGTGGATAATCAGATGAATCAAATGACGTATTATCATTGTTAGATGATATAGAAGTTTTCGGGTACCCCACACGGCTCATCAGGAGTGCACTTAAGGCAAACAAGCCCGCATCGATCAATATCGTCCACGTGATCCCTGCCGTTGCAATTAACGTTCCCGCCACTGCAAGTCCTGCGAGTTCTGCAACCCGGGTTGCAGATGATGCCATGGCATTACCAGACAGCAGCATTGATTTGGGAAGTAATCGCGGTACAGTGGATACCTCTGCGGGTGACGCGAAACATTCCAGAAGGGAATTCAGAATGGTGATGACGAACAGATGCCAGACTTGCAGCTCACCCAGACCAAATAATAGTGCTGTAATGCCAACAAATAATCCTCGACCAGTATTCGTGAGCACAATCACCTTTTTGGGCGACATGCGATCAACCAGTGCTCCGACAAACAGCCCCAGAAAGATACTTGGCAAAAAGTTAACTGCCAGCAGTGTTCCCATCAGCAGCTTTGAACCTGTCAAAATGTACACCATCCAGCTATAGGCAATGGAATCAATCGAATCGCCGAATCTGGATACTACCTTGCTCACCATAAACTGCACATACGGTTTAATCCGAATTAATTCCCCGATCCCTTGTTTGCGTGCGACTGTACCTTCGCTCATGATTACTCCGCCTCTCAACGTGAAAATATTTTTAATGTTAATTTTATTTTAACGTATGATATGCGAAAATCAACCCTTTCGTGAAAATATTTTTAACGTTGTGTATATCCCTATAAAACACAAAAAAACAGACCGAAGGGTCTGTTCTCTTTGCACCAAAATTTGCTGTTATGATTCGTAGTTCATGTACTAGTCCTCAGTCTTGAATTGAAATCCGATACTCTCTTCTTCTGCCTCCAGCATCAACTTGTATACCATCTCTGCCTCACTACCCAGCCGTTCCTTGCTGATCTGGTAGTTCGTCCAGGTTAATTCAAGCGGCAGCTCAATCATGCCTGTAAGGCAGTCCCACAAGGCGTCCAGATTTGCACCGTAAAAGTCTGGCAGTTCAAGCTTTTTCTTCAATAGCTCATGCAGTTCTGTTGTGCTGTAAAAGTCCTCACCGTTAAGTACTACCCTCTTCATGTCTGTCCTGTCCTTCCTTATTTCAAGCGAGTAAATGATGCATAGTGGTCTGTCGTTTTGTAAATCAAGCCGTCACTGGAATACAGGATGCGGTCCGAATTACGGAAACCGGAAGTGTAGTTGATATCCGCTTCACGCCAAGTACGGCCACTCGCTGCTGGAAGCAAGCCTTCCCGGTTGCTAAACACGTCTCCACCGATACTTTTGCCCGGAGCAACCGTAGCGAGGTTGCCTTGAGAAGATACCCAGCCTAGTGCCGTTGCCTGTGCTTTGGTAATGTAGTTGCATGGCAGTTGCCCGTTGGCGCTGAGATAGTTGGCCACACCAGTAAACGTATTGATAATGGTACACGTTGCAGCTGAAGCCTTCTGCTGTCCAACCGGAGCGATCTGTGAACCTGTGAAGAAAACAATCGTTAACATAACCGCTAGCAGAGCTGTAGACAAAAACTTTTTCATAAATTCGCCTCCCAATGACTTAAAATGGATGAACGTTGCCACTATGTAAGTGATATGAGATGTAAATTCTGCCTGGATGTACGTTCTGCTAGATTATAGTGAACAAGCCATCTATTTACTATTTATATCACATCATTTTGGAGGAAAGATCAAATTCAACTGCTATTTTTGTAAAAATATCTAAATATAACATTTAAATATAAAAAAAGACTCACATCCCGGGGGATGGAGTCTGCCATTTCGATCATTTCCTATCATCTATCATGCTAGCATGTTAGCTCCTGCTTTAATCCACTAACTGCACCCGTTGACGGGTTCGCGCCGATTCTAGGCATGCATCAATAACACGCATATTCTGAATGGTGTTTTGCGGACTAAACGGCAAAGCTTTTCCTTCAAGCACTGCGGCTGCAAAGGTCTCCACCTGCAAAACATAGGAGTTGGATACCGATACACGTTCCTCACGGCTGACGGAATCGGTGTGCACGATAATCTGTGGTGGAATATCACTGTTCTCCCAGCCGAACACCTTGGGCAGTTCAATCCGTCCATCGGTGCCGAGAATTTCCATCTCGGCTCTTCCCGAGGCCCACATGCCGCAGTCAAACGTTAACGCTACTGAATTGGGAAACTCCACAAGTCCTGAAGCCATCATATCGACGCCATCATGTTCTTCAGAAAATAGAGCATGTACCGTCACGGCTTCCGGCTCCTGCCCCAGATACATGCGGGCTGCCGAGATTGGATATACGCCAAGATCAAATAATGATCCTCCGCCCATCTCTCTTTTGAACCTTACATTGTCTTTATCGTCAGCGGTATTACAGGTGAAATTGCCATGGAGGGCTCTGACCGTACCAATCTCCCCACTGGCTATTATCTCTTGCACACGTCTATGCTTGGGATGGTATCGATACATAATGGCTTCTGCAAACAGTACGCCGTGCTGTTGACATACCTCAATCATTTCCACCGCTTCTTCTGAATTCAGAGCAGCCGGTTTCTCACATAATACATGTTTTCCAGCCTGAGCAGCCTTAATCGTCCACTCCTTATGCATATGGTTAGGAAGAGGAATATACACAGCTTCAATATCCGGGTCCGCAATGAGTTCATCATAGCTGCCATACGCTCTGGCAATGTCGAGTTCATTCGCAAGAGCTTCCGCCTTCTCCTTGCTGCGGCTGGCTATCGCCAAGACCTCACCCCGTTCGGATTGTTGAATCGCCGGAATGACTGCATTTTTCGCGATTGTGGATGTACCAAGTACACCCCACTGTAAGTGTCTGTCCATGCTTATCTCCCTTTCACTCCGTAATTGTCCTCTTCTGCCTTGTGTAACATGCCGAGACAACGATCTAGATCGGCCTTAACCTGTTTTTTATATAATTCAGCTTTCTCCGCACCATCATCCGTGAAGTGATATAAAACGATTTCCTGAAAATCGACTTTGGGATCACTGCCCTTCAGCTTCTTTGTCCGATAAAAGACACCCTGTTGAACCAATTCATGCAGCGCCCGGTATATCTCGCTCTGGGGTGGTACATAACCGTAGGCTTTGAATTCCTGCTTCATTGCCTCCAGCATTTCATAGCCGTATCCCCTATGCTGTTCAACCATCGTAATCAGATACAGCTTAATAAATGCCCGCTGCGCAATCATAAAAGCCACGTTCATTCCCCTCCTGTCAGCTCTATATATCTAGTATTATAAAACTTATGTTCCCCTTCTGCCATCTTTATCCGTCCTTCTCCCTTTAATCCATGGGCGTTGGAAGGCAAGAAGGAGAAATGATGGATTGGCAGAAACGTAAGGTAGAGCGGGATTTGAAGTTTTCTGTTATGAATTTTTCAGGTAATGAAATTTTAAAATTTATTTCAAAAGTGTTTGTCGTGGTATTGGCGTCACTTTTTTTTCAGGTTGTTGCCTTCATTTTTATCGGCCCTCTTTATCGGCCCTCAACTCACTGTTGTTCTGAATTTTTCATATAATGATGTATTCACCTGTTAATCAGGTTTGGACTTCGGTACGGTCCCCACAATCCACTTGCCCCAGCTTGCTCGGGAGATGAGCCATGTGATTACGCAGGATAACGTAAGCGCCAGCAGCCAGGTGATGATCATGCGAACTACGGGGTTTAAACCCAATGCCACATAAAACTGTTCATCCGGAATGTAGCTGTAGCGCAACATCAGCATGTGCATCAGGTAACCCCCGTACGAAACTCCGCCAATCCACGCCAGCAATCGTGTTACTCTGATATTGTGAAGCTTGCCAGCCAGTTGGTACATCACCATGATGGAAGCTATGAGGAATAAGATCATATCCGGCCGGATGAGACTGACGGTATAGAAGGTAACTTGTATGCCCTCCGGCTTCTGGAACTCCTGCATTAACTTATATATAAACCGAAGACCAAGGACAATAAACACGGTCCAATATCCCCAGCGCAAACGTTGAATCCACTCATTCCAGCGTTGAACCGATAGACCGGCTGCCGCACCAAGCACAAAATAAAAAAAGAAATACAGGAAATTTCGATCCGCATAGGTTGTAAAGGCATCGGTCAGCACCGGGACATTCAACCATTCCATGAACCTGGCGATATTTCGCAATTGATCCGCGAGCATAAGGTACACCACACCGGAAATCAGAAGAGCTATTGTGCGCCCCTTCGCCTCATATCGGTTATAGACATAACGGATTGCTCGCAAAAACAGGGGAAACAACAGATAAAACTGAATAAGCATAATTATGTACCAAAAATGCGAGGTTGTCTTACCCGTGATTAATTTCAAACCAAGGTCAGGGATATCCTGCCAACCAAATCCGTTCCAGCCGCGAGGCGCGAGTGTGAAGTAGATCAGTGACCAAATAATATAAGGGACGATTACATCGGTTAATCGCTTTTGCATGAAACGTCCAAAATTCAACTTGTCTCCTGTATTATAGAAAAGCACCATGCCTGTGATAAAAATAAATAGAGGTACTGCAAATTTGGACAGCATCAGCAGGATGGCGAGCAATACGCCATCTTCTAGTCCCGCTTCTGGGACCAGGGAATAATGTGCTATGGAGTGCTGAAGGACGACCGCCGCAAAAGCAATTCCCCTCAGACTCTCGATTTCTGTAATTCGTTCTTTACGAGGCATAACAGACAGCCTCCTTTCTTGGTTTTGCCATGAAAACGACGTACAATGAAGCCATATATTGATGAACGGGGTGATTCACATCTCAGATACAGACCAAGACATAACTACCATTGACTCCAAATATGTACAACAGCATCTGGCTAATGAACGGACCTTTCTGGCTTGGGTTCGTACCGGCATTGCCATGGTTGGAATTGGCTTTCTCGCAGCTGGCTTCGGCTTCAGTTCAACGGCCTATGATCGGATGGCCCATATCGCAGCAATCATCATTGGTATTACTTCCTTGGTCAGCGGCATTCTGATCATCCTGTGTTCTGCAGCCGCTTACCATCGAAAACGCAATCAGATTAATTCACAAACATTCCAGGCATCCACGAAATTGATTCGATTCCTGACACTGATGTTGCTGGTGATTGGACTGGCCCTGGCCGTATTACTGTATGTATTGTTATTCCCTGCCTGGCAGGTTTAACACCTGAACCTCTGACGTTCATTTCTGCATCATACCCAGGTACAAAAGCCGGCTTCCTCTAAGGAAACCGGCTAATGACCACCTGGTGGTTCACATATATCATTCCAGTTGAAGAATCCTGTCTTTGGTGATCCGAATTATAGAAAAGTATTGTTGCCAAATCGAGCGGCCTTATCCCGTGCTTCCAGTCTGCGCTCTTCCATATCGATATCCGAGCGCTCAGTAGGCACATCTTCTCGATGGACATCGATACTATCCCGATTCACATAACTGTTACTGCTGAACACGTCATAAACATCGGTATCCCGATCGGTAGAGTCTACGAGCAACAGAATTTTACCACTTTGCACGTATTCCTCATACTGTCTGGCGTCCTCTTCCGGAATGCCGAGACCGACGAGCCCACCTACAAGTCCGCCTGCTCCTGCACCTACAGCGGCACCTGTAAAGGCTGCGGCAATTGGGCCTGCGGCCAGAATAGGACCTATGCCCGGAATCGCCAAAGCCCCAATACCAGCGAGCAATCCAGCTACTCCGCCGAGCACCCCGCCTGTTGCCGCACCTGCAGCTACACCTTCGGGTGCTTTTGTACCCGTCTCTTCGCGAATGGCCTTCAATTCATCCCGATCCTGTGTGACGACCGAGATTTCGTCTGAAGTAAATCCTTGCGCTTTCAGTCCCTCGATTGCGGACGATGCCTCACGTTCTGTATTAAACACACCTACGATTTTCTTCTGCATAGTGAATCCCTCCTCATCTAATTGAGTGGTTCGCTATGTTATTACCCGCTTTGTTTTCTTTCAAACGCTTCCACCGCAATATCAGAGCACGTTCAGACCCAACTTTCAGACCGAGGCTGGCAAACACATTCTAGCTAAACTCGTGGTTTAGCTCGGTTAGTAGCAATCGCTTCCAGCGGGTCATCCGGCCAATAATGTTTGGGATAACGACCTTTCAAGTCTTTCTTGACCTCAAAATAAGTTTCCCGCCAAAAGTTCGCCAGATCTCGTGTGACCTGTACAGGCCGCTGCGCCGGGGAAAGCAAATGTATGGTCAGTGGTACTCGACCACCGCCAATACGCGGGGTCTCTTGCTGTCCAAACATCTCCTGCAGTCTCACCGCGAGCGTAGGATCTTCAGGTCGGCTATAGTCCACCGGAATGCGCGAACCACTAGGCACCTGAATATGTGTAGGAGCTTCACGATCCAATTGCTGTCGCTGTTCCCAGCTGAGTCCGCCGAGCAGCACATCCTGCATCGACAATTTCTTAAGATCCGCAGCAGATCTCATGCCTGTCAGAAAAGGGCTGAGATGTTCTGCCAGTTCTTCGGTCAGATGATCTTCGATGAGATCAGGCCATTCTGGCAAATGATGATGTAAAAAGCGCATCCTGTCCGCCAGCTGTCGTGATGATTTTGTCCAAGGCAAACAATCCAGCCCTTCGATACGTATTCCCGAGAGTAATGCTTCGAGCACCTGATCTTCGGGTGGCTGTGCAATGCCGCTCTCATTCAACGTAATGGCTCCAATTCGCAGCCTTCTATGTGCCCGCACACTGCGGGTGTTTCGGTCCCAGGCGACCTGATCCTCTTCATGCAGCAGATGTGGACCAAAGTCCAGCAATCTCTTCTCCTGCACTGGCGCAGCCAGCAGGATGCGCGCATCCGCGCCCTGGTCGTCGGCTTCGGCTGCGACCAGATAGGCTGAACGGCTCAGCGATTCTGTCGCTGCGAGCCGTACCCCACGGCCGCTGCTCAGCAGATAGCGGCCGTCCTCCCGGCGTTGCCCGATCCGGTCCGGATAAGCGAAGGACAGCAGCCATCCGCAGCTGTCCTCATCCGGCCGTACCGGATCGGCCGCCGGGCCGAGCGCCGAGCGCAGCTGGCGGCTCTCCTGGAGCATGCGGCGCACGGCAGCACCGTCTGCGACAGACGCTGCCGCTTGCGGCATGCCGCTGCTGTCCGCAGTCAGCAGCGCTTCCACGCGCGGGCGCAGATCGGTGCCCGCGCCTGCACTGCCACTGCTGCGGAGGCCGCCAGGCTCCTGCAGCAGTGCCGCCAGCATGCTGGCGTAGCTGGCCAGCCCAAGCTCCGCCGCGCGGAGCAGCATGCTGGCCAGTCGCGGATGCACGCCAAGCGTGTTCATCCGCCGCCCGAAGGGCGTGATGCGGCCTGCCTCGTCCAGGCCGCCTAGCTGGCGCAACAGCGCCTGTGCCTGGCCGTAGGCTGCGGCAGGCGGGATGTCCAGCCACTGCAGCTCTGCAGGGGACTGGACACCCCAGGCGGCAAGCTCCAGCGCCAGCGGCGCAAGGTCCGCGGAGGCAATCTCCGGCTTTGCTGCATCAGGCAGCACGCCATGTGCCTCTTCGCTCCATAGCCGGTAACACACGCCCGGTGCAATTCGCCCCGCGCGCCCCCGCCGCTGATCGGCTGACGCTTTGGACACCGGCAGGGTGACGAGCCGACTCATGCCGGTTCGTGGCGAGAATACCGACGCACGGCTCAGCCCGGCATCCACCACAACTTTGACTCCAGCCAAGGTAAGACTGGATTCGGCAATGGACGTGGACAGCACAACCTTCCGTTTACCTTCTTCTGCGGGTCGCACAGCTTCATCCTGCCGTTCTACAGGCATGCTGCCATATAGAGCATGTACTTCAACATGAGCAGGAATCATCCGGTTTGACAGCTCTCGCTCTGTGCGATGGATTTCTTTTGCACCCGGTAGGAAAACCAGCACATCCCCTTCCTGTTCTTCCAGTGCCTTAACAACAGCCTGAGCTGTAAAAGTCTCGATCTGCTCGGATACCGGTTTGGATACATATCGGGTTTCCACCGGAAACGTTCGTCCAGGACAGGCAATCCATCTCGTCCCCTCACCAAGCAGCGCACAGACAGGAACAGGGTCCAGCGTGGCCGACATCACCAGCAGTTTCAGATCAGGACGCAGCATGGCCCGGGATTCAAGCGCAAGCGCCAGACCAAGGTCACCATGCAGATGCCGCTCATGAAATTCATCGAAGATAATCATCGCCGTGTCTTCCAGGCCCTGGTCCTGTTGAAGCATCCGGGTCAATACACCCTCCGTCACCACTTCTATGCGAGTGGATTGACTTACACGCGTATCCATCCGCACCCGATACCCTACGGTTTGTCCTGCTTTTTCACCTAGTGAAGCTGCCATTCGTGCAGCTGCCGAGCGAGCGGCGAGTCTGCGGGGCTCCAGCATAATGATTTTCCGTCCAGTAACCCATGGCTCCTCCAGCAGTGCCAGCGGTACTACGGTCGTTTTACCCGCACCCGGCTCCGCAATTAACACACCTGTATCCTTCTCCTGAAATAACTGCCTTAGTTCAAGAATAATCTGTTGTATCGGTAAATCCGTCTTCATCTCATCTCTCCTAATTAATGTTCCACGTGTCTATTCGAATGTTAGCATTATAACAAAAAAAGCCGTTCCAGAGGAACGACTTCATACATACATCCATTTCAACATTTTACATCCTTCCATTTAACTCGCTCACAACGCTGATTGAAAGTAGCTCTATGGATGAATACAAAATGCTCATTTAGCTCAGCAGCGACTCTGCACCGTCAATGACAATTTCCGCACCTGTGATATGTCTGGACTCCGCAGAAGCCAGGAACGCTACCAGATCAGCGACGTGCTCTGGCTGACCCGGTCCGTCCGCAAGCGGTTGCTGGCCTTCCGGGAATTCCATTGGAATGACAATTTGCTGCAACTCATCCGTTTTGACCGTACTTTGGTCAATATTCGTTGCAATCGCTCCAGGACAGATGACATTGACACGAATCTTGAACTTCGCCAATTCCAGCGCAGCCATCTTCGCAAAAGCAACTTGCCCCGCCTTAGATGTACTGTACGCCGACATGCCGAAGCTGGAGAAGCGCTGATTACCGTTAATGGAGCTCGTGATAATGATACTGCCGCCACCACGTTTCTTCATATGAGGCAGTGCATATTTGATCGTAAAAAAAGTCCCGTTCAGATTCGTCGTAATAATCTGCTGCCAATCCTCAACCTGAATTTCCTCAATTGGTGCCGATACGCCATTAATACCTGCGTTGGCAAAAACGATATCCAGACCACCGAACAATTCGATGGTCTCCAGGACTGCTTTTTCCACCCGTGCAGGATCGGAAATATCTACATCGAAAGCTCTTGCCGCACCTGCACGCAGCTTATTAATTTCGGCTTCCGTCTCCGAAATCCGATCATTAACCAGATCAAGCAGCGCAACATGTGCTCCCTCACTCGCCAGTTTGAGCGCTGCCGCTTTGCCAATTCCCGAACCAGCACCAGTAATAATGGCGACTTTGCCTTCGAACCGTGACTTGCCGTTATGTTGTGTCATTATCCATTCCACTCCTTCTCGCTCAGTAATTATGTAAGAATGTACGTTCATGCAATATCTGTAAGTAGATTCTTCACAAGATTACCCAAAAAGAGTGTCTTTTAAATCAACACGGAAAAGTTTTTTCGTAGGTGATGCTTACCATTTTTAGCAGCATGATTAGATCATCCTGTAATGCTTCACCCGATCTCACCATTCCAGCTCAATGAAAGCGGCATCATCTTCAAGCCCACCCGTATGTCTGGCATCCAGCAGTACCTGGATGTGCTCATCCGGTATATAAGCCTGAATCGCATCTAGGTCATTCAGGCCATCCGTGTACAGTTGAAGACGAACTACTTCATTGGCAGACAGTTTAGCCTCATAGATATGCGGTTTGCCACCAACCGGACCCTCCAGTGTAGACCAACGTTCATTCGTAAGGCAGTTCACCTGAAATGCTGCCGATTCCTCCTGACCGTTACGCCAAAGACGGATGCGGGAGTCCCCCTGCCAGGCTAGCCACACCTTGCTTTTTCGATTGCCTGCCGTGAGCTCGATGCGTCCACACACATACATGGCCTGACTTCCCTTGCTCCGCTTCTCCATCAGCACTTCCCGCAGCAGTACAGGCGAATTTTCCAAAGGTTGCAACTTCTCCAGCTGTTCGGATGCCGGACTGGTCAAATCATGAAGCAGACGTTCCATAACATCCAAAGAAGGATGCTGAGTCGTTTCCAGCCACTCCAACAAGGCGTTCCCCAGAAAGCGTGCAGCAAAATCACCAAGGTAACTCATGCCTACCCCATCACATAATACGAAAGTACACACATTACCATTCATGCGAACAGCAGCAAAATCCTGTCCGGTGTCTCCCTGATTAACGGTCTCCGCCGCTCTTCCATAACCGTACCTGCACTTGAATGTACCTTGATAACGGGTCAACGGCTGTTCCCCCGTCTGGACACTCACATAGCGAAAGTTGCCCTGATAATGGTCCGCACGGCTTCCCTTATCTCCAGCAGACAATGTTGCCAAACGCATCGCTCTCATGATTTCCCCTCCTATCTCACAGGCGTAGCAGCGGACATCTGAAACCCGATGGATACCAGTTCTGCACAAGTACCAGGAAGCATCATCAGTGCACCAGGTGAAAGCAAATAATCTGCCTCAACCAGCATTTCACGATAACTTTCCGGCAGAACCGAGGACATATTGCGCAGCTTCTCCCCATGTTCATCCTGAAGGACCGTCTCCTGGGATATTCCCTTCCATCTTCGGGGCTCCGGAATAGGGCCTTCCAGCAGATGATCGGATATAAAAATATTCTCGACGAGTACATTGCCATCAGGCACACTCATACCCATAATTCTTTTGGCAATGGGCTCCGGATCTTCACCTGTAGCTACCCCATCAGTCATATGACATACAAGCGGCGCAGGACAATCTTGCATATTGGGAATTTCAGCCTGTAGAATCTTCTCGGCTTGCAGGAAAGCCTTCGCTGAATCCGAGAATCTTTTCGGCGTTAAGTCCGGCAACGAACCCACAGCAGCGATTTCGTCGATGCCCTTAATCCCGTTCAACAGATCGTACACATCATCGCTGTATGCCAGAATCGCGATCCTGTAACGAGGTGTCAATCGGTTCCCCTTGGTCGAACGAAACACCATTTGGCGAATAGCCAGAGATAAGGCATCATAGACGACATCAATCCGCCGACGGTTGTCCAGAACCATGTTCATGGAGGCGCTAATATCAATTAGATAGATAATCAGTGCGGGTGTGCGCTGGGATGCTTGAATTGTATAGTTCATCTGGGATGTGTCACCTCCGTCGTTCACATTATTTTACAAATTGGGTAATGTATAATCCGTATTGCTTAGGAATTTATTGATCGCATTCATTCGTGCTGCCACTTTACCGACACCTTTGAAATAGGTCGCGTCGGTGTTGTACAGATTTTTGAAATCACGCGCGTATGATTCCGCATTCTCAATTTTTCTGCCTTTTTGCGCATTATACGTTTTATTGTAATGGGCAATCAGTGTGACAACATTCTGGGCACGTTTTTTCTTGAGCGCAGCTTTCTGGGCTACTTCCTGTTTGCGTTGAGCCTCCGCTGCTGCCTTACGCTCGGCTTCCTGCTTCGCAATTTTAGCGTCATTTTCTTTTTTCCAGACTAGATAAGCTTCATATTTTACCTGTTTGTCGTACTTTTCCTGTTCAGCCTTCTTGGCTGCTTCAAGCTTCTCTTGTTTCTGCTTGGCAAGATAAGCCTCATATTTCGCTTGCTTATCGTACTTGGCCTGAAGCGCTTTACGCTCTTCTTCTTTCTTCTTGGCCTCTGCCTGCTTTTTCTCCGCTTCAGCCAGCTTTTTCTTTTCCTCTGCATCAAGTTTCGCCGCATCTGCTTCTTTTTGTTTCTTTTCTTCTTCCTGCTGCTTCAGAGCAGTCACCCTCGCAGCTTCGGCCTCTTCCGCAGCCTTTAGTTCTGCCTGCTTGGCAGCCGCCTCCTGCTCCTTCTGTTTAACCTCAGCCTGATCGGCCAATATTTTAACCGTTGGTACGGTTCCAGCTAGCAGAACAATCAGCACCGCCGAAGAAATCATAAACTTTTTGGATCGGTAAAAAGGAATCTTAACTGGCTGATCTGTATCATCATGCTTAGGATTTAGCTTCGCGTCCAGCTCTTGAATCGCAGCCTCAACTTCCATCTGCATCGCACTGTTATCCGGAATGAAATGATGTAGTGAACGATACACTTCGAGCGCCGCAGCCGGTTTGCCTTCATTCTCCAATGCTCTCGCCTGAAGGAAGAGACGATTCACTACCGCTTCCTGACCAGGAGAAGGTTCCACAGCGGGCACGTTCTGATCCATATTTCCCTGTTTATCCGATATACCGCTTGCTGCTCCTGTCCCTTTGATCTGGTTCGTCTCGACTGCATTTGTCTGGTCTGAAGCCTTGACTTCAGATTCTTCAACAGATGCGGCACTTGCCAGATGGATGTCCACAGCAGCCAGCGCCACAAACCATTCGCCAAACGTAGGGCAACTGCTGAGATCATGACTCTCCCAGGCACGAATAAACAGATCGGACACCTTTGAGCCCCAGCGCTTCTGCAGCGATTCTCTCATGGCATAATAACGTTCATTTACCGTCTGCATTTCGTGCTGGTCAAAATAACTTTCTCCCCATGCTTTCTCCACAATCGCTGCATCAGACCAACTTAACATCTCAGCAATGATAACTGCTCCGGCAAAACGATCGGCATACGCACTCCACAAACCGCTGTGCACTGTCCGATGGGCCGCATACCCCGGTGAACCGGCAAGCAAAGCATCCGGACGATCCATTCTGGAACCATACATCTGCTCAACATCTACCAGTTCAACTGCTGAAACCCCTCTCAGGTTCTCCACTTCGGAAAAAAACGGAATCATCACATTGGGTGCGGACAAATCACAATGAGCCAGCCCACGCTGTTCCATGGCCGAGCCGATCCCGGCCAGAGCTCTCGCCAGCTTCAGACTTTCCTCTGCTGTCAGCTGCTTCTGATCGCTGATTACATCGAACCAGGTCAGACCATGTACCCACGGCATCAATACCGCGTACAACAGATCAGGATGTTCTCCAATGAGCGCTCCGTTTCTTTCCGGAGTGAGCACATCACGCTTGCATACCTGCAAACCTGGCAGTTCACTATAAGAATCCATATGCTCAGACTGATACACCATAGCCGGAATACGGAATTTAGGGAAAAATACTTTTAGTGCTTTGGCCCCACTTACGGAACCGTTACGGGGTAACAACTGATAGACGATACCCTGCCTTCCAGCTTGGGCGTAAGCCAGACCAGGTGCAGCCGGATGCTGCCCAATGATATAGGCAATGTCGTTAATCACCACTTCATCCCCGGGATTTGGTTGAAAAGACATGCTCATCCCTCTCTCTGTCATTCTGTCATAGTGCAACAAAAACCGGGTGTTGTGAAAACGCCCGGTTTTTGCTGTAGTTGTAAATCTTCAGCTTGCTTCCTGCATATGATTCTGGGCGAATTCGGATATGGAACCTGCCCGAACTATGTATCGCAGATTAGCGAGCTTGGTCTGCCGTACGGAATTTGTTGGCAATAGCCGTCAGTTCCGCGCTGATGCTATTTAGCGTTTGAACGAAAGATTGCATTTGTTTGCTGGCTTCCTGGAATTCCTGGAAGAAGCGTTGTTTCGTCATACCTTCCCATTGTCCTTCCATACTTGTGATGGATTGAGTCAATGTAGAAACGATTTGCTGACTTTGCTCACCGCTTTGTTTAAATTGGTTGGAAACCTGATCAAGCTGTTCTGGGGTAACTAAAATACGTCCTGCCATTTGTAAATTCCTCCTTGGTTTGTGCAATTAAATTCACTTGTTCAAATTGTACTATACAAGGATCGATCGGACAAAAGCCGAAGGACCTAATCCTATTTACCCCATTTTTGGCATTCGAAACTTCGCCTAACAGCCTATTTATAAAAAAATTCACTTTCTGCTGTCTTGCTTATTCAGCCTTGTACCCGTGAGCTCAGGAAACCACAGGTTCGGTTCCTCTTCTCCCACGAAAGGAGGGATCTGTGAATCTCCACGCCACAGGTTCAGGCTGCATGGCCTGAATCAGGGTCGCCGGTGAGCCATCAGGCGGTGCGGCATCCTGTACACGGTACACTGCCGCTACCGCGGAAAATGGATCGGATACAACAGCAGCAGTTGCCGAATGCGCAGGCATAATCTCTCCTGCACGCTCCGTCTGAAGAACATTCAACATATTGACCGCATTGCCATAGGCTGTGTTCACATGACTCAACACTGTACGATACTCCATGTCCACTTGCTGGAATAACAAGGCCTTGCGTCCCAGCTGTACGCTCAAGTCCATAAAACGACGTACTGCTGCTTCACAGAGTCGCTTACTGTGATTCCATTCATTCATGATCGCGGCGCGGGCTTCAAGATCCCACTCCAGCGAATGAATGGCCTGATCCAATACTGTCATCTTTTGCTGTATTTGCTCCGCCGCATACTGAATCTGCCTGCTCAGTGCCCGAAGCACATCCGGTTCCACACGAATGCGCATTTACCATCACCTTTCCTCTTCCCCTGCAGGCTGTTTAAGCCAGTCCAGCAGCATCTCGTGAAACTGTTCTCTCGTCGTCAGTGCTGCAACAAGCCAATCATCCGAAGCCGATGTACTCATGCGAAACAGCCAGTTGGATACCGTACTTGCAGCGAAAGCCGCAGACTGTGATTTCCATCCTTCTCCGTTCCATACAAGCAACCGTAGTTCCCCTTCTGATTCCTTGTTCACCAGACAGCGCGCAAGTGCAAGTGATCCCTCGGGATCGCTCGTCTCTTGTACTAACTCATCAGCCACTGCCTGTAATTCTTTGTTCTTCAGATCATTCATCACATCATAGAATTTTTTCTTGGAGCACATCAGAGCCGGCTTTTCCGCCGGAGAATGACCACTCCAATTCATTCTTTGAATCAGAAAATCAATCGCTTCACGAACATTCCCCAAATCACTCAGCCGGAACGAATCCGGTTCGTCTGCAACACGGGATACTTCAACGACACGTTCATCCGTGCAGTGCACATAACTTTCATACGACTTGCCGCTGTGCGTGTAGCGAATCCAGCAAGCCCTGTCGGACAGTCCCGCAATGGCTACCCTGGAGAAAACGGTCGGTGTCATGATCAGCTCATTGCTGTCCTGATCCTGAATCAGATATCCTTTGTCGAGCAGGGATGTTTTTACACGCTCCCACTCCAAAGCAATGTCTTCCGCCATATATCCGCGGAACGGATCTTCCACGCCAAGCAATCGGTCTGAACCGAGAATACCGGCCAGGAAAAAAAGCTCTTTTATTTGCAAAGTGACTACCTTTTGCTTGGAATCATGAACCGTCAACATTATGAGCCACCTCCCCTCAAACTACAACATGCCATCGGTCACGAATTTCAGAAATCCAATCGGTCATTTTCCAGGTGCCATCACATGGAATTGCACCTTTAACCCTGGAATATTTACGTTTAACATAATAACCTTGACCCGGAGGCAGTACCTTCAGCCCAGTTGAACTCCCTCCGGATTCCGAATAAGGTATACGGAAGAACGAGAGATCATTAGGGTCTAAAGTCCCGAACAACAATCCGCTCTGGGAAGCCTTCACATCGTTCACCCAGTCAGAACCAAAGGTTGGGAAGTCTGCCGGAACTCCTGACAGAATCACATGTATGCCTCGATCCCTGCCTTGACGAACGATCGCTCCCAATTGATCCTTCACATTAAAATCATTTAATTGCTTGGATAACGTATCCGCATCGTCGATAACGAGAACGATCTCCGGTCCACCGGTTAACTCGCCTCTTTTTAGAACTTCATCGTACAACTGTTGGATCACAGGTGCAAGCTGTTCTTCACGGGATACATGTCCACGGACATGGGGTAAACTGCTGATTTCCCCCAGTCCTCCGGAACCATACCGCACATCTACCGTGTATATTTGCACGTCTTCAGGAGACGCATGATAGGCAAGGGATAACATCCAGGTCAGCAAAAATGTCGTTTTGCCACCTTCCATCGGACTCGTAACCATGAAATGTGGCCCTTCACGCAAATTTAGCTGGAAGGGTTCCAGATCATCAGTCAGCAAACCTACGGGTACTTTTAAGGATGATACGTCTCCAACTTGTCCGAAGGTTCCTGTACGGATAAGCACATCTTTAAGCTTAACCTCTTCCGGGAGCGGCGCAATCTGCGGCGCTTCTTCTCCGTCCCAGCTTTCTCTGATCTCTGCAATCGTGCGGCGCAGAGCGGAAGAACGTTTGCCTTCATCTGCTCCGGATGACGGCAAAGCCGCCTGGAACATCAATGGAGGAACCTGTCCTTTGACCAGTCCTCTTCCAGGTGGAAGCTGGCTAGGTGCCTTGGACGGCCGACCCACTGCGTAATAATAGTCGCTTGGATCAGATAATTCAAACGAAACCGCATTGGGAATATTGCTTCTGAATTTCTCAAATACATCCGTAACACGGTTGGCCGTGAGGATAAATGTGATTCCCAGACTGCCGCCTTCACGAAGGATCGTTTCCAGAAGTTCATTCTCCTCGGGATACGCATTTCGGAAAGAAAGATAACCATCAATAACAACTACAATTTGCGGCACAGCTGCATGGGCTGTGCGACGGTAGGCTGATATTGTCTTAACCCCGGCTTCCGAGATCATGTCCTTGCGTTGTGCCGACAGTTTCAGGATGTACCGGAATAACCGCTTGATCCGATCTTCCTCTTCAGACATCATTACCCCACCGATCTGAGGCAAACTAGCAAAATCCTTCATCATCCGGCCCATATCAATAATATAGCCATGCCAAGGTTCAGTCCGCTTAGAACGGGCCAGTGACATCAGCAAGGTTTGCACAAACGTCGTTTTCCCCAGACCAGGCATACCGTATACAACCAGATGTCCCTGATCCACCGGAAGTGCGAGCGGCTGCTGTCGTTGATTAGGCAGATCATCCAGCAGACCAACTACAGGTTTCAGGCCACTGGCACCCCCGTCAAGCAATGCCTCACGATTCTCTTCTTCCTGCCAGTCGTTGAGACTTTCCCATTCCAGTGTCTCAGGCAAGGGTGGCAACCAGGGTCCCGGTAATCGGGTGATCCCCGCCTCTGCTGCCGCTTCCGCCACATAATCAATGAATACCTGAAGCTGCTTGGGCACATCCTCCCCTTTGAGCACAGCTCTGCGCTCTCCAGTCAATAGTGGCTCACGTTTCCCATTCAAACGAACTTCCATAACAGGCAGTACCGTCGTTGTATCTTCCTGCTGATTATATGGCGCACCGCTCCAGGCGAATTGCATTTCCTCAAACACTTCATCACTGCCTACCTGGAAGTATCCACGACCCGGCTTGGTGATCCAGGCCGCATTCGGAATTTTGATCATATCCCGACTATCTCCTTCGCTTTGAACGCGAAGACAGATACGGAAACGCGAATTGCTCCAGATTTTATCATCGACCACACCTGCAGGCTTCTGAGTTGCCAGTATAAGATGTACACCTAGTGTCCGGCCGATGGCTGCTATGCTGATTAATTCATCCATGAACTCCGGCTGATCCCGCTTCAATTGCGCAAACTCGTCAATGATGATAACTAAGTGCGGCAGAGGCTGTTCATGTCTGGAACGCAGAATTTTGTAGTACTCATCAATGTGCTGGAGATTTCCTGCATCATTTAATATTTTTTGCCTTCTGACCAGTTCGGCCCGCAGTGAGATATTGGCTCGTTCAATCAAATTCCCATCCAGATTGGTGATCGTGCCGACGACGTGAGGCAAGCCCACAAATGTGTTCGACATCCCGCCGCCCTTATAGTCAATTAACATAAAAGCCAGATCATGCGGATGGAACTCGGCAGCCAAAGAGGCCACAATCGACTGGATAACTTCACTTTTGCCTGAACCCGTTGTCCCTGCGATCAGACCATGCGGGCCATGACCCTGACGTTCGATTTTATCATGTAAGTTAATCGCAATTTTCTTACCCCCAGCTCGCACGCCCATAGGTACTGGAAGTGTGTCCGGGTATCGTGTTTGGCTCCAGCGTGCGACCACGTCCAGATCCTCTACTCGTGATGTACTTAACATGTCGAACAACGGAAGCACCTGTGGTATATCCGAAGCGGATGATCGTTTCAGACGGATCGGTGACATATAACGCGAGAGGGCCTCTGCGGACTCTCTGGAGATCACATCTGGTGTGTACGCTTGCCTGATCACGTCGGCATCCTCGGTTTTTTTGATATAAAGCCCTTTGCCTTTGGAAGCCTCCATAATTAACTGACAATGCATGGGTAGCGATTCCTTACGGTTTGCCAATATGATGGTACATACATCGATCTCCTGAGCTGATTCCAGCAGCAGAGGAAGCAGCGGCTCTTCTTCTATTAATTGAGTATCCGAGAGAACCACCACATAACATGGAGTTTGCACGGTTTTCTTGTAGCGATCTTCCTTATTATTGCGCCTACGGTTCAACACGGAAAACAAGCTGTCCGCCAATTGATGCGCACCGCTGTGCCTGTCGGCCATATAGCGTTGTCCTTGATCTTCATCCCAAATGTGGGGCAGCCAGCGTAGCCAATCCCATTCCTTCGATTCCTTTTCTTCATAAAAGGCAGCAATCTTCAATTCATCCGGTGAATGACGAACGGTCAGTTGTGAGATAATCACTCGAAGTGAAGAAAGAACTTCCTCACGATTGCCGACCAGACCCATCACTTTCGATTGAAATAAAGGCAGTGTAATCGATGCTTCGGGCACCGTCTCGAATTCAGCTGCCAATTCATGAGCCGCTTCAATTAACTCATCCTTTTCGTATCCGTCCACACGAGGAACCTGAAGTTTGATCCGAAACGGAATCTCGCCTGTGCCAATTCGTACCTGCAGGAAGTCATCATCTTCAGGAGAACGTTCCCATAACGAACTGTTGCGATTCTTCACCAACTGAAGACATACATTCGGATCACCATGAATTTCGTACAGACTCTTCACTTGCTCCGCTTGAGCTTCCTTCAGCTCTTCACGATGCTTCTCCAGTTGTGCTCGATACATAGTAGTACGCTCTTCCAGCTTTTTGCGATAGGTCTTCTTGTTGCTCAGATACACAAAAAACGGAATCGTGTATGACGTAAGCATCATCATAACCGTCATCATCTGAAACATCATATAATTGGGATTGTTCATTTTGCCGCTCATATTGATATATACGTAGAAACCGATGCTGACCATCGTCATCATGATCGGTACAATAATAGAAATCATTGAAAACGTAGGTTTGTTTGGTTCTGCCGGAGGCCTCAGAATTTCCAGCCTTTCTTCCTTGAGAACCGGTGTCATTCTTGGAGAACGCTGATATAACACATTCACGAAGAGAAGACCTCCTTATATTTCATTGCCGTAATCAATATATACGTCTAGATTGTTCATTCGTTGCTGTCCTGTTGAAACAATGAACGTCTTCCATACACAGGTGCTTCTTCAGAAGTGGTAGAGAACGCCCGCTGGATTCGCACACAGCTTCCTTGACGCAGCCCTGTTTCCATTAACTGTTGTGCGTTCTGTGGCGAGAACCACAATCCTTCCGGAAATTTGGCTTCAAGGATGTACTGAATGCCCTCTCCCGGTGCCTGCCCGAAGATGCGCACTCCCAGCAATGTCTTCAGATGTTCAATAGTACATTCATCCGGGACCTCGATGTCGAACCACTCGCCTTCCTCACGGCCGGAATACACGGTAAGAATCAAAATAATCCCTCCCATGGTCTCATATGTAAATTGTCCTAGTGTCAAATTAAATCAAAAAAATGCAGATGAAACGCTATTCCATCCCTATTTTCTTACATAAACACCCTGTTTGCAATGTGCAACCTGTAATTTTGTTACATATGACCCACGTATATATTAAAATATCGTCCATTCGACTCAGAACTTTCGAGGCAGTAGTCACGTTAATTATTGCAAGGATGTGAAACTACATGTCTTTCTTCCATATAAATGGAATCTGTAAATTGATTTTTCGGGATTTTTTAATGCTTCGCCCACAATTGAATTGTGAACACTTTTCAAACATTGCACACCTTTATGTTTTCATAAGCTGATTTTAAGGTAATTTTAAGCATTGGAATTTAATATAACCAGTAAGAAATAACTCTCGTGAGGTGATTTCTAGTGAGAACACTAATAACTTTTCAAAACAAATCAATCCCTGTATATTTCAATCAAGAAAACAAACAACCTGTACAAAAGACACTACGATTGCTTAGCAGTGCACTTGAAAACAAGATTAGCAATGGTAAACGTGCTTTACAGAAATGTCTGCAATCATTGATTAGTATTGAGATTGTCGGTGGTGAAGCCATTCTTCACAGCCGTAGCGAAAATGACTCCCTCGCCTTATCGCTTTATTAAGATGAGTCAGTTGTTTAATTCAACATGGAAACTGCGAATTCATTCATTCGCGAACATAAGGAAAAGGAAGCTTGCCGCTAAGGACAAGCTTCCTTTTTTTGTGTACAGAATCTCTTTTATCTATTTCTAATGCAATCGGCTGACGACATAAGCATTTTCGTGTTCTTCTTCCATTTCGGCCTTTTGGATTCGAATGACAAACAACCGAACCAGATTATCACGTGTATTTTCTTCCTGACAAGTATTCAGCTTTCTCAGAATGAAACGGTCAATGGACATGAAGTTCAGGCCCCTTTACCTATTGGATTTACGGATCTGTTCTGCCCGTGTATCCATAAATAACCAGATTACAGGTATACCAAACAGCTTTTTCACACCATTTCCTAACCTATTTTTCAAATGTGTAAAAACATGCAAAAGGCCGCCCCATCAAGCTTGAGGCGGACTCTGCGCAATCTTTGTCACTCTTTCTCGAACCCTATCTGATTATAAAATAAAGTGTTTTCTAATCCATGTTCACTGTCGAACTATTGCACTCCCGGATAATCCCGATATTGATGCTGAATGCTGATCCAGCGTGTCCGCGTGAACTTTTCAATAGCCCAATCGCCACCGAAACGACCAATACCCGATGATTTCTCACCACCAAACATCACATGAGCCTCATCGTTTACGGATTGATCATTTACATGCACCATGCCCGATTCAATCTGCTGGGCAACTTGATACCCTCTTTCCAGATTTCCGGTGAATACGGAACCGCTCAATCCATAAGACGTATCATTCGCCAAACGCACGGCCTCCTGCTCATCCTGCGCTTTCATTAATACTGCTACAGGTCCAAACAGTTCCTGTTGCACAATATGCTGCTCTGGTTTCACATCCGCAAGCACGGTGGGCTCCAGCACATTGCCTTTGCTAGTGCCACCCAGCAGCAATCTTGCACCTTCTGCCTCGGCTCCCTTAATCAAGTCCAGCAGGCGCTCCACTTCCTTCTCACGAATGAGCGGACCTACCAGCGTTTGGGCATCAGCAGGATCACCAGCCTGAATTTTTTTCGTTTTGTTAACAAAGGACTCCACAAACTTATCGTAAATATCAGCATGCACAATAATACGATTAAGTGCCATACAGATCTGCCCCTGATGCAGGAATTTACCGAACACCGCAGACTCTGCAGCACGTTCGATATCCGCATCTTCCAGAACAACCATCGCATTGTTGCCGCCAAGTTCAAGCGCAGTTTCTTTCAGATGCTCACCCGCCAGCTTGCCGATGCCCTGCCCCACCTCTGTAGAGCCTGTAAAGGAAATGACTTTGGGTACCGGATGTGCTACAAAATAATCCCCAATCTCACTCCCGCTACCAGCAACCACATTCAGTACACCTTCAGGCAATCCAGCCTGCTCAAATAGATCAGCAATAAGCCAACCAGCTGTAATCGGCGTATCGGACGCAGGCTTAATAACGACTCCATTACCCAAAGCAATAGCCGGAGCTACGGAACGCAGACACAGGTGCAAAGGAAAATTCCAAGGACCGATAACGCCGATAACTCCCTTGGGCTCCCGCACAACACGATTCTCTTTCCCTGGTGTGTTTGAAGGTAGGATCTCCCCCTTCACCCGGTAAGGGAACGAAGCAGCTTCATCCACAATCCGTTTCGCAGAGGCAAACTCCGCCTCGGCCTTGATGCGTGTGCTCCCGGATTCCGTAATCAGCAATTTTATAATTTCCTCTTTGCGCTCTACCATTAAAGCCGAAACTTTGCGGAGCACACCCTCTTTTACCGCCGGCAGGGATTTCTTCCATTCCACCGAGCTCTTTCGGGCCGCCTCATATGCCTGATCTATATCTTCCTTGTTCGAGGATCGCCAGGTTGCGATGACCTCTCCCGTGTACGGATTTTTATTTTCCACTATTTTCTCGCCGGAGCCTTCTACCCATTCGCCATTAATAAATTGTTTCGTCCATGTTGTATGTTCTGTCTCCATTAAAGTCATCTGAATAACGCCTCCCAAACAAGATTGAATGTCTCACCTCAAAGCGGTGTATTAGTTCATTAACCTTGTTAAGGATTGCGCAAACGTGAAGAACAGCTGAATCCTTTCATCCTCTGAAGGGAAAATGCTCCTCAATGCCCAACACATTCAGCCAAATTTGCATTTATTCAACTACCGGGAACCGTCTTTTCTCCAAAAAGAGTCAAGTCCTCCCAACCATAAGCAACCTCTAACAGATCTTGTCCGCCAATCCGGATATACTGTGTTTGGACAGGGATTCCGCCCATTTTTTCATAGAAACGACAGGCTGAATTTTGCTCCAGTGCCCAGATCAACAAGTTCCTCATGTCCAGGGAATGGAGATAACGCACGACGTGTCTCGCCAGTTGCTGACCTATACCCGTTTGTTGCACTTCTTTCAGTAAATAAATAGCATACAACTCAGCATCGTAAGGCAATTTGCCTTCACGTTCCTTTCCACCGCAGGCGAATCCGACAATTTTCCCATCTTCCTGTTCAGCTACTACCAGAATCTGATCCTTTTCGCCAGAACGGATATTTCGTTCCCATTGGGACAACCTTGATTCCGTAGTCAGATTGTCCAAAAAATCATCCGGCACGATCCCTCGATATGTCGTCTTCCAACTCTCTGTATGTACATGGGCTACGGCTTCCGCATCCCCTTCACGCGCTGGTCTGATTCGCATGTTATTACTCCCTTTCTCTCGGCCACGCCGTGACTTTAGAATCCCTTCTTTAGATAAATCCGGCCCTAGGGCCGGATCGTTACTTGTGTGCCCACTGACACTTTGGAAGACAGATCCAACACATCCGAGTTATACATGCGTATGCATCCATGAGAAACGGACTTACCAATGGATGAAGGATCATTGGTTCCATGAATCCCATAATGCGGCGCCGACAACCCCATCCAAAGAACGCCAAATGGTCCTCCTGGGTTCTCTTGTTTGTTAATAATCGTAAACACGCCATTAGGCGTCTGCGTGAGTATCTTTCCTATAGCGACAGGATAACCCTTAACCACCTGCGGGCCATCCAAAAGATATAACATGTGATCCGACAGGTCTACGATGATGCTGTAATCTGGCATGATGACATCCCTCCTTACCTATCCTATGCAGGATACAGAGGGATGCCCACCAGGCCTCAGGCCTCTTCCCAGTCTTTTGTACTGCGGACATGTTTCGGTTTGCGGGAACTGACGGGTTTGCTTGAAGCAGTCCGTCGTTTAGATGCGGCCTCTTCCTTGCGCTGCTGAAACTTCAGTTCCTTTTGCATTTTCAAGTAGTTGCCCAGCCTTTTTTCATCCAATGAACCTTCCTGAATAGCCTCCTTCACGGCGCAACCGGCTTCCCGGGTATGCGTGCAATCCTGAAACCTGCATTCCGTTGCAAGCTGCTCAATTTCACCAAAGGCATGTGACAAACCATCCTGACCTTCATCCCACAGATTGAGTTCACGCATTCCCGGCGTGTCAATCAATACCGCTCCCTGCGGCAGTACAAATATTTCCCGATGAGTGGTCGTATGTCGTCCACGGCTATCGTCCTCACGAACGGCCTGCGTGAGCTGTACACTCTCGCCCATCATCCAGTTGACCAGAGTAGACTTGCCACTACCGGAAGAACCCGTCAAGGCAACCGTTGTGCCTGGAGACAGAAATTTTTCAAGTAAAGATTTGCCCTGGTCCTGAACAGCCGATATTGCCAACACTTCAATACCCGGAGCAATGCCTTCTACCAGCGAAATTTGTTCTTCCACATTCTCACTCAGATCACTTTTGCTTAGAATGATGACAGGTCTGACTCCACCATTCCAGGCCATCATAATGTATCTTTCGAGCCGTCTCAGATTAAAATCATGATTAAGAGCGGCAACAATCAGCAATGTATCCACATTCGCCGCAATCAATTGCTCTTTGGTCACTGGACCAGCGGCTTGTCTGGATACCCTGCTCTGACGTGGCACAATGCTGTGAATGATGGCTTCTTCTCCAGCTTGCCCTGTAACAGCGACCCAATCCCCAACGGCTGGTACAAAGCCAGTCTCCTCATGATCATGACGCATCCGACCGGATACCCGTCCCCAGCATTCTCCCTCAGCCGTAATCAGGCGAAGCAATTGCCCATGATCCGCAATAATTCTTGCTGGTTTTCTTAATTGTTCTTCCATACCCGTCTGCTGCCACAACTCCTGCCACTTTGCAGACCAGCCGTATTTCTCCATCGTGTTATTCAAAATAAAAATTCCTCCCGATAAATGGTGTGTTATCCTTCATTGACATTGACAACAATCAACAGTGAACGCTCCGTTCCGGCATCAAAACCAAATAAGCCACGAGCAGCACTACACCCGCGGCAATAAGAAGTTAGCCGAATGGATGATTGTTTTTTTGGCATTCATATCAGACGCATCATTAGGACAATCCGATACTCGTTATCCAGAAACAACCCATTTTCGGCATACAAAAAGCCACGGGTACGTCACCCGTGGCTTCATCTGTGCATGTTATTCTGTGTTACGTACATATGGACAATATTGCGAACAATACTGCCCAACTGCCGTAAAATTACATGCATTGATCCGTTCCGGAGACGCTGTTCATATTCAAATTAACGTATACTGCCATTAGATTTGTCATTTAACATCGCCTCCCTTGTAGAATTATCCATCATGTTACACAGCTTCAACCGCTTTTGTCAAGTCTAATTATTTTTCACTTAATTTACTTGATCCCACCGTGTCCACATTTCCTTCGGATTCAGTTCATAGATCCCATCTTCCCGGTACATGAACTGGTGCATAATAAACTCCCGGCGAATAGTGGCAAAATCCTCATGATAGTTTTGAATGAATGCATTGATCTCTTTCTCCGTATATTTCCGTCCGAATTCAAGCTGCTCTACCAAATGACCCAGTACAATCAGCTTTTTCTTATATTGAGCCGGGATCTGACGCAATCGTCCATCCTTTGAGAAGAAATTCCGCATCACGGATGCCTTCAGTGTCTCATTCACATCACTCATATCAGCAACCTCCTCTTGTCTAAAAATAAAATCAACTGAAGCCTGCGCGTGCTCCCGGATAAAATAGGGATTGAGTGAGAAAAACACCGTATTTTTCTCTCTTCGTTCCTTGATTAGCGCCGCTTCTCTTAGCTTGGATGCATGATGTGTAACGGTTGGCTGAGACAAGTTAAGCTTCTCGGCAAGCGCTTGGCCATGCAGTTCTCCCTGGGATAACAGCAGCAGCATCCGAAGTCGGGTCGGATCAGCCAGGGCTTTATGGTAAGCCACAATCTTCTCCAGTTGCATTTCGTTCAACTCGCTTTCGTTTAGATGATCATCTAATTTGATACTAGTCTTTTTCCTCTTCTAAGTCAATTCCCCAGGATCAAGATCAATTCTTTACGTCCGTATCCTTCTTGAACTGGCATTAAACCCATATTTACGGTAGGATTATAGTGCTTGAAATAAGGAGGATTAAGAACATGGAAGATGTCATTATTATCGGCGGAGGCCCATGCGGTCTATCTGCTGCCATTGAATGCGAGCGGCTGGGACTATCCGCTGTAATTGTTGAGAAGTACAATATCGTCCAATCTATTTATCTGTATCCAACCCATATGCAGTTTTTCAGTACAGCGGAATTGCTTGAGATCGGGAATGTTCCGTTCAGCACACCGAACGACAAACCATTTCGTTACGAGGCACTCGCCTATTATCGCAAGGTAGCCGAACATTTCGGCCTGCGTGTTCATAACTATGAGGAAGCCCAAGAAATCAAACGCAAAGACGATGGCACGTTCGAGGTACATACGGTCAATCGGCGTGGGCAGGCAATCGTTCATGAAGGACGAAATGTCGTTGTTGCTACAGGTTATTTTGACCACCCTAACTATCTTGGCATTCCCGGAGAAGACAAAGATAAAGTCACTCATTATTTCCGTGAAGCTCATCCTTACACACGCACACGTGTCGCCATTATTGGAGGCAGTAATTCAGCTGTCGATGCTGCCATGGAACTGGTTCGTGTCGGTGCACATATTGACATGGTTTATCGTGGGAGCGGTGTATCGGAACATATTAAACCCTGGGTTCGTCCATTGTTCGAAAGCATGGTGCAAAAAGGAAAAATCTCACTGCACCTTGGCTCACGAGTAAATGAAATTTTGGACGATTCCATTCGTTTGCTCCATTCTGACGGATCCACAAGTGAACTCGACAATGACTTTGTGCTGGCCTTAACCGGATTCCGTCCTGACCGCAAACTGCTTTCTTCCGTAGGTGTGGAGATGTCCGAGGATATGGATAAACCCGTATATGACCCACAGACAATGGAGAGCAGTGTACCAGGTATATACGTTGGTGGAGTAATCGCTTCAGGCCGCAATGCCAATGAAGTGTTTATTGAATCCGGGCGCTGGCATGGAAGATATATTGCAGAACACATTGTAGGTCGTCATCACGGGCAGACCGAAGGGGAATGAAATCAATGGATATGACCTCACTGCTGTTGCTCGTGTTTGCCGCGCTAGGTATTATCAGCAGTAATACACCCGTAACCGTAGCCATGGTATTTCTGTTGTTGCTGCGGGTGCTGAACCTTAATCAGGCTTATCCGTGGCTGGAAAAGTATGGACTTACGATCGGTATCATCATCCTGACCATTGGTGTTATGGCACCTCTCGCCAGCGGCAAGATCAGTTTGCAGACGATTGGAGAGTCTTTTCTGCACTGGAAGTCGCTGCTCGCCATCGGTGTAGGATTACTTGTTGCTCATCTGGGCGGACGAGGAGCTACGCTAATGAGTACACAGCCTACCGTCGTTGCCGGGCTGCTTATTGGTACGGTGCTTGGGGTTGCCTTGTTCAAGGGTGTACCGGTCGGTCCCCTGATTGCAGCAGGAATTTTATCCTTACTGCTCGGAAAATCATGATCAAAGTTGGGACTTGACATCCTTCTGCTGACTGGCTGTTTTTCCCATCGTTGTATGATATACTTCTATTCATGCAATTCAAGCACTCAAGTCCATAGCAGAGAAATCAATTTGATGATCCTTCATACAAAAAGAAAATTGATTCACCTCGCAACTATTAATGGCCGCAGGAGGATTCAGGAACCATGTCACGTCAGTTTGTAACAGAAGCCGTGATGGTGGCTATTTACGGTCAATTACTCGCGCCGCCGGCGCCTGTTGAATATATTGTTCCTTACACCACCATCCTTGAGTTATATGAATTTCAGACCAGCCCTGACCCTTTGATGGATAATCCGGCGGATGACCAGCATGTGAAATCCAAGATTAACGAAATGATTTCTTATTTTGAAGAACCGTTGAATAAGAAAAAAATAGAGCGCGCCCTGGCTGTTCCCTGGGCTAAGAGTCCGTCCATTCTGTTTGGTGATCAGGTCTCCATCGCCATCATTAATGCGGTTGATACCGCACAATATGGTGAATATTTTGATCCTATTGAGACCGAACTGCTTCTCACTTCACAGCGCCTGGATACCCCCATACTTACCGATCAGGTCGAATTGATCGCACGTATTATTGAATCGGCATCTCCTGTGCAGGTCTTCGATATTGACGACTTTGATTTTGCGATGGATGATGAAGAACCGCTTGATCAAGTCTAGTTAGGACCGTGGCCTGCTGTTTCACAAGAATGATCATCGTAATCATGGATATTAGGCCATAGATTACTGATTGCCACAACAAAGAAGACGCCTTCCCGGCAGGAAAGGCGTCTTCTTTGTTGTGTTTATTCTATTTCCGAAAACCTGAGCAGTAAGCGGCTAAGATCATTCAGCCTGGGCAATGATTTGAGATCAAAAAACTTCAGCCCTGCTTCGCTATTTACTCGGGATTCTACGAGCGAATCCTGAACAATTTGTGCCCTGAACATGGCAATGACAAAATATTCTTCATCTCCACTGGCATGCAAATGTCTCAGATTCGGACCGGAATGCAAACCTTCAAGTGTCATATGATTGGTGGTCCACCCCGTCTCTTCCCACAGTTCCCTGTGCGCGGTGTCCTCAATGGCTTCTCCCGGGCGCATCTGTCCCGCAGGAATACGCCAATGTCCGTGTTCAGCATGCTGGATCAGCAATAATTCACCTTGTTCATTCTCGGCCCGAACCGCCGCCTTAACAACAATATGAGAGCGATTCGCGATATACTGGGCCAAATCTCGGGCTGGCGGATTCATGTCGTATCTCCTCCTGTTCGAAAATCGGTGCGACCGGTGATGAGCCATTCTATATACGCAGAGATATTACGTTAAATCTCGGTGTAGCGATATTCGATATCCTGTCCTTCTTCAACGACATCTACATGTAGTTGATGACCCTTCAGATACCAGTAATCATGATCCTCCATAAAAAATTGGATACCCGATACCTTCGTTTGATCAGCAGGATGTCTCGGTTCCTCCACGGCGATTCCGAGGGAGAAGCCTGGATGAAGACCTCCGCCGGAGCTATAACGGGCGAAGAAGCGAATGCTGTCTCCTTCGTTCAAATTCAGTTCTTCCTTATACCAGCGAGCAGCGCGGTCAGATACATGTATGGTACTCATTTGGTGTCAGCTCCTTCTCTATATATATGTTCCATCATATCGCTACAATGGCCTGATTACAAACCTCAACCACCCCAAATACGCAAAAAAAATTCATTCACTTGTCATAATTCCATCACATTGCTTTGCATCTTCTGTTTTGGAAAAACGTTTGACAGATTGTAAAAGTCGGTGTTAAGATGCAAACATACGAGATCTACATGCAATTTATTACCAAAAAAGAAAGGGTGGTTACGGTGTTTAACAATGACGATCTACATCAATTCAGCATACAACTAAATACCGGAGCACCCATGAAATCGTTATTCCGTTCATAAGACCGCATCACAGAAGCCTCTAATCAGGTTTGCTGTTTTGTACTCTCACAATCGAACTTTATCTACGGTGGTGGCTCTGCTCTCGGAGCCATGCTGCCGTATGAATGATACCCAAGACATACCGCCTGCGTGCGGTATGTCTTTTTTTGTGGGCTCAAATGGCTAAACATGAACGGAACATGCATTTCACGAACTTGAAAGGAAGGGATACCACTTGTTCTCTGTACTTAAAAATCTGGCCTGGTTTTTCCGGCTGGAACGCAAACGATACCTCATTGGTGTCACCTTGCTTATTATGGTGGGCATCATTGAACTGCTGCCACCTCGTCTTCTGGGTAATGCCATCGACGAGATTGTACGCGGTTCCGTCACCGGCGCCTCACTCACACGCTACATTTTACTTATTCTAGGATCGGTCATCATTATCTATCTGACAACGTACATATGGATGCACAAACTATTTGGCGGTGCCAATCTAGTTGAACGTTTGCTGCGGTCACGCTTTATGGACCATTTGCTGCGGATGACCCCGCCCTTTTTTGAGAAAAACAGAACTGGCGATCTGATGGCGCGTGCCACAAATGATCTTCGTTCCATTGCCACCACAGCAGGCTTCGGCATGCTGACGTTAACCGACTCCACTGCTTTTCTGGCAACCGTATTATTCGCCATGGGTTTTCTGGTTAGCTGGAAACTGACCCTTGCCGCAATCCTACCTCTGCCTTTTATCGCCATCGCCATGATGATCTATGGTAAAGCCGTCCATCAACGATACACATTGGCACAGGATGCATTCGGGGATATGAACGATCAGGTGCTTGAATCTATTGCCGGCATTCGAGTCGTGCGTGCCTATGTTCAGGAACGTCTGGATGAGAAAAGGTTCGCCGATGTCACCGAAGATGTGTACCGCAAAAATCTGGCCGTTGCCAAGATGGATGCACTGTTCGAACCTACCATCCGGTTATGTGTCGGACTCAGTTATGTGATTGCACTTGCCTACGGCATTTATCTTGTTTTTCACAATGAAATTACCCTAGGGGATCTCGTATCGTTCAATATGTACCTGGGGATGATGATCTGGCCAATGTTTGCGATTGGCGAATTGATTAACCTGATGCAGCGTGGTAGTGCCTCACTCGATCGTGTTAACGAGACACTATCTGTAGAACCTGCCGTGAAAGATGTTGAGCAACCTGCTCATATTACTAATCCGGAAGAGATCGCTATGAAGGATGTTACCTTCCGTTATCCTAGTTCTACCATCGATAATCTCAGTCATGTCAGCTTTTCACTTCGTCGCGGGCAGACACTGGGTATCGTGGGACGTACAGGTAGCGGCAAGTCCACCCTGCTCAAACAATTGCTTCATGAATACCCGGCTGGATCGGGTAAGTTAAGCATCTCCGGTCATCCGATTCAGGATATCGCCAAAGATGACCTACACAGCTGGATTGGATACGTTCCACAGGAACAGGTGCTGTTCTCCAAATCAGTCCGTCAGAACATTCAATTCGGCAAGCCGGGTGCTGATGATAATGTAATTATGGAAGCGATTCGCACCGCAGCCTTTGACGGAGATCTGGGCACTTTATCCGATGGTCTGGACACACTCGTTGGTGAAAAAGGAATTGCGCTGTCCGGTGGACAGAAACAGCGTGTATCGCTGGCGCGTGCTTTTATCGCCGATCCAGACATTTTGATTTTGGACGATGCTCTATCTGCCGTCGATGCACGAACTGAAGCCAAAATTATTGAAAATATACGCAACAAACGCTCGAGCAAAACAACGCTGATCTCGACTCACCGCCTGTCCGCTATTGAACACGCTGACCGAATCATCGTACTGGAGCAAGGGAAAATAACGGAAGAAGGAACCCATCAGGAACTGCTTGCTATGAACGGCTGGTACCGTGAACAGTATGAACGGCAGCAGGTGGAGTCTAATTTGTCCACGTAGGAGGTCAACGCTTTGAAGTCTAATACAGGCAAACGGCTGCTTCAATACGCCCTAAAAGCCAAAGGTACGTTTATTGCCGCTTTAATTATGCTTACGATTGGAGTTGCGGCTGAACTTGCCGGCCCTTTCATCGCCAAGTCCATGATCGACAATCATTTGCTCGCTATTGAGCAACCTTTCTATGAGACTACAGCTTCAAGCGAAGCGGCGGTCTACAATGGAAAGAACTACAAACGTGAAGGCCGGTTTGAACCGGATGAAACGAAAGGTACCGAGGTACGCGTACTGCAAGCCGGTAGAAGTTTTTATTTTGTGAATGAATCCGTAAGTGCCCCCGATGGAGATCGAACCTACGCGGACGGAACACTGACAGTTACACGCGCAGGTGAAGTGACGGGTCAATATGCGGCGGTGCCTTTATCCGCTGGTGAACTCTTTGCCTTTTACAAACCGGAAATGCCAAGCATCTATCAACTGATTGTGTATTACATGATCTTCCTTGTTATCTCTGTCATTATGGAGTTTGGTAAAACATACTGGCTGCAATCATCTGCCAACAAAGTCATCCAAAGACTTCGTAACGATGTGTATGCACATATCCAGCGATTGCCAGTACACTTTTTCGATAACCTGCCCGCAGGTAAAGTGGTCTCTCGGGTTACCAACGATACCGAAGCCGTCAAGGATCTATTCGTTGCGGTTCTATCGAACTTTTTCTCAGGCATCATTACGATTACTGGAGTGTACATTGCGCTCTTCCTGCTGGATTTCCGCCTCGGATTGATCTCGCTGTTCGTTGTGCCGATGCTGGTTCTGTGGATTGTGCTTTATCGTAAAATCGCTACTCGTTACAATACGATTATTCGTTCACGTCTGAGCGAGATTAATGCGATTATTAACGAGTCCATTCAAGGGATGTCCATTATCCGGGTATTCCGTCATCAGAGACAGACCAAGCAGGAATTCGAGGATCTGAATGATGATTATATGAAACACCAGAATAAAATGCTCAACCTGAACGCTTTCACCTCACACAACCTGGTTAACGTCCTGCGGAATATCGCTTTTGCAGTTGTTCTGTGGTACTTCGGTTCTAGTGTGCTGGACGGTACGAGTATCATCTCACTGGGTGTGCTGTATGCATTCGTTGACGTTCTCGGACGTTTGTTCCAGCCAATTACAGGTATGGTGAACCAACTCGCGAACCTGGACTCCTCTATGGTATCGGCCGGACGTGTATTTGAACTGATGGATGAGAAAGGTGAACCGGTAACCGATGGCTCGATGCCGAGATACAAAGGAAATGTCGTGTTTGACGATGTATCCTTTGCTTATAAAAAAGATTATGTGCTGAATAACATCTCGTTCAAAGCATCACAAGGTCAAACGGTCGCCCTAGTGGGCCATACCGGTTCCGGTAAAAGCTCGATCATCAACCTGCTGTTCCGGTTCTATGATCCACAGAAAGGCAAAATCACGATCGACGGTCAGAACGTCAAGGATCTTCCTAAACAGTGGATTCGCGAACACATGGGCATTGTACTGCAAGATCCATACCTGTTCACGGGTACCGTTGCTTCCAATGTCAGTCTCGGGGATGAGCAGATTACTCGTGCACAGATTGAACAGGCGCTGCGCGATGTAGGTGCTGAGCGAATTCTCGCCCATCTACCGAAAGGATTCGACGAGCCGGTTATCGAAAAAGGAAGCACATTATCTGCCGGACAACGGCAATTGATCTCCTTTGCTCGTGCACTGGCATTCGATCCAGCCATCCTGATTCTCGATGAAGCTACGGCGAACATTGATACGGAAACGGAAGCATTAATTCAAAATGCGCTCGAAGTCCTCAAAAAAGGACGGACCACTTTCATCATCGCCCACCGTCTGTCCACCATTCGTTCAGCAGACCAGATTCTGGTTCTGCATCGCGGACGGATCGTTGAACAAGGTGCTCATGATGAATTGATGGAACTTAAAGGTCGCTATTATCAGATGTATCAGCTACAGCAAGGTGCTCAAGCAGCACCAGATACGAATGGAAACAATCCACTGGGCGAGGCCATTCGAACCACTTCTTCCTTTGCTGGAGGCGGCGTGTAAGTAAAACGGAATTCAAGTTTAATTCAACAACCAACCGATATGCCCGTGGACCTCTTGGTCTGCGGCAGATCGGTTTTATTTTGTCCATGACGCAAAATCCGAAACAAGGTTGTCAATCTACTTTACTCTGGTCCCACTTTACTTTTCTCAGCTCTTATTTATCTTTTCTTGATCTTACCTTTTCTCAATAAACTCAAGATTTGATCGATATAAACTTCCTTCGTGTATTCACTCCTTCTGATTTCCTCTTATTGACAATGGAAACATCTCTCTGTATTATACATACCAACGGTCGGTATCTAAAATATAAGGAGGTTATTATGGCCAGAAACAAGCACCCTGAGCAGACGGTACAGCAGATTCTGAACGTCGCTGCACAGTTGTTCACAGATAAAGGATTTGAAAAGACGAGTATCCAGGACATCATTGTTGCCCTAGGCATGTCCAAGGGAGCTGTGTATCATCACTTTAGATCCAAAGAGGAAATACTGGACGCGGTCATGGAACAACAGTTCAACTATTCCGCTCAGATGCTGGATCAATTAGTTACAAATACAACGACTACACCAGCACGAGAGAAGTTAGTTCAGATTTTGGAGTATGTCGTCTCTGATCAACAGGCCCATTCTCTGGATCATGTACTTCGAACCCAGATCAAAAATCCAGTGTTCATTGTACGAGGGATTCAACAGGCTGTGCGCATTGATGCCCCTGTGATTGCAGCGATTTTGCGTGAAGGCATTACAGATGGATCTATTCATACCGAAGATCCGGAAGCTTGTGCAGAAGTATTCATGATGCTGGTCAATATATGGATTAATCCAACACTGTTCGGCCGCAATTCAAGCGAAACAAAGCAACGTCTTTATTTTTTACAGCGGTTGATGGAGATGCTTGGTGCCGATATTGTGAGTGAATCACTAATTGAACGTATTCTAGACCAACATGCTGCGATGGGCGCTTATCCTATTCTGGATGAAGAGGATGACAGAAATGAGGGATAACCATTTTGAAACCTAATAGACACATGATTTGCAAAGAATGGTTGTCCGAAGAACCCCTTCTTGCCCTTTCTCTGGAATGGATGCAAGGTGAAGTGCATATCAGCCAAGGTACAGAAGCGGTTATTCGTGTTACTCAATGGGGCTCCGCTCGTTTTCCAAGAACTCGATGTTTTGAAGCTAATGTCAGCCATGGTTTATTACATCTGATCGATGGACGAAAACAAGCTTTTCCGCTGGGCATAAACTTCCACCGCACATCGCTCCACATTGTACTGCCGCCTGCGGTCTTGAAAAGGCTATCGATCAACGGAGTTGGTTCCCACTTTCTTGTAGATAACGTTTCTTCGGAACAATGGGATTGTGACTGTACATCCGGCAAGCTCATCTTAACTGGCCATGCCCAGCATATCCGTCTACGATCAGTGGGCAGTCGGGTGACAGCAACAGACCTCCATGCAGAACATATGCAACTGCAATCCACTTCTTCACCTGTTCAATTATCCGGTCAGTTCACCCATATTCAATCCAAAGTGACAGGCAGCCAACTCACCATTCACTCCTCAACGATGCTTCAATCTCTGGATAGTCGCTCCACAGGTTGTAACGTTGAAGTGCGAATCCCAGCAGATAACGATGGATTCAAGTTAGACTTCAAGCAGGCTGGGGGCCGATTCAGCAGTGATCTCCCGCTTCAATCCAATCATAATCAACATACGTATCGTAACGGTACTTATCCATTTCAAGCAGAGGTCAGAGGTGGGAAGCTCACCATAGGGAGCTCTTCTTAACATTCCATATAGAGGAGGTAAACATATGAGCATCGGCTGGATTGTTGGCAGCAGCTTGGCTACCGTGGTATTACTTGCGGGGATCATCAGTTTGTTCATCGGTATACGTAAAAACAATCATCGGCGCTGGCCTTGGTGGTTCATCGGTTTTGGGGTGGCTGCACTGGTTAGTGCAGCGATTAATTATCCCGGAACATAGAAACGTCGGGTCAACATACGCAAAAAAAAGACAATCGCGCAGACCAGTCACTTTCCGTGCTGCTGCGGATTGTCTATCCATCCTTTGACCATATATCCCATATATAATATTGTTTCTCTTGCCAGAAAAGGAAATTGGCTGCGCCAGGTCTGGTAAGCCGTCGTTCGTGTTGGGGACGGGACGGCATCCATGCCGAGTCCGCTAGCGAGCTTCATCGCCCGTTTCATATGCAGCGGGTCACTTACAATGGTGTAAGTGCGAAACCCCGCCTGTTCTCCAACGCTAAGCGAGTTGACCAGATTCTCCTCCGTAATTCTCGACTCCGTCTCCATTTGAATATCTGCCAGATCTACACCATGTGCAACAGCATAATCTCGTCCTACTTCGGCTTCGGCACGCTCTCCTGCACTGCCAGAACCACCAGTAAAGAGCAGATGGCTGATCGTCCCCTGGCGATATAATAAAATGGCATGCTCAATACGTTCGCGAAATACGGGTGATGGGTTGTCCCCTTCTACGGCTGCACCAAGGATAATGGCTGCATCACTCTGTCTGGATGATTCCTCATCGGTGTAGGCCCAGATGAGCGATGCTGTAGTTATTGTCCATATGACTCCTATCAGTACTAGCGATGCAATGGAGATTACAAGCCAGTGTCTGCTTTTTAGTTTACGTATCCGGGACTTGCCTTCCATCACAATGATTCATCCTCTTCCAGTGCCCGGGCGTGCATGCTCTCTGCATGCATACGTTCGAGTGTCTGCAGCGCTGCCGCGGATTCAGCATCCAGCCCCAGCTCTGCAATCCAGGCACCTGTGTACTGCTGAAGACTAATCTCCAGTTCCTGTGCACGGTCTTTGAAATCTTCCAGCTCCTTGATCATACGTGATCGTCCTTCAGGACTGAATGTCTCATGAATTCGTTCCTTAAAATAGTGATGTACAATGCTATTACGCTGCTTCCATAGTTCATTCAACTGACGAGTCTCTTCCTCCGAAAAAGTAAAATGATGACGCACCTCATGAATGAGTTGCCCGAGTGAACTGCTCATCTTCCGTTCGTACAGATCTTCCAGATCTTCTTCGGAAACAACTTTGCCCTGGGACATTTTCATTAATAAAATCAGATTGACCAGTTGCTGTTCAAGCGCCTGTCCATAATATACAGCCAATCCGTAGTATGCAAACAATTCTCTGGAGTGTTCGCTGTCCAGCATGTCACCATGCTGCATGTCTGTCTTTTGCATAAGCGAGCCCCCTTTATCTCCGTACAATACATTCCATTCTAACGTCCCTCTATGGTAACGAAACATGGACCAACATTCAAGTTAAGCAGAATAATAGCCTCTAACTCCGTATATCCCTTCTACCCGATAACCATACATGAATGATAAGTAGAACTATGGCATAGAGTACAGCCCACACTGTCGTCAAAACCACAGCCCCCAAATCCGATTCTTCAAATAACATCAATTCACGAACCAGATAAAAGGCCGGAGGCAGAATCTTGACAACCCACTGCATGGATTCAGGCAAATGTCCGCTTAATGAACCTTGGACAAACGATAATAACATCACCACAATGAAAGGCGGCATGCTGCGACTCAGCATGGGAATGTATGATTTTTGGAAGAACACACTGAGCCCCAGACCCAGGAGCGACAACGCCAAATGTCCGGCCCAAGCCATGATCCACTCCCCAGTACTCGGTACCCTTCCAAACATGCCCGTAACAACCGGATATAACACGGTAATTGCAGTCAGACCAAACTGCATGATCAACGCACAAATTAATTGTGCGAAGACAACCTTGCGTTTGCTACCTGCATGCAGAACAAGCAATTGATACTGCACGGCAGGTTCCGTATTCATTACCGTTAAACCCAGCCAAGCCGCGCCAAAAAAGAGCAGCATGGCCGTAACGCTGTAACTGTCCGCAACCGGATTAGGTTTGTAGGAATAGATAAGCAGCATCGTAATGACATAAAAGATCACCGGCGCAACATATTTCTGTGAACGTATGTAATGTTTTAACAAATAACGAGTCAAGTAGATCATTGGAGGTCGCCTCCTGCCGTAGATATGGAGGAAAGGTTCTCAGCAACTTCCCTGCTTATAGCCTCACCCGGGTGCCGCCCCTCCATCAATCCTTCCATATTTAATCGGCTCTCTTCCGGCTGTACAGACACGATGGAACCGCCAGCTGCCAGAATCATTCCAATAATCCGATCTGCCGAACTGCGTGACACCTTCCAATCCCATACTTCTCGACCATAATCCTGACGAACCATGCCGCAATGGCATGCAATGATTCCCGGTTGATCAACAAGCAGCGATTTGATAACGGATTGTTCCAGCCCTTCCATCACACTTTGGATACTCACAGCGGGCTCACCAGCTTGCTGCAAATCTTCCTGACTCCAGCGACGCAGCACCGTTCCCTTCTGTAACACGATGACCTGATCTGCGAGACGTTCAATCAGCAATGGCTCATGGCAAGCTGTAACGATCTGGCTTCCTTCCTTTTTCCACTGTCTGAGCAAAGCTACAATTGCTTCCTGTGCCGGAACGTCCAGACCGGACAATGGTTCATCAAGCAGCAATAACCCATCAGGTCCAGGCAGCAAAGCCTGAATCAAATTCACCTTCTGCAAAGTACCTTTGGATAACTGAGGCAGGTTCTGATCCAGCGCCGTGCCCACGAATAACAGCTCACTCAATTCGCCTATCCGTTGTCGCAATATTTCAGGGCGCATGCCTCGAATACGTCCCATTTCCCACAGATACTCTCTTGGGGTGAAGGGCAGGCGTGGCAGTCCATCCAGTGCATACATAATCCGTCCATGCATAGGCTTGTGCATTGAGCCTGAGTCAGGCAGTAACATACCCGCCAGCACACGCAGCAACGTGCTTTTGCCTGAGCCATTCCTGCCCACCAGGACGATGCACTTCCCCTGACCTACTTCCAGATTGATATCATTCAATACCTGCACATCCCCAAGTCGTTTGCTCACCTGTTGTAGCGATATGATTCGTCCGTTTAAGTCTGCTGCTGCTTTGCCTGCTTTATCGAATAATCTACTTGTCTTCCATCCCATAGAATCACATCCGTTCAGGGGCCTGAACGCCCAGTAAATATAGGCTGTAGGCAAGACGCTCCGCCGTACGCTCTGTTAACGCCACCCGGAAGGGTTTGACGTCAGCCGGCGCATCCGCAATTCGTTCCGCATGGTAAAAGCGGTTGAACGCTTGGGCAACATCTATCGCATACTTGGCAATGACCGAAGGCTCGTTGCGATGAATTGCTTTTTCCAGATACTGCGGATAATCCGCCAGCAGTTTCAGCAATGCCCATGAAGTGTCACCGACCATGATCGGCTTATTCTGAGTGTTGGCCGCAGCATTGTTACTAACACTGCTAGAAACATGCTCTAATTGATTTTCATTTTCCACACGCCCCGCCTCTGCTGCCTTCGCAAGCACACTGTTAATCCGGGCATGTGTGTATTGCACATAAGGTCCTGTCTCGCCTTCAAAGCTCACCGCATCTTCGAGCGAGAAATCGACGTCGTTCAACCGGTTATTGCGCAGATCTCCGAATACAATCGCACCTACACCAACCGCTTCCGCAACCTCCTGCGAGTTCGGCAGATTCGGATTTTTCTCCTGAATAATCTGTAATGCCCGAGCAACCGCCTCATCCAATACCTCCTGCAAAAAGACGACTTTTCCCCGGCGGGTAGACATCTTCCGTCCTTCGAAACGCATCAAGCCAAACGGAATATGTTCACAAATCTCAGACCATGCATACCCCATCCGGGATAATACCGCAAAGACCTGACGGAAATGAAGCTTCTGCTCTCCCCCGACTACATACAGCATTTTATCTGCCTTCATCACATCATGACGATAAACGGCTGTTGCCAAATCCCGTGTTGGATAGATGGTTGTTCCATCGGTTTTGATAATCAGGCAAGGTGGCATATTCTCCTCCTCCAAACGTACCACCAATGCGCCTTCGCTCTCTTCGAGCAATCCTTTTGCTTTCAGTTCTTCAACTATTGCATCCATCTTGTCGTTATAAAAGCTCTCACCCAGCGTATGGTCAAACTGTACATTCAGACGCTCATACATCCGATTGAATTCTTTCATGCTCACTTCTACAAAAAAGGTCCATAACCGCTGCGCCTCTTCATCTCTTTGCTCCAGCTTGCGGAACCAATCTCGTGCCTCGATTTCCAGAGATGGATCATTCTCCGCCTCATCGTGAAAACGCACATACAGCTCCAATGAGGTACGAATTGGCGCAGCCTGTAGCGCTTCATCATTACCCCAACGTTTGTAGGCTGCAATCTGTTTGCCGAATTGCGTTCCCCAATCCCCCAGATGATTCACACTCACTGAAGTATAGCCTGCCTCGTTATATAACCGATACAATGCTGCCCCAATCACGGTGGAGCGCAGATGACCGATTCCGAACGGCTTGGCAATGTTAGGCGACGACATGTCGATCACGACGCGTGCACCTGCCCCCAGCTGCAGCTTGCCAAATGTTTTATGTCCCAGTTCTTGCAGCAGCTTCGGCGCCAGATCTTCCCGATTGAAACGGATGTTTACATAGGGTCCTGCTGGCGAAGCATCCAGCCCAACGGTCTGTAATTCGGCTGCGATATCAGCGGCGATAACCGCGGGTGCTTTTTTCAACGACTTGGCCAGAATAAAGCAAGGAAAAGCCGCATCTCCCATCTCCGCCTGTGGTGGAACCTCCAGTAATCTCAACACCTCGTCTTGCTTCAATCCCGTTAACGGAGCAAGTTGTGCTGCTGCCTGATTCATCAACATGTCGAACACTCCTAGTCATTATCGTATTTAGCCATGCTATAGAAAACAAAAAAAGCCCTCGTCTCTATATCAGAGACGAGAGCTGATCTTCACAGTTCCCGCGGTACCACTCTAGGTGAGCCTGCAGCAAATGTACATCTTAGTACATTCACAGCGTGCTCCGCTCGTTGCGATTAACGGTCGCCTGCCGGATTGCCCTCTAGTCCATGCTCTGCACGCTCTCAAGGATGTAAACATGCCTTCGGACAACCATCTCACGGGTGCGCTTCACTCAGGTCATGTCATACCGGCTTCCACCTGCCCCGGCTCGCTGTTATGCATGGATTCTGGCTACTCTCCCGATCACGGATATTCATCGTTTCAATTCATTGCCATCATTATACAGATCAAGCTCTGCTTTGGCAACCTGTTACATGCATTCCCCAATGGAGAGCCTGCTGGCGATAGAGGTTCACCCCATCTGGTGGAGAAGAACGTTACTATGCTGTATCCATAAAAAATCCCCTCCAGCAGACAACGTTGAAGTACATCTTATCGGATGTCTTATTACGTTGTCTTCTGTGAGGGGATTAGCCTGGCATCTTTGCAGATTGCCCGGGCTTTTTATTTTCAATCAAATTAAATTCAATCGAGTTATATTTACGCTACTGCGGCCATCATGCGGCAAGCCTCTGCACATTTGCGGCAAGCTTCTGCGCAAGCCTGGCAATGATCATGTTGATGTTTGCCACACTCAGCAGCACAAGCTTCACATGCTTTCACACATAGTTCGCAAATTTCAGCGATGAAATCACTTCCACGTGTCATGGATTGAGCAGCAAAATTGCAGATCTCTGCACATTCCCGATCCAAACGAATGCAATCACGCAGCATCGCCAGATCATATTCTTTCAGACTCGATATGTAACATACATTGCAAGCATTCATACACTCCAGGCAAGCATCGATACATTGTTGATATTGTTGTTGTGTCATTTAAAGTTACCTCCCAGACTAAGTTTGCTATGTTTCTTAATACCCCGTCTGGAGGAACCTTGAATCATTAAACCTGATTTGCCGCCTCTAATTCCAGCAATTGGTTGCGAATGACCGACTGATCGAAATGTTCACCTATAAACACAGCGACGTTAGGCACATCCCCCTGAGGCGTAATCTTCATATAATCCGATTCCCGGTAAGCATATTGGAACCAGAACCGGCTGGACGTATCGCTAAAAGATAAAATCCCTTTTGCCCGGTACACGTCGCGTGGTAACTCAGCTATCAAGCGCTCAAAAGCCTCACTGTTCACCGGCTGGGTGAAATAGTGTGTATATACCATGACATGTTCATGCGAAGCATGGGGATGGGCATGATTATGTCTATGGTTGTGATCATGATCCACATGCTCATGATGTTCATGTCCATGATCGTGGCTGCATCCATGCTCTGCGCAAGCCTCGGAATGTACGTGCTGTTCCTTATCCGCGTGTTTACTTGTTTTCTCAACAGATTGATAGGCATGCACATTGTCTCCACTACGAAGTAGCACATCCATATCAACTTCACACTTCACCGTAGGCAGTACCGGAGCAAAACCGTTCCAGCGTGCCAACAGGTCCCGTAGATCTGCCAACTGCTGCTGATTCACCCGGTCCGTTTTATTCAGGAGAAGTACAGACGCACAGCGAATCTGCTCCTGCATCAGCTTGAAGGTTTGTCCCTTCTGCTCCTGGTACAGCCCTGACAGATGCGCGGCATCTACTACAGTAATCAGGCTTCTCAGTTCCAGTCGCATATAGAGGGATGTTTCCGTTACTGCATCCAGAATCTCCATCGGGTTGGCTGCTCCTGTTGCTTCGATGATAATGACATCAGGCGATTCCTCCTGCACAAGATCAGCAAGTTGCAGCCCCAAGTCACCGCGCACGGTACAGCAAATGCATCCTCCCAACATTTCCGTCATGGGCACGGAAGCATCAACAATCTGACCATCCAGATTCACTTCACCCAGTTCATTCATGACAACGGCGGGCCGGAGACCTTGTTGCTGCCAATGTTCAATCAGTTGAACAAGCAGTGTCGTTTTGCCACTGCCCAAGAAGCCTGACAGTATATATACTGGTATGGATGATTCATTTGTTTTTAATTCACTCATCGTTGTTCACCTCTCAATTTATCCAATGGTACTGGTCTATCTCTATCCTAGCGAGTGTACACTATCCTGCAATCTTTGCGCAATCCTGGCCTTCTATTTGCAAGTCCATTGCCTCATTCTACTGAATGGTCTATGCTATGAGAACATGTTGATTGGAGGAGGATGTATTATGACCAATTCAGTGGAACAACATCGTCAGGAAGCCCCTGACACGGTATCCTGTATGATTGTAACCGTTTCAGATACCCGTACCAAGGACACTGATACAAGCGGACAACTTATGCATAAGCTGCTAACCGATTCAGGCTACCAGATCGTCGAATATATCATTACACCGGATGAAACTGAAACCATTCGAAGCATCCTGCAGGATGCAGCCGTTCGTGACGATATCGAAGCCGTGCTGCTCAGCGGCGGAACCGGAATTGCACCCCGAGATACAACATACGAGGCAGTGTCTTCACTACTCGACAAGGAGCTGCCTGGCTTTGGAGAAATCTTCCGCTTCCTCAGCTATACCGAGGATATCGGTTCTGCTGCCATTCTTAGCCGGGCGGTAGCCGGTACGATTGGGCGTACGGCCGTATTCTCCATGCCGGGCTCCAAGGGAGCTGTCAAACTGGCAATGGAAAAACTCATTTTGCCTGAACTGAGGCATGTCATGTGTGAAATATATAAACCCGTCTGAATAATCAGACGGGTTTTTCAGATTTATTTTAGTGGAGTCGATTACTTCAGTTGCTCAAGCACATGCTGGAATACCTGCATAACGTTTTCTTCATAATCGTCCTTTTCTCCACCCGAAGCCGTATAGACCAGTGACACATAGTCTTTGCTGCGAATCGTTGTTTTGCCAAGTACATTTTCCATCACAGCCTCATCGCCATCATTACCGTACATTTCGTTCATCCGGGCTACTCTTGTAGGGGCATCACTGAAAATGTGGACCTTTACAATATGTCTGCCACTTCCATTCAGCAGGTACATATAAGAGATTCCGTCCTCACCATCATCAGCGGACATATTATTCATCAACTTTATGCCTTTTGCAGCAAAAGCTTCATCCAGCTCCTGAATTAATGGACCATTTAACCCGTGACCTTGACTCTTTGCCCGAACATTTCCTTCATCCGTCGCTTGTCGGGTATATATTTTCCGTTCCTGCTCCACATTCGATGCTGAACACGCTACTACCGATATTGTACATAGCACCACGACCATACTAACCAGCCCAGACTTTACACGCCCAGATCTATAATGCAATCCTTTTCCGTTAACACGCATACTCATCCTTCCTTTCCCGCCACATGCACGGTGACGCTCTCAGGTAGAGTTAGCATGTCTAGGAGAAAAGAATCTTATTCGGCAGGCGTATCGGACATCGTATTAACTACCGTACGACCTACAGCACCGCCCTTGAGGATCGTTTCGAGTGTCTGAGGCAGTTGTACCCATGAGATTTCCTGAATCCCTAGCTCCAGCGCCCGATCCGGCTTCCATTCTCCGCCAAGCAGCTTCCATATCCGTTCCCGCCGTTCCATCGGGCAATAGACTGAATCAATCCCAATCAATTGAATCCCCCGCAAAATAAACGGAAATACGGTGGACTCGAATGCAGCGCCTCCGGTTAAGCCTGATACGGCGACAGCGCCTCCGTATTGAATCTGTTTCAGACGTTCGGCCAGTGCCGGACCTGCTGCCGGATCAATTACACCTGCCCAGAGCTGTTTGCCCATTGCTCCCTTGGCTGGCGCATCCGCTTCTTCGCGTGAAATGACGTGTGAGGCACCCAGATTTCGAAGCAGCTGCTCCTGTTGATCTTTTTTGCCTGTACTTGCTGTCACTTCAAATCCCAGCTTCGCCAGAATAGCTACTGCCATACTCCCTACTCCTCCGGTTGCTCCGGTCACCAGAATATTGCCCATCTCCGGAGTCACTCCAGCCCGCAACAAAGCATCTACCGAAAGTGCCGCAGTGAACCCTGCCGTTCCAATTGCCATCGCTTCCTTCTCACTGAGTCCATGCGGCAGAGGAACAAGCCATTCGCTGCGCAGACGCGCATATTGACTGTACCCTCCAAAATGAGAAACGCCCGGTTCGAAGCCTGTGCTGATCACCCGATCCCCCGGTGCAAACCGACCGCTCACGGATTCCTCTACAATCCCTGCAAGATCGATCCCCGGTACGATCGGATATTCGCGAACCACACCGCCCTTTTCAGTTGTGGCGAGACCATCTTTAAAATTGACGCTTGAGTATTGAACCTGTAGGGTTACGTCACCATTAGGCAAGTCCTCTTTCGTCAGCTGCTCCATAGCAGCCTTCACGCCACCCTGTTCTTCTTTACGCACGACATAGGCAGGAAAAGTATTCATCATTCGTTATCCTCTCCTCAGTTATAAATTTACTTATTTTTCTATTCATATCATGAATTGTTCGCATTCAATTTAAACAAGTATAAGGGCGACATCCGTCGAACTCAATCTCTCCGGCTGGTCATCAAATAAATGAGCGGGCCTATCAATGGGATCACCCCTGCAACGGCCCACCCGCGAGAACGACGATTGTCAGAAGCATCCCTGAACAATGCGATCACGGAAAGCAAAGTTAGGATGACGAAATCAATTGTCATAATATGTACAAAGGAAGACTCCCTGAACGCTTCCATGTATACATCAGGATTGTCTTGAGTCACTGCATAGAAGCCTGTGCCCAATGTAAGCAGCAGCAGAACCACATGGGTCAGCTTATGAGCTGCCACACGTCCAATACCCGATTCACGCTGACTACCAAAGGAGAGGCGTTCGGACCCCGAACCTCTGTGTGTTTGCGAGGACCACGCAAAATAAGGCAGCAGCGCAAAGGCTCCCAAACCAAAAGACAGCAACACAAAAGGCCACGCCGGTACACGAGATCCTCTCGCTTTCCCTGACCTCCTTAACAGCAGGCAAGCGAAAATAGCCGGATAAATCCCAAGCCACGAAAATACGGTTAGTAGCCAGGGTTCTTTGCTTTGCAGTGTGACCAGCTCTTTAAACACAGGGTCACTCCCAAGAGGCTGCCCAGGTACCCAAGTCCAGGCATACGCAATAAAGGCCACCCAGATCAGTGCCAAAATCCATCTCATGGTTGCACCTCCTCTTTCATTCATCCCCGGCTGATACACAGTTGAAACAGCCACAGAAACGGATCCTGTCGAAAGGCAAGCTCGGAAAGATGCAGCATTTGACGTCTCCTGCGCTTTCCCGAGAAATAATTGCTTCATTTCCCTGTAAACCTGCGTCCGTTGAAGGTATAGTATATCGCAGTTCATGGACTGTCTGTCCATGATGTTTCACACACCATCCATTCGTCATACGGGACAATTATCAGGAAAGAGGAAACCAAAAAGGCATAACCCGGCCTACTTTCTTCCGGTTATGCCCCTTTATTTGATTTATTCTTCGGTGGATTGCACGTGCTCAGCAATGAGCTTCTGCTTCATATTCCAGGCCGCAGGGCTGATATTTACGCGGTAAATCTCAGGATTGAGTTTACGCAGATATTCCGGCCAGAAGAGATCCATCTGCTCGCGGTGATAACTGCGAATCTCATCCAGGGTAGGCAGTTCATACACTTTTCGCCCATTCACAAAGATCGGTTCCAGCATGTTCACTGCTTCGTAGCGGGTTACCGTCTTTTTCAGATAAGGGTGTAGCGGGTTGAACAGCTTGAGCGGCCCGCCCTGTAGCGGCTGCTCTTCTCCTGGATAGCAGATATAATCTGCAATCGCCTTGCCATGTTTCGGATCAATGATCCGGAAGACTTCTTTTTTACCTGGTGTGGAGACTTTTTCGGGATTGGCCGAAATTTTGATCGTAGGCAGCATGGCACCATCCACTTCACGCTCCACCAATTTGTACACGCCACCCAAAGAGGGTTGGTCGGAAGCGGTAATTAGCTGTGTGCCCACTCCCCATGTATCGATGCGAGCTCCTTGCGCCTTAAGGTTGAAAATTGTATTTTCATCCAAATCGTTGGAAGCTACAATCTTGACGTAATCCAGTCCGGCATCGTCCAGCATTTGCCGAGCTTGAATGGATAGATACGCAAGGTCCCCGCTATCCAGACGAATGGCGTTCATCTTTTTGCCCTGGCTCTCCAGCTTCTTGGCAGTCTTGATTGCATGAGGAACACCACTGTTCAATGTATCAAACGTATCCACCAGCAGTGTCACTTGATCTGGCAGCACTTTGGCATAGACGTCAAACGCCTCCTGCTCACTCATAAAACTCTGCACCCAGGAATGAGCATGTGTCCCTGCTGTCGGAATTCCAAAGCGCTCTCCAGCCAGCATATTAGACGTTGCATGGAATCCTGCCACATACGAGGCACGCGCCCCCCAAATGGCCGCATCCGCTTCCTGTGCACGTCGTGTTCCGAATTCGAGCAATGTGTCCTGACTTGCCACCTGTTTGATCCGGGAAGCCTTCGTTGCAATTAACGTCTGATAATTCATGAAGTTAAGTATCGCCGTCTCCACCAGTTGTGTCTCCATAATGGAGCCTTCTACCCGAATGAGCGGTTCATCAGGGAAAACGAGCGCCCCTTCCTTCATGGAATGAATCGTCCCCTGAAATGAAAACTGGAGCAACTCTTCCAGAAAGACTGGATCGTAATTTTCCTCTTGTTTGGATAAATATTTGATGTCCTCCATCGTAAACCGAAGCTGGCTGATATAATTCACAATACGTTCCAATCCGGCAAATACGGCATATCCGTTGCCAAAAGGAAGCTTGCGGAAATAGGCTTCAAACACCGCTTTCCGTTTGTGAGTTCCAT
>NZ_LXQN01000007.1:3390505-4850623 GCF_001659845.1 Paenibacillus sp. AD87
TTTCGGATCAATGATCCGGAAGACTTCTTTTTTACCTGGTGTGGAGACTTTTTCGGGATTGGCCGAAATTTTGATCGTAGGCAGCATGGCACCATCCACTTCACGCTCCACCAATTTGTACACGCCACCCAAAGAGGGTTGGTCGGAAGCGGTAATTAGCTGTGTGCCCACTCCCCATGTATCGATGCGAGCTCCTTGCGCCTTAAGGTTGAAAATTGTATTTTCATCCAAATCGTTGGAAGCTACAATCTTGACGTAATCCAGTCCGGCATCGTCCAGCATTTGCCGAGCTTGAATGGATAGATACGCAAGGTCCCCGCTATCCAGACGAATGGCGTTCATCTTTTTGCCCTGGCTCTCCAGCTTCTTGGCAGTCTTGATTGCATGAGGAACACCACTGTTCAATGTATCAAACGTATCCACCAGCAGTGTCACTTGATCTGGCAGCACTTTGGCATAGACGTCAAACGCCTCCTGCTCACTCATAAAACTCTGCACCCAGGAATGAGCATGTGTCCCTGCTGTCGGAATTCCAAAGCGCTCTCCAGCCAGCATATTAGACGTTGCATGGAATCCTGCCACATACGAGGCACGCGCCCCCCAAATGGCCGCATCCGCTTCCTGTGCACGTCGTGTTCCGAATTCGAGCAATGTGTCCTGACTTGCCACCTGTTTGATCCGGGAAGCCTTCGTTGCAATTAACGTCTGATAATTCATGAAGTTAAGTATCGCCGTCTCCACCAGTTGTGTCTCCATAATGGAGCCTTCTACCCGAATGAGCGGTTCATCAGGGAAAACGAGCGCCCCTTCCTTCATGGAATGAATCGTCCCCTGAAATGAAAACTGGAGCAACTCTTCCAGAAAGACTGGATCGTAATTTTCCTCTTGTTTGGATAAATATTTGATGTCCTCCATCGTAAACCGAAGCTGGCTGATATAATTCACAATACGTTCCAATCCGGCAAATACGGCATATCCGTTGCCAAAAGGAAGCTTGCGGAAATAGGCTTCAAACACCGCTTTCCGTTTGTGAGTTCCATTCACCCAGTGGGCGTACATCATATTGATTTGATATTTATCCGTATGTAAAGCCAGGCTAGTCGTCTGCATTTGTCTCATCCTCTCTGACTTCCGCTTGTGTCGGCAGGTCTAGCCTACAGACACGGGTCAACATGTGGAGACTCATTGCTCATGATTCATGATTCTGGTTACGTACCATTGCATAAGTCTCCGGTTTATTCCTATTCACCATATTCCCCAGCAACATAACACTTGTTCAACCAACAGAACATGATGGATATGATCACAGGTTCATTTACAGGTTCAAGCCTGCGAGAACGGTATCGCTCGCTTTGACCACCTGGGCCCCAAGACTGGAACGAAAATGTCCAAGCGCCCAATCATGTCCCGCTTGATTGAAGCTCGCGACGGCGTCTTCATATACCGTTATGTGAAAACCTTTATTATAAGCATCCACTGCCGTATGCAGTACGCAAATATCCGTACATACACCGATCAGTGCAATGTCTGTTATTCCACGTTCACGCAGGCGCAGCTCCAGATCTGTACCGCAGAATGCGCTGTATCTTGTTTTATCCATCCAACGAATCTGAGATTCCCGTTCTTCCATAACCTGGGCTAGACGACCATATAGCTGTCTTCCCTCCGTACCTCTAATGTTATGGGGCGGAAAAAGGGCCGTTTCCGGATGGTAAGGATCATTCTCTTCATGCAAGTCCACGGCCATAACAACCTCATGCTTGTTATTGCAATAAGCCTCCGTAATTGCTGCAATCGTCTCCTCAATCTCCACAGCAGGCTGGCCTACAGGCAACGAACCTGTCACAAAATCACGTGTAAAATCGATTACAATCAGTGCTTTCATCGTCCACACTCCCTTTTTGAGAATAGGTTGATCCTGATTCAATCCATCATGATTCGCTTGCGAATTAAGTATAGATGGAAAGACGAGGTACAAGCTCCGTAAAACGGTATAGCTGGGCCGGACGCTGTGAATATTGATTGGAGCTTAGCAGGTTGCCCTCCTCATCCCGAACCTCTTCCACAATGCCTTTGCGGCTGCGCGTTGAAGTGATCTTCCGAATGAAATTCGGTTCTTCAAAGTCAGGTACAACACTCTGAATCACTTGGTATAACTCGCTTAGTGTAAAATCACGAGGCAGGAACTGTCGTGCAATCGTCGTTTCCAGCATTTGCTGTTGAATACGCCGGTACGCATCTTCTATAATCGTCCGGTGATCAAAGGCAAGCTCGAGCTCTTCCAAAGCTTCCTGAATCGTAAATAATCCAACATCCTCAGCATCATCTGCCGCCTGACGGTGTTCCAACATCCATTCCTCTACCAGTGCAAAAAACGCATGTGAGATAATCCATCCTCTGGGGTCACGCCCAGGCTGACTATATACGTTCAAATACTCCAGATGTCCGCCGTCCACACCTGTCTCTTCCATCAACTCGCGCTTTGCAGCACCATAGATGGATTCATTTTCCTGACAAAATCCACCGGGCAACGCCCATCTTCCCGCAAAAGGCCAACCTTTGCGTTTGATCAGCATGACCTTCAACTCCCGGATGGGGAGTGTCTTGGTTACCGTCTTGCGTTCCCGCTTGGTCAAGGTAAACATGACGATATCCGCAGGAACGCCATCGGGTGTACGATATTTCTTGGAACTATAGGCACGTGCTGCCTGTTCATCGCTTTCAGCATTGAATTGTTCGTAGTTTTCGCTCATGGGCACCACCGACTATTCTCATTTTGATATTTTCATTATGACATAATAATATCTTTTGTCAACCTTGGGATTCCGTATTTTGCGCTTTTACTCGCGCTATACGGAATGTAGCTGTTGCCATGCACCCCAACGTACCAGATGCATCCCGGACCTCAGATTGTGCCGTCACACTACGCCCCGCTTGATGAAGGATCGTTGATGTCACGATTAATTCCCCTTGTTTCATAGGTGCCAAGAAATGAACATTCAGATTGGTGGTCACACAACTGTCTACTGCCATTGCCGCTGTAGCTACCATGCCCATCGCCTGATCCATCAGGGACGTCAGCACTCCACCATGAATAATCCCCATGGAGTTGGTGTGATGTTCGCCCGCTGTCAGCGCGATCTGTACTTCTTCTCCGTCACCTTTAATAAACCGACAACCGAGAAAGCCCCAAAATCTTCCGTTTCCTTCTGCAACCATTTTGTCCAAAATACCCATATTGATTTCCCCTTTAGTGCACTTTAAGTATAAAGCCCATGATGTATGTTGTTGATGATTTTACCAGCATTGGTTCTTTTCGTAGTTGATCTAAAGTGCTTCGTTATTATATTAAGCCTGCTCTTACGGAACAGGTCTTATCCAGTGAAGTTGTCTTGATCAGGCCACCACACAAAATAACCCCACCACGTGGAGTCAGAGATGATCAAAAAAGGCGCGGACTGCGTCCGCACCCTTCCGTTCACTTACCCGCAGCTGGTCGGAGGTGAATCCGTACCTGCCTCCACGTTCACTTTCTCAGAGACGGTATCCCGGATTACAGAAATAACAAGCTGAAGCAAATAATTGATATCGCTTTGACTTTGCTGGAATTCTGTAACGAGTGGAATGCCGTCTAACTCTGCCTGCAGATCCTCAATTTCCTGTTCAATTTTGCTGACCATGTCTGCATTTTTGAAGCTTTCAAAAGCAACGATTTCCTTTTGTTTCTTCTTGATCGTTGCAATCAATTGCTGGATGCGTTCATGATCACGAATTTTGGACTCAGCCTGTTGGAACTGTTTAACTTCTTCGCTCGTTCCAAGCATATCAGCCAATTCTTTGGCTTTTCCCATAATGTCGTCGCGTATAACCAGATTGCGCGTATCGTAGGTAGGCATTCCATAAGGGTTGTACTGCACTTCTTCCTGCGCCACTCGAAATCGCTCCATTCTATGAGATGATATAAGATGAAATACTCGATGTTGCACTAAGCTTAGTTAACTGCTTGAGTGACCGCTGCGGTTACGGATCGTTCTTTCGATCGCTGTTGTCTCCAAATTTTTCTGATTGTAATAGTCTGTGGATAAAATTTGGAGACAAAGGCGAACGCTTCGCTTCTACAGAATCGATTCCGTCACCTTCGCTACGCTGGGCCGTAACCCGCCAAGTGCAAAAAGACATTCATCTTATTAGGTTTGTGTATTACTGATTGGCGGCTACTGGCTCTGAGAGCAGGTTGCCCCGAATATAGAAAGTCATTGGATCGGTGATTTCTACATGTACAAAAGTACCGATCAATTCTTTAGGTCCTTCAAAGTGCACCAGCTTGTTGCTGCGTGTACGTCCTGCCAGAACATTCGAATTCCGTTTGCTCTCACCTTCGACCAGCACTTCAACAACCTTGCCGCGCTGCTTCTCATTGCTGCTATGGCTGTATGCGTTGATCGTCTCGTTCAAGCGTTTCAAACGTTCCTTCTTCACGTCCATCGGCACGTTATCCTCCATCACTGCAGCAGGTGTACCTTCACGTGGAGAGTAGATGAATGTATAGGCAAAATCGTAGCCAACTTCCTTGACTAGTGACAGCGTATCTTCGAACTGCTCTTCCGTCTCCCCCGGAAAACCAACAATAATATCAGTGGTTAACACGACATCTGGAATTGCAGTTTTAATTTTGTCAGCAAGCTTCAGGTAGTGTTCCCGACTGTACTTGCGGCTCATACGTTTCAGCACTTCCGTGCTGCCAGACTGCACAGGCAGATGGATATGTTCCACCAGGTTCCCGCCCTTCGCAAGCACCTCAATCAGATGATCATCGAAGTCACGTGGATGACTGGTTGTAAACCGAACCCGTGGAATATCGATTTTGCGGATATCATCCATCAGGTCACCGAAGCTGTACTTCAGATCCGTGAAGTCTTTGCCATAAGCATTGACGTTCTGGCCGAGCAGCGTGATTTCCTTGAAGCCTTGTCTTGCCAGTTCACGAACTTCGGCAATAACATCTTCTGGACGTCGACTGCGCTCTTTCCCCCGTGTGAACGGGACGATGCAATATGTACAGAACTTGTCGCAACCATACATAATGTTCACCCAGCCACGCATGCCCTCACGTTTTTTCGGCAGGTTCTCAATGATGTCGCCTTCCTTGGACCATACCTCAACAACCATTTCTTTACTGAACAGTGCTTCCTGAATCAGATGTGGCAGCCGATGCACATTGTGTGTACCAAAAATCATATCCACAAAACCATGCTTCTGCATGATCCGGTTCACGACGCCTTCTTCCTGCGACATACAACCACACACACCCAGTAACAAACCTGGACGTTCGGTTTTCAGGGTTTTCAGATGACCCAGCTCACCAAATACTTTATCTTCCGCATTTTCCCGAATCGCACATGTGTTTAACAGAATGACATCTGCCTCTTTGCGATCCTCGGTAGCCTGATAGCCCATCGATTCAAGCAATCCTTTGATGGTCTCCGAATCATGCTCGTTCATCTGGCATCCATACGTATATACGATATAGTGTTTGCCTTTCCCCACGTTTTTCAGTTCCTCGGGTACGGCTGTTTCGTAAAGCACCTGGACGTCTTCCTTGCCCCGTTGTTTCTCCTGACGATGATTAGGTTCGGATTTGATATTAATCTCCCGGCCCCGGATTCTTATCTTTTTGCTGAATTCATCTTGCGAAATTACTTTGGCATCGGAGAAATCAAAATATTGGGAGTAATCCTTTTTTGAGTCTTTAGCCATTTCCTTCGGTCACTCCTTACAGCCTCTATTAATAAAAAATCGTTATTTCATCTTGTTTCACGTGATTTGCACGCTTTATACATCAAAAGAGCATTACAGCAAATTATAACATGAATTGGGCTGTAGTTCCACATCCAAAGCCGCTGCCCCTTCGCCTATCTCGAAATCTGCGCAGGTCTGCTAAACAGCCCGAAAATACACAAAAACCTGAGCTATCCCCAGGTCGAATGTAGCGACGCTGTGGATATACTCAGGTTTATACGTTCATTCAAACCGCCAAGATCACGGCTGAAGATTGTTCCATGTGATTAGTCGATGATTTCAGCAGTATCGCCGTTACGAGCGCCAGCTGCATTAGCTTCATCCGTATCAATATGCATGTCCAGTGCAAAGGAATCCGATACACGAGCCAGTACATTTTCCAGTACCAGACCACGATCTCCACCCAGACGAACTTTCAGCAATTGTTTGTCCTCAATGCCCCATTTAGCAGCATCAGAAGTATGGAAGTGGATGTGACGAGCAGCAACGATAACACCTTTATCGATTGTAACTTCGCCAGCAGGTCCTTTAATCGTAATACCTGGAGTACCTTCGATGCTTCCGGATTCACGAACTGGTGCCTTTACACCAATAGCGAAAGAGTCTGTCATCGAGATTTCCAGTTGTGTTTCCGGACGAACAGGTCCAAGGATACGCACTTTATCAAACTGTCCTTTCGAACCAATAACCGCTACTGTTTCGTTAGCAGCATATTGTCCTGGTTGGGACAGAGGTTTAAACTCAGTCAATTCGTAGCCTTTACCAAACAAAATTTCAACGTGCTCTTGAGATACATGAATGTGACGGGCAGATACGCCCACAGGTACTGTTTTGCTCATTGTGAATTTCACTCCTTGTTTATCTATGGCCTGTAGCCAGGCTCTTAACAATCCTATGGTATTATACCCCTTTTTGAAGTGAAATGAAAACGAACTGCTGAAAATTCATGAAATACACTTATTTTGCAATCATTAATCCCCTGCATTTGTTAAATCCATCTGAACATGGACGGCTACTCCTTCCAGCTCGTTTTCTTCAGGGGACCAACGGTATCATGATTTACCATGTTCCATCTTCAAATTCTCCCTTGGCAAGTTTTCTCCTAAATAACTCATCGCATTGCCCCACATCCAACCGTGAACTAGTGATTCGTCGTAGTGCTTGAGCAGCGTATTCATCAGCTTTGGATACTGCCCGGTATGTTCAAGGTCATGGATATATGTAGCAATTCCGTCAAAATCAGACCCCATCATCAAATGATGCTCCCCACCCAAAGAACATATCTGCTCAATATGAGGCAATAGATCTTCAATACATACTTCGCCTTCCTGCTTCACAAACCACGGTACAAACGTCAGCCCAATACGCCCTTCCCGGGCAATAATGGCCCGTATCTGATCATCCTTCAGATTACGCACATGCGGGCATATGGCATAACTGTTGGAATGCGAAGCGATAAAAGGACGTTCACTAAGGTCAGCAAGCTCCCAGAAGCCTTTCTCAGTCAGATGTGAAACATCCAGCAGCATTCCGATTTGGTTACACAGTTGAACCAGCTCCCTGCCCTTCTCCGTAAGTCCCGCCCCACGTTTCTCCAATACACCATCAGCTGCCCAATTGGCATAGTTCCAGGTAAGCCCTACGATCCGTACACCCATTTGATAACACAACTCCAGGTAAAAGAGGTTGCTCTCCAGTCCATCGACACCCTCAAGTGTAAGCAGTCCCCATGGTCTGTCCGTCTGCCCGATCTGCGTAAGCTGTTCTCGCCATAACAATGTATGCGTGCCGTCAGTTCGTTCTTTGGTTATCTCCACTCGCTTGCGGTAGATGTCCAACTGCCCCATTACATGTTCAAACTTGCCTCTGCCAAGAACTTCAGGCAAATAGATTGCAAAGGCCTGCAAACCAATGTTACCTTCTCTCATGCGTTCCAGATTCACATCCAGCTGTGAAGCATTTTCAAATGAATGGCTAGGGTTCATCAGCATTTTACTCAAAGCATCACAATGAAAATCGGCTACTCGCCAGTTGTGCATCACAATCTCTCCTTCTAAACGGTTATGTTATGGAATAAAACGCAAAAAAACCTGTCTACTTCGTAAACAGGTTCAATGCATAAACGCATGTATTATCTGGGCTCCACAATCAGCTTAATGGCCGTTCGGTCCTCGCCGTCGATCACAATGTCTGTAAAAGCTGGAATACAAATCAAGTCAACTCCGCTTGGTGCTACAAATCCCCGGGCTATCGCTACCGCTTTAATGGCTTGGTTCAGTGCTCCCGCTCCAATTGCCTGCAGTTCAGCATTTCCACGTTCACGAAGAACACCTGCAAGAGCGCCGGCTACGGAATTGGGATTGGACTTTGCTGAAACTTTTAATACTTCCATGGTAAGTACCTCCCTGGGAATGTTGAATGTTTGTTTCCACTTACTAGATGTTATTCGCGGGAGGCAAAAAAATTCCTTCTTTTTAGACGGGTTTCCCTTCAAATTGGGACAATACCCCTATTCCATGCGCCACTCGTCCTCCATCAGACGAATTTTTTCAATGCGTGTTGCAGCACCTGTGGCTTCATCAATCTCCACAAATACACCGTGGAAATGCCATTTGCCATCATCCACAACAAATCGTACCGGAAGCTGGGTGTAGAACTTGCGAAGCACCGCTTCACGCTCCATGCCTAATATGCCGTCACGCGGCCCTACCATACCCGCATCGGTTAAATAAGCTGTTCCTCCTGGCAAAATACGATCATCGTTGCTCTGCACATGTGTATGTGTACCTACGACCAGCGACGCACGTCCATCCAGATGCCAGCCCATAGCAATCTTCTCAGACGTTGCTTCAGCATGCATATCGACCAAAATGCATTTATGGTCTTGACGCAGTTCATCCACAATTTCATCGGCAACGCGGAATGGACAATCCAGAGCAGGCAGGAATGTCCGGCCTTGCAGGTTGACAATCGCCAGCTCCTTGCCCTCTCCTTTGACTACCGTGTACCCTCTGCCTGGTGTTCCCGGCGGGAAGTTCGCAGGACGAATCATACGTGGCTCATCATCTATAAAATCAAATATGTCCTTATTGTCCCAGGTATGGTTACCAAGGGTGATACCATGCACACCCCAGTTAAAAAATTCATTCGCAATTGCGCCGGTAATGCCCCGGCCTGCCGCTGCATTTTCACCATTTACTATGACTACATGTGGCTTATACTTCGTTTTGAGGTAGGGGAGGTTTTCCTTCAATGCCTTACGCCCCACATTCCCCACAATATCACCAATAAACAAAACTTTCATGTTACTGCCTCCTTAATCCCTACCAAGCGCAGCCTTCTTCAAAGCATCCGAAACTTCGCAGGATCTCTATCTCTTGCTCACCATTTTTTTATTAAATGCCTTTTAACAAGCTATCAAAAGGAAAAGTGGCCCACTACTGCGGCCACTTTTCCGTAATGCTCTATTTTGCGTATTCAACCGCACGGGTTTCCCGGATGACGGTGACTTTGATGTGACCCGGATAATCGAGTTCATTCTCGATCATCTTCGTGATGTCACGCGCGAGGCGGAAGGCTTCAGCATCGTCGATTTTCTCAGGCTGTACCATAACGCGAACTTCGCGTCCGGCCTGGATGGCATACGATTTCTCGACACCTTCGAACGATTCCGAAATCTCTTCCAGCTTCTCCAGTCGTTTGATATACGTTTCCAGCGTTTCGCGGCGTGCGCCTGGTCTTGCTGCGGAGAGCGCATCTGCTGCGCCAACCAACATGGCAATAACCGAAGTCGCTTCGCAATCCCCGTGATGGGACGCGATACTGTTGATTACAACCGGATGTTCTTTGTATTTCTTCGCTAGTTCCACGCCGATTTCGACGTGTGATCCTTCCACTTCGTGATCCAGCGCTTTACCGATGTCATGCAATAGACCTGCACGTCTTGCTAAGGTTACGTCTTCTCCGAGTTCGCCAGCCATCAATCCAGCCAGATAAGCGACTTCCATCGAATGTTTCAAGACGTTTTGACCGTAGCTTGTACGGAACTTCAACCGGCCCAGAATTTTAATCAAGTCCGGATGCAGACCATGCACGCCCACTTCAAAGGTAGCTTGCTCACCGTATTCACGGATACGCTCATCCACTTCTTTGCGGGATTTCTCCACCATCTCTTCAATCCGTGCCGGGTGAATACGTCCATCAGCCACTAGTTTTTCGAGGGCAGTACGGGCGATTTCACGGCGAATCGGGTCAAAGCCCGACAGAATAACAGCTTCTGGCGTATCATCGATAATGAGGTCAATCCCTGTAAGGGTTTCAAGCGCACGGATGTTACGTCCTTCACGACCGATAATCCGGCCTTTCATTTCTTCATTTGGCAAAGTAACAACGGATACCGTTGTCTCCGCTACGTGATCAGCCGCACAACGTTGGATGGCGAGTGTAATAATCTCGCGGGACTTTTTGTCCGCTTCTTCCTTCGCTTGCTGTTCAATGTCCTTGATCATTTGAGCCGTCTCATGACGAACTTCCTGTTCTACGTTGGACAGTATGATACTGCGTGCGTCTTCCATAGTGAGGTTGGATATGCGCTCCAGCTCCGTCACCTGGTTTTTGTAGATCATCTCGATCTGCTGCTGTGTCTCATCAATTCGTTTCTCTTTGTTAGCCACTTGCTCTTCTTTACGTTCGAGTGATTCCAATTTTTTATCCAGCGACTCTTCTTTTTGCAACAATCGTCTTTCTTGTCGTTGAATTTCGTTCCGACGTTCACGAGTGTCTTTTTCAGCTTCGGCGCGAATGCGATGGATTTCGTCCTTCGCTTCCAGCACCGTTTCTTTCTTCAGTGCCTCTGCCTCTTTCTTCGCGTTCTCCACGATTTGCACGGCAGCTTGTTCCGCACTGGAGATTTTAGCCTCTGCAAGAGATTTGCGAATAAAATACCCTACTCCGAACCCAATAACGAGCGCGGCCACAACGAGAACGATCGTGATTACGATGTCCATACTGTTCACCTCCTCGTTGGTTCCTCCAAGGCACTCCTTGGGTCAATTTGTTGTTTTCAAGCCTTACATATTTTTGGGAATAACGAATACTCACGGCGATCCCCCGCCGATTTTCATTTCAAGTGTACATGTCTCCACGTACTATTCACCGTCTCTGGCGAACCCATAATCATGAATGGTATAAATCTTAAAAAACAGAAACCGCTTTTTTGGAAGGAAAAAGGGTTGTCCATTTCTTACAGACTCATGTCCATTTTAGTATTTGACGAAAGAAATTGTCAAGAGAATGCAGTATAGTGAGTCCAGTCTGCTAATCCCATAACAACGCTTCGTCTTCTTCGGGGTCTTTAACCTCGTCTTCTTCAATTAAACAATTCACGACCCGACGCACCATATCCATGGAAAAACCTCGTCGCATCAAGAAGGGAAGCGTTTTACGTTTCTTCTCCTGGATGTCTCCTTTGACCTGATTCCATTTTTTGCGTCCGGCGGTTAGAGCCGTCTCAAATTCCGCATCTGTACTTACACCTTCCAGCGCTTCAGCAATCAGATCATTGGCAATGCCCTTCTGACGCAGCTCTTGCCTTATCCACAGTTTTCCCTTCCGCTGGCCCTCCATACGCTGACGAGTCCATTCCTTCGCAAACAGTTCGTCATCGACCAAATTCTCCCGCTCAAGCCGATCCAGGGCCTCTTCAATCAACGGTGCAGCAAACTCTTTCTGACGAAGCTTCTGACTTAATTCGTGGCGTGTCCGAGGTTTATGCTCCAGATATCGCAAAGACTGCACATACGTCCGCTGTCGCTCGTCAGCTACGATGATATCTTCCAAGTCTTTTTTCAGAAACGTATTTCCCCGGGTCATCCGATATTTAATCATTACATCTTCAAGCACCGTAATTGAATATAAACCAAAGGTAATTCGGTAACGAGCTTCCCTGCTCTTCGTTCGTTCAACTCGTGTAATGATAAGTTCTTCGTTATCCGGGAATTGGGAGATTCCCTCCAGCTCGGCTTCTTCATATAAATCATCTTCATGTTGATCCATTTCGGTCTCCCCTTCCATGTCATTTTGTGTGTCTGAACTGCACGGCCTAACTGACAAGTACATAGCAAAATAAAAGACTTCCTCGAATATGATTAGCACATCTCCGACGGAGATAACACAGCTACACTGAATACGTTTAGCGTAACTTCACAGAGACATCAGACGCTAATACAAAAGGCCGGAAACAATATCCGGCCTCTCCCTAATAGTAAACGTGCCAACAGCCTCTGCCCATTCGGACAGAGGCTGTTGGACAGCGCGAGCGCACACACCATACCCCAAGCTAGATCGAGCAAGCTCAATCAGACAAGCTTTGGGAGTTCAGAGGGCAAGGCCCTCTAGGGCCCTTCCTACAAGGGAGGGTTACTCGTTAATTTCAAATAGTTCTTGTTCTTCTGCTGCTTCTTTTTGTTGCTCTTCGCTAGTTGGCGCAGGAACTGCAGTAGTCAAGTTACTGGCTACACGAATTTTTTGTTCAATGATTTCAGCAATATCTTTATGCTCTTTCATGAACTGCTTCGCGTTCTCACGGCCTTGTCCTAAACGCTCGCCTTCGTATGAGTACCATGCACCACTTTTATTGACGATGTCCAGCTCAGTACCAATGTCAATGATACTGCCTTCTCTCGAAATACCCTCACCGTACATGATATCCACTTCCGCTTGTTTAAACGGAGGTGCTACTTTGTTTTTCACCACTTTAATACGCGTACGGTTACCAATCATGTCATTTCCTGATTTGATACTCTCAATACGGCGTACATCCAGACGTACCGTGGAATAAAATTTCAGGGCACGACCACCAGGTGTTGTTTCTGGGTTACCAAACATAACCCCGACTTTTTCACGAAGTTGGTTGATAAAGATCGCGATCGTTTTGGATTTACTGATTGCACCAGACAGTTTACGCAGTGCCTGAGACATCAGACGCGCTTGCAAACCGACATGGGAATCACCCATTTCGCCTTCGATTTCTGCTTTCGGTACCAATGCAGCCACAGAGTCAATAACGACAATGTCCACAGCACCACTACGTACAAGAGCTTCTGCAATTTCAAGCCCTTGCTCACCCGTATCTGGCTGAGACAGAAGCAATTCGTCAATGTTAACACCCAGTTTGCTGGCGTATTGTGGGTCAAGAGCATGCTCGGCATCGATAAATGCAGCTTGTCCACCCACTCTTTGTACTTCAGCGATAGCATGCAATGCTACGGTTGTTTTACCAGAAGATTCAGGTCCATATATTTCAACAATACGGCCTTTAGGCAAGCCGCCTGTTCCTAATGCAATATCCAAAGCCAAGGAACCGCTGGGTATAATTTCCACATTCATGTGAGTCGACTCACCCAGTTTCATGATGGATCCTTTACCAAATTGCTTCTCTATTTGACGGAGCGCCATATCAAGCGCGGCACGACGGTCTGACAATAAGCTCACACCCTTTACTGTTTATAAGATAATGATACCTTGTTTTAACACGTTTGCCAAGCTTTTTTTCGAACATACATTCGTTTTTTTTGTAAAGGCCGAGGCGCCTCTTCCTCAAGGAAACTTTCCATTAAACAGAAAAAAGAACCGTAAACAAGGCTGTAAAGCCTGATTTTACGGTTCTTCCGTCTTCCTTTATTATACTTGCTTGCCTTGGCAAATGCAATCCGAGCTCTTAACTAGTCCATCTCCACAAGCTTGCGCCACAAACGGTAAAGAATCGCTTTCGCTGAACGAATCCGAACCGTCTCCCGATTGCCATTAATGCGCAGTTCATGAATTTCTGTCTCTTTACCACGCTCTGCCAGAGCGATGAAGACAAGCCCTGGCGGTTTGCGTTCGGAATAACCAGGTCCCGCTACACCTGTCACTGACAGACCGAAGTCGGCATCCCCAATCATGCGAATCTGCTCTGCCAGCACTTTGGCCACTTCCGGACTCACTGCGCCCGGTGCATCTTCACCTTCCAGATAGGAATGCGGCACATGGAGCAGCTTCTCTTTAATTTCATTAGAGTAACATACAATTCCGCCCTTAAGCATCGACGCACTGCCAGGAACTGATGTCAGACTTTGCATGACGAGCCCTCCTGTGCAGCTCTCAGCCGCGCTAAGAGTCAGACCCATATCAGACATCATCGTTACAATTGTGTACTCTATAGGCACATCCTCGTTCGCGTAGAGATGCTCTGGCAATCGTTCCCGAATCTGAACTTCCATTGCATCCAGCTTCAGCTTTGCCTCACTCTCACTTGGAGCCTTTGTAGATACACGTACCGTAACTTCTCCCTCACTTGCATATGGAGCAATGGTAGGATCTGTCTGTGTATCAATCAGATCAAGGAGACGGTCTTCCAATGCCGATTCGCCAATTCCTGCAAACTTCAGCATTTTCGAGTAGATCGGCATTTCTTCTGTCAGTACATGTTGGAACAACCAAGGCTTAACTTCCTGTTCAAACATAGGAATTAGCTCTTTCGGAGGTCCAGGCATCACTACATAATGCTTGCCATTGTCAGAAATCGCATTTCCTGCGGCAAGGCCTGTTTCGTTCGCCAGCGGTGTCCCGCCTTCTATAACGATCGCCTGACGACGATTGTTTTCGGTCATGTCTACATTACGATCTCGGAAGAAGCTCTCGATTTTGTCCATGGCCATTCGATCTATATGCAGCTTGCGGTTCAAGACCGCCGCGATCGCATCCTTGGTCAGGTCATCCTGTGTAGGACCTATACCCCCAGAAAATAAAATGACGTCTGCACGACCCTGAGCGATGCGAATAGCGTCACTAAGTCGATTTAGATTATCACCAACCACCGTTTGGAAATATACATCAATCCCGATTGCAGCCAATTCACGGGATAGATATCGAGCATTGGTATTCACAATTTGTCCAAGCAACAATTCTGTGCCAACTGCAATGATTTCTGCCTTCATTCAGCATCCTCCTGTACACGTGGTGAGTGATCAAAGGGCAATAGGATAATTTCCTATTGCCCTTCGTACAAATGATTTCTTCATACTTACCCATTTAACCTCAAACGTTACGCTTTCGATAAATGAAGCAAATTTTTGTTTTTGATAAAGTAATCAATGCCTGACCAAATCGTAATAATCGCTGCAGCCCAAACGGCAATAACGTCCATGTGAATACCCGTGAATGAGAACGGGAAATTATTCAACAACAGCAGTACAATCGCCACAATTTGCACGACGGTCTTCAGTTTGCCCCAGGCACTTGCCGCGACAACCGAACCATCCAATAACGCAATCTGACGCAAGCCGGTAACCGCAAACTCACGACTAATAATGACCACAGCAATCCAGGAATCCAACTTACCCATTTCCACAAGAGAAATTAGCACCGCAGTAACCAACAACTTGTCAGCCAGCGGATCAAGCAATTTCCCCAGGTTGGTGACCATATTATTTTTCCGCGCCAGATAGCCGTCAATTCCATCCGTGCTTGCTGCAATGATAAAAATGACAGCAGCAATCAACTGATTATACGGGAGCGATAAGCTTCCCAATTGCAACGGCTCTGGATAGAACGGAAAATCTACGAGCAGGAACACCATCAAAAAAGGGATTAAGCAAATTCGTGCAAGCGTAATCCGGTTGGGTAAATTCACAAGACGCCCTCCCTCTTATCCTCCATTACTCCAAACATTCATCTTAATCCCGTATTCATCATCCGGAACATGAAATTTACAGTTTCACTGTCAATCAGCACTAAAGTGCTCTCACTATGTAAAAACGCAAAAAATAAAGTCAACCGTTCAAACGCAAAACCGTTTTAAACGTTCCGGTGACTTTCAGAAGATGTACTGCTTTTCACAAAGTCAGCAAACGATGATGACTGGGCTTTGATGCTTAACTGCCAGCAATGCACACTTAGTATAATATACGCCAATTGCAGTGTCAAAAAACATACCTAGCTACAATGAGGAGATCTTACTTAAAGTTTGTATATTGCAGATCTAGAGGTAGATTGGCACCGTTCAACAACTGCATAACTGCTTGCAAATCATTCTTACTTTTACCTGTTACCCGGAGCTGATCTCCCTGAATCTGACTCTTCACTTTCATCTTGGAGTCACGAATCAGAATATTAATTTTTTTAGCGATATCCTGATCAATCCCCTGCTTGAAATTCAAACGCTGGCGGACTGTACCTGAAGAAGCTGGTTCTACTTTTGCATAATCAATGTTTTTTAAAGGTAAACCCCGCTTAGCCATCTTGGATTGCAGTACATCGATAACAGCCTTGAGTTTGGTCTCATCATCAGATACGATCGTTAACGCATCCTTATCCAGTTTCAGACTGCTCTTGCTGCCCTTGAAGTCATAACGCGTGCCAATTTCTTTTTCCGTTTGTGTAACGGCATTTGTCAATTCCTGCAAGTCCATTTTGGACACGATATCAAATGAATTTTCTGAACTCAAACCAGTCACCCTTTCAGTTAATCATATGTTCTGTAACATTATAGAGGATACGCCAAGCAAAAGTCTAATTTTATGAGGTTTTTCAAAATAAAAAAGCATTTTTGGCTGCCACTTGAGGTGGTTGCCAAAAATGCTTACCGTGCGGCTGCCATTCTAATAACGGCTGCGATTAGGCTGTCTGAACATGTCAAGCACACCCAGAAGTACATGTGCAAGTCCAAAACCCAAAATACCGTAACCCCAGGCAGTTGGGGTCAAGTAATAACCCAGGAGGCTGACAATGATCCCCAAACCTGTTACGATCCAGCTGACTGTCACAGCCATCCACCTCACTTCACCAAAAGTTGACTGCAAGTTAAGACAAGGTTAGTGTCTCCCGCAGAAACTTTGGTTATTCGCCGTTAGTGCCGGTGCTTCCTTCGGTAGTGCTTCCTGTTTCATTCGTCGTAGTGCCTTCAGTACCTGCGGAGGACGTATCCTCACCAAGTCTTAACCGAATGCGGTTTGTCGCTTTCCCGTCTGTCACAACCTGCCCTGCAACCTCAATTGTGGTCGCTGCAGCGTAACCGGACTTAATGTACATTCCTGCACTGTCCAATTCAAAAGTATAACTGTCTCCTTCAGCGGTGTTGCCGTACTCTAACTTTTCTCCACTAGAGTTCTCGCCCTTGTATACTTCCAGCCAACTATGCCCCGTTGCTTTAATTGTAACGGTCACAGGCTGCCCTGCACTGCCGTTTACTTTGAAGTTCGTAATATTGCCTGATTTTCCGTCTTCAGCAACAGTTACAGAAGCTGGCGGATTATCCGTTGGGTTCTCTTCATTTTCACCCGTCGTTTGCCCATCCGTCTGTCCGTCAGTCTGCCCCTCTGCTGTTCCGCCACCGTTACCGCCTGCTTCGCCTTCATTCGTTTCTCCGCTACCTGATTCATTCGCTGGAGGATTAGAAGCTTGGCCATTATCTGTAGGCTCATCCGGTTTATCTTGAGGTTGCTGCTGGCTGTCTGTGATCTTCGTCTGATCCAGCCCTTGTGTATCCGAATCATCCCTGTTCATCACTACATACACGTACAACAACACAAGAATTAATACCGGAAAAGTCCACATCAGCGCAACAGACATCCAGCGGTTACTGCGCTCTACCGGGCGGCTTGAACGCTTTTGAATAACCGGCTCCATGGTTGCTTCCGTTTCTTCTGCAGGTACATCTTTCTTATGTCCCTCCAGCAGCTCATCAGGATTTAGTCCCACCGTTTCCGCATAGGTTTTGATAAATGCACGCACATAGAAGCTACCAGGCAGCACTTTGTAGTCTCCTGCCTCTATTGCCTCCAAATACCTCTTGCGAATTTTAGTCATTTCCTGTACATCGTCAAGACTCATCCCTTTTTGCAGCCGGGCCTCTCTTAACTGCTGACCCAGTTCAGACATGCCATCTCCTCCTTATGTTTATCTCTATGGTTGTTGCTTATCTATTTCATGATCCCGTACGGAGCGTTACAGTTCGTCGGTGTAGCTGGCCGTAAACGTATCATAAATAATTTCTTCATTCGGATTGTTGCGCAGTTCAATAATAATGTCAAAATCATTAAAATCATATTCAGACTCCTGCACAAAAATATCCGGATGTTCAATAACCTTGGTGCTTGGCATCGTCATGATGTCCTGTAACAGATTATAATGCCGTTCGCTTGAACGAATCGTACTGACAATTCCGTCAATGATAAACACATTGTTTGGATTCAATTCGTCCTCGGACATCTGGCTTCTTATGGTCTGACGAAGAAGTGTGGAGGAAACAAACGTCCAGCGCTTCATCGCACATACGCTGCCCGCAATAATGGATTCCGTTTTGCCTACACGCGGCATTCCACGTAAACCAATGACTTGATTGCCTTCCCTCTTAAATACTTCACCCAAAAAGTCCACAAGTAACCCAAGTTCGTCCCGCGTAAAACGAAATGTTTTGCGATCATCCGAATCACGATCAATATAACGACCATGACGCACAGCCAGAATATCTACCAGTTTCGGTTGACGCAAAGCAGACACAGTTATGCTGTTCACTTTGCCAAGCATTTCACCCAGCAGACGGATCTTCTCGTCATCGTCCGATTCCAGCAGCATCCCCCGGGTTTTGCCTTCAACACCGTTGATGGTCAATATATTTACTTCAAGCATCCCCAGCATAGAGGCAATGTCCCCTAAAAGGCCGGGTCTGTTCTTATGTATTTTATACTCCATATACCATTGTTTAGATTCCATTTAAACACCCCGTAAAGCATTATTCCACATTATTCGACAGTAACAGAACGCGTCCATTGGACGACAATCTGAGATATCTTCTAAAAATGGGTCACGTTAATGATATATAAAAAGAAAATGAATTACAAGAACAGGTCTGTAATCAATGTGTAATCATTAGAGAAAAGCCCCCTTGCGGGAGCTCTCCATCTGTAATCTTATGCGTTTTGTTTGGCCAATTTGACCATCAGGCACGCAATCGTACGACGTTCATCCTCGTCGCCGACTTCCCATAGTTCTTTCAATGCCCGGTTGGAAGGGTTCGCCGGATCTACTTTCTCATCCAGGAAGTCACCGATTTCATACGCAAGTTTGTTGATGGTTTCTTCATTCATTCCCATCTTCTCTGCTTGCTGTACGCGGTCACCCAAAAACTTCTTCCAAGTGTCAAAACTCGTGAGCACCGTTTTTTCTGTTGACATGATAAATCCTCCTTTGCTTGACGCATGAGATTTAAAATCAACAGTTGTAATATGTGCTTCCCGGACATTTTATATACGAGCATTTTTGAATTAATCGAAGATCATCTACAAATCATTAATTTCCATCAAGGCAATACCACGAAGTTAAAACAAAATTGAATTCGCGCACCCATATATTACGTGAGCCAGCCACCATTTGGACTTATAATCTGCCCATTAATATATCCGGACTCGGGAAGTGCAAGGAAGTAGACCAGTGAGGAGATTTCATCTGGCTGGGCGAGTCTTCCTGCCGGAATTTCCTCTTCCAGCATTTTTAGTTCATCCTGATCCAGATGGTTCAACATGGATGTTTGAACCGCACCTGGAGCTACAGCATTCACCGTTACGCCAGATGGAGCCAACTCTTTGGCGAGAGCTTTGGTGAATGCATTTACACCACCTTTGGTTGTAGAATACAACACCTCACAAGAGGCACCCGACAGTCCCCAGATAGACGACACGTTAATGATTCGACCGTATCTTTGGGAGATCATGTGAGGCATCATTTCCTGTGTACACAAGAACGTGCCTTTCAGGTTGATCGCCATCACTTCATCCCAGATTTCTTCCGTAACATCAGCCAGCATTCCATAATGAGATATCCCTGCATTGTTCACCAGAATATCCGGCATCAGCCCATGTGATTCCAGCTTCTCACGCATACGTTCAATTTGCTCCCGACTGCGAAGATCAGCAGACACCGTCATGACTTTACCACTGCCTTGTTCCATGCACCTTCTCGCAGCTTCATTAGCTGCTTCATGCGATTTCATGTAGTGAATCACTACATTCATGCCCACCTTGGCAAAACGCTCTGCGATGGCCGCTCCAATGCCTCCGCTCGCGCCCGTTACAAGTACCGTCATTTCTCCAATTGGCTTCAATTGTCCTGTTCCCCTCTCCATATTAAGGACTCACGACAAGCGATATCGCCAGTTGATCCCAACGAATATGCTCTTTCAATCTGCGGTTTACCTCTTCCAGTGTAAGCGATTCATACAACGGGAGCATGTTGAAAAAATCACCACCACGGAATTGCTGCCGCGTGAATTCATTTGCAATGTTTTCTGGTGAATTGAGCATACGCAAATATCCACCTATTTTCTTTTTGCGTGCGCGCTCAAAATCGGTTGCATCAAAGCCTTTTTCCACAATAACATCGACTTCTTCACGGATACGCGCAAGCAGTTGATCCGGGTCTTTGGTGTCCCCGCCAATAGCAGAAAAAGCGTATTGCGGCGAACTGTTATATTCATGTCCAAAGCTGTCCGAAATCAGGTCTTCATCATACAATTTTTGAAATAGCGAGGTACTGGAACCAAATAACAGATCCATCATTAGTTTGGTTGTCATATCCCGGCGCAACAGGTCTTCTCCAGTTAGTCCCACATCGGTTTCCTTAAAGCCAAACAAACATTTGGGCAGGGAAACGGCCAACTTGGATTCACGTCTGGCTTCCCCCACTTTCTCAGGTTCCGGTTCAAATATCCGCTCGATTTTCCCTTGAGGTTTATAATTTTTCTTTGCCTGGTTCGAACGAACCATATCGATCACTTCCTGCGGGTCTACTCCACCCACGACAAACAGAAGCATGTTGCTTGGATGATAAAAAGAGTTGTAACACGTGTACAACGTTTCTTTGGTTATGGTGCCAATGGATTCAACGGTTCCGGCGATATCAATATGCACGGGATGTTTCTGATACATCGCCTCGATCAGGCCAAAATAAACGCGCCAATCTGGATTATCCGCATACATATTAATTTCCTGTGCGATGATCCCTTTTTCCTTTTCTACATTCTGATCGGTGAAGTAAGGATTTTGCACAAAATCAACTAATGTTTGTATATTTTCATTGACATGTTCCGTCGCCGAAAACAAATAAACGGTCTGATCGAAACTGGTAAAAGCATTGGCAGAAGCTCCATGAGAAGCAAATGTGGCAAAAATATCACCTGTCGGTTCTTCAAACATTTTGTGTTCCAAAAAATGAGCAATACCGTCCGGAACCTTTACTTCTTCCTGTCCTTCAACCTTAAAATGATTGTCGACCGAACCGTATTTGGTTGCAAACGTGGCATAAGTTTTTTGGAAACCTGGTTTAGGCAAAATATAAACATGCAGCCCGTTATCCATCACTTCGTAATACAGCGTTTCCTGCAAACGATCGTATGTTATGCTCTCCACCGACTATTCCCCCTTCTCATCACGCAAGAAATAAATCGTATCCAGACGGAATTTCTCTGCCGCCTCACGAACATTTTCTTTGCTGATCTGTTCTACCTGGGCCAGCAGTTCCTCGGCGGTCCGCTCTTTGCCGGATAACTGTCGATTGAAATCATAAGCAATTAGCTCAAATGCAGAATCCTGCATTTCCTTGAGCAGATTACGGATCATCGCTTTGGTCTGAGACATCTCCAGGTCAGTAATATTCCCGTTCTTCATTTCATCCAGCTGCTGCTTGATAATCATGACGGCTTTTTCGTAATTGGGGATTTCAATCCCTGATTGGATCGTTGCAATACCCTTATGTCCGTCATAACGCGATGAGGCATAGTACGCCAGACTTTCTTTTTCACGAACATTAACAAACAGCTTGGAATGAGGATATCCTCCGAGAATGCCGTTATACATCAATGCTGCCGCATACTGAGGGTCACCATATGTGATAGACGTGCGAAGCCCCATATTGAGCTTACCCTGATTAACATTAAGCCGTTCTACAACGGTTTCCACTTCTTTATCTCCACGAATAGCTTCCTGTGTATGATAGTCGGAAGAGGTGGCACGTTCTACATTGAAATAACGCTGTACCAGATTCTCTACCTCTTCCAGTGTGGTGTCGCCCACCACATACAAGTCCATACTTGCCTGCTGTAACCATTCCTGATACGAAGCTGTCAATGTATCTGGATCAATGCCCGGCAAATCCTTTCGCTCACCAAGCGGGTGCAAGCGGTAAGGTTCGTTTTTACACATCTCCTCAATACTACGTTCCGCAGCATAACGCATTTTGTCATTGACGATGGACTCCAGCATTTTGCGAACAGTCTCCCGCTCAGCTTGAACATAAGAGGTTCGGAAATGTCCATCCTCCTGTGCAGGGCGTGTAAGCACCTCTCCCAAAAAAGCAAAAGAACGATCCAACAGCTGCTCGTCCCCACCAACAAAGGAATCATTAATGGTGTCCATACGGAACTGTACGATCTGGTAATCGCCACGTTTATAGACATCAAAACCAAAACCCGCTCCATACAAATGTTCCAATTGTTCACGAAATTGCGTTGTTTCCGGATAGGATTCGGTCCCACGCCGAAGTACGAAAGGTGTTAAGGCTACTTTGGTAACCGTATCTTCCTGCAGGGGAACCCCTGCGTAAAGTGAGATCGCAAATGTCTTAAAACGTTTCGTAGGAAGAACATGTATGCGGAATTCTTTCCGGTTTCCTCGTTCAAATCCTGATGTATTCAAATGTCAAAACCCCTTTACGGCGTCATTTATCGTGCAAGAAGTGAAGCTTAAACGTAACAACCATTTTAACCCATTCAAAAGGCAAGAAGCAACCGAAGTCACGCCTTCTGGTTGCTTCCAAGATCATCACATACAGAATATATGCTGCCCGATTGTTTTCACCTGAGGACGTGTCCATATCCATTTGGATGTAGCTGTCTTCGGATTAAAATAATAGAGGCATCCACCGGATGGGTCCCAACCATTCATCGCCTGTTCAACTGCTTTTTTAGCTTGTGCATTCGGTTCAAGATAAATCTGTCCGTCTGCAACGGCAGTAAACGCACCCGGCTGGAAAATTACTCCTGACGGTGTGTTCGGGAAACTCGGTGATTTCACGCGATTCAGGATAACTGCCGCTACTGCAACTTGACCTTCAAATGGCTCTCCGCGAGATTCACCATATACGGCGTTAGCCATAATTTTGATTTCGTTCTCCGACAACCCCATGGAATTGGCTGAGCCCATATTGTCCTGCTCTTTATCCGCAGTATTGTTATTTTTCCCACTATCTCCTGAAGTTTGATCCTTGTGCAACGGTGTTTCTGTTGGCGACCATTGTTTTGAAGCATTGTAAAGTTTCAGCTTGGTTTTGGCTCCAACGACACCATCTGCCTTCATGCCGAATTCCGATTGAAACCATTTTACCGATTTCAATGTAGTGCTGCCGAAATTACTGTCAATTTTACCATTGTAAAATCCCAAATATTTTAGCCGGCCTTGAAGCTCGTATACATCCTGACCGTAACTTCCATATTTCACAGCATTGGTGCTAAAGGTGGGTATCGACTTCTCTTCGACTTGCGGGGTACTTGGGTTTGGACTTTCGGTTGCTGTATTCCCAGGAAGCAAATAACGAATTCCCAATGCGGACATCAGCAAAATAGCAGTGAAAAGCCATATGTTCATTTTTCGCATCGACTGTGCTCTACCTTTCTCTTGTGGGATTAACAGAATCGCTAAGGTTATTATGACAAGCATACTTCGTTCCTATGCACCAAATCCTCCGATCATTGGACATCATGGCAAATCTTCAGTCAAATGGCATGCAAAAAGCCCTCAACCAATAAGGTTAAGGGCTTGGATCGTTTACACATGCTGTGTATTACGAGCTTATTTTATTCTGTTGATACTGTTCCAGTGAGATCAATACTTCCCTTGGTTTACTGCCCTCGTAAGGACCAATTACACCTCGGGCCTCCATGGAGTCAATCAAACGTGCTGCGCGCGTGTAACCCACTCGCATTCGGCGCTGCAGTAGAGAAACGGAAGCTTGCTTCGCCTCCAAAATAATCTGCACTGCTTGTTCATATAACTCATCCTGCACTTCATCTGCTGCCTGAACGGAATCGTCCACCTCTGGCACAATGGATTCGTCATACTGCGCTTCACCTTGACCACGCACGTAATTCACGATATTTTCAACTTCCTCATCACTCATGAAAGCGCCTTGTACACGAACCGGCTTCGAAGCTCCCATTGGCATGAACAGCATATCTCCCCGACCCAACAACTTCTCGGCCCCACCCATATCCAAAATGGTTCGAGAATCCACTTGAGAGGATACACCAAAGGCAATCCGGGACGGAATGTTGGCTTTGATTACACCAGTGATAACATCCACAGAAGGGCGCTGTGTGGCAATGATCAGATGGATACCCGCTGCACGCGCCATCTGAGCCAATCGAGCAATCGCATCTTCCACGTCACCGGCGGCAACCATCATGAGGTCAGCCAGCTCGTCCACGATAACAACGATGTAAGGCAAAACCGCCGCTGGGTTGTCTTTCATCAGATTGTTGTAACCTTCAACGTTACGTGTACCGGATTTGGAGAACAGCTCATACCTTTTCTCCATTTCAACAACGATCTTTTTGAGAGCAAGTGAAGCCCTTTTAGGATCCGTTACGACCGGTGCCATCAGATGCGGAATACCATTATATACGTTCAGCTCGACCATTTTGGGATCGACCATCAGAAATTTAACTTCATCTGGCTTCGCTTTGTACAGGATGCTGGTAATAATACCATTGATACATACGGATTTACCTGAACCCGTCGCACCAGCCACCAGCAAATGGGGCATACGAGCCAGATTACCGATGATCGTCTGTCCAGAGATATCTCGTCCAAATGCAATGGTCACTTTGGATTCGGCTTCCTGGAATGTGGCAGTCTCCATAACCTCCCGCATTGTGACTACGGATACCTCTCCATTAGGTACTTCAATACCGATAGCGGATTTACCAGGAATGGGTGCTTCCATTCGGATATCTTTTGCCGCCAGGGCTAAAGCAATATCGTCTGTCAGACTTACAATTCTGCTAACCTTCACACCAATATCCGGTTGGATCTCATACCGTGTAACAGCAGGTCCTCTGACTACTTCAAGTACTTTGGCACGAACACCGAAGCTTTCCAGCGTTGCTTCCAGCTTGCGTGCAGTCTGCATATAATCCTTCTGGTCGCCACCCTTGCCTCCATTGTTCGGCTTGGAAAGAAGTCTGAATGACGGAAGTTTATAAGGTTTCGGAGGAGGTGGTGGAGGCTTAACTGGCTGCACTTCCTGCCCCTCCGTGTCCGAAGCAACCGAACCTTGAGCCGCATTGCTCAACGTAGATCCAACTTCTGAACTACCCTCAACAGCATCCATCACATCTGTTCCAGCATCCGCTGCTCCGGGCCACTCATTGTTATCCACAAGTTCATCTGAGATCTTGATTGGGATCCCTTCTCCCTGCATGTTAGCCGTTAGATCATCTGGGAAAGGATACGCATCATCCAGATCATCATCTTTACCCGCATCCTCGGATCTGACATGTTCAAAGAAGTCACGTATGATTGGAGCCGAATTAGGTCTTGATTGCACAGGAACTGCTGCGGGAGCCATAACATCGGATGCGATGATTGGCTCGTCATGCCATGAATCTGCAGGCGTTTCCTGTTCGGCTCGGTAGACGATATGTTCCGTATCTAAAGAATCATCCTCGTCCACTCCACGCTCAGCCTTCGTCCGTTCCCGATCAGAACCCCATTTTCCAAAGAGTTGGAAAAATATTGGTGCTTTTCGTTTCGGTAGTTGCTGATCCTGCATATCATCGTCATCATCTTCCTCGTCATCCACTGGAACAGGCACCACTTTGCGGACATTCCCGCTTTTCTTGCCCGCAGAGCTTGAAGTGGCACGTGCTGCTGGTCTAGCCTCCAGCTTTTTGTACATCGTACTTCCTGCATCCCATATCTTGGTTCTGAAAATGCGAATCAGATCGACATAAGAAAGATTGGTAATCAGCATGAAACTGATAACGAACATCACGATCATAATCAATCGTGCTCCCAAACTGCCAAACAACCACAAGAACAAGGCAAACTGCGCCGCTCCTATATAACCGCCGCTAATGTCCTTATTGAGCATCGAATCACGTTCGCCTGGCGCAGCAGGCGTGAGCAACTCGGTTTGCATATCATTATGTATCTGTGTAAGTACAGCACCTGGCTCAAGGGCTCCAACCGGTATAAGCTTCTGGTGCATGGCAGAGACGGTACTCATCAGGGTTAAAGCAAACATCAGCAATACGAGCCCTGTCTTGCGCGTTGTCCAGCCGCTCGGCCATTTTCGATGAATCATCACCATTAAGCCATAATAAATCCCTATAAGCGGAATCGCAAAATAGAACTTGCCAAGCATCAATCCAAACATCTTGGAAAGCGATCGTCCTACGGTTGCTTCACCCGACAAAGCAATGACGGCAAGGGTAATAAGCACAATGCCGTAAATTTCATATTTTAAAACGCCGCTAAATGCTGCGGCCTTTTTTTTCCTCTTTTTTCTTCTGGCCAAAATCAGGTCACCCCCAGAAGAATATTATACCATACAAATATAATCCGTACATATGTTCTTTTTCTGCTCAATTTGTCTTATTTGGTCGCGTTATGTTGGTCCCGGGTTACCCGAAAGCGGAACGATAGATCCGGGCATATTAGCGGGATTCAGATAAGCTTCCAAGGGGCATTCAAGTAAACGTACAATGACAGCTTCATTTTCATTAACAGGTCTGACCTGCATCAATAACCCGTTCATCTTGATCTCGCGGGTGTCTTCTCCCTCATTCCACATCCCTGACCACAGCAGTTCAGGTGGCATCACTGTGTAAAGTGTCATTGGGTATAACCCCCTGCCTGCAGCGTCTGTCTTTTGTCTCCTATAAGCTGATTCAACTGCGCGATGGCCTGGCCGATCCCGCCTACGGCATCCATCAACCCATATTTAACCGCATCTGCGCTACCCACAGCTGTTCCGATATCGCGGTTGAGTTCACCTGTCTTAAACATCAGTTCCCTGAACATTTCTTCAGAGATATTGGAGTGCGACGTAACAAATCTTACGACACGTTCCTGCATCTTTTCCATGTACTCAAACGTCTGTGGCACGCCTATCACGAGTCCGTTCATACGGATCGGATGAATGGTCATTGTTGCACTACCCGCGATCAGGGAATAGGTTGAAGCAACCGCGATTGGAACCCCGATGCTGTGCCCTCCTCCAATGACGACAGTAACCGTAGGTTTGCTGAGTGAAGCAATCATTTCAGCAATAGCCAAGCCCGCCTCCACATCTCCTCCTACCGTGTTTAAAATGATCAAAATGCCTTCAATTCGCTGATTCTGCTCTGCTGCAACCAGCTGAGGAATGAGGTGTTCATACTTTGTTGTTTTGTTTTGCGGAGGTAAAATTAAATGCCCCTCCACCTGACCGATAATGGTCATACAGAAAATGTTCGATTCAGCTGCAGGTGACTGCGTCTGTCCAAATTGCTGAATAGCCTCCGTTACAGGTGACATCGCCTTTTCCTCTTGTGCAGGCACTTCCGGTGTCTCGGTGCCCGGTTGTTCCGATTTGGGTGTTTGCTTGTTTTTCATATATTCGCTCATTCGATTACTCCCCTTCTCCAGAAACATGTAATGTATTTCCTTAGTATGGGGAATGTTCCAGCTGACTTATACCCGATTACTCATCAATTTCTCCATAATCTGGTGTAAGGCCAAAAAAAAACAAAAAAAGCCCCTTCTCTACGAGGAACCGTCCAATATTACTCGTAGAGAAGGGGCGACTGTGTGCCTGAATTTATGTTTTTGTTTGATTTATTTTAAACTTCCATAATGATTGGCAAAATCATCGGTCTACGACGAGTTTGCTCATACAAGAAGCGTCCGAGTGCATCTTTAACATTCGTTTTGAGTGAAGCCCATTCGTTAACGTTCTCACTCATCAACTTCTGCAATGTGCTGCTGACGATGCGATTCGCTTCATCAAGCAGTCCTTCCGATTCGCGTACATAGACAAATCCACGGGAGATGATGTCCGGACCGGAAACAATTTTGCCATCCTGTTTGCTCAGTGTTACCACGACAACCAGAATGCCATCCTGTGATAGCAATTTACGGTCACGCAATACGATGTTACCTACATCGCCTACACCCAAGCCGTCGATCAACACGTTACCTGCAGTAACTTTACCTGCCTTGCGTGCTGCTCCACCTTGAATTTCAACAACTTCACCAATATCTGTAATGAAAATGTTGTCTGGTTCAATACCTACAGATTCAGCCAGTACCGCGTGGCGGCGCTGCATACGGAATTCACCGTGAATCGGCAGGAAATATTTCGGTTTCATCAGGTTAAGCATCAGTTTCAGCTCTTCCTGGCTACCGTGACCGGATACGTGAACGCCACTGTTTGCACCGCTGTAATGCACGTTGGCACCCAGACGGAACAGTTCGTCAATCGTACGGCCTACATATTTCTCATTACCTGGAACTGGAGTTGCAGCAATAATTACTGTATCACCAGGCAAAATATCTACTTTACGATGAGTGGAACGAGCCATCCGTGTCAATGCTGACATCGGCTCGCCTTGGCTACCTGTGCAGAGAATTACTACACGGTCTGCAGCCATTTTGCCTACTTCTTCCGGCTCAATAATCATGCCGTCTGGAATCTCAAGGTAACCCAGTTCAGAAGCAATACCCACCACATTTACCATACTGCGTCCAATAACTGCGACTTTACGTCCAGTTACTTCAGCTGCATTGATAACCTGTTGAATCCGGTGTACGTTGGAAGCAAATGTTGCTACAACGACACGTTGGCTTGCTTTGCGGAAGATATCTTCCAGAACGATACCCACATTTTTCTCAGAAGGTGTAAATCCAGGTTTCTCTGCGTTGGTACTATCGGACAAGAGGGCAAGTACGCCATTGGTTCCGATCTGTGCCATACGCTGGAGATCTGCATATTGACCATTGACTGGAGTGTGGTCAAATTTAAAGTCACCTGTATGAACAACAGCGCCTTCCGGTGTTTCGACACATACGCCGACGGAATCCGGAATACTATGGTTAGTAGCAAAGAACGTTGCTTTCAATACAGAGCCGAGTTGAATCTCGGAATCCGCATCAATCAGGATGCGTTTTGTTTCACCCAGCAAATTGGCTTCTTTCAGCTTGTTCTCCACAAGTCCGAGAGTAAGCTTTGTTCCGTATACCGGAACATTCAAATGTTTCAGAACATATGGCAGACCACCGATATGATCCTCATGTCCGTGAGTCAAAATAATCCCTCTTACTTTGTCACGGTTTTCAGTTAGATAAGAGATGTCAGGAATGACAATGTCGATTCCAAGCATATCTTCTTCCGGGAATTTAAGACCAGCATCTACGACTACAATGTCGTTCGCGTATTGGATGACGTACATATTTTTACCAATCTCGCCTACGCCGCCCAAAGCAAAAATCATCAGTTTATCGTTGTTATTTTTCTTAGACAAATGAATCTAAACCTCCTATGGTAGTTGGACGTCGTACCTTATTATTTTATTGTAAGTTAAGAAAAGCAGTCCATCACACCCATGCCCGTAAATAGGGATGAATGCAAAAGAGCACCTTTATTCACGATATTTGGAAGAAGTTCTTCGAAGTTATTCCCCTTCACCAACAAGATGGATTTTGAAATGATCCTTCTTAGCCGTTCCTTCCTTTTTCACCACAAAGCTACACCAAGAAACGATGTCGCTTTCAATTTCAAAAAAATACCGCACCCAGTCACTTGACATCATTATACATGATTAAAAACAAAAAAAACAAGTCACTCTCTCGTTAACCTCTAGGTTTACCTTCAGTTGTGAAAAGAAACCTAACAATCATCGTCAAAAAAAAGAACCTCCTCCTCTTAAATGAGGAGCGGTTCTTCTGCAATTTCTATGGGTTTATAAAAGTTAACAAATCAGTTCAATATCGTATTATTGCTAGTTGAACAAGGCACGAATAAAACCTTGCTCATCCTCTGTTGCGGCTATAAGCGGAAGGCGAACAGATCCGACGTTCAGACCGCGCAATGTCAGAGCGTATTTCACCGCTACAGGGTTCGGTAAAGGCTGCGGGCACTCGAATAGACCTTTGAACACCGGAAACAGCTTCTGATGTATCTGAGCCGCCTGTACAGGTGCACCACCGAAGTAGGAATCAATCATTTGTTTCATCTCAGCGCCTACCACATGGCTAGCAACACTAACGATCCCGTAAGCACCTACAGCAATGGCTGGCAAGCCAGAAGCATCGTCACCGGAATACACCCTGAAATGTCCCGGTGCACTCGCAGCAATCTGCGTGACTTGCTCCAACGATACACATTCCTTCGTAGCTACAATGTTAGGAATCTGGGCCAAACGAAGCGTTGTTGCAGCCGAAAGGCTTGCTGCTGTACGTCCAGGAACGTTATACAACATAATCGGCAGTTTCGTCGCGTTCGCGATCGCTTCAAAGTGTCTAAACATTCCCTCTTGACTTGGTTTGTTGTAATAAGGAACAACCAGCAAAACACCATCTACACCAGCACGTTCAGCGTCCTGTGTCAGATGGATTGAATGAGCGGTGTTATTGCTACCCGTTCCAGCAATGATTTTGCACCGTCCAGCCGCATGTTTTACTGCGAATTCGAATAGTTCTACTTTTTCTTTGTCGCTAAGCGTGGGAGATTCTCCAGTTGTTCCTGAAATAACAAGCGTCTCTGACTTTTGATCTTCAATCAAATAGTCTATCAGACGTGCAGTTTCCTCCCAATGGATCCCCCCTTGTTCGTTGAACGGAGTGACCATTGCTGTAATCAATCTTCCAAAGTCCAATTCGATTCCTCCTTCAAAACAGGTCCGGCTCCGCTGACTTCAAAGTACTACAAGTGAAGTTCGAATGAGGCGTGCAGCGCCCTCAGAGCTTGAACCATATCTTCTTTTTTCACAAGTACCCAAATCGTTGTATTGGAATCTGCAGATTGCAGGATCTGGATGTCCGCCAGTGTCAAGGATTCCACGATCCGTGCCATAATGCCTGGCACTCCGTTGATCCCTCCGCCGATGACGGAAACTTTGGCACATCCGGAAAGACTTTGCGGTTTAAGACCAATTTCCTGCAGTACCTGTATAGCTTTCTCGGAATCACTATCGAAAACGGTATAGACAACTCCCAGGGGGGTAACATTAATAAAATCTACGCTAATCGAATTTTCAGCCATCGTTTTGAACACTTTTAGCTGCAAACGATCTGCACCGCCCGGCACTTCCACCGTTATTTGCGTAACATTACTTACATAGGCAATCCCTGTTACATATCGGTCCACAATGCCTGTCTGCACATCCTGAAATCCTTCTGGATGCGTTACCAGCGTCCCTTCACTATCTGCAAAGGTAGACCGTACACGCACTGGAATCTGGGATTGCATTGCAATCTCGACTGCACGCGGATGAATTACCTTGGCTCCTTGATGGGCCATATTACATATCTCGGCATAACTCACAACAGTCAACGGACGAGCGTCCTCCACGATACGTGGATCTGCTGTCAGTATCCCATTTACATCTGTGTATATGTCCACCATCTCAGCGTGTAAAGCTGCACCAAGAGCTGTGGCTGACGTATCACTTCCTCCACGACCAAGGGTCGTAAAGTCACCATTCTCGGTCTGCCCCTGGAACCCTGTAACAATGACAACACGCCCACTCTGTAGCTGCTCCAGCACACGAACAGGACGGACATCCAAAATTCGGGCATTCCCGAAATTGTCGTCCGTCACAAAACCTGCTTGTGCACCGGTCAGCACTGTAGTTGGAATGCCTTCATGTTCGAGCAGACTGCTCAAAGTCGTCGCAGAAATAATTTCACCACAGCACAGCAGTAAATCCTTTTCGCGTGCGGAGAGTGCATTTCCGTTCTGTGCAGCCCAGTCCAGTAACGTATCAGTCGCATAAGGCTCACCGCGGCGACCCATCGCTGAGACAACAATGACCAGACTCAATCCTGCTTCAAGTTCACGTTTAACATGACGAAGCACATGCTCTCTCGCCTGAACGGTAGAGAGAGATGTACCTCCGAATTTCTGTACCATGATGCGCATCTTTATTCCTCCATTTGTGTACGCAAGAAGACTGGACACGGGTCAATCAACAAATGGATCACCCTAGGGAGCGTTCCGATGCGATAATTTCAGCATTTTATACGGCATTTCATGCCGCTCCTCATCAAAGATTAGTGAAACAATCCCATATGAAGGCCGCGGTTGTTATCGAGATCATGACGCACACGTTCCCCGTGCACTGATCCCGCTTGCCTAACCTTATCGTTGCAAGCAGGAATTCCCTTTTAATGAAAGGAACGTGGACACAGGTAGCTGTTTATACCAGCATAACGTCCCTCATGATTTTCTTTGTCTCTCGAACCATCTTCATTTCTTCAAGCGAATAACCGTTATCCCCGTAACTAAGTCTGTACAGTACCATGTCTATAACAAACTAATGTTACGGCGGACCCAAGAACTATCAAGCCTGTGCAGAGCGCTGCACAATCATTGGCTGTAACTGTTTGCCTTCAAGCGCACTCCAGCATGCCTCCGGAATGAGCTCCATTTTGGCCACTAACGAGTTCGGTTTTTTCACTGGATCATCCTGCCCAAATGGCACAAAATATAAATATTTGGCCACCAGCAGTTTGGCGATGTTCGCAGCATTCAACCCAAGGCCGTCATTGGTGGAAATGGCGAGTACCAGCGGACGCTGATTTCGCATCTGAGCTTTGGCTGCCATTAAAACCGGACTGTCCGTCATCGCGTTAGCCAGCTTGCTCGTCGTGTTGCCTGTGCATGGAGCAATTACGAGCACATCGAGCAACTTGGAAGGACCTAACGGCTCTGCCTCAACAATTGTAGAAATAATATCATTCCCCGTTATATCTTTCAACTGTTTTTGCCAATTTTGCGCGGTCCCGAAGCGTGTATCCGTAGTCAGAACCGAATTAGAAATAATCGGGACAACATTGGCACCTTCGGCCACAAAGCGGCTAATCACCGGCATAACCTCTTCAAACGTACAATGAGAACCTGTAATTGCGTAACCTACCGTTTTTCCCTGCCAGTTCATTGTTCAACCTCCCGTGCGTTTTGTTCTTCCAAAAGCAAACGGATTAACACGTCGGCAATAATGCCGCCAGCCGTTTTGGGAGCAACAATGCCGGGGAGGCCAGGCGCAAGTAGCGCTTTGATACCGCGTTTTTCGGCATACCGGAAATCACAGCCGCCAGGAGCGGATGCGAGGTCGATAATGACTGCTTTTTGCGGCATTTTGGACAGGATTTGTGCTGTGATTATCATAGTCGGTATCGTATTAAAAAGCAAGTCAACTTCCCCGGTTTGAGCGGCCAAATCCGTTGTCATGAAAGGCTTCCAGCCCATTATGGCTGCTCGAGCAGCATCCTCTTCGCGCCTGATTCCTACCCGTACATTTGCCCCAAGTCCCTGAAGCGTTTTGGCCATTGTGAAACCTGTTCGACCCAAGCCAAGCACAATGCATTCCGAGCCGTGGATCGTGAAGTCCGTCTCCCGAATCGCCATGGCAATGGCGCCTTCAGCTGTCGGAATGGAGTTGTAGAGCGCGATGTCATCACGATCAAGTACTTCAACAAGCCGTAGACCATTTTCCCGGCACAAATCACGTAAAAAAGGCTTCGCCATACCTGTGAACACAATACAATGCTCCGGCAATGCCGCAACATGTTCCTTTTTCAGAAAAATCGGTGTATCACTGAACGAAGTGCTCACTTTCCCCTGATCATCACACCCGACCACAGGAAGCACCAGCACATCTGCCGAAGCGAGTACATCGTCCTCCAATTCCTGGTGTTCGATACCCGGAATGGAACGCTCCAGCTTGTCGAAGCCCACCACACTTACCGTAGCATCCAGCTCTGCGCATTTTTGAATGACTTCAAGCTGCCGCGCATCTCCGCCCAGGACTATAATCCGGACACCGGTCAGCATCGGGACGTCACTCCTTTCACCACATGTATGCCTTATCGTATGCAGTGGCCCACAGGGGGGTGAAACATTAAAATTGAAGCATGCAAAGAAAAATTATCTCTATCGTTCAAAAAAAGAAAAAAGAGCCGCCCCCTCGGGGCGACTCTTCGAGAACATGCTCAGTAAATTAAACTGTGAAGCTCTTATTACAGAAGATGCTCTTATTTACAGCTTGGTTTCAAATCCTTTATTTCCCGGTATGACCGAATCCGCCTTCTCCACGTACAGTTTCCGACAGTTCAGCTACCTCTGTTAATTCAACTGCTGGAACAGTTTGAAAGACGATTTGGGCAATACGCTCCCCACGTACAATCGTGAATGGCTCCTGACCCAGATTGATCAGAAGGACCTTAACTTCACCGCGATAATCGGCATCAATGGTACCCGGTGTGTTCAGACACGTAATCCCATGTTTGAAAGCCAGACCGCTACGAGGGCGAACCTGTGCCTCCAATCCAGCTGGCATAGCCATCGCGAGTCCCGTAGGAATCAACGTACGCTGTCCCGGCTGCAATACAACCTCTTCTTGTAATGCCGCAACTACATCAAAGCCGGAAGCCAGCTCTGACATTTTTTGAGGCAACTTAATATCTTCATTGCCCGGTAACTTTTGAATTTGAACGTAATGCAACAAAATCATCCCTTCTTAATCCAGCGATCGTACGATCCGAAGCACCGACCATAGCGAGCGCAAATGGCTCGGCAAACATCAGGTCCAGCACAGCATCGACATCGTCCATCGTTACTTCTTCAATTTTGGCAATCATTTCGTCCAGCGTGTGGTGTCTGCCCAGCATCAGCTCGTTTTTGCCCAGACGGTTCATGCGGCTGCCCGTGCTTTCCAAACTGAGGATCAAACTGCCTTTCAGCTGTTCTTTTCCTTTGCGCAGCTCATCTTCTGACAATCCATTTACAGCCAGATCGTTCAGAACCTCTTTGGTCAGATCCAGAACTTCTTTCGTCTGTTTCGGCGCTGTACCTGCATAGATGGTGAAGAGTCCACTATCCGCATGGGAACTATGATACGAATAAACGGAATAAGCAAGGCCACGTTTCTCCCGAATTTCCTGGAACAGTCTGGAGCTCATACCTCCGCCAATCGCATTATTCAACACTACCATGGCGAACTGGAGTGGATCTCCGATCTTACATCCCGGGAACGAGATACAGATATGATTCTGTTCCGTTTTCTTTTTGTGAAAGAGTTGTCCGCTCTGGAATGCAGGCAGCGTGACTTGTTCAGATACACCGTTGACATCAAAAGCACCAAAATGCTTTTCCATCAATTCGATCACACTATCATCAATATTCCCTGCAATACTAATAACGGTATTCTCAATCGTATAGTGCTCCTTCATATATGCACGCAGATGGCTGGAGTCCATCGCCTTGAGACGCTCTTCAGTACCCAGAATTGGGTAAGCGAGCGGATGCTCACCATAGGCGGCCAAAGCCATAAGATCATGCACCATGTCATCCGGCGTATCCTCATACATCGATATTTCTTCCAGAATGACGTTTTTCTCCTTAAGCAGTTCACCATCATCCATTTTAGAGCGGAAGAACATATCGGATAACACATCGACAGCTATTGGCAGATGTTCATCCAATACTTTGGCGTAATAACAAGTGTATTCTTTCGAAGTGAACGCATTCACGTTACCACCAATGGCATCGAATTGCTCCGCAATCGCTTTGGCATCATAACGATCCGTTCCTTTGAACAGCATGTGCTCAATAAAGTGTGACACTCCGTTGCTTGCAGGCTGCTCATTGCGAGAACCTGTCTTGACCCATATTCCAAATGACACGGAACGACAGGTCGGAATCTGTTCCATGACAACTCTGAGGCCATTGCCCAGCTGAATTTTTTTCACGGTTGGCCCTCCTACATCTCTATAATTGCCTGGATTTCAACGCGAAATTGAAATCGACATTTGGTTCCAACTGTTTGATAGTAACAAAAAAACATCATTCACTCAACCGCTGATCCCTTCACGCGCTCGGATGACAACGTTTCGCTAACGGTTCCAAGCGTCAAACCCTTGGCCCGTATGGAATCAATCATTCCTTTTAAAGCTCCTGAAGAAGCAGCCGTGGGGTGCATCAGAATTAATGTACCGGCTTCTACGTTTTTGGTGATCTTGGCTACAATAGAAGCAGAACTTGGTTTGCGCCAATCCACCGTATCCAGTGTCCAAAGTACCGTTTGAAGTCCCATGCCGGAAGCAATGTCGACTGTTTGTTGATTAAAATCACCGGAAGGTGGAGCAAACCAGTGGTTCTCCACACCCAATTTTTCTTTGAGCAGGTCCTGGGTTTTACTGATTTCCAGCTTGGCTCGCTCCGTACTCAACCGACTCATATTCGGATGTGAGTATGCATGATTCGATAATTCATGTCCACGCTTTTGGATTTCCTTGGCCAGTTCCTCGTTTTTGCTCAACCAGCTTCCATCCAGAAAAAAAGTAGCTTTGACTTTTTCGGCGTCAAGCGTATCTAGCATCGGGATAATGAATTCATTGCCCCACGCTACATTAATCATGAAAGAGACCATTGGTTTCTCGGCATTCCCCCGGTAAATCGGGTGTGCACCCAAATCTTTAAGCTGGATTTCAGGTACAGTTTGCCGATAGACATACGCTATCTTAGTATTCAGCGTGCCACCAAGTGCTTTGCGATACGTGGCTTCCACATCAATTTCTATTCCGTTATACCCGGGTATCGCTTTCCAGACCCGATCCACTCTGGCATTAACCGGAGCGATTTTCGTTTCGGCCGCTTTATCCCGGATCGCCGACAACAGCTGATCTTCTCCGGTTGCCTCTTTGAACATATCAAATGCATTTTGCGTGCCTGGCCCATCACGGATTTCCGTAATGTATGTACGTACACTGCCCACTTGTCCGACCAGTATGACAGCTGCCATACCTACCAGAACAGCCGCCAGCTTTTTGGATTGGTTTCCCACAGCTCCATCCTCCCGCCGTCTTTGTCCCCATCATATGAGGACAAGTGCAAGAATATGAATAAAACAAGCTGTTCATGTAAAGTATCTTCAAAGCTGGATTCAGAGGCCTTATGAGTAGACAATCGATTTCATAAAGGTATTTAAACGTTAAAAAAAGAGGCAGAAATTCACATTCTGTCTCTTCATTCAATCTATCTTTTCAAAAAAATGATGGCACGCAGCCTATGATTGAGCTGGAGCTTCGGCAGTCAATACGGCTTTGCGGGACAAGTTGATACGGCCTTGTGGGTCAATTTCCGTTACTTTTACCGTAATGGAATCACCAATGGCAACAACATCTTCCACTTTAGCGACACGCTCTGTGGACAATTGTGAGATGTGTACCAGACCTTCTTTGTTCGGCAGCACTTCAACAAATGCACCAAACTTCTCAACACGTTTTACTTTACCTACATAAATCTCGCCGACCAGTACTTCACGTACGATGCCTTCGATAATCGATTTGGCTTTATCATTCATCTCTTGATTGGAAGAAGCGATAAAGACACGTCCATCTTGTTCAATATCAATTTTAACACCGGTTTCCTCGATGATTTTATTGATAATTTTACCACCTGCACCGATAACATCACGGATTTTGTCCGGATTGATATGCATGGTTGTAATTTTAGGTGCATATTGTGACAACTGCTCACGTGGAGTTTTCATCACTTCGGTCATTTTGCTCAAGATGTGCATACGACCTTCTTTGGCTTGAGCCAATGCTTCGGACAAAATTTGACGATCAATACCATCAATTTTGATATCCATTTGAATAGCTGTTACACCATCAGGTGTTCCTGCTACTTTGAAGTCCATGTCACCGAGGTGATCTTCCATACCTTGAATATCACTCAGGATGGATACATGGTCTCCGTCTTTGATAAGACCCATAGCTACACCCGCAACTGGAGCTTTGATTGGTACACCTGCATCCATCATAGCCAATGTGCTGGCACAGATACTTGCCTGGGAAGTTGAACCGTTGGATTCCAATACTTCGGATACCAGACGAATTGTGTATGGGAAGTCTGTTTCGGAAGGAATTACTTTGGAAAGAGCACGCTCACCCAGAGCACCATGTCCGATTTCGCGACGGCCTGGAGCACGCAATGGACGAGCTTCACCTACGCTGAACGGCGGGAAGTTGTAGTGATGCATGAAACGTTTCGTTTCTTCAAGACTGATTCCGTCCAAAATTTGAACATCACCCAATGCACCAAGTGTACAAATGCTGAGCGCCTGTGTTTGTCCACGAGTGAACAGACCTGAACCGTGAGTACGTGGCAGCAGGGAAGTATCACATTCAATTGGACGGATCTCAGCGAGTCCACGTCCATCCGGACGAACTTTATCATGTGTGATAAGGCGGCGCACTTCTTCTTTAACGATATCGTGCAGCACTTCTTTCACATCTTTGAGCAGTTCTGGAGTCTCAATATACTTCTCTTCGAAGTGAGCAACGGTTTCGTCATTCACAAGATCGATTGCATCCTGACGCGCATGTTTTTCAGCAATTTTAACAGCTTCAACCAGACGAGCACTGGCGAACTCACGTACACTGCTGTTAACTTCAGCATTAACGGCATGCAATTTCACAGCCATTTTTTCTTTACCAGCCACTTGTACGAGTTGTTCGATGACTGCAACAATGTTCTTGATCTCGTCATGTCCGAACATGATTGCTTCCAGCATTACTTCTTCCGGAACTTCGTTCGCTTCCGCTTCAACCATCATGATGGCATCTTTGGTTCCTGCAACAACAAGTTCAATCTCACTTACTTCAAGCTGTGCAATCGTTGGGTTGATGATGAACTCACCATTAATACGTCCAACTTTTACGCCACCAATCGGTCCGCTAAATGGAACATCCGAAATGCTCAGTGCAGCCGATGTACCGATCATGGCAGCAATTTGCGGTTCACAGTCCTGATCCACACTCATAACGATATTCAGAACTTGTACATCATTACGGAAACCTTCCGGGAACAAAGGACGAATCGGACGGTCTGTCAAACGGCTCGAAAGAATTGCTTTCTCACTTGGTCTGCCTTCACGTTTAATAAATCCACCTGGGATTTTACCTACGGCATACAATCTTTCTTCATAGTTTACCGTTAATGGGAAAAAGTCCAGATCTTTAGGCTCACTTGATGCTGTCACGGTACACAATACAACGGTATCCCCGTACGTTACCTTAACGGCAGCATTAGCCTGCTTGGCCAAACGCCCTGTTTCAAGCGTAAGCGTTCTTCCACCAAGCTGCATTTCAACACGCTGTTCCATGAAATCCCTCCTTTTATTCGTTCCTAACACAATGGATTCTGCATTTTCACAGTATTTCCTGCTTGTCCTGCATTCATTAACTCTACAGCAACATGCTCACTTGCAAAACAAAAGCTCCTTGCGGAGCCATCAGCTACAAATATATGGCAACATGTTCATCTACAAAACAACCCGGCTGTAAGCTCCGCTTGTCCTTTTAGACAAAGGAATGACGGATAACAGCCAGGTTGATTTTGAAAACATGTACGATAATTAACGACGCAATCCGAGTTTTTCGATCAGTGCGCTGTAACGTTTAACATCTTTGTTTTTCACGTAAGCCAAAAGCTTACGACGTTGACCTACCATTTTCAAAAGTCCACGACGTGAGTGGTGGTCTTTCTTGTGCGTACGCAAGTGGTCTGTCAAACTTCTGATGTTTTCCGTAAGGATAGCAACTTGCACCTCAGGTGATCCAGTATCGGACTCATGAGTTTTGTGCTCGTCGATCAGTTGTTGTTTACGTTCTTGAGTCAATGCCATCCTATTCACCTCCTTCATTAGAATCGCCATTAGCCTCGTCACCGCCGGTGAGAGCAAGTAACCAAGCCAAGGTTATGTGTTGTCTCAAACGACAACGTAGTACATTATATCATAGTTGCCCAGACAAAGTAAATGTAAACATGTATTTTGTCCTGAGCCTTACGATAATAGGCGGGCGGCGGTTAATGCATCTTCACGAATCTGACTGATCAAAGCATCAATCGAGTCAAATTTTCGCTCTGCACGAATGTAGTGAACGAGATCAACCTTTAATTCCTGGTCATATATCTGCCCATCAAAATCAAGCAAGTGCACCTCAAACGTAGGTTTCATCCCGTTTTCGTGAAAGGTAGGTTTCACACCAAGGTTCATGACGCCACGCAGTTCCTGCTCCCCATACTGCACACGAACAGCGTAAACACCTTTCGCTGGCGTAACATAATGATCCGTAAGTTCAAGGTTAGCGGTAGGGAAACCAATGGTCCGCCCACGCTTCTCTCCATGAATTACGATTCCCCTGATGCTGTAAGGTCGTCCGAGCCATTGACTGGCTTCGTCCATTTCTCCACGCTTCAACAGGCCACGAATGAGAGAACTGCTTACCTTCTCGCCACTTAACAGGAATGGAGGCACAGTCTCCACAGTCATTTCGCCTTCTCCCAATGTGCGAAGAAGCTGCTCATCCCCTGCTCCCTTGTGACCGAAGCGGAAGTCAAAACCAACTACCGCTGTTCGAGTCTGAAGCGGAAGCAGCAGATCATGTGCGAATTGCTGCGGCGTCAACCTTGAGAACTCCTCATTGAATTCGACCACGTAGAGCACGTCTACACCCATCCCTGCCAGGATGTCTTCTTTATCTCTCAAGGGAGTTAAATAACCCTCGTAATCCCCTTTGCGCATAACTTCCTTCGGATGAGGATGAAAGGTCATCACCGCTGCCTGCATGCCCGTTTCGCGTGCAATGCGGACAGCTGACAAAATGACACTTGCATGTCCGAGATGCAGCCCGTCAAATTGACCGATCGCGAGCACTTGGGGATGTGTGCCCTGAACAGCCGATTGTAACGTCTGCGGATAGGTTAGCATTACGGTTTTCACAATCATTCACCTGCATTTCACTTGATAGGCCAGGCTTGAGTACCACCACTCAAACCAGGAACCTCTTTATTCCGGCAAAAAGACTTTAACAGCTCTCACCGTTGCTTTCAATTCATCCCGCTCAAATATCCCCAGAAACGTCCCATCCTGATCATATAACCGCAGTAGACCAGGTTGCTCTGCAGGCGGTTCGAGCAAACGCGCCGATAATTTCTGGCCCTGAAGCGCTCCCTTGGTCTGATCCGCACCCACCGTATGAGCCGGAATGGAAGAGATGGCTTCATCAACCGGAATCAACACCTCGGCTAACGTTCCATCGATCATGCGTTGTTCCACTTCTTCAAAATGAAGGCAATGATCAGCAGAAATCCCAGCCGATATCGTACGCTCCAGGTGTAGCATGGTGGACGGATATCCCAATTTTTTGCCGATATCCACGCATAACGTTCGAATGTATGTCCCTTTGGAACATAAAGCACGGAACGATATATCCGTAGTGTCGCCTTGATTCTCAATTCCTGTCAATTCCAGCTCATAGATCGTAACTTCCCGACTCTTGCGCTCTACCGTTTTTCCTTCACGAGCTAACTCGTAAAGACGTTTCCCATCCACTTTGACTGCAGAATACATAGGTGGAACCTGTGAGATGGTGCCCAGGAATTGCTCCAGTACCTGCTGAACCTGCTCCTGTGTCACTTTAACAGCCGTCTCCGACCGCTCAATAACTTCACCTGTCATATCCTCCGTGTCAGTAGACAGACCCAGTCGTAGCGTTGCCAGGTATTCCTTGGGAAGCTCCTGCATGTACTCCACCACGCGTGTTGCCCGTCCTAGGCAAAGCGGTAGTACGCCAGTAACTTGCGGGTCCAATGTGCCTGTATGACCAATACGTTTCATTTTGAGAATGCGACGCATTTTGGCCACAACATCATGAGAAGTAAATCCCGCTGGTTTATACACCGGAAGTACACCTTCAAATGATTTTACCATTGAGCATTCACCTGCTTCAGCACTAGTTCCACGATATCTTTCAACTTGCCCTCTACGCGACATCCAGCTGCGAGTACATGTCCGCCTCCACCAAAGTTCTGTGCAAGCGAGGCAACATCAACTTTACCAGCTGACCGGAGAGATACTTTCACCGCATTATCATTGATTACTTTAAAAAAGATGCCCACTTCCACACCTTGAATGTTACGTGGGTAATTGACTACCCCTTCAAGATCTTCATTAGCTGCACCACAAGCAATCATGTCTTCAGGTGTAATGACCACCCAGGCAATCTTGCCATCGTCAGTCATTTGCAGGCTTGAGAGTGCCTGGTTCAATATACGGACTTGTGGGAGCGTAACCTGCTCAAGCAAAATCTGTGCAAGATAAGGTCCATCCACACCATGTTCAAGCAATTTGGATGCAGTGGTCATCACATTAGGACTCGTATTCGCATAGCGGAATCCACCTGTATCTGTTAGCAATCCTGTATAGACTGCTGTAGCCACATCTTTATTCCACTTCACTGGGAAAAGATTGAGGAAATCAAACAGAATTTCAGCCGTTGCTGCTGCGTCTGGCTTAATGATGTTTACTGTTCCATACGCGTCATTGGTCGGATGATGATCAATATTTAAAATGACAGCATCTTCTTCGAAATAATGACGAGTCAGGCCTACCCTGGAAAAGTCTGCACAATCCACACAGATAATCGCTTTATATTTCCGCGCCGGTGGTTGTTCGGTCATGTTCACGATCTTGCCAGCTTCCCACAGAAAATTCATGCGTTGTGGAATTTCACCTTCATTAATCATCGTGAATGTCTTGCCCAGACATGACAGCAGCCAGCCCACCGTTACCGTCGAGCTGACTGCGTCACCGTCCGGCTGTACATGCGACACGACCAGGTAATCATCATGCTCCAGCAGAAATTGCTTTCCGTCCTGAAGCGCCTGTTCATAAGTGTGCATTGCCGTCTCCTTTATTCTGTTACTGGGATTCGTTCTTGTCGGTACCGATATCACCAAGCAGCTTCTCAATTCGGCTGCCATATGCAATAGATTCGTCAATCTTGAATATCAACTCGGGAACATGTCGAAAACGGATACGCTTGCCCAGTTCTGAACGCAAAAATCCATTTGCTTTTGCCAGCGCTTTAAGCGAGTTATCCTTTTGTTCCTGTTCACCGAAGACACTCAGATAAACTTTGGCTTGCGACAAGTCGCCTGTCACTTCGACTCCCGTTACGGTAATAAAGCCGATACGAGGATCTTTCAGTTCAGACTGGATAAGCAGACTTAATTCTTTCTTGATCTGCTCGCCCACTCTACCTGTACGAATCTTAGCCATTGTTGTTCACCTCATGCTTCCTTGCTTATCGTTGTACTGTCTCCATAATGAAGGCTTCGATAACGTCGCCTTCTTTGAGATCATTGTATTTATCCAGCGTGATACCGCACTCGTAACCTTGGGCTACTTCTTTGGCATCATCTTTATAACGTTTCAGGGAATCCAGCTTGCCTTCGTAAAGGACGATGCCATCACGAATCAGACGTGCTTCCGCGGAACGCGTAATTTTACCGGAGGTAACCATACATCCAGCAATGGTACCGACTTTACTAATGGAGAACGTGCTACGAACTTCAGCATGACCGATTACTTTTTCTTTGTAAATCGGATCAAGCATACCTTTCATCGCTTGTTCAATTTCTTCGATAACGCTGTAGATAACGCGATGCAGACGAATGTCTACTTGCTCTTGATCTGCAGTCGCTTTCGCCTGATTATCAGGACGAACGTTGAAACCAATCACGATGGCATTGGATGCTGCAGCCAAAATGATGTCAGACTCTGTGATTGCACCAGCGCCGCTATGAATGATTTTCACGCGTACACCTTCAACTTCGATCTTCGCAAGGGAACCTTTCAATGCTTCAACCGAACCTTGTACGTCACCTTTGATGATTACGTTCAGATCTTTGATTTCACCGTCTTTGATGTGCTGGAACAGATCATCCAATGTCACACGTGTATTTGTACCCAAATCGGATTCACGTTGTGTAATGGCACGTTTGTCGGCGATAGAACGCGCTTTACGCTCATCTTCAAACACCATAAACGGATCTCCCGCACCTGGAACTTCAGTCAGACCAGTAATTTCTACAGGTGTTGAAGGTCCAGCTTCTTTTAAACGGCGACCTTTGTCATTTACCATCGCACGTACGCGACCGAAGCAGTTACCTGCAACAAAAGCATCTCCGACTTTCAGTGTACCATGCTGTACGAGAATACGGGCAACTGGGCCACGTCCTTTATCCAGCTCGGCTTCGATCACTGTACCACGGGCACGTTTGTCCGGGTTTGCTTTGTACTCATTCACTTCTGCAACGAGCAGGATCATTTCAAGCAGACCTTCTAGACCGATTCTTTGTTTCGCCGAAACGTTAACAAAGATGGTGTCGCCGCCCCACTCTTCCGGAACGAGTTCATAGTTGGTCAATTCTTGTTTTACTTTATCCGCATCTGCACCCGGCTTGTCAATTTTGTTGACAGCTACGATAATTGGCAGCCCAGCAGCTTTGGCATGGTTAATCGCCTCAACGGTTTGTGGCATAACACCATCATCTGCAGCTACAACAATAATTGTAATATCCGTAACCTGTGCTCCACGTGCACGCATAGCAGTAAACGCTTCGTGACCTGGTGTATCTAGGAACGTAATTTTTTTGTTGTTAATTTCAACTTGATAAGCACCGATATGCTGCGTGATACCGCCTGCTTCTCCGCCCGTTACATTCGTTGAACGAATCGCATCAAGCAATGTTGTTTTACCATGGTCAACGTGACCCATGATCGTAACTACCGGAGGACGAGACTGCAAATCAGCAGGATCATCATTCTCTTCAAGTGTTTCGAAGCGGTCATCTTCAAGGACAATTTTTACTTCAACCTCAACACCGAACTCTCCAGCAAGCAGCAGGATTGTTTCGATATCAAGCTCTTGGTTAATCGTTGCCATTACACCCATCGCAATGAGTTTTTTGATAACTTCGGAAGCATCTTTATGGAGCAACTTCGCTGTTTCACCAACTGTCATGTCACCACGTACGATGATTTTCTTAGGTGTGTTATCAATTTTCTCACGTTGTTGGTACTGTTGTTGATTTCTGTTGCGATTGTTCTTACCGCCACGATTACCGCGGAAGTTGCCGCCACGGTTATCGTCATAACGACGTCCACCGCCACCGCTGTTCGAACGGTTGCCGCTATTATTGTTGTTATTGCCGGAATTACCTTGGCCGCCTCTGCGTTGGCCTTGTCCTGAGCTCTGTCCTTGGCCACCAGTACGGTTGCCGCCAGTGCCAGTGTTGCCACTGCTAGTCGGTCCTGCGCTTCTTGTTTGACCGCCACCGCTATTCGATGGACGTTGACCCGTACTTTGCGGACGGGATGCTGTACTGCTTTGTCCACCTTGAGCTGGTCTTGGACGATTACTTGATTGTCCTCCTTGGCTTGAGCCTTGGGAAGAGTTCGTTCTGTTGCGGCTGTCTTGGCCGCTAGGTCTTTGGGAGCCATTGTTATTGTTGGAATTTGGTCTATTGTTCATACCTACCTGCTTTTCCTGTTGTATTTTTGTTTGTACGGGACTACCGGATGGGTTACTGCTATTCGGCGTGTTCACTCCGCCGGCCGGCTTGTTGCTGTCCACTGTTTTGTCACTGCGCACTGACGAAGTAGCAACGGATTTTGCTTCGTTACTTTGTTTGGAAGCGGCAGTGGATTTTATATCTTTAAAAAATTGTTCCACCTTACCGACTGAACCATTCTCCATGACACTCATATGATTGTTTACGGGAATATCCAGCTTTTTAAGAATGGTTATAATTTCTTTACTACTCATATTGAGGGACTTCGCATATTCATAAACTCGCAATTTATCCTTGTTTTCCTGTTTACTCAATATACTCCACCTCCGACATTATACCGACTTGCTTGGAGATCATTTTTGCAAACCCTCGATCCGTTACTGCAAGAACAACCCGCGTTTCTTTACCGATACTTGAACCCAGACTATCCCGGTCAAATCCGATCACCAGTGGAACTTTATATGTCCCGCATTTGTCGCGAAATTTCTTTTGTGTATTGGCCGAGGCGTCACCCGCAACAATAACCATTTTAGCTTCGGAAGAACGGATCGCTTTAAGTACAATTTCTTCACCTGTCACAAGTTTGCCTGCACGCATGGAGAGTCCCAGATAAGACAATGTTTTATTATTCATCATGTTCACGCTCCTGTGCTGCTATGAATTCGTCCTCTACCGCAACGAAATCAGCTGCCAATTGCTCATAAATTTCCGGTGAGACTTTGCCCTTTAGCGCCCGATCCAAAGACCGGTTTTTGAGTGCAAGCTTAAAACAGGACTCTTTGCCGCATAAATAAGCACCACGTCCGGACTTTTTGCCAGTCAAATCGATCAGCACTTCATCCTCTGGCGTTTTAACGATACGGATCAGCTGCTTTTTGGGCATCATTTCCTGACACGCCACACATTTGCGCAGCGGTACTTTTTTAGTTTTCATACGTTAGCGCCCCCCCCGTGCTTTACTTTAGTCGACGGAGACGGAATCTTGGTGCATTTCCGAAGAAGAATCTTTCTCTCTGCCGAATTCCTGTTCCGCCTGGCTCTCGCTCTTAATGTCGATTTTCCAGCCGGTCAGTTTGGCTGCCAATCGGGCATTTTGGCCTTTAATCCCAATGGCGAGGGACAGCTGATAGTCAGGAACAATAACCCGAGCCATCTTTTCTTCCTCGAATACTTGAACTTCCAATACTTTGGAAGGACTAAGTGCATTAGCCACATATTCGTCTACCTGATCGGAGAAACGAACGATGTCAATTTTTTCACCGCGCAGCTCACCCACAATGGTCTGCACGCGGATTCCCTTAGGACCTACACATGATCCAACCGGATCAACTTCCTCATTGCGGGAATGAACAGCAATCTTGGAGCGGAAGCCCGCTTCACGTGCGACGGAGCGAATCTCAACCACACCATCGAAAATTTCAGGTACTTCCAGTTCAAAGAGACGTTTCAACAAGCCCGGATGTGTACGGGACAAAATGATTTGCGGCCCTTTGGTCGTATTCTCGACCTTGGTGATGTACGCTTTAATACGGTCACCATGAACAAACTTCTCGTTCGGCATCAATTCGGTCAGCGGCAATGCCGCTTCGATTTTGCCCAGATCGATGTAGATATTGCGCAAATCCTGACGCTGCACCACTCCCGTAACGATATCTTCTTCCTTATCAACGAAAGCGTTGTAGATCAGGCCGCGTTCGGCTTCACGAATCCGCTGGGTCACTACCTGTTTGGCAGTTTGTGCGGCGATACGTCCGAAATCACGCGGCGTAACTTCAATCTCCGCAATATCTTCCAGCTGGAAGTGTGGGTTGATCTCGCGTGCAGCAGGCAATGAAATTTCGGTACGTGAATCCAGGACTTCTTCCACGATCAATTTGCGGGCATACACCCGGATAACACCCGTATTGCGGTTCATGTCAACACGCACATTCTGGGCGGTGTTGAAATTACGCTTGTAGCTGGAGATAAGTGCTGCCTCGATCGCTTCAAACAGCACGTCCTTGCTGATCCCTTTTTCCCGCTCCAATTCATTCATTGCTTCAATAAAATCCATACTCATGAATGTTGATCCCCCTTTCAAACATGGCATCTCATACGTAAAACGGCGAAAGGCTCTAGACTCATGAGCACCTTGCCGTTATCGTGAGATGTGTCTTTTTTCATTAATAAGTGAACAAGGCACTTAAAACAGAATGGCCAGGCGCGCACTCGCAACCTTGTCATAAAGAATGGCATGCTGTTTCTTGCCTGCTTCGATCACAAGTTCCCCGTCATCAAAGGAAAGCAGCTTGCCTTCAAATTCCTTTATTCCATTTACCGGCTCGTAGGTTGTAACAAATACATTTTTACCTACGGATTTGGCAACGTCCTCTGGTTTTTTCAGTGGACGCTCCGCACCGGGAGAAGACACTTCAAGGAAATAGATGGTCGGAATCGGATCGTTCTCATCCAGCTTGGCGCTTAGCTTTTCGCTGATCAAGACACAATCATCGATGTCGATGCCACCCTCTTTGTCGACATACACCCGTAAAAACCAGTTGCTGCCTTCTTTGACGTATTCGATGTCAACCAGCTCGAAGCCTTGTTCGTTCAAGTAGGGTTGGATCATTTCTTCCACGGTAGATTTAATGTTCGTTGTGCTCAAAACCGATAACCTCCAACTTAGGTTACACCAGCAAATAATGACTGGCAATTTCTTCATTACCCAAGATTCTTGTATACCAAAGACTAAAGAGTGGGTTTCCCCACTCTTTAGAAATTCGTACTATCTCGTTCACTTCAAAAATTATAACATAGTCTGGTAATAGTGACAAGTAAGCGATCACTCAGCCATTTTAACTACTAATGAAGAAAAATTTACGTAATCACATCAAAGACCATAAATGGGTACTCAAAATGTCATTTTAGAACAAGGATAATTGATTGCTTTCCGGCAAACCGCGGAAGCATCCCATGCTCGTCAGCAATTCAACAATTGTTTTACTTGCTTTGGACTTCTGCTGGAAATCTTCAATCGAAAGGAATTCTCCATGCTCTCTTGCCGCAGCGATATTGCGTGCAGCATTATCCCCGATTCCTCCCAGTGCCGAAAACGGAGGAATAAGTGAATTTCCGTCGACGATAAACTTCGTCGCTTCCGAACGATACAGATCAATCGGCTTGAGCGAGAATCCGCGTGCTGCCATTTCCAATGCCATCTCAAGGACAGGCAGCATATTTTTTTCTTTTGGCGGTGCCTGGAAACCTAATTGTTCAATCTCTACGATCTTCCGATAGATAGGCTCATAGCCCTGACATACCAGTTCAATGTCAAACTCATCCGCACGAACTGTGAAGTATGTCGCGTAGTATTCAATTGGGTGATACAGCTTAAAGAAAGCTGTACGTACTGCAGAGATAACGTAAGCGGCCGCGTGGGCCTTTGGAAACATGTACTGGATTTTAAGACAGGAATCGATGTACCATTGCGGCACTTTGCAATTTTTCATCTCATCAATCCATTCTTGCGGCAAACCACGTCCCTTACGCACACTCTCCGTAATTTTAAAGGCAAGACTGGCGTCCATGCCCGCTTTATAGATCAGGAACAACATGATATCATCCCGGCAACCAATCACCGTTTTGATGTTACAAGTTCCATTTTTAATTAGATCTTGTGCGTTACCAAGCCATACCCCCGTACCATGAGACAATCCAGAGATCTGGAGTAGATCGGCAAAAGACGAAGGCTGGGATTCTATAAGCATCTGACGTACAAACTTCGTCCCCATCTCTGGTACACCAAAAGTGGCAACTGGTGAACGAATCTGCTCTGGCGTAACGCCGAGTGCCTCGGTAGAGTTGAACATGCTCATAACCTTAGGATCATTCATCGGAATGGTCGTTGGATCGATACCTGTCAAATCCTGCAGCATCCGCATCATGGTTGGATCATCGTGCCCCAGAATATCGAGTTTTAGCAAGTTCTCTTCAAAGGCGTGATAGTCAAAGTGTGTTGTTTTCCACTCCGCATTAACGTCATCCGCCGGGAATTGTACAGGCGTTACATCTTCCACTTCAATATAATCCGGTACAACAACAATACCACCGGGATGCTGTCCTGTACTACGTTTAACCCCGGTACAACCGGAGGCCAAACGGTTAAGTTCTGCTCCGCGCCATTTCTTATGATGTTCTTCCTCATATTTCTTGGCAAAACCAAATGCTGTTTTCTCAGCTACCGTACCAATTGTGCCCGCACGGAACACACTCTTTTCGCTGAAAAGCACCTTCGTATAGTTGTGGGCATGCGGTTGATAATCACCCGAGAAGTTCAAGTCAATATCGGGAACCTTGTCCCCTTTAAAGCCAAGGAAAGTCTCAAACGGAATATCCTGCCCTTCGCCTTTTAACCGGCCTCCACAATCAGGGCATTCTTTCTCAGGAAGGTCAAATCCACTCGGCACACTGCCGTCGAGGAACCACTCACTGTGCTTACACTCCGGATTCACACAAATATAGTGTGCTGGCAACGGATTAACCTCGGAAATACCCAGGAAAGTAGCAACTACAGAGGAACCAACTGATCCCCGGGAGCCGACAAGGTAGCCGTCCTGATTCGATTTTTTAACCAAACGTTCCGAGATCAGATAGTTGGCAGAAAAACCGTATTTGATGATTGGATTCAATTCTTTCTCCAGTCGTGCCACAATTACTTCCGGTAGTTCCTCACCATAAATCGACTTGGCGGTATTATAGCAGGTATTACGGATTTCATCGTCCGCACCTTCCAGAATCGGGGTGAACAGCTTGTCCGGGAACAACTTGATTTCCTCGAACCGATCCGCCAATTCAACCGTATTCGTCACGACAACTTCGTAGGCTTTATCTTGGCCCAGGTACTGGAACTCTTCCAGCATTTCATCCGTCGTTCTTAGGTGAGCATCCGGTTTACGTTGATCTTTGAGTGGGCTGAACCCTGTAATTCCGTGAATGGTGATATCCCGATATAGCTTATCGCGCGGCTCCAGATAATGCACGTTACCTGTGGCTATTACTGGTTTCCCCAATTTTTGACCAATGTCAACAACTTTACGAACAGCGAGCTTCAATTCCTCTGGTGTAGCCACCAGCCCTTTGTCCACCAAATGCATATACATTGTCAGAGGCTGGATTTCCAGAATGTCATAGAAATGCGCTATCTCTTCCGCCTCTTCAAGCGATTTGTTTAGCACAGCCTCGAAAAACTCACCTTTTTCACAACCGGATAAAATAATGAGACCTTCACGCAAATTGATCAGCTTCGACTTTGGAATACAAGGCACCCGTTTGAAATGCTCCGTATGGGAAAGTGATACCAGTTTATAAAGATTCTTTTTACCAACATCATTCAAAGCATAGATGCCGCAATGGAATGGACGCGTGTTAGAGAGATCAACTCCGACATAATCGTTAAGCCGATCAAGCATGGTCAGGCCTTTCATCTGGGCGGCATCATTAACCAATCCATTCAGTATACCTGCGAGCGCAATCGTATCATCAATCGCCCGGTGATGACTTTCCAGTGCTACTTTATATTTATCCGCCAGCGTATTCAGACGGTGGTTCTTCATTTTTGGATATAACAACCGTGCCAATTCCAACGTATCGAGGACAGGGTTCAGAAGCTCAGGCATACCAAGCTGTTTCAGCGAAGCCTGAATAAAGCCCATATCGAATCGCGCATTATGCGCAACCAATACGCCATCTCCGGCAAACTTCACAAAATCACGGATAACCGGTTCTAGCTCAGGTGCATCCTTCACCATTTCATCGTTAATGTTAGTCAACTGCTGAATGTTATATGGGATGCGCTCATGCGGATTTACAAACGTAGCAAAGCGGTCAATTTCTTTACCGTCCTCTACCTTCACAGCCGCAATTTCGATAATCTTGTTCTGGGTTACAGACAGACCTGTGGTCTCAATATCAAAGACGATATATGTCGCTGATTTGAGTTCCAATGGCTGTGGTGCCAGTACAACAGCAACTGAATCATTCACCACATTGGCCTCAAGGCCGTAGATCATTTTAATTCCGTTTTTCTTGGCCGCTTTGGATGCCTCCGGATACACCTGCACACCGCCATGATCACTTACGGCGATAGCCTTGTGTCCCCATTCCGCTGCAGTCTTTACGTATTTGTCGATCGAAGTTACGGCATCCATTGTACTCATTGTGGAGTGCAAATGGAACTCAACCCGTTTCTCAGCTGCATCATCCTTACGGGATGGTGGTGCCTTTACTTCTACCAAGTCTGAAGGAATCATGGCAAGTTCCGGAATTTGCATAAACCGGTCGTATTCTACACGGCCACGCACTTTCACCCATTTTCCATTGGCCAGTAGGCTCAGGATTTTGACATCCTCTTTTGTTTTGGCAAACATCTTCATTTGCATGGAATCTGTGAAATCCGTCAGATAAAAAGTAAACAAGGTATTCCCGTTCCGCAATTCCTTGCGATCCAGACCGAAGACCGTTCCCTGCAACGCAACCTTTTTCTCTTCATCTTGAATTTCCTGCATAGGTACAGGTGGTTCCTTGATCTCATATCCCATCTGTAAGCGAACATCGCCCTGTTCTTCCTCTTCAGGCATTTCGGAGTCCACTTCACTCATCATCTGTTCGATAACTTGAAGCTCTTCTTCCCGCTTCTTGAGCTGGAATTGTTCCATTGCCTCTTTGTTGCTTTCAACCTCACCAACCAGCAATTTGACCCGCAAGGGAAGTTGAAAATACTTATCGTAAAAAGTAGTTATAGCCTGATCGATCTGCTTCTTCTTCGCGAGCTCCATCGACATGGCATCGCTCATAGTCAATTGCAGCAGATCCGCTTCACATTCGAACTTGGTACGATTCATCCAACCATTAACAGATGGAATCTCCCGTGTAACCCACTCAAGGAACAAGTTCCAATACTCACGGACAATATCACCAATCTCGACCTGCTCACTATATTTGAAACCAAACGTAATCTTGGAAATATGATTCATTTTCTCCTGAATGTGCAGGCAAAATGTTCGATAGATTGGAGCAGGAACCAAGGTATCCTTTGCAATCACAATAGTCCAGTCGCGGTTGCTACGGCTTGTCTCCACCCGTTCAATCCATCCATCCAAAAAGTAGGGCTCTATCAGGCCAGCTGGAAGCTCCGTCTGTTTCATCAACAACTCAAATCGTTTTCTCTTCTCCTCGAATCCACTCATCGTGTTCCTCCTTGTACCCCCTTAAAACAGGAAAAGCCTCTGCATTCAAAAATGTCCCCGATCCGAACCCGCACCGACTCATTTTATCCGACAGAAGCTCTCCATTCCTTACTCTTACAGTCCGTATGTGCCGTTATATAAATTGAACAAAAAGATATTTACACTTACCACTCCGATAACAGAACAACCTTCCGATCGCTGTTATCCCAGAAAATCCGGGGATAAAGGCGCAGCGTATGCTTCCGATGTAGCTTTCTTTCAGAAAGCTTTTAGCTCCGCTTCTTCAGGTTATTTCTGTTCTCTACGTTCTCATGTAAATGTTTAGTTCAATCTATATAGTCAGGTTATCCTGACTTAATACGCTCTTGCAAACACTACCGTGTGTTTCGCTTGTTCACCACAAGCCAAGCACGTATGCTTTTCTTCCGCAGGCTGGAACGGAATGTTCCGGCTTGTTGCACCTGTTACTTCTCTTACTTTATCTTCGCAAGCTTCTGAACCGCACCATCCAGCCAGTGTGAACCCGCGTTTGTTCTCCATCAGTTCCTTCATCTCATCAAGCGTATCTACAGAGTAGAAGTTGTCCGACATAAACGTGCGAGCACGTTGCAGCATATCGGCTTGCACTTGAGTCAGCATAGCCTGGATTTCTTCCACCAGATTTGCTTGTTCAACGACTTTCTTCTCTCCCGTAATCCGGGAAACGAGAACACACACACCGTTCTCCATATCACGCGGGCCAATTTCGAGACGAATCGGAACACCACGCATCTCATATTCGTTGAATTTCCAGCCTGGACGAACATCACTGCGATCATCCATTTTCACACGAATTCCCGCTTGTTTCAGTTCAGCGAACAACTCGTCCGCACGGCCTACAACGGCATCACGTGTTTTTGGCGGTCCAATTGGAATCATGACCACTTGTGTTGGTGCAACTTTAGGAGGAAGAACCAGACCACGGTCATCCCCGTGAACCATGATTAACGCACCGATCAGACGTGTGCTTGTTCCCCATGAAGTGGTGTGAGCCAGTTCCAACACATTGTTGCGGCTAAGATACTGGATCTCAAATGCTTTTGCAAAATTCGTACCCATATAATGAGAAGTTCCGGCTTGTACCGCACGTCCATCCTTCATCATCGCTTCGATGGAGAAGGTGTCTACAGCACCTGCAAATTTCTCGGATTTTGTTTTCTGACCTGTAATGACGGGAATCGCCAGATATTCTTCCACAACTTCGCGGTAGATTTCAAGCATTTTCATCGTCTCTTCACGTGCTTCTTCTTCTGTCTCATGCGCCGTATGGCCCTCTTGCCACAAGAACTCGGTTGTGCGAAGGAAAGGCAGTGTTCTCTTCTCCCAGCGAACCACGTTCGCCCATTGGTTGATAAGCACCGGTAAGTCACGATACGACTTAATCCACTTGGAGTACATGTGACCAATGATGGTTTCCGAGGTTGGGCGGATCGCCAGACGCTCTTCCAGCTTTTCTCCGCCTGCTTCCGTTACCCAAGGCAATTCGGGATTGAAGCCTTCAACATGTTCTTTTTCTTTTTGGAAAAAGCTCTCGGGAATGAACATCGGGAAGTAGGCATTACGATGACCCGTTTCACGGAAACGACGGTCCATCTCATCCTTGATATGCTCCCAGATTTCGAAGCCGTCTGGTTTGAAAACAATACAACCGCGTACGGGTGAATAGTCCATGAGATCAGCTTTTTTAATAACATCAATGTACCAGCGTGAGAAATCCTCGCCCTGAGGTGTAATTTCAGTCACGAACTGTTTATCATTTTCCTTTGACATAAGACTCCAGCGTCCTCCCATAACGACTATCTCTGAATAGTCAGAGCGTAGTCAAACCATAATTATCCGTTAATTAATCGTAATATATCATTGTATGTTACTGCTAGCATCAGTACAAACAACATCGCGAAGCCGACAAAATGAACCATGCCTTCCCGATTGGGGTCAACAGGTCTGCCTCGCAGACCTTCAATTCCGAGGAATACAAGACGGCTTCCGTCTAGCGCAGGAATCGGCAACAGGTTGAAAATACCGAGGTACAGACTCAGAATAGCTGCCCATCTCGTCAACTGTTCAATACCCTGCTTCGCAATTTGGCCTGTTACTTCAAAAGTACGCACAGGACCACCAATATCATCCATGTTAAACTGATTGATCAAATGTTTGAAGCCTTCAAAGATTACTCTCGTTGTATCGACCATCGCTATCCCTGACACTTTAAAGGTTTCTACAAATCCAACAGATCGGGTTGGCAGTGTTGGCACAATTCCGACCTTACCGCCTTCTTGACCTTCTACTGCACGAGGTGTGATCGTTATATTAAACGTTTCATTCCCCCGACGCAGTGTCCATTCCATCGGTTTGTCTTTGGAATCGGCAATCATCGTCACCATTTTTTGCGAATCCGTACCAATAGCAGTACCATTGATCGTCTCAATGATATCTCCCTTTTGCAAATTCGCCTGGTAGGCAGCTCCACCTTCAAGCACTTCACCAATTTCCAGATTTTTCGGATTCTCAACTGGAACCCCAGCCATTTGTGCATAGACTGCAAATAAAACAAATGCCAGGATGAAATTCATGAGTGGTCCGGCAAAAATCGCCATTGCCCGCTGACCCACCGTTTTACTGCCAAATTGGCGATCTTTCGGTGCAATCTGGGTTTGTTTTCCACGACTAACCAACATCGCTTGCGGATGTATCCGGTACTGCTGAATTTCACCATCCACATCGAGTTGCAATTTCAATGCATTCTCCATATCAATAGAGATCACTTCACCACGAATTACATTTTTGCGATTATCCAATTGATCGAGGTAGATCATTTTGACTTGGTCATCAGCCGACCTTACTGCAATGGTCTGACCTTCTTGAATTTCTACCAGTTCCGGGTCTTCCCCAGCCATACGTGCATATCCGCCAAAAGGCAGCAAACGCAGTGTGAACTGGGTCTCGTTTCTTTTATATGAGAACAATTTGGGACCAAAACCGATCGCAAATTCCCGTACAAGAATACCGGCGCGTTTGGCAAAATAATAATGTCCCCATTCATGAACCGTCACGATGACAAAGAACATGAGCACCGTTAGAAATACCACTTGTATGGTTTCCAATCCCTATCCATCCTCCTTCACGGCACGAACCGCAGTCTGTCCCTTTAGATTATCATTATTCTCTGATGCCGCACAAGAGAATCACTTCTTCCATTTTATCTTGAAAAAAGAGATTACAGACTGAACGCAAGTTGACGGCTCTCCTGATCACATCTTGCGATTTCCTCCAGATCAGGCTCGTCCACATTGCGGTGTGCTTCCAGCACAGAAGCAATAATATCCTCTATTTTAAGGAACGAAATCTCTTTACGCAAGAAACGCGCTACGGCAACCTCGTTGGCTGCATTAAACGCCGTTGTTGCGGTTCCCCCCATTTTACCACACTCGTATGCCATTCTTAAACAAGGGAACCGTTCCATATCCATCTCACGGAAATGCAGCTTGCCCACTTGCGTTAGGGAGAGACGTTGTGAAGGCGATGGTAAGCGGTCTGGATAGGTCAGTGCATACTGAATGGGAACGCGCATGTCCGGATTGCCAAGCTGCGCAATAATGCTCGTATCATTAAACTCCACGTAGGAATGAATGATGCTCTCCGGGTGAAGCAATACATCAATCTGATCATAACTTAGTCCAAAAAGCCAATGCGCTTCAATAACTTCCAGACCTTTATTCACCATCGTTGCTGAGTCTATCGTGATCTTCGATCCCATGGACCAATTCGGATGTTTGAGTGCATCTTCTACAGTAACTTCCTTTAGCTGTTCACGAGTCAAATCACGGAATGATCCTCCAGAGGCCGTAAGTGTAATTCCCATCACACGTTCACGAGGTTCACCATTCAAGCATTGGAAGATAGCCGAGTGCTCACTATCCACAGGCAGAATCGGTACCCCTTTCGCAGCCGCTCTGGCAGTAACAATATGTCCTGCTGTAATTAGCGTCTCTTTGTTAGCCAGTCCGATCTGTTTGCCTGCATCAATAGCAGCCAGGGTCGACTCAAGCCCAACACTCCCCATTACAGCAGTAACAACCGTATCTGCATCCGTTCCGGCAGCAACTTCAACCAGTCCTTCTTTGCCATAAAAAAGCTGTGTTTCGACAGGTAAGTGCGGTGCCACGGTCTCTGCTAACTCTTTTGAGCCAACTGATACCTTTTTGGGTCGATAACGCTTTGCTTGCTCAATCAGCAGCTCTATATTGCTCCCAGCAGCCAGTCCCTCTACTTGAAAGCGTTCGGGATGCATATCGACTACATCCAGTGTCTGAGTTCCAATGGAACCAGTTGACCCGAGAATCGCAATTTTTTTCATGCTGCACCTCATCTTTATTTATCCAATGCCTATGACGAATAGTTCGTCATATGGCTTGTGCTCATTTTTAATAGGGCAGAAGCATTAGTATATGTACGAATGGAAAAACGACAATCCAGCTGTCGCATCGATCCAGAATACCGCCATGCCCCGGGAGCAAAGTGCCGGAATCTTTGATGTTATACACACGTTTGTAAGCAGATTGAATCAGATCTCCCATTTGTCCTACAACCGCGCATGCAATTCCAATCCATACCGCTCTTTGCCAAGACAACAAGCCGTCTGACACCAATGCAAAAACAACAGAAGTGACTACCGCGATCACAACACCACCCAGTGCACCTTCCACCGTTTTGTTAGGACTGATCGACGGCCAAAGTTTGTTCTTCCCGATAAGTTTCCCTACAAAATATGCACCTGCATCACTTGCCCATATGGAGCCCAGAAGCAGAAACGTCCAGAACAACCCATGATGCAAATGTCTCGATTCCGCGATGTAATAAAAACCGATCCCAATATACATTACTCCAAGAAAGAGCATGGCAACAGTGTTTACAGGAATCTTGTTTTTAGTTACCACAGAGGCCGTCATTAATACAAGCATCACAAGCCATCCGATCTGGAATAACGTTAGTGGTCTGGCTTCCCAAACCATTTCCCAAGGAAACACAATCGCAAAGATACCTGCATAACCGATTAGGGCTACACCTGAAAAAGGCTGTACCCCGGTCATTTTTACAAATTCATAATAACCGATGAGAGCCATAAGCAGTACCAAGCCATGGTACCAGGGTCCGCCCAGCATGCAAAAACCCAAAAACAATACACCTGCTATGATTCCTGTCGTTAATCGCTGTTTCAACGGCTTCATCCTCCATCTATTTCAAACCGCCGTAACGCCTTGTTCTGCGCTGATATTCGGCTACTGCTTCAAGCAAATGCTTTTTGCCAAATTCGGGCCAGTATATATCCGTAAACCATAATTCGCTATATGCAAGCTGCCAAAGCATGAAATTGCTTAATCTCAACTCTCCGCTCGTCCGGATCAGCAAATCCGGATCAGGCATATCTCCAGTGAGCATATGTCTGTCAATGAGTTCAGGCGTAATGTCGTCTGCCGATAGTTCCCCCGACTTTACCTGCAGAGCGATCTGTTTGACACAGTCCGTCATTTCGCGACGACTTCCGTAGTTCATTGCAAAATTCAAAACAAGCCCTGTGTTATGTTCCGTAAGACGAATAGCTTCACGCAAAGCATTAATGGTATGGGAAGGCAAATGCTCCTCCTGGCCCATCATACGGATGCGCACATTTTTTTCTATAAGTTCATCCAGCTCTATCGCCAAAAATTCTTGCGGAAGCCGCATCAGAAAATCCACTTCTTCTTTTGGACGCGTCCAGTTTTCTGTCGAAAAAGCGTACATCGTCAGATATTTGATGCCCAGTTCATCCGCCGCGATGGTCGCACGTTTGACCGCCTTCATCCCATTCTGGTGGCCAGCTATTCGTGGGAGACCCAAACGTTTCGCCCATCGTCCATTGCCGTCCATAATGATGGCGACGTGCTGCGGGATATTATCCTCGGATATAGTCAGCGTTTCCTGCTTGTCAGCCCCATTCCACCACGACCGAACCCGTTTGATCATTCCTGTTCCTCCAAAATCCCTGAAGTTTCTTCACCTGAAGCTTGGAAAAAGAGACAAAACCCCACCGTATTGGAGGGGCTGCGCTTGTCTTACACTTCCATGATTTCTTTTTCTTTGGCAGCGAGTACCTTATCGACTTCAGCAATAAACTTGTCGGTCGATTTTTGGATGTCGTCTTGATGTCTCCGGGACTCGTCCTCGGAAATGTCTGACTTCTCCATTTTTTTAATATCATCATTCGCATCACGGCGAATATTACGAATGGCTACTTTGCCTTCTTCACCGAACTTTTTCGTCAACTTCACCAGTTCTGATCTGCGTTCTTCCGTAAGTGCCGGAATGGACAGACGAATCATAGTTCCGTCGTTCGCTGGCGTAAGGCCAAGATCGGATTTCATAATCGCACGCTCAATGTCCCCCATGGAGGATTTATCCCAAGGCTGGATCATCAGTGTCCGGGAATCCGGTGTACTGATATTAGCCAATTGGTTGAGCGGAGTCATTGCACCGTAATACTCCACTTGAATCCGGTCGAGAAGAGCCGGAGTTGCACGACCTGCACGCAAAGTGGCAAGATCACGTCGTAACGCTTGAATCGCTTTATCCATACGTTCTTCGGCATGTTTTTTAACCGCTTGTGGCATTAATCTACACTCCCTTTAACGATTGTCCCGATGCGTTCACCAAGAACAACACGTTTGATGTTACCTTGTTCCGTAATGGCAAATACAATCAACGGAATGTTGTTGTCCTTACAAAGTGAAGACGCCGTTGAGTCCATTACACCAAGATCTTTGTTAAGTATATCCATGTAAGTCAACTGATCAAACTTGACAGCCGTGCTGTCTTTAAACGGATCTGCTGAGTATACACCATCAACTTTATTTTTGGCCATCAAGATGACTTCTGCTTCGATCTCTGCTGCGCGCAGTGCTGCTGTAGTATCGGTGGAGAAGAACGGGTTACCTGTACCTGCTGCAAAAATAACGACCCGGCCTTTCTCCAGATGACGAATAGCTCTACGACGAATATAAGGCTCTGCAATTTGTTGCATGGCAATCGATGTCTGTACGCGTGTAGGCACTTCAATCTGTTCCAGTGCATCTTGCAGGGCGAGCGAGTTCATAACCGTCGCCAGCATCCCCATATAATCGGCAGTTGCTCTATCGATGCCGTTTTCGCTACCGGCAATTCCGCGCCAGATGTTTCCGCCGCCGCATACGATAGCAACCTGTACACCTAGTTCAACTACTTCTTTTACTTGCTGGGCAATCGACGAGATCGTCTCTGCATCAATACCGTAGCCATTTTGACCGGAAAGAGACTCTCCGCTGACCTTTAAGACAACACGTTTAAATACTGGCTGTTCCAATTATTCACCCTCCACTTTGAATTGAACACCCTCGGCGTTCAACCAACAAAACTTCTCGCGCATGGCCTCCTGCTTAAAAAGAAAGGAACACAGTTGTGTTCCGCTCTTTTAGGAAAAACGTTCACCCGGTAAGGCATTGTTTTCCTAGGATATAAGGGAGTAGCGCTTCGAAGTTTCATCATTCTTATATCTTCGAAAATCATTCTTGCTTGCCGGTTTGAAAACCGTCTTATTTGTTTACTTGGGACATTACTTCTTCTACGAAGTTGTCTACTTTTTTCTCAAGACCTTCACCCAGTTCGTAACGAACGAAACGACGGATGGAGATATTTTCACCAATTTGGCTGATTTTTTCGTTCAGCAATTGGGAGATCGTTTTGTCTGGATCTTTAACGAAAGTTTGTTCCATCAGGCAGTACTCTTCGTAGTATTTACCGATACGGCCTTCAACCATTTTTTCAATGATTTTCTCTGGTTTGCCTTCATTAAGAGCTTGAGCTTTCAGGATTTCTTTTTCTTTTTCCAGCTCATCTGTAGGAACTTCTTCGCGTTTAACGAATTTAGGATTAGCTGCAGCGATTTGCATAGCTACATCTTTAACGAAATCCTTAAATTGATCCGTTTTACCAACGAAGTCAGTTTCACAGTTAACTTCAACCAAGACACCAATGCGTCCACCAGCGTGGATGTAAGATTCTACAACGCCTTCAGTTGCTGCACGGCCTGCTTTGCTTGCTGCTGCAGAAAGACCTTTCTCACGCAACAATTCAGCTGCTTTTGTTACATCACCGTTTGCTTCTTCCAGTGCTTTTTTACAATCGAGCATACCAGCGCCCGTTCTTTCGCGAAGTTCTTTTACTGCACTCGCATTAACTGCCATTATAAATTCCCTCCAACATTAAGTATTGTACGTACACTCTAAAAAAAGGGCAGTGAGAGGTTATCCACCTGCCAACCACCCTTTTCATTTAGTTTATAACATATGTTCGAATCTATTAAGCGGAAGTTTCTTCGCCTTGGTTAGCTTCGATTACTGCGTCAGCCATTTTACCTGTCAGCAATTTAACAGCGCGGATCGCGTCGTCATTACCTGGGATAACATAATCGATCTCGTCCGGATCGCAGTTAGTATCAACGATACCTACAATTGGGATACCCAATTTGCGAGCTTCCGCAACAGCGATACGCTCTTTGCGTGGATCGATGATGAACAGGGCGCTTGGCAGGCCTTTCATATTTTTAATACCGCCCAAGAATTTCTCCAGACGATCTTTTTCTTTGCGAAGCAAGATTACTTCTTTTTTAGGCAATACAGCGAATGTACCGTCTTCTTCCCAAGCTTCCAACTGTTTCAAACGATCAATACGTTTTTGAATAGTTTGGAAGTTAGTCAGGGTACCGCCGAGCCAGCGTTGGTTAATGTAGAATTGACCAGCACGTTCAGCTTCTTCTTTAACGGAATCTTGAGCTTGTTTCTTAGTACCCACGAAAAGAATTTTACCATTCTCTCCTGCGATTCCTTTAACGAAATTGTAAGCCTCTTCGACTTTTTTCACCGTTTTTTGCAAATCGATGATGTAAATTCCGTTTCTTTCAGTGAAGATATAACGATCCATTTTTGGGTTCCAACGACGAGTTTGGTGACCGAAGTGTACCCCAGCTTCGAGAAGCTGCTTCATGGAGATTACTGCCATCTTCACACACCTCCTAATATGGTTTTTATTGTGTCCTCCGCCGGCATCATTTTTCGCCAAGACTCTCCATCAGGAAAGCACCCTCAACAAAATTAGCACATGCGTGTGTTTTAACACCGTTATCTAATATAGCATAACTGATTGCCTGATGCAACAGTCTTTCAAAGCAAATTTCCGTTCCTTCATGGCGACACAAAACTTGTCATTATTTATACAAAAAAACCGCCCTGCCTGAGCGCACTCAGTTTGACGGTTCTTTTGTAATCTTGGCAATAATAGATTTGAAACTTTCGCCTTTTTCCAAGTCATAGGTCCCGACTTGTATTTTGGTATTAATTCGCTCTGCTCTGCCAGCCTTAATAAAAGCTTGTGCACTATCTACAATACCGGCTTTCTCCAAATTCCCCGCCACAATGGCCAGACTGTTTCCTGAACGTACTTTGAAAGATACGGTAGCCGCAACTTCGGGACTGTTAAGAGTTGACGGCTCGATCGTCTCTGGCTGAGTGACTTCGTTCTGTTTGTCGCTTTCATTGTTGACAGGTTGCTTTGGATTGTCGGGTTGCTCCGGTTTCACAGCAGAATCTGTGGCTTCAGGTGCCGTTGCCGTTTTTCCCTGTAGTTCACTGCTTTCCTGTTTCTTCTTATTTACCCACTCAGCCTCTGTATACAGCTCATCATCAGAAGCTACAAGCTTCATATCCATGCTCTTGGCGGCCGCTTCCAGCTGTTCCTTCGTCAGGTTGGCTGTAGCCAGCTCGGGGTCGAGACTACTCTCAGACAATGCGTTTTGTCCAACCGTTGCCAGCTGCAGCAATACCGCACCAACAATCATGCCACTTCCAAGTCCAATCCATAAGGAGCGCTTGTCCATCTGTTAGCTCTCCTCCCGTTCTGCCAGCTGCAAAATCAGCTGTACTTCTCCACGTTGTATGCCCGTCTGCTTGGCAATAGCATCCACTGACTTTCCTTCGGCATATAAATTAAACAACTCTGCATATCGGTCCTTAATGGATTCACGTAGAGGCGTAGATTCTTGTTCAGAGGTCTGCTCTTCTGCTTCTGACACCTGTTGGGCCGAATCTGCTCGCACACTGTCTACAAGCGCTTGAGCTTGCAATCCGCTTGTGCTATGTACCGGAATTATATTGGAGGATGCGTCTGCTTCTGTCGTTTTACTTTCTTCCAGTTGATCCAGCCTCCGCTGTAATTCCTGAAGCTGTGATTGCATACGCTGATCTGCCGCCGTCGCCTCACCCTTCATTTCAGCAACACGCTGAATGAGAGCATCATTGTCGTTTTCTATCTCAGCCATATAATGTTCAAGCGTAGATTCCATCTCTTGCACCAGGTGATGCCCAGGCTCCTGCACTTTGTTTTTCTTGGGCATGATAAGCGCATATGCAATTGCGCAGGCTCCTAATATGACAATAATGATCCATGGTGACAAATTGGGTTCTCTCCTTTTAATGCAGCCATCGGTGCTCAAGACTACATGTGAGTCACATGTCATCCATTACAACGACAGGTCAATATGTTTTCCTTTGTATGGATGCTCGGCAGGTTTGACAGTTTCCAGCGCTGAAGTAGCTTCAGGTTCGTTGGAGCCGCTCTGCTGCTCTTTGTTTCTAGATTGACCATCGCGTACATCTGTGTGCGCTGTTTCATCCAGCGCCTCGCTTCGTTGCCTTGCTTCATTTGCTTCTTTGGCCGTTTGTTCCGCTAGCAGGGTCTGGTCAATGACCGGTCTCTGCTGGGCTTCATTCTGATAACGCCCCGCCTCACTTGTTCTAGGTACGGCAATCTGCAACTCAACCGCTTTGAAACTCATACGCTCACCTCACGGTATCGAATGGATTTCTTCATGTGCTTGAATGCTGTACTTAAACGAATGGAACCATTGTTATATCCCCATCATGATAATAAAAAGATATTCGACTTACCGGATCTTTAATAAATTTGGTGTATCTGCCGATAACTATTCTAGAGCCTCCATAAATCATCTTATGAATATCAACGCGAGCCCTGCTTGTATCTTCAAGAACCTTCTCAATTTCAAAGATACGTGTTTTGGTTTCCTCGCTAAGACGAAGGGCAGATTTTTGTGTAGCACTCAGTTTGATTCGCATGGACATTCTATCCGGGCTCAGTTGGCCTGCAGCAGCTAACTGATCCAATAATGTCAAAGCTTTTTTCGTTTTATCCAAAGCATCCATCTGCTCTCTGACTTCCTTACGCAAGTCACTCAACTCATTACGGAGTTTAGGCAATACCCCTACTTCAATGGAAGTCACAGTAGACATACTGTTGCCGACGACGCGTGCTGAGACGTTTTCTCCAGCCTGGATCGACCCGCCAACGATAAGTCCTTTGGTGCCTTCACAGATTACCGCATGACCTGCACGAATCGTGGAATGCATAATACTTTGGGATACCAGGACATTTTCAGCCGCATCGACGTTGCCTTCTTGAATAAAGGTACATTTCACATTATGTCCTGCTTGTATAAGCCCTTTGTTATAACCAATAATACCGCCGGTAATTTCGACAGAGCCACCTGCTTCCAGCTCCGCTCCCTCGACACCTCCGACGACACGTATATCCCCTGCCGCTTTTACTTTAAATCCGGTAAGCACATTGCCGCGAATGACAACTGTACCCACAAAATCGATGTTACCGGTGTTATAATCCACATCGCCATTGACCTCGTATACCGGAAACACATTCAATTTGTTGCCGTCTGTTTTGGTAACCAATCCATCCAGGGCGGCATACATAGCAGATCCATCAGGGTTAACGACAACATTTTTCCCCACTTTGAAGCGTGCTTCTTTCCCTGGACGAAATGGTATTTCTTCACCTGTTACAGCCCTTCCCACCGTGCCGTCCACAGGAGGAATTCGTTCGGCAATGATTTGACCTGTTCGAACATTGTTTAAGCGAGTCACTTCTTTGTAATCGACTGTTCCGTTTTCTGCTTCCAAAGGTCGCCGTTCATTGGAATCGTCCATGCCCACTAGCACTTTAATAAAGCCATTCGTTCCCGGTACTGGTTTAATACCTTCGGCAATCTTGTATTGATCCTTCACATAAGTCTCAGGATGACTCACAAAAACAAGCAACGCTTCGCGCAGCACACCATACTTAATACCCTGACTCGCTATAAATTTTTCGAGTTCATCCGGTGTACAGGTAAAACCTTCTTCCTGTTTGGAAAATTCAAGGTAGGCCGTACTTTTATCATCTGATAAAACAATGCTCAAACACTGTTCCAAAACAGTCTGCTGTGTCAATGCATTTCTTCCCCCTTTAGACTTTCCACTCCCCAATATCCAATGTTAAAGCTCTCTATTCATATATTACTATATTAATCTTTACGCATAAGCAAGTCTTTCTGTTTATCCAATGTTCCACGTAACCGTAAGATGGCCTTTGAGTGCAGCTGCGAGATACGTGACGGAGAAAGAGACATTACCTCAGCAATTTCACTAAGAGAGAGATCTTCATAATATAAAAGTGAAACAACCGTTCTCTCTTTGACCGTCAATTTTTCAAGCCCTTGCACTAAAGCTTCTTTTAAGTAGAATTCATTTACTTTATAATCCGGGTTTTTGGCTTTTTCATCGACCATTAATGAAAGTCGAGTCTCAGACTCTTCTTCACGAATCGGGTCTTCCAGAGAGCAAAGCGACATAACAGCCACTTCCTGAAGCATATGTTGAAAGTCTTTCGTAGACACGTCGAGATATTGACTCATTTCTTCGTCACTAACAGAGCGCAAATATGTCTGCTCTAGTTGCTGGTAAGCATCTTCAATCCGCTTCGCTTTCTCCCGCACGGAACGAGGAACCCAATCTCCCTGACGCAAACCATCAAGGATTGCACCGCGCACCCGCCAGGATGCGTACGTCTCAAATTGAAGACCACGTTCATAGTCAAATTTCTCCAACGCATCAATCAATCCCATAACTCCATTGCTCTCCAGATCATCTTTCGGGACATTTTTGGGCAGACCGACAGCCAAACGCCCGGATACATAGTTTACAATATGAAGATATTTTTCGATCAAACTTTTCTTGGCATCAAGATCGCCTTGTTCTTTCCACTTTTCCCACAAGTCAGCATGGTTCAAATGTGAAGCTTTACGCTCGTTCAATTGCTTTCACCCTCCTTATTTGTCTGTCAGGTGACGAACGGCCTGCGCCAACTCCTCCGGATCTTTGGTCCGGACAAGTTTAGGCGGATCCAAAGGGGCAAATCCCGTTGGAGCTTTCGTCTCAGATGGTGGAAGGTTCTCCCCAGAGGAGGCGTTCTGTCCATGTTTGAGCAAGTCGTTCAGCTCTTGTCCATCGTCTTCGAGTTTAATGTCCACCTGTGAACCTCTTAGTTCTTGAGCGCCCGGTGAATCATAACCATACCCATTCCCCTCTGATGAAGGGTTCAGCAGCAATCCCAGTCCCCAGCGTAAACCATAAGCAAGGACAAACCAGGCTACAAAGCCGATCAACCCGCGTATTAAGCTGGTCATCAACACATTGCTGCTGTATGCTACAAAAAAAGTCAGAATAAATCCGACTATGCCTGCTCCAAGATTAATACGGTAGTTTCCTATCATGTCTTATAGTTCCTTTACACCCATTTGGACACTTCGAATAGTCAAAAGTCCAGTTTCACAGTCCATTTCAATCGTTCGTCCGTAATTCCCACCGGTATCTTCGGCAAGAAGTGGAATCCCAAGCTTTTCTAACCATTCCCGACAAGAATCCGCATTCCTAGGTCCGATACGCATCGTATCCCCTGCCCCCGCGAAGGCAAACATCTGAGACCCTCCAGCCATTTTGGACACAATACGTGAACGAGATGCACCGAGTTGTATCATTCTTTGTAACAATTCCGGCAATGCCGTATCCGCATATTTGGCTTTGTTCAACGTTCCTTCACGAGCTATCTCTGAAGTGGGGAGCATGACATGCGCCATTCCGGCAAGCTTCAAATGCGGGTCATACATCGTTAATCCCACACAAGAGCCCAAGCCAGTCGTACGGATTACGCCGGGTAGATGAGCAATGTTCAAATCCGCCATACCGACTTTAACGACGCTTTTGTCTTCAATCATGATCCAGTGGCACCCCTAGAGATTCAAATATCTTAGCAAATGAAGGCGGATCCGGAATCAGGAAAAATTGACCCTCTACCTGATCTTCACCTTCAAAGAAAGAAGTGTCAATCAATAATGCATCGTCGCCCATTTCACCAAACTGCAACAGACCATAACTCAAAATGGCACCTGCCATATCAATAGCAAGTCCGGGAACGGTCGGATACATAGATAGTTTCGTGAAATCTGCCAAAGAAGAAAGGTATGAACCGGCCAATATATTCCCGATTTCGGATAGAGCCGATTGTTCCATTTCCGTGAATGCAAGGCCTTCCTTCAAATCAAAACCGGCAAGCCGGTTCAGCAGCATTTTGGCAGCCTCAGGTGCCATCATAAAGAACAGATTGCCTGGTGCTTCGCCTTCAACACGAAGAAATACGGTAACAACAATACGTTCATCTCCGCCCACTTTTTCAGCAACTTCTTCAAAAGGAAGCATCTGTACTGTAGGTACACCCATGTCAATCGGTCTATTGAGAAGCTGAGACAACGCCGTTGCGGCGTTGCCTGCTCCAATGTTACCGACCTCTTTGAGCACATCCATTTGGAATCCCTCAAATCGGTTGAACATTTCCACGGTGTTAGCCCTCAATACTTTCCAGCTGTACAACCTCGCTTTTATTTAATACTTCGTTCAGGTTAAGCATAATCAACAAGCGCGCATCCTCCAACTTGGCTACACCGCGCAGGTATCTTGCTTTAACTCCACCAACCACTTCAGGCGGACTATCAATAGCATCACGCTTGATGTCAATAACATCATTGGCAGAGTCAACGATAAAGCCAACTTGCATATCGTCCACACCTACAATGACAATACGAGTTTGATCGGTGTATTCTGTTTCTGGTAAAGAGAATCGACCACGTAGATCAATGACGGGAATAACGACACCACGTAAGTTAATAACTCCTTTTACAAAAGAGAAGGTCTTGGGTACACGGGTAATTGGCATCATACGCTCAATCGTCTGAACCTTGTCTACTTCAATACCGTACTCTTCGGAACCTAATTTAAAGACAATGACTTTCAACTCTTCTTCCATGGAAAAAACCTCCCTATTAAATGTAAGACTTATCTTGCGCGCTTATTTAATAAATGCATTAGGGTCAAGAATCAGAGCTACTTGTCCATCTCCCAGAATCGTTGCACCAGAGATTCCTTCAATGGCAGGAAGATAAGTACCCATCGATTTAAGAACAATCTCACTCTGTCCAATAAATTCTTCAACGGCTACAGCTGCAAGACGTTCACCTTTGCGAATGACCACGATCTCAGTTTCTTGTTCGTCCGCATCATTGAAATCAGGCACTCCGAAAACTTCGCTCAATGATAGGTACGGAATTAGAGACTCACGGAACGTAATCATTTTATTGCCATGAATATTACGAACCTGTTCGCGCTGTACAATGGCTGTCTCTACAATGGAAGACAAAGGAACGGCGTATTTCTCGGATCCAAGTCGAACAAGCATCGCAGCGATAATGGACAGAGTCAATGGTAACTGAACAGAGAAGTTGGTGCCTTTACCCGGTGTCGAATGAATGGTTACATTACCACCAAGAGAAGTGATTTTGGATTTCACAACATCCAATCCTACTCCACGGCCGGAGATATCCGAGATTTTATCAGCGGTACTGAAGCCTGGTGCAAACAATAGCTGGTTCACTTCATCATCGCTCATCTTGGCACCTTGTTCTTCGGTAACAACCCCACGTTTGACCGCTGTTCTCAAAAGGTTATCGCGGTAAATGCCTTTACCGTCATCTTCGATTTCGATAAATACATGATTTCCGCTGTGGAAAGCCCGAAGATTAACTGTTCCCAATTCCGGTTTACCAGTTGCCACACGCTCTGCGATCGATTCAACACCATGGTCAACTGCATTACGCAGCAAATGCACCAGCGGATCGCCGATCTCATCAATTACCGTCCGATCAAGTTCCGTTTCGGCACCCGTAATGACCAGATCAATCTTTTTGTCGAGTGTTTTAGCCAGGTCACGAATCATACGCGGGAAACGGTTGAAAACCGTATCCACAGGAACCATCCGCAATTTCAGTACAATATTTTGCAAATCTGTACTCACTCTGCTCAGATGAGCTACCGTATCCGATAAATCATTATTACCCGTCTCGCTGGCCAACTGCTCCAGTCGTGAACGATCGATCAGTAACTCGCTGAACAAGTTCATCAGTACATCCAGACGTTCTATATCTACGCGGATGGTACGTGAAGGTGCAGCAGCTTGTTTAGGTGCAGCTGTTTTGGTGGCTACTGGTTTCTTTGGTTCTTCTTTCGATGAAGAACTCGGTTCCGATGATGCTTCTACTGGAGCAGGAACAGGTGCAGCTTCCACTTCAGCTGTTGCCGCTGCCTGATTGGTCATCTGCTGAAGAGTCTCTTGATCCAGCTGAATGACTTTGGCACTCTCAATTTCAGAGATGCTCATAATGCCTTTTTCAAGTTCCTGCGCCTCTTTGGTCGTTATGTAATACAACGAGAAACTGCGCTCAAACTTCTCTTGCTCGATATCCTGAACTGTTGGGAATGATTTAACAACCTCACCCGAGCGTTCTAATAGATCGAAGACCATATAAGCACGTACGCCCTTCAGCTGGCTCTGCTCGCTGACAAGAACTTCAACATAGAGCACACGGTGGCCTTCGGCTATGGACTGATCCAATACGGAGTACTGGAATTCGTCCAGTTCAACCGCACTTGGTGTTGCTGTACTTGGTGATTGGTTTACTGCGGCTACGGGAGCAGTACCTCCCGTCCATTCACCACTCTCAATGGCTTGGAGAGAAGCTACGATGGAGGAGACATCCGCTTTACCCTCTCCGCCTTCGGTAATATCCTGAACCATTGTTTCCAAAGCATCCAAACTCTTGAACAGGGTATCAAAAATGAAATCCTGCATTTTTAACTTTTCGTTGCGCACCAGATCCAGCACATTTTCCATTTTGTGCGTCAATGATGCCAAATCCTCAAAACCCATTGTAGCAGCCATACCCTTCAACGTATGAGCAGAGCGGAATATAACCTGAACAATTCCCAGATCCTCCGGACTGCCTTCGAGTTGAAGCATATTTTCGTTAAGGGACTGCAGATGATCATTAGACTCATCAATAAACATAGACAAATATTGATTCATGTCCATTGTGAGGCACCTCCTCCATGAGTTAACTCCGTTTATTTCACAGCTTGAACAAGTTTAGGCGCAATCTCCTGCAATGGCAGAAGATAACGCACGCATTGCAGCTCTACAGCAGAACGCGGCATACCATACACAACACAAGTTTCTTCATTCTCTGCAAAGGTTGATGTGACACCCGCTTCATACAATTTTTTCATCATACGAGCGCCATCACTGCCCATCCCTGTCAGTAAAACCAGATGTCTTTGCAATGACGTGTACGGCAGCAGCGACTCAAACATCGTATCGACTGAAGGCCTGTGTCCATTGACTGGTTCTTCCTCTGTCAGTTTTATGGTGAACCTTCCATCTGCAGTTTTGTTGACTTTGACATGAAAGCCGCCAGGAGCAATATAGGCCGTTCCTTTTCGTAGAACCATGCCTTCCTCAGCTTCAACCACATGCAGTTCACTGAACGTATTCAATCGCTGGGCAAGGGATCGGGTAAAGTTGGGCGGCATATGCTGTACAATAATGACTGGAGCAGGTAAATCACCTGGCAGTTGCTCCAGCAAAGTCTTGAGGGCTCTCGGTCCCCCAGTTGAACAACCAATAGCCACAAGTTTGTTAAATGATCCTTCCGGTCCTCCTGCTCCCTTATGAGACGGGATTACCTTGGCAATATCTTTGGATGGTTCAGCTGAAGCTGAAGCTATCTCCTGTTCTGCCAATCGAGAAGACAAACGGTTTTCCTTGGGAGATTGCGTTGGCTTGTTTGCCTTAGCTATTCTGTCAGTACTGGCATCTGGAGCTCGATTTGAATCTCGCAAAGGCTCCAGCTTTTTGTCCAGACGTCCCGTATTCTGCTTCGTCAGTGGAACAGTAGGTTGCTTCGGTTTTGCTCGTAAGGATTCAGTTTGTCCACTGCCAAATCGTGCTCCTGGCTGGGCAGGTTCTATTTTTTTCTTCAAAGCACCTTTTCGGTCTTGTAAAGGAGATGGATCAACCTGAACTCGCTGGGACTGTTGCAGCAGTTTGCTCTGTGCTTCATCCCGTTTCTTCATCGATGCTTCACGATCGGCTTTTCGCTTGATTTCATCCATAGCTGCTCGCATCCGCTCAACCAGTGCTTTACCTACTTGGGCAATATCCTGATCATGCACAATCGATGGCTTACGAATGAAGTCAAACGCACCGGCCTCGAGCGCCATGATGGTCTCTTTCATGCCTTGTTCATTGATACCCGAGAGCATAATCACCGGGACGAAAGATTGCTTCATGATCGATTTTAATGCGTCCAATCCATTCATTTCAGGCATCTCAACGTCCATTGTAATAACATCGGGCTTCAAATCTATTGCTTTTTGAATAGCTTCCTTACCATTTGATGCTGTTGCCGTAACCTTAAACTCCGAATCTGTTTCAATTAAATCCGAAACAATTTTACGCATAAAAGCGGAATCATCGACAACCAATACTTGATACACCGCCATGTTGTTTCCACCCCTGTTTCCTTTATTCAGAAATCATGTTGTCCGCTTCAGCCACTTTTTCATAAATCCTCTGATTCCTGTCAAGGTTTCGGATCCCGGAGCAGCAGGTGCAGCCAAATAGTGATGTACGAGTTTCTCTATATCCCTGGAAGCTTTTGCATTCGGATATGCCAGACTGTATGGCACTTGCCTTTTAACTGCCTTTACAACCTGAGCATCTTCGGAAATATATCCAAGCAGCGGGATATCGATCTGTAAAAATCTCTTTGCCACTCCAGCTATTTTATCCGCCACCCGTTCCGCCTCTTGCTGGTCTTCAACCCGGTTAACGATCATCCGAAAGGGTGTGGCATTTTCCTGGCCATGCATAACTTTAACTAAAGCATAAGCATCGGTTATTGAAGTCGGTTCAGGTGTGGTGATGATCAGACATTCATCGGCTGCACCGATAAATTTCATATTTTCTCTGGAAAGTCCTGCTCCTGTATCAAAAATGACATAATCCATCTCCTGTGCAATCTCTTCAACTTGTCCAGCAAAAAACTCCAGATCTCGATCTGACAATGAGAACAATTCTTTCATCCCCGAACCTCCGGCGATATAAGGCAACCCGCTTGCACCAAGCTGTATGATTTCCTGTATGGATTTCTGTCGGTATAACAGATGGTACAGATTGTAAGGAGAAGAGGTTCCCATTAGGACATCAATATTCGCCATCCCTATATCTGCATCAAACACCAATACCTTTTGCCCCATTGCCTGTAAGCTCAGTGCAAAGTTAAGTGTAAAGTTGGATTTACCAACCCCTCCCTTTCCACTGGCAACGGTTATGATTTTGGAGGAGCGTGAGTCACGTCCTCTTCCCTCCACTCCGTTAGGCATGGAGACCATACTTCTGAGTGAGGCTGCCTGGTCCTTCATCGTACAAGCTCTCCTAACAATTGTTTGGTCAGCGAATCCGCATCAGGCTTGAGTAGATCATCCGGCACATTTTGTCCGTTAGCCACATAAGCAAGTTTAAGTGGAAAACGATGCAGCAGGTTAAACATCGGGCCACAGCTTCCGGTCTCATCCATCTTCGTAAAAATGACCTTATCCAGCCCATATTTGCTGAAATGCTCCGTTATTTGAACCATATCGGCACTTTTGGAAGTCATGCTCAAAACCAAAAAAGTTTCACTATTTTCCACAGGCGCGAGTAAGCTTTGCAGTTCTGAAACAAGCAACTCATTTCTGTAGTTTCTTCCGGCTGTATCCATGAAGATTAGATCACATTCCTCAAGACGGGAGATCGCACGTTGTGTATCACCTGGGGACTGTACGACCTCAAGCGGGACATTTAAAATGGATGCGTACGTTCTAAGTTGTTCTACCGCTGAGATACGATAAGTATCCGAAGTGATGAACCCTACCTTTCGCTGATTGTTGAACATCTGTTCAGCAGCCAGTTTGGCAATGGTCGTTGTTTTACCAACGCCAGTTGGCCCAGCTACATAAACAATGCGTGTAGTTGGCAAAATACCCACGTCGATACGTTTCTCCAAAAAATGTGATATTTCCAATTGCACTGCCTGAACTGCTTCTGCTTCATCTAATTCTTTTTCAGAGAGCTTCGTCTGAACAACGTCAAACCAAGATTCCCATACTTCTGGCCAAATGTCTTGCTCCATCAACCTTTCTCGAAGAGCGTGGAACTCCTCTGGTAACGGATCTGCCGTTGCTCCTTGCTTAGACAACTTGGTCATCATCAGTTTGAGCTCCTGCAATTCAGACATCAGTTGGCCCTGCTGCGGATCGTTCGCCTGCTCCTGCTGCCCACTGGCGGATGTTAAACCCGAAAAATCCGCCCCTTGCGGTCGCGGTTTATGCTCGATACTCAAAGAAGATCTGCCGTTGCTCATGTCTGAACCGAGTTTACTCGATTCAGACACAGCTGTGGCATCCGTAGTTTTCTCTTGCACATTTTTTTCAGCGATACTCGCAGCCGATTCGTCAGAAGCAACGACAAACGAACGAGCCGTTTGTCGATATGCTTCAGGTACAAATGCGCGAGGTACGGGTGTAAATTGGTTTTGCACTTGCTTTGTTGCCTGTTTTTTTTCTTCCTTATCCACTGCTGCTACAACTTCGATCCTTTTCTTACGGAACATCCCCAGCACACCGCCCACCTTGATTTCCTTGGTGGACAGAATGACGGCATCACTTCCCAGGTCTTTGCGAATTTGAAGCATAGCTTCGGGCATGGTCTCAACGACGTATTGTTTTACTCTCATAAGTTCACCACCCCGACACTTTGGATTTCAACATTCGGCTCCAACTCACTATAGGAAAGTACTGGTATATCCTGCATGGTGCGTTCAATCACCTGGCGCAGATACATACGAATGGTTGGAGAAGTTAATACAACAGGCTGCTGGCCCGACTGGATCAATCGATTAACTTGTTCAGTCAACTTTTGATATACACTTTGTGTTGAAGCTGGATCTAATGCAAGGTAACTGCCTTGATCCGATTGCTGTACACTCTCAGCAATTTTCTTCTCTAGACCAGGTCCAACAGTTATTACTCTGAGAGTCTCCCCTTTTTGGGAGAATTGCTGGGTAATCTGACGAGAGAGGGATTGTCTCACGTATTCCGTCAGCACATCCGGGTCTTTGGTATACGTTCCGTAGTCCGCCAGTGTCTCGAAGATTGTAACCATATCACGAATGGAAACTTTCTCACGCAACAACTTGGCGAGCACTTTCTGTACATCTCCGATGGACAGGACGGATGGGATGAGTTCATCCACCAGCGCAGCATAATTCTCTCTGAGATTATCCACAAGTGCTTTCGTTTCTTGTCTGCCAAGTAACTCATGCGCATGCTTCTTAATCAATTCAGTCAGATGTGTGGCTACAACTGAAGGAGGATCTACAACTGTATATCCTGCAAGTTCAGCTCTGTCTTTGGTTACTTCATCTATCCATAACGCTGGAAGACCAAAAGCTGGCTCTGTCGTTTCAATCCCTGTAACAGATTCTTCTTCATAACCCGGACTCATGGCCAGATAATGATTCAACAACAGTTCTCCGCCGCCAACAACATTACCCTTAATTTTGATGACATATTCATTCGGTCTTAATTGGATATTATCCCGAATCCGGATAACCGGAACGACTAACCCCAGTTCAAGAGCACATTGCCTACGAATCATAATGATCCGATCCAATAAGTCTCCGCCCTGCTGGTTGTCTGCCAGAGGAATCAAACCGTAACCAAATTCAAACTCAATAGGGTCAACCTGAAGAAGGTTGATTACACTCTCCGGACTTCTAACTTCTTCAATCTGCTGCTCCTCTTCCATTTGCTCCTCTGCCTCTTGCTTCTGATTCAGATTATTCTGCATCCTCCATCCAGCAAAAGCCAGCAAACCTGCAAGCGGCAACGTTGTAATAATATGAATCGGTGTGAAAAAACCGAGCATTGCTATTACAAAAGCTACAATATAAAGGAGCGTCGGGTATGTAAACAATTGTCCCGTAATGTCATCGGCCAAATTCCCTTCCGATGATGCTCTAGTTACAATAAGACCTGCTGCTGTAGATATCAGGAGTGCAGGAATCTGGCTTACCAGTCCATCCCCGATCGTTAACACAGAGTAGGTAGACAGTGATTCTGCAAAATCGAGACCATGAACCGTCATTCCGATGATAAATCCACCAATGAGATTAATCAGGAGAATAATGATGCTCGCAATAGCGTCTCCTTTTACAAATTTACTCGCTCCATCCATGGCGCCGTAGAAGTCAGCTTCGCGTTCAATTTTGGAACGACGTTCACGTGCTTGCTGCTCGTTGATCAGACCAGCATTCAAATCTGCGTCGATACTCATCTGTTTACCAGGCATCGCATCGAGGGTGAATCGTGCTGCGACTTCAGCTACACGCTCTGATCCCTTCGTAATAACGATAAATTGAACCACGACGAGAATCAGAAACACAATGAATCCAATTGCGATCTGTCCACCAGCTATCCAGCTACCAAAGGTAGCGACTACCGAACCTGCGTCTCCTTCTCCCAGAATCAGTTTCGTTGTCGATATATTGAGTGCTAATCGAAACAACGTCGTGATCAGCAACAATGCAGGAAAGATGGAAAATTGCAGTGCCTCTTTGCTGTTCATTGCAACAAGCAATATCATCAGTGCAATTGAGATATTGATGACAAGCAACATATCCAACAACCAGGTTGGGATCGGGAGAATCATCATCAACACGATGCCGATGATACCCGCAAGGACAGCTATATCTTTTGTTTTCAATGAATGTACGGCCTCCGATCCCTTGTTATTTCGTTCTGCCCTTTAATTTATATACATAAGCCAGCACTTCGGCTACCGCTTGAAACAAATCAGCCGGTATGGCGTCACCAATCTCGGCTCTCTGGAACAATGCCCGTGCCAGCGGCTTGTTTTCCATTGTAATGACACCGTGCTCTTTGGCAATTTCCTTAATACGTAAGGCGACGTAATCCTGACCTTTGGCTATAATCTGCGGCGCTTCCATCTCCGAGCCTTCATACTTAAGCGCAACGGCAAAGTGAGTTGGGTTGGTGATAATCACATCCGCTTTGGGAACTTCCTGCATCATACGCTGAACAGCCATACGACGCTGACGCTCCCTGATTTTCCCCTTGATCAGTGGGTCACCTTCCATTTTTTTGTATTCGTCCTTGATGTCTTGCTTGGACATCCGAATGTTTTTCTCATAATCATACTTCTGATACATGTAATCGAATACTGCAAGTACCAGGAGTGCTACGGCAATTTTAATTCCCAAGTTTAAGGTAATCGAAGCAGCAAAATGAAGAATCGCATCCAGTGAAAAATGTGATAGTGAAGCAATATCTGATTGGTAACTTGTGATTGTACTGTAAACGAGAAAACCGATAATTGACATTTTTAGAATCGATTTAGCGAATTCCACCAAAGAACGGAGAGAAAAAATATTTTTGAACCCTTTGATCGGATCCAACTTCTCAAGTTTTGGCTTCAAACCTTCCCCTACAAGAAGAAAACCAACCTGCATGTAATTAACGATTAACGCAACAAGTACCGCACCTAGCAAAGCAGGAGCAAGCAACAGCATTATCTCGATACCATATCGCATCATCAGAGCGACAACATTCTCCCCGGTGATCTCCATACTGAGTCGATTTATGAAGATGTCCGTAAACAGTCGAACTATTCGTTCTTTATAAAAGTTACTGAACATCATCATGATCAAAAACGTAAATAGGAGAATGGATGCGCCGGACAGCTCCATACTTTTGACAACCTGTCCTTTTTTTCGCGTATCCTGTCTTTTTTTCGGGGTAGCCTTCTCTGTTTTTTCCCCCGCAAACATCTGGAGGTCGAGTTGATATTTCATTCGAATCTTGTCCTCCGTTTCACTCAGCCCGGCCTCTGTCCAATGGTCCCAAGCAAGTTTTCCATGGATCTGAACATTACTTCGAACAATTGACTAAACACAAAGGCAAAACTGGGAACCAGCAAAAGCAAAATAGCAAGCCCTACGAGTACTTTAAGTGGCATTCCGACGGCAAATACGTTAAATTGAGGAGCCGTCTTTGCTAAGAATCCCAATCCTACATCTGTCAAAAACAGAGCAACTACAATCGGCGCAGACATCTGAAAAGCCAACATAAATGATTGGCCTAATGTACGCACCAAAAATTCAGCAATACTTCCATCTGCCAATCGTAGAAAGAATACATTCGACAACGGAATCCAGCGATAACTGTATACAATGGCATCGAGCAGATAATGATGTCCGTTCATTGTCAGAAAGAGCAATACCGCAAAAGCATATTTGAAGTTACCTGTAAGTGGTGCAGAAGCGCCTGTCATTGGATCATATACATTGGCCATACCAAAACCAATCTGAAGATCAATAAAGGTTCCTGCGGTCTGTATAGCCGTCATTAACAGATAAGCAACAAAGCCTAAGAGCAAGCCAATCAATATCTCTCGGATAACCAGCAGGATATAACTCAGATCTGTAGGTACAACCTGGTCTATGCCGTATACCATATACACAGTAAAGGTTACGAATGCCGATAAACCAATTTTAAGAGAATTCGGCACATTCCGAGCCGAGAAGACCGGCGCAGTTACAAAAAATGATGCTATTCGACAAAACATAAGCAGAGCGACAGGAAAACTTTGCAACAATGTCTCCATCTGCAACAGCCTACCCTATGTATCTGTATAAATTATCGAGAATGTTATACGTGAAATCGACCAGTATATTCAATATCCAAGGACCAAACAAAAGTACTGCCAGAAGTACAGCAATGATTTTAGGCACAAAGGCCAGGGTTTGCTCCTGAATTTGAGTAGTTGCCTGAAACACACTGATAATGAGTCCTACAACCAGAGCTAGAATAAGCATGGGTGCGCTGGCCAGCAGTGAAGTATAGACCGCTTTCCCGGCCAGACCGATAATAAACTCCGAAGTCATGACCGTCCTCCTTTAATATGCCGGCTCAAGTGTTAAAACTCAGCAACAGTGACTTCACGACCAGATACCAGCCATCGACAAGTACAAATAGCAGTATTTTGAAAGGTAATGAGATCATGACAGGTGGAAGCATCATCATCCCCATAGCCATGAGTGTACTCGCAACTACAATGTCTATAACCAAGAATGGAATAAAGATCATGAATCCCATCTGGAATGCTGTCTTCAACTCACTGATTGCATATGCCGGTACCATCACAGTAATCGGAATATCCTGGTATGTGTTTGGCTTTTCCGTTTGATTGTACTTCATAAACAGCAATAGGTCTTTCTCCCTAGTGTGGGAGAACATAAACTTCTTCATGGGGTCTGCAGCTTTTTCCAACGCTTCGGTTTGTGTGATGTCACCCTTGAGATAGGGCTGAAGCGCTACCTGATTGATGGATGACAACGTCGGAGACATGATGAACAGTGTTAGAAAAAGTGCCAAACCGACCAGCACCTGATTGGGTGGCATTTGCTGCGTACCCAAGGATGTCCGCACAAAACCGAGAACGATAACAATCCGGGTAAAGCTGGTCATCAGTACCAGCAAAGCTGGTGCGATACTAAGTACCGTGATCAGCAGGATAAGGGACAGTGAACTCGTGCTTGGTGTGCTCCCATCTCCGTTTCCAATTTGAATATCAATATTCGGAATCGGTTCGGCAAAGGCAACAGTGACGGAGGCCAGACTGATAAGTCCTATGAAAAAACACGCTAACCAAATCTTTTTCTTCATGAATCCCTCGACCGATCTGTAGTATTGTCTTCTTCCAGGACCTTCTCCATCTTCTCTTTACGGTTAGGCATCTGCCGAAGTTTAGATTCAAACAGTTCGTGAAAAGAGGTTGTATCCTCGAGTTCCATTTCTTGAGGCGGTTCATCTTTGCGCAAGCGGGCTGCAAGCTTTGCAATAAGAGGCGAAAGGCTTCCCTGTTGTGCTGAAGCATCCCGTTCAAATGAATCAATGATTCGTTGTGCCTCTTCAAGATCCGAAACCTTATCCACCAGCTGTATGTCATCACCCACACCGAGTAGATAAACGCTACCGCCAATTTCTATAATTTGCAGCGACTTGTTTGGTCCCAGTCCGACCCCACCCAAAATACGAATTGTGCCGTTCCGGAACCATCGCTGATTCCGTTTGTTTAGAAAACGAATCAGATAGACTATAAGAACCAGAATGACGGCCAGGACAACAATCACCCATACAAGCTGAAAATAATAATTGACTCCCGCGCCCACATCATCTGGAATCTTATCCTGAGCCATCATCATGTCTCTTAAACGCCCAGCGTTTTGCTGATTGCTTCGATAACCCGGTCAGATTGGAACGGCTTCACGATGAAATCTTTAGCCCCAGCCTGGATTGCATCAATAACCATCGCTTGTTGACCCATCGCAGAGCACATAATCACTTTTGCGTTAGCATCAATTTTTTTGATTTCTTTCAAAGCTGCAATACCATCCATCTCAGGCATGGTAATATCCATTGTGATCAGATCAGGACGAAGCTCCTTAAACTTCTCAATTGCTTGTGATCCATCCTGTGCTTCGCCAACGACCTCGTATCCGTTTTTGGACAAAATGTCCCGGATCATCATTCTCATAAATGCAGCGTCGTCCACGACTAAAATTCGGTTTGCCATCTTGATTCAAGTCCTCCCTAAATTGTGCTTATTGTAATTTCTGAATTCGGTCCCATTGGCTTACGATATCTATAACACGAACACCAAAGTTTTCGTCGATTACGACAACCTCACCTTTGGCAATCAACTTGTTATTCACCAAAATATCGACAGGTTCACCGGCCAGCTTGTCCAGCTCGACAATTGAACCTTGTGACAGTTCTAAAATATCCTTAATTTGCTTCTGGGTCCTTCCTAATTCTACGGTGACTTTAAGGGGAATGTCCATCAATAAATTCAAATTGTTTTCGTCTACCTGGCCGAACGCCCCATTTTGCAAATTGGCGAATTGAACCGGTTGTACGTTTACATTCCTATTCGGCACACCGCCGTAATGCTGCGGTACACCATAAGGTTGCTGCGGAGGCATGCCATAAGGCTGCTGTGGCGGCATTCCTTGCGGCATCCCCATTGGAGCCTGTCCATAGCCATTATAATCTTGAACAGGCGGCTGTTGTGCCTGTGGTGGTACCTGTTGCTGAACTGGAGGTTGCTCAGGGGCAACCGGTACTGCTGCTGGTACTGGCTCTGGAGTAGACGCAACTGGTGCACTAGCAGTAGACTCTTGGGCCCCTCCAATCAACATCTCTACCATTTCTTTGGCAAAATGCACTGGAAGCAGCTGCATGAGATTGGAATCAATCAGGTCGCCAATCAACAGACGGAATGATACCTGGATCAACGTCTCATCTTCTGGAAGATTGCTGACTCCCTCACCACTTTCCATATTGAGAATATCAATTCCCGGAGGAGAAATATTCACGAAACGGTTAAAGATTGTGGACATGGAAGTAGCAGACGAACCCATCATCTGATTCATCGCTTCCTGTACTGCACTGATATGGATTTCATTTAGTTCTTCATCAACCGGATTTCCTTCGCCGCCAAGCATCAGATCAGCTATGACTTGAGCATCCCGTTTTTTGATGACTAGCGAGTTGATCCCTTCAAATCCATCCACATAATTCACATGTACTGCAACGTGAGGTTTAGGAAAGGCTTCATCAAACTGTGTCCGACTGATGATGGACACCTTAGGTGTTGTAATATCTACTTTTAGGCCCAATAGCGTGGACAAAGCTGTCGCCGCACTACCAAAAGTAATGTTACCAATTTCCCCCAAGGCATCCTGTTCCAGCTCGGTCAAAAAATCATCAACTGTTTTCTCAGCCGGTTCCGAACTGTTCATCGATTCCGATTGTCTGAGCAAAGCATCGATTTCTTCTTGGGATAAATAATCCTTACTCGTCAAATTCTTCAACTCCTTCGGTGACAATCTTGTCTATTTGCACAGCCACACGATCCTTGATCGTTCCCGGGCTACCCATATACTTCAGCCTATCTCCAACTTTAATGGACAGTCCCTCATCAACGGGTTTGTTCAACGTAATGACATCGCCAACAGACAGACCCAAAAATTCAGCAATCGAAATCCTGGATTCTCCCAACTCCGCAACGACGGGCAATTTGGCTTTGTTCACACGCTCTTTGAGAGCATCATATTCTTCCGGAGCTCTCGTCTTTTTCTCCGAAACAAACCACTGATGAGTCGACAACCGGGACATAATAGGTTCAAGAACGACATGCGGGATACACAAATTGATCATGCCTGTGGTGTCACCGATTTTGGTACTCAGTGAGATCAAAGCGATGGTCTCGTTGGGTGATACAATCTGCATAAATTGCGGATTGGTCTCCAGTGCTTCCATCCTTGGAGAAATATCCAACACCGTCTTCCATGCTTCCTGCAAACTCTCAAACGCACGGCTGAAAATCCGCTCCATAATCGTCGTCTCAATTTCCGTCATCGATGCGATCTTTGTCGGTGCATTTCCTGTTCCGCCAAGCAGACGATCCAGCATTGCATAACCCACGTTGGGATGAACCTCCATCACCATCCGTCCCTGTAATGGCTCCGCCTCAAATATGTTCAATATCGTCATCTTCGGAATAGAACGGATAAACTCGTCATAAGGCAACTGTTCAACCTGAACGACATTGATCTGAACGAACGTCCGCAGTTGGGCTGAAAAATAAGTGGTGAGAAAGCGTGCAAAATTTTCGTGAATACGGGTCAAGCTTCGAATATGATCTTTGGAAAAACGAACCGCCCGCTTAAAATCGTACGATCTAATTTTCTTTTGAGTTTCTTCCTTTTTCAATTCCTCAGCATCCATCTCACCAGAGGAAAGGGCAGCTAATAGGGCGTCAATCTCATTTTGTGATAATACATCCACCATGTTCTCACCCCCTTACAGATTTACAGCGTGTCCTGTTCATTACATTGGCGCCATCACAAAAGCAGAAAAACTAGTGCTGGCCAGCTTACCTTCTGGCAAAGCTTCATTAATAAGGTCGGTCAATTTTTTATTAAATTGAATGCGACCTTTTGCTGTAGCCAGCTCATCCGACTTGGTATCCGCAAAAGTCTGGATGATGATAGGCTTCACCGTGATTTCCTTGATTTTCTCAAAATCTTCTTTAGCCTTTTTGTCGGACAATTTGAAAGAAAAACTTACAACTACAATATGGTCTATATCAGCCAAATTGGTTTTAATTTCTCCAAGCTCTGAGGAAACTGCAACAATCTCATCCGCAGTCATCTTCTTCTCTGCAGCAGCGGCTGCCGTATGTGTATCATTCTTATTCCCGTTCTGTCCTTGCATAAATACAAACACAACCACCACAATGAGTGTTATAGCTAGCAAGCTTGTTGCAAGCCATGGCAACATCTTTTTCATCAGGACTCCTCCGTTTGCTGCACTTTAATAGTGGCTGCCTGAACCCCGATTTCACGGTTGTAATCTTTAATTTTGGAAATAACCTCATCGGCCTTCTCAAGCACAATAAGTCTCTTTCCGGTTACCAGAGTAATATACGTGTCTGGTGTCTCTTCCACAATTTCAACCATCAGCGCATTTAACCACATGGGAGAACCATTTAACCGCGTAACCGAAATCATGCTAAGCCCCCTCGATCAGAGTGGAGGAGCAAGCTCCCCCACACATTAAAAATTGCTAATCAGTTATTAACGTTTCAGGTTAACAACTTCCTGAAGCACTTCATCGGACGTTGTAATAATACGTGAGTTCGCCTGGAATCCACGTTGAGCCACGATCATCTCTGTGAATTCACCTGTTAGATCCACGTTGGACATTTCGAGTTGTCCTGCAATAATTGACCCCGTACCATTCTCGGCATCATTTGCTGTTAAAGGATCAAGTGTGCCATCAGGATTGGCATTGGCTGTCATCCGGTAAAGGTTACCCCCTATTTTTTCTAGACCTTCCGGGTTGACAACTTTCCCAATACCCAGTTGAGTTTCACTTTCAATTGTTCCGTCAGCCATCGTCTGGTTAATCATACCGTTTTGGCCGATTGTAAAGGAAACGACATCATCAGCAATTGTGATTGGTGCACCTCCACTGTCTAAAACAAAGAGGCCGTCAGATGTAACCAGATTACGATCCGCATCTACGTGAAAATCCCCAGCACGAGTTAAGAATGGAACTTCCTGATCCTCCGACATCGCAACCAGAAAGAAGCCATCTCCATTAATGCGCAAATCTGTTGGATTGTTTGTTGTCATAGGACTTCCTGCAAGATGCAATGTGTCAATAGACCCTACAGATACACCCAAACCGATTTGCTTCGCATTCACACCACCTGTTGGAGTATCCGTCGGTGCAGTCACCCCTGCTGTGGTCTGACTCATAATATCTTTGAACATGACACGGCTACCTTTAAAACCAACCGTATTCACGTTCGCAATATTATTACCGATAACATCAAGTTTCGTTTGAAAACCCCGCATCCCGGAAACGCCTGAGTACATTGATTTCAACATTTTTTAAAAATCCTCCCAGCCTTAATTTGGTTACCGCGTCAGTCGGTCAGCGGCATTCCGGCTCCCGAGAAGGGCCAGCCGGTCAAGAAATGATTACAGCACTGTCAATCTGAGTGAATACATTATCTTTCATGCTTTCACTATCCATGGCTGTAACGACAGTACGATTTTTGACATTAACGATAAAAGCCATATCTTTCATCAAAATCAAGGACTCCTTGGCTCCTTTGGCAGCAGCCTTATCTAAAGCAGTTCCAATCTGCTGCATCTGCTCAGTCTTGAGCTCAATACCGCGCTGTTCCAACCTTTTGGCAGCATGATTACTCAATTTCAGGAGGTTATCTTCCAATACCTGTGCAAAAGGGCGTTCAGGTACATTGGATGCTTCTCCCGCTTTGGAGCGATTATGCAAATTGGATGTAATTGGACCTGTGTACAGTTGGCCAACTGTTATGCGGTCACTCATAACATGTTTCCATTGTCTTCAGGCTGCGCTGATGCTTCTGGTTCCTTGCTTTCATTTGTTACAGCTGAATCTGCAGCGTTCTGAACTGGAGTTTCATTTTCCTCAGCCTGTGTTGGATTGGTTACCTGAATAATTTCATCCAGCTTGATTTCGTCATTGCCCACTTTTGCGTATTGAACACCATCTCGTACGATGATGGAATCCACAATACCTTGACGGAGGGTTCCGTTATCCTCTTTATTAGAAGAAAGCCAACTGATCTCGCGGCCAATCATGCCAGACACTGTTCCAAGAGACTGATTCAAAGTCTTGAGCTGAGACGAAATATTCACCAGTTGTTCTACCGAACTGAACTGAGCCATCTGAGCGATAAATTCCTTATCTTCCATCGGCTGCATCGGATCCTGATTTTGTAGCTGAGTGATCAATATTTTAAGAAACTGATCCTTTCCCAGCTCTTTTGTTGCAGCGCTTGTTGTAGCCTTATTCGCTGCAGAATAGTTAGGCCATGTATTATTGGTAGAAATCGCTTCATTAGCCATATTTTCACCTCATTTCTGTTTAAGCCTCTGCTGTAAACGTATCTCTTCGCAGGTCGTTTCCTTCCTCATGCTCACTGCGCCAGTTGCGCAATTCTTCCTGGAGAGTTGCTGTAGTTACAGCATCATCCGATTGTTCTTCACGTTCACGTGAGCGACGTTGCTGCTGAGAATTGCTACCTGGCTGGCGTCCGCCATCCTGGTACATTTGTGAACCAAGTGAGCTGTTCTGAGTCACCTCAAGTCGTTCCACTTGAATGCCTTGAGCTTGAAGCGAGCTACGCAGTTGCATCATTTGCTGTTCCAACATGTCTTTCGCCATCGTGTGCTCGGTCATAAAACGTGCAACCAATTGTCCGTTTTGCAAAGTAATTTGCACATCCAGCTTACCCAGGTGCTCCGGACGTAGTGAGATAGTCGCTTCCGAAAATCCCTTTTGTTGCACAATATCCAACTTGTTCACAACAAACTGTGTCATCTCTTTTGCAAACTGGGAGGCTTGCATGACAGGTTCAGCCGGTTTACCCGCTGATGTTCCTGATGAACGTAAGGACAACTCTCCTGCCGTAATGATACTTGAATGGTCCACTTCTCCCACTTCATTCACTGTAGGTGCTGAATCCGTTTCAACTGAAACTTTAGGTCCAGTATTTGAAGCGGCCGCAACAAGAACTTGTGATGCCACTGAGTCTTGCTTGGACGTTTGATTTGTTGGAGCCCCTTGCACAGACTGATCCTTAGCCACCGCTAATGTATCCAGAATGGATTTAAGTTCATTCCACCCTTTGTTAAGACTGGTGTCAACGCCAGCATCTTGCAACTGACTTTGAAGAGATTGAAGCAGGTGCTTGAATTCTGGAGCGTTCTTGACAACAGTACTATCAGGCTCATTCATACCCGCAATTAACTGTGTGAGTACATCCTGTAATACAAAGCGCACTGCTGCTGGATGTTCCGCCAGATCAATTGCTGATGCTGCATTTCCCGCTTCACTTGTAGGCTCATCAGAACCTTCGGCTTGAGTACCAGGATTATCTAATTGAGCATACATCTGCTGAATCAGACTTTGTAAATCCCCTAGTAGTGACGGATCATTTTCCAAAGCTTCATCTAGCGAATCCAAATCTGCGAATAACGAACTCAAGATATCGGTGATCGATGTTTGTTCTCCATCTTCACTAGCTGCAAAGGTAAACATAAGCGGATTCGCTGTTAAGCTCCCTGCTGCAGCCGAGCTGTTCTCCCCCGTTGCACCACCATTCAATGATTGGGCAAGAGTTTGTAGAAAATCACCGCTACCAGCAGTTGCACCTTTGGAACCAGTTCCAGCTGTCTGAGCTGCTCCTGTTGTCTTGGCGGATGATGTGGATGTCATTTGATATACAATCGACATTTGTTTTCACCTCCTCTCCTTAATAAACAGACGCTACTAATCTTACTTGTTACCCATTAATTTATTTAATATTTTAGCAGTTTCAACTGAATTTTCAGTCGACATATTTTCAAGCAATTGAGAGCGTGTAGCATCGTCTACAGAATTCAAAATGGTCAAGGTTTTGTCCGGACTCAGCTTATAAGTTTCGAGTAACAGCTTGGCTCCACTAGAGGCCGACATGGAAGCAAACGTTTGACTAAGCTGATTTTTATCCAAATTTTTGGAGTTAGTTGTAGAAGCCGTAGATGTAGTTGTAGTTTCTTTCTTTAAGCGGGATTGCAGTGCATCCAGGGCCAGATCACCGGATGGTTTTGCATCCTTCATCATCATCGTGACATCAGCCGCTGTTTTTGGGTCCATCTTTTCCAGCACCTTGGTTCGTGCAGCCGATTGCATCGCACTCAGAAGCAGCACCATCTCTTCATTCGTCATATTTTGCAAAATCGGTGCGGCCTTACTGGGACTCATGTCCGCATACATCTTCGCCAAATCTTTAATTTGTTTCTGATAATCAGACTCGGTCTCTGGATTCTGCACAGCGGTTTCAGCCGCTTTTTCCGCATCATCCAATTTCTTTTGCAGATCACTTGCTTTTTTCGCCTCTGTGGTCGTGGCATCCTTCGCTGCTTTGAGCTCTGTTTCTTTCTCGCTTACTTGTGCCTTCAGCTTATCTATTGTCGCTTCTGCACTCTCGACCTGCTGCTCGCTCTTCTCCAGTTTCTTTTTCTCCGGATCTAGCACAGGATCAGGCACCCAGTCCTTTACGATAGGAATTTTGTTAGCTACTTCAAGCAGGTTGTTGCGAATATCTACATTAAATAGAGTGAGCAAAACACCCAACAAAACCACAGTGAACACAATTGGGATTGAAATCATCAGAAACTTTTCCCAACCGCCGCTCGACTCTTTTTCCATATCTGTGTCTTTAACAGCCATTGTTCTTTCCTCCTTCACGAGACAACTTCGCGTCCGGCCACATCAATTCGCGCGTCCGGCTTTGGCAGCGAAGCGTACAGTAGCCATCTCGTCCAGATCGTTCTGTTCCCGGAGGAGCATCTCCTGCTGAAATTTGATTTTGGCCTTGTCTCTCGCCCCAAGCCATACTTTTTCGTCCATCATTTTGCCGTTCAGAAACGTCTGATTCCGTTGCACATTGACCTCAGCATGTCTGACATCACTACTTTTGCGTGAAATGCACTCGTCAAGGTGATGGACATACCGCTGCATCTCCTGCAAGCTGGATACGGAAGCCGTACTTTCCGTAGTGGATTGAATGACATCAATCAGTTCCTTTTTATCATTCAATAGTTGTAAAAGATGCTCTTCCTCAGTCTGAAGTTTCCCGATCGCAGTGGATAACATCCACTCCGCTTGCGTTTTTTCATTGCTTTTCAGGTCAACAACCTTCTGGAAATGATATCGAAATTTCATCGTTTACCCATTCATCTCCTTGCAAATTCAAGAATCAAACGTTCCTGCACTTCACTCAACGTTACTTTTTCATCGACTTTCTGCCTTGTAAAATTCCAGATGCTATCAATCTGGTCTATCGATTCATCAATGGCAGCATTTGAACCTCTTTGATAAGCCCCAATGTTAATTAAATCCTCTGATTCCTTGTACACAGCCATCAGTCTCTTCATATTATTAACGGCTTCCAGCTGCTCTTCAGGAGCAATATCCTTCATAACCCGACTAATGCTTGCAAGCACATCAATGGCAGGGAAATGACCTTTGTTTGCGATGGACCGATTCAGTACAATATGACCATCCAAAATACCTCTTACCGCATCTGCAATCGGTTCGTTCATATCATCCCCGTCGACAAGGACGGTGTAAAAAGCAGTAATCGAACCTGTGGGTCCAGTCCCCGCTCGCTCAAGCAACTTGGGTAAACTCGCAAAAACAGAAGGAGTGTATCCTCTCATTGCAGGAGGTTCTCCCACGGCAAGTCCCACTTCCCTCTGTGCCATGGCATAACGTGTAACGGAGTCCATCATCAACATAACATTCATGCCTCTGTCTCTGAAATACTCCGCAATCGTAGTTGCGATGACCGCGCCCTTGATTCGAATCAGAGCAGGTTGATCAGAGGTAGCGACAATAACGACAGATCGTTCCAGTCCTTCCGGACCCAGATCCCGTTCAATAAAGTCACGAACCTCACGGCCCCGCTCGCCTACCAAAGCAATTACATTGACGTCTGCTGCTGTATTGCGGGCGATCATGCCCATAAGCGTACTTTTACCAACACCCGATCCGGCAAATATGCCGACCCTCTGTCCTTTGCCAACCGTCAACAGACCGTCAATGGCTCTCACACCTACACTCATCGTTTCGAGTACCCGTGGTCGGTCCATCGGATTCACTGGCGTATTGGATGTGGAGTACATCGGCATTCTGGAGGGTAACAAGGAACCGTCCAAAGGTTGTCCCAATCCATCTAACACTTTACCAAGCAATTCTGATCCAACCTGAACCCCAAGTGGTTTACCCGTTCCGACCACATCACATCCAGGACCAATAGATTGAAGTTCGCCAAGTGGCATGAGCAAAACTTTGTTATCCCGAAACCCGACAACCTCTGCCTGAAGTGGCTTCGCAGATTTTCCGGGGTAGATGTAACATACATCACCAATGCTGGCATCCGGACCTTCCGACTCAACCATAAGACCAATGACCTGCGTGACCTTACCGTTAATGCGAACGGGATCAAATTGCTTAAGATGTTCCATGTATCGCTGTGAGCTAAGAATCTTCATGTTGATTTTTTCGCCCCTCATCCTCAAGTGCTATGCGGATCAGTTCTTTTTTAATTTCAGCGAGCTGGGTATCAATTCTGGCATCTACGCTTCCAAACGACGAACGTATAACACATCCCTTGTCTTTTACCGTAGCATCAGGTAAAATCTGCAATTCTGCCTGAGAGTCAATTGCCATAGCCAACTCTTCACGTGCAGCCTGCACAAAAGCAAATTGATCAGGTGCCACACATAAGGTGATCATCCCCTGTTCACGTTTGCGAGACAAACTCTGACGAATCAGTTCAAGCGTGTGTTCTGGTTCAACCGAAAGTTGTTTGTCAATCACCTTCTCAGCGATACCACAGGCGAGATCCACAAGGAAAGGCTCTGCTTCCTGAATAATCTGATCTTTGGCGACGTAAGCTTCTTCAAGCACCCCGCGTGCTTCCTTCATCATCTCTTCGATCTTCACCTGGAGATCCAGTTCAGCCTGTACTTTGCCTTCTTCAAAACCCTGCTGGAAACCTTGTGAACGAAGCGCTTCAGTAAGATGTTCATCCTGCTGACGCTGCTCCTGCCACCAGCTATCTATCTGTTCACGGGCTTCTTGAAGCAATCGCTCCGCTTCCTCCGAAGCATCACGTACCTGCTTTTCTGCAAACTCCTTGGCATCCTCCAGCATCTCCGCGGTAAGACGTTGTGTTTCTTCGTCCACGCGTGCCTGAAGCATCTCAGCTTCAGAACCTTCAGCACGTTCACCATCTAACTCCGCATCAGACTCGGGTCCACCATAATGATGATGATTTTCGAGTCGTTTGCGGTCATCAACCGGTACATACTGGAAAGATTTAATCAAATTAGACAATGATATCATCTCCTCCACCGCGAGCGATAATGATCTCACCAGCTTCTTCCAATCTACGGATCGTTCCTACGATACGGGTCTGAGCTTCCTCAACATCACGCAACCGAACGGGTCCCATGAATTCCATTTCTTCCTTGAATGTCTCGGACATCCGTTTCGACATATTTCGGAATATAGCATCCCGTACTTCTTCGCTTGCCACTTTGAGTGCCAACTGCAAATCTGCGTTGTCGATATCCCGGATAATACGCTGGATCGAACGATCGTCCACATTGACGATATCTTCGAATACAAACATGCGTTTTTTGATTTCTTCTGCAAGTTCCGGATCTTGAATTTCCAACGAGTCGAGAATAGTACGTTCCGTACCACGGTCAACGCCGTTCAAGATCTGAACGATGGATTCGATACCACCCGCATTTGTATAATCCTGCGTAACAGTAGAAGATAATTTCTGCTCGAGCACCCGTTCCACTTGAGAAATGACTTCTGGAGACGTACTGTCCATAACAGCAACTCTGCGTGCTACATCGGCTTGCTTCTCTTGTGGTAACGAGGACAAGATTGCTGCTGCCTGCTCAAATTGCAGATACGATAATACCAGAGCAATCGTTTGCGGGCTTTCGTTCTGAATGAAGTTCAATATTTGATTCGGATCCGCCTTACGCGCAAAGTCAAAGGGTCTAACTTGCAGCGTAGCCGTTAAACGGTTAATAACTTCAAGTGCTTTTTGCGACCCGAGTGCTTTCTCCAGAATTTCTCTCGCGTAAGTAATACCGCCCTGAGAGATATATTCCTGTGCCAGACAGATCTGGTGAAACTCAGACATAATCATATCTTTTTCAGAAGCATCCACTTTGCGAACATTGGCAATTTCCAACGTCAGTTGTTCGATTTCCTCGTCCCGCAGATGTTTGAAGATTTGCGCGGATACTTCCGGACCTAATGTAATCAACAAAATTGCTGCTTTTTGTCTTCCAGTCAGACCTTGACTGCTTGCCTTCGCCAATGCGTTCACCTCTATTCGTCAGCCAGCCACGTACGCAGCAGATTGACGAATTCGTCTGGCTTTTTCTTGGCCAAACTCTCCAATTGTTTGCGCACTTGACTTTCGTTCGTTACACTGTCCAACGTAATGGACGGAAACTCTGTTGCTACTGGAAGAGGAATGTCCTCTTCTTCTATTTCGTTTTGTTTGCGACGACGGCGCACTAACAAAATAACAACCGTTGCAATCAATGCTGCCACCAGTGCTCCTATGCCCCACATCATTCCGGTGGAAAGCTTGAAGCCTGTATTTGTTGCCGCAGCAGTCTGGAAACCTTGAGACATTACCGAAACTTTTTTGGCCAAGTCTGCGTCACTTATTACAGTGCCTGAGTCCGCCAATGATGCACGAACAATGTTAACCAAGATATTTTCAATTGCATCCTGAACCGGAGCTTGTAATTCTGTTTGTCCTGCAGGTGGTTCAACCGCGACGTTAATGGTTAAATCTTTTACAGTATATGGACTGGAAACGATATCTTTAACAATTCGGTTGACATCGTAGTTTTTGGTGCTGGATGTTTCCTCCGAGGTTGAGTTGCCTGATGCATCCGATGATGGATAACCCGGAACTTCCTCTTGGCCTGTGCCAGCAACACCGCCTGTCGGATTGCTTGCCCCTGTGTAACTCTTTTGAATCTCTTGCACACTGATCTCGATGCCTTTCATATTATCTACATCGACCGGTGTGACCAGGTTTTCTTTCCGCGTTTCCTTGTCAAAATTAAGCTTGGAAGCAACCAGAACATTGACGTTCTCGTCACCCACAATCTGTGAAAGAAATTGTTTCACATTATTGCGAACATCATTTTCGAATTTCTTCTGTAACGCCATGTTTTCTTGGACTTCAGAAGATAATCCCCCGCTACCACCTCGGGCCGTCGGAATCAGTTCCGCTTCATCCGTGTTCGTAATCGTTATGTTTTCAATAGGTAGATTGGGAATGGCTGTTTTGACCAAATTAAAATATCCATCTACCGCAGCCTGATTGGGGTGATAACCCGGTTTAAACTGCAGGGCCACTGATGCTGATGCTTTATCCTGCTCTTCTAGGCCAGCAAAGATATTATCTTTTGGCATATTGACCAGTACTTTAGCATCCTGTATGCCTTGCATCCGTTGAAGCAACTGCTCCACTTCTCCGTTCAATGCGTTGTTATACTTCACATCGAACTCTTTATCCGTCATCCCGATTGGAGATGATGACTCCTCAAATGACTTATATCCTAATGAACCATTCTGAATAATGCCTTGTGATCCGATATTTACTTTTGCAATAGCAACATCCGTGCTCGGTACAGATATGGTCTTACCGTCTGCACTTAATTTGTATGGAATACTGGAGGAATCAAGATAACTAATGACGCCTGCAGAGTCACTTGCATTCAAATCCGTGAACGCAACTTCATATTCCGTCTTTGACAATTGCATGGTTAGTACAACTGCAGCCAAAATTAAAAACAGGAATGTGGAAATAAATAATACTTTTTGCTTTTTGCTAAAACTATTCCAATACTGGGATGCCTTATCCCTGTATTGGGCAATTCTCTCATTCACTCTGTCACCCCATCCGAAACTTTGCTTGGTCTGTCCATCCGCAATCTCTATAGGTTCTAAAGTTTAACGGTCAGGAGCAGCATCGCAGCTGCTTGTTGTAGTAATCAGCGCTGTTGTCGAAGCGCATTTAAGCCAATTTACAATTGCGTACGCATAATCTCCTGATATGCTTCGACTACTTTGTTTCGGACTTGAGTCGTAAGTTGAAGACTCAGCAGGGCCTGTTGAGAAGCGATCATCACCTGATCAACGTTCACTTTTCCAACCAGGAATTGGTTTGACATTTCATGTGCTTGGGTCTCCTGTGCAGCTACAGACCCTAGCGCATCCTGTAGGTATGTACCGAAGCTCTGAATGGTTTCGGCTGGTGTAGATGGTTTACTTTGTGCCGTACTTTGCATCTGAAGCGGTTGAATCCCCTGTGTGCTAAACATGTTGTTCTGAATCATTAATGTCCCTCCCTTTCATTTGTGTTCTTTGGTTTTATGGCCACCTTAAGCCGTTAACTAGGCTCTTCCAATCTCCAATGCTTTGGATATCATTGCTTTGGTTGAGTTCAAAGCTGTGACGTTTGCTTCATATGAGCGTGAAGCCGAGATCATGTCCACCATTTCTTTCGCGATATCCACGTTAGGCATGTACACATACCCCTCAGCGTTGGCATCCGGATGTGTAGGGTCATAGACTGGTTTCAGAGGGGACTGATCTTCACGAATCTCCGATACTCTAACTCCCTCTCCAGACCCACTGCTTTTCATCTGATTTTGAAGCAAGCTGTTGAAAGAAGTTTTGTTGGGTTCAAGCACAACCATCTTGCGCTTGTAAGGAACTGCCTCGCCGTTGGTTACACTCGCGCGCGTCGTCTCCGCGTTGGCAATGTTGGAAGATATAACGTCCATCCGCAAACGCTGAGCCGTTAGAGCCGATGCACTAATACTGAAACTGTTACTGATGTTCACCTAAGTTATCTCCCTTCGACTCCAACACGCATCATTTTGATCTGTTCATTCACTTGCTGAATATAAGCGTTGTAACGTAGCTGGTTCTCCGCCAGAAGACTCATTTCTTTGTCTACATCGACGTTGTTCTGATTGTTATTCATGGATGTTGACTGGTCCATATTAACTACTGGTGTAGGTATGGAAGAGGAAGGACCTATGACAAAATGCCTTGAATCCGTTACTTTCCCTTTAAGAACAGGCATATCTCCATTCATTTGTTCCTGTAGCATTTCTTCAAAAGCAACGTCCGAACGCTTGAAATACGGGGTGTCTGCATTCGCAATGTTGTCAGCAATTGTTCGTTGTCTAATGTTGGAGGCATCGAGTGCACCTTGTAACCTTTGAAAACTAATATCATTCAAAAGATTCATAATCGCCCTCCTCTCTTTAGAAATTATGGAAATAGATTCAATCTTTTCCCGTCAGGATGCTTATGTTTTTTCGACAAAAAACATTCGCTTTTACACGGTTTTCTAGGACTTAAGTAGAATTAACTCTGATGTTGTCGTATAACATAAGTTTCTTCGAGATTGGGATATATTACAATAAGAAAAAAGCCCTATCTTTTCTGAAAGACAGAGCTTTTTGTGTATTTTCTGCAAATTATGAATTTTTTCGTAAATGTTGGGGCCCAAAACAAAAATAAGCTTAAGTGCTCAATATGAGCTCTTAAACATTCTTAAAATTTATACTATGCTTCTATACGATTCAGTACATCATAATAATACAAACAAGGAATCCAACGAAAAGCTTCAAACGATTTCCTGTTAGAAATATTTACCGATATAATAAGCTTTCTTATAATTTTCCTTAGAAACTTTTCTATTCTATGAAATTGCTAATTGACAAAATATCCATTTCGAATTATTTGTTTCAGCTTAATATCTAAAACACTTTTTTAACATTTAAACAGAGCAAGCTTATTTAAATTTCACAAGAATATTTTGTCACATCCGCAATACCATCTCATTCACTTCTTGCGTATTTATGCAAATTTTTCTCAAGCTTCTGATTAAACCGATAACCAGACTTGGAAAAACAAAATCCTTTTATTGGAATTTATAGTATTATCAAATATGTGTTGTCAGCACGTCTTTAGGGTTTAATTACATTATCTCTGCGGCACAAGTCCTAGATTATCTTTCATCTTATACAACTCCATCTCTTTTATCGGTTGCAATACGGCATTATATTAGGCTAAAACAAAAATAAACGGCATACAGATGGATTGAATAAAGTCTACTACAGTCAGAACCAGGACCGAATATCCTATTTCCGTGTAGTCGTTTGATCTTTAATCATCCATTGTATACCGTCATTCAACCTTCAAACACGCTCTGAACAGAGCATTACACCTATGTTACAAGATATATTGACTTAAATCACGATCAAGTGCAATGTCATTCAATTTCTCACGTACATATTCCGGAGTGATTACCATACGCTCCAGCGTAAGTTCTGGCGCTTCAAAAGACAGATCCTCAAGAAGTTTCTCCAGAATAGTATGCAGGCGCCGCGCACCAATATTTTCGGTATTCTGATTCACGGACTCAGCCAGCTTGGCAATCTCACGAATGGCATCATCCGAGAACTCAATCTCAATATTCTCCGTACGCAGCAAATCCACATACTGCTTGGTTAACGCATTTTTAGGTTCTGTGAGGATCGATACAAACTCATCAAGCGTCAGGCTGTTCAGTTCTACACGGATCGGGAAACGCCCCTGGAGCTCTGGAATAAGATCTGAGGGTTTTGCTACGTGAAATGCACCCGCTGCCATAAACAGGATGTAATCCGTTTTGACAGGGCCATACTTCGTCATTACCGTAGATCCTTCCACGATTGGCAGAATATCACGCTGTACACCTTCACGGGATACATCGGGGCCACTGCCGCGTCCCTGACTGGCAACTTTATCAATTTCGTCAATGAATATGATACCTGTCTGTTCCGCCCGGCGGATGGACTCCTGAGTAACATCATCCATATCGATCAACTTGCCCGCTTCTTCCTGAATTAATACTTTGCGAGCTTCCTTAATCGCTAGTTTACGTTTTTTGGTACGACGAGGCAACAAACTGCCAAACATCTCCTGCATGTTCATCCCCATCTGATCATTTCCTTGACCAGCGAACATGTCCATCATGTTAGGCGTGGTATCTTCCACATCAATTTCGATAACGTCATCTTCCAGCTTGCCAGATAACAAATCGAATTTGATTTTCCGTCGCCGCTCAGCTACTCCGGTATCCGGTTCTTGCTCATCGGTTTCTGGCGTGTTGTTGCCATTATTGCCAAAAATCATTTCGAACGGATTCCGCTGATTTTTGGATTTGGATTGTGAAGGGGCCAAAATATGTACGATCCGCTCATTGGCAGCCTCTTCCGCTTTGTCCTTGACCTTTTCTGTACGTTCCAGCTTGACCATCCGCAGGGATGTTTCAATCAGATCACGAATCATAGATTCCACATCACGGCCAACATAGCCCACTTCCGTGAACTTCGTAGCTTCTACTTTTACGAATGGAGCTCCTACCAACTTAGCCAGTCGGCGTGCAATCTCAGTTTTACCAACACCAGTAGGTCCAATCATCAGAATATTTTTAGGTACAATATCATCTTGGGTATTTTCGGGCAAAAGGCTACGGCGATAACGATTGCGAAGGGCGACCGCTACCGATTTTTTAGCCTGTTTTTGACCCACAATGTACTTATCAAGCTCTGCAACGATTTGTCTTGGCGTTAACGCTTGAGTATCCATATAGCTTCCCTCCTACCAGTATGTGAACCTTGTTTATGAGATAGAACGTTATAAATCTTACCTACAAGAACAAAGAATCTCCACGAAGTAACTGGAGCCGATTTAATCATCATGCCCCATAACGGGAGATTGCTTTCCTTACAACTCTTCAACAATTATATTATTGTTGGTATATACGCATAACTCTGAAGCAATCTGGAGTGATTCACGAGCAATGTCTTTTGCTTCCAGATCCACTGCATGACGTTTTAACGCACGTGCAGCAGATAACGCGAAGTTTCCTCCCGAGCCAATAGCGATAACATCATCATCCGGCTCGATTATTTCGCCACCACCAGAAATCAGCAGCATACCTGTTTTATCCATAACAATAAGGAGTGCTTCCAGTTTACGCAAAATCCGATCCTGGCGCCAATCCTTGGCAAGTTCTACCGCTGCACGCTGCAGATTACCATGATGTTCCTCCAGCTTGCCTTCGAATTTCTCAAACAAGGTAATGGCATCCGCCACGGAACCGGCAAAACCGGCCACAACCTGTCCACGATATAAACGTCTTACCTTTTTGGCTGTATTTTTCATCACAACACTTTGCCCCATGGTCACCTGACCATCACCGGCAATGGCTGCTTTGCCATTATGACGAACTGCACAGATCGTTGTAGCATGAAATGACATATCCATGATATCAGCCTCCTCCCACGATTAATTTACACGCGTTCCGGAACGGTTAGACCTTCTGCTGCTGCAAAACGGGCAATGCCGTCCAGTGCACGCTGCGCAAGTGCTTCATTCTTTTCCTTTTTGTTGCGTATTTTAGTTTCCAGCTTCGGCAGTAATCCGAAGTTTGCGTTCATTGGCTGAAAGTGTTTGAAATCAGCTGTTGTAATATATTGTGCCATACTGCCCAGCGTGGTCTCCACCGGCAATACCACCAGTTCCTGTCCAAGCGCTGCTTTGGCTGCATTCATACCCGCGATCAAACCGGATGCCGCAGATTCTACATAACCTTCTACTCCCGTCATTTGACCTGCAAAGAACAGGTTCGGACGCTCTTTGAACTGATACGTTGGACGAAGCAGTTTGGGAGAATTGATAAATGTATTACGATGCATAACGCCATAACGGACGAATTCCGCATTTTCAAGTCCAGGGATCAAAGAAAAGACACGCTTTTGTTCTCCCCACTTCAGATGCGTCTGGAATCCGACCAGATTGTACAGCGTTCCTGCTGCATTGTCCTGTCTAAGCTGAACAACAGCATGAGGCAGTTCTCCAGTATGCGGATTGACGAGTCCTACAGGTTTCATCGGACCAAACAAAGCCGTTTGTTTACCACGTTTCATCATGACTTCAATTGGCATACAGCCTTCGAAGTAAATTTCTTTCTCAAACTCTTTCAGTTGAGCAACTTCCGCTGTGATTAACGCTTCATAGAATACATCGAATTCCTCTTCTGTCATCGGACAGTTCAAGTACGCTGCTTCGCCTTTATCATAACGTGAAGCCAGATAAACTTTATTCATATCAATGGAATCTTTTTCGATAATTGGTGCAGCCGCATCATAGAAGTAGAAGTATTCTTCACCCATAAGAGCCTTGATTTGCTCTGACAATGCTGGTGAAGTCAAAGGCCCCGTTGCAACAACAACTATTCCGTCTTCCGGCAAGGAAGTCAGCTCTTCATTAACTACTTCGATGAGTGGATGCTGATGAAGCGTAGATGTGATCTCGCCTGAGAATCCGTCCCGGTCCACAGCAAGTGCTCCACCTGCTGGAACAGCATGACGGTCTGCTGCACCCAATACCAGAGAATTAAGCATTCTCATTTCTTCCTTCAATACACCAACTGCGTTAGTCAACCCATTCGCACGAAGCGAGTTGCTGCATACCAGTTCTGCAAATTTATCTGTATGGTGAGCCGGTGTTTTCACAACCGGTCTCATCTCGTATAGTTTTACGCGCACACCGCGACTTGCGATCTGCCAAGCTGCTTCTGTTCCTGCCAACCCGGCACCGATAACGGTTACTTTTTGTTCATTCGTCAAAATCATTTACCCCCATTATGCTAATCCGCTCAATCTTCTTCCGGTTCCTCTACCGGCTCTTGATGATCACATGAAGTACACTGTAATCGTGTTCCCTGTTTGTTCCGTTTCTCAATCATTAGTGATCCACAACTTGGACATGGTTTCGCTGACGGTCTATCCCATGATACAAAATCACATTCAGGATACTTGTCGCAACCATAAAAAATACGTCCCTTTTTACTGCGGCGTTCAACAACATGCCCTTCCTTACACTTCGGACAGGTTACACCGATATCCTTGATGATCGGTTTGGTATTCCGGCAATCCGGAAATCCGGAACATGCGAGAAACTTGCCGAAACGACCCAGCTTATAAACGAGCGGTTTGCCGCACTTCTCACATATTTCATCCGACACTTCATCTTCAATCTCGATTTCTTTCATTTCTTCTTCTGCAAACTCAAGCCGTTTCTCAAAAGATTCGTAGAATTCTGCGAGTACTTTGACCCAATCCTCCGACCCTTCCTCCACATGGTCAAGATCACCTTCCATGTTGGCGGTAAACTCCACATTCAGGATCTCCGGGAAGAACTCCTCCATCTGTTCGATGACCAGTTCGCCCAGTTCCGTTGGCATGAATTTCTTCTCTTCAATAGCAACATATCCGCGCTTCTGAATGGTCTCCAGCGTTGGCGCATATGTACTCGGACGCCCTATGCCCAGCTCCTCAAGTGTTTTAACCAACCTTGCTTCCGTATAACGTGGTGGCGGCTGTGTAAAGTGCTGTTTCGGCTCGATCTCCCGATTCTCCAGCACATCTCCATTTTTCAGCGGAGGCAGCAGACGATCTTCTTCCGTTGTACCGTCATCGTTACCTTCTACATACACCTTCATGAATCCCTGGAAACGAACCTTCGAACCCGCTGCCCGGAAAATCGTATCTCCTGCAGCAATGTCCACGGAGAGTGTATCCAGAACGGCAGATGACATCTGGCTCGCTATAAAACGTTCCCAAACCAATTTGTACAACCGGAATTGATCACGACTCATAAACGATTTAATGGAATCCGGATCACGCAAAATCGACGTTGGACGAATCGCTTCATGCGCGTCTTGAGCATTGGCTGCTTTTTTGGAATAGTTTCTAGGCGTCTCTGGTGCAAATGGCTCACCATACTTGCCAATAATGTATTCCTTGGCTTCTTCCTGAGCCGATGCTGCAATTCGGGTAGAGTCCGTACGCATATACGTAATGAGACCGACTGTGCCTTCTTTTCCGAGGTCTACGCCTTCATACAGCTGTTGGGCGACAGACATCGTTTTGGAAGCTCTGAAATTCAATTTACGTGCGGCTTCCTGCTGCAAGGAACTCGTTGTAAACGGAGCAGAAGGGTTACGGCTGCGTTCCTTCTCTTTAACTTCTTTGACTGTAAAAGAAGCGCCCTCGATCTGTTTTAAAATGGCCTGTACTTCTGCCTCACTGCCAAGTTCGGTTTTGGTACCGTTCAACTGATGGAACTTGGCTTCAAACGGATTTCCGTCCGCAGTCAGTTTGGCAGTAATGCTCCAGTACTCTTCCGGTTCAAAATCATTGATTTCATTTTCACGATCCAAAATGATTTTGACGGCCACGGACTGAACGCGACCAGCGGACAATCCTTTTTTGACTTTCTTCCATAATAACGGACTAATTTTATATCCTACAAGCCGATCCAGAATACGTCTGGCCTGCTGCGCGTTAACCAGATCCATATTGATCTTACGCGGCGTTTTGAACGCATCTTTGACAGCCTGTTTCGTAATTTCATTAAATACTACTCGGCAATCCGCAGTTTCATCCAGTTCAAGTGCATGGGCCAAATGCCAAGCAATAGCCTCACCTTCGCGATCCGGGTCAGCTGCGAGATACACTTTTTTCACTTTCTTTCGTGCATCCTTCAGTTCTTTTAAAATTGAACCTTTACCGCGGATCGTAATATATTTCGGATTAAAATCATTCTCTACCTCAACGCCGATCTGACTCTTTGGCAAATCGCGTACATGCCCCATCGAAGCTTTGACGATGAACTTGCTGCCTAAATATTTGCCGATCGTCTTCGCCTTTGAGGGCGACTCCACGATTACGAGTGCATCCGCCATAGGTCCATCCTCCTCTCAGTCATGAAACTGCTGCTTGTTTTTATGATTCATACTTCATTAGCAGCAGGACTAACTTCCGCTAATAATCTATTTTCACATGCTGCCTTGATCGCAGCATCGTCATACCCTCGCGTATTTGGTTCCAGGTAATTGGCTAATCTGCTTTTTTATGATTAAAGATAACAGAACTGAATGCAAATGTCCAAAATCCCAGTTGAGCTGTTCCACAAGTTGATCCAGTGATTGCTCTTCCTGCTCTAGCAGATAAATAACACGTTGTTCATCTGAAGATAGTTTTACGACAGGGAATATTCCTTGATTGGAAGTTTCACTGCTTTCCGCCGAACGTCCTCTATTGTAAGGAAGTTGCTCGGCTTTTGGCAAGTCCAATCGAAACTCTTCCAATAAATCTGTGGCACAGGTCACCAATTTTGCCCCCTGACGAATCAGATTGTGCGAGCCTCGGCTTTTGGGAGATGTAATGGGACCTGGGACTGCAAACACGTCTCTTCCCGCTTCGAGTGCAGCATCTGCTGTAATGAGTGATCCACTTCGGATATCAGCCTCAACGACTAGCGTACCGAGAGTTAACCCTGCAATGATCCGATTACGTTCCGGGAATAATCCCTGACGCGCACGTGTACCCGGAGGATATTCTGATAAAAGCAGCCCTGTTTCGGCAATTCGTTCGGCAAGACTTGTATTTTCCGGCGGATAGATGTTATCAATTCCTGTCCCAAATACCGCAATGGTTTTGCCGTTTGCACGAAGAGTTGCATAGTGGCACACACTATCTATTCCTCTGGCAAGCCCGCTTACAATGGTCAGCCCTGCCTTGCATAGTTGCTCTGCCAGCTTTTCACCAATTTTACGTCCGTATACAGTAGGCATACGTGTTCCTACCATTGCAATGGATTGAGCGTGCAACAGATTCATATCTCCTCGACCGTACATTACCCAGGGTGGCTGAACGGTTTCCTTCATTAATATGGGGTAGTCTTGATCCAGATAGGTAACGATCTCAATTCCCTGTTTATAAACACCCTCTTGTCTCTGCTCAATCCAGTCGATATTGAATTGCTTGGTTAGACGCACAGCCTGATCCTTGCGTAAACCCGCGGCAATCCAATCTCCTTCTTTATAATCTAGAAAATCCGTCAATTGATGTTGTCCTGATAGCAGTTTCGAGATTGTTTTCTTACCAATACCATCCGTTTCATGCAGTCCAACCAAAATCCATCTCTCTTCCATAATCAGAAACCTCCCATAGCGGGAAGAAAATCTTCCCTCATATTGTGTGTTAAGTGACAACGGATTGCAAGCGTTTACTCTTACAGGCAGACAACAGCTCCCTTTTACACCCCATAAAAAAACGCAAAAAAGCAACCCTTCGCCCTGTTCAGGACAAAAGGTTGCTTACCTTTTCCGTATTATCAATAGTCGGCTCACCAGAAAAATAATTTCCCTGCACCGTTTCTTCTATTATAACGAAAAAGAATTAATGTGTCGTGCACAAATCCAGAATTCCGCGTTCTTCAAGTACGCTCACAAGAGTCGAGCCCATTTCAGCTGGCGTCGGAGCAACTTTGATTCCGCAAGATTCCAGTTTTGCAATTTTTTCTTTGGCTGTACCTTTACCGCCAGAGATAATAGCACCCGCATGACCCATACGTTTGCCTGGAGGCGCCGTAACACCACCGATGAAGCCAACTACCGGTTTGGTCATGTTATCGCGTACCCACTCTGCAGCATCTTCTTCAGCCGTACCACCGATTTCACCAATCATGATAACAGCACGTGTCTGCGGATCTTCATTGAACCGTTTCAGGATATCAATGAACTCGGATCCTTTAACCGGGTCACCACCGATTCCCACAGCAGAAGATTGTCCAATTCCACGCGCAGACAATTGATGAACGGCTTCATAGGTGAGTGTTCCACTACGGGAAACCACGCCAACGTGACCAGGCATATGAATATAACCTGGCATGATGCCGATTTTGCATTCACCTGGTGTAATAACGCCCGGACAGTTTGGTCCGATCAGAACGGTATCTTTTCCTTCCATGAAGCGGTCAACCTTGACCATATCAAGTACCGGGATACCTTCTGTAATACAGATCACGAGATCCAGCTCTGCGTCAACAGCTTCCATGATGGAATCCGCTGCAAATGCCGGAGGAACGTAGATGACGCTCGCTGTTGCGCCAGTAGCTTCCTTCGCTTCCTGTACTGTATTAAACACCGGCAGACTGACTACTTTGCCATCTTCCAGCGTGATATCAACATTGGTTCCGCCTTTACCCGGTGTAACGCCACCTACCATCTGGGTTCCGTAGTCCAATGCGCCCTTCGTGTGGAACATTCCCGTTGAACCCGTAATGCCTTGCGTAATGACTTTTGTATTTTTATCAATCAAAATACTCACGTTGCTTCACATCCTTACGGTTATTTTTCAAGTGCCGGACAGCTCCGGAACTAAGGCAGCAATTTGCCCAGGAATGAACTTATTTTACGAGGGCAACAATTTTCTGTGCACCATCTGCCATGGAATCAGCAGGAACGATATTCAGGCCGGATTCACCCAAAATACGTTTACCAAGCTCCACGTTAGTTCCTTCAAGACGAACAACCAGCGGTTTAGTCAGGCCAAGCTGCTTCGCGGCTTCAACAACACCATTGGCAATGACATCACAACGCATAATGCCGCCAAAAATGTTAACGAAGATACCCGCTACTTTGGCGTCAGATAAAATGATTTTGAAAGCTTCGGTTACTTTCTCTGTTGTAGCACCGCCCCCAACATCGAGGAAGTTAGCCGGGTCGCCGCCATAGTATTTGATGATATCCATCGTCGCCATCGCAAGTCCCGCACCATTGACCATACAGCCGATGTTGCCATCAAGTGCTATGTAGCTCAGGTCGTATTTGGAAGCTTCGATTTCTTTCTCGTCTTCTTCATCCAGGTCACGCAGTTCCAGAATGTCTTTGTGACGGAACAAGGCGTTGGAATCAAAATTCAATTTTGCATCCAGCGCGATAACGTTTCCATCTCCGGTAACAACAAGTGGATTGATCTCAGCAATGGAGCAATCTTTTTCGACAAATGCTTTGTACAACGCAAGCATAAACTTAACTGCTTTGTTCACCAATTCATTCGGAATACGAATGCTGTAGGCCAGTTTACGTGCCTGGAACACTTGCAATCCAATTGCAGGGTCAATAACTTCTTTGAAAATTTTCTCAGGTGTAGCTTCAGCTACTTCTTCGATCTCTGTACCGCCTTCTTCGGAAGCCATCATTACGACGCGGCCTGTGGCACGGTCCACAACAACACCCACATAATACTCTTTGCGGATATCGCATCCTTCTTCAATCAGAAGACGCTTCACTTCTTTACCTTCAGGTCCAGTCTGGTGTGTTACCAATACTTTTCCCAAAATTTCGGATGCGTAAGCACGAACTTCGTCGATACTTTTCGCTACTTTCACACCGCCGGCTTTCCCCCGGCCACCTGCATGAATTTGCGCTTTGACTACAGTCACTGGACTGCCCAGTGCCTCTGCGGCCGCAACCGCTTCATCGACTGTATAAGCAACCTTTCCGTTTGGAACGGTGACTCCATACTGTTTCAGTACTTCTTTTCCTTGATATTCATGGATATTCATTCTCGAATCCTCCTATCAACATGACTGCAACAAGGCGGGTTGGTAGACTAACAAAAGACAAATGTTGACTATTTTCACTTAAACCCAATTCATTGTAACATGTTTTTAAAACGCTTTCCTTAAAAAAGTAATGGTTAATAGACAGTATTTTGATATGGGTATGATCCCATATTGTGAATGCTTGGATATTAATGGAAAAAACCTTAGCTAATAAGCCAAGGTTTTTTTAATAGTATTACTAATGATGCATTTTATTTTCTGGCTACTTTGGTATTGGTCTGATGGACTTTCTCCAGAAGGCCTTTGAACTGTCCCAGTAGAGATTCAAACTCTGAACTGTTCAGACATGCATCTTCCTGAATCGCTTCAGGTATAGACAAAGCTTTATGGCGAAGTTCCCGCCCAGCGTCTGTAAGGGTAATCAATACTTTCCGTTCGTCCTGAGCTGAACGTTCGCGATGAATAAGTCCTGCTGACTGCAAACGTTTCAGAAGAGGCGTCAAAGTCCCTGAATCGAGGTAAAGTGCCTCTCCGATTTCCTTAACCGTACATTCTTCACGTTCCCACAATACCATCAAGACCAAGTATTGAGAATAAGTTACACCAAGCACCTCAAGGTAGGGCTGGTACATCTTCGTAATTTCACGTGAACAAGCGTATATGGCAAAGCATAATTGGTTATCCAGCTTCAAACTTTCATTCTGCATATAACTGTCTCACCTACCTATTGTGCATTCTATATACCTTAATAATAGAGGCTTACAACTGTTATATCCGCTATAATTCGGCGAATTATAAGGAGCCCTTCATCTATCTTATCATAAATTAGAAAAAAAACAGAATAATTGAGCACAAATGATTTTACTTTTCAATTTAATAGCATTAAATTTAATTGTATAAAATATAATTTGGGGCATAGACGATCGAAATCATATGACAACGTAACAAAAAACTCTTGATATGTTGAAACAACTAAACCAGCGTCTACATCCTTTTTTCCTAACAGTACGACATTGATTCAGAACTGAACATTCTATACTTCTGCTAGAAACTTCATGCGGTAACTGCAAAAAATTTAGGAGTCAGGGATAGATATACAGCAGCTATGACAATGACGGGTTGACGCCCTGATTTCTTTTATATAAAATGCTTGTTAGAAGCTGAGGAAGCACCTTAATTCGTAGACTGGCCTGTATTATGCGCGCCAAGGACGAAGTGAGGTGTTTCTTTTATTATGTACGGAAAACTGCATAGTGCCTGTTTATATGGAATTGACGGCGTTTTAATTGAAGTGGAAACAGATTTGTCGAATGGGCTACCCCAGACGTCTATTATCGGATTGCCGGATTCGGCTATTCGTGAAGCGGTTGAACGTGTTCGTGCCGCTATAAAAAACTGTGGTTACCAGTATCCGTTGCAGCGTATTACGATTAATCTGGCCCCCGCTGATCTGCGCAAGGAAGGATCTTCTTTTGATCTTGCCATTGCTATTGGTTTACTTACGACAAGTGGTCAGCTAGTACTTCCTGCACAGGAACGGACATTGGTGGTGGGTGAGTTGGCATTGGACGGTTCAGTGAGATCTGTGCCTGGCATTTTGTCCATGGTAGATTTGGCGAAACGGCTAGGCTTTACCTCCGTTCTTCTGCCCGCCGATAATCTGGAAGAGGCTTCGCTAATTCGGGGTATCCAGATATATGGTATTCGTCACTTGCAAGATATCGTACCTGAACAGGAAACGAATTCAAAGAACAAGGAAGGACTGCTGCAAAATACTGGGCCTGTTGTTTTAAAAGATTACGCCCATCTGTCTGCTCTGCATCCCAATGTCGGTGATATGGAGCGCCATGAGCGTCCAATGCGATCTCCATCGTTGGACGATGATTATAGTGATGTACTGGGACAGCATCACGTAAAGCGTGCACTCATGATTGCCGCAGCAGGCATGCACAATATTTTGCTCGTCGGACCACCAGGAACAGGGAAAACGATGTTAATTAAACGGCTGCCTACGATTCTCCCACCATTGTCCGAAGACGAAGCGCTGGAAGTAACTAAAGTGCTAAGTGCCGCAGGCAAGCTTAAAGATACCTCGAATGGTCTCATCGCAGACAGACCCTTTCGCTCTCCACATCATACGATCTCCACTTCAGGTCTAATTGGAGGCGGCGGCATCCCCAAACCGGGTGAAGTAAGTCTTGCCCACCGGGGTATATTGTTTCTGGATGAGCTGCCTGAGTTTCAGCGGCAAGTCCTAGAAGTGTTAAGACAACCATTGGAGGATCGTAAAGTCACCATTAGCCGGGCGAGAGCCGCGTTCACATTTCCAGCACAATTTATGCTCGCCTGTTCTATGAATCCTTGTCCTTGCGGTTATCTCTCTGCCCAATTGGAGGATCAAAGATGTATATGCAGTCCTGCACGCGTGGCTGCGTACCGTGCCAAAATCTCGGGACCACTACTAGATCGCATCGACCTTCAGGTCGAAGTTCCTCCCCCTGGGGAGTGGCGTAAGGCTGGCGCGTCTCCTTCATCTGCGGAAATGCAGGCCAAAGTCATTCATGCTCATCATATTCAGGCCGCACGATATGCGAATAGTTCTGTTCGCTGGAACAGCCAGCTATCAGGAACCCTTCTGCGTCGAACGATCCGTCTGCCTGAAGAAGCAGACCAACTGCTCCAGCAAACACTGCAAGCACTGAACCTGAGCATGCGTGCACATGATCGAATTATTAAGATGGCCCAGACGATCGCAGACTTGGACCATGAAGGCGTCATTTTGACAGCTCATGTGGCTGAGGCGATACAGTATCGTCAACTGGATTTGAATTTATTTTGAGCGAGAGTCATCCAGGCGATAAATGCTATATGGGGAAATACGTGCCTTCACCATTCAACATTATGATAGGTTCAAACGAGATATCTGTAGATTTCAAATTCATGGTTAAATAGATTTACAAATCAAATACCCCTGCATATATATCCTCTGTATGAGAGGCATACGTGCAGGGGCTTTGCATATAGCATCATGTTCGAAAGTATAGCGAACAAGAAATCAATTATTCAAATAAAGTCAGCTTGTCCTTAGCTGGTGTACGTTCTTTGGCAGAAGGAATAACATCTGGATACCCCATGTAAACCATGCCTATAATTTTTTCCCCAGCCTGAATCCCAAGTGTCTTACGGAATTTGGGTCCATAGAGGAAAGGCTTGGTTACCCAGAACGTACCAATGTCTTCACTCCATGCCGCGAGTAGGAAGTTTTGCACCAATGCACTTACTGCTGCAAAATCTTCATCCCAGATATTCTGGCGCGGATCTTCTTCCATAACGACAAGCATGACGGCAGGGACCTGCTTGATATTGGCAGAGAACTTGTTATCCTCTCCCATCTCTGCATCAATAGCGTCTGCCAGCTTGTTCAGTCCATTTCCGCTAAACAACAAAAACCGCCAAGGCTCACGCAATTTATGATTGGGTGCCCATACGGCTGTGTCCAACAAATCAATAATCTGCTGTGTGGGAACAGCTTCTTTTTTAAACTTTTTGACTGTACGACGATTTTGAATGGCTTCTCTTACGGCGTTACCCGTTTGGGTAGATTTACTCATGACCATGCCTCCCAGATTATAAAAAATTATCCGTGACCGCAGTTCAAGCCTGCGATATGAATCAACTCATTTATGAAAAATCAAACGGTGCAGCAAAACTGGATTACCCTCTTGATTATACACTGATCTGTTCATTGGATTCAAAGGAATGCGGATAACATTATCTCGTTCTGGTTATTTCGGATGCAAAAGGCGACTTCGACTCTTCCCTCCGCCGAGGGAAACTTTAGAGTCAACGTCGCCTTTCTTCATTATAAATAGCTATTTAATCAATAAGGGTATGATCCTGCTCCTTCATATTTCCCATTCACAAAATCCATTTTGTTTATTTTTTCTTGGTTGCCGGCGATATCCGTGCTGAAATACTCCACTGATTTGACATCAGGAGCATAGATTTTTATTGGTACGGTAAACGTGATCCATTCACCCCCATTGATTCTGTACTGGGTCATTTTCAAGCCAGATCCGTTAACTTCGTCCGTTGCCTTCAACTTAAAATTAAATCCATTAATATATTGTTTTCCGTTGGATACCTCTGTTAGAGGAATTAAAGCATATTTGGTTACAGGAGGGGTTTTGTCTACATTACTCTTGAGAATAAAATCAAAAGTATTTTTAGGTCCTTTGACCAAAGTTACCCTAATCGTTTGCTTGATATAACCATCCGCTTCAACAGAGATTGTGCTTGATCCCGGAAGCTGCTGTTTCATCGTATACTTACCTTGTTTGTCTGTTGTTGTCTGTAAACCATTGATTGTCACTTTGGCGCCTATGATCCCCTTTCCACTCTCATTGATCACCACGCCGTTTACAGCTGCCGCCTCTTGCAGATAGAAATTCAATTTATTCGTAGTTCCATAGGATACTGTCACATATTTCGTGTAAGGAACATAGTCATTCGCATTGACCTCAACATCAATGTTTGTGGTTTGATATGCGTTAATCCCCGTGATGGCGTAGTTGCCATCCTTGTCTGTTTTAATTGTTTGGCTTACCGTTGTAGCTTTTACAATCGCACCCACAATAGGTTTGCCCGTTTGGTCAGTCACTGTACCTACGATGGTGGCAGGCTCAAAGAGTACTAAATTCACTACTTTCGTATCCCCCGGATTTAAGGTTACATAACTAAAATTCATTCCTGAATCCAAGTACCCCTTCGCTACCGCTTTAATGGAGAAATCTGTACTTTCACCTATTGCCGTTTCAAACCGAAAATCTCCTTTCGAATCGGTCTTCACTATTTGTTTTTGTTCCCCACCCGTTTGCTGCGCAATATGTACGTTCACATCTTTTACTGGAAAACCATCGTGATCAGTAATTTGTCCAATAATATACGCAGTTTGAGCGAAACGATTCCCCATTTCCCTGACAGAAGCATCTTTGGATGCTGCATATGTCGTTTCAGAATGCAGCAGACCAAACACCCCAGAAAATAATAAAAACACACTTAAACGAATCATCCATTTCCATTGAATACTCATGACAATCGTTCACCTCATCCAAATATAATAGTAAATTTTAAAAATATGAAATTGTTATATCTATCTAACTGACTAACATTTCGAGCTTCCAAAATTCCCCGCCCCATACATATTGCCAAATCCCCTCGCCACCGTTCATGGTTTCACTAATATCCAACACTTCCAATTGCGGTGTCACCCACTCCTGTTTCATTTTCATTACCGCAGCAGATTGAATTTCTTTCATAATTCACACCTCTTTTTTATATTTTCTTTTCTTATTTTATTATAAATGATACATTTTGTATCTATTTATTTTAAGTACTTTAATCTCTTTTGTCGTCTAGCAACAAGTTAGAACACATAGCGAAGCTTTATTGTTTATGGAATTAGAATGAACTCCGGAATGGACATATATGGCAAGGAGAATGAGTGCACTTTATAACAAGCAACTCAGTAGCGTAGACTGGATTGAAACACATCTTTTGAGCTCTTATATAGAGAATTATTAATGAGATGTAGTCCATTAACGATCGGAAAAGGAAATATTAACAACGAGGATAATTTCAATTACTCACTTTTAGATACAAATTGTATCACCATTACTGCATGTGAAGCAGTTATGTTCTTAATTTCTTTTTTCCTATAACCAGCCCCAAAAAAATAACCCACAGGAGAGTCACTTTTTCAAGTGTCTTTCCTGTGGGTTAACACATCAGAAGAATCCCTTATATAGTAGGAACTCAAAATGCATTAATAATATGATCAACCGTGACGGTTTCGCCTGCTTTATCCAGCATGACTGCGATCACATCAAAACGAATTTGATGATTTGTCTCTCCCGTCATTTGCAAATATACAGATGCAGTTGCACGTACCTGCTTCATTTTACGGATATCTACCGACTCCTGGGGTGTACCATACTGCACAGTTCCGCTTCTACTGCGGACCTCAATAAAAATGATCATCTCTTCACGAGAAGCAACGATATCAATCTCTCCGCTACGGCAACGCCAATTGCGCTTCAAAATGTGATAATTATGCTCCTGAAGCCAGTCGCAAGCAACTTCTTCACCCAATCGTCCTTTTTGCTGACGTGTCAGTTTTGAAGCTGGACCTTGTTCTGATCTGCGCTCTACCATGATTCATCTTCCTCTCGTCCAGAAGCCAGACGGTCAGCACGATAAATGTAGGTCAACACTTCGGCTACCAGTTGATACAGTTCGGACGGAATCTGTTCATCCAAATCCAGCTTGGAAAGCACTTCAACAAGTGCGGCATCCTCCTGAACCGGCACACCATTTTCCTTGGCTTTATCCAGAATGGCCTCTGCTACTTTGCCACGGCCTTTGGCTACGACCACTGGCGCTTCGCTCTCACCAGGTACATATTTTAAAGCAACGGCCTTTTTGGATATCAGGTCCGGTTGCGAATCCTCTTTCATACCCGCATGTCCACCCCTTTGTATCGTTCAGGACTGTAGTCCGAGGCAGTCATTTTCCGTTCAGCACCCGGTTCCTGGCCAACAGGCCAGGGTTCCGCCTTGAAAGTCAGCAACTGATAACCCAGCTTGTCCAGCGCCCGATGGATCTCTTCACGCCCACTTTCTAGAAGCGGTCCCATTCCTTCACCGTCATTCAGTACACGCAGACTGACGATATTGTTGACAACATGCACATCGACCAGTGTTGGACCGAGACTTTTCATATCCAGATCGAACCACAGGCGACAGTTAGATGCATCCAACTCACCACGTTGTCCGCGGCGTGATTGAATTTGGACGGAAGCCGTCTCTTCTCCATCAGGTCCGGTAATGGGGATAAACCAGTGCATCTGTGCAAAGGTAGCACTGCGATCTGTTGTTAGCAATAACTGCTGACCTGTCAGAAATTGCACAGCCTGTCCGGCGGCATCCTTAAGTGCCGCCGGAGCACCATCGCTGCTGGCAAGCTGCAGCAGCAAGCCCTTGAGCGTGTCCGCGGTTCCCGGGCTCGCCACTTCCCCCACGCGCGCCTGCGCAGCCGCGCCGTGCACTGCCTGCTGCTCGTGCTCCGCACCGAGCAGCTTCAACACGCGCCCCACCCACGGGTCCCCCTCGTGGGTGACGGGCGCCGCCGCAGCTCCCGCAGGTGCTGTGGCACTACCGCCAGCCGGCAGCGCACCCACGCCGGCTGGCAAAGGCTGCGGCGCGCCTCCGGCAGCCGCAGCCGCCTGGCCGCCCTGCGATGCAGGGGCGGCCTGTGTCGCCGCACCCGGCTGTGCCGGTGCGGCTGTGGACGCGCTGCGCAGCGCGTCCAGCAGCGCCAGCAGCTTGGGCGCCAGCTGCGCTGCCGATGGAGCTGCTGGCGCCGCCTGCCCTGCTGCGACCGAAGGCCCCGCAGCAGCAGGCGTTTCACCGCGGCCGTCGGTTCGTCCGGCCACACTACCCTCAGGCTGGCCTGCAATCACTCGGCCAGCCACAGCATCCACAGCCGCCCCCGTCGCGCCCGGGCGGCTCCCAGCAACGCCCGCGTCAGCTGCACGCGGGCTCTCGCCAGGTATTCCGGTTCCTGCCGGAATACCTGTACCCACCTTGCCAGCAGTTTCAACATGGCTGGCCCCTGCTTTAAGCCCAGCATTCTCTGCATTTCCTGCACCAGTCTGTCCATTGCCTTTAACCGCGCCACCAGCAGTATCCACAGATCCATCTGCCATTTGAGCATCACCAGCGACTGCACCAGGCACGAGTTGCGCGGACAATCCGGTTGCCCCTCCTACCTGACGGTTACTGCCTGACGCAGCTACCGTTTCTCCCGCCAGCTCTCCGTTTAACGGTACAGGCACTCCAGCCATAATGTTATTCTTAACCGTAGCTGCCTGTTCACCAGTCGGCAGCGTTTTACCCGCGGTTTGTGTCAGCATGGACTCCAGCTGTTCAGCCAAGCCCTTCAACAACTGATGTAATGGCGGGCCAAAAACAGCCTGATGCAAGCCCTTTACCGTTTCCGCTGTAACCGGAAGACCACGCTGAAAAGCAATACCTGTTGCCTGCACCCATTCTTCAACAGGCACCTGTGCAGGTTTGGCTGTCATCATATTTTGAACCATGGCTACATTATCCTTGGTCAAAGGTAATCCGCTTCGCTGCATAGCTAACAGCAGTTCCCGATTCCCCTTGGTATCCGGCAAACCTACCTCCTGAAGCAAATTGTTCAGAGACGCCTGTGGCAGTTCTGCCAATGTACCCGTCAGTGGTTTCATTACCGTTACGCCATTTTCACCTGGAGGCTGTACCTGAAGCAGTGTTGTTTCACCTGGGCGAAGCGGGGTTTCCAGTTTTGCACGCACCTGTACACCCTGAATCTGAAGAACCGCATCTGCTCCATCATCGGATACACTAACCACAGAACCCCGTACAACCTGACCTTCCTTTAACTCCAGTGGTTTGGCATTTCCCGGTTTACTATCTCCCAGCAACCCACGAATCACGGAACTTATATTCATACCCTTCACCCTCCCTCCGTGTATGGTTAATTAAAATAAAGTATGCTGTTCTCCGAGCAGATTGCCGAGAAAACTGCGACGATGCATGGGTGTAGCACCAAGAGCCATAATCTGTTCACGATGAAATTTCGTTGCATACCCCTTATGTATCGATAAACCATATTCCGGATATAACGTATCCCAATCTTCCTTGCAAAGCCTATCCCGGGTAACCTTCGCAATAATGGATGCTGCCGCAATGGATTGACTGTTGGCATCGCCTTTAATAATAGACAACTGCGGTATATTCACATCTACCTTTTCGGCATCTACCAACAGGTAGTCCGGAACGCCCTCAAGCGCTTCTACCGCACGTTTCATGGCAAGCCTTGCAGCCTGTTTAATATTCAATTGATCAATCGTTTCAGCATCTGCATAACCGATTCCCACTGACAACGCCTTTTCCATTATGATGTCATATAATGCGTCGCGCTTTTTCTCCGTTAATTTCTTGGAATCATTAACCCCTTCCAAAATCAGATCACGAGGTAAAATAACGGCTGCCGCTACTACATCTCCAAATAAACAACCTCGTCCCACTTCATCAATACCGGCAATACGTTCAAATCCGCTTTCCCAATATTCACGCTCATAGATCAGCAGATCTTTGGCCTCCACCATTTCTTTTTTCTTCTTTTTCGGTTCAACCAGGGCATCCAGTTGCGTCAATTCAATTAACTCATTCATTTCATTCATTATGGTATCATCTCCTCTGCCCACTCTTGCTTCAACACATCACTTTTATATCATTTTATTATATAGACGTAGATTCCCGATTTTTGTTCTATCAGATCCTATTAAATAAGAAATAAGCTTCTGTAAAGCATATGATAATACGATGGTGAGTTATTATTTTATCGGTATCTGATGGCTTAAATTGAAGATATTCAGCATTGAGCAGGCTAAATCTTCATCCCTCATCATAGCATGTTTTAAGAGACCCAGATATACGTACAATACAATCCCATAAAGTGCAATTTTCTAGAATGACCTTCCAGATCAATCACGATTCCTCTATTTTAATTAAAGTACGACAAAAAGCGACCGCTCCCGGTAATCCGGTAACGGCCGCTTCTTTCGGCAGTTGTCTGTTATTTAATAAGGAGCTTCCATAGAGAAACGTCCCATTTTGCCCGCACGCAGTTCACGCAGAAATGCTCGCGATGCCTTTTCCAAATCGATACGCCCACCACTTACCACACAACCACGTATACGCCCAACCTGTTCCATGATCGCAACAACGCTGTCAGAATCATCCGCATCCTTGGAGAACTCCTGAAGTCCGTATCGTTCTTCAAGAGAATCCCAGTAATAACGCATCAGATAACTGATGCCAAAAAAGGCGATGTCTTCTGCATTCAGAATCTCTTCCTTAATTGCACCTGTTACCGCAAGACGATAACCCACGTTTTGATCTTCAAATTTCGGCCAAAGAATACCCGGGGTATCCAGCAGTTCCATTTCTTTACCAACTTTGATCCACTGCTGGCCCTTCGTCACACCAGGACGATCTCCCGTTGCCGCAATGTTCCGTCCAGCCAGTCGGTTAATTAGCGTGGATTTACCTACGTTTGGAATACCAACAATCAGTCCACGAACCGCTCTAGGGTTAATCCCTTTAGCTATTTGACGGTCAATTTTTTCTTTTAGGAGAAGCTTCGCTTGTGTTGGGATGTCTTTCACGTTGGTACCTGTTGAAGCATCTACAGGGAAAGCAGTGATTCCCTCTTTTTTGAAATATTCAATCCATTCTTGCGTTACTTTCGCATCCGCCAAGTCGGACTTATTCAACAAAATCATCCGGGGTTTGCCCTGTAAAATCTCGTCAATCATCGGGTTGCGGCTGGAGACAGGCAGACGGGCATCCAGCAGTTCGATGACCACGTCAATCAGCTTTAACTTATCCTGAATCTGGCGTCTGGCTCGGGTCATATGACCTGGAAACCATTGAATCGTCACCTTGTCTTCACCTCATTATTTGTTGATATACAAGCTTTTTCTATAACATGCACACCACATCATTTCGCTGGCAAAACAATCTTAGATCTCTATTATCCCCAGATTAGTTCTGCCCTCTACGTTTTGGTGTACATTTTATATCTTGCTTATATATCCTGCATTCATATTAATGGTTAATCCACTTGATATCGCCGATTGGCCAGAAAATCACATCTGCACGACCTACAATATCCGTCAATGACACATAACCGATCATACGGCTATCTGTACTGTTCGGACGGTTATCCCCCATTACAAAAACATGACCTTCAGGTACTTTCCCATCCGGGAATTGTTCATTAGGGAAGTCCTTCACGTTATAGGTTCCACCGTTCGCTTCAGCAGCATCGATTGCTCCCTGAATGTAAGTTTCATCGACTTTTTTACCATTGACTAGAACTGTATCGTCCTGAACCTCAACGGTATCACCAGCGACAGCAATGACACGTTTAATAAAATCACGGCCTTCGGTTGGAACGTGGAATACGATTACTTCTCCGCGCTGTGGTTCCCTAATATCGTATAAAATTTCATTGACGATCACACGTTCACCTGTATGAAAATTCGGCTGCATGGAAGGCCCGTCCACAACAAACGGTTTGAACAGCAACCACCGAATCAAAATAACAAGTACTAGTGCGATCACGATGGCTTTGAGCCATTCGAAAATTTCATTTTTGGCTTTTTTGGATCGACTGCCTTTCTCTTCGGCAGTATTGCCCTGGTCCTGTTGAACTTCCTGTTCCATTAATGATCTTCCTCTCTTCACAGTACATGTTATAGCAGTTTTTACACATCATCAGTTATGTAATCTTACACGCAAGCATTACCAGTACATTTAATCCACAATTCAAATGTCCTTCAATAACTGATTCCACAAGCCTCCCGGACTATTCGCGCGTGTGCCGCCATACCATTTTACTCGGAAGTGCACCTCCGGTTCAACTTTTCCCGGACAAAAACGAAAAGGGCTTGTCTCCAAGCCCTCCCCGGTATCCGTTATATTAACGAATTTCTTTAATTCTCGCTGCTTTACCGCGTAGTTCACGAAGATAATAAAGCTTCGCACGACGCACTTTACCACGGCGAGCCACTTCGATTCTATCGATTTTAGGGGAATGAAGCGGGAAAGCTCTTTCCACACCTACACCGTAAGAAATTTTACGAACTGTAAAAGTCTCACTGATTCCACCACCACGGCGTTTAATCACAACACCTTCGAACAATTGGATACGCTCACGAGTTCCCTCGATTACCTTAACGTGCACTTTCAAAGTGTCACCAGGACGAAAACTCGGAATATCCTTACGAAGTTGTTCTTGTGTAATCGCTTGAACGATATTCATCTATGACTCCCTCCTTCCGTACAGGCGTTCATACTTCTTCCAGAGAACACCTTGTCTCCTTCATTATCCATAGAGGACCGCCGTATTCCACATAACAGACTTATTGTATCACGCACCATAACAAAACACAAGGAAAAATAAACAAATTGCCGACAGAACTCTTTGGTTCTTCAATCACCTGTAATCCTCATTAATTTCCTTTCTCCAATTAGACGTTATCCGCTATAACGTTCCTCTTAAAATAAGTCCTAAATTTTATTATAGTCACATTACAATTCCATTAAAATACACCTGTACATGCTTTTCTACACAATCCCTTTATGCACATCAAAGCTTCGCCCTATGGATTGTAATAATTAGTATTCTTGAATAAGTCAAGCATTAGACGGAAAAAATACTGTAACTTTCTGTCAAGAAAGATCGTCTATGATATAGCTTGTTGGATTACATGGTGATGCATCTAAAATGTAATTCCACGAAGAAATGAAATGGCAAAAGGAGAACCAAACGAATTATGAAATACTTCAAAAAAATTGCTCTTGCTGCACTCGCATTACTCACTTGTACCATTACAATGTATGCGTATGCAGTAACTCATCCTACCAATGCAATGTCTCACAAAGCATGCACGTCCTGGGATATGGTCAAACGTAAGGCATTTCTAATGTCTCACTCCGATTATTCCAGCAAACCTGCACTTGATCTGGCTACCTTTCACATCGCACAAGGTTCGGCTACTGAAGTACCTGTACTGATGTATCATTACATACAGCCCAAAATTAATAATCATGAAACAAACAACAAATCGATCATTAATCTGGAAGACTTCGAAGAAAACATGAAATATTTGCATGAAGAAGGCTACAACACAATTACACTGGAGCAGCTTGAACAATACGTGAATGGACAGATCTCCCTGCCCCAAAAGTCGATTGTCATCACCTTTGATGATGGGTATCAGAACAATTATACTTTAGCCTACCCTGTGCTAAAAAAATATAATTTCCATGCTTCCCTGTTTGTAATCGGCAGCAAAATTCAGGATCAGCCTTCGCCTTTTGATCCAGCCAAAAAAACGTTTATCTCCAAACAGGAGATGCAGACCGCTAAAGACGTCTTTGAGTTCAATAGCCATACCTATAACCTGCATCACAAGGGATATATGCGTTGCGGCGACAACGTGCCCGTCGGACTCGACACAAGTCTGCTCAATGATGACGTCAAGCTGATGAAAGAAACTGGTATTGATACGCCGTATCTTGCCTACCCTTTCGGTTATACCAGCACACAGATGATCTATCAGCTGCAGCAAAATGGGTATCGCATGGCCTTTTCCGTACGTTCAGGATTTGTTCGACCTGGGGATAATCCTATGAAGCTCCCACGATTAACGGTTACGACAGGAACCGATTTGGCTGCATTGCTCCATCCTGAATCAGACCAACAACAGGAAATCCTTCCTGTCGTAGAGATCAGTCATTAAGCTAGAGTGAAACTTCCCCGCCTGGATAAAGAGTCGAGCTATACAGCCTTTTTGGCTGAAGCTGGGCTCTTTTTATGTTCAAAGAGGTTGGAGTGGTTATCTCCATCACTGAGCTGGAATAGATCACCGCCTCATGTGCATCATAGATGATGACCTGTTCCCTTCCGCTCTGACACAAGTCTGCATGTACGGCGTAGCCATCTCTTTCGAACGCTGCAACCGTTTGCATGTTACCATTGATCAAAGATGGCAGGACATCCCCACCTCGGCGATAAGCCAGGATATAGTCAAGCCCGCTGTCATCCCAGTTGCGTACAGGCTCAATAATGGTTAACCATCCACGCGTTTTACGATCTTCTTTCCAAAGTTCCTTTCCGTCGCTATCCAGCATAAACATTCCATCCTTACCATTCTCATCTCCACGAATAATCCGATCCAGGCCAGCAATCTGTAATCCTTGTCTTTCTCTATAAAATTTCCCCAGTGCAATATGCTGTGATTCAATCGAATCCTCATAACGCCATTTTTCATTACCGTACCGATCCATCATCACCGTGACACTGCCACCGATAACAATTTCAACCTCTCCATCCTCGTCCACATCGCCAAACCATATACAGTCTGCGTGATCATCAAGATTCTGACAGGACCATAATAATGTTCCATCATGATCCAGCATGTCATACCCGGCCATCACTTCATCCTTGCCATCCCCATCGATATCGTAAACCCACGGATAATGACCTATATTACCTTCATGCTTCCATAACAATTTGAAATCGTGATCTAATGCCCATAACGTCTTATACCGATCCTTTAGCAGGATATCCATCGTGTGTTGGTCACCAGTCAGGTTTGCAAGAATAATACAGTCATGCGCTTGCTCTCCAGGCAAATCATGACGTTTCTTTATCTCTCCGGTTCTTCCGTCCAGAATAAGAAATTGTTTGTTCATTACACACAGCACTTCATTATTTCCGTCCCCATCCCAATCTGCAATCTGAGCGGGGTAGTCTGATCCTGGACCACCTGCATCCGGGTCCGGTGTTCCGACCTGCCACATTAATGTTCCATCCAGATCATATGCCGACAAACAGCATACCTGATGCGGAACGTAACGGTCGTCTATGCCCCCATCTGCCTGCACCAACAGCATCTCAAGCCTGCCATCTCCATTCAAATCCCCCAGAAGCATCTTGCAGCGCTCTCCAGCTTCGCTAACATTTACTCTACCAACTTCATAAGGCTGATGATTCATAATCTTCCTCCTTAGCATGTTGTTTCATACGCTTCTATATAAATTAAACTAAAGAATATTTACACTTACCACTCCGATGACAGAACCACCTTCCGATCGCTGTTATCCCCAGATTTTTGAATTCTTTTTCAAATGGGAAAATCCGGTGATAAAGGCGAGGTGTATGCTTCCGATGCAGCTTTCTTTCAGAAAGCTTTTAGCTCCGCTTCTTCAGGTTATTTCTGTCCTCTCCGTTTCTCGTGTAAATGTTTAGTTCAATTTATAAAGCTGAAATCACCATAAAGAAATTTTTCAGTTTATACAACCCTATTTCGGAACATGCAAAAATGTTCAAAGCGGCAAAAGTGTTCAATACAGAAAAAGACCAACCTTCATATCACAAGGCTGGTCTCTCAAGCTTTCGAATGAGATTATTTTACTTACTCAAACGAGATATCAACAAATTACTCTGCATTCTTTTCACGATCGGAACGAAGCTTGTTTAACCAAATTCGTTCTTTATCCGTCAAGTCCGCCGTCTCCAACATATCCGGTCTACGTTCCAGCGTACGAAGCAATGACTGCTCCCTGCGCCATGCCTCAATATTCAGATGATGTCCAGATAACAACATATCGGGCACCTTCATACCTCTAAATTCCGGAGGACGTGTGTAGTGCGGGTATTCGAGCAATCCGGTACTGAATGAATCCGTTACAGCACTTGTCTCATTACCAAGTACACCCGGAATAAGGCGTACAATACTATCAATCGCAACCATCGCAGGCAGCTCGCCACCCGTCAGCACGTAATCACCAATCGACAATTCGTCCGTCACGAGAAACTCACGGATACGCTCATCATAGCCTTCATAATGACCGCAAATAAAAATCAGATGGTCTTCTTGTACAAGTTCCTCTGCTTTTTTCTGTGTGAACGTCTCACCTTGCGGACACATTAGAATAATACGTGGCGGTTTCATCGTTGCCGCAGCTTCCCCTCGCTGCTCTAATACATCCTCAACAGCAGCAAAGATCGGATCTGGCTTTAATACCATACCTCCACCGCCGCCGTAAGGTGCATCGTCAACTGTATTATGTTTGTTGGTCGCAAAATTTCGGAAGTTTGTTGCTCCCAGAGACACAAGCCCTTTGGTTTGGGCTTTGCCCAGAATGCTGGTTCCGAACACACCGTCAAACATTTCCGGGAATAGGGTTAATACATCCACTTTCATGTTACAGCAGCCCTTCCATCAGGTGAACCTTGACTTGCTTCTCTGTAACGTCCACATCAAGAACAACATCATCAATAACCGGGAGCAGAATTTCTTTGCCTGCAGGCGTTTTGACAACCCATACATCATTCGCTCCAGGAGTCAAAATCTCAGAGATGGTTCCAAGTGTTTCACCCTCTTCGGTGAGGACAGAACACCCAACGATTTGATGGAAGTAGTATTCACCTTCCTCCAGCTCTGCCAGATTCTCTTTTAACACTTTGGCCATGCCGCCTTTAAACTTCTCTACTTCATTAATGTTGCCATACTCTTTCAGACGAAGAATATACATATTCTTATGCAAACGTGCAGATTCCACGTTAACCATGACTGGATGATTATCTGGTGTAAAGAAAAACAACTCTGCATTTTTCGCAAAACGCACTTCCGGGAAATCAGTTAAAGGCATGATTCTCACCTCGCCACGAATTCCATGCGTATTGACGATTTTACCTACATTCATAAACTCTGCCATACTTTCCTCCTACAATCCATTCATATTGGTACTCATATGTGATGATCTCCCTGCGGCCGTTCCGGTTACGGATCTTTCTTCGGATCGCTGTTATCCTAACGCTTCTTCAGAATCGATTCCGTCCCCTTCACTACTTCCGCAGATAATCATACTTGACGAGCTATTTCAATCCTATTATTTAAGTTTCAGCATGCACGAAAAGGGGCTAGGACATGCATCCTAACCCCCTTTCGTATATCTTTAAGATATGATATCGACGGTTACCCGTTTATCCATCTTAACTGCTGCTGATGTGACGACTGTACGAAGAGACTTTGCGATTCGTCCCTGTTTACCAATCACTTTCCCAACATCGTCAGGATGAACGGTTAACTCATAAACGACAAGCCGGTCTTTCTCAACCGTCCGAACCGCCACATCTTCCGGATGATCGACCAAAGCCTTAGCAATTATGCTTACTAATTCTTCCATAGAGGACCCTCCGAATCAGCACCTTATTTAGTCAATTTAGACTCGTGGAACTTCTTCATCACGCCCGCTTTGCTCAGCAAGTTGCGGACAGTGTCGGATGCTTGTGCACCGTTTTGAAGCCATTGCAATGCTTTATCTTCATCGATCTTAACAACAGCCGGTTGTTCAACCGGGTTGTAGTAACCGATCTCCTCGATAAAACGACCGTCACGTGGGGAACGGGAATCCGATACCACTACGCGGTAGAAAGGAGCTTTGTGAGCACCCATACGTTTCAGACGAATACGAACTGCCATTTGAAAATTCACCTCCTTCAATGAAATCTGTATATCGTTCAGCTGCCATTGGAATCAACGGAAAGGAAACTTCATTCCTTTGCCCAGACCCTTAAGCTGCTTCATCGCTTTATTCTTGCCGCCTTTAGGTCCCATCATATCCGAGAACTGTTTCATCATGCGGCGCATCTCATCAAACTGCTTGATCAGACGGTTTACTTCGGCTAGGGATGTTCCACTACCTGTAGCAATCCGCTTCCGGCGGCTATGGTTGATCATATCCGGGTTACGTTTCTCCTCGGTCGTCATGGAGTACACGATCGCTTCGATTCGGCCCATCTGTTTATCATCAACTTTCAGGTCCTTGGCTTGTTTCATCTTGCCCATACCAGGAATCATATCCATGATCTGATCGATTGGTCCCAGCTTTTTCACTTGATCCATTTGCTCAAGGAAATCTTCAAACGTAAATTCTGCATTACGCATCTTCCGTTCCATTTCCTTGGCTTTATCGGTATCAATGTTGGACTGTGCTTTCTCAATCAGAGATAGCATATCACCCATACCAAGAATACGTGAAGCCATACGCTCCGGATGGAAAGGTTCCAGTGCATCAAGTTTCTCACCAAGGGAAGCAAACTTGATTGGGCAACCGGTGACTGCTTTAACGGAAAGCGCGGCACCACCACGAGTATCTCCGTCAAGCTTGGTCAGAACGACACCCGTCAGATTAAGCTGCTGGTTAAAGTGTTCTGCCACATTAACTGCATCCTGACCTGTCATGCTGTCTACGACAAGCAATACTTCATCGGGATTTACTACGCTATGAATCTGACGAAGCTCTTCCATCAGTTCTTCATCGACATGCAGGCGTCCAGCCGTATCGATAATGACATAGTCATTGCCGTTGTCCTTGGCATGCTGCAGACCCTGACGTGCGATCTCTACAGGGCTTGTCTGATCTCCCAGTGTGAATACCGGCGCTTTGATCTGCTCGCCGAGCACTTGCAACTGCTTGATCGCTGCTGGACGATAAATATCTCCTGCAACAAGCAACGGTCTACTATTCTGCTTTTGCAGCATTTTAGCCAGTTTACCGGATGTGGTCGTTTTACCTGCACCCTGCAAACCAACCATCATCAGTACCGTAGGCGGTTTGTTCGCTTTAGCCAGCTTGGACTGGCTTCCACCCATCAAATCCGTCAGTTCCTTGTTTACGATGTCGATAATGACCATTCCTGGCGTGAAGCTCTCCATCACTTCTTTGCCAACAGCCTTCTCTTTCACCTTGGCGATGAATTCCTTGACCACTTTGAAGTTTACATCCGCTTCGAGCAATGCCAGACGTACCTCGCGCATAGCTTCGGCAACATCTTCATCAGACACCTTGCCTTTGCCGCGCAGCTTGCTGAACACATTCTGCAATCGGGTCGTTAATCCTTCAAATGCCATGATCCCACCTCCTTAAGCTGTAATACTGTTTTCAGGACCGATACGTTTCGTTCAACTCTTAAGAACTATTCTCTGAGCTGATGAATAATATCGTTTATTTGTTGGTTGTTATCAATGGAAACGCCTGCGCGCTCCAATGCATTTTGCAAATCTTCAAGATTACGGTTGCGCCGTTCGTGCTTCTCCAGCAAGCCAAGCTTGCTTTCGTAATTTTCCAGCACTTGTTCGGCACGCTTGATATGCTCGTATACCGCCTGGCGGCTGATCTCGAACTCGGCTGCAATCTCGCCCAGCGAGAAATCATCATGAAAGTAATACTTTAGAAAAGTCTGCTGTTTCTCGGTAAGCAACCGTTCATAGAAAGCAAACAGCAAGTTAATCCGGTTTGTCTTCTCAAGCCGGTTTTCTTGACTCATAACGGGGCACTCCCTTCGTCAAGGAAAAACACTTTACACTCTTGCAACGTTCCTAATAATACCTAAAACAATTCAGGTTGTCAAGCAAAAATACTTGTCACAATAAAAACGTTCATTTTGCACTCATTTTTCGTGCCTACACGGTTGATCTTAGCCATTCCTCTATAGTTGAATACGACCTGCTGTATCCTTTATATAGAACAAAAAACGAATGGGTCTCCACAGATGGAGCCGATTCGTTTTACGCTATCTACCGTGTTCTAGCGAAGTGGTGTCAGGTACAGCAGTACCATAAAGAAATGAAGAATACTGCCTGCCAACACAAAGAGATGCCAAATCGCATGGTGGTACGGAAACCCACGCCACACATAAAAAAGCGTACCCAGTGTATACATCAAACCTCCAGCAACCAGCAGCACGATTCCTCCTGTAGGAATGGCAGCCATAAGCGGTTGCCAGGCAATAACGATGAGCCAGCCCATTGCAATATAGAAAATCGTGGACATGAATAGAAACCTTTTTGTAAAAAACGCCTTAAAGATCACGCCGAATAATGCAATTCCCCAGATTACACCGAACAGGGTCCAACCAAGTGTGCCCCGAACAGCAATAAACAAAAGCGGAGTGTACGATCCCGCAATAAACAAATAAATGGAAGAATGGTCGAAAATCTCAAATAAATCTTTCATTTTTCCATCTTTCCATGCATGCACGAGTGTAGAGCTCGTATAGAGCAGCAGCATGGTGATCCCGTAGATCGTGAAACTGACCACATGCCAAGCCGTGCCTTTCATACTCGAAAATACAATCAACAGCACTAGTGCAGCTACACTGAGTGCAGCGCCAATTCCATGAGTCACCGCATTGGCGACTTCCTCACGGCGGGAATAGGTGTAGGTATTGGCCATATCAACCGTCCTTTCTAGCCCTTTAGCCTTGCCTTCTTTATTCCCATTATACACGTATTGCCAGTGACATTACACGTGACACTTATCACGTATATCACTGGCAATACGGTTGCGCTATTCATTCATCCTATTTATTAATGGTTCTAGGAATTAGCTTCCTCTTCTTCAGCACTTTCAGCTGGCTGTTCTTGAATCAATCCGGCAAACAACGCATGCACGAATTGCTCCGAGTCGAAAGGCTGCAGATCATCAATTTTCTCACCAAGTCCGACCAGCTTCACAGGCAGATCCAACTCCTGGCGAATGGCAACAACAATACCACCTTTGGCGGTACCATCCAGCTTCGTCAGTACAAGTCCAGTTACCCCGCTCTTCTCTCCGAAGAGTTTGGCCTGATTCAGTGCATTCTGACCTGTAGTTGCATCCAGCACCATTAATACTTCATGAGGTGCTTCCGGAATTTCACGTTGAATGACACGATAGATTTTGTTGAGTTCGTCCATTAGATTGGATTTATTTTGCAGACGGCCTGCGGTATCACAGAGCAATACATCAGCACCCCGTTGCTTCGCAGCCTGCACCGCATCGTACATAACAGCGGCAGGGTCAGAACCTGACTGTTGCTTGATGACATCCACACCAGCGCGTTGTCCCCATACTTCGAGTTGCTCAATCGCTCCGGCACGGAACGTGTCACCTGCTGCCATGATGACCTTTTTGCCTTGCTGTTTGAAACGATGAGCCAGTTTACCAATCGTTGTTGTTTTACCAACACCATTAACACCAACAAACAAAATAACCGTAATTCCATCCGGATTCATTTTCAGTTCATTATTCTGCTCACCACGAAGCAAACCCGTCAGTTTTTCGGACAGTACAGGCTGTAGTTCAGCCGCATCCTCAATTTTGCGTTTTTTAACCTCATCACGCAGATCTTCAATCAGTTTCATGACCGTATTGACACCTACGTCGGCTCCAATCAGAATCTCTTCCAATTCTTCATAGAATTCCTCGTCGATTTTTTTGCGACGGATAACGAGATCCGACACTTTCTCTACAAGGCCTTTACGCGTCTTTTCCAACCCGTCCTTGAACTGTTTGGTAACCGACTCCGTTTTGCTTGCAATGCTGTCTCTCAGCTTTTTAAAAAAACTCATAAAGCCCCTCCATCGTGTACATTTCTTAGTTTAAATGATATTAGATGAGTTCATGCGTGACAACCAACTCAAAGATTAGGCAATGACAGCTTCCTCATCTTCCAGTTTAACCGAAACAAGCTTGGATACTCCGCCCTCTTCCATCGTGACACCATACAGCACATCCGCTTCTTCCATTGTGCCTTTGCGATGTGTAACAACGATGAATTGTGTTTGTTCCGAGAACTCACGCAAATACTGGGCAAAACGCACCACGTTGGCTTCATCCAGCGCCGCTTCCACTTCATCCAGTACGCAGAACGGTACCGGCTTAACATGCAGAATAGCGAATAAGAGTGCCATCGCGGTCAACGCTCGTTCCCCACCGGATAATAGCTGCAGGTTTTGCAGCTTTTTGCCTGGTGGCTGTGCGACGATATCAATGCCCGTATCGAGCAAACGCTCAGGGTCCATCAATACAAGATCCGCGCGCCCTCCGCCAAACAGCTTGGTGAAGACAGCGCCAAATTCCCGGCGAATCGCATCAAATGTTGCCTTGAATCGTTTGGCCATCTCGTCTTCCATCTCTCGAATAACCTGATATAACGTTGTTTTGGCTTCAACCAGGTCATTCTTCTGCGTGCTGAGGAACTCATACCGTTCGTTAACCCGCTGGAATTCCTCGATGGCTCCCAGATTGACGTCGCCAAGAGCTGCAATGCTGCGCTTCAGTTTCTGAACCTCAGCTTGTGTACTCTCCACATCTTCCGGTACTGGATAACGCTCTTTGGCGAGTTCATAGCCGAGCTCATACTCATCCATCAGTTTGCGCAGAATATTTTCCAACTCCACATCAAGTCTGTTCACGGAAATTTCCGTTTGTCGCATCTGTTCCTCCACAGCTTTCAGCTGTGTGCGTTGTTCCTTCGTTTCACTCTCGGCAAGCTCAAGCTTCTTCGACAGCTCGCTTCGGGCAGCACGCTTGAAGTCCAGTTCCTGTGCAGATTCCGCTTTTTTCAACTTGTATTGGTTAAGATCTTCAATCTGTTTAACACTCTCAGTCTCTGTTTTCTTCAGATCGGCTTCCATGGAGGCCAGCAACGTGCGATTTTGACGAAGATCCTTCACCAGTGAATCCACTTCGCGCTCCAGACGACGCAATTGTTCCTCGTTGGAGAATCGTTCCTGATCCAGTTTCCCCTCTCGGACTTTCAGATCAGTGAGTTGGGTCTGCAATTCCTCCTTCGCCGATTCATTCGCTTTACGCGCAAATTCTGCGGCATGAATGGCCCTATGAGTTGCCTTCTCTTCTTCCTCAAGCTGCTCCAGCTTCTTCACGGCGACATCGCGAGCTGTATCCATCTCTTTGATTTCTTCGGTAAAGCCACTCTTCTCCTGCCCGGCTACGGCAACCTGTTCCAGCACGTGACGCAGCTCATGCTCAACCTGCTTCATTTCCATTGAAGCCTGCTGTTCTGCATTCCGGGTGTCGTCTCCAGACTGACGCAGCTCGTCCAGCTTGTCCTGGCACTGCTCCAGTTGAGTTTTTACATCATCCACACTGCGATGAAGTTTTACGATCTGATTTTCGGTATCCAAAATATCCTGGTCCAGCTGGTCCAGTTGCCGTTTGCGACTGAGCAGACTTACATTTTTCTTGTGCTGGCTACCACCAGTCATCGAACCACCCGCGTTAACCACATCGCCTTCCAGGGTTACGACCCGGAAACGATATTGGCAGCGAGCCGCGATCTTATTGGCATCCTCCAACTTCTCCGCAATAATGACATTTCCGAGTAAGCTTCCAATGATCGCAGCATAACGTTCTTCGTATTGTACGAGATCCGCACCAATTCCCACAAAACCATCCATGCCTTCGATCATCGAACGTTCACCCGCACCAATGGTACGTGCACGAATAACATCCAGCGGGAGGAACGTAGCTCTGCCCAATTGACGTTGTTTCAGAAAAGCGATCGCCTGTCTGGAAACCGATTCATTCTCCATGACGACATGCTGCAGGGAAGCGCCCATCGCTGTCTCTACCGCAAGTTCGATCTTCTCAGGCACTTTAACGAGCTCTGCAACGGCTCCATGAACCCCGTTCAGTGTACCTTTTCGTGATGCCTTAAGAACTTCTTTGACACCCAACATGAAACCGTCAAAATCATCCTGCATTTCTTTCATTGTATCGCGACGGGAGACCTGGGCTTCACGCTTCTGTTCCCATTTCCGGACAGTTCCCCGGCTTTCTTCGAGCAGCTTCTGCAACGATTGGAGACGTTCACTTTCCGTAATATAACCACCGCGCAGATCACTGATTTCCTTGCCTAAACGAATAACTTTTTTCTCAATCTCCGTTTTGCGGGCTTCCAACGTTTCCTTCTGGCCTTCCCACTTGCCGGATTCCTCAGTCGCGCGATTCATTCGCCGTTCCAACGTTTCTTTCTGTTGGTCCGCGTAACGAATTTCATTTCGTGTCTGAGCCATCTGATTCATCAGTTCCAGCAAGTTGCCCTTAAGGCTTTCCTCCTGCTGTTGGCTAATGCCGCCAGTAACACCGATAAGTTTGGCCTCTTCTTCGGATAGGCGGTTTCTAACGTCACTCAATTCCAGTTCAAGCTTGGCAAACTTTTCGCGTAATGCAAGTAACTCGGCTTCACGCTCCCGATGTCTCTCTTCACTCGCTGCAAGCGTTACTTTAAGCTGTTCCTGATTCGTCTGCAGATGACGCGAACGCTCCTTGAGCAGTTCCCCAAGCCCTTCGCTTTTCTCCGTTGCTTCACTGAATTGCAATAAGGCCGATTGCAGCTGTTCCGTCTCCGTCTCCAGAGTACGCAGCGCATTCCGGTCACTTTCCAGCTTGGCATCATGAGTGGAGACGATAGCCGCCAATCCGACTTCTTCCTCTTTCAATGATTCAAGTCGTTGGTTTGCTTTACTCCAGGAAGCGTGAATTTGTTCAATCTGATACACATACATAGAGATTTCCTGTGATTTCAGCTGTCCACGCAATTCCTTGTAGTGGATTGCTTTCTCCGATTGTTCCTTTAACGGACCAATCTGGTCTTCCAGCTCGGTGACCAGGTCATGAATGCGCAACAAATTCTGTTCCGTCTCATCCAGTTTGCGAGTAGCATCCCGTTTGCGAGATTTATATTTAACAATACCTGATGCCTCTTCAAAGATCCCCCTGCGATCCTCTGAACGGGTACTCAGAATCTCTTCGATTCGTCCCTGTCCAATAATCGAGTAAGCTTCCTTGCCGATCCCGGTATCCATAAACAATTCCGTAATATCCTTCAACCGACACGACTGTTTGTTGATAAAATATTCACTGTCTCCGCTGCGATGTACACGACGCGTTACCGTTACTTCACCAAAATCCAAAGCAAGCGCATGATCTTCGTTATCCAGCGTCAACGAAACTTCACCATAATTAACAGCCTTCCGTGCATCACTGCCGGCAAAAATGATATCTTCCATCTTGCCACCACGCAGTGATTTGGCGCTTTGTTCCCCAAGAACCCAGCGTATGCCGTCTGAAATGTTACTTTTGCCACTTCCGTTCGGGCCCACAACAGCGGTTATGCCACGAACGAATTCCATTTCCGTTTTGTCGGCGAATGACTTGAATCCACCCAGTTCAATCCGTTTCAAAAACATAGGGTTTCCCGTCACCTCCTCTTGCAAATTTCAAATGTTGCATTCAGCGCCTATTTACACTTGCCACTTCGATGACAGAACAACCTTCCGATCGCTGTTATCCCCAGATTTTTTTGATTCCTTTTAAAAAGGGAAAATCCGGGGATAAAGGCGAAGCGTATGCTTCCGATGTAGCTTTCTTGCAGAAAGCTTTTAGCTCCGCTTCTTCAGGTTATTTCTGTCCTCTCCGTTTTGGTGTAAAACTTAGGTTCAACTTCTATAGTTAAACTAACAGGAGCAGCTAGCCCTGAACCCCTTTACAAAAAAAAGAGCAAAAAGCAGTCCGGCCGATAAATTCCGCCAGGCGGACCCGCGGGCTGCTCTTTGCTCTTCGTTTGTCTATGCGCTTACGGTAAAGCTCAGGCTTCCGGAAGCTTCAGTCGATCCAGTGCTGCGGATGCAGCCTGTTGTTCGGCTTCCTTTTTGGAACGTCCTGTACCTCTGCCAAGCCGTTCTTGACCCATATGGACCTCGGAGACAAACTCCCGTTCATGGGCAGGGCCCCGTTCCTCAACAATACGGTATTCCAGAGCTCCCATATTGTGATGCTGAGTGAGTTCCTGCAATTCCGTTTTGTAATCGCTCATTTGCAATTTGCTGCCCAGAACGATCAACGGAAATACATGCTGATCCAGAAATGTCCGGACAGGCGCCAATCCCTGATCCAGATATAATGCACCGATGAAAGATTCAAACACATCCGCTAACAAAGCCGGTCTAGTTCGTCCTCCCGTCAGTTCCTCACCTTTACCAAGAAGTACATACTGCCCAAAACCCAACGCTTCAGCAAATTTGACGAGGGAAGGCTCGCAGACAATGGATGCCCGCAGCTTAGTTAATTCACCTTCCGGCCGGTTAGGAAACAAGTGATACAAGTATTCCGACACAGTCAGTTCCAGTACCGCATCGCCCAGAAACTCCAGACGCTCGTTATCCTGATGCTGACTGAACCGGTGTTCGTTTACATAAGAAGCATGGGTAAACGCTTGTTTTAAAAGCTGCCTGTTGTCAAATTTGATTTGAAGTTTGTGTTGTAACTGCTTCAGATCTTCACTCAAACGAACTAGCCCCTTATGCTTCAAATTTTTTGAGAATAATGGTGGCATTGTGACCGCCGAACCCAAATGAATTGGACATGGCAATGTTGACTTTAGTTTGACGTGGAACGTTTGGAACATAATCCAGATCACATTCCGGGTCCTGATTTTCCAGGTTGATTGTTGGAGCAAGCGTCTGATGTGTCAGCGACAATCCGCAGATTACGGCTTCCACGCCACCAGCAGCACCAAGCATATGACCTGTCATCGATTTGGTTGAACTTACAGCAAGCTTGTACGCATGATCGCCAAACGCTTTTTTGATCGCAAGCGTTTCGGATCTGTCACCTACAGGTGTTGATGTACCGTGTGCATTGATATAGTCCACTTCTTCTGGTTCGATACCCGCATTACGCAGAGCCATCTTCATGCAACGAGCTGCTCCATCCGGATCAGGCTCCGTCATGTGATGTGCATCGCCAGTGAGACCGTAACCAATTACTTCGCCATAAATACGAGCACCACGTTTTTGAGCATGTTCAAGGGATTCAAGGATCAGAACTCCCGCGCCCTCGCCCATAACAAACCCGTCACGTTCTGTATCAAAAGGACGGCTCGACTTAGCCGGATCATCATTACGTGTAGACATGGCACGCATTGCACAGAACCCAGCCAGACCAGTTGGTCTAATGGTTGCTTCCGCACCGCCACAAATCATTGCATCCGCATCACCGTTTGCAATCAGCTTGAAGGAATCTCCAATGGAGTGTGTTCCTGTAGCACATGCCGTTACCACGTTGATGTTAGGACCTTTCGCCCCGAGAGAAATCGACATCTGGCCAGAAGCCATGTTGGAGATCATCATCGGAATGAAAAATGGGCTTACGCGTTTAGGACCTTTTTGCAGCAATGCATTATGTTGGTCCTCCCAAGTACCCAATCCACCGATACCCGATCCGATCGACACACCAAAACGCTCTGCATCAATGTTCTCGTCAATTTTCAGACCACTGTCTTCAACGGCTTTGAAACCAGCTGCTACAGCGAACTGAACAAAACGGTCCATTTTACGTGCATCTTTGCGTTCCATGTATTCTTCCGGGTTGAAATCCTTGATCTCGGCTGCAATTTGAGTGGTGTATTCACTTACATCAAACGCCTCAATCTGAGAGATTCCGGACTTGCCTGCCATTAAACTGCCCCAGAACGTTTCCAAATCTTTTCCGAGCGATGTCATTACGCCCATTCCGGTAATTACAACTCTTTGTTTCAAACCGACTCACCTCTATATCGACTGCATTACGCAATTATTTTGTGGGAACATCCGCAAGCAGACGTCTAGCCAAGCAGGACCCGGAGATCCGTTTGACCAGCGCCGCTTGCGGAATGAGAAAAACCAATGAATGATGAGAAGTCCCGCCTGTTCGAAAACAGGTGCGGGACTGAATTGACTTTAGGTATGAGATTGTATGTAGTTTACAACTTCACCTACGGTCGTGATTTTTTCTGCATCTTCATCAGAGATTTCCAAATCGAATTCATCTTCCAATTCCATGACCAATTCCACTACATCCAAAGAATCAGCACCCAAATCTTCTTTGAAAGATGCTTCAAGTGTAACTTCAGCTTCGTCTGCGCCCAAGCGGTCGACGACGATGCGTTTTACACGCTCCAATACATCGGACATCCGGTTCACCTCCTCCTTGGTATTATACGAGAATCGCAGGCAAAATGCCATAGAAGACATATGCGGCTCCCGGCCGGGGAACCCGGCCTTTTTCCGGCATTTCGGATCGTCCAGCGCCTGTTCCCCGACTATTGTTCAAGTCCGGGAAGAATTACATGTACATGCCACCATCAACATGCAGTGTCTGCCCTGTCATATAAGATGAAGCTTCTGAAGCCAGGAACGTGACAACACCGGCGATTTCATCCGGTTGGCCCAGACGGGATAACGGAATACCGTTCAACATGTTGTCAACGATCTCCTGGGACAATTCCTTCGTCATATCGGTCTCAATAAATCCTGGTGCAACGCAGTTAACTGTGATGCCGCGGGAGGCAAGCTCACGAGCAGATGCCTTCGTCAAACCGATGACCCCTGCCTTGGCAGCAACATAGTTTGCTTGTCCAGCATTTCCGAGCACGCCCACAACAGAGGAGATATTGATAATTCTACCAGACCGTTGCTTCATCATTGGACGTGTAACCGCCTTAAGACAGTTAAACACCCCTTTGAGGTTGGTTTCGATCACCTGATCAAATTCCTCTTCTTTCATACGCATGATCAGATTATCACGGGTAATTCCAGCATTGTTGACAAGAATATCAACATTGCCCCATGCCTCAATCGTAGCTTTGACCATTTGTTCGGCTTCGTCCATCTGGCCCACATTCGCTTGAATCGTAATTGCCTGGACACCTTTGGCACGAATCGCTTCCGCTACTTCCTCAGCTGCCGCTTGACTGCCCGCATAATTCACGGCCACGTTGGCGCCAGCCTCGGCCAAAGCGAGTGCAATACTGCGCCCAATACCACGGGATGCACCGGTAACAAGCGCATTTTTGCCGTGTAATGGTTTAGACATAATCATTCCTCCTTTCCCCAAATCTAATCATGGTTAATCAAATTAGTGCAGCTGCAGTTGCTTCAAGCGTCTCAAGACTGTTCACATTGTACAGTTTAACGGTTTTATCTGTTTTTTTAATCAAACCTGTTAACACACTGCCAGAACCAATCTCGATAAAGGTATCGACACCTTGCTCAATAAGCCATGTCACACTGTCTTCCCATAAAACCGGAGAATAGACCTGAGCTGTCAACAAATCCTGAACCTTACCGTCCTCCACAGGTCTTGCAGTCACATTCGCAACTACAGGGACATCCCCAGGTGAGAACGAAACAGTTTTCAGTTTCTCAGCCAGCTTCTCTGCTGCATCCTTCATTAAGGAAGAATGGAACGGACCGCTTACTTCAAGTGTGATGGCACGTTTGCCGCCCGCTTCCTTGACCCGTTCAGCGACAGCAGCTACCCCTTCCTTCACACCGGAAATCACGATTTGTCCCGGACAGTTGATGTTGGCAAGTTCAACCGCATGACCACTTTCGGATACGTCTCGGCAAAGCACCCCCAGCGCTTCCCGATCCGCACCCAATACCGCAGCCATTGCACCCTGTCCACCAGGAACAGCCTGTTCCATATATTGACCGCGTGCCCGCACAATGCTTACCGCGTCCGCGAACGAAAGAACGCCCGCCGCGACCAGTGCACTGTATTCACCCAGACTGTGTCCGGCCGTATAATCAGGCTGAATTCCTTTTTCTTTAAAAGCCTCAAGCAATGCAATACTTGCTGTCAACAGAGCCGGTTGTGTATTCGATGTCTGTTTCAACTCGGTCTCTGGTCCCTCAAAAACAAGATTGCTCAGCGCGAAACCTAGCGTTTCATCGGCTGTGCGAAAAATCTCTGTTGCCGCAGGCACAGACTCATACGCGTCCTTGGCCATGCCCACAGCCTGCGATCCCTGTCCGGGAAATACAAATGCTATTTTACCCATCCAATTCATCTCTCCCAGCTGTCTAGTTTACCAAACGAGTACTGATGCGCCCCACGTCAATCCGCCACCGAAACCAACCATAAGCACAGTATCTCCGGCTTTCATGCGGCCTTCTTCAGCAGCTTCTACCAGAGCAAGCGGAATGGAGGCTGCAGATGTGTTGGCGTATTTATCCACGTTGACTACAACTTTCTCTTCAGGAAGCTCAAGTCGCTGCATTGCAGATTGGATAATCCGGATATTGGCTTGGTGAGGAACAAACAGATCCACGTCCGTACGTTCCAGGCCAGCCTTGCGCAGAACTTCGATCGTCGCTGTACCCATCACCCGTACTGCAAATTTAAACACTTCACGGCCATTCATGTAAATATAATGTTTTTTGTTCTCAACCGTTTCTACGGATGCAGGCAGACGGGAACCTCCGCCTTCCATTTGAAGCAGGCTTCCGCCCGCACCTTCAGCTCCGAGATCGAATGATTTAAATCCACGGCCTTCCGGCACTTCACCAACGATAACCGCACCGGCGCCATCGCCAAACAGCACACAGGTATTACGGTCGGTATAGTCAGTAATGCGAGACAAGCAATCTGCACCAATAACAAGTGCATTGTTGTACATGCCGCTTTGGATAAAGCTCGTTGCTGTTGCCAGACCGTATACAAATCCGGAGCAGGCAGCAGACAAGTCAAATGCCGCAGCGCCCTTGGCACCAAGCTTATCTTGCAAAATACAAGCAGTAGAAGGGAATGAAGAATCCGGTGTAATAGTTGCCACAATAATCAGATCAAGATCGCTGCCAGTCATGCCAGCAGACTCAAGTGCTTTGATCGCTGCCTCGTATGCCAGATCTGAAGTCGCCTGATCCGGTGCAGCGATGTGACGCTCCTTGATTCCTGTACGACTGACGATCCACTCATCATTCGTATCGACCATTTTCTCCAAATCGCTGTTTGTCAAAATTTTCTCAGGTACATATTTACCAGTACCGATAACCCCTACCGGGCGCAAATTATTCATGTCTTCACTCACTTCCCGCTAATTTCCTTAGATATGCTCTCCACCAGCTGGTTCTGTACTGCAATCCGTGCTTGGCGCACAGCATTTTTGATGGCATTGCCATCAGCCGATCCATGACTTTTCACCACAAGTCTGCTCAAACCGAGGAGTGGTGCACCACCATGCTCGGTATAATCCAGTTTCCGTTTCAAACCGCGCAGCTCAGGCATGAGCACAGCAGCAGCCAGTTTGCTTTTGAGCGATGATGAGAATTGTTCCTTAAGCAGAGCGAAAATGGCACCTGCTGTGCCTTCGAGCGATTTCAGCAATATATTTCCGGCAAATCCATCACATACAAGCACATCACACGCACCTGTAAGCACATCACGGGCCTCTACGTTACCAACAAAACGAATCGGAAGTTGCTCCAGCAACGGATAGGCATGTTTGGTCAACTCATTCCCCTTACCGGGCTCCGTTCCCACATTGAGCAGGCCCACTCTTGGGGACGCAATTCCCTGCACTTTTTGCCGATACAAGCTCCCCATCAGACCATACTGTGCGAGGTGTTCCGGTTTGGCATCCATATTCGCACCAAGATCAAGTGCAAGTACACCCACATCATCGATCGTTGGAATCATGGGTGCAAGCGCCGGGCGCTCAATACCTTCCATACGACCTACTACAAGCAAGCCGGCTGTCATCAGTGCTCCGGTATTGCCCGCAGAGATCATGGCGTCTGCTTCGCCTTCCTTAAGCATACGACCTGCAACCACCATGGAGGCATCCTTCTTACGACGGACTGCCTTTACCGGTTCATCATCCGAACCGATCACTTCGGAAGCATGCCGAATAGTCAGATTAGCAGGTTTGGCGCCTGACTGACTCAGAAGAGGTTCCAGCTTGGCTTCATCGCCGACCAGGACGATCTGTGTATCCGCCCATTCCGTAGCCGCGGCGATCGCACCTTCTACTGTTGCCGCAGGTGCGTTATCGCCTCCCATGGCATCAATGACGATTTTCATCCCAAATGACCTCCTTCTACGCTGTCTTCTCCACCTGAATGGTAGATTACAAAGTTGCCTTGAAACACCATTTCTTCACCCACATAAGTGAACACTTCTACTTTGGCTTTGCCCTTTTGACCCGGAATCGATCTCACATAGGCCTTCGCAATACATTTCTCGGCCAAATGAACCGAACGAACAAAACGAATGTCTGCGGACGCCGTCAGTGCAATCTCGTCATTAATAACGGCCACAGCCAACGAGTTGGCCTGTGCAAAAACATAGTGTCCCCGAGCAATGCCCGTTCTCGAAAATACGTGTTCTTCCTTAATCTCAAACAAGGAAATCCCGCTCTTGTCCAGTTGCAAGTCCACAATATCACCGATAATCTCATGCAGGGGTAAGGAACGCACCTGATCATAGGAACGCTCCGCCATCAGTTTCATCCGCTCCCGAAGCTCGGGAATCCCAAGCTCCAGTCTGTCGAGACGAATCGTCTGAATACTCACCTTCAATTGGCGTGTAAGTTCCTGATCCGTCACAAACGGGTTGTCTTCGATCATTTTGGTTAACTGCTGCTGCCTCTGTCTCTTCGGTACACGTTCGATGCCTGACACCCCCCGCTGTATCGTTTAAGGAACCGCCCAATCCGGTCAGTTCAATACTCTTTCACGTTGCTTCTATAGTTGCATCCCTGTTCAGCAGGGTCGTTCTCACAAGAATCATGGTTCATGTTTATGTAACGTCAAATCTTAGAACCTGGTACTAAACTATAGTATATCTCATCCCGTGTCAAAAAGAAAGGCTGGCTGAACAAAAACAATCCTGCCTTGCGGAGCCTGGCTTCACAGTCCCGAACACAACCAGTAGCGAGCCTTACTAAAATATCAAAAAACGTATATTGAACTATATTCACGAAGATAGAATACAGGTAAAGGTAGTCATTTTTGCGATGCTATAGTCTAAAAAAAGTAGCACCTCATCGAAATGAAGTGCTACTTGATGTCTAGCTATTATTGAGAGATGATCTCTCTTGCTTTGTACGTTCCGCACACTTTGCATACGTGGTGACTAAGCTTCAGCTCGCCACATTGTTCACATTTCACCATACCCGGTACTGCCAATTTAAAGTGAGTGCGACGTTTGTCGCGACGCGTCTTGGATGTTCTCCGTTGAGGTACTGCCATTATTCCCACCTCCTTATCAAAATAAACCTTTGCAGGTAGTTGTTACAATGTTCGATTTTCAATCATGCTCATTTAAAAAAATCCTTGAGCCCTGCAAGCCGCGGATCGATAACTTGGTTATCACAACCGCAGTCACCTTCGTTCAGCTCATGGCCACACTTGGGGCATAACCCTTTGCATGTATCGCTACACAGCGGTATAAACGGAAGATTCAGCAGAAAAGCTTCCTCAGCATAACCCTTCAGATCAACGCTATCTCCATCCACATAGAAAGTATCGTCGTCTTCGTGCAATTCCTCTGGCTGCTTTCCCTTCTTGAATTGCTCATGAAAATCAATATGAAAATGTTCATTAATCGGCTTAAGACACCGGGAGCACAACATGTCCACTCCTGCTGTCAGCTTGCCATGAACATCCACAACGTCTCCCTCTCTGAATTCTGCAGATAAATCTGCAGTCAGCGGGGTAACGGCTGTGATATCTTGTCGGTTAGAAACCAGTTCCTTGATATCCCACTGTTCATTAAACTTCAGGGGACCATCACTGGTAGCCACTTTGCGAAATGGCATTAACATTTCCCATCACTCCAAACGAAACCAATCTCATAATTAAAGTTAAACGCCTAACGACAGTTATACAGGTCAAACCTGACTCTTGCAACACATCAAATTCCTGACTGTATGTAATCTGACGATTCATCGTTAAAAGTATTATGAAATTGACTTAACAAACAAAAATCATTATACCGATTTTTCAAGACGTTTGTCAACACTTTTAACTTTACACCCTTTTTGAAATTGACGATCCTAATCCGCATTCGATCTCTGATACATTATAGGCTTACTGTAAGTTAAACTACAAGTCATGCATTTTGAAGGCGGGTTCGGGCTATATCGATCTGAAGGATTCTTTTCTTTTTCGTTGTACACACTGCGATATGATTTGAACAAAGGTATATCCATGTCCTATTATGGAACAAGATGAGCTCACATATTATCGGGCTAGGAAGAGAAAGATTGATCCCCATTTGAATATTTACCGAAAGGAGCGCGTTCTCATATGAAAGCCGTTGGCGTCATTGTTGAATATAACCCTTTACATAACGGACATGTCTACCATCTGAGTGAAGCAAGGCGGCTCAGTGGAGCAGACGTTGTTGTGGCTGTGATGAGCGGCCCTTTCCTCCAGCGCGGCGAACCCGCCATCGTGGGCAAAAGGGCACGCACTGAGATGGCGCTGCATGCTGGCGCCGATCTTGTGCTTGAACTGCCGGTTGCCTATGCTGTACAACCGGCCGAGTGGTTCGCCTTTGGTGCGGTGTCACTTCTGCACCGCACAGGCGTGGTGGACTCGCTCTGCTTTGGCAGCGAGTCCGGCGACCTGGACAGCCTGCAGCGCATTGCGCGCGTGCTGGCTGTGGAGCCCGCAGGGCTGCGCGAGGATATCGCGCGCCGCCTGCGGGAAGGCGCCAGCTACCCCGCCGCGTACGCAGGTGCGGTGGCAGCGCTGGCGCCTGGCGGCGTCGATGCAGACGACGCCGCTGCACTGCTGGGGCAGCCCAACAATTCGCTTGGGCTGCATTACCTGATCGCGCTGCAACGGCTGGGCAGCGCGATCAAGCCCTATACGGCGGCGCGTACCGGTGCCGCGTATCATGAGGCGACGCCCGGACCGGGGGCGATCGCCAGTGCAACCGCCGTCCGCCGCCTGCTGATGGCGGACGGGCCCGAAGCCGCCGCGCCATACGTGCCGGCGGCAACCCTTGCCATTCTGCGGCGCGAATGGCAGGAAGGCCGCGCTCCCGTGCACTGGGAGCGCTTTGCACAGCCGCTGATGCACATCGCGGCCACACGTCGTGCCTCCGAGCTGGAGCAGATCGCCGAAGTCACGGAAGGACTCGAACACAGGCTGAGCCGTACACTTGCTCAGCTCCCGGAGCCTTCAGTCGAGGCGTTGCTGAACGCACTTAAAACGAAACGGTACACACGCACAAAGCTACAGCGCTTGCTGACCCATATCCTGCTGAATCATACCAAGGCCGAATGTTCGCCCGAGAAGCTGGCTGAAGGGCCAGCGTATCTTCGAGTGCTCGGGTTTAATGCACAAGGGCAGGGCCTTTTGAAACAGATGAAAAAGACGGCTTCTCTGCCCGTTCTGCTGAAACCATCAACCTTTGTCCATAACCAGTTGGAACTGGATGTACAAGCTCAGGCAGCATATGCACTCGCCTGTGAACACATCGATACACGCATGATGTACAGCGACTACTACGAACCACCTGTGAGACTTTAACTCTACGTTCAGTCATATCCATAGCTGGTTCAACATAAACGATTTCGAAGCCCCAAGTTCAATGGATCGACTCACAAGTTTTTGCGGGAGCCAACGCTTACGCATAGATTGATGCAATCCTGATCTACGGGTATAAGATTAATCAAACTCTGTTGATGATGCGTTGTTTAATATCGACTACTCAAACAAAATCCCCCTATCGCACACCGATTCGGCATCGTTGCAATAGGGGGATTTCACATCATTCTCATATTGGTTCAAGCATTATTCGTTGCGAATAATTGTTTTAGGATTTGACAGACAAGGTTTTCAGATAAGCCAGCGCATCATCCACTGTGCTGACAGGGATGAGTTTCATTTTGGTGCCAATCTGTTCAGCCTTAGTTTCAGCTTCTTTATAATTATCCTTCGGCACAAAGAAAAACTCCGCTTCTTTCCGATCTGCCGCAACAATTTTGTGCACAACGCCACCAATTGCGCCAACCACACCTTCTTTGTTAATGGTGCCTGTGCCAGCAATCCGGTGACCTTTCGTCAAATCTCCAGGGGTCAACTGATTGTAAATCTCCAGGGTGAACATCAGTCCGGCAGATGGACCACCTACCTGAGTATCCGTGAAGGAAATCTGTTTATCCGGATCTTCTGCTTTCACTTTCTGAACCGCACCGATCATGACACCCAATGCCGGGCGAACTTCACCGGTTTTGCTGTCTTTCACTTCAATCAGTTGAACGTCGCGGCTGATGGTCTCTCCGCCTCGCTCTAATTGCATCTCAACCGTTTCTCCGACCTTTTTGTTCTTTAACTGCTCAGACAGCACTGTATTGTCCGGTGTTGCCGTTCCGTTTACACCCAAAATAATATCTCCGGGCTCAATATCTCCCTTAGGTTTTGGATCTTCGGACAGCCCAAATACAAAAATATGCTCAGGAACAATGGAGTATTTCACTCCCGCCTGCTCATAAGCCGCCTCCATTGCCGAGGATTGTGAATCACTCATGAACCAGACCTGTTCGGCAGAATATTCTGCTTCGCTTTTGCCACGCAGCCGATCTTCTTTTTTATCCACTTGTGCATTTCGGTTAAACAAGGAGGTTCCTAGCAAAAACACATTGGCGTATGTTGCCGACACTGTCGTCATCATAAACACACCACGTTCTTCCTTATCTCCCTCTTTCACGGTAACCATGGGTTTTACTTCGTCGGCACTACCAGGCATATAAATGATATATGGCGTTGGCATATATACCGCAACATAGACGACCAGAGCCACCACGATCACAAAGATCGAAGCTCTGAATCCGCCAGATTTCCGAATCCGATTCATTGCATGAGCCCCCGTTCTTTGCGTATCTTTCAATAATTATAAGTCTAACACTCTCATGCTTTTGCATACAATGGTACAGGCCGGATAGGCCGCTGTTTACAGTAGCTTATCCGGTCAAGGCCGAAGCGTCCACGGACGTCATTCGGCCGTCCACAACTAATCCTGGCCGAGTGTATGCGGCACGATCCATATGAGGTGAAACAATGACAATGCAGAGCGAAGTTACGGGCTCTGGACCGTTACGAACGGTACTTATGAGTACAGGCGCTTTATTGCTGGTAATTGCAGTAGTTGTATCTCCGAAAGATGCATTCGATGCCTCTATTCAAGGTTTAGACATTTGGTGGAAAATCATCTTTCCTGCCATGCTTCCATTTCTGATGTTATCCCAAATGCTGACTGCATTCGGCTTTACCCACGCACTTGGCGTCTTATTAGGGCCATTAATGCAGCGCTGGTTCCGTCTGCCGGGCAAAGCCGGACTGGCCATTGTTGTCGGCATGTGTGGCGGCTTTCCGGCAGGAGCAGATACCGCCTCCCGCCTAGTGCAGGATCAACAAATTACCGCCAAACAGGCGGGTATTGTCGCATCAGCATCTCATTTTGCCAATCCATTGATGATTATACTTGTCATCGGTGCAGCTTTTCTTCATCAGCCTGCTGCTGGATATTTCCTTCTGATCGTTCACTGGGTTAGTGGATGGATTGCAGCCATGATCGGAGTACGACTCCTACCCAAGGAATCAAAAGGGGAAGAATTCCCAACTGCAAACCCTTCTTCGTATAAACGACGGAGCCTAGGGTCACAAATGATACTTGCAGCCCGCGAAGCCCAGGAACGTGACGGGCGCGGGTTCGGCAAATTGCTTGGTGACACGGTCTCCCAAGCTGTACAAACTTTAATGATGACCGGAGGATATATGATTGTGTTTGCCGTGTTTGTTCGGCTGCTCACTCTCTATATCACCCCCGGTACTTCAGTTGCTTTTTGGCCCTCACTGCTGGAACTGCATCTCGGAACTTATCACCTGAGTCAGAGCCCACTGACACCCGTTCTGCTAGTGTCTTTGCTTGCAGCTGTTCTCGGCTGGGGTGGTCTGTGCTCTCATCTGCAAGTCTCCGCCGTGCTGAAAGCTGCGGGACTTGCCACAACGTCCATGTTGTATTTTGCCGGAATCCGCCTGCTTCATGCATTGGTTGCATTTTTCATCAGCTTGCTGCTGTGGCTGCCATTCAGCCGTTACAGTTCCGAAGTCTGGGCTACGTTTCAGAACAATCCGGGCAATGGTTTGACACCTTTCCTAACCAAGCAGTCCCTGGTAGGCATGAACACCTCCGACATCATCGATGCCGTCTGGAATGGTTTCCCTGTTGCCTATATCGGTCTGGCATTGCTGCTCACCGTCATGATCTGCCTATCCGGGCTGACCTTCTGGTTTAACCGCCGGTTTTCTCGCTAATTTTCTGACGCAGCGCAGCTTCCACTTCAGGTGAGACCAGATCGGTGACATCTCCGTGGTAGTGGGCAATTTCCTTGACGATGCTGGAGCTCAGATAAGAATATTTAGGATTGGTCATCATAAAAATGGTTTCCGCATCCGGATTTAACTTGCTGTTCGTCGAAGCCAGCTGAAGCTCATATTCAAAATCCGTCACCGAGCGGATACCGCGGACAATGACCTGAGCATCTTTTTGCCGTACATAATTTGCCGTCAGATCACGGAAGCTGTCCACCTCCACATTAGGCAGATGACTCGTGACTTCCGTAATAAGACTCTTGCGTTCTTCCACCGTAAATAATGGATTTTTGCTCATATTATTCAATACAGCCACGATGACGCGATCGAACTGCTTCGACGCCCGGGCAATAATGTCCAGATGGCCCATAGTTACGGGATCAAAACTGCCTGGATATACGGCAATTCGTTCCTGACGATGTATCATTTCACTCATGAGGAGCCTCCTCTTCTGCTGCGCTAGGTTCTCCATCTTCTGTTGTTGCAGTAGGTGCATAATAATAGATGGATACAGCTGTCTCCCCATACAATGCCTTGCGCGTTTGTTCAAACGGGCCGAATTGCTCAGGGTAACTATATTTGGATTCATATTCAAGCACAATGGTCGCTTCCGGTTCAAGCAGATCCAGTTCGTGCATCGTAAGCATTAACTCGTCCCCATTTTTCATACGGTAGGGTGGATCCAGAAATACGAGATCAAATTGTGTGTTTCGCTTGGCGAGCGCCTTCAATGCACGACTGGCATCATTCCGGTATATGGCCGCCTGATCTTCCAGCTTGGTTGCTTTCAGATTTGCACGGATCACTTCAATACTTTTCGATTCCAAGTCAACAAAAACAGCCTTGTCCATGCCGCGGCTCAGCGCCTCAATACCGAGACCTCCACTGCCTGCAAACAGATCCAATGCTGTACCGCCCTCAAAATAAGGGCCAATCATACTAAACAACGCTTCCTTCACCTTGTCGGTGGTCGGCCGCGTCCCTGTGCCAGGAACAGCCTTCAGCGGTCTGCCTTTCGCACTCCCAGATACCACTCTCACTGATGAGTCACCTTTTCTCTCTATGTAAGTTTATTGATAAAGCTATCGTACCACAATCGGGTTCAGTTTGAAAAATAGTGCGTCTGCTTTCTCTCAAGAAAATTGTTGACGCAATTGTTAACGGATATGTATAAAAAGGAAACTTTCCGGCCATCCTTTAATTATCGACATCACAAGTGTCGTAGACAACCGCGGAGAAGACTTACGTTTCCCCATAAGCTCTTCGTCCGGTTTCTCCTCTCCCATGAAAAAGAAGCTCTCGAAAGAGGGCTTCTTTTTGTTATCTTTATTATGTACCATAACCCCATTGACTAATTATAAAACCGCCATCAGACAACCCTATTCCCGATATTCATCCATACTGGCCTCTAATTCGGATTGTAACCATCCAATTTCTTTAAGCCATTCTTCCATGTCATTCATAAATTCCGTATGATCCAAGTGTTCGATCTTATATTTCTTCAGTTTGTCGCTCAGAAGAGCATAGAAATAATGACTCAGCTCATATCGCTGTCTGCTTTTGCTAGACGTTTTATACTGATCCTCACTGACCGTCATATCAAAGTAAATCGTATTGTCCTTCTTAGCGTATCTGACCGTCGATTTTCTCTCATATTCTTCAGGCAGACATCTGAAAACAAAGAACAGCTCAATGCCACACGCTTGATATTTACGTTCTGCTTTGTCAAACACAGGCTGTAATTCATCCGAAAGTGCGGCAACCTGTGTTAACCCTGAGGTGTCTGTCGACTTATCCAGTATCATATTAAAGTCCCTCTTTGTTCATCTCTTTGCTCATCTCTCTGTATTTCCGATTTGAACGGTGTAGGTTAATCATTGAAACCATAAGGAGAACTACAAGCAGCAACATATTCCATGACTGATTCTTAATCATCACAATAGCAAAGAACACCATTGCTGCCCATACCAATATTTCAATTGTTTCATACTTGGTTAACGTGCGCTTGAATGCTTTTCTGGAAATAAGACGAATTAGGAAATAAGCGATTAAGCAATAGAATGCGACCATTCCGAGTATGGCAATCAGGGCCAACAACATCTCCATGAACATGCCTCTCATCACCTCTCCACTTCATTTCCTTAATTTTACCATATGAGCGAAAGAGTGTCATAGGAATGCTCCTGCCTGAACTCTCACACCGTCCCTCATTTACTTCTCTTCACTAATCACTGTCGCGTTATAGATCACAATCCGTTTGCCATCCAGATCAAAAAGCACCTTATTTCCATACTCCGTATCTTGCAAATCAATCTTACCCTCATACGTATGAATCAATTCCCCCGAATTACTGTATACGTTAACCACACGCTCCAGACCCCCGGAGTTGTTGGACCGCATCGTTTTCAGCGCACGTTCACCTGAAGCCGTATTAAAATACCAGATGAAGCATCCCACAATGATGCCTAGTATAACGAGTACCGTTACCCATACACCCGTCTTTGCTTTTCTGCTCAAAATAAACCCCTCCTTTATCCATGTCCAGTACAGTACGAGACAGGTACGGTAGCGGTTTCATAGCTCATCATCTGATAACAGCAAACAGAGGCCCCCAGTTTTGGAGACCTCTGTCCTTTAGCTACATTTTTATATAGCGCTATTACAGCGCACGAATGACAAATTCAAATTGCAGTTCGCCGTCCGAGGCGATGCGGTACTCCGGATGAACCGGTGCGCCCCAGCTATCGTCACCACCTACGCCCATTTGTTTGCCGGCTACCGTTACAACCGTATAATGCACCGGAGGCAGCTCATATGCATGTTGTGCATTCTCCAGCTCAAATGCCGTATATGGGGATACATTCAGCTCGACTGGAACTCCAGCCGATTCAATTTTAAAGCCACGTCCCGCGTTGTCGGTCAATTTGGCCCAACGTACACCCGTACGGTTGCCCGACTCTTGCGGTACAAGATATGGAGCAACGGTATCTGCTACCTTGCTGTCATGGATACCCAGACGAGCGCCAAATGCACGGTCCGCATAATTTTCTTCAGGTCCCATCGCCAGCCATTCCACATTTTCAAACTCCGGAGATGTCTTGAAGGAGAGCGCATGAATCGGAAGATCTGGCAGACCTGCCGTTCCTTTATACGTATTATGCACATGCACACTACCATCTGCACGGACGGTATAAGCCACTTTCACTTGTACATCTGCCGAAATATTAAGTTTGTACGTGAATTCGATCCGATATTGATCCGTGTTTTGTTCCGCTTTCCAGTTCACACATCTAGGCAGCAGACTTGAAGCATACCAAGCCCCAAGCTCGAAGCCCATAGCAGTACCCTTATCATTATCGGTGGTCGCACGCCAGAATAATGGCATTGGAGGCTGTGCAATCGTCTCTTGACCTGACAGCTTCAGGGATACCAATGTTCCGAAAGCCTTGGAGAACAGGACATGGGTCTGACCTACCCTTACCCCGATATTAACGTCCCCTTCAACGACCTGAATTTCATTTGTCAGGTTCAGATCGGACTCCACAATTTCCGACTTTTCCTGAGGAAATACAAACTGTCCAAAGGCAACTTCCTCGCCTTTTTCTGCCCACAATGTTGCTGCTTTTAATACAAACGCGGTATTCACTGCGTATTCCCCGCCAGTAAGAGATTCCACATCAAGTGGAAGTTTCACAACGGTCTCGCTTTGTGGACCCACGTTTACCTCCAACGTTCCATGCAGCACTTCGTGACCTTCCCGATCCAGACTGTATACCAGTTCGAATTCAGATGTGTCTGCAAACAAATTATCGTTAACGATTTTCACGCCTTCCCGATCCGGGAACAGCTTGAGGTTTTGGTACAGGAATTTGACTTCCTGCATCTTGGCAGACACTCTGCGGTCTGCGTACACAATGCCGTCTCCACAGAACGAATAGTCCGAAGGACGATCACCGAAATCTCCGCCATAAGCAAGGAACTCTTTGCCGTAACGATCTTTTTTGTATATGGCTTGATCAATGTAATCCCAAATGAATCCGCCCTGATACATCGGATACTTGTCTTCGAGTTCCGTATACTTATGCATACCGCCAATGGAGTTACCCATGGCATGCATATACTCACAGCTGATATATGGTTTTTCCGGATTCGCGTTCAAGAATTCCTCAATGTCGGCCGGTTTGGCATACATGCGTGATTCCATATCGCTCGTATCGTTGAAGCGACGATCGTGGAACACACCTTCATAATGAACAAGACGTGTAGGATCAGCCGATTTGAAATATTGCGAAACTTTATAGATCACTTCACCACCATGAGACTCGTTACCACAAGACCAGATCAGAATGGACGGATGGTTTTTATCCCGCTCCACCATCGACACCGCACGATCCATAACGATATCATGCCACTCTGGACGGTCGCCAGGAATAACCCACGAAGGCTCAACTGCACCCAGTTTTTGCCATGATCCGTGTGTCTCCAGGTTCATTTCATCAATCACATACAATCCATATTCATCACACAGTTCATACCATAGGCTTTGGTTTGGATAGTGAGATGTACGAACAGCGTTCATATTGTTTTGTTTGATCGTCTGAACATCCCACAGCATATCTTCCTTGGTTACAGCGCGTCCGCGACGCGGATTGAATTCGTGACGGTTTACCCCTTTGAAGACAATACGTTTACCGTTGATGTGCATCACTTTATCGATCATTTCAAATGTACGGAAGCCAACGGCCTGAGGTACAACTTCCAACAGCTCGCCTGCTGCATCATATACTTGAATGTACAGACGATAAAGGTAAGGAATCTCCGCGCTCCACAGGTTTACTTGGCCAATCTCCTCACGAAGGCTCACCAGACCATTGGTAACTTCGATACCACCAAATGTTTTCACCGTGTTGCCTACAGCATCCCGCAGTTCAGCCTTCACTTTGGCTCCAGCAGCAGCTTTTCCTTCAAGCTTCAGATCCACGTTTAACGTACCATGGGTATAAGACTTGTCCAGATCCGTCACAACCCGCACATCGCGAATATGCGCAGCCGGCACAGTATACAGATACACATCTCTGAAAATGCCGGAGAACCGCCAGAAATCCTGATCCTCCAACCAACTGCCTGTGCTGCGTTGATACACTTCCACAGCCAGTTTATTCTCTCCGTCCTGGAGGAATGGTGTCAGATCAAAATCGGATGGGGTAAAGCTGTCTTCCCCATACCCGACAAACTGTCCGTTAAGCCATACATAGAATGCAGATTCTACACCCTGAAACGAAATATATACCGGACTGTTCTGCCAGCCTGTTGGCAAATGGAAAGTGCGAATATAACTGCCTACCGGGTTTTGGTCCTGCGGCAATGCAGGTGGACGCAGATCGTTTAAGCCATCCCAAGGGTATTGTGTATTTACGTATTGGATCTGACCGTATCCTTGGAGCTGAATATGCCCCGGCACTTCAATATCATCCCAACCGGCACTGGAGAATTCCTGATTGTAAAAAGCTTCGGGGCGGCAATCCGGACGGATCGCATAATTAAATTTCCACGTTCCGTTAAGATTGTAGCGCATAGTCATTGCACCGGATGCTTTCGCTTCTTCCATAGTACGGTAATAGCGATGATCCGAGTAAGCGTTAAGGCGGTTTACTTCAAAAACGCTTACATCGCCCAGCCAGTTAATATCTGCATGTGTTGCTTTCATTCGGCTCTCTCTCCCTCTTGAAACAAATATATTTATTACTTATTCAGTGCAGATTCTTATTTTCCTTTTACGAAACAAACATAAACAAACAGAAAGACAGAGGCACGCCATGTCTGGCGTCCTCTTCTCTCTCTTCTACATTGACGTCCATTCAGACGGTTTAATGATGATGCATTACTTAACGGAACCAACCATACCTGCGACAAAGTGTTTTTGCATAATGAAGAATACAATGGCTGTTGGTAATGTCGCGATGACGATGGCGGTCATGATGACACCATAATCCGGTGAATAGCTGGAACCGAGGTTCGAGATTAACAACGGAATCGTCTGTTGGTCTGGCGTTTGCAGCACCACGAGAGGCCACAGGTAGTTATTCCAGCTGCTCATGAATGTGATGATCGCAGCGGCTGCATATGTTGTTTTCATCGTTGGCATGTAGATCTTCAGGAAGATCCCAATTTCGCTCAAACCATCAATCCGGCCAGCTTCAAGCATCTCTTTCGGGAACATTTTGGTGTTCTGACGGAAGAAGAAGATTAGGAACGCCGTTGTGATGGTCGGCAGAATAACTGCGGCCATGGTGTTGATACCGATGAACGGTGCAAAACCAGAGATCGTAGCAAACATCCGGTATAAAGGAACCATCAGCGCTGCGAACGGAATCATCATCGACAGCAACAGAATGTTAAATACGATATCACGTGATTTCGTCCGATATACTTCGAATCCATAACCGGCCAAGGAACCAATCAGCAAAGCAAGAATCGTGGAAATAACGGAAACAATCGCCGAATTTCCAAGAGCCTGTACCAGATTGGTTGAATCCAGCAATTTGTTGAAGTTATCAAGGAAAGCCGATCCAGGAAGCAGTCTGCCTTTGGTGACATCTACAGAAGCATTGGTCGAACTAACAAGCATCCAGAAGAATGGGAAGATGGACACAAATGCAACGATGGACAAGAAGACATATGTGAATATACGTTTTGCTTTTGCTTTAGCCATTTCTCTCACCTGCCACTTTGAACTGGATAATGGACAATACGATAATCATCAGCACGATGGAATACGAAACGGTTGCCGCATATCCGAAGTCCGGTGAATATTTGAACGAAAGGTTATAAATGTACTGGGAGATGGACATCGTCGCATTACCCGGACCACCTTTGGTGATGTTCATAATCTCATCGAAAATTTGTAATGTACCAATCGTCGATGTAATGGAGGTGAACAGGATAATCGGTTTGAGCAATGGAACGGTAATTTTGAAAAATTGCGTGAAAGCATTTGCTCCATCAATCCGTGCAGCTTCATAGATCGACTGATCAATGTTCTGAAGAGATGACAGATAGAAAATCATGTTATATCCGGTCCAACGCCAAGTAACAGCGATTATAATCGTAATTTTAGCCCAGAACGGGTCAGTGATCCATTGAATCGGTTCAGCAATCACGTGCAAATTCATCAGGAATTGGTTAACCATACCGTCAGAAGAGAACAGATATTTGAATACGACAGAGTAGGCAACCAATGAGGTTACGCAAGGCAGGAAGATAGCAGTACGGAAGAAGCTACGGAAGCGTAACGTACTGTCATTCAATAAAACGGAAATAAACAAACCGAGAATAATCATGACAGGCACTTGAATGATCAAGTACAGAAATGTATTGGATACAGCAGTTCGGAACGTTGTATCAATGAATAATCTTTTATAGTTATCCAGGCCCGTAAATTCAAGATTGGCTCCTACACCCGACTTGAACGATAAGAGCAGCGCTTGCAGCATCGGATAGAAGTAAAATGCAACGATCCCGATAACAGCGAGCGATATAAAAGCCCATCCAGTCAAATTATTTTTCTTTTGCAGACTGTCTCCTGTATTCATGGCTTTGGCTTTCACAGTATGGCTCCTCTCTCTCCGTGTAACATGGATAGAACCCAGGGAGCCTCCACCATGTCCGGGTCGGCTATTGCTTGTGCCAGACAGTGGAACGGCTCCGATGCTTCCTTGGGTTCTATAAGTTACCGTGGATCATCTTAGTTTAATTGTGCTTCAGCTTGTTTCTGTGCATCAGCCAGAACGTCATCAATCGCTTTGCCGTTCAGGAAGTTTTGCATTTCAACAACCAGAATGTCCTCGATGGCATATGTGTTGATACCGTAGTTTACGCTAGGGATTTCTTGTGTCCACTTTGCAAAATCAGCAAACACTTTTTGTCCACCGAAGAACTCGTCGGCTTTATCAAATGCTTCGCCTTCTGCCGCCGGTTTGTACGTGCCGATTGCACCAATGTTGTTCAGCAAATCTTGATACAATTGTTTATCAGAACCGAATGTTTTACCCATGAAGTCAGCCGCTTGGTCTGCACCAGCAACATTATTCATGACGTACCAAGAGCTGCCACCCAAGTTGGATGCGTGTACAGAATTCGATTGTCCAGCCATTTTAGGAAGTGGTGCTACCGCCCATTTGCCGGATTGGGATGCTTCTTGACGCACGGATGGTGTAATCCAGTTTCCTGTAGGAATGGTAGCAACATCACCGTTGTTGAATGCTGCCACGAATTGGCTCCAGTCAGAGTTCAACTTAACGATATTTGCATCCATCATTGCTTTGTACGTTACAAATGCTTCTTTCAACGCTGCATTGCCAGCCAGATCAGGTGTTTTACCATCTTCTTTGGAATACCATGAACCTGCGGATTGAATCATCATACGGATCAGACCCAAATCGTTAGGATCAAGTGTGATCAGATCTTTGCCCGTTTTGGCTTTCACATCTTTACCGATTTTGATGTAATCATCCCATGTGATGTCCTGAAGGTCAGCTGCTTTGTAGCCTGCTTGCTCCAGCAAATCTGTTCTGTAGTAGAGACCTGTTACACCAGAGTCAAACGGAACACCAAACTGTTTGCCATCAAAAGCGGTTGGTCCCAGTTTGTACTCTGCGAAATCGGAAGCTTTGATTGTAGAGGACATATCTTTAAATGCATCAGGGTAAGCGTTCAGGAAACTTTGTGCACGGTAATCTTCAATCAGAACAATGTTCGGAAGGCCGCTGCTTGTTCCCGAGTTCAAACCTGTATTCAGCTTTTGGATAATGTCAGCTTGAGCATATTCAATGATATTGATTTTCAAATCAGGATTTTGTTTTTGATAGGCTTCTTTTGCTGTTTCTAATGCAGCGACGTTAAACGCTTTGTCCCAAGCCCAGATCGTAATTTCATTAGCGGTTTTTTCACCCTCACTTGCCTTGTTCCCTCCACCACCGGAAGAACATGCAGACAACAGCAGGACAGTAACGAGCATCAGTACCCACATTTTTTTCAAACGATTCAACTCCCCTTCGACCTCTTTGTGTGTAATTTGTTTGCGTTTTCTGAAAGCGTTTGCTCTCGATGAATTCATCTTATCATTCCCAAATCTTCATTCGTTAGTAATAATTTTGTGTTGATTTGTCATCTTATTGCCACAATGAAAACCTTTACAGAAACCGCTTGCATTAAATTTGTTTTTTTGTAATTTCTTTTGATTTTGTACTTTTTTGATCTGAATATTTTACAAGTCTGGCTGAATTCTTACGCTCTGAGCACCAAAAAGGCCCTCCCGTGTTGTCATCGACAACCCAGGAAGACCTTCTATAAAGCCACCTTTTCATAAAAATAACGACCTTGTATTCACTCAAAAGCTATTATTAGCTCGTAATCAACGGAAGTGTAACAGTAACCCTTGTTCCCTCTCCCGGTTTGCTCATTATGGTTACACCATAAGGTGCCCCGTACAATAGCTCTATGCGATCATGTACATTCCGGATACCAATACCACTAAACAATTGCCGATTATTCTTCGGATTGGGCAGCGACTCACCCATGGAGAATCCCTCTATTCCGTCCCCGTTATCCATAATCTCGCATATTAATGACTCACCGGCTCTGGAGACCATCACATGGATGGTGCCTGTTTCCTTGGAAATGAATCCATGGAAGAAGGCATTCTCGATAAAGGGCTGAATCACCAGTTTGGGTACATGATAATGTGTACAATCCGGAGCTACGTAGAAGGCTGCTTTAATGCGCCCTCCGTATCGGACATGATTAATGAATACATAGTTTTTCAGGTTTTCGACTTCTTGCTCCACCGTTATCGTCTCACTCACATTACTAATCGTATTCTGCAATAAGGAGATCAGCGCATTGATGGTTTCGGCAGCCCTATCCTTGTTGCCTTGCTGAACCAGGACTTTCACGGAAGCCAGGGTATTGTAAAGGAAATGAGGATTAATCTGACTTTGCAGCGCTGCTAGTTCGGCATTTCGTTGCTCTCGTTGTGTAAGTACCAGCTGATCCACATAATCATGCAGTTCGTCCAGCATGTAGTTATAGGCATGACCTAACTGTCTACTCTCATAACTTCCGCTGACTGGTATATAGTTGTCCAGATCACTTTTGGTTATATTGGACATCTGCTTCACAAGTCTGCGCAGCGACTTCGTGATCTGATTCGTAATAAGAAACACCAGTATAAGTGCTCCTGCTACAATGGCTGCACAGATCAGAGCGATCGTCTTCATGTCAATCAGCTGCCCCATCGCGAGATCCTTATCGACCACATTTACGATATAAAACCGATAAAATGGTAAGTACTCGGACAATACCACACTGTCCTGATCCATGACCCGCGCATTTACACCTTTTACACTTTCGTTATTCATTTCTCTGGCATAGGTCAGCAATTCGAGTTGAGTGGTGCCGATCCACTCTTCACGATTGGACGATACAATCTCACCCGCATCATTCAGGATAACCACATCATTGCCTCTGCTCGTGAAGCTACTGTAGAACTGACGAAATGCGTTCTCTCTCATGGTGACATACAACGTACCATAGAGTCGGTTTTCAGCACGATCCGTCAATGCCTTGGTCGCTGAGATCATCTGCTGGGCAGTCTCATCATTCGTCTGATAGTCGTCAAAAATAATTCGATTTGGACTGGCCGCTGCTTCCAGCGTAATCGGCTGCTCTTTCAATTCATCCGCTGATAAACGAAGATGAGATCGATCGGTGGAATACGTACGTCCATTAATACCGCTAATCGTTATACCAACTTCATAGGACTCCGTAATCGATTGAATCCGGTCCATCGTTTCTCTCATATTATAATAGGATTTTGCCATCGTGAGGGAGTCACCCTCCCCCTCAGACAGATAACCACGAATTGCCCCGCTTTGGCTAACATTATTGGATACAGCAGCAATCGCATCGTTAAAGGATTCAAAGTTCGTTTTAATCTGGCTAAGTACCTTGGAGTTCGTAATACTGAACGTCTCGGTAAACAGCTTGGTCGACATATGAATTGATGTCCATAGAATGAGCACGGAGACAAGAATGATGCTAACGAACATAACGAGGAACAGTTTTGGGAAAAGTCCAAGCCTTGAGAATGCATTCATCCATTTCTTCATTTATTTCTTCCTTCTGACGTTATGCCCAGAATTTTCGCCGGTATCGGCTCGGTGACAGTCCGGTAAATTTTTTGAACACCTTGCAAAAGTAACTGTGGTCGGAATACCCTACCATGCTGCTAATTTCGGAAATGGTAACATCGTCTGAGCGGAGGAGTTCCTCTGCCTTTTCAATCCGAATTTTATTCAAATATTCGTTAAAGCCTTCTTTTTTGTGTGAAGAGAAATAACTGGACAAGTACGATGGATTAAAATGAAAATGCTTGGCTACTTCGGCAAGTCCGAGTGGCTGATCAAAGTGCTGATGCATATATTCCAGCAGCATTTTCATATTCGGATCACTTCGTCTTGCGCCCTCTCCAGTGGTGCACTCCTGTACCTCAGCCATGAACTGATCCAGCACATTCATCGCTTCTGTTAGACTAGAGGCGCCATCCACATGTTTGAAATAGGCATACTTGCTCTCTTCCAGTGCAGCGGACTGCACATCCATATCAGCCAAGGTAATGGTTACGTTAAAGATCAGATTGCCCAGAAAGGACTTAATTTCAAACACATCCGCAATATAATCCCGCCCCAACGTAAGGGCATGCTCCTGCAAATATTCTCTTGCGGCTTCTGTTCGATTTCGCTTCACATGCTGCAAAAACATGTTCACATTGAACTGATATCCTGCAGGGTGAAGAGGCGGAAGTTCGCCATACACCAGAATAGATCGGTCCTCATAATAAAAGCGATACTCCATTAGCTTGATCAGACGTGTTCGATATACGTCCCCCATCTCTTCAAATGAAGAGAAGCTGTCGCTCAGCACCCAGCAAGGTCCGTCCTGCCCGTCCTTATTCTCGCTCGCCAACTCCTTAATTCGCTGCACCATCCATTCATCCTTCGCAGGCTCAACATTAAGGAGCACCACTGGCGAGGTACCTTCGGCCGGAACGATTGCGCACTCCACGTCGGGGAGCAGATCCCGTAACCTGGACTCCAATTGCTCGTTATCCAGTTTGTGCACACGTACTTGTGTATCCTGCGGCTTATATACGAGTAAGCGGAAGCATCGGTGAGGAAACGTCTCCCTAATCATAAGCAACTCATTATCCTCATCCAACGTAAAACCGGACAGCATTTTCTCCATCAGTTGTCCGAGCCTCCACCCATCATGAGAAGGCTCAAACTGCAATTCGGGAATTTTGCCAGCCGTACGCTGAAGTACTTGTAATAATTCATTGGTATCCAGTTTGGGTTTCAATATATAGTCTGCTGCTCCATTCTGGAGCGTTGAACGTACATATTCAAATTCACTGAAGCTGCTAAGTACGATAACCTCAATCTGCGGATGACTGGCTTTTAACGTCCTGACAAATGTTTCCCCATCCATCACAGGCATTACGATGTCCGTAATGACAATATCCGGCTGTAATGAGTGTACCTGTTCAAGCCCTTCTTCCCCGTTGGAAGCTTCACCTACAATCTGAAAACCTTCAGCTTCCCAGTTCATATGGTGCTTAATGCCTTGCCTTACAAGAAACTCATCGTCAACAATCAGCACCTTACACAACCGGTTCATGACCCTTGACCCCCTTGTCTAATCTTTCTTCTATGTCTGTTCAAGATATACCATCATATATCGGATAGAATGGCATCCCCGTGTTAGCGGTTACATTAATTTAAAAGTTTTGTACTTCTTTTTATATCTCAAAACGAACGTTTAAGCAATGGTAGGCATTTTGCATAAATCCATAGAGCGACTTTCAATCAGCAAGATATAGATTGAAATGCATCTATTCGTCTTTATCTTGTACCCGGGAGTGAGTTGATTCGAATAATGCAAAATGCTAACGGAAAGTCTCTTTAGTGTACACTATATTTCGACAAAATAAGAAGCCTCGGCGCGCCATGAATCATTTTCGGCGAGCCAGGACTTCTTATCGATGTACGTTTAAATTAAGTCATACTTTCATTTCAAGTTCAGGTCTAAGGTTCGATCCCCCATTGAAGACTTCCGGCAATATATCCCGTTACTTTGTTCCAGTCAGTATAGGCTGTTTGACTTGGAGCAAACGAATAATCATCCGTCTGAGTGTAGTTGGTCCAGTCTGTTTTGGAGAAACGTGCCTGAATTTCAGTACTTTGCCCCGCTGCCAATGAACCCGCAGAAGTTTTGAAACCAATCTCCAGCACGGAATCTGCTCCGGTCACTGGGGTCGACAGCGCGCTAAACGCCCCTGTAACATTGTCGTTTCCAGCTGTTGCCCAGTCACAGAAAAAGTTTTGGGCTTGAGCGCCATTGATCGTATAATAGTAACGAATTTTGACGTCGGAAAGATTAATGGCCGAAGTACCTGTATTCGTTAATTTGATCTTGGGATTAATCGAGTTCCCCGTTGCTGAAGTCGTTCCATTGAACATCTCAATTCGAATGGCTCCTGCGGGTACAGCCGTCGTGTCTTTGATCGTCAGATTCAGAATCGCATCATTGCCTGCACTGAAATGAAAGGTTAACGCCGCGCTTCCCTTGGACAAAGAAGCCAGATAGGTTTTACTCAACACGACCTGATTGCCCGATAATGTGTAATCCGTACCTGAAACCAGCGTTGTATTGCCATTACGTATTGCACTAAGCGTGTTTCCGTTCAGTGTCAACGTTACAGGAATATCTACCTGATTGCCTGTATTTTTATCAAATTCCGCATTCACTGGTGTGATGGCCGAACTGGTCACCGGAGTCTCGCCTCCACCTTCTCCACCGCCATTGTTCCCACCAATACGGTCAGCATATAAAATGCCTCGTCCATTCGTACCCAGATACACTCTTCCATACAAACGTGGATCACCTGTAATCGTGGTCACACGTGCATATTGATGCTGATTATCGTTAATCCGTACCCAATTCGCCCCGCCGTCATCGGAACGGAAAAATCCACGTGTTCCATCAATCTTAGCAATCGTGTACAGCGCGACTACGTTCTGCCCAGGTGCCGCTTTACCAAAACCGATGCTGTCCGCTTCCTCCACATTTGCAAGCTTGGTAAAGGTCGCTCCTGAATCGGTGGAATGCCACAGACCATATGGCCCTTCCTCTTCACTGCCGCCTGCAAACCAAAGTTCGCCTTCCGTTCCTGGAACAGCGTCCAGATCCGCGTTACCTTCAACCGGAAGCCCAGTTGCCGCAGATGCAGTGAAGGAGGCACCACCATTGGTGCTCACATAGACTTTACCGGCAGCAAATCCATAGAATTTGTTCGGATTTACCCGGTCGGAGATCACTTTTGCCTGTACGGGTATACCTGAACTCGCTGTCCATGAGTTGCCGCCAGTGGAATAATGCACACCCTTGTCCGACGTGCTCCATACAAGTCGATTACCATTTGCCGAGATAGCTACGGTTCCTCCTCCGGTTGTACCGGCAGGCTCTGCGTTTGCCTTATACCACGTGGTCCCACCATCGCTGGATAAACCAATGGATTTTGCATTCGGATCAGCAGTATAGTCTGCTTTACCAACGCGAACCATGGTATTCGGACTTAACTCTGCAAAATCCAGACTTTCCGTAGAAGAGTAGTTGGGGCTGGTAAACATCGTAGCTGGTGACTGATCCAGATTGTTATGACGGAATCCCGAGACATCCCCTACCCCACTTAACAAATGTGCACCGCTTGGCGGGCTGATCAGATCCAGAACCGCGATCTCCTCGACCCCTTTGGCCATCACTGAAATATTGATTTTGTTGCCGTCATCCCAGTCTGTCAGATTTTTCGTGCCGTAGATGGTCGCACCTGTTCCATACATCATGCGGTCAGAGTCAAACGGGTCAATCTCCAGATCGCCAATCATCCAGCCCAGCTTTGGAGAAACTTCAGGCGGTGCAGGATTCGTCCCAAAGGTCAACCAAGGAGCGGCCGAAATATCCTGTGTATAGCGCATTTTACGGTTTGGATATCCTTCAAATTCCCAAATGCGGGTCCAAGTAGCTCCACTGTCCGTACTGCGGAACAGATTCGCGTCAGGCCACCAAGAGTTGAGGGTTGCCACCATCAGTGTACCAGGATGCTGAGCATCTACAGCCAGTCCGCCGTATCCAAAATAATTGTCCGAGCTGCTGCTCGGCACTGGACTAATGTTGGTCCATACCCCTGTAGTCGTATTTAGTTTCCAGAGGTCTCCCTTTTCCCCATCATAAGGGCCTGCACCATCGCTATATGAAATATAGAGATTTCCATTGGCATCCAGTTCTCCGTGATGAGGTAAATACCCTGTAGGCTGTCCAGCAACAGCAGTCCACGTTGCGCCTCCATTTGTACTGCGGTATATGCTTTGATTTTTGTCGGCTACCCCGACATAGATGGTCTGTGTTGCCTGTCCAGCAGAACCTGTTGATTTGTCAAACGTGATCCAAGAAAGACCCACGATGTCACTGGTATATTCATAAGACGGGTCTTCCACATACGTACCCGGATTCGGGAAGCTCGTTACTTTGTTCCAGGTTACGCCGTAATCCGTACTTTTCCAGAGTCCGTTGCCACTGCGTGCACCAAAATACAAAATGCTATTTTTATTCGGATCAACGGTCAGGCGTTCCCCCATGGAACGTCCCGGCATGTTACCGCCGACTTTGAACGGAAGAGTGGTGGTCTGCCAAGTATCACCGCGGTCCGTAGAGCGCAGGATGGAGCCGTTGTTTTTGTCCCATGAATTCGTGTACGTGCCGACAGCCATATACACTCGATTCGGATCAACCGGGTCTGTTGCCAGCGCATCGACACCGTTTTTGTTCCAGTCATCCCAGCCGACAAAATCAGTAAGTGGAATCCAACTCTCATTCACAGGATTCCAGCGATAGGCTCCCCCGATATCCGTCCGGGCATAGATCAAATCTTTCTCTGACTCATTGAAAATAATTCCCGGCACAAAACCGCCACCAGCCCCGGTCACGACATTTTTCCACTGGTATGAATCACTCGGTGCCGCATCTGTTGTTCCAGCGAGTACTCCCAGCGAAACTGCTGCAACAGCAACCGTCAAACTCATCACCCGCAGCTTTCCCAAAAACGTTTTCATAATTACTTAGCCTCCTCTTCAATATGTTCATCGCATCCGGTAAACCCCGCTGTGTCATCATGTTGATGAGTGCAGTGTCAGACATTTAATGCATTGGAACAGGCAACCAGCCCCACCTCCTCTCCAATTTTATAAAACGCTTTCATAAATAAATTTCGATTACCATTCATTGGATTAACCTTGCAATAAATAACATTCGATGGCAATTAAAAAACCCCTTCTGCCCAAATTCTATTTTTTGTATTTTTTTCTGCATATCGCTTTTGAAAACATAAAAAAAGGATGCTGTTTAAACAGCACCCTTCTCCATTGATAAATATTTTATAGACGAAGAACAAAATTCTAGTAACACTGTCCTTCATTTATTTCGTATCCGACTGTGCTCCCCCGCCAAAAGCGTAAGTTTTCTGCCCTTTCACACCCGGTTTAATTACAAATAGAGATCCAGCATTCGGCGTCTCCGTCAGCCGCTCTTCTCGAATACCGATTCGGGCAGTCGTAATATATAAGTCCTCCAACTCCGGCCCTCCGAAACAGCAGGATGTCACCTGATCTGCAGGTACCTCAATCTGTTGCATCAGCTCTGCTGTATGCGGATTCCAGCGAGTAACTCTTCCTCCGCCCCAGTGGGCAACCCACAGCATTCCCTCACTGTCTACTGTCATTCCATCCGGATAGCCAAATTCCTCCGGTATAGCAATTACACTTGTCCGGTTCGTTATCTCTCCAGCAGCCAGATCAAAATCAAAACGGTCAATGGATCGTGTCGGCGTATCAATGTAGTACATCTTCTGTTGATCCGGGCTCCAGCCCAAACCATTGGATGTGGATACATCCCTGAACAACATTCGAACAGGCTGTCCTTCCTCCAGGCAATAAAATGCCCCTGCCTTGCTTTCATTGTTCATGCTCATCGTCCCTGCCCAGAAGCGTCCAAGAGCGTCACACTTCCCGTCATTGAAACGGTTGTTGTCTTTGCCTTTCTCCGGATCTTCAATCGGCTGTAACTCTCCCGTGAGCAAGTTATAGCTGTGGAAGCCACTGCGCAAAGCAACGACAACCTCATCATCATGGTATGGCACAACCGCACCTACATGCTCGCCAACATCATAAGTCCGATCTTCTCCTGTAGCTGGAACGTATACATGGATCTTGTAGCTTTCAATATCCACCCATAATAATCGATTGTGTTCAGCATCCCAGCTAGGACCTTCGCCCAACAGTGCCGGGGTATGTACTGCAATGTTCAAATCGCTCATGCCATCACGTCCTTTTTAAGATTTGACGCCGCCTGACCATTCGAAACCAATGGCATCCAAGAACGCTTTGGAAAGCACCATATGGCCTGTTGCATCGGGATGAACCCGATCGTAAGTCAGCACAGACGTATAGAAATGATCCCAGAATGGAGTAAATGCAGCCTGTGTATCCACGAAAATGGCGTCATATTCAGCGGCTACTCTACGAACAGCCTCACCGTATATATCCATCGTAGCCCGCATCGGATCTTCCGGATTGGCTTCCAAATAATAAGGAGACATCAGAACAAGTCCTTTCAACCCAGGACGAACAGAAGCAACCAGATCTCGTAGTGTGGATTCATACTCTTCCAGAAAAACTTGCGATTCTGTGGATAACGGATTGTCAAATTGACGCCATACATCATTGATCCCGATCATAATCGTTAGCCAATCCGGTTTGAGATCAAGCACATCACGGTCCCAGCGCTGCTTCAAATCCCGGATTGTATTCCCACTATTACCCACATTCTGAATCCGCAGCATCAATTCCGGATAGATGGAACGCAGCAAGGCATACACTTGCGCCACATAGCCGTGCCCCAGTCCAGAACTCCCTTCACCAACAGGATGTTCACGGCCACAATCTGTGATTGAATCTCCGATAAAAAGCAGCTTATCATTCTTTTGCAATTTCATTGTCGTTTTCTCCTTCGCTCTCATAAGCGTTAAAATATGTGAGATCACTCGTATTCATATTTCATATTCAGGAAAGACATAGATCAGCCAAGTGCCGGGTTACCACCCTTGATTCTTAAGCCAGGTCAGGCACAGATCAGACCAAGCCCGAACGGCATGGTCATCCTCTGCCAATCCCAAACCATGTGAACCTTTTTCAAATACATGCAAGTCATATGGTATACCGTGTGCACCCAGGGCAAGCGCGTAACGCAAACTGTTTTCTACAGGGACCGCTTGATCATCACTCGTATGCCAGATGAATGCTTCAGGAGCGTCGGCTTTCACCTGCTGCTCTGCACTGAAAGCCTTGATCTGTTCAGCAGACACATCTGACCCAAGCAGATTTTCACGAGAACCGGCATGTCCATAGGAGTCCATTGTAATTACCGGATAACAAAGAATAACCCGATCCGGGCGTGAACTCTCCCTTTCAATTGGGTCTTCGTGATCTGGTTGACCCTCGTCATACAAGGTTCCCAACGTGGCTGTAAGATGACCGCCCGCCGAGAAACCAAGTACGGCAATTTTGGAAGGTTGAATACCATATTGCTCGGCATGAGCCCGTACATAACGAATCGCACGCTGACCATCTGTCATGGGTGCCGGATGCTGGTGGGGCGCCACACGGTACTTCAGCACAAATGCGCTAATTCCCGCATGGTTCAGCAATTCAGCGATTGGCGCTCCTTCATGATCGGCCAAAAATCCATAGCCCCCACCCGGACATATAATGACAGCGCTCTCGGAACCCGGCTGAATAAATGGAATCAGATGGGGCATTTCATCCTCATGACCCTTGGCCGCATAAGGTGCTGCATGGTCCCACAATGGTATAGTTGTTGTCACTTCTATCATCCTCTCTAAGTTGAACGGATACGTTGATTCTTATAGTCATTTTCCAATCTAAGGAATCGATATCATCATAACGGGTAGCACCCTTACGCATCAATACCTTCCTGGCATCACTTTTTATTCAATTTGTAACAGGTTACACGGAATCCTCATGCTTGAACAGTGTTTTATAGCACATTTATACCTCAGAATGATTAATATAACGTTCGATACTGCTCCGGAGTTACGCCCTCAATCCGCCGAAACGTAGCCACAAAATGACTCGCATCCCGAAAACCAACCTTCGCTGCCGTTTCCTTGACGGTCATTTTGCTGTCCCCTGTCATCCATTCTTTGGATTTGCGAATACGAAGGAGAATGAAATAACTGTAGGCGGTCATGCCAAAGGATTGTTTGAAAAGGGTATTCAGATGCCTAGGCGTAATGCCTGGTATGGCTGCCATCTGTTCAAGGCCGATTTCGGGATCGGCATAGTGTTCATTCATAAATGAAATTAACGGAGCCAGCCGTTCCACCGCATGGGAGATAGAAGAACGACTGCCCGTCATGCCATGTTTTTTGAGCAAAATCAGAAATCGGTACATGTCCGCTGACGCTTCCAACCCGGATAAATCCTGGTCACTGCTGATGGAACCCAGCACTTCCCTGCCATAGTATTCAAGCGGGCTCTCTGAATCCCACTGGTGAAGGGCTGCCTCCCCCAAACCAAGCGACTCTGTAATGGCCGGGCACTGGGCGCCTCCAAATGTAATGTAAAGTGTCTCCCATTCTCCTTGCGAACGTACATACTCGTGCGGCTCATTCGGCGGTAGCAAAATGCCGGAAGTCTCTCCCAGAAGTACAGTTGAACCTGCAAACTTAAACTCTCCAGCTCCCTTCACCGTCTGAAGCCAGTGATAACAAGGATATCCGGCAGATCTGTACACATTCTCCTGATTGCCGTTATACCCTATACTTTCGATGTAAAGCGGAAGTGGCTGATCCCGCGGGGTCATAAAATAGCGCCGATGATCGGGTGTGATGAGCATAGGGATTCTCTCCTTTGAACAAAAAGCAAAATTACAGTTCCATATTCTTATATGTTTCATTACTTTTCTTATATTTTAAAAGTCATACCCATCATATAGTATAGATTTATTCTTATACAAGAGGTGAACACATTTGATTAGCAGCAAGTTACCCAAAATGTTCTACGGCGGCGACTATAACCCTGAACAATGGGATCATGAGACTCATCTTGAAGATCTGCGCATGTTCCAATTGGCAGGTATTGATATTGCGACCATCAACGTATTTTCATGGGCACTGATTCAGCCTGATGAAGTCACTTATAATTTTGAAGGACTCGACCAGTTAATTAACAGTCTCTATGAAAGCGGCGTTTACATTTGCCTCGCGACAAGCACTGCTGCCCATCCAGCATGGATGGCGAAGAAATACCCGGATGTACTGCGTGTGGATGCAGATGGACGTAAACGCAAATTCGGTGGACGGCATAACTCCTGTCCGAATAGCCCAACTTACCGCAAATACTCCGAGAAAATTGCAGACAAGCTGGCGGAACGTTACAAGGATCACCCGGCTGTGCTTGTATGGCATATCTCCAACGAATATGGTGGCGACTGTTATTGTGATAACTGCGAGAAAGCGTTCCGTGTGTATCTCAAAGAACGTTATCAGACCCTGGAGCAGCTCAACAAAGCATGGAACACCAATTTCTGGGGGCATACATTCTACGATTGGGATGAGATTGTACTGCCAAGTAATCTGAGCGAGCACTGGGGAAACAACAATTCCACCTTCCAGGGCATCTCACTTGATTACTCCCGCTTCAACTCCGACAGTATGCTCGATTGTTACCGTCTGGAATATGATGCGATCAAAAAACATATCCCGGATTCGGTCGTTACGACCAATCTGATGGGATTCTTCAAACAGCTGGACTATTTCAAATGGGCTAAATATATGGATATCGTCTCCTGGGACAGCTATCCGGGTCTTGCGACTCCGGTAAGTTTCACAGCTATGGCTCATGATCTGATGCGTGGATTGATGGACGGACAGCCGTTCATGCTCATGGAGCAGACACCAAGCCAGCAGAACTGGCAGCCTTATAACTCATTGAAACGCCCCGGCGTCATGCGTCTGTGGAGCTACCAGTCCGTTGCCCATGGTGCGGATACGATCATGTTCTTCCAGCTCCGCCGCTCTGTAGGCGCTTGCGAGAAATATCACGGTGCAGTCATTGAACATGTAGGACATGAGCATACCCGTGTATTCCGTGAAGTCGCGGAGCTGGGCAAGGAGTTACAGTTGCTGGGAGACAAAACGCTGGATGCTACTGTGGATGCCAAAGTCGCGATTGTGTTTGACTGGGATAACTGGTGGGCAATCGAGAAATCCAGCGGACCTACGGTTGCACTGAACTATGTAGATCAAATTCACAAATACTACGCTGCCTTCTTCCGCCGCAACATTCAGGTGGACATCGTTAGTGTGGATACCGATATCAGCAAATACGACATCGTGCTCGCTCCGGTGCTCTATATGGTTAAACCAGGCTTTGCGGCCAAACTGGAGAAGTTCGTTGAAGCAGGTGGTACATTCCTGACAACCTTCTTCAGTGGTATCGTCAATGAGAGTGATATCGTAACAACCGGGGGTTATCCGGGTGAACTTCGCAAACTGCTCGGTATCTGGGTTGAAGAAATTGATGCACTGCTGCCTGAGCAAAGAAACCGTATGGTCATGAAAGAGGCTTATGGCGATCTTCAAGGAGACTATGGTTGCGGCATGTTGTGTGACTTGCTGCACAGTGAAGGTGCAGAGATCATTGCCGAGTATGGAGACGACTTCTACAAAGGCATGCCTGCGGTAACCCGTAACACATTTGGTCAAGGTGAAGCCTGGTACGTAGCTTCCGACCCGGAAGATCGATTCCTGGACGGCTTGCTGGGACAACTGGCTGCAACCAAAAATATTGCTTCTCTTCTGGATACTCCGGAAGGTGTCGAAGTGACTGCTCGCACCAAGGATGGACAACAGTACCTGTTTGTCATGAATCACAATGCTACCGCTCAATCCTATGATTTGGGTAAAGCAGAGGCTCATGATTTGCTCACAGATCGGTCCCTTTCAGGTACGATCGAGATTGAAGGACGCGGTGTACAACTGCTTGAAATGAAATAATATTCGAAAATCGATGATACAACATGTTACATGGAGATCGCACTGATCGTTATTTGTGGCTTAAAAGCGTGTCAATTGTTAAAATTTAAAGTATTATATGATTGAACTTGTTTCAATCTGCTACTTCCCGTATCCGTTTAGACCGGATACGGTTTTTTGTCATTATTTGTTAGGCTATCGGTTAGAAGGAAATACCGAGAAGCGAAGCGAATTGGACGAGACACACAATTTAACGACGCCCCGCCGGGAAAAGGAAGCGGCCCTCCGAAAGTAGGCGCTGCACTGTATAGAATAAATAATATAATGCTGCGAAATATTGGTGACAATCATGATGTCACTTATACACTGCTACAATGGGAGGAACACTCCAGCATCCTTTCCGGCGGCGCAACCCTCGAAACGGAGTGGCTGACATGAATAGAACAAATCGGCTTGCCGCCATCGTTATGGCATTGCAGCACGGTCACGAAACGGCACATTCACTTGCTGAAAAGTTTGAAGTTTCCCGCCGTACCATCCTGCGGGATATCCAATCTCTCTCAGAGATGAATGTCCCGATCATTGCTATCTCCGGTCCCGGAGGCGGCTTCAGACTTATGGAGGGGTATGTACTGCCCCCACTGCAATTAGACCCGGTTGAAGCAGCTACTCTCATCTTTGCTCTCGAAGGCCTAAGCCATTATGCAGATACCCCTTTTCAAGAGAAACGCTGGACATTAATGGACAAAATCAAAAGCATTATTCCAGATGATGTCAAAGCAAGGATGGATCCTATGCTCAAACAATTGCAGCATGATGTTCCCGAGCGGAACTACATCCTTCATCATCTGGAACCGCTTCTGGCTTGTATCCCGGAACAAGGGTGGCTGCGTATGTTGTACCGCTCTGCATCCCGTCAACGCTGGCTAACGATCTGCCCCATTCGAATCTATGCTTCAGCCGGTTTCTGGTATTGTGAAGCGTATTCAGAGGAGCACGGTGAACAGCGCCTGTTCAGGGCAGACCGCATTCTGGACATTACACCGGTTGAGCTGCTTGAATCACAACAGCTGGCAGAACAGGCAAAGCGACAGCGCAGCAAACCGAAATCACCCGAACCTTCCCCTACACGTGTTACCGCACGTCTGAGTTACAGCGGAATGATCGAGGCAGAACAGGACAAGCATATTGGCGAACGGATGACCGAGATTGCTCCGGATGTATGGGAACTGTCCTTTCTCTGCCCTCCCGGTGAGTGGGCTTGGGCCGTACGATTCTTTTATCGACTTGGAAGTGAAGCAGAAGTACTTGAACCCGAGAACCTTCGCTGCGAGATTCGCAAACATGCCGAGGAAGTATTCCAGATGTATCTTACCTCCAACAATAATCGTTGTAGCACACGCTAAAAAGGAGCTTGCCAAAATCATGATGAATGAGCATGAATCGATCATAACTTACGAAGAAGCTGTGCAGCGAATAGAGGCTGTGGGACTGCTCCCACTCGCCCCTTTATTTCCTGAATACCCTTCACTGTCCTCCATAACGCCTAAAGAAAACTGGCACAAGGATAACGCGCTTGATCCCTGGTTGTGGCGTTCACGTCTGGCTGAGGAAGGGATCGCTGCCTATGGCAAATTTCTCAAAAAGAAAGCTATTCTTGTCTCACGCGAATATTTCCCATGGGTGCACCGTCTGCTAGCGGACTCCAGAGTCATGGAAGAACAATATGACGCGGGTTTGCTCTCTCGAGAAGCATTCAAACTGTATGAGATAATCGAGAAGCATGAGGGGATTGATGGACGGACGTTGCGTTCACAAGCAGGTTTTGGAGCCAAAGAGGACAAAAAAGCATTTGACCAGGGGCTTCTGGACCTTCAAGGCATTAGCGCCATTGTCATCTGCGGCACCAAAGAAAAAGAAGGCCTCGCTGAAGGCAAGGTCGCTTGGAACAGCTCTGCTTATGAGACCTCAGGCTGCTGGATGAAGCGTCAAGGTATTGAACCGTTTGAGGGCAGCGTTGCAGATGCGAGCGAACTCCTGGTACAGCAATTGGAGAAACACGCTTCTGCTGCCGCACTGACCAAAATCAAAAAATCTTTTGCGATAAAATGATTGAAATACTTGTAAACAACAAATCCCGGAAGCCGAAGAGGGCCACCGGGATTTGCTGTATATACCTTTACCATACATACAACAGATATAAAGCAACGAACGAATACAATTACAGGATAACTCCATCCTTGAATATCGCAATTTCCCGAAATCCATGCTGCTCGCTGAGCGTATGCGCCCGTCCTGAAGCAATATCGATCAGTTGACTGAACAGCTGCACCTTCACGTCCTTCATCGTCTTACCTTCCAGCAGTTGGCCTGCGTTAAAATCGATCCAGTGCTTTTTCCGATTTGCGAGGTCAGATTGGGTTGCAATTTTGACAGTAGGTACCGGGCCTCCAAACGGCGTTCCGCGACCTGTCGTGAAAAGAACAATGTGCGCACCCGCAGCTGACAGTGCCGTAACAGACACGAGATCATTCCCCGGAGCCTCCACGATGTTCAGGCCGGTTTGAGTGACACGTTTGCCATAACGGAGCACATCAACTACGGAAGAACGCCCTCCCTTTTGCGTACATCCCAAAGACTTTTCTTCCAGCGTGGTAATTCCACCTGCTTTGTTCCCTGGTGAGGGATTTTCATATATATTCTGACCGTGGTTCACAAAGTATTGCTTGAAGCCGTTCACCAAGTCTACCAAATCATCAAATACCTGCTCATTGGCCGCCCGATTCATCAGAATGGTCTCTGCACCAAACATCTCGGGAACTTCGGTCAATATAGCCGTACCTCCGGCAGCAACCAGCATATCCGCAACGGAGCCAACGAGCGGGTTCGCCGTAATCCCGGACAGACCGTCCGAACCGCCGCACTTCAATCCAATTTTGAGCTTGCTCAAAGGTAGCGGCTGACGCTGTTCGTGTTCGACGAGCTCCACGAGCTCTTCCATCAGACGCAGTCCTTCCTCAAGTTCGTCATCTGTTTCCTGCGCTTTGAGAAAACGGACTTTCCCCTGATATTCCGGTGCGATACATTCGCGGAACTGGTCTACCTGATTATTTTCGCAACCCAGACCAATGACCAGCACGCCGCCAGCATTTGGGTGTTCCACCAGGGAAGCCAATACCTGCTGCGTATATTTCAGGTCATCTCCAAGCTGCGAGCAGCCGAACGGGTGTGGGAAATGATATACGCCATCCACCCTGCTGCCGAACTGAGATTGGCCCATCCGAGCCAAAGCCTCACACACTTTATTAATGCAGCCGACCGTATTTACAATCCAGATTTCATTACGGATACCTGCTTCACCGTTAGGACGCAGATACCCATCAAATGAACGCAGATGTTCCGGAGGCATGTCCGTCTGGACAGATGGTCCCGGCTGATAATGGTATTCAAGTAAACCGTGAAGTCCTGTTTTCAGATTGTGACTGTGAATCCAGCTCCCCTGTTCGATCTGTTCCTTGGCTATCCCAATGGAAAAACCATATTTCATCACATCCTCGCCCGGTGCGAGGGTATGCACAGCAATTTTATGACCTTTGGGCACATCTTCCCTTAATGTAAAAGTAGTGCTGTCTGGCAGGGTAATATTTTCCCCTTTTACATAATCCCGAAGAGCTATAATGACATCATCCTGCGGTTGAATCGCAATCCAGTCATTGACTGTACGTGTTGTGTTCATTAACTCTCACCTTCCAGCAAACCAATTTCGTGAACGAGTGCTTCGCGAAGCCCCTGTCGATCATCCAGATTCTCTCCCCAGATCGATACATCAGACAATACAGCAGCGACACTCTGGTCTAATTGCTGCGTATCCCTCTTCAGAGGATCATAACGATCCCAATGTTTGGCGAGTGCAGCCAGTACATCCGCATCATCCCGAAGTAGGACAGACTCACCGTTCAATCGCTGTGCCATATAACCATCCGGCGTGTTCACTGGACGATACAGACACAATAATCCCGCAAATCCTTTCACGAGCCGAGCCGGCCAGGTTCCCTGATTTTGCTCATAGGCCAAAAGTGTAGGCAGCACACGGACTTTGAACTTTCCTACTGTATTTAATGCAATATCCTGCAGCTTGTGATTAATATATGGATTGAGGAAACGTTCAAACACTTCCCCTGCGTACTGATCCAGATGATGATCCGGCATATCCAGTGCAGGCACGATCTCCTGATGTACCGCTTCTCTGATCCATGAGCCAAACTGCGGGTCTTCCATCGTCTCTCTCACATGTTCCTTGCCTTGCAGAATGCCGAGCGAAGACATGAGGGTATGAGCACCATTCAAAATACGAACCTTGCGCAGCTGAAAAGGTTTCAAATCCTTCACCCAATGTACGTTGAGTCCCGCCTGTTTCAGGGGGAGTTTCTTGTCCAGTGCTTCATCTGCCTGGATGGCCCAGAAATGATATGGCTCTGCCGTATTGACCAGTTGATCCTCGTATCCCCAGCGATTGGTCAGGGAATCAGCTTCTTCCGTAGTCGGTGCACCCGTGACAATCCGGTCAACCAGATTGTTCAGGAACAAGTTATGGTTCTCAATCCATGAACGGAAGCCTTCAGAATAACCGAAATCTTCACTATGCTGCAGCACACAACTGCGCAGTACATCCCCGTTGCCCTCAAGCAACTCACACGGCAGGTGAATCAATCCTCGGGATGGATCCCCATCAAAGCGCAGATAACGTTGATGCAAGAAGACCGTCAGCTTACCCGGAAATGATTGTACAGGTTCACCCTGCGTGTACTCTGAATGCGTATATTTCAATCCCGATTCGGTTGTATTGGAGATGACAAACTCCAGGGAAGGCAATTCCGCTAGTTTCAGAAAATCCTGCCATTCTTCGTACGGATTAATACAGTGTGAAAAAATCGAGATCATTTCCGTACGTTCCACTGCTTTTCCCTGTGACAGCCCCCGGGTAATCATCGTATATAATCCGTCCTGATCACGAATTTGTTCCAGCTTTGCCTTTCCCCCAGGCCGGGGCTGGGTCACAGCAACACTGCCATGGAATTTGCCTTGTCTGGCACTCTCATGAAGCATCCAGTCTGCAAACCCACGCAGAAAGTTGCCTTCCCCAATCTGTAGTACCTTCACGGGACGTTCCATCACTTCTTTGCACTTGCGCTGGCTATCACTTCCAAGCAGATTTAGCTTTAGCCTTGGTCTTTTCGTGCTCGCCGACATGAACACTCACCTCATTGTTTTATTTGTCAATATCAGATGTCCCGCTGCACGGTACACAGCCGCCTACACCCCCATTGAAAACGCTTTAAATTCATTGTATCATCAATAAAAGGAAATTTAATTGCTTATATTGCGGTAAATGTACTCTTTCATGATCAGATGTAACCCTTTTTTTGTAAGCACTGTTTTGAAAGGAGATCGAATGGAACGTTCGCCCGTTCGTACAACCATTCAGGCGGAATCGGGGATTCCCTTTCGTCTGGTGTATGCAGATACCAAGTCCCCCCAGAACGAGTTGCCGGATCATCTTCATGACTGGCATGAAATTATTTATGTATATCGCGGTCAGGGTACCATTTTCATTGATACCGGTCTTGAAGACATGCAGGAGGGTGATTTGTTCATCATTCCTGGCAGCACGGTACATCGCGCATTGCCGGATGCCGGGAATCCGGTGACCTCGTCGGCCTTGTTCTTCAGTCCAGGATTACTGGCCTCCACAGCGGGAGGGAGTGCGTCAGCCATGCTCTCTCTATTTGAACGCTGCCGTAAACGCAAAGTGTACAAGAGGCATCTAGAAGCCAAGGAGCAAGCCCAAGTGGCTGCATTAATTGACGACATTCATACAGAATTCCAGTTAGAACATCACCTGAGTGCCCACGCCGCTCTGCTGCGGTTGCAGCTCTTACTTATTTATCTGGAGCGATTGGAGGCAGTTGGTCCTGCAATTCCTGCCAGAAGTGTTCCTGGACCAAGCTGGCTCTCCTCTACGCTGTCTCATATGGATGAGGAGCTGCGCAGCGGCCTTTCCTTGCCGGAACTGGCACGGCAGGCAGCCGTATCCTCGGCGCACTTCAGCCGTGCGTTTAAAAGATATACCGGCATGACGCTAACTGACTATACATTGGCCCGCCGGATCATTATGGCGAAAGAGCACCTGCTTCGAAGTGATGAGACGATGGCCGTTGTTGCCGATGCCTGCGGCTTTGAGAGCCTGCCCCATTTTTATCGACAATTCAAGAAACTGACGGGTACCACACCCGCTGCCTACCGTAAAACCATGAAGAATCAGAATCAAACGTGATTGTCACAACATCCTGAAATGTAGAGATTTGTCTGTGTGTAACATATTCTTCCATACTATTCGTGTGGTATGTTATAATACTGAATTACAATGTCGGAAACGATGCGTTTCTGCTGCCAGAGGAGCCTTACATCCCATGTTAAACGAATTGAATCGCAGAAATATCGGCATCTTCGCACACGTCGATGCAGGGAAAACAACAACGACAGAACATATGTTATTTCAAAGCGGTGTCGTACGTAGTCCAGGTCGCGTAGATGACGGAACTACGGCCACAGACTCTCTGGATATTGAAAAGGAACGAGGCATTTCCGTGCAGGCGGCTATGACCTCTTTGATCTGGAAAGATACGATTATTGATCTGATTGATACGCCGGGACATATCGATTTCAGCTCTGAGGTAGAGCGAGCCCTGCGTGTTATGGATGGAGCCGTTCTGATTGTATCCGCCGTGGAAGGGGTTCAATCCCAAAGCGAGACCATCTGGCATGCTCTCCGCTCGCTTGGAATTCCTACCCTAATTTATATGAACAAAATGGATCGGGTTGGTGCCTCTGCTGAGACGGTTATTGATCAGATCCGCTCCAGCCTATCTCCTTTCGTATGCGAGGTCCAATCCTTTCGTATGAATGAAGATGTATTTGAGGGCATTGACTCCTTATGGAATGAGAGCCAAACGCAAGTGAAGGGTTCTTCTTCATCTATCCCTGGCCTTTTTGAATTACTTGCCGAACTGGACGAAGATCTGATGGAAGCCTACATTAATGGTGAAACGCTGCCTGCTGACCAGCTAGATGAAGCATTTCGCAAAAAGGTGCATCAGGGCGAAGTGTTCCCCATTTGTTATGGTGCTTCTGGCAAAGGGATCGGCGTAACGGAGCTGCTGGATGCCATCATCGAATTTCTTCCTGCACCTGCGCAGCCTCAAGAACCTTCAGTATCCGGGGTTGTATTCAAAATTGAACGGGATAAAACGATGGGCCGTACAGCCTATGTTCGCATGTATGGTGGCAGCGTGCATAATCGGGATACGATCTATAACTCCACTCGGGAGCTGGAAGAGAAAGTGACACAGATTCGCCGAATGGATGGCCGGAAATGGACGGATACCGGTGCTGTTCATGCTGGACAGATCGCCGCACTGTACGGACTAAGCGAAACCCATGTTGGTGATATTATTGGCAGCCCCGAAGGTGTGCCTCCTGTACCCCAGCTGGCTGTTCCCTTGTTGACCGTGCAGGTACATGGTAAAGACACGGCTCGTTATCCTGACCTTGTAGCGGCACTGCAAGAGCTGACGGATGAAGATCCCCTGCTCGATTTGCAATGGTTGCCTGAAGAACGGGAACTGCATCTTAAAGTCATGGGAACCATCCAGCTTGAAATTCTGTCCAGCCTGCTGATGAGTCGTTTCGGACTGGATGTCGTATTTGACCCGCCGTCCGTCATCTATAAGGAAACTCCTCGTTCTTCAGGGGAAGGATTCATCGCGTATACGATGCCCAAGCCTTGCTGGGCCATTCTTCGATTCAGCATTGAGCCTTTGCCACGTGGTAGCGGTCTGATCTACTCATCCACCGTCCGGACGGATCATCTTCTGCTTCGTTATCAGAATGAAGTGGAGCGCCGCATTCCCGAAGCGCTATCTCAGGGGTTATTGGGGTGGGAGGTTACCGACCTGCGCATTACGCTAATCGAAGGTGAGCATCATGTCTGGCATACCCATCCACTGGATTTTGTGGTAGCCACGCCGATGGGGATTATGGACGGGTTGGCAAGCATAGGCACGACCCTGCTGGAACCCATTCTGAATTTCCGGTTAACGGTCCCCGAGGAGCACGGCGGTAAAGCGCTCAGTGATCTGGTACATATGCGAGCAACCTTTGAAGCGCCGATCATCGGAGGCGGTCGATGCATCGTTGAAGGACGTATGCCTCTGGCAAGCTCCATGGATTATCCGGTGAAGCTCCGCTCAGAGACGAGCGGACGCGGGGTGCTCACGACTTCTTTTGCCGGGTACCAGGATTGTCCTTCGGATCAGACCCATACGCGGAAACGCAGAGGAGTTAACCCGCTGGACCAATCCAAATATATTTTAAGTGTTCGAAATGCGATTACATCATAATTGGAGTTGACTTTGTCGTGCTGATTAAATTTCTAATCTTTGGCCTGCTGTGGCGGATTGTAGGCAATCCATTTTTGGCGGTTCTTATTTTCCTCATCATTCTGTATTTCCTAGATCGTCGGTATGTTGGGGTGATGCCAAGCTTCATGAAGCCACTTAAGCGTATGCGTAACATCTCAAGGCTCCGGCAGCAGCTTGCCATGAGTCCGAATGAAGTCTCTTCCAAGCTGGATCTGGCCCGTCTGTTAATTGAACGCAAACGTTATAGCGAAGCTCATGCCTTGCTGCTGGAACTGGAACGTCCTTACGAGCAATCAGCCGAATATTGGGAGGCGCTGGGCACAACTGAACTTCATCTGGGCCAAACGGAAGAAGGGGAGCGTCATATTTTGCAGGCACTGGATATTAATCCAAGAGTGAAATATGGCCGCCCTTATCTAACACTCGCAGGTGCTTTCAAGGATACTCACCGGGACAAAGCGCTGGCATACGTTCAGCAATTCCAGGAGATTCATTCTTCATCCAGTGAAGCATATTATCTGCTCGGCTCGGTGTACCGCTCCCTTGGACGTACTGCAGATGCAAAACAAGCCTACGAGCAATCACTGAACGTGTATCGCTCCCTGCCAAAATATAAGAAGCGCCAAGAACGTCGCTGGGCTGTTCGCAGCTGGTTCCGCAAGCGTGGACTGTAAAGCTGTTGATTACGTTAGATTGAGCATTGGATTCGACGTCATGAATTTGAAATGTACGCATCCATTCCATTCATTCGTGATAAAAATTTCACCAAATAAAAAGTGCACTGATAATTGCCTCAAGGCAGAAATCAGTGCACTTTTGTCATACATCCCCTGTTGCAGAGCTAGGTCAGCAGCTCACGCAGTCGTTCCTCATTACCTTTCATCCAGTCTATCCGTTCTCTCAGCTTCCTGATTTGCTGCACAGCCACTTCAGGCTCATCTGTACCTTCGAACAATCGACTGATAAAATGCATCACCACATCCAGACTTCGAAGCAAAATAAGCGCTGGAATCACGCTCAGCTCCTCTGGTTCCAGGTTGACCTGTTGCCTGAATCCCTGAATCAGTCCCTCCAAAGCCTCCCACATCCATGCCTGCTCCTTGTCCATCGTCAGAAGGTCAGACATGGGCACAGCAAGCTCCATTACCCGCAGATCCCATGTGGCAAATTCAAAATCCAAAATAGCACATATGATATCCTGAGAGTCTGCCAATACATTGGATGCATTCAAATCCCCATGGACCAATTGATGTGGTAAAAGCTCCATACCTCGCAGCGTATTGAATAAGTCTGGCAATACAACCTTCAGCTTCTGCAAGTCATCCGCACATGCCATCAGCGTATCCGGGGGTGAGGTGCATAGTTGTAACAATTTCTCCGGTGAACAGAGCGGGTAAGCCTCCTGAATCTGATAATAGGGTGGATAAACGGGAGCCAGGGATATGGGAAGGTGCGCCATAACGGAAGACAGCATGCCAGCCGCCCTGCCCAGCCCACTGAGCTGATCGGGTGTATTCCACACGGGATTATGGCCCTCACGATAATGGAACAACGTCACGATTTTGCTTCGGCCCGAGGAACGATCCTGCACAGCAAGAAATGTTGCATGCTTATCATCAGGAAGGCTAACGGGCGAAGGCACATCAAGCTCAAACTCTGAACGTGACAAGGCAGACAGCACCTCGTGTTCAAAAGCAATTTTCATTTGATCATTATGCGTTTCATATTGCCTCAGCACGTAACATTCTTGGCCCATCTCTACCATGAAGGTAGAGTTGTTCATGCCTCCCTTTCCACGCTGAGCTTTCCAGTTGGACGTGAAGCCATATGAGGATAAAACGGTGGATATGAGCTGCTGTTCTGAATCGTTTAGGGAACCTGAATCGATGATGTGCACCAAAAATAACTCCTTTATCTCACGTAATACAACCTCTATATGTCCTCATCTTAACGGAAGTATTTCTTTCGGTCTAGTCAGCTTCGAGGTAATAGTCATTCTAAGCTTCACTGCCTGCTGATCAGGCAAATGGATAGTATCCTGTACGATTCAACTGTTCTGCAATCACGCGATATCCTTTTGCATTTGGATGAACCCTGTCCCAAAATAACAGTTCACGTTCACGCCCTTCAAACCGGTCATAGACCTGAGCACAGGCATAGTTCCCCGATCCTGCACTATTCAGAAAGGAATTATACTGCCGCACCCAATATGCAGCTTCAGCCGCTTGCGGATACGGGTTGTACAACCCAATCGTACGGACCATATATACACTGTTTCCTTTCAACTGCCGGATATGCCTCATAATCTGGGACACGTTACTGCGAGTATCCCCAAGCACCTGTGTCATCTTACTTGCATTCGGGATCCCGCCGCTCGCTTTGAATGTACGAATCAGATCGTTCCCACCAATCGACAACGTAATAATATCCGCCTCACGCAGCGATTGCCGCACTCTTGGATTGTTGGATATCATCTGCAGCATTTCCCCTGACGTAAGTCCATTCACTCCCAAATTATCCATGGATACAAACGTACGCACATTCGTTTCTGCCATTCTCCGATATAAAGGAACAAAGCCGGTGCCCAGCAGCGCTCCTGTACCTACCGTTAATGAATCTCCTATAGCCACATATCGATATACCATCCCGCCGCCCCTCTCTGCTGTGTTATAAACTACTCCATATACAATTCCTATATATCGTATGAGAGGAACGGAGACAAGGCGCGGGATGGTGTCCGTAGGCATACACATTTATTTGTCCGTTTCATAAAGGATTGTTCAAAACCATACAGAAAGCCCCGCCGGGAATCCAGCGGGGCTGTTCATATATCATTTAATTACATGCCTATGTTACGATCCGAATCAACGGAATCTGCCTGTTCCTTATTCGGGAATGGCCACCAGTTGGCACGGCCAAACATTTTCACCATTACAGGAACGAAGAATGGCAGGAACAACAGAGAATACAAGATCAGTCCGCTGAGTACAACCGTCGCAATCTGCATCATCGAAAGAACTCCCGATGGATACATTGCGGCAAAGGTACCACTCAGAATGACGGCTGCAGACAGGATGACCGTACCCATGTTTTTCATGGCATACAACATGGCATCCTGTACTCTCATACCTTTGTTCTCATTGAACCGGTCCATCAGGAAGATGCTGTAATCCACTCCCAGTGCAATAAGCATGACAAAGCCGAAGAACGGCGTAACCCAACTGATGCCCGCGAACCCAAGTATATTCACAAAGATCGCTTCAGTCAGGGCCATGGATGTGAAATAAGCCAGCAACAACGAGACAATCAGATACAGCGGCATAATAACCGAACGGAGCAGCAGGACCAGAATGATAAACGTTCCTGCAAGCATCAGCATAACTGTGCGTGTGTAGTCATTGTTGGAGACTTCCTGCAGATCTGCAAATGTACTGGTTACCCCGCCAATGGCAATATCCGCTTTTTCAAGCGCACTTCCCTGTACAGCACGATGTACAGCAGCTTCGATATCCGGAACACGATCAATCGCTTCAGTTCCATATGGATTCTCGGCAAAAATAACGTCAATCGTCATCGTTTTCCGATCTTTGGACAGATACGTATCGAATACCTGTGTGAAGTCCTTACTATTCAGTGCTTCTTCAGGAACATACCAGCCTGCCAGATCGGAATCAGGTGAGTTTTGCAATTGTGTCAGGTAGTCCTGTGCTGAATCGAGTCCACCTGAAACCTGTTCGATTCCATCTACACTCTGATTAAGACCATCTGTCAATTGAGTCAGTTGACCACTCAGATCCGAGAAGCCTTGCTGAATTTTCTCCTGACCACCCTGAAGCTGACCAAGTCCGTTCTGGATGGAAGGAATTTCACTAATCACTTTACCTTGACCGTCAGCGGCCTGTTTGAGACCAGATTGCAACTGACTGATTCCCGTCACAATCTGACCCAGACCATCGGCAAGTGCCTTCTGTCCGGAAGCTGCGGAGGCATAGCCTTTGTTAGCCTGATTGATTCCAGCCGCGGCTTCGCCCAGCTTGGTTTGAATTTGACCCAAACCTTGAGCGAGCTGTGCTGTGCCGGTACCTGTTTCACCAAGGGTGCCTTTGACCCGCTGATAATCGGCGTCTTGCAGCAAATCAGGATAGCGCTCTTCAAGCGCTGTGAACGATTCATTCAAGCTGGTCAACGCTGTAGATACACCTTTGAGTTGTTGTTGCAGTTCACCTACACCATCACCCAGCGCTGCGACACCTGCTCCTGCCTGACGATAGGCTTGAAGCAGCTGATTGTTGGCCTGTGCAAGTTGATCTGCACTCGTTTTGGCTTTCTGCAGACCTGCTTTTAGATCACCGGCGCCCGAGGAGCCGTCACGAATGCCTTTTTCAATCTGCTGAAGTCCTTCCGACAACTGTGTAATACCAGACTGCAGTTGGGAAGTACCTTTGGTCAGTTCTCCAGCCCCATCCGCAGCTTCTTTAAGTTGTGGTTCATTTTTGCTTAACTGACTGCTGGCTGCGCTCAGACCATCACGGATTTTATCCAGACCCGATTTGCCTTCGCCCAAACCATCAGACAATGTCCCTACTTGTTGTGTCACTTCAAAATCTTTGATCTCATCACCGGTTGGACGTGTCATACTGCGGACACCAGAGATCCCTGGCACCTTCTCCACTTCCCGGCTGATCTTTTCGGCGAGCGCCATATATTTGGCATTATCCATGGCTTCATCATTCTGGATAACGACCTGACCCGGCAAGGATTCACCCGGACCGAAGCTGTCGGAAATGATATTGAATGCTTTGACCGAATCATATTTCTCACCAATCTCATCGAGACTGTTAAACGACAGCTTGCCATCGTAAGTTGCCAATAATGGCACACAAACCGCTGCAACGATGAGCAGGGCTGCCCATGGACGTTTTAGGGAGAAACGACCGGCTGCACCATAAATCTTGCTCTCGGCATGTTCCAGTGAACCCTTGGAAGGCCAGAACAGTCTTTTGCCCAGCACTGCCATGAAAAATGGAACAATCGTGACTAATGCCAGCATCATCACGGCAATACCGACAGCAACCGCTACCGCGGAACGATACAACATAAACTGTGCAAAACCAATGGCAATGAATCCAACCAGCACGGCGAGTGCGGAGAAGAATACCGTTTTGCCTGCTGTGCGGTACGTAGCAATAATGGCATCCCACGTATTTTCATGATGAGCCAATTCTTCCTTGAACCGGCTAATCAACAGGATGCAATAGTCCGTACCGATCCCGAACATGACCGCCACCATAAAGATCTGCGTAAATGTCGAAATAGGGAAGTCTAGACCGTCCACAAGGAACGCGACAATCTGCTGTGAAACAATATAGCTGATCCCCACCGTAAGCAGTGGAACAAATGGAGCGACAAAAGAGCGGAATACAAGGAATAGGATGAGCAAAATAAATACTACGGTAATGTACTCCGATTTTTTGAGTCCTTCTTGGGAGCTTTCCACCGTATCCTCATCAATTAAGCCTTTACCGGTTATGTAATGCTCCACATTGACCGATGACAAAGCTTCATTGAGATCTTCGCGCATTTCCTTGACTGTACGATCTCCCTGATCAATAGAAAGCGACGTTAAGATCGTCTTGCCATCGGCAGAGATCATTTTGTCTGATAATTCTGGTTGAGAGAACGGTTCCAGTATGGACAGAATGCCCAGTTTCTCTTTTTCGGCCTCTAGTTTCTTAACGGCCTGTTCTGCCTCTTCTTTACCCTCGGCACCCAAACCATCCGGATTATAAAATACAAGAGCCAACTGGCTGCCCTGCTGCTCACCCTTTTGTGCAGCGGCTTCTTCCAGAATCGCCGCTGCCTGGGTGGAAGAGTGTCCTTCAGGAACCGAAAATTGTCCCTTTTCCCGAATCAATTCACTCATGTTAGGGGCGGTGAACATTAATACGGCGGCCACAATGACCCATAGCCCCATCAACCACCATCGCGCTTTCAAAATCGTTCTCATTCGTTCTCCTGTCCTCCTTCATGCGTTAGCAAAGCTGCGAGCTTCTCAAAAGATTCAATGAAATTCTGAACCTCTTCCGGTTTGAAATGGACCAAATACGGCTCCAGAAGCTGCTGTATTTCCTGTTCCGTTTCCCTGTATACTTCACGTCCAGTGTCCGTCAGGGTCAAATAAACAACTCTGCGGTCGCGCTCATCCCCGGCCCGATGGACCAGATCCCGATCCACCAGCTTGTTGACCAGAGCAGTGATACTGCTCTTGCCTACACACAAAAGCTCTGCCAGATCAGAAGGCGTACATAACGGTTTCTCCTCAATCATACGAAGTGCACAGAACTGATCTGTGGTAATGGTTTGCCCCAAGCGCTCACGTATCTGGGTATCAAACCGTTTGGTTACTAGGAAAGAAGCATCCAAATAGCGGTTAACCAAACTTCTAGCATCCGGTGTGTTCATTCTTCATTCTCCTTCCCTTATAGTTCACTCATAGAACTATTCTTCAATGAAACTATTCTATAATGAAACTATATTGCAAAGCAATACGTTTTTCCTATTTTTTCAAACAAACGACAAAAAAACAGGACGTCCGACTCAGCTGCTTCGCCAAATCCAACATCCTGTTATGATTATGCTCTCTTTACGTTACACAGTAGTAGACAGTTACTTGTCTTCGTCTTGCTCCTCGTCCTTCTCTAATACACAGCGGAATCGCTCCACACCCGGATACAGCTCACCCAGGCTGTACACTACGAATCCCGTATTTCGATAAAACTCTACCGCTTCCACATCGGTCTCAGCGATCAGTCTGTCGGGGTTATATTTGGCCAGCACCTGTGAAATCATGCCACGACCATAATTTTTAAAACGGTTCTCAGGCAGGACAGCGATGTGATGAATAGTGATCTCACTCGTTCCTGTACTTTCATATCCAATCAGACCGATCAGCTGGCCTTCGTCTTCATAACCGTCCAAATGCAGCTCGTCCTTATTAACATACTGTTGTAACGCACGATTCAGGTGATCCGGGTCGGGAAAGACCGAGTAGGACAACAGCTCCTGCACTTCCGGCTCCTGTATGCGTGATTTCAATTGAATTAACACCCTGATTCCTCCTATAACTTGCTTGATTCCGTTATCGTATTGTAGTCGTTAGCCTTTAAAAGTTCAAGTCGTATGCCGTTTCAGCTCCGATTGGAGATCAGACGTGATACCTTCAGGCACCTGAATTCCTGCCAAATGATATGCATCCAGCAGCGCACCTCCGACTGCTGGCACATGGCTGGTAATGTAATGAATCTGTTGTCCACCCGGTTTATAGGCTGCATTCAGCCCCTTTCGAACGGCCTCCACCATATAAGGTGTACTCAGACAACTTCCTGTAAGCGTCATGCGCACCTGCTGATCTTTAAAACACGATGCAAGCATGAGAATACCCACAACGACCGTATCCGCTGCTGAATCGCATACTCTGACCGCAAGGGGAATATTTTCGGCTGCTGCTTCGGTAACCAAAGGAGCCATTTGACCAAATATCCGATTGATGGCCTGTCTATTTTCAGCAAAACCTGATACGCCTAGTGCAGCAAGCTCCTGAATCGAAGTTACATTCCAATAGGCTAATATCTGTTCGATCCAGGGTTGGTCCTGCGGACCATAACGTCCCGCAAGGATGGAATGCACCGCGTCATAAGCCAAAAAACGAGCTGCTGTTGGCGCATAGTGGCCGAACTGGTCATTGCGGAGCCAGTTCCCTTGTTCCGTTTTACCGAGAATCAGAGAGCCCGTGCCCCCAATAGCTACGATGCCTGGCTCACCGCCAAAGGCTGCCGTATGTGCAATATGCGTGTCATTTACTGCGCTGATTCTGCCTAATATCCCGGTTCGAGCGAGTAAAGCTTCAGCCCAGACTGTATCTTCTGGCTGATCCAGGCCTGCCATCCCCGCCTGAATGGAAGCAATCTGATCCACTGCTAGCCCAGCTCCGCGAATAGTTTCAGCGATGCCCTCCAATACATTCTGCTCTGCATTGGCATCATGATAGCGGTTGCAACCACCTTTTTGCACATAAGACAAAACCTTTCCGTTCTCATCGGCCAATGCCACACGTGTATGACTTCCCCCGCCATCCATGCCAATCACATATGTACTCATTCTGATCCCCCATGTTCTGGTGTGATGATGTCCCCTATCCCATGATGCTTCTCGTGATGTTCCTATTAAGCTGCCGAGTAATACGAACTACCGGGACCTTACTACGCGATCCCGGCAGGCTGCTATTGCTTCTGTGCAGCGAAACGAAGCAGTTCACAACGGAACTGTGTCGGTTCATCATATTTTTCCTCTTCGATCGTCTGTGTTACATGTTCCTGAAGCAGAATGTTCCAATTAGCATAAGCCTTCTCCAGTAATGCTATAGCCTCAGCTGTGGGCAGATTCAATTCAATCAACGGCTCAATCTCCCGGCCTGTGTTGATTTCCTTTTCCTCTACACTCGTACTCATCGTGATACAATGAATGCCGCCTGTACGAGTTCCCACTTGCAAACGTTCAATAGCCTCCACTAAGGCTTGTTTATTTGAAACATGTTCCAGGCAAGAGCAAGCAGCAATATAATCAAAATGATCCGGCTTGACAGCGTAATGCTCAACATCCGCCTTCTCTACTTGCACGATATGATCAACCTGATATTCTTTCGCATATTTGCGAAGTCCATCTACAGCCTCATCCAGCAAATCCACCCCGATAACTTCACTATTTGTTTGCCCAAGACGCTGCGCAATGGGTATCGTATGTCTGCCTACACCACATCCCAAATCGAGAACACGCAGCTCTGTCTTATGGGTAAGCAAACGCTCAAGCATATCCATAACCATCGGCATGGGTCTCGCCATCCAGGTACCGGACGCGAATAATTCATTATTCTGATAGAAGTTAGAATGGTAACCTGCCTCTGCTTTCCGTGCAGCCTCAAATTGTTCATTTGCCATACAAGCACCTCCATAGCTTAGATGTTAATCGTCAATGTCCCCGAACCTGCAAACAGAATAACGGTGAGAATAACCATCACTACAAATGCCCCGGTGACGAGCAATTTACCTGTATCCTGCTTATACGTATTGTCATTAAATAACATCAGGCCGCCAATGGTCATGGCTACGGGAGGAAGAAACAGTGTCATCAGAACAAGTAACACAATTGAATATCGATCCAATATAAATTCATCATTTTCAATCATGTACGGTTGTTCAGGCTGAACCGTTTTGGTAGTAACCAGATTGCCGCAAGATTTGCATTTGAACTCATCCTCTGCCATTTTTTCATGACAATATGAACAAACTCTAGGTGTATATGGCATCTCGCACCTCCCCTTAAGGACATCTTCTACTTAATACCCAGGATGCTTAATTGGAATCAGAAGAATGCTGCTGGTTCTTTGTCAAAAAGGATTCAAGTACCTGCTCGTATCGGGTTCGATCCACTTGAAACGCTGTTCCATGACCCGCACGGGGAATAGTCAACAGTTCCTTTTCTGTCGGACAAGCTTCATATAGTCTATAGACCATTTCCGTCGGTACAAACGCATCTGCCTCACCATGAATAAAAAGAACCGGAACTTGAACTTTGGGGAGTTGATTTAGTGCCGATGCTTCCCCAAAAAAGTAGCCTGCCTTCCATTTGGAAATGAAACTTGTAACGGGAATAAACGGAAATGCGGGCAGCTTGTATAGCTGCTTGAGCTGGAAGGTCAGCTCCTCCTTGACGGAGGTATACGCACAATCCGATACGATGGCCTTTACCTGATCAGGGAGAGCTTCACCACCTGTCATCAATACTGTAGCGCCTCCCATCGAAATTCCATGCAAAATGATCTCCGTCTCCGTACCAACCTTGCCCAGAACCCAATGAATCCATTGAACATAATCTTTGCGGTCCAGCCAGCCGAATCCGATGATATTGCCCTCACTTTGGCCATGACCCCGATCATCCGGCATCAACACATTGTAGCCCCGTTTTTCAGCATAAAAGCGGGCAAAACCCGCCATTTCTCTGCCTTTTCCCGAATAGCCATGGGCCAGGATAACCGTTGGTCGCTGCGATCCGTAGTGGGAAGGAAGCCATGTTCCATGCAGCTTTAATCCATCATGTGATTCAATATATATATCTTCGGTTGGCTGCGTATCAAGCCACGTTAAGTCAGACGCACTGCTGATTATTTCGTTATCCGGTTCGGGCATCAGATTCGGATTATCAACTAAAAATGATTTTGGAGCACGCCGAATGGCGGTTTTGAAGAAGTAAAGTCCACCTAACCATAGTACGGCAAGAACGATTAGGACCAGAACGGCAAGGCTGTATAATAACATGAACATTTCCCTCTCTTTCAGTCGATCTTCCACGTGAAACATGTATGTATATTATTTATCGTTTCGTAATTTCTTCAGACATGGATGATGGTTGCCACTTCTGGATTACGTTGTTTAGAGCTTCAAGGGTGAAGGGTTTACCAATAAAATCATCCATCCCGGCTTCAAAACATTTCTCTTTCTCTCCATCCATCACATTTCCTGTCATCGCAATAATCGGAGTGGGATGCCACTTCTTATCCTGTTCTAAAGCTCTGATATGGCGTGTCGCCTCCAGTCCGTCCATTACAGGCATCATGTTATCCATCAGGATCATACTATATTTATTGCTGAGAAAAGCTTCACTAGCCTCTTCCCCATTGGAGACGGTATGCACTTCGGTCATGCCCAGCTTTTTGAGTTGCATCTGCACAACCTGCCGATTGATGACGTTATCGTCTGCCAGCAAGATTGATATCGGAAGGGATGTACGAATCTGCTTCTGGTTCTCCTTACCGTGAATCATCTGATTGGATAACGATTCAATCGTTCTGTGCGATGATTTCATTTTGCCATGTTCATTAGACATCACATGATCACTCTCCTAATCGCGAATTATGCCATACTGCTTATACGAAGGCTTCACTCATCCAATCGTTTGCAAAAGCTTCAGCAGCTTCGATCTTCCCCGTTCAAATACAATCCCTCTATTCATTATACATGAACGACGAATGGCATACATTCATATAAAAAAACTGACCTGCGTTATTAACGCAAGTCAGTTTTCCCCTCTGCAGCGAGTCCAAGCTTTTTTAACAAACGAATCGCATCTGCCTTTTCCGAAGGTTCCAGTCCATCCACCGCATCAATGATCACCTGGTGGTGCTGAGGAAAGATTTGTGTAAACAAATGTCTTCCTTCCTCCGTCAATTCAGCGTATATGACACGCCGATCTTCCTTGGATGCTCGACGAATCAGCAGATTTTTGTTCTGAAGCTTGTCCACCACATACGTGATATTGCCGCTGGACATTAACACTTTCTCACCGATCTTTTGCAACGCCTGCGGCCCTTTATGGTATAACAAATCAAGCACGCCAAATTCTGTTGTATTCAGTCCATGACTCTGGATATCCCGGTTGGACCTGGATGTAACGGAATTGTATGCGCGAGCGAGAACCACAAATAATTGTAAAGACAGTTCCCGATTGTCCTCGTTGTTCGGCATTTCTTAATCCTCCATCAGTTGTTTACATTTCGACCTGCGCCTGCAGATTTCATCTGCTCCCACTCTTCGCGCAGCATTCCCATACGAATTGAATCATAATGTTTGCCATCCACGATGCGGCATTTGCGCATACGTCCTTCCACCTGCAGTCCCGCCTTCGAAGCTGAACGCATCATTCGTTCATTGCCTGACCAGGTTGTCAATCCAACCCGGGCCACGGGCAATTGCTCGAATAAGTGACTGGACCACATCTGAAGTACTCGCGTGCCGATCCCGCGCCCCCATTGGGCTGATCGATATAACACTATTCCCATTTCCAGCCACATGGATGGACGATGTTCCCAATAATAGCTGATTGTACCGACGATTCGACCATTCAGCTCAATAATTCGAATGGAGTCCGGATCAGAATTGTTCTGAGTTGCTCCAAGTCTTCTTAACATGCTCCGTTCGAAGTCTTCGTAGCTCTCATGTTCAAGGGCATAATATGGCGCATCCCATTGTTTCCATTCCGGTACGTCTTCACTGTAGATCAATTCATAGAGTTCAGTCAGATCCTCTTTCTCCACACATCGAAGAACAATCTCACCATCCACTAACGGGTTTTCCCTCATCTATGCAATGACCTCACTTTCCGTTCATGAACGATGACGCTCATCGATGCTGCCATCATCCTTCGCAAGAATGACGGTGTCCGCCATTTTAATAAACAGTCCATTATCGACAACACCTGGGAGCATATTTAACTGAATGTTAAGCTCTGCAGCATGCTCTATGGCTTCCATGCGGCAATCTGCAATGAGGTTGCCATTATCCGTAAGGTAACGTTGATCCCCATCCATACGCCATTCTGGATGACACCCGAGTTTCTCCAGCGCCTGGAAGGTCCACTCTGAAGCAAACGGAACCACTTCAACTGGCAACGGGAATTTTCCCAGCTTTTGTACGGCTTTGCTACCATCGGCCACAATAATCAGTTTGTCGCTGTTTGCAGCTACAATTTTCTCACGTAAAAGCGCACCGCCGCCACCTTTGATCAGGTTAAACTCAGGATCTACTTCATCTGCACCATCAATGGTCAGATCCAGACGTCCAATTTGATCAAAGGGAACGATCGGAATTCCCCACTCTTTGGCGAGCTTGTCCGATGCTTCCGAAGTAGCTACAGCCTGAATGTTCAACCCTTCACGTACTCGCTCACCAATTCGACAAATAGCGTAATACGCCGTTGACCCTGTACCCAATCCAACCTTCATTCCATCTTGAACATACTCTGCCGCGCGCTCAGCTGCTATCTGTTTAAGATTCATCTATAAACCCCCGCCTGCTCATGATTTGAGAAATGCATACTGTAGTTATTATAGATAAAACCGCTTCCGATGTATATCTGTGCATGACGTGTTCAACTGGGAAACTTGGCCTGTTTCTCTGCTTCACATGTATCAATAATGTTGCTTATGTACATTCTTGGTTAGATTCTCCTCCCTGATATCTGATTTGTGTGGCAAAAGAAAGTCCGTTTTCTGTCGTTTTCACTATTTTTTCAATGTTTTAGGATGTTTTTTAACCCACCATGTTATAGAATACAGAATGAAACTAAAAAATGGGAATTATTTTAAATAAACAGTTCTAAATACCTACTTCTTACTTTCATATGTCCATAAGTACGTAAAATATTAAAAAAGTTTTAACAAAACTATTCAATTTGACGACATTTTATACGACATATTAAGTATAGATGTGTTTTAATAATTAGACACCTATGGGTATCTAGGTAAAAATATCTCTACATAGCGACCAGGAACCCAAGACCATGGTCGCACATTATGCCTTTGGAGGGGATACTGGAATGACTTAATTTGCAACATGAAGGCACCAACATATTATCAATTCAAAGAAGATCAGGAGTGGACTTTAGTGAAATCATTAAGTTGGAAAAGCATGTCTTTTTTCTCCAAAAATCTGTTGCTTTCATTTACTAACATTATTATCATCGGCGTGGCACTTATTGCCAGCAGCTATTACTTTCAAAAAACAATCCTCGTAGACCAACTACATGGTCAGGTAGAACAAATTACTAAAAAATGGGCAGAAGGCATTGATTCCACCGAAGTGCAGGCTGCTATTGCAGAAGCCAATTATGATGGAAAAACCCAAACCAAATTGCGTGCCTATTTCGATGAAATGCAGCAATATTATCCTAACATTGCACAAGCCTACATCTTTGGCGTCGAGCTGGGTGGAGATAACCAACGGTTAACTTCCCTTGTTGCCATGCCAACCAATCTGAAGGAAGCCTTCCAGAGTGAAAATGTAAATATCGGCGACATGTATGAACAGCCAGTCGTTGTGGCAAATGCACTGAAAGAAATGGTGAATACCGATCGCCCAACGTTCACCACATTTTATTCCGATGATTTCGGAACCTGGACAACCATTGCTTACCCGATCAAGGATAGCAACGGCAAGATTTACTCTTACTTTGCAGTCGATGCAGACGCATCAGCAGTACCTGCCGGACTGAACAAATTGCTCAAGAACGGAATTATCATCCTGGTAGCGTTCCTGCTGTTGTTCCTGATTATCCAATATCTTGTTGTCAAAAACACGCTTTCCCCTATTCGTCACCTGATCAAAGGGATTGATGACGTAAGCCGGGGTAATTTGAATGTCAAAATTCCGACAGGCAAAGACGATCTGGGCATTGTGAACGAAAAGTTCAATACAATGGTTCGCAAGATCAACGATACCATCGTCAAAGTGCAAATCACTTCGCAAGAAGTTAACGAGTCTGCTAAGGAACTGTATGAAGTCTCGGAGAGAAACAGCGAGAATGCTGATTCTATTAATAGCAACGTTACTCAGATTACATCCAACATTCGTGCACAGGAACAGGCAACCCGGGATAGTGCCCGTGCGATGTCCGAGATGGCTATCGTCATTCAAACTATTGCCAGCAGTTCAGCGAGTGTAGCTGACGAGGCCTATGAGATGGAACGTCGATCCCAACAAGGAAACAGTGTGGTTCGTCAGGTATCCGAACAGATGAATCTGATTACGGAATCTGTTAAAAACACTGCTTCGGCCATTCAGGTTCTGGAGAGCCGCTCTCAGGAAATTGGCGATATTCTGAATATCATCTCAGGCATTTCCAGCCAGACGAACTTGCTTGCACTCAACGCATCTATTGAAGCAGCACGTGTTGGTGAAGAAGGTCGAGGATTCGCAGTTGTAGCAGGTGAAGTCCGTAAGCTTGCTGAGCAGTCCGAACAATCCACGAGCCAGGTTGCTGTACTGATCCAAGAGATCCAGGCTGAAATCAGACAAGCCGTTCGTGCGATGGAACAAGGAACGTCTGAAGTGGATACCGGACTCAGCGTAGCTGATCAAACCGGTCAATTGTTCGAAGAGATTCTGGAAGCAGCCAAGAAAGTATCGAATCAGATTCAGGAAGTATCGAGTGCTACAGAAGAAATCTCTGCAGGTACAGAAGAAATGACCGCAACTGCGGATGATTTGTCTGCGAGTGTGAGTAAGACAGCTGACAACAGTGAACGGATCTCTTCATCCGTAGATGAACAAAAAGCATCTCTGATTACACTTGTTGATTCCTCTACCCGTTTGAACAACATGTCTGAGGAACTGCAAGAACTGATTTCGCATTTTAATGTAAGTAAACAATAATTCAACCCACAACTTGAACGGTTTGAACCAAGGAGGAACAACTGAAGTGGTCGAAAATCAATCATCATCTACCCAAACAGTGGAATCTGGCCTGCCGGTTCTTCAGATTCCACTGGATTTTGGGCGCCGTCAACAAGCATTCACTTATGAGTCTGCTCATATTTCATTGGAATCGTCCCTGGGTCGGGAACTGAAACAAAAATTCGGTTCAGAGGGCGTTTATCCAGCATTATTGTCTGCCTACGCAGCCTTGTTGTTCCGTTTATCAGCTGAGCAGGAACTTGCCATCGGCACGCTGGCTCCCGATCAGGTAGCCTCCCATGTGTTATTGCAGATTCAAGGAAAGTTAACCTTTATCGAACTGATTCATCAGATTTCAGATCAACTCCAGCTGCATTACACGCTGCAAGCGGGAGGTAATCCGGAAACGCTGTTCATGTTTAACAGTGTACAGCTCCCTAAAGCTCCTCAATTGTTAAATTGGAATATCCGTGATGATCAGAATATGCTCACGCTGGATCTGTTCTATGACAGTTCACTTCTAAATGAATCTACGGTCACAAGATATGCAGAGTATTATCAGACTCTTTTACTGGCTATGTTGCGTGACCAAGACAAGGCCATCGGCACAGTGGACATTTTATCCGCTTCAGACCGGTTGCTATACCGAGAAATGAATGATACCGCCGTTCTCGAACCAGAACATCAGACGATTCATGGCTGGTTCGAAGCAACAGCAGCCGAATATCCTGAATCTCCAGCAATTACTTCACCAACTGGCCGGTACACCTATAGAGAACTGAATGAACGTGCCAATCAGGTTGCCCGTGTGCTGTTATCCAACGGATTGCAAAAAGGAGAATTCGTCAGCATCTTTATGGAGCGGAGTCTGGAAACGATTATTTCTTTGCTCGGTATTCTCAAAGCTGGCGGAGTATACGTTCCTGTCGATCCTGAGCATCCACAAGAACGCAACAGTTATATTGTCGAAGATACAGCTTCATCCTTTGTCCTGACCAAAGAGTCCTCTTTACCTGAAGCTTCACGGTTATTCTCAGGAATTACTAGCGTTCGCCAAATCCTGGCCGTAGATGGACGCCTTGCCGGATTCGCTGCAAGTAACCCCAATCTCGATATTGAGCCAGACGACCTGGCGTATATCATTTATACCTCGGGATCTACCGGCAAGCCCAAAGGTGCGCTTATTGCCCATCGGGGTGTAGCCAATCTTGGTAGTGTGGTGCAGCGGGATTGCGATATTCAACCAGGTGACGTATTAACCCAGTTTGCTACATACAGCTTCGATGCATCAGTGTGGGATACGATTGGCGCCTTGTTCTACGGAGCAGAACTGTACCTGTTGTCGGCGGAAGAACGTGTATCCGTTGAAGAATTTGCGAGTGCAATTGAGCGCACAGGCACAACAATTATTACGATACTGCCAACCATCTTTTTCAACCAGCTTGCTTCCTTCCTGTCTGATGAAGGCTTCCACAAGCTGGCCAAAGTCAAAATCATTACCGTGGCTGGAGAAGCACTGTACGGTGAGCAGGTTCGTGCCTTCCAGCGCAAATTCGGCAACCAGATTGATATCGTCAATGTATACGGACCTACGGAATGTACAGTAGCGACAGCGACTCACCGAATTAGTGAGCAAGTTCCGGAAAGTGTCGTTAACATTCCAATAGGCAGACCGATTCATAACTATAAAGTGTATATCGTCAATGAAGAACAGCAATTATGCCCGGTAGGCGTTCCCGGCGAGGTATATATAGCAACACCCGCTTTGGCCAAAGGTTATCTGAACCAGCCTGAGCGTACAGCACAGGCATTCATTGATAATCCATTTGCTATCGATGAGAAAATCTATAAGTCTGGCGATATTGCCAAAATGCTCGATAGCGGACTGCTGGAATATGTCGGACGCAGCGACTCCCAGTTAAAAATCCGGGGTCACCGGATTGAGATTGGAGAGATCGAGGATCATTTTGCCCGTCTGGATCAGGTTCAGGATGTTGCCGTGATTCCAAAGAAGGAATCGGATGGTCAAAACATGCTCGTAGGATACTTTACATCCAAAGATGGCAGTACACTTTCCGTTGCGGACATCAAAGCGGAGCTAACGGTGAAGCTTCCTTCCTATTTTGTACCCAAATGGATCTGTCAGCTCGATGAAATGCCAATCGCACCGACAGGTAAAATCAATCGTAAAGCGATGGTAGCTCTGCCTCACGTAGAGCGTCATGAAGATCGACCAGATCGGGTACTGCCGGAGACGGAAACCGAAGCGATTATTCTGGAAGCATGGAAAGAAATTCTTCAGCACGATGACTTTGGTGTGGAGGACAGCTTCTTCGCCATTGGCGGTGATTCTCTTCGGGTCATCCATGTGCTGGTTATTCTGAAGCCGCATTATCCACAGCTGAAAATTGCCGACTTTTTTGCCGAGAAGACGGTTCGTGCCTTGGCACAACGCGTGGAGAAGCTGGCTCAAACTATAGAAGAAACTGCTCATTCCTCAGTGAATGAGGGCATGATCACCCAATTGTCAGAACATCCTGTAGAGCTGAGATCCCAGATTGGATATCCTGAAATTCTGAATCCCGAGCATGTACTCTTGACCGGGGCTACCGGATATCTTGGATCGCATGTGCTGCAACAGTTGATTCTAACTTCGAATACACGCATCTATACTCTTGTGCGCCGCCCCGCAGACGGAAGCTCTGCGATGGAACGACTGAGTAGCGTCATGAAAGGTTACTTTGGACCGGAACTGCTACCTCTCCTCGCATCCCGCGTCGAGATTATCGAAGGCGATCTGGAGCAACCGAATCTTGGTCTTTCAGTCGAGCAGACAACTTACGTGCAAGAACGAATTGACCGTGTGATACACTGCGCCGCGGATGTACGACATTTCGGGGATGCAGCACAATTCGCCAAAACCAATGTGGATGGAACCACTGCATTGCTCAAACTCGTTCGCAGCAAACCAGGTGCCTCCTTCCACCACGTATCCACGATGGGGATACCGGAAGATCTTGCACTCAGTGGACAGTGGGAGTCATCATTGCAATATGATCGCTTCCCAGCGGACCTGCACGTGGACAACCTGTACTCGGACAGCAAGCTTGAAGCCGAGAAAGTGCTTATGATTGCTGCTGAAGAAGGTGTACCTGTTAGCATCTATCGTGCAGGTAACCTGACCTGTCATTCCGAGACGGGACGTTTCCAGTCTAATATTGATAGCAACGCCTTTTATCGCATGATTAAAGCGATGTTATTGCTGGGCAAAGCACCGGCAGCCGACTGGATGGTTGATTTTACACCTATTGATTATGCAAGTCAGGCCATTGTGCATCTGGCATTACGCCAGGACACAGCAGGACGTGTATTCCATATCTGTAATCCGGAGCCTATCAGCTACGATGATCTGATTCGCTCTGTGAATCGGGCCGGTTATGAAGTAGAGACTCTGCCTTTTGCAGAATACACCAACTGGTTGTTCGATGGCAGTGTCAGCAAGGACCCTGAGGCACTTCAACTGGCTATCGCCCAGCTTGAAGGAGACGGTGCCAAGGATTCTGCCTACGTATATGCTTCTCCTGTAACAACCGCCTATGTAGAACCAGCCGGCATTATATGTGCCAAAACAGATGATCGTTTCATCTCAAAAATGCTGGAACATGCCATCGAGATTGGTTATTTCCCTAAGGCCGTCCGACCGCAGTTTGGTACTTCGCCAACAATGGAATAACTCCAATAAAGTGAATGCCTATATTGCATCCATTAATGAATATAAAGAAGCCACCTCAACGTCAGTGATGACGGATAAGGTGGCTTCTTTTCTTCGTGAAGAATTCTCAGATCAAGCGGATCAAAGCAATGACAGCCAAATGTGCAGGATAAAAATAACGCCAAATCCAACGCGGACCTTTCAGACGGAAGCCTGCGTTATAATACTGGGCTATTGCAATTCCTGCTGTAGCAATCACGCTGTACATCTGAATAGAGCTGCTGTGCAGATAAATATACAGCACATTTAAGAGCAGATGAGCCATTACCAGTACTGGGCCCTGGAAGTAACGGAATAGCAATACAAGCAGTAGGCCATACATACCATAATCCATGTGGGTCATCTCCATGACCAAACCAGCCACGATCACAATCGGAATTCCCAGCAAACGGACCGGAAGTTTATCGAGCACGAGCAATACAAGCAGAGCAGACCATAATGTCCATACCACATTCAGCGAAAAATGATTAAAAGCCACCATAAACGGCAATTGAGAAATCACTGCAATCCAGAACAACCGCCATATGTATTTTTGTACGTTGCGAGTATGTTTATAACCGATATAAACGGCAAAAGCATAGATTGGAAAAGCAATTCGACCAATGATTCGCAGCTCACCGACCTGTGGATAAAAGACGGCTCCTATATGATCGATCAACATCGTAATCATGGCTATCCATTGCATCATCTTGTGCTAATCCCTCCTGCTTATCCTCAACTTCAGGTTTCTCAAAGTCTCTCTTATATATGAAGTTCATAATACATGAACTTGGTGTCCAGCGTATAGCCTTCCGACTCATATAATGCCTGAGCCTTCTTGTTGCTTATCGCCGTAGAGAGCACTATTCGTACAGCCCCACTCTCATTTCCCCATAGTCGTGCAGCTTCCAGCAGCTTACGCGCAATTCCTCGCTGGCGATGATCCGCATGTACGTACAGATCATTTAGTACCCAGATTGGCCTCATGGACACTGAACTAAAGCTAGGATACAGCTGTATAAATCCACCAAACTCACCCGCTAAGGGTTTATTCGTCAAACTGCACTCCTTTTCCTTTTCTGTCTCCAATTCTGATTCGGCAACCAAAATAACGGATTCATTGCGCTCCATTCGTTCTTTTATGTATTCACTTGCTCCCTCCAGATCTGTAGGCTGATCGTAAAACATTCTATAGTCATTGAACAACTGTGCCACTCCGTTAACATCGCTACGCTCAGCAAGTCTGATCCGATACGCCATCTTCCCTCAACTCCTTATATAAATCGTCTACTTACTTCATTCCATCCTCTTATTTTAAGGCAGATCCGACGATCTCCCCATTCATCATCTGCATCAAAGTTTGTAATATATTTCGATAATCCAAACTTAAAAGTATATTTCAGTGGAAGCGTCGCACACTATAGTCAGATTATAGGCTCGGCATTACAGCATAGGGAGGCGAAACTGAAATGGAACAAGACAATATCTATGAACAGGTTAGAGCTAATCTGTTGGGTGTTGCCGACATAATCTATCAGCCTTTTCAAATTGGACCTTTCCATTGTGAACTCATCTATATTCAGTCCATTGTAGATACCCCTACTATGCGGGAAGCCATCGTCAAGCCACTGCTTGAGGAAGCCTCAAGAAATGAAATAGATCATCAATTCATTACCCGAGTCCTGACTGGATCATTTTTCACCCTTAACAGCCACCATTCGAATTCACCAGAAGCAATAGTGGATGATATCGTGTCAGGTAATGCAGCCTTATATATCGAGGGTATTTCGGGAATGATTCATTTTGCACTTCAAAATTATCAAAGGCGTTCCGTAGCGGAATCAACCAATGAAGTTGTAATTGTTGGCCCTCAGGAAGCCTTCATTGAAGATATTCATGTGAACATGTCTCTGCTTCGGCACAAAATCAAACACCCTGATTTGAAGATGATCAAATTCACCATTGGAAAATACACCAAAACCGAGGTATTCGTTGTATATATCCAAGGGTTATGCAAGCCAGACATTTTGGAAAATGTATTGGAAAGTCTTGGTAATATTGATATGGATAGCAGTCTGGGTGTAAGTTATCTGTCTGAATTTCTGGAGGACCATCCTCTCTCTCCGTTTCCACAATATCAATATACGGAAAGACCGGATACGGTGGCCGCTGCACTGGTTGAAGGACGGATTGGGGTCATGCAGGATGGAACACCGTTCTCCCTGCTCATTCCGGTTACTTTTTTCTCTTTAATGCAGTCTTCGGAAGACTATTATCAACGATTTTATTCTGCCTCCTTTATCAGACTTATTCGCCTATTGTTTGCCTTTATAGCCTTCCTGCTTCCATCCTTTTATGTCGCCGTTACAACATTTCACCCAGAAATCATTCCGACCAACCTGCTGATTACGATCGCTTCTGCTAGAGAAAACATTCCTTTCCCTGCCTTGATTGAAGCGCTCATTATGGAAGTGACCTTTGAAGGTTTGCGCGAAGCGGGGATTCGTATTCCGAAGCCACTGGGCCAAACGGTGTCTATTATCGGGGGGATTGTTATTGGTCAGGCGGCCGTACAGGCTGGAATTGTCTCAGCACCACTGGTTATTGTCGTATCTATCACAGGTATTGCCGCCTTTATCATCCCGCACTTTGAGCTCGGACTGGCCTTCAGGCTGCTTCGTTTTCCGGTGCTGTTTATGGGTGGAACGCTGGGTCTGTTCGGCATCGTGATCTCGATCTATCTGATCTATTGGTATATGGTTAGTCTGCGTTCATTTGGCGTGCCATACATGCAGCCATTTGCCCCCCTCGTGCTGCGTGATATCAAGGATACTATTGTTCGTGTGCCTTGGTTCCTAATGAAGAAGCGACCCGCAGCTTACGAAGATGCGAATAAGAAAAGGCAAAAAACATGAAAAAGTGGATGATTATGCCCAAACTGAGTGTCGTTTTGGTATGCGTGTTACTTTGCAGTGGCTGCTGGTCCAAAGTGGAGATAAATGAACGTACTTTTATTACAGCCATGTATGTGGATAAGGGTGAAAAACCGGGTGAAATCGATATTTCGCTAAGTATGCCACTTCCCAACCGTCTCTCGCCAGAAGGTACGGGGGGACCCGGAAAAAATCCATATGCTCTCGTTTCTGCTACCGCATCCACCATCGCTGACGCCATGGAGAAAATCCAAACCGATCTCACACGAAAGATTTCCTGGGGGCACACACGGGTAGTGGTATTCGGTGAGGCATACGCCAGAGAGGGCATTCAAGATGCGATGGAATGGATCTCACGTGAACCTTTGTTCCATCTTAGCAGTTACCTCATGGTTGCGAAGGGCAGAGCCAGAGACGTGGCTGATCTGACTCCCGTTTTCGAAGAAACACCCAGTGATGTGTTAAGAGAATTTGCAACCGAAGAAAACATGTTAAAGACTCAAATGCTCAGTGTACTTATGGCTGACAAAATGAATCAGGGCTTTGCCGCCCCCTTGCTGGAATCGAAAGGAACCTCGATGGCAAGTGAGGATAATAAACGAAAGCAATGGACCAGTCAAATAGGCGGCGCTCTTTTCAAACAGATGAAGATGGTGGATTCAATCTCGGCGAATGAAGCCAGGACCATAGCCTGGGCCAATCGCAAATTGGATTCCGTAGCCCTTTCGGTGGAAACCGATAAAGAAAAAGCGAGCATGACGATCTATAATATGAATTCCAAAATTAAGGTCAGGCTTGTCAACGGACAGCCTTTCTTCGACATCACTTTGCGGGGGCAGGCTGAACTGAATTCCGTGATTCCGATTCTCAAGGTCAAAGATATTGTGGGCGTGAATCAGATCGAGCAAAAGGCCAATGAAAAAGTGAGTGCCTATCTAACCGACGCAATAAGGAGCGGCCAACGCAAGAATGCTGATATTCTAATGCTCGGTTATCGCCTGGAATGGGCATATCCTCGAATCTGGGAACAGTTGCGTCCCGTTTGGAATGATTATGTCAAACACGAATTGCAGTTTAAAGTGCATGCCCAAATCAACATCCAGTTCGTAGGTTCGGAATCCAGCTACTGATAGGAACAGAGGAATGTGTCAGGCCACTTTAGGAGGTAAACCAATGATTGCTGTTGTTTTGTTTGCCGTACTGTACATACTGGAGTGGCCCATGATCAAGTCCAGCAAAAAAGGAATGAAACGGGCCTATTTCATTCTGCTGGGGATATTTCTGCTGTGGAATACGTTGGCTGTCTCTGTACCGGGCTGGCCTAATCCCAATGATGTCATCAGGCTGGTCTTTGGCTGGGCAGACCGCTTGTTTGGCTAAGAAAGGAGCACGCCATGAGCAAATTGTCTGCCGGACAAGCGTACCGTTTTATGTTTGTCTACCTGTATTCCGAACCCATCGCTTTCCTTCTGCAGCGCTTGTTCAAAATGAGCGGGTATCAAGGATGGTTATCCATCCTTGGTGGGTTTGCGATTAGTTTGATCCTTCTCTTTTTCACATACAGATTGGGAGCGGTTTACCCGGATCGACCCTGGATTGATTTTGGTGAAGAAATTGTGGGCAAGGCCGTTCACAAGATGTTCCTCGGTCTCATTGTGTTACTGTGCCTGTATTTGATATCCGTTGACGTAGAGAATTTCATCGTTTTCCTGCAATCCATGTATTTACCCGAGACACCCATATGGCTGACAGCAACCGTAACCATTTTGTGTATCAGCTTTTCAGCACGCTCAGGTTTGATTACCATTGTCTATTTATCAGAAGGGATATTTCTGGTGCAAATCTTCACCTCCACTTTTCTCATGCCTGCTGTAATGGGTGGGGGGAATCCTGATGTTCTTCTTGCCATGGTAACTCATCATGATCTGAAAGAAATTTTAACAGGCTCGATCTCAACTATGCCCTGGTTTTCCGAATGGATGATGTTCCTGTTCCTCGCCCCTGCTATTGCTTTCAGGCGGCCGCTTCTACGAAGTATGTTATTTGCAGGCTCTACGCTTGCATTATTCATTATCGTGTTCTGGATGTTTACGTTAATGAATTTTGGACCTTACGAAGCCAGCAGTCTTCGTTACCCTTTGCTGGAGATGATCCGTTTTGCTCGTTACGGCGATTTTCTGGATAACCTGGACCCTTTCCTAATTGCCATCTGGTCTACGACCATGTTTACTCGCAGCTCGTTTCTGTTATATGTAGCCTCGGTTTGTCTTGCTAAATTCACAGGCGTAAAACAGGAAAAAACGGTAGTGTATCTACTTGCCGGAACTGCGGCTTCCTATGTGCTTCAATATGCAAAAGACGCAGCTTCCTATGAATTAGCCATTCGTTCTTACGCGATTGCTACATATGCCGTGCTTATCGAGTGTATGCCTATATTATATGTTGTTGTTTACTGGCTGCGATTTGGGAAAAGCAAAAAGGCGAGCGAGGCTTCTGCCGCCCCGTCGCCTTGAGTTTGGATTCAGTTCAGTTCAACTTTTTTCACTTGTGGGTAAGGATCTGTATCTGGAAAGATGACCCCTTTTTTCAAGATCAAATTGGCATACTGCGCACGTTCACCGGTTGCAATGATGACATAGGCGCGAGAAGCCCGCTCATAAAAAGCAAAACGCTCTTCATGATCAAAGGCATCCGTGATGCCCTCATGGTCAAGGATCAGCCTGCGATAGTCTTCCCAGATGATGGGCACCACCTGATCCCCCTTGACGACCTGCATAACGGCTGCCGGCCGCTCAGCGTAAGTATCCAGTGGATACAAACTTAAAATGGCATCCAGTAACTCTACGGTACCCAGCGCATCACAGCGAATCAGCCGCTGGGCATGACTGGCTGCGGGAAAGTTGCCATCAGCCAGTACCAGTTCGTCTCCATGACCCATTTCAGACATGATCTTCAGCAGTTCCGGAGGTATTATTGCGGGAATGTTCTTCAGCATACTCAGCTCTCCTCAGTCAGCTCCAGAATCAGCTGGAGCAGATTCGTCTTCGTAACCTCACCATCATGTAGCCCAATTACCGCGATACAGCGGCATTTCTATTTTATCAGTATTTACCAACGTTTGCATATTTCAATGTTCACATAAAACATTATTCGACTGCCAATCACATATCAAAAGATCTTATCATGACGCCGATATTCATAAATCCGTTTTGACAAAATTAATTGTTTAGCATATAGTTGTTATAACAAGTAAATGAATTGAGACTATTTTTATTTTAAGAAAGAGAGGATTATATGGGGAACGATTATTCACTCGATCAATCCATTGGATTCATGCTGGGCATGACACATCGCAAGGCGTCGGCTTTACTAGCCATACGATTCAAACCCTATGATATTACGACAGAGCAGTTTTCCGTTCTGTTCAATATCGGCAGAGGCGAAGGCGTGAACCAGAAGGAAGTCGCCACTCGCGTTTATAAGGACCAGCCCACAACTGCCCGCATTATTGATCTGTTGGAAAAGAAAGGCTGGGTCGAACGCCGGACCAGCGAACAGGATCGCAGAGCCTACTTGCTCTACTTGACCGATGAAGGAAAGATATTGCTCGACCAGCTTGTTCCGCTCGAAAGAGAAATGAATAAAAATCTGATTGAAGGTATACCCGAAGACCAGATGGAAGCATTTAGACATACTCTTTCCCTCATGAACAGCAATCTGTAACGAATTTTACACCAGGGGGAATGAACAACTAATGAAATCACAATCATCGCAAGTCAAACTATGGACCACCGATTTTATCCTGCTCATGTTATGTAACTTTCTACTCTTCCTTCAACTCCACATGATTGTATCCCCACTGCCTTCTTATGTGCAGGACCGTTTTCACGCCAATGCCTTTGAAGTCAGCCTCTTCACCTGTCTTTTTGCCCTTAGCGCCATTGCTGCCCGGCTCTATTCAGCCAAAGCATTGGAGAAGGGTCTTCGTAATGCCATGATCTATATTGGCCTGACAGTTGCCTTACTCGCTACACTTGGATATTATTTTGCTGCCGGGATTGCGGTCCTGTTATTGCTGCGCATGGTGTTCGGTATCGGATTCGGTATGAGTAGCACGGCTTTCCCGACTATGGCGTCGGATATTGTGCCTGTGAAACGGATGGGTGAGGGCATGGGCTATTTCGGCCTGTCCACAAGTCTTGCCATGTCCATGGGTCCCATTATTGGGGTCACGTTGCTTCAGGGTGCCGGGTTCATGACACTCATGTTATGTACGGCAGGTGTTATTGTGGTCATCTATCCGCTCAGCTATTCACTGACACGCAAGAAAGCTCGTAGGGTCAATGATGAGGTGATACCAACGCCACCTGTTGGAACAGCTGCGATATCAGGCACCAAAGTAAAGACGCCTTTCAACCGCAAACTGATTCTGCCAAGTGTACTGAATTGTTTGCTGTCCATCACGTATGGCGGACTGGTCGGATTCATCGTTTTGTACGGAAAGGAAGCCAACCTGGCTAACCCTGCACTGTTCTTTTTGTTTAATGCTCTCGCTGTACTGCTGGTTAGACCGTTTGCAGGAAGGATCTATGACAGTAAAGGTCCAAAAGCGTTACTGATTCCCGGAGCGATATTCATCGCTGCTGGACTGATCACGCTCTCTTACGCTTCGTCGATGTCCATCTTGTTTGTCGCTGCATTTTTATATGGAATTGGATATGGTTCAATACAGTCTTCCATGCAGACATGGATGATTCAGATTGTCTCCCCTTCACAGCGCGGTATGGCTAACGGCATGTTTCTGAATACGCTGGATCTGGGGATTGCTCTGGGAGCACTTCTGCTGGGCGCTATTGCTTCCATAACCAGTTATACCGATATGTACCGTTATTCCATTGTGTTCATGATTCTATTCCTCCTGATATACCTGATTCAAGGGAAACGAAATGGAGGGTTTGCGGTGCCTGTGCATCCGTTATTGACGCATACACATATTGCTGCCCAGGATTCCGATCGGCATGAGCATACCGAGACTGCGAACGAGAATAACACAACTAGTCAGCAAAAAGATAATTGAGGCAACTACACTGTTATCCTTCGATTCATTAAAACGCGTTTACTCTGTGAGGAAAGATACATCCCTCAGAGTAAACGCGTTTTTATATTTTAAATCAGAGTGGACTTTTCTTTCTCCGCCCCGGCAGATAACCACTGGGCTGTTTCGCTTCATCATAATCACGTTCACGATGATTTTGACCACTGCCTGATGTGGGCTGATTTCCCTTATCTGGCTTGACTGCCAATAACGTGAGTAACCCTCCCACCGCCCCGGAAGCGGCGAGAATACCAAACAGAAGGAAATGGTGGGAAGAAATCAACAATGACACGACAGGAGGACCGAGAGACACACCGATAAAACGCATGCTGCTGAATAAAGCCGTGATGGTGCCGCGTTGTTCCTTGTCCACCCCTTCAGTAACCATAGCATCCAGACATGGGAGTGTAGCGCCTATTCCAGCTCCACCAAGGGTGAACAAACCAACAACTACATAAATGTTGTCAAAAAGTCCGATCACGCCAAGAGATACAGTTAAAACAGCAAGTCCGATAAAACCAAGCCATTTCATCCGTGTCTTGTTCTTTCCTATCCATTTTCCAGCAAAGAAAGACGCCAGACACAAGGCTGCCAGTGGTATAGCAAGTACAAGTCCTTTAAGTACACCCTTTAATTTGAACTCCGATTCCAACGTCTCCGACAGATAAAAGAGCACACCAAAGAGAACAAACATGCAAATACCGCCAATCGCAAAAATCGCATACAGCCAGCGGCCCTTTTCTTTCAGCACACTGCGGATGGAAGCAACGAATTCGGGAAAGCTCTTTGGTTCTTCCTTCCTCTTGGGTGTTTTCACCAGGAAAATAACCAGAACCAATGAAAGCACACAAAGTACCGGAATAGCCATAAAAGGCAAATACCAAATCCATACAGCCAGAGCTGCACCCAAAATCGGACTTAGTACCTTGCCGAAGGTATTCGAGGTTTCAATAATGCCAAGGCTTTTACTCACCTCGTTTTCATCATCGAACATATCACCCACCAATGGAATGACAATCGGGAAAGCCCCTGCTGCTCCTATCCCTTGCAAAAGTCTGCCACCGAGAATGCTCCAGTATGCCGCATTTCCATTCAGCATCCAGGCTGCTCCTCCTGCTACCGCGCCTCCTGCGGCTGCAATGATGAGACTGGGGATAATAACGGCTTTCCTGCCGAATCGATCCGACAGATATCCTGCAAGTGGAATGAGCAGGATTGCGACGACCGCATAAACCGTAATTAACATGCTGACCTTGAATGAGGACACTTTCAATTCACGCTCAATCTGCGGAAGGATGGGGATCAGCATAGAGTTACCCAGTGTCATGATAACCGGGATGGAAGCGAGTGCGACGAGGTCCCACTTTTTATCTTTCATACCTCAACCACCTTTACAGAATCAGAAAACAACAACGTTATTGTGGGTTGTTCTGCAGTTGAATATACGGCCTATGTAAAAAAGGTCACTGGGGATAACAGCGCAAAAAGGCTGCCGCACTAAATTCAGTGCCAGGACAGCCTTTTGGCCATGCATTATGAAGATCAACAAATCAACTTATTTCAACACAAATTGCTGAAGGGCTGCACCGCCCCTGAAAACAATGCAGAGCTGGTCAATCTCACGCTCTCCCTTCAGGGAACAGCGAACTGTGCTCCACTGAAGATTCTTCCCGTTGACTGTTCCAGCGGGACCAGGAATGATACAAGTGCCGAGCAGTGGGCCTTCCGGACCTTCCGCCCGAATCTCCAATTCGCCACCCTCTCCGAAGGCTGCCACCCGACCCTCAAACGCACTAGCTTGCCGGAAAACATTGTCGTGGAATGAAATCCAGGAAGAACGACCTTCATGATACAGCGGTTCGCCTGAAGCAATGGCTCGGACGGCTGAACGACCTTCCAGACACTCATCCAACAGAACGCCTGCATATGCATCGTAATTTTCCGCTAACGTAGGCAGATTCAGCGCGCGTGCAGGAATAGTTTCACCCTCGATATGGATTTCTGCTGTCTGACGAATATCTGCCGAGGAACGTCCAGCCATGATCGACCAGATGGTTGTTTCAAGACAATATCTGTCACGAGTGACATCCCAGAAGACCAGTTTTTGAACAGGAATTTCGAAAGATAGAGTTTCCACTGCGCCAGAAGCAAGATGAATACGTCGGAAAGCGATCAACTGACGTTGTGGTCGCTTTACCCGTGAAGTTTGGGCGTGCCCGTACAGCTGCACCACTTCATCGCTGGCACGTGCCCCTTTGTTCTCGACCTGCACTTCAATCTTCAGCACATCATCTCCAGAAGATCCCTGTGCCCGCTCCACTCGAATCGACTTATATTCAAATTCCGAATAGGTCAACCCATGACCAAAGGGATACAGGACTGGACCTTCATGATACATATAGGTTGTACCGTTATGAATAATGTCGTAATCCATGATGTCTGGCAGCTGTGATTCATCCTCATACCATGTCATGTTCAGTCTACCAGCAGGAGCATAATTTCCGAGCAGAACATCCGCAACCGCATTCCCCAGTTCTTGGCCTGCGTGCGTCAGGTATACGATTGCCGGAGCCACGTCTTTTAACTCTTGCAGTGCAAATGGATAACTGCCAACAATGACAACGACCGTATTCGGGTTCACTTGGCAGACTTCTCTTACCAGTCGGGCCTGCTCAGGCGGAAGCAGCAGACTTGGGCGATCGATCTCCTCTTTGCCGTTAATATATGGACTATTACCTACAACAACGATAGAAACGTCACTATTCTGAGCAGCTTTTTTCGCCTGCTCTATTCCGTTAGCAACAATGTCCAGCTTGAACACAGGAGGTTTCTGCTTCCCTTCTACGGCATCCGGATTACCAGATGAACTCAAGTCCTCGTCTGTTTGTTCCGGCGTTGGGGACAGCACCAGTTGCCCCTGATGTTCATCCAGCCTCAGTGGCAGTCCGTTCCACGTACGCAACGTGCTGGTTCCATCCGCTTGTGAGTCAATCTGTACCACTTCCTTGACGAACCAGCCACCAATCTCCGGCGCATTCGCCTGATAGATGCCCTGTTCGGTTAACCAAACATAGCGATTATTTTTCACACTGCGAAGCGTATGACTTCCCCAGCCCCAGTCCTGATGGATGAACTCAGCGGCCTCCGCACTACCTTCCGGCACGGCTACAAGCTTTCCTTCAGCACCGAGCGTGATCACCTTTCCATCGGCTGTCTTCAGGCTGATGCGATCATTCCCATCTGCAAAAGATATTTCAGCTCCAGCAAGCTGCTTGCGTAGTCCTTCCAAAACGGTAACACGATAAGGCAGTGTGCCGCTATACCAATCGGTATAGACCACATCCGCGAGGGGACCGATTACGCTAACCTTCTGCAATCTTTCCGATTGGAGAGGAAGCAGTCCGTCATTTTTGAGTAAAACGATAGACTCGGCTGCTGCTCTATAACTTAATTTGGCATGTTCAGGGGCACACAATACAGATTCCGATATCGAAGCATACGGGTTAAGTCCCGTCTGATCCAGTTGTCCAAGCCGCATTCGCACGCCAAAAATATTACGAATGGCCCGGTCAAGATCCTCGACCTCCAGCAAGTTACGCTCAAGCGCCTCTTCCAAGGCAGATACCACTAAATCAACCTCGTCCGTCAAACAGTCCACACCTGCCTTTATAGCCCCTGCTGCCGATTCCGCATGCGTGGCATGATAACCGTGATAATTGACCGTCTGGGACAAATCTCCCCCGTCACACACGATAAATCCAGGCATAGCCCACTCACCCTTGACCACATTATTCACGTATGGACTTTCAATAGCGGGTGTGCCGTTGATCGAATTGTAGGCTGTCATCATGGACAAGGCCCCACCTTCTACGAAAGGCGTCTCGAATGCCTTTAAATAATATTCACGCAAGTTACGCGGATCGATGCTGGATGAACAATTCAACCGATCCTTCTCATTATTATTGGCAAAAAAGTGCTTCAACGTCGCTACCATTTTTAAATAGAAAGAATGATTACCCTGCATGCCCTTCACAAGAGCAGCTGACATTTCACCTGTCAGTACAGGATCTTCACCATAACCTTCTTCCGTTCTGCCCCAACGCGGATCTCGTTCCAGATCGACGGTTGGCGCCCATAAGGTCAAGCCGTGACGCTCCGGTGCACGATGGTGGTATGCTCTGGCTTCATCTCCGATGACGGAACCAATTTCGCGCATGAGCTTGGTGTTCCAGGTGCTCGACAGACCGAGTGGCTGCGGGAAAACGGTAGCTTCACCTATCCAGGCAACCCCGTGAGCCGCTTCGCCTCCCACATTGTAACCGGGTATTCCTAAGCGAGGTACTGCGGCTTCGCGTGTAGGAATTAATCGGATTTTCTCCTCCGTTTTCAGACGCGCAATCAAGTCATTCAATCGTTCTTCTAAAGGTAATGTTGCGTCCCACATCGGATATTGCATATACTCTTTCATACTAAACCCTCCTACTTATTCGTTAAGTTTGAGTCTCTTCCATTCTTTCAATAGATCCAGTGTACGCTCACGATACTTCTGTCCTGCCTCCAGCTGATCCACCTGATGTTCATGCACATATGCGTTAAAGTAAGAGGAAAGTATGCGATAGGCAAGAAGGCGTGCCTGTCCCTCATCGGACATATCCTGTGGCCGGCCATAACCTTCATGAAAACCAGCTGATGATTCTGTCGATAAAATCGCCTCAAACGCCCTGTCCGCAAACATGGAACGATCCCCATCAATGATGGCGGCTATGTTTAGCTGCCCGTTCTCCTCATGAACAAGCACGTTGGCTTCCCATAGATCGTTATGAACAAGAACCGGAACAGTAACCTGATCAAATAAATCCTTATTGGTTATGAACATATCTGCGATTTCTTCTCCTACACCTGGCATATACCCGGCTTGTGAAGCCTTGAGTGCCGTCTCTTCTGCAAAAGAGTGCAGCACCTCAGACCAATGATCCGAGCCTTTAATCGTCCCATCCCCTTGCGGCCAGCCAAACGATGCACCCTCAATCTGATGCATGACAGCGGTATAAGCGCCGAGCTGATGATATAACCGCTCTTTATCTGACTCCGAAATCAATGGATGATCCAATTGCTTACTGGGGATAAACTCCATAAACATATAGGTTCTCGGAATGATCGATCCGCTGTCATCACAGGCAATAATGTTTGGAGCGGGAATGCCTGCTTTACGGTAATATTCATAAACGACAGGTTCAGCAGACATCATTGTCCGTTCAAATGAAAACAACGGATCGCCAGCAGATCCCAGCGGCATCTCTACACGTTCTGGAGCCAAACGTAATATCACATCCGTGTACGACGCATGTTCAAGCTGAATTCGATACGTAGTATTAAAAAGTCCACCCTGCAAAAGTGAAAAACTCTTCACAATGGTAGCGGTTCCAAAAGTATACTCAACCAACTGATGCAGCATCTCTGCTGTAATGGTTTGGTGTAAGCCTGAATTCGTTGTACTCATTTGATATAATCCCCTATCTTTATCTGTCGCTAGCAACTAAATGATACTACCATTTCTTTGCTGGAACCATACTTCCATGGCACGACAGTAGACAGTAGACAAACAGACGGCACCTTGCGGTACCGTCCTTCTGTTTATCCATTAAACATTACAGTTGAATTGTAAGCGAGCCTGTACCTGCTGCTGCCGTAACGACAACACCATTTGCACCAGACGTTTGGGAACCACCCTCTACGACGGATACACTCTCAATGCCACGCAGCACGAGATTCCATGGTTTGCCTGCACCTTCAGCACGAACTTCCAGAACAGAACCGTTACGGGATACGTTAACAACCAGCTCCTGCTCAGCACTTTGGTTTACAACAACCGCTTGAGCGGAGTTGCCTTCAGCCAGTTCGAACAAGTGAAGGGACACATTATCCGCAAAGTCATAATCCGGTTTGCTATCCACAGCACCAACAGCAATCAGGCTGTTTGGCTTAACCATCATTGGCAGTGTTTTGAAGTCATGGTTTTCGCTTATCCAGCGTCCACCTTCAACTTTGGCACCTGTCAGGTAGTTGGTCCATGTACCTTCAGGCAGGTAATAACGAACATCACCCTCCTTGTTGAAGATTGGAGCCACCAGAATCGAATCACCAAACATGTATTGTGTATCCAAGCTGTATGTTGTTGGATCCTCTGGGAAATCAAGCAGCATAGCGCGCATCATTGGAATACCTTTTACAGTCGACTCGACCGCAGAATTGTAAAGATACGGCATCAGGCTGATTTTGAGTTTGGTAAAGTCACGAACAACGTCCACGGATTCCTCGTCAAACAGCCAAGGCACACGATACGAAGTGCTTCCGTGTAGGCGGCTGTGAGAAGATAAAAGTCCGAATTGTACCCAGCGTTTGTATACGTCAGGGGTCGCTGTACTTTCAAAGCCGCTAATATCATGGCTCCAGAACCCGAAACCGGAAAGTCCAAGTGAGAGGCCGCCTCGAAGTGATTCAGCCATGGATTCATAAGTAGAAGAGCAATCTCCGCCCCAGTGAACCGGGAACTGTTGACCACCTGCTGTTGCAGAGCGTGCAAACAGGGCAGCTTCGTTTTTGCCAATCTTATCTTCGAGCAATTCAAATACAGCTTTGTTATAGAGCTGTGTATAATAGTTGTGCATTTTAACCGGATCAGAGCCATCGAAGTACACGACATCTGTCGGAATTCTTTCACCGAAGTCTGTTTTGAATGAATCAACACCTTGATCAAGCAGGACTTCCAGCTTGCTCTTATACCAATTAACAGCATCTGGGTTCGTGAAATCAACCAGTGCCATACCTGCTTGCCACAAATCCCATTGCCATACGCTGCCATCCGCTGTTTTTACCAGATAACCATTCTCCATACCTTCATCGAACAAGTAGGATTTTTCTGCAATGTATGGATTGATCCATGCGCAGATTTTGAGTCCTTTTTCTTTCAGACGTGCAAGCATACCTTCCGGATCTGGGAACATCGCTTCATCCCATACGAAATCAGACCATTGGTATTCCTTCATCCAGAAACAGTCAAAATGGAATACAGAAAGCGGAAGATCACGTTCAGCCATGCCATCTACGAAATGGTTAACCGTTGCTTCATCATAATCCGTTGTGAATGATGTTGTCAGCCACAGACCAAATGTCCATGCTGGTGGAAGCGCTGGTTTACCTGTTAATTTCGTATAATTATCAAGTACATCCTTTGGATTGTCCCCACCGATAATGAAGTATTCCAAAGTCTCGCCTTCTACGCTGAACTGCACTTTAGATACATTCTCAGATGCAATCTCATACGATACGCGTTCAGGATGATTTACAAATACGCCATATCCTTTATTGGACAAGTAGAAAGGAATATTCTTATAGGACTGATCACTGCTTGTACCGCCGTCCTCATTCCACGTGTCCACCACTTGGCCATTCTTAACAAATGGTGTGAAGCGCTCACCGAGTCCGTAAACGTATTCACCAATGCCGAGATCAAGTTGCTCGCGGAAGTACGCTTCCTTACTCGGACCTGTAATATAACCAGCCGCTCTTTGACCGCTACCTGTGATCCGTTTTCCTCCATAAAAGAAGCTGACGTCCCAACCATTCGTTTTGTCGATTTGAACTTCCAGATTGCCGCTTTTCAAAACAGCGCCTTGTTCATTTTTCGAGATGTCAACATTCACATCTTGAGTGTTAAGCTCAAATACAGGCCCTTTTTTCACTCCGCCTTTATGGTGATTCAAGGTTACACGAATAACGTTAGGCATAGGGGAGCTGTACGATGCTTTAAGCAATGTACCGTTCAACGTGTCGCCTTTGGTGCGAATATATTTAGTTGCCGCATAAACGGTCAAAGAATCTTCTTTTTGCACAATATCACGAATGTCAGTCGGGTTTTGAACGTGGTACCCTTCACGAGTCATCCAGAATCCATCAGTAAATTTCATGTTTTCTTTCCCCCTTTGGTTATACTATAATAATATTGACATTAATAACGAATTTCTTCTCATATTTTGACCAAATATATCACGATTCTGATATTTCTTATCCGATTCTTTATAAACACCACCAATCTATGGGAACGTTTACATTAATAATGATGCAAAAGGAGATTCTCAAATGGAACGTGAACGATTACGGGAAGACCGGATTCACGGCAATGCCATGTATCCAGTCAGTGTGTACCCGGATATTCAACAATTGAATGGCGACAGCATTCTCGATTGCCATTGGCATGACGAGATGGAGTTCACCATGGTGACACAGGGCAGTGCTGTTTTTCAAATTGATATGAATACGGTAGAGGTTCAGGCGGGAGAAGCCATCTTTATTAATCGGGGGGAAATTCACGCAGGCTACCTGAAAGGCGATGTCCCCTGTGTTTTTTCATCCATTGTATTTAATCCGGAGCTGTTAGGCAGTCGGACGTTCGATGCTGTACAGGAGAAGTTCGTTGGCCCGCTAGTGCACAAAACAGTTCTCCCCCCTTACCATATCCAAACCGATGAAGCGTGGGGGGAAGAAATCATTTTTCATTTGAAACGAATTTTCGCCGATCATGCCGCTGGGACACCAACCTGCGAGATGACAACCAAAGCTTACCTCTATCTAATATTTGCACAAATGTTTGAACATATGAGACCTGCTGCACTCAAAGGGACCGTTCCGTCAGGCAGTCATGATAAAGTAGAACGCCTGAAATCAGTGCTAAGTTATATTCACAAGCGTTATCCCGAACCACTCAAGTTAAAAGAACTAGCAAATGAGGCTAATATGAGCGAAGGACATTTTTGCCGCTTTTTCAAACAGATGGTTCAGAAAAGTCCGGTCGACTATATCAACTATTATCGCATCCAGCAGGCCTGTGTTCAGCTTGAGAATACCGATCACAAAATTGTGGATATTGCCATGGACGTTGGGTTCGAGCATTTGAGCTACTTCATTACAACATTCAAGAAACACAAGAACATTACCCCGTCCCAATATCGCAAAATGTTTTATGAGAAAGTCGCGATGGAACCTGCACTGGTCTAACCTTAAACTCCTATCCGGTGCGGCACTCATCACATTGAATTGTCGATTGTTCAATGCTCTCCACTTATATTTCAGATAGAAGATGCAAAGAAGGTGCTACAACCTGTTCGGTCGTAAGCACCTTCTTTATCATTCTGATGAATGGAATTCCATTTTACTTTTTCAAAGTCTCCCATGAGCTGTACTCATGCACCGAGAATCCGTTAAAGGACGAGTGCACACTTGCCATTTTCTCGACCAGCTTAAGCTGTGCTTCCATATACGCTGTACCCTCTTCATAAAAGGTAATAAAATCGCCTTCCTTGCTTTGCTTGGTCTCCACGGCGATCGATACCGTTTTACCCAAAAGTGACGCTTCCTCAAGCTCATCCTTCGCTACATTATAGATTGCCGCAGCCGTATCCCGGTAAGCCATAATGGTAATCGAGTCAAACTTGCGGATCATCCAGCTGCTTACATTCATCGTGGAACCCGGAATTTTATAACCATCCAGCCAGAAAGGCAGGTCAGCGGCTACAGGCATCTTCATCCGTGCGGCCCGATCGACAATGTATTGAACGTTGCCCTGCCACTGCGTAATCACACTGGCTTGATTGGTTTTCCACTCTGGATGTACATGAGGTTCAATGTCCAAATGAATACCGGCAAACTTCTCATTGGGCTCTACTTGATTTTGATACGTTTCAACCCAGTCCAGAAAATCTGCAATTTGATCCCGGCTCTCCGTCAGTCCCCAAGCAGGTCTTCCATCCATAACGTCCACGGCAATATTTTTCTCTCTGGCCTTACGAATGAAATCCGTGTAGTACGGAAGTTTCACATCCCGATTCATTTGTAGGTAGATCGTATTGATTTTGTTCGTTGTGGCAAACTTCAGCACTAGCTGAGGGTTACTTTGAATCTGCGTCGTGTCCCATACCCAAGTTGCTCTTACGGTTCCCTGTACCGTTCCATGGATGGTTTCATAACTGTCGACTGAGCCAAGTGCAGTGGCCTTGCAAACATACGTATTCCCTACAAACAGCATGAAACAACTAATTAACAAAATAAATTGGTACCTTCTTTTGCTTTTCATATTTGTACACTCCCTTTGATGTTATGCAGCTCTATCGTGCAAATCTCGATGAAATTCTGTCGTTTTATATTCATTCATTGGATACAATTTCGATGTACGACTATTTACATTGCTTTTATATGCAACATCATCTCTTAGACTTACGACGAAAGAATCATATAACATTATTTCGGGTATTCACACTTCTGTATTTATAGTTCTAAAGTCTCATTTACGAAAAAATTTTTAATTTCATCCTAATTCCACCCTAACATGGGTCATTTTTTGCATATGTACAACAGACGACTCAAGACCTAGTAAGCGTTTTCCTGTGAAAATAAAAAAAGGCCGCCCAAAGGCGACCTATACTTCTCTCCCGTTTCAAGGAAGAATGGACACGCTATTATTCTTTAATTCGTTAATTACCTGCCGGAGCAGCCGGTGTATTCTCCACTATGTCATCAAACAAAGATACCAGCTCGATGCCTTCTGCCGAAATGCGTACCAAGCCTTTATCAGACAAGCGCAATTCCGGAATAACGACAAGCGCCAGCAGAGACAGCGTCATAAATGCGTTATTTAACGTACAACCAGCAGACCGTAACGCTTCACTTATAGCTGCAGATTGAGCTGCTACCACTTCAAAAGATTCCGTGGACATCAGGCCTGCAATGCGCAGCGGAAATTCGGTCACACCAGAGGCAGTCACGACGGCTACGCCTCCCTGCATCCCAACGACCCGGTTGCCCGCCTCGGCCATCAATGCGTCATCATTACCGATAATGAGCAGATTGTGGCTGTCATGTGCAACGGTCATCGCAATGGCCGCAGGACCTGTGAAGCCAATTCCCCCAACAAGAGCAACGGCGCGATTGCCGGTTTGTTTGTGACGCTCCAGCACTGCAATTTTGCAGATTTCACCTGATGTTGAAACGAAGACATTGCCATGTTCCACCGTGACATTAACATGCTTCTCCTTAGTATCCACATGATTCTCCGTCACATGAATCACTTTTGCTCCAATCGTCCCTTCGGTAATCGGCGCTGACAGTTCCATGTCCTTCGGCTGGATGTTGGCTTGCAGTTTCACGGTGTTCAACGCCTCTTCCGGGTATGTGAAGCTGTCCCAGACTGCTGTCATTTTGCCGTTCTCTGCCACGACATGCCCTGCGGCAATCGTCATGCCTACACGAACATCAGCCAAGCGTCCATCCAGCAAAATAATGTCGGCGATATTCCCTGGAATAACCGCACCAATGTCGCGTGCTACGCCGAAACGTTCAGCCGTATTAATCGTCGCCATCTGGAAAGCGGTAACCGGCTTCACCCCTTGAGAAATGGCCAAACGCACAACAAAGTCCATATGACCTTCTTTGAGCAGTGATTCCGAGCTCCGGTCATCCGTCACCAGCATCATGCGACGTGTATCCAGGCCAAGTTCTGTGCACGCTTTGATCGTTTCCGCCACGTCATGCCATGCAGAGCCCTGACGCATTTTGGCATACATGCCAAGCCGCAGACGTTCCACCACATCTTCCTTCGTAACACATTCATGATCCCCCGTAACGCCGCTTGCAGCGTAGGCTGGCAGACGCCAGTCATCCGCTGCCCAGGTAAAGTGACCGTCTGCCACCTTCCCTGCTCGGAGCGTCGCCTGGATCTCACCGATCATCGTCTCGTCCCCGTACACGACCCCAGGGAAGTTCATTACTTCACCTAGACCAATCATATCTGGACCCCAGGAGAGGGCTTCGGCCACTTCTTCCGGTCCAATATAAGCGCCTGTTGTCTCGAGTCCAGGATGTGTGGAAGGAACACAGGAAGCCACCTGCATATAAGCAGCCATTGGTGTCGTCCGAGCTTCATCCAGCATCAATCGCAAACCTTTGAGTCCAAGCACATTCGAGATTTCATGCGGGTCAAAGAATCCTCCCGTTGTACCGGAAGGCAGAACGGCTCTTGCAAACTCGGTTACTTTCATTTGTGTACTTTCTATGTGACAGTGCCCATCCAGCAATCCGGGAGCAATATATTTGCCTTCTGCCTCAATAATACGTGTATGCTCACCGATCGTATGGCTTACATCTTTGCCAACATATGCAATCCGGGCTCCCTGTACCGCTACAGACATGCCCGGTATAATTTCACCCGAAACCACATTAACCAGTGTTCCGCCCCGAATGACCAAGGTCGCAGGCAAGTCTCCCCGTGCTGTTGCCACCAGATCCGGTACGCAATCCGCCATTAATGGGCGTTCAAAAGATGGTGTATTCATGCTGCTGCCTCCTTCATTAAATAAACGATCCAAAAAAATAGATTGTTACGATTATATGAGTCTCGCCGTCATGTGTAAAGAAAATTCACACCTATTGTGCATGCACACAAAGGATGGATCATTTTTTATCCATAAAACCTAATCCTTCTGATCTCATGTCAGAAGAGATGCAATTATCTATGTCCAGTGATCTACTTCGTACCACTCCTAGCAGAGCCCAACCTCATGGAGCTTCTTATTCCCCACATCGTATTCCGCAATACACAGAAAAACTCCCGTCCCTTCGAACGGAAGCCTTCTTCATGAACATGAAAGACAAAATCAATCGGTTTGAACCGCAGACACCTTACCCATATCATACAATTCCTCGGACTGAGACGTAATGAATGGGCTCGGTTTACCCATGCAATAGACATGCAGCAAATGCATGGCACGGGTACATGCCGTATAGAACAGCTTACGTTCATGTTCCTGCGCATATTGCGATGCAGATCCGTCATAGATCAAAACCGCATCAAACTCCACACCTTTGGCCAGATATGCTGGGATGACATGCACACCCCGTTCAAAGGCTAACGTTGTTTTCTTAATTAGCTTCGGTGCCGTAGGCAGTACTTTGCTTAACGCTTCATGGATGTCCTTGCTCTCTTCCGCGGTTTTACAGATGACCGCAACCGATTCATACCCTTCCTGAATCAGATGTTTGAGATCGGCTGTAATAACATCCAGATGCTTCTGTTCATTGGAGGAAACGATCACTTTCGGTTTCTCCCCACCCCGATTAAATGGAACAATCTCTTCTCCACCCGGAACCATGCCGCGTGTAAACTCCACGATCTCCTGTGTTGAACGATAACTTCTCGTCAGCTCGATCACTTCCGTATTTTCCGGTCCATACAGGTTGGTCAGCGGCCCCGTCCCACTTAATACCGAAGAGTGTGCATAGATAGCTTGATTAAAATCTCCAAGTGCGGTGATTTTGGATCTCGGGAACAATCTCTTCATAAAGGCCAGTTGGAAGGCAGAGTAATCCTGTGCCTCGTCAATGATCACATGGCGGATATTGGAGTTAATATGGAAACCGAGAAGTAACTCACGCAAATACAAATATGGTGTGATATCCTCATAGGCCAGCTCCTGTACTTTTAATCTGCGAAGTGTCATCTCACCAATCTCTTCCCAGTGTGAAGGCAGTGCTTCCTCTCCCAACAGGCGAACCATCTGAGCCCGGTCGTTGAATAAGTTGGCGTACAGTTGACGGACATCGACAAAACGTAACGATTTGATCCATTTGCGCAAAGGCTTGAGCCGATCACTGACCACCATCCGGGCAAGGATCTCCCTTTCCTGCTGGAAATCATCGAACGTGTCTGCCTTCCCTTTTTGCTTTCGCTTGAGACGCTGATAGGCCCGCTGCAGATCTTCCGGCTCCATCAGATCCATTTGTTGATCTACCCAAGGGGCTTCCAATTCACCTTTGCCAAAGGCCGATAACTCTTTCAGCATCCAGTCCCGCAGTATTTCCAATCGATTCACCAGTTTGACGGATGGCTCGAAGCTATAGAATTTCTCCGCCATGGCCTCAGCTGTAACCACAGCCCGTCCCTGGAAACGAACTGGCTTGAATTTCATACCTTCAGACATCATGCTGTCCTTATAACGCGTTATCACCTTTAGGAAGGATTCGGATGACTTGAATCGAATGCCAGACATACGCGCTTCATACTCAGGATCTTCTGTTCCGGTCAGTACGTATTCAAGCTGAATGAATGGGTCTTCCAGCTGATATTCACGGCCCAGACGGCGTTCCAGATATTCCTGGAAGGTCGTTTGCAGCATATTTTCCTCCCCAAGCTCAGGCAGTACGGTGGAAACATAACTGTTGAACATTGGGTTTGGCGAAAAAAGAACCATCTGATCCGCTTGCAGATGCTCGCGGTATTTATAGAGAAGGTACGCCACACGCTGAAGTGCAGCAGATGTTTTACCACTGCCAGCAGCTCCCTGCACGATCAGCATGCGAGTCCGGTCATTACGTATAATCCGGTTCTGCTCCTTCTGGATCGTCGCCACAATACTTTTCATCTGTGCATCCGAGGTTCGACTGAGAACGGCCTGTAACAGTTCGTCCCCAATGGTAACTCCGGTGTCGAACATAAAGCGGATACGTCCATCCCGAATGACAAACTGCCGCTTCATCTCAATATCGCCACTTATCTCACCGCTAGGTGTATAATACGTGACCGGACCTGGCGCACCATCGTAATACAGGTTCGATATGGGTGCACGCCAGTCATAGACAAGGAAGGATTCCTCCTTCTCATCCAACAATGATGCGATCCCCAGATAGATTCGCTCTGCATATGGATAGCCATTTTCCTTAAAATCAATGCGTCCAAAATACGGTGAATGATGCAGCCGTTTCATTTTATCCAGCGCTGCTGCCGTATTCAGATGACTGCGCTCCCGATCCGATAGAACCTGTGATTGCTGCCTCATACTGGTGGAGGTCTCACCCACGTCATCCGCTTCGCTGAAGTTCATGGTGACTTCGTCCCAGAAGTCTTTTCTCATCCCCACAACTTCGTCCCTGAAGGAACCTACCTCTTTTTCTAGGATGTCGATTTTCCGATCAATCTGTTCCGTTACAACGTTGACCCGCTGTTGCTCCTCGCTCCATTGCTGGTCTGTACTCATATGTTAATACGCCCCTCTTTCCCCGGATTGTGTCCTCAAAAGCCCATTTGACAAGCCCGAAAAGGCTATGGTATAATTAATTAGAAAGTAAACATTTTTATTTTATGTTAATTAGTTCTAATTTTCTGAAAACCATTTTTTATTGTACCAGTGACAACGTCCCGATGCAAGCGGAGGCGTTTTTTGTTGTTTTCATTCTATTATCACCCTCGAATGGGGTGAATATAGAACGTTTACCATTCTATTGTCGTAATTCTTCAATGGTCTCTCTCCAACGTGTAATTGCCCCAGACTCATCTTTTAATTGAAATGTGATCCCTGAAGTAATCTCCGCATAGGGTGCATGATCTACTCGAATGTTTAACACCTGAGCCTCAAAACGATCTCTCGGATGCACAGCTTCCATGAGTTGTGGCAGTGAAGTCACATCCAGACGAATAGATAACAAGCTTTGCTGATGGACAGCAATCAAGGTAGCCTTGCCTGTTCGACTCATATTCATACTTGTCTGTGTTCCCGGCCATAAAGCCAGTCTCAGCAAGTTGGGCGCAATAGCAATGACTTCCCCCATACTAATCATCGCCTGATGCGGCCAGCCATCTTCGGACACAGTGAGCAATTGCATCGCTTCGTGCTGCTTCTGCTCCAGATCCTGTCCATTGAACCACTCCATCCATTCAGTGCTAAGCTGTGTTACATTCATACGTATCTACCTCGGTTCGATTGAGTTGGTTGCGCAAGGTTTGCACTATGTATACAAAACAACCCGGACACGCTGTCCGGGCTGGTTGTGGTTCCATTGTATATGACAAACCACATCACCGCAAACCGTATTACCATGTTTACGGCCATTTAAGCCAATTCAGAATTTTATCCTGTGACTCCTTGTCTTCACTGGCACTATGCACATGTTCGGCAAGCCGGTTTAATCGTTCCAGCTGATAGCCATAGTCATAGATTGCAGCTGCAACGATGGACAGTCTCAGCATCCCTTCCTGATCGATATCAAACTGGGATATGGCCTGCTCCATGAAGCGATCATTATCCAAAATGAACTGTGCCGCCTCTTCCCCGTTCGGTTTCAGCTTATCCTCGAATTTGAGCAGCGCATGTTCATGGAATTTGATAACAAGCTCCAGATGTGTATCAAAGAACTGATCCATTTCCGGTGTTCGCGATGCCTGGAAATAATGGCGTTCTACCGAATCCAGCACATCGAATCCTTTTTGCAGACTCAGCAGCATCTGTTTGTATACGACCATCTGCCGGGTCTCGCTGAATTTGGAACGTTTCATCTTCTTCTGTTCTTCTTCAAACAAATTATATTTATCTGACAAAGATTTAATGGAACCGCCCAGATTATTTTTCTCATCGCGGAACACTACTTCCTTGATCTCATCCGAGATCGATGTCCGCAGCAACAGTGACATGCCACTGAACACACTCTGAATCTGTTTTACGAACTGAATCTTCGGCTTGGGTGGAAATACCGTAATATTAATAAGAAAAGCAGATACAATGCCGACAAGTGTCAGCAGGAAACGGTTCAATGCAAAATGCCAGTCACCCGACGCTTCCATAATTGATACAACGGTTACCAGCGTCAGGCCAACCGTTTCGCCCATATTCAATTTAAGACAAATCATAATAACCAGCACAATAATTAACCCGACGGCGATGGGCTCATTGGACAGCACCATGCCTCCCAGCAGGGCCACAATTGCCCCAAGTGTGGTGGTCTGCAGCTGATCCAGGAAATACTTCCAGGAACGATAAATGGATGGCTGCATCGCAAAGATGGCCGCAATTGCGGCGGGAACGGGAGATTGCGGGTTCAGGAACATGCTGCTAAGGTACAGGGCCAGCGTGACCGCAATCCCTGTCTTAAGTACACGTGCACCAAATGACATGGTGACCCCTCCTCTTTTTCGAAACTGATTTCATTCGTTGGATGATCATTATCATTATTACCCCATATTTCTTTTTTTGCCCGAAATCAATTCAGGAGAACGATTTATTGTATCATGGAAGCCTTTGGGTTACCATGCCCTGTATCCTGTTGATGAGTTAAATTCCATTCCCTACTACTTCTATGTACACAAAACAATACCCCACACTCCACTCTCGGAAGTAGGGGGTATTGTATGTTTAACTCAAACGGAGAAAGTTATGAAAACCTTCCTTCCCATTCACGCTTGAACTGCTCCACAAACTGCACCATAAAGTCATGACGCTGCTCTGCCAGTTCCTTGCCATAGGACGTATTCATCAGATCTTTTAGCTTAAACAGCTTTTCGTAAAAGTGATTGATCGTTGTACTGCGTCCATTCCGGTATTCCTCCCGCGTCATCTGCTCTCGTGGCGGAAGGGAGGGATCATACATCTCACGACCTCTGGCGCCAGCAAAAGCAAACGTACGCGCAATACCAATGGCGCCCAGCGCATCGAGGCGATCCGCATCCTGCACCACCTGGGCTTCCAGAGATGAGACGGCAGGTCGCTGCCCTCCTGCATAGGAAATGGAACTAATGATGCGTACCACAGCTTCCTGCGTACCCGCTTCAAGCGGCTGGGTATCCAGCCATGCATTCAGCTTCGCCATTCCGGCTTCAAGACTTTCGTTAAGCTTCTCATCCGGCACATCATGAAGCAATGCAGCGAGTTCACAGATAAAGGGATCGGCACCCATACGGTGTGCAAGCTCGACCGCAAGTGCGGTCACCCGCTCGATATGCGGCCAGTCATGACCATCCGTATGTGCGGCCGCATCTCCCTGTACAAAAGCACGAGCCGCCCGAAGAATAGCCTCTCCTGTTAACGTTCCATCAACCTGATCCCCATGCCCTAATTGTTGCGTGTGTAGGTTCAGATGTTGAGGGGAATTCTCTTGCATCTTACACGTCCCCGCCTTCGCGAGTTTGTTCACGCGGTATACGTCTTGCCACACCCGTTTTGACCGCTGCTTCAATCACGCGATTGCGCATCGATTTGACGATTTTATCGTTAAACACACTCGGAATAATATAATAGCGGGTGCGCTCTTCATCGGAAATGGCTGAAGCAATCGCCTGAGCTGCTGCGAGCTTCATCTCTTCATTAATCTCACTGGCACGGCAATCCAGAACGGCTCTGAACATACCTGGGAAACACAATACGTTATTGATCTGATTCGGATAATCTGAGCGGCCTGTCGCCATGACAGCCACGATGTCTTCCACCACAGACGGCATAATTTCCGGTACAGGATTCGCCATGGCGAAAACAATTGGATCGGCGGCCATGGTTTGCACATCTTCACGGGTTAACAGGTTACCGCGCGACAGACCGATGAAGACATCTGCTCCGCGAATCACGTCACGAAGTGAACCTGTCTCCAGTTCCGGATTGGTACGAGCCGCATAGTCGCTCCATACTTCATTTTCATAGGTATTCGTCCGTACCAGCGCACCATCACGATCCACCCCGACAACCCGACTCGCACCCGCGGACAGCAGAATATTACTGCATGCCACACCTGCTGCACCGATACCACAGACGACAATTTTCACATCCGTGATGGATTTACCAACCAGCTTGAGCGCATTGATCAGACCTGCATACAACACAACTGCTGTACCGTGCTGGTCATCATGAAATACCGGGATGTCCAGTTCCTCATTCAGGCGACGCTCAATTTCGAAGCAACGTGGTGAAGAAATATCCTCTAGGTTAATCCCGCCAAACGCTGGTGAGATCGCTTTCACAGTTCGAATGATTTCCTCGGTATCCTGTGTATCCAGGCAGATCGGGAAAGCGTCCACTCCTGCAAACTGTTTGAACAACATCGCTTTACCTTCCATGACTGGCATCGCGGCACGTGGTCCAATGTTGCCAAGGCCAAGCACGGCACTACCATCGGATACTACGGCAACCGTATTCCGCTTGATTGTCAGCGAAAATGCCTTTCCAGGCTCTTCTGATATAGCCGAACATACCCGGGCCACATCCGGTGTATATACACGTGACAGGTCTTCACGGTTATGAATCGGGACCTTCGGAGTAACTTCGATCTTGCCGCCCAAGTGCAGCAGGAACGTCCGGTCCGATACGTTTATGATGGATGCTCCTTTAAGCTGGCGCACCCCTTCTATAATTTTGCTGTTATCTTGTGCATCCGTTACAGCGACAGTTAAGTCGCGCACACTTACATCCTGATTGGTCGAAATTACGTCGATGGCGATAATGTCTCCGCCAGCTTCCGAGATGGCCGAGGCCACTTCACCAAACTTGATGTCTTTTGTTGTCATTTCCAGCCGAATAATAAAGCTGTTACCGTCTAAATTCCTTTGATTCATTCCAATTCCTCCCAGACTGAAAGTCATGAGTTGCAATGTTACCTGTTTGTCTTCGCTGCGCGGACACGTTTATCCTTTATCTTGCCCAGAAAAAGTACTCATTGTGATCTAAATACGACAAAAAGGACTACCCTATCCGTCTGATCGAGACGTTAAGGGTGGCCCTTCTGCACTCTATATAAGTTAAACTAAAGAATATTTACACTTGCCACTCCGATGATAGAACAACCTTTCGATCGCTGTTATCCCTACATTTTCCAGCCAAATGAGTAACAAATATATTATTTACGCTCAGCCGCTCTGCGCAATACTCGGATATCATATGGTTGCAAATCCAGGCTGCCCTCTACAGCATCATCACTCAGCAGATCACGATAGGACTGGTTGTCCAGTTGTACTTGCTTCGTCTCCGGTGTGTAGTTCTGCACAAATACATAATCCGCTGTGCTATCTGTGCGAATGTGTGCCGTAACTCCAGCAGGAAGCTGAGTTTCAAGAGCACGCTCTATACCCAGATCAGCGATTAGACTGCCATAGAAATCATCGTAAAATGGAGCTTTGAAACGTGTAGCCATATAATAGGCTTTACCTGAACCAAGACGATTAACGGTCAAAGCAGGCCGTCCGGCATAGAAGTCGGAGCGATATGTCGCCAGAGCTTCTGCACCTTCCAGATGAATCAGGTCACATAATTCGAAAGCATCATATTCGGCATTCAGTTGAAGCTCGTTGTCCTTCACAGGCACAATCCCATTCAGATCACGGTCATGCAAGCCGTCGATCTCTTCTGACCAGATCCCCAGCGTCTTGCGAAGCGGTCCAGGGAATCCTCCAAGGAAGCACAGATCATTCTCATTTACGATACCTGACCAATACGTGGCTACAAATGTACCACCATTTTCCACGAATCGCTCAATGCGTTCGCCCACTCCTTCACGTACCAGATAGAGCATAGGTGCGATGAGCAGTTTGTACTTGGAGAGATCAGTATCCATGTCGATGACGTCCACAGGCACACCTTTTTTCCAAAATGCATCATAATGCCATTCTACCGTCTGCTCGTACTTCACTCCGATGTTACGCGGCCCTTGGGAATCCTTTACTGCCCAGCGGTTTTCCCAGTCGAAGATGATGGCAACCTCAGCCGGAACGGACGTTCCAACCACCGCCTGCATTCCTTCTAGTGCTGCTCCTACGTCAGTTACATCCTGGAACACGCGGGTATGTTCATGCCCAACATGATCTACAACCGCTCCATGAAGCTTTTCACTGGAACCCCGACTCTTCCTCCACTGGAAGTACTGTACACTGTCCGAGCCGTGTGCTACTGCTTGCAGAGATGCCAGCAAATGCATACCCGGACGTTTCAATTTGCTGGTCTCTTGCCAGTTAGTTGAGCTTGGTGTGCTCTCCATCAATAAAAACGGCTGCCCGCCCTTGATGGAACGAACGATATCATGCATCATCGCCACTCTGGATGCCAGTGTATCTTCTTCGTCCGCATCATGCCATGTCGGATAACTGTCCCATGACAGAAAATCCAGAATGTCAGCGAATTTCCAGTAGTTCAATCCTTCATAAAATTCCATCAGGTTGGTCGTTACCGGCAGATCGGGATTTTTGGCCTTCAGCGGTTTCGTTTCGTGCACGATAAAATCAGCGGTCTGATCGGTGACAAACCTGCGCCAGTCCAGATTCATCGCATGGACCTGTGTCTCTCCATGCGGGGCAGGAGACTCCACTTGACTCCAGTCTGTCACGGTATGGCTCCAGAATGTTGTCCACCAGGAGTGATTCAACTCGTCCAGTGTGCCGTATTTGTTTTTCACCCAGCCGCGAAAAGCGTCCTGACAATAATCACAGTGGCAATCCCCGCCGAATTCATTGGAAATGTGCCAGCCAATTACTGCCGGATGATCCGAGTAACGTTCTGCAAGTTTTGTATTGATTGCAGTAACCTTCTCCCGGTATACCGGAGATGTATAACAATGGTTGTGACGGAAGCCATGCAGGTTGCGAACCCGATTGGCCCCAACACGCAACACTTCTGGATACTTGGCCGACATCCAGGCAGGTCTTGCACCGCTTGGGGTAGCCAGAAATGCATAAATTCCATTGGCCGCAAAACGATCCAGCACTTGATCCAGCCATTCAAACGTGTACACGCCTTCCTCCGGTTCAAGGGATACCCATGAGAAGATGCCAATGGACATCACATTACATTTGGCAAGCTTCATCAATCGGATATCTTCCTCAAGGACTTCAGGATAGCGTAGCCATTGCTCCGGGTTATAATCTGCACCATGTAACATATGAGGTGCTTTGGAACTCACAGGTGGATATTTGTATGTCATGCTGACAACTCCTTATTCATTTCATTTTAATTATCTATTTGATCAATGCAGCACTCGGCTGCTCATCCAATGTAGTGTCATTTTCCTCTCCAGCCTTCAGCGCTGAAAACGATTGCAACTTCTGACCCTTGAAGTCAAACATCGTCAGGTTGCCCCAGTTATTCGGATGTCCAACAGACCACTCTTCCTTGCTAGGAATCCAGGCAGGCTCCCAGTAATAGAATCCCGCTCCTAGACCTCCGGGAACCTCACGAATAATCTGCAGCAAATCCTTCAGATAACGTGTCTGTCCTTCCACACTTGCCGGATACCCGGGCAGTAACAGTTCTTCCTGATTCAGAATCCACTCGTGACCTTCAGGCTGCTCCAATGTCCAAGGATAAGCGGTTTCAACAACATTGATTGGTTTGCCGTAGCGTTCAGCCAAGTCATGCAGATTATCCCGCAGTGCATCCAGTGTTCCATGCCACCAAGGGTAATATGAGAGCCCAATGATATCGAACTCCACACCTAGCGCCTCAAACCGATCATAGAACTTGCGACTCTCCGCATTATCACCACCGCGGTCTATATGAATCATAATTTTGATTTCCGAATCAACCGATTTAACAGCAGCGATGCCATACTTCACAAGTCCAGCAAAACGCTCCCACTGTTCATCGGTATCATGCTCTTCCCCACCAACACGTCCTTCATCCCATAACATGCCAGGTGTTATTTCGTTCCCCACCTGCACCATGTCCGGCAATGCATCATGCTCCTTGAGTGTTCTCAGCACATCCGCCGTATAGGTACATACCTCACGTTGTAGTTCCTCATAGGACAGCTTCTCCCATGCCTTCGGCTTCCATTGATTGGCTGGATCAGCCCAGCGATCCGAATAATGAAAATCCAGCAAAAATTGTAATCCTTGTTCCTTGATCCGTTTGGCTACCGCTACCGTCCGCTCCAGATTACAGAATCCGCCTACAGGATCATTCCAGATTCGCAACCGAATTGCATTGGCATCACCCAGCTTGAGAAGGGTCAGCAGGTCCTCCTGCTGCCCATGCTCATCACGATAGCTCCCACCATGCTGCTCAATTTCATCCATAAATGACACATCCATTCCGAGAACGAATGCCTCTTCCTTTAAATTGCTCACTTCATCAACCTCCGTTTAATTTAGATGCAGATTCAGCCTTTAACTGAACCCAAGGTCATACCTTTGACAAAGAAGCGCTGCAGGAATGGATACACAATGAGGATTGGCGCACTTCCAATAAAAATTTGTGCCGCTCTTACTGTGGTTTGAGAAATGGTTTCCATCTCTTTCGGGTTCATGGCCATCGTACTCATATCACGTTTGATAATTACGGTCTGCATGAAAGTGGCCAGTGGATAATCCTTGGCATTGTTCATGTAGAGCAATCCGTCAAACCATGAGTTCCAGTGAAACACCATGCTGAACAATGCAATCGTTGCGATAGATGGCATGGAAATCGGCAGGAAGATACTGAACAACGTTCTGAAGTGATTGGCTCCATCCATCAGCGCCGCTTCCTCAAGCTCTTTCGGAATACCCCGGAAGAAGTTTAGCATCAGAATAACGAGGAAGGTGTTAACCGCTCCCGGAAGCACCAGCACCCAGAAGGAATCCATCAGGCCGATCTTCTGGATGACCATATAGAAGGGAACGAGTCCCCCATTGAAGATCATACTAAAAACAAAAATCCATGAATAGACGGTTCTTCCTTTAAATTCATTATTTTCTTTCGACAACGGGTACGCTGCCAAAAAGGTGATCAGCAACGTAATTCCCGTACCAATGACTGTCCGCAGCAAGGAAATCCAGAGAGAGTTTAGGAAAATCGGGTTATTCATCGTTTTTTTGTATGCTTCAAGTGAGAACCCTACCGGCCAGAGGTTAACGAGATTGGCATCTGCGGCAGCCTTGTTACTGAAGGATACAGCCAGAACGTGAATCATCGGTACAATACACATAATGGCAACCAAAATGAGAAAACAAATATTGATGACATTGAACACGCGATAAGGCGTTGATTTATGATACATCGTGGTCCCTTCTTTCTCTGTTCATTCGATTAGAATATGCGGTATCCGGCGTATTTTTTGGCTAAGCTGTATGATACAAGGATCAAGACCATGCTGATGACCGATTTAAATAATCCAATTGCGGTCGCGAAGCCCATCTCTCCATTTTCCAGCGCCGAGCGATAAACGAATGTATCAATAATATCGCCCGTTTGATATACGAGCGGGTTGTACAGATTGAAAATCTGATCGAACCCAGCGTTAAGCACGTTACCCAGTGCCAGTGTTCCAACCACCATCAGCATCGGTACAAGAGACGGGATGGTAATATGCAGTGTCTGCTTCCAGCGACCCGCTCCGTCAATCTCTGCTGCTTCATACAGCGCTGGGTTAATGCCGGCAAGGGCAGCCAAGAAGACAATCATGTTATAGCCGAATTCTTTCCACACATCCGTTAGAATGATCGTCGGTCGGAACCAGCTGTTATCTCCAAGGAAGAAATATGGCCCAAGTCCGAATGTTCCGAGTACCCGGTTCACCAGTCCTCCGGTGGATAACAGATCAATCAGAATTCCGCCCAGGATAACCCAAGACAAGAAGTGAGGCAGATACACCAAGGTTTGGATCGTTCGCTGGATCGCCATCTTGCGAACTTCATTCAACAGAATCGCGAACACAAACGGGACAAACAAGTTAAAAATGAGTTTGAGTACAGCAATGATCAGAGTATTCCATATGACTTGCAGGCTGTCTTCGCGTTCAAACAAATATCTAAAATTATCTAGCCCGACCCACTCCGAGCCGCTGATGCCGAGCCATGGTTTGTAGTTCTGAAATGCCATAACGATTCCGCCCATAGGCACATAGCTGAATATGATCAAAAAGATGATGGCTGGCAGCAGCATTACGTGAAATGGCCAAGTTCGTTTTAAAGTTCTCATGATTGCTCCCCCTGTAATTCTTCCTACTCAAGTGCTCCCTGAGCGGCTTATACTGCGATTATATCAACCGTTTGCATAGGTCAAACAGCACATAAAAGCAATATAAATGGCACAAAAGCAACCAGTTTGGACTCGCTGTCATTCCAGTCATTCATCCACTGCTGACCCGCACCTCCCCGAGGCAAATCAGGCTCTCATAACGACAAAAAAGCGCACAGACCTGGTTGGTCTGCACGCTGCTGTATCCTTATTTTTTCACACTGTCATACCATTCGTTGACCTCTTGTGTGATTTGGTCGCCGCCACCCGATTTCCACGTTTGTACAAATGTATCGAACGCATCTACCGGATTTTTGCCATAAATAATTTCGTTGAATGCTTGATTCTCAATTTTGTTCAGGTAGTCCAGCTTGGATTTCATTGTCGCTGTTGTAGGACCTGTGAACATGTTTTTGTAGGAGATTTCTTCCTGACTGAGCAACACTTTCGCTGCGGCAGGGGTCTCTTTACCGTAGTTGACAGCAACATCCTTCTCAAGCTTCGTCTCAGGCTCTTTGCCATCTGCCAGATTGAGCAGGGCTTTCATCTGAGCATCCGGAATACGGGCGCCGTCACGAACGAGCAAATAACGTACAACGTTCACATATCCGCCTTCGATTTGGTCAATCGGCAATTGTTTGCCATTGGCATCCAATTGATAGTCATACTTTGCAAATAGACCGTTATCATACTGGCTACCCGGTGCCGGGTCTGCATAATTGTCGAACAGGTAGTTCTCATACGTGAAGAACGCTTCAGGGTGCTCCATGTCTTTCTTGATCAGAATGACGCCGTTAACAAACTGTGTACCATGACGCATAGCTTTGCCTTCTGGACCGGTCGGGATTTCAATCGGTTTCCAAACGGCACTTGGCACATTTTTCACTGTATCCAGAAGCGGCCATCCACTCATCCAGTATGGACCTGGGATAATACCGGCTGTACCTGCCACTGCTGGCTCGGCTGTTTTGTTTTCATCCCACAATGCTGCTTCCTGCGGGATGTAACCTTTTTTGAGCCATTCGCTCAATTTGGTCAGACCTTGCTTCATGCCAGGATTGATGGAACCATACTCCAGCTTGCCGTCTTCAGCTACATTCCATTGGAACGGCAATGTTCCGTATGCACCAAAGATCCAGGATGGATCTCCCATCCATGTGTTCATGGATGTTTTGAAACCAATGCTGAGCGGAATGACCTTATCTGGAGCTAAGCCATCCGGATTTTGATTTTTGAACGCATCCATGACTTTTTCCAGTTCATCGATCGTTTTTGGCGCCTCCAGATTCAGCTTGTCCAGCCAGTCCTGGCGAATCCACAGCAGGTAATCATTGTTGTACGCATAGTCCAGTACGGGAATACCCATTCTTTTGCCGTCACGGCTATACTGGTTCCATACATTGGGATCCTGCTCCATCGCTTTTTTCCATGTGTCGGAAGCGTATTTGTCGAACAGCGGACCCGCTTCCTGGTACATGCCAGAATCAATCAGATCCTGTGCAAGCAGGTTGTCCCCTACCATTACCACTTCAGGCATCTCCTGACCGGATGACATAGCAAGACGAAGTTTTGTCGCAAATGCGTTGTTCGTATCCGTTACAGACCACAAGGATTTGATGTCGATGCCAAATTGATCTTTGGCCCACTTGGTTGCTACGTTATTTTCCATCGATTCGCCATTTTTGAATTTTAGCTCAGGATCAATTCCCCATGCCGTTGTAATCGTTACTGCAGGATCATATTTTTCTTTGTATTCGTTTTCAATAGCTGGCGTACTTGATGCCTCGCTATCTCCTCCGCTATTTCCTCCTGTACAGCCTGCAAGGACGCCGGTCAGACACACCGCCGTTGCGAGAAGCGACAGTAATCTCTTTTTCGTGGATTTCGCTCTCAATGTTGTTCCCCCTTCAATCATTTTGGTTACCCTTTCATTATAGGCCTGCCGGGTCTTTCAGCCTATGTCACGAAAACAAGATTTCTGCACCTTTGGCAACCTATATATTGGAATGATGTTGAAATTATGCCTGATCCCGATATTCATTCGGTGTCATGCCGTAATGTTTTTTGAACATTTTGCTGAAATATTGCGGATTTTGGTACCCAAGTTCACTGGTAATCTCGTATATCTTTTTGTTGGTGTTTTTGAGCAAATACAATGCACGCTCCATCCGCATGCGAATCATATAATCGCCCAGCCCCTCACCTGTCTCGGCTTTGTAGATCTTGGACAAATAAACGGGATGCAAATACACCTTGTCTGCGATCATCTTCACGGATAGATCCTGTCCTGCGTCTCTGGTTACCATCTCCTGAACCTGCTTGATGACGTGTCTGCGACTCTGCACGCCTTCCTGATCCGACAGTTCCTCCTGCAACTTGGCAAGCATCTCAGTCGCCCAGCGTCGAAGCTTGTCAGGTGATTGAATCAACTGATGTGCCAATAGCAGATCAAATCCCGCATGATCAATTTCATGTACGAGATGCCCCTGCTTGTGCGCAATGTACATAAAAGCATTCGTTACTGACAAATACATCTCATATACATGCTCTCTGGAGAGACATACACGGTCCGCTGCATCAAAGACAGCATTCAGTTTACGTGCCGCAGCCTCCCACTGTTTGGTTTCAAGCAATTGAGGCAGAACGGGTGGCTTATAGAGCTCTTCAAGCGCTTGAGCCGCATCGTTCTCCGGTCGTTTGGACAGTTCTTTATCCATGTAAATGATCGTATTTTCCTCTGGACCCGATAGTACGAGTGATCCTAGACCTTTACGATAAGCGGTCATCAGTTCGGCAAATTGAAACGGCGCAGTGACCACCATGGACAAATCACCTTGCAGATATCGAATGACATGCTCGCGGAAAGTTCCAACTGGCTGTTTCAGTTCTTCCACATTGGTCTGAGCAGGCTCTGTCCAGTCCTGATTCTGTATCATCATGACCAAACTCTCATGAGGACCTCGTCCAAACCATACGTTGAATTGGGGACCAAACACCTCTTCGGCGATATTGCCAACCGCAAACTCCATCAAATCCAGTGATTGCTGGTCCATTGCCGAGAACCTGCCTGTAAGGCGAATTAGCATCATAACTGCCGGTTGATCCGGCTGAAGCACAATTTCATACTTTTCAAGCTGTTCACCCAGTGCCCGTGCTGTAATCTCGCGGCCCAATAACAAATCGTGCATCAGATTCTCCCGCAAAATTTTATAATCTGACTTCCGGCTATATAACAACCGATGGTATTTATCAAATTCATCCCAATCATCCCGAAGGGACGTGATGGCAGCAGAGACCGAAGCCATGAATTCCTCATCGTTCACCGGCTTGAGAATATAATCGGCAGCTTGCAGCTGAATTGCTTTTTTGGCATATTGAAAATCACTATGCCCGGTCAGCAGAATACAGCGGATATGCGCCCATCGACTGCTTACCTCCTCCACCAGTTCCAGCCCGGACATGCCCGGCATTCGAATATCGGTCACCACAAGGTCCACTGCATTCTCTTCCAAGATCTGCAGCGCTTCCTTGCCAGATGCTGCACGCAAAACCGTCGTAACCCCGAGCTCGCCCCAAGGAATGGTCAATTCCAGACTTTCAGTTACATACGTTTCATCATCCACCAGTAAAATATCAATCAAGACAGTCACTCCCTATCTGCTTCGTTATGCAATGCATTCTTTCTATAGTTCTAATTCTGTGGTCATATGGCGTCTCTATTTCTATCCTTCTATTCAATAAGATGTTTTTCGTCAGTAGGCCAGGACAAGGTAACACGCAGCCCACCAAGCGGTGATTCCGTGACGCTAATTCCCGCCTGCTCCCCATACCTGAGCTGAAGACGCTGGTTAACGTTCCACAACCCACATCCCATCTCTTGGTCCATACCGCCTGTAAGTTTGTGGAGCAGCATCTGCCGGTCCAATTCATCCATACCTTGCCCGTCGTCATCTACGGTAAGAATCATCATGCCATTTCTCTGTTCTCCGGACACCCGTATTTCCCCAGCTTCGGCATCGGCTTCAATTCCATGAATGACCGCATTTTCCACCAGTGGCTGTACGATTAGCGGAGGCACCTCCTGCCTCAAGAGCTCTTCCGATAAGTCAATTTTGAAACGTATTCGGTCCATACGCATCTGCTGAATCTCCAGATAACAGGTAACGAATTCAATTTCCTCTGTGAGCGGCACCACATCACGCTCCTGCCTCGTCGTATACCGATAGTATCGGGACAGATTATGCGACATGGCAACGACGGCATCGACACGCTTCAGCTTGGCCATGCTCGTAATGAATGAGAAACAATTATAGAAAAAGTGTGGATTAATCTGCGATTGCAGCTGTTTCAGCCGGGCTTCACGCACATGAATCTGTTCCAGGTACACGTGTTCAAACAACTGCTGAATCTGCGCCACCATGGAGTTAAATCGTTCGGACAAAAAGCTGAATTCATTGCGTCCTTTGGGTGTAATTCGGACTGAATAATCCTCCTGCTTCAATCGTTGGAATCCACGAATCAACTGTTTGACAGGAACTTGGACCTGCACATATAACAGATAGGCTACGGCAAAGCTCATCAATAGCAGACAGATCATCGCTGAATAGAACAGTATATTAGATTGATGAATCGGCTTCAGAATAGCCGATAGTGGCATGTAATCGACCAGATACCAGCCGGTCGTGCTGGACTTTACCGTATTAACCATATAAGGCTCGCCGTTAATGACTACCGTCCGATTATCCACATCCTTAAGCTTATCAATGGCCAGCTTGTCCATCAGCTGACCTGTCAGGGCACGATCAGAGGTTCGGTTATAGATGACCCCCGTCTCTTCCCGGTAATAAAATGGATCATGGCGACCATCGTCCTTGAATTTGTCCAACATATCTCGAATGTTGTCACTGTCGAATTCTAGTTTAATCACGGTTTGCGCATTGGCTGCGGGATCGCTAATGCCGTACGGAGATACGGTGATCCAGCTGAAGATGAATTTATCATCTTCCCCTTCCTGAGTCTTTCGAACATTCCATCCGGATGATATGTTGCCTCTCAGCGTCTGCTGATCATAATAGCCAGCATCTCTTTCAGAGATGACTCTGCCCAGCGTCGGCGAATAAAGGTACAATTTCGTTGTCCAGTTGGATGAACTCTCCTGGATGCTCAGCTTGTTCTGAATACGTTTAACCAAATTGATCGTATCCAGATCGAAATATTTACTGTCGGCGTAGATCCGCCGGAAGCTCGCAATATCGGGATCATGGATGAGCAGATTCGGCCACGAGGATAACAACTCGATGTGTGTGTTCACTTGATTCTGAAAAAATTCCAGTTGGTTACTGTTGGAGCGATTGAGTTCATCTCGCAGAACTGCTGTCGTTTTGTGGTTGGAATACCAGTACAGCAGTACGACTGGAACCAGCATAATTAGAATTAAAATGACCATTTTGGAAAATAGATTCGTCCGGTATGACATCTGCTTACCTCACCTTGCCTTCATTAGTCAGTGAATCTAATTTTAACGATGAAAGCGTTAAACATAAACTATTTTTTCTGGGCGAATCCGCTCCACAGCTCATCTGTTATTCCTGACTTAATCTCTTTAAAGAGACTCTCTATATATCGTAAGCGTTACCATATACATACATAAAGGTGACAAAACCAACTTTTCTGCACTAATTGCAACTTCCACGCCAAAAAGAGCTGGCAACCGCCAGCTCCTTTCTAAACACTATATATTGATTAATTTCTTCTAATTCGCAATGCTCTTCTTATGTATTCATTCTATCTTGCTAACGCAAAATCATTATGGAATATCGTAGTCAAACACAGTGTTCTCTCCATCTACGGCGACATCCAATACAATATCGGTTAGCTTTCCTTTGACTTGCAGCGGGGAGGCAGCCAAACCGGAAAACGCCAGTTGACCTTTAAATGTTCCATGCGGCTCAATCTCTATATGCACAGGCTTCAGCTGGACAGATTGCAGGGATTCATAGAGCGGATCATCCTGGTGTTTGTAACTGCGGGCCAAGTCAGGCAAAAGCACAGCTGCTACAGGCTCTCTGGTGTAATTTTTGAGTGTCAGGTCACAGTTTACTCGTGTAATGCCATTTTCCAGTACATCATAGGTACAGGAGCTATCGTTTTGGACATAGGAAACACCATTGATACCGGATGCCCCCCATTTGGCTACATACATCAATTTATCCGTCATGTAGGAATAACTGAGAACAATAGCGAGAACGATCAGCCAGAGCCGTTTGGCCAGAACCGGATATAATGGCATGATTTCTTTGCGTGTAAGATAGTAGCTGCACGCTAATATACCCATTCCAAAAAATAACGTGATATGCACACCACTTACATAGGATGTGGTATAAGGCGACATGCCTATAGCAGACAACATCGTGTCCCCCACAGAGAAACCGAGGTGATGCTTAAACGTAAAAATGATGCCAAACAGCAATAACATCGCAGAGAACACAAGTCTGGTTCTCGACACACGAACACCCCCTAATCAACCACCTGATTATATCATATATTTCCTTATTATGGTTTACGATCCAAATAAAAAAAGACGCTCCGGTTTTTAACCGAAAACGTCTTTGGTTTTGCAACTCAATTCTACTTTTTCGACAGGAATGCGTCGAGCTGTTCTTGTTTAGCTGCAATGATTTTATCAATACCTGCGGCTTTCAGCTTCTCCAGATATTTCGGGATCATCTCGTTCGGATCTACTGCACCCGATGTCATACCCGGTTTGAACTGTTTGTTCACGTTGTTGACCGCAGCAATTTCGTTTTTGACGGATTGGCTATTGAACGTAAAGCCCAGTGCAGGTGACTTAACGCCTTTGGCATTAAACTCTTTGAACTTTTCCCATTTCTGCGGATCTTCATTATCCCAGAGGTAGTTCAGGAACTGGTTACCTAGCTGCCATTGTGCACCAGGATTATATGTGCGACTGTTCGCATCTACACCTTCCGGCAAGGTAATAATGTTGTTCTGGCCGTCTTTCTTCACATAATGTGTGCCTTCAATTCCGAAGTTGAGCAGGTTGTTGATTTCTTTGTCGGAATGCAGCAAGTTAATGACTTGCATCGCCTTCTCCGGCTGCTCAGAGGAACGGGAGATCGCGAGCATCGCACCGGAAGCATCCCCGGTTGTAATAGTAGGCTGTGTCATCTCGATCTGGGTCAATGGATATCCGACATACCCTTCTTCTTCCTTATCCTTGCCCGGCTTCATGCCATCGGTCCACAGGAAGGCCTTGCCTGCCTTCGCCTGATCTTTCGGGAATACATTGGAAGTTGCTGCATCACTGTTAATGTATCCAGCCTGATACCACTTGCGTGCAAGCTCAGCCGCTTCCTTGAATTCAGGGGTCTCCACTTCATTCAGTACCGTCGTTGTACCCGCTGTTTTGGAGATGACGCCTGGAACGGATGCATCACCAAGATAATCCCAGTCCAGATTTTCTAACAGCCCGTTACCATTGGTATTGGACATATAGAATGGAGTGATGCCTGGTTCGTTTTCCTTGATTGTTTTGAGCAGCGGCTCCAGGTCAGCCCATGTTTTTACTGCGGTCAGATCGAGCTTGTATTTGTCAGCCAGATCTTTGCGTACGAGTACACCACGCGTCGCAGCCAGCTCCTTGTTGGTAGGAACGCCATAGTTTACGCCATCCACCTGAGAACCTTCCAGAAAGGCTGGATCGAGATTTTTCTTGATATCCTGCCCATACTTGTCAAGCAGATCATTGAGCGGCAAGAAAGCTCCTTTTGCCACATTGACGGTATAATTTTGCCAAGCCGCCGTGAAAATAATGTCTGATTTTTCGCCGGAAGAGATCATAAGATTCAGCTTGTTATCCCACTGACCCCAGTCGATCGCATTAATCTTGAGTGTTGCCCCGATCTTGGGCTCCATCTTTTTGTTGATCTCGGCTTCCACCAGAGCTACATCTTTCTGTGGTGTCCCTGGATAATACAACGTCACTTCATAGGGCTTGCCCCCAGTCTCCGCTCCACCGCCACCCTGTGCTTCCGGTGTTGTTCCGCCTTTGTCTGATGAGCAACCTGCCAGCACCAGGCTCAGCGCCATAACTGCTGCCGCGAAACGCGGCCATACCTTAAACGTTCTAACCAAGTGAACCCCTCCCGTCATATGTTGGACCCTGCAACCGATTGCCCCAATTCGCAATGTTCCCCAATCTGCAAAAGTCCGTTCGCTTGCCGGCCCTCCGGCGTGTCTGTACTCGCTGCTTTTTGTATATGCCCTCTCAGGTCCATCTTCAATTATCCGTTGCCCTCTCCGCTAACCGGCCGGAGTTACCCCTTCACTGCGCCTACGGTTAGGCCTTTGATGAAATACCGCTGGAAGAATGGATATGCCAGTACGATTGGACCAATACCGACAACAGCCATCGCCATCTGCAGTGTTTTATTCGGCAGATTCAGCAACCCGCCCTGTGAGGAAATCTGTGAAGAGACATTGGAGTTGGATGTTAAATATTGAATATCGAGCAGCGTCCGGTACATAAGGTACTGAAGACTGATCGTCCGGTTATCAGATATAAAAATCATGCTGAGATACCAATCGTTCCAGTAATTCAATGTGCTGAACAGTGCAACGGTCGCCATCACCGGAAGGGAGAGCGGAAGCACAATACGTGTAAACGTTCTCAATTCACCCGCTCCATCAATTCGTGCCGATTCAAGAATCGATACCGGAATGGAGTTAGCGAAGAACGTACGCATGACCAGCACGAAGAAAGGTGACAACAGCAGCGGCATGATCAGTGCCAGAATCGAGTTTTTCAAATCCAGTACGTTCACATAGACGAGATACCACGGGACTAGACCGCCATTGAACAGCATGGTGAAAAAGATGAAAAAGGCGAACCACCCGCGATACGGCAAATCTCTTCGGGAAAGCGGATATGCGTACAATGCAGTCAGTGCAACACTCGTTATTGTACCTATCACGGTTACGATAATTGAAATGCCATAGGAATGGATGATCTGGTCCATGTCCTTGAACAGAAATTCATAGGCAGTCAGGCTAAACTTCTCCGGAATCAGCTTATACCCGTTCGCAATGACCGTGGTCTCGTCCGAGAATGAGATCGCGAAGACAAGCAGGATCGGCACGATGCAGGCAATGGCATAGAATATAAACATAGCGTGTATGAAAGACGCGGAACGCCGCGACACGGCTAATGGATCACGTGATTTCACAGCTGGCTTGCCTCCTCTCAAAATAATGCATTATCTTTGTCCATTCTCCTAACGATGGTATTGGATACGAGAACAAGTACAAATCCGACAACAGCCTGATACAGCCCGGCTGCCGAGGACATCCCGATATCGCCTCCAATAAGGAAGGTTCGGTACACATACGTATCCAGAACGTTCGTGACCGGGAACAATGCGCCCGATTCCAGCGGAACCTGGTAGAACAGACTGAAATCCGCGTAGAAAATACGACCGATCTGCAGCAATGTCATAATCACGATCAGCGGTACGAGAAACGGAACGGTAATGAAGCGAATCTGATGCCACTTGCTCGCGCCATCCAGCACGGCTGCTTCATAATATTCCTCATCGATGCCTACCACTGCTGCCAGATAAATGACGGCATAATAACCGATATTCTTCCATGTGTTCACCAGTGGCAAAATGTACGGCCAATACTTGGGCTCCGAATACCAGTCAATTGGTTGTCCGCCAAAGAGCTGAAGAATCGTTGAGTTCATGAAACCCGAATCCTTGCCGAGAAACGCGAGCACCAGATAGCTGACTACAATCATCGACAGAAAATACGGAAGCAGCATGAGTGACTGATACAATTTGGACATCGCCTTGTTTTTCACTTCATTCAACAAAATCGCAAGCCCTACACCTACAAATAAATTCAGAGCAATAAATACCGTGTTATATGCGAGCGTATTACGTGTGATCTCCCAAGCATCGCTGGTGGAGAATAAATACTTGAAATTATCCCAGCCGCTCCACGGACTGCCCCAAATACCGTCGGCATAGTTTACATTTTTGAATGCAATCAGAACGCCGAACATCGGCATATAGTTGTTCACCAGCAGAAACAGAATGCCTGGCACAAACATGAGATACAAAACCTTGAATTTACCTAGATTGTACAGGACAGACTTTCGTTTTCGAACCGATATGTCCCTTCCATCCGATAGACGTGCTGCCTTACCCGCCTGGGGTTGTGTCTTCATAACTTGTTCTCCCTCACTCCTCTTGAATTTCATCCTCAGGATGAAACACCGCTGTGTCTCCTGTGGTTCAAGTATACGGCGGGGCGTTCAGGACCAATATCTGCTGTGGTGACCTGTTCACTGATCAAATTATGACTTTAGGGCACAAAAAAACAAAAGACGCAGCATGCTGCGTCAAATCTGTACCGTTCGAGACTGTTTGCGAAACTCCTGTGGGGTAATGCCCGTGCACTTTTTGAACATTTTCGTAAAATGAGAGTAATTGTAGTAACCGACCTTGCCTGCGATATCCGTCACTTTCACAGTAGACTGGGACAATAAGGTCTTCGCTTTGGCTACTCTGCGCTGGAGAATAAATTCGGAAAGCGACATGCCCTTTTCTTTACGAAAAAGGCGGGATAGATAGGCCGGATTAAATCCGGCAAAGGATGCAAGTTCTTCTCGCATCAGCTCTTCACCAATATGATTTTCAATGTAAATGCATAACTGGTCCACAATCGTCATTGGACTGTGATCGTCCGGATACAATACCGGGATGGCACGACTAATCAGATCTGATGTCCACTGTTTCAGTTGGGGCAGCGAACGTGTCACAACGTTTTCTTCCGGCTCCCGTTCTCCAGGATACAGGCTGCGTACAGATACATTTTTCTGATGCAGCAACGGGTAGATTACATGCAGCATCGCATGATAATACAAGCGCAGAATTTCCGGTGACAAACGCTCCTGTGAAGCCAGTAATTCAAAGATTTCGTCCACACGCTCGCGCAGGTCGTCAAACTTTCCCGTTTCGAACAGGATGGACAGCTCGGAGAACCACGGTATTGGCAGAAAACGATCCTCCGTATCTCGGCCGACCTCGTCATAGATAAAGACCCCTTCAAGCTCGTTAATATTGCGACGCTCCATGTCCATCAGCTCATTCAGCATCCCCTGTAAATCTGTAACTGCTACCGGGACTCCGACGTAACAGGACAATCGGCAATAAAAGTAGGTACCGCACTCTTGAATATAACTCTGACATCCTTGTGCCATCTCACTCGCCGTAGGTATGATCCCGTCCTGTTCGTATGCAAGCACAATATTTAGTCCACTGTGATCCTGAAACACTTCCCCAGGTTTGTCACCAAGCAGCATTTCCTTGGCAGCATTGCGGAGCGCATATTCCAGCACCTCCTCGTCACGCAGATCGAAGTCTCGCACCCATTCTTCGACGGAAATGACAATCGGCAACACGCGCACGTGCGGATCAATCTCGGCTCCATAGACCTCGGCCAGCTCCTGCAGCTTTTGCTGGGTTAAGGTTACGCGCTGTGAGATGGCGTCTTTCCAGAAACGCTCGGTCAACAGTGGTTTATGCGTTTGCCAGCGTTTGTACACCGTCTCATATACTTCATTGGTGCGGGAACGCTGCTCGTCATCCTTGATTTTGTCCATTGCCTGGCTCACAACCTTGATCAGCTGGTCTGCGGGAGCAGGCTTCAGCACATAATCGAAGCTGTTCAGCTTGATTGCCGTCTGGGCATAATCGAACAGGGCATGACCTGTAAGAAAAATCGTCTGCATGCCGGGATCATGCTTTAACACCCAGCTTTGCAGATCCAGTCCCGTTTCACCCGGCATCTCAATATCACAGATCATAATATCAATGGGATGGGCTCTCATCAGCATTCTCGCTTCTTCCGCATCACCAGCACTGAATACCTGGTCGATTCCGGCCAGGCTCCAGTTCACCCCTTCCACCATCGCTTGCAAGGCGTATACTTCATCATCCACGATCAACAGGTTCCGCATAGGCTCTCCCTTCTTCTTCTTCCGTCTGAGCGGGCATATGAATATGGACTGCTGCCCCTCCTTCAGTCTGATTGCTGAACTGCAATCCGGCATGTTCGCCGTACTTTACAAGCAGCCGATGAATAACGTTCCAGATGCCAATGTGCTGTCCACCCGGATCTTCGGCGTATTGCCCCTGTTGCAGGCGCTCCAGTATGTCTTGCTCAAATCCAACACCGTTATCTGTAATTGAAAGTTGAAGAACCGAAAACAGTTCAGGATCAGATAACGTTTTCGACTTCCGTGCTGTTATACGAATAACAAAAGGTTCTGTGCGACGCTGAAAGCCATGAATAATGGCATTCTCCACAAAAGGTTGAATCGTTAAGGGCGGCAGCACATAATGCCCCAGATCTGGTTCAACATCCAGAACGAAATCCAGCTTGTTGGGAAACCTCAGCTTCTGAATCTCCAAATAATGACTGATATGTTCCAATTCTTCATCCAATCGAATAACACGTTTGCCTGCACGCAGGCTGAACCTGAAATAATCTGCCAGATGCCCCGCCATCTGCTGCACCAGCTCATGCTTTTGCAACGAAGCCAGGCTATGAATGATATTCAATGAATTCAGGTAAAAGTGAGGATTAATCTGCATCTGCAATTGTTTAAACTCCGCTTCCCTCGTGCGCAATTGTTCCTCATACACATCTATCTTCAGATGCTGGATCTCACTTGTCATCTGATTGAAGCTGTGCGTGACAAACTCCAGTTCAGATGAAGACGGCGTCTCAAGCCTCACATCAAGTTCTCCTCGGCTAACCCTTCTCATCCCACGTATGAGCACATTCATCGGACGGAATAGGAGCTGCCTGAGAAAAATCATAGCTGTGATCAGAATGACCGCTGCACCAATTGGAAGCAGGCGAATGATCTGCTGAAAAAATGGCAGGTTTCGCATCATATCCTCCTCTGGCAGCAGGACAACATAGTTCATCTCAGACATGGCTGAGGGAATGCCAAGCATCAGGTACTGACGTGCACTGCCTATAGACGTCACTTCAGAGATCACCTGGTACGGATTATTCAATCCAGTGATATGGGCTGCGGCCAGTTTGATTTGTGCCGAGTTCAGGGCTGAATCGGACAGCGCCCCGCCATCTGCTCCCAAGATGACTGCACCTCCCCGGTCACCGGACTCCGTGAATTGCTCGGGGTGATTCAGTGCATTCATGTCCACCAGCGCTCCCGCATAGAACTGGGCATTGATCCGCACCGTTTTGACCAAGGCATTCCAAGTGCCTCCCCGAACGATGCTCCACTCTGGCTTCTGGATTTCCCCCTCCAGCTGCTGCATTTGTACCGGCATGCTCTCCTGCACAATCGACATTTTGACATCATAATTGCCTGAGGTAGCGAGTAACAGATCATCATTCACGGCATCGTACAGAAAAAATGAATCGATCAGATTATAAAATCCGATATCGGTCATGAATTTGTTCATAATGCGCTGTTTCGCAATAATATAATCGCCGCTGCCGTATTTGAGAAAAAACAGGGAAATAATGTCCGGGTCTCGCTCGCCCAGACTGTATAAATACCGATTGGTCTCCTGCAGCACACGCTCGTTCTGCTCCACACTCTTTGCAAGATGATTCATATTGGTGAGAGACACTTGATCACGTACAACTTTCATGGCATATACGTTGTTGTAATATAGCAGCATGAATAGTGGCAGCATGATCAATGTCAGACCCACAATAAACTTAAAGCGCAGTGAACGGATGAAATTCATGAATTCCCGCCCTTTTGTTTAATCTAGATTTCAGTTCTTTTGCACATTGTTGTAACCGCTATCAAAATCAAGCGATTTCTCCTGTTTTTTTGATGCTCTACCACTGTATTTCTTCCATCTTATTCCTTATAATGGCATGTTTATTGTAGTCATACTTGCTTGCATCTGTCTATGTGGTTCCGTGACCTGTCAGTGTCAATTCTGGTGACTTGCTCTTGGCTTACAGTACGTGTTCGAGGGTCCATGCTCTAATTAGTTCTCCATCTGTAAAAAAAATCCTGCTCCACACTCCACGAACGCCCGGTGATGACATGCATACGATATATCACTCCTTGGATTGACATCAAGGATGTAAGGAGGCATGTCCGATGAATATACAACTCGTCCCATTGCATTATGTATATCTGGCTTTTATCGTCTTGATTATCGCCGTCATGGTTCGGCGTAGAGACACAACCATCATTTGTGTCGCAGGTATCATGACCATTGGACTCCTGGCGACTGAAACATTAAGCGGATCAGTTTCCGGAATCTTCAGCAGTTTTATCTACGCAGCCAAGGAGCTGCTCAGCACCATTTTTATCATCTCGATCATTGTCGCCATGAGCCGGGTATTAATCCGGACGGGGATCAATGAAGTCATGGTGACACCACTCACCCGGTTCATCCGTTCTCCACAGGTCGCCTATTGGGGAATTGGATTCATTATGATGATCGTATCATTGTTTTTCTGGCCCTCTCCTGCCGTTGCCCTGGTTGGAGCTGTACTTCTTCCGGTAGCAGTACGAGTCGGACTTCCTCCCATCGGCGCTGCCATTGCCATGAATCTGTTCGGTCACGGCATTGCCTTATCAGGGGATTACATTATCCAAGGGGCACCCAAACTGACAGCTGATGCAGCTGGCCTTCCCGTTACCGCTGTTATGACTGCAAGTATCCCACTTGTCATAGTGATGGGGACGGTGTCTACCGTAACGGCATTCTGGATGCTGCGCAAGGAGATGAAGTCAGGTTCCCCCGTTAAACTCAGTGATCCGATCTCTGGTGAAGCAGTAACCGTTCATCCACCTTCGTCAGACTCTGCGCCGATTTCCGAGGAGCCAGCCGTTCAACGTCAAGCAATGCCCCCACGTTTGCAAAAGGCATTCGCTCTGATCATCCCATTGTTATTCTTAGTCGATGTCATTCTGATGTTTTTACTTAAATTACAAGGCGGTGATGCCACAGCACTAATTGGTGGAACGGCCGTGCTCATTCTGATTGCCGTATCACTTGCCGCGCATCGTCATACAGGTCCGGAAGAAACAACAAACTATTTAATTGAAGGATTTCAGTTCGGATTCAAGGTGTTTGGTCCTGTTATCCCGATTGCCGCTTTCTTTTATCTTGGGGATGCTGCGATCACAGAACTGTTCAACAACCCGCTGCCTGCTGGATCACACGGGATTGTGAATGATTTAGGGGTTGCTCTTGCAGGGCTAGTGCCATTGAATAATACGGTAGGTGCTATAACGATGACTGTGACCGGAGCGGTCACGGGAATGGATGGTTCGGGGTTCTCTGGAATATCCCTGGTCGGCTCCATTGCGTCCATGTTTGCAGGCTCGGCAGATTCCGCACCTGTATTGACGGCACTGGGTCAGGTCGCCGCCATATGGGTAGGCGGTGGGACCTTAATTCCATGGGCCTTAATTCCAGCTGCTGCCATCTGTGGAGTCAGTCCATTTGAACTGGCACGACGCAATCTGAAACCGGTACTGCTGGGATTAACAGTTACTACTATCGTTGCTATCTTTCTAATCTGATTACTTAACCGTGCTATTCGAACTGAAAAGACGTACGCAAGCGGGCCAATTGCCAAAGCTCATCCTTACTCATTGCGGCCAGATGAAGCATTTCCTCATACGGGTCTCCCTGAAGTCCTAATACAGTAGCGAATGCAGGCTCCGTCTTCAAGCCTTCCAGCTTCAGTTTGCGAATTTCCCGATGTCCTGCTGCACCCCAGAGTTGCAACAATCCCCACTCTACCAGCATGTGAATATAAGCATTCTGCCTGCGTACAGATAGGGACTGAGCGAAAATCTCTACAGGCCAGTTTCCAATTTCCACACTACAGGTCACATAAGGACGCTGGCCAGCACGGCCATCCCCCCTGTCGCATCGAAAACCCTGCATTCCGCCCAGTTGTTGGTGCACCAATGTTTGGAACGCCTCGAGATCCGCTGCCTCACATAATAGATCAAGATCACTTCCAGGAATATCAATATCAATCGGCACTGTTCCAGCCGGATAAGGCTGATAAGCTGCCAATATGCTTAACAATCCACTGGATTGCAACACCTTATACGCATCCTGCTGACGCTCGTTCCCCGAGGCCAAATGTGCCATTACATCCGTAGTTGTAATCATGTCACACCCTCGGGTAGCGGCTCATTCTGACGCTCCTGTAACGACTTGTTTCACTCGACCCACCTGTCCACTGGTCAAACGTACTTTGATCCCATGCGGGTGTGTGGGCGATTTGGTCAACAAATCCTTCACGATACCGCGTGTCAGTTTGCCTGTCGGCTGATCTTGCTTGAGCACGATATCCACTTCAAGACCCGGTTTGATATTTACTCGTTGTTGTCCATTCATGGGTTTCCCTCTCCTCTTCAACGTATTCCATGTCATGTAGCCATAATTTACAAAGCTTCATCTATTGTAGACGTTTTGGATTGAAAACGAAAGCCATGACCAATGTTCAAAAACATAACTGAACTGTTATTTCCGCTTTGAAGAGGGATCAGAAGATTTGCTTTTCATCACTTTCAGAGCCGATCGATAGACTTCATCTGCACTCTTTTCAGGTTCTTTTGTCTCCGTCAGCACCGTTTCGTCTTCCACTTCGGCAGGTTTACGGAAATGAAGCAATGCTTGGCGATAAGCTTGATCACCATCTGTAGTCTGCGTCTCTCTTTTCTGTGGTGAAGGGGGCACTTCCGATGTAGAATCCATCTGATGAATTTCTGTTTGCCTACGATCCTCATGTTCCAAAACTTCTTTATGCTCTGCCTGTTCGTAAATTCTGTCTTCCTTCCGGGCTCGGTCTTCTTCATGCAGCAGGACAGGCCCTTCATCCACCTCTGTTATTTTGGAAGCTCTTGCTTCTGCAGCCTTGCGGGACGATCTGGAGTTATAAATCATCAGAAACACAACCCCAATAACAACAATTACCACCAAAATGATCAACATATGAGCATCCTCCTTATCATCCGCCTGTAGGCAGCCTTAATCAATATATTGGTGCCCTATTCTGCGAATAATATTTCACCTTGTTTCGTATAGAGCGACAAAGTAGCGGGAATGCTCCAAACAGGATTGTCAGCAGAAGACTTTCAGCACCAAATCAAAGAGAAGGTTTACAGAAAACCGAATTGAGGAGGAATGATCAGCATGAATTCACGTGCCATTTTGATCAATATCATTGTTATACTGGTGATTTTGGGAGCCGGGGCTGCCGGGATCTACTATTACAACCAATCCACCAGCTACGTTAAAACCGATAATGCGCTTGTTACCGGGCAGCCTATCTCCGTGGCTTCCGCTGTAGGTGGTGAACTTCGATCCTGGAAAGGCAAGGTAGGTACAACATTTAATGCAGGGGATACTGTTGCCACCGTCACCGCTGCGGGAAAATCAACATCCGTGACGATGCCTGTTGATGGCACCATTGTACAACAGACCGCCGTCGAAAATTCACTAGTATCTGCAGGTACGCCCCTCGCACGGGCCTATGATTTCAATAACCTATACGTGACGGCCAATGTAGACGAGACCGCGATTGATAAAATTAAAGCAGGTCAGATCGTCGATGTATATGTCGATGCATTTCCAGACACCACATTGACTGGCAAAGTAGACCAGATCGGACTTGTCACTGCGTCCTCCTTTTCACTACTGCCGTCGTCCAATACCAATGCGAATTACACCAAAGTAACACAAGTCATCCCGATCATCATTACGATCGAAGGATATAAAGGACTGGGTGTGGTTCCCGGCATGAGCGCTACCGTGCGCGTTCATATCTAAGGCTGCTGATGGATAATCAAAAAAACCAACTGCCACTTGGAAAAACCATCGCTGTCTTGCTACTTGGCGCATTTATCGCCATTCTGAACCAAACTTTGCTCAATGTAGCCATCCCCCATCTGATGAATGACTTTAACGTCTCAGCAACGACCGTGCAGTGGCTGTCCACAGCTTATTTGCTGGTGAACGGGGTACTCATTCCGATTACCGCCTACTTGATCGAGTCGTTCGGAACCCGCAAATTGTTCGTGACTGCGATGCTGTTGTTTACGTTAGGTTCGTTGATCTGTGCCATCAGTCCTGGATTTACGGTTATGCTCATCGGTCGTATCGTACAAGCCAGTGGGGCCGGTATTATTATGCCTTTGGTTATGAACGTGTTTCTGACTGTGTTTCCTCCAGAGAAACGGGGAACCGCCATGGGTACGATGGGTATTGCCATGATGTTTGCTCCGGCCATTGGCCCGACATTATCTGGATGGATCGTGGAACATTATACATGGCGCATTCTGTTCTATATGGTCATTCCGCTTGCCTTGCTTGATATTTTGTTTGCCTTCATTTGGCTGAGAAATGTGTCCAAGCTTACTTCGCCGAAATTTGATGGTTTTGGCGCATTATTCTCCACCATCGGTTTCGGCTTTCTGTTATATGGATTCAGCTCTGCCGGAGATAAAGGCTGGACCAGCGCGACAGTGCTGTTGACACTCATTATCGGAGTGCTCTTCATCGTCTTCTTTGTCCTCCGAGAAACGGCTATGAAGAACCCCCTGCTGGAATTTCGTGTATTCAAATACGACATCTTCACCATCTCGACGCTAGTCAGTGCAACGATTAACATGGCACTCTTTGGCGGGATGCTGCTGTTACCGATCTATCTGCAAAATATAAGGGGATTCTCTCCCCTGCAATCCGGGTTGTTGTTGCTGCCTGGTGCATTGCTAATGGGCGTCATGTCTCCCATCTCAGGAGCGCTGTTTGACCGGATTGGCTCTCGCCCCCTAGCCATTGTCGGCTTGATCATTACCGCCATCACCACCTTTGAGTTTAGTAAGTTGACGGGGGAGACGCCTTATGGTCACATCATGATGCTCTACACGTTTCGTAGCTTCGGCATGTCCATGCTGATGATGTCTGTACAGACAGAGGGGTTAAACCAATTACCACCTCATCTCACCAGTCATGGTACGGCCATGTCCAATACGGTCAGACAGGTCGCAGGTTCAATCGGGACCGCCCTGCTCATTACTGTGATGGCGACACGTGCAGGTATTCATTTGGCGGATTACAGCAACACCGTGACTACAACCAATGTAGCACTGACAGAACAAGTCGGTATGCTTGGCACACAAATGGCTACTGCGGCAGGAATGCCGCCTGAACAAGGCACCAGTCTAGCATTACAGCAGCTCTATGGTATCGCTGTTCAGACGTCAACCATTGAAGGCATTAATGATGCTTTCATTGTAGCGACCTGGATTTCGATCATTGGTCTGTTTCTGTCGTTATTCCTGCGGCGGGCTCGCTCCCGTCCTCGTAAAGTCAAAACTGAACGCTAAAATGGCGTTGGACCACCCTATATCCCCTATACAACCCTGTATCACAGATCAGATCCGCAAGCTTCACTTAGATCAATTGAAACAATAAAAAACCGCAAGTCTCTTTAATCCAGAGACCTGCGGTTTTTGGCTTGCGCTATGGATGCTGGGGTAAGGATGAATTGTCATCCTTGGCAGCCTCTCTCGCCTTAACAGCAAGCAGTTCCGATACGGTTACAAAACGATAACCTTGCTCCTGCAGCTTAGGCAGAATCGTTTTTAGCGCAGCAACCGTCTGGGACTTGCCCTCCACCTTGTCATGAAACAGAACAATGTCCCCGTTACGTGCGTTCTTCAGCACTTTGTTCACAATGGCTGATACGCCTGGTGAAGCCCAATCACGTGTGTCCTGATGCCAGGACCATAGCACAATCGTATAGCCTTGCTGCTTGGCGACCTGAATGACCATGTCATTGTAATAGCCTCCCGGGGGTCTAAACAACGTAGGACGCTGCGCCCCTGCTCCAACAATGGATTTCTCCGCTATGTTCATTTCATGGCTGTACTTATCCGCCCTTGTTGACCTGACCGCGTACGTATGTGCATACGTATGATTGGCGATTTCATGTCCTTCCCGCTGCTCCTGTTTAATCAGGTCAGGAAACTTTTCCGCCCATTTGCCAAGCACAAAAAAAGTGCCTTTGGCCTGATACTGCTCGAGTAAAGCCAGAATTTGCGGGGTCTGGACCGGATCTGGCCCATCATCAAAGGTCAGTGCGATGAGTTTGTCATGTGTGGGAACCTCCCACACAATCTCTCCCCGTTCCTCATAATACTGTCGGTTCTTCTGCACAGGTTTGGCGTAGGCAGAACTGCTGCCAAGCAAAAAAACCAGCGTACACAATCCGATGCATCGGGCTGCCTTCAGGTTCATGTTTATGTCCTCTCTTTATCTTCAAACGTAAACTCCCTGTTAGCATTTCCCGATTCACCAGAACTATTTAACGAAATATTTGATCAATGACTGCAATTTCCTCAGCTGTGAGCTCAACATCCAGTGTTTTCAGATTGTTGATGACCTGTTCTGGTTTCTTGGCACCAGGGATGAGCGCATCAATGGAGGGCTGAGTCAAATACCAGGCCAGAACCAGATGCGCGACCTCAGCATCCTTGGACTGTGCAATGCTGCGTAGTTGTTCCACTTTGTCCAGATTCTGAATAAAGGCTTCTCCAGTGAATAACGGGTTCTTCGCCCGTCCATCCTGGAAGGTTGTATCCCGATTATATTTTCCACCCAGCAGACCTGCTGCCAGAGGGAAGTAAGGTACAAAAGAAATATCATGCTCTGCCGTATAAGGCAGCAATTCCTTCTCCGCTTCTCTTTTGAACAAATTATATTCAGACTGCAGCACATCCACATCTCCATTCCGATTTGCCTCACGCAGCTGATCAATGGAGAAATTGGAAACTCCGATGGCACGGATTTTACCTTCGTCCTTCAAACGTTTCAGCGCACCTACAGCCTCATCCTTCGGTGTAAGTTCATCCGGGAAATGAATATAGAACAAGTCAATATAATCTGTCTGCAAGCGTTTCAATGCCTCATCTACAGAGGTTTTGAGGAAAGCAGGCGAGTTATCAAAGACTACGTTGCCATCCACGAATTTATGTGCAGCTTTCGTTGCTATAATAGTATCTTGACGCTGACCCGTTTCTTTCAGCACTTCACCAATTAAGCGTTCTGAATGCTCAGGTCCATAGATGAAAGCAGTATCCAAAAAGTTAATGCCCTGTTTCAAAGCTGTACGAACGACATCCTTACCTGTCTCATCATTCAGCATATTCGGATAGATGTTATGTCCTCCTACTGCATTAGCCCCCAATCCAATCGGGTTAACAATCAGTTCGGTTTTGCCCAAGCGAGTACGTTGTTCTGCCATGTCTCATCCATCTCCTTTTCTGAGCGTTGGTAACTCACATATATTATATCAGAGGCTTAAGCATATTTAAAATATCGGGTTTATCGGATTAGGTGTTTTTCAGCGCTGTAGCTTCCACATCATTGATGAAACGGCGGAGTTTTGCAGCCACATCGCGGTTAATTTCGCCATTTTCGTATAGCTGCTGTATGGTATTGCGCTGCTCCTGCATCGCCACCATTTGCAATTCCAGCTTTTCCTGATCAAATGGATCTTCCGTTTTGCCCTGATTCCAGGTGCGTAATTTGGCAATTACCCGCTCATATCTGGAGATGACCGACAGAGCCACAATCCGGTTACTATCGTTCATATGAGCACGAATCGCCTTGATCGCTGCTTCAGAGGTACGCATCTTCACTTGACGGAACAGATCCGCATTTTCAATCATAAATGGCTGATCCGGCTTCCGTGAACGATTCGTAAACACATGTCCAAACACTCGTCCAAATTCACTGAGTGAGAACATCATCTGTGTATTCGTGCGGTTTGCAAGCATCATTTCCTTTCGATCCAACCAGCTGTTACATCTAAAGGCGGCTTCCGAAGCAATTACATTTTCATCCATCATATTCTCAATTTCCTTACGTTCAGCCCGCGTACCGATGAGATTAATTGCTGTTTCCTGTTTTAAAATGTCCTTGCGCTTACCGGCAGTAAGCTCGCCAGCCGCCTGCCTGATATATTTCGACAGATCGGAAACTACCGCAAGCGCAGCAGCTTTGTTCTGGTCGTTCATTTCCGACTTCACTGCACGAATGGCAGCATTCAGCATAATATCCTGTGCTTTTCTTTCTGTCGTTTGCGGTGTACCTTCTTCCGCTTTATCTTCGTTCTTCGCAAGAATAGGAAGGAACACACTTGCAGCAATCAGAGTGAACAGTATCACACCTGCTGCCAGGAAAATGATCAAATCCCTTTCCGGAAAAGGAGACCCGTCTTGGAGAACATAAGGAATGGAGAATGCCCCCGCCAGCGTTACAGCCCCTCTCACACCCGAAAGAGTAATGATCGTAACTTCTTTCAGCCGAGGCTTCCCGCTGGACAACGCCTCACCGGAATTTTCATTTCCTTTCCAGAACAGATAGATCCATACAAAACGAAGTACCAACAATAGCACTGAAATGAGGCCCACATATCCGAGTACTTGAAGGTTATCAAACGAGACATTCTCGAAGATGGTACTCAGCACATCCGGGATCTGTACCCCCAGAATGACAAAGACCAATCCGTTCAAAATAAATAAAATGACAGACCAGGTACTGGCAGATACCACCTGCATCTTCAGTTGTACAGACTCGGTCCGATCACGCTCAATAGCATGAATGATCCCGCCAGCGACGACCGCAAGAATGCCCGAAACACCGACCTCTTCACTGACCAGATAAATGACGAAGGGCGTTAGAATTTGCAATAACATATGAATCGTTACATCTTCCATCCCCAGACGCCGAATCCAGACACCCAATCGGATCAACAGGAATGATAATAAGGCACCAATCAGCAACCCGCCAATCGCGATAAGTATAAAACTAAATGACGCCTGAGCCAGGGAAAATACCCCTGTAACCGTGGCGGCAATCGCAAATTTGAATGCAACCAGACCGGATGCATCATTCATTAATGCTTCTCCCTCAAGAAGCCTATGTATGCTCTTGGGTAAATGCACACGACCTGCCATAGCGCCTACAGCCACAGCGTCTGTCGGGGACAGAATTGCCGCAAGTGCAAAAGCCGCAGGAAGCGGAATGGTTGGAATGAGCCAGTGAATGGCATATCCTGCCACGACAACCGTTACAAATACAAGGCCCAGGGCCAGCAAAAGGATGGGCGCTCTTAGATTCCACAGCTCGTGCCTCGGTGTTCGCTTCCCGTCGTTGTACAGCAACGGAGCGATAAAGAGTACGAAAAACAATTCCGGATTCAGTGGCAGATGCACACCCGCAGGTAATAGTGCAATGGCTACACCGAGAACAATCTGAATCAACGGAATGGGGATAAAGGGTACAAATCGGTTCAAAATATTCGATAAACCGATCAGTACCAGCAAAACAAGCACGGCGATAAATAGTTCCATGATGACAATCCCTTTCCGAATAATGAAGTGGTGAAAACCATTTTGTGTACCTTATTTTAACATAAACCAAAGTTTATTATAAAAATGTTGTCATATTAATACCCGTCCAAAGCGAATGGACAACAGTCCGATTGCAGATTTCTGATTGGTTCTGTTTATAAGATGTTACAATATGCTCAGGACAATACCCGTTTGGAAAGGAACTTGGTGTCTATGGCATTTGGAATTAAACGACAGGAGCTGGCCGAGTGGAAAGAACTTGTATCTCGTGGCGACCTTGCCTATCTCACTCATTTCTGGATCGACAACCGTTTTCCGGGCATTACCAGTGTGACCAAAGTGGGCTGTTCGGATCTGAAACGGCTTGAGGACTGGTGTAGAGAGCATGGACTCGACCCACGTTACATCCATCGGCGTCAGCCTTTCCCCCATTTTGACCTGCTCGGTAAAAAACAGAAGGAAATTCTGATCCAGGAAGGTCTGACCGATCACATTCAACGTTTCCATCTTTAATTGAAAAAATTAAAACGCCAGCCTTCAAGATTCAAGTCCCAAAGCGGGCTCAAATTCTTGAAGGCTGGCGTTTTACACACCATATATTTAGCGATGCGTTTGTTCCAACGTTTTCATTTTTTCCAGCAGTTTCAGCTCAATCTTCTTCAGCATGCCAAACATCTGCAGTTGTTCCTCTTCCGTAAGCGCCTGCAAAAGTTCCCACGTCATCCGACCGCGATTATTAATCAACGTTCTTGCAAGCTGCTTCCCATCTTCAGTTAAAGACAACCATACAATTCTTCGGTCCTCTTCACTGCGCACCCGCTGGATCAGACCTTCGCTCTCCAGTTGATTCAGCACAATTGTGGTTGCTCCAGAAGATAGACTAAGTTGTCTGGCCACATCCACAGCCATACAGCGTTCTTCACGCAAAATCATGCCCAATATATGACTTTTCGTCGGATTCAATTTGCAGTTTGTTTCATTTCTTTGCTGCTGATCTAATACTTTATTTTTATATCTGAAGAAGGCCTCCAACAATTGATCGACATTTGCCAATTGAGAGTTTCGCTCCGTATCCGGGCTCATAAACGTTCCTCCTACCTTTGATCATAACCTACCTTATATTGTAACATATTTGTACTATTTTGTTTGTGAAAAATGCGCTTGTTTCCCAAAACCCTTTACTTGTCTGTAAAGTTCATGCTTATTTTGCCGTTTCATGTGACAAGCTACCTTATAGCATGAACAGATAACCACACAAGGAGGAATCAAGCAATGAACATTTATATTGTTTTCGATAGTGAAGGCGGTCATACACGAGCGCTTGCCGAGTCGATTGCTGCTGGCGCAGCCAGCGTGCATGGTGCAACCGTTCATTTGCATTCCACAGAAGAAGCCGACATTTACAAGCTGGTGGAAATGGACGCCATTATCTGGGGCTGCCCCGGACATTTTGGCTCCATCAGCTCGGGGTTGAAAAATTGGATCGACAAGCTGGGCTACCTCTGGGCTGAGGGCAAGCTTGTAGACAAAGTAGGTGCGGTGTTCTGTACCATCGCAACCGAGCATGGTGGACTGGAGTCAACGTTGATTCATCTGCTGACACCCATGCTCCATCAGGGCATGATCATTACCGGACTACCTGGAAACTTTGCAGATAATGCATTATATGGCTCCTATTATGGTGTTGGGGTGACGTGTCCGGTGGACAGTGATGATCTGCTCAGCGAACAGGGCATAGCACTGGGTAAAGCTCTGGGAGAACGCGTGGCTCGCATAACCAACCGACTGATCACATAGATATCAGAGTATTTCCCTTAAAAGAATTTGCTGTTCTTATCAAGCCTGCGCTCATAAGCTGAAAAGCAGTACCGCAGGCTTGAATCCTCCTTCCTGTAGAGAAATAGAAGGATTCTATTGCATTATTGGATTAAATTTGTTTATAATAACGTATATCTTTAAAGTTACTTTTAGTTACTTAATGATTTTTATAAATCTGTTATTATAAAGTAATAGGTTATTCATCCATTATATTGCAAGGGAATTTTACACATGAATCAAAATGCGTATTTAAAAACTGACGTTTGTATTGTGGGAGCTGGCCCTGGAGGGGCGCTACTCTCATTCCTGCTGAAACGGCAGGGAATATCCACCATTCTGATCGAGCGCCAGCCGCACCTTCTTAAGTCGTTTCGTGGCGAAGTGCTTAATGCAGATGGTGAACATGTATTGAATAAACATGGGTTATACCCTTCTGTCACCCAGCGTGGCGTGCTGCCTCTGGAGCAAATTCAATATTGGGAGAACGGTCAGATCATCCACACCATTTTCCCTGGAGAGCAAGAATCCCATGTGGGCATTCATGTGCCTCAGGATCATCTGCTGGAAGTCATCGTGTCACAATCACAGAACCAGGAAAACGAACAAGTCCTTTATAATACGGTTATGACTGGATTATTACGGAATAAGGCTGACCACACGGTTGGCATCAACATTCGGCAAGAAGGACGGCCTGCTTCCATTGAAGCAGCGGTTATTGTTGGTGCAGATGGCAGATATTCAGCTGTACGCAGACACGCTGGTCTGACCCCGGATATCCGCAAACATGGATACGATCTGTTATGGGCTCGCATTCCTGCTCCAGCAGGCTGGGAACCTGCTGTTCGAATGGCCAGTATGGATGGTCAGCAGTTGGCGCTATTCTCACAATTTGGAGGATACGTACAGATCGGATGGAACATCCCGCAAGGGTCCTTCTCCAAGCTGCGTGAACAGCCTTTTGCTCCCTTTGTACAGAAACTCGTGGCGGCCTTCCCCTGTCTCGCTGATTCGGTAGCTCAACATATCCAGACATGGAGTGATTTTGTTTTGTTATCCGTAGAGAGCAGTTTCGCCGAATTATGGGCGCAGGACAACGTTGTCTTGCTTGGTGATGCTGCTCACACAATGACTCCAACGGGCGCTTTTGGATTGAATGCCGCATTGGAAGATGCGGACGTGCTCGCTGAGCTGCTCATTGATATGGCAGCCGATCAATTCACTTCTACAGAACGGCTGCAAGAGCTGCAGGCCCGACGTGGAGAAAAAGTGAAGCAGCAGTTGGCTAGGCAACTGGAGATGGAGTCTTCGTTCCAGCAGCGGTACGAATCTTTTCAATAATGGGGCGTGTTATTCACGCACCGCGTAAATTAACAAACAGCCGATGACTCCCTGTTGGGGAAGCATCGGCTGTATTGTTCTTTTATAGAGTTAGACTGAATGTCTCTAATTTAGGTCCGTAAACATTCATGAACTATAAATAAATGAATAGATAAGTTCTGATTTATTTCATACTGTCTTTCACAAGTGCTGCAAATGCTTCCGAACCTTCCTTCGTCAGATGTACGCCATCTTTTTCGAAATATTCGTCATGCCCCTCGCTTGCAGTGTGCCAATCAATAAGAGATACATTGCTATAATCGGAAGCCGCTTCGTTCAGTGCTTTATTCACGGTTCGTTCCCATGGGCGAGGAACTCGCACGGTAACCAGATAAACATGTTCTTCATCTTTCAAATAATCCAGCACAGAATTCAGACTTTTGGAATTAAAGGAACCGTTTGTTCCAAGCTCCAGTACGACCTGACTGCCCATTTGGTTATTTCTCTTCAGGCCATCCAGTACATCGGCAGCCTCCCACATCTGACGGCCGATATGACCGTCCACGTGCACGCCCGAAATGGTTTGTTCAAGATAAGGCTTGGCGTCCAAAATAACTGAATCTCCAATGACCGTATAATGAATCTTTCCGTCTTTGGCTGGAGGGGCTGTTTCCTCTTGCTCTTTAGACGAATCTGATGTATTGACAGGATCCTCCGGTTGGTCATTACCGTTGTCTTCTGGATTTCCCGGATTGTCGGTGCTTCCTTTGGGTTTACCAACAGCATGGTTTGAATCGCCAGGAGTTGATCCTTTCTGCTCACCAGAAGTTGGTTCCTCAGATTTGGGAGCATTACCTGGCTTCTCCGTTTGCTGTTCTTCTTTGCCTGGTGGATCTCCAGCGTTCGCCGCTGGTTTGTCGTTTTTCTGTGGCGCAGGTTGGTTGTCTACCCCGGAAGTGCTCACTGTTGCCGGAAGAACGTCCTGCCCCTTTTCCTCCGTTACGGAATGATCTCCATTCAGCGTGGCCGACATCGATACCGAATGGGAATCAGAATTCGCTGCAGACGTAATCATCATCTGTGACACCGTAAAACACATCAATAGTATACTCATCAGCAATCCAGCGCGCTTCCACCATACGTTGAGAATACCTGTTGTATTGCGCCCTCTTCCCCATAACCGGGACCAGGAATCACGGAATCCGTTATGACGAATTGGATTTTCAATATATTTAAGTGACAAGGAGGCCAGTGCAACCGTTGCTGCAACCTGCAAAACCATTTGCACAGGACGTGCTCCACCCGTATCTACTGTTGGACTCGTCAGAATAATGACAGGATAGTGCCACAAATATAATCCATAGGATCGTTCCCCGATCCACCGCAATGGCTTAGCGCCAATGAGTCTTGCCAGGAAGGATGATGGATGAGCCAGTACAGCTACGAGCAATGTCGTCGCAATGGCCTGAAGCACCATTCCTCCTCGATACAATGAAGGGTCGTACTCGCTGCTATTCAGCATCATGTAGATTAACCAAGCCAGCGCAGCTAAACCTAACACATCCAGGACAAGCCGATTTATGCGGGCAAGAGATGACGATAGCTTGCGACTCGGCCATACGACGGCCAGTGCAGCACCAGCTAGTAGTGCAAATGCTCTTGTGTCTGTTCCATAATAAACACGGCTCGGGTCCAGATCCGGATTATACATGATGGCCATTGCACCAGCAGACAATTCAGCTGCCACGACAATAAAGACGACCAGCCATCCCTTTCTTTTGAACAAAACGATTGCTGCGACCAGTAGAATAGGCCATACAATGTAAAACTGTTCTTCCACAGCCAGCGACCAGAAATGTCCAAAGGGTGATGGAGGGCCGAAACTTTCGAAATAAGAAACATTATGAAAGATATACCACCAATTGCTTATGTATAATACTCCCGAGACAATGTCACCACGTAACGCAGCCAGTCGAGACGGATCTGTGCAAAGCAGCCAAATCATCACTACTGCAGTCATCGTGATCATGCCAGGTAACAAGCGCCTTACTCTTCGCACCCAGAAATCACCGAGCGAAATACGGCCATGCTCCTGCCATTGTGTCAAAAGAATATCTGTAATTAAATACCCTGATAAAACAAAGAAAATGCCTACTCCGAGCAACCCGCCCGGAATAAAACCTAAATTCAGATGATACCCTATTACTGCAAGCACAGCGATGGCTCGCAAACCATCCAGTCCGTTCATATGCCGCTTGCTTTTCAACGATTGTGACATGTGAGCCCCTCCTTGACATTGTGAGTCGACATCATCCATGTCTGGGGCGTTCGAGAACTCCTTGTGGTTCTGGTTGTCATTAACATACGTATTGCACCTTCCATCATTCATTTACAACATAAAGAAGACGTGTTACTTAACCATGATGTTTTATGATTACGATTTCTTTATATCTTTGTCGTTATGTCCCGTTTAGCATTATACGCCCGAAAGATTATTCACAAATTACAGTAATAGTTACAATCCAGTGAAACGATGTAACCTTTCCTGCCAAGCATATATAGCTGTAAAATCATACTCTAATTTTATTGTTAAATACAGCATTTTTCATAGAATGGCTAATATTACCTTACCTTTTATTTCATAATATGAGCAGATCCCTCTGAGGGTCTGGAGTGTACACTTATGCCAATAGGAAAAGGCTGCCGACTTGCTCAGCAGCCAATAACCATTATAAACCTATCTCTTGCCGGATTGAAAGTTTTGCTCATAATTGCATCTTGGTGCCTAGGACCCTAGAGGTAAAACGGATGAACCTTCTCCTCCGCACTCCCATCAAGAATCCGATAAGAGGATCGTCCTACGTACATTGGAATCTGCAATTTGTCCAGATTAACCATTCCATTTTCCAAGAAGTATTCCGGGTCTTGATACCGCTGTAACACTTCACCTGCAATCCATTCATGATCCCCATACGTTGTGATATCGATAACCTTGCACTCGTAAGCAAAATAAGCTTCGGTCAGAATGGGTACATTCACTTTGATTCCTTCTTCGTATGTAATCCCGAATTTCGAGAATTTGTCTGTGTCTCTTCCACTGAAGGTTCCCGCAGCCTGAATCCACTCCGAATGATGACCCGGAAGAAAGTGTATCCCGAATACTCCACTCTGATCAATCAATTCATAAGAGTACGTTTCCTTCCTCAGCGATATCCCGTAAATTCCGGGAGACGATCCAATATAAGTATGCCAGCCTGAGGCCATCACATTCTGCATTCCCTTATGACGGGATGTTACTACCGCCACCATGCCGGGATACGAATAAAACATAGGTTCATCTATCGGTTTCCGCACCTGATCACCTCTTCGTTTTCAATTGGCCCCAAAGCTGTAACAGGCCGTTTTCTCATCCATTATTATACAATATAAGTAAAGGATGAAAAAGAATTACTTCCTTCATGCCGGTCTCTAATGCTAATACCCGATAGTTATCTTCATGTCGCAACGTCTTCGACCTTTGCCATTGCCTCGCCAAATACACCACTCTCTTTTTCTAATCTATCTGTAATTTCAATGATTTTGTCGATGACATCCTTCTCCTGATTCGCCACCCTTTCACTCGCAATCTGAGCAAGTTTCTCATGTTGCCCAACACAAATGGAACGACTGGCATACTCAAACATGGGAATATCATTCGCATCATTTCCAAAAGCAATGAAATCATGGGGAGAGACCCCAAGTGCTTGCAAACCTGTCCATTTATTTACACCCTCAGGACTAATATCAATGATATGCTCTGTTCCATGCATGTAGGTCACCACAGGAAGGTTGTGCAATGCCTCCAGCATCTCCTGGTGATTGCGGCTGCTTAAGACCACTATCTTCACAATCTCGGTTAATTCCTCCAGCAGCACGTTCTTCGCTCTGCACTCAGGGTCCAGATTTCTTCGAATGGGATGTTCCGGGTTGCCTGAATAACAGTAATCCCATTGACAATCAATGAGATACTCTGCTTCATGCTGCTTCAATAACGCCAGTATATGGTGAGCAATGGATGCTTCCAAATAAACTGTGGAAATCTCAAGACCACTACGATACACAAAACCTCCATTCCCCCCTACCAGCGGGAATTGTTGCATATGGACGGGCAGTATAGGCAATAGATCGCGGATCGGTCGTGCAGAGGCAAAAATAAGTTCATGACCTTTCTCCACAAGAAAGTCCAATGCCTGAACCATTTCTCTGGTTAACGGTTTTCCCTGAAAACAGATCGTTCCATCGAGATCAAACACAAACTTCATCATCATTCCCCCTCGTTTTTCTAATCATATCAAGTTCATATATAATGAAAAGGACCGATGTCCATTCGAGGTGAAAAAAATGAAAATGTACCGGGAATATGAAAAAATACAATCTTATATGACCCTTTTTAATTTGGAACAAATCTTTGCTGACGCTGCTTCGCTTCCCATTCAGCTTCGGGAGTATGATTCAGATGAATATGTTCTCACGGAAGGCGATGAGCTAGAAGGGCTTTATTTCCAGGTGGAAGGTCTGACCAGAGTCTCCTCAAGTGTTGAGACTGGCAAGTCTCTTTTGCTGCGTTTCTGCCACCCCTTATCCATCTTTGGTGATATTGAATTGATTCAGAAGGTGGTTGTACAATCACAGGTTCAAGCTGTACAGCCCTCCAAATTCCTGTTTATAAACATACAAACCGTTGAACAAAACTTAATGCAGGATTATCGTTTTTTGAATGAATTACTTAAACATCTGTCCTATAAATTGCAGACATGTACAGCGGCATCCCGTATCAACTCACTTTCCTCCGTTGAAGAACGGTTTGCCATCTATTTGATGTCCACTCGTCTACCCAAAGAGTTCGGCAAGGAAATTAGCACGCCTCACATTCCAGAAATAGCATCCGTGATCGGTACAACGCCCCGACACTTAAATCGCCTTATTCAGAAACTGTCCGATCTGGAAATCCTGTGCAAAAAAAGAAAAGGTTTTGTTGTGCTGGATTGGGAGCGGGTGGATGAACTATCAAATGGATTGCGTTATGACTAGTATTCATAGTAATCTTGATTAAACACAACTGAGAAATGGGGAATAGCAGTGATTGAAAAAGCAACGTTTGCCGGGGGATGTTTCTGGTGTATGGTAAGTCCCTTTGAAGAGCAGCCCGGCATTCACGGGATTATATCCGGATACATGGGTGGAACCGTAGAAAACCCTACATATGAGCAAGTATTGACCGGGGAAACGGGGCATTTGGAAGTTGTGCAAATCTCGTTTGATCCAGCCATTTTCCCATATGAGAAATTGCTTGAGCTGTACTGGCCGCAGATCGATCCCACAGATGCCACGGGTCAGGGTAATGATCGCAAAAGCCAATATCGGGCTGCCATCCTGTATCACAATGAAGAGCAACGCCAATTGGCCCTGAAATCACGAGAGGAACTCGGCAAAACAGGCCGATTCGATAAACCTGTCGTTACTGCCATTGAGGAAGCCTCCGTATTTTATCCGGCAGAAGAATATCATCAAAATTTCCATCGCAAAGATCCGAAATATTATAAAGAATCCCGAATTTATTCCGGACGCGATGAAATTATCAAGAAATATTGGAGTTAATCTCTTTAAATAATTAATTAATAAAGCGGCCACATGGGCCGCTTTTTTGTTGCATCCATTTTACAGTACACCGATAAAAGTCTTCAACTCCTCAATGCTATCAATAACCCGATCCGCCTGAGCTATTTCATCGGCTTGAGCAAAGTCAAAATTACATCCAATGGAAATTAAATCATTATCCTTCGCAGCCTTAATGTCAGACAATCGATCCCCGATAACCATCCCATGAGTGATCTTATATTTCTCCACGATGGAGCGTACTAGATCAGACTTATTTTGTGATGAAATCTGCTGTATGCTGAATGTTTCCGTTACCCACTTATCCAGATGATAATAGTTTACGATGGCATTCAAGTATTCGATTTGTCCATTACTCGCTATGTATATCGGTATACTCTTCTCTTTGCAGTAGTGAAAGAACTCTTCTACGTACGGGTACAGGGCACCATGGCCTGCGTCGATATTCGCAATCAACTTCTCATGAAACCATTCATTTGCTTGTTGTCTAATCTGGTCCGAGTATCCGGGCAATAAATTCTCCCAGACGACGGGCAGAGGAACTCCCATAATCTCACGATACTTTTCTATTGGCGTATTCTGCTCCCACAATCCCTTTGATCTCAGATGATTAAAAGTGTCATGCAGAGAAGTTTCCAATATTCGATCTGTCTGAAATAGCGTACCATCCATATCAAAAATCAATGAAAGCATAAACAGATTCTCCTCCTTCATATTCAGGATATAGTTTGAGATATAATAGTCACTCTACTTAAGTAAAGTGACTATTCATCAACATACGTGAATACCTATCATTTTACAACCCTTCCAAACTTTCTGATTGAAATCACCCCTTATTCCAAGGTTGGTTATGAACTGCCTCTCATTCGTCCATACTATTACCTACGAATAAACCGTCATCACGAATGGCAGGGGAGGAAGCACCATGAACCGGAAAAACCCGCATCAAATTAATCAACCTGCAGCAGAACTACCCGTTCCGCTTGAATTCGATCGCAGCTGGATCACCCAACTGGAGTCCAGACTCGATAAAGGCGGCCCTTGGGGCGATTACAGACTCTTTCAACTTGGCATTCAAGCTGAAGAGACGAATCTGATTCCCAACTTTGATGAAATCCAATGTCTGAAGCATTTACAGGGACTCACTCCTCTTCCACACCAGATGGATACTGCACGCAGAGTACTGTTTGAAATGTCAGGCCGTGCCATTCTCGCCGATGAGGTTGGACTTGGCAAAACGATTGAAGCTGGCCTGATTTTGAAAGAATATATGGTCCGTGGACTTGTATCCAAAGTGCTCATTCTCGTGCCTGCGTCCCTTGTACTGCAATGGGTTCGGGAGCTGAATTCCAAATTTGGCATCCCTGCGATTGCACAGAAAAAAGCCTATTCCTGGCAAAATGAAATCGTGGTTGCCTCTATGGATACAGCAAAGCGTGACCCCCATAAAGATATGCTGCTGAATACGGATTACGACATGATTATTATTGACGAGGCTCATAAGCTCAAAAATAAAAAAACGACGAACTATCAATTCATGCTGAAATTGCGAAAAAAGTACTGCCTGCTGCTTACCGCCACACCGGTACAGAATGACATGAGCGAGCTGTTCAACCTCATTAATCTGCTCAAGCCAGGACAGCTTGGCCGTCAGGGTGATTTTGCAGCCAACTTTGTCGTCGACAAACGTATTCCGAAAAATCAGGAGCAGCTCAAGGATGAGTTGTCCAAAGTCATGATCCGTAACCGTCGCGGTGAAGGACCTGTTCAATTTACCAAACGGAACGTGTCCAATGTGAATTTGCAGCTTTCGCCTGAAGAACAAGCCCTTTACGATGGGGTGACTTCCTTTGTGAAGGATCAGTACCAGGAAGCCGGCGGCAATCTGAGCAGCATGCTTTCCCTGGTGACGTTGCAGCGAGAAGTATGCAGCAGCCGGGATGCCGTGTTTGTGACGTTGGTCAATCTGTCGAAGAAGCTTCCACTGGACTCCCCACTGCGGGATAAGATTTGGGAGCTCGTTGCCCATATTAAAGCGATCAAGGAAAATACGAAAGCCGAAAAAACGATGGAACTCGTTCGTGACATGAATGAGAAGGTTATTATTTTCACCGAATACCGTGCCACGCAGGAGTATTTGCTCAATTATTTTCGCAACAACGGCCTAACCGCTGTTCCCTACCGGGGCGGCATGAACCGTGGTAAAAAAGACTGGATGATGGACCTCTTCCGTGGTCGCGTACAAGCGATGATTGCAACCGAGGCGGGCGGTGAGGGTATCAATCTACAATTTTGCCATCACATGATCAACTTTGACCTGCCCTGGAATCCCATGCGTGTCGAGCAGCGGATCGGTCGCGTTCACCGATTGGGACAGCAGAATGATGTGAACATCTACAACCTTTCGACGACAGGCACAATCGAGGAGCATATTCTGAATCTGCTTCATGAGAAGATCAATATGTTCGAGATGGTTATTGGTGGATTGGATGTCATTCTGGAGCGGCTGGAGAAGAAGGAATCGATCGAAAAAAGCTTGTACAAAATCATGCTTGAATCACAAAACGAAGAGGATATCCGCCGTAAAATGGACTCGCTTGGACAATCGTTGAACTCCATTCAGCGCGAAGTCGCAGATGAGGCACCAGCCATATCCGGGCTTGATATTCGTAAAGGAGGCCTCTGATCATGACCATGTCACCCCATGAAGTGCAGGCATATGTGCTCACTTACCTGGAAACACTTGATTGTCAGATTATGGAGCGTTCTCCTGCCCATGTTACGGTAAAACTTTCACCTGAAGCCGACAAGGCATTAACCAACCGTCCGTATTATTGGGGATTTGTGGAGCGAACCGGCGCACCTGCGGAGACGATGTCCTTTACATTCGTCTTTGATCCGGATGCCCATCAGCAAGCGTTGGAAGCTGAAGAAGCAAAAGCTGCACAGTTAGCTCCTCCAACCTCACCAGGTGCCGGTACCCCCGAGGCTCCCAAAGAGACTATTCTAGGTCGATACTTCGGTATTGTCCCTTCTCTGCCTCAGCTGGGACCCGGACGGATTTTGAAAGAAGATGTTGTATATGGCAGTCGCAGGTTGCAACAGATCTTCAATGCAGCGCGTGAAGGCGGCGCATTCGTGAACCTGTTCGAACAGGCTGCAAAAAGGCAATTGCGAGCTACCGCGCCAGCAGTATATGAGCCATGGCTTGGTGTGTGTTTTAAAGTGGAATTCGCCTGTGATCTGAAAAAAGAGGAACTTCATTTTATCGGCATCTCCCTCAGAACAGGGGAAATTGTCGAGAAGTTTGGCTCGAAACTGAACAGGCGTGACCTTAGCCCAAGGCTGGCGGAGAACATGCACGTACAGACCGCCAAAGTATCGCTAGCCGATGCCGGGGCAGCTCTGGAATCGCATTTGACAAATCGCTTGCTGGAACTCGACTATAGCTGGGCAGAGAAAGCCAAAGAACGGCTTGATCTGGAGCTTGCTGTTGTGGATACGTACTATGAAGCAGTTCTTAGAGAGGACACCCCTGAAGTCGACGTTGATACAACCTCTGCCTCCAGCACAGACGGTAGTTCAACGGATCAGGAACATGCAGGGACCGGGCCATCTCCCCAGATTCAGACTTCTCGCTCCGGCCCTACTCGTATCCAGAAAGCACATCTACAGCCCGTCGAACCAACTAGCGTGATGATTGGAGCAGATGTCGAACTCGCTGCTGAAGCTGCTGTTCAGGCAGAACCAGAAACGGACCCGGAACAGGAGAAAGCCCGCCAAGCGGTCCTGGACCGGGAAGCTATGAAGCTGCAATATGAAACACGGCGTACCGAAATGATCTGGCAATACGAGCCCAAAGTGAAGGTGACCGCAATTAGCAGCGGCATGTTTCATTTGAGATAGACGACGAAGACACTACTTTTCCCGCAAATGACGGCAAAAGTAGTGTTTATTCATGAGTGGCAGCCCGACAGGTTGCAGCAACCTTTGCATAACCTGTCCTCTAAAATGGAATTAGAAACGATCACGTAGCGAAAATGGAGTCCGTTTTGTCAGGATATGTACCCCAGAAAAGTAGGTGTTAGCATGAAACGACCCTTCCACAAGGGATGGAACGTGATTCGCCGTATAACCGGCATTGTAATGTGTTTTCTATGTATAATCACCCTGCTCCCCTTACTGCAAGCTGAAGGTGCTGGAATCCAAAATGCAACTAGGTCCGTACTACCCACTACATTGGCCACAAGTACGGCGGAACTTCATTCCGACACACTGGCTCCTGATGCAGTACAACAATTTGCTCGCGAGCAAGCCATCATTCTAAGTACTGAACATGAGGGGAACCATTGGAATCATGCTCAATTGGACTTTTATCCCCTCGGTCCAGGCACACGCAGCTGGTTGGTATACGCTAATGTTGGAGAGTCACCCGTTGGTTATATGATCATTTCCGCTAATGACCAAGGACAATTTCAACTTACCGAGTACGGTCAGGGAGAACAACGACCGTACAACATTTCCTTGTTGGATCAAGCTCTGGATCGACAGCAACTGGACTTGAAGAAGATGATTAATGACGGAGGAGGGCTTCAATTACGTTATGCGCCTCCCCTGCTCGCTTATTGGAAAGTGGAGAGACCTAACGATGATGCAATCTATATTGACGCAACCAACGGCGACACCTTACCAACGGGTATTTTGGATGCACTGGATACGGACTCACGGCAGGCTACGAGTCGAATGAAGTTCATAAGGTCAATATCTGTACAAGCTGTCGTGATGACGCCCGAAGATTCGCCTCAAGTCTCCTCGTTGTCCGTTGACTCCATGGATCTTCAACCTCTCTTTGATCCCGCGGACAATCTCTTATGGATCACGTCAAAAGCACTTTCGATCAATGGCGTAAAGACATTGAATCAGCAATGGAAAGAGCATAAGAAGATCATTTTCTCTGCAGATGAGAAAAATGTCTTGTATGGCGGGGCTTTGCCTGTCAGTGGTTATCAAATCTGGCGTGACGACCGTGGAACCGTTCAAAAACAATATGTAGCTATTGGCGGGAATACTTCGGTAAGACGATTTGTACCTCTTCACACTTTGCTGCGGGACGGGCATTTCTATGCTGTGAAACCTTGACCTATCTATACAACAAATAAGACGCCTTCCTCTGGTTCTTCATAGGAATGCGTCTTTTTCTTTGGAAGAAGCTACTACCTATGTTGGTTCTTGATTCACCCTTTACCTGAAGAGCTTCGTTTCTGCATTTTCCCCTGTGAATTCATTGCTTTTTCCTTTTTTCCAACCCATAGAGATACAGCAAAAGGAATCATTCCAAACCACTTCATTGTCCACGGCTCTTTGGCTTTGGTGCGTCCTTTACGCTCATCCTTCGGAGTGTCGATATAATGAACGACTCGCTCCGTAATGTATTTCACCAGCTCATCACTTTTGGCCATAACCTCTGCCTCCTTAGCTCCGGCAAAGCCGGGGCTTATGTTATCTCTATTGTGTGCAGAAGGGATCATCAATAAACATTTTTTTTGCTGCAAGAGTATGAAAAACAGAAGAATGCACAGTCTAATGCCAAAGGTATCCATCCACTCACTTTATGGCATAAGATGCCTATTTCAAGAAGGAGCGTGTATTCTCATGTATAAGCTGCTGGCCGCATCGATGGCATTGCTAATCAGCATCAGTTCCATCCCTCTGACTTCCCATGCCAGCGCGGCAACATTCGCCCTGACCGACCTGCCTACATTGCATTCACAACAATCACCCATAAGCCCATCCATGTTGCCGGTAACCGATGGGGATGCCTATCACTCCACTCATCATGCGTTTGCAGCACCTGTCATCCTTCTGGACGTTGGTCACGGCGGCATTGACGGTGGAACAACAGACCATGGCGTACTGGAAAAAGACATCAACCTAGCCATTAGCCAAAAGGTGTATCTTCTGCTTCGCAGCAAGGGTTATGCAGTCATCATCAACCGACTCGGCGATTATGCGCTTAGTGACGAGAATCGCTGGTTAAACAGTCGCTCACGCCATCGCAGGGATTTGGCTCAACGCAAAAGCCTTAGCGAAGAGGTCAGCACCGACCTCGTCGTCAGCATCCATGCCAACTGGAGTCCAAGATCAGCTGCACGAGGCCCGGTTGTTTTACATCAGAACGAAGGACGAAGCTACATGCTCGCAAGCTCCATTCAGAATCAGCTTAATCAATTGTACGAGACGGAGCGCGATGTGGTATGGGGTAAGCCCTTTTACCTGTTAAATCATGTGAAGCAACCCGCTGTAATTGTTGAAACCGGATTTCTGAGCAATGCACTCGATCGCGCAATGATCAGCGACCCGGGCGAACAGAAACGGATTGCACAGTCCATTGCTAATGGCATTATTTATTATCTGTCGGCAGTTTAGGCTCAGCTTGCCAATGCCACACATCTCGGACCAGATCGCTAATACCGACGAACTCAATCTGACCTTTGAGCCGAGATACGGATTCATGGACGACAGCAGAGGTATTTAATCCGGTATGACCAACGTGACCGATCACTACACACACATCTTTGTCGAGAGCACGTTGGGCCGCCAAATCCATTTGCTTGCGTATTTGTTGTTTGGAATTGTGGTCATCTAGAAAAATATCGTTGCCGACGGGTGGCATGTTTTTGGTGATGGCCAATTCCCCTACCACAGAGCGAAAATTGGTACGACTGTCCACAAAAAATAGCCCGCGCTCTTGACATACATCCAATACAATGGACATGATCCGTTTATCAGACGTAATTTTGGAACCCATATGGTTGTTCATGCCGACGGCATAAGGAACTTCATCAATGGCTTTCTCGACTCGCTCACGCACTTCCTCATCCGTCAGGTTGGATGTGATCGCACCTGGGCCAAGCCATTCCGGTCTTCCCTTTTTGGGCTCCATTGGCATGTGAACAATCACATCCATTCCTTTTTCATGTGCGGCAATCGCATCTTTCTTCGTCGTTGGCAGGAATGGCATCACGGCCAACGTTAACTTAACCGGGGTCGCCAAAATTTCAGAAGTACCTTTCATGTCATTCCCCGCATCATCAATGATGATCGCCATTCGTTTACGCTGCGATTTGCCTGCCGGAGTTGGTGATATCTGACCTGAAGTTGAACCAGGTATTTGTATTAAGGTTTGCTCCGTTAACATTTGCTCTGGCTGCTCTGAACGAACTTGTGATTCCGCACTGCTGGCAGAAAAGCCAAAACCATAAACCATGAATATCGTACCTGTGAGTACCACTGACATTTTAAATTTCCAGGTGCAGGACCACCCTTTTCGTCCGGCCTTATTCATCCATCGTTCCCTCCTTTGTTCTGTCCCATCATTATTTGAACAATGAAGGGGGAATATGTAGACAAAAAAAGCCTGTTCATTCCAATGGAGCGTTGAAGGTCGCTGTGTTGGAATGATGTAAGCGATATTGGCGAGGAGCCTGACCAGTTAGTTGATGAAAAAGGCGGGAGAAGTAATGAACCGAGCTAAAGTGATATTTTCCAGCAATTTGAGTGATATTTAATGTCGTGTGAAGCAAATCGTACTTCGCCCGTCCAATACGAAAGTGATTCATATACTGGATGGGTGAGTATCCGGTAGATTTCCTGAACAGCTCGAAAAAATGACCACGGCTCATATTGAGGCTTTTGTAATAGATATCCAGCGGCTTGGGTGCTCCGTAAAGTAAGTCCTGCTCCAAAATTTTAAGCATATGGGCTATCCGGCGATCGGGGATTACATGGCCCTTCTCCATGCAGCAGTTCAGAAAGTAGTCGATAAACGTTTGAAAATGACGCTGAATCGTCAAGCTTCGCATAAAAGTCTGCTCATTGGTGTATGAACCACTTTTATAAAAGTCTTGGAACAGATCCTGCCAGATTCGCAGCGACTCCACCTTTGAAATCTCCCTAAGTTCATATGGAAAGGCTGGGCCAACAAAAGCTTGTTGCAACACCTGCGGCGGATAACAGATCGGACAGGCCGTATCAAATACGGCTTTTCGCTCCACATAATGCCAATCAAAGTAACAACACAGGTGAACCATAGGGTTATCCGAATCAGCCACCCATTCATGTAATTGCCCTGCTGGAATATAGACCAGCGAACCAGGACCGAGCCTGCTGCTCAGACCATTTGTACTTAATACCCCATACCCTTCGCTGATCAAGTAAATGGAACTGGTATAACAAATTCGTGTAGAACTCGACTGTCCCTTCGCAAAAGGGTATCGGGTCGCCAAATATACATAGGGATGCAAGGAAGCAAAATTCATTGGAAGTTTCCTTTCCGACTCCGTTTTTCTCGATGTTAACCTTTCATCTCCATCATCGAAAGGTACAATTGGGGACTAGAGGTACATATCAGCAGAGCACCAATTGATCTGACGATCGTGCAAATCATGGACGTCTTGCTAAATACAGCAAACTGCTGTTCAGATACAGTAATAACTGTACATCGCATGACTTCATGAGGAGGACGACTTGTGCAGAAGAATAATAAGCAACCGAAAAGAAGATACGAATTAAACAAGAACAAAGGCTACGAACGTGCCAAGCAGCATCCCATTTCCTTCACTGGTCCTGCTCCGGATTTTTTTGAAGGCGCACTACTGGGCAATGGAGGACTGGGTATTGTCGTAACAACCCGTCCTGACGCTGTGATGCTCCATTTTGGACACAACAATGTATGGGATATTCGTCTCGCCGAAGAACACCGTGAAGAGCTCATGACTTTCCAAGAGGTATATGAAAGATTTGCTGCTCTGCCAGCAGATTTGCCGCAATTAACGGATCATCCGTGGTACAAACAGTATTGTGAGATGGCCGGGCAAAATTACAGTAAGGCATATCCCAAGCCCATGCCCTGCGGGTCACTACTGCTGCGGTATGATCGGCGAAAGGACGAAGTCATCGGCCATACCATGGATATTGCCAACGGCCTTTGCACGATTGATTTCCTGATCGATGGCAAACCTGCTGTATTCGAACTCTTTGTGGAAGGAGCGCACGACCGGGTCTGGATGAAAGTAAGCGATGCCGCGACGGGTGCTCTGGTTCCCTTATTCGAGGAGATCAAGCTCATTCCTGATCCCGAAACACCGCCTGAATTTCCTCAAGCAGCAATCGTAACCAGTGAAATTACGGGTATAAAGTCATTTACGCAAATTTTGCCTCATGTGGAGCATCCCGCTACGCCCTATATCACACATGAAAAAGATAGAGCTTTCCGGCTCGCTGTTCGCTCGTCTGGATTAACAGCATTGAAGGAACATGCTTTGCATCATCAGACGCTCGCATCCAACGGCTGTCCTCTGGGAGAACCTGAACTCGGCTTTTTGGCCTGTGCAGAGCTCTGGGAAGGCCTTTACAGTGAACTCAATATTGAGGCCGACCCGCCAAAACTGTCTTCCTTTAGTCAAGCTAAGGAAGAATCGAATGTAATGTGGCGTGATTATTGGAGCCGCTCCTCCGTCTCTCTGGAAGATGAATTTCTGGAGCGTATCTGGTACCACAATCTTTACTTTTTTAATTGTGCCGTGAGAGAGGGCGTTACCTGTCCAGGCCTATTCGCCAACTGGAGCTACCGTACCATCGGTGCAGACTGGCATGGGGATTACCACATGAATTACAACACACAGCAGCCATTTTGGCTCGCATTCTCCAGCAATCATCTCGACAAACATCTGCCCTACGTGGATATGGTTGATCATGTACTTCCCATCAGCCGAGCATGGGCACGTGATTATTACGGACTAAGCGGAGCTTATTTCCCCCACTCAGCCTATCCTGTTGAGATGTCCATGATGCCCTACCCTGTCCCGCACTGGGGATGGGAAATCTGTGAGACGCCTTGGACCGTACAAAGTCTATGGTGGCACTATCGATATTCCATGGACGAGACGTTCCTGCGTGATCGTGCATTTCAACCCATGAAGGAAGCCGTGCTGTTCATGGTCGATTACATGAATCGTCCGGAAGCACAGGGTGAACGCTGGGGAGATGGTAATTATCACATTTTTCCGACGGTGGTGCCGGAGCTATATGAGATTTCACCCGGCTTTGCCAAAAACAAAGACTGCCTGATCGACCTGACTCTGACACGATTTCTGTTCAATGCGTTCACCCAGGCCTGCGGTGTTCTTGAAAGGATAAAATCGGAGCAGGAACTGCTAGAGAATGTAGAGGAGATTTTAAACCAGTTCCCTTCTTATCCCACAGCCGAATCCCGCAACGGTCCAGTCTTTGTGTCGGTGGAGGGGGAAGATCCTGACGTGGTGTATAACGTCCCGATTCCTATTACGACTGTATTTCCAGGTGAAGATCACGGGCTTCATTCGTCAGAGGAGGAATATCAGACCGCAGTAAACTCCTACCTTAACCACCGCAACGAAGGCGGGAATGAACTGGTATTCTTTCATCTTGCCGGAGCCCGGCTTGGCGTGTTGGATCTGGAACGCTTCAAGCGTCAAATCCAGTATTGTCTGCTACCAAACGGTACTTGTACAGATCGGGTCCTGATGAGCGGTGGTCGCTATGCTGACACGGAGAACTTCGATTTCATGTCACGCATGGGCATCTGGTTCGAAAATTTCTCCCTGCCTGCCGTTATCAATGAATGCCTTCTTCAAAGTTATAATGGCACCCTGCGCTTCTTTCCCAACTGGCCGAATGGACAAAAAGCAGAGTTCCATACTCTCCGTGCTGTGGGAGGCTTCCTTGTCAGCGCGGCTTTTGTGGATGGGGAGACGGATTGGATCGAGATTGAGAGCGAAACTGGTACTTCCCTAACCTTCTATATCCCATGGGCAGAAGGGGCATTGTGCACAGTTTCTTCTGGTGAACAATATATGTTTTCTGGTCAGGTTGGCAAGATCTCAACCGTAGCAGGAGATATCATCTCCATTGTTAAAGCGACGTTTTAGCGTATCTTGTAGAATGTGACCATAAATAAGAAGCGTCCCTGACCATCCCGGGACGCTTCTTAGTACCAAATTTACTCTTCAATTACTTGGAAGACCACAGTTCCATACGCTGAGCATATTTCTCGTTAATGATATCTTCCACTTTCTCATCGCCAGCCTTCTTCATATCCTCCAGCATCTTGTCAAATACGGAGTTGGCTTCAGCTTCACTTGGAGCAATAATGGCTCTCGTAATGCTCTGATCCATAATATCCTTCACCTTCTGGGCCGTCAGTGCTTGAGGTGTTCCCCCATCCGGATTCAGGTTATCATACTGTGCTGTATCCCATACGGAATCACCAAGACTCTTGAGGGCCAGTTCATCCACTTCACTGCGTTGGAATTTAACGGCCATGTCGTACGGCTGTCCATTTGGATCCAGGCCATTTTTGACAAACCATAACCATTTACGAACGCCACTTTTCTTCACCGTATCATCCCAGTTATCCTTGAAGCTTTTCAGGAATGCAGGGTCCGGTTGTCGCTTGCCATCCACCATAGTGTATTGCTCGCCTTCCTTGCCCCACAGCAGCAAATGCTGTCCTTCATCACTCGCCAGATAATTAAACAGCTTTATGGTTTCTTCCGGGTGTTTGTTGTTTTTGGTAATCGCAATGGCATCCCATCCAAGCGAGCTTCTTGGGCCAAATGTTGTTTGAGCCGGGTCTACACCTGGAGCAACAACCTTGTATGCGAACAACTGATTTTTTTCCCCGCCATCTTTCTTCAAGGCGCCATTGCCGTTACCTGGGTCCCAATAGGCACCTGGTGTAGAGAATACTGCGCCAGTCGTCAGCTTTTGAATCCAAGTCTGTGTTTTGCTGATCGCAAATTCCTTCTCAATCAGACCTTCTCTATATAAGCGATTGATATATAACAGCATCTCGCGATATTTGGGGTCTTTAACATCATATTGCAGACGTCCATTGTTGTCATAGTAGGCTTTTAAGCCCCACATGCCTTTGAATGTTCCCAAATTCGCGCCCATGTTCTCACCGTTCATCGTCATGGGAATGGACTCTTTGCCATCAATCGTGTTGTATTTTTCTTTAAAATTTTTCAGGAGTGCTTCAAACTCATCCGTTGTGAGTGGCTTTGAACCATCTGCTTTATCTGGAAGAAACTCTTCCAGCAGGTTTTGTCTCATCAGCATACCGAAGACCGGATCACTGTCAAGTCCATACCAGTTTGCCAGATAGTAGTTCTTGCCGTCTGTATAACGTGTTTTGGTCAAGGTTTCGCCATACATCTCTTTCAAGTCAGAACCATACTTTTCAATTAACTCATCCAGTGGAATGAATGCACCGCTTGAAATGTACTTATCAAGTGAAGCGTCTCCCCGACTCATGACCACCACATCCGGATAGTCACCACTGGCGAGCATCAAGCTTAGTTTTTCCGTTGGATTACCTGTTGGTTGTTGGATGGAGATCTCTATGCCCGTCTTTTTGGTAATTTCCTGGGCAATTGCATCGGTAAATGGTTCTCCTTTGGTATTGCCATCAAACCACGTCAGCGTAATCGGCCCTTGTTTCCCATCTTTACCCGCTGTATTATTCTCCCCATCATTGGAGGAGCAGCCCGCAAGTAAACCAACGACTAATGCAGCCGTAATTCCCATGGTCATCCATTTTTTTGTCTTTATCATTGACACCCTAATTCCTCCCAATGAATAAATTCCTGTAGTGCTAGATTGAGCATTTCCAAAACGATCTTTGCCCACCCCCTTTCAGGGAGAAGCCACCGGACAAGCCTTCCCTGCAACCGGATCACGGAATAGATTAACTCTTAACAGCTCCCAAAGTCATGCCTTTAACAAAGTATTTTTGCAGGAACGGGTACACCATAACGATTGGTAAGGTGGCCACCATGGTAGCAGCCATTCGAATGGTATCACTCGAAACAGCATTTCGTTTAGCAGAGTTGGCCAGCATCTGCGATTGTGAAATCATGCCGCCAGTCTGAAATTGATTCAAGATTTTGACGAGCACGGCCTGCAGGGTCTTCAGGTCCGAGCTGTAGGTGAACGCATAGGAATCAAACCAGGCATTCCAATGCCCAATCGCTTGAAAAAGTCCTATTGTGGCAAGTACAGGTGTTGTCAGCGGCATCACAATCCGGAAGAAAATCGTCAGATCGTTAGCCCCATCTACCCTTGCCGATTCTTCAATCTCATGGGGCAGCTGCTCCATAAAGGTACGGACAATAATCATATAGAAGACATTCATCAAACTTGGCAAAATGAACACCGAAAATGTATCGATCATGTTCAGTGCCTTAAGCACCATGTAGAACGGAATGAGTCCACCACTGAAATACATGGTAAAGATAAAGTACAGGTTCCAGCCTTTGCGGCCAACCAGATTCCGCCGACTTAGCGGATACGCAAGCATCGTAATGACGAGAACCGATAGCGGTGCGCCAATCAGCGTCCGTTTGACGGTTACCCACAGCCCGTTTAAAATCTCACTATCTTTCAAAATCTGCTGATAGCTGTCCAAGGTCAGGTCCCTGGGCCACAAGTAAACGCCGCCCCGTACCGTATCCTCCGCGCTGTTCAATGAAAGAACGAGTATATTCCAAAACGGAAGAAATGTAACCAGTAATACGAGAATAAGAATGAAATACACAATAATTTTGAAAATACGATCCCCGAATCTGTTCAGAATCATCACAAGCGCTCCCCTCTGTCTTTTGTAGTTAGAACAACGCCTGGTCGTTCACTTTTCTGGAAATCCGGTTCACGATGAGGACAAGAATAAAGGCAACAACGGATTTGAACATCCCCACGGCAGCACCGTAAGAGAACATGCTGTTCTGTAGTCCGTATTTGTAAGCATAAATATCAATAACTTCGGAGTATTCAAGCACGGTATTATTTTGCAGCAGATATTGCTGTTCAAATCCTGCATTCAATATGCCTCCAACCGCGAGAATAGCCAATATGACAATAGTAGGGCGCATGGATGGCAGCGTTATATGCCACATTTGCTTAAATCGGCTGGCTCCGTCTACCCTGGCCGCTTCGTAGAGCTCCGGATTTATGGAAGCGATTGCGGCGAGATACATAATGGCGCTAAACCCCATCTCTTTCCACATGTTCGACAATGCGATAATCCACCAGAATAGAGGCCCGTTCTGCAAAAATGCGACTGGTTCTTTGACGATGCCCAGCAGAACCAGAATATTGTTAAGCATTCCATCCGAAGCCAGCAGCGTAATTACAATGTTGGCTGCAATAACCCATGAGATAAAATGCGGCAGATAAGAAACCGTCTGTACAAAACGTTTGAAAAATCCCTGTCTCGCTTCATTAAGTACAAGCGCGAGAATGATTGGCGCAGGAAATCCGAAGAACAGCGTCAGCAAGCTTGTCGCAAGCGTATTACGCATAACCCGATAGAAATCCCCTGTTGTAAAGAAATACTCAAACCACTGGAAACCTACAAATTCGGCATGGAAGAACTGGTATAAAAAAGATCCCCCACCCGGCTGATAATTCGTAAACGCCATATACAGTCCGAACATCGGACCATAGGAAAATAGCAATGTCGCAATGAAGGCAGGAAGCATAAGCACGAATAACCATTTTTGCTCTTTTAGTCTGCTTATCAGATTATTGCTCCTGACTGTTTTGATAGCGCTTACCTTATGCATTAAGTACCCTCCCTTTTTCTATACAGCAGCATGGCCGGCCATATCTTGATTCAACTTCTCTCCTACTTATCATAAATTTGACGCAGATCGCTTGCCATAGTCGAATTCTCCGAAAGATACCGCTTTTTAAAGATGTTTTTGTAAAAAGAGAGGATTGGTTTTCCATATTTACTCTGCTATGATGAATTGTGCAACGAATAATCAGTCAAGAGAGGGCTTCCGAATGCGCCAATTCTATCGAAAATACATATACATGCCTTTTGTTAACCTGAGCTTTCGTTCCAAACTATTTATGGTATTTGTACTCGTCACCATCATTCCAATGATGCTATTGGTTTATTTTTCCTATGAACTTACCAAAACGAAACTTACCGAGCAGATCTACATCAACATGACGAACTCCACAGCTCAGATCACTAAAAATCTGGAGAATAAACTGGATAGCTACGAACATATTTCCGCCTCCATTTATTTGGATAACCGCCTTGCCAATTACCTTACGAACGAGTATCAGGATGATCCGTCTTATTTGGATGTCTATAATTATATTGGCAATCGAATCGATACCGTAATGGCTGCCTACCCTGATTTTGATAGCGCATTCATTTATTCGGACAATCCATCTCTGCCCAAAGACAATTATTATATCCGGCCGATTACATCCGAAGTTAAGAACACGGAACTGTTCCACAAATTGAAACAATCCTATGGGAACATAATTCATCTCTCATCGCCGCAGACAGAGAATAGTCCCGCCATGTTTACGCTTGCCCGGCTGCTGAACAACAATAGTAATCAGTATCCCTACGGGATGCTGGTCTTTCAAATTTCCGAGTCTGTCATCTACTCTCTCATGGAAAAAGAAGCAGGCGGCAAAGATATCTTTATTATAAATGACAAGGGCATTATTCTTTCTTCAGCGGACAAACAGTTAATCAATACAAGCTTGCCCGAATTGCTTCATCAAAATTTTGACGAGACGCCTTCGGGCAGATTTGATACAACGTATCAAGACGTGAAGGCTCTAGCGGTCTATAACACGCTTAAAAATGGCTGGAAAACGGTGTCCATCTTCCCTTACGACAGTATTATCAAAGATGCCAAATCTCTCTCTCAGCTTATTATCAAAATTTCACTGGGCTTCATTGGCGTGGCGCTGTTGCTCATTTATATTACCGCATCGCTGTTCAGCAAACGCATCAGGACGTTAATACGGATGATTCGGCGCATTGAACGGGGGGATTTCAACCCTACCCATGAGGAACAAATGGGCAGTGATGAGATAGGACAGCTTCACTTTGCATTCGAACAGATGACAACCCGGCTGAAAAGTCTGGTTACGGAGGTCTACCAGAAGGAGCTACAGAGCAAGGAAGCCGAGCTTGACCTGCTTCAAGCTCAGATCAATCCTCACTTTCTGTATAACACACTCGGCTCGATCTCCTCTCTGGCCGTAAAGCATCAGGATCCCCAGATTCAGGATATGGTCCTTCACCTGGCCAAGTTTTATCGGATATCCCTGAATAAAGGAAAAAGCATCCTGACTATCAATGAGGAATTGAAATTGACGCAGAGCTATAATGCCATTCAGCTTATTCGATTTAAAGGCAAGCTGAATATCATCTACACGATAGATCAATCGATCCTTCCCTACTCGACCGTAAAGCTTGCGTTACAGCCTTTTGTGGAGAATGCAGTGATTCATGCACTTTGGAACCAGGATCGGCCCCTAAATATCCATATTAAGGGCGTCATCGAGAACAATAGTATTATCTTATCTGTTATAGACGATGGAATGGGCATGCGGCGTGAGACGCTTCAGTCTTTGTTTGAAGAGAAAGAAGGACGCGGCTATGGCATTTCAAATGTGGATCGGAGAATTAAGCTGAAATTCGGTGAATATTACGGTGTAAAAGTGTATAGCAAACTAGGCATGGGAACCACGGTCCAAATCCGTCTGCCACAAAAAGAGATCCAATAAAAAAGGAGTGCGATGCAGCCACTATTGGCTTGCAAAGCACTCCTTTTAATCCATTCTACAGCATCCTTTTATACCTGCTCACGGATACGATACACTAGGCTGTCGAAATCGCCACGTAGAGGCAGCTCCACCCCAATGTTCATCAGCGCACGGCCACTGACCGATAATCCCAGCTCTTCAATGAGATAGGTCTTGTTAGCCTGAAGACCTGCCAAGCGGAGTCTAGGCAACGGTTCACCCAGCTTCTGCGAGTGAAGAAAAGCGAACAGCACATGATCACTTCCTGCAGCATCGCTGTACTGGACAGCCGTAACCCCCTTATGTCGAAGCGCAGTCAGGCGGAATTGTCTGCCGAATTGTACGAGGTGGCGAATGGCTTTGTACTGTCCGATGAATTCCCCGGACTGCCCAATCCATTCATCACTCCACTCGTTCAGATTGGAGCCAATACCAAGCGTGCCCATCATTGCACTGTGGAAACGATACTTCAGGGAGACGTTTCGACCGTTCATTCCTGTAGGTGACTCGGTTACCCAACAGGTCATCATACGTGGTGCATACGTATAGGAGAAGCCTTCCTGAATGCTCAGACGGTCGAACGCATCCGTATTGTCACTCGGCCAGGACTGGTCGGCATAACGGAAGATACCCAAATCAATCCGCGAGCCACCTCCTGCGCAAGTCTCAAACTCCACATCCGGGAACTTGGCTCTCAGCTGTGCCCATATATCATAGAGACTCTGGACATGCCTTACCCATACTTCCTTCTGACGGTTAATAGGGTGACCATTCATGCCAGGCTCCGTGATGGTCCGGTTCATATCCCATTTAATGAACTTAATCTCATGGTTGCCAAGCAGTTCGGTCATAAAATTGATAATGTATTGCTTAACCTCCGGCTTGGAAATATTGAGAAGCAACTGATTGCGAAGCTCCGTACGTCCCCGAGTCTCAAAATGATATACCCAGTCTGGATGTTCTCTATAGAGATCACTATCCGGGTTGACCGACTCCGGCTCTACCCATATGCCGAATTCCATCCCAAGTCCGTGAACCTGGTCAATCAGCTCAACAAGTCCGTTCGGGAACTTCTCTTTATTCACGTTCCAGTCGCCCAACCCCGCACGGTCGGAATGCCGCTGCCCAAACCAGCCGTCATCCACGACAAATAGTTCCACACCCATCTTCGCTGCCCGCTCGGCAAGCGCCATTTGGTCCTGTGCGTTAACATCGAAGTAGGTAGCTTCCCAGGAGTTGTACAGCACTTTCCCGATTTCACTGCGAGGCAGTATGTAATTGTATTGATATTGATGCAAGCGGTGGCTCATTCCGCCAAAGCCTTCTGGGCTGAATCCGCCGACAAAGATAGGCGTCTCAAACGTTTCGCCCGCACCCAGCAACCATTCATTGTCAAAATCATTGATGCCACCTGTTACCCGCACATGTGTGAATGGGGTCTTCTCAGCGACAATCTTCCAGTTGCCGCTCCAGGCCAGAGCACCAAACCATACCCCGCCGCCGCTTTCTGTCGAAAGACCATCATCAATCGCAAACCATGGGTTGGCATGACCGTCCGTGAAACCTCTCCGCGATTCAAGTATCTTTTTCCCCTCTGTCAAAACGGTATTGCGCAGTTGGAATTCACCCGACCATTTCCCCGTAACATGCGTCAGGCGGTAATCCTGGAGATATGGCAAAGTCCAGGCTGCAGATTGCATGCTTTCCAGCACGATATCCTCCTGTCCCGTATTTACGATATTGGCGTAACGCTCCACCAGGTCGAATTCCGGAATGACCCGATATACCAGCTGCGTTTCAAGTGCATACACCTGATCCTTCAACGTGATGATCAACGTCTGTCTGCCATCCTGTTCAATGATCTCATGACGGTCATACCTTACCTGAAGATCGCGGACACCATCAGGCATACGCAGTTTCAGAGATGGCTCTGTATAAGATGCACCTCCCCAGAAGCTATATTCCTCCATCTCTCCTTCCACTTCCGCATCAAAAGAGCTATGGGATTGTAGATGGAGCAACGGAGCGCTGTCCTCGATGTCTACGGGGTCACCCCAATACAGATGCTGGAGGTGTTCTCTCTCATTGATTCCGAAAATGTAGGACGAATTTTGCGTCTGTATTGCAAATATACGTAGTTGTTCATTATATTGAATCGTCAAATTGATCATCCTTTCGAGTTCCTGTTACCCTCGTGCTGTGTGTTGTGAACATACATATTATTGTAGGAAGCAGGAGTTAAATTAGCCATATCGCATTCTTACAATCCATAGGGGAAATCATCTCTCATTTCAAATTATGAAAATAAGGCTGCGATGCAATTCGCAGCCTTAAATCTTACTTCAAAATCAGGTTATAGATGACCTGAGCCGCCTCTGCACGGGAAGCTATCCTTTTAGGCACAAACTGCCCCTGTCTTTGGCCTTGAACTAGTCCTAGTTGGGCTGCATCCTTTACCGAAGCAGTTGCCCATGAAGAAACCTGAGCCATATCTGTAAACAAGATGTCTGTAGAACCAACAGGCACTTTCCCATCATTCAGTTTGTATGCTTTCATCAGCATCACCGTGATTTCCTCTCGGGTAATCCGTGCGTCCGGCTGGAAACTGGTTGTGCTTCGGCCGTTGACAATACCAGCTTGGGTCGCGATCGCGATAGGTTCCGCGTACCAGGCATCTGTCGCTACATCTGTAAATTGTACTTCCCCTGCTACGGTCAGTCCCAGAGAATGAACGAGCATGGCGGTGAATTCAGCGCGAGTGACTGCACGTCCTGGCTCAAATTGATCTTCGTTTGTGCCTTCAACATACCCCTTTGCTGCTAACTCCTTGATTACAGAGCTAGCCCAATGATTGGCCGGAACATCGGCAAACGTCCGATTCAGTTCCAGAACGGCATACTTGCTGAAGTGGCTCACTTTAGTCGTTAATACGCCATTCACGTAATCCGATTTGAGAAATTCCAATTTCCCATTTTCGTTAATATAATAAATCCCCCCCTGTGAAGGGTCGAAGCCTTCAGCCGCTTCCAGACTCAGCGTAACCGGATGATCGAACGCAGAGAGTGTTTCGGTTGTACCAGATTTAGTTGTTACCGAAAGGCTGAATTCATAGATTTCTCCCTTAAGGGAAACCGTTGCCCGGGAAGATGATTCCACTGCAGCAATGACCTCCTTGGCCTTGCTGCCAAGCGGAACCATTTTCAAGGAAATGGTACTATCTTCCTGTTGCCCCGCTGGTAGCTTGCTCAACAGCTGCTGGAATAAACTCGCAGGTACTTGCAGGGTTAATTTGCCTGATTTCACTTCCAGTGCACGGTCGCCGAGCTGGCGTAAAACAGCAGATGACAATTGTAGATCCTGAGTACCAGCCTTGATGTCCACAACGGCTTTGCCTGCCCCATTGTCCACTTTCAGCATATCCGCTGTGATGACCAGTTTTGCTGTACCGTTCTCCGGGGTCGAGCTATTTCCGGAGTTCCCGCTAGTATTATTGGTATTGCCATTGTTGCCAGGGTTGCTTGGATTACCTGGGTTGCCTGGGTTGCCTGGATTTTCCGGATTGACTGGTTTTTCGGTCAATTTAACCAACTTCGATTCAGCCGGTCCAAGCGAGATGGACCATGAACCCATGGCTGACGAAGATTCACCTGTCCACAAATCTTGTAACGTGTAGGATTTGGATTCATTCAATCCGGCACGACCCAAATTAATCGTTTTGTTCGCTGAACTATTGGCGCTGTAATTAAATACGGCAAGGTAATAATTATTGCCGTCTTTCAGAACAAACGTATCCGCAGCATTTGCATTCGTATTCCCTTCAAGCGGCTTGAATGCTTTTCCTTTCAGCGCCACCTGAAGAACATCCGTGTTATTGTACAATGCTGTCATGTATTCCTGTGCCTTGGCATCGTTCACATCATCGGAATCCATCATCACCGTGCCGGCAATCACACCGGAATTTACCCGACTACGGGCTTCCTCCAGGCTTGAAGCACTGCTTAATGCCAAATGATCTGGGTCTGTATAAGAATAGATCGTTCCATTTTGCCAGAAACCATATGTCAATGAATTGAGCATATACTCCGTTTCATTGATTTTGCCATAAGTGTCACAAGAGATCCGTCTGCTATGCGCATATTGACTTGGAAAGATCGGTGCAATGGACGCACTAATAAACATTTTCCCATCCAATCGCTCTTCAACATAACGCATCCCTTCATTGTAAGCCTGTATTCCTGTCGTCACGGTTGTATCATAATGCTGGCCTTCCAGTGAGCCGTGGGTTAGGAAATCCAGTTTGATGAATGTGAATCCAAGTGATTTAAACTTATCCAAAAAATAATTCATACGCATTTGACTTCCCGGATGTGTCACATCCAGTGCATATGCTCCATCCAGTGTAGGCAGAGGTTCCCCCTCAGCATCCTTAAGCACAATATCACCATACGTATATTGCCCGTTGGTACCATCTACTTTTTGGCTCATATCGTTGCCCCAATACACAAATGGCCCCCAATAGATGCCTGCATGCTGACCATTGTCCTTAATTACAGATACGGCTTGAGCAAGCTCAGCATCACTTAGATTATCCCAGTATGAATCCATGTTAATGAATACATTACCATTATTGTTGAACTTCTTAAGATTGTTCTTGAAATAATTGGACACGTCCACTACGTTCTGATACGAAAGCCCGCTATCATAAGCTCCCCAGCTATTCCAACCTACTGGAACGCCTTGTGGCAGCTCCGGATTCAACGCCAGCGGAGGTGTAATAATCGCATTTGCTTTTCCGTATTCTTCAAGTCCTGTGCGGTAATCACTGAAACCACCTACCATAATCAGTGGTGAGGACAGTTCAGTACCAGTCAGGCTGCCATGTGGCTGAGTATCGCGAGTAACGTCACTCGCTGCACCACCATACACAACAAATTCATTCAGACGATTAGCTGAGCCTCTCCAGTCAATACCGGTCTTCCAGGTGTCATGGGTTACTGAACCAATCACGAGACCGTTACGTGTTGAATTATTGAATACCGTTGTCATTTCGTAACTGGTATCCGCCCGGTTCATCGTTTGAGATTTATAGCGAATCCAGGCGTCATTGTCAAAAGGTACTGTAAGCACACGGTTATCCGAGCTGACGCCGATATCCACACCACCCGTATTTTTCACAGTAATTGGTGACATGTAATTACTCTGGATCTCTGTATCACTGATGGCATCCAGACGGTTGAGGAAATACGACTTATCTTCATAAAACCGATAGACCTGCTTCAGGGTTGGTTTGCCAGTTGACGTATGAACGAAATTCAACTCAATGCCTTTGCCAAATCCATCCTGAATCTCCAGCGGTGCTCCACCGCTCGCATGACTCTCATAACCTTTGGTTTCCACAAGGCTCTCACCAAGTTTAATGCTGCTGAAAATGCCCCGCATCTTCTGCCCTTCTGCCCAGCTATAGCCGACGAATCCAGTTTGGGTATTATAAGACACTTCGTATTTTCCGTTCGATACCAGAAGGCCATGCGTGTAATCAGTCACCGTGATATCCCCGTATTGTTGCGAGTCACCCGGTGTTCCCAGATCGTCATCTCCTTCACCTGGATTTTCGGGTTCTGTCTCTATCGCAGGCTCTACGATAATCCGGTCCAGATCGGGAGAATAGCCATTGTTGTCTGAAAAGGTGATTGTATTCTCGCCTTCAGTTAATGGGAGTGTAAGATCATACGTACCTACCGTATCCCAATCCGGGGTTTTAGGCAGGTCATGGAACTGTTCTTCCCCACCATTCGCATGGACATAGAAACTCCGTGGATCACCGGAAAAATAATCTACCTTAACGCGGTAATCACCTGTCATGGGGGCTATAATTTTATTGAATGTCAAGGAGCTTCCGCCATTCAGATAGCCGACCTTTTTGCCGCCGGAAGCATTTGGACTCTCTGTTACACGCGCTTCACCGGTCAGCGTATTGCCCGAATCTTCGGCTTCATAGCTAAGCGTATACGGGATTACTTCAATTCGGTCAAAATCGGGGGAGTACCAATCATGATCCGAGAACGTAATGGTATTAACTCCCTTATGGAGGGAAGCTTCCGCATCATACGTGCCTACCGTATTCCAGCTTGCCGTTTTGGGCAGATCAATCATCTCATCCGTACCATTGTTTACCTGCATATAAACAGGACGCTGGTCACCGGAGATATAAGATATTCGAATCAAATATGTACCATCTGCCGGTACAGTAACATTCGTAAATTGCAGTGAACTGTTTTTGTTCAGATCCGTTACTTTTTTTCCGCCTGAACTGATACTGCTGTCCACCACCTTGGCATTGCCTTTCAAAATATTGTCGGCTGCTTCTGCCTCAATGATTGCACCATGCAGATTTTTCTTCCAGTCATCTCCGCCCCCTTCGCCTGGGTGGCCACTGTCCAAACCGCGGATCACAATCTTGTCGATGTCGGGAGAATACCAGTTGTTGTCATCAATCAGGATTGTGTTGGTACCAGCGTTCAACGGAAGAGTCACATCATATGTTCCCACCGTATCCCAGTCGACTGTCTTGGGTGGTTCTTCAAATTGCTTGTCCCCTCCATTCGCACTAATATTGAACGGCCGCGAATCACCTGAAATGTAGTAAACGGAAATCTTATAATTTCCTGTCTCACTTACAGTAACATTGTTAAATTGCAAGGAACTGCCTTGGTACATGCCTCCGACCTTTTTGCCTCCTGAAGCCGTCGGGCTATCAGAGATTTTCGCGTTGCCAAGCAAAATATTCCCCTCGGCCTCGGCTTCATAGGTATTCATATCATCAGCGTGAGCTGTTCGGACGAACTGGCCCCCGCCAACTACCAAGCAAAAAATGATAAAGAACACAAATCCTTTTTTCATCATCCGTCCCAACATAACATGCCTCCATTTTCTTATGATTGAGTTAGGTCTCCATATGCCTATCCTGCAGTGGTTCACAGCCATTATCTGTAATCGCTTTCATAAAGAGCTGTTAAATCCCATCTCTCCTCCTTCCTTTCCTATATGCCTAATTGTAAAAAGGAGGAGGGGGATGTTCCATACCACAATGTTACTATTCATACAGGAAAGCCTCTTTCATTTGCCATATCATGGGTTAGTAAGAGGGAACCTATCCAAATCATGTTTAAGGAAAACAGGAGGATCAACATCATCATTACCAAACAGCCTGTATCGTTAAATACTTTTCCTGTATTCGTTGGGTGTTACGCCCTGTGTCTTCAAGAACAGAGAAATAAAATAGGATGTACTTTCATAGCCCACGTTCTGCGCGATATCGTGAATCTTGAGAGAACCATCAGCCAGCAGTTCCCTGGCTTTATCCAGTCTGATGCGTGTCAGATAATCGTGAATTGTCATCCCTGTTTTGTCCTTAAAAATGGATCTCAAATAGTTCGGTGACAAATAGACCTGATCAGACAGGCTGTTGATGGTAATCGGCTGATTATAATTCTGATCGATGAGGGTACGGACCCTGTGAATCAACTTTGCATTTTTGTCCATAAACCGCTCACCCAGCATACTCACGGCATCTTCCGCAGTACCGAGAATCAGATCCTCGATCTCATGCAGAGTCAGTGCATTATAGATGGAATGATACAGCTCAGCCCGTTTCGGAACAGGTTTATGAAGCTGCTCCAACAGCTCATTAACGAGATCTATTGACCAGTCGCAGATGATTTTTTTCTTAACTCGCAGTGTTGCCAATCCCTCAATATACCCGTGCAGCTTCTGTGCGGCCCATTCAAAATCCAGTCGGTTAATGGCCTCAAACCATTCCTTTTGTTCAAAAGGGGGCATATGCTCCGTATAAAACTGGTTCGAAAGCGACTCCGCATGAATAATGGTGCCTGTACCTTCATAGAAACGCTCATTCAAAACGATGCGTGTCTGTTCGTACAGACAGTGAATATGGGATAACTCTGTCTCTTGTCCTCCTACAGCTGCCGTCACCGTAAAATCGAGGGCACTACGAATAGCCTCAGCCAAGTCTTCCCACGCATAATGTCCCGGCTGCTGGGCCGCTTCCATAAATACACCCGTCTCTCCTTCCTTGTAATCCACAAAGATCGCTTTCAGGTTCTTCGCCTTGAAGAAATGGTCGAGAAAAGACACCAGCCGTCCTGTACATTCCTCCAGACTTTGCTGTTCCTCTTCAGCCTCCTTGGGATCGATACTGAACAAGGCCATTGCATATCGGGTGGTCTCCGGTTGTCGGGTTAGACGGCTGTAACTAAAAGCGAGATCAAGAGCACGATCCTCATTTTTTTCGTAAGATAACTCCTTCAGGATATTGGCTTTGGCTGCCTCCATGGAACGGTTCTTCATTGCAACTTCTTCACAACGCTGTTTAACTTTACTGATAACGCTTTCAATTTCGTTTAAATCCAAAGGTTTTAGCATATATCCCACGGCCCCTACGTTGATAGCCGATTTTACATATTGAAATTCATCGTGCCCGGTCAGAAACATCACCTGGATCGAGTCGTAGCTCTCATGTATCTTTCTCGCCAGATCAATACCGTTCATTATCGGCATCTGAACATCGGTAAGAACGATATCAGGCTGGGTGGCCTCAATCTTCTCCAAGGCCTCCCTGCCGTTACTCGCCGTTCCCATGATATAGATACCCATCTCTTCCCAACGAATGTAATCCCTCATCATCTCAAGTCCCAGTTCTTCATCGTCTACCAAAAAAATACTGTACATCAACGTCCCCTCCCTTTGTCTCTTTCTGTCTCTATTATATGTTTTTCCCCCCGTTGGACCATGGTCCATATAAATGAAAGTTATTTTCAAGTATAGATCGTTATTTTACCAACTCCAGCTCGCTATTGAAATAGTAACTTTCGCCTGCTTCGGCATGAAGGATCGTTCTATGGTTGCCCCAACAAATGGTGAACGTTCCCGGCGAGAAAGTGTGAATGTTCGTAGAGGTCAGCTTTCCATTCTCCCAGACGATATCAACCTCGGCATTCCCTTTTGCCCGCAGACCGGAGATAGATCCTGTGCTCCATGCCTGTGGCAGCGCTGGGAGGAGGTGAATCTCGCCCTCATAACTTTGCAGCAGCATCTCCGCTACGACAGCTGTACCGCCGAAATTTCCATCAACGACGAAAATATTACTCTCTGCTCCAGCAATTCCAGACTTGGAATAGGTGAACAGATTATCGAAGCACAGGCCGCCGATCAAATGTGAGAGGTGTTTATATGCCGTCTCCCCATCGTGCAATCTCGCAAAACCCAGTCCAAACAAAGCAGCTGTAAATTCAACATCCTCCAGCTCTTCCTGGACCATGCGGTTCTCCAGCGTTACTCGTGCTGCAGTACTGAGTTCCGGTGTATGGTCAGGTGTAATCTGATTGTCAGGATACAGCGCATACATATGAGACAAATGCCGATGCTCCGGCTGCACCTCCTCATAATCCTCCAGCCATTCCTGTAACTGGCCTTTCTTGCCGATCTGTAGAGGTGGTAGCTTGCTGATTGCTTCTTCCAGCTTGCGTCCAAGTTCCTCGTCTTTGTTCAAAAGTTCAACTGAATTAAGACAAAATTCGAAGAGCCTGCGCACCAGCATCTGGTCCATTGTCGTTCCCATGGACAGCTGCTGTGCCCCCTCTCTCGAATTATCAGAATAGAAATGATTTTCCGGCGAATTGGAAGGACCCGTCACCAGCCAACCGTTCCGAGGATGCTCACACATGTAGTCCAGATAGAAAGCCGCGGATTCCTTAAGTACAGGATAGGCCACATTCTCTAGGAAAACACGATCCTGACTGTACTCATAATGCTCAATCAGGTGTGTAGCCAGCCATAATCCGCCTGTAACGTTCAGCCCCCATGAGGTCTCCCATCCAGGCAACGTAAAGCCCCATACATTGGAGAAGACATGAGCGACCCACCCATCGCATCCATATACATTACGAGCCGTTTCCCTGCCCGCCTGTGCCAGATCCTCAACATACCTAAATAACGGAAGATGGCTCTCTCCTAGATTCGTAATCTCTGTGGGGTAATAATTCATCTGGGTATTCATATCAAGGTGATAATCACAGCTCCAGCCCATTCGGCACGCTTCACCATCATTCCAGATTCCTTGGAGATGGAGTGGCAGCGGAGAGTTCTCGCGAGACCCCGCAATGGTCAGATACCGTCCATATTGAAAAAACAATGCGTACAGCTGCGGATCTTCATCCCCATTACCCTGTTCCAACAAACGAATACGTTGATCTGTAGCCAGACCCGATTTCCCCTTGAGCCCCAACTGAATATCAATCTTGTCATATTGCTTGCCGTAATCGCGGATATGATCCTCCCTAAGCAAGGCATACCCCTTGTTTAAAGCCTTCATCAGCGTATACTCGTTCTCTGTTTTCCAATCCTGATCTGTACGGCGATAATCCGTGCTTACACTAAAATAAATCCATGCCTCATCCGCTCCGGTCACGTTCAATCGACCATCTCTACTTACGATGGTACCCCCGGATACAACCAACTTGACCAAACCCTTGGCCCATACGCCGCAAGTCCCATCACTATGTACATTTTCCGTTGCCTGCCCTTGGAATTCAAGCGTGTTGTCATCTAAGGCTACTACCTTGAATGAGTCCGTGCCTGCCTGCAAGCCAAGTGTAAAGGATACGCAACCCTGAACATTGCTCCAAATTCTTGAGGCCACTATATCATCGGCGTGAGAAGCGAAAACTTCACGAAGAATCGTGATGTCATCATCTTTCCAGAACGCCCCGGCCAGCGCATGAGTCAGATCCAGCTCGCGTTGGAAGCTTCCAGTTTCATCAGAACCCGAATTCTTCTTCCCAAAATCAATAACAACATCACATAATCCAAGATGGGTGCCGAAATTACGTTTCTTTGGCTGTAAATGCTGCTTGGCAAGACGGTCTCCTCCATCATAATCCCCAGAGAAAAAATGATCTCGCATCTCTTGAAGTGCAGCCTTACCTCCTTCGGAAGGGTGCTCCGGATCAATTCGACCCGACCAGTAGGTAACCTCGCTCATACTCCATACTTCTCGATGCGAAGACGCCATAACAACCGCCCCTATTCTTCCATTACCCAGCGGCAGGCCTTGAGACCAATCCGCTGCAGGGGTTGAATACCACAAAGTAAAATCGTTCATATCATGTCCTCCAGTCCAATAATGATTATCTTTAGAAATAGACTCATTCCCAAAATAGACAAACGCGCGATCTGTGAGATACAAAAGCGCGCGTTTGACTTTGTTTTTATATCCTAAAACCGATCACAACTCTGGATAGTCGTTTCGCCCAGGTCAGTTTCCCTTCAAGGTCAATCTGAAGATTTTGGATTCCGCCGGTTCCAGTGAGACCGTAAGCTCTCCAGACGTTTCCCCTTGTGAGCCTTCCCACAGATCTTGCAAGCTGTATACGGCATTGACGTTTAGCCCGGCCCGCTCCAGCGAGATGGATTTAACCGCAGCTTGTTCAGCATCAAAGTTGAAGACGGCGAGATAGAAACTTTTCTCTTCCGACGATTCAAGGACAAACACGTCAGAAGACAGCTTCCCAAAATCACCTTCAACTGGTCGGAAGGTTTTGCCCATACGAGCAACGTTCAAAATATCCTTGTTTCCAAGCCATTCTTTTGCTCGTTCGGCAGCTTCCTCTTTACGGAAGTCATCCCCGAGTAGAAGCACCGTACCGGAAATGACTGAAGCAGTCAGACGGCTACGTCCTTCATGCCAGCCGGTAGCTTCCTGGTTGAAGCTCTTGTATAACACCGAATGATCCGGATCATTGTAGCGATAGAGCGTATTGCTCATCCACCAACCGTGTGTCAGCGAGTTCAGCAGATATTCCGTATCCGCAAGTGTACCGAAGACATCACAGGAAATACGGCGGCTGTGGGCAAAAGCATATGGAAATAATGGAGCGATGGACAAGTTAATGAAAAATGGCCGTCCGATTACTTCTGGCGAGAGCTTATGCTGCAAATAAGACATGCCATAATGATAAGCCGCGATCCCTGTTGTAATATTCGGATTGTGGTGCTGTCCCTCCAACGAGCCATGTGCCACGAAATCCAGTTTGATATATTCGAAACCTTCCGAGATGAATTTATCCGTGAACCAGTCGATTCTTTGCAGGTTGCCAGGATGTGTCGGGTCTATCGCCAGACCACCGTCTACATCTGGCAGAATTTCGCCCTCACTGTCACGCAGCAGGATATCTGCATAGGTGTACTTGCCGTTCGTTCCTTCGACCGCTTGACCGAACTGATCAGGTCCTCCCCAGAAGGCAAATGGGGTCCAGTACGTTCCCGCTCTATGTCCGTTTTGCCGTACTCGGTCCAGTGCGCTCTTCATCTCTTCCGGCGTGAAATTGTCCCAGAAAGCATCAAAGTTGATATATAACGTATCCTCATTCTCGAATCCAAGCGGCTGCACTTCATTTTTCAGAAAATCGCTGGTCGCTGTATATAGATCATAGTCCAGATCACTCATAGCCGCAGACCAGCTGTTCCATCCGATGGGGACACCGCCCTCCCAAGGTAATTGAGCCTCAATCCAGCTATTAGCCTGACCGTAGGCTTCAAGACCTTCACGGTAGTCTTCATAGAACCCAACGAATACCAATGGAGATTCAACTCTTTTTCCCTTCACATAACCATGAGGCTGGGAATCGCGAGTCAGTTCACTCACGGCACCGCCATACAGATCAAGTCCCTCGATATGTCCGCTTTTTTCGCTTTGCATACGAATCCCTGTTTTCCATACCTTATGCGTAAGGGAACCCATCACAATTCCCCGGCGGCTGTCGGGCGCGAACAAGACTGTCGCCTCGTAACTCTCCACATCAAGCGGCGGCTTAACCACCGTATATCTGACCCATTTATCGTTGTCAAACGGAACACGCAGAATGCTTGGTTCATTCTGGTCGGATTCTCCGCCGAGTGATATGGTTTTGGATTGGATGACAGCCATGCGATTCGCCTTAAGCTCTTCATCACCGACTATAGCGGTCTGCACCAGTACATACGGTGAGGATTCATACATATAGAAATGCTGCTCCAGTTGCGGCAGCAACGATGCTTTATGCAGAACAACCAAGCGGATGCCTTTTCCAAAACCTTCTCGAACAATATCTTCCTGTGCCGTCAGCTCATGGTTCTGATAATGATCCGTGCTGTATTCCCGGCCCTGCCAGCGAAAAGCACTACGAATGCCCTTTACATGGGAAGAATGGTTGCCGATAAAGGACACTTCACCATTTTCAAGATTGATCTCCAGGCTCACGTGGCCATTTGTAACGCTTACAAGATTAACATTCTGTTGCTGCACTTGTACGGCTGTATCGCTAGTTAGCATCATATGCCTCCTTATTGTTGCATGCTGTGCCCTGAGCGGAGCTGATCATGTCTCTCCTGCCCAAGTCTGCCCTCATTATAAAGACCGAATAGAGCATTTTCCATGCAACGATCTTCCGATCCATAATGCGATTTAACTCAACTTAATCTTGTAAGTACGTCCTGCAAATGTAGGGAAACCTATGATATTTGAATCGGTTTCCTCCGTTTCAACCACGCTGCCGTCAAGCGTTACCACAATTGGACCTTCACCTCTAAGCACACACTCCCGACCCAGGTGTGAAGTGATGTGCGCTTCTGCAAGTTGTCCGTTGTCCCACCGGATACTGACCTCAAATCCGCCTCGGGCACGCAGGCCGGAAACATTGCCCTGCTGCCAAGCATCCGGCAGTGCAGGTAGCAGTTCCATATAAGGACGGTGAGATTGCAGCAGCATCTCAGCTATCCCGGCAGAGGCCGCGAAGTTGCCGTCGATCTGAAACGGAGGATGTGCGCCCAGAAGATTCGGATATACACCGCCATGGTTGTATTGTTCCGACGCTCCATCTCTGACCAGACGCAGCATGTTGGAGAGCAGATGCAGGGAACGATTTCCTTCCCTGAAACGGCTCCAAAGTGCAACACGCCATCCCAGGCTCCAACCCGTGCTTTCGTCTCCCCGCCGCTCAAGGGAGGTTCTGGCGGCGACAAACAACTCTGGTGTCTCTTCGTCCGAAAGCTGTCGACCCGGATACACGCCTACCAGATGCGAGGTATGCCGGTGGTAAATGTCCTCATCCTCATAGTCCTTCGCCCACTCCTGCAATTGGCCATATTTCCCGACTTGCAGCGGCAGCAGACGCTCACGGATGCTCACCAGTTCTTTTCTGAAATCCGGGTCCGCTCCAAGGATCTCCGAGGCTTCAATACAGTTGGTAAACAACTCCCAGATCAATGAGATATCCATGGTTGAACCCGGACTGACCGCTGCTACGCCTTCCTCTGTCCGGAATTTATGCTCCGGCGAAGTTGAAGGTGAAGTCACAAGGTGACCGCTACCATCGTCAATGAGCCAGTCCAGTGCGAACAGCGCAGCTTCCTTCATCACTGGATAAGCGGAATTTCGCAAAAACGTCTCGTCTCCGCTGAAGGCATAATGCTCCCATAAATGCTGGGTCAGCCAAATACCGCCCATCGGCCAGAAGGCCCAGCTTGGATCACCGTCACCATAATTGCCCACCGGAGCCGTCTGTCCCCAGATATCTGTGTTATGATGCGTGGTCCAGCCTCGGGTGCCATAGTTGACCTGTGCGGTCTCAGCGCCCTTCTTCGCCAAATTGCTGATCAAGTCCAGCAAGGGCTCATGGCATTCAGCCAGATTGCATATTTCAGCCGGCCAATAGTTCATTTCAGTATTAATATTCAGCGTATAATTGCTGCTCCAGGGAGGACGAGTTACTGCATTCCATATGCCCTGAAGATTCGCAGCCTGCGTTCCCGGACGGGAGCTTGCTATCAGCAAGTAGCGCCCATAATGAAAGAGAAGCTCCACAAGCCCCGGATCCTCCGCCCCATAGGTCGTAATCCGCTGTTCAGTGGACATCTGCTCCGGAGCAGGTGAATTCCCCAGCTGAAGCTTCACCCGATCGAAGAGCAGACGATAATCCGCAATATGGGAGTCAAGCAGGCTGTCATATGGCTTGGCTACCGCCTCATTCAGAAATGAACTTGCAGTGAAGGAAGCATCTTTCCCCTCGACTCCCGGAATGGCATCCATACCATTAAAACTTGTTGCCGCACTGAAATAAAAAGTTGCCGTTGTCGCACCCAATACATGAATTCCACTGCCATCCACAGTTACCTGTCCGTCCTCTGTCTTTACCGCTAGCTGTCCTTCAAAGACCATGCCCTTGTTATTTCCGGGGTCACCGTATCGGATCGGATCGTCGCTTGCAACATAGCTGGGATCGACATGTTCAGGGGCCGTTCCTTCCATAACAAAGCGGCCTTCCCTAACACTAGTCACATGCCGAAGCGGGCTATCCAGTGACGCATGTACATTCAACGCACCTTCCACACTCGCAGCCAGCCGCAGTACAAGTACCTGATCAGGATGCGACGCAAACATTTCACGGGTATATATAACATGGCCAATCTGATATTCAAGGCTGTGCACTGCATGTTCTACATCCAGCGTCCGCTTATAGGAATGGTAGATGTTCCCGTGCTCAAAACGTAGGAGTAAATCCCCGAAAGGCAGGTACGATTGAGTGTAAGGTCCCATCATTTCTCTGGTCAGCGTGTCCGCTTCTGTATAACGTTCCTCCTGTAACAGCTTGCGGACCTTTGGCAGAGCGTCCTTTGCGCCAGGATTGTTGCCGTTCTTCGGATAACCGGACCATAAAGTATCCTCATTTAAGCTGATTTTCTCCTGCTCCACTCCACCAAAGATCATACCGCCCAGACGGCCATTACCAATGGGAAGCCCTTCCGTCCATACATGTGCAGGTTTGTCATATTGAAGTTTCATGTGCACTCTCCCTCATGATTTCTCAATTGCTAGTCAATACCTTCTGGAACATTAGTGAACGTATTATCCGCAATGTCAACCTCGCTGCAGGCTATTGCATAGACTGCTTCTTCAACGCCGGATAACTTTCCTGTCTCGCTGGAGGAACATATTTTATTCGACTTGAAAACCAACCCACAAGTGGATTTGGCGCTTAGAATCGGGACATCACTACAAGTTTCGAAACGATTATTCAGGATAACGACCTGTCGGTGGACCGGAGCGCTCTCATCAACCACCACATTCTCCGGGGATATGAATATCACGGGATGCTCACTGCCGCCACATTCAATAAAATGGTTATCGGAGATCGTCACATCCTCTACCCTTCCGGACTCATACCAGGACTCCGCATCCACCGCAATCAAAATAGCATTCATGGACATGCGTTCAAACGTATTCCCGCTAATCAGCACTTTCCGACGAGTCGTTACGAGTATGCCTCGTGTTGGTACTCGGGCAAAATGATTATTTGTAATTTCCACTTCAGGTGTCCAGGTTACATTCTCAATGACATCATGGTTGCCAATACCGTCCGGTACCGGATGAGCAAGAGTCAATAAAAGCTCACGAGCACTTAAACGCTCAACCGCAACCACATTGTTGGAGGCGTAGGTCGTCAACGAACCGGAACGGATAAATTCGATTTCATCACCAGGATAAAATGCTGGAAGCCCATACGTCTGGGGATGCATGAATCGAACCTTCACACAATCTACTGCTGGCTGATCTACAATTCGTAAATAGGTACCGTGGACATTGACAGGATCATCATGCGAACCGGAAAAATAGCTGTTCCTTACGGTAACCTTGCCTCTGCAGCTGGAGATGTGCAGAAAATCTGCAAAGCTGGCAACTGTCCGTTCCGTTTCGGTGCGGGGAGCCAGGTTCATCCGTGAGAAGGTCAGATTTGTGCTGAACTGTCCGACGACCCCGAGTCCGTGCAGAAAATGCAGACTCACGTCTCTCCATGTTATATCCGAGCATTCGGTCATAAAAGCTCCAACTTGATCACGAATGCCATCGCGGTTTTGTAGTACATGCCCAGGGACCACATCAGGTTGAAAATTAAAATGCAAACGGATGGTCATGGGCTCAAGTTCTTCCACAGATTGGGTCAACTCCAACCAATTGTCGATTCGCCAGGTTGTATTCTGCAATGGATCATAGGTTTGCATAGGACCTTCCGCAAAACTCCAGCCTTCACCGAGCCAGGTTAGCCTGTTGTCCCGAATGTGATAACGGGAATCGGGGTGAACCCGCGCATCGAAATAATGCTTTCCACTTGCGATAATCGTCATCTCGGTCACCGTCGGCTGGTGATAGTCTGTACGCAGGTTGCGAATCTCTACATTTATGCAATTGTCCAGCAAAAACAGGGTCTGTTTACCGTGGAAAATAAACAGGGAGCCGTTGCCCTCCAGTGTTACATCGTTCAAACCTTTCAGCAAAATGGCAATAGTCTTGGTTACGTCTGGATTCTCTTCTTCACTCGTCGTATTGGAGATATAATAAGGCGCCCGAATCGCCTCCTCCGGGTAGAAATGATATCTGCCTCTAGCACAGTCCAGCACCACCGGACCAGGGATTTCGGCCGCCGCCTGAATGGCACGAGCCATGGCTGGCTGGGTGTCCAACTCAGAGTCCGGCACAGCGCCATAATCCGTCAAACTTATCGTCGTGAAATTCGTGATATCTTCTTGTTCTGTCACAGGAATGATGATCCCACCCTTCTTGGTATGTAACACATCCATTGCTTCTTCTATCATCTATCATCACATATACTCCATCATCATACTTCGCTTCTGCCTAAATACAAGGAAAATCAGGTGCCGGTACATCATAGGCACCTGATTCCGATATCCCTCTTAATTACTTGCTTGTGTCATATGCTTTTTGCAAAATTTCCAGATAACGATCGAGCTTCAGGTTCTGTAAACCTTTCACATAAGCATCCCAGTCCTTATTCAAGTCCTTGTTGCCTGTGATGAATTGCAATTCATTTTGCTCAATGTAGTTTCTGATGTTGGTTTGCAGTAAACTGGCTTCGTCAATTTCGTTTGGATCAATCCAGACGGACCAGATCGGGAACAACTCTTTCGGCTCATGCCCTTCGTACAACAGCGATGCGTCATATAATCTGCGCTCATAACCATTGGATGCATAAATATCTGTGCCTTGAACGAAGGTATCACGATATTCTTTTGGCATATAGAAGTGAGCCATACCACTCCAGCCCGCATTACGTGGTGCCTCACCTTCAGCCATAGGGATTTGTTTCACTACAGGTTTAACGTCTTTACCCAGTGCCACATCACCTTCCACCGGGTCAGTCCAGTCAATCCCCTTCATACCACTTGCACCGTTTGTTTGGCCTTCTGGTGTGAACATGTAATCAACCATTTTGATCAGGGCAATCTGCGCTTCTTCACTTGCCTTGTTTGTGATTACAAATTTCGCTCCTGGAGATACACCGCCCGCATCATGCGTCGCATAGGACACACCCTTTGGTCCAGAAATCGGTGCCAGCGGGTTATAGTGCGCCGAGCGAGTATTGCCTTCGTCAATGTTTACGAAAATTGCGGGATGCATAGCTGCACCAGCACCCAAAATTTCAGCGTCAGCATTTTCACCGATTTTCTTGAACGCTTCTGCATTTTGTGTGAATGCGCCAGGGTCAATCAGACCTGCATCAAAGAGGGACTTGATGTAAGTCAATCCGTCTTTCCATTCTGGTGTAATTGCCGCAGATTGAACTTTCCCATTTTCCATTTTCAGGTAATTTCTGTCATCATCATAGACAAATGCATTCATCAGGAACGGAATAATCCGTACGCCGAACTCCTCTATGGAACCACTCAGCGGCACCTCGTCTGCTTTGCCGTTTCCGTTCGGGTCCTGCGTTTTAAATGCTTGCAGCACGTTTTTGAATTCTTCGGTAGTCTTTGGCATTTCCAGATTCAGCTTTTTCAGCCAATCAGTATTAATCCACATCTTGCTCGGATAGGAGCAGTGGAAACACTCCGTATACGCAACAAGTCCATAGATATTGCCATCAGGTGCTGTATTAAGCGTTTTCAAATTAGGGTTCTTCTCCATAGCTGCTTTGATGTTGGGAGCGTATTGATCAATGAGGTCGTTCAAAGGAACGAGCACACCCTGCTTGCCATACTTCAGCAGATCTGCCTGAGAGAATTGGTCTATATAGTGGGTCAGCAGATAGGCATCAGGGTAGTCGCCGCTTGCCAGCGAGATTTGCCGCTTTTCCTTGGCTCCATCCGATGGGTTGATCTCCCAATTGAATTTGATATTGAATTTGTCTTCCACAAATGCAGTGAATTTATTGGTCGGAATATCAATGCTAGAGTCCTGAACCGCGAACACGCTAATATTCACCTTGCCGCCCTCTTCCGAGCTCCCCTGTTGTGCAGTAGATGAGCTGCCATTGGAACACCCGCTCATGACAACTGTGAATGCCACTACAAGCATCAATAACGTTACCATACTTTTCTTCAAATCTGATCACTCCCTTTTTGTAGTTTACCAGTTGAGACGATGGTACCTTGCGTATGAACTGTCTATATCTTCTTTCTCCATACACCGAATCTAAGGATCAACCCTTAACGGAACCGACCAGCATCCCCTGTACAAAATGACGCTGTACAAATGGATAGATGACAAGTACAGGCAAAGTGGCGACCACAATTAACGAATATTTTAACAGTTCGGTAAGCTGCTGTCTTTCCACCATTTTCGCGACGTCCATGGCACCCGAACCATTATTTTGAATGATGATACTTCGCAAGATGAGTTGCAGCGGGAACAGGTCTGCCGATTTGAGGTAGATCAGGGCATCAAAGTACGCATTCCACTGCCCCACAGCATACATGAGAACCAGCACGGCGATGATCGGCTTCGATAACGGGAGTACAACACTCCAGATAAATCGCATATCACTACAGCCGTCAATTTCACTGGCTTCCAGAAGCTCCCCCGGAATAGAAGATTGAAAGAACGAGCGAGCAATAATGACCTGCCATACCCAGATTGCATTCGGGATCAGTAACGCCCAGCGAGTATCAATCAGATGAAGCTGCTTCACAACCATATAAGTCGGAATCAGCCCACCACTGAAAATCATGGTAAAGGTAATGATCATCATCAGGGTGTTTCTGCCGAAAAAGGTTTTGCGTGACAACGGATAAGCAATCATGATGGTCAACGCTACACTGATCAGGGTACCTGCGACCGTATAGAAAATGGAGTTACCGTAGCCGATGAGAATCTCAGGTGTATTAAATAATGCCTTGTAACCGTTGAAGGAGATATCTACGGGCCACAGCCATACTCGACCGGAAGTTACTGCTGCCGGGCTGCTGATTGAGCTGCTTACGATAAATATCAGTGGGTAAATGACCACCAGCGCCACGATACTGAGCAAAATGTAAATTGTAATCAGAAACGTTTTGTCCACAGCGGACTCTTTAATCTTGGTTTGAACGTTTGCAGCCATAGGTGAACTCCTTTCCTACCAAATGCTATTCTTAGTAACTCTCTTCGCCAAACCATTCACCGTAACCAGTAAGACCAGATTGATCAGTGAGTTGAACAGCCCCACCGCAGTTGCAAAGCTATAGTTGGCATTCAACAGGCCGACTCGGTAGACATAAGTTGCAATGATTTCAGAATTAGCCAGATTGAGCGGATTCTGTAGCAGGTAGACTTTCTCAAAGCCAATCGCCATGACATTTCCGACATTCAGGATCAAAATGATGACAATGGTTGGCACCAGCCCGGGCAGATCCACGTGACGAATTTTTTGAAAACGCGAGGCTCCATCGACTTTGGCCGCTTCGTACAATGTGGGATCGATTCCGGCAAGTGCTGCCAAATAAATAACCGCACTGTAGCCCGCAGTCTGCCAAATATCGGACCAGACATAGATCGAACGGAACATGCCCGGCTCACCCAGAAAATTCACGGAATCCAGCCCAAAGAAGTTCATGGCGATGTTCACAAATCCAAGCCGTGGTGCCAGGAACAGCATAATCATGGACACCATCACGACTGTTGAGATGAAATAGGGTGCAAAGGATACGAGTTGGACGAATTTCTTGAACTTTGCTCCGCGTACCTCATTAATCATGAGTGCGAGCACAATCGGAATTGGAAATCCGGCCAGCACTAAATAGCCGCTAAGTAAAATGGTGTTCTTCACCAGGGTCCAGAATAATGGGTTCTCAAAGAACAGACGAAAGTTTTGAAAACCAACCCAATCACTTCCCCATATCCCCTTGATGACGTTATAGTCCTTAAAGGCAAGAACCGCATTGATCATCGGATAATACTTGAAGATGAGAAAAAATAGCAAGGGCGGAATCACCAGTAGATGTAACTGCCAGTGCTTCATCATTCTTTTGCGGGCATTGGTCAGAAAACCAGGTGCCTTCGGCTGTGTTGATGTCTTGTGATTTAATACGATTTCCTTCTCCAGAACAATCCCCCCTTACTAGCTGTCTGCGATGCGTAATTTATGATAGCGCTTTCTTGATTCTGATCATAGTCGATTTTGATGTCCCATAAACAGGTACACCTGCGACGTTAAACGTACAATTATCCTGTTTTTGGGGGCACACATCCGCAGTACGACAGCCATTTCCCCATTACGGGGGCGTATTTGCAAAAAAAAGACCGTATTGTCCGGAACACGGACAACACAGCCTATAGGTCTTCCTTTCATTTAATCGTCAACCGATTGTCTATACACACTGGGCGAAACGCCATTCAATCGTTTGAAGGCCCTCCTAAAGGAGTGAGAACTATTGTAACCTACCCGTGACGCAATTTCGTCCACCGTATAATTACTCTCTTTTAATAAAATCACAGCCTGATCCATTCGGACTTTGATCAGGTGATCGGAGAAATTAACCCCCGTAAACTCTTTGAATAATTGAGAAATGTATTTCTCAGGCCGCTCCACATGCTCTGCCACCCGATACAGAGTCAGCTCTGTATCTGAATACATTTTCGCAGTATATTCCTTAATCTGTTTGATGATTTGAATATGAGCATCCTTCTTCTTGTTTGCAATAACGAAGCAGAGCTCTTCCATGATTTCATAAAACTCAGCTTTGATCGTTTCGAGCGGCTCCGAGGAACCAATATCAATGACCCTCCGTTTCACATTCTCGATGGAGGCATATTCCGTAAACGCCTTTTGATCCAGCAACTTGAGAAAAGTCCCCTTCATTTCTCCAACAAGTTGATGCTTCATTTCCATGGACAGTTCCCGCTGCTCCATGTTCTGCACAATGATTGCATCGACAATCCGTTTGGCCTCTTCAAGTTCTCCTGCACGAATGGTGCCAATCAGTCGCTGCTCCGAATCCAGCGGGTAATAATACGTTGTATTTTCGGTTTGGGCTTCGTTGTTCCACATCATACCTTTTTTGTTCATGTAGACTGCATACTCCAGCGCTTGGTTGGCCTGATCAAAGGAAAGGCTGACCTCTGTCAACGATGTGAAGAGATTTCCGAATCCTGACTGGATGGTGATCCTGTATTCATTGAACACATACTGTGCCAGATTCTCCATGATATGCGTGATATCTTCCTTTTCACGATCCAATTCGGAGTCGGTTTCCTTGGAAAAGAACAGGATGACCACTTTATCCGAGCCCATATCGGTCATCAGGACGTCCACGTCCAGTTCAGCCAGAGCCTGCTTCAACAGTAATCGGGAGGCATTCAGTTCATTCAGGATCTCGACGCTGTCCATACTGGCATAACCCTTAATCTGGACAATTCCAGCATATCCCGTGCCTTGATACAAATTAATATCTGCCTGTTCGGCAGCGGAAAGAATCTCATCCCGCGATTTGAATTCGCCGGAGATCAGCCGCTTCAGGAAGGCATCCCTGACCAGTGGGAGCTGGCGATTTAATTCGGATTCAAGCAGCTTGTTCTTGGTGAGCATAGCAGCGATATTTCCACTCAAAAAGTCAAATTCATTTTTGGGAGCCGATTCATCCTTCCCAAACTGCTCTTTCATTACACTTAACAGTCGATTGATTGGAACGCTGTTGCGATAAGCCAGCACAAGTCCAACAATCAGTCCGATGAGCAATGTGCCGCCCGTAATCAGCATCGTCATCCCCTTGATCCTGTTTGCATTCTCCATCAGGACATGACGGGGAATACCCGCTTGGTATACCCATCCGTTCTTATCAGATCTTGTAGTGATCACGAGATCATCCCCATAGAACTGGCTGACTCTGCTTGGGTCAAAATGAGAGTCCGAGGCCATTTTCACCATCTCGGGCTCAGAGCTCCCTTGCAGCGCAATGGTATTGCCCTCCGCATCGCTGATATGAACCCAGCCACCGTATCGGTCATTCAGGCTGGACAACAGACTAAGAATCATTTTCTCGTCAATGATTACAACGGCGACTGCCGGTGAAGAATCATTGAAGCTGTCCAGAGGCAATGACTGCATATATGTGATTACCGAAGTCTGCTTCCCCCTACTGACATAGGAACTAAGCGGTTTAATCTCACTCCGGTGGGTCTTCCCCAACACGTCCTTCATCCATTCTTCCAACGAAAGATCGTTATAACGAAAATCAGTATAATAGTGATTCGGTCTGTAAGAAGAGCCCGGGGTCAAAATTAGATTGTAATTCGCAAGATAAATATAATAATTTTGCAGAAAATCATTGGTCTGTCCAAAGGTTAACACATTCTCCATCGTTCTCCATATTCCATATACGTTGGTTTCGTTGTCCCTTTCATTCATCAGAACGTTCAGTTCCTGATTAACTGCAAGCTGTCGGGTGAAGCCCTCCACTTCCGCCATGCGGCCCTCCAATATTTCCTGGCTTTTCTGGAGTTGGGTAACACTATTCTCAATGGAAATGGACTGTGTTACGGAGATGGAAGTTAGATAAGACATATAACCGCCAATGCTGGGTATAACCAAAATGATCACGTAGGAAATTAAAAATTTACGAAAAACATTGGAATATTTAATGGGTAACCCTCCTCCCCCTCCTTGAGGTATTGGTAGCGTTATCAAAGATAATAATATTTTCCGGGTTAGTCAATTGTTTTATCTCATTCTTCAATCGCGTTTCATTCGGGAATGAATAAAAGGCAACGATAAAAAGACGATTATCATTGCTTTTTTTAACATTTCCGAAGTTCTTTGGTTTGAGATGATAATTCCTTATCATTCAGAAAAAAGGGGCCACGATGGCCCCCAATCCTAGTTTACATCATTTCTTCTTTGGTTCTTCCACCTCTGATCGGGCTTTTACAACCTGATCGACAGATGCTGCTTCAACATCGCCAAAGGCCCAGTGTGTGGAAGGAACATCCTTCCACTGTGGCTGCGAAACGTTCGTGAGCGGTGCTCTGCCCAAAGCTCTGTTGATTGCTACAACGGCTTCCGCTCTTGTCAATAAAGCATTCGGTCGAAAAGTTCCATCTTTATAGCCTTTCAGAATGCCTGCGCTTTGCGCTTTCAAAATGGCTCCCTTGGCCCAGTGGCTGCTGATATCAGAAAATCCATCGCCTGAATTCTCGGAATCCGGACCGAGAAGGGCTACGAGAGTGGCCATCTCTGCACGAGTCAATGGCTGATTTGGCTTAAAAGTCCCATCCTTATAACCATTCATCAACCCTATCTTGCTTACCTTGGCAATAGCGTCGGCTCCCCAATATTCTGACTTAACGTCACTGAATGCAACAGCAGATCCTGTGCCTTCTTTCTCAGATACCATTGCGAGTATGGTTGCCATCTCTGCACGGGTGAGTTTGTTATCCGGCTTGAACAACCCGCCCGGATATCCTTGAATATACGCCTTGTACGGAATATCTTGACCACCCTTTGTTCCTGTTGTCCCGTCTGTAGTTACGGATTCAGGAGTTGGCGCAGGCACAGAAGTGTCTGAAGGCTGGACGACTGGAGTCGATGGTCCACTTGGATTGGATGGACTACCTGGATTCGACGGATTCGTTGGTTCACCGTTTCTAGTAGGGACAGTAAACTTCAGTTGATCGGCCAGCATGAGCTCACCGGATTTCTTCACAGCTTTGAATGTATGCTGGCCTTTCGACAGTCCCGAGATGCTGTAAATCTCCTGCTGAATCTGCCGGCTTGGACTGTAGGCGTTCACGGTCTGCACCAGCTGTCCGTCTACATAAATATCCACTTCGCCTTGTTCAGGTCCGGTAGGTGTAATCATGCTTATTCCAGTGCCCTTGAAGGTGTATTCGAAAGAATCCCCGTCCACCACCGTAGAATGCACATCATTGAGATAATCACCGCCGAAGGCAAAGCTGAGGTTCAGCGTCCCCGCTGACTGCGCAGCAAGATACGATTTTTTCAGTGTAACTCGGTTCCCTGCAACTGTATAATCGGACCCCGGAACCAGATCAAGTGATCCGTTAGTAATACCACTAAAACTTTCCGCCTGTTGCAGCAGCGTCACATCAATGTCCGTCTGAGCGGAAGCTGACTTGTCGAAATCCGCGGTTACCGGATTAATTAGATTCGGAAGCTCAACTTTGAGCATATCGAGCAGCATGTAGTCACCCGATTTCTTCACTGCCTTGAGCGTGTGCTGCCCATCCGGCAGCCCCGAGATGCTGTACAGGTTCTGCTGTGCCAGCCGACCGTTACGATGGGCGCTGACTGTTTCCTTGAATTGGTCGTCAACATAGATATCCATGTCTCCCTGTGACTGGTCAACCTCCGTAAATAACTGGATCCCTGTTCCCTTGAAGGTGTATTCAAAAGAATCATCGTTTTTTTCGGTATACTGCACATCGTCTTTATAGTCACCCAAACCTCTGCCAGTGCTTCGTGACCAGGAGCCGTTGTACTTGATTGCCGGATCGTCGTTATTGATCATTATAAATCGAATGCCCGTAGTATCGTTGATCCTTATTGCCAAAGACTGGGGATCACCCGCGCTAAAGATTACGTTTAGACTCGTTGTCCCTATAGGCAGCTGCGTGAGGTACTGCTTCCTGATAGTCAGCTTGTCATTGACCACCGTGTAGTCGTCTTCACTGAGCAGCGCCCCGTCATTTTCAACGCCGGTCAGCGTATTGCCGTTCAAGGACAGCCTCACGGTGACATCCTTCTGTTGTTCCGTCTCCTTGTCAAAATTTGCAGAGGTCGGACTAATGGTGCTATTCTGCCCTCCAGGAGGAATTTCCATGGTTACTCTAAGCGCATCCAGCAACATATACTGGCCCGAGCCCTTGACCACCTTCAAGGTATGTGGGCCGTTGTCCAAATCAAGTTTGCTGTACAAAACCTGCTGGACTTCCCTTTCTCCACTGGTATAGGCGTTTACAGTTTCAGGTACTCCATTATCGAGGGTGACAATCATGTCTCCTTGGTCTTTATCCTTCTCCGTCAGTAGTTCAATGCCTGTGCCCGTGAAACTATACTCAAAATAATCGCCGTCTTTTTCAGTAAAATGCACATCGCCATTGTAATCACCGTAACTTCTGCCGGTATTGGAGTTCCATGAGCCCGTGTATTTAATACTGATGTCATCATCATTAATGTAGACCTCATTGGTAACACTGGCATCTTCCACGGAAATTGAATTTGCAGCATTGTCAGCTTCAGCGTCCAAGGTACCCCCTTGACTGCTATTCGCTGGACCAGTGCCAGAGGAATCCTTAATTGCTATGCTCAGATCCTGTCTCCCATCTGTCTGCTCTTTGCCCCCGTTGCGCTGCCAATCCCCGCTATAGAGCATGCCTGTATCATCGTCATTGACGGCTGATGTGCCGTTCAGTGCGGTTACTTTAAGCATCCGCGAAGCATGGGGTTCCAGCACGCCACCACTGAATTCATGATTAAAATTCCCCAGCTCGGAATGGCTCCAGAGATCACGGACAGAAGCCGGACCGTTGAGGCCAAGATCGCTCCATTTGACTTTAACCTCCGCACTCTGGTCGCCCAAATTGAACAAGGCTACACTGTAAGTACCATCTCCGTTATTGGCATACCAAACCTGCTGCTTGGTCTCCATGGAAACCGGATGGCCTGGACGTCCGGTCTGATTGACGGCAATGACTTCGTCATTCGTAAGCAATTCCAATCCATAGCTGTCCAGCCTTGTTAAATCATTACCTGTATAAAGCGGTGCTGAAGAGATAGACCAGAAGGTCGTGGCCGTTTGCCGCTCAACCTTGGTCAGACCATCCATCGAGCCATTCCCGACATTCAGTGAATCGAAGTCGTTCCAGCCTCCGGGACCTGCATCCCGCCACCAGAGGGCAGCGATGGGGAACAAGCGGGAAATACTCGACCATTCGGTCAATCCCTTACTGCTGTCGTAGGCTTCAACGTCCCAGTCGATCCTCCAGCCGTTTGCATACTTTTTCCAGAAGTCCACGTAATTGTGATCAAGCGCCCAGGAAAGCTCAAACCAGATGTTATTTCTGTCCAGGGCTTTGGACCATGCCTCCACATCACCGCGTGCATCCCGGCTCAGGTTATTAATTCCCGATCCTGGCGTCACACTGTCGAATTTGACAAAGTTGATTCCCCACTCGCCAAGAAGATCCGCGATGGAGTCAATGTACTTCAGTGAGCAAGGGTTCGAAAAATCAATTTTGTACGTGTACGAATCCCAAGCATCCATAACAACGAGCGGTTTTACTGCAATATCTTGCATATGACATGCCCCGCCCGTACCATAAACCTCAAGGTTTTTATCATAGGCTGTGATTGATAATCCAGGAATCAGATAGATTCCGATCTTCTGTCCGTTATTATGGACATAATCAATAACCTCCTGAAATCCATTTGGATAAAGAACAGTACTCGGAATTGGACGGCCGTATTCATCTTCGTCACCGTTCCAGCCAGCATCAATATTAATGTATTCATATCCATGGGCTTGCAGCTTCTCGTGCATGGCATCCGATTGCTTCTTAATACTCTCGGCCGATGTCCAGTTACCCGCCCCGTCATATACCTGCATGCTGTAACTACTCCAACCCATATACGGCTTTTGGGCCAGACTCTTATCTGCTGCTTGTGCCACATTACCTGTCGTTCCCATAATTCCGAACTGCACTGCTGCAATCATGAATACCATGAAACACATTGCCATCCTTTTTCCGATTCGTTTCAAATTATCCCTACCCCCTCTGAATTTGGTCGTTCAAATCCTTGTTGATAGCGCTTCCATACGAGAAGAGAATAGTGGATGATGGATACTCAGGATAGGTACAATTCGGTATTTTACGTACAATAAACCTGAAATATAGGGGCAAACCGTCGCAGAACAAACACATTTCCATTAATGGATAAATAAACAAATAAAACTTCATCTTTGCTCAAGTCGAGGGAAAGGGTTGAAAACAATTATGATGAGCAAATATCAAAATCTGCAAACAAATAAAAAAGGTTCCGAGAGTGGCAGCAATGCCATTCTCGGAACCTTTTTCGTGTTACATATGATGCGGTCGAGAGGACTCGAACCTCCACGGGGGTTAGCCCACACGGACCTGAACCGTGCGCGTCTGCCAATTCCGCCACGACCGCGTATGTCTTATCTCCGAGAAATTATATCGCGGCGACAAGAGATAATATATCATGTGCAGGTAATTAGTGTCAACAAAAAAAATATAATTTCGCCTTCAATGATAAAGCTTTTTATAAATTATATCTTTGAAGGCCAGTTGCCATACCAGGCATACCAACCTCTTCTTTCCTTATCGATATCGCTGAGTTTGTATTTCACAACCCCATCACGTCCTACGAAGATCGGTTTATCCGTTCCAATTTCGTAAAAACGTGCCCAAATTGGCGATGCACCTGAATCAGCTACGAGTTTGCTATCTCCGTTTTCTCTGACATACTTGTATCCTGTAATTTTCACGTTGTTGAACCAGGCTTCTGCCGCTTGAATGGAAGCCTTAATTTTCGAGTTCGACGGTCTTGTTTTCAAAAACTTTACAATCGTACTGCTCTCTCCAGCACTTAGAGAAGGCACTTCATATATCCTTGCTCCTGCAGGTTTTAGGGAGCTGGAATCATGCTGCTGTCCCCATGCAGTCAGTTTACCATTTGCTACAACCTGTGTATTGAGAATAGCATCTACACCTTTGGCAACTGATTTTTTACTGCGATCCGCAAGAGAGCTGTCGATGAATGAGAAATCACCTTTACGTGCACCTACTTCATCCAGCATGTACATGACATTAATCATGGCATCGTCGTTGAAGGTAATGTGTTTGTGATAGCCTGAGCTCTGGTATACTTGTGGCCATCCTCCATTGGAGTACTGCATATTTAACAAAAAGTTGATTCCTTTGATGGCAGCAGCCGAATATCGCGGATCATTTGTCTTTTTAAATTCCTTCGCTAATCTTCTAATTTCTGAGTATGTAGCTTTATTATCAATCGTAGATTTGGCCCACTCACCACTTGTTTCTTTGTAATCCTTCTTCCATCCCCCGTCAGGACGTTGATTCTTCAAAATATCTGAGATACTTGCTGTCGTTCCAGATGCGTCTGCAGCAGATACCTTAGCAGCAGGCTGAAATACCATTCCGACAACAGAGAAAATCATTGTACATGCCATTACCAAAGATGCAAACCTTGCTTGTGCCTTCAACATCGTTTAGAACACTCCCCAATTCATTTTCTGCAAACTGTTTTCCTTGAGCGTCTCCCCTCCTTATATTTGTTTTTAAACTCAAACTATTTCTTTTCATCCAATAAGTGGATTATACAAAAAGAATTCTATGCAAAACAATGAATTTTGTTAATAATTGCAACAATATGTAACAAATTCTTTGTCTTAACCTATAGGTATCGTCTAATCGAAATGTGAGAAAGCCAATAAATTATCCAATTTTTCTCCATTTGAAACAGTAGTTACTTTTTTGTCATCTATTAAAACCCAATATTCGAGTTATTTCTACATAAATAGCGATAATTCCGTTAACATTGAGATGATAAGAAGTGTTCAAAATCGGTTTGACATTTTCGCATTTATGCAATATAGTTTCAAAAGGTTACAAAAACTTAATTATTCATTTGCCGAGTTTCATGTTTGAAAACGGGGGAACCATTTTGGGTGAATTATTCTTATACATAGGAAATATAGGGAACCTTCTACCGAACCCTTAGCTAACTCCGTAGGCATCGAAGGGAGAACAAAAATTTTGAAAAAGCTTATCATCTCCATTTTTGGAGCAGCAGTTCTATTTACATCCGGTGCAGCAAGCACAGAGGCAAGCAGTATTAACACCGTCGTTAACAACATGACTGGCATACCTTACAAATGGGGCGGCACAACAATGGCCGGATTTGATTGCTCTGGATTTATGAGATATATTTTCAACAAATATAGCATTGAATTACCACGCACTTCCCAGCAACAAGCTAAGGCCGGAACTCCGGTATCCAAAGCTAATCTGCGTACTGGTGACATGGTATTCTTTAATACGATGGGCAATGGCATTTCACATACAGGTGTATATATCGGGGGCGGACAGTTCGCTCATGCTTCAAGCAGCAAGGGTGTCAGCATCACACAATTATCCAATCCTTACTTCAACGATCGTTACGTAACAGCACGCCGGGTAACAGGACAATTTATGTATAACAAAATGCTGGGCAAAATATAAGTTTGATTTGATATAGCGCAAAGAGGAGGCTCCGGGTGAATCCGGGACCTCCTCTTTGTTTGGGGCTTTTGTTTACAAATCCGGTGTGCTGTAGACTTCTATACTTAATGTAAAGCCTTCTGTACTCTCATTGCACCCTGAGACAGCGCATGGCCTCCGCCTACCGCTCCAGCCACAGCAACCGTCTCCATAATCTCCTGATCGGTCGCTCCTTTGGCACGTGCCTCTTCCACATGGTAAAACGTACACACCTCATTGTTCGCAAACAGTCCAATACCCAGCGCAATCAGCTGTTTGGTCTTGGCATCAATCGCCCCTGCCTGAAAACATTCTCCAGTGAACTCATGATAAGACTTCACCACAGCTGGCAGCACATCGCTTAATTCACCAATCTGATCTTTATAGGCATGAACCTTATCATTCATCAGTGTCATGGTTACCGCACATCCTCTCGGCTGATATGTTACAAGCTCTCACTGTACCTATCTTCTCTCCGGAGAGGTGTAATTATGCCAAAACATCCATGGTAAATGAACCTAAATAGGCATGTCCTATTCTTCGAGCAGGCTCTCGCGTGGTTCGCTGAACAATTGATATCGGTAATTCCGATCAAGCTTGACCACACGCCGATTCTGACGGCGAATGAGTACCTGCTCCCCGTCCCAAGCCACTACAATACCTGTCACATCATTGGACTGAATCTCGTCCCGTACTACCCTTACTTTTTCACCCGATAAACGCAGTGCATCCAATTGTGCATCACTGATCATATTTATGGCGCCTACTTTCCCAAAAAAATTATTTACAAAAAGAGACCTAAATGAAAAGTCATTTAGGTCTCACGTGACTGTATTGGACTGTCATGTCATTCGAAAGTATGTCCCGACTGAAAGTTACCGCTGCGCGTGCTCTTTGCTGTCGTTCTTCTCAAACCAAAAATCAAGCACTTTGGCGGACATCACACGTTCTTCAAGGTACTCCACTTGATGCGGTGTAAATTGTTCTTTCCAAGAGAAGGACAACTCTTCGCACAAGCCTACAATCGTCAGCAATTCTGACCAGGCAACGTAGCGTTTGTACCAGAAAAATTGAGGATGTTCAATCATATAGGGATAAAGGTCATCGAATTCCGTATGTTTACAATCCAGGGCACGCTCAAAATGTACTTTCGATTCCGCCAGCTTATCAATAAAAAATTGTTCTGTTGCCGGTTGGTTACCCATGGTGTTGCCTCCTCTCCCTAACATAACCCCATTATAAATGAAATCAGCGGTCATGCAAAGGCATTGTTATAAAAATAGGCACTTTTTCCTTTAAAAAGTCACAATTCGTTATCGTCAAATTGCACGGTGCCATCGTTCAGTGAACGAATGCGCACCAACGCTTCAACCGGGATGCCCTGCTCACGAATAGTGCGCGCTCCGGCCTGAAAACATTTTTCGACCACGACACCGAATCCAACCAGTTCCGCACCCGAACGTTCGATAATTTTGATGACACCACGAGCGGCATCACCATTCGCAATGATATCGTCAATAAACAAAATACGGTCATTCTCATGAATATATTCACGCGACACCATAATATCCGTTACGATCCCTTTGGTAAAAGAAGGTACTCTTTCACAGTAGGCGTCGGGGTCAGCCAAAAGTGTTTTTTTGCGACGAGCAAATACCAGCGGAACACCCAGTTCATGTGCGGCAGCAAAGGCGACCGGAATCCCGGAAGACTCCACTGTAATGACCCGAGTTACACCACTTTCACGAAAACGAGCGGCAAATTCACGTCCCATTTCCATCGTCAATGCAGGATCAATCTGGTGATTCAGCAGACCATCCAGCTTCAGCACCTGATCTGACATGACTACACCTTCTTGTAAAATTCGTTGTTTCAATACTTCCATAATTTGACCTCCCAAGCCTATCCTATGACGTAAAAGTATCATAGATCCGGCTATCAGTTCAAGCGAAATTGCCTTTGCTCTTGTCCAGAGCATAGAAATGACCCTATGTCACACTTCAATTGTCATGACTTTGATGGGTCAAGCATACCTTGTACCATGGCACCCGCATGTCCAAACTATTCAGGGGCCTGAGAGGGGAAACGCATGAAACAGGCATTTCGGGTGCTGCAGATCGCATTTACATACATTGGAACGGTAGTAGGAGCCGGCTTTGCAACAGGACAGGAGATATTGCAGTTTTTTACCCAGTATGGCAAATGGGCCACCATTACCATTGGCTTATCGACCATGCTCTTTGTCTGGTTAGGTACAAAAATGATGCTGATTGCCCATGATACCGGCTCGCGCTCATACGAAGATCTCAACAAGCATCTATTCGGTCATAAAGCAGGAAACTGGATTACCTGGGTTACCCTTCTTATTCTCATCGGAGTAAACAGTGTCATGCTGGCCGGAGCAGGGTCGGTCTTTGTAGAGCATCTGGGGCTTCATTACCAGACCGGACTGATTGTTACCCTTATCGGTACATATCTGCTGCTTGGACGGGGCATTCAGGCTATTCTGCAAATGAACAGTATCGTAGTGCCAATGATGCTCCTGCTCTCTCTGCTTATGATCACCAGCACCATACATCATCCCGGCGCAAACCGATTTATTACATTAACCACGGACAGCAATCCAATCCAGGTCTGGTTATCTCCTCTGTTGTATACTTCATTCAACCTGGCACTTGCCCAAGCTGTACTTGTTCCGGTGGGGAATCAGATTCGCAGCCGAAAGGTACTGAAATGGGGCGGCGTTCTGGGCGGGATTGGTGTAGGATTCATGCTTATGGCAGCCCACTTCGCCATGTCAGCCCAGATGCCTGGCATCACGCAATTTGAAATTCCAATGGGCAGCATTGCCTTTCAACTTGGATGGGTAGTCCAGTCTATCTATGTATCCCTGATTTTTATGGAAATCTTCAGTACATTTGTAGCCGATATTTATGGAATGACCCTCCAACTCAGACAGCATGTCCACGTACATCCCAAACTAATCATACTGGCCATCATGCTGCTATGTTATTCGCTTAGCCAGTTTGGGTTCAGCTCCCTGCTCTCTATCCTTTACCCCATTTTCGGCAGTTTGGCACTGGTCTGGGGTGCAAAATTAGTAATGGATCGATGGGGAAGCTTTCGAGGTCGTAACAAACACCTATAACAACGTATTTTTGTTGCGAAGCATCATTTCCCTAAACATAAAAAAAGCCGCTGTTCACACAGCGGCTTCCTTCTTTTCCCTTTCCAGAAGTTAAAACTGGCTCGGGAATTGCAAATACATTTTTTTCAGTTCATTGACCGATCTACCCAAAGAGTAATGGGTTTTGGCCTTTTCGCATGCCGAACGAGCGAGCTCATAACGGTACGCCGGGTCAACCATCACCTTCTCCAGCGCTTCTGCCAGTGCAGACGGATCTTCTGATGGCACCAGCAAGCCGTTACTGCCGTTCTCAATCTGTTCGGGTATGCCGCCAACATCTGTACCTACAAGGGCAAGACAGCTAAGCGCTGCTTCCGCGAAAACAGACCCGAACGCCTCCGCCCGCGAAGGAAGTACAAAGATATCAAAAAATGGCATGAATTCCTCAGGGTGCAGCGTGTAACCATAAAAAATAGTCTCATTATAAATGCCCAGCCGCTGGGCCAATTCTTCCAAGTCTGGACGGATCGGTCCGTCCCCAATAATATGAAGCACATAATCATGTCCCCGGGCTTTCAGTTCGGCACAGGCTTTGAACAGAATATCCAGCCCTTTCGCCGGAACCAGACGGCATACGGTGACCAGCTGTGGTATCGCGTTCTCATGGGGAATTGGCTTAAACCTTTTCTCATCAAAACCATTCGGAATCACACCGATAACTTCGGGGTGCTGTACATAAGGCGCCAGATAACGACGGAAAGAATCCGATACTGTTAACAACCGCTCTGCCTGGTGCTCCAGCTCACCATAGATGGCCAGCAGGAATTGATGCTCCGGTCCGTTCGGCTCAATCCGTCCATTCAGTATCAGCTCTCGCTCATAACTGGAGTGGATCGTTTGAATGAGAGGAACATCCGGGAAAACCTTCTTCATTGCAAGCCCCGCAATAGGATGATGGGCATGAATCAGATCGTAAGGCTTCTGAATACGCAGCTTGGTCCACCACAAATAATCCCGGTAGGTTTGCATATATTTTTGCACGACAGGACTATCCTGATATTGGGTCCAATCGAACGTCTCAAACTGGATATCTTCCCTGCCCTTGTTGCGAATTCGCTTAGGCAACGAGAACAGATCCATCTCCCACCTCGGGGTTGTAAACCTCTCTTGCATATACGGAATCATAGAGGATACACCTCCGGGCTGCTCCGGAGGAAAGAAAAGCGCCTGCAGCAATCTCACCGTTAGTTTCCCCCTTTCTAGCATAAATCTTTTCATTACATCTTCAATCATGATATATCAGAACATATGTTCAGTAAAGGTACAAAATGAGATTTCTTATCACTCGCTCATTTACAGCTGAATAATAGAATTCATTTCAATAGCAATTGTACCATGTTGGTTCTGACGCTGACGACATGACGAATATTGTTAGGTACTGAGTAACTCCACCGGAAATCATCGCTCTTTGGCTGGCTTTATTCTACTATACGTTATCTTTTTCATCTTATTTGAGCGTACGCCCTCACTCCGGAGTCGTATATACAACATATTCAGAAGATGCTCGGCTAAGAAGCGGATGTATGATTTTGAAAGTTAAGCCTCTTTTGCCGACATACAAATGAAAGCCAGTGAGCAATCGTAGCCCCCGGCTTTTTGAATGTACTTCTTATGTTTGAATACAGCGTTTATACAGACAAGTGTGTGATTGCCTTCTCGTACGTACTGAAGCCGTCTGTCTCTCCCACAAAGGTATAGTCGTTACGCCCATAGAATGCGTTCAATGTTGCGTTCTCAGTTCCGCAATCTAATCGGACAATGTGTTTATCCTCAAACTGGATCCCGCTGCTCGACCATTGCAAAATCGCCCGTCCCAGTCCACTCTGGGCGTACTTTCTGCGGATGGCTAATCGGTGCAGATAAAGTGCGCCATCCCCGGCATGCGCTTTGCTTCCCCATAAGTGCACATCCCATGCACTTGGCTGGCTCATCAAAATAACCATGCCAGCTACGTCAGAACCCTTTTTAAATACAAATACGTCGCCACGCTGAATAGCCTCCGCCGTATTATGAGAATCCTCACCTTTTAACAACGCATTCCATTGAGAAGACCCCTGGCTCCGCAACCACTCGGCTGTTTCCATGAGCAGGGACATCACATCCTCCGTGTCTTCCGGCTGAGCCTGCAATGCCTTAAATTCATCATTGATGTAGTCTGTTGTGATACTGAATGAGTGCTTCATGATTCTCCTCCACTTCCAGGTCTCTCTTAAACTAATGGTACTATACCGGGAAATGGCTTGTTCGTCAAAAAGAAAACAAAAAAGGCAAGAGGCTGTGCCTCTTACCCTTCAATCTTCGCTTCATCGATAATTTGATTACGGTATAACATCGTGAGATGTAATGTATCAAACTCAAGCTCTTTGTCCAGCTCTCGCATCAGAACTTCAACCAGACTCTTTCGCTGAACACTTGTGCCGGGTACCTGATAATCAATATAGCCTGACAAATCCGCTTCTGAGGTATCAATCGTTGCTGTACCTACAGGTAACCCTCCGCGTTCTTGTAGAAACAGTTCATATACCCGAAACTCCCGATCTTTGCGCACCAACATTACATAACAGGCTTCTTCAGCAGCTTCAATCTCTTCGAGATCTTCTTCGGACTCTATCTCATCCTCATCCGCAAAATCCCGGTGCACCCATTCCGCCGATTCCATCTCCTGCCCTTGATGCCACATGCGGATCGTAATTGTATCGATGATTTCTTCATCCAGCTCTCGTACCAGCAGCTCGGCAGCCGCATCCTGATAACTCTCTGCCGGTTCATCATACCAATGGATCTCACCCTGCACATCAGCGCCATATTGTTTCAGAGAGGCTTCAGCCAGTTCCTGTCCATTGGCGTCATTAAATACATAAGTAGATATGCTGCGTCCGGCGCTTACAAGCTCCATTTCGAGCAAATGTTCCGGGTCTTCATATGTAAATGATTCAGCTTGTGAGCCAGGAATGATGTGTACTTCATTTACGCCAGCCCGTTCATTCTGTCCATCGTGACTGTAGCTATCTTCAGACCGTGACGACTGAATGAACATATCCGTTTGAGACTCTGGCTTCTGTAACACAGAATACAGTGTACCGCAGCTTACAAGCACTTCATATTCAGCAGCACTTACCGCATCCGCGAGAGAACGAATATATTCGTGCACTTGCTCCACAATATATTGTTCTGTCTCGTCAGGTAGCGAATTTTGCTCAATCTGAAGGCTACCGGATACCCGATCCCCTTCCCTGAACACAAGCAGCAGCGAACCCATATATTGACCGCCCACCATAATATCCTGTACTTCGCCACCTGATGTTCGAAGATCAGGAATCAGCTCTACTTTCAGTTCCATGCACCTGTCCTCCTCGGTTCCTAACGTTATTCTATTAGGTTACCCTTGAGAGCGACAGTTTATAAGATACAACGCTATTCAGATTTTAAGAGCGAACTATTAGACGGACAACACATATTTTTGGATAGCGTGGGCCACACCCTGATCGTTGTTCGAAAGTGTAACCTCGTCCGCAGCAGCCTTAACTTCCTCCGGGGAATTATCCATCGCAACCCCTTTGCCTGCAAAGGTCAACATGGTGATGTCATTGTAGTAGTTACCTACCGCCATGATCTCGGAAGGCAGGATTCCTTTTGCTTCGGCCAGTCTTTTTAGAGCTGCACCTTTGGAGGCTTCGGGATGCATCAGATCAATGAAAAAATCACCGCTACGCGTCATATAATATGGAAGATTCCAGGTCGACCACTCCTGTTGCACCGCATTCATCTGCTCGATGGGTCCAAACGCAGTGAATTTCGCAAGCGGCTCTGTCATATCCGCCCATTGCGGCAGCTTTAATGGTTCTGCCATGAAGTTTTGATACATTTCGCGTACCTGCAACTCCAAACCTTCGGGCTGATCCACATAGAGTCCAAACGCCGTGTTGATGTCAAAATGTACACCTTGCGTACGGCAGTAAGATATGAAAGGCTCCAGCCCCTGTCCATCCATGGCAAAATGGTGCACCACTTCACGAGTCTGAACCTGTGCAGTTACTGCCCCATTATGTGTTATGACATATCCGTCAAGTCCCATCTGCTCCATAAACGGGATCGTATTCGCAGGACCTCTGCCTGAACACAAGACAATCTCAGCTCCCTGACGGGAAGCACGAATTAAGGTCTCTTGCGTCATTTCGGTAAGTTCATGATGATCATTAAGCAGCGTTCCATCGACATCCAGTGCGATTAATTTAATTGTCATTGTCTTCATTCCTTATCTGTAAAAGAGTCGCACCCACCCAAACCCTCCCTTCCGAGGGAGGGCCCCAGAGGGCTCTGCCCTCTGGACTCCCGTCTCGTTTACCGGCGGCGGTTTCGATCTTGCTATGTGACGGTCGGTGTGGGAGCGCTTGGTTGCCGGGTCTGCCGCTTGACAGCGGCGGCCCCGCCCAAGCTCAAGCGGGACCATTACGGGCAGGGCTTCGCCTTCTGCCCGGCTCTCTGCTCCGCTTCGCGAAGGACGGGAGCTGACGCACCTTTGGCGCGGTGGGCAAGGCTTCGTACACTGCCCAGACTCCTTGCTTCGCTTCGCGAAGCAGGGAACTATTACTTCCGCAGACGATCTAACTCGTCAGCGGTTAGTTCGCGATAACTGCCAATTTCCAGATTGGCATCCAGCTCCAGGTCACCCATGGCAACACGTTTCAGATAAACCACACGTTTGCCAACAGCCTGGAACATTCTTTTCACCTGGTGGAACTTGCCCTCATGAATGATCAATGAAATGGAAGAAAACACGCCCTCTTCTGTTTCCTCATGTTCCAGCACAGTCAGTTCCGCAGGCAACGTCTCGTATCCATCATCCAGCTGAATGCCGGCTTTGAATTTTTCAATATCTTCTTCATCAACATTTCCCAGCACACGGGCTTCATACGTCTTGGGCACATGTTTACGCGGGGATAACAGATCATGGGCAAGCGGCCCATCATTGGTTAGGATGAGCAAGCCTTCGGTATCTTTGTCGAGCCGTCCCACAGGGAACAGATCGAAGACACGCTCCTCTTTACGCAGCAGATCAATCACCGTTTTATCCCGATTATCTTCGGTTGCCGACACCACGCCAGGTGGTTTGTGCAGCATCAGGTAGATCATTTCACGATACACAATCCGCTCTCCGTCAGCTTCAATTACGTTTACGTCTGGATTAACCTGCACACCGCTGTCTTTCACCGGTTTACCGTCCACACGGATTCTGCCCTGTTTTACCATCTTTTTGAGCTCACTTCGAGACCCCACACCCATATGGCTCAATATTTTATCCAGACGCAGCGTTTGTTTGCCTTTTCCACTCATACTGATGTCCACCTCCAGCCTGCCGGATATTCATTTTTCAGTACACCATCCAGCCATTTCCCCCAGCCAGCCGCAAATCCGTCCACACACACCAACACATAACCTTTGGCCGCCGTATCTGCTTGACGTTCAACTCGTGTCTCTTCGATGTTCAACGTCTCTCCTTTGAGATACCTTACTGCTTCACCGTCTGCGGAAGATAAGTTAACGTATCTCTGGGCTTCAGCTGCATTCAAAGCACATGCAAGCGGATGAGAGGGCACAAATCGCCCATTCCTCACGGTACCCATAAACCACCCTGGTCGAATAACCTTGAGCCCTTCCAGACGGGCAGCACCCACAGAAGATTGATACACTCGATCGCCATAATACACCGTTTCTCCAGCAAGTTCGATTTCCAGATTTTCTTGTATAAATTGAGCATACACCGTTCCTGGATCGACATTTGCCTGGTCGGTTCCTCGTCCCTGAGCCCGTTCGTTTTTGCGACCACCACGCTCGTTTCTTTTGCCCTGTTTTCCCTGAGCCTTGCCACCACGGGTATGCTTATCATCGCGTTCTCTGGATTCGGTTCTCATTAGACGTTCCCGTTTCCGCTCTTCTTTACTGATTGGTGCAGATACATGGATAAATGGTTCTACCAATTCACTTGGTTCGGTGAAATCTACGCCCACTGCCTGTCCAATTTGTAAAACGCTGCCCTCTTCTTGATTTCCGTCTTCTTCGATAAGAGATTCCGCACGATGCTGCAATACAGCAACATAATGTCCTTCCCCCTCCAAGAGATGAGGCCACAACCTCGCAGTGCCGCGCGTTTGGTCCAGCACAGATTCCGTCTCTTCTGCTTTTTCGGGCAACATCTGACGCACCCATTCCGGTCGTCCTGGAGCAAATCCTGCACTTTCCGGGATGTCATTCACCACAAAATCAGGATTGATGTTCAGAAATTCCGCTATCATCGCTTCATTTTCCTCTGGTGCAAATGTACATGTGGAATATACGATGGTACCCCCTGGAGCAAGCAGTTTGGCCGCAGTCTCCAGAATATCGCGCTGCATCAGCACACATTTTTCCACCGAATGATTCTCCCAGGATTTCACCATGTCCTCATCTTTGCGGAACATGCCCTCACCAGAGCAAGGCGCGTCGATTAAAACTTTATCAAAATAATGAGGAAATGCACTCGCAATCCGTTCCGGTGATTCATTCAATACAACAGCATTGCGTACCCCATACAATTCCACGTTTTTGGCGAGGGCTTTCGTACGTTCCGCATGGATATCATTTGTAACAAGTACACCTTTCCCCTGAAGCTTGGCTGCGATCTGGGTTGTTTTCCCGCCAGGAGCCGCACATAGATCCAGCACACGTTCCCCGGGTTTCACATTCAATAATTCAACTGGGGCCATGGCACTTGGTTCCTGGATATAATACAAACCCGCATGATAATAAGGATGTAACCCCGGCTTAACCCCGTGAGGCACATAAAAACCCGTTCCGCACCACGGAATGGGTCGCATATCAAATGGAGCAATTTCCTTGAATTGTTCCAGCGATATTTTTAACGTATTCACTCTCAGCCCCGCATGTGGCGACTGCTCATAAGATTTCATAAATTGTTCAAATTCATCGCCTAACAAGCTTTTCATTCGCTCGGCAAATATCGAAGGCAGCTGTACAGCCATAATCCCACTCATCCTGTCTTGTTAAAATTGCATATAGTTCTATGTTATCATATCCGGGCAATGCTTTCCTATTGCTTCATACATATTCCACTACAGCGTGTAATGTAGTATAATGGCAAGTAGATTGATTGATGTGCAAAAATTCGGGTGTTTATGCATATTATCCCATCCCGTATTTTTGCCAAAACTATATTTCGATATGATCGATGGGGGATGTCTTAATGAAATCCAAGAAGAAAAAGAAAAGCGCTGCGATCCTTATTTTCCTGGGTATTTTCGTCGTTTTGATTGCAGCACTCGTCCTGGTGAACCAGCAATCCAAGAAACAAATGGACGCCGTGGGGAATGCTTATGGCATCGCCGCCTCCAAGCTTAATCCCGCAACACGCGAATTGCTGGACGATCCGAACTACCAACAAATCATTTTGCCTGATGATCTGAAAGCCAGAATTGATAACAAAGACAGCTTCTTTGTATATTTCTTCGCCTCCGACTGCTCACACTGCCGTGCGACAACACCTCAGTTGATGCCACTGGTCGATGAGGAAGGGATTCAACTGCCTCAGTTCAATCTGCGTGAATTCGATTCCGGTTGGACCGATTATAACATTGAGTACACACCAACTCTGGTATATTATCAGGATGGTGTTGAGAAAGACCGCATGGTTGGCGGGCTGCAGGAAAATGGCAGTGCCAACGGTTATACACTGGATGACTACAAGCAATTTTTCGAGAAATATAAAGGCAGTGCCACTCCATCGGCAAGCTAATCGTATATTCCCTTCGCGGATTTGATGGACCCACATGGATTATATTGTCCTTTTCATGGACAAGCTCTGGAATCATTCCAACCTTTAATGATGTCCTTTAATATCGAACACCCCGGCCAATTCCTCTAGAGGAACGGTCGGGGTGTTTTTTAAAGATCATATGTTTGAGAACATGTTAATGATAAAGTGAATGATGTCTTTCTATTACAAGCTTACTCGCTCTGCAAGTTCTGCTCCTGCTGCAATGCTTTCATCTTCTCTTCATAGATTCGTCCACGTGTAGGACTCCGGCGTTGGGGAATATTAGGCTTCAGCTCAAGAGCTCGTTCTCGAACCTCCTGCACCAGTACCTCATCCTGAATCTGAATATGCAAGTCTCTGTAGGGAAACTTCTGCGGCTCAGGACCCGAAAGTCCATGAACCAGCTCCTGTACTTCCTGCACCAACGGTCCAAGGGCAATACCTCGCGAAGTTTCCGGATATGACTTTAACAGATCTACCGAACTCTGTAACATCATGCGTCCTCCGCGAAGGTTATCATTCCTGAAATGATACAGCCCCACTGCAATCTGTAGCAATCCTTTGTACAGAGAATCTCGATCCCGTTCAAGCCACAGTTCTTCCAATACCTCATGGCATTCAAAGTAGTCCCGATCGCGATTGAAGTAGATCAGATAGTCAACATACAGCGGCTCATAGCTGCTCATCCGGGTTTTCGCCCTTTCTAGCCGCATTCAGAAGTGCTTTTACATCATCCAGAAGGTCTTTTAACCCTTCCATATCATGACGCTCCCAGCAGTCATTGAAGCGCTTTTGTGCCTCTATCGCTTCGTTCACGAGGTGGTAGAAATACAATTGATGTATGATGCTCAGCGTTCTTGATACAATATTGGAGTCATCTTCAAAGGCCTTTTGCGCCTCCAGAATTTGCAGACGGATCGCCGACATCTCATTATCGAGTACAAAAGCGGCTTCCGCCGTCTTTTTCAATCGTGCGCGCATATCATCCGGCAGACTCTCCCGAAACTTGTAACTAAGGGAGTGCTCGATCGTGGCCCAGAAGTTCATCGCCAGCGTCCGAATCTGAATCTCGGCCAGTACATTCTTCTGCCCAAGAGCCGTCTGAACAGGATACTCAATAATCATATGGAAACTGCGGTAGCCGCTTTCTTTGAAATTGGTGATATAATCTTTCTCGATTAATACCGTCAAATCCTTACGTCCACGTATATACTCGGCTACCCGCCGAATATCATCCACAAACTGGCACATAATGCGGATACCTGCAATATCCTCAATGCCTGTTTCCACCTGATCAAGCGGCACATTCAGGCGTCTGGATTTCTCCAGAATGCTGGATATTTTTTTGACACGACCGGTAACGAATTCGATCGGGGCGTATTCTTCCCTTTTCTTAAGCTCCGCCCGCATCGTTTTAAACTTAACTTTCAATTCCTCTACCGCTTGTTCATAAGGAAGTAAAAATGTACCCCAGTCTCTACCGTCCATGCTTATGCCTCCTGTCTCTATAGCTTCCCCTGTTCTTATCCATTATACATGATGTTAAGCGGGGGGAAGAGTCCCGTACGACATTACCCTCTTCCACGCTTCTAATTTCCAATCCGGGGAACTCCGAAACATTTCTTAACGATGCTCTGCACCGACAGCTTCCGAAATATGACTGTAACCGTCTTTGCGCAGCAATTCACGCAGTCCGGCATGAATGCGCCGGTTCACTTCAGGTCCTTCATAGATCAATGCCGTATATATTTCCACCAGGCTGGCCCCTGCTTTAATCTTTTCGTAAGCATCTTCGCTTGTGAAAATGCCCCCCGATCCGATGATTGGCAGTTTGCCTTCTGTCTGGCGATAGATTTGGCGAATGATTTCCGTGGAACGATCACGCAGCGGCTTGCCACTTAGTCCACCTGTCTCCTTGGCATGCTGATGAGACAGACCCTCGCGGCTGATCGTTGTATTCGTTGCGATGATGCCGGCAACTCCACTATCTGCAATGGTACTTACCATATATTCGAGCTCCTGGTCATTCACATCAGGTGCGATTTTGACCAGTACCGATTTAACGGAACCGCCCGCTCTCTTGCGCTGCGTCTCCATCTCATTCATCACAGCGGCAAGCAATTCCTTCAGTTCATTCCCATGTTGCAGATTACGCAAATCCGGTGTATTTGGTGAACTGATATTCACCACAAACAGGTCCGCATAATCGTATAGCGCTCGAATGCATTTTGCATAATCCAAATGCGCTTCTTCATTCGATGTCGCCTTATTTTTACCTATATTTACGGCCACTGGAATACGGCGCTCCGTGAGGCGTGCCAATTCACCCGCCATCGCTTCGGCTCCAAGGTTATTGAATCCCATCCGGTTCACCAATGCCTCATCGGGAGGCAGGCGGAATAACCGTGGCTGGTCGTTACCTGGCTGTGCAAGCGGTGTGACTGTGCCCACTTCCATGAAGCCAAACCCGATGGAAGAAAAGCCCGTTACAGCCTGTCCGTTTTTGTCCAAACCAGCCGCAAGTCCTACAGGTGTAGGAAAATGACATCCAAACATATCCACAGCCAGATCCGATGTTTCACGCACGCCATACATGACACGCAAACCGGAAGGAACCGGGCGAATACTCCCCATTCCACTGAGGCCGCCGATAATTAGATGATGGGCCTGCTCAGGGTCCATTTTGAACAACAAGGGTTTAGCAAGACTTCTGTATAACAAATCACTCACTCCGTTCTGGTCCGGTACGCTGAAAAAACTGCTTTCCGTCTTTTTCATATGTAAAAAAACACTCTATACACAAGTCTATCCGTTTCTTCTTCAAAAGGAAAGTAGTTTGAGCATAGACAGAAGGAATCGTATTATGCAAAATGCTCACAAGAAATCCACCCGCCTACTGGAAATGGCGAGTTGAATTCTTTACAATGGGAGCATGGCTACATCTATATAGCCTTATTCCATGAAGGAGGAACAGCCCATGGCTCCCAAACGCAAACCACCTACTTTGCAGCAAAAGAAAGATGAGGTCAACCGGAAAGCCATTATCTGGACCGCAGCCAGCGTCGGTGGACTGATCATTATCATTGGTGCGCTTATTATTATTGCCAACCTGTAAATGCTTCAACCGATTGTTTCTGCATCTACATACCAATCCAGCATGGATTTTACGTTTTCTTCGGTCTGAATCACTTGGTTTATCGTTTAATTCAACCAATGATACGTCTTATTCGGATTATTTTGCTTGGGAACAAGTGTGTACCGGTAGCGATCCTTCGCTTCTGGAACCATAGCTGTCTCTGGCAGCAGATCTTTCCCGATGCGTACCGGAGTTCCCTGAGGAGCAAGAGCAAATAGCTCTTCCACATCTTCAGTACTCATTCTCACACATCCAAGGGATTCATCCAGCCCGATACTGTTTGGCTCGTTGGTCCCATGGATGGCATAATTCGTGTCCGATAGCTGCATGCCCCTACTTCCAAATTCGCCGTTGGAGCGACCATTTGGATTTACAACCTTGTCTGAAATGACAAACGAACCCTCTGGAGTACGATCTCCGCCAAGCCCCACCTCGTAATTCCGAATAATGGTGTCGCCACTAATCAGCGCAAGCTTATGTCTGCTCTTGTCCACGATGATTTCAAGCCGATCCTGCAAAAAAGGCTTTCCGCCTAACGTATCCACAAATGCAGCGTTTTTGCCTTGCGGCAAATCTGAACCTTCACGTGTTCCCTCACCTGTGTTTTTCCCTTTTCCCATTTGCCCTTGTTGATGCATGGCTAGTAGTGCCGGAAACATCCGGGTCATGCCAGGTGCAGTATCGCCCAGAATATTATTTGGAAACGGCTGGGCAAGTTGCGCCACACTTTTCGGCCAGCTACCGTTTTGTTTTTTATATGTAATCATTGCACTCGACAGAGCTGCCGCGGATTCCTGTTTGGCTGTCCAGGCTTGTGCCAGACGCTTGATCTCCGGTAATACTTCCGGCGGTTCACAGTTACACTGTTTGGCATCATAACTCTGTGCCGTTAATTTGCCACTGCTGTTTGTCTGAACGATGTATTTCACCGCCATATTTCGCTTCCATAATGTCCAGTTACCTGCGACCTGCATTCCAAGCACAGCCGATGTCTGTACCTTCGCACCAGAGCCTGACCATGCAGCTGCAAGTGCAGCCTCACCCTGGTCCCCTCCACCGAATGCTCCAGCTGTAAACACATTGGATTTTGCAACAAGAGCCAAGTCTTCCATCGGGTTATTCCCTGATTCGCTATCCATGGAATCGTCCGTCGATTCCAACGCTGAAGCCAAAGCCTCGGCTGCATCCCGATTGAAACCAGGAGCGTCTGCAGGTGGTAATCCTGCCAGTACAAGCAGCATAAGCAGGGTAAGCCACATCTTGCGAACACGATGTTTTTTCTCCTTTTGCTCAGCCATCTCAACCAGCTTCTCCTGATAATCCACCCATATATCTGCCGGTGCCTTGCTTCGCTCGAAAGCCTCGTAGACTTCACCCGCCTGTTGAAAACAATAGTTCGCCTTGGCTTCCTGCCCTTCACCCAAATATTCCTTACCAAGTAAATACCAAGCCATTTTATTATCAGGATGTTTCTTTACATATGTTCGTAGGTGAGTATTTTGCATCCGATCCTCCATCATTTCGCCTTTTTCCGTTTCTATATATATCGGCAAATGATGACAAGAAATCCATAGGACTTGAGTACCCGGATCTAAGCCTCAACATTCGACAAAAAAAGCACATTCGACTGTCCCAATGACAGAAGAATGTACTCTTGTATGTTCATATGAAAGGAATTAACCTTCTTTGTTGAAAGGTTCATCCGCAACTTTAATGGAGTCCGTAGGGCAGCCGTCGCAAGCATCCTGCATGTCGTCGAACAAGTCATCCGGAATTGCTTTGATCCCTTTGTTGGCATCTCCATCGAAGATCACTTCTGCCAAACCTTCATCATCATAGTCATAAATGTCTGGCGCCGTTGCTCCGCACGCTCCGCACGCAATACATGTATCTTTTTCTACCCAAGTAAATTTACTCATTACCAATCTCTCCTCCTATTATTCAAAAACGTACAGTATTTTTATCTAGAAACATATTAATACAAAGTAAGAGTTATTACAAATAATTTTAACAGCCTCAAGACTCCATTATGCCCTATTTAATCAAGACTTTGCAAATTATCTTTTTGCAGCGATGTTCCCCGGACTTTATGATTGCGCAGTAATACGGAAGGATCATCCCCCAGCATGCCAGCTGTAACGACAGCATTCTCACCAAATTTGTCACGTAACTGATCCATAATGCGAATCAGGTTTTCCTTCTTCGGTTTCTGCTCATATTCAAACAGATCCAGCTGTATCGCTGACTCCTCACGTGGAATCAGCGTTTGGAGGGTCACACCCAACATACGAACAGGCTTCCCGCCGCGCCAATGTTTCGCAAATAAAGCACAGGCCTCCCGGTATATGATGGATGCATCTTCAGTAGGCACTTCCATCATCCGTGATCTCGTAATCGTCTTCATATCCGGTGTACGAATCGTAATCTGAATGCCCTGACTGAGCATTTCGTGCTTGCGCAACCGCCTGGCAACCTGGTCACTTATATTCAACAACACCCGATGTACATCATCCATTTCAGATATATCCGCAGGCAGCGTTGTTGTGTGTCCGATCGATTTGTTCGCTTCACGTTCAGCCTGAACTGCAGAATGATTAATGCCGTTTGCTGAATTTTTTAACCAAGAACCATTAATACCAAACACATCGGTTAACATCCGCTCGTCTGATTTGGCCAGCTGGCCTATTGTTTCAATGCCCAGCTTCTTCAGTTTTTCCGCTGTCTTTTTGCCAATCCCAAACATCTCGTTGCAAGGTCTATGCCATAAAATCTGAGGTACATCCCTCATCCGCAAAATCGAAATGCCATTAGGCTTTTTCAAATCAGAGGCCATCTTGGCAAGCAGCTTGTTGGGTGCAATTCCGATCGAACAGGGCATCCCCAGCTCATCCCGGATTCTGGTCTGAATACTTTCCGCAATCTCCAGCGGTGTACCGAACTGTCTGGACCCCGTAATATCGAGGTAACACTCATCGATTGAGGTCGCTTCAAGCAATGGTGTATAGCTGTAAGCTATTTTCATGAATTCTTTCGAATATCTACGATATAAATGAAAATCCGGACGAATCACAATTAAGTCAGGACATTTCTTCAATGCTTGATGAACGACCATACCTGTGGAAATACCCCTGCTTCGTGCCGTGTAAGAACAAGTTACAATGACACCTTTGCGCACTTCACTACTGCCAGCAACGGCCGTCGCTTTTCCTCTATATAATTCCGGTTCCTCGGCTTCATGTACAGAGCAATAAAAAGCATTCATATCGACATGCAAAATCACTCGTCCGGCGGTAGGATAATATCGATCTACATTAATGTTGTTATGCGTTTGCTCTGAAGACATGATCCACCACCGCCCTTTCGTATACACAATTCCGTTACATGCAATCTCTACTCTATTATATCAAATTCCCTTATGTAAAAATCATTTATATCCCCTTATTATCGGCCAGATTTAACGATCGATCGAATGATACCCCACACGGCAACGACGATAATAGCAATTATAATGAATGAAATAATTGTATTCTCCCACACAAAATGCATCCTCTTCCCTCCATTTATAAAGACAGGATTTGAATCCCTATGCAATCCTGGAATACTTGTATTTAGATGAAGCATAACATATTACAAGACTACGTTTACAACTCACTTAACTCTACAATCCATCATTTGTTACACCAAATGGTGAATTCGATGTAGCATTTGGCGATAATGGTGCTATAATAATTAATTATACAAATTCACGATTTTAGGACAAATCTACACTTTGAATTTAATACAGTGTAGCGGTACAGAATCGAAGGATTCGTCACCAACATGCCCATATGTTTTTTAAACACACCATTAAACTTTCTAAAAAAAGCGTTTCATCTTAAAGGAGGATCTTCATGTCAAAGGCCATCTCCATCTTCGATACGACTTTACGTGACGGCACACAAGGGGAGGGAGTCAGCTTATCGGCAGATGACAAGCTCAAAATTGCCAAGAAGCTCGATGACCTGGGTGCTCATTATATTGAAGGCGGAATTCCAGGCAGCAACACCAAGGACATTGAGTTTTTCAAAAGAGTCAAGGAACTGAACCTGAACGCGAAGGTTGTCGCTTTTGGCAGTACGCGTCGTAAAGGTAGCATCGCCAGTGAAGACGCCAACTTGAAGCGCATGATTGAATCCGGTGCTCAGGCAGCGACTCTGGTAGGCAAGTCGTGGGATTTCCACGTACACACTGCTTTGCAGACCACTTTGGAAGAAAATCTGTCGATGATCTACGACTCCATTGCCTATCTGAAACAAAACGATATGGAAGTCATTTTTGATGCAGAGCATTTCTTCGATGGATTTAAGAACAATCCAGAATATGCACAGGCTGTATTGACCAAAGCCCATGAAGCTGGAGCGGACTGGCTTGTAATGTGTGACACCAACGGTGGAACGATGCCGCATGAAGTGTACGAGATCGTGTCCACTCTCGCTGGACGACTTCCGCAAGCCCAGCTGGGCATTCATACACATAATGACTGTGAACTTGCTGTAGCCAACACCTTAAGCGCTGTACAAGCTGGTGCCAGACAGGTGCAAGGTACGATGAACGGTTATGGAGAGAGATGTGGTAATGCTAATCTGGCTTCCATTATCCCTAACCTGCAACTGAAGCTTGGATATGAGTGCGTTTCTGAGGATTCAATGAGACAGCTCACGAATGTTGCCCGTTATGTCAGTGAGATTGCCAACGTAAATATGCCAATCAACCAGCCTTATGTCGGAAATGCTGCTTTCGCTCACAAGGGCGGTATTCACGTCTCTGCCATATTGCGTGATTCCCGAACTTACGAACACATCGTTCCTGAGTTGGTTGGTAATAAACAGCGTGTGCTCGTCTCCGAACTGGCAGGACAAAGTAACATTGTGTCCAAAGCACAGGAACTGGGTCTTGAATTCGATCCAAGCAGTGCCAACTCACGTCAGATCATTGAGAAAATCAAAGATCTGGAACATCAGGGCTATCAGTTCGAAGGCGCCGATGCCTCTCTTGAATTGTTGATTCGTGAAGCCAACGGTGACATGAAAGAATTGTTTACCTTTGAATCGTTCAAGATGCTTGTTGAAAAAGTGGCTGGCAAGTCTGTTGTTTCGGAAGCCTTTGTTAAACTTAACGTAGGCGGAACAAGTGCGTATACCGCAGCTGAAGGCAACGGTCCGGTCAACGCACTGGATAACGCACTTCGGAAAGCGCTTGTGCAGTATTTCCCTTCCCTTGCCAACATGCATCTGTCCGACTATAAAGTACGTGTTCTGGATGAGAAAGATGCTACTGCCGCGAAGGTTCGTGTATTAATTGAATCTAAAAACACGGAAAACACGTGGAATACAGTCGGTGTATCCGAGAACGTGATTGAAGCGAGCTGGGAAGCCCTCGTACACAGTTTCCGTTATGCCCTTCTTCAGGAAAAATTGCAGGACGAGCCTGGCGTAGTCAACGTCCCTGCTCACGGACTAAGCAACCATTAATGCATATTTCCCGGAAAATAAAAGAAGCGCCTGTCTCCAAAAAACATTGGAAGACAGGCGCTTTTGCTTCTCGCTTGGCTAGCTTCTTGCTTGGTTAATCCGCAATTAACTCCTTGATTTTGCGCTCCAGCTCTTTCTCAGGCAAAATCCCCAAGATAATTTCCTGAACGACACCTCGGGAATCAATCAGTACATTCGTCGGAAAAGCTAAACCGTTATATTTGGCATAAGCTGTTCCGTCTTCATCAAGCAGAATAGGGAACGTCAGTTTGTATTCATCTACAAAAGCTTTGGCATCCCTGATTTTATCGTACGAAGTTACATTCACACCGTAGAGATCCAGTTTATCCTTGTATTTTGCTGCTAATGTATTGAGCGCAGGAGCTTCCTGCTTGCACGGTTCACACCAGGATGCCCAGAAACTGACGAAGATGGCCTTTTCCTTGGCTCCACCTACAGCGTAGGTTTTCCCATCCATGGCTTTCAAAGAGAATGCTGGTGCCAGTAAACCCGCTTTCGGCCCCGTCTCCGTCGGCATTGGCTCCTCTTGCTTAAACACGGCTGCGATTCCGTTATCTGCATTTTGGGCCAAAGCAATGCCCACAAGCAAAACAACACCCAGCAGTATGTATATATTTCGTTTCATGACCAGCCACCCTTTTGTATAATCAAACATATTGAGATTCACGCTCTTCTAACATGTGAGATATTTCAAGATCTCTATCATATTGTACCCTTTTCCTTTAAAATTTTACAATCCGAGTCACACAAAATAAAATAAAAAAGGACTCCTGCCGAAGCAGGAGCCAAAGAGAGAGGGGTGAATACAAATGGCAGCACTTCACGGGCAGCAAAACACCTTATACATCCCTTCCTCCGTAGAACAGGAGATGTCTAAGTACATGTTCGCTTCACTGCCACAGGAAACCTGCGGGGTTGTGCTGGGTGAAGCCGCAGCGGGCGGCATACGAATCAGTCGGTTTCAGCCCATTCGTAACGTAGCGCCTGACCCGCTGCACCATTTTGCATTGGATGATGCAGAATGGATCCGGTGTGTGTTCAATGAGCCACAACTTATCGGACTCTTTCACTCCCACCCCCGAACCACTCCCGTACCTTCCAATGAGGATCTGCGTAACCTACCAATTTTCGCCGGATTACTCAAGGTCTATTTTATAGGCTCGCCTGATCAGACAACTGGTACACAATCAAAGATGCTTCTAAATGGTTATCAAATTCATTCAAATGTTGATTCAAGCATTGGAATGAGCCATGTCCAATCATACAGCTTACAGCCCGCCCAGCTATGCGTGACTTAACTGGGTGTAAAGATCACCCAATGTTTCTACATTTTTGCGAGACATATCCTCCAGATAACAGGACCATAACTGTGCTGTCATTTTGGCGTCCTCCAAAGCGTGGTGGCGTCCATAGATCGGAATACTTTTGGATTCCAGCAATTCATCCAGACCATAGCCCGGCCTGTTTGGTTCTAGCCAACGTGCCAGCATCATCGTATCGATGAGCCGGTGCGTTAACCTTACTTTGGATGTCCGCCACAAGGCCGCATTCAGAAAAGCCCGATCATGCGCGCTTGCATGGGCAACCAGTACACTTCCGCCAACAAAAGACATGAAGTCATGCAAGCCTTCCAGGAGCGACGGAGCATGCATCGTCATTTCCTGAGTAATTCCCGTCAGTTCAGTAATGTGTTCCGGAACGGAGACTTTGGACTGAACCAACGTATAGAACTGCTCATTCTCCAGCATCACACCGCCATTAATACGCACCGCCCCAAAGGAAAGGATCTCATCCCCATGCTGGGGCGAGAAGCCCGTCGTTTCTAGATCGAATACGACAGCATTCAATTCGTTCAAGGGTGTGTGCAGTACCTCGGGTCTGCGCTGTTCTCTCATCATCGAACGGATGAACGCCATATGTTGCGCCGTAGGGGCTCCCATTATGGAAGCGATGGCGGAAGGAACCCCTCCCTGGCGCAGCGAATTCCAGAATCCAGTATTGCCCCTTGCCGGCTCTCTCATGGACGTCTCCTTTCTGCAAAACGAAGTTGTCTTTGCAGCGCACGATGTACTCGCCGCACCAACCCTAACGTATCCCGGAGTTCATAAAGCATTTGTTTTTCCTTCAACTGTCTCTCATTTAGGAAACCACCGCTATGCTGTAACCCCTGTTTCATCACAACGGGTGTACTGCGTCGCAGTTTCAAAGCCGTCATAAAGGCTCGCTGAGCTGAATCCAGCAAAGTAAGCGGAACTGCTTCGAGTGATACCAATCTCTGAATCCGCTTGAGCGTGGACGTTTCTTTGATACCATGCTGTAAAGCCAGAAAACGCGCACTGTTCACCAGCGGAATATACAAGCCGTATTTCACATCGAATCCACCTGCATGTTCACCGAATCGTTCGGTCACTACCCTTCCGAGGATGTTCAGTGTTGCCTTATGTTTAACGGTATTGCGCAGCACAGCATCAGAAAGCTCAGGAACCGATCTGAATCCTTCATAAAATGCAGAAATCCATTCCTCCGCGAGCTGTGGCTCACCTGCAACAAAACGCATGTCTGAAGCGATAATCAGATTGCGAACCGGCTCCCATGACAGGTCCGATCCCCATGCTTTCAGTTGTTCCTTCCATGACTCCAGCGTTTTCCTCCATAAAGGTTCCGAACACATCACTTTGCCTTCACATTTGGCGTAGCCAAGTGCCTCCAACATATCGGTTATCCGGAGTCCGAGTTCGGCAAAATATACCTCTTTCCCCTCATCCGGGGTATCGCTGATAATCATGCCATTATCCTGATCACTCCATAACGTCGCTTCTTGCCTGCCGGAACTGCCAAATACGATAAAGGCATAGGGGACGGGAGGTCGGCCTAAGCCTTCCTCTACCATCCCCTGGATGCATAATTCTACTGCCCGCCGAGCAACCCGGTCATGCAGTTCATTTACCGTCTGGTACCATTCAATCGGCGACAAGGAAGCGGACAACAGTTCCTGGAGCTCATTCTGCAATATCACACGTGCCTGGCGCAGTTCTTGAGAAGATGCCGCACCATCTATTCCCTGATAGGACCAGGATTGATTTATATACGGGATGGGTTCCATCATGTCCAGCCTCCTTGAAGCATGATTCAGCAATCATTCCTCTTAGGAGCTGAACGTACCGCCATTGGATTTAGTTTCTACATTTTTCATTTGTTCAGGGTACCCGTAAGTACCATGCTCACTTAAATCCAGACCCATTGTTTCTTCTTCTTCCGTTACACGGATTCCCATGATAGATTTCATACCACCGAGAATAATGAAGGACATAATCAGTACGAAGGCAAATGCGCCTGCCAGACCCAGAAGTTGAACACCCAGTTGGTGGAAACCGCCACCGTAGAACAGTCCCGCTTGACCTACGCCTGCATTCTCAGCAAGTTCTGGTGTTGCGAACAAACCTGTGGAGATCGCTCCCCACATACCGGCAATACCGTGTACAGAGAAGGCGTAGATTGGATCATCAATTCCTTTACGCTCAAAGAATTGAGCAGTGAAGAATGTGATAATACCTGCCAGAGCACCAATAACCAGTGCTGCCCATGGTTCAACGAAAGCACAAGCACCTGTGATGGCAACGAGTGCCGCAAGCACCCCGTTCAGCATGCTAGGAATATCGGATTTACCCAATACAGCCCATGAGATCAACAGTGCAGCCACACCACCAGCAGCCGCAGCAACGTTTGTAGTCAATGCTACATAACCGAAGAATCCATCACCCATGGCAGATAATGTACTACCTGGGTTGAAACCGAACCAACCGATCCAAAGGATAATTACACCGAGTACGGAATAAACTTGGTTATGACCTGGAATGATGTTAGGTTTACCATCTTTGTTATATTTGCCGATACGCGGCTTCAACAAGATGGTAGCTACCAGTGCGGCAGTTGCACCCGTCAAGTGGACAACCGTCGAACCTGCAAAGTCTTGCATACCAAGCTCAGCCAACCAGCCGCCGCCCCATACCCAGTGAGCAACAACCGGATACATGATAATGGTGTACAGCGTACCGAAAACGATATATACACTCATCTTTGCACGTTCAGCCATACCACCGCAGGCAATGGCCAGGGATACTGCTGCAAAGGCAAGGTGGAATACAAACTTGATTGTTAGCGGAACATCAGAGAAGGCCAGTGATTCGAACGAAGCCGCCATTCCGTCCCCACTCAGGAAAAATCCGGTTGTTCCGAAGAAACTGTTACCATTACCGAAACCAAGACCGAAGCCTAGAGCCCAGAAGGCAATAACTGAAATTCCCAATGTCAGGATTGTTTTACCCGCAATGTGTCCTGCGTTTTTCATTCGAGTTGAACCCGCTTCAAGTAAAGCAAATCCCCCTTGCATCAGGAAAACCAGCACAACAGCCAGAAACGTAAAGGCTGAGTTCAGACCGCTTTGAAGTTCGATGTTAGTCGGCCCCTCCGCAGCTGCAAATGCGCTGACCGGGAAAGCCAATAAAGTAAGCATTATTAACACCGAAACCAACCATTTCTTTCTCATATACCCCACTCCCTCTTATGTTAAGTTTCTTCACATATCGTGAAACTCTTAATGCCATTATAAGCAGAAGACAGGAAAGTTGACAAGAGTATTTTCAGCAAAATTGAAAAATATTTCTGGGAATAAAGTCATACGTCTTTTTCTTGCACTTAAGTACATAATCATGTCCCATGAGTACATAGATATAGAAACGCAGCTTGACAGCCGTCAAAGCGTAACGTTTGACTGTATGGTTAAAGATCATGTATCATAACTAATAGTAAGAAAAAAATTGGGCGGGTTATGCAAAGCCGCAACTGGAATCTACAATTCCCTACATTTGAACTTGCAAGCGAGGTGAATATCATTGGGGATATGAAATTGTTTCGGATTGGCGAACTTGCCAAAACTGCAGGTGTGAGCGAACGGACGATTGATTATTACACAAAGCTCGGTCTCATCGCTCCTGAAGAGCGCACAGAAAAAAACTATCGTCTTTATAGTAATGAAACTTTAACCAGGCTCGAACGTATTGTACACATGAAACAAGAGAAATATAGTCTCGACGAGATTAAGCAATCTCTTGAGAAGTGGAGTCTTGTGAGCACGGAAGAACAGGTTGCCAGCAAACTGACAACATTGGAGCTCCACGTGCAACAGCTGGAGCGAGAGGTGAATGAGCTTAAACCGCTGCTAGGCGAGATGAAACCTGTACAAGCACGCAAGATGATGGCCGGACTGCTCACCAAAAGTGCTGGTACGATGGAAGCTTTGAAAATCTTGCTTGAGAACACCATGATGTAGCTTATTATTTAGAAAGCGGAGGAATGAATATGAGTTTTAATAACGGTATGTTCGTTTTGATCATTATCGCCTTTTTGCTCTCCTTATGGGCGCAATTTCGCGTTAAGAGTACATTCAATCGTTGGTCTAATGTTAAAAACCTGAATGGAATGACCGGTTACGATGCTGCCCGTCACATGCTTGATTCCAATGGCCTACACGACGTTCCTATTGAACCCGTGCGTGGAGCACTCTCCGATCACTACGATCCAATCAATCGTGTCGTGAGGTTGTCTGAGCCTGTATATTATGAAAATTCAATCTCGGCTGTCTCCGTTGCGTGTCACGAAGTTGGCCATGCGATCCAGCACAAGGAAAGTTATCCGATGTTGGCACTACGTCACCGGATTTTCCCGATCGTCAACTTTGCATCCGGACTTGCGCCCTTCTTGCTCATTGCTGGATTCATCTTTAATGCAATGAACCTTGTCGGTATTGGTATTATTTTCTTCTCCGTAACCGTTGCGTTCCAACTCATTACGTTGCCGGTCGAGTTTAATGCTAGTAATCGCGCAAGAGAGATTATGGTATCGGAAGGTTATATCCGGAACGAAGAAGAAAGAGGCGTCGCCAAAGTATTGAATGCCGCAGCATTAACTTATGTCGCTGCAGCGTTAATCTCATTGCTGGAACTGGTTCGTTACATCGGAATTTTCAATAGCCGCGACTAATTCAATACAAAAACAAAAAAACAATACCCCACCGTTAATCGGATGGGGTATTGTTTTGCTGTAAACCGAAATAATTAAGCAAGAATGAACGAAATGACTGCGCAACAAGCGGAAGCTTGTCATCCGCTCGATGGATCAACCCAATCGTACGCGTGACTTTGGGATGAGAAATGGCTACATGTGCCGGTTGCAGCGGATTCGTCTGGAAAAGCGCCATTTCTGGCAGTAAACTCACTCCCATACCGGCGGCAACCAGCCCACGAATGGTATCCGTCTCTTCACCCTCAAAAGCAATCTTGGGCGTAAATCCCGCTTCAAGACATGCGTGCCAAACAATCGGACGCAGAGAATACCCTTTACTGAATAATACAAACTTATCATCTTTAAGTTGCTCTAACGCAATGCTCTCTTCACCAGCCAATGGATGATTGGGCGGAAGGATTGCATGCAGTTCTTCCGTAAGCACAATGTCACCATCTACCTGGTCGTGCTTTTCCGGAAATGGAGATATAAATGCCAAGTCCACTTCAGCCGATAACACATCACGAATGAGCGTTGGGAACATGCCTTGCTTGAATCTGAATTTGACGTTAGGATAACGCTGACGGAACGCTGCTACAACCGAAGGAATCAAGTGAATACCGAGACTATGAGGAAAACCAATACGAATTTCACCATGCTCCGGGTCGAGAAACTCATGAACCTCCCCGACCGCTTTGTCCAGATCTTTCAATATACCTTCAACCCGTTTGCAAAAGAGCTGCCCGACTGCGGTCAACTGCAGATTTCGCCCTTTTTGCATAAAGAGGTCTACTCCCAGTTCTTCCTCCAGCTGATGAATCTGACGACTCACCGCAGATTGCGCTACGTGCAATTCCTCCGCCGCCTGCGTAACATGCTCCTTCTGTGCCACTTTCAAAAAGTAATGCAACTGTCTTAATTCCACTGCCACTGATCTCTCCAATCTGCTATACCCTACTTATCCTTGATTGCATTCCGTCTTCAGATCAATCCGACTACTGCTTAAAGCTGCGGGGTTTCCACAAGCGGATGAGAAGTCCATAAATGAAGAATCCACCTAATAACCCACCCAAATGCGCCATCCAGTTAATGCCTGTCATGGCAAAGGAAAAAATAATTCCGAATACAAGCAGTGTATACAACGTTTTACGTGAGGTCTCGTCCATCATTGTCCGCTGGAACAAAGCTACATACAGAAACGCACCATAGATTGCATAGATTGCTCCTGAAGCACCCACCGAGATTGTCGTCGCTCCAACCGAGTTATACCACGCAACAGCCAGAATGTTGCCCAGAATGCCTCCACCCAAGTACAACACACCATATCTTACCGACCCAAGCAGCCGTTCCATTGGTGGTGCAAATACGATGAGAGCAAAGCTGTTAAACAACAAATGACTGAAACCAGCATGCAAGAACATGGACGTAATGTAACGCCACCAATCTGCTGCAAATAACTCGTGGTTAACAAGCGCTCCAAACTTAAGCAGCGTCATACTGTTTGTGGAACCACCGTTCAAACTCAATACAATAAACATAACAACATTGGCAATTAAAAGAATCGACGTCAAAGGAAAAAATTTCAAATAACTTTTCCAGTTCTCATACCTTATAAATATCATAAGTTTCTGCTTTCACTCCACCCTGTTCAGATCGGCCTGTAAGTCTGACCCATTCTAATGATCCTTCGTCCGAATTGGACAATGCCTTTCATAAAAGATTATAATGGATTTTGGCACGGATCACCAACTTATAAGGAGGAACATTATTATGGCACAAGAACGTACAGGCGCAGCCACCTTTAAAGGCAACCCTATTACATTGATCGGACCCGAATTGAAAGTGGGCGATCAAGCACCCGATTTTACACTGAGTAAAAACCTGGTTGAAGATGCATCCTTGAAAGACTTCGCAGGTAAAATCAAATTAATCAGCGTTGTTCCTTCACTGGATACTGGCGTATGCGATGCCCAAACCCGTCGCTTCAACGTTGAAGCAGGAGATCTCGGAGACAATGTTGTCGTATTGACAGTAAGCGTTGACCTTCCATTTGCACAAGCACGCTGGTGTGGAGCAGCCGGAGTTGATCGCGTCGTAACACTGTCTGATTACAAAACACGTTCATTCGGTGAAGACTACGGTGTTCTGATCAAAGAATTCCAATTGGACATGCGCTCCATCTTCGTGTTGGATGCTGAAGACCGAATTACATATGTGGAATATCTGCCTGAAATGACAGACTCCCCTAACTTCGAGCAAGCGATTTCCGCTGTAAAAGCCTTGCTGTAAAAGGTAGTTCACGTTCAGAACAAAAGCGAGGAAGGTTAACCTTCTCTCGCTTTTTGTTATTCACCCATCTATTTCAATCATTTGACTTATACTTACTCAGCTTCTTATCCAATACGGAGAACAAGTTCATGATCGTGCGATAATTAGAACCCAGATCTCCAAGTGAACCACGTGAAGCCGAATACATATCGACCGCACTGCGTACAGGACTTACCGATATAATGGAAACCGTAATATCCATCGTCCGTCCAAAGGTAGTCCGCTTCTCCAGTATGACCTCTCCCACAGAAGGCACTTCATGCAGCACTTTATAACCTGGAATTTTTTTGAGTGTCGAAGAAACCTCTTCCCAGGCTCTGTCTTTGGATAAGTTATAATACCGTGTTTTTAATTTGGGATCCTTGGCTCGATCGCTGGTTCCCTCCATGCTGCGGATGATACCGACGAGCGTTCTCTTTAAGGTCAAGACCCTTCCTCCTTTGAATGTAACCGTTCCATTTATGTATACTAGTGTAACATTGTTCATGTAGTAACAAAAGGGCAAGCGACACTTTTAACAAAATACAGCCTATTCAACAAAATAAGCTCAAATAAAAAGCACCCTGAAATTCCTCGATTAGAGGAAAGAGTCAGGGTGCTGTACATGATAAAATAGGAACCCGCCTATGCCGTCCGGCTACATTGTCTTATGAACCTGCTTGGCAGGTGGGTGGCCGCAAAAATGTTTTTTGAAGTCCCCATGTCATATAGACAGGGCGTTTCAGCAACATTCTGTATTGATCTCCCGAAGACATCATCATTGGTTCAAAACAACGAATAACCGAAACGTACATCGCAGGATGTACAATTATTATATCCCTAACTGTGTAAAAAGTAAATGGTGACAGCTCATGTTTTATTTTTGGAGATTATCGTGTTTTTCGTCAGATGATTTAATCTCAGATGGTTCAGCCGTCTCTATCGTCTCAACTGACTCCCCTGCCTGTTCAGCGGCTTGTGCAGCTTCCTCTTCTTCTTTCTTCAGCTGCATCTTCTCCATCTGCTCCTGCATCTTATTAAACGTTGCGTAGAAGTTGAAGAAAGCAAACCAGGCAACAATACTAATAATGAAGAAGATGAACAAGACCGGATAACGAAAACCGATATAGAACAACAATCCACTTCCCAACAACGTGGAAAATACACGGAATGGTCTAATCAGCGTCAATAGAACCGCATTTTTGATAATCAATCCGATGGACATGTGGTAATGCACAACCATCGAGAAGAAGTTAAAGAGAGAAACAAACAGCAGCAGCAACAGTACGAGCATAATAATTCCGACCAGCTGCATATTCTTGAATTGTGTCATGTATACTGTGTAATCCAGATACATGATGGCAAACAGCAACGTATAGAAGATGCCTCCGATTAAACTCTGCTTGTAGTTCTCTTTGTAACCTACAAAGAAAGTACGGAAGATCGGTACGTCCGTATCACCCATATTCCATTTACGAACAACCGTAAACAGCGCCGACGTTGCCGGGAATAGTGTAAGCGGTGCCACAATGGCTATAGCCCAGTTCATTTGTAGTGATTCGTTAGCCAGGTTCTGCTGCATCACGAGCAGTTTCATAAACAAGAAAAACAAGAACGGAGACGAACAAATAGCCCACAACAGATTGGTTGCGGCCAGTCTCGTAATCCACTCTGTAAGTCGGTAGATCCCACCCATAGCTCCTTTAAATTCCAAACAATTCTCCTCCTCCGCAGCCTTGCGTCTAGCCTTAATTCTAATAATATTAATATACCTTATTATAGATAGGAAAAGCCAGCCCTTCCCGAAAAGAGATCGACGGCTCACTGGTTTGGCATAATCTGCACATAAAAAAATGGAGCAGTCGCCCTGCCCCATTTTCCAGTTCACACTTGTATATTATTCGAAAGAAGAATCTTTGGCAGGACGACGTCCTTCGTTGTTGCTTGGACGCGGTTTGCGGTCACGGTTGTAACCACCTTCTCTGCTTCCACTTCCACTTCCAGTTCCACTGCTGTTACGATCGCGGTTGTATCCACCACGTCCGCCGCCACTGCTGTTGCGATCACGGTTGTAACTACCGCCACCACCACTGCTGCTGCGGTTGCCGCTGTAACCAGATGGTTTGCGTCCGCCAGAGCGAACATCCGGTTTACGACGTTTTGCACGGATCGGATCTTCAGGAGTCAGATCAACTTGAGCATCTTTTTTGTCACCTGTCAGGAGCTTCAGAGCAGCTGACAACAGTTGAACAGAATCATATTGCTCAAGCATTTGAATCGCGATACCTTTGTATTCGTTCAGTTCGCCAGATTGTACGATTTCGAGCAAACGCTCAGCTGTCAAACGTTGTTTTCCTTCTACAGCCTCAGCCATTGTTGGCAGTGGTTTGCGCGGAATACGGTGACGTGTTACACGCTCGATAAAGTGCAGGTGGTCGATCTCACGCGGAGTAACGAAAGACCAAGCAGCACCCTCTTTACCCGCACGACCTGTACGGCCGATACGGTGAACATAGCTCTCCGGATCTTGCGGAAGGTCAAAGTTCACAACGTGAGTTACGCCGGATACATCGAGACCACGTGCAGCCACGTCTGTTGCAACGAGAACGTCAATGCTGCCGTCACGGAACTTACGCATTACCGCATCACGTTGATTCTGGGACAAGTCACCATGAAGACCGTCTGCAGAATATCCACGTTTTTGCAAAGCTTCAGCCAATTCGTCAACACGACGTTTTGTACGTCCGAATACGATCGCCAGCTCAGGAGATTCCATATCCAACAAACGGCTAAGTGCTTCGAATTTTTGACGCTCAGGTACTTCGATATAGGATTGGTCAATCAATGGTGCACTAACATGTTTCGGGATCACAGAAATGTGCTCAGGATTGTTCAAGAATTGTTGTGCCAATTTTTGAATGTTAGGAGGCATTGTTGCTGAGAACAGCATTGTTTGGCGCTCGTCTGGAACTTGTTTCAGGATGGATTGAATATCCTCCATGAAACCCATGTCGAGCATTTCATCTGCTTCATCCAATACAACAGTTTGTACATCATCAAGTTTGATTGTTTTGCGGTTGATGTGGTCAAGGAGACGTCCAGGTGTACCAATAATAATCTGTGGTTTTCTTTTCAATGCACGAATCTGACGAACGATATCTTGTCCGCCGTAGATTGGCAGGGAGCGCAGACCTTTGAAGCGAGTGAGTTTTTCGATTTCTTCAGCAACTTGGATTGCAAGTTCACGTGTAGGTGCCATAATGAGGGCGCGGATTTTCTCGTCACTTTTAGTGATTTTGCTGATCAACGGAATACCGAATGCAGCTGTTTTACCCGTACCTGTTTGTGCTTGACCAATCAAATCTCTGCCTTCGAGTGCCAAAGGAATCGCTTTGGATTGGATCGGTGTTGCTTCTTCAAACCCGAGCTCAGTGATGGCTTGCAGCACCAGTGGTTCAAGATTGAAATCTGTGAAATTTAAATTTGTCAAAATTATTCATGCTCCTTTTATATGGTGGACATGGTGGACAATCCACTTTGTTGTCTGTATTCTTAAGTAGCGTTAATATTTATAGGGTATCCCATCAAGCCAAATTATTTTCACGAACGAATATAATTCCATGAATGGGTCCCAAACATAAGACTAAAACTACATACATGTGTTTGAAACATTTCAAAATTTTATTGCTCCATTTAGGAAAAGTTTCCTACTCAAGAATATCCACAAATTATTATATCACAAAACAATTCAAGATTACCAGCAATCTGGCTTTAAATATAAATGAGGTGATTAAATTGCCCAAAATGATTTGGCACTTTTTAGTGATCGTATTGGGTGCTGCAGCTATTGCCTGCGGCTTCAACTGGTTTTTGGTTCCCCATCAGCTTCTTAGCGGCGGGGTATCCGGTATTTCCATGCTTCTCGGCTATTTTACGAATTTGAATCTTAGTATAATGTATTTTGTTCTGAACATCCCTCTGCTCATTGCAGGTTGGTTTATTCTTGGACGACGCTTCATTACATTAAGTATTGTTTCGGTAGCAGCCACTTCATGGTTCATCGCGCTTCTGCCTGTTTTTGCTGTGGCAACAGACCCCCTTCTGAGCTGTGTATTTGGCGGCGTGTTAGTGGGACTGGGTACCGGAGTTTCTTTCCGAGTCGGCGGCTCGACGGGCGGTCTGGACATTGTTGGTTCCATTTTCACCCGTAATCGTGATTTCCCGATTGGTACGGTAATGGCTGGCATGAACGGAGCCATTATTATGCTGGCAGGATATCTGAATGATGACTGGAATATCGCGCTTGCCTCCATGGTATCGATCTATATCACAGGTAAAGTGCTGGATCTGATTCATATCAGCCATGTCAAAGTCACATTGTACATTATTACCAATGAAACCGAAGCGATGTTGAAAAAATTGCTTGTTCGCCCTCGTGGGGTCACCAAAATCAAAACCCAGGGAGCATATACAGACATCGAAAAGGACATGTTAATGACAGTGACTACTCGCTACGAACTCGTTGAAATCAAACGAATTATCAAGGAAACGGATCCGAACGCCTTTGTTAATATTGTGGAAACGGTTGGAGTTATGGGCTCTTTCCGCCGAAGTTGAGACAGATGTACGGTTAACAATTCTAAACATTGTGGTATAATAACGGTGTACGGCTCCTAAATATGTTGTATAGCAGAATGTGCCCTTCAATTTCACAGAACCATGTGCTTTTCCGAATCGCGCCGAATGACTTACCATTTTGGAATTCGAGTAGGGAAGGGTGATTATTGTGGATATGGAAACGGTAAAACTGTTTGAAATCGTCAACAAATGGTGCCCGGAAATGCTCCCTTTCTTAAAACCGAATGAGCTCGACTCACTGATTGTTCTCCGGGATGGGCTGGGCATCCTGGAACAGGGAGACGCAATGGAAATCATTCAGTACAGTATTTGTGAGCATCAAAATGAGATCTACATTCAATAATTTTTTTTAGATTGATCACGCCGCTTCTTGTGGGGGTTACCCCTCAACAGGAAGCGGTTTTCATTTTCCCCATGTGTTTCATCACTTGAATAATATGGTTAAAAGCCCAGAGGCTTTATTGTATAATTCAAACATGGAATGCACATAGGGGAGTGGAAATGAATGAACATGTTTTGGGCTTTACTGGCTATGGCCTGGGGAACCTTCAGTGGTACACCAGCTACAGCTGATCAAGGGAATCAACCCTTTCAATCATTAACAAACAGTTTCAACACCGCCATCATTCAATCTCAAAAAGATCAAGTCGTTATTGATGCGGATAACCCACCTGCCAAAATTGACCCACAACCCGATGCACCCGTTGTCAAAGGCATCTATGTGACGGCTTACAGCGCCGGTGGTGCACGGATGACATCATTACTCGATCTGATGGATAACACAGAGCTCAATTCCATGGTCATTGATATCAAGGACGATCTCGGATACATAACTTACCCTACGGAGAACAAGACGTTACAGGAAATGGGCAAATCTCAGCCTTTTATCCGTGATATTGATGCCTTGATGAAACGTCTGCAAAAACATGATGTTTACCCGATCGCACGAGTGGTAGTATTTAAGGATACGATTCTCGCCAAGAAAAATCCGGAGCTCTCTTTCCGCAATAAGGACGGTTCTGTATGGGCCAATGGTAAAGGCGACAGCTTCGTGAATCCCTACAGCAAGGAAGTATGGGATTACAATATAGAGATTGCCAAGGAAGCTGCTAAATTGGGATTTAAGGAAATCCAGTTCGACTATGTTCGTTTTCCGGAAGGTTTTGAAACGCGTGCAGACGCATTGAAATACACCAAGTCTGACAAGTCTCGGGTCGACATTGTAGCCGAATTCGTGCAGTATGCACGCAAGGAGCTCGAACCGCTGGGTGTTCGAGTCTCGGTTGATATATTCGGTTACGCCGCCTCTGTTCCAGCAGCCGAGGGTATTGGACAGGATTTTGTGAAGATATCTGAAAACGTGGATGTCATCTCGCCGATGGTTTACCCAAGTCACTACTCCACCGGCTGGTACGGTGTGAAGGACCCTGACAAAGATCCCTATACAACCATCAAAGGCTCCATGAAAGATACACATAAGAAACTGGATCCAACCAAGGAGCTGAAACCCGTTATCCGCCCATGGATTCAGGACTTTACAGCGAGCTGGTTAGGCAGTGGACATTACATCAAATACGGCAAAAAACAGGTAGAGGACCAAATTCGCGCGATGAAAGACATGGATGTGGATGAGTACCTGCTCTGGAATGCCTCCAATCGATATACACCAGATGTAAACTATAAATAATGCACTCTTTTTTTGTTCACTTTACTCCAATAACCTCGTTCCATATTCTCTGGAACGAGGTTTTTTACTATGCTCTCAACCTTACCTTCCACACAACCACGTTCCCCTCCCTATTCAAATCGGGCAAAATCTACTACAATAAATAGCTGTCCGTACATGACAGTTTAGTGATAACTCTTAAGAAGTGAGGCACTGCCAGTGAACATGACCACCACCAGCTTTTCTCAAAAAGTAAAGCAATTCCTGATTATATTTCTACCCATCTTCACCACACAAATCGCCCTCTCTGCCATGTCGTTTTTCGATACCAATATGTCAGGCAAGTTCTCCCCTGCTGATCTCGCGGGTGTCGCCATTGGCACAAGTCTGTGGTTGCCGGTGCAGACAGGACTAAGTGGTATTCTAATTGGCATTACACCTGTCGTCTCCCACCTGCTCGGTTCGAAGCGTAATGACAAGATTGGTCATAGCGTCATTCAAGCCTTATATCTCGGTGTGGCGGTCGGAATCGTCGTTCTTGCAGCAGGCACATTGCTGCTCAGTCCGATTCTAAACGGAATGCCTTTGGAGCCGCGAGTTGCCCAAGTCGCCTTCTATTTCCTGTGTGCTTTGGCTTTTGGGGTTATCCCCCTTTTCGGCTACACTGTGCTGCGGAGTTTTATGGATGCACTGGGACAGACAAGGATCACCATGATGATTACGCTGGTTTCGCTGCCAGTAAACATCTTCCTGAACTATTTACTTATCTTCGGACGTTGGGGCTTCCCACAACTGGGAGGTGTTGGAGCAGGTGTGGCTACAGCAAGTACATATTGGCTCATTTTTCTCCTCAGCCTCTTTTTCGTACACCGGATTGAGCCCTTTGCCCAATATGGTATCTTTCGGAAAATGCCTAAAATTTCATTGAACAAATGGAAAGAGCTGCTCAAGATCGGCGTCCCCATCGGTTTCGCTACTTTTTTTGAAACCTCCATCTTTGCAGCGGTCACATTATTAATGAGCCGGTTCGACACCATTACGATTGCTGCCCACCAGGCGGCCCTGAATTTCGCTTCTACGCTGTATATGCTGCCTGTGAGTATATGTATGGCCCTTACGATTCTTGTGGGCTATGAAGCGGGCGCAGGGCGTGTGAGAGACGCAAAGCAATATAGTCTCCTGGGTATCGGAGGTGCCATTGGGCTCTCTCTGTTAACAGCTGTGGTATTACTGGTATTCGGGGAACAAATTGCAGGCGTGTACTCGAATGATCACGAGGTTATTGCTTTGACACAGCATTTCCTGATTTACGCCATCTTCTTTCAAATCTCTGATGCCATTGCCACCCCAACGCAGGGAGCACTTCGGGGCTACAAGGATGTGAACCCTGCATTGATCATAACGTTTGTCGCGTACTGGATCATCGGTCTACCTGTCGGCTACATCACGGCTACGTATACTTCACTCGGTGCCTTTGGATACTGGGTTGGACTCATTGCCGGCCTCGCCGTTGGAGCAACGGCGCTTCTCTGGAGATTGTTCCTTGTGCAGAAGCAAGCCTCGGTTCGTATGGCTGAAAATAAATAATGGAAATATAACAAAAAGAGCACAGCCCGCTGTAAATCGGAACTGTGCTCTTTTTGTTTTGAACTTTTGATGATAACTGGATTATTGGGACAAACGCTGTGCAAGCTCGTAAGTCACCATATCGAAGTCTTTTTTCGTATTAACAACTTTATCAATATCGGTCAGGGTCAGTTCTCCCTTGATAATACCGCAACCTTTGTCTGTCTCACCTGCAATCAGACTGCGAACAGCGAAATCTCCCAGACGACTGGCAAGGTTACGGTCAAACGGAGTTGGCGTACCTCCACGCTGAATGTGACCCAAAACAGTTACACGTGGCTCATATGTTGGGCAGCGTTCCATCAGTTCTTTTGCTACATCCTCACCTTTGCCCACGCCTTCAGCAACGATGATGATACTGTGGCGTTTGCCATGTGCAAAGTTGGCTTTCATGCGATCTGCCACTTCGTCCATGTCAAACGGGACTTCCGGTACTAGAATGGTTTCTGCACCCGATGCGAGTCCTGCATGTAAAGCGATATCGCCACAGTGACGACCCATTACTTCAACGATGGAAGAACGTTCGTGTGAAGACATGGTATCGCGCAATTTGTTAACTGCATCTACTACTACGCTTACTGCTGTATCGAATCCGATCGTGTAATCGGTGAAAGAAACGTCATTATCAATCGTTCCCGGAAGACCCATCGTGTTGATGCCCAGCTTGCTCAGTTTGTTGGCGCCGTTGTATGAACCGTCCCCACCAATAACAACCAGCCCGTCAATGCCGCGTGCACGCAGAATGTCTGCACCTTTTTGCTGACCTTCAGCGGTATAGAATTCCTTGCAGCGTGCCGATTGCAGAACCGTTCCCCCACGCTGGATGATATCCCCTACACTCCGCAAGTCCATTGGGAAAATATCGTTATTCAAAAGACCCTGGTATCCACGTTGAACCCCGTACACTTCGAGACCGTGAAACAGTCCGCTGCGAACAACCGCACGAACAGCCGCGTTCATCCCTTGTGAATCACCACCGCTCGTTAAAACTGCGATTTTCTTTACTGCTGTCATGATGTTTCTTCCTCCTCTAGTTTCACTTCAGGCTCCCACCACAATACGCCTGACTTACATATGCTTACGAATCCAGCGGCTAAAGATAAAGAAAAATACTCTTGTCATCGGACTATTCTTCATCAAACGCTTGGAAACGACGCGAACTTCCTGTTGTTCGCTGACTTTGGGATCAGACAGGTAAATGGCAAGCAGTCCTTCGATAATCATCCGGTGAAACGCACTCCCCGGAATTTTCTGCACATCACTGCGGGCCATCTCCACAATAAAAGCAATTCGGTCCAGCATTGTCTCCACATTCTCATAATAATTGCAGAAGTTGAGATCCCCTCCGATGCGATCTTCATCCTGATCGATTAAATAATCGAGCATAATATGCAGTGCGCATACATGAGGAAAATAGGCAGTGTGGATCGAAGCCGCCTGCTCTTCTGTCAGCTGATCATCACTCGCAGCCAGAAACAGCATGAATACGCCCAGCGTAGAGCCGGTAGCGGCGGCAAATTCGTTCCAACGGAACTGAGGTGTGCGGTGACGATGTTCCGACCACCATTCCAGCAATGCCGTTTCTCTCAGTTCCGGCTTGATGTGCTTATATACCTGCAGGTCCGTGTATAGGCCTGCCAGATCCTGAATTTGAGGCTTGGCGGATGCATAGCCTGGCAGCTGACGGGTCAGCTCTTGACATGAGGTCACCAGATTCCTTAGGTATCCACCATCATCCTGCTCCTCACGGAGCGCGTAATAATTGACAGGGGTTGCTTCGGGATCTACCGCATCAAGCATTGATTGATGGAGAAGCCGAAAGTCATTCGGGTCCATCGATGTACTGCGATCACACAGATTGTCCAAATAATCACTAATAGTCTGATATGAAACGATCAGTGGAATCAGAATGTGCCTGTTCGGCAAATCAGGTAAAGCATAAACGGTCCCGCCTTCACAGTGGAACTGCTTGTCCCTGAGACTGGCCAGTGCCTGATTGCGCAATTCCTCATTCGGAATTTTCTCAGCCTGGGCACGCCATCCATCCAATTCCTTCCGCGTTTCCGGAATGGTGTATTTGTACACCCCTCTCATCAATGCCAACGGTCCACGCGGATATTGATGACGATTTCGATTTGATTGGCTCAAAATAAATGTGCCTCCACTTGGTTGAATACGTATTAGAGCGATTTTTAACCAATCCTATTATAATATGATCCCCTTAATTGTACAAATGATCTGCCACATAATCACAGCAAAAAATCACATTCGCGAACAACTTGTTGCAAAATAACTCATCATTCATTTGCGTCACTCGTAATTCAACTTTACAACAATCACTATTAACATGGACTACTTCCACAATGGCTGTCAAAAAATACAATCCATAATCATGCGCGACTCGGGGATATTAAATTCTGCATTACAAATTACCCACAAGGAGGAATTCAAGTATGAATAAAGCAACCATTGTTTCTCTATCTGCATGCCTAATGCTGGCTGTATCCGGTGCATCTGTATCTGCATCCGCTGCAACTGAACCAATGCACAAAATGGAGAAATCCATACACAAAGCAGAGCACAAGGCAGAACACAAGATGCACATGAAATCGCATAAAGGCAAGGAACACAAGCTACATCAGGAATCCGTTAACAAAGAGCATAAAATCCATGCGAAAAGCGTTACACCAAAAGCCCTTCCCAAAACAGGATACGGCGGTGTAAGCGAGTAAAAAAAGTAACAAGAGAAAAGGAAAAGCTTTTTCTTTTCTCTTGTTCTTTAATTTATTTTATAAGGATGAGAAGCGCATGAAAAACTACACTTCATTAGCCGCTATTGTCATTTATCTAATTATTGTGTCCCTGATCTTATCTCCAGCACATGGCTTGAAGGAACAGACCGCTTTCCGAACAACCGCTCCTAACGATCACATTGATGCTGGTACCGAGATAAAAACAATAATTCGCCAAACCATGGTCATGAAGAAGCCGGTCCGTTTGTGCATTCCATCGGTTCATTTGAGTACTTCAATCATTCCTATTCATCTGTCAGAGGATGGACAACTGCAAGTACCCAAGTCCAGTGAGGTGGCAGGTTTATATGCAGATGGAGTTTTGCCTGGAGAAAACGGAAATGCAATTGTTGCCGGTCATGTGGACAACTACACAGGTCCAGCCATATTCTACCCACTCAAAAATCTGAAACCGGGTGCTTTTGTTTTTTTGTTTGACCAGAACAACCAATATATGAAATACGAGGTCTTGGAGGTTCAATCTTATTATACGCAAGAAGCTCCTTTGGACAAAATATTCGGTGACAGCCCTGAAAAGCAGTTGAATCTGATCACATGTACTGGAAAATACGATCGCAAAAAAAAAGAGCACGAAAAGCGTCTTGTCGTGTATACCCGATGGGTTGAATAACATTTAAGAGGAGATAACCATGCATAAATGGATAATCATACTCCTGGTTAGCTGTTTGTTTATGAATATGCAACAATTGAAGCCTGCCGAGGCTTCTTCCACCCCAACAGAACGTGAAATCACTCAACATCTTGAATCTCTTTTTTCACAAAGATCGAAATACTTAGCTGCACAAAATAATAATATGGACCGCTATTATGATATTAAATCTCCCTTGAGCCGTCACGCTCACACCATGGAAGTCAATCGCAAAACCTATCTTCATGCATGGGCCGAACATCGTAACATGAAAATTACCGATGTACTGTCCAAAATCCATATCTCCAAAATTCGTGTTAGAGATAACACGGCGACCGTTTCTTTGGGACATTCGCAGCAGATCACATACGCCTATAATGACCAGTTATCATCAACCCATTCGTTTGGACTCGGAACGTGGCATGCGGTGACACTGAAAAAAAAGAATGATCAATGGATCGTTTGGAAGGAATGGTACCTCGATCCGCTGGAAGAAAATCCTCGTCTGATTGCAGCGGGAATGCCTTCTCCACCGCCCCATCGTCCTGTACTGAAGGACGGCAAGAACTACAAACGAAAACAAGCGGTGGCCTACGCAAACAAATATGCGGGGATCGCTTGGAGAGCGAACGATAATGTCAGATATAATGCCAAATATAAAAATTACAATAATCTCGGGGGCGACTGTACCAATTTTGCTTCCCAGGCTCTTGGAGACCCGGCGGAAGGCGGCGGGTTACCGATGAAAGGCGCGTGGAGATACCATTTTTCCAAGGGTGGCACCAGAACATGGGTACAGACGGATGCATTCAAAAATTTCATTCTGTATTCCGGGTATGGGAAACGAATCGCGACAGAATCTTTTTCGAAGCTGGTGGAAAAAACAGAGACTCACCCCCACGGGTCAATAGGCGAGCTCGCGGCTGGCGATCTGATCGCCCATGTCATGCATAACGATGTAGACCATTTCTCCATAGTTACCGGATTCGATCAACGCGGCTATCCTCTCGTCAATTCCCACACTGCCGACCGATTTCAGGCGCCGTTTGACTTGGGCTGGGACAATAAAACAACGTATATCCTCATTCATATTCGGGACTGATCGCATCACAACACACATACTTGCCCCCCTTTGCTCATATAAATGTTGGACAAGATGTGTTTGTGTTGGATGGAGTGAACTGGATGAACATCCCTCCCGGTCTCAAGCAGACGGGTATTCGTATCGGTGCTGTCTCTCTGGTCAAAGTGATAGGTCTGACTGGACGTATTATCCTCACCCGCATGGCGGGTCCTGAAGGTATAGGATTATTCCAGATCGCCTATTCCTATTTTGGCTTCATACTTATGCTAATAACGGGAGGGCTTCCTACCTCCTTGGGTATGTACACCGCCAGACAGCCAGCAATTGGCTGGTTCTGGTTCAAGCGATTGTCCATCTTGCTCTCGCTTATTGGTGCAACCCTCTGTTTACTTACCCTCGCCTACTCTTCAACCATTTCCACATGGTTAGGTAATCCTGTTCTGGAGCCGTTTATGCGCTCATTGTCCCTTGCTATATTCGTCGTACCTCTTCTAAGCCTGCTGCGGGGGTATATGCAAGGTCTTGAATATTACGGCGCCATTGCTGTCTCGGAGGTAATGGAGCAAGCCGTTCGGATCGGTCTGATGCTAGGTATGACCTGGCTGTGGCTTCCTCAAGGTGTAATGTATGCAGTCGGGAGAAGTTTGATTGGAACAGCAATGGGTGGGATTGCCGCTTTTGTTATGCTGCTTCTTTTCTTGCGCCATACCGGTCAAAAGAATGAAATACATCGTGTTCCCACAGAGAAATCGGACGGCTCTTGGTTCATTAAGAGCTCCTTAGTCATTTCCCTCACACGCCTACTGATTCCGTTCTCCGATATGCTTGATGCGGTCATTATCCCTTCTCGATTGCAAACCGCAGGCTATACCTCCACACAAGCCACTGCAATGTACGGTCTGCTTATGGGGATGGCCATGCTGGTAGTGTATATGCCAACCATTGTAACCGCGGCCATATCACATACCCTGACCATGAAGCTCGCTCTCTCCTGGCAGGAGCTTCGTTATAATTATTTTGCCCAGAAAAGCCGACTAACAATGGAAATAGTGTGGATTTGGGGGCTTACCTCCAGCTCCTTTTTGTGGATTTTCCACCGCGACCTAGCACAGCTCTTGTTCCATTCTACACAAATCGCAGAGCTGATTCGCTGGTTAAGCATCATTCCTCTGCTTGTCGGACTTCGCGAAATTTCTACTAGTATATTATGGGCACAGGATAACAAAAGAGTCAGTCTGATCGGAACGGCTATCGGCATTACTGCGGCCTCCCTCTCCCACTACTTCCTGATTCCTCTGGACGGATTTCATCTTAAAGGTGCAATGGCGGGTGTCATTCTAATGGAACTTATTATCATGTCTGGAAATCTGATTGGATTAAAAGATTTGTTAAAAGACATCCGGATTGGTACTTTGGCTATTCATGTCTTGGCTGTGGTGATGATTTCAGCGTTAGCAATGGGGTTGAGCAAGTGGACCACCCTACCTGTAAACTGGGGAGACTACGCGATTCTTCCAAACATTTTGCTGTTTTTCGTGTTAAATGGTAGCTATATGATGATCCACTATCGCCTGAGAAGCTAATCCCATCTATTTACATCAACTCCCTACAAGAATATAATGTCTTTAATATTTCAAAAGTATCGGAACCTTTTTGACCCGCTGGCATTCAATTGCTGGCGGGCATCTCTTTTATGTAAGCATCATCTGATACTTACCTTAATTCATCCATCAAAGGAGTCGTTGACATGACGTCAAGTGAACCACTTTCGTGGAGACGGTTATTTGCATTTTTTGTACCGCTGGGCATATCCGCCTCTCTCGTTACCATTTCGCACGTAATCATTAACAGTACACTCGCACGTTCCGCTCATCCCGAGACAGTCATTGCCAGCTACGCCATTGCCGGTAGCCTGCTGACCCTCACAGAGCGCCCTTCAACCCTGCTGCGTCAAACCTGTTCGGCGCTGGTTCGGGATCGCCTTTCCTTTCAGGCCCTCACGTTTGTGACCAAAATATTTCTCGCTTGTGTGCTTCTGATCGGATTTCTCATCGTATATTCTCCCATTGGTACAGGTGTATTCAAATATCTGTTTGGCGTAAGCCCGGATCTGTTATCCAAAGTGATCGACGTTTACGAGATTCTCATGTATGTCAGCATCTTTTCGGTCATCCGCAATATCTATCAGGGCATCATTATTACGAATAACCGTACAAAATGGCTGACAATCGGCATGTTATTCCGTCTTGCCGGCATGTATGGCCTGTCCTTGTATTTCATATATACAGACAGCATTGACAGTGGACGTGTAGGCGCTATCATTTTTGCCGCAGGTATGATGATTGAGGCTTTGGTCAGTTTTCTCGAAGGCAACAGCATCAAACGCAAGATGCCAGCCAAGCTGGAGGATCATCCTGTTGAAAACAAGGCAGACGTCTTTCGCTTCTACAAGCCGCTGTTATTATCCAGTTTCGTGGCCCTGTTTATCGGACCCGTCATTAATATTGTACTTGGCAAAACGACCGGGATTACCCTGGCCATCTCTTCTTTTGCCGTTGCGAGCAGCCTGATGCAGTTGATGCTAAGCTTTTTTACATACATCCACCAAATCGTGCTGAATTTCTATCTTGTTGATGCCAAACTGGTGAAGAAGTTCGCACTGGTCACCGGATTTGTTCCTTTTGCCATGACCGTATCGATTGCTTACACCCCGATTGGACCGTGGGTATTGGAAAATGTAATGAGCGTTCAGGGCAATCTGCTACAGCAAAGTTTGTGGACGCTGCGTGCGTTTGTACTGTTTCCGCTGATTTCACCTTTTCTCGACTTCAGCAATGGTTTGATTCTGCTGCGCGGACAGACCAAAACGATGTTCCGCTCCCAGACGGCCAATGCCATATGTACGGTGATCGTCCTGCTCATTCTGGTCAGTATATTCCCTGCGTGGAACGGCATGATCGGTGCAGTGGCTCAATCCCTCGGACTGCTTGCCGAGCTTGTCATTGTCTGGCTTGTCATCCGGCGTACACAGAAGGAACCTACCATGTCTGTACCCTCATCCGGAAAATCATCTTCCCTCAAGGGATAATAAATTTGAACTGTAATCAAGGAATGGAGCTTTCATCATGAAATCAAGTCATACCGCCCGGCCAGATCAAAACTGGCTGCGGGCACTTATGTTCACCATCTTCGGTTCCACCGTTTTGGTGGTATCGTATTTCCAGCTTTACTTCAGTCATCTAGGATTCAGTCGGGCCGAAATCGGTTACCTCTACGGAATCGGTCCTCTCGTCTCCGTATTCTCCAACATGTTCTGGAGTATGGCCAGTGACCGCTACAAAACTGTACGCAAAGTGATGATCATCTTGCTTGCCGGGCAACTGATCACAGGTGTCATGCTTGCCAATGCCACAACCTTTGGTCAGGTGTTCGTACTGGTGGCCCTGTTTTACTTTTTCTACTACCCGGTTTATCCACTTTCCGATACGATGGCGATTACAACCGCGAGCAAGTATGGACGTAATTTCACTTCCATTCGTGTATTTGGCTCGATCGGATATGCGTTCTTTGCGTTAAGCATTGGATATTTTCTCGGATCTTTCGGACCGGGATGGACGATGTGGGTATGTATCGCCCTGGCTGCGACTACTCTTCTGATCGGTTTTCGATTAAAAGAGCAGCCTTCGGGCAGCAGCACTAAAATGGATCTTTCGGGTCTGTGGTCCATCTTGAAACGAAGGGATGTCCTCACCTTTTTCGGTTGCGTTTTCCTGCTCGCTCTGGGTCACCGGATGAATGAAGCCTTTCTTACCATTACGCTGAAAGATCTAGGTGCCAGTGAAGGGCTGATCGGCTGGTCCCTGTTGATCTCTTCGGTCAGTGAGATTCCAGTGTTTTTGCTGCTAAGCAGATACGGCAATCGCTACAAAGAACTTCCTTTGCTCACGATCGCTGCACTGATGTATACGATTCGCTTATTTCTGATGTCCATCTCAGATACACCCGCGTCAGTCGTTGCTATTCAGACGATGCATAGCGTGACCTTTGGCATCTTCTACGTGACTGCAGTCCGTTATATTATCCGCCTTGTCCCGGATGGCTATCGCGCCACTGGTATGGCCCTGTTCACCATTGTGTGGTCCAGCGCTTCCGGTCTGCTCAGCGGAACACTGGGAGGATTGCTGCTGGAGCATACCAACAGAAACACCTTCTATCTCACTGCGATGGCGTTTTCCCTGGCCGCACTTGTTGGATTTTCCATGAAGCTTTGGTCAAGCATGACTAGCCGCACATAAGCATCCAACAAGGATTTCCCTTATGGAACTCAACATATCAAAACATATCAAAAAAAGCACAGCCTCCCATGTGGGGACTGTGCTTGGGTTCATATATTCAGCTAGAAGCCAATCATTTATAAGAAATCCGTTTAACCGGAAATATTCTTACAATTTGTTTACGTTAGCTGCTTGAGGACCACGGTTTCCATCAGTGATTTCGAATTCTACCGCTTGACCTTCTTCCAATGTTTTAAAGCCGTCGCCTTGGATTGCGGAGAAATGTACGAATACGTCCTCGCCGCCTTCAACTGAAATAAAGCCATAGCCTTTTTCTGCGTTAAACCATTTAACTGTACCTTTCAAATGAACAACCTCCTAAAAATATCGCCATCTATGGCGAATACCCTCATTATACTGTATGACCATCTACATTGCAATTTATCTTTTCCATAAAAGTCGAAAAAATTTGCTTTGAATCCAAGGGTACGGTATCATTTTACCAAAACCGTTAGTTTGGAGACTACCTATGATAAAAAAACATGAAATATACAAAACAGACAAGTGGAATATGATGACCGTAGAAGTTCAAGGCAAATATCTGGTGCTTCGTGAAATCTCGGAAGAATGGGGAGAAGAATGCCATACATTCCTCAGCCGTCCTGCGTTGATGCACTGGGCGGAACGCCGCTTCCCGAAAGAAGATTTTGAGAACCGCGAGGACGAATGGCGTCAACTGATGGCTGCCTTCAAAGGGGTCTAGCCCATGCAGCTTGACTCAAGCAATGTTGTCATCTTTATTATTCTTGCTTTTTCCCTAGGAATCGTGCTGATTCTGGGACGCAACTCCATCCCGGATCGTTTAAGACGGGGCATGGCTCTGATTGCCACCCTGCTGATTTGTTTCGCATTTTTCCTGATCGTTTACTTTTTGGTCAATATGGGAGCCTAGCTTCTTCAAATATTTCAATGCCCCTCAGGTCATACTATACGGGATTATTCGTATAGTGAGGAGGAAGGCCGTTGAAATACCGCAAATCGCTGTTCATTCTGCTGGTACTTAGTCTGATTCCTTCGTCTCTCTCCGCACAAGCGAGTGGGACGAAGGCAGCTTCGTCTATATATTCTTCACTTCATCAAAGGAGGATTCCCATGAGTCAACTATTGAAACGTTCCGAGGTACCTACTGAACAAACATGGAAACTGGAAGATCTATTTGCCGATCAGAAAGCTTGGGATCAGGAATATGAAGAAGTATCGTCTTTGACCAAGAAAGCCTCCGAATTCAAGGGCAAACTGAACAAACCTGAGACACTCAAAAGCTGTTTTGAACTCGAAGATGAGATCAGTCTCAAAACCGAACGCCTCTTTGTGTATGCACGGATGCATCAAGATGAAGACACAGCTAACCCTACATATCAAAACCTGTCCCAAAAAGCACAAAAGTTAAGCGTGCAGGTTGGTGAAGCACTATCTTATGTTACACCCGAAATCTTGTCCCTGCCGGATGATCAGTTGGATGCCCTCATCTCCAACGAGAAACTCTCTGCCTATAAGTTCACATTGGAAGAGATGAAACGTGAAAAGGCTCATGTACTGAGCCAAGCCGAGGAAGCATTGCTCGCACAGGTGGGTAACCTGTCCCAGGCACCACAGACCATCTTTAGCATGTTGAACAACGCAGATCTCAAGTTCCCGAAAATCAAGGATGAGCATGGAAACGAAGTGGAACTGACTCATGGCAGCTATATTCAGTTCTTGGAAAATCCGAATCGGGAAGTTCGCGAACGTGCCTTCAAAGCGGTGTATGAAACCTATGGCAAGCAAAAGAACACCATTGCTGCAGCTCTGAACGCTAACGTAACTAAAAACATGTTTTATGCCGATGTTCGGAAATACCCTTCCGTCATGGAAATGTCCCTTTACGGCGACAACATTCCGAAGGATGTCTATACCAATCTTGTGGATACGATTCATGAAAGCCTTCCGCTGTTACACCGTTATATGGACCTGCGCAAAAAATTGCTCGGCGTAGATAAATTGCATATGTATGACCTTTTCGCCCCACTGGTGGATGAATACAAAATGGATATTACCTACGAAGAAGCAAAACAAACGGTTAAAGATGGACTGAAGCCGCTTGGCAAGGATTATGCAGACGCATTGCAGGCCGGCTATGATCATCGCTGGATTGATGTATACGAAAATGAGAATAAACGTTCAGGCGCCTACAGTTGGGGAGCCTACGGCACCCACCCTTACGTCTTGTTGAATCACAAAGATAACCTGAATAGCATGTTTACACTGGCACATGAAATGGGCCACGCACTGCATTCCCACTATTCGGACACTACACTTCCGTATCGTGATGCACAGTACACCATTTTCCTTGCTGAGGTTGCATCCACAACGAATGAAGCCTTGTTGATGGATTATCTGCTCAATAAATCGACGGATCCCAAGGAAAAACTGTACTTGCTGACGTATTATGCAGATCAGTTCCGTACCACCGTATTCCGTCAAACCATGTTTGCAGAATTCGAAAAAATTATTCACGAGCGTGCTGAACAGGGTGAAGCTCTCACACCTCAACTGCTTTCCGAAATTTATTATGACCTTAATGTCAAATACCATGGAAACAGCATGGTGGTGGACAAAGAAATTGAAATGGAATGGGCGCGTATTCCCCACTTCTATAACAGCTTCTACGTGTACAAATATGCGACCGGCTTCTCAGCAGCGACCAGTTTCTCCAAGCAAATTCTGGAAGAGGGCCAACCTGCCGTGGACCGTTATCTTGGATTCCTCAAGAGCGGTGGCAGTGACTATTCCATCAACATCCTGAAAAAAGCAGGAGTGGATATGTCTACGCCAGAGCCGATTCGCGAAGCTATGAGTGTGTTCAAGGAACTGATTGAGCAAATGGAACAACTAACGAAATAAGGTTGCTTTCTCGTCCATGTGACCTGATCCCTTGCCCAAATGGGCAAGGGATTTTATAATCAAGCAAGATGCAAGCTCCATGAATTAGGGTAATTGCTTACATAGTTCTGAATTGTTCAACAAGGAGGCACCACCATGAAAATGCAATGGGCACTCATCGCAGGTCTCGTTTTTGCATTACTTACCGGAATTTTTGCGGTCATTAATGTGGATTCCGTTCAAGTCAACCTGCTATTTAACACGGTTCAAATCCCGCTGATTCTGCTCATTCTTGGCTGCACCCTAATCGGTGGAATCATTGTAGGGTCTTATGGCATCTTCCGCCAATATCGACTGCAACGCGAGAACAAGCAATTGAAGCTGCGTGTATCCGAATTGGAAAGCTCCGCAGCAAGCAGCTCTTCCTCCTCTCTGGATTCGTTTAAATCGATGGATACATTCGGAACGACCGATTCGGACAACGCTTCTGTGGAGTCCGATTCCATTCGAAAAGGAAATCCTTCGGGTACGCTGTAACACATCAGAGGCAGCCTGCTGGCTATCGAGAATGGAATTGTACATTCTGCCAGACAGGCTGTATTCTGTTTTAAGAACAACTTTCTGCACATTTATTAACGAGGAGGAAATTTCTATATGAGTTTTACCATTGACGAATCCTATGTCCTATCTTTTCTGAAAAAGTTACTCGATACTCCCAGCCCTAGTGGCTATACCCACGATATTATTGAGATGATCCGCAAGGAAGCTGAATCACTTAATATCGCTTTTGAATTGAACAACAAAGGCGGAGCTGTGCTCACATTGCCTGGGCAGGATTCTTCCAGAACGATCGGACTGAGTGCACATGTGGATACATTGGGAGCCATGGTGCGTTCCATCACTTCCTACGGCACACTGAAGCTTACCTCTGTCGGTGGATTTACCATGAACAGTATCGAGAATGAGTATTGCACCATCCACACACGTGATGGAAAGACCTATACAGGCACCATCCTCTCCCTGCACCCATCTGTACACGTCTATCCAGATGCACGCACGTTTGAGCGAAGCGAGAGCCATATGGAAGTGCGTATTGATGAAGTGGTCTCTTCCAAGGAAGATGTTCTGGCATTGGGTATCTCTGTCGGGGACTTTATTTCCTTCGATGCCCGTGCGGTCATTACGCCCAGCGGATATATCAAATCGCGTCACCTTGATGATAAAGCCAGCGTAGCTGCCTTGTTCGGTATCCTGGAATCTGCACATCGAGAAAACTGGAAACCAATACATAACGTTTCGCTACTTATCTCGAACTACGAAGAAGTTGGACACGGAGCATCTTATATTCCTGCCGAAATCAGCGAATTGATTGCTGTAGACATGGGCGCAATGGGTGACGACCTTAGCTGCAAAGAGACGGATGTATCCATCTGTGCCAAGGATTCGTCCGGACCATATGACTACGATATGACCACTCGGCTGATTGAACTGGCCAAACAAGCAAGTCTTGATTATGTCGTTGATATTTATCCACAATACGGCTCCGATGGCAGCGCCGCATTACGTGGAGGAAATAATATTCGCGCTGCATTGATCGGGCCGGGCGTTCACGCTTCTCACTCCATGGAACGTACGCATAAAGACGCTGTACTGAATACAGCGAGACTGCTCGCTGCATATATTACAACCAAGTAAATTGTAACATGGTCATGGACAAGTAGAATGGCAATACAGCATTTGAATAAATGATCAGAGTTGTGATCTCGATCTTGTTGGGCATACCGACATGGATCATCTATAATTCACCTATATCATATAAAAAAAGGACACTTCAGCTGCGCCGTTTAGAGGCAAGCTGGAAGTGTCCTTCTTCTTTGAGATGGCTTAATTCGCTCGTTCAATATGTTCGCAATACCTACGTTCCAGAAGTTCCAACATCACCTTGTGCTCCCGAATCTGATTCTTCAGTACACGCATCGTGCTTCGCACTGCACTCAGTCCATCCTTCACCTGTGTTTCTGCTTTGCGAATTTTGTCTTGAACCATCCAGTCCACAAAGAGATTATCGAAGAAATAGTCTGCGAATGAAAGCAGACCTCCAAGGTGTAATTCCGTGTTTACAGCCATCTTCACATCCTCTAGCTCCTTCTGAAATCGGCGAAGACGTCTTCCGGCATCCATAATGGCAACCTGAGCATCATCCATTCTGCTGCGCTTAATATGAGTCGAGATCATACCCCCACCCATCATGTCGTATACTCCCCAATTTCCCGCAGAGGACAAAGCCTTTTCAGCGCGTTCAAGTGCATCGAGCAGATACTGCCCCTCTCGATCCGCCTCATTCAGCTCCTGAAGCTCTCCTGAGAGATGTTCCCGATCCTCAGCCATTTGCTGCAATTCTGCATCTTTCTCCAGCAGATCGTTTTCCTTTTTGCCCCATAACACCTTGTAATCACTTTGCCAGAATTGATATTTCCGCTGTCCGTCCAGCTCCTGTTGCACACGCGAACGCTGCTCCTGGATATCCGTTAACATCTGGCTTGCTGTATCGTACTCTGCCTTACTTTCCATCAACTCCAGTTCTTCTTTCTCCAGTCGATCCTCTTTTTTGCCGATTAAATGATAAAAGAATGCTGATAAAGTCATGCTGTTGAGTCGATCAACATCGTTTTGTTCCTTCTGTAGGTGCTCCAGACGCTGCTGTACTTTCGTTTTCCATTCCGCTTCCTCCTGATTCAGCTTCTCCAGCCGATCATTCCATTTCTCGTACATTCTTCCCTTTTCCTTGATCACTGCCAATTGTTCATTCAGTTCTCTGTACATGGATGTGGAGTTCTCCCCCTTCTATGGAATTCTTTATTTAATAAACGGTTTGAATATGGTTAACGTTTCATATAATTTCATTTACATCAATTCAAAAAAAATCGCCTTCCCCCAAAAGACAACTGCAAGTCGCTTTTGAAGAGAGGACGATTCATTAAAATATACTTTAAGACTTGCTGTTTTCAATCTGTTCCGCAAGCTCATTCAGAACGGTCCAGCGTTCCATCAGTTCATCCAAATGACGCTCCGCCTCCGCCTGCTCTGCCATTAACTCCTGCAGACGAGCTGAATCGCTGAAAGATTCTTCCATCTCTTTATTAATTCGGGCGAGATTGGCTTCAGCCTTCTCGATATTCTCATCAATCTGGTCATATTCACGCTGTTCCTTGAAGCTGAACTTCAGCTTAGGTTTCGCCGCCGAGGCAGCAGGTTTACTTTCCACCGTAGCCGGTTTCACTTTAGCTGCTGTTCCCGTCGCACTTTCCTGTGAAGATCCAGGGGCATTTTTCAGCATCCATTCTGCATATTCACTATAGTCCCCGACATGTACACGCACAGCACCGCCACCTTCAAAGGACAGTACTTTATCCACCGTCCGATCCAGGAAGTACCGGTCATGGGATACGACAAATACAACACCCGGGAAATCATCCAGGTAATCTTCGAGTACAGCGAGTGTCTGAATGTCCAGGTCGTTTGTCGGCTCGTCCAGTAGCAGAACATTCGGTGCAGCCATCAGTACACGCAGCAGGTATAGACGACGCTTTTCTCCGCCAGACAGACGGGAGATTGGTGTCCACTGTGACGCAGGGGTGAAGAGGAAACGTTCCAGCATCTGAGCTGCAGTAATGAGAGATCCATCAGCCGTTTTCACATTCTCGGCCACTTCCTTGATGTACTCAATAACCCGCAGAGATTCATTCATCTCCTGATGCTCCTGAGTGAAGTAGCCCAGATTAACCGTCGGGCCCACAACAACCTCCCCGGCATCAGGTTCAAGCTTGCCGGAGATCATTTGCAGTAAGGTTGATTTACCACTGCCATTCGGACCGACAATACCTACCCGGTCACCAGGTACCGCAATGTAACTGAGATCTTCAATCAATTTGCGGCCATCTGCCGATTTGCACAGATGCTCGATCTCCAGTATTTTTTTACCCAAACGAGTGGAACCCACCGATACCTCCAAAGAGCCTGACCGATTTGGTCCTTGTTGATCCTTTAACTCCTCGAAACGATCAATTCTCGCTTTTTGTTTCGTGGTCCGTGCTTTTGCACCGCGACGAATCCAGGCGAGCTCCGTACGCAGCAGATTTTGCCGCTTTTGTTCAGATGCGGATTCACGCTCTTCACGCTCAGCCTTCAGTTCCAGGTAGCGAGTATAGTTGGCCTCATATCGGAATAAACGTCCATGATCCAGCTCCAGCATCACATTTGCTACACGATCCAGGAAATACCGATCATGCGTGATCATGAGCAGGGCGCCACGCCGTTTTTGCAAATACTGTTCCAGCCAAACTACGGAATCATTATCAATATGGTTCGTAGGCTCATCCAGAATGAGCAGTTCGCAGGGATGAATCAGTGCAGAGGCAAGCGCTACCCGTTTGCGCTGTCCACCAGACAACGTACCCATCAGCGCATCGAATTGACGAATGCCCAGTTTGGACAGAATGCTCTTCGCTTCACTTTCCATCTGCCAGACCTGAAGCTGCTCCATCTCCTGGTTCAAGCGCAGCAAACGCTCTTGCAGCGCCGGATCGGAAGGATTAAGTTCCAGTAGCTCCATTGTTTCTGTATACTCACGTACCGTTTTCATCTCCGGGCTGTCGCCCTCGAATACTTGTTGCAAGACCGTATTATCCGGGTTAAACTGCGGATTCTGTGCCAGGAACTGTATACGCACGTCATTACCAATCGAGATCTGTCCCTCATCCGCTGGCTCCATACCTGCAATGACACGCAAGAATGTGGACTTCCCGGTTCCATTGACACCAACGACACCAATCTTGTCCTGATCGCCCATACCGAATGAGGCGTCTTTAAACAATATTTTCTCACCATAGCTTTTCGCAACTTGCTCTACCGTCATTATGTTCATTTGGTCGTAACCTACTTCTCTGTAAAATAAATTCAATATGAAGCTGCACTTAAGATGCAATGCAACTACGCTCACTCACGCTATACTTGCAAAAAGGAACGACATCCGTCCAGAAACAGAGCTGCTGCAAAGGCAATTCGTTTGTTCAGATGTTCCTCGTTAAACTCTGGATTCAGCATAATATCCATCTTTAGCCGATCGAGAATCCCGATATAAGCTTCTGCAAGCAGCACAGGCTCAGGTACGCCAGCATTCTCTAACACCTCACGCACCATGCTCATATATTCATTCATAAATGCCTTCATGAATTTCATCAGATCCGGATCATTATTGGGTGCCATGAAAAACATCTTGGTATGATTGCGACGCTCATAATAATACGTCAGGTGAGTCTTGGCGATCGCACCGAGCTTATCCCCCGTACTCTGATGTGAGTTCAACGCATAAACCAGGCGACTGATAAAATTGTCGCAGTCACGCTTGGATACGGCAACAAATAATTGTTCCTTATTTTTAAAATATAAATAAATGGTGCCTTTCGCGATGCCCGCTTCGTCCGCAATATCGGACATTTTCGTCTCATAGAATCCTTTTGAACCGAAAATACCGTAAGCTGCATCCAGAATAGCCTCCGATTTGTCTCCTTGCACAGTGCTCAAACGCACTCCCTCCCTACGACGCCAAAATGATACCCAAACCGATCGCCAAACATCCGCCGATCAACGAACTGAGCACGTTTATCAGATCATTACTCATCCAAGACCAGCCACGTGATCGAACGGTTTTGTGTCCACAATGCTCACTTACCTCGACCTCACGGCCGCACACAGTACAACGATACATATACTGAACCGTTGCGCCCAGATAAGAATCGGCAAAAGCTCCTGCCAATCCGCCGACAAGGCCGACACACGTCCAGCTGAGCAGACTCAAGCTTCCAATCCCGGCAATCCAGGAAAAGAAAAACGCACCCACGCCGATTAAAGCTCCACCTATGGCAGCAGCCAGTGTCCCAAGTAATGAAACACCTCCAGAGGTACCTGGAGTCAGCACCTTCCACGTCACGACAGAGCGTGGCGGCTTACGGCTGAGACTTCCCCACTCGGTTGCCCATGTATCTGAAGTAACGGTAGCCATGACACCGATAAAAGCATACATCCAGGCTGGGTGTGGGAGGACCCAGTTCCCCAGAACAAGAAACATGCCGATTCCACCGTTAGCCATAACCTGTCCAGCATCACGATTGCCCGTCTTGGCATACGATTTCTCAAGCTCCTGCTTGCGATCCTTGCGAAATTTGGAGAACAGCGTTGAGGTAATGAAAAACAACAGCAGTGTTCCAAACCAGAACAGGTTGCCCGCTCCGTAATATATCGTACCCATGATCACAGCCGCGAGGCAGCCGGACAGGGTTAGCGACTTCTTCGCGTAGGCAGCACCCGCCACAATAAAAGCGCATACGGCGCCAATAATCCAGTCCATAAGTTCTCCTGCATGTGGCAGCATCCATGGCCCACATGACGTTTTATATTTTTGAAATTCAATTATACCACGGTTTGATCCCAATGCCGAAACTCCCTAGCCCCGCATACAAAAAACCTGATTCAGCAGCTTTGAAAGCTACCAAATCAGGTCTATGATATTGCGATAAAACTGAGATGAGTGATCCTTCTTCCGTTTGACCAAGAATTCGAGGATTACATCACCTCAAGTTCCAGTTCAGACCCGCTTCGTTCCACCAATTACACCATAACGGTAGAGCACGCTGCGACCAAACCAATTGAACAACCGATCGGTGAGGAAGCCCATAAAGCCCAGAGAAATCAGGCCGACAAAGATCCAATCTGTGCGAAAGAATAATCGGGAATTCCAGATCAGATAACCCACTCCTTCATTCGCAGCAATCATCTCTGCGCCGATAATAGCCATATAGGAAGTGCCCATTGCCAGTCGTACCCCCGTGAAGATATACGGAGTCGTCGCCGGAACAACGACATGCAGCAAAATCTGCCATTCGTTTGCTCCCATACTGCGGGCTGACCGGATCTTGTCTTCTTCAATGGAGAGTACACCTGTCAGCGTGTTTAACACAACGATGAAGAACGTTGCATACATGATGAGTGCAATCTTCGATTGCTCCCCGATTCCGAACCAGACCAGGAATAGAGTAATGAATGCAATCGGCGGAATAAAGCGGATAAAATTAAGGAAAGGTTCGGCAAACAGCCGGATCATATGAACCTTGCCGATAATCAGCCCTACCGGGATCGCTATCACACTGCCAAGTACCCAACCCGCAAGCACACGTGTAAAGCTAATTCCGATATACTGCATCAGTGTACCGTCAGCAATCAGTTCGCGAGCACCAAGAATCGTATCCCAAGGACCGGGAATCACGTCGGGTCCATAGAGCATGGCTCCAAGCTGCCAAATCAGAATAACCGTCACCCACAATAGAGGGATAGACACCCACTTCTTCTCCAACCATCTCATCTTGCTATCACCTCAATTATTCTTCAAAATGGCTTTGGATCTGATCATATAGCGTGTTGAACTCAGATGAGGCAATGTTCCTTGGATAAGACAGAGTATTGTCGTAAATATCCGTTATCTTGGAAGAAGGCCCTACTGACATAATTCCTATGCGCTGACCCAGCAAGAGCGCCTCCTGAATATCATGAGTGACAAAAATAACGGTCTTGTGGGTTTCCTGCCAAATATTGACCAGCTCTTTCTGCATCGTACGCCGAGTCATTGCATCCAATGCTCCAAAGGGTTCATCCATCAACAGGATGGCCGAATCGTTGGCTAGCACCCGGGCCAATTGCACCCGCTGCTTCATGCCACCTGACAGCTCCTTCGGAAATTTGGCTTCATGACTACCCAGTCCAACAAGCTCGATGTATCGGTCTGATATCGTACGCCGCTGAGATTTTGGCACCTTGGACATCCGAAGTCCAAACTCCACATTCTCCCTTACGGTAAGCCACGGGAAAAGAGAAGAATCCGCCTGCTGGAATACCATGGCCCGATCCTTGCCTGGCCTATCAATCTCCTTATTATCCACCTTGAGCTGACCGCCCGACTTAGAGATAAAGCCTGCAATCATATTTAGAAGCGTGGACTTGCCACATCCGCTGGGACCGAGCAGGACAAAGAATTCCCCTCCCTTGATGACCAGATCGACATCCTTGATAATATAGTGTACATCCCCATGGGTGGGGGCATTGTATGTTTTACGAAGCTGCTCGATACGAATCGTATGCTGATCTGCAGGTAAGGACATGAGAACACCTCCAATGCAATTTGCGAGTTATTTGCTATAAGTCACTTTATCTGGCAGTGCCTGCTTCAGGAGCTCCAGGTTCAGTTTGTTATCGAGATCGAAATCGTGTTCGATGATCCCGTTATCCACCATATATTGCTTCTGCCCTGCCAGACTGTCATAAGCTGCCTGGGTAAATCCAACTTCCCATGGATTGATTGGCAGATCCTTCAATGTGGCCTCCTTAGGCTGCTTGGTTTCCTTATACATCAGGTCTGCAACCTCTTCAGGATGTGCCTGGGCATACACGGAGGCTTCATTCAGCGCCGCGAGAAAACCACTCACCGTTTCAGGGTTCCCCTGGATGAATTCATTGCTTGCTACGAGCCCCATTCCAAGACGTACAGAGGTTTGGGACATATCGGTGAGCTGATGCACGCCTTCAAGCGCATCGAATTTATCAGTCAAGGCGGAACCAATGACCCAGGTTGCATCTAGATCACCCTGCTTTAGTGCAATGTAGGCTTCGTCAAATGCTCCCTGACCCACCTGGGTTACATCAGTTAGTTCCAGTCCCTGGTCCTTCAAATATTCATCCCACAGATAAGGAATAAACGTACCGCGGATGAAACTTACTTTTTTACCTTTCAGATCGGCTCCACTCTGTGTATCATTCTTGGCATACAACTTCCACGCAGCTGCCGCTTCATTCGTAGCCTGACCTGCGGAAGCAATGACAGAGTAATCCCCTTTTGCCAAAGCATTCAATACAGGAAAGTCAGCTCCGTACGCAATATCCACCTGCTTGATAAACAGTGCATTTACACCTTCCGCTGGCGAACCAAACGTAATGCTCTCTGCATCAATGCCGTGGTTTGCAAAGAAACCTTTGGCAATGGCTACCCTGAATGTTGGGTTCGTACTTGTATCTGCGATCCGGACTTTCACTTTTTGGGCCTCTGTGCCGGAGGCACCCTTTGCTTCGGATACCGATTCGTTTGTAGAACATCCCGATAATATCAATAACATGGATAAGAGCATTAATAACGCACCAGTTAAGGTGGATGGTTTTCTCACAATATGCACCCCATTCGTTCTAATCATTGTTCATCGCTCTTCGCCACCTTACTTGCCTTCATCTGACGTTGCCACACAGGCTGCACCTTCAACAAACGGCAGTGTTACTTCAACACTTACAACGGATGAAGAACCTTTGGGCGCTGCTCCCGGCACTCTGTAGGCGGAAACATCAATGGCTTCAATAGCAACCTCTTGCGGCTTCTCCAGCTGTGGTACCCAGTGATAAGGCACGCGATACGAACGATAGACCATATTGGTGTTCCGTCCATCCTTATAAGGGGATACATATTCCCACACTAGCTCATACTCGGATGTAACCTCGAACAGTCTTCCATTGGAACCTTCCGTAATTAGCGTGTTTCCATTAGGCAAGCGCTGAGCGGAGCTGATATACGGACTATAAAATTTATAGGAATCTGTCGGAACGGAAAATCCAGCTTCTGCGGATGTATATTGCCAAACGATCTCCAGGGTCACCGGATTGATCTCCAGTACGCGTGAATGATCGCGAACGGCGTGTTTCAAGCCGTATGGAGAAGCTGGATTAGGCAGACCATAACCGGCCCAGCCGCCATTGTCGAACATCAGCAGATTCCCCTCCCCAGGCAAACCTTTAGGGATGATATGTGCATGGTGCTGTCCAATAATGGTGCCAATATGCTTTACTTCAGGCAAAGAGTAATCCGGCCCTAGTCTCCATACGATCTTTCCACTCTGTCTGTCGGTTATTGCGATAATATTTGCTTCTCTGGCATCCCAGATAATATTGTCGGGATGGAACCGCTCGTCTCCATTTTCATAGAAATGGTTTGGTCCAACATAAGAAGCTGAATTAATATGTAGCCAATCCCCCACCCCACCACCGAGATGTCCAAATGAGCGTGTGTTCGGGTCACGGAACAGAACATTACGGGCGGCCTCATCGAATCCAAGTTCCTCAAAGTGCTCGTTCGGCAGCCATTCCCATAATACATTGCCCTCCCAATCCACTTCTATAATCGCATCATCGAGCAAAGGCTTATCCGAAATGGACGGGTTGTTCACATTTTTATGAGCAAGAATCAAAGTCTTCCCGCTCTGTGTCTTTGGTGCAAGCCCGGGGGCGTAATATCCGACAGGATTGCCTTCACGCTGAAAATCATGGTGCTGACGTGCGTACCACAATGGTTCATATCCTGGATCTTCAATGTGTTCGTAGCTGTTGTATTTCCATACAATATTGCCTTCCCAATCCACCTGAACCAAATCAACGTTGTCCTGGATACCAAACTTCGGATCTCTTCGCCCCGTGCTTCCCAATACGAAGCCACCGGGGAAAACTTTGGCCGGAAAGCCCAGCAGCCCCTTCCACAGGTGAACCTCCCTACCATTCATATCAATCAGTACAACACCTTCCTCGCCTGCCTGATAGACGGTATAACCGCCCCAAGCCTTATCAGGGTTATATACGGTTGCTCCGGTTGGATAAATTGTTGAATGCCCCATTGATCATCTCTCCCTTGGATTGTTTGTTTTCACATTGGATCAAACGTTAATAACTGAGATAATTGCTCTTTCCGGTATTCTCCCTCTGCTTCTGTTCAGGGTCACTTTTGATGGACGGATCGTGTTCCTGCTTCCCGTTGTTCTCTGCCAATTCCAGCAGCGTATCCGAGAACCCCTCCAGATTCGCTATCACCCGCTCATAAAATTGGCTTTGCTGCTCCAGTTCCTCCGTCGTAAAGCCCTCAAACAGAAGCGTGATACATCGAGCACCGATATTACTGTTCCGTGCAAACATCTCCCGCCCATTAGCAGTAATGTCGAGCAAAACCGTCCGACGGTCATCTTCCTTGCGTCTGCGGATCGTAAGTCCCTTTTTCTCCAACTTGTCTGTTAAAGCTGTGATGGCACCTGAAGTGAAATCCAGTTGTTCGGCCAAATCCCCCAATCGCTGTTCCCCTTCACGAATGATTTTGTGCAGGATGAGCATACCCGGTAAACTGACCCCCTCTACCGATATGCGATCTCGTTCTTTCACGAATCGTCTGACCATTTTACGAAACAACCAATCTGTCTTCTCCAACGCTTCCCAGTCGTTATTGCTCATTTCATCCTCCCTGTCTAACTGAAACGACAGCAAATACGAAAAAAGGCTCCCGTGGACATTCCATAGTGGAGTAGTCCCGGGAGCCTTTGGTGGTCCAATCAGCTCGCTTCAGTTCAAATTATTTCACTGTTCATTTAATTAGTGTTAAAATAATTGAGTTCATCATATAACCCACTAACCCAACCTGTCAAGTGTGAATTTAAATTTGTTTTTTCGTAGCCAGATGTCCTTCATATTTAGATAACTTATCCGGTTTTAAGTTTCACTTCAGCTTTCCCGGTTACACTATCCTCAGAGCGTTACATTAAACCAGCTACGATTCAGTTCGTACTTAACCATAGAAATGAGGATGACACATATGAATATGAAGCGCGTAATCATTGTCGGAACAATGATTGTTACCATGTCCTTCGCCGGAACAGCCTGGGGCAGATCAGCGATATCCCCTATACCTTTGACGAAATGGTCCATCGTTAACATAGATACCAAAGACGAGAGCGGAGATGAGTTGTTGAGTGCTCTGAATCAACAATCGGAAGATGACTTAGCTCAGGATCTGTACGCGGGTAAATCGCTGAGGATGATTGCAGATGAAAATGATGGTGATTTTAACGAGGTTGTCGCATTGCAAATAAGGCAGCTCAAGGAGCAATTAGATCAACGACTCGCAAGTGGAAGTATTAGCGCGGAGCAACACGCAGTGCAAAGCAGTGAACTGGAGGAGTTGGTCACAGAGAGTGCCAATACAGCCTACAACTTGGCGTAAATGAAAAGTCTCCCATGTGCTATGGCAGAGAATGAGGGCATGGCAAAAAGGAGCGTCGAAGCGCCCCTTTTATCTGTTTCATATTTACTCTAAGTAAGCAGATTGATGATGCATGATACTTACTGAACTGCTGCTGCAATCGTACATTTGCCCAAGGATTCACCGTCCCAGGCCAGTTCAAGCACATCTCCTGCTGCCGTTGGTCCAACCCCTTCTGGTGTACCTGTAAAGATGACATCTCCAGGTCCCAGGCCGTAATGATGACCTACATAATCCACAATGTCCTGTAGACTGAAGATCATGTTACGAATATTGCCCCGTTGGACCTCGGCACCGTTCTTGGTGAGTGTAAAGTCTTTCTCAAGAAGAGCCTGGGCCCCCGGAAATGGCTGGAATGCAGTAACCGGAGCCGAGTTCTTGAACCCTTTGGCCGCTGTCCACGGATGGCCCTTTTTCTTAATAACCGTCTGTACGTCACGTAATGTAAAATCAATGCCAAACGCATACGCGTCTACCAATTCATCCACAGCCATACCCGGCTCATAACTCCGGCCGATTTGGATTACTAGTTCAGCCTCATAATGAACTTCGCCCTTTGTTGCAGGCAATTGCAGCGTTTCACTATTCAAGGCCACAACCGCATGGGAAGGCTTCATAAAGATCATCGGTTCATCCGGAACCGCGTTACCCAATTCTTCTGCATGAAGTTTATAATTTCGTCCTACACAGTATACATTGCGAATGTTTGTCAGCATGGGTTTACGACCACCTTTATCGAATTCATTAGCGTATATGGAGCATGTTTATCTTTTTATTATATAAGTACATATCATATTTTCGCTATTCAAAAAATTGGAGTTTACGGCCTGAAAAATCGGCTGCTCGTTTCCTGAAAAGCCTGTTCCCACACATCAGGCCGGTTTGTACATAACATCAGCTCCGGATCAATCGCCGCAAGCCGCTTCATGATGATTTTGTCGTCCACTGTCCAAGCCATTACCTGAATGCCTTCCATACGCATCTCACGCATCAGCGATTTGTCCACATTGGTGTATCCGATGGAAAGAAAACTGCAATTCATCTGCCGCAGCACTGCTGCCAGATCCCCTGGCCGTGCATCAATAATCAAACCTGTTTTGAACTCAGGGGCCAGTTTCTTCACTTCAACCAGAGCCGCAGGTTCAAACGAAGTGATGACCACATCATGCTGCATATGTCTCTTCCTCACCTCATGAATAACCGCTGCCGGCAGACCGGGATACATATTACCTTGCGTTTTCAGTTCGATATTCAATCTCACTTTGCCACAGGTGCGGTCCAACACTTCACTAAGCGCAGGAACACGTTCCCCTTTATAGGCTTTTCCTTTCCATGATCCCGCATCCAGCTGCTGTATATCTGCCCAGTCCTTTTCTCGTACGAAGCCTTCACCGTTCGTGGTCCGGTTTAACGTAAAATCATGAATAACAACCGGCACACCATCACGTGATAACTGTACATCCAGCTCCATCCACTGAACTTCTGGCTGTTCCATGGCAAGCAAAAATGCAGACATCGTATTTTCTGGTGCAATGGACGAAAATCCACGGTGCGCTACACAAAGGTTGTTCATTCCATCCCCTCCTCAAAAAAATGCATCTTAATTTGGCGATGCGAATCCGTTCGCATCAAAACGAATACCTGGCGAGAGCTGCGCCATCTGCTCCAGCAGCAATTTGTTGGCTTGATCCACCATCGGAATGGCCTGACCCAACCCCGCTTCATAAGGGATAACCTTCATGCTGCATTTGGCATCCTTACTACAGCTCGCCTGAAAAACCGCTGTTTTCCACGTTTCCTCTGTCGTTGATTTCGAGAAAATAAAGTTGCCTGTACTATATGCAATCCATTTGCCTTTGTAGTACTCTACCCCTTGCAAGACATGGGGATGCCCACCTATGACCAGATCGGCTCCGGCATCTACAAATTCATGAGACAGTCGAGTCTGATCATTATTTGGAGTGCTGACCCTTTCCTCTCCCCAATGTGCAACAACGATAACCAGATCAGCTTTTTCACGGGCTTCCTGAATCGCCTTTACTGCACCTGTAGAATCGTAAGCTTCGGCAACACCGGCCCGATTCCCTTCCGCTTTCCAGCTTGTTTCAGGTACAACCCGGCTGAATCCAAGCAGTGCAATCTTCATGCCTTTGCGTTCCAGATATGCAGGTGCATAAGCCTCATCCCTGTTCATACCGGCCCCTGTGTGCGCTATACCATATTGCTCAAGGTAAGTTAACGTATCGACCAAGCCTTCTACACCTTGATCCAAAATATGATTGTTGGCTAGATTCACAGCATCAAATCCTGCTGAAGCCATTGCTTCGAGCGCCTTTGGCGAAGACTTGTATACATAGGTTTTGTCTGCAGCACCAGTTCCACCAAGGGTTACGGGAGTTTCAAGGTTTCCAATGGTCAGATCATCTTCCTTGAACAAGTTGCCAAGCTTTGCAAAGGGATAGTCATAACCGTTCTTCTCCAACAATTCAGCCACTTTGCCGGAAAACTGAATATCCCCAACAAAGTTAATGGTTACATCCTTCGCCGAATGAGATGGCTGTGTCGCCCCAGTTCCGGCACCTTCGCTTCCCTTTGAGCCGGAAGAAGCGGGAGTATCCGTCGGTTTTTTCGTTCCCGTATCTGTCTTTCCATTTACCTTGGAGTCTGTAGCATCAGGCTTTTTCTCACCCGACGTACCGCCGGAATTTTCAGTTACCTGTTTATCAGAATCCTCCGATTCTTCATCCGGGGTATTACTTGCCTCCGAATCCGTGTCAGGTGAACTCACCTGATCACCGCCCTGAGGGCCCTCTTCATTCACTGGTTCCTGATTCACAGCCGTTTCTGTCACCGCCGGGTCTATTTGCTGCTCCTGCATGCCTACTGCGTAATAGATGCCGACGAGTCCAATTGCAGCAATCAATACCAGATTAATGATCCAAATCCGGCGTTTTCGGGCACGTTTCACTTTTTTCTTTTGTACACTTCGTTTTGATCTTGGGGGATACATAGGCAGCTCCTCTTCTTCACAGCAATCCTTATCATATTATATCAGGCATATTCTGGATTTCCATCATTCCTTGGAACTGCAAATATTGAAAGAGTTCCGACCTCTCCCCTTTTCGCTTTATGGTGCAAAAAAGGCCGTCTCCCTGTAGAAAAAAATCTACGTTCGAGACAGCCAAATACGTTAATTACTTTGCAGCAATCAATTGCGTAGCTTGAACTGACATTTCCTTCGCCTGTTTGATACAGTCAGGCAAGCCTACCCCTTCATAACCAGCGCCGGCAATGTATACCCCCGGCAATTTGCTGCCAAGTTGTTCGCGCAGTGCTGCAATCTGCTGCAGATGACCTACCGGATACTGTGGCATGGATTTGCGGAGCCGAGTAATTTCCGAGAAGATCGGAACGGCCTCAACGCCCATTGTTTCACGCAAGTCCTTGAGTACCAGATCCGTCAGTGCATCATCCGGGAGCTCCACATTCTGTTCGTCTCCCGAACGGCCAACATAACAACGAAGCAGTACTTTGTCATCTGGGCTGGTGTGCAGCCACTTGGTTGATGTCCAAGTACATGCTGTAATATTTCGACCTTCCTTACGCGGAACGAGGAAACCAGACCCATCAAATACATGTTCGATATCCTTTTTCTCAAAAGCCAGCACCACATTCGCTACCGATACGTAATTGATTGCATCCAGAGCCGCTGTATCCACATGTGGTTGCAGCAGTTCAGATGCAACATACGTAGGCACGGTAATGACTACATCATCTGCTTCAAGACGTTCTCCGTTATCCAGTTGAATGCTATACTTGGCCGCATCTCCAGTCTGAACCTCCAGAGATTTCACGGAAGTGTTCAGCCGTTGATCCACGTCCTGCAACTCATGTACAAGCGCATGAACCAGGCTCTGCAAGCCCTGACGGAAGTTCAGAAAAGCACTTTTCTTCGTTCCCGTATGGGTCTCTGTCGGTTTGCGGCCCGTCATCATTCCTCGGATCAAACTACCATAATCCCGCTCCACTTCACCGAATTGCGGAAAGGTTGCCTGAAGACTCAATCGCCGCATATCACCTGCATAGATGCCTGCGAGCAACGGTTCAGTCAGGTTTTCCAGCACTTCCGCTCCAAGGCGGCGCTCAATCATATAACCAAGCGATTCATCCTCTGTTGTACGACGGGGAGGGATGACAAAATCCATTAATGCGCGCAGCTTGCCTGCCGGAGATACAAGACCACTTCTCAGAAAAGGTCTCAACTCCGTCGGAATACCGAGAATGAGTCCTGCCGGCATAGGATGCAGCTTGCCACGCTGCATGATGTACGTTTTTTTGGATTCCGGATTTTGGCTGACCAGTTCATGGTCAATTTCCAGCTCTTTAGCCAAATCAATCATCGCGGTTTTGCGGGCAAGGAAAGAATCTGGTCCCTTCTCAATGACGAACCCATCCCGGTGCAGCGTTTCAATCATGCCACCCATGGAAGAGCTCTTCTCAACCAAGGTGATGACAGGTTCAACCCCTGCTTCCCGGTAATGCTTCCGAATATAAAATGCCGCGCTTAGGCCGGTCAGACCTCCGCCGACAACAACGACACGACGTTTATGGTCTTCCATTACTCATCCGTTCCTTGCTGCCACTTGCTAATAATGACGTCACTTAACGTTTCCATGTAAAGTGGGTCACTATTGAGAGAATCGATACGCATAAGGCGCATGTCGATCTCTTTGGCAATCGCTTTAGCTTCAATATCAAGATCATAGAGCACTTCCAGATGGTCCGATACGAATCCAATCGGTGCTACAAGCACATCTTCCACCTGTTCACGAGCAAGATCCTGAAGTGTGTCCAGAATATCAGGGCCCAGCCACGGCTCCGCCGTCCGCCCGGCACTTTGCCACGTGAACTGCCAGTTGGTAATTCCTAAACGGGAAGCAATGACTTCCGAAGTCTCCAGCAGTTGCTGTGGATATGGATCACCGATATCTACAATTCGTGCAGGCAGACTGTGTGCACTGAACAGCACTCGCACATCCCCGCGTTTGGCTCCCGCTTCCTCGAAAGCATCCAATTTGGCGCTAACACGTGTGGAGAGAGCCTGAATCAATTTCGGATGCAGATGATAACTCTCAATGAATGACATTTGGATACCCAGTTCTTCCGCTTTCTCACGAGCACGCTTGATGTAGCTCCCTACACTCATCGTGGAGAAATGTGGTGCCAGTACGATGCCTATTGCAGTCTGAATTCCATCCTTAGCCATCTGTTCCACGCCATCCTCAATGAACGGATACGCATGCTTCAACCCTTGATAACAACGGAATTCAACCTCATTGGAACGGTCATCCTTGTTTAACGTCTCCTGGAGGGCCTTCACCTGATTATCCGTGTTTTCTCGAAGTGGGAATACACCCCCAACGATCGCTTCATAACGGTCGGTCAATTCTTTCAGTTGTTCCGGTTCAGGCGGACGTCCTCTCCGGATATGTGTGTAATATGCTTCAATACTTTCCATATTCTCAGGTGTGCCATACGACATCACCAGTACACCTACCGTATTAGTCATTAGTAACCGTCACCCCAGTCTTCAATGCTTCAGCGGAATATTCATGAATATACGCCGTGAGTTCTCTTAATTTATCCAAAGATGCTTCAGGAAATAGTCCGTGCCCCAGATTGAAAATATACCCCGGCTCCTTGATACCTTCGTCAATAATCAATTTGGCATGCTGCTTGATCAGATCCATCGGTGCAGTCAGCACATAAGGGTCCAAGTTACCTTGCACAGCAAATTTTCCGCCCAGTCGTTTACGTCCCTCGGCGATTGATACTCTCCAGTCCAGCCCAATCACATCGGCTTGCAGATCATGCAGGGTTGGCAGCAATTCACCAGAAGCCACACCCGGAAAGTAAATTTTCGGTACATTCAAATCAGATAATTCGGTAAAGATACGAGTAATCGTCGGCAACACATACGTTCTAAAGTCGTTTGGCGAAAGCGCGCCTACCCAGCTGTCGAACAGTTGGAATGCCTTACCGCCGTTCGCAATGTGTGCACGGACATATGTAATCACCATATCGCCCAGTTTTTGCATTAATTTATGCCACACTTCCGGTTCACTGTACATCATCGTTTTGGTCCGTATGTACCCTTTGGAAGGTCGGCCTTCAATCAAATAGCTGGCAATGGTAAAAGGAGCACCGGCAAACGTAATCAGGGGTACATCCAGTTCCTTGTCCAGAATTCGAATCGTCTCCAGAATATGAGACAGATCTCCTTCAACATCAATAGGACGCAAACGATCCACATCTGCCGCCGTGCGGATTGGATTGTCTATAACAGGTCCAATATTTTTAACAATATCGAAATCTATACCGAGGGAAGCAACCGGATTCATAATATCGGAATACAAAATAGCCGCATCCACACCGAGTTTACGTACCGGCATGAGTGTAACTTCAGCTGCTAGCTCAGGTTGACGGCAAATTTCGAGCAAAGAATACTTTTCCTTAATCTTGCGATATTCGGGATCATAACGCCCAGCCTGACGCATGTACCACACGGGAACACGGTCCACCTGCTGTTTGAAGCTGGCCTGAATCAGACGATCATTATAGCTCATGTAAGAAGCCTCCAATAGTTTTTGGACTCATAAATAACATTATGCCCTTTTTAAAGAGCGGTAACAACCACGTGTCGATCTGTTCCGATGACAATACTATGACATTCCTTACATCCCCTCATCCATATGCAAATTATGTTATAATGAAAGAATCGTGTTTTTTTGAAACGTTGCAGAAACGATCGGAAAGGAAGTGAAAGCACTTTGAAAACGTGGAAAGTAAACCTCATTGTGCTTTGGTTTGGACAATTCCTGGTCAACTCGGGCATGACCATGATCACCCCGTTTTTGTCCCTTTATCTCGCCAGGGATCTTGGCGTGGTTGGTGAGCATGAAATTGGCATATGGGCGGGATTTATATTTGCTGCCAACTTCCTCACCTCATTTTTGTTCCAGCCCTTGTGGGGCAAATTATCTGACAAGTACGGCCGAAAAATTATGTTGCTGCGTTCCGGATTCGGGATGGCGATTGTTATCGCCTTGATGGGTTTTGCACAGAACCCGTGGCAGCTCCTTTTATTACGACTGCTCAACGGTACGATCTCCGGCTTCAACCCGGCAGCAGTTGCGCTGATCTCGGGTACAACGCCGAAGGATCGCATGGGTTTCGCGATGGGTATCAGCCAGTCTGGCCAAGTGGCCGGTACGATTCTGGGTCCGCTGATCGGCGGTTTGCTTGCTGATGCAGTGGGCTTCCGCCCCATCTTCTATATTACTGGCGGACTAATCTTCGCAGCTTCGATGCTCGCCATGTTCCTGGTCAGAGAGAAGTTTGACCGCAAGGAAGCGGCCAAACTGCCGGAACAATCCGTATTGTCCGGTCTGAAGGAACTGAACAAGTCTCCCCAGTTACCTGCGCTATTCGCTGTAACATTCCTGTTGCAATTTGCCATGATCAGCCCGATGTCACTCTTGCCGCTGTATGTACAGAAGTTACACGGTTCGGATGTCAACGTCGCCTTCTGGGCAGGGCTTGTCGGTGCAGTCACGGGACTATCCAACATGGCCATGTCCCCGATTCTCGGGAAGCTCAGTGACAGGGTAGGTTCACACAAAGTACTTACGTTCTCTCTTATAGGAACAGGGCTCATGCTTATACCTCAAGCTTTCGTTCAGACGGTATGGCAGCTCATCATCGTCCGTTTCATGATGGGTGTGTTCATGGGTGGCCTGCTCCCGAGTGTCAACGCGCTCATTCGCTCCTATACGCCGGATAGCATGATTAGTCGGGCCTTCAGCTTTAATACGAGTACACTCGCGCTCGGTAACATGCTTGGAGCCGTAATCGGCGGCTTTATGGCCGGGTTCATTGGCATCGAAGGACTGTTCATCGTCTCTGGTGGGCTGCTGCTGCTCAACATGGTTTGGGTAAGACTCAAGCTGTACAAAAAGCCCCCTCTGATCAGAGAATCCTGACGTTTGGATTCACATCATATTTGTTTCTTAAGAAAAAGCCGCTTTCAGCGCCTATTAGGCATGAAAGCGGCTTTTGGCATTCATTTGTTCAACCCTCAATATTGATTCATTGAGTCAGATGGCTTGTGAATTTAACTTGTGAATTGAATCGGGTATTCTTTAACGCCAAATACAAAAGCACTTTGAATCGGCTGCAGAACGGTTTCCGGCACAAGCTGAATGTCTTCCATTTGCCGAAGCATCGTCTGAAGTACAACCCTCGCCTCAAGTCGTGCAAGCGGCGCACCGAGACAGAAATGAATACCAAAACCAAAACCCATATGTCTGTTCGGCTTGCGGTCAGGTACAAACTTCTCTGCCTGATCGAATTGAGCGCTATCCCGGTTGGCCGATCCTACCCAGGATATTACCTGTTCCCCCGCCTGAATTGTTTGTCCGTTCAATTCTACGTTTTCTTTGGCAATACGCCCAATAGCCACAATTGGCGGATAATATCGCAACGTTTCTTCTACCGCAGTCGGGATAATTTCAGGGTGCTCTCGCAGCTGCTGCTGAAGCTCAGGCTGCTCTGACAGAATACGTACGGCATTGGTAATCAGATTGGTCGTGGTTTCATTACCGGCAGCAAGTAACAAGATGCAAAATCCGACCACTTCCTCTGCCGTTAGCTTCTCCCCTTCAATCTCTGCAGCAAGCAGTATAGAGATCAGATCATCCTCTGGTCGCTGACGTCTTTCTTCCATAATGGCCGTGAAGTAGCTCGCCAGCTCCTGCTGGTTCCGTTTCTTTTCTTCCATCAATTCCTGGAAAGCTTCATCACTGTCATCACGCGCACCCTTCACGAGTGCATCAGACCAGTCTTTGAACTTCTGGCGATCTGTTGCAGGGACTCCAATCAATTCGGCGATCACGATAACTGGAAGTGGAGTAGCAAGATCATCGATAAGACGCATACGGCCTTCTGAAAAATGCGGACTTAATAATTCATCAGCGATTTCCTGAATACGCGGAGCTAACGCTTCGATCGCTCTAGGTGTGAACGCCTGATTAACCAGATCCCGTAGTTGTTTGTGCTTCGGCGGATCTGTAGTAAGCATGCTGGCATTTGCGCGATCACGTTCAGAAGAGAACAGTTTAGGATTTTTTAACACATATTGCACATCTTCATAACGGAAAACATCCCAGCATTCTCGATGGTTGTCATAGCGGACTGGAGTATTGTCACGAAGTTCAGCGTACACCTGGAAGGGAAATAATTGCTGCTCCACCGCCTCCAGCTCCCGGATCGGAATGTAATTGGCATACTTTCTGGGTGCTCGGTTCATCGTTTCTCCTCCAATCATTAATATATATTTATTTACATATTGAAATCACCATATATTATAGACTCAACACTACGGGCATACAAATATTTGGCAATAATTGAGCCTCTTTTCCTAGAACGTATTACAAAAATCGTCAAGACTTGCTAACTTATACCCCCGCTATTCGTTTTGGATAAGATCACTTCAGCTATGGACGATACTGCAACACTTCCCCCAAAGTTTCCTTCTAAATCTATCAGGTCAAAAGACTCAAATGTAATAAAATATGACACGAAAAAATATTTATTAGGATTTCATATTCCTCATTCTCTTTTTTACCTTCTCATATTTATCCATAAAACCTCATAAATACGCTATATACTCTACATTTCTATCAATGTAACCGATTACTCTATCTATATCTACAATTGTCATATTATTTAACATGAAATACAATCAATTTGAATTCATATACATATCATCCTCAACAAACATCACACGAAACTAACCTGAAGGAGAGTGCTATTCATGAAAAAAACTTCAAATCTTCGTCCTTGGGCTGTATGGAGCACAGCCGCTTTGACAGCTCTGACCATTTCCCTGTCCCCCATCGGGACCTATGCGGCTCAGGCGGCTACGGTAGAAGTGAGCGGTACAACTAGTGCGGTTCAGGCCGCATCATCCACTCCGGCTCGCAATACGACCATCCCTGCTCTATCAGATTCGTTCAAACAATCCGCTCTGCCTAATGTTCTGGTCATTGGAACGGGTGGTACGATTGCAGGTCAATCCGAGGATGCAACCAGCTTCCAGAACTATAAAGCTGGCACACTCCCGATTGGAGAAATGGTCGACGCCTTACCGGACAAACAGAAGATTGCAGATGTTAGCACACTCCAATTCGGAAATTCAGGTTCAGGTTCTTATACCATGGCTGATCTCTATGACTTATCTCAAACCGTAGACAAGGCTCTGGCTCAGTATGACAGCGTTGTAGTTACCACCGGTACAGATACCATGGAGGAAATCGCCTACTTCCTTGACATGACCGTACAAAGTGATAAACCCGTCATCATTACAGGGTCCATGCGCCCTTGGACAGTTATCGGCTCAGATGCACAAGCCAATCTGTACAACGCCATCAAGCTCGCAGGCAGCGGGCGCACCACTTCATTTGGGACCGTGCTAATGTTGAACGATACCATTCAATTGGCACGCGGCGTGACCAAAACAAATGATTATCGAACAGACACGTTCGAAACTCCGATGCTTGGTGCAGTAGGTTATATTGATGAAGAAAACATTCGAATTTACCGTGCTCCTGCACGTGCCTTGAAGCCTGAAGGTACATTGAAACCGGCATTCGACCTGAGCAAAATCACGAAGGCAGATCTCGCCAAGGTGGAAATTGCGATTTCCTATCAGGAAGCTGGCGGCGAAGCTATTGAAGGATTTGTGAAGGGCGGCGCCAAGGGAATCGTAACGTCCGGTACCGGAGCAGGCGGTATCTCCAAAGCGATGGGACAAGCACGTACCAAAGCGGTCGAGGATGGCGTAATCTTCGTAACGACCACTCGGACAGGTTCAGGCAGTGTATATGGCGGTGGGAAAGGCGTTATAGCCGGTGACAACCTCAGTCCTCAGCAAGCACGCATTTTGTTGATGCTCGGCCTGTCCTTTAGCGACGATTTTGACACGATCCAAAAATGGTTCGAGACTTACGGAACGCCTGAAGTTTAATAAGGCTCTCATCACTTCACTCCAATAAGCAAAAAGAGACGATAATACCCTGAGATTCAGGAGTGTTATCGTCTCTTTCTTTTCGAATTGAATACGCATTCCATCCGTTTTAACGGATCTGCATCTTTTCTTACTTCACCCAGGCCAGAGCCAGACCATCATAATCCGGCAGCATCGTCGTTACGAGGCGCGGGTCACTGGCCATCTGCTCGTTGAAGCGTCGAACCGCGAGGACAGCCGGACCCTGCTTGTCTGAATTCAGCGTACGGCCGCGCAGGAAACAGTTATCTCCCACAATGACCGCCCCGGGCCGCGCGAGCTTAATGGCGTAATCGAGGTATACGGGATAATTCTCCTTGTCTGCATCAATGAAGAAGAAATCGAAGGTACGTCCTTCCTGTGCCAGCTGCTCCAGACTGTCAGCTGCGGGGCCAATTCGATATTCGACTTTATCCCCAAAGCCTGCTTCCTCCAGATGACCACGAGCCATCGCTGCGTATTGCTCTTTTAGTTCAAGCGAAGTCAGGGTCCCCCCGTCACTTAAACCGCGAGCAAGACAAATTCCGCTGTATCCGCCCAGCACGCCGATTTCGAGTACAGCCTCCGATTTCGATGTCTTCGCTAGAAAAGTGAGCAAACGGCCATAAGCCGCTGCAACCGAAACTTCCGGCATGCCGTTCGATCGGATGGCTTCTTTTACCTTTAACAAGAGATCATCCTCTTGAAATAATTGATTTACATATTCGTCAGGGGTCAGATTCACCGCTAAAATCCTCCTTGGACACTTGGACTGCTTTCCATATGGATGCCAATGTTCTATAATAAATGTTTGTTGTCAAACACAGGCGGTTGAACTGCTGCATCGGCTCGAAAGATGAATGCATTAGCTCACCGCATTTCTCATTGTAAGTTTTTTCACGGAAAGCGGCAAGGCCGCACCGTCACTATACAGCTGAGAGAAGGATATTCCTTCCCCAGCTTGAAATGGAGTTGAAATGAATCACATGGCTCAATTGCAATTGATTGCGACCTCGGCGATGGGACTCGAGGCTGTTGTCGCCCGGGAACTGAAGCAACTGGGGTATGAGGATGTTACGATCGACAATGGCCGGGTTTTCTTCACTGGAGATTATATTGATATTTGCCGGTGTAATCTGTGGCTGAGAAGTTCCGACCGGGTGTTGGTCAAAATGGGTGAATTCCCGGCGACAACTTTCGATGAATTATTTGAAGGTACCAAAGCATTACCTTGGGAGGAATGGATTCCAGCCGATGGCGAATTTCCGGTTGAAGGTCGCTCCCAAAAATCTCAGTTGAGCAGTGTGCCTGCATCACAAGGGATCGTGAAGAAAGCAATCGTAGAGAAACTGAAGCTGACTTATGACACGGAGTGGTTCCCCGAGGATGGGTCTCGTTATGTGATTGAGGTCATTCTGCTGAACGATCGCGCCCTGCTAACTTTAGATACGACGGGACCAGGTCTGCATAAACGGGGTTATCGTAAACTCGTAACCGAAGCACCACTCAAAGAAACGCTTGCTGCGGCACTTATTCAGCTCAGCCGCTGGAATGTTTCCCGTCCATTCTATGATCCATGTTGCGGTTCAGGCACCATGCTGATTGAAGCCGCCATGATCGGCTGGAACATTGCACCTGGACTTCGTCGGACCTTCAACTCCGAGAACTGGGCTGTCATTCCTGAAGAATTGTGGGAACAGGCGCGCGAAGAAGCATTTGACGCGGTTCGCGACGATATTCCATTGCAAATTTCGGGCAGCGACATCGATCCGGAAGCTATTGAAGTAGCACAGGCAGCAATCAAGAGTGCCGGCTTCGCCAAAGATATTGAAGTCAGCGTCCTGCCCGCTCATCGCGCAAGACCACAGGGCGAATATGGTGTCATTATTACCAACCCTCCATATGGTGAACGTTTGAGTGAAGAGAAAGAAGTGCAGAAGCTGCTACGTTCTTTAGGGCGCAGTTACCTCGATTTACCGACATGGTCCTTTTTTGCCATCACGTCGACCAAATCTTTCGAGGAAGACTTTGGACACAAGGCAGACAAGCGCCGTAAGTTGTTCAATGGACGCATTGAAACCCAATATTATCAGTATTTGGGCCCACTGCCTCCACGTAATAAAACACCACAACAATAATAATATTGGAATGATCAAGCGCTCCTGCCGTTCACGGCTGGGGCGTTTTTTTGTATGTATTTCGGGATACTTATGGATGATCTTGTTAACATTGCTTCCGCATGAAGATTTTCTCCCCTGGGCATAGTTGAAAAGCCATGACACCACGCTATAATGGATAAAGTCCTATTTTACATTCCGTTAACAAAACCATTCATCAGGGAGGAGACATATATGTTTGTCACTAAGCCAACACGCAGCCTTACGCCGCGTGGGCTTCTGAATCATCCACTTACGTTATATCTTATTTTTCTTGTACTCATGCTGCTCAAATTAATGTGGCTCCACCACAATCTGCACGCTTACAACATTACGATGGGTCTTCTGGACAAAGTGATTGCCATCGGTTCGCTGCTGCTTCTGTCCTTCTGGACCTGGTGGCTGCCTCGCCGGGGCATGATTATATCACTCGTTATACTCAATCTGCTGCTCACTGCACTGATCTATGCGGATATGGTTTATTATCGCTACTTTCAGGATTTCCTAACAATCCCTGTGCTGATGCAAGCCAGACAGGTTGACGCTTTGGGAGACAGTATTGCTACGCTTATTTACGCCAGTGATCTGTGGTTCTTCGTCGATTGGCTGGTGATTATCCCATACGCAGCGATCCTGCTGTTCAGCAAACGTAACCGTCGTGGACGTTCCAGCGCATATTCGAACGGGTTGAACTCCTACTCGTCAAATTCAGGCAAATCAAGTGTGCGTCGTCGACTCACCGCAGGCAGCATTGCTCTGGTATTGGGTCTGGGGCTCGCGGTTGGTCCGATATATTTTTATAGTAAAACCTGGGCAAAAGGGTTGTTCGATAACAACTGGTGGAACGTATCCATGTACAATGTTACCGGACTTCTTGCTTTTCATGGCTATGATCTGTACAACTATGCCAAAGACCAGCTCGGCTCTGGACCGGAGGTCGATCCTGCCGATCTCGAACAGGCGGAAGCTTATTTCGCCAGCAGACAGCAGGCTGATCCACTGAAGGATGAGATGTTTGGCAAGTACAAAGACAGCAATGTGATCATTGTCCAAGGTGAAGCCTTCATGAATTTCATGATTGGTCAGAGCATTGGCGGACAGGAAATTACGCCTCATTTTAACGAGCTGATGAAGGAAAGCCAGTACTACAGTCACTTTTATCACCAGACAGGTCAGGGGCGAACATCGGATGCTGACTTTGGGGCCAATATTTCATTGCATCCACTGTCGGTTGGATCCGCGTTTGTCCGTTACGCAGACCACAGTTATGATTCTCTGCCTTCTATCTTGAAGGATCATGGTTATAGTACGAATGTATTTCATGCCTATGAGAGCGGATTTTGGAATCGTTATACGATGTATCAGAATATGAAGTATGACAAGTTTTACAGTAAAAATGATTTTGAACAGGATGACCCGCTTGGCTGGTCGCTGTCGGATGAGTCCTTTTTCCGCCAATCGGTTGAAAAAATGAGCAGTGAGGTTACAAAGCCCTTCTACTCATTCCTCATTACGCTCAGCAGTCATCATCCATACGCGTTACCCCAAGATAAACAGCAGCTGGATGTGGGTGAATTCAAAGGAACGATGTTTGGCAACTATCTGCAATCCGTTCATTACGTGGATTCTGCGCTCGGCAACATGGTGGAAGACCTGAAAAATCGGGGATTATGGGACAAAACGATCTTCATGTTCTATGGGGATCACGATAATTCCATCAAAGAACAGCCACAATACGAGAAATTTCTCGGACGTTCACTAACTGATCTGGATATGGAGCAGATTATGAACGAAGTGCCTTTGCTGGTGCATCTGCCTGACGGAGCCGCAGCGGGAACGATTGACGAGCCTGCCGGACAACTGGACGTTACACCTTCAGTACTGCATCTGCTGGGTATTTCAGATCAATCCTACTACCACATGGGCAACGATGTGTACGACGGTTCCTCCCGTATGGTGGTATTGCGCAGTGGTGCATTTACAGATGGCTCCTTGTTCTATATTCCTTCGGATGATTACATCTATGACAGCGGCTCCTGTTACGATCTGTCTACTGGTACCAAAACGGATATTAATGCTTGCCGATCTGGTCATGATGAAGCAACAAAGCGACTGCATGTGTCAGATACGGTTAATACGTTTGACCTGATCTCGCGTTTTCGCGAGGAGCAAGCGCCTGCGTCCGAATCCTAACAGATATGGAACGGTAGCTGACGGAACTGTATAATTCATTTTTCAAAGTTAACCCGATACTACAATGAAATGGAGCTAGTGCATGACCATGACGTCACATCCAGACCAATTCAATATCGAACAAAAGCTGTTCGAAGAAGCTGCAAACTTTGTCAAACATCGCTACCCTCAAGGGTGGGGCGGCGCAGCTGCTGTTTATACCGAAGCTGGATCGCTGTTAATCAGCGTAGCTCCAGAAGTGATTAATGACGCCACGCATCTGTGTATGGAAACAGGCGCCTATCTGGAAGCCCACAAATTAAACGAGCGGGTCACCCACTCGATCTGTGTAGCACGTGACGATGAGCACTCAGAATTCAAGGTCCTCACCCCTTGTGGCGTGTGCCAGGAACGACTGTTTTTCTGGGGAGAAGACGTGAAGGCTGCCGTGTACGATCCGGATGGAGCTTTAATTTTCAAGAGGTTGGACGAAATTCAGCCTTACCATTGGACCAAGGCATACCGGGATAAGTAAGAAGTTAAATTATAAGTGTTGAGGCTGCAATCCGTTGCATGCTTCAGCACTTCTTATTTCGAGGCTGGTAATAACCACAACCTTGCGAATGATTGAAAGTCGCTATATAATTGTAACTGTATTGGTTTCATTTATAGATGATGGAGGTTTTAATGAATGAATATTGAAATATGGTCCGACTTTATGTGTCCTTTCTGTTATATTGGCAAACGTCGTCTGGAGAATGTACTCGCACAATTCCCCCACCGCGATGAAGTGAAATTACAGTTCAAAAGTTTTGAGCTCGATCCAAATGCTGAATTGAATAGTGGCAAAACCAACGCAGAATATCTGGCTGCCAAATACAATATGAGTGTGGAGCAGGCACGCGGCATGAATGCCCAAATGAATGCCAATGCTCGTACGGCTGGACTGGAATACAACATTGATGAGATGATCCCTACCAACTCCTTCTCTGCTCACCGTCTGACGCATTGGGCAGAAACACAAGGAAAAATGCTTGAGCTGAGCGAACGACTATTTCAAGCGATCTTCATTGAAGGTAAACATGTCGGCAATACCGATGTACTGATCGAGTTGGCTGAAGAAGTAGGTCTGGATCGCAATGCAGCAGCAGAAGTGTTGTCCAGTAATCAATTCGCAGACCAAGTGCGTGCCGATCAAGCCGAAGGCGAACAGTTAGGCATCCGGGGTGTACCGTTCTTCGTATTTGATCGCAAGTTCGCTGTATCTGGCGCTCAACCGGATGAGGTGTTCCTTGACGCTATCCAGAAAGCATGGGACGAGCGTTCCCCCTTCACAATGGTAGAGTCCAACACCACTGACGCAGATGGCAGTGGAGTATGCACCGAAGACGGCTGCGAGGTTCCGCAATCTGACTCTTCCAAATAACACAAAAGCAGCAGGATCAAGGGTTATCCCCTGAACCTGCTGCTTTTTTTACAATCTACAACTCAAGCTCATAATAAAGTTTTAGTGTTTGATAAACAGTTGCAGTGGAGGGGACGGAATCAATTCTGAAGAAGCGGAGCGTTCGCCTGAAAGCTTTCTGTAAGAAAGCTGCTTCGGAAGCATAAGCTGTCTCCAAATTTTCACCTTGAGAATTTTGAATCAAAAAAAATTTGGAGACAACAGCGATTGGAAGAATGATCCGTATCCGGAACAACTCTACGCAGATCATTAAACACTCATTTTGGAATTGAGCTACACGCTCAATCCCAAAACAGCTGATCCGGATGTGGTCCCGTCCGTTTATCCGAATCCAGCGCATCAATCAGTTTCAGCTCATCGGGAGTCAATTCAAAATCAAAGATGTCCGCATTCTCGCGAATTCGCTCCGGGGTAACCGACTTCGGAATCGTCACGATCTGGTTCTGAATATCCCAACGCAGAATAACTTGCGCTGGTGTTTTTCCGTATTTCTGGGCCAGACTTTTCAAAGCCGATTCCTTGTTCAGTTTACCTCTCATAATGGGGCTCCATGCCTCCAGTTGAATCAGACCTGGATGCAGTTCCACCTGATTCACCGCAGGTACCGTTCCACCTTCATCTATGATATCGCGCAGATGGTGTACTTCGAAATTACTTACACCAATGGCACGTACACTTCCTTCGCTATATAGACGTTCGAAAGCTCTCCACGTCTCCTTATACTGGTCTCTACCAGGCCAGTGAATTAAGTATAGATCAATGACATTTAATCCAAGCGCCTTCTGACTGGCCTCAAATGCTCTCAAGGTCGAATCAAAGCCTTGATCCTCGTTCCACAGCTTGGTTGTCACAAACAGCTCATTCCGAGCAACACCACTGCTCGCAATAGCTTGTCCCACTTCTTCTTCATTTCCATAAACGGACGCCGTATCAATACTCCGATATCCGACTTCCAATGCAGTCTCCACTGCTTGCTGTACTTCCTTGCCTTTTGCTCGATAAGTCCCAAATCCCAGCCATGGCATCGTCACTCCGTTGTTCAGAATCGTACAATCTGTAATATGTTTTGTCATTCTGTACCTCCTGTGTGAAATTTGCCTGCTCTTGGTCTATTAACCTTCTCACCAAATTTTAAGCGGCACTTTGCATACAGTTTGGCTGGATCCACTTCTTGGGGTCATTCAAAAGAGACATGAATAACCCGCAAAACACTGCTGCTCTGCGGGTTTCTGGTGTGACAGGAACGCCTATAGATCCCCTTGCCCATTCTGACTCTGGATCGAGTTCAATCTTCTCTTCTCCTCAATGAACATCTCTTCTGCCAGCTCAACGCCCTGACCTCCAAGCGAACGTTCAGCTTGAAGCATAGCCTGCTCGGTATGCGCCAAACGGCGTTCTGCCTGTTCAATGGTCTGTTCTGTTGGATGTGACATTGCCTGTGAAACGGCATAATGAAGTTTGTTCACTGCATTCTGCGCCTGGGATACGGTCGTATCGGCTTGCAAACTGGAATCATAACGCTTCGGCATGAGTATTCCTCCTTGGGATCATGTTCCTGTTACCCCATTAGGATGGTTGACATCGGCCTTCCTTATTCTTCTTTTGCTAAAACAATGACGGATCGCTTCACTGTTCCCCTTAAACGATTAGTGATAAATATCATGATGTGTATAACCTTTTCCGGTGTGACTGCGTTTATTTGATAATTACCTTTTCACAAGGAGGTGTGTATTTGAAGAACTTTGGGATTGTGTTCATTCTGGTACTTTTATTACTGCTTACCAGTGGCTGTAAACCTTCGACGTATGAAATAACGGGATATACAGGCTCCTCTATTAATAACGAGATTCCGGTCCCCGTGAATGCAAAGCAGCTGAGCGTAACGACACATTCAGACAATCCAAACATTCAAACAGGCATTAAATATGAATTGAAACATATCGGGGGAGAACAGGGATTATATGTACCCTCCGATTATTTCGAGAAGTTATCCGAAGCCGGATGGGTTGAAGTGGAAGAAGAGCGAATGGGGAATGTTCATTATTTTAAAAAAAGCGATACTATCATCGCCATTGAGATTCAAGAGGATACCTTTAAGATTTTTGAAATGATGCAGGGCTTTACGTTCTAACCCTGTACCGTTCCTAATCACAACTAAAAAAGAGAGGCCGCGGCCTCTCTTTCCTTTCGTGGACAAGTTTGCCCAATGTAAATTCATACAATTACTTTACGAATTTCGCTACTTTTGCAAGCACTTCTTCTTCTGACGGAGCACTGATGTACCTACCGTTGATGAAAACAAAAGCACGCTTCGCGCAAGGACCGCAATACGATTTGCAACCAATTTTGATCTCCGTATCCGGAGCCATTTTCTCCAACTTGGCTACAATCGATTTTAGTCTGATATGATTACATTTTTCGCATACGCGGATATCGTTAGCCATGAGTTCCCCTTCTTCGCTCCCTTAGTGGTCGCCGTGGTTGCCTTTGGATGGGTTCGTAATCACGAAGCCTTCTTCAGGGAAGTAAAGGTAATCAATTTTAACGCCATCCAGCAAAGGCTGATCATTCTCAATAATAACGTCAATCTCTTTATCGGTAGATACAACCGTATCATTTTCTTTTGGCGTATCGATATCGAGTCCGTAGTGGGCATGATCTCCGTGTGCATGTGTGATCACAACGCGCAGCAATTTACCTTCGTTCTCAGGCTTGTCCAGTTCAAGTTTCAATACTTTCGCGGCATTACGTGTAATTTTGCAGTTCATTTCATTCATCTCCTATATCTTAATTGCTGATTCCAACAATTTTTCAGTATTTCTAAACTCCAGCATCTATTGTAAAGAAAATTACTGCGCTTCGCAATAACATTGATGCAAAATCGATGTTAAAACCACCCATTTTGTGTCGGATTAAGACGACGCACCCGCTTCAAGTACCGGATATTTGCGCTCCGCACGACTTACAAACCAGTTCATCAGCAGCAACGTAACCCCGATATCATCTATAGGCATAAACGGCATCACGTCAGGAAGCACCCAGTAGAGCAGCGCCGGGATGATGAACAGCAGCTTCTCACCCAAAGGGATCTGAGGAGCCCGCAACAGACGCGGCAGCCGTTTGAATACTTGTGTCCATCGTTTGAATGACAGCAGTCTTCTCCACTTCATATGAACCCCTCCGTATGATTATTGCACTGAAATAAAACAGCACACGTTATAGTCACACCCATCATTACCCGTTCCAGAGCGATCCGGAACGACTGATGCAATATGCAGATTAAAAAAACGAACGCCGGTCACAGCGCCCGTTCCTGTTATACGAGTGGACAACCCTTTAAGTTTCATGTCTTCCCATCCAGATTATGTGAAGTCAGATTTCATGGATTACCGGTCTTCCCTGTTAGTGCTCTCGATCTGTTAATAATTCAGCCAACAGCATGCCAACCTCTACGCAGATGTCATCGAACTGATCCATGGGCAGCGGGTTGACCCCAAGTCCCACTTCTACCGTGAAGCCGGGCTTTCGAAACTTCTGAATGAACCAGTCTTTGTACCCTGCATCACTTCCACCCAGCTTAACTGCCTTGTATCCCGAAGCCCTTGCCAGTCTGCGTGAAAGCGGGGCACTCTCCTTTGGCTCCAAATCTCGGTAGTTCCAATAAATTTCTTGTCCCTGACTGTGCAGCGAAACGACAGCATCGAAATGATGTTGCTCGGTCCACTGTGCAAGTGCCCATGCCTCCGGTTCCGATAAGGGAGCGGTTCCTGCATAATCTCTGGGCCCTGGTGTCGTTATCCCTCTTCTAGCTGCTTCTTCCTCCCAATAAGCCGGGAATTGATCGTTAAGGTCTACTCCCCTGATATTAGACTTCCAATGCGTAAAATGGGAGCGTCCAGCATTCCATGCCAACAATTCTTCTGCATGGGGATGATCATTGACCACGCCCTCTTGCACCAATTCAACTCCATCCGGGTTGACCATGGGCACACCCCACAGCGTAGTTTCCTGCATCCAGCGTTCCGTCTGGAATTGATGCCATGGCGTATGTGTACTGTAGGCCTTCGCATATTCTTCAATGAACCGCATCAGAACCGCCGTTGTCAGCCACTCATTTGCATGAACTGATGCGTTGACATGAATATGTCTGGGGCCTTGACCCAAACGCAGATAAGGCAAATCCTTGCCCATGACACTGCTGCCAATGGAGCCAATCTCGATAAATGGATACTTCTTTTCGAGCAAACCGATATCACGGCTCATTTCACGATAACCATACTCTCCCTGCAACTTGACGATAGTTTTTCCATTTGAATCGGGAATATGAATACATCGCCCGCACCAGTCCGGAATGTTCGCTATTTCTGGATTGGCCTCGCGCAATTCTTCTTCATTCAGTCCAAAACGTAATGCAATCACGGCCACTTTCTCCCCAGGCTGTACTGCATACCTGCGTCCCGTTCCCGGCGTAATGCGCAGCATCTGTCCTGTTAGCAAATAGGGCTGGGACGCTGCTTCCGGGTTGAGAGCAGCCAGTAACTCCTTGGTCATATGGTTCGCTGCCGCAATACGCGACAAGGTATCTCCCTGATGAACAATAATCCATTGCAGCTCCATGTCGATCTCCTTTCCCTTAGGAAATTGTGTAATCTCCTGTCCCTTTCTCACCTGTATCCTTACTGTATGTAATATGTATGCCGATCTGGTTGTCCGTCATGTGACATGAATCGCGTAAATCTCTCCAACATAAGAAAAACGTGAAGATACATCGAAGCTTCTTATACTTTCGGATATGAACAAAAGAATCCCGGAACACTAAGTGTTCCGGGATTCTTTTAAGCATTGAAATCAAAAAAAGTTATGGTAATTGGGTAACCTGCCACACAACTGGCGTTTTGGAGATCTGTTCCCCTAACCATTGACGGGTAATATTCTGGAACATGCGGGGGTCCCCTGTGCAAAAAAACTGATGGACCGGCGTCTCATCCCCACTAGCCAGCTTTCGTTTATCATACAAAATCGTACTGATTTCCCTTGCCGTTTCATCTGCCGAACTAATCAGCTTCACTTCCTGCCCCATAACCTCCTGAATGGTATCCATGAGAAAAGGATAGTGCGTACAACCCAGAATAAGGCAATCAATCGGCTGTTGTTTAATCTGGCCTAGAGATTGCTCCACCGTACTTGTCGTTTGCTCGGAACGGAATTCGCCTTGCTCCACCAGTGGCACAAGTGCCGGACAAGCCTGACTGACCACATCAATATAGGGAGACAACTGTTTGAGTGCAGACGTATATGCACCACTTCCAATGGTCCCCACGGTGCCAATGACACCGATGCGTCCTGTGCGTGTCGCTGTGATGGCTGCTCGTGCTCCAGGATGAATGACACCAATGACAGGCACATTCACCTTGGCTCGAATATAGTCGAGCGCTGCTGCCGTAGCCGTATTACAGGCGATAACGATAACCTTCGGATCGAACTGGATCAAGAAATCAACGATTTGTTCCGTGAATTGTTTAACTTGTTCGGACGAACGGGGTCCGTACGGTGTCCGGGCAGTATCTCCAAAATATATGATCTTTTCCCGTGGGAGCTGACGCATCACTTCCTTGGCGACCGTCAATCCCCCTACACCGGAGTCTAATATAGCGATTGCTTGCTGCACGAACACACCGCTTCCTTCTTCATTGAATTGGTTCTGTTAACATATTGGTTCCCAGAGCTTTCTTCCTACCGTATGAATTTTCAGGCAAAAAGGTACCTACATCTTACCCGATTTCATCGCAGGGTTCAAACAAAATGCCGTATCGTACAACTCCTGCACGACCACGCACAACAAAGCAGGCTCCCCTCCAGATGGAGGAAAGCCTGCTCGCGTTCAAGCTTAGCTTTAGATGTTATCTTTGGAGTCGTCGGCAGGAAGCTTCGCAATGACTTCAATGCCAGACTCATTTGCTGCATCTGCATCGATGGAAGAATCGGAATCAGTAATGACGGCGGATACGCGCACTTCTTTACCTTCAGCGCAATTGCGCCACGATTGGATATCCTGGATAACGACATCTGCCGTCTCTTTTACTTTGGATACGATCTGTGCGCTTTGTTCTCCTACCTTGCTAGCCAGTTCCTGACCCTTCTCACTCACCTGACGTGCACCTTCCGAAATATCTTGACGAAGTTCGCGTCCGGATTTTGGCGCCAGCAGCAAAGCTGTCACTGAACCTACAACCGAGCCAATTAATGCTCCCCACAACAAACTTTTGTTAGAATCCTTCACGTCTCATCTCTCCCTTTACCTTAAATGAAGTACCGAATAACTAAGCAACGGCCTGTTGCTCGTCAATCCGGGCGAATGCCTACTCTGTTGATGCAGTATAAGCAGCAAGGGCTTGACCTGACACTCGGATACCAAAAAAAATTCTGGATGTCGTCTTCGCACCTTCTGACGTTATCGAGATATGTCTCAGGTCTGCCGCGCCGGCTCAAGCGGAGCAGCAGCATGTTCATCACCCGGGTCCAGATCAATTACATATCGTCCTGGTGCAATCAACGCCGCCTGATGCTCACAACGCCAGCGTCGTCCGCCGGAAGATCCCAGCGTCTGTCCATCCTGTAGAACATCTCCCTGATCAAATATGTAATAGGCGGCCCCCAGTAATGTCTGGGCTACCGTATCCGGATCGAGTCCAATAAAATGACACTGTACATCAGGCACACCAAGTGCTGACAAACCTACCGTGTCCATAACCAGCTGACGCTGTTCCTCCGTGCCCCCAGCCTGATACATGCGCACATTCATCGCAGCGTAGAGATGCTCCTCACGCTCCTGTGACAGCACATAAGCTTCCGGTTCAACTAATTTGTCACTGCCGTACCAGTATAACGCCTCACAAGGCAACACTTCCATGACAGCTTGAATCGTCTTTTGGAACAATTCGAGTCGTTGTTTGCGCGGCATGGCAGCAGTGAACATATCATGAAGTCGGATAGAATATTGGATCGTTTCCATAGCTTGTCCTGCTTCTGGCCAATGCCAGGCTTGCTGTAAAGCCCCTCCAAAGCGGGCACGATCTACAATTTCAGTAATGGGGAGCATGCAAGTCTGTGCTGGAATATTACCTTCCTGAAAAGAAACCTTATAATCCAGGTGGTAGAAAACCAGCATCTCAGGATTATGCTCCTCATTACCCTGCTTCACGTCAAGCCGGACTTGTCCGGTATGACGGCTCAGTGCATCATGCAAACGCCCCTGATCTATAACGGGACGTTCCTGAAATAACAGCTCAATCATATATACCGGATGAAACCCGGAAGGTATGTCATTCGTTTCATTATTTACTTCTCGATCTTCTTTCCGTTCGTTCGTCATGCTGTTTCCCCTCATTCCTTGCTCTGTCCCTCGGCCTGTGCAGTCTGGAAAGGTCCGAGTTCTTTTTCCACGTAGGTATTGACCTGATGGGAAAAATGTTCAAGCACGCCCGGCAAGTCACTGCTCAGCGGATGCAGTTCAGACCGCTCCCAGCTGTAATAGTCCTGAACGAGCGGCTTGCGCAACGATACGAGGCGACTAAGCACCTCATAGGTTGCATGATCAAAAACTTTCTCTTCGTGGTTAATTTCAATAATATCGTCATAACTGCTCGCATCACGCATGATGAAGCCATCAATGAGATAACTCCCAACATCCGTAACGATTTCAATCGCCAGATGAAGACAGCGTTCCTGTACTAGACCCAGCATTAGACTGCCATCCCATGCTTGTGACGCGCGACGAAGACCTTCGGCCACCTCCGGTACGGCAGCAAGCCGGCGGGCAATCTGTTCTCTGTTTACGTAATACAATGTGTTCACTTCCCGTTCAGTGAATTATCGGTTCCTTTTTCCTCTTCGCTTCAGCCAAAATAACATCACAGGACAAGCGATCAGAAACACGACAAAAATATATAAAAATTCCATAACGTCTCTTAAATCGCTCATGCAGAGTCCCCTTTATCCAAAATAGAATGAATAACAGATTAGATTTCGTAGTCCACTGCAATCGACTGCTCTCTGACCTCGTTCATATACTTGATGACTTCCTGATGCAGCGGATGAACCTGATATGCCTGAAGATCTTCCAGTGATGCAAATTCTGCCGTAAGTGAGATGTCAAAAGATCTGTCCGAACGAAGCACGTCAATACCCACTTCAAGCGAGATCAGAACATCAATTTTCCCTTGCAGATTGCGAAGAACATTCGCAGCCGCTTCGATACTTTCAGGAGAACGATCTTTCATTTTAAACAGAACAATATGTTTAATCATCAAACAAGCACCTCATTTAAGTATAATAATTGGTATGATTGAATTTTCTTGTATCCAAAATATATCATAACGTCCTCTATTACGAAAGGATACTTGGAAACGTTCTCTTCAAAGACAACCTAATCGGGGCTGCTTTCATTCGCCTTGGATTTCTCCTGAGACATATTATCCGTCTGTTCAATTTGGTTTGTCTGTTTTTCCGGTAAGACTTCTGCTGCTTGTTCTTTTGTCTCCTTATTCTCCACGTTTGGCTGTGGTTGTGGCCATTCCCTGTCAGACAACCCCTCCTGTTTTTTTAGCACCGCTATAGCCTGTCTGAGCTTGTCAGGCAATGGAAGCCCAATGCGGGCATAATTTTCGGTAATGGATATCAGCTCATTCACCAGATAAAAGTAGATGGCTCCCCCTTTAATGATGTCAGTTCCCATGAGCATGTCAATTCGGTGGGCAAGCAGAATAACCGTTAGCATGAGACCTTTGCGCGCGAGCCCCCAGAATCCAACATTACTATTCAATCCTTTTCCCGTTCTTACTGCCGCAGCGAGACCCGTAATATAATCCACAGCCATTGCAACCGCCAGCAAGCTAAGCAACTGATCCCATCCACCAAAAGCAAACGTCATGAACGCCCCTGAAATGGCAGCAAAGGTACTTACGGATGGACTCACGTTTCTCACCTCTCCCTCTCATTGATCTCCATACAAGATATGCAAGAATAAGAGATTTTGACAGTCCACATGCCTTGCTGAACACGCGGATTTCTAATTTCAGATTTGTGCACATTGGAAATGGGTTCCTTTAACGGGAATCGAATATTTATGGGTAAATCAGGGAAATAAACCGCATCATATCAACAAAAAATAGATAAAAGTACTAAAGTCTCACTAATAGGTAATTAGACTCATTTTATTTTTATTCATTATCTATTTGATCCCTTAAATTTAGTGAAACATTGTAATCTAGGAATATACTAGGATGTGAATTGCGTCTGGTCTAGTTCATAATTCCTCCTTTGTAGCGGATTCGCGCATCCGTTCATTTGAAACAGGTGCACCCGGCACTTGAAAGTACCCCCGTACTTATTGTAGTATTTGGTTAAAAAAATCGGAGGAAATATGCCTAATCAACCAGAACAACATTCCATCCAGGCGTGGTCTCTGATCAACCGTAAATATTTGGGAAAAGGCGTCCGTGTTAAACGATTCCGAAAACCGACACGCTGTCAAATCCGCAACCGTGTTCTTCTTGCCGTGCTGATGGCCAATGATATCAAGTTGTCACAGCTCGCCGAAGATCTATCCATCTCTTCACGCAGCGTCAGCGCGTGGGTGTATGAAGGACGGATACCCGGCAGTACCAATTTGGACAAGGCATGCCAATTGCTCGGCTACCCGCGCCACATTCTTTTTAATGAAGAAGTGGTACGCAAAAGCCCTGTCATTTGTCAGCCCGAGCCTTCCCGCTTCATGAAGCGTACGGTGACCCGTTCTCCGGTTAGCAACCGTATTCTAACAGGCTTGTGTATGGTCCATGATTTGTCGGTGACAGATGTCAGCCACTGGATCGGGGTTCACCCCGGCACTTTCCGCAAATGGCTGCATCAGGGAACGCTGCCTTCTGCTGCGTTTCAGGAACAAGCGGAACAATTTTTCCGCATCCCGAAAACTATTTTGTTCGCAGATGTCATCTTGAAAGATCGCCACAATAACTAAATTAGCGAACAACCAAAAGGCTCTGTCCTCTCCCCATTGGGAAAGACAGAGCCTTTTTAAAATACCATTTTCATCGTACAGGTTATATTAAGTTACCATTTCTCCAATCGCGTGCACTCAGCATCGTCTCTCAGGGGCGATAAGCGGCCCTCTTGCCCTCCAAACAGCTTTGGATGCATCATTCCCTTCATTCCCAGTCACTCCTTAACCTGGGCCGGTACAGAGTGCTCTCTGAACGAGGCGAAAATTCCATTCTCGAAAGGCGCGGTGACTTATACCCATATATACCTCATCAATGCTAACCAACCAGTCCATTAAATCATGGATCATTTAATGAAATAGAACTTCATCGTTAGCTTCATTTCCCCATTATATTTGTACGAACAATTTAACCCAACACTTTATATGAAGTATAAAAAAAAGCCTGTCCCTTAAGGGAGTAGGCTTAATTCAAACTCTAATTCAGCTCGTATAACGTTTGGTTCGATCTATCCTTATCCCTTGTAAGACCGTGTTTTTCAAAAATTCATGTAGATTCGTTGTTATCGAATCAAGCACAAGCACCTCTAGCGTAAACAACAACACTTCCTTGTCTCGTACATTACATGATTCACTCTTAATTTGTACGTACAACTAAATGCATAAGATAACACTTGTTCATATTTTTTCCCATCCTTATTTCGAACCCACGTTTAGAATCTCGTTGATATATTTCAGTCCCGTATAACGATCACGAAGCAAATGAGCTGTGTTGAAAGCATGTTCCACCATCTCCATGGATACACCTAGTTGTTCAGTCGTTGTAGGTCCCCCAACTTGATCAAGCCAAGCTATAAGCTGAGATGCATCCGGCAGATTATTGTATACATGGAATACCGGCTCGTCGGATTTTTGTGCAAGATCTTTGTATTTTACGGTAAGCAGTGCACAGGCCACTCCCACCTTGGCACCATGCAAAACAGGCTTGTGCCCTGACTCCATCAGATCCATCTCCCACCGATGAGACAGATGATGTTCTCCACCGGATGCCGGGCGGGAATGATCAATGATTAGCATGGAAATGCCGGAAGCAATCAGCGCATCCATCAATACACTCACACCATCGGCCCGTCCTTCAGCGATACCTTGTACATGCTCCACACAGGTCGTTAGTGCTTCTTCTGTCATGCGATAAGCTACGGGGCAGAACGGTTCTCCACCCAGATCCCTGGAAACCACCCAGTCCGCCAGTGATGTATATTTACCAAGCATATCTCCGAATCCGGCAGCATTCATCTCTTGAGGGGCTTGCTCCAAAATATCGATGTCCGCAAAAATAGCTTTAGGCGGTACCGCCTGGAACGTCTGTTTGACGCCGCTTACAATAAGAGGTGCACCCGCTGAGGTAAATCCGTCAACCGAAGCTGCTGTAGGTACTGACAGAAAGGGCTTGTTCATTTTGGAGCAAACAAATCGCACCAGATCATGAATGGTTCCTGAACCAGCAGCAATGATCGCCTGACTTTCTTGTTTCACACCGAGCAGTGCCTGCACAATCCCACCCTCATCGGCGATCACGTCGCCTGCTTTGTTCTCTGGCATGCATATCTCATCCACATGAACGCCTACTTCTCGGATGTTCTTTACCACCTCGTATCCTGCTGCCGGACCTGTAAATCGATCATATACCACTGTTACATGTCTGTACCCTTGCTCGGACAAATAGCCAGGTAACCGCTGAATAGCTCCATGCTCCAGATAGACCTGCATTTGCACCAACCGATGATCATGCCCACAAGTACAATTTTGCGCTTCTTCGTTCCATAGGGCAATTCGCTTGTTCATATTCATTCGCTTTTAACCTCCCTTAAGAAATATCATGCATAATTACATGGTTAAAACCACAAAATGAAAAAAGGAAATAAAATGTGAGTATTTTCCTGATCACACTTTACTTCCTGTATTAAAAATTTGCAAACCCCAAACTCACATTCCCAAGCAGGTGAACCTATGAAATTAACCAAAGAAATAGGAATTTCTCTCGGATTTCTCGCAGGAACGACATTTGGCAGCGGCATCGCCTTTTTGTTTCGCTTCCAGGCATATGAGGTGATGGCAAGTGTTGCGCTCTTTGGTATTGCTGGAGCGATTGCAGGCCTATGTGTGCAACAATTCATTTTCAATAAATAAAAAAACAAAAAAAGCTCGCGAATTGCCTTTAGAGCAATTTCGCGAGCTTTTTTCTTCGATGCGGTCGAGAGGACTCGAACCTCCACGGGGGTTAGCCCACACGGACCTGAACCGTGCGCGTCTGCCAATTCCGCCACGACCGCATAATATGTATCTTCTCATCATGGATGAAAAGTACTCCGGTCAAGCAATTGCTTGTTTTACCGTAATTAAGAGTATACATGCTCTGAAATAAGTTTGCAATACCTTTTTTTCCAAGCTGCAATGAATAGGACATATGTCCTTTTTTAACCCCATCAAACTCCCTATCGTAGACATTAAGCAGATCAAGTGTCCTGTTGGACACGCTATACCTTGCATAGAAAAGGGGAGTTTTGCATGACGATCAAGAACACAACACATGAACGTATTGAAGAAGGAAAACGCAGCATTCACTGGACGGAGTTGCATATGCCCCTGCTCGGCGAATTAAAATCTCAGTTTGCCAAAGAGCTGCCTTTTGCTGGTTTAACCATCGGTATATGTATTCATGTGGAACCTAAAACAGCTGTGTTATGCCGCACACTCCAAGCAGGTGGAGCCAACGTTGTATTGACTGGCAGCCCGGGTACAACCAAAGACGCCGTCGCAGCAGCTCTGCAAGAAGAAGGCATCACGGTATATGGTCAACGTGCGGACAGGCGCAATGAGCACCTGCAAAATATCCAAAGTGTACTTGGTCACCAACCCCATCTCCTCATGGATAATGGAGCTGATCTGGCGCGTACCTTCATTCAACAGTATGATCCTAACTCTCTTATTGGGGGTACGGAGGAGACAACGACCGGGGCCTATCTGCTGCGTGAAGAGACGGGTGAGAACATTCCTTTCCCCATCATTGTTATTAATGACAGTCCACTCAAACGAATCATGGAAAATGAACATGGTGTTGGACAGACCATTATTGAAGGTTTCATGCGTACTACAAACCTGATTCTGCCTACACGTCGTTTCGTGATCGTAGGTTATGGAACCTGTGGACGAGGCATCGCCAGATATTTGCGGAATCTGGGCAGTCAGGTCGTCGTTGTTGAAACCGATCCGATTGCTGGCCTGGAAGCGGCGCTGGATGGGTTCAGAGTGGCACGATTGGAGGATACATTTGCATTTGCCCAAGTGTACATTACTGTCACTGGCCGTCCTAACGCCATTCTGAAGGAACATTTTAATCAAATGAATGATGGAACGATCCTCGCCAATGCCGGACATTTTTCTTGGGAGATGGATTTGGAAGGTCTTCGTCAGGAGGCGGAGCATACGGAACATCTGACAGCGGATATTGAACAATTTACATTAACCAACGGACGTGGACTCATGCTGCTTACTCAAGGCGAGATGCTTAACCTGGCTGGTGGCAGCGGCAACCCTGCCGAAACGATGGATCTAGGCTTGTCCCTGCAAGCCGCCTCCCTCCTATATCTTGTACAGCAACGCCAACATCTCACCCTCGGACCACAACCGGTTCCTCATAGCGTTAACAACACTATCGCCGGACAGATGTTGAAGCATTTAAGCTACAAGATCTAATCAATGTGATTGGTGATTTTCATTTAAAGGAGAGGTTCACATGAGAAAAGCCAAATTTTGTTTTATCGGTGCAGGATTCCATGCATCCACGAATATATATCCTTCTGCTATTGAAGCAGGAGCAGACATTCAGGCCATCGCCACTCGCAGTATTGAACGGTCCGAGGCGGCTCTCCTTCGTTTTGGGAGCAGCGGGAAAGCCTATGATAATACTCAGCTGATGCTGCAGAATGAAGACTGTGACGGCGTCGTTGTTGTGGCGCAACCAGAGGATCAGACAGCACTTGCCCTTGAATGCATCCGGGCTGGCAAAAATGTATACGTGGATAAACCCCTCGGATGGAACGCTGCCGAAGCTGCCGCTGTAGCTGAAGCTGCCCAAAAGGCCGGTGTGGTTGTTATGGTTGGATTCATGAAACGATATGCACCGGTCTACATGAAACTCAAGGAACTGATTGATGGTGGAACAATGGGCAGAGCACGTTCTTTCCAAATGAAATTTGCTGTAGATAGCACACCATTCTGCAAGGATGAGGAACAATTCATGAAGCTCGCTGCCATTCATATGGTCGATCTGATGCGTTTTCTGTTCGGGGAAGCCATACAGGTCACAGGCACAACGGTTAAGGACGGAGAACATATTAACCAGAGCATTTCCCTGAAATTTGATCATGGTGTGGTGGGCAGTGCCTACTTTGTTGGCATGAGTGCATGGTCACGCGAAAGCGAAAGTGTACTAGTTACCTTTGACGACGGATTTGCGTTAGCAGATGAGATTAACACACTTACGGTTCATCAATCTCGTACAGGGGATAACCTTCCCTGGAAATCCCTTGAGGAGCAGGATACTGTTTTCACCCCTTCCGGCTCTCCTATGTCAGGGGCTTATCGTGATCTTTACTTACGAGGATTTGTTGGTGAGATGGCTCATTTTATGGAATGCTGTCAGAACAAATCTGATCCACATTCCAGTGGTAAGGATAATATTGAAACCATGGCGTTATGTGATACCATTCTGGCGTCGCTGATCTGACATCATTCATACGATATATAAGACCAATCATTTTATACAACTAGAGAAGAGGAAAGAAGCACATGTTAGACGCCGGATTACTTATCATTCGAATTGTTATTGGTTTCATTATGATGGGTCATGCATGCAAGAAACTGTTTGGCTGGTTTGGTGGAGAAGGCATATCAGGAACAGCCGAATTTTTCGGAGCGATTGGTCTGAGGCCCGCAAGAGTTATGGCTGTCTGTGGAGGCCTTATTGAGTTGATCGGCGGATTCCTGTTTGGGGCGGGTCTGTGGACTGGTTTAGCTGCCATTTTGCTCATCATCCCTATGGTTGTTGCCATAGCGAAAGTCCATGCAGGTAAAGGACTTTGGAATCTGAACGGAGGATTCGAGTACAATCTGGTTATGCTCGGATCACTGATCGGTGTTGCACTTGCGGGTGCAGGAGCTTACTCCCTGGACACTTTATTTTAATCAAGCCTTTCATTCCTGAGAACCTCGGTGTTTCGTGATACGAAACCGGGGTTCTTTGTTGTTTTATCTTCATGCAGATGTATGGGATGGGGTTTATAATCCAAGGGAGAAGTGATATGCTCATAGATGAGTGATATGTACATTTATGTGCTGTAGTACTAAAATAGATACTATAAATAACCACCACGAACTGGAGGTGCAATTATAATGAGAAAAAACCCGGCCGATGGGTGCCCCTCGCCTTATGGCTGTTCCGTCGAAGTCACGCTGAGCGTCATTGGAGGCAAATGGAAAGGTGCGATTCTATATCACCTATTCTCCGGCTCGTTAAGATTCAACGAGATCAGAAAGTTATTCCCTGATATTACTCAGCGGATGTTAACTCTCCAATTAAGAGAGCTGGAAAGCAGCGGAATTGTTCACAGGGAAATCTATCCTCAGGTTCCACCCAAAGTGGAATATTCGCTTACACCGTTTGGAGAAACGCTCCAGCCGATTATTTACAGCATGCGAGACTGGGGAGAACAGTATACAAATGAAGTTCAAGCCAGATCACAAGAGGTCTAAACAAAAGACAAAAGAAGCTATCCCTTTCTTCGATGGGATTAGCTTCTTTTTGTTTTCGATATGAAAGAGAGTAAACCTTATTTTATGACCGTTTGAATGGTAATGGTCCGATTACGTCCCTCTTCCTTGGCTTGATATAACGCATTATCCGCCAAATGGAACAACTCTGTCGCTGTTGTGGAATGTAGTGGATATTCGGCAATGCCTGCGGAAATCGTCACAGAACGATCAATGGGCAATATACTTTGTTCCACCGATACACGGATATGCTCGGCAATCTGATACGCTGTTTTCGAATCCGTATGTCGCAATAACACAACAAACTCCTCCCCGCCAAACCGGGAACATATATCCTGCGTCCGAACTGACAGTTTAATGATATTCGCGATATGCTTCAGAACCTGATCCCCCGCATGATGCCCATACGTATCGTTTATGGATTTGAAGCGATCAATATCCAGTACCACAATGGAGAACGGAACTTCTTCATCAATCCACTGCTGAATGACTTCTTCAAATGTTCTACGATTGGTCAGTCCGGTTAATACATCCGTTCTGGCATCATAGGTAAGCTGATCCTTCTGCTTGCGAAAATTCGCCAATGCAGTCAGCACGGTTCGTGTTAACAAGTCCGCTTCCCTGTTCCAATGCGGCTTCATTACAGGCAGATCTACTTTACCCTGATCCACTTGGTTAACCAGGTCCGCAAGATAAACAAATGGACTGGCCAGCTTGCGCGCTACACGAATAACGATAAGTGTCAGAATGATAAACGGAATTGAAGTGTACAGCAGCAACATGCGAATATGTTGATTCAGCTGATCGTATACCATCTGGGTTGGAGATACAACGACAACTCCCCAATCTGTTGTCGGGACCTTATAATAACCTGCGAGTGAATCCATACCCGCCAGATTTTTGTATTGTTCTTTGCCTGTCTGGTCGTTAAGCAATTTCTGCACCACTTGATTTTTGCTTAGATTTTCACCGATTCTTTCCGTATCCGGGTGAAACAACAACGTCCCGTTGGCATCCACAATATAAAAATAAGAGCCATTACTGGTCCTCAGCTGACTGCCAAATGACAGGTTCAAGATGTTGTTTTCCTGTAGATAGATGCTCCCACTAATCAAACCTTTGAATTCACCTGATGGACTGAAGATCGGTTCACTCACAAAAACGATTCTTCGTTCCGAATACGGCGCACGATACGCTTCGGATATATACGAAGACCTCGATTTAAACGCATTTTTCGCTGCATTAGAAGTTATAGGCTGTCCGAGGCTTTTTTCCAAATAAGGAGATGAACCCCGGATTATTCCCGATTCATCTATCAGAGAAACCGAATTGAAATAATTACTGCTGTTTCGAATCAAATCCAGTGTGGAATCCAGTTTTTTGGCGTCTGCATAGTCTATATCCGGAAAATAGTTGGCTGAATACTTCAAACTGCCCTGCATGGATTGAAACAACGAGTCCAGTGTTTGGCTCATCTGCACGGCACTTGAATAATTAAGCGAGAGCGTATTATCAATCAGCGATTGCTTCTGGGATGTATAAGACGAAATAAACATAATGGTCAATGTCATCAAAACGGCAATGGTGACCAATCCACTCAACAGAGCGGTAAGGCTGATTTTTTTGATCTCCCTTACTTTTCTTCTTAATCTGGATGTTTTATTCTTTGCGATCATTATTGCTTCCCCCGGTTTTTCATGAAAAGGCATATTCCTTCTATCTTATACGAAAGTTGTTAAGAAGAAATAAATAGTTTGTGAAGTTCGAATAATTACATAGTAAGATTGACGATTTAATGACAATTGATAACATGATATGAGACTTTTCTTCGAAATCATCTGGAACTGTATTTGAGATTAAGATTCATTTGAATCCACAATAACATATCCCTCGCCAGGCTGCTGCTCTACAAACCCAGCCATATGACGCGTTTGAAATGAAATCGGTCCGTCACAACCGACCAAAATACGATTTTGGACTTCATCAGTTGTTTCAGCTGGCAATGCAAATGAGCGCGTATAAGCGAAGTGTTCCTGTAACGTGGTATGAATCGCATTCACCAGTCTGTCATTGCCCGCACGCCCAAATACATTCAGCAATACGATACCACCAGTATGCAATTTGTCTTTTAGCATCGTGAAAAATGAGCTTGAAGTAAACTGTGCAGGTGTTCCCGCAGCCGTAAAAGCATCTACAATAATATAATGGTATGAGCCTGATGCCTCCTGCTCCAATAGTTCACGACCGTCACCAACCAGCACATGATCTCCACTATATCCAAAGAAAGTTCTGCTGAGCTCAATGACTTCCGCATCGAGTTCAGCGACTTTTACTTGACGGTTAGACAAGTAGCTTGATAGGGTTCCGATGCCGTGTCCAATTATAAAAACCGATTCATAATCGGGATTATTTCGTTCCATCAGGTGAACCATTGCTCTTGGATACTCCAGCACCATTCGGGATAGCTCGTCCAGATCCATCGCCCCCTGAACTGCTGCATTGGAGAATTCCAGTACACGAAATCGGCCCTTTTCCCCATAAAGTTTGGATGTATCATATATCGTCAACTCATGCTGTTCACTCTTATTTCGGTATAAAACTCGCACTGACCGTTCTCCCTTCGTACTTTTACGCAAATGATTATAAGTATAAGTGTGTTTCTAAAAAAAACCGACTCCGCTGGAACGGAAACGGTTTTTCCATGACCATTTAGGATTGAATCGCCTCATACAGAGCCTGGACATACTCCACGCCCAGATTGGAAAGCGAAGCATTCTTATGGCTGATCCAGCCAACATTAATGGTCTCTTCACACTCCAGCGGGACGGGGATGATCTCATTCCCATTCAGGTCGGCACTAAGCACACCTGTCGAGATGGTGTATCCGTTCAAACCGATCAGCAGATTAAAAAGCGTAGCTCGGTCGTTAACCTGTATGCTTTTGGGATGAGAAAGCGTGCTTAGGATCTCCTCTGAAAAATGGAAGGAGTTATATTCCCCCTGGTCAAAGGACAGGTAGGGATAATCCTGAAGCTGTTCAATCGCAACCGATTCCTGCTTCGCCAGCGGATTTTGCACACTGATAAAAATATGCGGCTTGGCAACAAACAGACTGTTGAAGACCAGCCCCGCATCCTTAAGCAGCTTGTTAATAACCTTGGAATTGAATTCATTCAGATATAGTATGCCAATTTCGCTGCGCAGGCTTTTTACATCCTGGATAATCTCATACGTTTTCGTCTCCCGCAGAGCCAGTTCATATTCATCCTGTCCATACTCTTGCACCAGCTTCACGAAGGCATTTACTGCAAACGCGTAGTGCTGTGTGGAGACGGAAAAATGTTGCGGAGACGGCTTCGCGTTCAAATAACGATTCTCCAGCAATTCCGCCTGCTCCACTACCTGGCGCGCATAACTAAGAAATTCCACGCCTTCTTTGGACAAGGTTATCCCTTTATTCGTGCGTTCAAAAATGGTAATCCGCAGCTCCTGCTCCAGATCCCGAATGGCATTCGACAGGCTGGGCTGGGAAATAAACAGCCGCTTGGCGGCTTCATTCATCGAGCCACGCGTGGCGACTTCAATCACATATTTTAGCTGTTGCAGCGTCAATGCATTATTCCCCTCTCTCTGATGCGTTACTTGAACATACTATACCATATTGCAACCCAGACGAGCTCTCTTTCAGGGTACAAAAAGACGCCCCAACCCATTCATATGGTTGTGGACATCTTTAGTGTCTTACAGCGAGATTTAAGCCATGCTTGCTGTGGGTCTCACCACGATTTCATTCACATCCACCTCAGCCGGCTGGTTGATCGCGTACAGAATGCTCTGAGCAATAGCCGTGGCCGGAATGGATATGCGCCGATAATCTTTCATGAGCTCGCGCGCTTCATCATCAGAGATGGATTCGGCAAGTTCGGATTCAGTCACACCTGGCGATACAAGGGTCACGCGGACATCTGCGCCTACCTCCTGGCGCAGACCCTCCGAGATCGCACGGACTGCGTATTTGGTTGCACAATATACCGCGGCGGTTGGTGTCACGGCATAAGCTCCGATGGAGGCGATATTAATAAACTGGCCGGAACCCTGCTCTTTCATAACAGGCAGCCCAACTGCAATGCCGTGTAGAACACCGCGAATGTTAACATCAATCATACGATTCCACTCGTCCACTTTTAGTGCTTCAAGGGGCGATAGCGGCATGACTCCCGCATTATTAACAATCACATCCAAACGTCCATAACGATTGAGCGCAAGCTCTACGATCGTTTGCATTTCTTCCAGCTGTGTAACATCAAGGGTATGATATTCTACTGAACCACCTTCCGAGCGAATGGAGGACGCCAGCGCCTCTAGACGTTCTACTCGTCTTGCACCAATGACAACATGTGCTCCCTGCTCTGCTAACAGACGCGCCGTTGCCTCCCCAATTCCGCTGCTTGCACCAGTGATCACAACGACTTTCCCTTTTATATTAGACATGTTGATTTCTCTCCCTATTAGATATTTTATTTTTCATTTTCTCTGTACAACACCATGCCCGCATGGTAAAGCACGCCTTCCTTAAAATCTCCATCTGCAGTAAAGCCAGTATCATCCACATATTCAATACGGTCTCCATCAACTACATACCGACCTTGATATGCACTTTGCCTATTTCCCCGTGCTTCATCATAGCGACCGTCAGGGAGAAGTTCATGCCTGATGTACCCATCCTTCGTCACCCACATCCCAACATACGAGTGCTTCACTTCTTGTCTATCTCCTGATGTATTGCCTACCATATTTCCACGACACTCCTTTCTATTGCCAACAGATTCAATTGCTTGCCTTCATTATGTAAGGGATCAGTCTATGTGCGATAGAAGAATCCCACAGTATTCTTGCCTATTCGTCCAGTACATTCTAAAATAGTTAAACGAGTACGAGGAAAGGAGGGCCAGCAATCCATGCTTTCAAAAATGGAACAGGATACAGCTATTATTCAGCAGCAGCAGGAATTGGCCCGTCTGATCAGCCGTTTCACCCACGAAGACGGGGTTCATCTAACAGCAATTCCTTCGCTTGCTTTGATCCGTGCTTCCCAGGTTTCAGAGCCCATTCATGCCGTGCACGAACCCGCCTTGTGCATTGTGGCCCAAGGGTCCAAACTGGTTATTCTCGGACAGGAGGGCTACACCTATGACTCTTCACAGTATTTGGTTGCTTCCATAAACTTGCCTATTTCAGGGCAAGTTGTACAGGCTACCACAGAACATCCCTATCTCTGTCTGCGACTTGATTTTGATTCAGGTCAGATTTTTGATCTTATTCAGGAATCACCTTTTACACAAACCAAACCCGACAATTCAACACGTCGTGGGTTGTTTGTAAGTTCAACCAAACTTCCGCTTCTGGAATCCGTAATTCGATTGGTTCGACTGCTGGATACACCTGAAGACATTCCCATACTTGCACCGCTTATGATCCGCGAGGTTCTATATCGCCTGATTCAGGATGAGCATGGACACTCCATCAGGCAGTTTGCAGTTCAGAACAGTCATGCACAGCACATCGCTCAAGTCATTGAAGTGATCCAATCAGAATACGCCCATCCACTGCGAATCGAACAATTGGCTTCCATGATTAACATGAGTACGTCCTCATTGCATTATCATTTCAAAGCCATTACCGCCATGAGCCCACTGCAATATCAAAAACAGATTCGATTGCAGGAGGCTCGGCGAATGCTGCTGGCAGGCTCAACCGATGCAGCCGATGCTGCATTCCAGGTTGGGTACGAGAGTCCTTCCCAATTCAGTCGGGAGTACGCCCGCATGTATGGCCTTCCTCCCAAAAGTGATATCAAGCGCCTTCGCCATACACTCCATATCGACTGCTAAATATAAGCAAAAAAACCACGTCATAATGACGTGGTTTTTGGGTTCCGCTGGCTAGCAGCGCTCAGGAGAAGATGTTCTTCTTTTCAAATACAGACATCTGATTCTCCCCGGTAATCGGGCACTCATCCGGAAACATGCTACGCTTCTCCATCTTCTCATCGATAAAATCGACGATCTGCTGCAAGGATGCAATCTGCGCTTCAATCTTTTTCCGATGGTTCAGCAGCATTTCACGCTCATCCGGGAAATCTTCCAGGTCCGAATCTATCGACATCTGTAAATAAGGCTTCATCTCCTCCAGAGACATACCTGTTTTTTTCAGACAAGTAATAAGCTTCATCGTCTGGATATCCTCCGGACGGTATACCCGATGGCGATTGGCCTTGCGTTCAGCCCGGGGAAGAAGTCCAATCTTCTCATAATAACGAATGGTATCTTCCGATAATCCGGCCTGTTCTGACGTCTCTTTAATGGAGAACACTTCAGTATCATTCATCATCGTCGACCTCCTCCGCCTTCATTGATCTCTATCTTACAACTTGGAGTCAGCTCCAAGTCAAGGTTGTTATGAGTTCATAGATACCGCATCCAAAAAATTAAAATATAAACCAAGAGTACGCTTGACTTGGAGTCGACTCCAAATTATAGAATGAGCGCATTAGACAGATTGGCCTTGTCACACCATTCACTCAGGAGGTATTTATATGAATTCAAACCATACACTTCGTACAGCCTTAATTACAGGATCAACTTCGGGAATCGGTCTTGAACTGACCCGCACCTTGTTAGCGGAAGGCTGGCAAGTTATCGGCCTTAACCGTTCCGCTTTTCCAAAGGAAGACAGTGATATTCAGGACGGATTGCGCTCCGGCCAGCTCCGTTGGGTTCAAGCTAATCTTACTCAGTACGATAGTCTGAGAAAAGCACTGAATCAGATTAAATCCGAAACGGATACCATCGATGTGTTGTTCAATAATGCCGGGGGCAGCGGTTACGATCTTCGTTTATCCGATCAGGGACATGAAATGCACTTTGAATTACAGACCGTGGTGCCGTACATCGTTTATATGGAACTACAGGATCTTCTTCACAAAAGCACCTTGAAAACCGTTATTAATACATCCACCAGTGCGTTTAATATGGTTAAACAGTTTAACCTGGACGTCCTAGAACATCCAGCAGAGTTCAAAAAGTTGTTTGGTCCTTATGCAACTTCGAAGCTCGCACTGTCTTTATGGACACGCGAAGCTGCTTCTACCCCTACGGCTAAAGGAATTCGGTTACTCAGCGTGGACCCCGGAGGCAACAATACACTCAGAGGTAATAAAACATCTGGACTGCCCTTTTATATCAAACCAATCATGAAGCTGTTCTTCCCACATCCAAGTCACGGAGCTTCTCTGCTTTATAACGCCATTGCGCAAACCAAACTTACATCCGGTACGTTCCTGATGAAAAACAAACCCACTAATCTCCGGTTTACGGAGCAAGGCCCAGCCATTCTGAACAGAGTGCATGAAATTTATGAGCATGAATTTTTGCAGCTTGACTCCAAGACCGATCCCGTAAGCAAAAAAAGTGTTTGAGCTTTCTTCTGTACTCATCCAAAAAGACGGGACCGAGCGTGTCGGTCACGTCTTTTTGTTGTTCCTTTGGATTCATTTTACTCCTTACATGTATGGTATCCAGGCATCCTATTGTATCCGAGCGACCGGAGGTACTTCATATTCCCCTTCCAGCATGGATGGTTTCGGAGCAAACATCCTCAGCACCAAATTGAAGTCTCCTGGTGGTGCAGGAAGCCAATTCGATTCCTTCCCTTCAGGAGCAGATTTCTGGATATAAAGGTCCAGTGAACCGTCAGGATTGTACAGCAAACCTTTCGTCAAATCCCCAATCGAATATCTGCCAATGGCATTATCGACCAGATAAAAATCCGAGCCATACAGGGTGAGAGACCAAAATCCGGTCACCTGCGGAAGATCATTCTTATTAAAATGCAACACATAACGTTGCTTGCCATGCAGCTTTTCTCCATTTTGATCTACAAATGCACGTGCATATAGCTCTTCCTCCGGGACATTGGCTCCCAAACCGGAATATGCAACGACAGCCCGCAGCAGAAATTGGGTACCATAGGTTCCAATATCATGGCCGATATACCATCCATTGGTGGTCGGAATCGACTTGACTGAATTTGCAATAATACGTTGCGCATCCTTTGTGGCACGCAACAGTCCGGCTTTCGTGGCAGCATTCAGATCAGCTGATTCAAATCCCTTGGCAGGATCAATGCCGATTAGCTTGAACTGATCCAGCAGAACTACATCACAGGCGGGCGGAGGATTTTGCCGAATCTGTTCCGTCATGATTTTATAGAAAGCAAACGGGTCGTTCTTCATGGAAGACATCTGATTCGAAGACGAACCGTCTGTTATGCCACTGGAAGGATTACTGGTTGGCGTTGACAGGGTGAATTGTTTCTCGAAAGCAACTGCACGGTTCAGATCCTCTTTACCATTCACTTCCACACGTCCGAGCAGCCAAACGGTTGGCGTTGGCGTCTGGATAGATGCTTTAGTTATATCACTGCTTCTACCGGGTCCAACGATGGTGACATGCCCTGCCTTGTTTCCGGTCGTACGATTGGACACATTCCTGAATGTATTGGTATATGCATCGAGCATTTGAACGGTGTAATAACGGTCATCCGTGTTGGCCGGAACGTTCAATATCACCGGACCTTTGGAGAGATCCAGCCAGGCACTAAAATAAAGCGTATTGCTGTTAGGAGTTACAATATCGTGATATTGCGGAGAAGCCAGCATGCTGGAGTAATAAAACTGATTGAGTGGGGCTCTTGTTTTCAGAGCCATCTGTCTCGTTTGTTCCATAAATACCAGCGGATAGCCGTATATGTAAGCCTGAACCCCAAGCGAATAAGCCAACTGTTCCTGTGAAGAAGCTGCATTGTCTTTCCTTATGTCATCCGGACTGGCCAGAACCTCCAGTGGCCTCGCAGCGATTGAAGAAGCGACAGTCCCAACAATGAAACAGATGTAAAGCAATAACCTGAAACGTTTACGCATTCCTCTCACCACCTATCGTGAATTTTCACGTTATTTTCCACTTCGCCAACGCAGATTATTCCCGTCCCTCATAATTGCCAGGCTCTGGTTCATAATCTTCACTATACTGACATCTGTCATGGGACGAAGTGATGAACTGGAGGAATCTGCATATGAAAAATGAAAACAACAACAATGGCAAGCCATTAATTATACCGCAGCCGATACGAAAAGACGGTGCCGGAGGTCCGGATCTGGGGCCTCGGGATATGATGAGAGATCTACAAAATCCGGATATGCTGGTACCTCCGGTAACCGACAACGGCTTATTACCCAACCTGAGAATGTCTTTTTCCGATACACATATGCAGTTGAACCATGGCGGTTGGTCCCGCGAAATTACAGTACGGGATCTGCCCATCGCTACGACACTAGCTGGTGTGAATATGAGCCTTACACCTGGAGGTGTAAGGGAATTGCACTGGCATCAGCAATCGGAATGGGCGTATATGATCTGGGGCACAGCAAGGATTACTTCTGTGGATCAGCAAGGTCGTAATTTTATTGCAGATGTGGGACCGGGAGATCTGTGGTTTTTCCCAAAAGGTCTGCCCCATTCCATTCAGGGCCTGGCCGATGGGTGTGAGTTTTTGCTTGTATTTGATGACGGGTCCTTCTCCGATTTGAATACATTATCCATCTCTGATTGGTTTGCGCATACGCCACCGGAAGTGTTGTCCGTCAATTTTGGCGTACCCGAATCCGCATTCCAATCCATGCCAACAGAACAGGTTTACATTTTTCAGGATCAGGTCCCTGGTTCCCTCGCAAGTCAGGAAGTGCAGTCCCCCTATGGCACGGTTCCGCTCTCCTTCAAACATCGGCTATTAGCCCAGAAACCGATCGTTACACCGGGAGGCAGTGTGCGCATTGTGGACTCCACCAACTTTCCGATCTCAACAACCGTTGCCGCAGCACTCGTGGAAATCAAGCCTGGAGGTATGCGCGAACTTCACTGGCATCCCAATGCGGATGAATGGCAATACTATTTGACCGGGCAAGGAAGAATGACTGTTTTTGGAGGGAATGGCATTGCACGCACATTCGACTATCGGGCTGGAGATGTCGGATACGTTCCTGTAGCCATGGGGCATTATATTCAGAATACTGGCACCGATACGTTATGGTTTTTGGAGATGTTTAGAAGTGACCGCTTTGAGGATATCTCCCTGAATCAATGGATGGCACTAACCCCGGAAGAGCTAGTGCGTGACAACCTGAACGCTTCCCCCGAACTGCTTCAAGCATTGCGTAAAGAAAAATGGCCTGTTGTTTAATAGGAATACATCTAGGAGGAATATGAAGATGAAAGCTGTTACGTTTCAAGGTACCAAGGATATTCAAGTAAAAGAGGTCGAAGATCCGGAATTGCAGCAAAAGGATGACATCATCGTACGTATTACTTCTACAGCTATATGTGGATCAGATCTTCATATTTATCAGGGAGCTCTACCAGCCCAGAAGGATTATGTCATCGGCCATGAGCCGATGGGCATTGTTGAGGAAGTAGGACCTGAGGTAACGCGAGTAAAAAAAGGAGATCGTGTGGTGTTGCCTTTTAACATCTCCTGCGGCGCGAATGCTTTTATTGCAATTACGATATGGAGAGCCAGTGCGATAACTCAAACCGTAATCCGGAGATTCATACTGGTGGTTATTTTGGCTTCACGGAACGGTACGGCAATTATCCTGGCGGTCAGGCTGAATTTTTGCGTGTTCCATATGGAAATTTCATGCCCTTTGTGATTCCCGAATCATGTGAGCTGGAGGATGAAGCTCTGTTATTCCTGTCCGATGTGCTCCCTACTGCGTACTGGAGTGTTGAGAACGCCGGGGTGAAGCCGGGAGACACTGTAACTGTGCTTGGCAGCGGGCCGATTGGCCTGATGGCACAAAAATTCGCCTGGATGAAAGGTGCCAAGCGAGTCATTGCTGTGGATCGTCTTCCGTATCGACTGGACAAAGCCAAACGAATGAATAATTCCGAAGTATTTAATTTTGAAGATTACGATGATATGGGTAAACATATTCGCGAAATAACCCAAGGCGGAGCGGATGTTGTCATCGACTGTGTAGGCATGGATGGCAAGAAATCCACTTTGGAGGAAATTGGACAGAAGCTGAAAATTCAAGGCGGTACATTAAGTGCAATTGAGATCGGTATCAAGGCTGTGCGCAAATTCGGGACGATGCAACTGACGGGTGTTTATGGCTCGACCTATAACATGTTCCCCCTAGGCAATCTGTTTGAACGAAACATTAACCTGAGAATGGGACAAGCCCCTGTTATTCACTATATGCCGGAGCTTTTCCGCAAAATCACGGCTGGCGAATTCGACCCTACCGAGATCATCTCTCACCGCATTGCGCTGGAGAATGCGAAGGAAGCTTACCGGATTTTCTACGAACACGAAGACGAGTGTACCAAAGTTATACTGAAACCTTGATTATGTGACGACGATCTAAAAAGGCAGATGTCCCTTACGCGGGCCCTCTGCCTTTTTTGCTTTTGCTTTTGTTCACTTAAACGAATTAATTAATAATAGCGAAACCTTATTTTCCTTTTACCGCCTGAATATATACACTTTCTCCTTTGAAGCTAACGAGTCTGCCAGAATGCGTCACTTCAAAATTGAAATACTTCTTAATCACAGATGGCGCGCTCAGCATGCTTGCTTCAAGCTCTCTACTTTCCGACTCCGGGAGTCCAGCCCTATTGCACCAGTCTTCAAATATAAAGTGTTTCTCAAAGGAAACCATCGCTTCCATTCGAAATCCGGCAAGCTCCAACATCCGAATCCATTCCGTCTTACGCCATGCCCGAACATGACTTCCATCACGCCACTTCTCGATTTCATTGTAAAATTGGTCATTCTCATCACGTTCAGGTGCCACATTATCAATTAATAACAGTCTGCCACCAGGTTTCATTACTCGAAGCGCCTCGGATACAAAGGAAGATACGTCTGGAAAATGGTGTGCAGCAATGCGACAGGTCACAAGGTCAAAGAAATCATCCTCGAAAGGGACGTGTTCAGCATCTCCTGCAACAAAATCCACATTCTGGTGCCCATTTCCCCGGATAAAATGTTCAGCCACTTGTAACATCTCATCCGTTAAATCCAATGCGATAACCTGCTCCACAAGCGGAGCTAATGCATTGGCAACATGTCCTCCGCCAGTGGCAATATCCAGCACCTTCATATCCAAGCTTGCTTGAGATGAAGCCACAAGCAATGCCAGATCATCCCCTTTGGCATGACCGGCACTAGTCACATATTTCTCCGCATTTTTCGCAAATTGTTTGCGTACCTGTCCTTTAATCTGATCATTAGACATGCTGTTCCCTCCTTATAGTTTCATTAGATGAAACGTTGTTTCATTAATTAGATATTATTTATCTTATCACAGAATGACCTGCAGCGAAATAAAAAAGCATCTCCCCAGTGAATTTCACTGAGAAGATGCCATGTTATTTTAAACAAACTATGAGGTAGAGATTGTTTAAAACTTTTAGGGAAACTTTACCCTTTGACTTATTTCACAACGGTCGGTGATTTTTTCCACAGGCCGAGGATCAGACCGGAGATCACTGCACCGATTGCTACAGCAAGCAGGAAGAGTAATGCGTGATTCGCCAGTGCCGCAACGAAGATTCCGCCATGCGGAGCAGGTACGTTAATGCTCCACAGTTGAGTCAGTCCACCTGCAACAGCAGAACCGAGAATACAGGATGTCAGAACACGCAGCGGGTCAGCCGCAGCAAATGGAATGGCGCCTTCCGTGATGAAGGAAAATCCGAGCACGTAATTCGTCAAACCTGATTTGCGTTCTTGCTCCGTAAATTTGGATTTGAAGAACGTTGTAGCGAGTGCAATCGCCAGTGGCGGTACCATCCCCCCCGCCATAACAGCTGCCATCCAAGCACCATCTGTATTGCCGCTGGATGTGAATACACCGATAGCAAATGTATAAGCCGCTTTGTTAAACGGTCCACCCATATCGATGGACATCATGCCGCCAAGCAGCAAGCCAAGCAATACAGCATTTCCTGTACCCAGGTTTCCAAGTGCATCTACAAGCCATGTGTTAAGGGAACCGAAGATTGGATCAAAGACATAGAAACTTATTGCACCAACGATAAGCAATCCGAACACAGGATAGAGCAGGATTGGTTTCAATCCGTCAATTGCTTTAGGCAGTCCTTTAAATAGTTTGCGCAGACCAATTACAACGTAACCTGCCAGGAAACCGGCAGCCAGACCACCAAGGAAACCGGCGTTCGAATTCACAGCCATCAATCCACCGACCATACCAGGCATCAGGGCCGGACGATCACCAATACTCATCGCAATAAAACCGGCAAGGACAGGAATCAGGAAGTGGAACGCTCCGGTCCCGCCACCAATGGTCTGCAACAATTGCACAATAGGATTGTCCGGACTCGCAATTTGTTCAAACAAGAAGGATATGGCGAGCAAAATCCCGCCACCTACAACAAATGGAAGCATATGCGAGATCCCGTTCATTAAATCTTTATAAATCTTGCTGCCCATGCTCAATTTGCCTTGGCTTTCTCCTTCACCCTTCCCACCGTTGCCGCCTTGGCTTCGGTAGATCGGAGCGTCCCCGTTAACTGCTTTGCGAATCAGTTCTTCGGATTTGCGAATGCCATCGCTTACGGGTCTTTGTAATACCGGTTTGCCATCAAAGCGGGCCATTTCCACATTTTTATCTGCCGCAATGATAACCCCTTTGGCACGAGCGATTTCATCAGCTGTCAGTACGTTCTGTGCTCCTTCGGAACCGTTGGTCTCTACTCGGATATTAATGCCCATTTCCTGTGCTTTCTTCTTGAGAGCGTCTTCAGCCATGAACGTGTGAGCAATACCTGTTGGGCAAGCGGTTACTGCAACGACAAAATCTTCAGATGCCGCATCACCAACAATAAGGCCTGATGTATTCTGCTTCTGTCCATTCGCATTGCCCGCGCCAGATACAGCGTTTGTTCCATTTGCAACATTTGCTGCTTTCTCCGCTTCGGCTTTTTCTTTGGCAGCTTTTTTCTCCGCTTCTTCCGCCTGTTTCGCATCGAATAATGCAGTCACTTCTCCAGGAGTGTCCGTGCTCATTAGCTGCGAGATGAAATCGCTATCAATCAACAGCCTGGAAAGAGCTGCAAGTGTACGAAGATGTGTATTGGCCGCCCCCTCTGGAGCTGCAATCATGAAGAATATATGAGCCGGTTCATCATCAAGCGCTTCAAAATCAAGTCCTTTCCGACTCTTGGCAAATACAACTGTTGGTTCATTTACTGCTGTTGTTTTGGCATGAGGCATGGCAATACCGCCACCAATCCCCGTGCTGGATTCCGCTTCGCGTTTATAAATCATTTCCTTAAACAGAACCGGATCATTAATACGTCCGCTACGGTTTAAACTTGCAATGAGTTCATCAATAGCCTCTTCTTTCGTCGTGGCTTGCAGGTCCATGATCATCGTTCCCTGGATCATCAGGTCTGTTATTCTCATTCTGGTACACTCCCTTAAATTCAGTCAGCCTGCGTGATACAGACCGACTTATAATTGTACTTATTACGCTGTTATCTGCTATTAACTGAATCCCCTCTTCTAAAAAGGGGCCTGTATTCCATTCATTTTGTACGGACTATATTTTGGTTATGGTGACTTGAGTACGCAGCTCTTCGATGAGTTCACGAGCCGCCAGGTCATCTGAGAAAGCCGTTGCACTACCCGAAGCAACCCCCGTTCGGAACGCTTCAAGCAGGTCTTCGTTTAATCCAAATGTACCTACGAATCCACCGATCATGGAATCTCCAGCACCAACCGAGTTTTTCACGACACCTTTTGGAACGCTCGCATGGTAGACATCTGTTTTGGTAATCAACAGCGCTCCTTCTCCTGCCATGGAGATCAACACATGTTTGGCACCTGCTTCCAAAAGCTTGCGACCATAAGTCACCAGTTCCTCTTGAGTGTCAATGGTTACTCCGAAAAGTTCAGCTAGTTCGTGATGGTTCGGCTTCACCAGCAGCGGTTCATGCACCAAAGCATCCATTAAAGCGGGGCCTGTCGTATCGATTACAAAATCGGCACTCGTTTGTTTGCACACATTGATCAGACGATCATAGAAATCAGTTCCCAGTGAAGGCGGTACACTTCCCGAAAGAATGACGATATCTCCTTTTTGCAATGCGGATAACTTGTTAAGCAACCCCGCTGCTTCCTCTGGTCGAATGGCTGGTCCCAGTCCGTTAATCTCTGTCTCTTCCCCATGCTTCAGCTTGATGTTAATTCGGGTATCATCTGCGATGGTAACGAAGTCCGTCAGAATCTTGTCTTCCTGCAATTTGTCATTAATGAAACGGCCTGTGAACCCTCCCAGAAATCCGAGTGCAGTGTTTTTGGCTCCCAGTTGATTAAGCACTCGCGATACGTTAATGCCTTTGCCTCCAGGAAGTTTCAGGTCCCGATTCATACGATTCAAATCACCAAGCTTCAGATCATCCACTTCCACGATGTAATCAATGGAAGGATTAAGTGTTACGGTATATATCATGGCTATCCCTCAATTATTTTAGTTTTCTGGGCGATTACAGAGCGCCAGTGTTCCGGCATACGTTCTGTGATCAAGTCTGCCTCCTCAAGGTCAAACAGTTTGGCAAAAGTAATTTCCCCAATTTTGCTGGAATCAGCCAGCACGTAAGATTTCCCGGACAATTGATGTGCACGTCTTTTAATCAAGGCTTCCTCCGGATCGGGAGTTGTATACCCCATTTCGGCATCCACTCCGTTGGTTCCGATAAAACATTTATCAAAACGGAAGTTGTCCATGTTCTGTAATGCGATACTGCCAATCACGGCTTTGGTGTGGATTTTCATCATTCCGCCAAGCAGATAGCTGCGTATTCGTTTACTTACCAGCGCTTCTACATGAGAAAGTCCGTTCGTCACTACCGTAACGTCCTTGGCCTCAATATAGGGAATCATGGCTAATGTCGTCGTCCCTGCATCCAGATAGATACATTCACCATTGTTGATCTCCTGCGCAGCTAAACGAGCAATCGCCGTTTTCTGTTGAATGTTTTTGAACGTTTTTTCTTCCATACCGGGTTCCGGCGTCTTTTCATTCACTAGAGCAGCACCACCATGTATGCGTTTCAGCATCTGACGGCTCTCCAGGTCAATTAAATCACGCCGTATCGTTGATTCAGAAGCACCCAGCACATCGACGAGCTCTTGCAGTTTCACAATGCCTCTTTCGTGTAAGCGCTCTATAATTGCAGCATATCGTTCTTCAGTTAGCATTTTCATTCCTCCAACTGCTTTTATAGTAACATAAATTCCTCAAAAAACAATCACTTTCATTCAAATTAATTTAAAAACATTCAAAAACCATCAACATTCGCCATTTTATAGACATCAAACATCGCATTCAACCCTAAATATCGTTCAAAATCATTCAAACCTTATTTCTTTCTCAGATTGTCCATGTCCTCTTTCGTCTTCCATGCATTTGATAATATCGAACGAATGATTTCGTCTCTATTTTCACATGGGAGGTGGCCGTATGGCGAATAATCGAAACAAACTCCGAAAACCCTGTATACCTCATACAGGCAAAACAAATTCTTCACTACGCTTAGGGTGGATTTCCTCCAACTGGAGTGGTTATGCCCGAGCGGGTGACAAAGCTGAATTCAGACGTATCTCGGCTGAATGGAACGTGCCCTTTGTTTTACCATCGTCCAAGTCCTCATACTCCTCAGCCTGGATCGGAATTGATGGATACGAGAATTCCAATCTCATTCAGACTGGAACAGGCCATGATTGGGTTAACGGTCAAGCTAGTTATTATGCCTGGTGGGAAATTCTTCCGGACGTTGAAACGGTCATCCCTTTTCCTGTATCACCGGGAGATCGGATGAGAGCGGCCATTTACAGAATCAATCGAACTCGCTGGTGTATCACACTTCATAACCTGACCCAAAATTGGACTTTTCGCACCGTTCAGCAATATACAGGCCAGCAATCATCCGCGGAATGGATTGTAGAAGCTCCATCATTGGGAAACACCATCTCCCGGATGGCAAAAATCACGCCTGTAACCTTCAACTGTTGTCGCCTGAACGGTCGCTGCCCCGGCTTCATCGTCAAAGAGAAAGGCATCATGATTCAGCAAAAACAGGTTGTTTCCATTCCAGGAACACCGGGACCAAGCGGAGACTCTTTCGTCGTGAAACGAAACGGCTGAGACTTCTTCGTAGACAGATTCATTAATGAAAAAAACTGCAATGTGCCGTATTCGGCGTACCATTGCAGAATGGATAATCAGTCATTATGAAATTGACACGAGTTTCTTTTTTTAATTATAAGAATAGCTCAGCCCTGTCTGGTTTGGGTTTTACCCAACTTCCTTCTTCATTAATAAATGCACCCTTGAAACGCCCCATCTCCAATTTCTCTACTAGCTTCATCTCATCCAGTACCAGAATTTCAGACAACTGCTGCAAACTATAAAAATCACTTGGATCATAATCCAGCAGGATTGGAACAGCCATGTCGTACAGTTCTTTAATTAGATTCTCCAATGAATGACGGCCGAGGTTGTCCATGGTTTGGAAATACTTCAGATCATGGGACACCAGATTGCGGAACGATTTATCTTTCAAGTTCATCCACAGCGTATTACACGCCTGAACACTCATATAGTTCTGCTCTACATCATAATATTGGATCTCATCAATCTTCATATACTTTTCCTGAAAAGCTACAATTTTGATCAAGGGTTCATTTCGTTTGCGTGACGCTTTCTTCAAATGGGTTCTGAACCCCTCATAATCCATGATTCTCACAATAATCTATCGCCTGCCTTAACGCTGTATAATTCGATATTTTACAGCATTATATAAGCACACGTAAATGTAACTTTAAGAAAAGGAAAACCGTACAGCACCTTACCCTGCTGTACGGTTATTTTGAATACTCAGATTCCAACTTCACTTTTCACCCAACTCGCGGTAAATTCCTGTTCGTTATACTTAAAAAATTGCTCCAAGATCTGTTCCCGGTCATCCAGGAAAAGCTGATCGGCTACAGCTGAAACCAACTTCGGCACAGCATTTCTTGTCCCCGATATTGCTGAGGCGGAGAGGCCGCAACTTGCAAGTGCAGAGTAGTTAAAGACAAACAACCCACGCAGCTTATCCTGCCCCTCCTCATCTCTGCTGGTCATGGCAAACCCGGGACTTAGGTAGGGATGTGCGTCAAGCAGTGCATTCCTCTGTACCGTCGGAGCTTGAAACCGGTCTGCCCAGCGAGCAATATGCGCTTCCACCATTCTGAGCTCGGGACGCAGTGACGGATCACTCACCATCCCCGTACTTATGACCAGAAAATCAAAGGAGTGCTGGCCCTGTGGCGTAGTCACTACCGCTTTCCCATCCTTCATCTGTATATCCAGCCAAGGCGCATGAAGATGTAATTGGAAGCCTGGACATGCAGCGGCCCGGTTAAAGGTATCGTTGGTTGGTGGCTGATTGTATTTGAAAAAGTGGGAAATGGTTGCGTACTTATCCTCGTCCGGCAATACGTGAAACCTTTCGATCATACCGGATTGCTCCATCTGACGAATCGGGTTAATGCTCGGCAATTGTTCCCGTCGTACAAATACGTGAGCTTCAGCCACGCCTGTGGCTAGTGCAAAGTTGGCATTATCAAAGGCTGAAGCTCCGCCGCCAAGTATGGCAATCCTTTTTCCTCGTAACCGTTCAAAATCAATCAGCTCCGACGTGTGAGCGTACAGATGCCTAGGTACTTTCTCAGCGATCAGAGGTGGTACATGCCACTCCCCCCCACCCTGGATGCCCGTAGCCAAGACAACCTTTCGTGCCAGCAACATATTACTTGGAGCCCCCGCACCTGTAATGTGCAACTGATGTATGCCTCCATCTGCAGGTTCAATCAGTCTCAATTTCACTTCATTCATGACAGGCAGATTAAGCACTTGCCTGTACCAGCGCAGATAGTTCATCCATTCGCTGCGCGGAATTTTATCAACCTCATCCCATCCCGAAGGACCCGCTTGCGCCTCCCACCATGCTCGAAACGTCAGCGAAGGAATACCGAGATCAATGGAAGTCAGGTGTTTTGGTGTACGTAACGTGACCATACGCGCGTAAGTTTCCCAAGGTCCCTCCAACCCTGCGGCATTTTCATCAATAACCAGAATGTTGGATATCCGCTCACGCAGGAAACCAAAAGCAGCCCCCAAACCGCTCTGCCCACCACCTACAATTACGACATCATAGATATGGCCTTCGTCATGTTCGCGTGGGCGAATCCAATCCGCACCTCCATATGCGAGATAAGCCAGATCATCTTGTACTCGTTGGTTTAATGTTTCAAGGCTCATCATTTCTCAACCCTTTCAACGTCCACTCGTATACTTCTACGAACCGCTCGTTTAATGTTATGTTGGTGTAATAATTTATTTTGTTAATGGATATTCTGTAAGTTCAAAGCAGCCTAATTCATTTACTATATGGATAAGGACGTCGATTCCGTCTCAATCCCTTACATCATTTTCGTTAGGATTAGCGTTATTATATGAGTTAGGGTCATTTTTTTGAATATCACGACAGATTTCTTGTCATCAGACCTAAAAATATCTAACATGCTTGTTAACCATAACGAAACCAAATTTTAACGACTTCGTCCTGTATGTAAAAAAACAGATCAGGTTGGATATTAACGATAGATCCAACCCGGATCTGTTTTCGTGTTGTCTTATTTTTAAATAGGTGGGGTGCTGAAGAATGAATACCTCATGTCAATTCGTGTACTGACCATACAATACCGTTCGTTGCTCCAATCCCCAAGTTCAGAGTAATCGTTAATCCATTCGCTGCGTAAAACAACCCAATCACATCGCCTGCATTCAGCGTAACCTGCGCCGCTAGCGTTACGGCTCCACTACCAAGAACTGCCCGCAACGTAAGTAGCGTTACGCTGATATTCAGGATTGGCAATAGTCCATTGACCAATGTAGTCGTAGTGGGGGAGGTTCTTTGCACCAGAAACGCTGGATTGACCCCAGCACCCAATGAGATGGCGATTGCGGCAGTTGTAGAAAAATTGATTGTTGCCACAATCGAGTAGGTCCCCGTATTCGGCGCCGTGTAATTGCCTGTAGTTGCATTAAAATTTGCATTACCATAGTAAGGACTTGCTGTACTCCAGTTGGTTAACTGTGCACTGGTTGTTGTTGATAGGTTAGCCAAAAATGCAGAAAATCCTTGTGCAGCTAGATTGGGCCCTGATGCACCCGTAGCCCCTGTGGCTCCCGTGGATCCAGTAACTCCAGTCGCCCCGGTAGCCCCAGTTGCGCCTGTTGTTCCCGTTCCCGTTGCACCTGTCGCACCAGTTGCACTCGTTACACCCGTTGAACCCGTCGCGCCAGTGGCTCCGGTTCCGGTTGCGCCCGTCACACCTGTTACCCCAGTAGATCCTGTCGCGCCTGTGGATCCGGTTATACCTGTTCCCGTTGCACCTGTCACTCCGGTTACACCAGTAAATCCTGTGGCGCCGGTTGTTCCCGTTGTTCCCGTTCCCGTGGCTCCTGTCGCACCTGTTTCACCCGTAAGTCCTGTTGCTCCGGTAGCTCCAGTCGTTCCTGTTCCCGTTGCACCTGTCACACCAGTTACACCAGTAGGCCCCGTTGCACCTGTAGCTCCCGTAGCTCCTGTTCCCGTTGCTCCTGTCGCACCTGTTACTCCAGTAAGTCCTGTTGCACCAGTGGCTCCAGTTGCTCCTGTTCCTGTTGCACCTGTCACACCAGTTACACCTGTTAAACCCGTCGCGCCTGTGGCTCCAGTTGTTCCGGTTCCCGTTGCACCTGTCACACCCGTTACCCCGGTAAGCCCCGTTGCTCCGGTTGTTCCCGTTCCGGTTGCGCCGGTAACTCCGGTTACACCCGTAGATCCCGTCGCACCAGTAGCTCCAGTTGTTCCTGTACCCGTTGCGCCTGTAGCACCAGTTACACCCGTTGAACCCGTGGCTCCGGTTGTTCCTATTCCGGTGGCACCTGTCACACCTGTTACCCCAGTAGATCCTGTCGCGCCGGTGGTTCCTGTTGTTCCCGTTGGTCCTGTCGTACCGGTGACCCCAGTTAAGCCCGTTGCACCTGTGGCTCCAGTTGTCCCGGTTCCGGTGGCTCCTGTCGTACCGGTTACCCCAGTAAGCCCCGTGGCTCCAGTAGCCCCTGTAGCTCCCGTTCCTGTTGCACCTGTCACTCCAGTTACCCCAGTTAAGCCCGTTGCACCTGTAGCTCCAGTTGTTCCTGTTCCGGTTGCGCCTGTCACTCCAGTTACACCCGTCGCACCAGTGGCTCCAGTTGTCCCGGTTCCGGTGGCACCTGTCACACCTGTTACCCCAGTTGAACCCGTTGCACCTGTCACGCCAGTAAATCCTGTCGCTCCCGTGGCTCCAGTTACTCCAGTAAGCCCCGTTGCCCCAGTGGCTCCGGTTGTTCCAGTTCCGGTGGCACCTGTCGCACCAGTTACTCCAGTAAGTCCCGTTGCTCCGGTAGCTCCGGTTGTTCCCGTTCCGGTTGCACCTGTCGCACCAGCTACCCCAGTAATCCCCGTTGCACCAGTGGCTCCCGTAGCTCCGGTTCCGGTTGCGCCTGTAACACCTGTTACCCCAGTAGATCCTGTCGCGCCGGTGGTTCCTGTTGTTCCCGTTCCGGTAGCACCTGTTGCACCAGTTATACCTGTTAAACCCGTCGCGCCTGTGGCTCCAGTAAGACCCGTTGCACCTGTGGCTCCCGTAGTTCCGGTTCCGGTTGCGCCTGTTGCACCAGTTACTCCAGTAAGACCCGTTGCTCCCGTGGCTCCGGTTGTTCCCGTTGATCCTGTCGTACCGGTGACCCCAGTTAAGCCCGTTGCACCTGTAGCTCCAGTTACACCGGTAAGACCAGTTGCTCCGGTAGCTCCGGTTGTTCCTGTTCCCGTTGCACCTGTCACACCAGTTACCCCAGTAATGCCCGTTGCACCCGTGGCTCCCGTAGCTCCTGTTCCGGTTGCGCCTGTAACACCAGTTACTCCAGTAAGCCCCGTTGCACCAGTGATTCCGGTTGTTCCTGTTCCCGTTGCACCTGTCACACCAGTTACCCCAGTAATGCCCGTTGCACCAGTGGCTCCCGTAGCTCCGGTTCCGGTTGCCCCTGTAACACCAGTTACTCCAGTAAGCCCCGTTGCACCAGTGATTCCGGTTGTTCCTGTTCCCGTTGCACCTGTCACACCAGTTACCCCAGTAATGCCCGTTACACCAGTGGCTCCCGTAGCTCCGGTTCCGGTTGCCCCTGTCGCACCAGTTACCCCAGTTGAACCCGTCGCGCCGGTCGCTCCGGTTATTCCCGTTCCGGTTGATCCTGTCGTACCGGTGACCCCAGTTAAGCCCGTTGCACCTGTCACGCCAGTAAATCCTGTGGCTCCCGTGGCTCCCGTGATTCCAGTACCCGTCACCCCGGTAAGCCCCGTGGCTCCGGTTATACCAGTTGAACCCGTCGCACCAGTAGCTCCAATTGTTCCCGTTCCGGTGGCACCTGTCGCACCAGTTACACCAGTAAGCCCTGTTGCACCAGTAGCCCCAGTCGTTCCTGTTCCGGTGGCACCTGTCACACCAGTTACTCCAGTAAGTCCCGTTGCTCCGGTAGCTCCGGTTGTTCCCGTTCCGGTTGCTCCTGTCACTCCTGTTACTCCAGTAAGTCCCGTTGCACCAGTGGCTCCCGTAGCTCCGGTTCCGGTTGCACCTGTCGCACCAGTTACCCCAGTTGAACCCGTCGCGCCGGTCGCTCCGGTTATTCCCGTTCCGGTTGATCCTGTCGTACCGGTGACCCCAGTTGAACCCGTTGCACCTGTCACGCCAGTAAATCCTGTCGCTCCCGTGGCTCCAGTTACTCCAGTAAGACCCGTTGCCCCAGTGGTTCCGGTTGTTCCAGTTCCGGTGGCACCTGTCGCACCAGTTACTCCAGTAAGTCCCGTTGCACCAGTGGCTCCCGTAGCTCCGGTTCCGGTTGCGCCTGTAACACCTGTTACCCCAGTAGATCCTGTCGCGCCGGTGGTTCCTGTTGTTCCCGTTCCGGTAGCACCTGTTCCACCAGTTACTCCAGTAAGACCCGTTGCACCTGTGGCTCCTGTTGTTCCCGTTCCCGTTGCACCGGTCGCCCCTGTTACCCCAGTAAGACCCGTTGCACCAGTGATTCCAGTTGTTCCTATTCCGGTGGCGCCGGTGGTTCCTGTTGTTCCCGTTACCCCTGTCACGCCAGTAAATCCTGTCGCCCCCGTGGCTCCAGTTACTCCAGTAAGCCCCGTTGCCCCAGTGGCTCCGGTTGTTCCAGTTCCGGTGGCACCTGTCGCACCAGTTACTCCAGTAAGCCCTGTTGCACCAGTAGCTCCAGTCGTTCCTGTTCCGGTTGCTCCTGTCACACCAGTTACTCCAGTAAGTCCCGTTGCTCCGGTAGCTCCCGTAGCTCCTGTTCCGGTTGCCCCTGTCGCACCAGTTACCCCAGTTGAACCCGTCGCGCCGGTCGCTCCGGTTATTCCCGTTCCGGTTGATCCTGTCACTCCTGTTACCCCAGTTAAGCCCGTTGCACCAGTGATTCCAGTTGTTCCTATTCCGGTGGCGCCGGTGGTTCCTGTTGTTCCCGTTACCCCTGTCACGCCAGTAAATCCTGTCGCTCCCGTGGCTCCAGTTACTCCAGTAAGCCCCGTTGCCCCAGTGGCTCCGGTTGTTCCAGTTCCGGTGGCACCTGTCGCACCAGTTGCTCCAGTAAGCCCTGTTGCACCAGTAGCTCCAGTCGTTCCTGTTCCGGTTGCCCCTGTCGCACCAGTTACCCCAGTTGAACCCGTCGCGCCGGTCGCTCCGGTTATTCCCGTTCCGGTTGATCCTGTCACTCCTGTTACCCCAGTTAAGCCCGTTGCACCTGTCACTCCAGTAAATCCTGTGGCTCCGGTTATACCAGTTGAACCCGTCGCACCAGTAGCCCCAGTCGTTCCTGTTCCGGTTGTTCCTGTCACTCCTGTTACTCCAGTAAGACCCGTTGCACCCGTGGCTCCCGTAGCTCCTGTTCCAGTTGCCCCTGTCGCACCAGTTACTCCAATAAGCCCTGTTGCACCAGTGGTCAAGACCCCATTTTGTAGACATTATAAAAAGACCCTAGGCTGCAAACTGGCGTCGGTACTCTACCGGCGTCAGTTTTTTTAGTTTTCGTTGTGGCCGTTTTCGGTTGTAAAAACGGATATATATTTCGATTTTGCTTTGTGCTTCAGCAACCGTTCGGATATGATAAGGATAGAGTCCTTCCGTTTTGAGATGCGAGAAGAAACTCTCCATAGAGGCATTGTCATAACAATTTCCTCGGCGAGACATGCTGATCCGGGCGCCAACCTTTGGCAGCATGTCGTGGTAAGCATGAGACGTGTACTGGAATCCTTGGTCGCTGTGAACGACCAGTCCGGTCATGTCTTTTTGCTTCACAAACGCCTTGCTAAATGTGCGGAGCACCAGTTCATTGTCGTTGCGTTCGCCTATTTCGTAAGCCACAATTTCGTTATTAAACAGATCCTTTATGGCTGAAAGATAAACCCAGCGCTCGCCCACACGATACTGGGTAATGTCGGTTACCCATTTCTGATTTGGCTTTTCCGCACGGAAGTCGCGCTTCAAGAGATTCTCTGCTACACGCTGCGCAGGTGCATACGAGCTGCTGGAGCGTCGTTTACGACGGATTCGAGATTGAATACCGAGCATTTGCATCAGGCGGAGCACCTTTTTGTGATTCATCCAAATCCCTTGATCTTGCCAAAGGAACAACTGGATCTGTCGATAACCATATTTGCCTTCATATCGTTGATACGTTTGAAGCACCTGTTTCTTCGCCTTTGCATCGCGATCAATTCGTTTACGTTTTACATAGGCATAAAACCCACTCCGGGACACGCCAAACACATGGCATAGACTCTGGATATCACCGTAAGCCGCTACTTTTTCCATGATCTGAAATCTCTCTTGTTTGCTTCCTCCTTCCAGATTACCAAGCACTTTTTTAGCAACTCATTCTCCCGTTTCAGGTTTTGCACATAGCGGTCTTGATCCATGTATTCTTTTCGACGACCTCGCTGATCCATCAGTCCGAACTCGCCTTGCTCCCGGTATTTCCGCATCCATCTCTTCATTCGTCCCGGGTCATGAATCCCCAAATGTTCATTAATCTTTCGATAAGTCCATCCTTCAACAATATGTAGACGAATGGCCTCTTTTTTAATTTTCTCCGAATATGTATTAAACTTTTGTCCCTTTATCGCCATAAAAAATGCACCCCCTAGAATTTCATCGGTTAAACCTAGGGGTTTTTCCAATGTCTATTCTAAGGGGTGCACTTCACCAGTGACTCCAGTTGTTCCTGTTCCCGTTGCTCCTGTCACTCCTGTTACTCCAGTAAAACCCGTTGCACCGGTGGCTCCAGTTGCACCGGTGGCTCCAGTTGCTCCGGTTCCTGTTGCACCTGTCGCACCTGTTACTCCAGTAAGACCCGTTGCACCGGTGGCTCCTGTTGTTCCCGTTCCCGTTGCCCCTGTCGCACCTGTTACCCCAGTAAGACCCGTTGCACCGGTGGCTCCAGTTGCTCCGGTTCCTGTTGCACCTGTCACACCAGTTACTCCAGTAAGACCCGTTGCACCGGTGGCTCCTGTTGTTCCCGTTCCCGTTGCCCCTGTCGCACCTGTTACCCCAGTAAGACCCGTTGCACCGGTGGCTCCAGTTGCTCCGGTTCCTGTTGCACCTGTCACACCAGTTACACCTGTTAAACCCGTCGCGCCTGTGGCTCCAGTTGTTCCCGTTCCCGTTGCCCCTGTCACACCAGTTACTCCAGTAATCCCCGTTGCTCCGGTTGTTCCCGTTCCGTTTGCGCCGGTAACTCCGGTTACACCCGTAGATCCCGTCGCACCAGTAGCTCCAGTTGTTCCGATACCCGTTACGCCTGTAGCACCAGTTACACCCGTTGAACCAGCCGCGCCTGTGGCTCCAGTAGCCCCGGTCCCTGTTGCACCTGTCACGCCAGTAAATCCTGTGGCTCCCGTGGCTCCTGTTGTTCCGGTTCCCGTTGCCCCTGTTACACCAGATACTCCAGTAAGCCCCGTTGCTCCGGTTGTTCCCGTTCCGGTTGCGCCGGTAACTCCGGTTACACCCGTAGATCCCGTTGCGCCTGTAGCACCAGTTACACCCGTTGAACCAGTCGCGCCTGTGGCTCCAGTAGCCCCGGTCCCTGTTGCACCTGTCACACCAGTTACACCCGTTGAACCAGTTGCGCCTGTGGCCCCAGTTGCTCCTGTTCCGGTGGCGCCTGTCACACCGGTTATTCCTGTTGATCCCGTCGCACCAGTAGCTCCAGTTGTTCCGCTTCCGGTTGCGCCTGTCACACCAGTAAGCCCCGTTGCACCAGTGGCTCCGGTTGTTCCTATTCCGGTGGCACCTGTCACACCTGTTACCCCAGTAGATCCTGTGGCGCCGGTGGTTCCTGTTGTTCCCGTTACCCCTGTCACGCCAGTAAATCCTGTCGCTCCCGTGGCTCCAGTTACTCCAGTAAGACCCGTTGCACCTGTGGCTCCAGTTATTCCGGTTCCCGTTGCCCCTGTCACACCAGTTACCCCGGTAAGACCCGTTGCTCCTATAGCTCCGGTTGTTCCTATTCCGGTTGCACCTGTCACACCTGTTACCCCAGTAAGTCCCGTTGCACCAGTAGCTCCAGTCGTTCCTGTTCCCGTTGCTCCTGTCACACCTGTTACCCCAGTAAGTCCCGTTGCACCAGTAGCTCCAGTCGTTCCTGTTCCCGTTGCTCCTGTCACGCCAGTTACTCCTGTAAGACCCGTTGCACCTGTGTCCCCGGTTGTTCCAGTTCCGGTTGCTCCTGTCACGCCAGTTACTCCTGTAAGACCCGTTGCACCTGTGTCCCCGGTTGTTCCAGTTCCGGTTGCTCCTGTCGCACCTGTTACCCCAGTAGATCCTGTCGCGCCGGTGGTTCCTGTTATTCCCGTTGGTCCTGTCGTACCGGTGACCCCAGTAAGCCCTGTTGCACCAGTGGCGCCGGTCGTTCCCGTTCCGGTGGCACCTGTCAGACCGGTTACACCCGTAGATCCCGTCCCACCAGTAGCTCCCGTTGTTCCTGTTCCCGTTGCCCCTGTCACTCCAGTTACCCCAGTTAAGCCCGTTTCACCTGTCGCTCCAGTTGTTCCTGTTCCTGTTGCACCTGTCGCTCCAGTTACACCCGTCGCACCAGTGGCTCCGGTTGCTCCTGTTCCGGTGGCGCCTGTCACACCAGTTACTCCAGTAAGCCCGGTTGCTCCGGTAGCTCCGGTTGTTCCAGTTCCGGTTGCACCTGTCGTACCGGTGACCCCAGTAAGACCCGTTGCACCTGTGGCTCCAGTCGTTCCGGTTCCGGTTGCCCCTGTCGCACCAGTTACCCCAGTTGAACCCGTCGCGCCGGTCGCTCCGGTTATTCCCGTTCCCGTTGATCCTGTCGTACCGGTAACCCCAGTTAAGCCCGTTGCACCAGTAGCTCCAGTCGTTCCTGTTCCCGTTGCTCCTGTCACGCCAGTTACTCCTGTAAGACCCGTTGCACCTGTGTCCCCGGTTGTTCCAGTTCCGGTTGCGCCGGTCGCACCGGTTACCCCAGTAAGACCCGTTGCACCAGTGGCTCCTGTCGTTCCTGTTCCCGTTGCTCCGGTAGCTCCGGTTGTTCCCGTTCCGGTTGCACCTGTCGCACCAGTTACCCCAGTAATCCCCGTTGCACCAGTGGCTCCCGTAGCTCCTGTTCCGGTGGCGCCAGTCGCACCTGTTACGCCAGCTAAGCCCGTCGCACCTGTTACGCCAGCTAAGCCCGTCGCACCTGTCGTTCCCGTTGCGCCGGTTGCACCAGTTACCCCATCAAGCCCCGTTACTCCGGTAGCCCCGGTTGTTCCAGTTCCGGTTGCTCCCGTCGCACCAGTTATACCCGTAGATCCCGTTGCACCAGTAGTTCCAGTCGTTCCCGTTCCTGTTACTCCTGTCACACCAGTTACGCCCGTAGATCCTGTTACTCCAGTTAAGCCCGTTACACCTGTGGTTCCGGTTGCACCGGTAGTCCCCATCTCTCCCATGGATCCTGTTGCTCCCGTTATTCCAGGATCGCCCGTGGCTCCTGTTATACCTGTGGTTCCAGTCGTTCCGGTTGCCCCAGTCACACCTGTATTACCTGTAACGCCGGTCACTCCAGGATCACCCGTCGCTCCTGTTACCCCTGTCGAGCCTGTTGCGCCTGTCGCTCCTGGATCACCAGTAATTCCCGTGGCACCTGTTACACCTGTTATCCCTGTAGTTCCGGTTGATCCAGTCGCCCCCGTAATTCCTGTAACGCCGGGATCACCAGTTGTACCTGTAAGTCCTCGGACTCCGGTTGATCCCGTTATTCCTATCGAGCCAGTAGCTCCCGTATTCCCCATCCTACCTACTATTCCCATTGCTCCTGTGATTCCCGTAGCCCCGGTTACACCTGTCTTTCCTTGAAACCCTCTATATCCCCTCGGTCCACGTAGCGCAGGACATCTGGATCTGACAGCTCTTTTCTTTTTAAGCGCAAGCTTCTTTTTGGATTTACATTTTACTTTTCTTTTATTAGAAACACGAGTGCCTGCTTTTTTTAATTTGCGTTTGGTTGTACTGATTGAGGACATTTTGCGCTCCTTTTTAGACGTATAGCTCACAAGAAAATCCCCCCTCCTTGTACACCGTATCTATTCTCCGCTTTTGCAATACTACACTCTATGTCTAGGACAGGTTTTGTGCACCGCCCATTAATGAAGTCATATCAGCATTCAGCATTTTGGTTTAGGTCGTAAGCATTAACTGAATCATAACGCATTTTAATTATTGATTGATCAATTACAAATCGACATAACACATTTATTTCTTTTGCAGCTCACCTATCGTCTGTGTAATCCCTTCTTCAAAAGAAGTCATCTTCACCGGCCCAACCTTGGCCTCGTATTTCTTTTTACTCAACACCAGCGGTTCTTCTGTCAAATATAACATTTCAACAATTTCTTTCATTACCGGTACGGCCAATCCAAGCAGCGAAAGTCCTGTTTTGCCGAGGGCTATGACCGGTTTCGCTTTACCCGCCGCCTGTTGTGCAATACGTACGATTTCCTTGCCCGATATTATGCCAGCACCAGGGATATTCCAGTTCTGCCGATAGGCATCATCTCTGCTCGCCAACTTCACAACCATGACCGCTGCATCTGGCAAATAGATATATTCTCGTGGCATTTTCATAGTTCCGATAAAAAAAGTCATTTTCCCTTCCGCTATTGCTTCAAGCGTAGACCCCAGGTAAGAAGCCTGATTGGCAGTAGGACCATAATAATCAGGCAAGCGAACAATCATCACTTGCGCTTTGCTCCATTTGCTGCTAAATAACATCTGCTCAAAGGCAAGCCGAGTCTTTCCTTTTCGAGTATGCGGCTGCTTTGGATGTTCTTCAGTCACTTCTTTCATTTGTCTTCTGCCATACGGATAAATCCCGTCAATGACGACCACCTTTAGGCCCAATTGTTCTGCCGCCTCCATAATGGATTCACCCAGAGGAATCAGCTTGCTCTCCATTTCGTTATAAGGTACATTCGCGCAATGAAACATTACATCGGCTTCTAGTGAAGCAGCTATAATATCATTGGATCGGAATGCATCTCCAACAGCGATCTGTAGATGATCAGGCGAACCCAGTTTTACCGAAAGTTGCTCCAGTTTTTGACGTGAGCGACCAAAAATGATTGTAGAAATACCATGTTTAATCAATTCCTCTGTAATCGCTGCGCCCGTTCCACCTGTTGCCCCAACCACGATTGCTCTTTTCATTACATCTCAACCTCTTTCTCTCAATTAGTTATTAATCAATCACTTACCCAAACACAATATAACGTATATTTAGTGATTGATCAATAACTAAAATGAAAAAAGGGACTCTTCCCTTTCTATCTATCCATAAGTTCTGGCATATCCAGTGCGGTTGATATATTACATAACATGCCGATTGCCAAGAATATCAACGTTCTTTGCTTTGGATTGGCACTGCCTGCCGCTGTAAAAGCTTCCAATACCATATCACGCACCTCTGCGAATCCTTTTTGCATTGCTTGACGGATGACTTCTTCCTGAACCGTCTGCGCCTGCATTTGCAGCAAAATTTCGTTCTTGTGAGATTTAAGAATCTCTTCATAGGCTTCTGTTAACTCGTTCTCCAACTGATCTGGAGTAGCTGTCTCCACCACCGCTCGGAATGAATCAATCACTCGCGTCCAGGATACCTCAAGTGCTGTTAACAGCAAAGCTTCTTTGCTTTTAAAAAAACGAAAGATATACGGTTGCGAAATATTTGCTCTTTCTGCTACCTGAGCTGTGGTCGCCCGAAAATAGCCAATTTCAGCAAACACCTCAATCGCTGCGGATATGATATCACTACGTCGATTAACCGATACCGCTGCATTTTTAGCCATGTTATCACACCTCCATTACATAGTAATTAATTGATCAATAGCTTGAAGTATATAGGAAAGTCTAATGCATTGCAAAGAGACTCATCCCTCCAATCTAAGCACAGCTGAGAAGCTCTCTATTGTTTAAACATTTCTGTGACCACAATTTCATCCGTATGTATATCGCCTCATTACAGTTTATAATTATTCTCAACCACAATATAAATCGATATAAAGTTACTTGAATGGATAACCTACACCTACGGAACCAAGAAGAATATCGCTTTGGAATAGATGGATTTATCTTCTCATGACTACCCTGTTGCAAAATCAAAACACCCATGATATATTAATTGAGCCATCAATGATTGATGCATCAAATATTGATACGTCAAAGATTAACTTAGCAGATATTACTGACTAAGCAATGGCACTTTATAATGGCAACTTTATGTATTTTGTTCACATAAGCCGTTGTTCATGGTCGAGATTCACCCGGGAGGTCTAGTCATGACACGTGTGTTTTCCAAGGAGGAGCAGATCATCAATCTGCTCAACGGGCTGGGTAACAAGATCAGCCCCAAGTTCGAACGCTGTACGGGCATCAGCTCATCACGCTTTGAGATTTTGCATGAGTTGGACCAGGTGGACGAGATTAATCAGTCCATGTTGCAAAAAATCATTAATATCGACAGTGCGGCGATCACTCGCCATCTGAAGCAGCTTGAAGCCGATTCGATGGTCACCAGACGTAAAAATCCGGAAGACAACCGCGTTACCTTTGTCCGCCTTACGGATGAAGGACGGAAGCAAATCGAAGGTTATAAAGTTGAGAAAACCAATTTTATCAATCAGATTCTACAGGATTTTAGTGAAGAAGAAGTTCATCTGCTTGCTGATTTCCTGGAACGAATGCAAAACAATTTCTAAACCCATATATAGAGGAGAGAACCATACATGAGTACATTCCAAAGCACTTTTCAAAAGACAAATGATTTTAATGAAATTACTTACGGCCGCCGGTCTGTAAAACTATACGATCCTGAAGTCAAAATCAGCCGTGAAGAAATGACAGAAATTCTGGCAGAAGCTTCTCGCGCTCCATCTTCCATCAATTTGCAGCCTTGGCGTTTTCTCGTTGTAGATACGGCTGAAGGCAAAGAAAAGCTTGCTCCTCTCGCGAAATTCAACCAAAATCAGGTTTTGACTTCCGCAGCAGTCGTTGGTGTATTTATTGATATGAACAATGTCGAGTACATGGACGAAATTTTTGGTAAAGCTGTCGAGCTCGGTTATATGCCACAGGAAGTCAAGGAAATGCAGCTCAAAACTGTAATGCCTTATTATGAAAATATGCCCGCTTCCGCTCTTCGCGATGTCAATCTGATTGACGCGGGTCTGGCTTCCATGCAATTGATGCTCGCTGCACGTGCTCATGGGTATGATACCAACCCAATCGGCGGTTATGAGAAAGATCAAATTGCTGAAGCATTCGGTATGGATAAAGATCGTTACCAACCCGTTATGCTGATCTCGATCGGTAAATCGGCCAAAGAAGGTCACCCTTCCTACCGTCTGCCTGTTGAGACAATTACGACTTGGGCATAATATCAGTCAATGTTTTACGTGCTCCAGCACCATTTACATTTCAAACAATAACAACATTCTAAATACACTAATGGAGGTTGAATATTATGATTATTATTCACGCTCACTTGCAAGTTAAACCAGACCAGGAACAAGCTTTTTTGGAAGCTACAAAAGTGCTGATCCCTGCAACACGTAATGAAGAAGGCAACATCAGCTATGATCTCGCCAAAAGTACTGAACGCGAACATCACTACACGATGATTGAGCTGTGGAAAGACGAAGCCGCTACAGCTTCCCATAATGCAAGCGCCCATTTCCAGACTTTCGTTCAACAAGCAGCAGCATTCATGGCCGCTCCAATGAATGTTGAAGTATTCGCTGGAGAAGCGGTTAAACACTAAAACATGAGCCTTACATTAATTAATTTATTAAGCAGACCGACGAGATCGTCGGCTTGTGAAAAAGAAACCGCTCCTCGTCATGCTGACGGGTGAGCGGCTTTTTTGATATTGAACGAAATTTTTTATGATGACCATTTTAGTTTGTTGTATTTTATTTGGTATATAGATGCTTCATCAGCTCACGGTTTTTCTGCGTGAACAAGTCATTGTGCGAGGAAACCATTCCATGTGTATTGGCTTCGGGTGCCACGTACAGTTTGGCTTTGTTCACCGCATTGGCTGCGTCCTGGAACGCTCCTGCGATCAAATGAAGCTTCCCTTCATGATGCAAAATATCTCCCGCAGCAAAAATGCCCGGTACGGATGTTTCGCTGACTGGTGTGCCTGCGATCCAATGATCCTTCATATCAATCTTAATATGACTGTTCACCAGCAATTCCTTGTCCCGCTCATAACCGTAGTTAATGATGACCTCATCCACAGCCAGCTCCAATGAAGCTCCGTCCTCATTACGTTTCAGCACAACCGTCTCAATCTGTTGATGATCGTCTGTAGCGACCAGCTTCTCAATCGTTGTATTGAGCAAGCATTCGACTGAACTGTTCTCAAGACGTGATATTTCAGCTTCATGGCCTTTCAGCGTATCTTTCCGATACGTTAAATAGACTTGTTTGGCAATAAGGGCAAGCTCGTTTGCCCAATCAATCGCCGCATTACCGCCACCCGAGATCAGAACCGTTTTGTCCTTGAAACGGGACAGCGATTTGACTGTGTAATGTAAGTTTGTTACCTCGAAACGTTCTGCACCTTCAATTTCCAGTTTAATCGGCTTCAGAATTCCTCCACCAATAGCTAAAATCACAGTTTTTGAGTAATGTTTTTCCTCAGAAGCGGTGTGCAGTACGAAGTGTCCTTGCTCATCCTTGGATATAGACGTGACCTTTTCTCCAAGAACAACCTCTGGCTGGAAAGTCAGTCCCTGATTGACCATTTGTTCGATTAGTTGTGCGCCCGGAACGGGTTGTAAGCCCCCTATATCCCAGATCATTTTCTCAGGATACACATGTACCTTCCCGCCAAGATAGGGCTGGAATTCAATGATTTTGGTTTTCATTTCACGCAAACCGCTATAAAAAGCTGAAAATAATCCGGCAGGCCCACCACCAATAATCGTTACATCAAACACTTCATGATCTTTCATCTTGAATACCCCGTTTCCGAATTGGTTTGTCCAATAACCTTCTTCAATTTATTCCTGCATGGTTGGAACAGCCGAGAACACATCGAGAGAATAATAAGCTTTTATTGTATTCATCTCAGTCAACCTTCCAAACCTTTTATAATAATGATTCTCATTATCATTTAATACTATAGCAAGGATCATTGAAAATGCGAATGCACAAATCACCAATTTGGGATGTACTATTGTCTAATGGAGGCTTAATCAAGATGCGTGTATTCCGAAGGAGAAACACCAAATTTACTTTTAAAAATTCGACTGAAATAGAGCGGATTGGTATAACCAACACTGATTGCAACATCGCGAATCAAATAACTACCTGATTTCAGCAGCTCCCCTGCCCTCTCCATGCGATAATGGATGACATAGTCAATTGGGCGGAATCCCGTGTATTTGTGAAAAAAGTAGGAGAAACGCTTTGAACTCATGCCATGTAACTCTGCTAACTCATCCAGTGTCAGCAGATTCATGTAATGTCCATGTATATAAGAGATGGCTTGCTCAATCACCTTTTCACTCGGTGAAGTTCCACTTTCCCGTTGACTGCAGCCTGTAAAAACCTGAACCATGATGCTCAAAAATAATTCTTTGACTCGAAGTTTTCCAATTCCCCCTTGCGCGTGCAATTGTTCCTGCAGCATAACCAGTAATTCAACAACCCTTGGATTGGCCCCGGAGTCCAATTGGAAATGAGAGTCGCATTCCTGAATGCTGTCGCCCTTTTCCAATTGGTCAAAACTATAAAATACTAAATAATATTCATACTCTGAATGACCATTCACTTGTGAGTCCAACTGCATGCCTGGTGCTGCATGAAAAACGGACCCGGGCTGTAATTCGTATATCGTTCCATTCACTGACATGCTGGCTTCTCCCCGTACCACAAAAAGAAATCCATGATTTAATGTTCTGAAATCACGCAATATACTTTGGGGTTGCAAAACCAATCGATTGATTCCATCTATTTTAAAAGAATTATCTGCAAATATTGAAGCTAATTGATCCACATCTGTCATGGTAATTCCACCTATCTTTTAGAATCAGTTTAAACTGTGCCTATTTTATCTTATCACACAAATCAAGTCATACTGGGTAGCCTGAGTTTCACCTTCCACCGTCAAAACTATAAACAAAGGCTATCCCTTGTCTTGACGACAAAAGATAGCCTCATTAGCTATGTGTTCAATTAGTCTAAAGATTTTTAGATTATTTCTTCAATAATAAATAGACAAAATACGGCACACCGATTAGGGAGACCATAATTCCTGCTGCAATTCCATCAGGATCAACCAGGTTGCGTCCAACCGTATCTGCAATTAATAGAAGCCAGCCTCCAAGCAGAACGGCAACAGGAATAAATAACGAGTTACGTGGACCGACCAGCGCTTTGGCGATGTGTGGAGCCATCAAACCGATAAACGCGATTCCTCCCGTAACCGATACAGCAGATGCGGCAGCTGCAACAGCAATCACCATGAGTACCAAGCGTTCCCGCTCCAGCTTCAACCCTACTCCAATTGCCGTTTCTTCGTTCAGCCCCATCAGATCAAGCCGTTTGGTTCTGAACAGAGTAAGCGGGATTAATACAATCAGCCAAGGCAGCAAAGCCCATATGAATGGCCAGTCTGCCCCCCATATGTTTCCGGAGATCCACTTGGCAATAAAGTCGACCTTGGATCGCTCCGCCGAAGATATGATGACAATCATGATGCCTGACAGCGCCATAGAGAATCCAACCCCGACCAACACCATTTTTATGGGATCAAGTCCCTTGGTCCGGCTATAGGAGAACAGATAGATGAGCGCGGCTGTCAGTAATGCACCAATAAAAGCAGCTAACGGTAACATATAAACGAACGTGCCCACTTCAATCGGGAAATACAGAAAGAAGATGGCAACGGCAACACCTGCACCTGAATTGATTCCAATGATGCCTGGATCGGCCAAGTCATTACGTGTAATGCTCTGCAAAATAGAGCCTGACAGCGCAAGCGCCATACCAGCTAGTAATGTAATAAAAATTCGAGGTAATCGGACCGAAAACAGAACAAAGTCTTCTTTAAATGTACCTTGGCCAAATAACACCGGAATTACCCTTTTGAAAGACAACGAGGAATACCCCCAACTCATACCTACCACAGCCGTGATGAGGATCAGCAGCAAACACACGAGCAGAATCAGTCGTTGCTTGCGAATTCGCGCAGACATTGTCATGAGAATGCTTTGCCCCCTCTACGCACAACGAACAGGAAGAAAGGTAAACCAAGCATGGAAGCAATGGCGACCACAGGTGTTTCATAAGGTGCATTTATCGTTCGACCCAGTGTTTCGGCAAGCAACATAAACGATGCTCCGGCAAAAATGGATACGGGTATAATATACCGATAGTCCGTGCCCACCAATTTACGGACAATATGGGGGATCATTAAGCCAACAAAGGCCATATTTCCGATCAATGCAACCGACGCTCCGGTAAGCACGATGACCAGCAGGAACAGAACAGTTTTGACGAGTACAAGCTTCTGCCCCAGTCCAGTCGCCACCTCATCGCTCAGGCTAAGGATGTTGATCTGGTTGGAAAGGAACGGAACTACAACTAGACCAATCAGTATGACAGGCGCAATGGCTTGAATCTGGCCCCATGTCGTTCCGATGAGTCCTCCCGAAGTCCACATGGATACATCCTTGGAAATTTTGAAAAAGATACTGATGCCATCCGAGATGGCATACATAAAAGCGGATACCGCTGCCCCGGCAAGCACTACCCGAATAGGGGATAAGCTCCCCCTCCGCATCGAGCCGAGCACAATAACCAATGCTGCTCCAAGTGCAGCACCAACAAAACAAGCGACCATAATTCCAAAATATCCGAGTGATGGCATGAAAACAAAAGCCAGGGCGAGTGCCATATTGGCCCCTGAAGTCAGACCGAGCAGTCCAGGATCAGCCAGCGGATTGCGAGTAATTCCCTGCATGATGCCTCCGGAGACGGCGAGAGCCGCTCCGATCAACATGGCAGCAAGTTCCCGTGGAAGTCTGATCTCTCGCAGAATAAGAATATTATCGTTCTTCGTCGCAGAGGTCAGGGTCAGCCACAGATTGCGGAATGTCGTTTCTTCTGCGCCAAACATCATGGCGATGATGAAACACACGATAAGTACGAGTACACTACCCAGCAGCTTGGTTGCAAACCGAAAAGGAAGTCGTTTATTTTTCATCGCGTTCAAGGTTTACTTGCCAAGAAAATGTTCGATAAAGAATTCCAGCTGGTATTCCATGCTGAGTGGGTCATTGAAGTAGAATGCCTTGGCATCGGCTTCAAATACTCGATTATTTTTTACCGCATCAATATTTTTGTATGTTTCGGTATTTTGGAACGAATTGTCCTCATCGGCATTTTTACTGAATATTACATAGTCTCCCATGTAGTCTTTCAATACTTCGTTCGATACAGCAAAGAATCCGTCTTTCTTAGTAGCTTCCTTGACCTTGACTGGCATACCTAAACCGAATTGATTATACAGTATTTCCGTTCCACGTCCAAAATTTTCGCCATACACATAAAGTTGTTTATTGAACGTTTCAATAACCGATACAGTCGCATTGGCGCCAATTTTGGCTTTGATCTCTTCCCCAACTTTTTTGCTTCGAGCGTCAAAATCGTCAACCCAAGCCTGTGCTTCTTTTTCTTTGTTCACAAGCTTTCCGATCTCCAGTTGTTGCTTGAGAAAGTCCACCTTACCATATGTATAGGTGACTGTCGGAGCAATTTGCTTCAGCTTATCTACGTTCTTGATATCAGACAGGCCGATAATCAGATCTGGGTTCAATTCAATAATTTTCTCCAGACTTTCGTCGGTAACCGCCTCTGTATTCGCCAGTTTTTCTTTGAAATTTGGGTTCTCCTTGGACATTTCATCCACACCGACCAGCGGCACATCCAGGGCCATCACGTTTCCTGTCAGGAATCGTGTCAGCACAACCACGCGTTGAGGGTGGGAAGGAACTTCCACAGGACCTGTCTCCGATTGATAAGTGAACGTGCCCGAATCTGACTCGGATGAAGAACCTGCGGAATCCGTGTTCGAAGAAGTAGATTCGTTGGATGCAGTTTCATTTTCCGTTGTATCTTTGGCTGAGTTGCTTCCACAAGCGCTAAGCAATAAAACCAGAACTAATATAAATGGAACAAAAAGCTTTCTCATTAGATGACTCTCTCCCTTTTCTCTTTGAATATGAAAATCATTCTCATTACAATAGCTAATTATAGGCATGCAGGATGAACCTAACCATGCCTTTTTGTTTGAGAAAACCTTTGGATTATTGGATGCCAGTCCATAAGGATACAGCCCGTCCAAGCTGCAAACGAAGGGAAACCGGATTGTAAGGTATCCACTCTTCCTGCTCCAACTCATAGATCCGATTTTGCTTCACTGCCTCGAGCTCTTTCCAGTATTCCGAGTTAAATATACCTTCTGAATGAGCCTTTGACCCTTTTTCATCTGGAAAAACAATGACGAGCATACGAGTGCCCTCGTAATCCTGAAGTTCCGACAGTTGGATAGATACCGAATGAAATTGGTCGCCAAACCTCTGTATTTCCTGGGCAATCTTGGTCGGAGGCCGTAAACCGAGCGATTGATACATCACATATCCGACATTTCTGATTCCATATATTTGTAAAGTATCCGGTTTTATGACGAGAATGGTCAGCGTCTCTTTCACAATCTGGCTCGTTTGAATGGCTTCCCGTGCCTGCTGTTCTTCCCTTTCAAAGTCTGCCAGCCATTGTTCTGCCTTCTCCACCCTTTGAATCGCCTGTGCGATAAACCGCAGATGTTCTTTCCACCCAAGCTCCATCCACGCAATTTCAACAATAGGAGCGATGGATCTCAGACGTTCAGAACTTAATCCGTTCATATGTAGATGCTGATTTGCTGCAATGATGAGCTCAATATTAGCATCTAGCAATGCGGACTTTATTTGTTCAGGTGAACTGTCAGAATGGATAAAACGTATCGTTTGAGGTGGGCTAACTCCCTCTGTGCTTACATATTCGCTGCTTTCCGAGATGACGACCGCTGGTTCCAATCCAAGTAACATCAGATGGCTTGCATAAGGTGCACACCACACAGCCACTCGTTGAAAAGGTCTGCGACGTGTGTAACCTGAAGGACTCTCTCCTGTCTGCTGCTTGAAGCGACGACTAAGATAGAATTCATCCTTATATCCAACCTTCAGTGCGATCTCACGAAGTGAAGCGGACCCTCCAATCAATAACTCTTTGGCTCGGTGAACACGCAAGCGTGAGAGATACTCATTCGGTGCGAATCCAGTAAGCTGCTTAAAAAGGATGGAGTAGTGAGACCGACTGACCCCCGCAATTTCGGAAAGTCCTTCCGTTGTTATTTTCTCACTAAAATGGTTCTCCATAAATACGATGCTGCGTTCCATGGACGGCTGCTCACTCGCAATATATCTTGCTTCCATTCGTTCCAAAAGACTCATCAGTACTTGATGAAACAGAATCTGGTTACGCATATGCCTGACTTCATTGCCAGGTAAACGATACATATAGAGCTCCTCAAGCTGAGCTGAAATTATTGGTTCATAGAACTCAATAAGGGTTCCTGCCGCAAGCACACTGGACCGCCCCATGGCTTCCACGGGCAGTGATCTCTTCTGTTCTTGTGTGCTGATGGATAGCGTGTATATATGAAGTGGATGCATCTGATTCCCCTGTATAACAACATCACTCTTCGCCGGAATAAGGATTACCATGCCATCGGTGAGTTCGTAGTTGTGATCGTCGAGATGAAGTGAACCCTTACCACTTGAAACGGCCAACAGAACGGTTAGGTTCTCATGGATTCTATGTATCGGCATAGTTGACGTACTATACAATGATTGAATGCTGTCTGCTGTATATGTTGGAAAATAGGACTCTGCCCATTCCGATTTGTTCATTTTCTTATCCTCCGTGACTGTTATGACTGTTAGCGGAAAACTAAAATAATTGTTCCGTTCTGGGGTCACTCAGTCCACTTACTGATGATGGGATGATGCCTGATAAACGGCTCTGCATGACTATTTTAACATTAAGGCTTCCTCCAGAATACCAGCATTCCGATTATAAATAGCTTATACGATTGTCGCCATAACTATGTGAGAGTTCATAAGGAGAATTAGCATAGGTTAATTCAATGCAAAACACGTTCCATAGCATGTTTGTCTTATTATTGTTCTTCTCTTCATCTGGTGCACCTCATAGTCGAATCTTGTAATCATCTGAAAATAAAAAAAAGCCCTAATTGAATTAGGGCCAAAGCATAAACCATTGTTGAGTAACAACAACCTTTACCGAAAATTCTGAACGTTATTGCTCTTGTTGGACTGATCTATTCAGCAGAACAGTTACGGCCTCCGCTCTAGTTGCTTTATCATTCGGCGCAAACATATGATTTCCTTTTCCTTGCATCAAGCCTGCTTGCTGCACATAAAGGATGCTCCCACTTGCCCAAGCTGCAATATCCTTATCGTCAGCAAAGTTGGTTACAGCATTATTCTCAATGGTTATACCCGAAGCTTTAGCAAGCATGATGGCCATCTCTGCACGTGTAATGTGATCATTTGGATGGAAAGCACCATCGGTGTATCCTTTAATAATACCTGCTTGTACCGCCTGTGCAACTGCCGTCCTTGCCCATGTATCAATTTCGGTCTCGTCTGTGAACGATAGCGATACTGCTTCGCCCTGTGGTTTCAACACATTCATCAGCATCACCGCGAATTCTGCACGTGTTACTGTCGAATTAGGCTTAAACGTACCATCGGTGTATCCGTTGACGATTCCGCTTGCAATCGCTTTTTGAATATTGGCTTCCGCCCAATGTCCGGTAATATCACTGACGTTTATGGTCGGCGTTTTGTCGATGGACAGAACCGCAAACTTGGTGAAGTGATCAACATCGACAGTTATTTGATTTCCGATAACTTTACCACCAACTTCCACCCAAATCTTTTTGCCTTCATCATAATAAAAGACTGCAACTTGCTGCTTGCCTTTAACGACGGATGGATCAAACACGAAGGTCAGTGTAATCGGAGAATTGAAGTTTTCTGCAAAATTTTTCTCAAGCTCATAAACCGGGCTGGCAAGAATCTCGTTACTTTTTAAAAGGCTAAACGTATCCTGCACCTTTTTAATGATCAATTGCAGATCTTTCACTGTGGCGTTAGTCGGAATTGAGATTTTAATCTCGGTCCCCAAGCTAACCTCTCCTGCTTGGCCTGCCATAAGCTTTAGTTGACCGTTACTTGAAGTAACCGGAGCATTGTTTGGCTTCGATAATGCCTCGCTAGGAAACGACGAACCGCCGCCTGTCGTTGGAGCCTCTGGTGGGTTCTGCGTCTGTGCAAGCAACGTAATTGTATAAGTTACCTTTGTTACTCCGTCCTCTGCTATAACAATGACTTTCCTGCCAGTTTCCAATGTTTGTGCTACATGAATCCCATCCGCATCGTAAACTTCAAATGTTGCATGTGCTGCAGGGGTAATGGCAGCTTTGAGCGCAGCAAGCGTTGTACCATATGGGATATTTTTAATCGTTTCCTGACTTGTCCCACCTTTACTTACTGTTCCAATAGTGGAATTCAACGTTGCTAATGTATTCACACTGACTTTTAAGCTGATGTCACCGGAGACACTTTCATAGAACGTATCATCTCCTTCATAGGTTGCAGTAAGGGAATGATTGCCGATACCCAGCTCTGAAGTCGTAAAAGTTGCCTTGCCACTGGATAAAGATACTTGAGCAATTTGCTGCTCACCATCCTGAAAAACGACGTCTCCGGTGGGTGTACCGCCATCTGGACTATCTATCTTTGCTGTCAAGACGACTGAATCTCCGTGTAGTGTTTCCGATTTACTGCTCGTCAACAGAATCGATGAACGCTTCAGATCAACTGCCTGTTGAAAGAAAGAGTGACTGCCTGCATAGAGGTCATCCCCGTTATACTTTGCCTCTATACTGTTTAATCCGACAGAAAAAGAAGAGACGGAAAGTGTGGCTATGCCATCAACTACAGGTGCTGAGCCAATCAGATGATTCGACCCGTTTATGAAATCAACTGTTCCTGTAAGAGGTTCCTGAAGATCTGAAGACGTTACTAACGCAATTAAATCAACAGACTTTCCTATCCGTGAAGGATTCTCGCTTGAGCTTAACTCGGTAAATGAAGGAATCCGGTTTACCTCATAACTCAATTCAGATGTTTCACTTGAGGAATAATTGGCGTCACCTGAGTACACAGCACGAATGGCGTGTGTGCCGATCCTTAGATCCGCTGTCGTGAAGTTGGCAATGGACGCAGGCGCGAGTAATTCTTCCAAACCCATTGTAATGCTATTATTGCCTTGCCCCCAGAAGGTGAGGGTCTGCGCAGCAGTATCCATCGTAATTTTCGACAAATAACGTGCCCCCCCTTTTGTCCATTGCTTCACGATGTTGCCGGAAGCATCGTAAGCGACAATATTCATAGCATTGTCATTATTGGTATAACTATAAGCCCAGTACGTGTATTGCCCCCACTGAACAATGGGACAGGTATTGTTAGGGCTGTCTGTGCAAACCATTTTACTTCCAGGAGGGATTAAAGCATTTGTAGAAGATGTTGTAATCTTAGGCTCAGGCTGCCTTAAAGGAGCCGTCACCAGAGCTTGTTCCCCATTCATAAAGGTTACCATCCCGCTTGGTATGGTTTGTTCGATTGCCGGATTCGTTACCGTGGCGGTAAAGGTAACTTCCTTCCCATAGGTCGACGATGCGGAACTCGCCGAAATTTCTGTTACCGTCCCCCCCTGTGCAAGAGCCGTGCCAGTCCCAGTATCCATCAGTGTAGGTAACGTCAAAGCGAGAATAACCAAGATTATTATCTTCTGTTTAGTTCCGCGAATCATGTTGTGCACTTCTATTTCTCCTCTATATGAATAGTAGCATTGCTGAACTCTCGTTTCCCCTCAGTCACAATGCAGGAATTAACAGAGCTTGGCTGTTGTGCTCCTCCATACTGTACAGCAAAGCTTTCCTCTGTAATCTGAAAAGAAAGCGCTTCCTGTTAGGTATTATTGATATTTAAAATAAATAAACGGTAGTTACTGTTTAGACAGAACCTACCGTGTGCTACTTCAAATAAATTGGCGTGAAGGTTCGGAGCAAAGCCGTTTGAAATCGAACCTCGATGACTCCTCATCTTGATCGAGTAGATCCCGAACAATCTCATAATAAGACCTTGCGTCGTCTTCCCTTTTCATCAGGAGCAGCAACGAAATTATTTTGACATGGAGCAGGCTACTCAAGGGATTTAACTCCGCCCACTTGCGCATCAGATTCAATGCGATATCGAAACGCTGTTGTCGCACGTAAACCTTAACTATTGCTTCAAGCAACTCTGCGTAGCCGAGCTCAAGCTCAGCTTGTCGCGTCGTTGCCCAAGCATAACCGCTCCCCGATAGATAACCCTCTCCATATAATTGGACAGCCTTCAGCGCATGTGTTAAGGATGAATTCTGTTTGAATAACCGTACCTCTTCTTCATATGAATCGACATCATCGAATGATACCCGCCAATTCAGACTGTAGCTGCCACCAGCCGTTTTAGTCTGAGATATAAGATCGGATATCCCCGAGACCTCCAAATCCTTACGAAGCTGATAAATCGTCGAATACAAATTGGTTTGCGTCCGCTGTTCGTCCTTCCCATACCATATTTCATCCATAATCTGCGCTTTGCTGACCGCTTTTCCTTGATGATGATGAAGATAAGCCAAGAGCTCCTTGGACTTAGAATTACGAAAGCGAATCATGTCGCCGCTCTCCGCTAAAACGTTGAAGGGACCGAAGCGTTGAACTGCAATTCCACGTTTAGACTGATGCGTTGCCTCATTCTTGCTACTGTTCCTTTTCACGAGCCTTCCGATTGTTCGTTCCAGGTCATTCTGCAGAATGGGCTTCAATAAAAAATCGATGGCTTCTACCTCAAAAGCACTCTTGGCATACCCCTCATAGGCCGTCAGAAATGCGATATGAATCTCTGGCCTGCATTCCCGAAGTCGTCGTGCCAGCTCCAAACCGTTTATCATAGGCATCTCCATATCAAGCAAGGCCAAATCGATTCTTTCCGGCTCCGTTAAAATATAATTCAAGCAATCCGTCGAACTATGGAACAAGCCAACTGTCTGAACTTGCGGAATCAGTTCCAATAATCTCGTAACTCTGCGAAGAGCTGGCTTCTCATCATCGACGGCAATGATTCGAATCATCCGTTCTCCTCCACTCCTATGACTTTGGGGGATACTCTTAAAACCTTTGTAAAAATTAAAAAGCATAATATAGAAAAAAAGCCTTCAAACACTTGCAATCTTTGTGTTTAAGGCTTTTTGACATTGGAGCCTAGGGGGATCGAAGCCTCGAACCCCTGACCACATCGCTGCCAGCGATGTGCTCTCCCAGCTGCGCTAAGACCGGGATATAAAAACTCAATATTTCTTAATGGTATGTTTTACCCTTGAATCTTATCTATCGATTGAACCCATCGTCTGTAGCATCCTGATGAACACAACCGCCGCTTGCGCGCGTGTCGACTCCCCCTTTGGATCGAACGTATTTGCGCCCGTACCTGTCATGATATCAAGCTTGACCATCAGGCGAAGGTCCTCAAGATAGGCTGTATCCGCGTTTCCGATATCCTTGAAGCCATTAAGGCTCACCGGCTCTTTGGATATCGGCAACTGTTCAAGTCCCGCCACTGCCGCCAGCATACTAGCCATTTCCTCTCGTGTAAGCGGCTGATTAGGGGAAAAGCTGTTTTCTTTCACAAAGGCGAGCAGTCCGAGCTCCTTCGCTATGGATACCTCGCCTGAATACCACGTACCTGGTCTGACATCGTTGTAGGGCGAAATGTCCTTATCAGATGTCCCGCGTCCAAGCGCCCGGACTAACATAGCGGTAAACTCTGCTCTGGTTACCGCTTTGTTGGGATCATACAGTCCTCCGCCTACGCCTTCGACTAAACCTTTGGCGGCAGCAAGATCGACATCTGATTGGCTCCAATGCTGCTGTACATCAACAAAACTTACCGTGTTTTGTGCCACAACGTAGACACTGTTTGAATAGGAGCTGATCTTTACAACCCACACGCCGTCAATCTGTTTCTTCTCAGCTGCAACAAACTCCAATTTTTTTGTCGTTACGTTATAGCGGAATGCCCCCCATTGAGCAGGCATGCCCGCCACGCTCTTGGGCATCGGAATCACTCTTGTAAGCGCCTTGCTGAACTTATCTGCCGTTCCGATCGCTTGTCCCGTCTTGGTGTTGATGATATCGATATGAAAATCTACAATCGCACCCATTGCTTGACCATTCGGGAGGCTGTTTGCAAATACTGCTTGGATGTCCTTATCGCCGGACTTGTCGGTTAGCGTAATTTTAAAGCTAATGTCATCGTTATTCACATTATTCTTAGCTAGCAAGTCCTTCAGCCCCGGAATGAGAGATGCCAGATTGACCGGCACTTGATAGCTGCCGTAAGGGGTCTTGATCTCGATGAAGAAGGTAGCGTTCTTGCCCTCAATGCTCGTTAAAATGCTTGCCGGTATGCTGACATAGGCAAAGCCGTCTTTTGGTGTAACTTCAAGAGTGACGGACGGCTTACTGCTATCGATTTTAGCCGAGTCAATCATAATGCCGTTTTGGTCAATATCCAAATGGGTTGAAGCAAGAGGAGTAGTTCCAACAGGAGTAGTTCCAACACTACTGCCACTATTAACAACCTGCGTTACATTAAAGGTTACCGGCGTCATGCCCGATGCCGACACTGTTACCGTAGCTTTATACGTCCCGGCGGCGAGTCCGTCATTGGCTTTTACCGTAAAGGTCGTCGACGGCTTCCCACCATTGAGCTTTGTCACCGTCGGCTGCGTAATCGTAAAGCTACTGGCGTTTGTTCCGCCGAGCGTTGTCGTCAAGCTCACCAAGTCACCAGATCCCGTTCGCGTCAAATTGACCGTTTTCGTTTCCTGCATCCCCGAAGCATAGCCCGCAGTCAGCGCATTCAGCGCCTCATCTGACAACGGGCTAATTGCGTACGTAACAACGAATCTAGTATATTGGGCTACTCCCGATGTCACCGATGTACCACCAGGTGTCGTTACCGTTACATCTACGGTTCCTGCACTACCCGCCGGAGCGGTTGCCGTAATTTGTGTCGCTGAGTTCACGGTATAGGACGCCGCCGTTGCACCGAACTTCACCGCCGTTGCGTCGGTCAGATTTGTACCGGTCAATGTGACGATCGTGCCTCCGGACGTCGGACCCGATGTCGGCGACATGTTTGTAATCGTCGGTTCGGCATGGTACGTATATTGGTCCGCTGCCGATGTAGCCGATGTACCACCAGGCGTCGTTACCGTTACGTCTACGGTTCCTGCACTACCCGCCGGAGCGGTTGCCGTAATTTGTGTCGCTGAGTTCACGGTATAGGACGCCGCCGTTGCACCGAACTTCACCGCCGTTGCGTCGGTCAGATTCGTACCGGTCAATGTGACGATCGTGCCTCCGGACGTCGGACCCGATGTCGGCGACATGTTTGTAATCGTCGGTTCGGCATGGTACGTATATTGGTCCGCTGCCGATGTAGCCGATGTACCACCAGGCGTCGTTACCGTTACGTCTACGGTTCCTGCACTACCCGCCGGAGCGGTTGCCGTAATTTGTGTCGCTGAGTTCACAGTATAGGACGCCGCCGTTGCACCGAACTTCACCGCCGTTGCGTCGGTCAGATTCGTACCGGTCAATGTGACGATCGTGCCTCCGGACGTCGGACCCGATACCGGCGATATACTTATGATCGTCGGCGCGGCCATGAAGTATGTGTAGCCGAACGTTAATGTTGCGGTGCCCCCCGGTGTCGTTACCATGATATTTACGGCTCCCACTGTGCCGGATGGAGCGGTCGCAGTGATTTGCGTTGGCGAATTTACGATATAAGCTGTAGCCGCCCTTCCGCCGAACGTCACCCCAGTCGTCCCGGTCAGATTCGTACCGGTCAACGTGACGGTCGTGCCTCCAGACGTCGGACCTGATATCGGCGACAACCCTACAATCGTCGGCGCGGCCATGGCCATATACGTATACTGATCCACCGCCGATGTCGCTGAAGTCCCGCCCGACGTCGTTACCGTTACGTCTACAGTTCCCACACTACCCGCCGGGGCGGTTGCCGTGATTGACGTTGCCGAATTTACGGTATAGGACGCCGCCGCCGTTGCACCAAACTTCACCGCCGTTGCATCGGTCAGATTCGTACCGGTCAATGTGACGATCGTGCCTCCGGATGTTGGACCCGATGTCGGCGACATGCTGGTAATCGTCGGCGCGATTGCATTGACTAGCACGTTCGCCGTACTGCCCACGTTATTAAACATTAATGCTGCAGCGTTGCCTGCTTCATCCATAATTGATCCGCCATTTAGAGACAAGGCTCCAATAGTAATCCCGTTACTATCGGATAGTCCGGTTTGGACAGTATATCTGAATCGCAACGCGTTTGATCCCGAACCGCCTGCATAGGTTGCATACACAGTTGTTGTTCCTACAACTATAGAGATTGTTGGAGTGTCCGTAACAAACACGACCTCGTCCATGTTCACTGTAAAATTCAAATCCTCTCCTGCACCATAAGTACCATTGGCAGGAACATCCACGCTTGTCACGGAAGGCCCAACTGTGTCAACAAAGTAATTGTTTGATATGGTGGTTCCGTTCCCCGCAACGCCTGCGGCAGTTACACCTGAGTGATCGAGCGAAATATGGAATGGACCGCTGAAATTGCTTAGGGGCGGCGTGAGGGTTGCGGTATAGTTAATATTGTCATAATTTGTTAATAATCCACCAAGAGTGCCGCTACCTATGGTCAAATCAGCAAGGTCAAACCCAGTCACCGCTTCTGAAAAGGTAATCCTCACCAGTGACGTTTCTCCGGAAGCCAGATGATCATCAGCTACAAAAATGACGGCTGTTGGAGTGGCGGCAAACGCCTTTTCAAATAAGTACAATGGCAGCAAACTTAAAATGATTACACACACAAATAACTTTCTTATTGTTCTTGTTTGATACATACCCTGTTACCCACTCTCTAAGTTAGGATTCACTTCGATATTCCAACCGGAAAAGAACGTTCTGAACAAATTTTCACATGAAAAAAAGGCTTAACCGTCGAACCATATAAGATGAACTAAGATTAAAATTGGAGCTGATTAATGACTCTGGTTGGCGATAAAATAATTTGTTTCATTAAATTAGCCGGGTTCAATTGCGGACTACATTTCAATCAGGAAAACGTAATTTCACGAAATGCTCTTTGCTCGACCGGTTTTGCTTGGGCAATGTATATATGGCTTTATTTGTGAAATGAAGTCGAACCGCCAAAAAACGCTCATACTGGCGTGTACTGTCTGTTTGTTTCATCCCTTCGGTTAGTTTTTGAATTTTGTTTTGTCATTGTCTATACCGACCTTCGGTTGACTTTTTTTCGAATTGGGGAGATACAGCCCTTTTTAGAAACTATGAATTCAAATTATGTAGTAAAAAAATGCTCGTCCAGTTATTTGCTATTATATAACATTATGAGTTTTTTCGTTCAGTAAATTATCGAATGTTCTTGCGAAACGCACTTTCTTCGTTCTATCAGAATATGTCCATAAAAAGCAAAAAAACGCAGTTCCAAAGGACTGCGTGCATTTACTATTTTGGTGGAGCCTAGGGGGATCGAACCCCTGACCTCATCGCTGCCAGTGGAGCGATAGGGTTCTGCACGTTAAGTAAAACGCGGAGGAAAGCCTTACGTAACAAGCGTTTATTTTGTTTTTTTGTTTCTACGTACAGTTTAGCGTGTTGCTCGGAAAAGAAAAAGTGTGACCAGAAATGTGACCAAAATTTCATAATTAATTTATCAAATTTTTATACTTTTCTTTCATAAATATGGTCTCGGTATTCTTAAACTGTTTAATATACTGCAGTAAGGTTTCTTTTTCAACTATATCCTCTATTTTTTGATATACCCCTATGCAAATAGCCTGATAAATTGCAGTACTAATGTTATTTTCGATTTCTTCTTGAATACCATCTCTCGATACATTAGGTATAATATTATCCTTAACAATATTGACTTTAAAATTCTCAAATTTAAGATCATAAAGCATTTTTTCTAAAACTATTTTAAACGATTTAACATATACGCCTTTAACATAGAGTCTGAAATCATGTGAATCCTTACTTCTAAAATACCTAAATTCATCGGGTGATCTATCAACTAACTCTAAAAAAGCACTATTTCCAGGGAGGGAAAATAAATTAAATAATCCAATATCAACTAAACAATGATCACACATTCTATCCTGCCCATAATTATACAGCACTTTAAATTCTAATCCATCCATTATTTCATCATCATAGGATATCGTTCCTTTATATGCTGTTTCAATCTTCTCAGGAGGAGCTAAAATGGTTATATAATCAAAATTGTTCTTCTCCATATAATGCTCTATTCCTTCTTTTACATTATTAAAAGCCTCTATAAGTCGCTCTAAACGTTCGCCATGTTCGATAATTGGAATATTAACAACTTTTAATTTACCATCCCTAACTAGACTTAAGATTTTTATTTCAGAATCCTCTAAATTAATCATTTCCTCATTATAGTAATAAGGCTCGCCCAACAAAGAGATATCATTAAAAGAATAGTTAAATAAAATATTATTAGGATTTTTAACGATCACTTCCCCAGTTACGCCGTCTAAAAACTCAGATAAATCAATTATCGTATCTTTTTGACCAACATCCTGTTTTATTGAAACCAGACTGTTTGAAATAGTTTTTTTTGTTTTGCTGGCCTTGTCTACTAGTTCAATACTGACTTCATCTGATAAGAAATAAAGTTCTAAATACTCTTGTATTTCCTTCATACCTTCAGGCCACACCTGCATGAATTGATCAAACTTAAGAATAATATCCGTTCCGAAATGTTTAACATCCTCACTTTCTTTAATGGATACATACTCATCTTCCTTTGCCAATTCAACCTCATACCTAGTAGAATTCTCGAAATGACGAGTCTTAACAGTAACCAAGTCTGAGAGCATGAAACAAGCTAAAAAACCAATCCCGTAATTCCCTATAGGTTTATGATTCAGACCTTTTAACATATAATCATCCGATGTATAGTAAGAAGATCCAACATTCAGGAAATAATTTTTTAAAATTTCAATGTTCATACCACTACCATTATCACTAATGATAACTTGATTCTTATCTTGATCTAATATTACTTTTACTACTGGCTCGTACTCTTCATCTCCAAACTCTCTATGCTTATCCTCAATCTCTTTTCTAGTTTTACAAGCATCAATAGAATTTTGGATTAGTTCGCGTAATCCATTCTTTTTATCTCCATATATTTGCTCACCCATTAATAAGTTCGTTATTTGTCTGAAGTCGATAATAAACCTTAAATCTGCAAAGGTATATCCTTCTGATTGTATCTCGTTTCTAACTTGTGATTTAAAGTTTACAACATAGTGATTTTCCATCTTGCTAGTTACTTTATTTATGTTTTCAATCTCATCATTTATCCAGTCTAAATACTTTAAAATTTTTCGATGAATAATGGAGTTACTACATTTTCCAAACAACTCTATTATCTTATAACCTTTTGTGCTATCAAGTGTAATTTTGTTAGAGTTATCTATACTAAAGTGTTGCTTCCATTCCTGGTCACTAACGCCTGTAGGTTCCAACACCTTGTACAAACTGGGTGGTGTTCGTTCGCTATCAAAATCCAATAAATCTGCAAGTCTTAACACCATTGCGCAAAATTGCAAGTTTATTTTATAACTTCCCTTTAAAGAATACGTTGTTAAATTCTTTTCAATCCAACTTATATCCTCCGTATGTGACTGACAAATTTTTGAAACCTCTTCATCAAAATTAGTGTTTGGCATAGTTGGAACAATGAGTACGTCTTTAAGCTCCTTCTTGATGTATTCAGCAGAACGTAAGGCATGAACCCTTCTTATGTAATCTTGTACAGCTTTAGTATGGTCATTTTTAAACTTTTTTAGAAAAGCTTCGTAACTAAAGTCCTTATAACTGAGCTCTCCTGATTTTATCCTTTCAACTTCACTAGATGTTGCTCCCATCCCTATATCGTGTAGCAACGCTGAACAAATCAAAAAGGTAATTTCAAGATCAGAAAGTTGCTCTATACTTGGAATGATCTCTCCCATATAATTTATAATTCTTAGTGAATGGTTAACATTATGAAGTGTATAATCAGGAAAAACTTGTGAAACCCGTGTATCCAAAATATCTTTTGTCTTACGATAGACTGAGAGCACAACTGAGTATAAATCGGTACTTCGTTCCTTTAACTCCGATACCAACAAAGGGGGATTACTTTCAAAATGTAGTTGACTAAGTTCCTTCATTTAAATACCTCACTTATATTGTATTATTAACATGAATTGTAACATGTAGGATGGCGGACTGAAAATCAAATACAATCAAACCGTTTCTCTACTTTTTAAGTTGCAAACAATGTTTCATATTATTTACACTAGACTACAGAGTAGAGTAGTATTAGCTATAAACATAGAACTTAAATTGATAAATGAAAGGACTTGGTTATTCTGACTAAAACAAAATCTGTAGTATGTGATAGTTGTGGAGAGCACATAGAAAATCTGAAGGACGCGGTTGTGGAATGGTACTTTGAAAGAAAAAGTAATACTCAAAAAGGTTTTAGAATTACTCATAAAGAGGAAATTGATAATTCTCAAAAAGTCTGTCAATACGACTTCTCGGTTCTGAGAAATCAGGGAAAAGAGTTAAAAGATATTGAGGCTTATTCGGCTAAATCCCGACTTAAAGAATTACTTTCAGAAGAAAATGTTTTACATATAGAAGTAGAATTTATTTTGAATAGACTATAAATATTGAGTAATGATAAACAAGTATAGGAGTATCCTATACTTGTTTTAATTCATTTTACAAATCAAACATATCAAGTTGGCTGTCATTAACAAACTCTGTCTTCTTTTTAACGTTATCTACAGCTTTTGATTTGAAAAGCGTTGCACTTATAACAGGAATTTCATCTCCCATAAGAAAGAAATCACTAACTTGAGGAGGATTCAAGTTATATTTCGTATAATCATAAGTCTTTGTTTCTTCTCTTAATTCCATTAGCAATCTTCCTAATGAGTTAGTCCCAGCTAGTCGTCCATCTTCATCAGGTTTGGCTCCCCAAAAAGAATCTCGGTTAGATTCTTCAACTATAGGTAAATCACCTGTTGAAATCAAAAGCTCATGAAATTTATCCCAATTTTGTAGTAACTTAACCCTCAAACACCAACGCATTATGAGTAATCTAATATCATCCCAATCTTCTCTAGTTTCACTTTTAAAAGGTTTACTTCGCATTTTCGCTGTCATTGGACTCCGCTCTGATATGATAAGTCTTTGAACTTCAATATTATGAGGGAATCTACAAGCTTGATATAAGGCTTCTGAAGTGCGAATTTTAATTCTATTTATCTCCAAAGGATATCCAGGTGCCATATTTGACAGACCACCAAACTCTTCATTCGTTTTTTTGAATACGATAGCTCTGTCTCTTGAATATATTCTTGTCATTCAACCCCACCTACGAAATTTATGAAAGTTCCCTGAATTAATCATACATTAATTCACAACAAATTTTGTGTCAAATTATTTATTCGCCTAGGGAATAAAGGATGCCACTTACTAAAAGGGTGAGAAGGAGGATAAGTAATATCTCCCCACCATAGAACGAGTGGACAATTGTTCGCTATATTCCTATATGTAATAAACATAGCTCCGAATCCCAAACTTTCATATGATTCAAAACCTAATGGTCTCATTAACAGATTATTGTTTCGAGAAAGCCTTACAATAGCTGAACCATGTTCTAAGAAAGCCTGTTCAACAACGTTCCTTCCCTCAAGACTAGTAAATATAGTTTCCTCAAATCCGATAGATTCCCCTCTGAAAAGTCGAGGACCTCTGTTCCTAGATTCACACTGTCTGTGTAATTCTGCTATGTAATTCTGTAAATCTTCATTATGTGTCTCAGGTTCTCCCGCCCAACAACATTCATATTTTTGTAATGATTCTTTATGGTAGTTATAAAATTCTACCCATTCAAAATAATTCACTTTTATTTTTGTATCCTTTGTTAATTCTTCTATCCTCTTTTTAGTACTAAAATAATTTCTAGAGTAGCAAGCAATATAAATAATTTGCAATTCAACATCAAGCTCCTTGTTTTCTTCTACCCAATGTCTAACGTCCGTGAACAAACGTTTTCCTGAAAACAAACAGTCGTCAAAATATACATACCTATTTGGTGTACTTCCCAAAGCATCAAGACTAGTATTATAATCTTCAACTAGAACTTCATTTACTAAATCCAATAATTCAATTTGACTTCTTCCGTTTTTTTGAATGTTTAAAAACTTTGTTTTCTGAGGAGTGTTTTTCAAATCCCCGAACAACTCTTTCTTTTGCAGTATCGTTTTAATGAAGGTTTTTGCTTCAGATTTCGTAAGATAAAAATTGCTTACTATATGTGCCATTTCTCTTGCAATTATAAGTCTATCCTTTGACGAAAATTGCCATAACCAACGTTCAACATGGTCTTCATCAATGATGTCAATTTCGCCTTCTCTGTAATCTGAAATTTCATCAGTGATAACTCGTACGTACTCATTCATCATAATAGTATCCCCCTATTTCGTAAATCTACAATCTAACATTTACAACTACACATATTTACTTAAAATTAGTTTTTCATAGTTAGACAATGAACTCGTTACACTAGGATTCAAAGCTATTTTCACCTTTATTTTTGTAATGTTGTCACAATCAACTAACCCACTTGAGATTTTACTAATAATACCTGTTGGTACTCCTGCCTCTTTTAAGGCTATTTCGTGCTTTTCATTTGAGCCAAATTCCAATTTAGTGATTAAAGCTTTTAAACTGATTGCATCCTTGACTCCATGAACTTCAAGATAAACATAGTTAAAAAGACTCTCAAATGCTGTCAAATATTTAGGTAGAGAAAATTCAAAATATCTAGTAATTAAAGCAAATGCACTTCGAATTCTTGTATCTATTTTTTTCCCACTCTGATTTTGTATCAATTCTTTTATAGAAGGGGATTGGTAAACGTAAAATTTAGTTAGTCTGATTAAGTTACCAATCGAGAAATTTCTATCATTTTGATCTCTTTCATTGAATAAATGCAAATAACATGTGTCTAATATCAATTCTAATTGTTCCTTTTTTGGATATTGGGTGGAAAATTCAATTTTCTTTAAAAGATTAGTATTATTTCTCAGATAATTGATTAAAGAAATTTGATTATGAATGGCTATAAACTTATTTTTCTTGATTAGCTCAAATGTAATATTCCACTGTGAAAGGAGCTGCTCCATCTTCTCTCTATTTTTTAAATTTTCATTATATAAATCACTTTTCTCAACCTGTACTATTTCTTCAGGGGTTAAAGAAGTGTTATCGTAATAACTAAATTCGATAGTTTGTTTCTCTTCTTCTTCATTTATCGGCTGTAATGTAACAACACGACCAATAAAGTGAGCTAAAAAACGTCCTGCTCTGCCTTTGATATTTTTCACATCAAACCCACTTAATATTTTTCCGCCCTTATGATTATCATAAATAACTATATTTTTCGCAGACGTATTTACGCCTTCTGTAAGGGTAGAAGTACATAGAAGAATATCAATATCTCCATTATTGAAAGCATCTACTATCTCGGTTTGAATATACTTTGGAATTGAACTGTGATGGAATGCTACTCCTTTGATTAGACAATTCACAAGTGACCAGTTCTCATCTATTGTTGATTTGATATAATCAATTAAATCATTGTGAATTGCAATATCAGACCGTTTCTCTGCAATTTTTTTAGCTCTAGTTTCAACGGTATCTTTTCTACCTAGATAAACCAAAGTTTGACCATCAATTAAAGAAGTAATATTGATTAAATTTTTATCGTCATCAGCCATTTTTTTGAAAGTATGTCTTGAAATTTTAAATTCTTTTTTGTTTTCCAAACTGGAGATATCAATCATATCTTTCTGAACAATCTCGGCAGTATACCTTCTAAAAACAGCATTAGTTCGGTCAAGAAATACTTTGCTGAAGTTCTTAAAATAAGGCCCTATTAAATAGAAGTCTCCGGCCATTTTGGATAACCTATACAAGCAATGTGTAAATACATGTCGTCTCTCATCATCATCCTGTATTTTATAGATTTCATCCATTGTGAAAAAATCTATACGTAGTTGTGGATGTGAATCTAGCAATAAGTCCATTTTTTCTGGAGTCAAAATAAAAATATTCCCTGTATCTCCAAACTCTTGAGTAGAAGTGTTTATTAGATTATAACGTTCTTGTATTAAGACATTCTTCCTGAATGAGAGATATGTTTCATTAAGTAGAGCAATTGTCGGTAAAATGACAGCAATGTTATTGTAATCCCCTTGGATAATTATTTCTGAGACAATTCTTGATTTACCAAATGAAGTAGGTGCACTTACGACCAATCTTCTGTATTTTTTGAAGTCTTCGAATAACATTTTTTGATCGCGCGTTAAGACTGTCCCTGTATTTAGGGTATAAAATGATTGTACAAAAGAGTCTAAGAGTCCATGACCCACATACTCAGCATAGCTTTCATTAAGATTCTTAAACATTTCGTGATAAAGAAATACTCTGGATTCGATGATACAATCAAACAAAAGCTGATGTATGAATCTATCGTCTGGCTTTGCTTCTGCAATATGACATATGATAGATAGCCCTAAGTTGTACTCATCATCATCCTCAGAAGCAAGTAAAGTATGTGCAGTCTCCAACATAAACTTATATTGAGAATTACTTAAGAATGTATTTTGTTTTAATTCTGCTAACATTTTGGTTGTAGAAAGCACCCTATTACCATACACATTCATCTCATCACTTCCTCTAATTTCTCTAGCTCCGTTTTTATAATTGCAACCGATTCAAAAGGTATAATAATAAAAAGAACTTCAATATTAGGCTTTGGCAACAGTTCAAAATCTTCAATTTTTTTGTATTTCTTCAGAAACTCCCCTGTCATTTCTTCAATAAATGTCTCATTTTCGATATCTTTGTGATTAGTAAGAACTTTACAATCATAAGTTAAAAGTACGGGAATCCTAATCTTGATTTTGTCCAAAGTTCCTCCACTATTCAAAATGTCATTAATCTTTTCATATTCTGGATAGTTATCATTTAGCTCGATGTTAGAGGATAGAATGCTGATCTCGTCTCTCAGATAATCAATCTCGCAATGTTCTTTTATAGACTTTATTGCATCTGCGATTGCTCCGCTAAAACTTTGATGAAACTTCGCTTCCCCTAACCACAAATATACATCCTCATTCTCAATTGAAAAGTGTGCACAGTCAAAACCCTTAATCTGATCTTTAGTTGAACTTCTGAGCCTGACTTTGGTCACAAACTTTTCAGATGGAAAAAACACACTCAGTATGATATATAAAAGCAGTTCTCCAAAATCCCCTTTTGAATTTTTATGAGCTTTTGATATTCTTTCCCAAGCTTTTCTTTGCATCTCGCCAAAGTCATCGTCATCTTTGTACTTTTTTATTTCTCTTTTCGTGAGCGCAAAATGAATTACAGATTCTCTTATTATTCTGACGATCTCACTTTGTCTATATTTACCATCTTCATAATTTAACGTCATCGCAGTTTTTTCAGTCTTAATGTAATCATGGCTGAGATCAAATTTGAATATAAGATTTCTTGCCCGCTTAGTTAATTGCTTCATTATTCCCTCCTATGTAGAATGAGTCATCACTTAAATTAAAATAGAAATTTGATTAATGGTTCGAAAAGGATGGTTCTCAAGTCATAATTTCGACATTAATTTACCTTTTCCTCCCAAACATATGTTCCATATATTGTAACCAATACAATTTTAAATATATATTATTACCTTGATACCTATAATATTTATGTCCAGCTAACTTTGTAGGTACTACAAATTACCTAAACACTATTACACAAAAATATAGGAGGCCTACATTGAAAAACATAACCCATAATGAAGAACTAAAAAAGCTGATCTCGGTTTGCTTACGTGAAAATCCAGAGAGCATCCCAATTCAGCAGCTTTTTAAGCAATACCCAACTACAACGGCATTAATGGACGTTTCAGAACATCAGCTTGTTAATATTAGAGGAATCGGATTAAACAAAGCACGTCAATTGAACGCCATTTTGAAACTTGCAAAGATGCTAACAATACCCGTATGTGAACAAGTGAGCATTCGATCTCCAAAAGACATATTCCAGTTGCTAGAACCCGACTTCAAATTCTTAACAAAGGAACACTTTATCTGTCTCTTCTTAAACACCAAAAATAAAGTGATCTGTAAAGAAGTCATATCCATCGGCTCATTAAATGCCGCCATCGTTCATCCAAGAGAAGTATTTCATGCAGCAATTAAACATTGTAGTGCATCTATTATTTGTGCTCATAATCACCCCAGCGGAGACTCGATGCCCTCTCCACAAGACTTAAATTTAACAAAACGACTTGTAAAGGCTGGCGAAACTATTGGGATAGAGGTGCTCGATCACGTAATTATCGGAAATAACAGCTATACCAGTCTACGAGAAAAAAATCTTATGTAAAAAAATAGGGAGTTCACAACTCCCTATTCCTTGGAATTCATCTTATCTAACCGTGTAAACAATAAATCTAATACTTCATAAATCAGTTGTTGTTCATCAGAGGAACGTTCCTGCATTAGTTGCTTTACCTTATCCGTGTAATAATGCCCGTTTTTCTCCAATGCATCTGTTAACAGATAATCCACAGTTACACCTAAGCAGTTTGCTAACCTCACCAGCGTATCCAGTGTCAGCGATCTTTCCCCGCGCTCAATTTGTCCAATGTAAGCATGACTAACCTCTACTTTCTCAGCCAGCTTTTCTTGAGTTAAGTTCATCTTCAAACGCTCTTGCTTCAATCTATTTCCCAACAACTCATAATTCATATCGATCTCCTCCATATATAACACTAGCCAATATGAAGCAGAGCATTAATATACTGATAGTTTCATTTTGTTTACTAATAGTTTCATTCGATATATAATTCATTTGTGGTTCAATTGTCTTAGGTCTGATATCCATAATTTCAATAATATCTCCAAGATTAGATTGCGCCTCAAAATTCAAATGAAGGAGTGTTAAGTTTGTTAGTTGTATTCACCTTACTTTTGCTTTTCTGTTTTGCATCCTTGATAACTGGCCTCATTAAACCAGGATTAGTTTTGAAATGGGGAGATAAGAAAACTCGCGGCAAAGTTCTTGGTTATTACGGCTTAGGAATACTACTAAGTCTGATCCTTCTAGGAATTTTTTCAGATCAATCTGAGACAAAAGAAACTGCAAAGTCTTCAATTGATAAAACTAAGGATGTGTCTCAGTCTCAATCTCAATCTCAATCTCAATCTCAAATAACCTTGAACGATCCTCCTGAGAACGAACAACAAGTCGTGGGAGAAAAAGTTGTTGAAGTAAAAACCTCAGCACTACCAAAAGAAGGAACAGAAGAAGTGAATGTGTCTGAAAAAGAACCTTCATTTAAACAGGAAAGCAGTGACTTAAACTGGAACAAAAGCGAACCAGATGCACTACAGAACGGTAACGTTCAGCTAGCCGTGGACTTGGTAAAAGAAATGAGTCCTCTATCAACTGGAGAGGTAGCATACCCTATAGAGGTTGTTAAAAGTCCATGGAATTTCTATGGGAAAACACTCAGCTTTACGGGAATTGTACAAGATGTAACAGATTTCCCACCCGGAAGTGAAGATATCAGAACAGCGGACGTTCTTATACAAACTACTGACGGAACCCTTGTAGAGTTTTTCAGCACAGTATCTAGCGGAGATATTCAAACAGGCAACGAGGTTACTTTAACTGGTTTCCCTGCAGGACGTATGGAAGTCGATAATGCTCTTGGCGGTACATACACACATCTAATTATGGTTACAAACAAACTTAAATAAAGGAGAAAACAAACTATGAAATCAATCGCTATTTTACTTCTAATCGTCGGAGTCGTAGGCATTGCTTTAGGAGGAATGATGTATGGTGATATCGGCATAGCAGCTATGATTGGTTCGTCCACAGCAGTCTTGTCGGGAATTGGCTTTTTAATTCAATCCAAAAGTAAGAAAACAAATTAAACTAAGGATGATGATCATATGTATAAGAAATATATTGGTATTCTAAGCGCTGCTTTGTTTCTTAATTTCATCTTGTTGGGAACGAGTGTAACAGCCGCTACATCAGAGGTTACTACTAAACGAATTATTCTGAAATTAAATGATGCTGGAATGTTTGTAGATGATGCTGAGTATTCAACCTATATTGACCCAGTCAAATATTCTGCTCCAACTATGGTGAACAACAGGGTTCTCCTACCCATTAGTAATTTGATCAAAGAATTTGGAGGAAACACTACCTGGGACGGATCAGAAAAGAAAGTAACCATAAACCTCCATTCTAAAAAGGTAGTTCTTATCCTGGATAGCCGTAAAGCTTTTGTAGACGGAGAACAAGTTGAGCTTGATGTTGCTCCTACAACACTAGACGGAAGAACCATGGTTCCACTACGTTTTGTTAGTGATAATTTAGGATTACAGCTTATATGGGATCAAAAAAATCAAATTATAGCTCTATATCAAGGCGACTTCGAAAATGTGCCTACAGAGTATAATGATTATTTCCTTCCAATTAACTCAGATGATACGTCCAATACGCTCCCACAAGAGAATGATAACCCTAAGAAAGATTCAAGTAAGCCTGTCTCTAAACAAGGTGTTACTATTAAAATAGGGGATCGTGTCAAGTTAGGATTCTTTTACGGTGAAGTTCAAAAAATTGATAAAGGACGAATTCTTGTATATTGGGACAGTAAAGATAATCTATGGGTAAAAGATAGTGATGTTGATTACTGGGCTATGTTGGCTGGTATTAGGTATAAAGCTTCGAATTGGGTAGATGCTAGTAATTTGACTATCGATAAGTAAGCTCACTTTTGAAATGGTTAGTTCATGGTAAGGGGATGCCGTTATTTGGCATCTCCTTTTTGTTGTATAGCTCTATGAACTTGACCTCAACTCTATCTGAATTCATGAAAGGAGGTGACGAGACTTTATGAACAATACGTTTATCAATAATGTGACAAGACTAGCTTTTGCAGCAGCGGGGGCACTCACTGGAGGTAGTGCAGGAGCAGCAATTGGAACAATGATCCTCCCGGGTGCGGGTACAGCCATCGGTTACTTATTCGGAACCGGATTAGCAGGAATTAATTCCGCCAGAAAAATCACTAAATAAATGTAGAGAGGATACGAAGAGCATGAACCGAAAATGGGACTTAGTCATAACTTCTGCCATTGATGCGGTAACCAAAACATTGGATAATCGTTTCGATGTTCTGAAGACTGCCAAAGAATTAAACGATAAGTATTCTGAGATAAAGGAACCAAAAAAGAAAGAGTAAATCAGTCTATTAAAAGGGGATGGCTTAAGAAGCATCCCCTATCAAAAATGAATATCTTGCAAGTCGTACTGCTCATTTATTTTCGAGTGTAAATTTTTTAAAGAATTGAATTCCATGGATTCTGCAATAGTGACAGGATTTACTCCTATCCTATTAAGCTGATTGAGATACTTATTGAAATCCTTTACTGCTAAATTCTCACTCTTTTTGTTACTTTGCATAAACACTTGTTTTGCACTGTGAACCGTCCCGTATTCAGCTATACTTCTTATAAACATTCTTGTTCTCGTTCTATTTAATGGTCCCGAGATTTCAGAATCAATTCGTGATAATGCTTTTTCTAATTTGTAATAGTCTCCTGTCCCGATAACTTCATTATAATATTTTGTTATAAGATGGCGGCTGAAATCTGCCTTAAGAAATTTAAACAGCTGCCCTGTGCACTTCTTATACTGCACTTCCAAACGGAGTTTATTTCTCGCTTTAGAAATATCAATTTCTTCATTTAATAAGCCTTCTTTTATCTTGTTAACAAGAGTCGCATGCCGACAATAAAAATTCACAGTAATATTTGTAGAGCTTAAGTAGACATTATGTGGAGATTCGAGATATTTAAGTGTCAATTCATTCTCGCTCATAATATCTGGTATATTACTTTTTTTAAACAGGAACATATAATTAAATATATCTATATCACTTAATGAAATGTCTATTGCAGCATCAATCCTTTTAGTTTTCCATAGCAGCAACTCTGGCAGGCTAAACTTTTCAAAAACAATATTAAAGTTCTTACGTAATATTTCCACATTACTAATATGAAATAGATCAATATAATTGCCTGCATCGACTAGCAGTCTTGGTCTCAGATGAACCTCTATAGCTCTATAACCAACCAGTTTATGATGTCTTAATCTAATGGACTGCATTCCTATAGAAGATAAACAATTTGTTACATGAGCATTACGATCATCGCGATCTCTATAGAGCTTCTTTCCACTTAATTCGTAACTCAATTTATTTAACTCATTAAAAAGATTATTATATTCATCTCTGGTCAATTGATGAAATATAGATATCGTATCAAACATATAATGATATTCCCCTCTACTTATAAGAATTATGGACGCTAGAAGATACTAAGTAAGATAAGGGTATAGTTATCTTAGCAACCTTATTTTTGTGTTGTTGAAAAAATGAAAAAAGATACATGTCTGATAAACCTCAATTAAACAGTTAAGATATTCACAATGATAATCTCAGATTTACAAGAAAGAGCCCGTAAAGACATTGATAAAATAATGTCTTTACGGGCTCACATTTCACTTTCAACAGACTACTGTTAATACATCTTTAATAGTTCCAGTTTGAGTATTCCTCTTCAAGTTGACGCAAGTTATTCAAATAAGGTGAATTATCATTAATACTGATAATGCTTTCTATTATTTCAGGAATTGCTTCAGTTTTGAGTTGAAGTGCACGCCCTTTTAGTCCATTTACAACTTTTGTTACTCCCTTAGGACCAGGCAAAATTATATTAGCTTCACGCAGAGCCTTTCCTAACATTACATTCGTTATAAATTCATAATTTCGTTCTTTTTGAGAAGTTATCCTCTCCGAAACTAAATCATACGCTGTTTGCCAACTTAAGCTGAGCGTTTTGCTATCCAAATCTAATATCCCTAGTGTTTCTACGTTATACCTATAGCCAAAAGCGCGACCCTTAATTTGTATAGGCATTTCCTCGTCTTCAATAACTGCTTTTAAAACTAACAAAAACTCTTCCGTTTCTGTACTTAAGATTACTTTGTTTTGATCTTCAAGCAATTCAATGAATACTTTCCTCCCCACATCTTTAAAGTCTGCTTGCTGCTCAGGTGTAATGAATCCTTTTTCAACACCGTAAGATAAATAGAAATTATAAGAATTAATCAAATGAGCAATACTATCAATTTGACGTTGATGAGACCGTATTGATAACTTACTCTTTATTAATGCTAGATCAACAGTATATCTTTGGAGGAAATCGTTATTCATTTCTGTTGCAAGCCATTCTAAGTATCCAGCAATGCTAGTCGCGAGGAATGGTTTCGAACTATAATATTGAAATTGATTAGCTCTACTAGAATTGAAACTCTCTGATAATTTACTATTGAAAACATTATCCATTTTAACTCTAATAAGCCTAGCTGCTGAAGATTCATTTTTACTTTGATTAGCCAAGAACTTCTCCCCTGTAAACAACGCCATGCCTTCAGGATTAAAAGAAAAATTCGATGACATTTCTCTGTCCCCTATCGCTCTTATGATTTCTTCGACTTTTTCATCTACTCTGTAACTAGACTGAGTAGTTTTAGCAGTACCATAATCGTCATATATAGCAATACTATCTTTCGCGGCTATATTAGCCTTGATATCCTTTTTCATATCGTATACATGCACAATCTTCGCATGATTGAAAATTTGGGTATAAAGTTTAGAAATTGATGTCTTACCAGTACCAGATTGACCATATATCCATAATGAAAAGTTAGGCGAAACTTTTGATTTCATTAAAGGTGTAGTAATCATGGAAGTCAACAAAAAACCTAATAAAGCATGAGATAATTTTTTATCAACAAAATTCAGCATCTCTATGCTCGTTGCAAATGCTTCCTTGGTTGATACAGTTTCATCAGTTTCAATTAAACTATTTTTATCTGTTGTATACACATTACTTAAAGGTCCAAATACTCCATCACTATGCAAATAAAACCACTGAGAATCATGATAATGCCATCCCGGATTATCATATTCAATTAAGCTTTTTATGGAATGAAGAGTTGTTAAAATGAATCTTTGCACATGAATATATGCAGATTTTCTAGGCAAGTTGAAATAACCCAAAGGGATATTTTTAGCAATCCATTTATCATTACTTAATTCATTATAAAGAACTTCAAATGGAGCAAGTTTCTCTTTGATTCCACCTTGATTTATTAAGCCTATCATTTCTAATTTATGCAGATAAGGTTCTCCATTATCGGATAATTTCATCACTCGTTTAATTGGAATGACAGAAAAGTTAGCTACTATTTTACTTTCCCCTTTTTCCAAAACGCAAAATTCACCAAACTCATTCAAATCAAATTCATCTACTTTCTCCAACAACCTCTTGAAATAATTGAAAACTTCAATTTTATTTTGATTCTTATAAATCATAAAGCGCCTCCGTAATCTAATGATAATATGTAAAAAATATCGATTAATTAACATAAAATCATATTATTTCTCTTTTAATTCGGAAATTCCAATAAAACTCTTAATTGAAGTAACAAATCGTATTCCTAACTGAGACAGCTTCAAATCTACATTATATAAGAGAGTATGACAGAAAGGAATGATAAAGAAAATTCTGATGAGGAATAGTAGAATGTAATCGAAATTCTCCCAAAGTAAAAAAGCATTAAACAAGTAACAATGATGTAAAGCAGAGCAGGAGCTAACTTCCTGCTATTTTGCGTTCAGAACATTGGAGGTCTAAAAGATGCAAATGAAAGCTCATAAGGATGAAAAAACAGGAACATGGTACTTCGTAGTTAGTGCTGGAAAAGATGAAGACGGCAAACGAAGACAGATTAAAAGACGTGGCTTTAGGACTGAAAAAGAAGCCTTAAAAGAAATGAGGAAAATCCTGCAACAGGTTGATGAGAGTACTTATGTTAAGAAAAGTAATTTGAAATACGTGGACTTCCTCGAAAATGAATGGTTACCTAGTAAAGAAGTTACCCTCAGGCCTGTAACCTATAGAACTTATAAATCCAATATTTTGAATCACATTAATCCTTATTTTAATAACCAGGAAATGGAACGAATTACCACGGTTGCAATAGAGAAGTTTTATGTACATTTATTGAAACAGACTGGCCTCTCAGAACGTTCTATTCAAGACATTCAAAAAATCATTAAAAGTTCCTTCATAACCGCAGTAAAGCGAAAATATATAGCTTATAACCCCGCAGTGGATGCAGGAGCACCAAAAGTCCCTCACAAAGAAATGAACGTATGGAACCTCGATGAAGTGACTAAATTCTTGAAATCTGCACAAGAAGATAAGCTTTACATCGCGTTCCTGCTTGCTTTAACGACAGGAATGCGCCAATCTGAAATACTTGCACTCCGATGGAAAGACATAGACTTTGATGAGGGTATTTTACGAGTCCGACAGACACTAAGCCACGATGGTAAAGTTTTAATTCAGGCCACAAAAACTAAATCAAGTTCAAGAACGATTACGTTGGTATCACGATTGATACATGAACTGAAAAAGCAACAGAGAATCAATAAGAAGGAAAAGATTGCAGCTAATTTTGATTACGAAGACAACGACTTGGTCATTTGTACAAGTTCAGGGAAACCACTTAACCCCCGCAACTTGCTCCGCAGCTTTTATCGACTCATATTTAAAGCAGATGTTCCCGCGATTCGTTTCCATGATCTCAGGCACACTGTCGCCTCCCTCATGCTTGCCCGGAACATTAACCCTAAAATTGTAAAAGAAATCCTCGGACATTCAGACATAAGAGTAACGTTGGATACGTACTCTCATGTCTTACCTATCGTCCATAAACAGACCGCTTCGCAATATGGGGAAATGTTATTCGGTTCTGAATAATAGTTCGCAACATGTTTCCGTAACTCTGGACAATATTATGCGCTACATTGGAGTCACTGAATCAAAAAAACAAAAAAAAAATCTTCACTGTGACCATTCGTGTGACCACAACCGTAAAAGCAAATCAATTTCTCATAGCAAAAACCCGCCAAACACTCGGAATTCCTTGTGTTTAGCGGGTTCTTTAGTTATGGAGCCTAGGGGGATCGAACCCCTGACCTCATCGCTGCCAGCGATGCGCTCTCCCAGCTGAGCTAAGGCCCCAGAATATATGAATGTAACATGTCCAACTCTGCAAAGCTCCGCAGGCGACTCCTATATCATATAAAATACAGCTTTTGCTGTCAACAACTTTTTCTTGAAGCTAAAGTGATTGGAGAAGAACAACCTTTTTACTGGAACACACAGATGGTAACCCCAGAATGCTCTTCCCCTTTTACCCGTTTCACTAATCCTCGTTATCGTCTTTGGACAATAAAGATTTCAGTTCTTTCATGAACATATTGATGTCTTTGAATTGACGGTATACCGAAGCAAAGCGCACATAGGCTACTTCATCCACTGGAAACAGCTGTTCCATCAGCAGTTCGCCAATCTGACGGCTCTCTACTTCTGCATCGGCTGTATTTCGCAGAGACTTCTCTACCTCAGATACCATCATTTCCAGTGTCTCCACAGAGACCGGACGTTTCTCACAAGCCCGAATCAGGCCACGGAGAATCTTGTCCCGGCTAAATTCCTCACGACTGCCATCTTTCTTGATGACGATCAGCGGTGTTTCTTCCACCATTTCAAAAGTTGTAAATCGACGGCTACATTGCTCACACTCACGACGACGACGAATCGATTTCGATTCATTGGCCGGCCTTGAATCAAGCACCTTTGTGCCCAGGTAGGCGCAATAAGGACATTTCAAATCAGATCACTTCCCATGTTTTACTTTTTACCAGAAATTGCCTGCATGCATTTAGTTATGAAAATCGTATTGCCGACACATAATACTTTTACCAACCGCGAGGAGGTGAACAGCAATGGCACAAAGCAATGGTAACTCCAACAACCTGGTGGTAACTAAAGCTTCCGCAGCTCTCGAACAACTGAAATATGAAGTTGCTCAAGAACTCGGAATCAGCATCCCACAAGACGGATACCAAGGTAACATGACTTCTTACGAGAACGGTTCGATCGGTGGATACATCACGAAGCGTCTGGTAACAATTGCAGAACAGCAATTGGCAGGTCAATACCAATAATATCTGCATCGTAATACGGTACACAGAGGAGCATGGAGCGGCCGGTGAATAACCGGCCTGCTCGGTGCTTCTACTTATTTTAGACTATGAATCCAGAGTATCTCATCTTAGAACGTATTATAGATCTTTACATACTGATTATAATAATAAATGACGCGTTGTACATAGTGCCGGGTTTCTCCAAACGGAATATCTTTGACCGCCTCGAACGAACCGTCCCATACGCCATCCCTTAACCATGAGTTCACTTTACCTGGACCTGCATTGTAAGCAGCAATCATAGCCGCTTCATTCCCGTCAAATTGATCTGACAGATTACGTAGATACCAGGTGCCCAGCTGGATATTCCTTTCAGGCTCGTGCTTCAATTCTTCCAATGAGGTGCCCGGAATTTTGGCTTGCTCCATAATCCAGTTCGCGGTGTCAGGCATCAGCTGCATCAATCCGATGGCACCTCTCTTGGATTCCTTGCTTGTCTTAAAATTGGTCTCCACCTTGATGATGGAAGCGATGAGAAACGGATCAACCTCATAACTCAGAGACTGGGCCCGAATCTCTTCCTTATAATGAATCGGATAGAACCATGACATCCAATTGGTATTCAGGAACAGCACCAATACAAAAGACACAAACATCAACAACAGTACCCGTTTCTTACGCAGCAATCTCATATTATGCCCTTACGATGCAAAAATGAAATGAGTTGCTGCTCCGTCTCTGACCACAAGCCGCTGTTATTGATAACCACGTCAGCACGCTGCTTCTTATCTTCAATATCCATCTGCACGTCTATACGGGCATCTGCCTGTTCCGCCGTCATTCCATCCCGGCTCATCAGTCGTTCCCGCTGCACAGACCTCGGAACATATACAACCATCACTTCTTCGAAGCCATCCTCCAGCCCTGACTCGTACAACAATGGAATATCCGATACGACCAGCTTCTCCGGATGTTCAAGCTCATACAGAGCAGCGCGCTCGCGCATCTCCTTGCGGATCGCTGGATGTGTAATAGCCTCAAGTGCCTTACGTTCCTCTGGATTCTGAAAAACAATACTGCCAAGCTTTTTCCGATCCAGTGTTCCGTCCTCATTCAATATGGCTTGTCCGAACCGCTGAACAGCCGCAGCCAAAACGGGATGCCCGGGCAGCATTACTTCCCGGGCAATAACATCTGCATCAATGAGCAACGCTCCCTTACTGGCGAGAAAGGCGGACACGCTGCTTTTGCCTGTCGCGATCCCGCCGGTTAAGCCAATATTCATTATTTCACCTCACAACAACTTCATTATTCCCATAAACATTAATAAAAGCGCAGGTAACACAGATAATCTTCGCATCCAACGCAGAGCAGCAAAGCGTAATCCAACCTTCATGCCCAGTGACAGAAATGCCCCGCTAAACAACGCAATAACTAATGCTGTCCACAAAGTCGGGAATCCCAATAATGCTGCCCCTAATCCTGCACCAAAAGCATCCAGAGAAAGGGCTATACCCAGCCACATCGCTTCTTGGACGGATATACTGCCCGAGTTATCCATATCCGCCTTCGAGGGACTACGCAGGATCTGAATAACCACACCCAGCTTCCGCAGCTCAAGTGTAAAGACCATTCGTTCCAGAGATCCTCCAGAAGCAGATGGCTCAAGCTCAAGCGCGAGCACCTGATTCCTGCCCTTCGACTGAGCTTCTGGTGAGGCTTGCGTACTACTGCGGATTGTTCCTGCTCCTGTTCCCTCACCCACTCCATTGTCCGTTTCCAGCTGTTCCTTGCCCCGTTTTCGAATGAGTTGCAGCAACGACCATGCGCCAATACCGATCAGAATAACCGCTCCAACAATTGAAGCTACGTCCGGAGATACGACATGAGACAGCAGCACACCTACTTGCATCGATAATGCAATAACCAGACCCGAACAGATGGAAATGACGACAATGGATAACAGCGGAATTTTAGTTCTCCGCAGCCCATATGTAATCCCGACTCCAAAACCATCTAAACTAAGCGCCAAAGCAAGCGCCAGTAATGAAATAAAATGATGCAGCACCCCGGATTCCTCCCCTGTGCGGAACTCGTTCCAACTGGCGGCAGCCAGTATGGGTATACGCCCGCTTATTTCTGCCATATCAGTATATGGAGGGAGGAATCCAAGGGTGCTACAATTTGACGATTTCGTTCATGCTGCCAAACCCATCAACGATTTAGAGCAGCGGTTGACAATTCGGACAGTAGTGCGTGCCCCTACCGCCTACTACACTCTTCTCGATTAATGTGCCACACGTTGCACAGGGCTCAGACTTGCGTCCATATATTTTCAACTGATGCTGGAACATTCCCATCTCGCCCTGTCCATTGACATAGGACTTAATGGAGGAACCACCTGCATCCACCGCATCCTGCAGCGTAACCACGATCGCTTCATGCAGCACGGTTAACTGGGCTTCGGTCAATGTCTTGGCAATGGTCTCGGGATGAATGCCTGCGCGAAATAGAGCCTCGTCCACATAAATATTCCCGATGCCAACCACATATGCCTGATTTAACAACACGGCTTTGATTTTGGTCGTGCGTTTGCCAACAGCATCACGAAATGCAGCTACGGTAAACGCAGGATCAAGCGGCTCCAGCCCCAGCTTTAACAAAGGTTTGGATACCAGTTCCTCCCCTGCATTAAAGAGATGCATTGTACCGAATTGACGGACATCCTTGTAACGCAATTCTGTACCATCGGTAAAGTGAAAGATAACATGGGTATGCTTCTCCACTTCCTCATGCTGTTGGTACACCCCGTACCTGCCTTCCATCCGCAGATGGGAGACAAGCACCAGCCCGTCCAGCAAAATACGCAAAAACTTGCCTCTGCGCTCCACACCGATCACGGTATGTCCCTTAAGTTCCATTGCAAATGCATCTATGTCGTCCGGCCGCTGAATAATCCGCGGCAAGCTAACGGTAACGGAGTCAATGGTCTTGCCAACAACAAGTTGATTCAATGTTCTTCTGACTGTTTCGACTTCCGGTAATTCCGGCATGATGTTCTCACCTCCCCTATATTATAACGGAAGATGGCTCTCAGCGGGACCCCCTGTTGTGTCGAAAACAGTTGAAAAATATTTTGTAAAATAACGAAAAACCCGTTTGGTATCTATTATTTAGCCTCGTACCAGTTTTCTCCATAGCTAACTTCCGCTTTTAGCGGTACCGACAGCTCCAATGCTTTTTCCATCACCGAAGGAACCAGCTCTTTCATCAGTTCCAACTCGTCCGCAGGCACTTCGAATACAAGTTCATCGTGCACCTGTAACAGCATACGGCTCTTCAACTTGCGTTCACGCAGTGCTTCATCCATCTGTACCATGGCAAGCTTGATGATATCTGCCGCAGTTCCCTGGATCGGTGTATTCATCGCTGTCCGTTCCGCGAAGGAACGCAGATTAAAGTTGCTTGCATTGATTTCTGGCAGATAACGACGGCGTTCCAGCAATGTTTTGACATAACCATCCTGACGGGCTTCCTTCACAATATCATCCATATATCGGCGAACACCCTGGAATACTTCGAAGTATTGATCAATGAACTGTGCCGCCTCCTTACGCGTGATGTGCAGGTTCTGCGAAAGGCCGTAATCGCTGATGCCATATACAATCCCGAAGTTAACCGCCTTGGCAGAACGACGCATGTCTCCATCCACCTCTTCTGGCTTCACACCAAACACATCTGAGGCCGTCTTCGTATGGATATCCATGTCCTGGACAAAAGCTTCCTTCAGCCGCTCATCATCTGAAATATGTGCAAGGACGCGCAGTTCAATCTGCGAATAGTCTGCTGCCAAAATGGACCAGCCCGGCTCGGAAGGAACAAATACCTTCCTGATTTTACGACCTTCCTCCATCCGAATCGGAATGTTCTGCAAGTTCGGGAACTGGCTGCTCAGACGTCCAGTAGCCGCGATCGTCTGACGGTAATACGTATGCACCTTGCCATCCTTATTTGAAATCTCTTTGAGCAGTCCTTCTACATATGTGGACTGCAACTTGGCAAGTTGACGATATTGCAGAATATGCTTGACCACATCATTATAGGGTGCCAGCTTTTCTAATACTTCGGCATCCGTAGAGTATCCTGTTTTTGTTTTCTTCACTACAGGCAGACCGAGTTTATCGAATAAAATCTCACCCAGCTGCTTCGGTGAATTCAGATTGAATTCCGTGCCGGAAAGCTTGTAGATTTCCGCCATCAACCTGCTGATATTTTCTTCGAACTCACTACCCAATGCCTGCAAATCTGCCGTATTAGCCTTAATGCCCTGTTTCTCCATATCTGCAAGAATACGTGACAACGGCATCTCCAGTTCATGGAAAAGAGCGTTCATCTCATTGCTCTCCAGCGCCTGCTCCTGGAGTGGAATAATGGCTGCTACTGCCGCCGCTTTGCGACACAGAAAATCGCCCAGTATATCCGCCTCAGGCACCCTGTATTTTGCACCTTTGCCCATAACCGTATCGTCCTCCACAAGGGAAGGCAGACCATACTTCGTGGTCAGGCCACTTATCGTCTGATTTGATTCGGTCGGATCAAGCAAATAGGCAGCCAGCTGCACATCAAAGGACGCTCCAGCAAACTCAATTCCATGCGCATGCAGTGCCAGATCAACACGATGCAGATCATAACCGCGCTTGGGTTGTTCTGTATTGCCAAGCCATTCTCGTACTGGGGCAGCTACATCAGACTGAAGCAATTCGGGAGACAGGAATGTATAGGTTCCGGCTGAACCAACAGCAAGTCCAATTAGTTTCGCCTGATGGGGGTTATCACCATGTGTCTCCACATGCAGCACATCAATGGATTCGAGTGAGCCGAATAGTTCACTAATCGTTTCTTCTGTTGCAATGGAGGATTCTACCGCGGCAGCTGGAACGGCTTCCTGTTCAGAAACTACACTTGCGCGGAATGACAGGCGTTCAAGCAAAGACTTGAATTCTAGCTTGGCCAAAGCTGGGCCTGCCAGCTCCTCTTTTAACCCGGCGAACTGCATATCTTCCCAAGTTTGTTCCAATGGAACTTCACGGTGGATCGTGGCAAGCTGCTTGCTCATACGTGCGTCTTCGGCGTGAGCCTCAATCTTTTCTTTCATTTTGCCCTTTAGCTCACCTGTGCCGTTAAGAACTTCCTCAACCGAACCGAACTGGTGCAGCAGCTTCAGAGCCGTTTTCTCTCCAACACCAGGAATGCCCGGAATATTGTCGGACGCATCGCCCATCAGACCTTTGAGGTCAATGATTTGCAGCGGGGTCAGACCATAGCGCTCCTTAATCTGAGCGGGATCGTATAACTCAATCTCGGTTACCCCTTTGCGCGTAAGCCCGATATGCACATGCTCAGAGGCAAGCTGCAGCATATCTTTGTCACCTGACACAACGAGAACCTGTCTTCCGGCTTCATCCGCACGTTTCGTTAATGTTCCGATAATGTCATCTGCTTCGAATCCTGCAAGCTCAAACTGGGCAATCCCGAAGCCCTGAAGCAGCTCCTTCAACAGCGGAAATTGCTCAGACAACTCCGGTGGTGTTTTCTCCCGACCACCCTTATACTCCTGGTAACCTTCGTGTCGGAACGTAACTTTGCCTGCATCAAATGCCACCATCACATGTGTCGGTTTATGCTCTTCCAGCAAGCGCAGCAGCATCGTGGTGAAGCCGTACACCGCATTGGTGTGCAAGCCTTTCGAGTTAGTTAGCGGTGGCATTGCAAAAAACGCCCTGTAAATAATGCTATTTCCATCTATAAGAATAAACTTGTCCATTCCAGCACCTCGCGTATCGTATGGTCAATCCTTCAATCACATCTACTCTCATGATACCATACACACCTGTTACAACAAAAAAATTAGTCATCTTTATAGGCCATGATCTGGCCTGCAAAAAAAGGAACTCCCTCCGCGGATGACCTGTTCACAGGCCGCCCGAGAGAAAGTCCCTTCATTTCGCTACGAATAATACCCCAATTCCACTAAAAACGGTTACCTATTGATTCAAATCAGGGCGTTTTCCTGTTACCAGATACACCGTGCTCTCACCAATGTTTGTTGCGTGGTCACCAATCCGTTCGATATAACGTCCTACCAACATCAAGAGCATCGCTTGGGAAGCCTTATTTGGATGGTCTGTCATAAACGAGTAGAGGTCACTGATCATATGACTGTACAATTGGTCAACCTGATCATCGGTCTGAGCCATTTTGTAGGCCAGATCCGTATTTTCTTTCAGGAAGGATTCAATGGATTCCTCAATCATGGACTTCACGATTTCCGCCATTCTTGGAATATCCACAAGCGGTTTAATGAGCTCCTGCCCATCCATACGAAGGGTCACTTTGGCCACATCCAGCGCAAGGTCACCCATACGCTCCAAGTCACTTGAGATTTTGAAGGCAACAATAATGCGTCGCAAATCCTTCGCTACCGGCTGTTGTGTAATGATGAGCTTGGAACCCAGTTCCATAATCTTGTCTTCCAGGGCATTCAGATTCGCATCATTCTTGATGATGACCTGAGCTTTCTCGGCATCCATCGTCTGTAAACTTTCAATAGCACCATCCAACGCTGTGCCAACATGCTCACCCATTTGCCGAAGCAGTGTGCGCAGTTCCTCAAGCTCCTGATCAAATTCTCTTCTGCGAATCATAGATTCCATGTCCTCCTTATCCATCATCTCCGGACACGCCGGGATCGTTCGAACTCAGCTAGCTTATCCGAACCGTCCGGATATATAATCCTCGGTTCTGGAATCTTGCGGTGTGGAGAACAACGTTTCTGTATCCGCTGCCTCCACCACTTCTCCGTTCAGGAAAAATACCGTACGACCCGATACACGAGCAGCTTGGTGCATGTTGTGGGTTACCATTACAATTGTGTATTTGTGGTGCAATTCCTTGACCAGTTCCTCAATTTTGAGCGTTGAGATTGGATCAAGTGCAGACGTTGCTTCATCCATCAACAGTACGTCAGGCTGCACGGCCAGAGCACGTGCAATACAGAGGCGCTGTTGTTGTCCACCAGAGAGACTGAGTGCCGATTTTTTGAGCACATCCTTTACTTCATCCCACAGTGCAGCATGAACAAGACTCTGCTCAACCAAACGATCCAGTTCGGCTTTTTGCGTCACCCCGTGAAGTCGTGGTCCGTAGGCCACGTTATCGTAGATCGATTTTGGAAAAGGGTTAGGCTGCTGAAATACCATTCCGACCCGCTTGCGCAGCGTCTCTACTTCAATCTCATTACTATAAATGTCGGAACCGTCCAACATAACTTGTCCTTCCACACGTACGCCTGGAATCATGTCATTCATCCGATTCAATGTACGAAGCAAGGTCGATTTACCACAGCCCGACGGACCGATAAACGCGGTAACTGTCTTCTCCGGCAGGTCCATCGATATATTTTTAAGCGCGTGATGCGTATCATAGTATAAATTAAGTCCTTCAATGTGAATGAGGTCCTTCATGGATGTTCACTTCTCCTTCGCGGCAGGGACAACCAGATTCCCTTACGTAGACCGATGCCAATGATTGAACTTGGCTCTCGGTCATCTATAATATCCTACCCTCTCATTGTAAAAACAGTATCACTTTCATGTTAACGGAATGTAAAAAGAGACATCTTTCACACCCACGACCCTCCTATCCGATCATTGTGTATGAATGATGTCCATCCTACCTTCATTTAGTCATCCGCCTGGACCATATCTTCCAGTCTCTCCCGAATGTGGTCTGCCAATTCACCAGCCGTTTTGCCTTCCATCGCAATATCCTCTGCGATATGGGACAGGCCCGCTACAGCCGTGTTCAGCTGTGTGAATGCAGCCCCTCCTTCGTTTACATGAACGGAGCTGCTGTTGATCTCTGCTGCGCTTGCTCTCACCAATTCTACCGTCTGCTTGGTCAAACCTCCGATATCATCCAACAAAGAGGACATCGTTCCCGCAACCTCACGGGTCTGTTTGGCCAGGGCGCGAATCTCACCAGCAACAACCTGGAACCCTCGTCCGTACTCCCCGGCATGTGCCGCTTCAATGGAAGCATTCATAGCCAGCAGGCCGCTTTGGTCAGCCAATGAACGAATGGAACGTGCCATCCCTGAACCCATATCGATGGAGCGAAGCATGTCATCCGCATGCTTCTGCTGACCCTCCATATGCTGATATACACGGTTATAGGAAGCATCAACCTGACTGAGACTGCTCGCTCCCCGTCCGGACAACTGCATGATCTGAGACGCTTCTTCCCCCGTTTTTCGAGCTGCTTGAACGAGTTTGGTGACGGAGTCGTTGATTCTCGTTATTTCCTGTCTGCTCTGTGTAATAATATGTACACGTTCTTCCGAAGCCACATGCTGCAGTTTACGGGAAAGGGACATAACATCCCTCATTGTCAACACACCCAGCAATCGGTCTTCTTCTGTAACGATCAAACAATCGTAGAAATATTGCTCACTGCGTGCAAGAGCGATGTCAATAATCGCGGTCGCTTCTGCATGCACATCGACAATAACAGGAGAAGAGTCCGCTGCGTGTACAACCGGCTTCCGATAAAAGAGATCTGCCGCGAAGCGTCCATTCAACATTCGGTATAAAGTCTCTCGCATCAACAAACCTAATGGCTGCATGTGATCATCACATAATACAATACACGGATATTCCTGATCCTGATTGAGAAGACTTGCCGCTTCCCCGCAGGTAGTGTGAACGTCAACTACAGGTATTTGACGGCAATAGTCCCGTAATGAGATTACATTCTCTTTGGTGACCCCAATTTCATCTTCATCTTTTTGTTCTCCCATGGGAGCTACAACTTGTTCCTGTTGCGTATTTATCATTTCTTCGGGCTGGTCGGGCTTCACTTCGAGCAACATGGGCATAAATGCGCAATCTCCTTTACGTATGAGCTCCGTCCTGAGGTGGGATTTATAGGTATAAAGTATCACTCAGACAGCTTCATCCTACTCCCTATACGTAAAGGAAAATAATTGTTTATGTTAACGGAATGTAAAAAAAACTCCCCGATCATTGTTAACTTGAATGATGGGGAGTTTTTCTTTTTACAACCAATTTATAACCTACACCGCGAATCGAATCAATATGAACCGATTCCGGGTCCAGCTCCAACTTTTTCCGCAATGAACTGACATGAACGTCCACCGTGCGCTGTCCTCCGATATAATCGAAGCCCCAGACCGCATTCATCAGGTCATCCCGTGTAAGCACAACACCTGGCTTCTTAGCCAGATAAAGCAGTACCTCGAACTCCTTGGGACGAAGACTGATGGATTGTCCACCCAGTGTCACTTCATACTTCAAAGGATAAATCTCAAGCTCTCCCAGAATAATACGGGAACCGTCTTTATCCTCTGGTTGCGGCAAATCTTCACCGTTCGAATAACGTCTTAACACTGCATCTACGCGAGCAAGCAATTCGGATACACCAAATGGCTTCGTAATATAATCATCGGCACCTGATTTTAAGCCTTGTACAACTTCGGCTTCACCGTTTTTGGCTGTGAGAATAATGACCGGAGTGCTAACACCCTGAATTCGTAACTTATTCAGAATATCCAGACCATTCATTCCAGGAAGCATCAGATCCAGCAGAATCAGATCAAACTCCTGGGACAACGCCCGATCATAACCTGAAGATCCGTGATCCTCAGCAATAACATCATAGCCCTCTTGTGTCAGGTTGTACGTAAGCAATCTTGATAATGTTGGTTCATCTTCAATAACGAGCAAACGCTGCGCCATGATACCCCTTCTCTCCTATAGGTTGTCTGTTGCCACAACACTTTCATTATCATAGCACCTAATTGTTAACTCTGTGTAAAACAGCACATTCCTTTTACATTTCACTTCCATCGCACTAGATTTCTTCATCCTGAATTAATGGAAGGATAACACGAAACGTAGTCCCCATGCCAAGTTCACTCTCTACAGACAGTTTGCCATGGTGCAATTCTACCAGATGTTTCACAATTGAAAGTCCAAGTCCAGTGCCTCCCGAGTTACGGGATCTGCCCTTGTCCACCCGATAGAAGCGTTCAAAAATCCGCGGCAAATCTTTCTTTGGAATACCAATTCCTGTGTCGGATACTGCAAATACAACTTCTTCTTCGTCCTCATTATGTTCAACCGACACTTGTAATTTTACCCGTCCGCCCTCAGGAGTGTAATTAATGCCGTTGGATAACAGATTAATAAAGATCTGCTTCATTTTATCCTCATCAGCTTCAATATACAATTCTTCGGGAACATTCATCTCCAGGCGAATCTCTTTCTTCTCCGCCACCTTGGACAGGGTACCTAGAACCATCTCGAAGAACGAATGCACATGCACAGGTGAACACTGCAGGGGAGCCCGTTTAGACTCAATTTTGGACAACTCCAGAATATCTCCGATTAATCGGTTCAATCTGTCGCCTTCATCATAGATAATCTGCAGGAATGAACGCTCCGTCTCTTTGTCCTGTACCCCGCCGCTGAGAAGTGTTTCGGCAAAACCTTTGACCGCAGCCACCGGCGTTTTGAGTTCATGAGATACATTCGCGACGAACTCACTGCGCATTGATTCCAGCCTGCGAATCGCCGTGACATCCTGCAGGAGGAAGAGCATCCCCCGATAAGCGCCGTCATCTTCGGACATCGGTACTCCATCAATCCGAATTAATTTTTCGACCGGATTGAACACACTTACTTCTTCATGCATCGGTTCTCGTAATGCAACACTCTCTTCAATCGTGCGTGTCAGCTCATAATGCCGCTTTAATTCAATATACGGTTTGCCAGTAACCCGCTCTGCCTGAATGCCAAGCATACGCTCCGCTTCCCGATTGACCAGCGCAATAGATTGACCAGCATCAATCATAATAATGCCGCCCGTCATGTTGGCAAGCACACTTTGCAGCAGCGCTTCATTATCCCTGATCGTCTTCAGTTGCATCTGAAGGCTGTCTGCCATTCCGTTAATGGCAAGTCCCAGTTGACCGATCTCATCATTACGAGTTACATCCACTCTAGCATCATAATCCAGCTTGGTGATCCGGTGAGCCACCTTCGTAATATGCTCAATGGGCGATGTCAGTCCCCGCGCAACCCGGTAACTTACCAGAGCCACAATCAGGAACAGAAGGCCCAAGGTGAAGAACATCAAAATCCAGCCCTGCTGAAGACCCTGATCAACAGCTTCAAGACTCATGGATAGTCGAATGTAACCATCAAATTTCCCACTGGGTAACTCGATCATGTCGCTTTGATCCGAATTCACAGGTAGCGCCACATACAGCATATCCTGTCCAAGTGTTGCACTATAACGAATCGACTGACCATAATTTTGCCCAACTGCTTCTTTAATCTCCTGACGGTTCAAGTGGTTGTCCATTGAATTGGGATCGCTCTCCGAGTCGCCAATGACCGTTCCGTCTTTATTGATAAAAGTTACCCGTGAATCCGTCAGTCGATCCAGTTCTACCGCACGTTCTGAGTAATATTTCTGTGTTTCTGCATTTTTTGGATTGGTTGCATCATGGAACGGGAACGTTGCTTTTAGCAAGTTGATCTCACGCACCATCGTTTGCTCCAGTGCATTAATGTGAGTAGTCTTAAAAACTCTACCCATCGTATACCCCGCCACAATGACGGAAATACCGATCAGCACCATCATAATGATGGCAAGGCGAATTCGGAACGGTCTCATCTATCTCTTCCTTTGTTATAAAATTAATAATTACATATCCATTTCTATTCGATCACCACGAGTGGTGGGTTGTGAAATGACAAGAAATTCTACGTCTGCTTCGCCCCGATTCTGCATCTGATGTGGCATGCCCGACGCAATTTCTATCCCTTCATGGAGTTCAAGCACAAACTCTTCCCCGTTAAGTTCCATACAAGCCTCACCGCTAAGAATAAAGAAAAACTGACGACTTATCGAATGGTAGTGCCGGGTTTCAGAAGTTCCTGCAGGCATACGTTCATGAATAATGCTCAGTGTTTCATTTTGAACGAGATACCAACCATCGCACTGTCCACCCCATATATAGTGTGCCGCATTTTGTTTGCTAATCTTCATGTGACCGCCTCCGAAGCTTACTTGTTCGGTCTATATCATATCACAGATAGCATGGAGACCCTCTCATTTTTGATATGCTGCAAACCGGCGATTGTTCTAGAACTATCCCTAGGCAAGCCTAATGATAAAATATCATGGTTGTATCAACGCCGATCCTGACTTTTGTAAACCGGATCAAAATCATATCCATTCCGCTATATGCTCATTGAAAAAAAGACGTACCGACCAGTCATGCTGGTAACGATACGCCTTCATTTGAAATACGTCGTCAATGGATTATCCGTTGACCACTTCGCCGCCATTAACGTGCATCACCTGACCGCTCACGTAGGAAGAATCATCCGAAGCGAGATACACGTAGGCCGGCGCCAGTTCATCCGGTTGCCCTGGACGTTTCATCGGCTGAGTAGCACCAAATTCACTCACCTTTTTCTCATCAAATGTGGATGGAATGAGCGGGGTCCAAATCGGCCCTGGAGCGACAGCATTCACACGAATTCCCTTCTCCACAACGTTCATCGACAAAGAGCGTGTAAAAGAAGTGATAGCTCCTTTCGTAGATGAATAATCAATTAACGTCGGATTTCCGCGATATGCGGTAATGGAGGTTGTATTAATGATTGTACTGCCTTTCTTAAGATGTGGCAGAGCAGCCTGTGTAATATAAAACATGCCGAAAATATTTGTGCGGAACGTACGCTCCAGCTGTTCTGGAGTAATATCCTCCAGCTGCTGCTGGGGATGCTGCTCCGCTGCATTATTCACGACAATATCCAGCTTGCCTAGTTGATCCACCGTCTGCTGCACGGATTTCTTGGCAAAGGCATTGTCACCAATATCACCAGGAATCAATATGCATTTGCGTCCTTCCTGTTCGACCTGACGCTTGGTCTCTTCTGCATCCTCATGCTCACTCAGGTATACAATCGCTACATCCGCGCCTTCCTTCGCATATGTAACGGCAACAGCACGTCCAATTCCACTGTCTCCACCCGTGATCAGAGCAACCTTATCTAACAATTTACCGGCTGCTTTATATTCAGGTTTCTCAAACTCTGGTTTGGGGTGCATCTCCGATTCGATACCCGGGCGCTGATCCTGATGTTGGGCAGGCATCGTCTTTTTGTTTTGTGTGTCGGTTGACATCTGGCATTTCTCCTCTCAAAATGGAATTCCTGATTCAGATTCATTCTGTAGGATGGCATGAACAATACAGATTATTCCCTTTTCCAATGCTCATGCTCCAAAGTCACTGTCTCTTGCCTCGATACATACTTACCACTCGCTTTTGGCGGTTAAACAGAAAAATTCCCAATACTCTAATGGCTGTTTCTTTATCGTTTCTCGCAGACATGCTGTCAACTGAGGCAAAGCCGCATTGAATTCGACCTATTATGCCAATCATTCGAAAATTTTATCGAAATTGAACGGATTCACCAACCAAATTGTATTCCTATGCCGTATGGGCTGATGTACAATGTACAGTATACAGATAAGCTTTAAATAAAATTAATCCAGTTTGGATGAAGCGCGGTCATGCAGTCATGCTTCCCAACTAAGCAAATATTCTGATCTAATATGGAGACCAAACCCATGGAATCGCACATTAATTCTTATATAACACTTGTAGCAACTTCAGCTGTGCTGAATGTTTTTCTGTGTTTATATACTTATGTTAGAAGAGCAGAAATCCCCAGTTCGAAAATATTCATTCTCTATACAGCAGCTCTGTCGGTTTACACCTTCGGTTACGCGATTGAACTCGCCAGCAATACACTGGAGCAGATGAAATTCTGGACGGTCGTCGAATACATCGGTATGCCTTTCTCCGCCTCTCTTGGGCTGATGCTCATGATGCAATACACGGGTAAAACGTTATCCAAAAAAGCTTCTGCTGCACTGTTTGTAATCCCTTCCATTACCTTGTTCATGGTGGCAACAAATGATTTTCATCATCTTTTCTATAAAAGAGTATGGTTAAGAGAAGACAGTTCCGTCCCTCTAATGGATATTGCCGTAGGGCAATGGTACGTTGTTCATGGTGCATTCACCTTTTCCTGTCTGTTATGTGCCTGCCTTATTCTCGTCGGACAATGGAAACATACCAAAAAGATGTATCGTCGTCAGTTACTCACACTGATCACTTCACAGCTTATTCCCATGGTAGCGGCATTTGTGTATTTACTTGGTCTGACCCCAGGTGGTATGGATCCTGTTCCGGTTCTCATGTGCATTACATCTGCAATGTATATCTGGGCTATTCTATCCTCCCGACTGCTAACCATCGTACCTATCGCCAAAGATAGTATCTTTGAGAGCATGCGTGAAGGCGTTATTGTGCTGGATAGTTCCAATCGTCTCGTCGATTACAACAAATCTCTGCGTGATATGCTGCCAGAACTTGATTTCAGCATGGTGGGTCAACACCTTAACGATGTATGGCTGTCGCTTGCCGGTGAGACCTTTCCAGTGGAATATGGCCGAGAAGGTCTGCAAACCGATCTGTACTGGCAATTGAACGGAGAGACCGTCTGTTATCAGGTGAGAACCTCTTATGTGTATAACAAAGAAGGACAAGCCGTTGGCACACTGATTATGCTGATTGATATTACAGAGCAACGTTTCCTACAAGAACAATTGAAGCAACTGGCTTACTTCGATGGTCTCACCAAAATATATAACCGCACACAGTTCCTGCTTAGAGGTCGAGAGATACTGAGTGAAGCCCAGCTTAATCTGCGGCCGACGGCCTTTATATTATTTGACATTGATCATTTCAAACGAATTAATGACACCTATGGACATGACGTTGGGGATCAGGCCATCATTCATGTGGTCTCTGTATGTAATCGTTATCTGAATTCGGAGATGTTGTTTGCACGTTATGGAGGAGAGGAGTTTGTTATCGCGGTACCCAATGCCTCCCTCCAAGACGGTGAGCAGCTTGCTGAGAAGTTACGCGTGGCTTTGTTGAATGACCCGCTGGAGGTACAAGGTACTCGTATTCCACTGACTTCAAGCTTCGGAGTGGCACAATATAATGGAGGGTCCGATTCTCTGGAATCCTTGCTTCGTGATGCCGATACGGCACTATATGAGTCCAAGCGTAACGGCCGTAACACCGTATTTGCCCACGCTGTGAGCCTGAGTTAACTAAATGTAGCGTTTAACTACGTGAGCCATATATGCCGTTATTTCAACACTAGCACCTTGTTGGTTGTCAGACATCACCCCAGACGGAGCGAACAAAAATAGACAGCCTCTGGGCTGTCTATTTCAATACGGTTCAAGACCTTACTTTCTTATTCAGCTTGTCCCAACGTTTGAAGTGCAAACGCTTTAAGTTCAGCTCTCAAATAAAACTCGTTCGCAGCTATTGTTAGATCACTTGGTTGTTCACCATCAGATACACCATAATGAGCAGGAATACGGCAAGCAATGTGCTGAACATACGAATCTTACTTTGTTCTGCACTGACATCACGATTGCTTTTCACAGCCTCTGCTGCCAAGCGTAACGGTTTACCCATAATGCCACCGATTGCTGCAATAGCCAGCAACAGAACCACTACCACGCCCATCCACAGATAGGAATACTCACCCTTGGTCATCAAGTAACCACCCGTAAGAAGCTGAATTACAAGTCCGTACTGTGCGATACGGTTTAATGAACGGAGCGATGCAAATGCTCCCTCTTGAGCGGCAGCACTCAATGTACGGATTTTGCCCACAACGAATGGCAAGATCAGATAGAAGCCCATCGCCAGTGCTCCAATAATATGGAGCAAATACATAATCATTGTCAAAATGTCCATCCTCCTCAGAAATTTCAGTCAGTGTGCTATACATCACATCTCATTATACTGGGGAACTTATCCAAAGAAAAGAAAACCTCCGGATGATCCGAAGGTTTTCTGTCTGTTCCTGTCAAAAAGTTTTCAAACTTACAAGTTAACTACTGAAATGACGTTACGAACCGAATCCGCAGATTTGTCGAGTCCCGCTTTTTCTTCCGCAGTCAGTTCCAGTTCAAATATTTTCTCAATTCCGTTACCACCCAGAACGGTTGGCACACCAAGGAACAAGTCGTTGTAGCCATATTCCCCTTCAAGGTAAGCAATAACCGGAATGATTCGTTTTTTGTCTTTCAAAATGGCTTCGGTCATTTGCACCAATGAAGCTGCTGGTGCATAATATGCGCTGCCGTTTCCGAGCAGGTTAACGATCTCACCCCCGCCAACACGTGTGCGTTGTACGATGGCTTCAATGCGCTCTGCCGGGATGAGGGTATCGATTGGAATACCGCCAACGCTGGAATAACGAACGAGTGGTACCATATCGTCTCCGTGGCCGCCAAGAACGAATCCACGGATGTCTTCAACCGATACATTCAGCTCTTGTGCAATGAATGTGCAATAACGTGCAGTATCCAGAACACCGGACTGGCCGATTACGCGGTTTTTAGGGAAACCAAGCGTCTGATAAGCTGCATATGTCATTGCATCTACCGGGTTGCTTAGAATAATGACGATGGAATCAGGGCAATATTTTTTCACATTTTCACAAACAGACTTCACGATTCCTGCATTCGTGTTGACCAGATCATCACGGCTCATACCTGGTTTACGGGCAATACCTGCCGTAATAATAACAATCTCCGAACCTGCAGTATCCTCGTAGTTGGAAGTACCGACGATATTGCTGTCGAAGCCCTGAACAGGACTAGCTTCCCACATGTCGAGCGCTTTACCTTTAGTCGGGTTTTCCAATTGCGGAATATCAACCAGAATAACATCCCCGAGTTCTTTTTGGGCAAGCATCAAAGCCGTTGTAGCTCCGGTAAAACCGGCGCCGACTACTGTGATTTTTTTGCGCTGAATAGTCACGATTCACATCTCCCCTTACAGGTTTTTAATGATTTGATCAGCAAATTCAGAACATTTCACTTCAGTAGCGCCGTCCATCAGACGTGCAAAGTCATAAGTTACTGTTTTGTTGTTGATGGATGTTTCCATACCTTTGTAGATCAGGTTAGCCGCTTCTTGCCATCCCAGGTGCTCAAGCAACATTACGCCGGACAAAATAACGGAACCAGGGTTCACGACATCTTTGTCTGCATATTTAGGTGCAGTACCGTGAGTAGCTTCGAAGATAGCATGTCCTGTTACATAGTTGATGTTCGCTCCTGGAGCGATACCAATTCCGCCAACTTGTGCAGCCAGTGCATCGGACAGATAGTCACCGTTCAGGTTCAACGTTGCGATTACATCGAACTCACCTGGACGAGTCAATACTTGTTGCAGAGCGATATCGGCAATAGCATCTTTCACGATGATTTTGCCAGCATCTTCAGCTGCTTTTTGAGCTGCATTAGCTGCATCCGTACCGTCTTTTTCTTTAATGATATCGTATTGTGCCCAAGTGAACACTTTGTCAGCGAACTCGTCTTCAGCAACTTCATAACCCCAGTTTTTGAAGGCACCTTCTGTAAATTTCATGATATTGCCTTTGTGTACCAATGTAACGCTCTTACGGTTGTGATCGATGGCATATTGTACTGCTGCACGTACCAAACGTTTGGAACCTTCGGAGGAAACTGGCTTGATACCAATACCGGAAGTTTCAGGGAAGCGGATTTTGTTTGCACCCATCTCCTGTTGCAGGAATTGGATTACTTTTTTCACTTCTTCTGAACCTTCTGCGTATTCAATACCTGCATAGATATCTTCCGTATTCTCACGGAAAATGACCATGTCTACCAACTCAGGACGTTTAACCGGAGAAGGTACACCATCGAAATAACGAACAGGACGCAAGCAAGTGTACAGATCCAGTTCTTGACGAAGCGCTACGTTCAGGGAACGAATTCCGCCGCCGATTGGTGTAGTCAATGGTCCTTTGATCGCTACGATATACTCGCGAATAGCTTCAAGCGTATCGTTTGGTAGCCACTCCCCGTATGTATCGAATGCTTTTTGTCCAGCAAACACTTCATACCATGCGATTTTTTTGTTGCCGTCATATGCTTTTTCAACAGCTGCATCCAATACACGTTTGGAAGCTTTCCAGATGTCACGGCCTGTACCGTCACCTTCGATAAATGGAATGATCGGGTTATTAGGTACTTGCAGTGTACCGTTATCAATTTGAATTTTTTCGCCTTCAGTTGGGTGAGCAAATTTTTCTAATTTCATTAGTATAATTCCTCCTTGGGTTTCGTAGATGCAGTATGATAACACACCGCTTGTCTTATTGGAGGAAGGGTTATGAACGTGCTGCTAATTTGAGCCAACATGTTACACCCCTTCACCCCGTCCTTTTTATTATACTGGTTTTGATGCCATTAGCGAAGTTCGATTGAAACGTACTTCTGATCTGTTGGGCCTGTGTACTCGGCACGCGGACGAATAATACGGTTATCCGCAAGCTGTTCCAGAATATGAGCAGTCCAACCTGATACCCGGCTAATCGCAAAGATCGGTGTAAACAGGACCTCTTCAATACCTAATTGGGTATATACGGAAGCGGAATAGAAATCTACATTTGGTTTCAGACCTTTTTGTCCTGTCACCAGTTCTTCGATCTTCACTGACATATCGTACAGGCGTGTATCGTTGTTCATTTCACCCAGTTCCTTGGACATCTTTTGCAGATGTTTCGCACGTGGGTCTCCATTTTTGTAGACACGGTGTCCAAAGCCCATGATCTTCTCACGGTTGTTCAATTTTTCTTGAATAGCTGCTTCCAGACGATCAGGTGTTCCAATCTCATTCAGCATTTTCATAACGGCTTCATTTGCACCGCCATGCAATGGCCCCTTCAATGCGCCAATCGCAGAAGTTACTCCCGAATAGATGTCGGAAAGCGTAGCTACTGTTACACGTGCTGCAAATGTAGAAGCGTTCAACTCGTGATCCGCATGCAGGACAAGCGCTTGATCAAGGGCTTTAACAGCGGTCTCGGCTGGTTGTTCTCCAGTCATCATATATAAAAAGTTTTCTGCGATGGAAGCGCCTTCTTTTGGAGCCACAGGTTCTTTGCCCTGACGGATACGGGCTATGGCTGCCACAATGGTTGGCAACTGCGCTTGCAGCTTAACCGCTTTGTTCTCGTTCGCTTCCGCTGTCATCTCGTCAGCCTGCTCATCGTACAGAGCCAGTGCGGATACCGCGGAACGCAGTGCTGCCATGGTACTCATGTTTTTCGGATACAATTGGATTTGTGCAATCAACTCGCTCGGAATCGGCGCGTAATCGCTCAGGCTTTTGCGAAGGGATTTCAGTTCATCCGTAGTTGGCAATTTACCAAACCACAGTAAATAGGCAACTTCTTCAAAGCTTGCATGTTCTGCCAGATCGTCAATATCGTAACCACGGTATGTAAGCACACCGTCTACAATGGAGCTGATCGAAGAGGTTGTTGCAACGATGCCTTCCAGACCTTTGGTAGCTGTCATATTACATCTCTCCTTTAATAAACGAAATCAAGAACCCATCCAGAGTGTCATCTACGTGCTCAAACGCACTCGTCCTTCTTTTGTAACCATTTACATTTTAAAATTAATAAATACCTCAATATCCGGTTTTCATATCTGTCAATCGGTATTTCCTTATCTCATCATACTGGATTTTGTCGTTTATGTGAACATGATGCGAGGTCATCCGCACATCAAACTTCTTTATCGGACCGATAAAGCATTTTTGAAAACCTTTACAAAAACAAGGTTGACATTTTATTCTTTTTATATAAATCCGTGCTATAAATCAAGTTTTTATTGCTATATTTTGTGAATATGAGGCATACTCTAGGCAAAAGAAAAGATATAATTCGACGACATCCTGGCGTTTCAAATCAGTGTATTTGCTCTATATTAACTAGATAGCTTCCTATGCTTCCTTCATGGTAGCTTGAAATGGAATAAGGAGAGTTGATGCTTGGATAGAATCATAATGAAACGCCTGTTGCGCGGCTTATGGGTGATTATCGCGACCATACTCATTGCCGTTGCCATATACCTGCTGTTCCCGCTGTTATATCCTTTTGCCATCGCCTGGATTATCGCTTATGCGATGAACCCTCTGGTGAAGTTGCTTCAATACAAGGCCCGATTTCCCCGCTGGCTGGCTGTAACCTTATCACTAATCATTTATTTCGGGGCCATTGTCGTCGTATTGTCTGCTGCGGTAACCCGTATGGTAAAAGAAGTCATTTCACTAACGACGAGCTTCGACCTTCATGTTGATGAGATTAAGGCTACGTTCATCCGCTGGACCCAGAATGACACAATTCAGAGTTTAATTGGACAGATCAATGAATTTTACAAGGAAAATCCCAACTATCAGGAGACCATTAACAGCAATATTAGCAAAACAACCGAAACGGTAGGTACAGCTGTAACGGATCTGGTGACCGGATTTTTCAACATGATCCTGAACCTGCTCACTTCTCTACCCAATATGGGAGCCGTATTAATCGTGGTTCTGCTGTCAACTTTCTTTATTAGCAAAAGTTGGACCAGACACAGCATTACCGTATCAGGCTGGGTACCCTCATCCATTCGCAAACCGATTACCGACATATGGAATGATCTCAAAAAAGCACTGTTCGGTTATGCACGAGCCCAGTTGATCATGATCTCCATCACCGCATTATTTGTCATGATTGGATTGCTTGTGCTCCAGGTTAAGTCTGCCTTCACGATCGCTTTGCTCATCGGTCTGGTGGATCTGCTTCCTTATCTCGGGGTTGGCCTGGTGATGGTTCCCTGGGCAGCATACCTGCTTATGAATGGAGATCTGTACCTGGGGATCGGCATCAGTATTGTATATCTCATTGTGCTGATTGCCCGCCAAATCATTGAACCCAAAGTGCTTGCCAGCAGTGTCGGATTGGACCCTCTCGCCACATTGGTTGGCATGTTTGTCGGATTGAAACTGTTCGGTGTACTCGGTTTGATCATCGGCCCTGTCAGCCTTGTTATCCTTGATGCATTTAATCGAGCGAACGTGTTCCGTGATCTCCGAACATATATTATTAACGGACGTGTCCGATGAAATCATGATTTCCGTTTTCTGTCATCCGTATATAATCAAGATTAAAAAAGGCACCGCTCATCAGACTGAATCTGGTGGTGGGTGCCTTTCTTTAACTGATGCTGGTATATCCTATTTTTTCGGACCACGATAAAACTTAATACTTCCGTTTCTCATTTTTTTCTCCAGCCAGCCCAGGAAGAATAGACGGTACACTGAACGTGTTACTGGGAACAACAGTGTAAAACCGATCAGATCTGTGATAAATCCCGGGATCAACAGTAGAAAACCACCGACAAAAATAAAAAGTCCATCTACCATTTTCCTTCCGGGCACCTTACCGCGCTCCATCTCGGATTTGGCATCAATAAGTACTTTTCGTCCTTCAAACTGCAACATTGCTATACCGATCAAGGACGTGAGAATCATGAGAAGCAATGTCTTTCCGGCTCCAATCCAGTCACTCATAAGAATGAAACCAAACAGTTCAATCACCGGAATGATTAATAGCAGGGCCCACATCCATCTTCGCATTACGTATTACCCCTTTCCTGAAAGCCACACTTTCTCAAGCGCGCTGTAGAGCTCAGAAGCTGCCTTATCCAGCCTGACTGGCTTCCAGTCCCCATTGACCCATACATGCTGGGTAGAGCCTGTAACCAATCGTTCACCAGGAAGGGACTCCTCAGATGACCATACTCGTTGCCCGCTGCCTAACTGCTCATTAAGGTCTGGAGTCATGCGCCTTATGTCATACTCATAGTTCAGTCGCAGACCACTAAATGCAGTAATACGGGTGAAAATGATGATGTCATCATCATACCGGGCAGGTTTATGATATTTTACATCCAGTCCGGTTACCGGAAGCAGTAACCCCTGTTCCTCCATATTACGATATGTATACCCCATTTGGCGAATCATCTCGGTTCGACCGATTTCAAACCAATTCAAATAGTTGGCGTGATAGACCACACCCATCTGATCACTTTCTTGATAACGCACGCGAAGGCGTGCCGTGTACCAATTGCCATTGCTTTGTTGTTGCATGTTACCGGCCTCCTTCGATATACCAATTCTTACGTATCTTGCGGCGCTAAAGTGTCATAAAGATGGAAAAAAAGCAACGGGACGCAAACGCCCCATTGCTTCATTCCTGTTGCTTCTCGTCCAAACACAATTATACGTTGTTTGGAATTTGGCTTACTTTGATCAGGTTAGTGGAACCGGAACGACCCAAAGGTACACCCGCTGTAATAACAACAAGGTCTCCTTCTTTTACAAGTCCGGATTTCACGCCGCCTTCAATAGCATTTTCAAACAAAGCGTCAGTGGAATCAACAAGTCTTCCTTTGACTGGTGTTACACCCCAAGCCAGTGCAAGACGACGGGAAGTTCTGTCTTCCGTTGTCACCGCGATGATTGGAGATTCTGGACGATATTTAGAAATCATGCGTGCTGTATGACCGGATTCAGTCGAAGTAATGATCGCTTTAGCGTTCAGATCTTGAGCTGACAGGGCAACAGATTGGCTGATTGCTTCAGTAACTGTTGTTTGTTGAGCAACACGTTGTTTCAAATACAGCTCTTGGTAAGGCAGAGCGGATTCTGCTTTTTCGGCAATACGGGACATTGTCAGAACGGATTCAACTGGGTATTTACCAGCAGCTGTTTCACCAGACAACATGATTGCATCTGTACCGTCGAAGATCGCATTAGCCACGTCACTTGCTTCTGCACGTGTTGGACGCGGGTTGCGTTGCATGGAATCCAGCATTTGTGTAGCTGTGATAACCGGTTTGCCTGCAACGTTACATTTTTCGATCATGCGTTTTTGTACCAATGGTACTTCTTCCGCAGGAATCTCTACACCCAGGTCTCCACGAGCAACCATCAGGCCATCGGACACTTCAAGGATTTCATCCAGGTTGTCCACACCTTGTTGGTTCTCAATTTTGGAGATGATTTGGATATGTCCAGCATTGTGTTTTTCAAGCAATTCACGAATCTCAAGGACGTCGCTTGCTTTACGAACAAATGAAGCCGCGATGAAATCGACACCTTGCTCGATACCAAATACGATATCATTAGCATCTTTTTCAGTAATACCCGGCAGAGAAATGGCAACGCCCGGAACGTTAACACCTTTTTTGCTTTTGATCGTACCGCCGTTAACGATACGGCATTTGATCTCGGTGCCTTGTACTTCCACCACAGTCAGTCCGATCAGACCGTCGTCGATCAGAATTGTAGATCCCGGTTCAACATCACTCGGAAGATCTGCATACGTAATGGAGAGACGTTCTTTGGTGCCCAGAATTTCTTCTGTTGTCAAAGTGATGTACTCGTCTTGAACCAATTCGATTGGCTCCACTTCGAGTTTACCTGTCCGAATTTCCGGTCCTTTGGTGTCCAGCAAGATCGCTACTGTCTTGTTCAGCTCTTCGCATGCTTGGCGAATTGCTGTGATCCGTCCGCCGTGCTCATCGAAATCACCGTGGGAGAAGTTCAAACGGGCCACATTCATACCGGCCATAATCAATTTTTTGGTATTCTCCAATGATTCACTGGATGGACCAATCGTACATACAATCTTTGTTTTGCGCATTTTGGGTTTCCTCCGATTTTAAAGGTCTATCTTTTTATCTCTTTTTCTTTTTCCAACTATTAAATTTACTATACTTTTGCTCATTTGTATAGGAAATTCGTCACATCATTCAGCATTTCCCGACAAATTACCTGCTGGATCGACTTCAACAGGCACTTGAGGGGCTTCAATTTGCACCTCAGGTTCAAACGTGACTGATCCAATCTTACGGAATTTCTCATACCGATCCTGCTTCAATTGGTCACCAGTCCAGCCTTTCATCTCGTCCAGATGACGAACCAAAGCCTCGCTAATTGCAGCCGCAGATTCTTCATAATCCCGATGAGCACCGCCGCGTGGCTCAGGGATTATTTCTTCAATGACCTCCATCTCCAGAAGGTCTTTGGCCGTTATTTTCATCGCTTCGGCCGCCTGATCTGCCTTGGATGCATCTTTCCAAAGAATGGATGCAGCACCATTCGGAGAGATCGCAGAGTAAATCGCATGCTCCAGCATCAACACACGATTACCCACAGCCATAGCCAGGGCCCCGCCGCTTCCGCCTTCGCCGATGACCACTATAATAACAGGCACCGAGAGCTTCGCCATTTCCAGCAGGTTACGAGCAATAGCTTCCGATTGACCTCTCTCTTCAGCAGTATTACCCGGATACGCCCCTTTAGTATCAACGAATGTAATAATTGGACGACCAAATTTGTTCGCTTGCTTCATGAGACGCAGCCCTTTTCGGAATCCTTCTGGATGTGCGCTCCCAAAAAAACGGGCGATATTATCTTTCGTATCTTTCCCCCGCTGTTGGCCGATGACCGTTACTGTTTTTCCGTTCAGCTTCGCCAGTCCGCCAACAACCGCCAGATCGTCTCCGAACATGCGATCGCCATGCAACTCAATGAAATCGGTAAATATCAATTGGATTAAATCCAGTGCCGTCGGACGCTGCTGATGCCGCGCCAGATGCATTTTCTGGGCAGCCGTTATACCGGTATAAATCTCTTCTTCGAGTCTATGATAACGTTCTTCCAGGCGGGCAATTTCGTCAGTGAAGTCGATGCCTTTTTCCTGTCCAAACTGTACGAGCTCTTCGATCTTTTTGCGCATCTCAACCAGAGGCGCTTCATATGGCAACTCACCCGCCATTTAGACCCCTCCTTTTTCACTATGCATGTCTAGAAGCTTGCCAAGGGTGGCTCGAAGTTCTTTACGATGGACCACCATGTCCAGCTGACCGTGCTGCAAATTAAATTCTGCCGTCTGGAAATCATCAGGCAGTTTCTGACGGATCGTCTGCTCAATGACGATTCTACCGGCGAAGCCAAATACAGCTCCCGGCTCGGCGATGATGATATCACCAAGGCTCGCAAAACTGGCCGAAACTCCACCTGTCGTAGGATCGGTAATGACCGAAATATACAATCCGCCCTGTTCATCCAAACGGGACAAAGCCGCACTAGTTTTCGCCATTTGCATAAGGCTAAGAATACTCTCTTGCATCCGGGCACCCCCAGATGTTGAGAAAATGATCAAAGGTAAGCGTTTCTCTGTTGCATGTTCAATCGCACGGGTAATTTTCTCCCCTACAACCGAACCCATACTACCTGTGAAGAAGTCGAAGCTCATGACAGCAACAACCACAGGCAAACCTTCTAAAGTTCCCTCACCCGTAATGACAGCTTCCTTCAGTCCTGACTTCAGGCGCTGTTGTTCCAGTTTGTTACTATATCCAGGGAATTCAAGTGGATCAACTGATACCATATCAGCGTCATACTCCACAAACCCTTGCTCATCTAGAACCATGGCGATACGTTCCATTGCGTTCAAACGCATATGGTAGCCGCAAGCCGGACATACTTTCAGGTTTTTTTCCAATTCCTTGCTATATTGAATCGTGCCGCATTTGCTGCACTTGTTCATAAGTCCTTCAGGTATTTCCCGTTTTGGACGTTCTCCAGCTTCCTGACCTTCGCCACGAAGCGCACGCTCGGAAGGTATGGTGGCGTACTTCCGTTTTTTCTGGAATATATCTTTGAACACAACTACACCTCTCCAGCCGTTGATTTGATGGCCGCAACCTGCAGTCCGTTGCATGTAGCAACTTCATCCGCGCGCTGCGGTAAACCGCTTACGACCCATACGCTGCCATGGGCCTTGTCCAGCATTCACAACAAAAAAATCCGCCGGTATAAGGCAAGGATCAGCGGCTTCTGTCAGCACGATTGATGTTACCTGCAATAACCGAAAGATTGTTGCGCTGATGTTTGAATCTGTCTTGGTAGGGTCTCTGGGAGCAATCTGGTCAGTCCTTGTCCTAACAAAAAAAGAAGGAAGGACAGCAGCATACAATACATGCAAGTCGATTCCTCTTTCCGCTTACGCGGTCAGTCCCTTATGTACCATTGGTACTTCTTCATCTGCCAAGGCACGTCTGATATCGAATGAATCAGGAATGCAGAATCGAATTCAGCACTTCCTGAACCTCTTCCAATTCCCCTGAAGGGACGCGAATCTCAAATTGCTGCTTGGATAAACTGATGGGACGGGTCTGTACCAGAAAACCTTCTTCCGAAAGCTTGGTCTTAATCTTGTCCGCAACCTTTGCTGTCGGTGCAATGTAAATCACCGTCCACATGCCATGTCCGCCCCCTAAGCTAATGTTCAGAGCCCGTATATTGGACTAATGATAACATACCTCACTTTTTTTCTGCAAGGAAGGGTTCGGGACCTTTGGGGAGAAAACGAGATCTAGAGGGACATTTGTCCCGCGAGGATAACCGATATGGTTGATGCAATGTTCCTAAGACTTTCTTTATCAAAAAGGAATTTCAGGCCGCTCAGGGCAGCAACAGCCACCCTGGATGACCTTCCATTGTACAAACAAAAGATACCAAATGAATGAAAACACAAATGAAGAAAATCAGATATCCGATGGATATTTCTTGGCTTTAATATTTTTGTGAGCAATTCGGGCAGAAGCAGCGGCGGCGAGCCCGGCAACCAGGTCGTCCAGAAAAACATGTATAGCTGGTCCTGCTTCGTTCAGATCATGAATGACACCAATCTTTTCTTTATCCAGATAACCAAAACTGGTTAAACCGATCATACCATACACATGGGTAATGCCAAGAGCAAGAGTCTCGTCCACTCCATACAGGGATTCATCCGCCTCCATAATTGCCTGCAAAGGTTGCGGCAAAAGGCGTTTCTCAGCAAGCTCGTCGAGGGCTATACCTGTGTACAGCGTATATTGCACCTCACGTTTCTGCAGTACCGATTTTACACTCGTGACACAGTCATCCATAGTCAGTTCCGGGTGGTACCCTTTTTGCAGACGATATACAATTTCCGCGATTGCATCAATCTGTACACCCCGCCGGGCCAGCATGGCTTCTACGATTTCATATGACATATCTCGACCTCCCGCATCGCTCCCCCGAGGACCCCCAGGTCCTTCGGTGTTCTCAAGTGTATGCGGCAAACTCGCAAAATGTTCATAAAAAATGCGGAATACGCATTCGCTTTGGCAGTCAGCTTATCCTATAAATTATGTAAAAAGATTCACATATTACATTCTTGCTTGCGTTCAATATCTCCTTCGCCTGCATACCTGATGGAATTGGTAAAATAAATACAAAAAAACCTGCTCGGCAGTTGGCCGAACAGGTTTCATCATTGGAAATAAGAGAGGTGTCCCAAAAGTCATGAACATGGCTTGAGACACCTTTCAAGTTTTATTCGATTAGGACCTAACGAATCCAGCGCACGTTATTAGCTCCAATTTCCACAGAACTGCGGTTTAACGAATCACAGAGATGTTATTTCGTCATTCTATAAAGTTGTGCCGCAGTTTTGTACCGGAGTACCGTCACTAAAGTTCGTTAAATTTTGCATTTTACGATCATCCGCCTTTTAAGGCGCGGTAGATTCGTTAGCGCTTTGAATCGAGAAACAATCACTTGCGTGACAGCCTATTATTTTATTTTGACCGTGCCCTCACCCAGCATTTTCTCCATCTCGGAGAACAAAGAGGGCGAAGGTTTAATCCGGTAGGCATCACTCAATGCGAGCAGCTTCTGCTGCTGTTCATAGAAGAGCACCGTCGCCACCGGGCCCGAATGCTGCTGAAGCAACTTTTTCAGTCGGGCCAGAAGCTCGGGCTTCTCCGCCTGCGGGGTGATCTTCACAAACACCCGCTGCTCCACCACTCGTGGCCCACGACTCTGCTCCGTGCCGCCAGCGGCCTCAGGGGACCGACGAGCCACGGAAGCGGCCCCATTCGCATCGGCCGCCCCAGATCCCCCCCCAGCGCTGTGCGACGCTGCCGGACCCTGGCCTCCGCTGCTGGTCTGAGCTCCAGCATTCACGCCTGCGCTGCTGCGCTGAGCTCCGGCTCCCGCCCCGCTCGCCTGCCGTGGCGGAGCCGCCGGGCGCGAAGCACTGCCGCCGCCGGGCTTACCGCGCCGCTCGCGGCTGCGCAGCTGCTGTTCCAGTGCCGCCGGTGACAACGGCGCCACTTCCTCAGCCAGCAGCTTGAACCCTTCGTCCTGCTGCTGCACCTTGGCACGCACGACGAGCAGTTCACCTTTCCCGACATGCTGCTGGCTGCGCCGCCATACTTCGGGAAATAGAACCACTTCACAGCGTTCGATCTGGTCTTCCAGCTCCATGAACGCCATAGCCTTGCCCTGTTTCGTCGTAATCGACTTCACAGACACGACCATCCCGGCTGCGACGGCCATCGTATCGTCAGCCGCTTCCGTCAGCTCCATAATGCGATCTGCGCCGCTGGATTCAAGCACATCTTCATAGTCATCTAATGGATGACCAGATAGATACAAACCTAACAGCTCACGTTCCAGCTCCAACTGCTGACTCCCCGAATAAGGCGGAATTTCGGGATATTCAATCTCCCAGTTCGGCGTCTCGACAAAATCAAACAATTGAATTTGCAGATCCTCGCGTTCCTTGCGCCATTTCAGAGCGGCTTCCACAGTCTCATCCAGCATAGCAAGTAATTGGGCACGGTGCCCGGGCAATGTGTCAAAAGCTCCCGCCTGAATAAGCGATTCAATTACACGTTTGTTGCATACCCGCAAATCGACGCGACGACAAAAATCGAGCAAACTGTCGAACGGTCTTTCCTGCCGTACAATCATAATACTTTCCATCGCCTGGGTACCTACATTTTTCACCGCAGCCAGACCGAAACGTATCGCCCCGGTTGCAGTATCTGCATCAGAGTTCTGATTCGACAATCCATCTTGCTCCTGTACAGCAGACATTTCATGCTGTTCAGAATGCGAGGACTCCTCTTCCCCAGTCCCATGCAGACGTTCTGCTGTAGAAACAGTCACTACGCCCGAATTAATCCGATCCTCGGACTTCTCTGGCATAGCCGTTGCTGCCTGCCACTCATAGGCACTACCGTCTTCGTCTGGTGCGGGACCCGGGTCATCTGGTAGAGGTGCATTACCGTACTCCGCTTGTCCGGAATAATGATCATCAACATGTATGGCATGTTCCATCGTAGAACTTGCTGTACCGTCCTCCCCATGTTCTCCCCCTAAACGTTTGGTTTCCGCCGCTTGTCCAGCCTTTGTTCTGTTGGATGATGCAAGCACAGGTGTAAACAGAATGCCGCTCTCATTCACATCCGGTGGAAGTACTTCAATATCCATGCGACGGCATTCCACAACGTACTCCGCTACTTTGCGGTGACTGCCCATAACGGCTGTTAACATCGATGCCATAAAATGAATGGGATAATGTGCTTTCAGATAAGCCGTCTGGAAAGCAAGCACGCCATACGCAGCGGCATGAGCACGCGGGAAACCGTAGTTGGCAAACTTGACGATCATGTCATAGACCAGGTCTGCCTCCGCTTCACTGTATCCTTGCTTAAGACTGCCCTGAACAAAATGTCCACGTTCGAGATCCAGTACTTCCCGTTTCTTCTTGGAAACCGCTCTACGGAGCAAATCCGCTTCGCCGAGAGAGAAGCCCGCCATCCGGGAAGCAATCTGCATAATTTGTTCCTGATATACAATGATGCCGTACGTATCCTTGAGGATGGACTCCAGATCCACATGCGGGTAATCCACTTCGATCTGTCCATGTTTGCCCTGAATGTATTTGGAGATGAATTCCATTGGGCCCGGACGATACAAGGCCAGCACGGAAATAATATCTTCAAATACACTTGGCTTCAGCTCCTTCAGGACACGACGCACTCCTGCGGATTCGAGCTGGAATATCCCCATCGTGTCGCCTCGACCAAGCATCTCATATGTGAGTGCGTCGTCATCCGGAATATGACGAAAATCCGGAATTTCGCCATCTTCCCCAATCCAGCGCAGACAGCGTTCAATAATTGAAAGGGTACGCAGACCGAGGAAGTCCATTTTGAGCAGTCCAATAGACTCCAGGTTTTCCATGGAATATTGCGTTAAGGCCGTTCCCTCACTGCCCTCCTGAAGCGGAACAGCATCCGTCAGCGGATCACGGGAGATGACAACCCCCGCCGCATGTGTGGAAGCATGACGAGGCATACCTTCCACCTTCATGGCCATATCGAGCAATTCACGTGTTTTCGGCTTGGTCTCATACAAAGCCTTTAGTTCAGGGGTGGCTTCCATTGCCCGCTGAATGTTAATACCAAGCTGTGCAGGAATCAGCTTCGCTGCCTTGTCCACCTCGCCGTAAGGCACATTCAGTGCACGTCCGACGTCCCGAACGGCTGCACGGGCAGCCATCGTACCAAAAGTAATGATTTGGGCGACATGGGCTTTGCCATATTTTTTCGCCACATATTCAATGACTTCGTCCCTACGTTCATCGCTGAAGTCGATATCAATATCCGGCATGGAGATCCGTTCCGGATTCAAAAACCGCTCGAAGAGCAGGTTATACTTCATGGGATCAACGTCTGTAATACGCAAGGTATAGGCAACCAGACTACCTGCCGAGGAGCCACGTCCCGGGCCAGTAACAATTCCCTGCCTGTGAGAATAGGCGATAAAATCCCACACGATCAAGAAATAATCCGAGAATCCCATACTGTCTATAACCCGGAGCTCATAATCCAGCCGCTGTTCAAGTTCGGCTCTGAGCTCCGAGTCCGTCCAACGTGATGATTCACTATAGCGTTCTTCCATTCCCTCTTCGCACAACTGACGCAGATAGGCAGAAGGACTTTTCCCTTCAGGAAGCGGTCTGTACTCCGGCAAAATAGATTTGCCGAATTCGAGCTGCAACTCACATGACTCCGCGATGCGAACTGTATTCTCCAAAGCCTCGGGCACATGTGGGAACAAACGCGCCATTTCTTGTTCACTCTTGAGATAGAGCTGATTGGTTCCGATGCGCAGCCGATTCTCGTCATCTACCGTTTTCCCTGTTCCGATGCAGATCAACACATCCTGAAGCTCAGCGTCCTCTTCGGACAGATAATGCGCATCATTAGTCGCCACCAATGGAATATCCAGTTCTGCTGCCAGACGAATCAGCTGAGGGTTCACTCTTTTTTGCTCAGATAGCCCGTGATCCTGCAGTTCCAGATAGAAATCGGCACCAAAAATATTTTTGTAACGCAGCGCCGCACGCTTTGCCTCTTCCTCTCGTCCATGCAGCAGATGCTGGGGAACCTCTCCTCCCAGACATGCACTTAAACAGATGATACCCTCGTGATGGGCAGCCAGACTCTCCATATCAATACGTGGTTTGTAATGGAAGCCTTCCAAATGTCCGATGGAGCATAGTTTCATCAGATTTTGATAACCCGTCATATTTTTGGCCAGTAAAATCAGATGATGGATCGGCTGATCCTTGCGGCTTCCCCGCTCTTTGCGAGACCCGGCAGTCATATAAGCCTCACATCCAATGATCGGCTTAATTCCCCGCTCGACGCATGCTTTATAGAAAGGAATAGCACCATACATTACACCGTGGTCGGTCAATGCCAGCGTAGTCATTCCGAGATCCGCGGCTTTATTCACGAGATCCGGTATACGCGCAGCGCCGTCCAGCAAACTATATTCACTGTGAACGTGCAAATGCACAAAAGAACTCATGTTTTTTTCTTCCTTTCGCCATGGACAGTCGCATCAACCTTTTTGCATCAGGTTATTGCACTGTCTTCTTCTATCCGTATTTTTCATCCTTCGGTTCAGACCGAAAGTCGTTTTCTGTATTCATGTAAAATGCTCTATTAATGAAATGAATGAAATATAAGGATTCATCCTAATGGAGCGCGTTTTATTATTCTATTTTATCATAACGTTCGGGGGCACGCCCATACAATAGAAGTACAAGCCGCTCCCCCTGTTACGGACCGAAGACAGGAGGTGTGCTGCTGGGTCTGAAAGGGGTGTTGCCGGATGAGCACATTTTTGTCCAAAGCTATTCTTGATTTCTTCATTGCGTTTGGGATCGTGCTGGGCGGCGCGATGATTGGAGGTATAGGAGCGGTGGTCTCTCTCCAGCCTCCGACACAGACGATGCTTGATGTCGCTGGGAAAATTAAAATTTGGGCGCTCGCAGCGGCCGTTGGCGGTACAATCGATCCGATGCGGGTGATCGAAAGCAACGTGCTGGACGGCAATCTGTCTCCGGCAGTCAAACAAATTTTGTACCTGATATCCGCCTTTATGGGCGCCCACATGGGTACTGAACTGGTGAAATGGGTTTGCGGTGGAGGACGGGGTTAGCATGACTCCAGGACAGCGCCCATGAGAATCCCGCCTTTTTCACGTTACCGCCCGCTTATGCGCATGACTGCTGTCTTTGTTCTGGGAATGATCGCCGGTTGTGTCGTGTACAACGGTGTATTTCACCTGAGTTACAACGAGTTGTGGCTCAACAATCAGGAGTTGCAGCTTCAGCTGCATCAGAATGAGGAGGACATTAAAACGCTGAAAAAATACAGTAAACGCCAAACCGTCATCAAGGAAATCAAGGTCCGTGCAGAAGACTCTGACAAAGGTCCGGACGAGGCCTCCCTGAAAGTGATGTTGCAGAAACTGGGGGATGAACTTGAGGTGCTCCGGGGTCGCGACGTCTTCAATATCGATGAGTACAGCAAAATGACGCGGATTATGCTGAACCAAAAAGTGTATACGGTCAGAGAAAAGGAATATACCGTCCAGGTGAAAACGATGCTGGTGATGGAAGGTGTGCTGCAAGTTTGGGTACAGATTCGGATGCACGTTCCGGCTTAGGAAATGGATGAAAGCCCCGGAAAAAAACTGCCCTTGCCCTCTGCCTGCATGGTACAATAAGGGCAGTAAATGCTTTCCAGAAAAGGAGCTGCGTCTTTGTGTTCATCGATGTACTCAAATATGCCCTAATCGCCATCTTTGCCCTGGCCATGGTCTGTTCAGCTCTGAACAGCATTCGTTCGCGCAGGACGACTGATCCCATCGCCATAGGTCTTTATCGCTCATGGACCAACATCTGGATGGGTAGCATGCTGATTATTCTTTCCCTCATTCTGATGTTTGTGTTTACTGGTTCTACGCTATCCGTTGTTGTGGAAGCGCTATTTCTGATTATGGGAGCGTACAATTTATTTGCCGGATTACGTAACCGCAGTTACTATGCCCGTCTTCAGCAGCATGCAGACGGTGGAACTGGCAAGACATCCGGACAATCTGCCTGATGCACTTAGCACGATGTCATTGCTTTTTGCCAAAAAGAGAGTATCCTCATCTATCGAACAAGCCTGAACCACGCCGATTTCGGGGTACAGTTCGCTCTTTCGATAAGAGGATACTCTCTTTTTCTAGGCATGGTCAATGGATTGTAGGGTCATTACCGCTTTGCATACAACATTCCCATCACGGGAAATGACAATATCCATTTTGCAGGTCCGACGACTTGTCTCCAGAATAATGGGACGAACCAGAATCTGATCTTCAATCTGTACCGGACGAACAAAATACGTTGTTACATTATCCACCACATGGTCGTTTCCTGTAACATCCCAGGCTGCGCGCCGTCCCGCCTGTGTCATCACATTCAGCAGAACACCTTCCGAGATAGTACCGAGGTCTGTCGCCATCTGCGGAATGATGAAACCGTGGAAAAACAATTCGTTCTGCTCTCCACGCTCTTCCGCAAACCCGTTCCAGATCAGATGATCGAACGTCTCTCCAAGCTGTGGCTGCTTCTGTGCATCACGCATCGCTTGCAATACTTCCTTACGTGTGACGGATGCAATCAGTTTACGGTTCCGATCTACAATCGGCAGGAAGTCAATGCCTTCCCACGTCATAATCTGTGCAGCCGAAGCCAGTGAGGTTTGCAGCGAAGCTGTGATTGGGCGGCGTACGACACACTTCTCAATACTCTGATCCTCTTTTAACTCGCTCACATCTTTCAGACTCACAATACCGATAACACGGTTCCATTCATCTACTACCGGGAAGCGATGCTCTCCCGTTTCGGAAACCAGCAGATGAAAATCCGCGGCTGAACTGGTCACCTTTAGCACCTGAAGGCGGGGTTTCTGACCGATGATATCCTCTACCAACATAATCTTTTTCTTAATCAGTCGATCAAAGATCGCACGGTTAATCATTGAAGCCACTGTGAACGTATCATGTCGGGAGGAAATGATGGGCAGACCCAACTCATCAGCCATCACTCTCACTTCACGGCTTGTACCGAAGCCACCTGTAATTAAAACACCTGCGCCCTGTTCGAGGGCAAGGGAGTGTGCATTATCCCGGTTACCAACAATCAACAGGCTTCCCGCGTCAATGTAACGGGCCATGGCCTGCTCTTTCATCGCACCGATCACGTACTTGTGAAGCGGTTTGGCAAGACCGTCACTTCCACCCAGCACATGACCTTCGACGATGGTTACCACATCGGCAAAAGTCAGCTGCTCGGTCATACCGCGAGGTCTTTTCTCGATCCGCACCGTTCCAATTCGTTCCTTGGTCACGACCAGGCCGAAGTTCTCTGCCTCTTTTACCGCACGATATGCTGTTCCTTCGCTTACGCCCAGCTCCCGTGCCAGTCCGCGCACCGATATTTTACTGCCTACCTTCAGTTGTTCAATATGTTGAAGCAATTGTTCGTGCTTCGTCACGTTTTCTTCCTGTCCGTCCATCTGTACCACCCCCGAAGATGCATCTGTACTATTCTGTATCTATTATAACACGACCTTAGGAAAATAACCCCATTCTACGTACCTTTCTCCTAAAGAACCGCGCTAAATGGATCTGAATAATCGGAACAGCAAATTACGGGCATAAAAAAAGACCGGCCCCTTTTATACCAAAGGGAATCCGGCCTTACTTATACAGATAGAACCATCTCTATTACCATGTCGTATGTGAACCAAACCTTATACAGATTTGCTCTGCTCCTGCTTGTCCACTAGTTTCATCTCCCATTGCCGCAGCTTTGCCCGCCGAACAGCTTCCAGTGCACGCTTCTTCTCTTCATCCACACCAAGAATAAAATGCAGATGTGCACCAATGATTAATAACGAGAACAGCACCCATACGATGCCAAAAATATTAACCCAGGCCATTCCACCAGCAAAGGAAATGCGCGGCAACGCAATAACCAGCATCGACAATGCGATAACCAGATAGATCACATGTTTTGCTTTCTTTAACCTTTTCACCATTCACAGCTCCTTCGTTCTTGATCGACTCTATATGTCTAGTCTATGAACGATAAGAAGCTAATATGAGAGGTTCAGGCAAAAAAACGGGACAAGGTTTTAGGTTTAGGCTTCAGCGCCACCGTACAGATGACCCAGGCTGTCTGCAATAATTTTGTTCACGTCTTCGATAATGACACTCAGGCGACGTTCAGCGTCAAACAGCCGACGGATATTCAGGTTCAGGCTCAGTACCTCGAACAGTTTCTCCATTTTCTCCATTTCGTCCGGTGCAGGCATATCCCCACTCATCATACGTTGTTGCAATTCCATCTGTTGATCACGGAAATTATCCAACATAGCCTTTGCTTCCGGGTCTACTTCGATCAGCTTCATCGCAGAAGTAATTTCTTCCACCTCGCTGCTTTCTCTCAGTGCTTTGGCCAAATCATTGGCTTTGTCATAAATGTTCACTATAATTCCTCCTCAAATTAGGTTGTTCTTCTGTTATACATTCGTATTCATTCACATTCTCATCGCAACGTTCACCCGTGTTAATACACGTATTTCACTTCCGTCAAACAAAGGTTGCGGAAACATGCCATCCATTACCTAGCGAGCATCAAATGCATTTAATCCAAATGGGTCAATCACCAAGGGTTATATGTCCTCATATGATGAAGCACATGCCATGTTCAGATGCCGTTCAACTTCGAGATCAGACATCAAGTTGCCGCCCGGAAGGAGATCCGCGATGTCCACTAAAAAAGTAACGATTCAGGTTACCGGCTCGGGCATCCTGCAGGACGACGTCATCATGCTGGGCGAAGGGGTGCTCAAGGCGCTTAAAATCCCTTCGGGAAGGCCGCTTCAGCTGCAATTCGGCTCTTTCCGCCGTGAAGTCACTGTCATTCCTGTTCCCAGGTATGACGGTCTGCGCATCAATCAAACGGTAGCCAGCAAAACCGGCCTTGTTCCCCGTTCGGTCCTGAGCATATCTTATCGTTCAGCCAGCCGTACTTTGCGTCTTGGACCCTACATCAGTGTATTGGTCAGCCAGGATTACCCCGATCAGCCCGATCGGCCCTTTGGCTCCATCACGATGTTCTGTCAAGAACTGGTGAACGCTTGCCGGAAGAAGGGCGCCTATGTATCCTTTTTCACACCGGAGGATATTGGAGCGGTGACGGGTTATATGAAAGGCTGGGTGTATGATGACGGCTGGAAAAAGACCGTTCTGCCTATAGCAGACGTCGTCAATAACCGGCTGACGTCCCGTAAGCTTGAGAACAAACCTAGCGTACAGCATTTTATGAAAGAAGTAAAATCGCTCTACGGTACACAAACCTTCAACGAAAAGTTTCTGGACAAAAATGAAGTGTTCGATGCCTTGAAGTCCGTTTCAACACTGAAGAGGGTATTACCCGAATCCCATTTACTCAAAGCTTCCGCCACGCTCAAAACCATGTGCAACCGATATCCGGTTGTCTTTCTGAAGCCAGTTCGCGGATCGCTTGGCAAAGGTATTATCCGGGTCTCTCGTCAAAGCGACGGCAGCTTCCTCACCCTCGCTACAAGCGTTGGGGGTACCCGAAAACAAACGTATGCTTCACTGGATAAACTGTATGCCAGTCTGTCTGGGAAAATGAAAACAACGCGCTACCAGATCCAACAGGGTCTTTCCCTTATTGATAATAGCGGCAGACCCGTAGATTTCCGCGCGCTTGTGCAAAAAAACCGTACGGGCAAATGGAGTGTCACTTCCATCGTCGCACGTATTGCAGGCGGCAGTCACTATGTATCCAACCTGGCACGAGGTGGAAGTCTCAGCACCGTTAAGGAAGCTGTAGCCAAAACCCAATTGTCCGGATCAGCCAAAGCTTCTGCGTATGCAGGATTGCATACGGCGGCGCTGGATATCGCCAAAGGCATTGAAGGCGCCATCCCCGCCCATTTCGGTGAACTCGGCATCGATCTGGCCTTGGACACCAGCGGAAGGGTATGGCTACTTGAAGTGAACTCCAAACCATCCAAGAACGATAATACGCCACTTAGCGAGAGTAAAATCCGGCCTTCGGTCAAAGCGATGCTGGAATACTCCTCCTATTTGGCCGGATTCTGAAGAGTCATCCATTAGAGGAGGTGCAGCGAAATGTTCCTACAACATCAGACAAACACAGTAGCCATCTTGGTTCGGGCAACAGAAGGCTCGCCTCCTTTCGTAGATGAACTCTTCTGTCGTCGTCTCAGTTTGGAAAGCCACCGTTACGGCCTAAATATCATTGTGCTGGCCGTCGCGAATAACTCCATGTCATCCCGGCTCACACAGGGCTATGCATTCGGCAGAGGAGAATGGAATATCGTACCTCTTCCTGCTGTGGACCTAATCATGGACCGCTGTCTGCTACCGCTTCCCAGAACATTCAAACAGCAACTTCAGCAGCTAGTTTCCTCAGGCGACGGACACCATGCCCGTTACTGGTCTGCTTCTTTGCCTGGTAAATGGAAGGTATATCGCGCCTTGTCTACTGATATAAGACTACGTGCTCTTCTTGCGCCTACGACACTTCTTCAGTCGGATACCTTATGGGAGCAATGGCTGGAGCGCTGGCCGAAAGGTATTTTCTTCAAACCTGTATCGGGCACCCATGGTAAAAATACGTTTCGCCTTTATTGCGAAGATCACCACCCCCCCTGGATTATGGAGGGCAGAAATACTCGCAATGAATTGATACACCGTACATTTGAGCATCGCCAGGATGTCTCTGCCTGGCTGGATTCACACAAGGCCGGTAAAAAGATGATCTTACAGCCGTATCTGGAACTAAGTCATCATGAACGCCCGTTCGACATTAGGGCCTTGGTGCAAAAAAATGGGCGAGGACACTGGTCTCTAACCGGATGTATGGTACGGGAAGGACCGGCTGGCTCACTCACTTCCAATTTGCATGGAGGGGGAAAAGCATACCCCGTGCATCCTTATCTACTGGAACGATATGGGAGCAAGCAATCCAGCGCTCTGCTCGAGACGATCAGGCAGGCTGCTGCCCGCATCCCTACCCTGTTGGAGAGCCGATTTGGCAGACTGGCCGAACTGGGCCTTGATTTTGGAGCAGATGTTGAGGGTCGCCTTTGGCTGCTTGAAGTGAACTCCAGGCCGGGACGCTCCTCATTCGCAGAGGCGGGTGACTCCCGTATGCACAGTCTGACCTACGCCCGGCCGCTTGCCTATGCCCGTTATTTGCTGCAACAACATGTTCTCACGGACGTGAAGCGTCCAACGAAAATGCCGAATACATCCAGCACAGCTGGCCTGAAACCCATCCCGATTCACGGCGGTTGAGGCACGCAGCGCCCCGCTTGCCATGGAGCCGAAGGATCTTTTCAGGATAGGAGGATAAATCATGAGTTTGACCTTTTGCAATCTGCATTTCACACAGCAGCCGGATAAAGTGGTTTATGTATCCAACGCATTAATGAAAAGCCTAAATCTATCCGGCAAAAAAACGATTCATCTGCGGTTTGGCCGTGACCGGGTGCCCGCAACCATCAAACCAATCAAAAAGGCTGGCAAACATCTCTATCTCGCTTCGGGCATACGTAATCTGATGAACGTTCCGAAACGGGGCAGCATCTACCTCCGCAACTTGCAGAACGATGAAGTCCAGTTGGGTCCACTGATCGGCGTGCTGTCTGACGGACCTTCTTCTGGCTCCAACCCGTTTGGTTCCCGTACCGGTTTTATCAAACAACTGCTCCGAGAAGGCAGCCGTAAATCCTATATTTATGCGTTCACTCCAAGAGATATCAACTGGCAGAACGAAACAGTATCCGGTTTTTTCCTTAATGACAATGGAAGCTTCAGTCGCAAAACTGTACCTCTGCCAGACGTCGTGTATAACCGATTACCCAGCCGTCGCTCTGACTTCTCACCAGCGATCAACCAGCTGCGGGAGCGATTCATCCGACGCAAGATCCCTTTCTTCAATTGGAGTTTCTTCAACAAGTCAGATATTTATAAACTGCTGGAGAACGACCCAGCGGCAGGACGTTATATTCCTGAATCCATCACCAACCCGACGGTAGAACAGATGAAAGAAATGCTGGAACGCCATCAGTTTGTCTATTACAAACCAACAGCAGGAAGTCTGGGCAACGGGATCTATCGATTGACCTATTCGCCCAAACGTGGATATTTCGCCCGTTATCGTAAAAAAGGCGGCAACGCCCTGCTTCGTTTTGGTTCATTCAACAGCCTAATGCGCATGCTTCAAGGCAGACACGGCAAACAACTTCGCGGTTATGTCGTTCAACAAGGTATAAGGCTCATTGAGATTGACGAATGTCCGATTGATTTTCGTTTTCACATGCATAAAAATGGAAACAACCAATGGGTCGTCGTTGGCATCGGCGCCAAAAAAGCTGGTCGCGGCAGTGTAACCACCCATATTAAAAACGGCGGCTCCCTGATGACACCCGAGCAGGCTCTCAAGCGGAACTTTGGTGACCGCTCTGGAGAAGTGCTTCAGCATGCCAAATCTGTCGCAATAACACTGGCCCAGGCGATTGAAACCCAGCACCAGCATCTAATTGGTGAGATTGGCTTTGATCTGGGCATTGATCAGGAGGAACATGTATGGATGTTCGAAGCGAACGCCAAACCCGGCCGCTCCATTTTCCGTCACCCTTCGCTGCGGCTGGAAGGAAAATCATCGGTGGAGCACATCCTGGAACATTGCCTGTATTTGAGCAAATTCCGGAAGAAAGACGGCATTTGATGAGCTTGCAGGATGATTTTAGACCCGTTATTGCTGTCTTGACCATGCATGATGATCGTCGGATGTTCAGAGGAAACCAGCAAAACTTCTTAGATATTGTACAAACGGGCGAAAATATGGGATATGTGGTGTACGTCGTGACTGTACGAGATTTGAATGTGAGCGGCCCCACTGTGAAAGGGTACACGTACAACAATGGGATTGGGAGATGGACTTCACAGTCCTTCCCCCTTCCCCATGTACTCTACAATCGGATTCCCAATCGGGAAGATGAACGCAAACCTTCAGTACAGCGAAAAATTGAAGAGTGCATGCATTCCGGAATCGAACTATACAACCCGTTTTTCTTCAATAAATGGAATTTGTTCGAATGGCTTAAGAAATCCAAGTCTACCCAGCAGCTGATTCCCTATACTCGCCGAATGCGAACAGCAACCGCTTTGGGGACGGTGCTTCGATCGTATCCTTATCTATATCTGAAACCAGAAAGCGGCAAAGCCGGCAAAGGAATCATGATGCTCAAGTTTCAGGAAAAAGAACGTCTCCCTTACCGGCTTAAAATACAGAGTACCCGAAAAAGCACCACGTACAAAGCCGCTACCCTTTCCAAATTATGGGCAAGAATTCGTAAGGAGACCGGACACACGCCTTATATCATGCAACAGGGTATTGAGCTGGCTTCGTCCCGGAAGCGTCCATTCGATCTACGTGTACTTGTGCAGAAAAACGGCAAAGGACAATGGAGCGTAACAGGGATCGGGGCCCGGCTCGCCGGCTCTCGAAGCATTACGACCCATGTGCCGCGCGGCGGCAGTGTAGAGGACCCGGAAAAGCTGCTTACCGACCTTTTCGGAGAAGAAATGTCGAATACATTGATGAAGCGGGTGAAATCCACTTCATTGTTGATCGCGCGTCAAGTGGAACGAGGTTCAGGGCATACGCTTGGTGAAATGTCCATGGACCTGGGCATTGACGATCTGGGCGAGATCTGGTTCTTCGAAGCGAATGCGAAGCCGATGAAGTTCGATGAACCGCAGATTCGACGCAGGTCATTGGAACGTATTTTTCAGTACAGCGCCTACCTTGCCCGCCAATCGAAACGATGATGAACAGGAATAACAGCAAAAGAAGGTGATTGTTTGTGTCCTCACCTGTTCTGGGCATTATGACGTTGTACTTAAATGAACATCGCGCTCTGGAAGAACGGAGCATATACCGCAGAATGATCCTTGAAGGGCGCAAGCGGGGACTCGATATCTATGTGTTCACACCTGCCGATGTACACTCAGGAGGCAAACAGATTGAGGCTATGGTCTTTCATTCGGAAAAAGGCTGGTCCCGGGAATGGCGTTCATTCCCGGACATGATCTTCGATCGCTGCCGTATACAGCGCAATCGCAGATTCCAGCAACTGCTTGCCTTTCGAGAAAAGTATGGGCATCTGCTCTTTCTAAACCGTCCACTGCGCAATAAATGGACCATTCATCAAACGCTCTCGGCGAAATCAGCCTTCCGTGAACATCTGCCAGATACCGTTCTGTTTCAGGATATGTCCGATGTGAATCGTATGCTGAAAGCCTCCTCGCTCATCTATCTGAAACCCATTAATGGAACCGGAGGGCGCGGAATCCTTCGCATCGAACGCAGTGGCAGCGAGGCCAATACGGTTCTTGTACAGGGACGGGACCAGAAGCGACGGATCATCACCCCACGCAAAGTCCATCTGTCACGCTTGGGTTCACTGCTACAGCATTGGAATATGAAAGATAAATACCTTGTTCAGCAGGGCATTCAGCTTCAGCTTCCGAATGGCCGGGTTCATGATTATCGAATGCTGGTCCAGAAGAATGGTGAAGGACAGTGGGAATTAACTGGATGCGCTGGACGTATGGGTGCAGAGAAAAGTGTTACCTCTAATCTGCATGGCGGTGGCCAGGCCATTGCGATGCACAAATTGATGAAACAGTGGATTACCGATGAGAAGGAACGGGCTGAGATCAACACCACTGCCGAGAAATTTGGGATTGACGTTGCTTCATTTCTGGAAAGTACCTATGGCACCTTGTGTGAATTGGCTCTGGATCTGGCGATTGACAAGAGTGGACGTATCTATCTGCTCGAAGTAAATCCGAAACCTGCACGTGAAGTATTTGCCCGCATTGGAGAGAAAGATACTTATTCCAAGGCAATCACTCAACCACTGGAGTACGCCTTATGGGTGTACCACAACCATCCAAGTGCGACTCGTCCCCCTCGTGGCGTGAAGGTAACGAAACCAGTCAAACGCGTAAAAGGTAAGTCTGCCACCCTCAAAAGGACCAGAAGATCCCGGTTATGACCGTCAGACTTCAATAGGTAGTGAACCAAATTCTCCTTGAACCAAAAAAATGACCATCCAACATCCGAATGGATGTAGGGTGGTCATTTTTTTCTATTCGGCTTCCCGATATAAACGAAGCAGTTCCGTAAAATCAGAGATTAGTACATCGGATCCTGCAAGTTCTTCATCTCGTCCGAACCCTGCATAGGCACAGCCGATGACAGTCTGGTTGTTCATTTTACCTGCTTCCACATCCGAAGAGCGGTCCCCGACCATCCATGCATCCTGAATCCGATGCTTCTCAAGCAGAATCTGAACCAAGTTAACTTTGGAAGGGGTCTTGTACTGTCCTGCACTATACACGCCTTCAAAGAGCGGCATGATCTCATGGGCAAAGGCAACGCCTTTGACATAGTCCTCCAGCCCGTTGCTGGCGACAAACAACCGCACACCCTGTTCTTTCAACGCTTTCAGCGTCTCTTTTACTTGTGGGTACAGCTGTGAGCTTCCCCCATCCAACCCTTCAATCTCCAACTGAAGCAGCAATTCGTCTGCACGCCGATGGGCCGCAACTGAAGCTTCAGGCATAACCACTTTCCATATATCTTCTAGCAACATCCCCAGGCTTCCCAGCATTCGTTCTTCAGGAGGAGTCTCTCCCTCAAAATGCCCTTCGGCCCGCAATGTATCAAACAGCTGATGATAGGCTGGTAACAACAGAGTTTCCGTCTGAAACAAAGTACCATCCATATCAAAAATCATTGCTTCCGGTTTACGCAATACCGTCTCTTTTGTCATGTCCAATGTTCCTTTCGGATTGGGATATGTATTCGGAATCGTTCCCCTTCCATGATAAACATAAACGTTTGGCAGTGTAAACCGCGCAATGTAAAACATCTGTATCGTCAACGCCATACAATATCCACAAACGTTATACATAAATTAATCAAACTATGTACATTAATACTTTCTTTAAGTATAATACTGAAAAAATAGTTCTTTAGACACCACACCTAAAGAACTAAAAAAATCTATTATTCAAGTTTATTCGACAAATACATATACCCCAAGGAGAGGCATAACAAACATGAAAAAGCACAGGACCTTCAAAATTTTTTATAAGATTGGTTTGGGCTATTTGCTCGTACTCGCTGTTTTGGCAGGTTGCATTCTTTTGATCCAGAACAGTACCAGTAAACTTCAAAGCGAATTGGATTTTCTCGTAGATCACGATATGAATGTACACGCCCTGACTTATGAGATTGAAAAGAACATGGTGGATATGGAAACAGGCCAACGGGGTTACGTTATTACAGGGCAGGAAAATTACCTTGACCCGTATACCCATGGAAAAGAACAGATGGTTGCACTCAAGGATCAGCTCGCTACCTTGATCTCGGACAACCCATCACAGCTAAAGCTGCTGGAAGATATACATAATACTATGGAACACTGGATTCAAATCGCGGGAGAACCGATTGTTGCACTGCGCCAGGCCAATGACCTTCCTTCGATCCGACAATTTTTCACGACAGATCCCGGTAAACAGGATATGGACCAAATTCGGCAATCACTGAATACGTTCCGAACCAATGAACTGGCTTTGACTGAAACCCGTACAGAAGAACTGAAACAGAAAAACAAGGTGCTCAACTGGGAGTTGTACGGAGCATTGTTCCTTGTTGCCCTAATCTCAGTCATCGCTGCCTTAGTCCTGTCCCGGTCCATTGTAAGGAACATCCGTGCAGTGACACATGCACTGAATGATATTGGCTCCTCCAATGGGGATCTGACCTTGCGGATTGCAACTCCGATGAAAGATGAAACACGGGAATTGGCCGAGGCTGCCAATATCATGCTCTTGGGTCTGCAGCAAATGATGCTCGACATTCAAAACAATGCTACCATTCTGAGCACAGCCTCCGATCGACTAGGTAAAAGCGTTTCTGACAATCACATCGCAGGAAAAGAGGTGGCCACGGCCATGGAGCGAGTCGCTGAAGGTGCCGATGAACAAGTTGCCCTTACTCAGACCATGGTCGCTGCGATGGAACAATCGCTCATCGGACTTAATCGGGTAGCGGCTTCAACTGCCGACGTGGCTGAACGTGCCGTACGCACCGAATCCATTGCCGTTGATGGACAACAGCGTATCGATAATGCCGTAGGGAAAATAACGTTCATTGAACAATCCTTCTTATCTGTACAGGAAGCCATTAACGAAATCTCCGAAATGTCTGATCAAGTTATCAACATTGCCGATTCCATGTCAGGGATCGCAAGACAAACGAACCTGCTCGCACTCAATGCCGGAATTGAAGCAGCTCGCGCAGGAGAACATGGACGTGGATTTGCTGTCGTTGCCTCTGAAATCCGCAATCTGGCAGATCAAAGTGCCACGTCAGCGAAAGAAATTACAAGTATACTGGAAACCGTTGTATCCGGAGTTCAAAATACAGCGCAGGTTGTGGACGAAAGTACACTCCATGTCAACGAAGGACTACGGACGATTGAAGATGCAGGGCATGCATTCACAAATATTACCCAGCACATTCATGATCTCAGCGGTGAAGTTCAGGACGTATCCGCTGTTGTGGAACAACTGACATCCGGCAGCGAAACGGTAATGAAGTCCATTAACGAAGTATCCGCCGTAGTTGAGGATACCGCATCAGCCACGGAAGAGGTATCCGCTATGACCGAAGAACAACTTGCTTCCCTACAGGAAATGACAGACACCTCCCAGCAATTAAATGAAATGTCAGATGCGCTCGATCAATTGGTTAACCGATTCAAGCTGTCTTGACCCTATTGTTCAGTCCCAGATAACACAAAGAAGCAGGCCCTACTCCATAGGGATCTGCTTCTTTTTTTCAAAATGAAAGAACATTTAACACGAATCCTTTTCTAGCTCAGTACCTTTTTCGATCAGGCTTGACCCGGATTACGCAGCGCTTCAAGGACAAGCTGTGCATGATAGCCATCGTTGAAATCGTATATTTTGGCAGGTTGGCCTTGAATACGGGCAATGACGTGTTTAAGTACAGGCAGCTGGCTTAAGGATTCATCTACTTCGACGGGAACAAGCGGCTCTCCGATGCCCCCACTCCATAGTTGGTCCCAGTTTTCCAAAGCAATCGTTCCTTCTGTACCGTAAACCACCATGGATACACGCTCTTCACCTGCAAAATGAGCAATCCCATTTAACTGAATTCGGGTTCCATCCTCCAGCTCCATCGCGGCCTGAACTTCATGTTCACATTCACCTGTATTTTGAGGAAATTGAACCTCACTGTTAATCACACGGATAGCACCAAACACATTTTGGATCATATGAATCCAGTGGATTCCCACTTCAAGAATGAATCCGCCCTGCTCGCGGCTTGTAATCCAGGCATTTTGCTGCCACGCTCGTGGCCACTGAGGGAATTGCAGAATCAGATCGATTTTGCGAATCTCACCAATCGTTTCCTGACGAATCAGCTCTTGCAATTTCTCTACTGATGGTTCATGCGGCATCGAGAAATGAATTGCATTTACTACATCAGCCTTCTCGGCTGCCTCGAACATTGCTCTAGCTTCCTCCACGCTATTGGCCAGTGGCTTCTCACAGAATACATGAATCTTGCGCTTTAATGCCTCCATAACGACTGGATAATGATATTTAGGCGGAACTGCAATGTACAGCAGATCAATCGGGTGTGTGTCGAGCAATTGCTTGAAATCCGTATACGTCTTCGTCTCAGGATGCGAGGAAGCAAACGATGTCAAATTTTCCTCACTGGAATCGCACACTGCTACAATCTCTACTTTTTCGGATAGTTCTGCCTCTGTTGCCTGATGTATCATATGTATTCCCATTTTGCCCAGACCAATTACGGCCATTTTTATCGTTGTCATTCAACTCACTCCCATCGAATTTCAGTATAACAGAAAGCATAATATTGCCAATCCTTGCACGGATACGAAATGGAAAGCATACGCTTCTAATTTGATCTACACAAAAAAATACATCATATTATATATTATTTTACATTTAATTCTATAAATCTTGTTTATAGGTAATTCGTTGCAGGAATATATAACCAATTTATTTTCTCATATGGGACAAGACATTAAGCGTTTCCAACCTACGAATCAGGAACTTATACTCATAAAAGCGGTTGACAAAAAACCACAAAAAAAGCTACTCTTCCTATTAACAAGGGTTTATTTCCTTTTACAACCTTAGACAACGACATACACTCCAAAAATGGAACTTGACCTGTGGGTCCAAAAACCTATTTTGTGAAGCGAGGTGTCCCGCATGAGAACAGTTGCGGACTATTTGGCAGAAGCTCTGCGTAATTTAGGCGTTACTCATGTCTTTGGTATTATCGGAAAATCCATCTGTCCTGCTGCCCTGAAAATGGTCGATTACGGTTTGGAATTCATTCCAGGTCGCCATGAATCCAGTTCAGGCTTTGCCGCATCGGGCTATGCCCTCCAAACAGGGAAACTGGGTGTGGCCTTCGCCACTTCTGGTCCGGGCGGAACCAACTTGCTCACCGCCGCAGCCCATGCCAAGGCCAATAATTTGCCCGTCCTGTTTATTACGGGTCATCAATCCATTCAGGAATTGGGACTTCCGCAATGTCAGGACTCCTCTTCCTACTTGGCTGATCTGGCGGAGATGTTCCGTCCTGCCACGCTATTCAGCAAGCTTGTGGAGCGCGGCGATCATTTCAGCACCATATTAAATCATGCCCTTTCCATTGCACTCGGTCCCAACAAAGGTCCGGTCCATCTCTGTCTTCCGTTTGATGTACAAACCGAACAGCTCGCTGACTTCCGGGTTGTAATCCCGGAGCCAGAACCCCTGATTAGCGTATCCAACCTGAATCGTATCCTTCCCTTACTTCAACAGTCCAGTCATCCTTTAATTATTGCAGGCAAAGGCGTCATTCGCGCCAGAGCCCATGATGAATTGCTCCATTTTGCCGAACATTTCAATATTCCTGTCATTACTTCTCCTGGAGGTAAAGGTGCCATTGCCTGGGATCATCCCCTTTATCATGGGCCCTGCGGTGTCGGCGGCTTCCCTCATGCAGATGAACTGCTGAATCAAAGTGATCTCTATATCGTACTCGGTTCACGTCTGAGTGATATGACGATCTGTAATTTGAAACCTGAAAACCATCCTACACATCTGATTCAATTTGACGCTGATCCTACATTCGTTGGTAAAATACTTAACGCTCAAACCTTACATATCACCGGCGACTTGAAGGATAATCTACAGTTTTTGCTCGGTACACTGACAGAACAACCTATTGTTCCAAAAGAAACGACAACTGTGGATTACACCGTACCTCTCCCGGATCTGCCGAACCTGTCCCTGGCTTCCGTGCTGGAAGAAATGAGTGAACTGCTTCCATATGATCATAAGCTGTTTGTAGATGATGGGAGTCATGGTTTTCATGCGGTTCAACGATATAAAGTCAAGAAACCCGGCAGCTTTGTGTTTGACGCCTACTTTGCCTGCATGGGTAATGCCATCGGCATGGCTATTGGGGCCAAGACTGCTGCACCGGAAGAAACCATCGTATGCATTACAGGTGACGGATGCTTCATGATGCTTGGAACCGAGATTAACACCGCTGTATGCAACAATCTGCCTGTCATCTTCATCGTCGTGAACAATAAACAGCTGGATATGGCACTGAAAGGCATGGAAAAAACAACAGGTCGAATAGATGGCACTTTATTTGAGGTTCCTGTGGATGCAGCAAAGTTTGCTGAATCTCTCGGCGCTGTTGCTTTTCGGGCAGAAACACGGGCCGAATTCACCTCTGCTCTCCAGACCGCGCAGCAGCTGAACCAAGTTACTGTAATTGAGCTTCTTACCGATCGCGACGAGATTCCACCCACGGCTCACCGTACCGTGACTTTGAATTAGGAGGAACATAGCATGAGTGAACAAGTGACTCAAGGATTGGAGCGTTTTGCAAAGCTTTCGGGTGAATATGGTGCAAAAGCATTGGCACCGATTAAGGATCAGTTCCCTGAGCTCGCCGAGTTTATTATGGGAACGGCTTACGGGGATATTTTTCAACGTACAACCATTACCGATCAATGGAAGGAAGTTGCGATTATCTCCTCACTGATCTCACAGGGGCAGTATGAGCAGTTGGGGGTTCATTATACGATGGCGCTAAGTGTCGGTGTAACCGTAGATCAACTCAAAGGAATTTTGCTGCATCTGGCACCTTGTGTTGGCGCACCGCGGATCATCAGTGCTTTTAATATATTGCTCGCTACACTGGATGAAATCCAATAATTCACTCTTCTACATTTTTATACACGATTCGACTTTTTTATTGATCTTATTACATCTCTACCTTTATAATATGGTTAAATTATCCTTCGAATCCGCCTACATCTCAGAAGCATTCAGCGAGGGCCTCAAGGCCTATGTCTTGGTGAGCGGGATAGCCTTAACTCATTTAAAGGAGAGATAACAATCATGGGAAGTTTTATACTGAATACTGACGTTCCGAACAAGGTGTTGAACATTGAACTGGAGGGCTCTTTCTCTCAAGAAGACGGTTTACGTTCCATCTCGGCATATCAGGACACGATCGCTCCGATTAACACCAAGGAGTATGAGCTGAATATTGATTGCAAAAAGTTGAATGTTACCGCTCCGGAAATTGTGCCTCTTCTCGAGGGCTGCCTGCAGATGTTCAAAAAAGATGAATATAAAAAAGTGGTGTTGACGCTTGAGAATAATGCCATTCTGAAAATGCAGCTGTCCCGTCTTGGACGGTCTGTCGGACTGGAAAATCTTGAGATCATCTCCACGGTTACGACCTAATAAACCAGGCGGACAAGCTGAGGGTTCACCCATCCGCTCAGGAGGAGAATGAAGATGGCTGGAATTCGTATTGTAGATATCGATATCTATCATCCAACGAACAAGGTGGGCAATGACTTTTATATTGAGCATTTTGATGCAAGAGGTGTAGATATTCGGGGATTGTTAAAGGCACTTGGGCGTGATACACGTTACAAAATTGACAACGATGATGAGAACTCACTAAGCATGGCCTTTGAGGCCGCCAGTAATTTGCTCGAAAAGACCGGACTCACCGGTGCCGATATCGATCTGATTGCTTATGCAAGTCAAACGCCGGAATACATCTTTCCTACGAATTCCTTAATGATTCATCGCCTGATTAACGGGGCATCCCATACGATCTGCATTGATAGCAATGCCAACTGTGCGGGCATGACCGCAGCCTTTGAACAAGTTAGCCGTCAGATGCTGGGCAATCCCAGAATTCGTCGTGCTTTGATTATTGGCTCGGATTACATCGCGCCTCACGCCAGTCCAGATGATCCTGTGTACTTCGCGAACTTTGGGGACGCAGCAGCAGCTGTTATTGTTGAACGGGACGAGCAGGCAGTCGGTTTTATTGACTCGATCTACCAGACTGATACCTGTGTGTACGGCAATTCTCTCTTCCCGGCACAAGGTCTTGCAAAACTAGGCCAAACCGGTGTTGACGCAGGTGCCTTCCATGTAAAATTCATACCGTTTGATGATTCCATCTGTGTAGGCGCTGCCTCTGATTCGATTCGAACTTTGCTAAGTCGTAATGAAATCGGAGCAGATGAGATCAAAGCCGCTTGTTTCTCCCAATTATCCATTGGCAATATACGTGCTGTATCCGAAAACATTGGCATTGACGAAGATATTGCCGTCTACATCGGAGACGAGTTCGGGTACACCTCAACCAGCAGTCCGTTTATTGCATTGCATCGAGCCATTACATCCGGCCAAATTCAGCGTGGTGATAAAGTGCTGTTCTGGACCGTCGGAGCTGGGTGGCAAAATGTTGCCATGGTCGTTGAATACTGAGAGCTTGACACGGAACCCCAAAAAGCAGGGCAGCCTTTTTTAACAAAAAAAGGATGGTCCTGTTTTTTATTATTTTATATTTGAAATGATAACTTACATCGGATAACATATCATCCCCAGTACTCAAAACCAACGAGGAGCATGCTCTAAACGTTCCTTCCATCGCAAAAACCGCTCCCTTGGCAGAGAACGGCAATGAGAATGATATGTTGTCCTCATCAGAAAATCTTCTTTGTCTCCCGATCATCCTTAAGAATCTCGACTGCCTCACGAAAACGCAAGGAATGCACAATCTCCCGTTCTCTCAGAAACTTGAGACTGTCCTGTAGATCCACGTCATCCGTCAGATCGATCAACCACTGATATGTAGCCCGAGCCTTCTCTTCCGCTGCAATATCCTCGTACAAATCTGCGATTGGATCCCCTTTCGAAGCAATGTAGGCTGCTGTAAATGGTACACCGGAAGAATTCGTATAGAACAAAGCAGAATCACGCTGTGCATAGTTCGGCCCAAGCCCCGCTGCTTCCAGTTGCTCCACAGTCGCATCTTTTGTCAATTTATATATCATTGTTGCAATCATTTCTAGATGAGCGAATTCCTCCGTGCCTATATCATTCAACAGCCCGATAATCTTGTCCGGAATTGTATACCGCTGGTTCAAATACCGCAGGGCAGCCGCCAGTTCTCCGTCTGCGCCTCCATACTGTTCCGCCAGCAATTTCGCCATATGAGGATCACATTTGCTAACCCGAACGGGATATTGCAATTTTTTCTCATACACCCACATGCAGACGCCTCCTTTTTCAAATCAAATCCAACCTGTTACGATCCCTCGAGCTCCCGGCCTGGAACACTGCTGCAAGGAAACCCGAGGCTGTTATCTCACACTTGCCAAGGCCATGGCGTCTGGGACCATTCCCACGGATATTTGGAGAAAGCATGCCCAAAGTTCATCAGCGGTCCGTACAATTGCTGAAACTCATGCGCCACCCTCATCCGCTCCTGGCTGAATTTGTTGTATTGCTCGATGCTTTGATAGTCGCCCGGGTGGGTGTCCAGATACAGATTCAGCTCAACCAATACAAAATCCAGGGCCTGAAGTTCCTCCAGCAGCTCATAGTATTTTGCATCACAGGCTTTGGGTGCTTCAGGTTCCATCTGCTTCCACCTTCCTTCCCTTCGAGCTCGCAGGTGTATAAGGACTGTATAAAGCAGGCCACAACGTTCCAATTCTTAAGGCTTCTGCGGGACTGTACTGCGGCCAGCCCATCGGCTGAAATGGGATAAACAATTGCGGAGGAACCAGGTACGTCCGAATCGTCTTCGGTGGACATGGATCAAACGGCCCCACAAAAGGGGCGTAAGCACGAAGCTGCGGATCTGACACAGAACAACGCCTCCTTCATCACTGATTTGGTACATTCGACATCCCTACATTACAAGCTTTCATTTCCCGTCTCTATAACCATATGTCGCTGTCCCCCAAGTTAATCCCATATTTAGCGGAACGCAAAAAAAGACCTTCGAACAACTTACCCCGCTGGGCAGTGTCCAAAGGTCACTTCATTTGATATGGCGGCATATGCATCAATGATTATTTCATCAATACTCAGTCCCTGTTACGTTCACGATCAGCATCCTGCATCGAACCTGGCTCCTGTTCTCCCATTTCCACTTTATCTTCTTCGGGATCGGGTCGCTTATATACTTTCACTCGCGTAATTCGGAGACGGGTGGACTCTTCCACTTCAAAGACATAACCGTTTTGCTCCCGTGTTTTACCTTTGACCGCGCTGCCTTCCAATTCCTTGAACAACCAGCCACCAATCGTATCGACTTCCTCATCCTCAATGACAGCTCCGGTCCATTCATGGACCTCTTCAATCAGGGAACGACCATCGATGGAAAAGGCTTCTCCACTGCGCTCCATATGCGGACGTTCGTCTTCGAACTCATCATACAGATCACCAACGATCTCTTCCAGAATCTCTTCAGCAGTCAGCAAGCCGGCTGTACCGCCATATTCGTCGACCACCAGTGTCATCTGGGAGTGCTTTTTCTGCATCAGACGAAGTACATGACTGATCTCCATCGATTCAGGAACATTCAGAATTGGTCGAACAAGGGCAGCCAGATCATGCTGCTGGGCTGGTTCAGCGAGAAGCAGATCGGTAATGTGGATAAATCCGATAATTTCATCCTTATCCTCAACAGCCACAGGGTAACGGGAATGCTTCGTTGCATTAATGATTTTCAGGTTTTCTTCCAGCGACATATGAGTGTACAGACAGTCCATATCCGTACGCGGCAGCATAATTTCACGTGCCAGCATATCGGAGAAATCAAAGATGTTATCCATCAGTTTGATTTCATCCTTGTCGATGACACCACTCTTCGCGCTCTGCTTCATCAAAATGCGAAGCTCATCTTCCGAATGAGCCTCCCCTTCGCTGGCGGGTTCTATGCCTGCCAAACGCAGTAGTGCATTGGCTGATGCGTTCAGTACCCAGATGAATGGGAAGAAAATTTTATAAAATAGCAGCAACGGTGCGGATAGCAGCAAAGCCACTCCGTCTGTTTTTTGAATCGCCAGAGATTTGGGCGCAAGCTCACCCAGCACAATGTGCAAAAACGTAATGATACAGAAACCGATGATAACCGATACCGTGGATATAAGTCCTGTATCCGCTACACCAAGCTTGAACATTAGAGGTTCGACTAGCAATTCGGAAATTGCCGGTTCACCTAGCCAACCAAGCCCCAGCGATGTCAGCGTGATTCCGAACTGGGTTGCCGATAGATAGGCATCCAATTTACCATTCACCTTCAGTGCATAACCAGCCAACTTATTCCCTTCACTCTGTAATTGAGTGAGGCGTGTTTGTCTAACTTTGACCAGAGAAAATTCCGCTGCGACAAATACACCATTCAAAAATACGAGCAGAAACACACAGACCAGATTAAAAACCAACTGCCCAAGATGAAATTCGGTATGAATACCCAAGTCGAAACTCCCCTTTTCTCTCTATTTCAGGAATACACCTGGAATATCAACGTGTAATTGCTTTTCTTGATTTGAAATCCACACCTTTATAATACATATCTGCCACCAGCAGATTCGGACCGCAGCAAGAAGCAGCATCACAATGACAGTTCACTGTCTGATTCAAAGGATGTTCCGCCGACCACTCATGGAATACGTCATCCAGCTTCCGGTCACGAATGTTGCCAAACGCCGGGATGTCGGCAAAATCGGTAACATACACGTTCCCAGTGAACATGTTCACGTTAACGCGGTTACGACCATCGGGATCATTACGAACCGTCACTTTAGGCTCGCTATACAGGCGGTTGATCAGTTCGCGATCCTGCTCTGCTGCACTGCATGCGAAGAACGGAAGTGTACCAAACAGCATCCACATATCCTTGTCACGCACATCTAACAAACGATGAATTGCTGCTCTCATATGATCAAGGGAAAGCACCGGCAGCGAAGAAGCAAAATTCGAATTATACATCGGATGTACTTCATGACGGACACAGCCCATCTCACGGATCAATTGATGAATGCCCTCAAGCTTGTCATGAGTACGGAAATTAATCATGGACTCCGCAGAGATAAACATGCCCGCTTCACTGAGTTTTTGGGAATTTTCAATCATTTTCTCATACATCTTCACCGCGACTTCCCGTTTTACAGGTCTACCACTGTTGGCAAACCCGACTTGGTGAAAGTCATCGGCATTCAGATAATTGAATGAGATATGCATAACGTCCAGATAAGGCAGAAGCTGCTCGTACCGACGGTAATCCAGCGTCAGATTGGAGTTGATCTGGGTACGAATGCCCCGTTCCTTGGCATATTTGAGGAGCGGAATGATCATCTCATCCACGGTCTTCTGGCTGAAGCTCGGCTCACCACCCGTCAGACTGATCGTCTGAAGGTGCTCAACCTCATCCAGCCTTTTAAGCATCAAAGGTAGCGGAAGCGCAGGTGCTTCGCGCATCGTTAACATATCTCCTACCGCACAATGCTCGCAGCGCATATTGCACAGATGAGTCACGGTCATTTCTACACTGGTCAGCACATGGCGTCCATATGTACGCAAAGAGCCGATCGGATCCCAAGGATCATTAGTCGGCGATAAAGGCATCGGTTCTACCGATCCTGAGTTTAGCATGGTCATTGTTCTTCACCTTATTCCTTTTATTAACCTAAAAAGTTTTATTTACAACATACCCCGTCTGCAACTTTTGGAGTTATCTTTAATCATAGCACAATTTCCTGTGCTCTGGCATGAGCATGCTCTGTCCATCACATGACAAAAAACGCCCGCGTAATATCAAGGCCTTGCTGGCCCGGATATTACGAAATGAGCGTTGACCCATTCTCCATTTGACGTCAGGATATCAAAATAATTCGCCACGCGCTGAAGCTGGCGTAGCGTCTTCCACACCCTCAACACCTGTAATCATAACAGACAACGCTGTAGACAGATCGATCTCGTAGGGTGCACTTAATGTCTGTCCGTCTGCATCCTTGAGAACACGAATACGTGGTCGTTGCGGAATGCGCGTATGGATGTCTGCAACAACCCCGACCTCCCCTGTACTCAGCGTGACGGAGATACCTAAGGGATAAATGGCTACGCAGTCACGGAACTTCTCCAGCATTCGCTGTTCATATAAAGTTCCTGAACCCGTGTATAATACTTCCACAGCTTGATGTGGCAGCAAAGCTTGTTTATATACCCGATTGGTTGTCATCGCATCATACGAATCGGCAAGAGCCAGCCATTTGGCGTACTCATGAATCTCTTTGTCTTTCAAACCAAAAGGATAGCCGCTGCCATCAATCCGTTCATGGTGTTGTAATGCGCAATGGGCAGCAAGGAGCGGTATACCCGGTTCGTCTTTGAGAATACGATGTCCATATGTAGTATGCTGCTGTATGATTTTAAATTCCTCATCGCTCAATTTGGCAGGCTTGTGCAGAATTTCTGGAGCAATCTGTGTTTTTCCAATATCATGTAACAAGGCACCCAGACCAATCTCCATTAATTGCTGGCGGGTATAACCCGATGCCACACCAAGAACCAGCGTATACACACATACATTAAGAGAATGATTATACAGGTCAAAATCACTGGCGTTCATATCCATCAGCATAATCATTGCTTCCTTCTGACTGCCGATGTCCTCCAGAATCGTATTCATTAACCCGCTAAGTGCTTTTCCGAAGTGTGGGATTCGGCTTTTGGTTTTGAGACCCGACATACTTTGAAACTGCTGTTTGATCTCAACCAACGCTCTGCGCCTGGTCTCTTCCTGCAGCATATCCGGAATGATGATATCCTCTGTTGCTGCATCCGAAATATACACATATCCAATCCCCAGGTCCTTCAGACGTCCAATCAACCGACTGGTCAGTTCCACTCCCTCACTAAGCAGAACCAAACCCTCTTCACTATAAATTCGTTTCCCCAGCTTCATGCCAGGCTGCAATAGGTTTATATGTACTAAACGCACAGCCTATCCTCTCCCGCTCCGTAGATGTAATTTCCACTAGCCGCCGCTTCAGCAGAAGGCAAGTACTTGTTAGATTTTATGCCAACGGGATCGCAGGCTGTCATCCAGCGCCCCAGGCCTTTTCAATTCCGTTTCGAGCAGGTCACGTATGAATTCAGGAAGTCGATACGATATATCCGTTCCAAAAGCAAGGGACGGATAACCCACGTTAAAGGTAAACATGTCGAGTGTTCCTACCACATATTCATGTTCATCATGAATCGGCTCGCCCTCAATATATATGGCACGGATTTTCTCATATGGAGGCGAATGGGGGTCATACTCCACATCCATACCATCCATGCACAATGTTCCTAAAATATCCCCGCGAAATCCAAACCCGATAATCGGTTTACGTGAAAATTCTGACAACAGGGACTGCTCCAGAGCCTCCCGAATCTGAATTCCATTCAAGCATATTGTACAGGCATTAATGGGAGATGGACATAGGGAATGTAACATTCCCTTCGTGATATTCCCCTGCGGAAGATTTCCAAGGAGCTGCCCAGCGTTAACAAGAGACAACTGCGCTCCAGTGAACTGCCGAACTGCCTGGGCAAGCAATGACGCAAACGGTGACTCATGATCGTAATCAATGGTCAGCGTCCTGTCCGTAATAACGGCTGTTTGGCCCAGCGCACGCTCAGCTTCCGTCCGGTGTGTATCTATAGCCAGCGATACGCTTTCTTCGAGTAACATGTTCTGGACCGGAACACAGCCGCTGCTCACCAGTGTAAGTTCATTCGCTTCATATTCCCGCTCCAGTACCACCTTACCGAGCCACTGGCCAAACTTGCCTGCCGCTCCAAGCACCGTCTGACCAATGATTAATGGTTCTTCCAGTACATGATGTGTATGTCCGCCCAGAATGACATCGATGCCCTGGATCTGTTCGGCCAATCTGCGATCTGTGGAAAGCCCCAGATGGGACAAGATAACGACTACATCCACCTGAGGACGCAAAGCTTCAACTTGCTCACGCAGCGTCTCTACCGGGTCCAATACATCCCATCCCAACAATTCGTAAAAAGCGGTAAAGGGTGCTGTAGCACCAAGCAAACCGATGCGAAATGGCCCCTTCTCCAAAATGAGAGAGGATTTCATCCAGACTGGTGGCAGGCCTGTAGCCTGGTCCACAACATTTCCACATACAACAGGACACAGAATTCCAGAGTAAGACTGCGCCAGTTGCTCGGATGTAAATGTTAGTCCTTCGTTATTCCCGATCGTTATCGCATCATAACCAGTCAGGTTAATGACATCCACGTTGGCTGCCCCCAAGGTACCCTCCGTCTCAACTGCCATCCGGTCCATATGATCTCCGATATCCACTACCAGAAATTCTCCAGCCTGTTCCTTCTCGTGTCCGATCATGGCGGCGATGGAGCTCATGGAGCCAAAATGACTATGGATGTCATTGGTGTGTAGAATCGTTAATGTTTGCGCCTTCTTAGTGCTCATCACACCGCCTCCCTCATATCGTCGATAACGTACATTCCTCTAATGGATAAGCATAACATTTTCCGCGTCGTTATGATATATTTATAGGGTTTAGAGATTAAAAAGAGGTGAGTAATTTCCATGAAATTAACAATTCAACTATTTGCAGGAATCGCTGAACGTCTGGGCACATCCCTGCTTGAATATGATTATCCCGGAACGGATCCAACTCCTGTGCAATTAAAAGAAAAACTGGGCCTTGCTTACCCTGAAGCGGCTGCTCAAATACGTGTTTCTTTTCTGGCAGTAAACCAGCAGTATGCTTCTGCCGATATTATAATCAAGGCTCAGGATGAACTTGCCTTAATTCCCCCTGTGTCGGGAGGAGATGGTACCCATTTAAATAGTGATGGACATCGTTCTACCCATCCTGAGCATCGTACGGATGACGGATTATTCCTGATCACCCAGTCCTCACTGTCCGTCGAAGCTACAACGGAGCTCGTCATTACGGCAAACCATGGAGCTGCCCTTACCTTTGTTGGCACCACCCGTGAAATGACCGGACAACAACGAACGGTTTATCTTGAATATGAAGCCTATGTACCTATGGCACTTTCTCAGATGGCAGCTATCGGCAGTGAAATCAATGAACGCTGGCCAGGTGTAAAATGTGCGATTAGCCATCGGATTGGGAAGGTAGACGTAGCGGAAATCAGCGTCGTTATTGCCGTTTCCTCCCCTCATCGCAGTGACTGTTACGATGCAAGCCGTTACGCGATTGAAAGACTCAAACAGAATGTCCCCATCTGGAAAAAAGAAATATGGGAAGATGGTTCCGAGTGGAAAGGTCATCAACTAGGACCCTGGAACCCTACAGACAATTAAATAACTAGTCATTCGACCTGTTCGACGGGTGATGAAATTAGTAAATAAGTCGTTGTCAACCCATTTTTTTCTTGTTATTATAATCATATATGTCGATATTAGTCGAGGAAAAGGTGGTTTATACGTGAGAGTGCATGTTACTGATCTTAAAACTGGCGACCTGTTAAAAAATGATGTGTACAACAGTTCGGGTCTCCACATGCTGATGAAAGGTTCCACCCTCAGCGACGATGATATTGCCAAGCTGCTGCAGCACGGAATCGATTACGCAGATGTAGAGCATACAACATCTGACCTCCACTCTGATGCACAAACCTTACCTTCCGATCAAACCCGTCTGTTAACTAACCTGTTTAACGATACGATCAAAGGTACAGAATCTCTGTTTGGACAAGCGATGGAGAAGGGTTTTATTGATGAGACTCAGGTCGATGAAATACTGATAACCCTAACGGGACAGCTTGAAAAACAAAAGGACGTTGTCTCCTTGCTGCTAATGCTTGACGGGGATAACGACTACACCTACAACCATTCCTTACAAGTCGGAATGCTCGCTTTTTATATCGCCGGCTGGATGGGCTACAATCCTGAGGAGTGTCTAACCGTGGCCAAAGCAGGATATCTTCACGATATTGGCAAGTCCAAGATTCCTTCTGAAATTTTACATAAGCCGGGCAAGTTAACGCCCGAAGAATTCGAAGAAATGAAGAAACATACGTTATATGGTTATGAGATTGTCAAAGAGTCCACTCAGGACGAGATTCTTGCAACCGTTGCCCTCCAGCATCATGAGCGCGAGGATGGAAGTGGCTACCCTTACGGACTGAAAGGTGACGAGATTCATCCATTTGCCCGTATAACGGCTGTAGCCGATGTGTACAGCGCGATGACGACTAATCGGGTGTATCAGACCAAGCAGGAATTAATCTCCGTGCTATGCGAATTATACAGCCTCAGCTTCGGCCAGTTGAATGCTGAAGTTACGCAGGAACTCATCAAACACATGCTACCCAATTTTATTGGCAAAAGGGTTCTGCTCACAACCGGCGAAACCGGTCTGATTGTCTTGAACAACCCTGCGGATTACTTCCGTCCACTCGTTCAGACCTCTACAGCCTTCATTGATTTAGCGAAGGAAAGAGATGTAGCTATCGTTGAAATTTATATCCAGTAACCATTAGCATTTAGGTATGCGCAGCAGCAGTTAGAGTAACCCAAGCTCAAGAGAACTTCTTACACGCTTATATTATTTGACGCAAAAAAGGGGAGCCGTTAAGGCTTCCCTTTTTGTATTCCAAGTCGTTAATATCAGATTAAACGCAGAATGCTTTGGTGATGATAACCAACAGAATGAACAGTACCAAGATCGCACCCGTGTTTGTGAACATATTGTATCCGCCTACGCCGCCTACGTTGCCCCCACAGCCATATCCTACTTCGCTCATGTGATTGCCTCCTCTTCATCAGGTATACCCTAACATATGACGTTTGCGTTGGGATGAACCGGGCGAACTGGAAACATTCAATAAATGGTTGTCTGCCTGCTTTTGCCTAAATCAAGCTTCACGTATACTCCTGATCTGTTCGTTAACTTGAGGAACTGGAAGAGACCTTGATTCCCTTCTCCTTGCGATACATAATGACAAGTAATCTCCAAAAGTCATAACTGCCTGTTTCGTTCATTATATATGGTTGGTAGTAATGATAAGCTTCCTCAGCCCAAGACGGACAAGCCATACTGGAAATGCTCTTCTGCTGCTGAATCCAGGCTGACTGGGATTCCAGCCTCTTCTCCATCGCTGTTAATCGTACCCTTTCCTCCGTCGTCATTGGGGTCCCCTCCTGTCCTTCAACCGTCGAACTATATTCAGATTGCAAATATATCCCTGGATCAACAACACCATTTTCACTAGCCGTGTATCCATACGAAGGGGAGCTCGTTTTGCGTACCTCATAATGCACATGCGGACCCGTGCTTTCACCCGTGCTCCCCTGGTTGCCAAGAAGCTGTCCTTGTTTCACTTGCTGTCCAACTTTCACTGCAATTCGGGAAAGGTGAGCGTAACAATGCAAGTAGCCCCTATGATCCTGTACTGCAACCGTAAGCCCGTAACCGCCGAATCCTGAGCCTGTAGCACCTTCCGCAGCAAAACGTACAGTCCCGTCCATAAATGCATGTATGGGCCCATTCCATGGCTCTGTGACGAGATCGATTCCACGATGAAATGTCTGACCGCCAGAAATAGGATGAATTCGATAGCCAAATGAACTCGTAATCCGATATCTCTTAAACGGATTTATGCTCATGTATTCACATCCTTTTCTATCATTAGATGCTTAAATCTAGTAAACGGCTTGTGCTATTGATCTTATTTTATTACAAATAAACCCAGGATAGAGCATCCGAGCGCGTTTATACTGCAATAAAAAAAGATCGAGGGATGAACTCCCTCGATCTTTCTTGATATGCTATTTAGTTCACGTGACACTGATTCAGCATAACTTCGCCACAATCAGAATCGACGTTTCGAAACGGGCCAGGGCAGTTGGATTAACCAATCGACCCTTCCATTTCGAATTTGATCAATCTGTTCATCTCTACCGCATATTCCATCGGCAGTTCCTTCGTGAACGGTTCAATAAAGCCCATGATGATCATCTGTGTTGCTTCTGCATCAGTCAAACCACGGCTCATCAGGTAGAAGAGTTGATCCTCGGACACTTTGGATACCGTAGCTTCATGCTCAAGCATGATGTTATCATTCATGATTTCATTGTAAGGAATCGTATCGGATGTGGACTCATTATCCAGAATGAGCGTATCACATTTGATATTGGATTTTGCACCTTCCGCTTGGCGACCAAAGGAAGCCAGACCACGGTAGGTTACTTTACCACCATGTTTACTGATCGACTTGGATACAATCGTTGATGTTGTATCTGGAGCCAAGTGAATCATTTTCGCGCCTGCATCCTGATGCTGATTTTTACCAGCTACAGCGATAGACAGAACCGAACCTTTAGCTCCGCGGCCTTTCAGTACAACTGCTGGATATTTCATCGTCAGTTTGGAACCGATGTTGCCATCGACCCATTCCATCGTTGCATTTTCTTCAGCAACCGCACGTTTCGTAACCAGGTTGTAGATGTTTGGTGCCCAGTTTTGAATCGTTGTATAACGAACACGAGCATTTTTCTTACAGATGATCTCAACAACCGCACTGTGCAGTGAGTTCGTGCTGTAGATTGGAGCTGTACAGCCCTCTACATAGTGAACGAAACTGTCTTCGTCTGCAATGATGAGTGTACGCTCGAATTGTCCCATATTTTCGGAGTTAATCCGGAAATAGGCTTGCAGAGGCACTTCACATTTTACGCCTTTAGGCACGTAGATGAAGCTTCCTCCGGACCAAACGGCACTGTTCAATGCAGCGAATTTGTTATCTGCTGGTGGAATAACGGTTGCGAAATATTCACGCAGGATTTCCGGATGCTCTCTAAGTGCAGTATCCGTATCCATGAAGATTACGCCCTGATCTTCCAATTCTTTTTGCATGTTGTGGTATACAACCTCGGACTCATACTGAGCCGATACACCTGCGAGGAACTTTTGCTCCGCTTCAGGGATACCCAGTTTATCAAAAGTTTCCTTGATTTCGGAAGGAACCTCTTCCCATGTTTTTCCTTGCTTGTCAGAAGCACGGACATAATACTGAATTTCGTTGAAATCCAATCCGTCAAGATCTCCGCCCCATTTAGGCATCGGCATTTTTTCGAATTGTTTCAGGGATTTCAAACGGAATTCCAACATCCATTCCGGTTCGTTCTTAATTTTGGAAATCTCGGTAACGACTTCTGCAGTCAGACCTTTACCGGTTTGAAAGATGGATTTGTGTTCATCACGAAAACCATATTTATACTCTTCCATTTCTGGTGCTTTTTTAGCCATCTTGCTCTACCTCCCTATCGTTATTGTACATTGTCCTCTTCGTCAATTCCTTTGCGTAGTGCATTCCAGGCCAATGTGGCACATTTGATGCGTGCAGGGAACTTGTTCACACCGGATAGGGCTTCAAGATCTTCATAATCGTCGAAATCGACTTCTTCCCCTTTCATCAGTGAGGAGAAACGGTTAGCCATGTCGAGTGCCTGATCCATCGTTTTGCCTTTGACTGCCTCGGTCATCATTGATGCTGAGGACATGCTGATGGAACAACCTTCCCCCGTATACTTGGCTTCCTGAACGATTCCGTCTTTCAGCAAAAGTTGCAGTGAAATCCGGTCGCCGCACGTTGGATTGTTCAAATTCACCGTGACAGCTTCATTATCAAACGTTCCGCGGTTCCGCGGGTTTTTGTAGTGGTCCATTATGACACGCCGGTACAGATCATCAAGTTGCATCGCCAAAATACTCCTTTGTCTGGATTAAGGCGCTGACAAGCCGGTCCACATCTTGTTCGTTATTGTATAGATAGAAACTGGCACGAGCTGTTGAACTGACTTCCAGCCAGCGCATCAGCGGTTGGCAGCAGTGGTGTCCGGCACGAATGGCTACGCCACTCGCATCCAGCACAGTTGCCACATCATGCGGGTGTACATCACCGAGGTTAAATGTAACCACTCCGACATGACGCTTGGCTGGTCCATAAATGGTCAGTCCGTCAATCTCGGCCATACGTTCCGTTGCATAAGCTGCCAGCACACTTTCATGATGAGCAATCTCATCCATGCCAATCTGCTCTAGGAAATCGATAGCAGCGCCCAATCCAACCGCACCTGCGATAATCGGTGTTCCACCTTCGAATTTCCAAGGAAGCTCTTTCCAATTGGATTCATAGAGACCCACATCATCAATCATTTCACCGCCGAACTCAACCGGCTCCATGGACTCCAGCAGCGCCTTTTTGCCGTAAAGTGCACCGATCCCGGTTGGTCCGCACATTTTATGGCCGGATAATGCGTAGAAATCACAGTCCATATCCTGCACATCCACCTTCATGTGCGGTGTGCTCTGTGCGCCATCCACAACGATGACAGCACCTTTGCGGTGTGCAATTTCAGCGATTTGTTTTACCGGATGAACAACACCCATAACATTGGATACATACGCGATTGCTACAATTTTGGTATTGTTCGTAATCGTCTGCTCCACATCAGCCAAATCAATGTTGCCATCCGGCTGAAGCGGAATGTATTTCAATGTCGCTCCCGTTTCCTTGGCTACCTGCTGCCATGGAATCAGATTGCTATGGTGTTCCATCTGCGTAATAACAATCTCATCGCCTTCTTTGCAGACTGAGCGTCCGTAGGACGAAGCCACCAAATTCAAAGCGGTCGTTGTCCCACGGGTGAAAATAATCTCCTGTGTGCGCCGTGCGTTGATAAACTTGGCAACCTTCTCACGTGCGCCTTCATAAGCATCCGTTGCACGGCTTCCAAGCGTATGAACACCACGATGCACATTGGAGTTCTCATATTCATAATAATGTTTAATCGCTTCGATTACAGCCAGCGGCTTCTGGGAAGTCGCTGCGTTATCTAGGTATACGAGCGGGTGTCCGTTGATTTCCTGGTGGAGGATCGGGAACTGCTCGCGGATAGCCGGGTTCATTGTCCCAGTTTCCGTTCGATGAGAGACTGCAATTGGGTACGCAGTGCTTCCAGAGGAATATCCGCCACCACCGGAGCTAGGAAGCCGTAAATGATCAGGCGTTCCGCATCCGTACGGTTAATCCCACGCGACATCAAGTAATGAATTTGCTCCACATTGACTTGACCTACAGAAGCCGCGTGACCTGCTGTTACATCATCCTCATCAATGAGAAGAATTGGGTTGGCGTCTCCACGTGCTTTCGGGCTCAGCATCAGTACTTTCTCTGTTTGCTGTCCGTCCGCTTTGGTAGCACCTTTCTCAATCTTCGTGATTCCGTTAATGATTGCAGAAGCCTCTTCACGCATAACTGCACGTGTAATCATCTGACTTGGCGTGTTTTTGCCAAAGTGACGAGCTTCTGTTGTGTAGTTCAGTTTTTGGGAACCGGAACCTACTGCGATAACTTTGGAATCGGAGCTTGAGCCGTTCCCTTTAAGAACCGTCATCGTGTTGCTTGCAGTATCACCATTGTTCATCTCACCAACGATCCATTCAATCGAACCGTCGTTCTCCACCACTGCACGGCGGAAAGATACGTCAGTAACACTTGTGCTCAGTTGGTGAACTGATGCGAAACGGACTTTGGCACCAGCTTTCACGAATACTTCCACAACACCGTTATGGAATACAGGTGAAGACAGTTCGCCAGATACATAGTTATCCACATAAGTAACGGAGCTGTTGGACTCAGCAACTACAAGTACGTGCGGTGCAAACGTTGCAGAAGCATCATCTGTGAGCAGTACCGCTTGCAGCGGAACTTCGATCTCTACGTTTTTCGGAACATAGAGGAATACCCCACCGTTCCAAAGTGCTGCATGCAGTGCAGCAAGGGAATGCTCATCTGCTTTCACAGCCGTATTCAGATATGGTTTTACCAGATCGCTGTGTTCGCGAACCGCTGTAGCCAGATCTGTGAAGATAACTCCTTTTGCTGCAAGATCAGCAGACAACTTGGAATATACCGTGCCGGAATTACGCTGGATAACCAGACTGCCTTCCGCTTGGTCCTTAACCAGATCTTTAATGGAAGCTGGTACTTCCTCAAGGGAAGCAATCGCTTCACTAGCTTTATACGTGCCGTAATCGCTGACATTCCAGCGTTCGATTTTTTGTTTTTCCAGTTTAGGAAGCGCAAGCCCACTTGCTAGCTTAAGGGCTTCGAGACGCTGCTCGGTCAACCAGCCGGGTTCATTGTTGCTTTCCGACAAGGCGCGAAGCGCTTCAGATTCAACCGGAAGAATTGTTTGTGTAGTCATTGATTATCCTCCTCCGTTTTGTCTTTACGCTTGACCTACAGTTTCGTCTGTGATTCCCAGCTCTTCCTTAACCCAGTCATATCCTTCAGCTTCCAGACGGTGAGCCAGTTCAGGTCCGCCAGACTTCACGATACGACCTTGCATCATTACGTGTACATAGTCAGGAGTAATGTAGTTCAACAGGCGTTGGTAGTGAGTGATGATCAGGAAGCCGCGATCTTCGCTCTTCATTGCGTTTACACCGTTTGCCACGATTTTCAGAGCATCGATATCCAGACCGGAGTCGATTTCATCGAGTACTACGATTTTTGGATCAAGCAGCATCATTTGCAGAATCTCGTTCCGTTTTTTCTCACCGCCAGAGAAACCTTCATTCAGGTAACGGTGAGCAAACTCAGGGTTCATGTCGAGTTCTTTCATTTTACCTTCCATTTGGCGAATGAACTTGATCAGGGAGATCTCGTTACCTTCACCACGACGTGCGTTGATTGCGCTACGCAGGAAGTCAGAATTCGTTACGCCAGCAATTTCACTCGGGTATTGCATAGCCAGGAACAGACCTGCACGAGCGCGCTCGTCTACAGCCATATCCAGTACATCTTCACCATCAAGTGTAATCGTACCGTCTGTTACTTCATATTTAGGGTGCCCCATAAGTGCAGAAGCCAGTGTTGATTTACCTGTTCCGTTCGGACCCATGATTGCGTGGATTTCTCCACCTTTCATTTCCAAGTTGATGCCTTTCAGGATTTCCTTACCTTCGATCGTCGCTTTCAGACCTTCAATGACGAAATTCGTAGCCATGTGTATTGTTTCCCTCCATTGATTAAATTGATGTTTACTGTCGAAAACGAAAAAGCACCTATTAATATCTGAACAGGGCTTCCCCTGAATTTCTCCTGTACTCCAATCTCCAAAGCAAGAATCACTTTAGAATAATTCTAAACTGATTCTCAATGATTATCAAGTCATTTCCTAAGAACTCTTGTCCCTTGCAGGAAACATTATTCTATCTGATTCTATAATAAAAGCCAGATTGAATCAAATGACAAAACTTCTTCGTCATAAATAGACAGTGAGAAAAATCACAAGGATTCAACCTTTTATCAAATCTGATCCCTCTCAACCGAAAAAGGACCTATCCATATCATGGACAAGTCCTTCCGATAAATAACATTACATTTTGAGCGTCTCGTTAATCTTCTGTACCTGTTCGTCAAAATCCGCAACGTCCACCACCGGCGTCATTTCGCGCGGCACCGGACCATTCGGAATGGAAATCCATGAACGGCATCCGTTGTATTCAGGTAATACGGGAATCTCCATCGGTTCCTTCAAACGGTACACTCGGAGTATCAATACGTGGAGTGGATCTTTGCGTTTCCACTTTAGGCGGTCTTCGGCAAAATCCGCTGTCCACATATGAAAGTCAAGAAGTCGATCCAGCATCTCCTGATCTCTAATCTCCAAATCCTGTGTCACTTCAGCATATGCTGTGAGACGGATCGTCGAAGCTTCAGGCACCCATTCAGCCAGTGATTCCTCAACATAGAAATGATCAGAGGACTTTATCAGTTCTTTACGCTGATGTTCATAAGTCGGATACAGATAGAACGCTGGACTTTTCAACTCAAAACGTCGGGTTTCCTCCACAATCCCGCCTTTACGCATCACCATAATCTGGCGACCCGTTTCCAGTGCTTTGATTGCGGAGGCCCATTCTTTTAACGCTGGTATCGTTGTACCTATCATAAAGTTCTCCTCCCGAAGTCAGTCTTGTCAGCAGTATAGACGCTCGGCGTCATCCTGACAACGTGAAAGGTAGGTGGGAGTAACTGTATGGTTTATAAGCCAACAAACTCGGTAAGAGGATGGAATTAGCCCAAGAAAGAGCGCAGCATCCACATATGTTTCTCCAGATCAGCCTTGAAGCCTGTCAGCATATCAGATGTTGGTTGGTCTTCTGCAGCGTCTGCCACTTCAATACCTTCCTGGTACTCGTTCGACAATGTAGCAAAATCTTCGATCAGATTCTGTACCATTGTGTTGGCATCTTCGCCACCAGCTGCTTCCTGAATAGAGGAAATCTCCAGATATTCTTTCATCGTAGCCGCTGGGCTACCTTTGAGGGTAAGAATACGTTCAGCAATTTCATCCATTTGTACAGTCACTTCATTGTAGAATTCTTCGAATTTTACGTGCAGTGTGAAAAAGTTAGGTCCTTTTACATACCAGTGATAGTTATGGATTTTAACATACAGGACGTTCAGGTTTGCCACCTGACGATTAAGTACTTGTTCCACCGATTTTGCTTGATCTGTTTTGTTTTTTGTAGCCATCTTAATCCCATCCTTTTATTATAAAATTAGTCTGGCATTCACTATAAGCAGGGTACCCTGTTGTAAATGACAGAGATTTAACATTTCGGCACCACCCAGTGGTGGGGAGCCTTGTCGGCGGTATTTCTGTCAACCGTCCGGCCTATTTGTTTTTACCCGTACACCGGAAGTTCGAAACAAGTCCGGTATAGGCTGTCTCAAAAAAAGGGTACAAAATCACAGTTATTTCCGATATACTGACATATACCAAGCAAAGAAGTGGGTTTTCCTGTTTCTTCATATATATGGAGGTGGCATTCTTGTCCCAATATCACCCTTTTACACCCCAGGATGCAATCGAACTGGCCAAAACTTTACCGGGTCCGTTTGCGGCAGATGCGAATCTGGAATGTCGTGAGATCGGTGACGGCAATCTGAATTTGGTCTTCCATATCACGGATCAGAACTCCGATAAAAGTATCATTATCAAACAAGCTCTTCCTTATGCGAAAGTGGTCGGAGAATCATGGCCATTGTCTCTGGTACGTGCCAGAATTGAACGGGAAATTCTACAGGAAGAGTATCGTCTATGTCCGGGAATGGTGCCCGAAGTGTACCATTATGATGATGATCTCGCCTTAACCGTGATGGAAGATTTGAGCGATCATGTGATTATGCGTAAAGGCCTCATCGATGGCGGAACATATCCTCTTTTTGCACAACATATTGGGGAGTTCATGGCAAGAACATTGTTTTTCACGTCAGATCTTGGCATGAACCAGCAATTGAAGAAAGAGAAACAGGGCAGATTCGTCAATCCGGATCAATGTAAAATAACCGAAGATCTGATCTTTGATGAACCGTATCGCATTGCGGAGAAAAATAATTATGAGGCTTCCATTGAAGATGAAGCGGAAGCACTTCGTACAGATGGAGAACTTCATCTTGAAGTAGCCTTGCTGCGCGAGAAATTTCTCACCCATGGTCAGGCTCTACTTCATGGTGATTTGCATACAGGCAGTATTTTTGTCACACCTGAATCCACCAAAGTCATTGATCCCGAATTTGCCTATTTCGGTCCAATGGGATTTGATGTAGGAGCCGTGCTTGCCAATCTGCTTCTCCACTACGCCTCGCTGCCAGGTCGAATTCAGGATCAGACAGCTCTTCATGAGCGTGAAACGATTTTGCTGGATATGGTTCGTGACGTATGGACTGAATTCGAATCCCGCTTCCGTGGTTTGTGGACTTCCGACCTGGTCGATCCTATGGCCAAAACGCCTGGATACGAAGATCTTTATGTACAACAATTATTCAGAGATTCTGCTGGCTTTGCCGGCGCGAAAATGATCCGCCGTATTGTCGGACTTGCGCATGTCGCAGATATCGATACGATTGAAGATGCAACACAACGTGAACGTGCTCAGCGCAAAGCGCTGGCAATCGGTAAAGCACTCATCAAGCGTAATCGCAGTCTGAATACCATTGGTGAACTTCTAGATACAGTAGCTACTGCGGTTACTTCTATTAAAGCTTAACTCAAAGAATGCATATGACTTAACTCAAGGAACGGAGGAACATCCATGACAACCCCTGAACATCAGCCTCTGTCCTCCCTTATATGGAAACAGGACAAGCTTGAAATGCTTGACCAGCGTCTGCTGCCTGAAACAATTCTGATGCTGAAACTGTACACGCCCGAGGAAGTATGGGAATCCATCCACTCGATGAAAGTACGCGGTGCTCCCGCGATTGGAATCGCTGCTGCATTTGGTGTCGTGCTCGGTGCCAAGACATATGATGGACTTTCCGTACAAGGCTGGCTGGATCATGTAAAATCCATCTGTGCTCATCTTGCCACTTCCCGTCCCACCGCTGTTAACCTGTTCTGGGCGCTGGATCGTATGATGCAAAAAGCCAGTGACCTTGCTGAATCCGGTGCAAGCATCGAAGATAGCAATGCTGCTCTTGAATCGGAAGCACTTTTGATTCAAAAAGAAGACGAAGAAGTGTGCCGCCTTATCGGTGAAAACGCTCTTCCTTTGTTCGCAGACGGTATGGGTGTACTTACACACTGTAATGCAGGCGGACTTGCGACTGCAAAATACGGAACGGCGACTGCACCGATGTACCTCGCTCACGAGCGCGGCATTAACCTAAAAGTATTCGCAGACGAAACCCGCCCTGTCCTTCAGGGTGCACGCCTCACGGCCTTCGAGCTCCAGCAAGCCGGTATTGACGTTACTCTGATCTGCGACAACATGGCTGGGATGGTGATGTCCAAAGGCTGGATTCAGGCAGTTATCGTGGGTACAGACCGCGTTGCTGCCAATGGGGATGTAGCTAATAAAATCGGAACTTACAGCGTAGCGGTCCTTGCCAAAGCGCACAATATTCCATTCTATGTAGCCAGCCCGCTGTCCACTATTGACCTGTCTACTCCATCCGGCGATCTCATTCCGATTGAGGAACGTGCTGCTGAGGAAGTAACCGAAGGTTTTGGCAAACGTACAGCACCGCAAGGTGTAAAAGTATTCAACCCAGCGTTTGACGTCACTCCTAACGAATATGTAACGGCCATTATTACGGAAAAAGGCGTTGTTCGCGCTCCTTTCAAAGAGAATCTGGCTGCCTTGTTCGCTAAGGATGAAGCTTAATTAGTGGAAGCAAGTTTTAACGCTTGATATAGGACGGGTATGTAAATTAAAGAGGGCTTCCCAGTAGGGGGCCCTCTCTTTAATCGCCTAATATTCAGAGATTAGATCATCTTGAGTAATGCTTCTACACCTGTCATGCCAACCGTTATGCCCATGGCTTCGGCTTCCGTTGTCACCGACTCCATAGGTGCATGCAGCAGCTGTTCCAATGTGCGCACGCCAACCGCGCGAGCTGCAATAATCTTGCGATCCCCAAGCTTCTCATTAAGTAATCCCACATCGAGTGCTCCGCACATGATATATCCTTTGGATGTATTAATCGTCAGTAATGTCGTTTTTGGCAGCTTTACCTCTACTCCGACCAGAACATGTTCTCCAACCACAATCGGCTCCATCGTCACCATAATTTCCCGATACACCTCCTCTTCCATAGGTCACGATAATTGTATGCCTCATTCTGGATAGCCGTGTGGACACCTGCCGTGTTTTGAGAAAATGTAAGTTATTTACGGATGAAATGAATGCATTGCTTTTAAATGAGTGTTAAATGAAAAACGCAATAAAAAGAGAATTTGTACATGAACTCAAACACTGAAAACCGGAGGGCATTTTTGTTATGTTAGTAGAAAGGGCACACCTTTAAGTCCCAGGAGTCATCTAACTTTATTGGGCTGGTACTGCCTCTCTTGTTTTCCTTGGTGATAGTTTTTACAGAGTATCTAATATCGTTTATTTTAAATCATATCCTGCTTGATTGGATGTTTGAGAGAAAGTCACACATGAACCTGCATTTTTAAAGTATTCAGCAGCGTAATACTCACCAATTCGTCCTACAACATTATCATTATTAGGGACGCCATATGCATCCAACTCATTCTTAATTTCTTTTCTAATATTTAAGTACTCAGAAATTTTATTGTTTAACACCTAAGCCCCTACTCCACCAGATAGGCTTCTGCGAATTCTACCTCTTTAATTATAATCTTAAGAGCTTTATCACTTATATCAAAAGGTTTCATGTCTCCTCTTCTTGCGTCAATTGAACGAGAAAAAGCTCCAAATCCACCAACCAACTCATGATGATGCGTACTAATCTGCCCACCACCTCTTTCGAACAATTTTATCATGGGTTCATATATGTCTCGAAACTGAAGTACAATATTGTTGCCACTATCAAGCAGATTACACCATCGTAGATAGTGCATGCTTAATAATTTCATAAGATGAAAATCGACTTTTTTGTAGTTCGGAGCTGTTACCAATAGCTCGTCCCATTCATTATCGGCCATTTTATAGCCCAATAACAAATCCATTCCCAAATAGATACTTGTGACTTCTTTGGAGATGAACTGTAAATAAACACCAACTCTTCGGTAATACTCAGCAATCAACCTAGCATCTACTTCATATTCACCTCTAAACCTTACCTCTTCGTATCTTTTGTTGGATATTCCAATGTATTGATTTGCGTCAATATTCTTAATTCTCTCAACAGCTAGTTCGTAATAACTCCTGAATTTAATATCCTCTTTCTTACAGAATCATTTATCGTTAATTTTGCTTTCTTCATTTCGCCTCTGAATGATCTTCTTCAGAAATCACATATAGCAGATCCAGTAAAAGAATTGTATTATGTAATTCATTTATTCACTCTTTGTATTAGTTGACTCACTATACCTTGATTCTATAGTGCTAATAATATTTTGATATGCTCCATATTGTTCATCCTTGCCATTCTTGCAAACTGTTGTAGTTATAAAACTCCTCCGTGACCAAAAGCGAGTCTAGTTTTATTCCTCAAATTTGAAGGTAATATATGAAGGTTTCTATATAAAATTGGCCTTACATGTTGTTTATAGTTTTCGCCATTTAATTCTCCTAAACCATGATCATTTATTGAAGTAATGATGTGTTCACCATCAGCTTTAAGGACTTCATTATATACTCTAAATTCCTCCTCCTTCTGACCTGGAGTCTTTTCATTTCTATGTCTTCAAGATTCCAAATCCTTATCTTATTGTCGCTACGCTCCTTAAGCTTTGTGGATACCACTGTTCCCAAAGTAGCTAACGCAGAGCCACCAAGTGTACCAAAAACTGCTATCCAAGCGGAATCCATAGTCCTCTTCCCCTTCTATGTAAAAGTATTATTTCACTAAGAATAACTTCGCTAAATCCTAAAATTGATGTATCTGTACATACTACACTTATCTTTCTTACACACTTACTTTGCTACCACAATTATACAACAAGTGTAAGTCTACCTATGTTTTCTGAATGGTGTTCAGTGGGTGGTCAGTTTGTCTATTACTCAATCAATTCTTGATATGTCAGTGTTGGACATTCATATTGGATTAAAAAGAAAAAGCACCCCGAAGGATGCTTGATGCTTACTCTGGATGCTTAAATTTAATTGTACGAGGAAATTTCTTTCTTAATATACCTGAATATATCAATATACCAAAAGAACATATATGAACCAATAAAAATAGCAAGGATTAACTGCAACAACGATAATTGCTTTCCAACTTCAAAAAGTAAACCAAAAGTTATAAATAAACACAAAAAAAAGTAAAGACATAAGAACAGGAAATATTATGAATAAAACTATTGCTGTCTTAGTCTTGTTTTCTTTCTTCTTTATATAATCAATTTGACCTTTAATCTTGACTCCATTTACAAGTCCTTTTACAGTTCCTTTAATTTTAGGTTCAGATTTACTTTCTGTATGTAATATGTCTAGTACAACACCGTCTTTTTTGTCCCAGAAATCAAAGCTAATGTTTACTTCATTTTTTTTACTACAGATGCTTCAGTCATCAGACTTTCACGCACATTCTACTCTATAAAGTTACTGCTGTAAAATACCATTATTTTTTAATTAAAATTTTCAATATTGTAATATTTTAGCTATTGTTGTATCTTCTATATGTAATATATTTCATTAAAAAGGAGAGGTTTACATGAGAAAGAAAATATTTATGCTTGGTCTAGTTATGATTTTAAGTTTGATAGGTGTCTCATCGGCATTCGCAGCGACAAATTTTGCCTACGTGTCTCCAAGTACTTTATATGATACTGCGGCCCCCGTTACCGGAAAAGGACAATATGGTAGATATGGTCTTGAAGTTACAAAAGGACAGGTTAGAATAATATTAAGTGAAGACAATGGCAACGGAGTTTGGAATAACGTACATGATTTTACTCTTTTTACGAAAGCCAAAGATTCACACTATGTCGATTACTGGATGAAAAACGGAAGTAGATATTCAATTACTCTTATTGCTTTACCTGACACCGAATTGGGAGTAGGGTACGTTAGAGACTAATTGCTATATTCCGAATTTAAAGGGCTGAATAATTCAGCCTTTTTTATATGAGTAAAATTCAACTTTCATCGTAAACCGTGTAATATTAACAATCTTCATGAATTGCTTTTTCAATCTCTTCATCTGTTGCGTCTTCCCAAACAGTAACCATTCCGTTATATGAACCAATCGGCACTGCACATTGGAGGGAAAAATTATGGGGATTTATTCTGAATTTAGTAGCCATCATCCTCCACTGTTAAGCATAAGATTGGAGGCTTTTCTCCATTACGTTAACGACCTAATACCTAAACTATTTCAGTACTAAATCGTTTAGCCTAAAAATCCCCTACTCTTTTGAAAGTTATTCGGGCTCTTTTTTGTGATTGTGGCTGTATATGCAAGTGAGGGTTCTGACAATATGTCAAAAGAGTTGATTAGTAGCAATCATAAAATACGCATAATAACCGTCACAGAAAAATATTCATTCGCCTTACAAATCCACAGCAGTCAACAGCTTGCACCATTTCTCAAACGTCACAAAATCGAATCACAATTGATTTTTTTAGCGTTTCCCAACTCCTTTCAAACACTTTTGAAAACTAATGAAAGCTTGTCCCATATGGGTCCATGACGTGTACCAGCACTTTGCGACTCTATTCCAAAATGAGATACGGTAGTTGCTCCGTACATAATATATCCTTTGGATGTATTAATCGTCAGTAATGTCGTTTTGGGCAACTTCACTTCTACCCCGACCAGAACATGTTCTCCAACCACAATCGGCTCCATCGTCACCATAATTTCCCGATACACCTCCTCTTCCACAGGTCACGATAATTGTATGCCTCATTCTGGATAGCCGTGTGGACACCTGCGGAAAAGGATTCGAAATGCATATGGTTTTACTTGAATTTGCCTAAGTGGTTGCTCATTTTCTATGTCTCCAGTACTATGATTATTGCCTTTTTAATGATATAGTGTATTGAAGCATGTTTTTGCTGACATATCTTTTAACGGGGCTGGGATCAATGAAAGAAACCTTATCCAACGAAGAAGAAATCGGCTTTTTATTCAATGTCGATATTCTTATTAAGAGCCGCTCGAATGCATTGGCACTGCAGTCCCTGTTGGAGTTCATAAACAAAGAGGAACAAATTGCAGACTTCCGGATTCAATCCGGCATAGAGCTTGGCAAAATTATTGAAGTGACACTGCAGTCCAAAAAAGACTCATTCGCCTTTCTTCATAAAGAAAGAAAAAAATCACAATCCAATGCAAGACAGAAGAACACTTCACCAAATCAAGCGACGGCTTCAACCGTTCCAGTCAAACCACAAAGTGAAATCGAAACACCTGCTTCCCAGAAAGCTCCTTCAACCGAAGCACCCAACACTACCAACGGAAATTCATTCGATGTATGGATTGATACCCTTATCAAAGAAAACCGTCTTACTCGGATCGTTGTGAACAACAAGAACGGCCGGCATCAGAGCATTCCATGCCGAATCTTGAATTTTGATCGGGATACCAGCATTGTAAGCGTCTACCATGTGGATGAAAAACAAGTGTATACGTTCCGAACCAATGAAATTGATGAGTTTCTCTAACTCAATGAGCATTCAAACAAAAAGCAACTTACGGGGGAATTCCATAACATTTCCCAGGCAAGTTGCTTTTTTAGGTATTCATTCATGTAACAATGAACTGGTACATCGTAAGTTGTCCATAACTATGCCCATCCATTGTAAATCATCATGAGCGATCTTTTCCCCGCTGCCACACGTCTATTGCTAATAACAACCATCCGACAATAAAGGCTACCCCGCCAATTGGGGTGATGGCTCCCAATATTTTAATACCTGAAATACTCAGTACATACAGACTACCCGAGAATATGATAATTCCGATAAACAGCAGGCGTGCTGCCCACTTGAGCTTGGTGGACGGTCCAAGTTGACCCGCTGTAAGACCAATAATCAGCAGTGCGATTGCATGTATCATGTGGTACTGCACTCCGGTTTCAAACACGGCTATGGCGTCTGCACCAATTTTTTCCTTGAGCATATGTGCACCAAACGCACCAATAGCTACCGAAAGCATTGTCAGTACAGCACCAAGCATCATCCATTTCCGTTGCATTTGCCTTCTCTCCCTTAATTCATCTCTCAACTATTATTTTAGCGAATCCTTGCAGTGTTTACCAGCCAACTCCGATGCGGAAGGCATTTATATGTCTGGTTATATATACTTTGTTGCGCTTTTGCTTCAAAATCGACGAAAACTGGCGTTAAACCTTGATTTTTATCGATTTTTATGGAAAAGTAAAAAGGAATGCCTTCATTCTCTTGATGAGAATCATATTACCCGGATTAGGTTAATTACACTCATGACCACGATTAAGGAAGGGATAAACCATTTATGGATAATCAAAATAACCAGAATAACAATAATCCATTTCAATCCGGTTCCGGCACGGATTATTCAGATCCCAATCATGACAACCTGTTTACACCTTCCCCTTCCGCCTTGGAAGATCCATCCATGGGTCGATTGAAACATTCCGGGCCTGGTATTGCAAGTTTTGTGATTGGATTGGTCTCGATCATTGGTTACATGTTGACTTTCTTTATTGCCACAATGGCTATAAACAGTTCAATTGGCGTTGTAACCACACCGATCCAAGTGGAGGAGATTGCATTACATCCAGCAGTTGTTCTGGCTTCTCTGGCTGTTCTTGTTTGTCTGATTCTTAATCTGGCCGGAATCATTCTCGGTGTGATTGGGCTTATTCTCAAAAATCGAAAAAAAGTCTTTGCTATTATTGGAACCATTCTCAGTGGAGCCATGATCCTGGCGTTTGCAGGGCTTATTATTGCAGGTATCTATATGATGTAAAAGCGTATATCCGCTTTACATTCATTCTTCAAAAATGATAATGAAATAACACTGATTCATCTCAACATGATTCATTTGATCCATTCTATTGCCAAATTTTCGTATCCAAAGGAGATTGACATGTCACGAATCAAAATTTTCACGGACAGCACAAGTGATCTGGCCCCAGCATGGATCCAGCAGCACGATATCGGTATCATCCCTTTATATGTCGTGTTCGGTGAGGAATCACTGAAAGACGGTGCTGAAATTAAGCCGGAGCAGCTCTATGAACGTGTAAGCAGGGATGGGCGTCTGCCCAAAACGGCAGCACCTTCACCTGCTGATTTCATGACGGCATTTCAACCTTACATAGAACAAGGGTATGATATCTTATATATCAGCTTATCCTCTGAACTTTCGTCAACTTATCAAAATGCAAGATTGGCCAGTTCCGAGTTCCCGGAAGGTCGCATCTCTGTCGTGGATTCTCTGAATCTTTCTTCCGGGATTGCCCTGATGGTCATGAAGGCAGTTCATGCAGCAGAAAAAGGGCAAAGCCTGACGGAGATTACACATCTCGTTGAAGCCATCAAGCCAAATGTGCGAACTGAGTTTGTTATCGATACGTTGGAGTATCTGTATAAAGGTGGACGCTGCTCTGGCATGCAAAACCTGATTGGCAGTCTGCTGAAAATTCGCCCCGTCATTCGGGTAGCCGATGGCAAGATGTCTCCTGCCTACAAAGTCCGTGGCAAACGGGAAAAGGCACTGGAACAAATGCTGCAAAACACACTTAACCATAAGGAACAGATCGATCGTGATCTCGTTATCGTCGTGCATACCATGGCCGAGGAAGACGCGCTTGATTTGCAAAAGTCTCTGCAGGAGCAGACTGGAGCACGAGTGGAATTAACTACGGCTGGTTGCGTTATATGTAGTCATTGTGGTCCCAAAACGATCGGTATCATTTACAACACGGTTTTATAAAAGGCCTCTCATCACACAGCATGTTTCCTTAATGATTAGAATCATGTCTGCTGAAACCATTAAAGACCAAGCCAGAAAGGGCATCCCAAGCTACATTAGCTCAGGATGCCCTTTTTCTATTGTAAACATGTAACATTAATAACTTTTTGTTTTCAGATCATTCAAACTTTTGAATGCATATCCTTGCTTACGTGCCTCATCAATAATGGAAGCTAGCGCTTCCGTGTTATCCTTAGACACAGAGTGAAGCAGAATGACTGCTCCCGGATGAAGCTGTTTCAGGACTTGCTGACGTGCATACTCTGTCCCACGTTGCACTTTGGTATCCCAATCTTTATAGGCAACGGACCAAAACACATTAACGTAACCTTGGGCGTGGCTCTCTGCAAGCGTCCGGTTGTTAAAAATGCCACGTGGTGGCCGCAAGAAGGTCGCTTGCTGTCCAGTTAACCGATTGATCTCAGATCGTACCTGATCAAGCTCTGTTCTTATTTTTTCATTGGAAACTCGGGTCATATCGGGATGGCTCCAGGAGTGGTTACCCACTATATGGCCTTCTGCCGACATTCGCTTCACCAATTCAGGCTGGTCTTTTAGATAATGTCCGGTGACAAAAAAAGCAGCTGGCACTTTCTTATCGCGCAGAACATCCAATATAGCTGGCGTAAACCCATTCTCATAACCGTTATCAAACGTAAGATACAGCTCTTTCTGTTTTGTATCCCCCAGGAAAATGGCATCGTTATGCTGCAATATCTCCTTAAATCCTTCCTGATCAATGGAAGGCAACTGGCCGTTTTGGCTCTTTTTGAAGCCAAAATGATAAGCTCCATTTATTGGCGATGCTTCAGTATGTGCCGGTAATATACCGAACGTCAATACAGCCAGCAGCATGTAAAGAACCATTCGCTTCATTGCTATCCGCTCCTGTTCCTGAAAAATTCGGTTTGTCGTTTCCTATCACGAACACCTTCAGGTAATATGCCACAGGAACAGATAATGTATGTAAATTTCGATTACAGATCGCTTCACATACTTACACACCATGGAGCCCAGTTCTCATTTCTTCGTTCAAAACCGTTTATTGTCTCGCTCCGGATGATGAAACAATTCAAGTAAGGTCTGAGGTTTTCCACTGGAAGCCAACCATTCTCTAACCATCTCTATTGCACGTGTCTGACCATCACCACTATCCCGCCAGGTTAGCAGCTCAATGACTTTAATAATCAGGGCAGACATATTATGATTATCATGCTCAGAACGATCTGCGCGCAATTTATGATATAGAGCCTCCTGCTCCCAATCAAGTAAAATCTCGTCACCAATGGTAGGCTTCATCAATGTGTATGCTCTACCACACTCTGTACAGCGAACCGCACTGACCTGCTCTTGAGCAAAGATTGCCCGAATATCCTGATCGCAATCCGCGCACTGGAAATATACCTGTATGTTGTGTATGTTATTGTTCATGTTGGTCTTCCTCCTGCTATGTATGTACTACATCTATACCCGAATTGTCGTTGATTCACGCTAAATTCCGCCAAATTCAGAAGGTGCTATAATCTTGTAAATATGTTAAAATATTATACATATTATAAGTAGGAAGAGGCGGATATCCATGTCAAAGGAAGAGCGTAACATTACTTGGCAGCAATCCAGCTTAAACAGGCAGGACAGGGAAAAACTTAACGGTCATCGCAGTCGTGCCTTATGGTTCACCGGCCTATCCGGCGCAGGAAAATCCTCGCTTGCATTTGCCCTGGAGCAGTACCTGTACGAAAAAGGTGTTCATTGTTACGTACTTGATGGGGATAACGTACGTCATGGACTGAATCGGGATCTTGGGTTCACGGCCGAGGATCGGCAAGAAAACCTGCGCCGGATTGGTGAAGTATCCAAGCTGATGGTAGATGCCGGGTTATTTGTTCTTTCCGCCTTTATCTCGCCAAATGCACAAGACCGGAATATGGTTAAACAGCTCTTTGAAGCTGATGATTTCATTGAAATTTATGTTCATTGTTCGATAGAAGAGTGCGAACGACGTGATCCGAAGGGACTTTACAAAAAGGCCCGTAGCGGTGCCATTCCACATTTCACAGGGATTTCGGCCCCTTATGATATTCCAGAAGATCCTACACTCATCATTGATACCGAAGAGCTTTCCATCGAAGAAGCCGTGCAAGAAATTGTGCAGCATCTGGAACGTGTTGGTGCTTTTCAGCTGCCGCAGCCTGTTAGAAATGCCATCGTTCACTAAATGCAAATGGCAATCAAATTGAATTACTTCCCTACTACACATAGATCAAAGGCGCTGCCTCTAATGGCGCGCCTTTTTACCTTATTCATTTCCGGATTTACCGAGAGACTCATTGCCCCACGACACCTGCCTGCATGTTTAACAGTTTGCTGAACGTGCCTACCGGATCAGTAGACAATTGCTGATAACCCCCTTGTTGGATAACCCGGCCTTCATCCAATACAATCACTCGATCTGCTGTTCGAATAGTGGATAGTCGGTGGGCGATAACAATTACGGTCACATGCCCTTTCAGGCGCTCAAGAGCCTCATGAATATGCTGTTCGTTCTCACTATCCAGCGCACTCGTCGCCTCATCCAATACCAGTACAGAAGGGTTCCGAAGCATGGCGCGGGCAAGCACCAAACGCTGACGTTCACCGCCGGACAAGCGGATGCCTCGATCACCGATAATGGTATCCAGTCCTTGCGGAAGTTTGCGGACAAATGTTGCAGACGAAGAGAACTGTAATGCAAGCCACATCTGTTCCTCACTGGCATTTGGATCAACTAGGAGCAAATTTTCACGAATACTCGTATGGAACAGAAAAGGGTCCTGAGAGACATATCCGATTGAACTTCTCCAGGCTAACAATCGATTCTCAGTTAACGGCACCCCATCCACCAAAATCTGACCACTCTCCGGACGTATGAGTCCCATAATCAAATCAATCATCGTGCTTTTCCCAGCTCCCGACTTGCCTACAATGGCTGTCATGCCTTTCGCAGGGATGGATGCATACGCTTCGAATAACGAGTAGGTATCACTGCCTTCGTAGCGATAATTCACTTGCTGACACTCGATGGACTCCTTAAGCACCAGGGGCTGAACGGGCAGCATATCGCTATCTGTCTGCTGCTCATTCAGCTTGATCTGAGCCTTCATTCTAACCGAACGTGGACCGGGAACCGTTAACTCCTCATCATATGGTTCACCAGCATTACCCGTTTTTTCGCTAATCTCACGACTTTTCTCGGTTTCTGTCTGTAACTCTCTCACAATCTGAAACGCGGGCAGCATCGAACTCATATACTCCAGATTGGATTGAATGGACGTGAAACGTGGCCACAACCGTGAAAAGATCAGAATGATGAGCAACAAACTTGCCGGAGGGACAGCGAGCACATGCAGGGATAAATAGATAAAAGCAGCAATAATGACAGCCGCGGATATTCGATGAATCAATTGTGTGCCGCTGTTCAACTGGCTGAACTGAATCACGTTACGTTCAATTCGCCCACACATACGTTCAAACCAGCTAATATGTGATTTTTCGAGCATATTGCTCTTAATATCCTTGATACCGTTAAAGTGCTCTGTAATACCGTTATAATAGCTCTGGGAATATTCCGATGTTTGATCCCCAATCTGTTTTGCCCGTTTCACGAATTTTCTTAAGACAATAAACAATACCAATCCGCAGACCAGGACAAGGGCGGTTAACTTGGCAGACAACCAGAAGGCCAGGCCGATTTGAATGCCGGTGAAGATCAAGGAAGCCGCCATTTGCAGCATAATATTCGTTCCCTGACTGACACGGGCAAGTTCGGTCGTTAATATATGATTAAAATCGGATTTTCGTTTTTGGAGAAAAAAAGACCACTGCGCCATAATGATGGCACGATAGGTTTCCATGCGCAACGTTCGAACAAATTGCTGCTGAATTCGAGTGTTGCGAATCGTCTGAAGACGTTGCAACCACGCCTGTCCAGAGACAATGAGGACAAAAGTCAACAATACCAGCAGCAGCCGGCCATTTTCCGGAAAACGATTTAAAAATTCTGAAATCCAGGGTAAGTGCAGACCTGTTGAACCCATTTCAAAAATACCAATAAGACTTAACATCGGAACGAGCATATATATGCCTATTCCTTCCATCAGACTAATGCAGATCATGCCCAGCAGATTCCAATATAAGACTGGGCCCGTTACACGATGCAGCTTTCGCATAAAAAATTGCAGTTCCGAAATCATACGTTATCCCCTCTCCGTCATCGTGTTCCTTTTGATTCGCCGCCAGAACCAGAGAAACGGACGTAACGGAAAATACAAAAAATGCAGTGAACGCGGAAGCGGTAGTTGGTCTACATCCCAGGTACTCGGATACAAACGTTCAATAAAGAAAAACAGCTTCTGCCTTGTGCTTCGCAGTGCGAACAGATAGGAACGATAACTCTTTACATCTGCCGGGCTCTCAATCATCTCATTCATGAACACGACGCCGCGTCTGGCTAATTTCTCTCCCGCACGTTCGTGAGAAGACAACAAAGCATGATAATTGGCGTCCAAAGGGGTGTCCAGTAATACCGAAGCCAGATGAAGAGCTTGTGAACCGATAGATAATCTGCCTTCTGCTTTCAGGCGTCGCTCCACTTTTTTGACATCCAGTGGCATATTGCGAATCATCTGGTCGATATCCAGTAACCAACGCAGTCTGAACCACCCGTGTCTTGCGCCGTGCGTCACCAAATATGCCCACAGATCCTCCCTTTCCAGCATACGGACAGGCGTCTGGGTATAGGTGCTAAATCGACTGCGTTTCCACAGTAATTCAAAATCGGTTTCTCTTCCGGAATCCGGATTAAGCCGCCAATGGATCTCGACTTGGGTTCTTTTGACCGGGTGTTTGTAACAGATATGATGTTCCCGCCATTTCCAGCTAGCAACAGTTGGTGTTCTCTTACCTTCCTTCGATTCATAACCAAGCGATTCAAGAATCTCTTCCGCGAACTCCACATCATCAAAGGGAATAAGAATGTCCAGATCTTTAGAGGTTCGCAAGGAAATATCTCCGTATAAATCATGTGCCAACGTGGGCCCTTTGAGCGTAATATTCCGAATGCCTCGTTCACGAAAAGCGCCACATACCTGCTCCATCTCGGCTGTTAGATGTAACATGCGAAACGTATTAGTTGTGTATTGCTGCTTCAGGTTCTCCACTACAAAAGCGGGAATAATCGCTGAATTCAACTCTTTTATTTTTAGATAGAGAACAGAGTACAGTCGATGATGATGGGCAAGCTGCAAAAAGAGCTGCCAGTCCATCCCCTTCATTCGTATTTGGGCGTCCTCAGGGGTTATTGCTGTTAGATCGCCTTTAATCATGCTCAAAATCAGCTTAAGCTCCTGCGGAAAATCCGCTGTATATTGTTCCCACTCATGTATCGTAGACAATCTCCCCAGCTCCCTTCTCAGGACACCGCTTGCCAAACACGCCGACAACCGTATATTGGTCCATTGTATCTGCTCCGGTCACAATCAGTTTCCCACTTCTCAGCCATGCATGAGCCATCATTTGACCTTGTTTATCCCGTGCAGTACCCATATATAGAGTACTCTCCACTTTACGGCGTTCAAGCATCTTCATCGCTGCGATTGCCATGACAAGGCAACGACTCTCCCATAATGTATACCTGCTGGCAATGAGTATAGCTTTAGAAATATTTCGTATTGTCGTCACATCACTTCGATTGAGTCCCGTCATCGGCGTTTCGTACATCGGTGTACCGAGACCAGGAGCAATCTTCGCAAAAGGCATCGCCTTTAGTATTCGTGCCCATCCAAGGTGGACATAGGCTTCCCATACCAATCCACGAATTTCACGCGGCAATGAACGATATGCTTTTATTTTTCGCAACATAGCTCTACTCTCCGCGGGTAACGTCAATTAATCCTTCATGCGTCAGATGCTCAAGAAATTGAATAACCTGCTCACGGCATAGGTCTGGTTCAATCTCATATTCTGAGGCTAACACTTCAACCAATTCGGTCAATGTTCGTTCTTCACTGATCAGATCCCAGATTCGTCCACCCGTGCTGCCCAGATTATAGTACTTTCCGTTATGGATGCTCATCATGACTTTTTCCCCGCCCATGTCACTGACAAGATTGCCTTCCTTCCGCAATACACGGTCTTCCCCATTCATTGGCTTCGTTGCTGTCATTGTCCCGTATACACCCCTTTGCGTGCATATTCTGTAATTCGGTCAGCCATCTCAAATGCCGTAAAATCAGATCCTGACCTCGTGATTCTGAAAACTTCAATACCGGCGGACAGCCGTGAGACCGTCTCAAACAGCCATTGTGCCAGACCCTGCCTGGAAACAAGTCCACTACGAAATGTATGAGAGCACAGCATGTGAAGGCGTTCCAACCCGGTAACTTCCTTCAACTGTACGGGTTTCAACATCTCTTCCGGTTTCGGATCAAGTTCAAACACAGCCGCAAGCGGAACGGGTCTATCGTGAAAATAGTGTTGAACCGGTATCGCATATTTCGTAATCTCCGCATGAACCGTTGCGTAATCCTGTTCCTTCATGCCGAATCCGTCCAGGCTTGGCTGCCATAACTTTTGCTGCGGATAACCTGGTGATACGATTGCTCTTCCTCCTGCATCCCATGTCAGTGCCACGACATCATCCGTTAATAGTGGAAAGCCGCGTGAAGCAAGTGCAGCTGATAAAGTGGATTTGCCTGCACCCGAGTGTCCAACAAATGCATAAGCCCAGCCATCAATGACTACCGCACTTCCGTGCAGCGGAAGAATGCCGCGCTGCATCATAATGACGGCCATACATGTGCCCAGCACAAATAACCTAACCTTTTTGTCATCAGCTCCCGTTTGAGGGGATACCACGATGCGGCGTCCTTGTTCCATAAGAAACAGACCCGTATCCTCGATCCGAAAAAAAAGACTGCCATTTCGGGATACAAAGTTATCGCTCCCCACATCCCACTCTTTCCACTGTGCCGCCAAATCAGCTATTTCAATGTGTACGTCCGTATAGGCAGTTAGAGAATCTGTACCGCTCTGTACGATTTGGAGTTCAGGCATTGGGAATTGGCTCAACCAACGCAAGCCATACGCTTCATACTGCACAGGCAACAATGAAAGACTCCTCCTTCGCAATTCTGCATGTAAGTAAAAAAAGCCCTTATATTCGCACTGCTCAATATAAGGGCGGAGGCGAAAAGTTGGATTATTGCCCTTTCCGCCCTTCTAAGTATGATGGCACATGTTAAAACTAAACAACTTAGGAAGTTGGATCATAAAGATCAGCATCGTGGACAGTAACCCAGTCGATCTGTTTGTAACCTACTCCTGCCATCGTTTGGTTCACTTCCAATACTTCCAGTGCAGGTGCTTGCCATTCCTTTTTTTCCATTTGCATCGTGTTCACCTCCTCTCATGAGTAAACTGATTAATGGATCTTTCCCGGCTCATATCGCTACACCCATTAGCTGCATCAGAACTTTCGGATAAATCGATACACGATCAGACTATGCATCATCAACCGCAAGTCCGGGTGTGAAGCGAGCTCAGGCCGAGGATTCGGAAAATTCGCAAGTGCGGACTTGATTCGCTCTGTGTTCAATATGCCAGCGACCCGGCTGTCAGAACATAACGCACGCAATTCGGCAGTAAAATCTCCCCAATTGGGAATCATGCGGTGCAACCAATCCGCGGGCTGAACACCGCGTACTCGCTGGTTTAATCTCACTTTGTCAGGTAACTCAGGTGAGGTAGCCCGCCTTATCAAGGCACGATCCGTACCTTGATTAACATATTGTTCAATCGGTACGGACAGACAGAAACGAATCACTCTGGCATCACTCGTAGGGTCACGCTCCCACGCCCGATAACGAAGAGAGCATTTGGTTGCAACAGCACCATTTTTGTTCGCAATGGCCAGGTTGTTGAATTTCTCTGCCCTTACTTTGAGAGCGTCTGCCTGAGCGCCGCCTTGCAGAACGATAATTGATTTGAGCCGTTCCAATACACCTGTTCGGCTAGCAAACTCCGGATGGATTAATTGCACAGATGCGGCTTGTGCAGCGCCCTTGGACATCGATTTGAACAATTCCGGGTACGCTTTACGGCCTGTAATTTTGGCAATTCGTGAGAATTTCATCCCGGTGCGTTCACTGTACTGCTGCATTTCCCGGAGCCACCTGAACCAGCGTCCGCTTTTTAGCAAACTGGCGTAATAATCAAGTGCTGGGCCCCAGGAGACCGTGAAGTTGCCCCGCGCTCCAGTCAATAGAATGCCTGCATCCTGCTGGCTCGCCTTTTCATAAAAACCACGAATCCAGAAGGAGTTCTCAAAGTATTTATAAGGCATTTCCATAATATCAAGCCAGGTGTCTACCTCACTAAGTGGGCTTCTCCCCTCAAAATCAAGATAATTCTCCGTGATATTACCGACATGATTAACCGTAGACTGGATAAACGGCCGTTCATCTGCTAACAGTGTTTTCGATGTGTAATCCGTAAAGTCAGACACCGGGACATAGCTGTACGCATTTAACGTTTTCCCCTGTCTCCGCAGTGTTCCTGAGGCAAATCCAACCACAGCTCCCGAATCCAGCCCTCCGCTTAAGGCAGCAGCCACCTGTCGATGCGTTCGCAAACGCGATCCAACAGCTTGACCAAATACCTCACGGAAAGCTTCTACATATTCCCCGTCGGACTTGAGTTTTAGAGGCTCCACTTCATCCCAGCGATGATATTGTTTCTGTTCCAGCCTGCCATCCCTGAAACTAAGCGTATGAGCAGGAGGCAGCTGACTCACTCCGCGATAGACGGTAGAATGGATATCTGCCGAGTCATGCATATCGGGAATGGCAAGAAATTCGGACAGCCAGATCTCATTCAGTTCTTTATGTACACCCTCCAATTGCAGTAACGGATTCATTAAGGTACAGAAGGCAAACCGCTCACCATCATGCCGAAAATAAAACGATCTCATGCCTGTAATATCTCTGGCAGCAAATAGTCTGCGCTTGCGCTCATCCCAGATTGCGAAGGCGAAATCGCCAAGCAGTTTCTCTGCCATATGTTCATCCCATCGCTGGTAGGCTCGCAGGATCATTTCACTGTCCGACAATCCGGCTAACTCCGCCCTCGAAATGGACAGTTGATCTGCCAGCTGCTCCCGATTATCCAAAATGGCATCCGCCGTGATGGTCAGACCACTCATTTCATCATATAAGGGCAATTGCTCACTGACTGACTCGGGCGTAATCCACTGGGCATGGCAGCTCAGGAAAGCTTCATTACCTTTCCAGACCCCCGTTGTATCCGCCGGAACGTGGCCCAGACTGGCATATAAACGCCAACTGTCCTCCCATAACGCTTGCTGACCATCGGTGTGAACAATTCCTGCTATAGCGCTCATGACTTTCCTCCCCGGAGTATCTTGCGCTGTGAAGCCCAGGCGCTTATCTGGTTACCAAACGGAATCAAGGATTTGATACGCTGAATCTTACTGTGAGCAGAGGCAAGCTGTACCTTCAATCGTTCCCGCTCATTGTACCCTCGCTCCAGCCGATTATCGGCTGCACGTAATGCGGCTTCCAACTGCCTGATCGTTGCCAATGCGGCCAGTGTCGGGTCAATTGCATCCGGTTCATTCGCTGCCTGATTATCCCTGTTTCCATCTGGAGAATTGCTCACTAGGTCTACAGGTTGCATCCGGTAACCTTGCTGCCAGCTGCTGCCCGTTGCTTCTGAGAATTGACGCGTTAACTTGGATATGACTTCTTCATCCGGGCCAGCTTCGTAACGTACACCCGTCCATTGCTCGGCTTCTTCGAGCTGTTCACTGTATCCCATCCGATGGAACATATCTGCGCCTATCACCCGGCAATAAAATTCAACTTCCTGTGGATCGAGTATTTTTTTCCAGTTGTTAACAGAATCTTTATGAGCTTCCTGATGTGAGGATAGAAACGGATCACCGACACCCATACTATAGAACATATTGGACTTTGTACTGTCCACAAAGCGCCCATATTGCTCTATTCCCTGTTCATATCCGATGCCAAGAAAACCGCATAACTTTTCCATTTCGTCCCGAGGGTTGGAGACAAGTTGTTCGTACTGAACTTCATAGGCATTCGTGTGTTTGTCCGCAAAATAATCGTTCAAACGGAGCATACCCAGCGTGAGATCAACTGCTTTCATATTAAGGTTCGGACTCTGCAAGCTGCGAATCAGTTCGAATCCTTCTCCGGTATGGCGGTTTACCTTTTTGTAGGAAGCAGCTATGGCAAGGGGGTTACGCTGGAGATGAATACGCTTGGACTGTGGAAACAGGCGATCGAGCCATTCCAGCATATAATAGTAACGAGGAGATTTATCTACGATGAAGTCTGCCCCGCTCCCCTCCAGAAATCCGTTATAGATTTCAAGAGCAAAGCTTCTGCACGCCTTCTCAAAACCTTCGTCTGATACCATAGCACTGTAAAACTGACGGATAATTGCACTTCCACCATAGGGGCGGGAATCAGCCTTCTGCAAATCTACAAGATTCATCAGAAACCACATCTCCTGTGTGGCAAATACACGGCTGTGATTTTGCAGCATCACGGTGGATAGCGAACTTCCACTGCGAGGTACACATAGTAGTAAGACAAGTCCGTTACCATGAACATCTACCAATGGCAGCCTCTCCTCTGTAAAATTAAAATAAGCATGCAGTTGGTATAGCTCTTTATATCAAAATCCGCTAATAATCCTACTTGGGAATAGGTAATATGGATGATGTACTTTCGACAATTTTTAGATACGATATGTATTCATACTTTTACTCTATGATACAAAATGTATCGTGTCAATCTTTTATTTTCACCTTTTCATAATATCTTTCTATCCACTCTATTCTGTTCTCTGTCGTTTAAGCACTTATACTTATTCTATGACCCTCACCATCTATAACTGTTGCATAAACATGAAAAAGCTCCAGAGCAGTTTACGAATAAACAGGCCCACGGAGCTACTATTGTTAATGATAAACATTAGCTATAAAACGTTATTAACCACTCATCCAGTCGATCTCGCTTCTGAGCTTTTTCCCGAAATGGGACGATGACTCCAGCCCTGCCCTTCTTCCTGATCCGCCTGAATCGCATCCGACATCCCCTGCTGCACTTTCACAGTCACTAGCACTGCAATCCCCACAGCGAAAAAGAAAATTAGAGACAGAATCCCCCAACGGGTTGACCCTGTTAATTGGCCTACCCAACCAAATACAAACGGCCCAAAAATGGAAGAAAATTTGCCTGTAATATTCACAAATCCAAAATACTCTCCAGTTCTGCCAGCAGGCATCAAATTGCTAAACAAAGAACGCGCTGTCGATTGACTTACGCCCTGCACTACGCCAACCAGCCCAGCGAGCAGATAAAAATGGATGGCTGATGTCATGAAATACCCTAAGATAACGATGCATATGTAAATGGACAAGCTTACCATCAACACCTGCTTCGCGCCCCAACGCTGTGCCCATGCCCCCAGCAGCAATGTACAAGGAAACCCGATAAACTGGGTCAGTAACAAGGCCAACATCAGATCTGCTGTCCCGATCCCAATGCTTGTTCCATAAATCGTTGCCATCAGGATAATCGTGTTAATGCCGTCATTGAAAAACCAGAAAGCAACCAGCATGCGCATCAGCTGCGGAAAACGCCGGATCTGGCGAAAAGTTTGGCCAAGTCTGCGCACGCCCACACCGGCATATGCTTTCCATGACTTGGGCATGTCCGGTGCTGCAGGACGGCGTGGTGCATGGCGGAATAACGGAATGGAAAATACCAACCACCACAACGCTACGGAGATAAAAGCAAGTCTTGTTCCCGCAAGTGTGCTCGCCATCCCAAACCACCCAGGCTGCTGAATCATGAGCATATTGATCGCAAGCAACAATCCTCCACCAATATAACCATAAGCATAGCCTTTAGAGGAGACCATATCTCTTCGGTCCGCTGATACCAGATCAGGCAGCATCGCATCATAGAACGTGTTACCACCCGCAAAACCGATTGTCGAAATGACCAGCAGTGCAGAAGCGAGCAGCCAGTCTCCCTCCCCAATGAAGCTGAATCCGAGCGTTGCAACGATACCAATGATGGAGAATACTCGCAGAAAATCACCTTTGCGCCCCGATAAATCCGCTAATGTCCCCAGCAAAGGGGTTAACAGCGCTACACATAACATGCCGATGGAATGGGTGTATGCCAGATATGATGCCGCGGTATCTGTATCCAGTGTAGCTGCAGCCACGGAAGCGTAGAAGACGGGAAGAACGGCTGCAAGTACCGTCGTCGCATAGGCCGAGTTGGCCCAATCATACATAATCCATGCCTTAACTGCCCGTTTATTCAAATGGGATCCTTCCTTTGCACACATCCCTCTGAGGGATGCCAAGTAAACACCTGTCCCTATTGTAAAGGAAGTTCGTCACACTTGTTCATCGTTTCTGTAAAAAAGTTCCGGACGATCTGTACAATTTTAGTTGATCCCGGAAGGCAAACTCGCGTAATTGTATCATTTTATCTACTCACGCATCACATATCGTCCCCGCCCGTGAATATACTTAATTACCGACAGGCCAAACTGTGCCGCGTAATCAATGGGGGGTGCCTACATGTCAAATTCACACCAGCCTTACTCGTTCGTCGTATCCCGGGAAGATTGGTCGCTTCACCGCAAAGGGTACCAGGACCAGCAACGCCATCAGCAAAAGGTTAAAGATGTCATCAAGCAGAATCTGCCTGATTTGATTACTGAAGAAAACATCATTATGTCCGATGGACAACAAATCATCAAGGTACCAATCCGCAGTCTGGATGAGTACCGTTTTGTGTATAACTACCAAAAGCAAAAACATGTGGGGCAGGGAGACGGTGACAGTCAGGTCGGGGATGTCATTGGTCGTGATCCCGCTTCGAAGAAACCAGGCAAAGGTGAAAAGGCCGGAGATCAGCCCGGGCATGACATTGTTGAAGCCGAGGTGAGCATCGAGGAATTGGAAGATATGCTTTTTGCGGAACTGGAGCTTCCGGATCTGAAGCAAAAAGACAAGGATCAGATTGAGACACATACAGTGGTATTCAACGATATTCGCAAAAAAGGCATGCAGTCCAATATTGACAAGAAACGCACCATATTGGAGAACTTGCGCCGCAACGCCACTACCGGCAATCCGGGTATTCACCATATCAGTCCGGATGATCTGCGTTACAAGACGTGGGAAGACAAAATCATTCCACAGTCCAATGCAGTCATTATCGCCATGATGGACACTTCCGGGTCCATGGGCTCCTTTGAGAAATATTGCGCACGCAGCTTTTTCTTCTGGATGACCCGCTTCCTCCGCCGTCAGTATGAGAAGGTCGAGATTGTTTTCCTCGCCCATCATACCGAAGCCAAGGAAGTGACCGAGGAGGAATTCTTCACCCGCGGCGAAAGTGGAGGCACCATCTGCTCCTCTGTATATATGAAGGCACTGGAAATTATTGATAGTCGTTATCCACCTTCCAGCTACAACATCTACCCTTTCCACTTCTCGGACGGAGATAACCTGACCTCGGATAATGAGCGGTGTGTCAAACTGATTGGTGAGCTGATGAAGCGCAGCAACATGTTTGGATATGGCGAGGTGAACCAGTACAACCGCAGCAGCACACTCATGTCCGCCTATCGTCATATCAAGATCGACCAGTTCATGTATTATGTGATCAAAGAAAAAGGCGAAGTGTATAAAGCTTTGCGCAGCTTTTTCCAGAAACGGGAAGGAGGCAGCGTAAGATGACAGATGAAATCCGCGACCTTGAATACGCCATTGCCGAGATTATGGAGATTGCCGATGGATTCGGCCTGGATTATTATCCGATGCGTTATGAAATATGCCCTGCCGATATCATCTATACCTTTGGAGCGTATGGTATGCCGACCCGGTTCAGTCACTGGAGCTTCGGGAAGACTTTTCATAAAATGAAGATGCAATATGATTTTGGACTCAGTAAAATTTATGAGCTCGTAATCAATTCCAACCCTTGTTACGCCTTCCTGCTGGATGGCAACTCGCTGATCCAGAACAAGCTGATTGTCGCACACGTGCTGGCTCACTGCGATTTCTTCAAAAACAATGCCCGCTTCTCCAAGTCGAATCGCAATATGGTAGAGAGCATGGCCGCGACGGCTGATCGGATCAGCAACTATGAGATGGAATATGGTACAGAGGCTGTTGAAGCGTTCATTGATGCCGTTATTGCGATTCAGGAACATGTCGATCCACAGTTGATCAAACCCCGCCACTTGGACAAACAACGTTATATGGAGATGAAAATGCGGGAGCAGCGTGGGGAGAAAACGCCAAGGCCGGAAGGTCGCTATGATGACTTGTGGTCCCTTGATGATACCCAGCCCGAGGAAACACCTGCGGAGGGAATACAAGTGCATCACTTCCCACCAGAACCGGAAAAGGATGTCATGTGGTTTATCCAGGAATTTTCCGAAGTGTTGACGGATTGGCAGCGGGATATTATGAGTATGATGCGTGAGGAAATGCTCTATTTCTGGCCGCAGATGGAAACGAAAATTATGAATGAAGGCTGGGCCTCCTACTGGCATCAACGTATTATACGGGAGCTGGACCTGAACAGTGAAGATACGATTGAATTTGCCAAACTGAACTCTTCCGTCGTGCAGCCATCCAAGCAAAGTTTGAATCCCTACTATTTAGGGCTGAAAATATTCGAAGATATTGAACGTCGCTGGGATAACCCGTCCCGCGAAGAACGGGAACGTTTTGGGCGTCAACCAGGGCAGGGTCGTGCCAAAATGTTTGAGGTGCGCGAATTCGATTCCGATACCTCATTTATCCGCAATTACATGACCAAGCAATTAACCGAAGACCTCGACCTGTATGTATTCGAGAAAAAGGGCCCGGACTGGAAAATTACCGACAAGTCCTGGCAAAACATACGGGATCAGCTTGTATTTTCACGCATCAACGGTGGTTCTCCGTATCTCGTCGTTCAGGACGCCGATTACCTGCGCACAGGAGAACTCGTGCTCAAGCATCAATACGAGGGCATCGAGCTGGATCTGAAATATATGGAACGGACCCTGCCTTATCTGTACCGCCTTTGGGGGCGTACCGTCCATGTGGAAACACGGGTAGAAGATAAACCGATCTGGTTCACTTATGATGGCAAGAAGCACCACCGCAAGTTTTTATCATAACCATCTGCAATACACAATACAGACTACTTTCTACCTGTAGAACACAATAAAGCGGCAAGTCCCTGGCATATGGCGGGGACTTGCCGCTTGGCATTTCAGTGAATTTAGAGAATCGATGGAGTTCCATGCAACCGCAGTGGCACAAAAAAGTCATGCTCCACTTCGCTTGCCGGCAATGGACGACTGAAATAATATCCCTGAATTTCGCGGCAATCATTTTGCATCAGAATATCCAGCTGTCCTTTCGTCTCGATCCCTTCCGCGATCACTTCCATCTTCAGATTTTGAGCCATCGATATGATCGTGGCCACAATCGCCTGGTCACTCCGGCTCTCCGTAATATCCGTCACGAACGAACGGTCAATCTTTAACTTATGAATTGGAAAATGCTTCAAATAACTCAGCGAGCTATATCCTGTCCCGAAATCATCCAGGCTGATTTTGACTCCAAGCGCTGTAAGTTCATTCAGAATACCTGTGGATACGGATGCATCCATCATCATGCTCTCTGTAATTTCCAATTCAAGATAACGGGCATCGAGGCCCGACTCCGTGAGTGCATTTTTGACCTGCTCCACCAAATTGGATTGATGAAATTGCTGACTAGACAAGTTAACGGATACCGGAATGAGTGGTCCGCCACTGGCATGCCAAAGTTTCATCTGTCTGCACGCTTCGCGCAGTGTCCAGTTCCCGATCTCATAGATCAAGCCTGTCTCCTCAGCTAGTGGAATAAACACATTCGGAGACAGAACGCCCTTGTCTGGATGATTCCAGCGAATCAAAGCCTCTACGCCGATCATACGGCTGTCTTCTGTACGTATCTGAGGTTGATAATACAGAACCAGCTCGTCCCGTTCCAGTGCTTTACGCAAATACCCTTCCAGTTCAATTCGTTCATAAAGCTCCGAGTCCAGTTGGGCCGTGTAAAACTGAAAACCGTTCTTGCCGTTTTTCTTAACTTCATACATGGCAGAGTCTGCATGCTTCAACAACGCATCCGCTCCTGTTCCATGATACGGATACATTGCGATTCCGATGCTGGCTGTAACGTAAAAGTCATTTTCCTTTAATCGATAAGGTAGCTGAATCGCTCGCACAATCCGTTCTGCCAGTTCGGCTACCCGATCCTCATTCCCCTGCTCATTGGTAACGACCAGTGTGAATTCATCGCCCCCCATACGAGCAAGCATGACATTATCCGTCGCGTTCGGGTCTGAATCCTGGATTGCACTCATAATTCTGCTGCTCACTTCTCGAAGAAACACATCTCCAATGGAATGTCCCAGGGAGTCATTAATCATTTTGAAACGGTCAATATCCATCACCATAACCGCAAATGAACTTCCTGCTGCCCCCGAAGTCGCGATCGTGCTCTCCAGCACATCATCCAGCTTGCGTCGATTAGGAAGCCCGGTCAGCGGATCATGCAGAGCCTGATGGCGGATGCTTTCCTGAGCCTGTTTCTCCTCGGTGACGTCTTTAATCAGGATGTGGCTTCCCTGATGTTTACCATCAATCAGTACAGGCACTACAGCGATACTTAGATCAATCAGGTTTCCCTGAACGTTTTTCATTTTGCCCATAAAATGCTGCTGCTCACGGCTATCATCATCCCATTCCACATGATGCATTTCACTTGCCCAATGAATATCAACATGCTGTGAAATCTCATCAATAGAATGATGAATGATCTCTCTTTCTTGATACCCTGTAATACGTGTGACTGCAGCATTAATCCCCTTGATAGCCCCTTGTTTATCCACCGAAATAATGGCATCTGAATGGTTTTCGTAAAGGGCTTGATACCACTGTTCATTTTCATGAATCCGTCGATCCTTCTGAGATAGACGTTGATTAATAAAGATACCGAACAAGGTCAACCCCAAGGCAATAAAAGTACCCGCAGCGATCAGATATGCGAGAAGCGAAGGTTCAATCTGCATCCCCGAACCAGCCATTGCATCATGTGCATGATGAAACTGTGCAGCTGACATCCCCGTATAATGCATGCCCGAGATGCCCAGCCCCATAATGAGTCCGCTGCCCATCTTGTACACCCATGTATAACGTGACTGATGCTGCCGGAAGAAAAACATGAGCCACAAGGCAGCAAATGAAGCTAAAGCTGCGATCAGGATGGATAACAACACTATGCCTGGTTCATATGTGATGGTAACCGACATGGCAGCCATTCCGATGTAATGCATGCCGCTAATGCCTGCGGTCATGAGCACCCCTGCGATCAGGAGCTTGCTTATTTTACCTGACTGCTGACCTGCAATATTTAACGCAACACCAGATGCAATGATTGCAAGCAGAACGGATAGAAAGACCTCACCTGTGGAATACGACACATGCATGGGAAGAACAAAGGCCAGCATGCCCACAAAATGCATGGACCAAATTCCCAAACCCATTGAGACTGCCCCGCAGGTAAGCCAGATATTTCGGGACATGCCCTTAGCCAGACTTACCCGGCCCGCAAGGTCAAGCGCTGCATAAGAAGCCAACGCTGCAATAATGTAAGATAAAATAACCAGTTCTAAGTTGTACGTTCCATGTAGGTGATCCACTCACTTTGTCCTTTCAACCGGGAAATACCTTGTATGTATGCAAAATGTAAAAAAGAAGCGAGTGCGCTGTCTGGATGACAGGCACTCCCTCCACATCATTTGTCTGGAGACCACCGACTTGTTATAAAGCCAAAGTCATACATCTCTAACCCGTTAATATTGATGTATATAGTCTAAACGTCCCAGACGTGAAAATCAACACTTTTTTCCAGATAAAACGAATGTTTAATATTGTCGAATCCCCATCCACCACGCGCCTTGCAGGCGTTTATCCCTCATGCCATCCTTTCCTCGCCAACTTATTCACCTTGGACCAGTTTTGCCTTCTTGCGAACTTCTTCGGTCATCGTCTGTTCATAGCCCTTCACATCGAGCTTGTTGAATTCCTTCACATATTCATCCCAGACCTTGTTAAAGTCAGCCGGACTGGAGAGGACTAGTTTGGGCACATATTTCTTTTGCAAATCTGTACGTTTCTGTCCATAGATATGGGCTGGGGAACCTTGATCAAAAGCAATGCTCCAAGCCGGGTACCATGGACGTTCATCCGGCGCAGCGAACAGTTGAGAGAACGTCTCCACGCCATACTTCTCCAGAATGAGCTTATCTCCATCCGTATAGGAGAATTGGGCAACTTCGGGTTGTCGTTCTACACCGACAGAATTACCGTCAGGCAGAATCGATCCATTACCGTAACGCGGCCAGCTGTACTCAAAATATTTGAATCCGAACGATTGACGGAACTCATCTGAATCTGTTTTCCGGATCATTTCCGCAGAGCGCGTAAACCGCCCCTTGTCATCCACTTCGTAGGTTTCTCCTTCGATCCCCCAGTTGGACAGAATCTGATTCTCATCCATTAATAGGTTATCGAAGAATTGGATGATACGGACCGGATCTTCTGCACTTACGGTAATGCCAATCCCCCGGTTATTAACAAAGCTCGGCGGATCAGTATACTGATCCTTGGTGTTTGCGTCGTACACAATCGGCAGTGCCATATAACGCAAATCGTCATTACCGGCTTCCTTCAGATTGTTCATTTCCTGCCCTACCTGCCAGGCATAATCAAAGAATCCAAGCACTTTCCCACTGGTCACTTTCGCAAGATACTGGTCATAGTTATCGACAAAGGAGGACTTATCAAACAGCTCTAATGAATTCATTTCATTCAACTTCTGCATCCAGCGTTTGGTCTCTTCCGTAAGCCCATAGTCCTTGGCTTCCTTTGTCTGCATATCCACCATAATGGCTCCATCATTCGGATTACCTGCAAGGTGCATGGCCGGATTAGTGATCGTAAAAAATTTATCATCATACGTCAACGACAGGAGTCCAGTCAATCCTTCATCCTTATGTTTGTCAGCGTATTGTTTAATCAGATCCATGTATTCATCCAGTGTGGTGATCTTTGGATATCCAGCCTCCTTCAATACACGCCGCTGTATCCAGAATGCACCTTGATCCACATTCGGATTAGGCAGATAGTCTCCAACTACTGCGCTCATGGGCAGAAAATAAATGTTGCCATCTTCCTCTTTCATCAGGTTGTAATACGGCTCATACACCCGTTTAATGTTGGGTCCATACTGATCAATCAGATCGTTGAGAGGAATAAATGCACCCGCATCCACGATTTTGTCAATAGCCCCATCCGGGACCATCACATCCGGGTACTTATTGCTTGCAATCATCGTTCCGATTTTGGTATTAATATCACCAACCAGGTATTCAATTTTGAAATTAACCCCCGTTTGTTCCTCCAGCTTTTTGCCGATTGTGGTTTCATTTGTATTGATGTCCTTGCCCGAACCCGCTTTAAAATACGAGAATGTCACTTTCTCTGTGCTTACTTTGTCGTCTCCCCCTGCTCCAGCTTCCGGTTTAATCTCACTTCCTCCCCAGGAACAAGCCGTCACCATGGTTAAAGCTAATACTGCCGGCAGCCAGCGCTTCAGCATGTGATTAACCAATATGAACGCACCCTCTTTCCCCCCTCTAATGTAAGCACTTTCATTATAAGGTTGATGACAAGCTTTGTTTACCGGATAAACTATAGGTTTATGCCTTAGAATGTTTAATGCTTTGGTGGATTAGGTGAATCTTCAAGGGGTAAACCAATTTCCACACGTGTGCCTGTCCTGGCAGCGCTATCGATCTGAATATGGAACCGGCTATCGTAGATCAGCTTCAGACGATAGATGACATTCTGTACACCTACGCGATCACCCATAGCGTCTTCCGTTTTCACGTAAGAGAGCAGCTGCTTTCTTTTGTCCTCTGTCATACCTGCCCCGGAATCCTCCACCACACAGATCAGTTCTGTACCTGTTCGTCGAATACAAAGCCGAATTTCCCCGCCTTCCTTCAGTGGTTCGATACCATGAATGCTGGCATTTTCAACAAAAGGCAACAATGTCATCTTGGGAATGGAACAATTCGCAGCCTCTGGGTCCAGATCAATCGTATAATCCAGCTTGTGACCGAAACGATATTTCTGGATTTCAAGAAAACAGGTCACATACTCCAATTCCTCCCGTATGCTGACTTTATCCCGATTCCAGGTGAGGGCATTTCGAAAAATTTTAGCCATATGATAAATAATTCGTGCCGTCTCATCCTCATCTTTCATGAGGCTGCGCATGCGGATGGTCTCCAGCGCATTAAACAAAAAGTGTGGATTAATCTGGCTCTGCAATGCATTTAATTGGGCATGCCGCCGCTGTAACTCCAAATTTTTATGTTGAATGTCTGCTACATAGACGTCGTTAATCAAACGATGGATCGTCATCGTCATGCGATTGAATTCGGCTGTCAGCTGCCCAATCTCGTCCGACGATTCCGGCTGTCTGATCGGTTCAAATCGCTGATGCTTCACTTTTTCCATGTGTTTCAGTATTCGAGCCAGCCTCACGTGGATTGTACGTGTCATCCAGATAATGATCCAGGTCGGCAAAATCAGATTGATACAGGCCAGCACAACGACAAGGTGACTGGGTTTGCCCAATTCCTTGTAAATTTCGGATTCATCGAACACTCCGTTGATTTTCCATCCCTCCATTTCACCGGACAATGGATAAGCCATTTCGAACTCTTTCTTACTTTGTTGATCCATGACATCACTATAATTCACGAGTTGACTGGACCATGGGATACCAGAATCCGTCGAGTAGTCTATTTGTCCAGCCGGATTAATCAGATACAGGTTGCCCTGTACATTAAGGTTGGTGAAAATCTGGCGAATCGTCGATGGCTTCAGATCCAATCGTACGAACTTTTCCTTCCACCCGGGCAGAGCTTCATAATAATTGAGTTTGCGTAAAATGCTGAACGTCTGCCGATTCCCTTCAGGACCGGATCTCATCAGAATGGGTGCGGAATGTTTACTGTTTGCCAGCAGCCTGTATGGCTCGGACTGTCGAACCTCTTCGGTTAGAAACTCAACTCCCCCGGAAGGCAGTACACTTTTGTTATCCACATATATCGTCAAACCTTGGAGGGAGCGGTAACCGGAGTAATAGGTATTCAGGATTTTGCGAAGATAAGAATCGTAGGCTTCGATATACTGAACCGGATTGGTGTAATTCACATCCAGCATGTCATTCAGTATACTATCCGTATAAAAGCTTGAGGAAAAATCGGCCGCATTGCGAATTTCCCCCATAAATTGACTTCGAATCTGTTCCATTCCTTTGGAGAGGTCAGCCATTCGCTGGGATTTTACGTTCGCTATAGTCACCTGATAGAAAATAACATTAGTTAGAATAACGGGTACGAGTACAAAGAAGAGATATAAGATCAGCATTTTATCGCGTAAGCGGATATTATTAAAAAAGTTGAGCTTCACGCTTTCATCTCCCTACCCTTCATCCATGATGCGATTACGATATTCCGTAGGAGCGCATGATTCCTTTTTCTCAAATTGAGTTGCGAAATAATCACTGCTTCCGAACCCAACCCTCTCGGCGATTTCATATACTCGCATATCCGTCTGACGCAGCAGCTTCTTGGCTTCCTCCATCCGAAGTTGAAGCAGGAAGTCGTTGAAATACACGCCATACACCTTGCGGAAGCGTTGCCCCAAATAGACCGGATTCATGTAAAATTCGGAGGCAATACTTCTCAAACTAATATTGCTGCTGTAGTTGGCTTCAATATAATGTTTGATTTTTGTCATGGCACCCCTCTGATTGTACTGACGCTGTTCCGCCAGCTTCCGCGCTGAATCTAACATGAAAACCGTCAACAACTGTCTGGCCTCAGCCAATGTTCCCCGCTCCGCTTGCCATGCCAGAATGGGTTTGAACGAAGGTATCTCTTTCACATTCGCCTCAGCCGATTTCAGAATCGATAGTACCGCTGAGATCAGTTGGTGGATTGCAGACGTCACTGCAACAGGAGCGTAATTGGCCGTTCTCATATCGGTGAACCATTCACCCATTGCATACTCTAACGCCTGAATCCGTTGTTCCTCCATAAGTGTCAGGAGCTCCTGCTCCTTTTCATGATCGATATGCACCCACTGTACAGACTCATGCAGCATGTTATCATACAGAACGATCCCACTCTTCTCTGAAATAAATTTATAGGAAATCGCCTTCAGTGCGGTTTGATAGGCATGTCCAATGAGTAAAGGTTCATAACAAACCTTCCCGATATATATGCATACAGAGTCATGACCCATTTCGGCGAAGCAGGATTGCATTTGCCCGGCAACCGCATGTAGATTCATTGAATAAGGGCGTAGATGTTCCGCAGTTAACAGAACTCCGATACGTTCGCCGTGCTCTTTTACATGCAGATATGAGCGATTTGCATACATCTTTCCAAGAACAGACTGCACAATCCGGCCAAAATTTTCTCCGTTCCTGGCCCCCGGCCCCTCCTCTTGAACAGTATCCGAAACCTGGAAATGTGGCGTGTTATTCTCAAACAGCAGATATGCCAGCGGATCGTTAGCACTTGTACCCGTCAGTTCAATCCATTGTTCAACCGTTTCCAAATCCGATTCGCCATAAATAAACTGATTAAGTAATCTGACGTATTCCTGCTCCCATCGGGTTTGTTCAGCATGCTTGCGCCGATTCAACTCCTCCGCCAACTTGCGTAAAGTCCCTTCCAGTTCAATCTCATCAATTGGCTTCAAAATATAATCCTGTACCCCGTACCTCACGGCCTGCTGGGCATAAGCAAAATCATTATATCCACTCACGATGATAAAATAGGGCTGTTTGCACTTATTTAGAACCTGCTCATTACGCTCAACCGTGCGCCGGATCAATTCCAGTCCATCCATCTCCGGCATACGTATGTCCGTAATGACAACGTCAGGCTGTAGCTCTTCGATCCGGGTACTAGCCTCATCCCCATCATTCGCCTCTCCAGCCACTTCGAACCCGCATGCTTCCCAGCGGATCAGTTTTCTAAGTCCTTTTCGTGCGTATACTTCATCATCAACCAGCAGTACCCGATGCATGCCCATCACCCTTCCCTTTGAATGACAATTGCAGTGTCCCTATATTCATCAGTAAAAAGAAAGCGATTACATAAAATTTTGTATTATTCTGCCTTTTATTGTTAAGGTCTGTGTGGTAAAAAGTCAACAGCTTTTCCTGCAAGCATTGCACAACAACTTCTGATCTCCGTTATTTCCCAAAAAGAAATGGCATACCAAAAAAGCACAGCCCATAGGCTGTGCTGGTTTGAAGACCTTTACGCTTGCACAGGTGCAGTCGTTTGGCGAATCACCAGATTGGATGGCTCCGTAACAACTGGAGGAGTATATGCAGGATTTTCAATCATGGCGATCAGATATTCGATGGATTTGATTCCAATGGAATGAATGTTTTGATTAATCGTGGTCAACCCTGGTTTGAACACTTCCGCATAGTATGTGTTATCAAATCCGACAACAGATACATCCTCAGGCACCCGTAAACCATGCTTCTCAATTTCGTGGATTGCACCAAAAGCAGACATATCTGAAGCACAGACAATCCCCGTAGGCTGGTCCTTCAATGCAAGCAATCGGCGAGCTGCCTTACTGCCACCATCGAAAGAATAGTCACAGACCTCCAGATACACCGTTGAATATGGAATGCCGCAGACTCGCAAACCTTCCCGATATCCATCCAGTCGAAGATTCGCTACGGCAGGCCCAAGTGTACCTGAAATATAGGCAATTTTCTGGTGACCCAGTTCATGCAAATGCTTCACACTCATGGCAATGGCATTTGCATTATCCGTCGTTATGTATCCTGCCCGCTTGCCAAACAAGTCGGTATCAACGAACATCGTCGGAATCTCAGCAGTAACCAATTCCTGAATACTCTCGTTGTCTCTTCCTTCCCCGAATACAACAACGCCATCCACATTTCGGCTGCGGCAATGTTTAATAAACGAGTATGTCGGATCATCAAAACGTGTAGATAAGCGAACAAGATCGTATCCGCTGTTTTCCAGCGCTGTTTTGATTCCTTCAAGCAACTCCGATACAAACGGATTGGTAAAAGGAACCGTCAACAATACACCTACCGTCCAAGAACGGCGTTTTACAAGTCCACGTGCAACCACATTCGGTTGATATTTCAATAGTTCGATGGCTATATTGACTTTTTTGCGAGTTTTGTCACTTACATCGGGATAATCGTTCAGCACTTTGGAAACGGTTGCAACAGATACGCCCGCCTCTTTGGCCACATCATGGATAGAAGCCACCTGATCACCTCAACCTCTTTCAAATCCCCTGTCTCCGGCTGCATTCACTATAACATCGGCAGGTTTGTCTACCCATTATAGCTTAAAACAGCCAGAAACGGTATCTCAGCTTCCAGCCAGTATTACCGCCTATTCCTGTTGATCTAATTTCCTGAGATCAAGTGCCAGTTTCTCCATAGTGGTAGCAAAAACCGCAAGCTCTTCTGAACGGGATGCCTGACGCCTTGCTCCCGAAGCAGTGTGCTCTGACTCCTGTTGAACACTGCCCAGCTTCTTCATGATCTGTGCCAAGTTCGACTGAATTTTTCCTTGAGCCTCACGGGAACTAGCCGCAAGCTTGCGAACCTCACTGGCAACCACCTCGAATCCCCGTCCAAATTCTCCTGCATGTGCAGCTTCAATGGCGGCATTCAAACCCACGAGATGACTCTGATCCGAGATTTCACGAATGATCTCACCCATTTTGCCAATCTGATGAATTTCCTTAGTCAGCTCTTCCAACAGTCCATTGGCCTGATCCTGAGAGGCAGCCGTTTCTCTAGCCACATCAGAGATCGCCTGAGCATTTTCGTTCAATTCACTAATCATGCCCGTCAACTGCTGGGTAATCTGCGTGATCGCCAGCAACGTATGCTGCTGATCTTCAGCGAGTTGATTTAATTTTTCCTTTTCCTTCTTCTCGTAAGCCTCCAATACAAGCTGTGAGTCGAGGTTGAACATTTTACTAAGGGCCTGAATGACCACATGCCAGCGTTCAGGAATGACTTGCTGGAATATGCTTGTTGCAATATCGAGATAAACCATATACGTGCCCAAGTAATAATCTTCGGACAAACCAATGCGGGAATGGACCAGTCCGATTGCAATGCGCTGTTCAATGTATGCATCATCAACTACACCATCGGTCATGGATAACCAGTATAGCTTTTGTGTTTCCTTCAAACGATCAATGGAAGAGAAGCGGGCAATCAGATCGACCAAATTCGGATAATTTCCCACATGATTGTAGAAGTGGTCCACCACTTCGTCCACGACTTTCTCAAAAGCAGGTCGATGATCAGCAAGCAATTGCAGATCTCCGGCTGTCAATCCAATATAATCAAGTTGTTGTTGTCTTGCTATAGCAATACTCATAACTAGTTCTGTCAGCTCCTTAATAACCACAAAAAATATTAAATTGTAAATATCTGTATCGATTATAGACTAAATGACCTAATTTAACATATACCATAAGAACTAATTTGTCATGGAATTGACCTTCTTTGTCAGTTTATTAGTCTTAATTGTACATCTCCCCCATATAAAAAGACCCCTGACCCTGCTGTGAAGGAGCCTCACAGCAGGCGTCAGGAGCCTGATCCGGAATGGTTCGTTGCAGATCAGCGATTCAACAGACTGCCCACATAACGGAGCAGTTCATTCGCGCTGGCTGCGGTATATCCATGTTCTTCAATCAACCGTTTAATCACTTCATTCATTCGTTTCAGTTGCGTTGCATCTGGTGTCTTGGTTGAAGTTGTAATCTTCACAATATCCTTCAAGTCAGTGAACAGTTTCTTTTCAATCGCTTCACGCAAACGATCATGACTGCTGTATTCAAACTTCCGTTCCTTGCGGGAATAAGCCGAGATGCGGATCAATATCTCTTCCCTGAAAGCCTTTTTGGCATTTTCGGAAATACCGATCTGCTCCTCTATCGAACGCATCAAGCGCTCATCCGGGTCCATCTCCTCATCCGTCAGTGGATCACGAATTTTGGACCAGTTGCAGAATGCCTCGATATTATCGAGGTAATTTTCGAACAGCGTTCTGGCCGACTCTTCGAACGAGTAGACAAATGCTTTCTGCACTTCCTTCTTCGCCAGCTCATCATATTCTTTCCGAGCCAGGGCAATAAAGTTCAGATAACGCTCACGTTCCTCTTTTGAAATCGAAGCATGCTGATCCAGACCATCCTTGATCGCCCGGAGAATATCCAGCGCGTTAATGCACTGAAGGTTTTGCTTAATCAAAGCACTGGATATCCGGTTGATGACATAACGCGGATCAATGCCCGACATGCCTTCATCCAAATATTCATTTTGCATCTCACGCAGATCAGCTTCTTTGTACCCTTCGACTTCTTCACCGTCATACATACGCATTTTTTTGACCAGATCCATGCCTTGTTTCTTCGTTTCTTTCAAGCGGGTAAGTATGGAGAAAATGGCTGCAGTCCGCAGGGCATGCGGTGCAATATGGACATGCTTCATATCACTTTGCTGAATGAGCTTGCCATAAATCTTCTCTTCCTCGGAGACCTTCAGGTTGTAGGGAATTGGCATGACGATCATCCGGGATTGCAAGGCTTCATTCTTTTTGTTGGAAATAAATGATTTGTACTCGGATTCATTCGTATGCGCCACAATCATTTCATCCGCACTGATCAAGGCAAATCGGCCTGCTTTAAAATTTCCTTCCTGCGTCAGTGATAACAGGTTCCACAGAAACTTCTCATCACATTTCAGCATTTCCTGAAATTCCATCAATCCACGGTTGGCCTTGTTCAATTCACCGTCAAAACGATAGGCGCGTGGATCGGACTCGGAGCCGAATTCAGTAATGGTTGAGAAGTCGATACTTCCCGTCAGATCGGCAATATCCTGGGATTTGGGATCGGATGGACTGAATGTTCCGATTCCCACCCGGTTATCCTCGGAAATGGTGACCCGTTCCACTCGCACCTTGCTGATATCACCGCCATATTCGGTCCGAAGACGCATCTGGCAGGATGGGCAGAGATTGCCCTCAATGCGGACACCAATCTCCTTTTCCACTTCGGGGCGAAGCTCCAGCGGAATCAGATGCAAGGGCTCCTCATGCATTGGGCATCCGTCAATGGCGTATATAGCACCCTTCTCTGTGCGGGAGAATTGTTCAAGGCCACGTTTCAGCAGCGTTACCAGTGTTGACTTACCTCCGCTGACCGGACCCATAAGCAGCAGAATCCGTTTGCGAACATCCAGACGGCGTGCTGCCGAGTGGAAATATTCTTCCACCAGCTTTTCAATGGACCGATCCAGCCCAAAAATCTCCTGTTCAAAAAACTTGTACCGTTTGTGCCCCCCAACTTCTTCCACGCCAAATGATTCAATCATCTGGTACACTCGTGCGTGAGCCGTCATTGCCGGAGTCGGGTCCTCTCTCAGCAGTGCAATATAATCTTCAAATGTCCCGTTCCATGATAAACGGTCACTCTCTGCCCGATGTTCCGCAACGCGTTCAAAAATATTCATGCTTGGTACCTCCCATGGCTCCTTTAGTGTGATTGTCAACCATTCCGAATGGTATGAAGAAATCAATAGAATTACGGCTTGTGCTTGAATACCAATCTTGCGGTCCGGATTAGTCCCGCCACCCTCTGTCCAAACATCGTGTATTGTTGTGAAAAGTGTATTACATACCTATGCGGCAAATCGGATAAGTTGACCTCTTTTTTTTCAATCTGCGGGTCTTAATTTGAGGCTTTCCCTGTTCTATCAGACATCTTGTGCGCTCAGAAAAAAAAGAACGGATATGATATAATGAAGGTTCTAAATTCAGAAAACGGAACAATAGATGGCCAGAGACGAGCCACTTCAGGGAAGGAGCAGAACCGATGGCAGTAAAGTATGAAACCGAGTTATATTCGCCTGTAAAGGCTTTTTTCGAACGACGCGGCTACGACGTGAAGGCTGAAGTCAAACATTGTGACCTGGTTGGGGTCAAATCGGATCAAAATGAACCACTCATTGTGGAGATGAAAAAAACATTTAATCTGTCTCTGCTGTTACAGGGAATGCAGCGCCTGAAGCTCAGCCCCTTCGTGTATCTGGCTGTTGAGCGGAACCGCAGCAAGCGTGGTGCCGTGAACCAGCGCTGGGGCGAATTGACCGCACTGTGCAGACAACTTGGGCTAGGGCTTATCACCGTTACGTTCTACAAAACCAAATCACCTCTGATTGATGTGCTGTGCGAACCTGCTGCCCAAGCTCCTATGTCTGGTAGCGGCAGCACCGGTGTCCGTAAAGGCGGTATCCGGCGGCAACGACTGCTGAAGGAATTCGACGAGCGAAGTGGTGACTACAACACAGGAGGAAGCACACGCAGGCAGCTGGTCACCGCTTACAGGGAAAAAGCATTATGTGTAGCTTCCGCCCTTCGCGCTCAGGGAGAAGCCTCCCCCGCCTCAATCAGTAAACAGACAAGTGTGGGTTCCGCTGCGGCCATTTTGCAAAAAAACTATTATGGCTGGTTCGAGCGCTTATCCCGTGGACGATATGTGCTGACGGTTAAGGGTGTGCAGGCACTAACTGAGCATGCTCACATGCTTGAGGATAATGATATGATTGAACGGAGTATAAATGAACTAGAAATGGATTTTTCCTTGAATCAACATGACGACAGTGAGCTAGAGCTTATTGCGGAAGTAGCGGAGCCCTACCTGATCCATGGAAAGAATGACTGAGGCAACAGGTAACGTAGCTTCATGCAAAATGAAGATGCAAAAAAGCCCATCATCTCCAATGGAGATAATGGGCTTTTTCGTGTTTCTCTATATTAGGCTATTAGAAGCTTGCTGCTACTTCGGAAGCCAATTTCAGACCTGCTGCTACGATCTCTTGGGAACGGTCAGGTGAAGCATTGTGGCCTTCAACGATAACCAGTTCAGGGTTTTGGATACCCCAGAAGTTCAGTACATTAGTTACATATTTAACGGACATTTCAGCGGATGCCATAGGCTCTACGGAGTAAACTCCGCCACGTGCGTTCAGCAATGCCACTTTTTTGTCGCCTACCAGACCTACAGGGCCTTCAGCAGTGTATTTGAACATTTTTCCAGCTTGGCTCAGGTATGAAATGTAGTTCACCAGTGGTGCTGGAACAGTGAAGTTCCACAGTGGGAATGCAAATACTACTTTGTCTGCTGCCAAGAATTGATCTTGCAATTGTGCTGCCAGTGCAGCTGCTTTTTGCTCTTCAGCAGTTGCTTCGATACCATTAGCGGCTTTGTATCCACCTGTAATTACAGTGTTGCCGTAGTAAGGAATATCTGTATTGTAGAGATCCAGTTCGGTAACTGTGTCACCTGGGTGGGATTCTTTGTATGCGCTCAAAAATGCATCGTACAATTGTACGCTGACTGCTTGATCTGCAGGACGGTCGTTTGCTTTGACAAATAAAATGTTAGACATGTTCGTTCCCCCGTTAGTTAAAATATATGAGTGCTTCTCCTGAACTTGCAATGATTGCAGCTTATATAAAGAAAACAACAACTCATTAATACATATTATATATAAAAATGTTAGTGGATGCAATAACGTAATTACTTTGGGGGTAACCTATTTGCTTCCAAATCCAATGCCTGGAACTTCTGTTGTCCCAGGTTCCAGGTATGAATTTGACCCTACATTCTTTCTTTTCTAAATCCGGTTTAGCTCCGGGCTGTAAACTCTGTTATGGACTCACTGATCAGATTCATGCCAAGCAGCAACTCATCCCGGCCCGGATGGCTGAAGTTCAACCGGATGTACCGATAATCCTGTTCACCCGTGGAGCAGAGGGAACCGGGAAGGAAGGACACCCCTTTTAACAGCGCTGCTTTGAGCAGAGCTCCGCTGTCCAATCCATCCGGTAACTGTACCCACAGATACATCCCCCCTTCAGGAATGCTATACTGACTGCCTTTCCAACCCGGGCGCTTCAACAATTCGAGCATAAGCTTGAGTCTGGTCTTATACTCCCTGTTCAGCATGGAGAGATGATCACTCCACTTAAAAGGAGAATGGGCAAGCAGTTGATACAATAACCGCTGATTCATGGGACTGGACTGTCCGTCTGCTATCCGTTTCACGGAGGCCATAGCCTGGATCAAGGCCGGATGTCCGGCAGCCCAACCTGTACGCAGGGCAGGTGCTACAGTTTTGCTAAACGAACCAATGTAGAGAACATGTCCACCCTGATCCGCTGTATCCAGCGCAAAGAGGGAAGGATATTTCCGGTAGAAGTCTGCTGGTTCCAATCCATCGAAATGAAGTTCACCATAGGAGTCATCTTCCACGAGCAGCACTCCGTAGCGTGAACACAGATCAAGCACAGCCTCACGCCGTTCCATACTCCAAAGCACGCCGGTTGGATTAGAAAAACTGGGTGCAGCAAAAAGCAGCTTCGGTCTCACCTGCTGCATGTGATGCTCCAAAAGATCAGGCAAAATGCCATCCCCATCGCCTGTGACGGGCACGATTTTGGCACCTTGCATCTCCAGAACCTCGAGACAGCCTGGAGAGGTAGGATGCTCGACCAGTACGGAATCTCCAGGCTCAAGCAGCAAACGCATCACAAGATCGATGGCCTGCTGGGTTCCTGTGGTCAATAGAATCTGCTCCGGGACTGTCCGTATGCCCTTGCGAGCATTCCAATCGTTGTCCAGCCATTCTCTCAACGGTCTGTACCCTGCCTGCTCGCCATACTGCAATGCGGAGGGTCCGGAACTAAATACAGACACTGCTGCTTCTTCCAGCAGTTTGAATGGAAACAGCTCCTCCGCAGGCAGTTCTTCTGCCAGAGAAATGAAATAATCCCGACCAGACATCTCACGTATGTCCCTCAGCGGTGATGTCAAAAGCCTGTTTGTACGGGAGGCGAAGAAATACTTCATCGGTCCGTTCCCCTTTCATCCCTAATCCGAACTGTGCTCGCAGTCCGTAGCCCCTACAACCTATTCCTGTTGGACACTGAATATGACCAGACCGGAAACTTGACGAGTCATCGTACATAGGGATTCATGGAACCATGCTCGTCAGGATACGGTTTTGGTCTGCCTCGCATATAAAGCGTAACGTTCAATCGCCTGTGCCCTGCTGCTTACATCCAGTTTCACGTATATTTTACGCAGGTAATTATCAATCGAACGTCTGCTAACGTTAATCTCACTGGCTATTTTATCATAGGTTACGCCCTGAACAATTCTTTCCATGATAAAAGTTTCGGTTTCTGTTAATTCAACAATAAGTTCTTCTGCAGGAGATTCGACGGGCTGAGCCCACTCTGAACTGGCTAACCAGGATAATGGAATGGATACACATCCCTCACGCAACCCGGAAATCAGATGAATCAGCTGGCTAGGGGAAGCCTGTTTGGACAGCATACCACTAGCACCAAGACTGATCAGATGACGAAATAATTTTACATTGTCCTCGTCCGTTAGAATAATGATGTGACTATGAGCCGACAGATTTTTCATTTGGGATATATACTGATCCGCCTGGCCCTCAGGAAGCCGGTAATCCATCAAAATCAGATCGGGCTGGTGAATGTTCACCAGGTCAAGACCTTCGGACCCGGTCGAAGTCATCCCCCGTACCAACAGATCCTGCTGTTCTTCCAAAATCAATTTTGTTCCCAGCATGCTGGTGGGGTGGATATCTACGATGACCACCTGCCATACTTTTTTCATTGTTGTTCCCCCTGTTATGTATTGGACAAATTCCTTTTCTACCATCAGCCATGATAATGCCTCTATCCTTGCGACAGTCCGTGTATAGAAGAAGTAAAAGTCGGATAATGTCGAAAACAGAAAAAACAATTGATACAGCTGTAAGAACAGCTCTATTTCTACTGTATTTTGCTGTCGTCACATCAGGACTTTTGTCTTCCCAAGCGAAGAAAGATCAAAATATAGTATAAATTTCCTGCATTTCTATCTAAAAAAGTCGAAAAACTTGCCCAAAGTTCCTACTTATTGCATCTATAAGAAATTGTATCCTAGGACTTCCTTCCGATGCAATCTCTTTTTATCCTATTACTCAAAGAATTTCATTTTTGCGTAATCAATAGTGGCATGATAGAATGAGGACTGGAAAATTTTTTGTACCTATAAATAACCAGGAGTGATGATATGAAACCTTCTGTCCAACCCTCTGACATCCATCACACCCGGAGCGCCAAAGGTAAGGCCGGATCTTCAGTCAAGCTGTTTCTGGTCATGTGGATTGTTCTCATTGCACTTGGAGTACTCGGAACCTACTATTATAGTAACCACCTCCAGCAACAGATGATTAATCAGCTTCAGACCCATAATCAACAGCAGATTGCAGCGCTCAAAGCCGACTACGAAAAGCAGCTAACAACGATATCCAAGGAAGTAGCGGACCTACAGGGCCAGGTACAGTCCTTTAATGAATTGCTGACTTTCACCAAGGATAATGCAAACGATAAAACCGACAACAGCAACAAATTGTATACCCAGCTGAGCGAAGTCAAAAAACAACTGGAGACACTCCAGAAAAAGATGGACCTGCTCAAATGATTACACCCGTAAAAAAGGTTAATCGTTTATTTATGCTTGCACTTGCTCCTTTTGTTGGATTGATGTTATGCATGCTGCTGATTCGTCCTCCGCTTGAACCGGGAGACTTCATTCATTCCGGTCTGGCTGAAGAGAATGTTACACCCCGGACCCAGGCAATTAGCCAAGAGCTTGCAGGGGCAAAAGAAGCTGCTGTTCAGACTTCTTCTTCTATTAAAAGAACAACACAGCTGTACAATCAGACAACGAGTACGATGTCGACGCTTGTACAGAAGGCTACGGTTCAAGCCGCTCGCCCGGAAACGATCTATAATCAACGGATCTCATCCAAGCTGGGCGTTCCGTTTGAACGGATAGACAGTGATCGACTTACGATTGAACTCTATAGGGTCAATCCAGGCGCCTATAAGGGCTATGCCATGAAAATCAAGCTAAAAGACCCCACGGCCATGAAGATGGCTCTGGACAGCGAGCCAGGCCGATCTGAGACAACTATGCAAGCGGTCAAGCGCAGCGGTGCCATTGCCGGAATTAATGCCGGAGGATTCGCCGACAGCGGCGGAAAACGGTATCCGCTGAGTACTACCGTTATGGACGGCAAGTATGTGAATGGTTTTCAGGCCAGCTTTAAGGATCTGTTTTTTGTAGGTCTTGATGATGCCGGTAAGCTGGTAGGCGGTAAATTTTTCGACAAAAGTTCCCTGGATCGCCTACAACCCCAATTTGGTGCCACATTTGTACCCGTGCTCTTGCAGAATGGACAAAAAACGGTCATTCCCACCAAATGGAAAGTCTCACCCAAGCGGGCTCCACGCACCGTGATCGGCAACTACAAGGACGATCAATTGTTGATTATCGTTGTTGACGGGTATAACGAAGGGGGCAGCTCAGGAGCCACCCTGGAAGAGCTGCAAGGACGTTTGTACAAGCTTGGCGTCGTGGACGCCTATAATCTGGATGGTGGTGGATCGTCCTCACTCATCGTGAACAACCGGGTTGTGAATAACCCTTCGGATGGGAGCCTCCGACCGGTCCCTACTCACTTTTTATTTTACAAATGATGGAGTGAAGCATTTCTTTTCTTCCTATAATGGTTATAATAGAAGTAAAGATTTTGCAGGAGGTGCTATGGTATGTCATTTTCACTGACATTTTGGATTATTGCAATTGTATTGGCTCTCTTCCTTACAGGCATTCTCACTTCATCCTACAACAATGACAAAACTAAGGGCCTTTGAGGGCCAAGCCTCTCCTGGTGAGAGGTTTTTTCATTTTATAATGGGTCAAATAAACAAGCTAAACAAGAGACAAGGCTTAAAAGAATGCTTCAATTCTTCTAAGCCTTGTCTCTTGCTGTACAGTCGTCGTTCAACACAACATGCATGAAATGAAGAGGGGGCAGCGTTGTCAATAGCTAACCGCCTTTTCACCTTGGGCTTGTGCAAGATATTCTGACTGAACCTTGCTGTTTACCGACCCGCCCTCCACCAGTGTCACGTAGATGCGTTCATGATCGACAGGCTCTCCGGCAATAATCTTGATTAATTGTTCGGCTGCCAGTGCGCCCCATTTTCGTTTGGAATAATCAATCGTGACCAGTCTTGGCTGCACATATTTGCTAAGTTCAATATTATCAAATCCGATAATATCAATCTCCTGACCAATGTTTAACTCGCTATCAGCGAGCCGGTCACACATCCCAATCGCCATCTCGTCATTGAGACAAAACACCCCAACTGGTTGAGTATATTCCTGAATAATACGTTCAGCTGCCCGTTCTCCGCCACTCTTCTCGAAATCTCCGGTAATTTCGATCCATTCCACATTCGCTTCCCGCTCCGATACTTGCCTCACAGCCTTCAACCGCTGAGCCGAGTCAAATGAACCTTCAGGACCTGTCACGACATAGATCTTCGTATGTCCCTGTTCAATCAAATGCTCCATCGCAAGGGTTGCTCCTGCCTTGTTATCCAGTAGAACCTGATTAATATTGGGGTGATCCAGTTCCCGGTCAAGAACGACAATCTTGTGTCCTATGTCTGCATATTGCATTAGTTCCTTGCTCGCAAATGTATGATCCAGAATGACAGCACCATCAATCATTCGCTCCGGAAGCATTCGATGAGATTGTTTCCCGCTGCACACAATCAGGTCGTACCCTTGCGCGTTACATACAGATTTCATACCACTAAGTAAGTCTCCATAAACATCCCCGCTAAAATCCGTCAGAAATACACCCAGAATTTTGGATTCTCTCTTCTTCAATGTTCTGGCAGCAGCATTGGGAACATAGTTCAGCTCTTTGGCGATAGCCAAAATTTTGGAACGGGTCTCATCTGTCACTTTGTTGCTACCATTCAGAGCGTATGACACGGTAGAGATCGAAACTCCCGCCTGTTTGGCGATATCCTTGATACTGACCACATTCTTCGCTCCCCTGTTATGTTCATCAGGCCCTTCGAAATCGAAGGACCTGACATCTAAAATATTTATACTTGATAAAATAGACTAACGTTTACACGATTAACTGTAAATCTCAATCACGTTATTCTCGCTTAGGCTCTGTTCAAGCTCCTTACGTGAAATACGCAGTCCACCAAGACGATAAGGTTGTTGCAACCTAGTCGCATCCAGTTCCTTGCCATTCAGCACAATACGTTGTACGGCCTCTCCGCTGAGATGATAGACGAAGGTTACCTTTTTGCCGGCAAATTGGAAATCAAAATGCAAGCCATCCAAGCTGACAGGTAACACAGGGTCCAGAACCAGATCTTCTTCCTCCTGGCGAATACCCAGGGCGTTCGAAATGAGCTGATTCATGTAGATTCCCGGTCCACTGGAGTAGATTCTCCAGCCGCCCTTCACCTGCACATCTCCGGTGCGAAGCTTATCGAACTGCTCCTGCGCTGCATAACGGTTGTTGAATTTCCCGTCAGAACTGCTGAAGTAGGCATTACTCTGGCGTAGATCTGCGTTAGGAACAGCTTCCTGAATACCCACTGGATTGATAATGCCCAGCCCATTCCAGACCTCATCCGGGTTGCCCAGCTTCGCCATGGCTTCAATATAACGGATGTGAGCATGAACATATTGCAAGCCCACTTCACGTCCGAAGTTGGATGCCTGCTCTGCACGTTTGAAATGAGTGCTGACGCCGCCATCATATTGTGCTGGACGATTCATCAATCTGACACCATCCGGGCAGTACAGCTTGTCCTTGATCAGTTCATAATGGGATTGCGCTTGCTCAGGCTCCAGCAACTCGGCAATCATGCTGCGTGTCATCGGCAGCAAACGGTACTGAATACCTGTCTCGCTGTCATCCGGATGCAGCATGCGCTTCGCTTGTGCCGGATCTTCCATATATACAAAGCCCGGAATCACATCGGTATCCAACATATACTTGCTGAAGTCCCTTTTCACACCCGCTGCCATATCGCTTAATTCCGAAGAAAGCTCCGGTTTCACAGGTGCAAGCGCTCTGGATAGCTGCTTCAACGTTTGATAGGTGAGCGCCACAGTCCAGCTGCTGACCATATATTGCTTCAATTGAGCATTGGCAGGCTGTAATGTATCGTCCCAGTCCCCGTCACCATATGAAGAGAGGAATGTATCATGCAGGAAATGACTGCGGATATACTCCAGTTCTTTCTGGGCATGCTCCAGCACGCTGGCTGTCTGATCAGTAAAGTCAAAACCATGTTTTACGGTATAAGGTACTTCCTCATTCAGAATCGAATAATCCTTGGTGGCAATCAGATAATCACTTAGCACTTTGAGAGGCCAAACAATAATGTCACCATGGCTTTCTTCCTGCTGAACTTTGAAATAACGATCGAACATAAACCATTGCGGCCAGTTACCGTCATCCTCATACTGATGCGAATATACCGTCTTCAGAATGTCGCGAACCTGCTCATACTTTTGTGTAGCCATAAAGTATTCGACCGGACCCTGGCAGACATCCCGTGTACCCCAAGCTGCACCGCCATATTGCTCCAGTCCGTGAGGAACAGAGTAATGCACCAGCATATTGTGGGTATACCACCATGCAAGAGCATTCACTTTGAACAACTCATCTGCTCCTTGCTTCTGAGGTTGGGACAAATGGAACCCATTCATCACTTCTGCATAGAACGTACGATAAGCTGCCACTTCCTCTTCGAAGCTGCGTGTCGAGGATGCGATCTGTCCTCCTTCCAACAGCCCTTGAATGGTCAATGTCCATTCAGCGCTGCTGTCCAGCCGTAAAGTCGTCAGTGAGTCGTCGCCTGCGTTTACTCCACTAGCCAGTTCAGTCTCATCCCCAACATTCACTCCTGCTCCGCTTACCCGCATGCGGTACTCCAGATTAGGATATACTTCGGCACTGAGGGAGCTGTGATCTGCCTTGAAGATCAATTCACCATTCTGCTCCGAAACATGAACAGGAAGTTCATATTCATTCACATTCATCGTAATCTGATTGGTAATCAGGTATCGATAAGCTATTCCTTTTTCCGACTTCACATGAAGATGTACTTCAGGAGTATCCAAAGTTGTATAATTCGTGATAATCAGCGTATCCTCAGCTGTTTTGTAATACCAGCGAACATAGTTGAAGCCCATTTCAAACAGGGAAGGCATCGTGAGTAGGTGGAAGATTCCTTCAACCTCGACGTAGATCCGCTGACCGGATGATTTGGGTATGTTGAGTGCGCTACGTGCATTGCTCATCATTTTATTGAAGTTCGTATTTCCCACAACCACATGGGAATTGAAGATACCATACATATAGGAAGACGTTGTGATTACGTTCTGACCCAGCTTCACATTGTTACCACTCATCAGAATGTGTCCATGCGGACGTTCCACACGCATTTCCTTTTCCTTGAGCACAATATGCTCATACGTATCTGTAAAGAACGCCAGCAATTTACCATCCGCGCGCTCTTCTTGATGTCTCTTCGAAGCCGGGAAACGGGAATTCACTTCTTCTTCGGTCATCGATAAAGTAGGCAAGGGTTCACCCACTACCGGATGGAGAGATACTTTTGGGAATACGTTGGATACTGCTCGTACCGTGCTTGCATTCTCTTGACGCTTCGCTTCATACTCGTCCCAAGCCTGTTGGAGAACATCCTGGTATTCGAGTTCCTTCACCGCTTCAGCGTGGTTAGACTGAAAGAGTCCATAGAACACAAAGCGAGCTTCGCCACTCAACACCACTTTTTCGGACTGCAGGGCTGTATATGCAAATTCATACTGGTACACTTCATTCGCAAGTGTTGGCTTACCCAGACTTTCAGGGACATTCGTCTCCTTGTAACTCAAGCCAAAGAACTGAAATCCATCTGTGGAGTAACCTGCTGCACGGGTTAATGAACCCTGTTGAAGATAAGGAAAAGCCCCGCCCTGCGGTTGATTCTGCCGTGAAGCTACGATATATCCAAGTTTCGCATCCTCAAATACGGCATGGTCAATATATTGCGACAAGTAAGCCTCATTGCTGCGTACCGCACCTGGATCGGCATTGCCGACATCCTGGCCATAGACCACGTCGACCTCTTCTCCATTACCGTTTACGGTTACATCCCAGAACCATACACCTTGTGCTGTTGGAGCAAATACAACCTGATAACCTACGCCCTCAGCGGTACCTGTCCATACCATACGACTGCCGTCGGTGCTCACCTGGCTGTCGGAGTGAATGCCAAGCATTGGCACAAAACGAATGCCGGATTCACTGTGAAAACGCAAGTATAGATTGTTCATGGAGCCGTCCACCGGACTAGCCATCCACTGATTAATCATCGTTGTTCCACTTACAGCCTTGAACAAATCACCGCTTTCCCAGAACGTAAAGCACAGGTCGCCGGATTGTACGTTGATTTGAGATTTATTCATGGTCTTCATATATCTATTCATATCCTCCTATCCTGCCTTGCTCCCCACTGCTGAACAGAAGAGAAGAAGGCAGTGCAGTTTTGCTGCTTTTGTATGATGAGTTCAATCATTCATCGATATGAGGTGTATACCATTACACCAGCTTGAACGTGCTCTCCAATGTATCGCGGCTATTCGGCCCTACGAAAATGTGGAATGTTCCCTTATCACTGCGATGACTCAAATCGGAATGATGATAACGGAGCTGTTCTTCGTTTAATGTAAATGTAGCCGTACCACTTTCACCCGGTGCGAGTGACAGCTTGACATACCCTTTCAGCTCACGCATTGGACGTACAACTTCACCAGTGACATCACGTACGTACAACTGAACCGTCTCTACGCCAGCACGTTCGCCAGCGTTGGTTACACGCACTTGGATTGTCAGAGGTTGATCAGCAGTCATTTCATTGCTTGAAACTTCCAGGTCCCCATACTCAAACGAGGTGTATGACAAGCCGTAGCCAAACGGAAGCAGCGGATCATTCGGACTATCAATGTATTTGGAAACATAACGTTCTTCCGTCTTTTGCGGATTGAGTGGACGTCCTGTATTAAAATGATTGTAATATACCGGTATCTGACCTACAGATTGCGGGAAGGACATCGTCAGACGCGCAGATGGATTCACTACACCTGTCAATACATCGGCTATGGCCGCTCCACCCTCACTGCCCGGGAACCACGCTTCAAGCACTGCATCGGATTCTTCAAATACACCATGTAAGTCCAGAGGGCGACCGTTGAAAATAACGCTGGCGATTGGTTTGCCGGCTGCTTTGAGCTGTTTAACCAATTCCAGTTGAGCTGCTGGCAAACGAATATCCGTACGCGATCCACCTTCACCACTCATTTCGGAATCTTCACCAAGTGCAAGCACGATCAGATCGGCTTTGCTTGCTACTTCAAGCGCTTCAGCAATCTGTTCAGCGGTGATCGTGTGAACGTTGCTGCCTTGAGCCATATGAACTTTCCCGGCAGTAAGACGTTCCTGCAAAGCAGTTCCGAGTTTAACGGCATCTTCTTTGACACCTTCACAGGACCACCATCCGAGAATGTCTTCACTTTGGGCAAAAGGTCCAATTAACGCTACATTGGCTTCTGGCTTCAGCGGAAGCACGTGATTATCATTTTTCAACAATACAGCGGATTTGGTTGCAAGCTCATACGATACCTGACGATGTTCTTTCGAGAACACAATCTCGCGCTCACGCTCCGGATCCGCTGCACGCAGAGGGTTGTCGAACAATCCCAGCTTTTCTTTCAGTTGCAGAATACGTAGCACCGCTTCATCAATGAGCTTTTCTTCCACTTCTCCGTTCTTGATCAACTCTGGCAGATGATGGACATAACAAGGTGTCATCATCTCGATGTCCACTCCTGCACGAATGGCGCGGTATGCAGCTTCACGATCATCTTCAGCTGCGCCATGAGCAATCATCTCGCGAATGGAAGCCCAATCCGAGATCAATACACCATCAAAGCCCCACTCGTCACGCAAGATATCACGCATGAGCTTCTCATTTCCGCTCGCTGGAATACCCTCTACAGTATTGAATGAAGCCATAACCATTTCGACGCCTGCATCCAGTGCTGCCTTGTAAGCCGGTAAATAGTACTCACGCAAGTTGCGTTCAGACATGTCGACCGTGTTGTAATCACGACCACCTTCTGCTGCCCCATATGCTGCAAAGTGTTTTACACAAGCCGCCAGACGATCCGGCTCATCCTTCAAACTGTCGCCCTGATATCCACGTACAAATGCCGCAGAGAACAGACTGTTCAAATAAGGATCTTCGCCTGTCGTCTCCATTACTCGACCCCAGCGCGGATCACGAACAAGATCGACCATCGGTGCAAAAGTGACATGGAGGCCAGATACGGCGGATTCACGTGCTGAAATCTCAGCACTTTTCTCAGCCAGTTCGGTGTCCCATGAACAGCCAATGGCTAGCGGGATGGGGAAAATGGTTTTAAAACCATGCACGACGTCCGCCATGAACAAGAGCGGAATGCCGAGACGGCTTTTTTTCAGGTAAGCTTGCTGTACATCTATAATGGCCTGTGCACCAGACAATCCCAGAATGGAGCCACTGGCATCCACGGACTGCTCCGTGATTCCCATCTCTTCCATTGGACCTGTGATCTGACCTTCAACATTGGTTCCTTCATAAAAGTTAGCGGTCAGCTGAAGCAGCTGGGCCGTTTTTTCTTCCAGGGTCATTTGGTTTACAAGGTCTAGCAACTGCTCGTTATTCATAGACATTATCCTCCACTACATGTTGTTGAAATAAAGAACCCGGCTGCGTTCGGGGAGAGACCGCGCACCGGGTTCGATTGGATGGGACAGACAGAACACACCTGTCATATCCCATCTTGCTAATTACTGAATGATTACTTGAATTCTTTGTTCAGTTCATCCAGATAAGGTTGAACCAGGGACATTTTACTGTTTACCCATTCTTTCCAGTTCGCTTCAAGATCTCCATTTTTGAGGATCAAGTTGGCATATTCATTCTGGTAGTCGAATGAAGCCTGACTTTTAGCTTTGGAATCGTACAGGTTGATATCCCAGTCGTATGTTGCGAGTGACTGACCTTCTGTACCGAGTTTTGCTTTTTCCTCGAACAGCTTCACAGCTCTATCACGGTAATCCTTTTTAATTGCAGGGTTTACAACACTAAAGTCGTCACCCAGCAGGTACAGACCTTCGAAACGTGCTGGGTATTTGTCTTCCAGAACAGTTCCTTCTGGCAGCAAGCTAACCAGTTCTTTGTTTTCATCATATTTCCAATCTTTACCTTCGAAGCCCATGTTGATGAGCAGTTGTCCTTCTTTGGTAGTCGAGTAGTCGATCAGATCCATGATCCGTTCGAATTTCTCGTCACTGATGTTCGGATTGAAGATCAATGCAGACCAGAAGTTCGCTTGCTCCATGTTGCGGTATTTCCCATCATCGCCCAATACGATTGCTGTGTGTACCAGGTCATCACTATCTACACCCAGATTCTTTCTCATATCAGAATCCAGACCTTGTCTGTACGAAGCCAGTCCGCCCAGACTTGTTACTGCAGCTGTACCTGTTACTTTGAAGTTGTTTTGACCTTCATTGTTTTTCCATGTGTAGAACTCAGGATTGAGCAAGCCATCTTTGTAGGCTTTTTGCATCAATTTAAGTCCTGTCAGAGTTTCAGGATCTGATGGTCCCCAGTGGAACTGGCCATCTTCTCCTTTATAGAACGGAGAGTCAGTCATGGCATGCACACTGTTCGGCATAATGATATTCGTCATGGCATCTGCCGCATTGTAGGACAAAGGTACAAGTTTGTTGCCCACTTTGCCTGGATCTTTTTCTTTCACAAGCTCAGCGTATTCATTCAATTCAGTAGTTGTATATGCATCTTTCAGTTCGAAACCAACCGCTTCAGCCCAGTCTTTACGAAGCGCAATGACACCAATTTGGTTCGTCAATGGGTCAGCAGGTTTGTTCTCGAAATAGATTGGTCTTGGCAGGACGTATGTTCCACCCGTCAGTTCTTCCAGCTTGTCTCCAAGACCGGTCAACTTGTAGGCTGCTGCCACGTTAGGCCAGCGTTCTTTCCAGTCATCCGGGAATTTGTAGAACAGGCCTTGATCAATACTGTTCATGGCATCGCCATGCACGTAGTTCCATACTGCTACATCCGGCAAATCGCCAGAGTTGATCCACAGACGAAGCTTCTCGCCCCATGAATCCCAATCGATATAGTTGTAATCCCATGTTACATTGAACTTGTCTGTCCAGAACTTGTGGAACTCATTATCCAAGTTCCCGTTTTTAATTTCTGTCAGGTTAGCTACTGAGATGGTCAGGTTGTCTTTGTAATTTCCCTCTGCATCTTTTTCGTTACCACCTGAAGCTCCTTGGCTGGAACAAGCGGTCACCATCAGCATAACTACACTAAGCGTGATGGCAAAGAGAGCTCTTACTGACAACTTTTTGTTCGTTTTCATGTTTTACCCCCATGTTTTTTAGTAGAATTTTAATGCAAAATCCTATACGTATAATCAGGTCTTGATAGCCCCTGTTAATACCCCTTTGGCAAAGTGTTTTTGCAGCATTGGGAAGAAACACATAATTGGTACCATGGTGACAAATACTGCCGCCATCTTCATACCCATTGAGAAATTGCTTGCTTGGGCAGCATCCACACTGGATGCATTGGATGCGTTCGTCTGGGATGTGACGATAATGTTTCTGAGTACATTCTGGAGCGGTAACTGATCCGCTTTTCGAAGGAATATCATCGCATCGTACCAACTGTTCCAGTACGCCACACCATAGAACAATGTGATTGTAGCCATAATTGGTGTAGCCAGCGGAAGAACAACTGAGAACAGAATTCTCCACTCTCCTGCTCCATCCAATCTCGCCGATTCCATCAGCGATTCAGGCAAGGTATAGAAGTAGTTCATCATCAGAATCATGTTGAAAGCACTGAAGCTTCCCGCCAGGATAACGGACCACAGCGTACCTGTAAGGTGAAGTGATTTCATGATCAGGTACAGCGGTACAATACCACCATTAAAGATCATGGTGAACAGTACTAGGAAAAAGAGAAATTTCTTGAACGGAAATTTGTTGCGACTAAGGCCATATGCCATGCTTGTTGTCAGGAACAAGCTGAGTGGCAAACCGATGACTAGCAAAATAATTGTATTTTTGTACCCCGACAGAATCGTTCCGTCAGCGAACAACGCCTTATAGGAATCCAATGTCCATTCTTTAGGGAACATCAAAAATGGATTGTCAGCATATTCTTTTTGTGTTGCGAACGAGATCATAATGACATTCCAGAACGGAATCAGAATCATCAGAGCAAGCACAAGTAAAATGGCGAAAATAATGTAATCGAGAAATGTCATTTTTTCTGTACCAATTCTCGGTTTTTTGTTAGACTTCTTACTCATTTCATTTTTCCTCCTCTCTTATCGGAACAAACCGTCTCCGCCAAGCCACTTGGCAAATCTGTCTGCGAGAAGCAGCAAGACCATATTCACGAGGGAACGGAACAAGCTGACCGCTGTCGAGAATGAGAAGTCCGTTGAGGACTGGAACGTAATCCGATAGATATATACATCCAATACTTCCGATACATTTTTAGTTGCGGCATTTGCCAAGTTGAAGATCTGGTCGAAACCGGAAGACATCAATCCACCAACCGACAGAATGAACATGACGGTGATTGTTGGAAGAATGTTTGGCAATGTAATCTTGAACATCTGCTGCATACGGGAAGCGCCGTCAATCTGCGCCGATTCATACTGATCCTGATCAATACCGGAAATGGCTGCCAGGAAGATAATCGCACCCCATCCGCTTGATTTCCAAATATCCGTCAACAGCAGCATCGGTACAAAGTTAGACTCGGAACCAAGGAAGTTAATGGTTGGCAATCCAAGCAAACCAAGTGCGCTGTTTACCAGTCCGTCATAAGCCAGGACGTTGATGACTACCCCGGATACGATGATCCATGAAAGGAAGTGAGGGAACGTAAGAACCGTCTGGAACCACTTTTTCCCTCTGCGCATCCGCAATTCATTCAACAACAGGGCAAGAATAATCGGGAACGGGAACTGAATAATCAGTTTTAGAATGTTGATGTACAGCGTCCGCCATACCGCGTCAATAAAGGTTGGATCCCGGAAAACGTATTTGAAATTCTCAAATCCGCTCCATGGGCTTCCCCAAATCCCCAGGTTTGCCTTGTAGTCTTTAAACGCAAGAGACAGGCCACCCATTGGCATGTAGGCAAACAGGATCAGCCAGACGAGCCCTGGAATAAGCAGGGTGTACGTCATTCTGTGCTTCCAGATTTCACTCCAGAGCGAATTGCCTTTCAAGTTTCCCTTCAGCTTTTTGCTAGGTCCTTCGGCTGCAGGTTTCAAATTGCATCTCCTCACTCTACTTTGGTCTTGTCGTTATACAGAAAATCAAACATTGTTCTCAGGTGTTGCTCCCAGAATCTCCATTCATGGGTACCCGGTGTCTCCACATACCGAAACTCAAAATCCGTTTCCTGCATGTATTCCGCGAATTTGCGATTCATATCCACAAACGGATCAATGTCACCACAACAACTCAGAATATCCGGTAAATCTCCACCTTGCTTCAACAGCTTGGCAGACAGTGCGTACAGGTCCTGATCAGGTTTTACCTGTAACCGTTCTCCAAAAACCGCTTTCATTTCCTTGATCATGCCTGATGGCATCTCCGGATCGTGAAGCCGGGTCTGAATATCAGTTACACCTGATAAGGACACCGCTTTGCGGTACCTCTCGGGATATGTCAGTGCACATTTCAATGCACCGTACCCACCCATGGATAGACCGGCTACGAAAGTCTTTGCCGGGTCTGTATTGAGATTGAGCTGACGCCTGCAGAATTCAGGCAGCTCCTGAGTGATGTAATGGAAGTAATTCAGGCCGTATTCCATATCGGTGTAATAGCTTCGGTTCGCTTCCGGCATAATGATGGTACAGCCATATTGTTGCGCATACATTTCAATTGTAGTCAAACGTTGCCATGTACTTGCGTTATCGCCTGCCCCATGCAGCAAATATAGCGTACCGCCTGAAGTGTCTCCGGAGTCACTGGACACTACATGTATGCTTGTATTCATGCATAACGTAGGCGATCCGGTTTCGATCGTTATATGCGCCATATGTAACCCCTTTCATCGTCGGCTGCTGTCTGTAAACTTCTGTTTCTCTGCCTTTTTGTTGCAACTTCCAGTGATTCCCCCGTATTTCGCTCGGTTATCGAAACGATTTTCTCGAATCGTTTCAAAACATAGCCAACGTTGATTTACTTGGACTTGAATACAACACATTTTACGTGGAAGCGATTTCTTCGAATCGTTTCGAATAAATCATAATCCCGAAGTACAAACCCTGTCAATAACCTTTTTACAAATTTCGCGCTTTTTTCTTAAAAAACTGATTTTCCGTGATAAAATTTGCGTCAAAAGGCACTTTTAATTTGAAACAATTTCCTTTAAGTAACCGTTTGCACCTATTCATTGACATTGAACTTCGTTTGTACTAACATAAGTTCTAATTTTTGATCCAGATTGCGGAAACGTTTCACCAACAGTTAAAATTCTTCTTTTTTAGAAAGGATGTTAAGATGTCTAGTATTATTAATTCTTTTGTTCATCATATAGATGAGCAGCAGTTAAACGTTCATTCTGTTCGGGTATTGCAGAAAGGGGTTACAATCGGAGCGTGGGATCGCACCAGCGATATGCGCCGCTTACAGCATTCTGTCAGCAAATCGTTCACCTGCATGGCGATTGGACTGGCTTTGGATGCGGGCACACTTACACTTGAATCCAGACTAGGAGACTATTTCACATCACCAACACCTGCTTCTCATTTAACATCCTTCCCTCCTGCGGACCTCACCCTGTACGATTTGCTGCGAATGTCATCAGGGCATGACGTACCTGTGTTATGGGCAGAAGAGCGAGCCACCCTTCCTGAGAAAGATTGGGCGAAATATTACATGTCCCTTCCTTTGAACAGAGTTCCTGGTGAAACGTTTACATACAGCAGTGCAGATACGTTTATGATCTCCGCCATGTTCCAGGCTGCCTCTGGTCAAACTGTTAAGGACTATCTGATTCCCCGGCTATTCGAGCCACTGGGCATTACGAATGTAGAGTGGGAGACTTCTCCCTTGGGCATTACATTGGGCTGTGCGGGCCTGCAGCTCACCAATGAGGAATTAGGCAGGTTCGGTCAACTGTTGCTTCAGGAGGGCCACTGGAACGGCGAGCAGCTCATTCCTGCGGAATGGATCCGATTAGCGACAACACAACAGATCCCTACACCAGGAGACGGCGACTGGGGACAAGGTTATGGATATCAATTCTGGAGATGTTCCCATAACGCTTACCGTGCTGATGGCGCCAATGGTCAACTATGTGTTGTCCTACCGGAGCTGGAGTCCGTCGTTGCCATCAATAGTGATGAACAAAATATGCAAGCCATTCTTGATCATGTATGGTCAGATATATTGCCTATTCTGGAGGGGAACATTTGATTATACGAGCAGCCACTCAGGCAGATTATGCGGAGTTGAGAATCATCTATCTCGAGTCGCGACGTGCCCGGTTCCACTGGGCTAAGCCGGAAGAGCTGTCCCTACAGAATTTTGATACAGACACCGTTGAAGAATATATCCTCGTGGCTGAAAATGAAGAAGGACAGCTTCTCGGCTTCGCTTCGCTATATCTTCCCGAGAACTTTATTCACCTTCTGTTTATCCATCCCGGTTTTATCGGCGGGGGTACAGGTTCACGCTTACTTGATGCGTCAATTTCACTTATGCAGCAGCCTGTTCGATTGAAATGTGTATCTGATAATCATAAAGCAATTGGCTTTTACGAACGACAGGGTTGGAAAAAAGTCATTGAAGAAGGTATACCCGGGGAGAAATATTGGGTGATGGAGTACGACTCTAATAGCTGATTCCATTCGTTTGATCCCGATAAACAACAAGAAGTGGAAATCTTTTTTCCACACAAAAAAAGTATCATGACCTTCAGAGGCCATGATACTTTTTATTTTACCCGTGCTGTGGAAGCTGGGTCATTTCATCTAAACATTGTGCGCATATGTAACGCTCTTTGAACTCATTGACTTCTTCCATCGATCCACAAAAAATACATTTTGGACGGTATCTCTCTAGAATGATATGGTCCCCTTGTACTAAGATCTCTACAGGATCTCCCTCATTCATTTGATACCTTTTACGCAAAGATTTAGGCAATACGATCCTACCCAATTGGTCAACTTTGCGAACGACTCCAGCTGGCTTCATAGCTACGGCACACCTCTCCTATCTTACTCTAAATTTCTAGGTACATTTGTACTATGTTTATTAATTCGCCAAGATTTTGTCGAATCCTGCTGGAAATAAACATTTTTTGTCCTTTTTTTTGAAAAATGTTTTTTTAGCGAATTCTAACCGTCACTTATACGCGAATTGGATTAATCAAGACCCGGGAAATTAAGTTGACGCAATGCCTCATACACAATGATTGCTGCTGAGTTTGACAAGTTCAATGATCTGACATCACCTGTCATTGGCATCTTCATACAAGTATCTGGATTAGCAGCAATTAACTCTGGAGGAAGGCCTTTGGTCTCTTTACCGAACACCAGAAAATCTCCATCCTGAAACTTAAAATCGCTATAACGGTTCTTTGCCTTCGTGGTTGCGTAGAAAAAACGCCCATCTGGATACTGTTCCTGAACCTCGGCAAACGAATCATGATATTCAATATGAACGGCATGCCAGTAATCCAGACCCGCGCGTTTCAGTGTGGCATCATCCGTACGGAATCCGAGTGGACGCACGAGATGCAAATGTGTGCCGGTAGCCGCGCATGTACGAGAAATATTGCCCGTATTTGCTGGAATCTCCGGTTCAACCAGAACGATATGTAAAGCCATATGTGTTCAATCTCCTTTTCATTTCATGTAAACGACAATTCTCTAATCTTAAAGAAAAGCCCTCCACACGTCAATGTGGAAGGCTCTGGTGAAGCACAAGTGTGAATGCTTGAATTCACAACTCGCTGCCAGGTTATTTATCCATTTGTCTTCTGGAAGTGGCTCATGAAGTCCGTAAGTGCTTTAACACTTTCATATGGAGCAGCATTGTAAATGGAAGCACGCAGGCCGCCAACACTCCGATGCCCTTTCAGACCAACAAATCCTTCTTTCTCCGAAGCCTTGATAAACTGTTTCTCCAAGTCCTCGTTAGCTAAGCGGAAGGTCACATTCATCAGGGAACGATCTGCCGGATTTACACAGCCACGGTAGAAGTCTCCGGAGGAATCGATCGCATTATAGAGCAAATCCGCTTTCTTCACGTTCTTCTGTTCAATTCCAGCCAATCCGCCTTGTTCCTCGATCCATTTCAGAACCTCATTCACCATGTATACGGAGAAGGACGGTGGTGTATTATAGAGAGAATTGTTGTCCACATGTGTACTATAACGAAGCATCGTCGGAATCGTTTTAGGAGATTCACTAACCAGTTCTTCGCGAGCAATAACAACCGTAATCCCTGATGGGCCCAGGTTCTTCTGTGCACCCGCATAGATCATGCCGAATTGATTAAGGTCAAACGGTTTGCAGAAAATGTCACTCGACATGTCGGCAATAAGCGGAACTGAACCGGTATCCGGGAATGACTTGAATTGAGTTCCCTCAATTGTTTCGTTAGACGTCAAATGAACATAAGCTGTGCGATCCGGGAAGCTAAGATTCGACACATCCGGCAATTTCATATATTTATCCGCTTCGGAAGATGCAGCGACCTGCGTCTCCCCAATCAGTTTCGCCTCAGACAGTGCCTTCTTGGCCCAGCTGCCTGTCATGACGTAACTGGCTGTCTGCCCTTCCCTGAGCAGGTTCATCGGCAGCATGGCGAACTGAGTGCTGGCTCCGCCCTGAAGAAAGAGGACCTTGTATCCCTTGGGGTTGCCTAGCAGAGACAACAAACGCTCCTGAGCTTCATTATGTACAGATTCGTACACCGCTCCACGGTGAGACATCTCCATAATCGACATCCCTGTATTCCGAAAATCAACAAATTCTGCCTGAGCACGCTCCAGAACCTCAAGTGGCAACGCCGCAGGTCCTGCATTAAAATTATACGCTCTCTTTGTCACAAAATCCCCCGCCCTTTCCATCCGTAGCTGACATATGAAGTGAATATTATCGCTATGATATCAGTATTCCCTATCTGCTTCAAGGGCAATAAGCACCGAAGCTGCGAATCAGGGTTATCAAATTCCTTTATCACCCTGCAAAGTTAATGCACTACATCGTTCAATTCAAGGAAAAGCCTCCGAGAGCGAGTCCCGGAGGCTTTACATTGGGAACAGTTTCTGTTCCGACTGGATTAGCAGTCGAAGTAGAGGCTGTACTCATGCGGATGAATGCGAATTGCCACTGCTTTTGCTTCGTCACGTTTGAGGTTGATATAGTTTTCGATGAATTCTTTCGTGAAGACGCCACCTTCAGTCAAGAATTCGTTGTCCGCTGCCAGAGCGTCAAGCGCTTCTTCCAGGGAAGCTGGCACACTGCGGATATTTTCTTTGTCTGCATCAGACAAATCATAGATGTTTTTGTCGAGTGGACCATATCCAAGCTCAGTTGGGTTGATTTTGCGTTTGATTCCATCCAGACCCGCCATCAGCATTGCAGCGAACGCCAGATAAGGGTTAGCTGTGGAGTCCGGTGTACGGAACTCGATACGACAACCTTTTGGTGTCACAGCTGCAACAGGAATACGTACTGCTGCCGAACGGTTACCTTTGGAGTAAACCAGGTTAACCGGTGCTTCATAACCAGGTACGAGACGTTTGAATGAGTTCGTACTAGGGTTAGTCAAAGCAATCAGAGCTGGTGCGTGGTACAAAATTCCTCCGATGTAGTGCAGAGCCATTTCGCTCAGGTTTGCATATCCCGCTTTGTCATAGAACAATGGGGAATCGCCATCGAAGATGGATTGGTGAACGTGCATTCCGCTACCATTGTCACCAAACAGTGGTTTTGGCATGAATGTTGCTACTTTACCATATTGACGTGCAGTGTTATGCACGATGTATTTGTATACAAGCAGGTTATCTGCTGTTTTCTTCAACGTATCAAAACGGAAGTTGATTTCGGCTTGACCAGCTGTCGCCACTTCGTGGTGATGACGCTCGATCGACAGGCCCGCTTCTTCCAAAATGCGACACATTTCACTACGAATATCTTGTTGTGTATCCACTGGAGCTACAGGAACGTATCCGCCTTTAGTGCGAACTTTGAAGCCCAGGTTACCGCCATCTTCCTTACGGTTGGTGTTCCAAGAAGCTTCTTCGGAATCTACGAAATAGGAAGAGCTGTTCGTGCCGCTCTCATAACGTACATCGTCGAAGATGAAGAATTCGGATTCAGGTGCGAAAAATGCTGCTGTACCTACTCCACTTTCTTTCAGGAACTCTTCGGCTTTGACTGCGATACCGCGTGGGTCACGCTCATAACGCTCCCCATCCGGAGTGAAGATATCACACATAACATTCAATGTAGGGTGTGCTGTGAACGGATCGACAAAAGTCGCTTCAGGATCTGGAATCATAACCATATCGGACTCTTCAATTCCGCGGAAACCTTGAATAGAAGAACCATCAAAGGCTACTCCATTTACAAAAGTGTCTGCGTCAACTGCCGAAGCTGGTAACGAGATGTGGTGCGCACGACCAGATAAATCTACAAAACGAAAATCTACCCACTCGATGTTGTTCTCTTGAATTGATTTCAATACGTTTTCAACCGACATGTATTCGTCCTCCCAAATATTCCGAACATTAAACAACCCCGCTAAGAAAATGTCCATATTCGAATTTTTTTCTGTCGTCATTATAAAATCTCAAATGTGACATCGTCAATACTTATGTAAGGTATTTTTTGCAACTATGTGAGCTATGCTAACATTTTATAAATCTATTGATTTCACTTAACAACGTAAATACACTATAATTAACTGGTTTAATGCGGTAAAGCAGGGGTATATTTATCCTAAATTATGGAAATAACATTACATCATAAATGTTTCTTATCACCTATGATTAATAAATGCGTTCAAGGCTCCAAATAACATAAAAACCGGACATTTTGTCCTAGCCTCATTCTCATCGAACGGAGCCAGGGCAGATGCCCGGATGATATATATTACCTATACTAAGAAGATCAGTTATACGCCAACTCGTGCCGGAAAGAACTCCGCCGGTTGTTTGGCTGTGTTGAATGTTTTACCCACGATTGGTGCCAATTTCTCCAGATCCTGAAGCAGGTTGGCAAATTGATCAGGGAACAAAGATTGTACACCGTCACCCGTCATGGAGTTATCCGGGTCCGTATGCATTTCGATAATTAGGCCGTTAGCACCAGCAGCAACAGAAGCCTTCGTCATCGGTTCAACCAGCTCACGGCGACCCGTACCATGACTTGGGTCCGAAATGACTGGCAGATGACTGAGAGACTGCAGAACAGGGATGGCCGACAAGTCGAGCGTATTGCGTGTGTAGGATTCGAATGTACGAATACCACGCTCACACAACATTACATTCGGGTTGCCACCCGCAAGAATGTATTCAGCCGCATTCAACAGCTCATCATAAGTTGCACTGAAACCACGTTTCAACAGTACCGGTTTGCCACACTCACCCAATTTGCGCAGCAAATCGAAGTTCTGCATGTTCCGTGTACCTACTTGCAGAATGTCAGCGTACTCGGCACAAATATCCACATATTCAGGCGTCATGACTTCTGTAATGGTCAACAGGTCATGTTTCTTGCCTGCTTCAGCCATCATGATCAGACCTTCAACACCCGTTCCCTGGAAGCTGTACGGACCTGTACGTGGCTTAAATGCACCACCGCGCAGCACCTGTCCACCAGCAGCCTTAACCAGTCCGGCAATCTCATCAATCTGTGCAGCTGATTCAACCGCACAAGGCCCGCCCATAACGACGAGTTCTTTGCCGCCAATATCTACACCTTTGATGGAGATTACGGTATCTTGAGGATGGAAGTCACGGCTTGCCAATTTGTAGGACTTCGAAATCTTGACGACATTCTCCACACCTTTCATTTGACGGAGATGCTCAGCCATTTTCGGCTCCACTTTACCAATCAAACCAATGATGGTGCGGTCCTCTCCACGCGAGATATGAACCTGAAGCCCTTCCTTTTCAATTGTAGCGACGATATCCTGAATATGTTCCTCCGGAGTAGCTTTACCTGCAATAACGATCATTATAAATCCCATCCTTCCTTGTATGAGAGCGCCTAAGCGCGTCTGATTTAATCTCCAAAACTCTTCTTCACTTAAACGCTTGTTCGCTTTTAAGCTTTTATCCACTAAAGTAAATATAACATATTCACCCTTTTCAGTCAAGCCGACTCTTATCCCCTTCAAAAAAAAGAATCCTGCAGTCAGTCACCGGATTTCGGCTCTGTACTGCAGGATTCTTATAATAATGTTTGTTTACGTTGTACGAGTCTTTTCCCTTACAGGAGGTAATAGCTTGCTCATATTCACCGTACGCTTGATTTCCCATGTTTCCGGCTTGTCATGTTCATATTGCTCCAGATACAGGATGACTTCCTTCGTGATCGGTGTTGGTGTAGATGCGCCCGAAGTAACCGCCACCTTATTCACACCTTTCAGCCATTCCTGCTGAATCTCAGCCACATCTGATACACGATATGCCGTTACACCCGCAATTTCCTCCGATACTTGTGCAAGTCGGTTGGAGTTATTACTGCGAGGATCACCGACAACAATGACCAGATCGGCTTGCCCTGCCTGTTCAGCAACAGCTTCCTGACGAACTTGGGTAGCCAAGCATATCTCATTATGAATTTCTGCGCCTGGATACTTCTCCAGAAGACGGCTCATAATGTGTTTAATGTCCCATTGGCTCATCGTTGTCTGATTCGTAATAAGGATTTTGCCGGGAGGTACGTTCAGTCCGTCAATCTCCTCTTCCTTCTCGATCAGATGAACATGATTGGGTGCAACACCAACCGCACCTTCAGGCTCTGGATGGCTCTTTTTCCCAATATAGATAATGTCATATCCTTCAGCCGTCTTCTCTCGAATAAGGTCATGGGTTTTGGTTACATCCGGACAAGTTGCATCCACTGTAGTCAAACCTTTATCCCGTGCCATCTTGCGCACTTCCGGAGATACACCATGGGCCGTAAAGATCACTGTTCCGCTCTCTACTTGGCTCAAAATATCAATCCGGTTCGGTCCGTCCAGTGTAATAATGCCCTCATCTTCAAAAGAGTCCGTCACATGTTGGTTATGCACAATCATACCCAATATATAAATAGGCCGTGGTAGGTCCAGATTGCGTGCCGCCTGGCGCGCGAGCACCATCGCATCCACAACTCCGTAACAATATCCCCGCGGCGAAATTCGCAGTACTTCCACTTGGTTGCCACCCGCTTTCTTTCTCGGCAAAGATAGCCGATGTAATTGCAGTCCTGTCTATTATAACCTTATTCGATAGGCGGAGCAAAGACAACCGGCAACCAAATGATAAAGGTCGTTCCTTCTCCACGTCTGGTTACAACCTCGACAGACCCTTGGTGTTCCTCAATGATCCACTTGGCGATCGACAGTCCCAGACCTATACCTGGTGTGGCACCGCGAGACTCATCCGCCCGATAGAACCGGTCAAAGATAAATGGAACTTCATCCCGATCCATTCCGATGCCCGTATCACTGATGCGCAGTCCTACCTGACCTTTATAAAGTATTGCATCAAGCGTAACCGAGCCATCTGGAGTGTACTTGAAAGCATTCTCGATAAAAATAAACAACATTTGCTGCAAATAGTCCTTGCTGCCGTTCACATAAATGCCATTCAAAATCGATAGATCTCCTGGACGCCAGTCAGCCTGGTGATCAAGGAATTGCGATCTGCGAGCCACTTCCTGCACCAGAATCTGCAACGGGATCGGATTCAGTTCGATTTTCTGTCCTGTATCGGCTCTGGCCAAAGACAACATGTCACTGATCAGTCTGCTCATGCGTTTGCCTTCATCCGCCATGTCCTCTATCGCTTCAAGCGACATTTGTTTAACCGTTTCTTCGTCCAGATTCGGTCGGTCCGTGCTCTCCTGATCCCATAGCTTCTTAAGGAAGTCCACATTGCCACGGATCGTGGTCAGCGGTGTACGCAGCTCATGTGAAGCATCAGATACAAATCTGCGCTGAGCTTTATTCGTCTCCTCGAGCCCGCGGAATGACAGCTCTGTTCGTTCAAGCATATTATTAACTGTTTCAATCAGACGTCCAATCTCATCCTTTGGACCCGTGTATTGAATACGCACACTAAGGTCATCCCCGGATTGAATCTGATTGGCGGCATCAATCACATTGACGAGCGGACGCATGGATTTACGAGCCAGAATCAGACCCGAAGTAATGGCAAGTGCCATCGCTACAAGCCAGCCAAAAACCAGAATATTTCGCAGAGCTTCCAGCAATCGTTCCTGGGAACTAACATTGGCACCGACTTGCAGGAGCCCCCTTATTTCATTGGTCCCCTGAAGAGACAAGGGCTGTTGATTCACCAAGAAAGGGGTCCCATTGACATAGATCTTGGATATGCCACGCTTTTTCTGAATCTCATTGGATTTCACAACGGGAAATTGAATCTGAAGCTTCTCCATATTGCCTGAGATTTTACCAGATCTGCTCTGATAGTCCCACAACTGGATGTATATCTGCGCTTCCTGAAGCTGACTTTCTGTAAAAGGGTCCAGGTCCAGCGACTGTGAGAGCGGATTGACACCAATCTGATTCGTAATTCGTTCACTTTTATCTTTCAGTTGCTGTTCCACTTCTTGATACGTATTAAAATAAACAAAAGCGTAGATCACAACTCCCCAAAAAATGAGCACGGCTGCCAAGATGCCTGAATACCACGCGGTTAATCTTAACCGAATGGACATGTCAGGAGTCACCCCTCAAAATATAGCCGGCTCCCCGGATCGTCTGGATCAAACGTTTGCCGCCGTATTCTTCGGTTTTCTGTCTGAGCATGGCAATATACACTTCGAGCACATTGGATTCACCACTGTAATCATAACCCCAGATTTTATCCATAATCAGATCACGGGACAGCACACGTTTCGGATTTTGCATGAACAGATTCAGCAATTCGAACTCCTTGGCAGTCAGTTCCAGACGCTGACCGTCACGCAACACCTCACGAGAATCATTATCCAGAATAATATCCTCATACATAAGTCGATTATCAGGCGTGTCTGCTATATCCGCTTTACGACGCAATAAGGCACGGACACGAGCCAACAGTTCTTCAAGCGCAAACGGCTTCACGAGATAATCATCTGCACCTGTATCGAGCCCAATTACCCGGCTCTGTACTTCATCTTTGGCAGTGAGCATTAGCACGGGCACTTTGCTCCCCGCTTCTCTGAGTCTGCGGCATACTTCAAACCCGTCAATTTGCGGCATCATGACATCAAGAACCACGATATCCGGCTCTTTATCCATTAGCTTACTGAGGCCCTCCGCCCCATTCGAAGCTGTCTGTACCTCATATCCTTCAAAAGCAAGTCCCCGCCGAAGCATGGAAACGATTTTTTCATCATCATCAACAATCAGAATAGTTGAGCGCATGGTCTTTCTCCTTTATCCCTTAACGTTTTAATCTTATTGTAACAGCCAAAAGCGCAATCTGCATCTTTCCAAACACCTTGTTGCTTTGCGAGTCAGACCTTGATGGAGTACAAACGAATATAGTGCAAAAAAAGCGAAAGGGCCCTCGAACCCTTCCGCTCTTCTAAACCTTATTCTATAACCCATGTTTCGTCATTATGGTTGTTGTTGCTGTTGTTGATCCGTTGTTTGTGTAGTATCGTAATCATTTTTGTTGCCGATTTTGAGTTTCACATCCATTTTTTTGCCGTCCCGAACAACATTCAGTGTCACTTCACTGCCGATTTCCTGTTTCTTGATGAAATCAATCAAATCCTGACTTGTGCTGTATGCTGTGCCATTGGCACCTGTGATGATGTCATAAGCACGCAGGTCTGCTTGGTAAGCAGGGGATTGATAAATCGTGCTGGCTACAACAGAACCTTCAGTGATATCCGTTCCCATCTGCTTCGCCACTTCAGGCGTAAGAGCCATCAGAGATGCACCAATGAACGGTACGGGCTCTTTGGGAACTTCTTTGTTTTCTTTCAGATATTTAACCGCATCCGAGATTACACTCGAAGGAATGGCAAACCCAATACCCTGTGCATCCGCGCTAACCGCAACGTTCATACCAATGACTTCACCATTCAGGTTAAGCAACGGTCCACCGGAGTTACCAGGATTGATGGAAGCATCCGTTTGTAACAAGTGGCTGTACTCACGGGTTTTGCCTGTTTCTTCGTCCGGAATGCTGATCGTACGTTCTTTTGCACTCAATACACCTGCAGTAACTGTGTGTTCAAATCCTTCCGGGTTACCAATAGCTACAAGCCACTCACCCACTTGTGTGTTGTTGGAATCACCCAGTGGAGCGACAGGGAAAGCATCATCGCCGCTGTTTTTCTCGATTTTCAATACGGCAAGATCAAGATCAAAGCTGCTCCCCAGCAATTTCGCTTCATATGGTTTGCTGTTGTTCTCCAGCGTTACCTGAATCACATCTGCGCCCTGAACCACGTGTTGGTTCGTCAGGATGTAGCCTTCTTTGTCAAAAATAAATCCGGATCCAATGCCGAGTGGAACCAACTGATTGCTGCTTTGTTGCTGTTGCTGCTGATTTTGGCCTTGGTAGCTGTCTGTTCCGCCATTGCTTCCATTACCAAAGAAGTATTGGTACAATGGATCACTCATCGTAGACCCGCCCTGGCTGCTGCTGCGTGAAGACTGCTTCGCTAGTGTTTCGATTTTGACGACAGCCGGACTTGTACTCGTTACGACTGAGGATACATCCTCTTTGCCCGTTGGCAGGAGTGACGCTGTCACGTTATTGCTGCTGCCTGAGTTAGTAGGAGAAGATGACTGACTGGAGCTTTCATTGTCTGCACTTGTCAGCGCTTCCTGTGGTGTAAACATGTTTGTTCTGTCCGCTGTATACATCAGCACTGTAATGACCAGCATCCCGGCGATAAAAGAGAACAGGAGCGATCTTACGGAAGAACGTGGCCGACGGTTATTATAATTCCAATTCCCATTGTTCTTGCCGCCGTTCCCCTGATCTCCTCCGTTGCCTGAACCATTGCCGCCGCCCCCTCTGGAGGACGTATTAGCTTGATCAGATGATTCGTTATTGTAATTACTGTAGTAAGTAGGTACGGGCTTCACGGGTTCAGGTCTTGTAATCTCTACATTTCCTTCTTCACGTTGATTATGTTCCCCATTATGACTTGCTGTATCTTCCTGATTCACGGACTGAAAAGGTCCGTAAGAATAATAATAGGAGGAATCGTCCGTCCCTGATGAATTGCGATTCTCCGCTTGTTTAGTTTCATTTTCCTCGTCTTGACGGTTCGCTCTGTAATTACGTTCGTCCATGCCTCTCTACCTCCCAATCTCTTCTTCGCAAGAGATATTCTTTAACTGTCCTTATTTTGTACTTTAAACCTTAACCGTACCTTAAAAACAATTAAAAAGGAGATAAAAGCACACTGTTATAGAACATTTTTTCCGCCAAATCTGCATTCTAACCCTTATTCTTCACCCAGCCCTGACGATGAGCGTAGATTGCCAGCTGTGTCCGATCGTCCATTTCACATTTCATCAGCAAATTGCTCACATGAGTTTTGACGGTTTTGATACTAATATGTAGTTCTTCCCCGATGTCCTTATTGGTCTTGCCCTCTGCAATCAGCAAAAGCACTTCCTTTTCCCGTTCCGTCAGGCCGGATTCGTTCTCTCTTGCTGTGCGCTGTCTGATGCCACGGGTCAATGCCTGTGATACGTCGCCTGTCATTACAGGCATACCTCGGTATGCTCCTTGCAGAGCGTAGATCAACTCTTCAGCAGATACTGTCTTCAGCACATAACTGACCGCACCGGCTTCAATCGCTTGTACCACAAGGTCATCCTCCAGAAAACTGGTCAGCATCACAATTTTCATCCCCGGAAATTCGGTCATAATCGCTTGTGTCGCTTCCGCGCCATTCATTACCGGCATCATCAGGTCCATCAGGATCAGGTCAGGCAGTTCGTTTTCTCCCAGCTTGCGCAGCTGATTCAATGCATCCTGTCCGTTACCCGCTTCCCCCATCACATGAAATGTAGGCTCCAGCGTAAGATACGTTTTTAACCCCATCCGCACCATATCATGATCATCCACAATCATTACATTTACTATTCCGCTCATTCCGTTTCCCCCTCTGGTTCTTTCGGGAATTTCGGGATGAATACCCGCACCGTCGTCCCCGCTCCCGGCTTCGATATAATCTGAACCTGACCCCCAAGCTTCTCTGCCCGTTCACGCATCGTTGATAATCCGTATGAACCAGGCCGTTCCGCTTGCTGCAAAAACCCCTGACCGTCATCGCTAATGCTCATGCTGATCTGATGTTCACTCTCTCGTATGGACAGACTGACTAGACCCGCTTCTGCATGTTTTACTACATTAGCGACCGCTTCCTGAATAACAAGAAACAGCTGGTGCTCGATGGCATCGGAAATTCCGCCATCCAGTTCCAGCTCTTTCACTCCTTTTAAACCATTCTGCCTGCAATAATCCGGGAACCAGCTATCCAGCGCTTCGCCAAGGTTCCTTCCCTCCAACTCCACTGGGCGAAGCTGAGCGATAAGCCCACGCATCTGCCGCTGTGCGATATGCGACATCTGAATAAGTTGCTCCAACACTTTGCTACCATGCTCGGGATTCATCTCCAGCAAACGTGGTAAGGAAGAAGCCGACATATGCATGGCAAAAAGCTGCTGGCTGACCGTATCATGCAAATCTCTTGCCATCCGTTTGCGTTCTTCAATCACAGCGCGTTCGGATGCCTGTTCCTTTTCAATGACTTCCTGCTCACCAAGCCGCTGAAGCAATCTCATTTTTTTCTCAATCGAATCCATCATGACATTGAATTCCTGATATACCCGTCCGAAGGAGGCATCATCTGCCTCAGGCATACGAACAGCGAGATTGCCCTTGGACACTTTCAGCATGTTGAGATCCAGAAGATCAATCTTGCGTTGAAGCCGTAAGGCTGCAATATAGCCCGTGATTATGGTAGCCAGGAGTACAACAGCAACATAGGTCCACGCACGCTGACGCCCTGTTCCCATCAACACTTCCCCGTACAGCAAGTAAAACCCGCCCAAAGTAATGAGTCCGGTCAGCGCAAAATACATCATCAGTTCCCACTTATTTGCTTTGAGAATCGTTCGAATCATGCGTTAACCCACCTTGTTCACTTTGACATCTCCAATAAACACGCTAACGACAATCCGTACTTTTTTTCCTGCTTCCCGATAATGCGCCGTTTCAGCCTGAGCACTGCTTAGGAATCCGCCCCGTTTTTGATTTAACAGCGACATGTCTCCAATAAACGAATTCGTCGTTACAGTCACACCCAGATCCATATCTTCCGGTACAAATACCTTCACATCCCCGATAAAAGAGGAAATGTTAATTTTCGTCTCACCGTAAGGTATTTGCGCCTTCGTCAAATCAATCACCGTATCGCCAATAAATGCCGAAATATTCATCGGTTTCAGGGAGAACACTTCCTGTCCCATATACATATCGCCGATAAATGCCGATTTGTTAATCGTATTCCCATGGCCATCATAATAATTCGAATCATCATCATAGTGGTCATCATCATCAAATGTTCCATATGCCTTTTTATTTGAACCGTAACCTTTATGCTTGTGTTGATGATGTTGATGTTTATGATGGTGTTGATGTGCATGTGATTTATGGTCTTCCTTATCTGTATAAAATGAGCCATGCGAATCATTTTTTTGTTCCTGTTTCGGTTTGCCAAATGTTTTCTCAAACTGTTCGTCAAACGAAGACGGCATTTCCAGGTCCTCAGGGGACAATGGCTTATAAGGTGGCTCCGGTGGTGGAGGCGGTTGTACTTGGTCATGATGTTTCCGGTCACGACGACGAGGTCCGATCAGAACGAACAATCCCCCACCAATCAGCATTACCGGAATTAAGTAGCGAATGAACTCACCCATGGAGTAATCAATCCACCCCAGATTGCGTGCCAAGAAGTATCCACCAATCGCAAGTACAATGGCCGGTCCAATCAATGCATGACTCCCATTGCGCCGAATTTCGGTTATACCTTTTACACCCCACCAAATCAAAAATAACGGCCAATATGTTCTGAACATGTATCCGATATCTATGTCATATCCCAATTGCCTGAACAATATTATTGCGCCAATCGCAATAAGAGGAATGCCAACCCACCAGCGGTCCCGCGTAGATCGTTTCATCGCTCATGTCTCCTTTGTCTGTATTCTGTATCCAGTTTACATCAGACAAGGATTGGTTAACAGCGGCGGCAGATGGAATTGATCTCAGTCTCCAGACCGAGACGGAAGGGTATTTATGTAAAATATTAAAAACACCCTGGAGAAATTCTCCAAGGTGTCTGTGCATTGATTTACTTTTGTGATTTGCCTGTGTTCTCAGTACCGAACTCAGCATTGTATTTTTCATCAGGTGTTTGGAAGTTATCCTTCACTTTGTTTTGGTGCGATTGTTTCACTTTGCTTGCTGCATTCTCTTCTCCAAACTCTGCATTGTACTTCTCGTTTGGCGTTTGTGAACCTTGAGATTTCTTAGCCACGACGATCACCTCTCTCTTCATATTTACATTGCATGTCTGCAACGCGGGGTTCGTCCCCAGAGAGTATTATGTGAAGAGTGCGCGTGCGTTATTCATGTATTAAAATTCATCATCATTATACGGCCTTGTCCAGCCATGAATCGGGTACGGATTTGTACACATCGATGGCTTCCGATAATTCTTCCAGCATTTTTTCAGTGCATTTTCCAGCACCTTGTTTGATCACCTGTACTTCGACGTCCTTTTTGCCCCATTCTTTATACACTTGCTTTGTTGTAGGGAAATAAAGATCAATTTTATTGCCCTTGATCGCCGAGCCCGTGTCTGCAACGATGCCGTAACCGTAACCGGGAATATATAAAATGGAACCCAGTGGGAACAGCTTCGGATCAGCTGCAATCGTTGAGACCGTTTCTTTATCACGGCGCACCTTTACACCTGAATACGTGATTCCGTATTGAGGATGTTTTGGACCTTTTCCGGTTGATTCCACACCTGCAGTGTATCCGGTAGCCGTCACTTTATGCGTGTCCAACACCTGTTCTGTACGTGGAGCGAGCACCGGCATGGATGGGTCAACTCCGGTCTGCTTCTCCGGAACTTCCGGCCGTGGAATAACAATAGGCTGTGGAGACCATAAAAACCCCATATAGACCAAGGTTGTGAGTTGAGCCTGATCGCTATATTCATAAACTGCCGTTTCAGAATGTACGCCTTCAAGCTCTCCAGAAGTTTCGCTGTGCCGATTCTCCACATACATGACTTCATTTTCCTCTTCGAAGGTATATGCTTCTACCTGATTCCAGCCCAAGACTACTCCGGTGATCACCACACAGCAAGAGATGATGAACCTTATGTTTTTCTTTTGAATTAAGAATTGCTTTTTCATTATAGAACCTCCCCCTTACTGCAAAGGTTTTCCAAAATGAAAAAATTCTATACTTTTCTTGGTTAAGGCTTCTAAACCGGATGTCCAGAAAACCTGAAAACAACAAAAAAAACCGTCTGAACCATCGGATTACTCCAATATGATTCAAACGGTTTTCTATTATAGAACCACAATTCTGGATTACACCAGTCTTGTTGCAATCTCTTCTTTGAGCTGGGCTACAATTTCGTCCACAGGTTTCATGCCGAGATCGCCTTCTCCACGTTTCCGCACAGATACGCCTTCTGCATTACGTTCATTTTCACCAACGACAAACATGTAAGGCATTTTCTCAAGCTGTGCTTCACGAATTTTATAACCAAGCTTCTCGTTACGCAGATCCGCTTCAGCAGAGATGCCTGCACGTTTCAGCTTCGCTTCCACTTCACGTGCGTAGTCGTCGAAGTTGCCGGATACCGGAATAACCTTTGCCTGTACAGGAGACAACCACAGTGGCAGAGCCCCTGCAAAGTTCTCCAGCAAGAATGCAGTGAAACGCTCCATCGTACTGATTACACCGCGGTGGATAACGACCGGACGATGTTTCTGCCCATCATCTCCCACATATTCAAGCTCAAACCGCTCTGGCAAGAGGAAGTCCAATTGAACGGTAGACAATGTCTCTTCTTTGCCCAGTGCTGTCTTGATCTGAACATCCAGTTTTGGACCATAGAATGCCGCTTCGCCTTCTGCTTCATAGAATGGAAGGTTGAGTTCTTCCACAACTTCACGCAACATGCGTTGGGACATCTCCCACATCTCGTCATTCTGGAAGTATTTCTCGGTATCCTGAGGATCGCGATAGGACAAACGGAAACGATATTCGTGAATGCCGAAATCTTTATAAACTGTTTGAATCAGCTCAATAACACGAGCGAACTCTTCCTTGATCTGATCCGGGCGTGCGAATATGTGAGAGTCGTTCAGCGTCATCGCACGTACACGGTGCAGACCTGTCAACGCGCCCGACATTTCGTAACGATGCATCATGCCAAGCTCGGCAATCCGGATCGGCAGATCACGGTAGCTGTGCATGCTGGACTTGTACACCATCATGTGGTGAGGACAGTTCATCGGACGAAGAACGAGTTCTTCATTGTCCATAACCATTTTCGGGAACATGTCTTCCTGATAGTGCTCCCAGTGACCGGATGTTTTGTACAATTCAACATTACCCAGCACCGGTGTGTACACATGCTGATATCCGAGGCTCTCTTCCAAATCCACGATATAACGCTCCAACGTCCGGCGCAGCTTGGCACCATTAGGCAACCAGATTGGCAGACCTTGTCCAACCAGTTGGGAGAATGTGAAGATTTCGAGTTCCTTACCCAGTTTACGGTGATCCCGTTTACGAGCTTCTTCCAGGAAGTGCAAATGCTCATCAAGCTGTGCTTTTTTCACAAAAGCTGTACCGTAAATACGTTGCAGCATTTTGTTTTTGCTGTCTCCACGCCAGTAAGCACCGGCAACATTCATCAGTTTGAATACTTTGATTTTGCTGGTGGATGGTACGTGTGGTCCACGACACAAGTCGAAGAATTCACCTTGCTCATAAATAGTGATAACACTGTCTTCTGGTAAGTCACGAATCAATTCGAGCTTGTAAGGATCGCCCACTTCTTCGAAGATTTTGATTGCTTCCTCGCGGCTAACTTCCTTACGTACAATCGGCAAGTTCTCATTAACAATACGTTCCATTTCCTTCTCGATCTTTTGCAGATCTTCGGGATTAAGCGGTTGCTCCAGATCCATATCATAGTAGAAACCATCTTCAATGACAGGACCAACGCCGAGATGTACCTCTTTGTTTCCATATAAACGCTTCACAGCTTGAGCGAGCAAGTGAGCTGTACTGTGACGCATCACTTCCAGACCTTCTGGTGAATCCAGTGTTACGATCTCCACCAATGCTCCCTCATGAAGTGTTGTGGACAAGTCCACTACGATTCCATCCAGTTTGCCGGCTACGGCATTTTTGCGAAGTCCGCTGCTGATCGAAGCGGCCACATCTTCAATGCTGCTTCCGTCGGCATACTCACGAACAGAACCATCGGGTAGTTTAATGTTAACTGCCATTTGTCTCATTCCTCCTGTAAATTCAACCTCTGTCCATACATGATCATGGATGGATAATCTATTGCTGTTCCTGCAATTTTTTTGCAAAGGAACGCAAAAAACACCCGTCCCGGCAAAGGGACGAGTGTTGTATACTCTCGTGGTTCCACCCTAATTCAGCTGCTTCATCCGTATTGGAAGTACAGCCCTCATTGGCATGACGGTAACGGGCATGACCCGGCATATCCTTACTCATGGATGACTACCTGTATTATAGAGGCAACATTTATATCCATTTTCAAAACTGCAGCTACAAAGGGGTAAACCAAACGTGGCATCCGGAGGAAATTTCAGCCTAGTTCCCTCTCTCTGCACTCACCGTGCGTATGGTTCTTGTCTTTGTCAACGCTTTTGTTTATTGTTCCATAACAACCTCAAATAAATATCATGGATCAACAGTTATTATAATTGCCGATATCACTTGCGTCAAGACCTGTCAACAATCCGGAGCGCAGCACTTCACACTCAGGGCAATGATGGCATAATTGCACCTTGTCTTCAAAGATCTGACGGATCGTAGAGATGATAGGCAGATCTGGAGTGCGTGTATGCAGCATGACCTTTTCAGGCGAGATGGAGATCAGCGTACTCACGATCATGTCTTCGATATCCATTTCCAATTCAAGTCCAGGCATCTCTACAACGACCTGTTCATCCTTTTGTACGGGCAGCACATTAAGCGCAGCATCCAATACTTGAAATTCATGCAAACCTTTGTGTATCAAATGTACAAGAGGTACTTTCGCCTCCTGAAAAAACACAAAATATTTGAGCAGCCCCATAAACTCTTCATATTGACGATCCATCCAGAATTCATCCAGCGCATATTCTACGAGCTCATGAAGTTCCTGCTTATATGGCCGAATCCGGAAATTAAGAATGCCTTCAAGATGAAAAAAATGCACCTCTTCCAAATCTTGCTTCAAACCATTGGCCAAAGTGGTACGGCGACGCTCGCGCAGGCCTGGCTGATCCAAGTCTCCATTGAATAATAAAGGCATGCATATCCGATTTACCTTCTCCACCTCATGTTCATCCATGACTGAGCAGGCCTTTGAGATCATCTCTTCCACCATAATACGTTCACGTGTATCCATGATGTAATCTGCAAGTCCAGTGGCAAGCAAATCACTGATCTGAGGCAGCCACTGCTGGAAGTCAGCGTGATTCTCATTGCCTCTGCATACCCAGGCCGCTCTTCCGTCATTATGTTTGAAGGTGAGCCGAAATCCTCTTTTGCTTATATGTAAACCTTTGGTTTTTTCCTTCACACAACGATAAAATTGATCCGCTTCCTCCTGCCCTGATACATCGGTCCATACGGCGAACAGTTCCATAAGAATCACTCCTTTCCTTCCTGTTCAAAGTATATGGCAAGGCTGATAGGGATATACGAAGCGGATTGATGGAAAGCGTGTCATGATTTCTCAGTATATTATCAATCTGTTTGGAGTTAAGACAAAAATGTGTTATTATTTTTATAACAGTATGTTTCACGGAAAAGGGGGGAAGCCAAAATGAGACAACAACCAAGAATACTCCGTTACGCTTTTATTATCATTTTGTGCGTATTCCAAGCGTTGTCCTTCCCTATTCCGATGCAGTCGGAATCCGCTGTCGAGGTAACCGTTGAGACGACTTCCAACAAGGAAGTGCTTGTCCACACATTGGAGTCTCAGCAGAAACCTGCCATTCGCAAATACCCACAAGTCATGTCGAAGTTGATTGCGGTCACGCATAACAAACCTGTCTTTCTTGTGCTCGCTTTGTTGCTAATGCTGCGAATTCCTACACCGCGTCTACCCTTTAAACCGTTGATTTGTCTGTTTAAACGCAGATTATTTCTGCTACCCATCAAATTCACCAGTATGTATGTATCTCCCACCCCTATAGCACCAAAATACGTGAACGCTCTTAACTAGCCTTTACACCGTATTTTAGGTTGCTTTGCATGGAGACACCTCTGTCTGAAAGACGGTGTGCTTGTGCATAACTTTTAACCCTTTTAGCAAATGTTAGATATCGATCAGCCTTATTGGCAACACCTATTTGTTAGCATCTATTTTGTTATCCCCATTTTCATTAAAAATTCACAACACAAGGCTGTGTGTCAGGAGTCCCTGGCTCTGTTTACCCGCATCATTTAATGTTCCTAAGTGCAGCTGTTCATTCTATTTTCGGGAAATAAGCCTGTCTTCTGTGGCCAGCCCTCAATTTAAGGAGGCATACTATCCATGGATGTACGCGAAACAGATTTGCCGGGAATCGGCAAGAAATTTCAGATTGAAACGAGCAGTGGAGATAAAATTATTGTCATTATTCACGATGACGGTCGCCGGGAAATGTACCATTTTGAGTACGATGATCCAGACCAAAGCATCTCCATGATTACACTTGATGACTATGAAGCAAGACAGATTGCTGCCATCGTTGGTGGATTGACCTATAAACCAAAGCAGCTTGAAAATATTGAAGTAACGTTTGACGATCTGATTATTGAATGGTACAAAATCGAGCCATCCTACGGATGTATCGGTAAATCTATTGGTGAACTGGACGTACGTCAAAACTCAGGGGCAACGGTTATTGCCGTTGTAGAGAAGAATCACAAAAAACATATCAGCCCCGGTCCGGAGGTCGTGATTAGTGCAGAGTCCACGGTAGTAGCCGTTGGCGAACGCAATCAGCAGAAACTGTTTAAATCCCTCCTCCTGACTGGAAGGGGGTAAATAGATGGATCATTTGATATTCGAAGTAGGTCTGGCCCTTGTGCTCATTGCGGCAGCCGGCCTTTTATCGGCAAAACTAAGATTTTCGGTCGTTCCGTTTTATATTCTGATCGGGATGGCTGTTGGGCCACATGCTATGAAAATCTGGCATCTGGACTTCCGTTTCATTGAAAGTCAGCCGTTTATTGAGTTTATGGGCCGCATTGGTATTCTCTTCCTGCTCTTCTATCTAGGGCTGGAATTCTCGGTTGGTCGTTTGATCAAATCGGGTAAATCCATTGCAGTCGGCGGGTCTATCTATATTGGGATTAACTTCACGCTGGGATTAATATTCGGTTTTATGTCCGGTTTCCCAGTTGCAGAAGCACTTATTATCGCAGGTATAACTACCATCTCTTCCAGTGCCATCGTGGCCAAGGTACTCGTGGATTTGAAACGAACGGCCAATCCTGAAACAGAGATGATATTGGGTATTATTATGTTCGAAGATGTATTCCTCGCTGTATATATCTCGATCTTGTCCGGACTTGTGCTTAGTGATTCATCCTCCATCGGAGGCGTCATCATGTCCGCACTTATTGCTCTCGGATTCATGCTTATCGTGATTATCCTTGGACGCAAAGCAACACCGCTACTAAACAAATTGCTTAAGATTCGATCGAATGAGCTATTCTCTCTCGTTGTATTCGGAGCCTTGTTCCTAGTAGCCGGCTTCTCTGAAACCATTCATGTTGCCGAAGCGATTGGTGCATTACTGGTTGGTCTGGTGCTTGCTGAAACAGAACACGCGAAACGGATTGAGCACTTGATTCTACCGTTCCGTGACTTCTTCGGAGCAATCTTCTTCTTCAGCTTTGGATTGTCCATTGATCCGTTGTCCTTGGGTGGCGAAGCCGTATGGTTAGCTCTGATCGCAGTTGTTATTACATTGTTCGGTAACTTCCTGGCAGGTATGATGGCCGGACGCAGTGCAGGACTATCGCCCAAAGCATCGGCGAATATTGGATTAACCATTGTGTCACGGGGTGAATTTTCCATCATCTTGGCCAACATGGGTAAAGCCGGGGGACTGTTGCCAATGATTCAACCGTTTGCCGCGCTCTATGTCCTAATTCTGGCCATTCTGGGTCCTTTATTAACCAAAGAGTCCAAACATGTATTCCGTTTATTGGATAAAATATTCAAGTTCAAGGATCCTCGGAAAAAGAAAGAAGAACCAAAGGTTCTGCAGAAAGAAGGATAATTCCTTATGTCTGTACAGAACAGACACACTAACGTACTTCGCGGCTCTTATGCCGATCTTTCTGTGACTAACCCAGGGAGAATGGCTCGAAAGCCGCACTAAGGAGGGTGACCTATGAAAGCACCTCTGATATCGGCTAATCCGGTGCCACAAACCGCCAAGACCAGATTATCATCTGCCCGTCGCATGTTGAATTTATTGTTTGTAATAGCGGGTGGAATTCTGGCCTCCGTGGGACTTGAATTGTTTCTACATCCCAATAAGATCATTATTGGAGGCATTACAGGTATCTCTTCGTTGTTCGCCCACTGGACCGAAATGAGGATTGGTTTATTCCTGTTTTTGTTCAACGTTCCGTTTATCTTTCTGTCCTATAGACTCGTGCAAAAGAAATTCGTACTGGTCACTGTTCTGGGTTTGGTTGTCTTTTCGATTGGTGCCATTGTGCTTCATCCCATGCCGCCGCTTGTCGAGCACCCGCTGGCTGCCGCCATGTTTGGCGGATTATGTCTCGGTCTAGGAATCGGTCTAGTCGTGCGGTATGGTGGGACACTGGATACGCTGGAAATCGGTGATCCGTCCTCCCGTCCACCTGAACGTGTATTTAGCGGGAAACGGATGCTTATCGAAAAAATAATCATGCTGCTCAACTTGTTGATTCTAACCGCGGCTGGTGTTGTCTTCGGTTGGGATCAAGCGATGTACTCGGTAATTGCTTATCTCATTGCATATGAAATGGTATATATTGCATTCCGCGGATTCACAGCTAAGCGCAAAATATGTATTTTAACCACACAAAGCGCTCAAGTTGAAAAAGCCATCCGTAAACGGCTGCGCCGTGAACCTGGAACATTGGCTGCTTCAACGGATCCAGGGCATCCAGCTGTCGCTGAAGGTTGGATCCAACACGTTCCGGGAGCGCTCTACTATGAGATTCATTTCCTCGAAATGATCTGGCTCAAATCCATTGTGCGTCATATTGATCCACATGCAGGTATTGTGACGAACCCGGAAAAATAATCAAGATTCCTATAGGCTAGGCAAACAAAAACTCTCACTGGTCCCTATGGATGTTAACCATTCATTCAGGATCAGAGAGAGTTTTTTTCAGTTATTCTTTTTATAACTCTACTATTGCTTTCACTACATGCGAATCCGGTTGTAACCATGTGTCGATCGAATCAGGCAATTGATCAAAACTCGTCCGGTGTGTAATGTAGCCATCCATGTTCAACTTCTTTTCCCGCAAGATCGACATGACCTGTTCAAAATCTTCCCGTGTGGCGTTTCGGCTGCCCAGGATACTCATCTCCCGCTTGTGAAAGTCTGGATCATGAAAGGAAATATCAGCTTTGACCAGTCCAACAAAGATTAATTGTCCACCATGAGCCACATACTGGATCGCATCATTCATCGATTTCATATTTCCTGTTGCATCAAAGACAGCCGTCGCATAGTCCCCATTCGTGATTTTAGCAACTTGCTGTGCCGCTTGTTCATTGGCCTGAACCAAAGCATCCACTCCCGCCCACGTGCGGCTAAGTTCCAGCCTGTCCAGATTCCGGTCAATAGCAATGACCCGAGCACCCGCCTGTTTGGCAAATGCCATCACACCCAGACCAATCGGTCCAGCTCCAATGACAACAACCTGTTCACCAGGCCTTAGAGCTGCTCTTCTGACAGCATGAGCACCAATACTGAGCGGTTCTACCATCGCTGTTTCATCCAATGTAAGTCCTTCAGCTTGGATCAGATGGGAGACAGGCACAACGATTCTCTCTCGCATGCCGCCGTCCACATGTACACCCATCACCTGCATGGACACACAACAATTCGTTTTCCCTGATCGACAGGCGATACAATGCCCACAATGCAAATAGGGAATAATACTAACCTGATCTCCCTTCTTCAGACCCGCTTCATTCTCCCCGATTTCTTCAATAATCCCTGCAAGCTCATGACCCAATACACGAGGATAGGTGAAAAAAGGCTGATTGCCTCTGTAGGCATGCAAATCTGTGCCGCAAATTCCAATTCGTCGGATAGTAACCAGCGCCTGATTCTCGGTTCTTTCGGGTTCAGGTATGTCTCGTAACGCCAAACGATTTATTTCTTCACATATAACTGCTCTCATTCCTGTTCCCCCTTCGATGATGCTTGTGACTTCATGTTATGTTCAATGTTATATTCAGGACGGCCGCTGGCCCAGCTCTCATTATGAACCGGAGCCAGGATTCGGAGCACCTCCGATAACAGTTCCTGGTCTAATGGTTCCTCAATCCAGGCTGCATTGTTGCGGATATTATGTTCACTTGCACTGCTGACCAGTGTTGTTGGAATCCGTTCATTGGCTGTTGCAAACTGCACGGCAAGCTTCGCAATATCACGGCCCTGTTCCGCGCAGAACCGCGCCGCTTGCAGGCAGACCTGCTTCACGCGATCATCTGCCGGGTGCCAGGCAGGAGCTCCTCTTGTGCTTAATAAGCCCATAGAAAGAGGCGAAGCATTCACAAGGCCAACTTCTTTCTTTTCCAAAAGGGGCAGCAAGGACAGCAGTGAAGTATCATTTAATGCATAATGGCAGTAGGAAATGATGGCGTCGGCATCAATCTGTGACAATACCGTTTCGAATAACCGCAGCGGTAATCCACAAATTCCTGCATGGCGAATGACTCCCTGCTCTTTCAGGCGAAGCAAGGTTGGGAAAGCTTCTTCAATAATAATATCGGCCGGGACAAACTCGATGTCATGCAAGAACAGGATGTCGATATAATCGGTATGCAGTCGATCCAGACTCTCTTGTACACTATCATGTATCCGCTTACGCGAAAAATCAAATGCATTCTCCCCATAACGTCCAGCCTTGGTCGACAACGTCAACGAGCTACGTGGCAAACTACGGATGGCTTCTCCAAGCACCGATTCAGCCTTCGTTAATCCATAATAGGGCGAAACATCTATATAGTTCATCCCTGCATCTACAGCGGCGTGAACCGTACGAACACCCTCTCCTCGGTCAATATCACGAAATACCGAACCTAGAGAGGATGCTCCAAAGCTCAGTACAGGTACTTCCAATTCCGTCTTCCCAAGTCTTCTTGTTTTCATCGGCCTGCCCCTTCCCAGCATGTCTGCTTACTCACGTGTCCTTTCATTGTAACAGTTGAATTTCAAACTAAAATATCGCCAAATGCGTAATATGTACTGTTTGATGATCTGTGAATAATCGCTTGGTGTGAAGTGAAATTAAAAAGTCCGCCGATTCCCCCTTAAAGAGTAATCAACGGACTTCATATCCAAACTGACTGAATGATTCATATCCAAACTGACTGAATGATTCTTATCCATTCAATTCATCAGCGTGATGTACTATAAAAATAAATATTAGTTCTGCATTACAAAATCTTGTTGAATGGCATTATTCTCATCAAACGTCCGCAGGATGTCATATCTTGTGTTACGCTGTGCTGGAATATAACCGGACTCCCGAATCAGTTGCGTAATGGAACCAATGTTGACTTTGTACGTTGCGCCTGCAGCAGATACCACGTTCTCTTCAATCATGGTGCTACCAAAGTCATTGCAGCCAAATTCGAGTGATTTTTTGCCGACTTCAGGTCCCATCGTTACCCATGAGGATTGAATGTTTTTGATGTTGTCCAACACCAGTCGACTGATCGCTACCGTCTTCAGGTACTCTTCTGGCGTCTGACGCTCCAGCTTCAGATTCGTATTATCCGGTTGGAATGTCCAAGGAATGAACGCCAGGAATCCTTCGGAATCATACTTGTTCGCAATGCACTCATCCTGAGCTTCACGTACACGAAGCAGATGCAGTGCGCGCTCTTCCATCGTTTCACCAAGGCCGATAACCATCGTTGCCGTTGTGTTCATACCGATACGGTGAGCTGTCTGCATAACGTCCATCCAATCGCGCCATGAACCTTTCAAACGGCTGATTTTGCGGCGTGTACGGTCATCCAGGATTTCCGCACCACCACCAGGCAGAGAATCGAGTCCCGCTTCGTGAATTGCACGTACAACCTCTTCCAAAGTAAGACCGTCGGACACTTCAACCATTTTCATAATTTCGGCCGGCGAGAAGGAGTGCATTGTAATATTAGGGAAACGCTCCTTGATCGCTTTGAGCAGGTCAGTGTAATAGCTAAACGGCAGATTCGGATTCGTTCCGCCTTGCATCAGAATCTCAGTACCATTCACGTCTTCGGTTTCTTGGATCTTCTGGAAGATGACTTCATCGGGAAGTACATATCCTTCGTCAGAGCCAGGTCTGCGGTAGAAAGCACAAAAACGGCAGTACACATCACACACGTTCGTGTAGTTGACGTTACGCCCAATTACAAATGTTCTGTATGGTTCGGGGTGCATGCGTTTTACAATCACATTGGCGGCGGCCCCGATTTTGTCTACTTCATTTGATTCAAACAGCTGAATCGTGTCTTCCAAGTCCAAACGTTCGCCCCGAAGGGCTTTATCTAAGATACGGTCTACCGTACTCATCGTAAAAAAGCCTCCCTCATGAAGAGAAAATATAATCACGATCCGTCCCAACTTGCTCATATAGATGAAAGTTTTGGTGGCAACATCGCATTTCTGTACTCCACATATCGTAACACAGGTTACATGTGAAAAAAAGCACCTTATGAGAAGGTGCTTTAAAAATCAATAAAAATGTTTACATATGCCATCTATTTCATTTCTTTTTCAGCGGGCTCTAACACCCGAGTTTCAATACTATCGACTCTACGAGTCCTGAAGTGCCTGATCCAGATCTGCAATCAGGTCATCGATGTCTTCCAGACCAACCGAGAAGCGCAGTAATCCGTCAGTTATACCCCGATCACGGCGAACCTCAGCCGGCATAGCCGCATGAGACATCATCGCAGGATAAGACAAGATACTTTCAACCGCACCCAAACTCACGGCAACAATTGGCAATTTCACACGATTAAGTACAGCCTTGGCCCGATCGCCTGAGCCTACGTCAAACGACACGACAGCGCCGTATCCGCTTGACTGACGTTCATGAGCTTCACGGCCGGGATGATCCAGCAGTCCCGGATAAAATACAGCCGTAATATCACTGCGTCCACTAAGCCATGCAGCCAGCTTCGCTGTGCTCTGTTCACTGTGTGCCATACGCGCACCCAAGGTTTTCATACCACGCATCAGCAGCCAGGATTCCTGAGCCCCGAGCACGGTTCCAAGTCCATTCTGCAATTGTTTTAGCTGTGTACCCAATGAATCCGTACGAGCAACGGCTAAACCTGCCAGCACATCACTGTGTCCGCCAAGGAACTTGGTCGCACTATGTACGACAATATCTACCCCGAGCTCGATCGGCCGTTGGTAATAAGGCGTCATGAAGGTGTTATCGAGAATGGAGATTAACTCATGTTCCTGTGCCCAGGAGGTGACTGCAGCAATATCCGTGATCCGAAGTGTCGGGTTGGATGGTGTTTCCATATAGACTGCCTTCGTATTCGGTTTGAGCGCTGCCTTCACTTCATCAATATTGGTCATATCCACAAAGGTAGTCTCAATCTGCATCCGGCTCAGAATGGAAGTAAGCAGTCGATACGTTCCTCCATATACATCTTCCGTCACAATCATGTGATCGCCTGCCGAGAACATCATGAACACACTGGAGATGGCAGCCATGCCTGAGGAATAGGCAAATCCGCGTGCCCCACCCTCCAATAATGTAATGTAATCCTCCAATGCCTGACGAGTCGGGTTACCGGAACGACTATAATCATGTTGAGGTGGATTAAAAATATCAAAATGATGGAATGTGGAGGCCTGGTAAATTGGCACACTGGAAGCCCCGGTGGTTTTATCGATTTCATCACCGAAATGCAGCAGCTTGGTATCGAACTTCAGGTCGGAATGAACATTCCGTTCATGATTGTTGGCATTATTGTTTTGCTCACTCATGATGCGTTCCCCCTTCTATCTCCTGCTGTGCAGCTGTGAGTGCATTGCCCAGATCGGCAATCAGATCTTCGGCGTGCTCGATCCCTACAGAGAAGCGCAACAGACGGTCATCTACACCTACAGCGTCACGAATTTCAATCGGAATATCCGCATGGGTCTGTACCGCAGGATAAGTCATCAATGACTCTACACCCCCGAGGCTTTCCGCAAAAGCAATCAGTTTGATGTGACGAAGCAACGGTTCAACATAACGAGCATCCTTTACTTTGAAAGAGAAAATGCCTGTATTTCCACTGGATTGTTTATTTTGTATTTCAAATCCGGGATGATCCGACAAACCAGGATGATACACTTCATTAACGGCTGGGTGCTCCAAAAGGTACTTGGCAATCGTCAAAGCATTATACTCATGCCGCTCCATGCGAAGAGCGAGTGTCTTCATGCCTTTCATCAGCTGATAGGAGTCGCTTGGAGACAACACTGCTCCAATAGAATTGTGCAGGAATGCCATTTCGGCCGACAATTCTTCCCCTTTGGTAATAATTAATCCGGCAAGTACATCATTATGACCACCCAGATACTTCGTGGCACTATGGATAATGATATCAGCACCGAGTTCAATTGGACGCTGGAAGAACGGAGTCAGTAGTGTATTATCCACAATGGTCAGCAAGTTATGGCTCTTGGCCCAGGAGCATACCGCTTCCACATCCGTAATCATCATTAGTGGATTGGTTGGTGTCTCAATAAATACCGCTTTTGTATTCGGCTGACGAATACTTTCCAGAGCTGCTAGGTCATTGGTATCTACGTAACTTGCCGTCACACCAAATCGAGACAGGATGCGTTCAAGCAACCGATACGTTCCGCCGTACAGATCCAGCGATACAATCAGATGATCCCCTTGTCCAAATAAAGCGAAAATCGTTTGCAAAGCAGCCATGCCGGAGCTACAGGCAAAACCTGCATCACCGGATTCCAACGCTGCCGCTGCTTCTTCCAACACTTTACGGGTTGGATTGGTCGTACGAATATAATCAAATCCCGTGCTTTGTCCAAGCTTTGGGTGGCGAAACGCAGTGGATTGATAGATCGGAAAATTAATGGCGCCCGTTACCGGTTCATTGATAGACCCAATTTGGGCCAATCGACTTTCGATTTTCAACTTATTGTCTTCCATTGCAGCATCCTCCTGTAATGTCGATTAGATTTGCGGACCAATATCGTAAGGTGTCTCTTGATACACATAGTAATTGAGCCAATTAGAGAATAATAAGTTTGCATGTGCCCGCCAAGTGGCCGGGGGAACACGGGAAGGATCGTCATTCGGGAAATAATGTCTAGGCAGCGCAATGTCCATGCCTTTAGCTGCATCACGGTCATATTCCCATTTCAATGAAAGAGGGTCATACTCAGCATGTCCGGTTGCAAAAATCTGTTTGCCGTCTTTGGTAGCAACCAGGAAAATACCCGCTTCCTCAGATTCAGCCAATATTTCAAGGTTTTCATTTTTTTCAATATCTTCACGCCGCACTTCCGTATGGCGGGAATGCGGGACGTTGAATACTTCATCAAATCCGCGCAGCAACTGCACATTGGATCTGTTGATCGTATGTGAGAATACGCCAAAACATTTTTCATCCAATGGAACTTTGGGAACTCCAAAATGATGGTATAAACCCGCTTGGGAAGCCCAACATATATGCATGGTCGAAGTTACATTGGTTTTGGTCCATTCGAAGATCTCCTGGATTTCTTTCCAATAATTCACGTCTTCAAAGTCCATTTGCTCTACAGGAGCGCCTGTAATGATCATGCCGTCAAAACGGCGGTGTTCAATCTCATCAAAGGTTTTGTAGAACAAGTCCAAATATTCCTGGGAAGTATTCTTGGACGTATGAGACTTCGGATGAACCAGAACGATATCTACCTGAATTGGTGTGTTACCCACCAGACGAAGCAATTGAGTTTCTGTCGTTTCCTTTGTGGGCATCAGGTTTAATATAGCGATACGTAGTGGACGAATGTCCTGCTGGTAAGCAGATGTCTCGTCCATGACAAAGATGTTCTCTCCTGCAAGTACTTCCTTGGCAGGCAGTGTGTCTGGAATTTTGATTGGCATGGTGTTTCTAACTCCTCCTTGTGCATAAATAGATGCAGCCACTGCGGATTCGATACGATTCGCATCCGTACAGTTATAGGCTGCCATGAGCTTGCCTGCAGGCGCTGAATTGCAACCACATTGCTGGCGGCAAGCTCAAGTTCCTTAGCGAAAATCACTGCTGAGAAGTCGGTGCATATAACAAAGACCTTCCTCGGATTCCGAGAAAGGTCATATGTAAATAGATATGCGCCTCTCTCATCTCTCAGTTACAACAGTGTCACTTGGACACTTGGTCGCTGCAAGAATTAGCACCGTGCGGTATACCGCCGGTTGCCGGGTTTCATCGGGCCAGTCCCTCCACCTACTCTTGATAAGATTTCGCTTTATTCAATTGTAAAAACTAGTGTGGTTCACCTTTTACTTTAAGACATTAATCCCCTCACGTCAAGGTGTAGTTCAATGTCTGTTCCTCAGGATCGGAACCGTTCATCATCCGTTGTCATACACTGCTCCAGGGCGCGAAATCGACACATTTTTGCGCTTGAAAGGACCCTGTACCAGCGGTATACTAGACAAGTGTTATAAACCCTTATGTGAGAGGTGACATATTCAATGGATGGCGACCCGAGGCCTGACTGGCAGCCGAATTCCGACAAACTGCATAGAGAATTGATATCAGCATGCCGGCAGCGGGACGTTACTTCCGTTTGATTATAGAGCGAACGCAGTCCTGACTTCCAGGCTCCGCTGCCGACCGGCTGATCTGTTCTTTTTGCGCCCATATTGATGAAATCCGCCCATTTGGCGGGTGCAGAAGGAGTAGATGAATAATGAAAATCCGGTTGGTAAATAACGGTGTATTTATTCCGGTGGACGACATTCAGCAAGCGCTGACTCCACCAGCGGAGGGGTTTTACTGGATTGATGCGGACGTAGACGATTTGGCGGTACTTCAACCGCTGTTCATGATGCATGATCTGGCCGTGGAAGACTGTTTGAGTGACGAAGAACAACGTCCGAAGATTGAAATTTATGAGAGCCATTATTTTATTGTTATTAATAGCATTCGTTTTGATGATGAAGAGATTTTTTTACGTGCCGTCAACTTGTTCCTTGGCAGACACTTTATTATCAGTGTGACCAAACAGAAAGTCAGCGAATTGCGGACATTGAAACCGATCCTATGGGAACAGGAAATCAGTACGCCTGATAAGCTGCTTTATCTGCTGGTTGACTTGATTGTTGATAATTATTTCACTGTCGGTGACCGAATCGAAGCGCGCATCGAGAAGCTTGAAGAGGACATTCTGATGCATACCAAGAAATCTCATCTGAATGAGATTATCGGGTTGCGCAGTGAGATTTTGTGGCTGAAGAAAGTGCTTGGACCTCAGAAAGAGGTCATTAACACACTCAATAAAAAAGATCTGCGTCTTATTGATGATCAACTGCAGAAGTATTTCAGTGACATTTATGAGAATGCTGTGAAAATATCCGAAACCTTTGAGACCTATCGCGACTTGATGGGGAACTTACGAGAAGCTTACCAATCCAGTATCGCCAACCGTGCGAATGAAATCATGCGTGTGTTCACCGCCATTACCACGGTGTTCATGCCGCTGACCGTTATCACTGGCATCTATGGGATGAACTTCACGAACATGCCTGAGTTGGACTGGAAGTATGGTTATTTTGTGGTCATTGGCCTGATGGTTACACTGGGCCTGAGCATGTTCTTTATTTTCCGCAAAAAAGATTGGGTTTGAAATAGCAAAAGACGAAGCGCTCCACATTTGGAGAAACGCCTCGTCTTTTTTTTTATTATTCGCTTAATGTATGACAACCTGTATGACAACTAACGTCCTATTTCCAATCTAGCCTGCATTTTGCTCCGTCTCTGTATGTCGACGAAACCGGATTCGAATCATGCGCAGTCTTTCGTAGACCTGTTCCAGGTTGCTCCCCCCAGGCTTTTCTTCTCCATACACCTTATGTAACACGGGCTTCAGGAACGTATCTCCCAGCTCCTCGTAGGCACTCCATACCGCCTCTTGCTCCTCTTCGGGCATGACAGCAAGCTCCGCATCAAGTAGACAATCTGTGTCATACCCCTCCAAATCCAGTGCCTCTAACAGTTCAATTAGCTCCCGACGGGACAATCCGGAACGATTCACGATCTCCTCTAACGTATATCCTTCTTTCATCCCTTCAAGTACCTGCTTCCGTGTGGTAAATCTGTCTAGCTCCTGCTTGTATTTCTGCTCTCTCTGTTTGTACAGCCAGCTCTCATATTCTTGTTCCTTCAGAACTGAGTACACCCAATCTAGCGGAAAAGATGTGGAACGTTCCAGTCTATTCGTAAGCTCCAACCATTCAGCTCCGTACTCAGAAGCCTTGCTCTCTCCTACGCCAGGCAGTTGCATCAATTCATCGATGGTTTGTGGAACAAATGCACTGATCATTCGTAACAACCGGTTCGTTGCAATAAAATAGGGGGCCTTCCGGTCAGACGCTGCTCTCTTCCTGCGCCATATGCACAGGTCCATATACAGCCCCTCATTGCCATATAATTCACTGTAACAATGAAGACGCTGACCGCCATAACTGCGCGACTTCAAATCATCATTTTCGTTAAACAAACCTTGCAGCAACGGACGATATCCTTCGCCCATCTGTATGGCTAACTGATGACGATACACATGTAACAGCTCGTCCCACGAACTGCCAGCATACCAGATGGCATCCGTACGATCTCCTTCCTCATATCGGCTCCATCCCAGATGCCACGCTCCTTCTTCTTCACCGATCCATAGCTGGGCATGTTCTTCATTCTGATCTGACATTCTGGATAATCTGTTCATGAAAATGACTTCCATATCTTGTCCCTCCTTCAATAGTTCAGCTCGACACAGTCTGTATTGTGCTAAATTAAGCAGCACAAAAAAACACCTCTCCTGCAAAATCCATGCAAGAGAGGTGCTTCCTCATTAACCGTGCTATGCTGTTGCTCATATATTACCACAATGGAAAAATTCGTCAACTGCTTGTTTGTAAAGCTATTACTTGTTCAAAGCCAATTTGGCCAACGCAAGCGAACCACACAGTCCTGCGTTATCGCCAAGTCCCGGTGAAACGACATACTGGTCAATTTCGGACTGCAGTGCAGGATGCTGAACGTATCCAGCGAGCAATTCCTGCAGTTTGCTGCGAACCATTGGGAACAGATGCTCCTGCTTCATCACACCGCCACCCATTACAATTTTCTGAGGTGTGAGGATCAATACATAATTCATCAGAGCATGCGCCAGGTAATGTGCTTCAATCTCCCAGGCCTTGTGATCGGCTGGCAGTTCGTAAGCTGGTTGCTCCCAACGTTTATTGATGGCAGGACCTGCGGCAAGCCCTTCCAGACAGTCCCCATGATACGGACAGAACCCTTCATACGTATCTTCAGGATGTCTGCGTACAATGATGTGTCCCATCTCTGGATGTGACAATCCATGGACCATTTTGCCACCTACAACTGCGCCTGCACCAATACCCGTTCCAACAGTAATATACAGACAGCTATCCAGGCCTTGAGCAGCCCCCCAGGTTGCTTCCCCAAGCGCAGCACCGTTTACATCCGTGTCGAACGTCATCGGTACATCAAAGTGCTCCTTGAGCTTACCAATCAGGTTATACTGACCCCAATGCGGTTTGGGTGTTGTTGTGATGTAACCATAGGTCGGGCTTCCTTCAATCGGATCAATTGGACCAAATGAACCTACACCCAAAGCTTCAATACCTTTACCTTCAAAAAAAGCGATTACTTGAGCCATCGTCTCTTCCGGTGTCGTCGTTGGAAAGCTTACGCGCTCAATAACTTCTCCTTCTTCCGTACCGATACCACATACAAATTTGGTTCCTCCAGCTTCAATTGCGCCTAAAATCGTCATGTTAGTCACTCTCCCAAGTAGTTTAAAATTAAAATGGATCTTCGAATCTGTTCTCTAAACGAGAGCATGAATTAATCCTGTTCAGCAGTTTCGAGCTTGGCCAATCGCTTCAATAAGGTCTGCTTCCAGCTGTCGGCTAACGTTGGAATGGCCAGCAAAGCACGCATAGCAACGGCATCCTGCTTCCCCTGATGCATAATTCGATTGGCTTCCAGTATGGTCATTGATTCAGGGTTCGTGCTTATTCGTCTGAATATTGCAGAAGGAGTTACCTCGCCCTCTTGCAACACCCGAAAATAAAATCCGGTATGCCCGCTATCCTGAAAATAAACAGGCAGCTCTTTGTAATCATACAGTGCACCAAGCTTGAAGCAAGGCTGTCTTGGCTGGCTGACCTGTACCGTGGCTTCCCCCAATTCATACACATCACCAATCCGGACTTCTTCCTCCATACAGCCTTCAACTGTCAGATTTTCTCCACAAGCTCCCCAGTCCAGCTTGCGATCCATCAGTTGTTCAAGCGCCGGATAACGACTGTAATCGTATACACAAACTGCCTTATCAGGCCCACCATGATGCTCGAGATCCGCCTGGGCATCCCCTGTCATTCCGGTGAATGACAGGAAGACCGGGCTGGATATGGGATGTTTCACAATGCCACTCATCACTTCTCGCTTCTGGCCAGGCAAGGCCTGAAGTTGCCCTACGTTTACAGCTAATACCGCCGTTTTGCTTTCATCTGGCTTCCGGTTATGTGTGAGTGTCATCTGATCCTACCTCCCATATTAGCTTTCTTTTAACGAACAGAGCCACCAAAAACAAGTGTATTACTTAACAAGCGGCCCGGGGAAGTAAGCATTTTCCCGCCAGCATACATGCCAGAAGATGCACCACCATCCAGGTTCATTGCCTCCTTGGCACCAAGCTTCTGCATGACAGCAGCCCATTCTTTGATCGTCGCTCCTGAAACGGTAGCCAACATAACCGAACCGTCGGCCATAATGGCTATACCGCTTCTTGCGCCGGAGGCATTGAGAATTTTGGTATCCTTGAAGCCCTCACTCGTTGGATTTACGGCAACTTTGCCGTCTTTCACCAGACGCGGACCTGCACCCACAGCGGTGACTACATCTTGCCAAGGGATCTCTTTGCCTGCTGCATTGGTGTATTTATAATTCATCTCTACAGTTGATCCAACAGTGAAGCGGTCCGACGAAGATTTCTGATTCCCCGTGAAGACCAGCACCGAGCCATTCTTCGGAATGGCTACATTGTTGTTCGGTACTTTCTTGGTGACAATCCCTTTCTCCATCACAACCGCCGTACCTCCTTTGAACCCGACTGTAGATCCCCGCTCTGGCGTGTATAACATCGTAATACTCGCATTCGCGGAAGGTGTTCGGTTAATGAAGGTCGCATACCAACTGCGTGATTTCCCTTCTTTATCTGTTACTTTACCCGTCAGACTCACTTGAAGCGAATCCATGATGGCTGAACCGTCTTCCTTAAACCCGATCGTTGTTCCGTATCTTCCAATATGTATAACTTTGCCGTTTGCTATTAACATGCCGTATGGATCTGGAGCTCCGTTATAAGCTTCAAAAAACGCTCCGTTAATGGCCGCTTGCGCACCATATGCCTTAACAATCGAAGGTAATGTTGCGGTCTGACCGACCTGCTTCTTCGCCAATCCTACGGTAACTGGTGTACCCTTGGGAATACTAACCGTCTGCACGGTAAAACTGCGTCCTGCTGCTTTTACTTTCTGTACCTTGGTGCTAATTGCCGCTTTGGCATCCGCTGTCTGTGGAGCACTCACCGCTCCTGAAAGGATTACCGGCAAAGCAAGGACGAGGGCCATAGCCCCTGTCCACCACTTTTTGCCCGTCCTTTTTGTCTGCATACTACTCACCCTATTGCCACTCCCATCCAAGAGCCCAGGCTCTTCATCTCAAGTTGTTCGAACTTGTCCATCACCATATCCGGATCAAGACGCAATTCACATACATCCAGTGCACAAGCTACCGGAACAGCACAGTGAATCTCTGCCAGTTTACGAGACAGATGAAGCATATCGAGATCATTCTCAATCTTGTTACGTACCGAAGGGGTAAGTTTATCCATATTGTCCAAAATGCCTTCTATGGAGCCAAACTCCTGCACAAGTTTCAAAGCCGTCTTCTCCCCAATGCCCCGTACCCCAGGATAATTGTCACTGGCATCGCCCATCAGACCTTTCATGTCAATCACTTGACGAGGCGTCAGTTGTTTCTCCGTCATTAGAGATTCAGGCGTATACACCATGTAATTGCCATGACCTTTTTTCATAATAATAATGCTTGTGCGGTCATCAATCAGTTGCAGCATATCATGGTCACCCGTAAGTACCATCACGTTCATATCCGTCTGCTCGGTGTAGTACTTGGCAAGTGTACCGATGCAATCATCAGCCTCATATCCTTGAGCGCCAATATTCGGAATGTTCAAACTATCCATCACTTCACGAATCAGAGCAAATTGAGGAATCAGATCATCCGGAGCTTCCGGACGGTTCCCCTTGTACGCTGCATACTCTTCACCGCGAAACGTCTTGCCCCCCATATCCCAACAGCATACGACATGACTTGGCCCAAAGGTCTGAACCGCATCCCAAAAATAACGGATAAATCCGTATACTGCGTTGGTTGGCACGCCTGCCTTTGTACGTCTGATATATCCGCTTGCAGATGTTGCATAGAATGCACGGAACAACACCGCCATACCATCTACCAGCAACAAAGTAGGTTCATTACGTTGATTCACTTGAATTTGTTCTCTCCTGTCCTGTATCTAGCAAATAAAATATCGAACTAATTCTATCATTATAGCATAGTTCCGCCAAGGATCGACCAGCCAAAAAAGCCCTGAAATTTGAACATTCAGAGCCTTTTTCACCTTGGTTCATTTAACAATCAATGAAATCATTCATCTATAAATTACGCGTTGTTCCATTCCTGCTCATACGTGTCTTCTTTGAATCCTACGGTCACTTTGTGACCATCCGTAACGATTGGACGTTTAATCAGACGACCATTTGAAGCCAGCAAACGAATCTGCTCTTCTGTGGACAGCCCTGGCAGCTTGTCCTTCAATTGCTGCTCCTTGTACACTTCCCCGCTCGTATTAAAAAACTTCTTCACTTCAAGTCCGCTCTTCTGAATCAACTCCGTTAATTCTGCTTCGGATGGAGGTGTCTCGAAAATAGGGATTAATTCCAGCTCATGCCCCTGAGCTTCCAGCCATTTTACGGCTTTGCGGCACGTACCACATTTGGCGTATTGATATACTTTTAGATTACTCATCGTTACTTGTCCTCCTATGTGTGCTCCGGTGGTGCTCCGGTTTCGACTTCTCGCTTCCCTTGGTTTGCTTTGCAAATCCAAAAGTCGCTCCAAACCGATACCATCGCACTGTAATTTTAAACCTCTTTTCGAATGAGAAAAATATACATTCGGTTATATCATTTTAGGATCAAGACACTATGACCTAAGAACTCTAGAACCAAAGAGCTTATAATCGCAAGACCTTAGCCTACGGCATATTGTTAGGATACATCGCATCCCTCACATGGGTTATCTTACATCCAGTTGATATGCGGACGCACCATGCACTGAAGTCCGCACACAGCGCGAATTGCAGACTGTTTGATAGATTCCTACAATACTTCTCTCGGTGATGCCCCAGCATCCAAACGGGCCTCCAGGGCAGCCATATCAGCGGGCAACGGGGCTTGGAACGTCATCCGATTGTGCAAAATGGGATGGTCAAACGCCAGCTCACATGCATGCAATGCCTGACGTGCAATCCAAGTGTCTCGTTCCTCCCGGACAGCCATGGTCTGCTCATCAATCTCATGCACAGGAAGGGTCTTGTACATCCGATCCCCAATTAACGGGCAGCCAATCGATGTCATATGTACCCTTATCTGATGGGTTCTGCCGCTCTCCAGCTTCAGGTTCACCGCACTGGCACTTCCGCCCGCCCATTGGACAACTGTCATGTATAACGTTCTTGCCGCATACCCGTCAGGTGTAACGATTCGACGATGCGGCTCTTCGGGATCACGATCAATCGGGCCATCGATGGCCCCCTCTTCTTGGGCAGGACTACCGTGCACTAAGGCAATATATTGTTTATCCACCGTTCCTGCGATCATCTGTTCAGACACATGCTGGTGCACATATGGATTTTTTGCGATTGCCAGCACACCCGATGTTTCCTGATCCAGTCGATGAATCGGCCTGAAGCGGAAACGCTCGCCTTTGGACTTCCAATAATGGACAACCCCGTTTGCCAAAGTACCTGTGTAATGCCCATGTGTTGGATGCACGATGACACCGGAATCTTTGTTCACGATAAGCAAGTGCTCGTCTTCATACAGTATCGTAAAGGGAATCGGCTCAGGTAAAATATCATCCGACTCTTCCTGTTCCATTCGGACTTCCAGGACGTCACCTGCGCTAACTTTGACGCTGATGTATACCCGCTCGCCATTCAACATAATTCCCTGCTCTGTAAGTTTGATTCTCGACAGGAGCTTGCGCGAAACCTGCAGGCGCCGCTGAAGCACGGTCTTCAGCAGCCAGCCATCTTCATTTTCGGGAACCGTGTAAGTAAGTGGTGAATAATAATCGCTCATTCTTTGTCTTTGCGGCGGAATACTTTTTTGCTCCGCACATACTCAATGTCAGCTACCTGTTGTCTCGCATTGGCAGTCCGTGCTACAACGAAGAAATAATCAGACAGACGATTCAAATATCGTCGCACAGAAGGGTTGATATCCGTATGTTGTCCAAGGGTTACAGCGCGACGCTCAGCACGGCGACATACTGTACGGCAGACATGTAATGTGGAAGAGAGCAGACTGCCCCCAGGCAAAATAAAACGCTCCACCTTCGGATTCTCCGCATCATACTGATCAATCCATTGCTCAAGCCGGGTGACCATCTCATCCCGCACTTTATATTTGGTTTCGCTGATTTTTACAAAGGCGAGATCGGACCCGCAATCAAACAATTCTTGCTGAATTTCGAGCAAGTGTTCACGCAAATCCTCAAATTCCCCATTTGCTTGATCAATAAAACTGATGGCCTGCCCGACAAAACAATTCAGCTCATCAATTGTCCCGTAAGCTTCAACCCGGTCATCGTCCTTGATGACCCGTCCACCAATGACTGAGGTCTGCCCCTCGTCACCTGTTCGTGTATATATGCCCATTGTAATCCCTCCTATTGTTAATATCATTCGCATGGTAGAACGCTGGGGTTAAATATAAATGCATTGCCCTTCTAGAGTTTAACTTAATCAGTATACTTGACCTGCTATGAATACGGGAATGCTATTATTTTCAGAAACCAGTGAGATCCTTCACACGTATATATGAGTTGGTGTACTCTGCCGAGTATACGCCAAATCCTTGCAAACCAAAAGTAGAGGAGACGATTATGCAAAACTGGATAACCGATTTCATGGAACAATACGGCTACATAGGCATTGCACTTATTATTGCGCTCGAAAACGTATTCCCCCCCATCCCCTCCGAAATCATATTACCTTTTGGCGGCTTCATGACCACCTACACCAGCCTGACTCTTCCCGGTGTTATTATTGCTGCTACCATTGGTTCTGTGCTTGGGGCTGTCATTCTCTATGGAATCGGACTGCTGATTGATGTCAATCGGCTGGAGAAGATTGTAGAACGTTGGGGTCATATTCTGCGGATCAAAAAAGAAGATATCCACCGTGTCGATGCATGGTTTGACAAATATGGAATGTGGACCGTACTATTCTGTCGCATGGTTCCCCTTGTTCGAAGCCTGATCTCAATTCCTGCCGGCATGTCCAACATGAAATTTGGTTTATTCCTACTCTTCACAACCATTGGAACACTGGCCTGGAATATTATTCTCGTCTCGGTTGGTGCGGCTCTCGGTGCGTCATGGGAGAGTATTCTGCACTTTATGGACGTGTACTCCCTGGTCGTATATGTACTTCTGGCGATTATTGTTGTTGGCTGTATAATCTGGTGGATCAGACGCAATAAAACTCGGAAATAAAGAAATTTACACGCATAGCTTTTGTCATAAAATAAAGCCTCCGCACCACAATTTGTGGTAACGGAGGCTTCTTTAGGCTCGTCCATCGTTTAACACTATGAAATACTAATCTTCATATCACAGCCCTCGATCTTTGAGATCAACAGACAAGCCAGATATCAACAGATACATCTGTTCCGAATGCGCCTGCAACGCCCGGTTAACTGACGCCATTCTTGCTGCAAAAATTCGTTCTTCCTCTGAAGGATATAAAGAACCGTGCATTTCATTGGTAATCACGAGCAGCTTTCCCTGGTAAGACAGAAGGGCGTCCAGCAACAGCTGTGTCTCTGAACGCTGCTGATCCAGATCATCACTTGCCCTGAACCCGGCTGCCATCCATGCGGTCAGACTATCCACAATGACAATCCGCTGATCTGCCAGAAAGAGATTGGATTCTCGATTAATCTGGTGAAGCACCTCCGTCAGGTGCTGGCCGTTCCCAGCCTGGATGGCACGATAATGAGCGGATGGCAATTCGGGAATCACGGGATCATGATCACCAGTGGATAAATAGATGCCCTCCCGGCTAATCCGGGCTGCGTATCCAAGCGCAAATCGGGTTTTACCACTGCCTATGCCGCCTGTGACCGTAATTAGCAATCCGCTCCCCTCCTTCAGTAGCCATACTAGATTGCATTTACTCTGTCAGCGCCTTCAGCACTTTCTTGGACTCTTCGACATTAGACGCCGACACCGGAATGGTAGCAAACAGATTTTGCGCAGCATAATCTACATCTTTGAACATTTGCATGTCTTCCAAGGGAATGCCATAGAGATGTGATTCTGTCTTGATATCTGAACCGTCATCTCCTTTACCCTTTTCAACCAGGACCCCGCCTTCAAATACACCGCGCTTATACTTCTCCGCATCAAATGTATCATCCAGCGGAATATTGGAGCCGTTACTTCCGTACTGCTTCATATCAGCCTCAGGCAAAATGAAAATATCATGACCACCAGCCGCATATTCTACCATAATTTTCTGAACATCATACATTGCACTGGTGATAACCTCCACCTTGGGCTCCTCGCCCAGCTTCTGCTGCAAATTAGCTTGCAACTGCTCCGAGATCACGGATGGATTTCCTTGGTTGTCAATGATAAAAATTGTAAAACCGTCCTTACCGCCACAGCCAGCAAGCAGAAAAATCATAGAAATGATTGCGGTAAGCCCCCAAAATCTCTTCATTCCAGTTCCCCCTTTAGTCTCCTATGTACAATATATCACAATTGTTCCAAGCAAAAAAATAACCCTACCTATCCAAAGCAATCTGTTCATAGATCAAAAAAAAAGACCCTTTCCGGGTCTTCTTCCAATCGAATATGCGTAACGTTTCGATACAACGAAAAATTACTTTCCTTTAATCGGATTAGCCTTCATGTATTCATTAATCTTCAAATCTAGCAAACTACTAATTTCAATTACAATATCGGATGTGAATGATTTCTCTTCAAGGAATATCTGTTCCATCTTGCGGCGTAGCATATGGATCTCATCTTCCAAGGAAACGTTATGCAAAGATGCGTGATCCGGTTTCACCGACCATCGGTCGCCATGATCGCCTTCTGCCAAATAATGCCCACGATTAGTCGGTAAATCATATTCAACACAAAACAAAGCCAACCCCTCCTTGGAAAAATTAGTTTCCAAATACAAGAAAAACATATTTCAAATTGAAATTATATCACAATATTTTGTAAAAGAAAGTTATTTTTTTCTAGTTTGAAGAAAGTTTATGTCGATCAGAAGCTTCTAATCCCTATTAACCCTCTTTTTGCAGTTTGTAAACAAAGTTTCCGATTCGTTCCAAGGCTTCATTCAATTGGGTCACAGATGTTGCATAGGAACAACGAAGAAATCCTTCACCTTGTGGACCAAATACATTCCCCGGTACAGCCGCCACTTTATTTTCCGTTAGCAAACGCTCAGCAAAAAGATCCGAACTCAGCCCCGTCTTCTGGATACTAGGAAATGCATAAAATGCTCCCTGGGGTTCATGGCAGTCCAGTCCAATATCTCTAAAACCCTGCACGATAAGGCGTCTGCGCTGATTATAGGATTCAACCATTCTATCCTTCTCACCCAAACCGTTCGTCAATGCCTCAAGCGCGGCCACCTGTCCCATAGCAGGTGCACACATCACCGTGTACTGATGAATTTTGAGCATGGCTGCAATCAGTTCGGGATGTCCGCACATATACCCAATTCGCCAGCCGGTCATCGCAAAAGCCTTGGAAAACCCACTAACCAAAATGGTACGTTCCTTCATATCCGGAATCGTAGCGAAACTAACATGTTTTTGAGTATACGTCAGCTCAGCATAAATCTCATCCGCAATGACGATCAGATCATGCTTTTTGATCACTTCAGCAATAGGCAGCCATTCTTCATAGGTCATGATGGCACCTGTCGGATTGCTCGGATAACAGAGGATAAGAACCTTCGACTTCGGCGTAATTCCCGCTTCCAGCGCCTCGGCAGTCAGTTTAAATTGATCCTTCGCATACGTTTCTACACCAACCGGTATACCTCCACCAATCGAAGCGATTGGTGAATATGCCACATACGAAGGTTCTGGAATCAGAATTTCGTCTCCGGGTACAATCAATGCACGCAATGCCAGATCAATGGCTTCACTGCCACCAACGGTAACGATAATTTCGTCCTTTGGATCATACTTGGTATCAAATTGAGTATCCAGATACTCGCTGATGGCTTCCCTCAGTTTCGGCATACCCGCATTGGAAGTGTAACTGGTCATGCCTCTTTCGAGTGAATATACACAAGCTTCACGCATATGCCACGGTGTTACAAAGTCCGGTTCACCTACACCCAGTGTGATGATATCCTTGTTATCACCAACCAGATCAAAAAATTTGCGTATGCCGGATGGCGGAATCTGTTGAACCAAAGGTGCCAAATACGAAGTCATTTTCTTGTTGTTTCCTGTTGTCTGTTCATTCACTATCATGACGCATCTTCCTTTACGGCGAGATCATGAGACGGTTGTCTTCCTGATGGTCTTCAAAAATAATCCCGTCCTGCTTATATTTTTTAAGAATAAAATTCGTTTTGGTTGAAAGTACAGAGTCAATCGGAGACAATTTCTCCGATACAAAATTAGCGACTTCACGCAGGTTGCCACCTTCTACTTCTACGAGCAGATCATATGCACCTGACATGAGATATACCGATTTCACTTGCGGATACAAATAAATGCGTTCAGCGATCCCTTCGAAGCCACGACCACGCTCAGGCGTAATCTGTACTTCAATCAAGGCTGTCACTTTCTCATCATCAATCTTGCTCCAATTCACAACGGTTGCGTATTTCACAATCACGTGGTCCTGTTCAAGCTGGGCCACGGCGTTCTTGATCTTATCTTCCGACTCCCCCAGCAGCGTCGACAGCAGTGCGGGAGTCCTTCTCGCGTCTTCCTTCAACAAATCCAGAACTTTTAATTGCAGATCGTTCAGATCCTTCATGTCTTTCCCTCCAGCGTCATCCAGCTTCCTGAAAATGAATTAATACTTATATTACATGAATTCAACGATCATGCAAAGACAAAAACCGCCCGCCCTGAATTCGGGCAAGCGGTGGTATGGTCTGCAACAGTACCTGCTTCAAACCATAATTACAAAGGTTACATGTAATAAGGGTTACCGTAATTCGGTTGATGCTGGGGTACATTAGGCGCCTGATTGTAAGCACTGGCCTGCGTATTCTTTTCCTGAATGAACTGCTGGCATTTCTGTTGGGTCTGGTGAGCCGATTGAATCTGCTTGTCCACATCCTGGCGCAATGCCTTCGAGCCTACCGAATACATGTTGTTCTGCTGCATCACATTGAACAACTCACCTTGCAAACGGAGTGTATCATTCGTCAAGTCTGTGAACATCCGACGTGTAATGGGACAGGAAGCTTCGGTTGTTGCTGTCGTATATTCGCGCGCGGTTCGTCTTAAATCCGCAAGAATCGACTTCAACAAATCCTGTTCCTGCATAAAAGATCCACTAGATGATAAAGATTGAGAATACACACGATTTCCTCCTATACGGTTAGATTCGGCTTCTATTACTGTGCTTGTGTTGGAGCAATAGATTGATGTTGTTGCAAAGCATTAACGAGTGTGTTCAGATGCTGTTCATGGGAACGAACATAGTGATTCAGTGCCTGCTGAATTTGCGGATTATGTGAGATGGAAGCTGTGGCCGCGCACTGCTTGATCAGCAGTTCTTCATTGGTTATTGAATCCGCAATATAATTCAATTCTTTCGGACTCAGCGCTTGCATGGATTGATTCTGCATGTTTCGTTGACCTCCTCGGCATAAAGTTTATGCGCAATTATTGTTAACCCGGTCACTCAAAAGTATACAAACGTAATCATGAAGGAGATGTTTCTAATGGATCTGGTCTATGGTACACCGTTCTGGCCTTCCACTTTTAAACCAAATTCCAACTATCCCTCACTACAAACTGATATCTCCTGTGACTGCTTGATCATAGGTGGTGGTATGGGGGGCGCACTAACTTCCGAATTGCTTACGGAGCGTGGAGTTAACACGGTTGTTATTGATAAGAGAAAGATTGCGCATGGCAGTAGTTCAGCCAATACAGGACTTTTGCAGTACACAAACGACAAAACACTGACCTCCTGTATCCATACCTTTGGTGAAAAGACAGGCGTGCGCTTCTATGAACTATGTCGTGAAGCCATGCAGAAACTCACACAAATTGCGGACAGGTTGGATACCGATCCCTGGTTTATTCCACGGACCAGTCTCTGTTTTGCCAGCAGCATTGATGATGTAGCCATGCTGGAGGAAGAATATCATACGTTGAAGCATTATGGCTTTGAAGCTGAATTGTGGAATTCCGACAAAATCAGCAGTCATTTCCCCTTCAGCAAACCTGCCGCACTATATACGTTGGGGGATGCTGAAGTGAACCCGTATCGTTTTGTTCATGCCTTGTTTGAATCGGCAAGCAAACGAGGAGCACGAATCTATGGACAGACTGAGATGATTCATTGTGAATTCGATGATGATGGTGTGCTGTGTCATACTTCAGGTGGGAAAATCCGCGCCAGCAAGGTTATTTTTGCTGCCGGTTATGAGACGCAGGCCATCAAAAAGGATCAAGGTGCCTATCTGCAAACCACCTATGCTATTGCTACTAAACCGTTGCCAGACCTGAAAGAATGGTATGAGCACAGTCTGATCTGGGAGACGGCACGCCCATACCTGTATATGAGAACCACACCAGACGGACGGATCATTGCTGGCGGTCTGGATGAAGAGACACCGAGGGAAGATCAGCGTGAGATTCGGGCAAAACACCGGGGAGATACACTCCTGGAAGAAGTTCGCTCTTATTTCCCACTGGAGGGTCTTGAAGTTGATTATGCCTGGGGTGCCGTATTTGGCAATACGAATGACGGACTTCCGTTTATCGGCCCACATCCTGAATACCCGCATTCTTATTTTCTTGAGGGTTATGGCGGTAACGGTACAGTGTACAGCATGTTCGCTGCTTCTCTTTTGGCCGATGCTGTTACAGGAGTTGAGAATGGCGATATGGAACTTTTCTCATTAACGAGAACGAGTAAACCTTCTCCTGTGTAAGCAACGCCTCAAATAAATAAGGGTACAGCTCAGGATTAATCCCTGGACTGTACCCTTTTCCCTATGCTGAGGGTTCTTGCTGATCCGGAAACTGATCCGGATGTACTAACATGTTGCGCATGAATATCCAGCCAATAAGTGGGAAAGCCCCAAGCGCCACAATAAGCCAGGTTAATGTTTGTAAAGAAGGGCCATTCATGACCGTCAGAATAAATACAGCAAGGCCAAATAAACGCCCAACCATCAAACAAAGCTCCCTTAATACGACAAGTTCAACCCTTTTCTCTACATTTTCGCCGCTCGCTCCCATCAGGTCGAATCCTGCCGAAATCATCGGCAAAATATACAACGGCATCGACAAGGCAGATCCAATTCCCATAATTAAAAGCGTACCATAGCTGACCTTCCATAATAGCGGAATCAACACGATGAATAACAATATCGCGCCGGCTAACATCCCCCTGGACCTATATTGCGGCTTAAACCATTTTCCTGCGGCCCAGTAACTCACTAGTGCTACGGCTGAAGTAATTAGCGAGAACTGCCCTAGTTTATATTCCTGCTTAGTTGCCACATAGACGAGCAATGCAATCAGAAAGGCAAATACGCCTTCCCGCACGCCTTGTGCAAACAGTCCCATCCCAAGCGGTCTCCATGCGCTATCTTTGGCAGACAACTGTCGCCACGGTTCAGACCAGCGGTATGTGCCGCTGACCTCCCTTTTTTTCAGAAAAAAACTGAACACAACGGCAATCACATATATGACCAATGACACCGTAAAAATAAGGCGATAACCCGAATTATCAACCATTCGTGAAATAATAAGACCTGAGAACCACGGGCCGATGATGCCTGTCATGGAACCCAGCAGACCCACCCAGCCATTGAACAAGTCCCTATTCTCTCGGTCAGTCACCTCAAAATAAACCACATTGAACGCAATCCAGAACAATCCAAGTGCACATCCAAACAAAATCCCCAGAGGCCATATCCAGTCAACCGCTTTTGGTCCCGCCCATAACACAAGCATGTAAAAAACACCTGACAAGGCTGTTCCCAATCGCAACGCACTCATTTTGTTATGTTCCTTGACCCACTTTCCCGCAAGCCAAAACGTGAGTCCAAGTGCAATTTGCTGGCTGATCGTAAACCATCCCAGCATGGCGTAGTCGGGACGACTTTTCCACAGATACACATTCAGAAACGTTCCCGACAAAGCTCCGGCTAACACAAACAATCCATTCACGCCTAGTAGCAGAATGGATTGTCGGCCCAGAGAAATCTTCATCTGCTCCCTCCTTATTCCACCTGAAGTCAGCACTTCACAGGCAAGGTCTAAGGGTTAACGTACCCCAAGCAGAAGGAAAACATGATGAATTTCCCGGATTATTATATTTTCAGAAACGTCTTACTCCCTTATTTCCGAGCACTCAAATTCTGGATCAGACGCAGACGGTCATCTTCGGACAGGTTATATTGAACCTGGAAGCAACCTGAGCATACATACATTTGTACAGAGAACGGCGCATCCAGCAACGAATCCGTACCAGAGACAGCATTGGCAACAGGATTGAACGTATCCTTGGTTGCCTTCTGTGTACCCGTGAGGATCATGAATTCACGGCAGTGTGGGCATTCCGGAACCTCTTCTTGCAAATCAAGCTGCTTCTCCACACCTTCTTCGTATTGAATCAGATCATTGCCCTCATCCGCATATTTCGTCAATGTACGAAGCTCCGGCAATTTCAGCTCTACTTCATCTCCCCACAGATTGGCGAGATCCGTAGTTTGTTCATCGTCCTCAACATCATCCATATCATAGATGTCTTCCTCGGCTTCATTGTTCTCTTCATCACCGATATTGATGTTTAGTGTACGATATCCCTTTAATTCATTGTGACAGTAAGGGCATTCTTCTTCAGGACCTAGCTCCTCATCCCATACAATCTCGGTGTGGCACCATGGACATACTGTTGGTTCCATATTAAATCAACCTTTCTCTTTCAGATAATCATGTGTTTAACACATATATGATGCCTATGGCAAAAAATACAATCGATGCAGCAAACAGAATCCGTATCAATATCTTCATGAACGGTCCCCCTACATGATGCTCGCGCCAATAACAAATGACAACGAGACGGAAATAATCATGGATATCAATCCAACGGCCCGGTTATCCGCTTCAATCTCCTTGTCAATGGAGAACACCGGTGTCAGAAACTCGAATAGAAAATAGGCAATGAGCAGAAGGACAAATCCTACAAATGACCACGTCATCGCTTCATACACCGATGATTTGGCCTGAATGCAGAAATGAAGCACGTTGCAGATTCCAAAGATCTTGCCTCCTGTAGCCATCGCAACCGCCACATTGCCCTTCTTGATTTCATGCCAGCATTTGTACTTGGTCACCAGTTCAAAGCAAGCAAGAAATACAAGCAGCTCCATAATCGCTACGGAGAAAAATCCGAGCACCATCCCCAAGGGATGAGACAGCAATTCGTCAATCGTCCCTTTCACTCATCGTTCCCCTTCCCCATTCTGCCGCCTGAACTCACTCAGGCGGCAGAACTTCTTTGATTCCTGGTCGGGCTATTCCAATTCTGCGACGGTTACACCGTTTCCGCCTTCTCCGTAATTGCCCAGCCGGTAACTTTTTATATGTCTATGCTTACGCAGGTAATCCTGAATACCGGAACGCAAAATTCCTGTTCCTTTACCGTGAATAATATAAACCTGACCCAGATTAGCAAGGAAGGCTTCATCAATAAAACGATCTGTCTCCATCAAGGCTTCTTCCAGATTCGTCCCCCGCAAATCCAGTTCACTTTTCACATTGTCATCGCGAGTTCGTTTCACGCCGGTTACCGGTTTCTGCTTCGGTTTGGCTTCTGCTGGTGCAGACTGCTGTAATTCAAGGTCGTTCAGGGATACTTTCATTTTCATGATCCCCAATTGAACCATGGCATCCTTGGTGCCTGACATCTCCACCACATGACCTTTTTGATTCAAACTGTAGACAAGAACTTCATCGCCCGGTCCGATGGCCCGAGACTTCGTTGCCGTTGAAGTGCGCTTAGCCGTCTTCTTGCGTTTCTCAGGTTCAGCTTCATCCAGTTGTTTGCGAGCAGCAATAAGTTTGTGCTCCTTCACGGATGCGCCTTCTTCCATAGCGAGCTGACGAAGATCAGTTATAATCTTCTCAGCTTCCGCTCTGGCCTTGTCCACAATGTTGCGGGCATCTTCTTCCGCTTTTTCAATGCGTCGGTCACGCTGCTGTTCCAGCTTCTCCAGTTCGGCTTGATGACGGCTGCGCAATTTCTCCATGTCCTGGCGCAGACGTTCCGCACTCTCACGTTCTTGCTCCGCAGTAAGCCGGTTCTCTTCCAGGGAAGCGATCATATGCTCTACACGCTGGTCTTCCTCTTTCACTTCGCCACGCGCGTAATCCAGAATGTATCCTGGCAGACCTAGCCGCTCCGCAATTGCAAACGCGTTACTCCGTCCCGGCACACCGACGAGTAGTCGGTAGGTAGGGCTCAGTGTATTAACGTCGAATTCCATGCTGGCATTAATAACACCTTTTCGCTCATAAGCGTAAGCTTTCAGCTCACTGTAATGCGTTGTTGCTACCATGCGGCATCCAGTCTGATGCATATGCTCCAGAATGGAGATCGCCAGTGCAGAACCTTCTGCCGGGTCGGTACCTGCCCCAAGTTCGTCAAGCAGCACCAGACTTTTGGTTGTCATGTTCTTCAATATCCGAATGATGTTCGTCATATGACTGGAGAATGTACTCAGGTTCTGTTCAATGCTCTGTTCGTCACCAATGTCTGCGTAAATCGCATCAAAAACACATAACTGGCTACCATCTTCCGCTGGAACGAACAAACCTGACATCGCCATGAGGCTCAGTAATCCAATCGTTTTGAGTGTTACTGTCTTACCACCCGTATTTGGACCCGTTACGATAATGGACGTATAATCGTTGCCGAGTTCAATGTCGGTTGGCACTACATTTTCAATCGAGATCAGCGGATGGCGTCCCTTTTTGAGCTTGATGAATCCGCGATCGTTCATGCGTGGCAATGTGGCTTTCAATTCTCGGGCAAGACGTGCTTTGGCAAATATGAAATCCAGCGATCCCAGCAGGTCAACATCAACCAATAACCACTCTGCCTGTTCACTGACAAGTGCCGTTAATTTCTGCAAAATCACTTCAATTTCGCGTTCTTCCCGGATTCGGGTCTCGCGCAATTTGTTATTCATCGCAACGATGGATTCTGGCTCAATAAACAGTGTTGCTCCTGAACCGGATTGATCATGTACAATTCCGCCAAAGTAAGAGCGATATTCCGATTTCACGGGAATCACGAAACGGTCTCCCCGAATGGTAATCAGCTGGTCCTGAAGCATTTTGGATACTGTAGAAGAACGGATCATCGAATCCAGTTTCTCACGGATGCGAGCTTCACCGCCGCGCAGCTCACGACGAATCTGCGCCAGTGTTACACTCGCGCTATCTGAGACTTCGGCATTGTCGTCAATACAGATACGAATTGCATCTTCAAGCGTTTTTTGCTCAGATAACTGATCACTGATGTAGAAAATCGATTCCACCTTTTCATCATCGTGGAGTGCAGCGATCTGACGTTTCAATCGACGTGCTGCAAAAGTGGTGTTGGAAATTCCCAGTAACTCATGCGGGTTCAACGTGCCCCCTATTTCGGCGCGTTTAATCGAAGCGGTAATATCCACAATTCCTCCAAAAGATGGAGAGCCTTTCAGACGATCAAAGGTAAAAGCTTCATCGGTTTGCTGGAGCAGTCTCTTCACTTCTTCCAGTTCACTGATCGGCTCCAATTGTTCCGCTTTCTTTTTTCCCATCGTAGTCTGGGCAAAGCTTTGCAATGTATTTAAAATTTTGCGATATTCCAATGTTTTTAAAATTTTCGTGTCCAAGTGTACAACTCCTTCCAAACTATAACTGTATTATAACGAAAGAAACTTTCTAGCGCTATTTAACGAATCCTTCCACACATAACTTGGGACATAGCGCCGCAAACTACAGGTGTCAGGATTGTGCAACCTCACCATTGAACAGGATGTACAATGCTCAATCCGATTTGAATAAAGGAGGTATAACACCATGAATTTTCTGGGACATGTCGTGCGATTTATCATCGCCGCAATTGTATTGATGGTCGTCAGCTGGATCGTACCCGGATTCGCCGTCGGTGGTTTCTGGAGCGCACTGATGCTTGCTCTGGTTATCGCTCTGCTTGGCTGGGTTGTTGAAGGCATCTTCGGTAAAAGGGTTAATCCTTTTGGCCGCGGTATAGTCGGCTTCATCGTCAGCGCACTGGTGATCTGGATTGGTCAATATGTCGTAGATCATGTGCATGTCAGTCTGCTTGGTGCTGTTCTGGCTGCATTGGTCATTGGGATCATCGATCTGTTCATCCCGGTTTCCACCCCTTTTGATGCCGGAAGAAGATCCAAAGATCACGCATAGGCTCCAACGTACCCTGCTCCCCATACGCTGTTGCTCACTTCCCCTAAACCTCTGATGGCTTAAACGCCTGATGAGGTTTATTTTTTTAGGTTGTGTGCATGCTTATGTTCAAAAAAACGACATAGGCAGCATGTACAGGCATCGTCAATTTGCGGTATGATGACTGGAGAAATCATTCAATTTTATCCATATCACGCTTTTTGAGGAGGCATATGATGAAGAAAGGCATGGCATGGCTTGCGGCCTGTATGTTGATTCTGGTCCTTACTGCATGTGGTGGAACTGGACAATCCGCAGAATCAAACGGCGAGTCCGACTCGGGTGCAACTGCAAGCGAAGAACTGGTAATCAAAGCAAGCAACTATGAATTTGACCAACCTGAATACCATTTAAAAAAAGGTGTCCCGGTTAAGATTGTTTATGAAAATACAAACGGAAACCATGGTGTTCTCGTGCCTGAGCTGAACCTTCGGCTGGATACCAGGAACAATTCCAAAGTGATTACTCCCGACAAAGCAGGGGAATTTGAAATGTCCTGTTCCGTCTATTGCGGAAGCGGTCACGGCAGTATGATCTCCAAAATTATTGTTGAAGAATAGTGTTCAAGACAAGGAGCCCCCGTAGCGACGGGAGCTCTTTCTTCATTATAACAAATTGTACAAGAGTGCGCTGTCCAGGATTCCAGTTATGACATAATCATCAGCTAGGTCTGATCCTGCTCAATCAATTCAATCCATTCGTTATATTCCGTCTGCAATTTCGTATATTCATCCCGCAATTGGCGGTAATCTGTATTCAGTTGCTCCGCCTTCTCCTGCTCCATCTCACGTTCAACCTGCAGCAAACGTAACTGATTGGCCGCAAGTTCATACCGCTCACCGATATCCAGCAGTTCATTTTCCATCGTCTGCTTTTCTTCGATTGCTTCCGCACGCTGCTGGGCAAGCTGCTGCCGCTCGTGTTCCAGCTCTTCTACCTTCTCCACACTGGCAGCACTTTCTTTCTGCCAGAGATTCAATTCATTCTCCAGTGTAGTCCATCGATCTTGCCAGGACTGTTCCTGAGCCGCCCATTCATCTGCACGACGTTGCCAAACCTGATTTTGTTGTTCCGCTTGTTGTTCTGCTTGTGCTACTCTTGAGCTTAGCTCAACTTCCCGATCAGTCAGCTCTTTCAGGCGAGAGGAGAGCTCTGCCCGTTTGGCAGACAATTCTTCATGCTTAATCTGCCACTCAAGTGCTTCTTCTTCTGTCTGAGTCAGTAAGCTACCTTGTTCATCGATACGCCCAGATAGCTGATTAGCATTCTGTCTTGATTCTTCAAGCGCACGCACGATTTCTTTCTTTTCTTCGCTCATCTCATTCAGCTTGCGAGTATAGTCTTCTTCACGCTGCAGTGCATCACCATAATCCTTACGGATTTGTTTATAATTTTCCTGCAGCTTGTTCAGTTCTTCACGAGCTTCATTCAATTCACCATCAAGCTCTTTATGTTGTAGCTCCAGACGACCAGCTTGCGCAAGATAACGTTCTGCTTCTTCGCTGGCGTGACGAGCTTCTTCTTTAACAACGGATAATTCATCATGAAGGGACTGTACACCAGACTCTAACGTTTCATTCTGTTCGGCAGCTTCAAGTACCTGAGTCTCCAATTCGCCGATCTCGATCAGACGTTGTTCAGCCTGCTCTTTCCAAGACTGCTCGCTCTGCGTCAGTGCACCAAGTTCATGTTGCAATGTGCGTACTGCCGCATGGGCCTGCTCAAGCACTTTTTGCAACCTGCGCTGCTCATCCTCGGACTTCACTTCGGCTTCACGGAGTTTTTTGATTTCCTGTTCAAGCTGACCGTGCTGATCCTGTACTTTTCGCAGTTGTGCTGTCAGAGAAGATTCACGTTCAACGGTCTCGTTGTACTGCTGTTTCCATTGCTGTTCCGCTTCCCGGAAATGTTCGGCCTCAGCTTCTGTGTTGCGGAGTTGTTCAGTCAGCAGAGCACTATCCGCTTTTAGTTGTTCCAGCTGCTGCTCCAATTCCGTAATTCGACGAAGCTGAACATCTTGCTCCTGTTTGTATACGGCTTGTTCACTGCGCAACATTTCAGTTTGATTACGCTCGTGTTGGAGCTGTTGCTCCTGATCCACAACAACCTCTTGAGCATTCTTGAGCTGCTTGCGTACCTCGGCTAATTGGCCTTCAACATCGATTAAGCGCGATTTGGCCTGTTTACGTTCTTCTTCCAACTGCTGCTTCAGCTTGCCTTGCTCTTCTTGCAGCAAAGCTTCAGCAGTTGCCGCAGCTTCGTTCGCCTGAGTCTGGGCTGCTTCATGGATTTGCTGAAGCTGTTCTTCATAAGCCGCTTCTTTTTCCATCCATTCCAATTCCGCCAGTTCGGATGACTCCTTGAACGTTGCATTCAGCTGTTCAATCTCAGCCAGTCGCTTCTGCTCTGCTTGTTGCTTCAGTGCGGTTTGTTCTTCTTTTGCCTTCTCAGTCAGTTCTCGAGCTTGATTGACGGCAGCTTGCTCTGCCTGCTGTATACGCTGCTCCATCTCGGACTGAAGTTCACGGTATTGAAGCTGGGCTTCTTCCTGAACCTTTTGCAATTGAGACTCGGCTTGTTCCAATTCAGACAAAATCGCCGCTTCTGCTTGCTCCTTCGCCGTTTGTACTTGATGTGCAGCCTGCACCTCAATTTTTTGACGTTCTGCCACGGCCCGAGCTTCGGTTTCTTTCAGTTGAGCTGCCGTCTTATCCTGCAACTCCTTGTATTGTGCAGCCGCTTTGGCTTGGGCTTGCTGCAACTCATTTGCTGAACGTGTCTGTGCTTCCTTCAGCTGCGCTGCCGCCTGAGTCTGTGCATTCTTGATTTGATTCGCTGCTTTTTCTTCCGCTTCTTTGAGACGCGCCTGTGCCCTCTCCTCAGCCGTTTTCAGTTGCTCCGCAGTTTGGGCCTGAAGCTTTTGCTCGCGACCTGCTGCCTGAGCGCGTTCCTGCTCCAGTAATGTATTCAGCTTGGCTACTTCTGCCTGCTGATCCTTCTGGAGCTTCGCGATGGCCTGTTCCGCCTCAGATTTAAGCTTCATTGCTTCAGCGAGTTCTTGGTCCCTGCGTTCCAGTTCCTGCTGATGTTCATTTTGTATGGCATTCAGCCGATTGAGTTCATTTCTCATTTCAGTACGTTCACCGGTCAGCATTTTCAGCTCATTCCGAATTTCCTGAGTCTGAAGAGACTGCTCAGCCATATGTACAGCTGCCAGAACTGCAATACGCGGGGTATCCAGTCGGGAATTATGTTTGGAGATGGCGCTCATTCGCTCATCCACCAGGTTAGCTACTTGTTTCATATAGTCGGCACTGCTGCCAACCAGTTTATAGGAAGTCCCGTAGATCTCTACGGTGACGCGTGTACGATCAGGTATAGTCACAGTTGTGCCCTCCTTAAAGTCTGTATGTTGATTCTAAGCTGTAAAACAAAAAAAGTCACATCGATCCTCTAATGCTAAGGATTCGATGTGACTTCAAGCAATTCCTGCTAATCTTTGTTCAAAAAATTGACTTATGTTCTATTTACGCAATTCGGCTCCAAATTGCTCCTCCAGACGAGCAACAACACGAGCATGAACCTCGGTAATTTCCTCATCTGTCAATGTGCGTTCACGGTTGCGATAAACGAGAGCCATCGCTACGCTCTTCTTGTCTTCACCCAACTTGCTGCCTGTAAACACGTCGAATACCTGTACGGTTTGCAACAGTTCGCCAGCAGATTCACGAATTGAGCGCAGCATATCCCCAGCTTCGATTTCTTTACTCACAACAACTGCGATATCCCGCTCAACTGCCGGGAATCGTGGAAGCTCACGATAACGGATATCCGCATCCGCTTCACTATAGATAGCTTCAAGCCCGATCTCTGCGAGATATACATCGTTCAAATCATATTGCTGTTGCAGTTCAGGATGCAATTGACCCATCGTACCAATCAGTTTGCCCTCTCCGCCATCTGTTGCTTCAAGGTATACCGATGCGGAACGACCAGGGTGGAAGCCTTCTGGACTGTTTGCTACCAGGCGAATGCGCTGCTCCAGGCCCACATAGGCGAACAGGTTCTCAAGTGCACCTTTCAGATCGAAGAAGTCCACTTTCTCTACTCCCACATTCCACTGCTGGGATGCACGATTTCCAGTGAGCAACAAGCTCAGGACCGGAATTTCATGCGGTTGCTTCGTCAGCTTTTCTTCTTCAGTGAAGAACACACTACCTACTTCGAATACAGCCAGTGAATCATGTTTGCGGTTCATGTTATACACCGTGGCATCCAGCATTTGCGGCAAGATGCTCTTACGAAGCACGCTGCGGTCCTCACTCATTGGCATAGCCAGCTTCACGGCTTTACTGCCTTCTGTTAGAGAAGGGAACAAGGATACTTTATCCGGGTGTACGAATGAATAGCTGATCATTTCCTGCCAGCCACTACCTGCAAACAAACCACGAATGGTACGGCGCATTGCTTGTGAACGCGTGTAAGCACCCGGTGTTGTTGGTCCTTCGATCAACGTGGTTGGAATATTGTCGTATCCGTACAGACGGGCAATCTCTTCAAACAGATCCACATCAAGTGTAATATCCCCTCTGCGGCTAGGCACTTCAACATCAAGCAGACCCTGCTGCGCATCACCACATGCAAAGTGCAAACGAGCGAAGATGGTTTTCACTTCAAGCAGGGACAACTCGGTTCCCAGATAGCGATTCAGTTTATCCAGCGACAGCTGCACAACATGTTTATCCGCTGCGGCTGTTCCAGCTTCCACAATCCCCTGATGAACTTCGCCTTCCGCATAACGCTGAATCAATTCAGCCGCACGGTTCAATGCCGTAATGACAGCAGCCGGATCGACTTCTTTCTCAAAACGCATGCTTGCTTCGGAACGCAGCCCCAGTTGGCGCGACGTTTTCCGAACGGTTCCGCCGTCGAACTTGGCGGATTCCAGCAACAGATTCACTGTGGTTTCCGTTACCTCGGAATTCTCGCCACCCATAACACCCGCAATGGCTACCGGTTTCACGCCATCGGTAATGAGCAGCATATGGGGCTCCAGCTTGCGCTCCTGGCTATCCAACGTCACGATCGTTTCGCCTTCTTTGGCCATCCGTACTTCAATGTGGCCCTTCTCCAGCTTATCTGCATCAAAAGCATGCAGCGGCTGTCCGTATTCCAGCATGACATAGTTCGTGATGTCAACGATATTATTGATCGGACGGATGCCAGCGGCCATCAAACGGTTTTGCATCCACTGTGGGGAAGCTCCCAGCTTGATTCCAGTTACATAGCGGGCTGCATAATGACTGCATTGTTCGCCAGCCGTAATCTCAACCGAGATATGATTCGCAGCCGAATCACCGATTTCCACCAACTTTTGAGTTGGATCAGGTAGTTTCACTTCACGACCGAGAATTGCACCTACTTCATAAGCTGCACCCAGCATGCTCAAACAGTCGGAGCGGTTCGGTGTCAGGTCCAGTTCAAGAACATGATCGTCGAGACCAAGCACTTGGCTGATTGGTGTGCCAATTTCCGTTTGTGCCGGCAATACGAGAATGCCTTCCTGTTGGTCCTTCGGCAGCAACTTATCGTTCATGCCCAGTTCTTTCGCAGAGCAGATCATGCCAAGGGAAACAACGCCGCGCAGCTTGGCTTTTTTGATATCGAGTCCACCAGGGAGCTTCGCTCCTACCAGGGCAACGACTACCTTTTGACCGGCATCCACATTTTTCGCACCACATACGATCTGCAGATCTTCTTCCTGTCCGGCATCAATCACACATACATTCAGCTTATCAGCGTCAGGGTGTTTCTCCTTACTCTTCACGTAACCAACAACCACTTTGTTCACGCCCTGGTTCCGGTTCTCCACTACATCAATCTCAATCCCCGCACGGGTGAATTTCTCTGCCAACTCCTGCGGTTCCACGCCTTCCAGCGCGATATAATCAGACAGCCAATCTGTCGATACTCTCATGGACGTTCACTTCCTAATCTATGAATTGGTGTTGCAAATGAAGGGCGTTCGCCCTGTATGCTACTTCGGTAATTACAGTCGTCCGAATTGTTTCAGGAACGCCATATCACTGTTGTAGAAATGACGAATATCATCAATGCCGTATTTCAGCATGGCGATACGCTCTACGCCCATTCCGAATGCAAACCCACTGTATTTCTCCGGATCATAACCGCCCATCTCGAGCACTTTCGGGTGAACCATACCGCCGCCCAAAATCTCAAGCCAACCGGTCTGTTTACATACCCGGCAGCCACTGCCACCACATTGCACACAAGTCACATCCACTTCAGCACTTGGCTCTGTGAACGGGAAGAAGCTTGGACGGAGACGAATTTCGGTGTGTGAACCGAACATTTCGCGTACGAATTGCAGCAAGGTACCTTTCAGGTCACTCATGCGAATGTTCTCGCTAATAACCAAACCTTCTACCTGATTGAACTGGAACGAATGCGTCGCATCGTCATCGTCACGACGGTATACTTTACCCGGACAGATGACTTTAACAGGAACTTCACCTTTCATGCTTTGCATCGTACGAACCTGAACCGGAGACGTATGCGTACGCATCAGCAGATCTTCTGTTACATAGAAAGAATCCTGCATATCACGCGCCGGGTGGTTCTTCGGCAGGTTCAGTGCTTCGAAGTTGTAATAATCCATTTCAACCTCAGGACCTTCCGCTACGCGGTATCCCATACCGATGAAAATATCTTCGATTTCCTGTACCACTTTGGTCAGTGGATGCAATCCACCTTGACGTCCGCGACGTCCTGGCAGGGTCACATCAATTTTCTCGGATTGCAGGCGTTTCGCCGTCTCTTCCTTCTGGAACTGCTCCTGCTTGCTGTCAATGACTTCTTCAATCGCGCCGCGAACATCATTGGCAACCTGACCAATCACCGGACGTTCCTCTGCACTAAGCGCACCCATACCGCGCAAAATCTCGGTCAATGCACCCTTTTTCCCCAAATACTTTACACGCAGATCACTCAGCGTCTGTGGATCGTTCACGCCAGACAGTTGCTCCAGCGCTTCGATCTTTAATGCCTCCAAACGTTCTTTCATGTGTAAATGCCCCCTTTATGTGGTTTAATGCAACAAAAAAAGGCCTTCTCTCCCCTGAAGGGACGAAAAGACCGTGGTACCACCCTTGTTAGACATTCAGTGCTGCCCGGCCCTTCCGGCCTGCAACATGTTTGCCTCACTCTATACGGAATAACGACCGTTAACCGTTATCCCCTACTGACTCCTGCGATGAATCGCAAGATATGGTTCAGGGAACCGCTCCGGAGTGAATTTCAGCAGCCTTGTTCTACAGAAACGCTCTCAATCTACGGCGCTTCCTCCCTGTCCAGAGGCACTGCTTACTTGTCTCCATCATCACGTTTGCATGTCAGATAAACCTTCAAATTTACTGATGATCGTCCATTATTATATGCAAAATCGCTCGAAATAGCAAGCCGTAAAGCCGCATGTTCAAACGTTAAGCCAAAAAGTAAAACGGCATAAGCTTCGTCAATCGATTACTTCTGTTTTCGCAGCTCGTGCAACTGTTTTAAACGACGCTGAATTTCGCGAACCTCGGCAACTTCAGCCGCCCGTTCAATTACATCATCAGGCTTAGTCAACACATCATTGCCCCCACTGTTCATGGGAGATAACAATTCGGATAAACGCATTTCAAGCCGCAGCCGTTCATCATCTGACTCCCGAACCTCAAGGGCGGACTCTCGCAGTTTGATAGATTGCTCCCAATCCTCCACTCCACCTTCATACAGTGTAGCCTTCCCACCGGGTTTTAAATCAAGCAAGCGGCTGGCGAGTACTTTGGTCAACATGCGGTCATGGGATACGAGCACCAGTGCTCCGGATGCCTGCTTCAATATATTCTCCATCACTTCCTGGGTGTCAATATCCAAATAGTTCGTCGGTTCATCCAGCACCAGCACGTTAGATCCCCCGAAATACAACCGCAGGAATGCAACTCTGCACTTCTCTCCCATACTCAAATCCCCAATACGCTTGAACACATCATCTCTTGAGAATAAAAAACATCCGAGAATGGTACGTGCAGCACTTTGTGTCATGGATGGAAGACTGAGCAAACTGTCCAGAAGTGTCTCACTTTCCGGTAACCCCTCAAGCTCTTGCGAAAAATAACCGATCTTCAGTTGTGGATGACGTGTCACTTTGCCCTGGGATGGTTCCAGATCTCCAATCATCAGTTTGAGCAGTGTCGTCTTGCCTGTGCCATTCGGACCACGTACGGCAAGACGATCTCCACGTTCGACTGCAATCCGGAGATTGTGAAGCAATGTCGGGCTCCCCGGATAAGCAAAGCTAACGTCTTCCAGTGCAAGGAGTTGGCGGGCAGCCAGCGTGTTCACCTGCAGCTCCATGTTCAATTTTGCAGCTTCGCGGGGTTTATCCACGCGTTCCTTCTCCAGGCGCTCCAGTTGCTTTTGCTTGGCATGGTAGCGGGAAATGTTCTTGTTGGCTTTCGCTTTGTAAAAGCTCTGAGTTATTTTCACTTCCACATCGCTTGCTGAATTATGAGCCTGATGAAACCACTGCTGATAATTGCGGATCGTCTCTTCTAGCGCTTTCCGTTCCAGCTCCTGCTTGCGATAGATTGCTTCCTGCTCACGTAATTCCCGTTCCTTATGGCCTTTATAATCAGTGTAGCCGCCCTTATATTTGGTTAGTGCATCCGGGCTAAACTCGATGACACCCGTTGCGACCTGATCAATAAAGGTCCGGTCATGAGAAACAAACAACAATGTTCCAGCATAGGCCGAAAGCCATTCTTCAAGCCAGCGCATGCTCTCTTCATCCAGATGATTCGTCGGTTCATCCAAAATCAGAAATTTGGGTTTACTGACCAATAGTCCTGCGAGACGGGCCTTCGTTTTTTGCCCACCACTCAAAGAATGATACGGCCGATTCCAATGTTCCGACGATAACCCCAGACGAGTCAGTACCTTCTCTACCTCAGTCTCCCACATATACCCGTTCAATTGCTCATATTGCTCCATCGCTATCGTATAAGCTTCGAGCAGCCGCTGCTCATCTGCCGCTCCACTGTTGCTCATCCGTTGTTCCAGTATTTCCAGGTCACGCTTTACTTCGTAAATCCGTCCACTTTCCTGCCGGACAGCATCAAGCACATTCATCTCAGGCTTGATCAATGAGCGCTGGCGCATGAAACCCCACTCCTGCTGCGGAATGTGACGTTCGATGCGTCCACCACCCTCTTCTTCTCCAAGTATGATGCTTAATAAGGTGGTCTTGCCACAGCCGTTGCGACCTAGAATGGCGAGCCGCTCACCTTCATTTATTTCGAGATTCAATCCTGCAAACAACTCATTCCCGTTCCACTCTTTCGATACTTCATGTAGGCGTACCAATGTCATCATGAGGCCTCATCCTTCCTGCAATTCAAAATAAAAAAACCGCTGGCATCAGCCGGCGGTAGGCAATTCAGGATTGGATAAAGCGTCAAAAAACAAGCATAAGATACCCCACGGTATGAACAAAGAACCCTTTAAAAGGGTACACACAAGCAAAGCCAGAACAGTCTGCCTGTTTCCATACCTGATCCCATAGCTGAATTTGGACACACGAATCCCCTCATTGCTCAGCCGCTTTTTGGCTGACTGCGTCATAAACTCTCTGCAGTTACTGGGGTTCAATTCATGTGTTTTACTTCATGGGACGTATGGTTACCTCTCATTCATGTGTAGTATCGATTTCTCCGTTATTGTACCAGATGATGGGGAAAAAGCAAAGGTTTTGAATTTGGAGTCAGTGATATTCTCCATTCAAACATGACTTAAAATACACTAACTAACTTCTAGAAAAAGAAAAAACCCTTGTTTTCACAAGGATTTCAGGTGTTGCATTAGTTAAGCGGGTGATGGGAATCGAACCCACGCTATTAGCTTGGAAGGCTAAAGTTCTACCATTGAACTACACCCGCGCGAATGACGATCGGGACGACACGATTTGAACATGCGACCCCCTGGTCCCAAACCAGGTGCTCTACCAAGCTGAGCTACGTCCCGTCAAGTTCCGAGGAACATTAACATGAATTTTACAAAATTAATATACCATGATCATCCAATGCTTGCAACTTATTTTTACCATTTCGCCTCTAACCTTTCGAAACAAAACAAGACAGAAGCGTGTCCACGCCCCTGTCTATCCTTACCCCGTGGGTTTATCCACATCTCTCAAAAACTTTTTTTCAAAATCGGCTGCCACAATGGGTTTGCTGAAAAAGTACCCTTGGGCCTCATGACAATGCTGATCACGAAGAAATGAAAGCTGGTCCTCATTTTCAACCCCCTCAGCCGTCACTTTCAACTGCAGGTGATGAGCCATCGAGGTAATGGTCGACACAATTGCCGCGTTATTGCTGTCCTCCATCACTTCATTGACAAAGGAACGGTCAATCTTAAGGCGGTCAATCGGCAGATCTTTCAAATAATGCAGCGAACTGTACCCTGTACCAAAATCATCAATACTGATGTGCACACCAATTTCCTTAATTTTGCGCAACTGCTCAAACGCACGATCCTTGTCAAACGTCATGCTCTCCGTAATCTCGAGCTCAAGCCACACAGGTTCCAAACCTGTCTCCTTGAGAATGCCGCTGATGTTGTCCAGCAGATGGGAATGTCTGAATTGTCTCATGGACAGGTTAACCGATACACACAGCTTGCGGTAACCTGCTTCTTGCCACCGCTTGTTCTGTGCACAGGCCTCACGCAATACCCATTCTCCAAGCGGCACAATCAGCCCACTCTCCTCCGCAAGAGGAATAAATTCCCCAGGGGATACTGAACCTCTCAGCGGATGCTGCCAACGCACCAAAGCCTCCATACCCACAATTAAACCACTAGCCAGATTAACCTGCGGCTGATACACAAGATAGAACTGCCCACGATCCAACGCTTTGCGCAAATCATTCTCAAGCTGCAAACGTTCTTGGGCTTTCATCTGCATCGCATGGGCATATCGGTTTAGCTCTATTCCCTGCTCTTTGGCATTATGCAGCGCCGTATCCGCATTCTGGATGATCTCTTCCGGTGAGTCTCCGTCATGCGGAAATATCGCCATACCAATACCCAACGTGAGATGGTACTCGTTCCCATCCACCGTTACAGGTTTTTCGAACAGTTGCAAGATCGATCTTGTCCGTCGCAACGCCGTATCTGTTGTGCAGAAGTCTGTCATTGTCAGTACGAATTCATCTCTTCCCAGTCCGAACACTTCCTCTCCCGGGAGCGAAGAATGATTCAAACGCTGTCCAACCTGACGAAGTACACGGTTTGCCGCTTGTTGGCCCAACGAATCATTAATCGTTTTGAACCGATTAATATTCAATACCAAGACTCCAACAAGCTGCTCCTCTACCATAGCTGCATTTATCATCACTTTCAGTCGCTGAGAAAGACGACGGCGATTCGGCAGCCCTGTCACATCATCATGGTGAGCAATAAAGTTCATTTTAGCTTCAGCCACCTGTTGTTTGAGGAAAGGCGTATCCACCACAGACGAATACAGTCCCTTCTGGATGAAGAAATAACCCAAACAATCGCTTAACAGACCTAGCAACAGATTGAGATCATTAATCTTCGTAGCAGAGACAAAGTAACATTCTCCAAAGAAGAAACAGAGGATTGCACAAAGGATGGTAGGCAGATCACCATCTTTGCCTTTTTTCCATTGAACAAATAACACAACAGCAGTCACGCCATACAGGATTCCGATCAGAAAATGAATTCGGGTAAACATGCCGCCAAGTACATTGCCCTCCAGCAAGTTCGGCAGTACAGCCCATTCCTGAATAGCCACTGTATACAAAACAACAAAAATGCCGAGTGTTCCGCTGAAGAGTAAAAATTTGCGTGGTAACGCAATTTCCCTCTCGCTGACTGCATATATGAACAGCAAACCTGCCGCACAAACAAGAGATCCCAGCGACATCATCTTCAGCGAGAATTCTGACTCCACCATCGCGCCATTTGGCATTTCTTCGGCAAAAGAAACGATGTGAACCAGTTCAAATAAACCAATTAATAAAAACAGTGTAGTCATAAGGACCCTTCGGAGGGTCAGTCTTTGAGTCTGAAATAACCAGCTTTGATTATAAATGCCGATACAGGCCGCTGCTGCAGCGAAGCCACCCAAGAGTGTCAAAACCGGGTAACCCGATATGATCAGATCAGAGCTTGCAGAGGAACGAAACCATTGACTTGCGAGGAAACACAATAAGCCGCCTATCGCGACCCAACCTATTTTTCTCTGATCTTGCTGATTAGCCTTCATGCCGTGTTTTCCTTCCCGGGATCACCTATCCTGAAATAACTTTAACGATATAAATCTACATTGTTACAATATTCGACATTTTTATATCTACCAACGTTCAATTCACATGCGAATACATGCTATCTGGTACATAATAACATTTATTTCCGCAGACGTGAACAAAAAAATAAGCACTCCTAGGAATAATTATTCATAGATATGTAGAAAAACAAGGCAATAAGAACTAAAAAAACATGAACTCCTCATTGGAGTCCATGTTTTTTTGATTTGCAACTGTATTTTAGACTAATTTCCGCCACATGTGCATCATTCGACTTAAAACGCTAATGCGCTAAAGTTATAGACGTATTAGATCCATCTCTTGTTGACTTGAAGTCAATTTCAAGATTTATGCAACAAGCTTATTTGTCAAAATTCACTTCTGGTGTTGTCAATTTATCATAGAAATCAACAACCTTATCTTTGTCTTCCGACGAACGCAGTGCCATCGCCGAGCGAGGATGCTCGTCCAATGTACCTGTAATCATATAAGGCAAAATGTAACCCCACTCTTCTTTTTCACGGAGAGGGACCATCAATTGCTCCAATACACCAAGTACTGGACGCAGGTTGTATTTTGTGCCTTTCAAATGAGCAACGAGCAGTTCTGTAGGGCAGTTCCCTGCAGCACGTCCCATACCGTATACGGAAGCATCCAGCAGTTCAACACCAAGCTCAGCTGCTACCAACGAGTTCGAGAACGCCAGTTGCATGTTATTGTGTGTGTGAACGCCAAGACGTTTGTTCGGTAGATGAGCCTTGAACTTCTCCACCAGATATTTCACATCGTTATGATCCAGGCTTCCATAGGAGTCTACTATGTATACAACATCCACAGCACTTTCCTTGATCAGTTCAAATGCTTCCAACAGTTCATTTTCCATAACATTAGACAATGCCATAATGTTCAGCGTTGTTTCATATCCACGATCGTGGAATGTTTGAACCAGAGCAAGTGCCTTGTCTACATCTTTGCTGTAGCAAGCTACACGGATCAGATCCAGCATGCTTTCGCTGCGCGGCAGAATGTCATTCTCGTCCACACGTCCAACGTCAACGAGTGCAGACAATTTGGTATTGCCTTTTTGCGGAATTACTTTGCGCAGGAAATCATCATTCAGAAAACGCCATGGTCCAGCTTCTTCTGCACCTTTCAAGAGCTTAGGTGAGTTTTTGTATCCAATTTCCATATAATCAACGCCGGCTTCATTCAATCCAGCATAGAGCTGTTGAACAAAGTCCACGCTAAAGTCCCAGTTATTTACCAATCCGCCATCACGGATTGTACAATCTACTATTTTGCAATGATTTGTCTTCATTAATGTCTGCTCCTTTTCTGACCAACTTGTGTATTCCTCTCATGATACTTGAACGTAACAAGAAAAGTAAAGGGATTCCCGACTTATTTACTTCGATAAGATTTCCATATCCGATCAATCTCACTCATCTCGGAATCATCTGGAGATTTCTTCCCATAGCGTACAGCGTTATAGGTATCTGGTAGCATTGCAGAGAGCTTTTGATCATCTTCTCTGGCCCCATGCTGAACAATCGTCTCCGCAGCCTCCAGTGGCGTATGTGCACCCTGTATATGCACGCCCCGGTGTGCAGCTCTGTCAATCCACTTTCGATAATAATATCGAACACGCTCAGCTTCCTGTGAGGGCAATGATTCCTTCTTGCGGAACCAGGATTTGCGCGTTTTTGCAGGCGCTTCTAATGTTTCGCTAATGTCCACATACTCTGTCCGGGGCTCTACCTTCTTCTGACCGGGCTGCAGCAGCCCTTTGAAACGCTCCATAAGTTTGTTTATCGCCTTCTGCCCCAATCGCAGGATAAGCCACAGGATCACAACTGCGACAGCCCCCATGACCACCCAGCCGAGGATATCCCAGAAAACAGAGGGTTCCCCTGTCGGTTCCATCCCTTCAGGTATCATTGGCGGTTCATTTGGAGCTGTAGGCGTAATAGGAGGTTCCTGATTGGAACTCGAACCTATTAAACCTCTGATCCAAGCAAGCAGACGGTCACGCAGTGGTCCTAGCCAGGCAACAAGACTGGGAAAAGCACCAATTCCTGCGATCACAATCAGCATCCATAACAGACGCTGATGATTCGCCCGGGCAAACTCACGTAACACGATCCTTTTTGAGCCATCATTTAATATCGCACGATCCAGCTGCACACTGTATTGGCCTACTAGCCAGCCAACAAAACTGATTACTCCCGCTGCATATATGGTTCCGGTATAAGCCCGAAGAGGTTGCATGAATTCAATTCCATTGGCCGCCCCACTAAGCACAATTGCACTGACTACACCCCAAATCTGCAAGCGCCAAATCAAAATCGAACGGAAGACAGGTTGAAAATTCAACCCAATATAGGCTGAAATAACACCCCATACCACTGCCGTCAGCAAATCAGGTAAAGGAAAAGCCCACACTAGTGCGATAACCAATGAGACCAACAGCCCCATAAGCAACGCTGCACCCCATCGAATAAACATGTTCTTTTCACTGATAGTTGGTAACCTGTGCTGTACCCACTGACCTAACCAGCCAGCAATAACAAAGATAACCATTAATGTGTATGGCAAATGTCCCGTTGCATAAAGGGAAGTCAACGTTAAAAGCGGATAGAAATATACCCCAATCAACAGAACGGCCGACATGGATAAAAGTACTTTTTCCTTGGTATTGTTGCTGTTGGACTCATTCATGCACTCACCGCCTTGGAATCGCTTTTCCCGTCCTCTACCGGGAGTATGGTCACACGGTGGCCTTGCTCATGCAAACGCGCAATTTCATGTTCCATAGCTGGAGATACATAGGACGTAATTAAGAGATAACTGCGAACCTGCTGAGCCTCTTCATTCCGTTCGACTTCATCACTCAGGAACTGCTCCATGGGAACCGTGCATTTCAGCTCCGTCTCTGCCATAGCTTCCAGTAACATTTCCAGATGAGGACTGCCGTAATCTGGCTCAATACGTAATGGATCACGCCCTCCACTTACACGGTAGCCATTATGAGCAAATCCTGCGGGTAACCCTCTTCCAATCGCATCTACTGCGGCTGTTGCCGCATAACGGAGTGCCCGTTCGATCATCTCCGGGCGGGTAACGACACTCCACATGTCCGCCGACTCCTGAATGTTGACCACAATCCAGGATTGAGGGTCCGCAGTCCATCCCTGCTTATAAACCTGCAATTCTCCTGTGCGTGCACTCGCTTTCCAATGAATACGGTTCATCGGATCACCCGCACCATACGGTCGTACCCCGAGAATCAGAAAGGGATCTTCAACAATCCATCGGGATACCTCAACCTCACCCTGCCATACCTGATAGATCGCAGGCAGATCCTCCGCATGAACAAGTGAAGGATATACGACCATCGACAGATGAACGGGGATAGGCTTCGAGGTACGCCAAAGGCCGAACAAGTCCCCTCCGGTCATGGTTACGGTGTTTAACATGTAGATCCCACGTCTGCTGCATACAAAAGGATGCTTGCGCGTAATACGGGTAAACGGTTTCAAAGTAAAGATACTTTTATGATTCTGATAAATATCTCCCTGACTGATATCCATGCCTGAGCCGGAACGGAATACAAATGAAACTGGCATCATAGCTTCAAGTCTGAGCCATGGAACCGATATTCGTTTTTCATTCGCAATCGTCTCAACCATCTCCAGCTCATCCCCGGCGTAACAACGCATTTTGCTGAATTGTCTGGTGTACTTCAGCTTACTTAAAGCCGGACGACCGAACCATATGCCGTGTACTCCAATAACAATGCCTCCGACAATGACTAGCCATAGTAATGCCATATGTTATCGCCCGCTGCCTGTAGCAAGATTCTCCGTCGGCACTTCAGTCTGGCTCAGAAGTTCCTGAATAATACGCTCCGCCAAGCCCTCTTGTTGTCTCACCCGGTTGCGGAATACAAGCCGATGGGCTAACACGGGCTCCGCCAATAATTTAATATCATCAGGGAGAACGAAGTCTCTGCCATGTAAAGCAGCCCAGGCCTGACTTGCCTTGAGCAACGCCTGAGCTCCTCGTGGGCTTACGCCCAGTGAAAGCTCGGGATGCTGCCTAGTCGCTTCTGTCAGACGGATAATATATCGTAATAGATCTTCGTCGATTTGGACCGAAGTATAAGTGCTCTGTGCCTCAAGCAGCTGCTCGCGACTAATGATAGCGGACAGATCGGCAACAGAAAGGCTCGCTACCGTACGTCTCAGAATTTCTACACTTTCTTCACTGCTTGGATAGCCCATTCGGATCTTCATCATGAAACGATCCATCTGTGCCTCGGGTAATGGAAAAGTTCCCTGGTTATCTACCGGGTTTTGTGTGGCAATGACGATAAATGGTCGTTCCAGCTGTCTGGTTGAACCATCAATACTGATCTGCCGTTCCTCCATACACTCCAGCAAACTGGATTGGGTACGCGGTGTAGCCCGGTTAATCTCATCTGCCAGCACCAAGTTGGCAAACAGGGGGCCAGGTCTGAATTCAAAGTCCCCTTCTTTTTGGTTAAAAAAATGAATACCTGTCAAATCGGATGGCAAAAGATCCGGTGTGAACTGAATACGCTGGAAGGTACAATCCAGTGAAGAGGCTACTGATTTGGCTAACATGGTTTTCCCCGTACCAGGTACGTCCTCCAGCAGGACATGCCCTGAGGCAATAATGGCTGTCATCACAAGCTCAATCGTATGGTCTTTGCCCACAATGATCTTCCCTACATGGTCCATTAGCTGTTTGTTCATTTGTTCCATTCCCTGGATATTCATAATTGGTTCTTCCTCCCGTAAATTGAGCTATGTATTCGCATTCATTCTAACTATAACCCTAATCGTCGCAACAAAAAACAACAGGAATCGGCGGGTTAGCCAATTCCTGTTCGCATAACTCTTGTCTTTACACCAAAGGAAGCATAATGATGAACCGAGTGCCTTCACCTTTTTTGCTATCCACAGAAATATTGCCTCCGTGATTTTTGATAATGCGGTAACTCACGGAAAGTCCCAGCCCTGTTCCGCTCTCCTTGGTAGTGAAAAACGGGTCAAACAGGCGCACAAGGGTGTTGTGGTCCATTCCCTGTCCATTATCAGCAATGGAGATCTGCACATACTTGTTCTCGGTTCCCGTAGAGATCTGAATCAAGCCAGTATGCTCTTCGCCCACATCCTCGATGGCATCCATTGCGTTTTTAACCATATTCAAAATTACCTGCTTAATCTGTTTGACATCAATGGACACATTTAACGGCACTTCTGCTTCATCCAGGGTGATCTCGCACCCCTTCATCAATCCTTCGCTTTCTGTCAGCAAGACCACCTCTTTGAGCAAAGAGTTAACAGAAATAATGGTCTTCTGAGGAGCTGACGGTTTCGAGGAATTCAGAAATTCGTAGATAATGTCGTTCGCCCTGTCAATCTCCGTTAGAATGATTCGAGCGTACTCGTCTTTCCCCAATTGCAACAAATGAGGACGAAGCAACTGGATAAATCCGCGTATAGCCGTCAAAGGATTGCGAATCTCATGGGCAATCGATGCCGAAATCCGCCCCAACATTGCAAGTTTGTCATTCTGATAAGCGGTCTGCTCAATCTGTTTATAATCGGAAACATCCTTCACACTGAAGAGGAAGTCCCCATCCATCTGATCCCCGTACGTTACTGTAACCAGCCAATGCCTGCCATACTCATCAATCAATTCATGATAGCGCTTACGATGAAAGATAGTTTCCCGATAGATTCGTAAAATTTTCTTTTTCTTGAATCGGCTCATCTGTGGATGATGCAGCATTTGCATCAGGGTGCATCCGCTCAATAGACTCCTAGGAAGCTCCAACAATTTTGCCATTTGAACGTTAATAAACGTCAATACACCGTTACTGTCAAACAACATTATACCGCTATCCAGATGCTCCAGGACATTCTCATACTTGTTGTTATCCAGATGTACAGGCGGGAATCCATTCGTTGGTCGAGGCACTGTATCCTGAAATTCACTAATCATGTCAGGTTCCTCCTTTTCACGTAAATGATAAACTTGCCATTCGGACATCATATCATCACAGAAACAGGAAGGGCCGATTTTATTTTTCATTACCGGTGCCCTTTCATTAGGGGGCTGAGCCGAAAATATGGATGGCATGTCCGGAACCCAAGCTGGTCTATTCCGGGTAACCAAGAGTCGATCCGGAAAACATTATACGTCTGTTCCATTCTAACCTTCTCCTATTCCCAAACACGAACATTTTTTGCTCCGCCTCTTTGCAAGTCTGTTTTTATCATAGACAAGTTTATAGAAGGGAGTCAATCGGAGAAAGTGTCGAATGGAAATTATTTTAAGAAAAACCGTGAATTAGTTTCTATATACAACAAAAACGAAGCTTTTTCGCTCGATTAGCGAATAAGCTCCGTTTGTACAGTTTAAATTTTAAATAATTAAATTCAATCTATAGTCCACTCTTGTTATGCTGAATTTTGAGTCTGCGCTGACTCATGACGGCTAAGCGACGCTTGAGTTCACTTTCCCACTTCTCATCCTTCATTTCCTTGGCAAGACGAAGTAGATCCAGAGACATGTCGATCTGACGCTGCACAATGACCATAGCATCCTCGCTTTCACGATTCACGCAATTTTCAAAAATCGCATCTTCGTCTTCCGTCACGTAATCTTGAAAATCAATCTCCGACGCACCATCTCCATGCGCATATTCAGCCAAAATTTCATATTCATTTTCCACTTTATAATGCACTTCTACCCGGTGACACACCGGACAAAACAGCAGGGGAACATTATGAACCTGGGTGCGGTAATGCTTCAGCGTGCCCTTTGTTCCCACCATACTTGCCCCACAACAGTAACTCATTTTTGTTCACCCTCCTTATAACGTGCCGAGACTTTTTAATGGATAGCAGTCCCGTACACTTCAAGCACTTCCGAAAAAGGAATAGTTCCATCAGTGTATCACATTCATGTACAAATTATAAATGCAGAGCACCGGAATATTTACCGGGTTTCCATACCCTATTCGCCTTAAGGCCCTTCGATTCCTCTTTCCAGAGATAAAATGAAGGCTTTCTTCTATTACATCATTACCACGTTTACGTCCCTGTTTAAACACTTTTCTTCCTTTAGGCCTTATATTCTCGCAAAAGGGTGCAAAAAGCCCTCAATCCCATGAGGGATGAGGGCTTGAACAATAAACGTTCAAGTTCAATCAGGCTTACAGGTTGTTGTCGCCTGGTTTCCAGTTCATTGCACACAATCCACCGGATTGCAGAGCTTGCAGTACACGAAGTGTTTCTTCAACACTACGGCCTACATCATTGTGGTTAACGACTTGGTATTTCAATTCGCCTTCTGGATCGATGATAAACAAGCCGCGCAGTGCAACGCCTTCTTCTTCGATCAGAATGCCATAATCTTTAGCAACTTGTTTCGTGATGTCGGAAGCTAGTGGGAAGTTCAATTGACCAAGACCATTGCTGTCTTTAGGTGTGTTGATCCAAGCTTTGTGGCTGTGTACGGAGTCAACGCTCACGCCAAGAACTTCAGTATCCAAAGCTTTGAATTGCTCAGCAGCATCACTCAAAGCTGTAATTTCAGTTGGGCACACAAAAGTGAAATCCAAAGGATAAAAGAAAAATACGAGCCATTTGCCACGATAATCGGACAGTTTTACGGAACCAAAGTCTTGTCCATCTCCCGATACTGTTTCCATTGCAAAATCCGGTGCGGGTCTACCAACCAAACGTTCTGCCATAACTAACAATTCCTCCTTTGGGATTATGTAAGCACTCAAGTTGAATGCTCATCATCAAGAAAAACGAGAACGCTTTTCCTGTAATTAAAATGGGTTTGTTACTTGATAACAAGTACAAGTAAAATGTTATCATCCGGACTTCTCAAAGTCAAGATTATAATCGTTGTTTTATTATAATAATTATAAATAAGGATTTTTCGTGGCAAAATTCATAAAGGAACAGCCCTCTGCAATTCCGGATCGGAGCAAAGGGCTGTACTGTTCTTACTATTATTAAGCCTGTTTCTGAATTGCCGCGACGATCAGATCGCCCATTTCCGTCGTGCTGATCGCTTTGCTCTTGTCTACAGCGATATCGCTTGTACGATGTCCCGCATTCAGCACATCAGACACAGCTGCTTCAATTGCATCAGCACCTTCTGCATAACCAAAGGTTGTACGGAACATCAATGCCAGCGAAAGGATCGTTGCGATCGGGTTCGCCAGTCCTTGACCTGCGATATCCGGTGCTGAACCGTGTACTGGCTCATACAGACCAAAGCTGCCTTCACCCAGCGATGCAGATGCCAGCATGCCGATCGAACCTGTCAGCATCGCTGCTTCATCACTAAGGATATCTCCGAACATATTTTCAGTCACAATAACGTCAAAGCTGGATGGACGACGCAGCAACTGCATTGCACAGTTGTCTACAAGCACATGTTCCACTTCAACATCCGGATATTCCGGTGCTACACGGTTAACGACTTCTCTCCAAAGACGGGAAGTTTCCAGCACGTTAGCTTTATCTACCGAAGCCAATCTTTTGCTACGTCCTTGGGCAATTACAAAAGCCTGACGAACGATGCGCTCCACTTCAGTTACATTATATACGCATGTATCCACTGCTTCTTCGCCTTGTGCACCTTCACGTCTGAACTTTTCACCAAAGTAGATTCCCCCGGTCAACTCACGCACGACCATCAGATCCGTACCTTCCAGCACTTCCGGTTTCAAGGTGGAAGCATCCTTCAAGCAATCAAATACCACTGCCGGACGCAGATTTGAGAACAATCCAAGTGCTTTGCGGATGCCGAGCAAGCCTGTTTCCGGACGTAATTCCTTGCTGTTGTTGTCCCATTTTGGACCACCAACGGCTCCGAGCAGCACAGCATCTGCACTCTTACATACTGTCAGTGTTTCTTCAGGAAGCGGTGTACCTTTCTCATCAATAGCGATTCCACCAAACAGCGCATGCTCTGTCTCAAAACGGTATCCGAACACTTCCTCCGTACGTTTCAGAACTTTCTCTGCCTCTGCTACGACTTCAGGACCAATTCCGTCACCTGCGATAACTGCAATTTTTTTCACGTTTGCCATGGGTTGTCCACTCCTTATATCCATTCATTCGGTTATTCACTTCAATGATTTACGTGTCATTTTTAACTCTCTCCTTTGTATCATATTCAGAGGTCATTTGACCAAGATATACAATCTATGACTTTAATAGTTTTTACCTATAAGCGATTTAAGATTGGTTGTTCTGTACCTCTGACTGAGTTAAAATAAAGCCTGAAGACAAATTCAGGTAACTCAGGAGGGATTGCAATCATGCAATACACGTACTTGGGAAAATCAGGTCTTAAAGTCAGCCGGATCTGTCTCGGCACGATGAACTTTGGTCCTGCTACAGACGAAAAAGAGGCATTCCGTATCATGGATGCGGCACTCGATGCTGGTGTGAACTTTTTTGATACCGCTAACATTTACGGCTGGGGCGAAAATTCAGGTCTCACCGAGGAGATCATTGGACGCTGGTTTAAACAGGGCGGCGGCAGACGTGAAAAAGTCGTTCTTGCAACCAAAGTTTATGGCTCCATGCATGATGATACAGACGGTCCAAACAATGATGCAGGTCTCTCCGCCTACAAAATCAGAAGGCATCTGGAGGGTTCCCTCCGCCGCCTGCAAACTGATCATGTTGAACTGTACCAGATGCACCATGTTGATCCCGCCATCTCGTGGGACGAGCTGTGGGGCGCGTTTGAGAACGCTGTTCATCAAGGCAAAATTGGTTATGTAGGTTCGAGTAACTTTGCTGGTTGGCAGATTGCCGTTGCCCAAAGCGAAGCCAAAAATCGCCATTTCCTCGGTCTTGTGTCCGAGCAGCATAAATACAGTCTTAACTGCCGTTTGCCTGAGCTCGAAGTGCTGCCCGCAGCAAAAGAACTGGGCCTTGGCGTTATTCCATGGAGTCCGCTTGATGGTGGGTTACTTGGACGAAATGCGCTCCAGAAGCTGGAAGGTACACGCAGTGGTGGCATTGCTGAACGAATTGAGTCCCATCAAACTCAGTTGGAACAATTCGCAGCACTTTGCCGCGAACTCGGCGAACCGCAGGATACCATTGCTTTGGCTTGGGTTGCCGCCAATCCGGCAGTTACCGCACCCATTATTGGGCCGCGTACGCTGGAGCAGTTTGAAACTGCACTCAAATGTTTGGATGTACCTTTGGATGAAGCGGTCCTCAAACGTTTGGATGAAATCTTCCCAGGTCCGGGAGGACAAGCTCCGAACGCATACGCTTGGTAAAAGCTTATCGGCTTAACTGAGTACGTCATTTCAATGAAAATGCTCTAAATAATAATGCAATTATCCTATACGTAACAACAAAAAAGTCTGACCTTCAAATTTTGAGGGTCAGACTTTTTATGTACCTCACTGAACTACAATACATAGGGCCAAGAACTCCACCCCAGCTTCTCCAGCCAGACGAATTCCAGTCCAATGAAGAGCTTTGCTTGCTGCAAATGATGTGTTACAGGTTCACATTAACGCGATTTGTATAAGTCTTGCGTTTCTCAATCAATTTGTTTAATCCATCGACATAAGCACGTGCGCTGGCACCCAGAATATCAGTACTTACACCACGTCCTTGTACAGATATTTGGTTTTGAGTAAGTACGACGTGTACCTCACCCAATGCGTCCTTACCATGCGTAACGGATTTGATTGAGTAGTCGGATAACGTTACTTCTTCTCCGCTCACTTGGTCAATCGCATTATAGATGGCATCTACCGATCCATTTCCTTCTGCCTGTTGTTCCACCGTATCACCATCAAGTGTAGCAATACGAACTTTAGCCGTTGGAGTGGATTCATCACCATACGTCACAAAGATGGATTCCAGCTTAAACACCTCAGGTGCATCCTGCAATTTCTCTTCGATGACCGCCAGTAAATCCTCATCAGTCACTTCTTTTTTCTTATCAGCCAGATCTTTGAATTGGGCAAAAGCACGGTTCAATGCTTCATCTTCCAGTTCATAACCGAGCTCAATCAAGCGCTCACGGAAGGCATGACGCCCCGAGTGTTTACCCAGTACGAGCTTACTTTCCTTCAAACCGATGGTCTCAGGCGTCATAATTTCGTACGTTGTTTTCTCCTTCAGCATGCCATCCTGGTGAATTCCGGATTCGTGTGCAAACGCATTCGCACCAACAATCGCTTTATTGCCAGGCACAACCATCCCCGTCAAACGACTCACAAGACGACTGGTCCGAGCAATTTCAGAAAGTTGCAGCGAAGTTTTCGCCTGGAAAAATTCCTGACGTGTCTCCAGTGCCATGGCAATCTCTTCAATCGCGGTATTACCTGCACGTTCACCAATGCCGTTAATGGTGCCCTCAATTTGATCGGCTCCATTTAGAATGGCTGCAAGTGTGTTGGCAGTTGCCATCCCCAGGTCGTTATGACAGTGTGCACTCAGCTGCACCTTATCAATGTTGTGTACGTTTTCCTTAAGATGTTTGAAAATATTACCGTACTCATATGGGCTCAGATAGCCCACCGTATCCGGGATATTTACAACAGCTGCGCCTTCTTCCACTGCCATATTTACCATCTCAACGAGGAAATCATACTCGGTCCGACCTGCATCCTCCAACGAGAATTCGAGCTTCGAAAAAGTTTTCTTCGCATAACGAATTGCGGAACGAGCTGTATCGAGAACCTGGGCTCTGTCCATGCGCAATTTATGCTGACGGTGAATAGGTGAAGTTGCCAAAAAGATATGGATACACGGGTCTTGAGCGCCCTTCAATGCTTCTTTCACCGCATCGATATCCTGCTCTCTGGAGCGGGACAAGCCAATGACGGTAACGTTTTTGACCGCTTTGGCTACTGCATTAACTGCCGCCAAATCGCCTGGAGAGGCCGCGGGGAAACCGGCTTCCATCCGGTCAATACCCAGCCGCTCGAGCTGGTGCGCAATTTCCACCTTTTCACGAGTATTCAGATTGACCCCCGGGGATTGTTCTCCATCACGCAGCGTTGTGTCAAATACATAGATTTTACGCACGCCTCGCACCTCCTAGACTTTTATTTTATGTTCCTCTAAACCAGTAATAGCGGCACACGCATATGCACGGCCGCTATTCCCGGTTAAGCTGTAAGTTTGCTAGATTACCTTAAAAATGCATGTTCAAAAAGTCAACGATTCAGCACCGAGAAGGTTGCGAGAACCTGAAGGAGGAGGAGCAGAGTGTAGGCAATCCTACATGAGCACCGAACTCCGAAGGTGAACGCAAGATTCGACGTCGAATTCGCTTCGTGGGCTGCTTCGTGATCAATTGGGGACTTTTTGAACAACCTCTAAAAATGAATGCTTATTTCTTGATCCAGTGCATCATCTCACGCAATTGTCCGCCAACCACTTCGATTGGGTGTTCAGCTTCATTGCGACGAGTTGCTGTCAGGAATGCACGACCAGATTGGTTTTCCAGGATGAAGTCACGTGCAAATTTACCTTGTTGGATATCTGTCAGAACTTCTTTCATTGCTTTCTTCGTATCTTCAGTTACTACGCGAGGTCCAGTTACATAATCACCGTACTCAGCTGTGTTACTGATGGAATCACGCATGCTTGCAAGTCCACCTTCATACATCAGGTCAACGATCAATTTCAATTCGTGCAGACACTCGAAGTATGCCATTTCAGGAGCGTAACCCGCTTCTGTCAATGTTTCAAATCCAGCTTTTACCAGGGCGCTTACACCACCACACAGAACAGCTTGCTCACCGAACAGGTCTGTTTCTGTTTCTTCACGGAAGGAAGTTTCGATAACCCCTGCACGCGTGCAACCGATACCTTTAGCATAAGCCAAACCGATATCTTTTGCTTTACCTGTTGCATCTTGCTCAATTGCGATCAGGCCCGGTACACCGAATCCTTCCACGTAGGTACGACGTACCATGTGACCAGGGGACTTAGGAGCTACCAGCAATACATCGCTGTCTTTTGGAGCAACGATTTGACCGAAATGAACATTGAAACCGTGGGAGAAGAGCAATGCAGCGCCTTTTTTCAGGTTTGGTTCGATTTCGTTTTTGTATACAGAAGCTTGTGTTTCGTCAGGCAGCAAAATTTGAACTACGTCTGCACGGCTAGTAGCTTCAGCCGGGGACAGAACTTCAAATCCGTCATTTTTTGCAGTGTCAAAAGATTTACCTTCACGAAGTCCGATGACTACGTTCAATCCACTGTCACGCAGGTTTTGAGCTTGGGCATGGCCCTGGCTACCGTAACCGATGACCGCAATCGTTTTTCCTTTCAATACGTTAAGCTCTGCATCCTGTTCATAATAAGTAGTTACTGGCATGTTTATAAGTCCTCCTTTGTATTGTAAAGAACCCTTCATTAATGAGCGGGTGTCTCAAGGGACCGGCACGCTTTTCCTGCTTTAGCGTCTCTGGTCTGATCCGATCCGTTCAGACACCCGCCCATTAATGCGGGTGTGTGGCTATATAGTCAAGCGTTACATCACTAAAATGTTAAATTGCAACTTGTACGGGACTGGCACCTCATCTAAGATGAACGGTATTTCTCAGCTTAATGCTGCTAACACATCATTGTCGTTCCGTCGAATAAGCATCAGACCATGCTTTTTTTCTCAATATAATTGCTTAAACGTTGCCTCGTACCAATGCAGTTATGCCTGTACGTGACAGTTCGCGAATGCCGTATGGCTTAAGCAGTTCAATCATCGCATCAATTTTATCTGTATCCCCGACCACCTGTACAATCAGGCTGCCTGGACCAACATCTACAACAGATGCGCGGAATGTCTCCACCACACCCAGAATTTCTGGACGTTCGGATGGCTCTGCCTTGACCTTGATCAATGCAAGTTCACGGGCCACCATCGGTTTCAGACTGAAATCAACCACTTTGATGACATCGATGATTTTGTAGAGTTGCTTTTCAATCTGTTCCAACGTTTTGTCATCACCAATTGTTACAATGACCATCCGGGACAAACCCGGTTCCTCGGATTGACCTACCGTGATACTCTCAATGTTGAATCCCCGTCGACCGAACAACCCTGATACCCGCTGCAGGACGCCAGGCTGATCGTTGACCAATATCGAAATCGTATGTCTTATCATTCCTCAGCATCCCCCATCAGCATTTGATCGATTGTCGCTCCTTGCGGAACCATTGGATATACATTTTCTTCCTTGCGTACTACGAACTCAACAACGACCGGCCCCGGTGTATCAAGAGCTTCTTGCCAAGCACGCTCGGCTTCTTCCTTGTTGGTTGCACGCAATCCTTTTACACCATAAGCTTCAGCAAGTTTTACAAAATCAGGGCTGCCTGCCAGATCGATATGACTGTAACGGTTCTCATAGATAATCTCTTGCCACTGACGCACCATTCCAAGGACCTGATTGTTGATAATAACAATTTTCACCGGGATGTTGTTAATGGCACAGATCGCGAGTTCTTGAGAACACATCTGCATGCCGCCGTCACCGTTGATGGAAATAACGAGTCTGTCCGGGTTGGCCATTTGAGCACCAATTGCAGAAGGGAATCCAAAACCCATCGTCCCCAGTCCACCAGAGGTTACCCATGAACGTGGTTGGTTGAATTTGTAATACTGAGCAGCCCACATTTGATGCTGTCCAACGTCCGTAGTCACGATTGCTTCGCCTTTGGTTGTATCATTGAGCATTTCCACAACCCATTGCGGTTTTAATACTTCATCTGAATCTGTGTAGCTGTATGGTTTCTCTTGTTTCCATTGTTTGATCTGATCTCTCCAAGCATCCGCACGTTCAGCACGTTGAACCTCTTTGTTCGCTATTTCGAGAACCGTTTTCACATCACCAACGATTGGAATGTCCGTTGCGATGTTTTTGCCAATTTCAGCCGGATCAATATCAATGTGCACAATTTTGGCATGTGGAGCGAATCCGTCCAGCTTGCCTGTTACCCTATCATCGAAGCGTGCGCCGATGTTGATGAGCAAATCCGATTTTTGAATCGCCTGATTGGAAGTGTATGTTCCGTGCATACCCGGCATCCCGGTCCACAATTCGTGACCACTCGGGAATGCTCCAAGTCCGAGAAGTGTTGTCGTGATTGGAATGCCTGTCTTCTCCACAAATTCGAACAGTGCTTCGTGTCCACCGGAGTAAACTACACCGCCTCCTGCCAGAATCATCGGACGTTCCGCTTCCTGAATCGCCTGAGCCAGACGATCAACCTGAAGTTTGTTCGGTACTGTCCGTGGGTTGTACCCTCTCAATGTAACAGGTTCAGTCACCGGTTCAAACAACGTTTTGTTTGCCGATACATCCTTCGGAATGTCGATCAATACGGGACCTTTACGACCTGTATTCGCAATATGGAATGCCTCATGAATGACACGTGGCAGATCTTCTACGTCTTTTACCAGGTAACTGTGTTTGGTGATTGGCATTGTGATTCCGGTGATGTCCGCTTCCTGGAAAGCATCTGAGCCGATCAGGCTGGAAATTACATTCCCCGTAATGACTACGAGTGGTACGGAATCCATATACGCTGTTGCAATACCCGTAACTAGATTCGTTGCTCCAGGTCCGGAGGTAGCGATACAGACACCCACTTTTCCGCTCGCCCGTGCATATCCGTCAGCTGCATGAATGGCGCCTTGTTCGTGACGGGTTAACACGTGCTTGAAATCCTCGAAACCATACATCGCATCGTAAATGTACAACACTGCGCCGCCCGGGTAACCAAAAACGCACTCTACACCTTCCAGCAACAAGCTTCTCAGCAGAATTTCGGAACCGCTAATGACCTCCGGCTTCATCCATTTTTCACGTAATTCATCTGTCGATCGTACTTCTGGAATTTGAGCTCCCATCAGTCATCCTCCTCTCGGAATTTACATCATTCTGACATTTAAAGTTACAAAAAAAACCTTCCATCCCTGCAAACAAGTTTATGCTTGCGAGGGACGAAAGGTTGTTGCTTCCGTGGTACCACCCAACTTTGTCCGAAATTTCGCAATAACGGACCTTACCAGGTACAAAAAACGATAGATCAAACGGATATACCCGTTCTCCATACCTGTTGTCTGTAACGCAGACATACGATTTTCCCTAATACGCGAGTGGAGTGACATCCAATGCTTTTCAGGAAAACAGCTCCGAGGTGAGCTCGTATATAAGGGGTAATGGTGGTGGTTTCAGCAATTCCAGCCACTCTCTGAGCAAAAGAGCCCTTAAAACTTCGTCCTCTTCATAGCCGATGAAATATTCTCGTTAAATGTTAGGAACATTATATGATTCCTCTAACCGATAAGTCAATACCCCTTTTGTATAAAAATTCAGAACGTCCCTAATCCTTCATTCTCCATCTTTAACGTTACCCCAATCCCAATGCTTCATTCAGTCACCTTTCAACTTGCCTCAGGCATAGGATATACGAGCAGCACGACTGGTCCTGAAAGGAGGCTTCCGATGGTGATTCGGCAACGTAAATCCAAGCTGGATGATGCCGCCATAATGAGGCTGATTGACTCTCAACTTGTTCCTCTATCTCATATGAGTGAAATTGAAATTAATAAAATACGCAAAGAAATACCCCTGCGAATGAACAGGGGCATGACCTTTGTTGTCTCATCGAATCCTGACAACGAAGCTGTCGCATTCATCCATTTTCTCATGCACGGCGAACTGCTGTATGTGGATATGATGGCTGTTGCTACAAAAGAACAGCGAAAGAAATACGGTCAGACCTTGCTGCTCAAAGCCGAGAATTTTGCAGCATCTCGTGGTTGCAAAAGATCCAAAGTGATGGTTGACGAAGGCAACACAAAAGGTCTTCGATTTTACCAGAAAAATGGATATATCACCATTCGATACATTATGTTAAGCCGCTGTTACGAGTTGGAAAAAACATTATAAATCGGTCTAGAAAAAGCCTGGTGGCCGTGGTCCATAGGGTCCATATCCCGGTCCTGGCCCTGGTCCATATCCACCACCAAATCCCGGTCCATACCCCGGGCCTGGTTTTGGTCCCGGGCCAAATCCAGGGCCACCACCTGGACCAAAACCAAATCCAGGGCCAGGGCCGTAAGCATAAGGCAGCGTTGCGACAGCGAGTAAATCAAATAATACCAATGGCAAAATAGCTTTGGTGTGTACTTTTTTGCCAACTGCACGTTTCAGCACCAATTTATTGCCCGATACTTTCAACAGTCTTCCGGTCACCCGAGTACCGTCTTTTTTAATCGCGACAATATTTTTGCCTATTAATTTCATCGCTTCATCACGCGTAACATGTTGTTTCATACTTTCCCCTCCTCCTCGGATCGTTCAAAACAGTGTATTCGTCCAGGGTCGGCTTCGCCTGTTTCTTTGTCCCTAAATGAAAATATGGGTGTCTTTCTCCATAACAGTTAAGAAAGCTGGGGATCTGTTATTTATCTTTGTGAAACAAAAAAGGTTCGCACGAGGCGAACCTTTTCTAGTAGAGCATTATTTGGAAAAACATAATTTCGGTTGTTACCTTTTCCCCGGATCATACGGTTCCCCGAGAGCGGACGGAGCAGAAGAGCGTCCAACAGCCGCAACGAGCACGATAATGGTGAGTAGGTAAGGAAGCATATAAATAATTTCCTGGGGAATACTTTGAGACCATTCGAACAACTGTACATAGTTCCGGATAGCTTGCGAGAAACCAAAGAACACAGCCGCCCCAAAGGCACCAATCGGATTCCACTTACCAAAGATCATCGCTGCAATCGCAATGTAACCTTGGCCGGAAACGGTATTATGAGAGAATGTGCCTGTCGTAGTCAGCGTGATTGCAGCTCCACCAATAGCAGCCAGCGCACCACTGATCATTACCGCAACATAACGGTAACGACGCACTTTAACACCTACGGTATCCGCAGCACTTGGATGTTCACCAACCGAGCGAAGACGTAGACCGAATGGGGTTTTGTACATAATGTAATACGTCAGAAAGACGAACAGAATAGCCAAATATGTTGTCGGGTACACATTCTTGAAGAAAGCTTCCCCAAGCAAAGGAATATCTTTTAACAGTGGCACATCAAACTTGCTGAATCCTTGTACCAATGGTGAATCGCCTGATCCTTCAAACAACAGCTTTACCAGATAAAGTGTGCTTCCTGCTGCCAGAAAGTTAATGACGATACCGCTGATAATTTGGTCCGCCTTAAACGTAATGGAAGCAACCGCGTGGATCAGTGAAACCACTATGCCCAGCACAACCGCGAACAAAATCCCCATCCAAGCAGACGTCGTTCCACCCATGCCAGCTTCTTGTGCATAATGCGCAGCAATCCCTGCAGCAAACGCACCAAATACCATGAAACCTTCGAGACCAAGGTTGGTCACACCGGATTTTTCCGAGAAAATCCCGCCCAGGGATGCAAAAATCAATGCCGTGGCAAAGACAAGCGTCGTATTGATAATTTGCCCAATTGTCAACAAGTCCATCTACAACACCTTCTCTTTCTTGCGCTTGGAATAGAACGGTTTAAGTACCCAGCGCACGATGCCTTGTGCCGCAATGAAGAAGATAATCGAACCGATAACAATCCGAATAATCTCGGGCGGTACATCCGCAGCAAAGCTCATTCCCGCAGATCCATAAGTGAGCGTACCGAATAACAACGCACCCAGCAACACACCAAACGGATGATTCAAACCAATCAGCGCAACCGCGATGCCGTCAAAACCTGTTCCTGGCGAGCCCGACATAACGGTCTGATATTGGAACACCCCAAGTACCTGGAATGCACCGCCAAGACCTGCAAGCATACCACTGATAAACATAGCTTTAACGATATTACGATTGACATGCATACCCGCATACTCTGCCGCATTCGGGTTATATCCTACGGCACGAATCTCGTACCCTTGTTTGGTTTTCCACATGTAAATATAAAAGAGCACAGCCATGACAAGAGCAATCAATGTTCCCATGTGAACACGGGAGTTGCCCATCAGCTCAGAAAGCCATGTCAGACTAATCGATGCGCTATCACTGATATCCACCGAACGATTTTCACCTTTTAACAGCAGGAATTGGCGCACGATCAGGTTGGCCAGATACAGACCAATCCAGTTCAGCATGATACTACTGATTACTTCGTTAACCCCACGAGCTGCTTTTAGGTAACCGGCAATAGCTGCCCACAGACCACCAAATACTGCACCAGCAATCAAAGCCAGTGGAGCATGAATGTAGATTGGCAGACCTGCAAACTTCACACCTACAAAAGTCGCCGCAGTCATACCGACGAGAAATTGTCCTTCTCCCCCGATATTAAACAGTCCTGCACGTGCTGCAAATGCAAATGCAAGTCCTGTCATAATCAGTGGTGTCATTTCCCGAACTGCTTCACCAAAGTTATACATGTCTCCGAAAACTTTCGTAAACAAAGCACTGTACGCTTCAATCGGGTTGTATCCACCGATTAGCATGACAATACCACCCAGGATCAGACCCATAATGATGGCTACAATAGGTAATATAAATGAATCACGGGTAAACCATTTTAATACGTTATTCATGCACAGTACCTCTCTTTTGGGTGCTGCCCGCCATCATCAAGCCGAGCTCCCTGTCATTGGTTTCTTCCGGCAGCACCTCGCCCACGATCTGTCCTTCATAGATGACAGCAATTCGGTCGGATACGTTGATAATTTCATCCAGCTCGAATGAGATCAGCAATACTGCTTTGCCCTGATCACGTTGTGCAATCAATTGTTTTTGAACAAACTCAATAGCACCTACGTCCAGACCACGAGTTGGCTGGGCAGCAATAAGCAGTTCAGGGTTCTTATCAACCTCACGTGCGATAATGGCTTTCTGTTGGTTCCCCCCTGATAAAGAGCGGGCTTTTGTTTCAATGCTTGGTGTACGCACATCAAATGCCTCGACAAGACGCTTCGCTTGCTTCTTGATCGCATCGAAGTTAAGGAATCCTTTACGCGTATATGGAGCTTTATAATATGATTCCAGGACGATATTTTCACTCACAGAAAAATCTAGAACAAGTCCGTGTTTGTGCCGGTCTTCTGGAATATGGGCTACACCCGACTCCGAGATATGACGCGGAGAATGATTAGACAGTTCTTTACCCTCGAGGCGAATCGAACCGCTATCTACTTTACGCAGTCCGGTAAGAGCCTCAATCAGTTCGCTCTGTCCATTACCATCAACACCAGCGATTCCTACAATCTCTCCTGCACGTACATTCAAGTTGAGTTCGTTCAGTACTGAGATGCCTTCTTTATTCTTGGCAGTCAATTTGCTAACTTCAAGCACATTGTTTCCTGGTGTAGCCGGTTTTTTGTCCACTTTGAATGTGACATTGCGACCAACCATTTTTTCTGCCAACTCATTCGGATTCGTTTCTGATGTTATAACTGAATCAATCACTTTACCACGACGAATAATCGTCACCGTATCGGAGATTTCCATGATTTCTTTCAGTTTGTGTGTAATCAGAATAATGGACTTGCCTTCGGCCACCAATTTTTTCATGATTACCATCAGTTCTTTGATTTCCTGAGGTGTTAATACAGCAGTAGGCTCGTCAAAGATAAGAATGTCTGCACCACGATACAACGTTTTTACAATTTCAACACGTTGCTGCATTCCTACGGAAATGTCATGAATTTTGGCATGCGGATTCACTTTGAGTCCATACTGTTCAGACAGACGCTGCACCTCAGCAGCAGCTTTTTTATAATTAATGTTGAGACCCTTCCTTGGTTCAGATCCCAAAATAATGTTCTCTGTTACCGTGAACGGCTGTACAAGCTTAAAGTGCTGATGCACCATGCCGATGCCAAGATCGATTGCTTTGTTAGGGCTGTCGATGATGACAGGCTTGCCATTCACTTCAATGGAACCTTCATCCGGCTGATAGAGACCAAAGACAATATTCATCAACGTTGATTTACCAGCGCCGTTTTCGCCCAGTAGAGCATGGATCTCGCCTTTACGAAGCTGAAGGCTGATGGCGTCGTTGGCAACAATGCCTGGGAAACGCTTCGTGATTTGTTTCAACTCAACGACGGGGGTTGCTGCACCCATGTAATCACCCTTATACCTGATATAGTGTGGTTCCGCAAACGTAAGAAAAACGTCTAACGACGTTTATTCAAGGAAGATGACCGCATTTTAGCGGTACTTTTTCTTAGGATCATCGAATCCTTCAGTTTCAACGAAACTTCTGCATTCCATAATCTTAAGAAAAGCTCCTACCGGAGCGTTGATACGAAGTCTTTTTGCTTTTGCCGTGGGCTAATCCCCTAGCACATACTACATAGCTTGTACAATTGTTATGATGACCTGAGCAAATTTTCCTACTCTGACAATCATAAGGCCGGTCAAGACCGGCCTCGATGATTATTCATTTTTACAGCAGAATCAGATTACTCTGCAGGAACCTTGATTTCGCCGTTGATGATTTTTTCTTTGTACTCGTCCACTTTGGCAAGTACATCAGCAGAAACATTTTTCGTAGAAGTATCAGCGACACCTACACCGTTTTCTTTCAAAGTCAGGTTCTCAGCTCCGCCTTTGAATGTACCATCGATGATTTCTTGGTTTACACGCTTAACAGCTTCGTCAACTTTTTTGATCATAGAAGTCAGTGTTACATCATCACCAAACTCCAGGGATTGGTCTTTATCTACACCGATAACCCAAACGTCTTGACCTTGTTTCTTACGAGCGATTGCTTCGTTGAACACACCATTACCAGTAGCACCGGAAGCGTGGAAAATGATATCTACGCCTTTGTTGTAAAGTGTTGCTGCTGCTGCTTTACCAAGGTCAGGCTTATCAAATGCACCTGTGTAGTTGGAAATGAACTCAGCATTAGGATTAACAGCTTTAACGCCTTCTCTGAAACCAACTTCAAACTTTTTGATCAGTGGGCTTTCCATACCGCCAACAAAACCAATTTTGTTCGATTTAGTTGTCAGACCAGCTACAACACCTACCAAGTAAGAACCTTCTTCTTCAGCAAATGTTACAGATTTAACGTTAGGAGCATCAACAACACTGTCGATGATCGCGAGTTTGGAATCAGGATTTTGTTCAGCTACAGTCTTGATCGCATCAGCCAATTGGAAACCGATACCCCAAGTCAGATCATATCCACCTTTAACGAACTCGTTCAGGTTTGGAATGTACTCTTCATCGGATTTACTTTGCAGGTATTTAACAGCTACACCTGTTTCAGTTTCAGTTGCTTGCAGAGCTTCCCAAGCGGATTGGTTAAACGATTTGTCGTTAACTCCACCTACGTCAGTAACCATACCGATTTTCAAATCGGATTTAGCTTCAGTGTTTTCGCCACCTGTAGTTCCTCCGGCATTTGTTTCCTCTTTCGGTTTGCTACCGCAACCTGCGAGCATAACCGATACTGCCAGCAACATGACCAAAGACAAGCTGAGCATCTTTTTCATTTCTCTGTTCCCCCTTAATGATATATACCTAATTCCTGTCCAGGCCAAAATGGAACGGATCAACAGATCGATAATATGGCTTTTATGCAGAATGTATGGTTTCTTCGACATTAAAAGCGCATTCTTACCCCTTAAAGATTGTGTCACCTGTCGAAAAACCGAACATTATGACTTGAAGAGAAAATTTTAGGACTAGCCTACTAGAGGTGATTATACATTCAACCCGTGGTAAAATCCAGATGTTTCATCACCAAATCTCACTTATTTTTGCTCTTTTTTTATTGAAAGCGCTTAATAATTTAACGATTTAACACACTAACGTTACAACGATGTGATGTTATATAACAAAAACTTATCACACTCCCTAGAAGAATGTGGAATTCACCTGTTTTTGTTTGCATTATTTCACCGTTCGTATTTTATGTATTATCACAGCCTGTTATTCACCCGTTATATGCTTTCATTGTGCCCTTACAGATTGCAGCATATTCGTCGCGCACAACCAGACTCTTTGGAGTAGATCAATCTTTAAGCCGTAAAAAAAGCCGCCATAGGTACGGCGGCTTGCATAAACAATTTTAAGCGTTGATTTTGCCTTTAGCTACAGTAGCCAAAGAGTTGAACGCATTGATGTCGTTAACGGCCAGATCAGCCAACATTTTGCGGTTCATGTCTACACCAGCAAGTTTCAATCCATGGATCAGTTTGTTGTAAGACAAACCATTCATACGTGCTGCAGCATTGATACGAACGATCCACAGTCTGCGGAAGTTACGTTTTGTGTTGCGACGGTCACGGTATGCGTATACCAGGGATTTCATTACTTGCTCGTTAGCTGTTTTAAAAATACGGTGTTTGGAACCGAAATAACCTCTTGCCAGTTTCAAAACCTTTTTATGACGACGACGTACTACAAAACCGCCTTTTACTCTTGCCATATTAAAAGAACCTCCCAATAAATATTAAATGTATCCGTGGTATGTGTACGGCCTAAGCCGATCCCCCATACGGATTTACTATTTCAAGTTAGCCAGACCTTGTTTCAAACGTCTTACGTCCCCGGCAGCCATTACTGGGTTGCCGTTCAGAACGCGCTTAGCACGTTTTGATTTGTGGGAAAGCAAGTGGTTTTTGTGAGCTTTGTAACGCAGGACTTTACCGGAACCGGTAATTTTGAAGCGTCCTTTCAAACTGCTGTGTGTTTTCATTTTAGGCATTTTGTGTTTCCTCCTCCAATGTTATCAGGCTTTAGGAGCCAGAATCATGATCATACTGCGGCCTTCCAATTTTGGTTGACGTTCGATGGTGCAAAGTTCTGCAACCTCCACCTTAACGCGTTCCAAAATCCGTTGACCAATGGCGGCATGCGCAATTTCACGTCCGCGGTAACGAACGGAACATTTTACCTTGTCGCCTTCTTTCAAGAACTTAACTACATTACGAAGCTTCGTTTGATAATCATGCTCCTCAATATTGGAACGGAACCATACTTCTTTAATGTCAACAATTTTCTGGTTCTTACGGGCTTCTTTGTCTTTCTTTTGTTGCTCATAGCGGAATTTGCCATAGTCCATGATGCGGCATACCGGCGGTTTAGCCTGTGGTGCCACATTGACCAGGTCCAAGTTCAGGTCAATCGCCATTTGCAGTGCTTCCCGAATCGGCGTGATCCCAATTTGTTCTCCTTCAGCTCCAACAAGGCGTACTTCCTTCGCCCGAATCTCATCATTAATCATGTGATCTTTACTAATAACCGTCCACCTCCAGGTCATTTTGAATATCCTGTTACACAAAAATAAAAGGGATGCCGGTTAAGCTACCGACATCCCTGTAATCAACACAATTCTTCATGAGTAAACACTTCATAAATTATTGGGATCGTTGACCAGCCAACATGTTTGTTGATCAGGTGAGAAGTCGGACTTCTACTTATGATTCCATAGCTATTCATTTAACGCACTTGAATAGTGTAACATCCTGCAAAAATATTGTCAACGTCTCTACAATATTTTTTTTTACAGACATGCTTTCATCCAAGTCAATCATTCATTATCCCTGCTTACTCTGTACCTCATCCAAACGTACAACACGTGTATGTTGGGTATGGCTCCATTGTTTGTTGTTCTGCGTAAAGAACGCGTAGAACGTAATTGGATACCATGAAAGAAGGTAAATCGGGAACAAGATCAGGTACAGATACACTTTGGCAAAAGTAACCTTTTCCAGCGCCATGGACAACAAGAATGTCAGGACATTCAGACCAATCGCTACGAACCCTACCCAAAGCGGGAAGTATCCGTATATGTTTGCGATATGTGGACCACTGAATATCGCTGTATCCACCCACAGGACAGCAGTCATCAGGAACGTAAGCAAAACAACGTACACGTTTGCGCCATACACAGCAAGGTCAAATTTCACCAAGCTTCTTTCCTTGATACTCTGCCACAGCAGCGGGAAGAAATATCTACGCGCAACCGTAAAGTGACCTTGCATCCAGCGAAGACGTTGCCTTGCTGAAGCTTTAAAGGTTAACGGCTTTTCATCAAATACTTTGGCATCATAGTTAAAGACAGGATATACATTACGCTGAACACTGCGCATCGTAAACTCCAAATCCTCAACCAGACTTGTAGCGCCCCAGCCAATTTCCTTGAGCAGGTTGGTCTCGAAGCACATTCCAGTACCTCCGAGGAAATTCGCCATATTCAAATTATGACGGGACAACTGCCACAGACGGTTGATGTACCAGTAAGATACACCATATGCTGCAGTGATCCAGGAATCCTCCGGATTCTTGGTATCAATGTATCCTTGAATTACACGCGAACCATTGCACAAGTCGTCATTCATCTCAAGCAAAAAGTTACGGTCAACCAGGTTATCCGCGTCAAACATGACAACTGCGTCATACTGACGTGGCAATTTCCACAAGTATTTAAGCATCCATTCAATGGCATACCCTTTACCTCTGAGATCAGCATTCGTACGTACACAAGCATTTAATCCATGCTGTCTTACAATTTGAGCCGTTCCATCCGTACAGTTGTCACAAATGACAAACACATCGTACAGATCTTCCGGGTAATCCAGTTGTTTCAAGTTCTCCATCAAAGCACCAATAACTTGTTCCTCATTGTGTGCTGCGACGAGTACAGCGAATGATTTTGTCGCCGGATAATGTTTCTTTTTCTTTTTCTTAATCAGACCGAACAGCGAAAACGTGAATTGGTACACGGCTAGCAGTGCCAGAAGGACCTGCATCGTGACGAATATAGCGTCCAACATCGTTCTCTGTTACCCCCTTTTTTTCAAAACCAGATTACTTTAAATGTTTCTCTTCCTGGATTCTGCACTTTTATTTTTTTGTGATGCGCAGAATATGACCCTGTTCTTTTGTTTACTACGCAAATATTTCAGACAATGTTTCAAGCATGGTTGATGCCAGTTGGCTGCTTTATCGATTTTGTATTCTTTTCAGCCATTTGTCAAAACCGCAATTCCACTTCCTGAAGCAGAAATGTGAACTTTAAACGCTGAATAGGCACCTCGTGATACTCCAACCTCGCATTCATGCCTGTTATATCTTATTTTCAGCCGTTTACTTGATTTTTATTTCTAAAGTCCCTGCTTTTTTCATCAGGCTGATACATATCGACAGAGGCTCTATATCAAATAACGTAAACAGACCTCAAAAAGTTCAGTCTTAAACTTACATTTTTTTAACCGCATTTCAGCCATGTTGAATCATTGTATCTTTTTTAGATAGTCCGAGTCAAAAAGTTAAGTTGGGTGTATATCCACTCTTTAACATGAATTTTACCTTCTTCACATGTGTTCTTCTTGAAAAGGACAACATTTAAAAATATGATAAACATATACCTGAAATAACCTCAAGTTCACGAAAAAAACGGTTATATACTATTCAGGACGAAACCGGACACAGCAATTTACCGGAAATACTGCCGCCAACATGGGGCCTGACTGGCAGGAGGCCAATATGAGCCGTTTATTCGTAAAGTTTCAAGAGTATGATCGAAATGTATTTATGTGGATTAATGGTCGACTTCATAATCGATTTATGAACTTTTGGCTGTATTATTTCACCCATCTGGGCGGAGCAACTTCTTCTATTGCAGTATCCTTACTAATCTGGCTGCTGGCTCCCGCTCCTTGGAGTACAGCAGGACTTCAGGCATGCATCGCTCTAGCGGTTAGCCACATTCCCGTAGCAATCGCCAAAAAACTGTATCCGCGCATTCGGCCTTACCTGGCCTTACCGGATACCATTACGTTCCGCAATCCCCTGACGGACCATTCGTTCCCTTCAGGGCATACTACTGCCGTATTCTCGGTTACGGTCCCTTTTATGACGATGGAGCCATTCCTGTTGCTGTTGTTACTCCCAGTTGCATTAATTGTCGGATTTTCACGAATTTACCTGGGATTACACTATCCCTCAGATGTTCTCGCAGGTGCTACGATCGGTACTTTAGTCGCACTTGCAACTGTTGCTTTATGGACATAATGTGAATATGTTAGACTAAGGAAAACCTAGCAGGAACAGGTGAAGCAAGCGTGGAGAAAAAAAGAGTATTACTATTATCTGAAGGCTTTGGCGCTGGTCATACTCAAGCCGCTTATGCGCTGTCCAGCAGTTTGCGAAAACTTTCGCCGAATGTGCAAACCAAAGTGCTTGAGTTGGGGAGTTTTCTGAACCCCAGAGTTGCGCCACTCATCATTACAGCGTACAAAAAAACGGTCATTAACCAGCCCAAGCTCATCGGGTATGTATACAGGCACCAATATAAAAAATCCTTGAACCGGCTGACTACACTCGCGTTGCATAAACTGTTTTATACCCATACACGCAGTATTGTCCGTCAGCTTCGTCCGAATGTTATTGTATGCACCCACCCTATTCCCAGTGCTGTCATATCCAGACTGAAACGTCTGGGTGTGCAGGTTCCACTTTGTACAGTCATCACCGATTATGACGCGCACGGGACATGGATTAGCCCAGAAGTGGATCTGTATCTTGTTTCTACAGATGAGGTAAAGTCCAAATTAATGTTGCGGGGTGTATCTTTAGACAAAATTCGCGTTACCGGCATTCCGATCCACCCCAACTTCTGGGAACATCCCGGGCGGGACGAGATCCGAGGGAAATTCAATTTGAAGAACATGCCTACTGTGCTTGTGATGGGCGGTGGTTGGGGAATGCTTAGTGATGAAGTGGTTAACCAATTATTGACACGCTGGCATGAGGATGTTCAGATTATTTTCTGCCTTGGCCGCAATGACAAAAGCCGAATCAGCATGGAACAAAATCCGTTGTATAAAAAAGATAATATCCATATCATCGGGTACACCAATGAAGTGGACAAATTAATGGAAGTATCTGATCTCCTGATCACCAAGCCGGGTGGAATGACATGCAGTGAAGGGTTGGCAAAGGGAATCCCCATGCTGTTCCATAATCCCATACCGGGTCAGGAAGAAGAAAATGTTCAGTATTTCACCGCACGAGGTTTGGGGGAGCCCATTACTTCCCTTGATGTTGTTGTGAAATGGATGAATAAACTGCTTCATAACTACCCTGACATTGTTCGCAAACGCAAACGCCACATGGCGCAGATTGCCAAGTATCACCCAATGCAAAGCGCACAAAGTATTATCGACCTTCTGGATCTGCGTCCCTACTCGGCAGACCAAGCCAGACTGTAACGGCTTCAAACAAGCCTGCATGTACACAGTTAAAGGTGCCTTCGAATCGAAGGCACCTTTTTTCAATATGAAGAAAAGTACAAACTATTGAATACCAGCAGACTTCAAGTAATCCTGCCACTGCTTGGTATACTCCGTCTGAATCTTCTCAAGGCCCGCCTGTTTGGCTTTTTCCATAAATGTATTCAGACCCGCTTCTACATCCTCCACCAATCCTACATTCAACGGATAGAGATACTGCTTCTCTACCTGCTCCAATGCAGCTTTCTCAGCTTGGTATGGTGTCCAATCCTCAGCAAATCCGGTGTAGATGTCCGGCTTTTTCATTTTGTCCAGCTCTTTGAAAATAGCCAGCACATCATCAAAGCTCTTATCGTAGAGCATGAATTCCGGGTTACGCCAAGCCCAGCCATTCATGCCTTCGCGCGGGAATCCGTTGGTCTGGGCATCGCCCACCATTTTATAATAACCGTCTTGAACTTCAAAGTTCTTGCCTTCCACACCATATTCGGTAAGCCAGTTGTAACGTTTGTCGGTAACCAGTTTCTCATAGAATGCGAGTGCTTTCTCCGGGTTTTTGCTGCTCCGTGGAATTGCAAAACCATTGTGGATCGGGTGAACTGGTTGTGCAAACCCTTTGGCATTCGGGTAAGGGAAATAACCGAGCTTCCAATCCGGGTGAGTGGACTGGACCTTGATCACATCCGCATTAAATTTGTTCGGGTTCTCACCCGACAGTACAACAGCCGATTTTCCATTTTGCAGCAATGAGTTGGACGTATCCTTTACATTCAGCACGTTTTTCGGGAAAAAGCCTTTGTCCATCCAGCGTTTGTACGTTTTCAGGTCCTCCAGATGCTGTGCAGACCCCCAGTAGGAAGTGATATTGGATGGTGTGTCATACATGATGTCCAGACCATAAGGGAGCTGACCTGCCGTATTCACCAGCTTGGATGTCAATTGTCGAATACCATGGGTATGGTTCGCATTGCTATCCGCGATTGGAATCATATTCGGTTCATTGGCTTTGATACCCTCCAGATAGGCTTCGAGTGTCTCCAGAGATTCCGGTTTGGGCAGATTGTACTTCTCACGCAAATCCTCACGGTACGCAATACCCTCAGTAACATATTCAGTCCATGTCGATGGTACAGTATAGATCTTGTCGTTGACTTTTACCGCGTTCCACATGTCATCAGGTACATAAGCTTTGAGCGTTGGTGCTGCCTTAGGCAGTAGTTCATCCAGAGGCAGGAATGCTCCTTTTTTCGCATAGGACTGATAGAACGTCCAATCCGCGGTAAAGATCAGATCAATCGGTTGACCGGAAGACAGCAGCAATTTGTATTTTTGGTCCCAGTCTGTCCAGGAAGTATAGTTGAATTTTACATTGACGTTCAGATCAGCCTCAGCCAGCTTGTTGATTTCCGACTCAATCACAGGCAGATCCTTGGGGGCATCACCAAGCATGTAGAATTGCAGTGTTACCTTCTCTCCTTTGTTCTCAGAAGAACCTCCCTGCTCACTTCCTTGCGCAGATCCCCCCGAACCGTTATTACATGCGGCAAGCACCCCGGCAAACAACATCAGGGCAAGTACCATAGACAGGTGCCGAATTGTTTTGTTACGCATACGCATCCTCCCTTTTTGTGGTCAACCTTATATGTTAGCGCAGACTCGCCATGATTCAGACGCAGACGGACAGACAGCTATCCCGCAATTTCCACCCACAGCGCGTGCACGTTCTAACCTTTCACCGCACCAATGGTAAGACCCTTGACAAAGTACCGCTGCACAAATGGATACAGGAACAAGATGGGGCCAGTAACCACAATAGCCATCGCCATTTTGGTCGATTCGGTAGGTACATCCTGGCTAAGAGTTATGCCGGTACCAATCGCCATCTGGTCAATGAAGGTAATCGTGTTCATGGTGTTATACAAATAGAATTGCAGCTGGTACATATCCGGGTTGTTAATGAACAAGGATGATGTGAACCAGTCATTCCAGTATCCCAGTGCCAGAAATAACCCTACAGTGGCAATGCCGGGCATCGCCAGTTTCAGTACTACGCTAAAGTAAATGCGGAAATCATTCGCACCATCGATTTTGGCTGACTCAATCAGCTCATCCGGAACGGCTGAACGAATGAAGTTTTTCATCAGGATAATGAGAAAAGGCGTCATCAATCCCGGAAAAATCAACACCGTATACGTGTCCGTAAGATTGAAATAATTTGCAAGCATGATGTACCAAGGAACCAATCCCCCACCAAAGAGGGTTGTAAAGTAGATGAAAAATGAGAAGGCGTTACGGTACTTGAAATCTTTGCGTTGCAGTACAAATCCCGCCATCGTAATGAGAAATAGTCCAAGGGCCGTACCCACAACGGTTGTAAATACCGTCACGCCATAAGCTTTAAGCACCTGGGTCGGAAATTTGAACACCATCTTATAACCTTCCAGGGAGAAATCGGTGGGAAAGAGGTGATACCCATCTCTTACAATGGATTCGTTGCTGCTGAATGAGCCGGATAAAATCAAAAGAAATGGAATGATACAGATTAAGGAAAGAATCAGGATCATGCTATAAGCGATGATTTGAAACAACAAGGTGAATTCTGTATCTCGGGTACGCGTGTGCATAGTAGGTCTCCCTTCTGCCTATAGGCGTTTTAGAACAAGGCGTAGTCCTCATTCACTTTACGGATGATATAGTTGACGGTCATGATCAGGATAAAACCGAACAGCGATTGGTACAGACCAGCCGCAGTAGCCATTCCGATATCAAACGTCACTTTCAGGGAACGATACACATACGTATCGATGATATCTGTAGCGTTATATAAGACACCGTTGTTTCCAATGAGTTGGTAAAAGAGATCAAACTGTCCCTTCATAATGCTCCCGAGCGAGAATAACAACAGGATGACAAAGGTCGGTTTTAGCATCGGTACAGTGATGTACCAAATGCGCTGAAAGATATTGGCCCCGTCAATCCGGGCTGCCTCGTAATACTCATCGCTGATACCTGTAATGGCTGCAAGGTAAATGACCATGCTGTACCCGAGATTTTTCCACAGATAAAAAATGATGATCAGAAACACCCAGATCCAGGGTGTGTTGTAAATATCAACAGGCCCCGCCTCAAAACGTTTGAGTACCGTATTCACAAAACCGGATTCATAATTGAACATGTTGTAAGCGATTACACTTAATAGAACAAACGAGATGAAATACGGTAAAAACATGACCGACTGCGTAATTTTCTTAAACACTTTTCCCCGAATTTCACTGAGCAAAATCGCACAGAAGATCGCTAGCCCGTTTCCTAATATAATGAAGGCCAGATTGTACCCCACCGTGTTGGTTGTCAGCTTCAGCAGCATTCCGGATTGCCATAGAAACTTGAAGTTCTCCAGGCCCACAAATGGGCTACCGAACAATCCACCTTCAAAATCATAGCGGGTAAACGCATAATAGATGCCGACCATCGGAAAATACGAGTTAATCAGAAAAAAGATCAGTGTAGGCAGCAGCATGAGAAACATGATTTTGTTTTTGTTCAATTCTTTGAGCATGGCTCGATCCCTCCCGAATTTCTTACGGCGCGGCGCGCAGTGGAGCTCTGTTTTTATTGTAGTTGCCCTAAGTGCTACCGGATACTGAATCATTCGGCCGGATCATGAACGATTCTGCGAAACGGAATATGAACAATATGAACGAACACTGAAATGATGCTTGAGCGTTCACAAAAGTTGATATCGTGCATAGGTTTAACCTAGTGAACAATAAAGCGAAAGTTGAACTTTAGCTACGGAAATCGGCCATAGCATGCTGTCCACCGTTGATGTAAACGCATACATACTATATAATTCGAGATACATCCGTGATTCACCACGCCCATATATGAATTCTCATCCTTCGCTATGAAGTCTAACTTTGTTCATCCAAAACAGGAGGTCCACGGGAGGAAAGGTCATGCGCAAACGTTCAGAGGACAGTCAGAAGGTGTTTGCACGGATTCTCATCGGCATTATTGTTAGCACCGTTGCTACCTTGCTTGTGGCTTCTACCATTTTGTACGTCAACTATAATCGTATTGCCCTTCGTCAGGTCTACCGAACCGATATGAACGGTCTTACCCAGACCAGTCGTGAAGTCTCCAAGATGACCGAGACCGCCAAATCACTGTCTTATCAGATTTATCAGGATTACACCATCTCTGCCCTGCTACTCTATTCAAATCCGAGTATCTATGAAATTACGTCAGCGATGGAACAACTCGACAACTATCGCATGTCCCTCCCTTTTATCGAATCCATCTATGTATATAACTCCAAAAATGATGAGTTCTTTATCAGCTCCAATGAGGTTCGCAATGGACAACAATCCATCTCTGAAATTGACGATCAAGGGATTACAAGTATCCTCGACCGTTTCCATGATTACAAACCTTTTGTCCCCATTCCGCGTACATACCAAGTTGGCTCCACCGAGGAAACCCAAGTCAGCAGTTATACGTACCTCTGTTACGACACGATCAATGACAATGCTACACTGAATTATGCTGTTGTCGTAAATATTAAGGACGACTGGCTCAGTCCCAATATGAACTCAGCTGATCAGCCAGGGAAAACGTTTATTATCAATGAACAGGGACAGTTATTGTCCGACTTCAGCAATCGTGCGCTAATGAAAGATTTGTCCAATGAAACGTTTATGCAGCCAATCCTAGAAAACAAGGAGCAGTCCGCCTACTTTACTGCAGAGGTTGATGGAATAAAGTCACTCATTACCTACACTGCTCCTGATAACCTCGGGTGGCGCTATGTAAGAATCACGCCTTATGACCTAATCACCTCAGATATTCGTAATATGCGGACACACACCGTTCTGTTTTGTATTGGGCTATTAATTGCGGGAGTGTTCTTGTCCTACCTCGTGTCCCGGAAGCTATATCATCCCATTGATAAAGTGCTTGTCCGAATGCGTGTGATGGAAGCGGAGCGTCGTGGCAGTCTGCATCTATTACGACAGGATTTTCTGCGTGGGGCTTTGCAAGGACGTGAAACGGTAACGGGAGGCATGCTGGAGGACAGAATGAAGTTTTACGGCTCTTCTGTTGATGTTCATCGTCTAACCAGACTGGTACTGCTTCGTATTGATCATTTTACCGATTTCAGCGATACCTACCGGGATGAAGTCCAACTTATAAAATACGCGATGATGAACATTTGCACGGAAACGGCTGACCTTTACTACCACACCGAAGCTGTGGATATGGGCAGCGATCTGATCACACTTATCTTTAATGATAAAGTCCAGGATGAAGCTGATGAGCATTGCGCCATTGAGGACCTGCTGCGCATGATGCAGGCTGCCGTGATGACACATCTAAGATGTTCCATTTCATTTACCATCGGACCAGTGGAAGATTCACTGGAAAACAGTATTGCTTCTTATACTCGATCAGCAGAAGCTTCTCTTCATCGTTTGTTCATGGGTCCTGGATGCCTGATTTATACCTCGGACATCATGGCGTACCATGCCAAAGAATATGCTTTCCCTGTTGGAAAAGAGAGACAGCTGATTGATTGCCTGATGACAGGCAAGACAGGCGAAGCCAAACAGGTCTATGCAGACATCGTGAGCGAAACGGCAACATATCCATTTACCGTATTTCAACTGGCTCTGTCCCATCTGACCATGACTCTGAATCATGTGAGAAACACACTCAAAAAGAACAACCAGCTTACACTTGAATCCATCTCCGATCGTTCAATGCTTCCGATTCATGATGCCGAGGATCTTAGTGAAGTTCACGCCCACTTCTATCGCATGTTCGACGAGCTTGGATCCAAAGTTGAGGAGAAAAGAACGCTTAAGCATGAGGAACTCATTCGCAAAATTAACTGCATTATTGAACGAGATTACGCAGACACCAATCTTTGTCTGACCTCGATTGCAGATGAACTAGCCATGTCACCCATCTATGTCAGCAGACTCTATAAACAACTAACGTTAAAAGGTCTAACCGATGTTATTAACGAGACCCGCATAGCCAAAGCGCAATTCCTGCTCATTGAGACGGAAAACTCTGTAGCTGATATTGCTGAGCAAACCGGGTTCACCAACAGTTCTTATTTCTATCGGATGTTTAAGAAATTCAACGGGGTTACTCCCAACGATTATCGACGTAAGGAGCTTCATTCGGAGCTTTAGCAGAAGTAAAACGAACTTCCACAAGTGACGTCATGAGATTAAGTTCCATCAGAACAGCAAAAAAAGCGTGATATGAGGATCTGGTAGCCAGATGCATATCACGCTTTTTTTATAATATTACTCTTGATCTTCGCCAGACTCGTCCGCAGCTTCCCGAACTTTATACTTGTCCAAGCGGATTTGTTGATACTCGCGCAAGGCCTCTTCACCAACGATAACTTCAACCCGGTGAATGTTCATACCTTTGCCCATGAATTTCTGCTCATACTCTGTCATGACATGCTCTTCATTCAATCCATCACGGTGCAGGTTCAGAGACAAATTGGTCATTTGCAGACCAAAGTCGGCAATTGCATTGAGAGAGAAATCAAACAATGTCTCCGAATCTGTTTTGAAATGAATCTGTCCTTTGGTGTTAAGCAGTTCCGTATATTTCTTCAGGAAACGTGGATGTGTCAAACGACGACGTGCATGCTTGGCTTTCGGCCAAGGATCGCTGAAGTTCAGATAAATCCGTTCCAGTTCTTCCTGTTCAAATACTTCCTCAATCTGTTCGATATTAGCCAGCGCCAGCTTCAGGTTGGGTGGTGTCTCCACTTCTGCCTGACTCCATGCTTTCCGAGCCTTCTCGCTGGCACGACGCACCAATTCATCATACATATCAATACCGATAAAATTGAATTCCGGATATTTATAACTCATTTGGCTGATAAATTGACCTTTACCCATGCCAAATTCCACAAAGATTGGATGGTCATTGCCAAACAGTTCAGACCATTTTCCTTTGTACTGTTTGGGATCAAGAACAACGAGGTCAACTTGTTGCTCCAAATTTTCACGAATCCCTTTTCTGCCACGTAAACGCATCTTATTCCTCCGTTTATCCATACTTGTCTCAGAATCATTTTGCCGAAGAACTGGCTAATTGTAAAGAGCAATGAAAAAGGAATCTTCGGATCTGCCACTTTGGGGCAAATCTCAAAGATTCCCTCTTCGATTTATTTGGAATTGGGGTCCAACTACTTTAATAGTTCATAGTCTACCTTATCTTGGTGTGAAAAATCAAATGTCTTTTCGAAAGCATCGCGAACTTTTTGTCTTGCAGCCGCTTTCACTTTCGGATTGCCATTGAAACGAACACCTGTCAAAGCCAGAGCTTCTTCTGCCGTCAGTTCTACAGAAACATGATGAAGATCATTATTTTTAACTTGGGAATTCATTCATATCACCTCACGGTTTAGTATGGTCCATGACGTCAACATTGATTCAAATGCTATGATGAATAATACCCATTAGATGGTGTCTGACGCTGGTTTAAATATAACATAATGTGTAAACTATAGCAAGGATAAAACCTCGTTTCTACGGCCTATTTTTGCGACTAGATTCCCCTTTTTTTGAGTTTTTTGATACAATGGTAAAAGTTCAAAAAGAGTCGAATTCGGTAATAGAATAAGCAAGCCATTAGGTAAGCCAAAGGAGTACCCTGAAGATGAATGCACCTTCAATACAACCTCCTCTTCTGTGGGGAGATAAACGATTCCATACCTGGAATTACGAAATGAGAGACGAATTTAACAATAAGGTTTTCAAAGTGATGCTGGATGCGGGTTTCACCTGCCCGAACCGAGATGGATCTATCGCCAAAGGAGGCTGTACATTTTGCAGCGCTCGTGGATCGGGTGATTTCGCCGGTAGCAGACGCGATGATCTGGTCACCCAATTTAATACCATTCGGGATAAACAGCATCTGAAATGGCCGACAGCTCACTACATTGGCTATTTCCAAGCCTATACCAACACATACGCACCCGTTGAAGAACTGCGTGAATACTTTGAAGAAATTTTGAAGCAGCCCGGTGTCGTGGGGCTGTCCATCGCCACTCGCCCTGACTGTTTACCGGATGACGTCGTTGATTACTTGGCTGAATTGAATGAACGCACCTACCTATGGGTTGAGATGGGTCTGCAAACCATTCACGAGTCCACGTCAACCCTAATTAACCGTGCGCATGATACGCAGTGTTATGAGGAAGCCGTTGCGAAGTTACGCAAACGGAATATTCGGGTGTGTACACATATTATTTACGGACTGCCTCAGGAAACCCATGAAATGATGCTGGATACCGGACGGGCTGTTGCCAACATGGATGTGCAGGGAATCAAAATTCATCTACTTCATCTGATGCGCAAAACGCCAATGGTGAAACAGTATGAAGCCGGGCTCCTTCGTTTCCTGGAACAAGACGAGTACATTAAACTCATCGTCGATACGCTGGAGATGCTTCCACCGGAAATGATTGTACACCGTCTTACAGGTGATGCACCGCGTGATTTGCTGATTGGGCCAATGTGGTCCATGAACAAATGGGAAGTTTTGAATTCGATTGATCGTGAGCTGCGTGAGCGGGATTCCTGGCAGGGAAAATACTGGAGGGGTGCATAAGATGGGCTTTCTTTCGGTTTTAAGTTGTGCCCATCAATGGATTTCTTCCCGTTTACAGCCTGGGGATTTAGCTATTGATGCAACGGTTGGCACGGGGGCGGATACGCTGTTTCTGGCACAAAAAGTTGGTAAACGTGGTCAAGTCATTGGTTTCGATATACAGAGCGAGGCACTTACCTTGGCGCAAGCCCGTATTCGCAAACAAGAGGATAGCGCCAGATTGGGCTCCATCTCCATGCTTCAATTAAGCCATGATCGAATGGCTGAGGCCGTTCCTGAAACATGGCAGGGTAATGTCTGTGCTGTAATGTTCAACCTGGGGTACCTGCCTTCGGAAGGTGCGGACTCCACCATAATTACGGAAACAGACAGTACTATTGCTGCTCTCCAGGCTGCACTAGCATTGCTCAAGCCGCGTGGCATTATTACGGTTGTGCTGTATCCAGGTCATGATGGAGGTTCACAGGAAGCCGATGCGGTACTGGAGTGGTCCACTGCTCTACCTGTAGAGCTGGCACAAGTGGTGATTTATCGCCAATTGCAGCGTGATGCCTCTCCTTTTCTGATTGGCATTGAGAAAAAATAATTTCCTTTGTTCCACAAATGAAATAAACTAGACACAATCGCAACAAAGCACTCTTTGGGTTCAATTTATGCGATTTGTGTACTACATAAAGACGTGCAACCGTATTCACTGTTACATTCATGCCAACTACGCGGTCATGATTGATTAAAGCGATCCACCATTTCATATACTAGAGGAGAGATTAGGAATGCCTACGCCATACCCACTGCAATTTCAACCAGAGTTCAAAGAACGTGTATGGGGAGGCCGCGCGCTGGAGCAATTCGGCCTAACGCCACCTGAAGGACATATAGGAGAAGGCTGGATGATTGCGGATCATCCCAATGGTACAACCCAGGTATTAAATGGAGTTCTTGCTGGAAAAGGCCTGGACGAAGTTCGTGAACAGCTGGGCACAGCATGGCTTGGAAACAAAGGAGTTTCGGAAAAGGGCGGACGATTCCCGCTTCTGATCAAACTGCTTGACTGTAACGATGATCTGTCCGTACAAGTTCATCCAACAGATGATTACGAAGCGCTCCCTCCTGGCGAGCTTGGCAAAACGGAAATGTGGTATGTGCTGGATGCCAAACCAGGAGCTCATATCATCTACGGCTTGAATGAAGGCGTTGACCGTGAAGTACTGAAGGAAGCGCTGGAGAATGGTACGGTCATGGATACCCTTCGTCAAGTACCTGTTGAGGCTGGAGATACGTTCTTTATCCCTGCGGGAACGGTACACGCTCTATGCGCAGGTGTCGTTGTTGCTGAGATTCAGCAAAACTCGGATACAACATACCGGATTTACGATTATAATCGTCCAGGCCTGGATGGCAAACCACGTGAGCTGCATGTTGAGGATTCATTGAATGTAACGGCTTATGAGGGTGCTGGCGCCACGACGATGAAAACCAACAACGCAACTCCAGGTGAGTGGCTGAAGCTTGCGGAATGCCCATACTTTGTAGTGGAAAAAGGGATTGTTGCAGAACGCTGGGAGCTCTCTACAAGTGCTGAAAGCTTCACTATTCTTGTGGTCTGTGAAGGTAGCGGAACGCTGGAGTGGGATAATGCAGAATCGGATAAAATTGAATTGAAAGCTGGACAATGTTACTTACTGCCTGCCAACCTGGGCTCCTATACGCTGGATGGCAACACTACTGTTCTTCGCTCTTATTTGCCTTAATTGAATAATAAAATATCTATTCAAGGGTGAATTCCCTGAATTGAACTGGCTTTAATGTGACCTGTGAAGGAGGATTTACACGAGATGCAGGAATCTACCTTTAGCCTGCTTGGCAATGAAGGTACCCGTATTCATGTGTACCGCTGGCTTCCCGATCCGGAGTGCAACATCAAAGGTGTGGTCCAGATTGCACATGGCATGAGCGAGACTGCTGCCCGATATGCTGAATTTGCCCAACATCTCACCACGCACGGCTACGCGGTCTACGCGAATGATCATCGTGGTCATGGTAAAACGGTCGAAAACTCGAATTTGTTGGGCAATGCCGGCGTCGATGCTTTCCGATGGATGGCGAGTGACATGATGAATCTGGGCGGAGTTGCCGCCAAAGAAAACCCAGATGTGCCCCTCTTTCTGATGGGGCATAGCATGGGGTCGTTTTTGGTACAGCATCTAATGTATGCTGGCCACGAGCGTTACCATGCATTTATTTTGTCCGGCACCAATGGCAAGCGCGGTCTTCTTCGGATTGGAGAGAAACTGGCTTTCTTGCAGTGTGGCATTCAGGGGACGGGTCATCCAAGTATGCTGCTCAATGCGCTTGTATTTGGTGGATTCAACCGTTCTTTCCGTCCGGCAACAACGCCGTTTGATTGGCTGTCTCGGGACCCCAAAGAGGTCAAGCAGTATATTGATGACCCTTTGTGTGGAGCCGTCTGCTCCGCAGGTTTTTTCCGTGACTTTTTCAAACTGCTGTTGGACATTCAGTTGCCACGTAACATGAAACGTATACCTAAAGATAAATCTGTATATCTGTTCTCAGGTGAACAAGATCCGGTCGGACTTCATGGCAAAGGAGTGCTTAACCTGGTCTCCCAATATCGGGAGCTTCAGCTTGAGGATATCGAATACCGTCTCTATCCGGGGGGACGCCACGAAATGCTGCATGAGACAAATCGGACTGAGGTTGCAGGGCATGTCGTGGAGTGGCTGGAGAGGCATACGCCCGACTACAGTGCCCATCATTCCACAGTACATTCAGAAACAGCCGATTCCATATAATGCGACATAAATTACCTATTCAATGACGAAAGCCCTTGAACGGGTGCACAGCATACTGTGCTCCGCGTTCAGGGGCTTTTTTTATTTATAAGATGGCAATTTAATGTTAATCGTTATGGATTACCCTTCGATCAGCAAAGACTCTGGATCTTCAAGCAATTCTTTCACCGTCACGAGGAAACGTACGGCTTCGCTACCATCAATGATACGGTGATCGTACGACAGGGCGATATACATCATCGGACGGTTCTCCATCCGCTCTGCATCAATGGCTACTGGACGAAGCTGAATTTTGTGCATTCCCAGAATCCCCACCTGAGGTGTATTCAAAATTGGTGTGGACAACAGGGAGCCAAATGTTCCGCCATTGGTAATGGTGAAGGTTCCACCTTGCAGATCAGACAATGCCAGTGTGTTGGAACGCGCTTTGGACGCCAGGTCAGCAATGCTTTTCTCGATCTCAGCGAAGCCAAGACGATCTGCATCACGTACAACCGGTACGACAAGACCTTCTTTGGCAGATACCGCAATTCCGATATCATAGTACTTTTTGAGAACTACATCTTCGCCATCAATTTCCGCGTTAATGGTTGGGAACTTTTTCAGTGCGCCTACAACTGCTTTGGTGAAGAAGGACATGAAGCCGAGATTGATTTCATGTTTCTCTTTGAACTTGTCCTTACGACGTTTACGAACATCCATGATTGCCGTCATATCCACTTCGTTAAACGTAGTCAACATCGCTGCAGTCTGCTGTGCTTCTACCAAGCGTTTCGCAATGGTAGCACGACGGCGGGACATACGTTGACGCTCCACTGGTTTGGTGTACGTGGAACCACCTGCTGCCGGAGCACTAGGTGCTGCAGCGGGAGCTTTAGCAGGAGGCGCTGTAGGAGCGGCAGCCTGAGTGCTGTGAGTTTTCACATCATCCTGATAAACACGGCCAATCGGATCCTTGCTCTGTACCTGATCGAGCTCAATACCACGCTCACGTGCAAGTTTGCGAGCAGATGGTGAAGCTGTCTTCGAGCTGCTATCCGAAGACTCCGGTGCTGCAGCAACGGGTGCTGGTGGCGGAGTAGGAGCTTCCGGTGCAGGAGCAGCTGCTTGTTTCTGCTCCGTCGCTGCTGGTTGGGAAGCGGGCGCGCCGCTTCCTCCTCCAGTTCCAGCTGAAAGTGTTCCAATCGTTTCACCAATTTCTACAGTCTCGCCTTCCTGGCGAACAATTTTCTCAAGAACACCGCTCTCTTCAGCACTGATCTCAATATTTACTTTATCCGTTTCCAGTTCCAGAAGAACATCACCCTGATTAACGGTTTCGCCTTCTTTGACCAGCCATCTGGATACAGTTCCTTCCGTTATCGACTCACCCATTGCAGGTACTTTAATTTCACTCACAGCTGTTACCTCCCCAGTGGAATATTATTCTTCGTCGTTTGCTTCAATGCGGATGTAATGATCTGTTGCTGTTCCATGCCATGCACAAGTTGATAACCGCTGGAAGGACTCGCATGTTCCGGGCGACCTTCGTATTTAACGGTTGTTCCTTCTGGCGCGATTTCACGAAGACGAGGCTCCATGTATGTCCAGGCACCCATGTTTTTGTTTTCTTCCTGTACCCACACCAGCTCTTTCAGCTTGCTGAAACGTGCAAGTACACGCTTGATTTCTTCCGCCGGGAACGGATACAGCTGTTCGACACGAATAATGTGAAGCCAAGACCAATCTGCTTTATCTTTCTCAAAAGCATCTTCCAGATCGATGGCGATTTTACCACTGCACAAAACAATGCGCTCTACGCGATCCGGTTTTGTGCCCAATCCTGCTTGCTCAAGCACAGGCTCAAACTTGCCTTCGCTGAACTCTGTTGCAGGTGAAGCGACACGAGGATTACGAATGAGACTTTTCGGCGACATCATAACGAGCGGCCGAGCATCTTCCGTTTCAGTCAACGAAGCCTGACGACGCAACAGATGGAAATATTGCGATGCACTTGTCAAATTCGCAACGGTCATATTGTCTTCTGCACAAAGCTGCAGGAAACGCTCCAGACGAGCACTTGTATGCTCAGGTCCCTGCCCTTCGTTCGCATGCGGGAGCAGCATGACCAGACTGGATTTTTGTGACCATTTGGCACGGCCGGCAGATACGAATTGGTCAAAAATAACCTGTGCACAGTTGGCAAAGTCTCCGAATTGTGCTTCCCAGATTACAAGCGTATCTGGTGAATAGACGTTATATCCGTATTCGAAACCAACAACGGACTCCTCAGACAACGGACTGTTGTAGATGGCAAAAGATGCTCTTGCCTGTGGCAGATGATGCAGTGGGCAGAATTTCGCACCATTCTCGGAGTCATGCAACACCAAGTTCCGATGGGCAAACGTTGCACGCTCTGCATCCTGTCCACTGATCCGGATTGGTTTGCCATCTGCAAGAATGGTAGCAAACGCAAGCGTCTCTGCAAGACTCCAGTCTACTTTCTCGCCTTCGTTCAGAGATGTGCTTCTGCGCTGCAAAATACGCTGCAACTTCGGATACACATTAAAATTCTCTGGCCATTTCAGCAAATCGGCGTTAATTGTCCGCAGATTTTCCAATGGTACCGCAGTTGGAATAATCGAAACGACTTCTGGCTCGCTAATTTGACGTTGATAATATTCATGTACTTCATTGTTCTTCATCTGCTCGTATGCTTCTTTTAAGCGGTTCGTCACAGCTTCACGAATGCTGTTGATGGAGGCATCGTCGATAACCGATTCCTCTTTCAGATGATCCTGGTACAAGTGACTAACCGTTGGATGAGCTTTTACTTTGTCATACACCGTCGGCTGTGTTGTTTCTGGATCATCCGTTTCGTTATGACCATAACGACGGTAACCGATCAGGTCAATTAAGAAGTCCTTTTTGAACAGGTTACGGTATTCCGCTGCCATACGAATAGCTGCGATACATGCATCCGGATTGTCTGCATTGACATGCACAATCGGAATTTCATATCCTTTGGCAAGGTCACTCGCATAATACGTTGAGCGTGAATCACTGCTGTCTGTTGTGAATCCAAGACGGTTGTTCACGATAATATGAATTGTTCCGCCATTTTGGTAACCAGGCAATGCTTTGAAATTGAGCGTTTCTGCTACAATACCTTCCCCAGGGAAAGCCGCATCACCATGCATCAGAATAGTTGCTGCTTTGGTTACATCCTGCTTCGGATATCCGGGATCACGGCGATCATCCTGTGCTGCACGTGCAAAGCCCTGTACAACCGGATTTACATATTCCAGGTGACTCGGGTTATTGGCTAGCGTAAGACGCGCTTGTACTGTTTCACCGTCTTTTACATAACGGTTTGCGCCCAGATGATATTTGACATCCCCCGTCCAACCGTAATTGATTCCTGTTGACCCTTCGGAAGGAACCAAATCCTTGTTCGGAGAATGATGGAATTCAGAGAAAATTTTGCTATACGGCTTGCCCAGTACATGAGCAAGTACGTTCAATCGACCACGGTGAGCCATCCCCATCAGAATATGGCTGGAACCAGCGTGTGCCATAATTCGGACTGCTTCATCCAGCATAGGGACTAACACGTCGTTACCTTCAATGGAAAAACGTTTTTGCCCAACAAATGTTTTGTGGAGGAAATCTTCAAATTGCTCCACTTCAACCAAACGTTCCAGTAAAGCTTTACGCTCCTCTGGATTAAGCGGTGCCGGCGAAGTACGAGATTCTGCACGGCGGTTCAGCCATTCCCGCTCATGAACCTCATGCACATGGCTGAATTCATAAGCGATAGGACCAGTATATATTTGCCGCAGGCGCTGGATGGCATCCAATCCTGTTACCGTCTGTCCATCTGCACCTTCCCAGATCAGGGAAGCTGGCAGAGCTTTCAAATCTTCTTCATTCAATTCAAAATGCTTCGGTTCAAGCAAAGAAGTATCTGAATCTTCACTGATTCCAAGGGGATCAATATCGGCCGCAAGGTGACCATAGGTACGAATATTCATTACCAGTTTCCCTGCTGTAACCGCTTTCTGTAATAGTTGAATATCCACGCTTCCGGAAGCCTTTTGGGCGTTGCCAAAATACGAGACTGTATGTGCATCCCTGCCAGACATCGGCGGTGCACCCCATTGTTCAAATAATTCCCGATAAGCCGGTGTAACTGCACCCGGGTCTTCGGAGTATAATTCATATTGTTCCTGTACGTATCCCATATTCGGGCCATAGTAACTTTCCCAGGGTTTCTTGTTGCCTTCCTCGATCGTCATCGACGTTCCCTCCGTCTTGATTTAGTCATAAGTTTTTGACGGAAATCATTGACTAAGCCGTAATTTGCGTTCGTTCAACATTTTAAGCTAAATTTTTCATGAAGTCCAATAATCGTGCTGTTGGTGGTAGTAACGTTGTTCCGACGCTCCCGTCAAGGTTTGTCTGCGTTTTCAAAATCATAGTAAACTGATGATTGTATATACCGTCGCACAGATGTCGAATACTGTCCTGATCCGTTCGAGGGTTACACCTTCCTCAACTTTTTCAAGTGAAGTCCGTGTTCTAATATCTATTCTATAAACTTTTACGCTCAGGAGCATTTCCTATTTTTAGTTCAATTGATGCATAAATTAGATGAATCGAATAATTGGAACATTTCCGACCCACAAATGTGCTCTGATTGTATGGCGTTTTGTTGTTAATCGCTTATCCTGCGATGGTTTCTACACCTTTTCAGATTTCGCCCGATTTGTAGCCTCCTTATTTAGAATTGTGGTCCATAATGTTCAAAAACAAACCGTCAAGATAAATATTAACCATTTGGCTTGATATTCAACAAAAAAATGGGTGTCTCTTGCAATCCAATGTTTTAAACCAAAAGCCGCCTGAATGCGTAAAAGCATCCGGGCGGCTCTTTTGGACTTAGTTTATTTAAACTGACAGACATTTCATTTTTTTAATGTGGCACCTGAGACTGAAAATCGCTCCGGCTGGACTGATCTGCATGGTAAAAGACCACATCGCCATCCTTTAAGAGCCAAGTTCTGCCTTGACTGTCTACTGGACTGTTGTTGAAACCTTCCATCTTCCACTGATTCATCAGTGGAGCATAAATGTATTGCAGGTGTGGAGCTTCTGTATTCCCATCTCGAAGTGTCTCGATATTGAAGTTGACCACGATATATCCGTCCTTCAGAAATACAGAAGCCTTTTCATCCAGTTGATTTTGTCTGGCGAGCGATTCGAGATTGGTTCCCTTCGGCACGGCGTATACATCAGCAGGCAGGCTGTATTCTCCGTACCAACGCTGGATCGCCGCATTCGCTCGGTCCACACTAACACCCGAAGGAATGTCTGTCTTTGGTCCAATCAGTGTACGAATGGAAGCGGGTAGGATCATCCAGTCATAGCGGCCTACCCACGTTTTCTGGTGAGAGGTTTGATCTACAAGCGTAACCATATAATCAGCGAGCGATCTCTGGTTACGTTCATCGGCTGTCAGTTCATACGTATACTGATAACGCGCCGTATCCCCCAATTCCGTACCGGGTACATTACGCAATCTCGAGTTCAGGACAACAAACCGTTTCTCCAAATCCTGCGCCGATCCTATCCGAATTAGTCGCTCTTGACCGCGGTGGTAGTATAGATCGACTTCTTGTCTGGAAAAGCCGTCTTTGCTCACAAAGTAGAATGTTGGAGTAATTCGAACACCATCCTGTTTGCCAAACATATTTCCTTTTGTTTTCAGGTCGAACTTGATATGGTAACCCGTTTTCACCGCAATATTACTAAAACCCTGCACAGGGTGACTGCCTGGGCGAACAGGTAACACGAATGGTGCCAGATTCCCTCGCGGATCACCATCAATACTATTAAGTCCTGTCCAGTAACTCACCCCTGTCGGCTCTGAACTCCCGAGCTGCTTGCGGAACACATTTTCCCAATTATAATCAGCGATATCCGTAACGTGAAAATCATACAATCGCCCAATAACCTCCACCGGAACCGTATCTGCCGCAACATGATGGGTCAGATTTGTGTTGGCCTCTTGCTGTTCGGTGAATGTCGAAGGAGCATTTTCCGCAATATTGCGAAATTCAATTCGGTAATGTCCTTCATCCACCCATACTGGAAGATAGAAAATGGTATCCAGTTGGTTAACCGGAATGTCCACCCAGGTCTTGGCTGGAATGAACTGACTCCTATCGGCGTTATAGACGTCAAATGGGAAACGAATCTGCTTGATGCGAAAATACTTAGCATAGTCCCTATTGCCATAACCCGGGTAACTGGTTGCTTCCAGATGCTGCCCTGAGGTCGGGATGCGCACGATAAACGGTCGTTCCAGAATAAGCGCCGAACTGGTCGGATCAGGCACTGTTTTCTGGTTATGGGGCTGATCATCAGACACCCAGGCGTAGTTAACGACAGGCGTGTGCACCGTGACAAAATTGATTCCTTGAATAGAAAACTTCTGATCCTGACCGCCTTTAATGTTTCCAGGAATCAAGCCATATGCGATCTCGCCCGTTGTCGGTTGGTCCGCCTTGTTGACCAGTGCATTCTGAATAGTTAAACGATTCTGGTACAGCACGTTGTCGCCGATCATACCAGGCTGTGGAATTGTCCCAGGTCGCGGAGCAGTCTTATCCATCGAAGCAGAATCCATCACAGTGGTACCGTTAAACACTACCTTGTCATTATTTACAGTGTTCTCTTTAACCTCGGCTTCTGCTTTGGTTTGGAATAATGACGTCTCATCAGGTGTAGGCGGCTCGCTGTCACCGCCTGACTTTGTTTCAGTGCCAAGGTCGATTTCCTTGCAAGGTGCAGGTTTCACATGTGCGGTAACCGCATCATCATTAGCCGATTGTAAGGTCGGGGGTGTATATCCGTTTGGAGTCAACGTTACTGTACCACCGTAGCCACCAAGTGCATAATTGGATATCGTAGCTTGATTTAGCTGGTAGACTTCCAAATTATCAATCTGCCAATAACTATATTGTCGGATGACCTGCATTGGTTTTTCCACAGGAACGTCTAGTTCCTTCGGTTGTGGAGGTGTGCCTGGATCATTCGGCCCTGTCGAGGCTCTGCCCGGAATCGTCCATGTTTTGTGATACTTCTTTTTTACGTTGACCGTATAAGTCACTGTTCCCGTCATGTTCACCCAACGGTGCTGGAACAAGTATCCTCTAGCCATGACATTTGCATAGAGATCTTCAGAAGTCGGGATGCCACGGGTGACATCAAACTTCTCAGATCCCCGATCATCAGCTTTCAGCACTCCCCGGACAGATGGGTCCATGGCAGCCGAATCGATCAACGCTCCTTTATTAGGTGGACTGATAGTCACGGGGCAACCCACAACACCACCGCCGTTACCTGGATCAGTTCCCCCGTCTCCTCCGTTGCCTGTGCAGTCCTTTACCTCTAACACCTGTGTTCCTCGCTCATCCAACTGCTGGGCAGTGTCCACAAATCGGGCAGTGATGGTGGTGCTGCCGACGATACCTTTGATCGTCATTTTCCCATCTGCACCTATGGTCGCTACTGCTGGATTGGAGCTTTGCCAGGTCAATTTGGGATGAGCGGTAAGCTCATGAACAGAAAGATCTGACTTGGTCAGGATAGCTTTAGCTTGCAGCGGTGTAGCTGTGTCTGCTTTACAAGCGTTTGGCAGGTTCACAATGAGTCCTGGTTCGGACGTTACCGTAATGTCAGCCGTATCCGAGATGAGGTATGTACCGTTGTTCCAGATTGCACGCACAAAAGCAGTACCCGGCTTTTCAGCCTTCACCATTCCGGTTTTGGGTTCAATACTCACAATACTCGGATCGGATGACCACCAGGTGGTTTCAGCTTCGCGCCGACTTACGTCGATGCCTTCACTAAATTGAGTTGCACCATAGTTTTTCGTTTTAACTTTGGCTACCATCTGTTTAGTTTCTCCGACCGTTAGAGTGGAGTCTGGAGTTACTTCGATTTGCTTTTCTTCTTCGAGATCCCCTTCCCAGATGATATCCATTGGTGTATGGTAGGCTACTACTTGCTTCACACAATTTTGATTAGTTTTACCACCATTTTCGAACTCTGTTCGATCACTTACTGAATGATTCCCTCCTGTTTTTGTGTTGATTTTTACAATGGTACTATCTCTTCGTATTACCGTTTCACCAATTCCTGTATAAGAAGTTTGCTGTAATCTGGTTTGATAAGTAACACTTTTTATTCTTATAGACTTAAGAACTGATGAAGTTATAGGATATCCATTATATTCATTCCATTGAGTAGCAGGCCAATTGGAAAAGTCAACTTCATCGGGTATATCTTTTTCGTCAGGATAAGGAGACGAACAAGACAAGGGATTCAAGTTTCTAGAGAAAGTAGGCCCAGTAGTATGATCAGCTTTAAAACTTCCATCATCAAGCTGATACCAATAAACACCTGGATTAGCAACTCTTGGTGCAGATTTTACGGTCAGGACAGATGGACTCTTCATTGATTTTGGACCGTACGGATCATTGGTAGCTGCTTGAATTGGAAGATAAAATGTACACATAGCACCTACAATTAAAAACATAACGTTAAATACTAACATTAATTTATAATGGAGTTTCAGTACTCACTCACCGCCTTGAAGAAACTACATGTTCTGAATTTGAACTAAATCATTGTTGTTAGCTTTTAAATAATAAGAGCCACCTTTTGCCACGAGCACAGAGGAAGTCCAAAAACGTTTTTTAACATCTTTCTTTATAAGATTACTAGACATCTCTGGAATAGTTATGAATCCATTTTTTTCGGCATGTTTAACATCCATACGATTAAATCTTAACAATGCACTGTCTAGACCACCGCTAAAAGCTAAGAGATTCGATTTTTCTATATTGGATGTAAACGAAATATCTGCAAATGTCATGTAGCTTCCTGGAAACTGAATGGAATCGGGACCAATAAACAGTGATGAGTAAACCCCTTTCGGCGTGCCTTTCGTAACATCTACTACAATAATTCGATGCAGTCGAAGTATGCCGGAATTATTAGAGAGAGTTATATCTCCCTTAGATAGATCACTTACCGTAACAGAATTTTTAGTATAAAAGTAATTACTAATCGTCGTTAAATTCGTTCCTGTTGTACCTACCTCACGCATTTCATTCAGATCACTGTACTTCCCTGCATCCGTACCCTCGACATCCATATAACGCAGCAAAATGGCAGACACTTCAGCTCGCGATGTTGGATCAGCAGGCTTCAAGGAACCATCCTCAAATCCACCCACAATGCCAGTGCCGCGAACAAGTGCAAGATAAGGAATTTGCTCTGCACGAATCGTTCCCCGATTTACTTCAGGGGTAGGTAGCAGTGTATTTTTGCTATCGTCAAAAGCATCATGGAAACTAGTTCCGGACTTGATCAGTCCGTTCGCAATCCATTTCATCATCTCGTAGCGTGTCAGCTCGGCATTGGGGTTGAATCCTTTCGGATAATCACTTGCATGAATAAAGCCTTGGCCAACCAACTGTGTCACAGCTGATTCAGACCAGTGCCCCTTGAGATCAGCAAAAGGGTTCTCGCTTTGTACCTTTTCCAAGCTGGTTGCACGGCTGAGAAGTGTGGCATACTCACCACGTGTGATTTTGGCATTGGGGCGGAACGTACCATCCTGATAGCCGGAGATCAGATTTTTATCATAGGCTTTAACAATTGTGGCTTGCGCCCAGTGCCCTTTGATATCTTTGAACTTCGTGAGCGCAGAAGCAGTTGTGCCCGCTCCATTCGTGCTTGTAGCAGCATCCACAGTAGACACCAGACCCACGGTTCCAGTAGTCAGCAGCGTTCCTGCCAGCAAAGCCGTCGTCAACAATCCGACTATTAACACATTCCTTTTTGATTTACTACCGTTTAATCTCATCTGCTTCTTCAAATCTACTCACTCTCCTATGTACCTTAGTATGGGGCAAACTTCTGCTTCTTCAGCAATCGTACTACTCTTCAAGCCAAAACCTAAATTTGTCATAATCATCAATATTCTACCATGCAAATCTAGGCTATTGGTATTATTTTTCAGCAATCCCCATCACTACAAGGCCTGCAACCTCCCCTTCCAAAGACCTAATTCACCCCTAAAAACACAAAAAAAGGCCACGAATCCGCAGATTCATAGCCTTATGCTTTAAGGTGTCAGTCCTATTCATTTGAAAAAATTGTAATCTATCTATCACAGAATAAACGATTCTGTTCCATTTGACCAGTCCTAAAATTCAAATCAAGTAGTTTTGTTAATCATATACTTTGCAAATGGCGTCAACGATAACACTCCGACCTCTTCCATAGTAAACCATTGTGCGCCCAGCGAATCTTCACCATCCGGGTCCCTTTTGATCTCATAAGGCCGACTTTTGCTTGTCAAATATACATCGTATAGAATTCCAATATGGTGCAGCTCTTCCGGCTCGCCTTCGTAAACCCACTCCAATACGTTCGATTCCGCAGAACGAATCACCAATTGTAGATTGGAAAGACCCGTCTCTTCCTCGATCTCACGGTGTAGGGCGGTCTCTGGTTGCTCACCAAACTCCAACCTTCCTCCAGGCAAATCCCATTTCCCTAGATAGGCTCCTCTAGCCTTATGTATTAACAGGACTTTTTGCTCCCAAGTGACTAAACCGTATACCCCCATGTGTGTGTACCGATGCACTTAAAGGTTCTTCCTCTCGTCTGAAAGATGCCTAACTTGCTCTTCCAATCTACGAATACGCTTATTCAACTGATAGAACGATGGAGTAAATATCACTCCAATAATAATAACAATGACCCAAACACTCAAATCATCAGCCCCTATCTTAAGAATCTCCCGACTCTAGCGATAACCGAACAATCAGTTCTTCACCTTCAATCAACAATGCGGTTAACCCTTTATCCGATCCAGATTGGTGATTCTCTCCGTTGGTCCAATACGCGGCTTCTCCCGATCGTACAGCTACCCGTTCGCCTGTCTCACCTTCCACCCAACCTTCCCCTTCAAGCACCAATAACACCTGCTCTCCCACAGCTGGATGCAAACCTACACTTCCTCCTGCAGACAGTTTCAGTTGTGCTACGTGGCAGGCTGTTGCGCTTCGGAGTAACGGCGTAATCTCTGCTCCCTCACTGCCATAAGCGGTGATGGTACGTCGGTCCTCTGGTTTGAGACGATATATCTTCACTTCTTATTCTCCTCTGCCACGGTATCCAGATCCAGAGACAAACGAATCATATCGACGCAGCGAATACCATCTTCTATAATCTCTTCTTCATAATGCTTCACAAAGAAATCCCGATCGACCCCTACAATGCGAAAACCACAGCGTTGATATAGCTTCAACTGATGAAAACTTGAGTTGCCTGTCCCAATTTCTACCGTTCGACCACCGAGCCTGCGTGCTGCCTCTATCGCTTCCTTAATCATGTGTTTGCCAACGCCCTGTCCCTGTAACTCTTCCTGTACGGCAATATTAACAATCTCTACCGTCTCTGGACGCGTCTTAAGCAAAACAAACTCTCCTACCATTTCTCCTTCATATTCAGCGATAAAGCAAACACCGCGACTCAGATATTCGTCAACTATGGCTTTGGACGGATCAGCCATCAATAAAAGTTGATAAGGTTTTTCTTCTTCCCAGTCCAAAATCCGGAACGACAATTTCACACCAATCTCCACCTTTTCCTCGTACATATTCATTTACGTCCCGTTTGCAGAAGCCTATGTATGGCTAGTCACCAAATATATAACAACCTTCCGTATATAAATGTTTTAGTCTGAATTCATATTTTTCTCTTTATTATAACTTCGGGTTACTCCGGAACGATTTTTATACTTTATTTCAACCATCTAGTTCACCAAATCTATTAGCTATTTACCGCTCCAGCCTGATTTTGATAATGACGAATCACCATGCCAGATGCTTTTTGCATGCCCTGTTTCTCATAGAACTCCTGAAGTTCGTTATCGCACAAAAGATCAATCATATAGAGATCACACAGACGATTAAACATACGCTTGATGAGATCTGTTCCGATGCCTTTACCCTGATACTCCGGAAGTACTTCCAATAAGGGAATATATGCACTAAGAACTCCATCTGAAATCGCTTGAATAAAGCCCACCACATTTCCGGTTTCTTCATCAACAGCCAGTTCGACAGCATAGGATTGTTCCAGCAACTTCAGAAATGTAGGCGTAGATGGAGGGTTTGGCCAACCTTCGAAAAAATCCCCGCTAAGTTGGTCGGTACCTATTCCCTCCAGCGATTCACGAAATGTAATATCCATAATAGCAAGTCCTCTCCTTTTAAAAAGTAAACTTCATTATATCATAATATCTGGATATAAATATATAGAATTGGCTGATAAAATAAGAGACATGCTTCAAATAGAAGCCTTAATTATTAGCTTTATTCATGTAGACTGTTATAACAACGCAACGTTCTATTCCTCACGTTATACACCCGCACTTAAATGTTCGTGGATTAATTTCCATTCTCCGTTGATGCCTGCAACAAAAACATTGGTAGCCCGACCTTTTCCAGCAGCCGGCTCCCCTTGATACATTCCTTTCCAGTGATAGGTATAAATACAGACCGCCTGTTCTTCGCCAGTCGTAATCCACGTGACATCTTCTGCACGATATACCTCATCCTTGACTGTCTCCCAAGCGTTTTCAAAATAAGCCCGAATTTCGTTAAGGGTAGTACAAGACGTTCCCGTAAACCAATATACGGCATCCGGTGATAACCATTTGCTTACCTCATCAAACTGATGTGTATTGGTTGCTGCAATGTATCCTTCCAGTGCATGCTGGTATCCCATAAATGCTTCCTCCTCCTGAGCGTTTTGAATTATTTAACTTCACTCTATTCAAGAACCGAATCGCTATACACCATAAACGTCTCTTTCAGTGTACGTCCGGTTGATTTCTCCCAAATCACACTCCGCTCAAACGTACCTGCTTGAAAAAATCGCGGGAAACGTTCTGCAAACCAATCCTGCATGGGCAGCTCAAGCGCCTGTCCTAGAGACACCCACAACAGTTCGCCTTCCGGCGGCTCGTTCAATAGCTCTCCCTCATAAGAAGTAGCCACGTAGTTGAAGACCATATAACGCAATCCTTGCTCCGGATCACAAAATTCATCAAGACCTTTGTATGTAATCTCTTTCACAACAAGTCCTGTTTCCTCTTTAACTTCTCGCACGGCACCATCCACAATACTTTCTGGAAAATCAACTTTCCCTCCAGGAGCAATGTATCCCGGAAATCCTTTTTGGTTCGGACGATTCATTAATAGCACCTGATCATTCCGTTTGTCCCATACCATACACATCGTTAAAATCTCAGTTCTAGTGTTCATGTTTATCCTCCCAGTTGCCTTATACAAAACTTAATCCCTTGCAATTCATACATAGAATTAAGCTTATATACTTCGTTGTACACTAACACTTCTGGTACATAGATAGATTCTCCTGCTTCAATCTCTATTCCGAATCTCTCTTCACTTTCCTGATTATCTGCAAATTCAATTTTGATATAAACGCATACGAAAGACGGACACCGGAAATTTCGGAGGCCCGCCTCTTTATGATGTATGCAATGTTTTGCTTTTGAACCGAATATCGAATAGGCGATACTCAGCTCATGCCTGTAATTAATACCCGGCGCTCTTTCCACTCGGCACGGCGATAAGCCTGCAGCAGACCAAATTTGCGGATACTTGCTTTCGGTACCGATTTGTAAGGCATAACGACTGTAAAGTCCTCATCAAACGGCACAAAAGACAATCCGACTTTCTCATTGGAAAGCCACTCGGCCTGAATGGGCTGCCTTGAACAGGCGTCGAAGGTAGAGCCCAGTCCATCAGCGAAAAAATCATAACGTGCAGCAGGTGTTCCGGGTTCCTCCATACAGAGAAAAAGGCTGAGCTGATCACAAAATAGCATAATTTCTAAATCATGTTTCAGCCTAAGCTTCAACGCTTCACCACTACCAAGCTGCTGTTCCCAACGTAACTGATGCTCCCGTTCATCGTTTAGATACTCCCTGATATCTTCATCATCATTTGCGTTAGCACCCAGGTTGTTTTGAAACAAATCTGTATACATCATGCTGCACAACAACCCGGCGTACAGGTTTTTCTCCCGAACCTCTTCAATACCTTTACGGTAAAATACAAATCGTGGACGTAGCGGAAAATCACGAAACGAATACGGTATCTGACTATAATCATTCCAGAATGGAGCAGAATCCAGTTCAATCCATCCCCGGTCATGCTCTTTTGCGGCAAAAATCAGATCTTCTCGATGCGCTTCATCAGTTAATAATTCCGTTTTCCAATGGGAAGCCATTTCTCCGGCTACTAGTCCATGCTCATGCTGTGCGGTCAAAACAAAATCATGCTCTCTCTCATATACGATCATTTGCTGTCACCCTCCCGCATGGTATACGTTGACTTTAACATAATTTGGTTTACAATTTCCTATAAGTTGCTTTTCATTCAACTTTCAGGGAATATACTAAGGGACCATCAATGCAAAGGTGTTGTCAGTTCCCTGAAATTTGGTACACTAATGATTGTGCCAACATAACATTACATACAGAAAGCGGGATCTCATGAATTTATACTCTCCTTACACCGAGTTTAACCGCAAGGAATGGGCTGACTTGAAGAAATATCAGACCACTCTGCCACTAACGACAGCGGAATTGGAACAGCTAAAGGGATTAAATGAAGAGGTATCCATTCAAGAAGTTGAGGATATTTATCTACCTCTTACCCACTTTATTGACTTATATGCAGGAGCTTCACGAGAGCTGAATCGCTTAACGGCATCTTTTTTAAAAAAAGAAGCACATCACGCTCCCTACATTATCGGTATTGGGGGCAGTGTTGCCGTGGGCAAAAGTACAACTGCCCGCCTGCTTCAGGCTATGCTGGCCAGAGGCAAAGGAAATCCAAAGGTGGATCTGGTCACTACGGATGGTTTCCTGTATCCCAATGCCGTGCTGCAAGAAAAAGGCATCATGAACCGAAAGGGATTCCCGGAAAGTTATGATATCAAGTCACTGATTCAGTTCATGGGTGATGTCAAATCGGGCAAACCCGAAGTGATGGCTCCCGTATACTCCCATCTTGCCTACGACGTCATTGCAGGTGAAGAGAATGCCATATGTCAGCCGGATATCCTCATTATTGAAGGAATTAACGTGCTCCAGGTCAAAAAGGAAACCCCACTGTTGGTCAGTGATTTTTTTGACTTCTCCATCTATATCGATGCAGAAGAGGAGCATATCCGTCACTGGTACATTGAGCGTTTCAAGCTGCTACGCAATACAGCTTTTCAGAATGAGAATTCCTTCTTCCACAGCCGTTTTGCCAATCTGGAAGAAGATGAGGCTGTTCTTACGGCAAGTCAGATCTGGAAAGATATCAATGCCAAAAATCTGCACGAAAACATCCTGCCAACCAAAGGACGAGCCAGACTGATTCTGAAAAAGGAAGCGGACCATTCGATTCAGCGCATCCAATTGCGTAAGCTGTAAGCATCATAATGAGCAGAAACATTCTGCTTAATACTCATTAAAAAGGAGACAAGACTACATGCAGATCTTGATTGTACTTGGAAGTATCATGATGTTTCTTGCTGTTGCCCTTGGAGCATTCGGTGCACATGCGCTCAAACGCAGATTGTCTGCTGACATGATCAAAATATACGAGACTGGCGTTCAGTATCACCTTGTTCACGGACTCGGAATCATCCTTCTCGGACTGTTCGCTGATCGACTGGAGCAGCCTTCTCTTGTGTTGCTGGCTGGATGGCTGCTATTCGCCGGCATCCTCTTGTTCTCGGGCAGTCTGTATGTCCTAAGCGTAACTGGCGTTCGAAAACTGGGGGCGATCACACCCCTTGGCGGAGTAGCATTTTTGGTCGGTTGGGTAATGTTATTAGTCGCCGCTTTGTAAAACCAACATCGTAAACTGAAAAGAGTGTTCTAGCCGATCTCAAAAAATCGCTGGAGCACTCTCTTTATGTTTAACTTCGCCCTATACGGCGAATGCTGTGTGTGACTTTATCTCCCTGCTGTTTTTCCAGGACATATACATCAGGATTAGATAGATTTTTCCACTCCTCGAATCCAAAGGATTCATCATGGCTGCGAATGAGCAGAGATAACAGATTACCGTGTGTAATCACAGCCCCGCTATGCTCAGGCCGGCTCCACAGCTCGTCCAGCACCTCAAGGCCCCTGGCTGTCGCGAAACGAGAAGATTCACCACCTTCTTCCGTCCAGTCTTCGTCCGTGTATGTACGTTCAAGCACATCCATCCAGTTATCCAGATGAAGGGTACTAAGCACCCTTTCTTGAAGACGTTCATCCGTATGTATATGTTGCAGGACGGTTTTGCCCAGTGGGGCAGCGGTTTGAAGTGCTCTTTTCCACGGACTCGACACAATGTATTGGATTGGGTGCTCCGCCAACATCTCAGCAAGTTCTTCTGCCTGACGAAGTCCTTCATCCGTAAGCTCGGCATCCAGTTCTTGCCCTGTAGCTTTGGCATGACGAATGAGATAAATAGACTGCATCGCCCTTCAACTCCTGTTGATTCAAATTACATTCAATGCTTCTCCAGATATTCGAGTGCAATTCGCATGTTCTCCCGGTCTTCCGAACGGCCAGATGAACTAAGAAAAGTAACCTTTTCCTCTGTCCACACACCCTTTTGATCTGCCAACCCAAGAAGCTGCTTCAAGCGGTTAACTGTTCCCGTACTGCCATCAATAATCTGAATATGATCTGGTAGAACCGTACGAAGAATCGATGTGTAAAACGGGTAATGCGTGCAGCCAAGCACAACTGTACCGTATAAGTTCAGATCAAGATCAGCCAGTTTAAGGCGGAAATACGCCGCAATCTTCTGTGGATCAAAGTCCAACTGCTCACACCACTCCACAAGTTCAGGTAATGGAATGGAATCGACACTGTGGTGGTCATCCACACGGGATACCAATTCATGATATTTCGTTTGACTCAAAGTCAGGGCTGTAGCAAATACAAGCACTCTTTTGCCGCTTCTTCGATTCATTTCCACAGCTGGTTTCACAGCAGGCTCCATCCCGATAACGGGGATATCATACTTGGCACGTAAATCCTTCACGGTCAGACTGGTCGCTGTATTGCAGGCAATCACAATCGCTTGCACATTTTCCTGAACAATAGCCTCCACACAATTGAAGATATGTCCTCTAACCTCATCGGCGGACTTGGTCCCATAAGGAACATGCAATGTATCGGCATAATACAGAAACGCTTCTTCAGGGAATTGATGCAATGCTTTATGCAAGACGGTTAAACCACCGATTCCCGAGTCAAAAAATGCAATTTTCTTCTTCAAGGGTTTCACCTCTATAACGTATTCTTTCAGGTTCCTGGAACCTCTCATTCCTGCTCATGATGACTGGGAGGTGAGTTATGTTATTCCGGATCATCACAGACGTTAACGTTTGACGATCTGCGGTGATCGTTTCGGTTACGGATCGTTCTTTCGATCGCTGTTGTCTCCAAATTTTCTTGATATATTTTATAAATGTCCAAATTTGGAGACAAAGGCGAACGCTACCGCTTCTTCAGAATCGATTCCGTTCCCTCCACTACCTTCGCTGTAAGTCATGCACTAATGAAGAGCCATTATTCTAACTTCATTTTATACTGTCTGATCCAGTCTTTGCCACTTTGCCAGCGTTCCACGGGGTTACGCTCTCCGAGCAGTTCAGTACTAGCCTGAGCCATAAGCCATTCCTTAAGGCCATCATTCGAACTGGACTCCAGCTGCTGAATCAGGACGTTCAGTCCCTCTTCACCCGTATCCAGAATCTGAGCATACGCCTCTGTATTAGCAGCAATATAATCACCTGGATTACTGCTGGTCAGAATCTCAGGTTCGTTCACGATTTGCTGAAGATTGCTATCAATTTTCCAGCTAACGTCATGACTTTCCACCTGATTCGAGCATGCTACCAACATCCATGCTGCACACAGCATCACCGTGCTGCTTGCAATACGTTTGCGAATCATGGAATCACTCCTGTCCCTGCTCAAACTTATGAACGGCATTCTCATTAAATTCGACATACCTATGATCATAATTATACTCATCCCGATAGATACGGATATGCGCTACAATGACTTATTACAGGTCCTTTTGTAAACAAGTCCCAATCATTGCTGCAAGACCAACTTTTGTTTTTGAGTTTCAACGAGCAAATTGATGCAATTCATTTAACATAAAAGAATCCATCTTTTTATGACGAGGTCGTGATGCTGAAATCCACACCAAACTGGATTAGTCCCAACTTCCGGGCAACAGTCTGCGAAGCTATATTATCCCATGATGTACTATAGATTGGAATGCGCCCACTCTCTTTAACATAATACTGCCAGCACTTTACCGCCTCTGCTGCATAACCCTGTCCTCTGAAATTAGGCGCCGTATACAGACTAGCCTCAGCACCCTGTTGGGATACACGGGCTGAACAACATACAGCAACAGCCGAATTCTGCATAATATAAGCGGCAATGGGCATTTTCTCTTGCAGTCGTTCTATTAAATCAGGAAAATGCTCTTCCAGCAAAAAAGCACCATGACTCTCTATAAGCTGAACATTTGGATGCCATTCGCCGCACTTCTCGGGAAATGTATAAGCCGGGCCCATCCATGCACTCTTCACTGGCTTAAACGTCTCCACTCTCCGAATCAGCTTCGCAATATCGAGCGGAAGCTCAGCATCACAGCCTAGCTCTTCAATCAGAGTGAACGGCAACTGCTCATGATAGTAGGAACATTGCCCGACAGAAGTTATTCCAATAAATAAGGCTGGAGCCTGCCCACCATCCGGTTCGTTAATACTTAACAGACGCTTCTGATTGTCCATCGTATACAATGTATCTGCCTGAATTTTCATCATATCCATGGGTGAACGGTTTGAAATGGGATTCATAATTACGGAATGTACCTCTGCAATAATGGTTCGCCTACACTTCTTTTTCCAGCGTCATGCTGCTTCAGAAAATCAGTTATTAATCCTGATATCGTATATTTGCACACTGGCTATACCCCCTCATTAATTTCCATTATACGGTATATCACGTGCAGATACGAATCAAATGTGCACAATTGCGTATGAGTAATATATTAGAGAATTTTAAGATCTAGACAGTGATTCAATATCGTTTATTGATCCTGCAGCACGGCTTTTTTCCATGCTTCACCCAATTCAGCAACCGATGCATAACGACTTGCCCGCTCAGGGTCTACTGCTCGAATAACCACCTGGTACAACGCTTCTCCCGCATCCCATCTGGCATATGAACGATCCAACTCTCCACCCAGCAGGGAGAAAGCCATCGCTCCTAAGTTGAACACATTCGTAATTCCATCCATTGGTGCACCCAACTCAAATTCCTCAGGAGACATAAACCGGGATGATCCCCACATCCGTCCCATCGTATTCGTGAAAGAGCCCTTTCGATACAAATCAATATCACATATTTTCATCGATTGTTTGTCAAAATCATAGATCAGACTGCCATCGTAAAAATCAACAGCCACATACCCTCTCCGTTGCACTTCGATGTAAAAATCCAAAATACGCTCCATCGCCTGAATACGCGTCTTTACCGGAAGCTGTCTGAATCGATAATAGGGGGAACGAGGGTCCTCATATTTAGCTGGTGGTGGAAAATCCCAATGGGAATGCAGACATTCTCCTTCCACCCAATCGAATACACAGGCGTAGCCATGTTCTGTTGCAAAATGGTCTTTTAAATGAATCAATGTGTCATGTGCCAAATCTTCGTATATGGAAACGGATGATTTCAAATAATGAATCGCTTCGGCAGGTGCACTTATACTGTTCGCATGTATCGTGCATGCTCCAGCATATTTCACGAATATCCGCTTTCCGTCCAGACCCAGAATACCAAAGGACAAATTGCCAGAATCCTGCTGATCAAACACACGGAATACAGTACCCAGGCGCGCGATCCACTCGAATGAATGAGGTTCTTTTAACTCAAAAGAAATGCCGTCAAGTTCAAGCTGAATCGTGTCCGTCATAAGTCACCACCTGCTTCAACATGGTCATCGCACATATTCAAACGCTCAGCATAAAAGTACGTCATATGCGCTTCATCGTAACCTTTTCCCTGAACGACCAGTGCATTGCGCTCAATGCCATAGGTTTCAAATCCATGCTGCTCATACAATCGCCTTGCTGACCCGTTTGTGGTAACCACACTAAGATTGATTTGCTCTATACCTTCCAATTCCCTGCCCCGATCCAACACTTCGCGGAGCAAGCGGGAAGCAAGTCCACATCCACGATAAGACGGGGAGACATAAACTCCCCAGATGTATCCTTTGTGCCTCAGCTTTAGTCCATGTTCTCTTTTGAACCCCATCGTTCCTGCGAGGATGCCTTCTTCTGTATATGCACCCAGAATGTAATCATCAGCTTCATTATGTATACGTTCCTGCACTTCACTCATGGGAAGCTGAATGGACATTTCAAATGAAGCCCCGAAGGCTTCCGGATGATTTTTCAGTGCTTCCAGCCGCAAAGGCCAATATTTCTCTGCCTCATCTCTTCGTATATTGCGAAGGATGAACACGTTCTCCTTTTGACCTTCATTCATTCTTCAACAACTCCCTGCATGTCATAAGGATAATCGATCTGGAGCTTCACATTATCTGCGGCTTCCTGGCCTGCAAGCAAACCTACAACATAGACCCCAAGATCAATGGACGTCGCTACCCCGCCGGCTGTGATCACATTTCCGTCTTTCACAATCCGGGTTTGAATCACCTCAGCAACATATGGCTCAAGCAGTTCATAGACATTGGGATGCGTTGTTGCTTTTTTACCCGTTAAAAACCCCGCCGCCCCCATCAGCAGAGAGCCTGTGCACACGGATACCTTCAGTGGAACATTCTCGGCCTGTCTCAGCCAGCCGACAAAAGCCTCATCGAATCGAAGCTTGCGTGTTCCCATACCACCAGGCACAAAAACGAGATCATATTCCGCCAAATCAGGCTTCACCCGGTCCACCTTCAACGTTAAACCCGATTCGTCTCTAACCTGATCTGTCATCGCACATGTTTCCCACGTTGTGCCTTTGGTTTGTTCAAAGAAATTCAACCGATTGATCACATCATAGAATCCTGCAAAATCAAGGAAAGTCAAACCATCAAACAAAACAAAAGCGATTTTCATATGAAAGGCCTCCATTATTTTTTATTTCGACGCATCCCGTTCCATGGCTTCCTTCACCCAATCACGTTCGGGTAGTTTACTGTTGATACGGAAGAGCAGGCCAACAATGGATAGCAGTAAAATAATGACGATGATTTCGAACATAGCTCTTTACCCCCAGCATATTAGTTGAGTGCGTTTTGCCCTACTTCAGTCCACGCGCAATAATCCACTCCAGCCATTTCCATGGAAGCAGCAGCTTGACAATGATAAGCAAACGCGAGCCTTTGCCCAGCGCATAACGAAGTCTTGGTGCACGCATCCGTGCAATGCGAGCAATCAGATCGGCCACTTCCTGCGGATCAGGTGCAGTCTCTCCAGCATGCTGGGAATAGCGAAGAACCGCATCCAGCTTATCTTTATAGGGAGAATCATCGCTCCTGTGAATTTCGCCCAAGCCTTTACTCCATATGGGTGTACGATAAGCACCCGGCTCTACCAGCACAACCCGGACGCCAAACGAGGACATCTCATGTCGCAAACTTTCCGTGAAACCTTCAACGGCGAATTTGGATGCAGCATACGGCGCATAACCTGGAAAACCGGACAATCCGCTGACGCTGGACAAGTTGATGATCAATCCCTGCTTTTGCTCACGCATGATAGGCAGGACCGCACGTGTAACGGCAATCAAGCCAAACAGATTCGTTTCCATTTGCCGACGCCAATCATCCATGGATACTTCCTCAATAAATCCGCCAAGCGCAAATCCTGCATTGTTCACCAGCATATCGATCCGCCCATTGTTTTGAAGTACCGTCCGAACAGCCCCCTGCACTGAATCAGCATCCGTTACATCCAGGCGAATAACCTGTAACCGATCCGAAATGCCCGCCTGCTCCGCCAGCCTTGCCAATTCTACATTCCGACTCAAATCTCGCATCGTTGCTGCAACACGATATCCTTGTTTAGCCAGCGTAACCGCCGTAAGCATACCGAATCCACTCGAAGTACCCGTAATTAACACCACAGGGGCGTTTGAGTCGAACTCTTTCGATCTCCCCACGGTTGAACCTGTTTCTCCCTTTATATTATCATCCTCTGTCTGTATCTTCTGTTCTGTCATCTGCTTCACCTCTTCCTTCGGTGGATTTAGTCGATTTATCACGTTACCTTATCATCCAAACGCTTCACTTAAGTGTGTTGTCTCTCCACTCGGCGCAGCTTCGTTATTCCCGGTTCAAACGTATAAGGAACGAATATGATCTCGGGTATGGTGCATTCCAGCCGCTCTCCCAGCTTCGTCAGCTCCCGCTTCACACAAAATTCCACCTGCTGCATCCCTTCTCCTCCTCCAAGCCGAAGCGATACTTCCAACATTCCGTTACCTCGCTGCACGACCCGATAATGCTCAATAGCTGGAGAGGCTGCAATCACCGAACGCGTAACAAAATCCGGAAACACAGGTACGGCTTCGCCCGTTTGTCGATGTGGAAAATAAAGCGTGTCATCACAGCGCCCTTCGATCCGCTCAATGGCAGTGAATGGAGACCCACAGGCACAAGGAACCGCTGCCTCGGTCAAAATGTCGTTCAGCCGATAGCGGATAATCGGCTGTGAGGTTCTGGAGAAGTCGGTGATCACAGGCACGAACCTCCGGGTCGCGGGATCAATGAACTCTTTTTCAATATGAACGATATCTTCATTCAAATGCAAAGTACCGAAGCGGCAGGTTACGCCCAAGAACCCCTCCGTACACTGGTACACCTGATGAATCGTTTGCCCAAAAACATGCTCCAGCACCTTGCGATCCAGCGGGTCCAGCACTTCAGCAACCGAAATGATTTTGTCCGGTACAGTGGTCAATGTGCCTGACGTATAAGCGTCAGCCAACATTCTCAGCATGGAAGGCGGCGCTACCCATACGGTGGGTCGGTATGTTTCCATACGCTCAACCAAGGTATCGACACGCTCCAGCAGATCGAAATATTGAAATTGCAGTTTACCCCGCTGCACCGATTCATACAGATTACTGTTGGCCCGGAGGAAAAAGGCGATCTTGGCAGGCTTCCACAGTCCGCCAGGCAGGAGCTTGGCCAACACAGTCCCTGTCCACGCATCCTGCTCACGATCACTCACCAGAAACAACCCCCGGTTGCCCGATGTGCCTGAGGACAAGCCTACCGTCACGCCCTGAACGGATGGCTTGAAATCACGCGTTTCCTCACTTTCCCCGGCGAGAGCCATCGCTTCGCCCTTGGAAATGCCCACCGTGTTGAGCCGATCGAAATGCTGCATCATGATCGTTTTGTCAATCAGCGGAAAGCTTCTCCAATTGGCATCAGCATCACCCCACCACTCCCGGTAAAAAGGCGACTTTTTACGAACCAACTCCACTTGCCGAATGATCTGGCGTTCCTGCCAGCGTTCAAGCTGCGCTCGTGTTTTCCATTTTCTCAATCCCCGTGCAAGTGCATAATGATAGACAATACGCAGTGTACTGCTCATATGTGCTCACCCACTGTACCCCAAGCATTCAGCGATTCACGGCAATGACTGGGCACAATCCGAATCGCTGGAAACTGCTGATACAACTGAACGAGTCTGTCAAAGTTTCTTCGATACGCCTGACGATCCGACATAATAATTCCAGCGAGTGCATGAGGTCTGCGTTGTTCCTGGAAAGCACGACTCGACCACACCGCGTCCGCACACAGAAAATAGTCATGCGACTCCGTACTAAGCAAAATCCCCATCATGCCTTCCGCATGACCCGATACGTCAACACCCAGCAGACTGCCATCACCGAAAATATCGTATACCTCGGAAAAGGGAAAATCCTCACCCGCTCTCACCCATCGCTCCGGCTGCTTCGTAACAGGCAATGATCGGGCATCAAAGTCCTCTGGCAGCAGGCTGGGCAGAAAGCCTGCCTTTACAGCCGCAATGGGGCCAAGTGAACGCACCGCGTCATAGGCTCTTGGCAGATAGATCAATTGTGCCTGTGGGAAATCCCGCACACCTGCAATATGATCCCCATGAAAGTGTGAGAGGATGATGTACCGGATATCCGAAGCTTCCAGTCCTAAACGAGCCAGAAAATGTACCGCACTGTCTTCTTCACGATAGACCACAGGTGTAATATGACGGTACAACGCATTTGGCAAATGAGCGGTTTCCTTGAAAAAGCGTGAGCTATATCCCGTGTCCAGCAGAATCGGACCATGTACAGGATGAATGATACACGCAAAGCCTGCCGGAAAGGCCACCGGACGCAAACTTCCACCACGCAGCGTCAGAAACTCCGGATGTGTACAGTAACCTGCTGCGCCCAGATGAAGCTTTACCGAAGTTGTTGTCAGCATGATTCAGCCCTCCACCAGTCTGCAAATTGTTGTAACCCCTCATCAATGGACAACCGAGGCACATACCCCAGCTTCTCACGGGCATCCGTAATATCCAGCGTCTGCGGGATAGATAACGAACCAACCGTATACCGCGTCAATTGAGGTTCACCTAACGCAGGAATCAAGCGGTGTACACGTTCCAGCACTGCGGCTGCTCCGTATGCTGCTCGGTAGGGAATATTTCGACGATGTAAAGACATTTCCAGCTTTCCAAACAACGTGCTCACCAAATCCTGAAACGGTCTCGGATCTCCATTGGAAATATTGTAGGCACGACCCAGCACTTCTGTCTTGGCATCCCTGCATAACAACAGCGCATCCACCACGTTATCCACACAAGTCAGGTCAATGAGTGCCTGTCCGCCTCCGATCATAGGTACACCCGATTTGGCATTTGCTGCAACGATTCTGGGAAAAAGGGTCTGGTCATATGGACCAAAAATAGCTCTCGGACGAATCATGATCGATGGAAGTCCATTAACATGAGCCTGCAAAACCACTTGCTCAGCGAGCCGCTTGGTGGCTGCGTAATGATTAGCTGGTTTGGATGGCAAGGGGTCATTCTCATGTATGGCATATCGCGGACTGTAGTTAAAATATAAGCTCGGCGTTGATACATGAATGAAGCGCTGTACGCCACCTTTCATACAACGGTCCACCAAATGCTGTGTCCCCTCCACATTACTGCTGTAAAAATCCCGATATTTGCCCCACGGCGACGATAACGCCGCACAGTGAAACACAACATCCTGACCCGAACAGACCTCATTCACCGCCGCCTGATCCCGTATATCTCCGTTATAAAATCGAATGCCTGCTGCCTCAAGCTGTGCACCGTGCTTTGGCTGGCGTCCCATACCCGTAACTTCCCAGCCTTGCTCTGCAAGCCGTATCGCCAGATGCCTGCCCAGACATCCGGTTGCTCCTGTAACCAATGCTCTATTCATCGTTGTTCACCGTTCCATTCTATGTCGTGAGTCAAAGCTTCAGTCAGCGAGAACTTATGTTTCCTTGCAAGCCGCCAGGCGGAGAGTACAATTGCAAATTGCTCAAACAAAGGTTTCATATCGTATCTCAGATACACCACATCCCTCGTTCCCCGCCAGGCTGTCATCCATGTCCGCAGGCTGCCCTTCCCCCAGAGTTGCTGCAATCCACTTCCCAACATCGGAAGCATCAACATCGCTTTGCTTCCTTGCTTGGGGATGATCACCTTTGCTGCTTTCACCAGCTCTTCAGGTGCAATTAAAGCACGTACCAAACCATCACCAGGGTGAAACAAATGGATGCCACTGGTCGCCCTCGGATTACACTCAATGGCATACACTTGTCCGTCCTCTGTTTCGATAAAATCAAACCCAATCTGCCCGCTAAACCCTGTCGCCTGTACAAATTGCCTTACCCACTCGTAAATTTCTTCATGCTCCACATGTTCAAAAAAAACACTCGCCCCTACGCTGCCCGTTCGATAGCGACTGTCGTAGGTTGTATGTGCAACGATTTTCCCTTCATAAGCTACGCTGTATGTACATAACATTTGCCCGGCAACATAAGCCTGTGCAACCCAAGGGGAAGCCGAGGATATTTCCGTGTCACCAGGAGGATCATTCTGTAAACGGTGCTGCTTCATTTTACCTTCGTATATCTTCTGATCAGGTGCGCCTCTATCAAAGTCTGCTGTGGAGGATATCGGCATACGAACTCTGGCAGCAAAGCGGGAGTATACGGGCTTCCATACCCATTCCCCTTCTATATCCAGATCAGCCTGCGCTTCCATCCATTCCTGCCGACTGTTGATCAGACGGGTATCCGGCACCGAAAGGCCAAACGACTCTGCAAGCTGAATAAAGCGATATTTATGATGCAATTCATGCAGCTGCTCTATAGGCGAAACAAGTACACGGCAGTGATTACGCAGTCGATCTGTCCCTTGGGCAATATAAAAAACTTCTTCACACATCGGAATCAACAAGTCGATCTGCCAGGTTTGAACCAGACTCTCCATCTCTAACAAGTAATCCTCTGATTCATGACGTGGAGATGGAACCATGAAACACTGCTCCACCGCACTGGTCAATCTGCACAAATGACGCACCACGCTCTCCGCGACGTAAACCCGGTGACCCGCACGATGAAGCATACGCGCCAGATCGAGCGTTACCGGAGCCCGCCCGCCTGTGAGCAGCACATTTAAGGACGTAGATGCTTGATGTTCATTCTTCATGAATCTAGTAGTCAAAAATAAGTCCTCCCAGTGATAATCCGGCGGCTGTTCCGATCATTAGCACCCGATCTCCCCTCTGAATGCGCTGCTGCTTGATCGCTTCATGCAGCCCCATCGGAATGGAAGCGGCAATGGTATTGCCGTGATTTCGTGTAATGTCCATAAAACGGTCCTCTTCGATTCCTAGCTTCTTGCGGATCAGCCTCATCGCCATGGCACTTCCCTGATGCGGAATTACCAATTGGAAATCCTTCATCTGATTACCGGTTGCTTGCAACATATCGTCAATAAATGCTGGCAGCAACCTGGAAGCCATACGGAAGATGGCCTGTCCATCCATATGAAAAAGATAGGGGTCCGGCTGCTCTGCCACATAATTCGAGGCATGCAGACGAGTACCCCCACCGGCAATTTCCGAAAACCGCGCGCCGCGGCTGTACGTTTTCAGCGAGGCATGCACAATCTGCGAAGACTCTCCTTCAGCAGAGCGTTCAATAATGACAGCAGCAGCTCCATCACCGAACAGGGCAGCACTCTCCTTGTTCGACCAATTCAATCCCTTCGAAGCGATCTCCGTAGCTACAAGCAGCACCCTTTTATAACGCCCGGCATCCACCATATAGGAGATAACATCCAACCCGTTTAGGAAACTTAAACAGGTCGCATCCATGTCAAAAGCCGGTACACCTGAATCCTGCTGTCCCATCGCCTGCTGAATGAATACCGCCGTACTGGGTAAAGGTTGTTCCTTCGTACCGCTCGTACACACCAGACAGTCTATATCTGCGAACGTCAATCCCGCATCAACAAGTGCGGCTTCGGCAGCCCTCGCTCCCATGAAGGAAGAGGTCTCTGCACCAGAAGCGTAATGACGCACACCTACACCTGTTGCTTTGCTGACCCAGCCCGCAGGCACCTGCAAACGGCGATCCAACTCCTCGTCGGTTACTTCCTGTTCAGGCAAATACTTGCCTGTTCCAACAATTCTCACTCTTCTAAGCTGCATATGACCTACCTCTTTCTCTTCTTCTGACTGAATATAAGTTCAACTAATAAATATGTACACTAACACTCCAATGACAGAACAACCTTGTTATCGCAGTTATCGTGTAAATGTTTAGTCGAACATATCTAAATGAAAATTACACTTCACCCCGCCTGGCTAAACGCCATGACGAAGTGCAGAAAATACAGCAGAAGGGCAGATATCTCTGCCCCTCCCGTTGTGTTATTTTTTTATTCAGTCATGTTGATTCATTTCCTTACTTCAAAATCTCGGCCAGTGCAAGATCGAGCGTATCATACTTGAATGTAAATCCTTCTCTTTCCAGCCTCTCGGGAATAACCCAGCGACTTTTGAGAACCAGCTCTGTTTCGGTCCGGATGAATCGTGCCCCCAGTTCCAGCATCCAGCGAGGTGAAGGAAGTCCAATCCGAACTCCCATCTGCCGCCGCAGACTCTCCATAAGCTGGCGGTTCGTGACAGGATGCGGAGAGGAAGCATTAAATACACCCTCCAATTGCGGATGCTGCTGAACATAGATCACCATGCGGAACAAATCTTCTATATGAATCCAGCTAAACTGCTGGGTTCCAGGTCCTTGTGATCCACCCAGCCCAAAGCGGACCAGATTGGTGAGTGGCTCCATGACGCCGCCTTCTCCCAGCACAATGGCAATCCGTAATGCAATCTGACGTGTAGACGGCAGGCTGAATTCAAAAAAAGCCTTTTCCCACGCCTTGGCGACATCCACCGAGAATCCGGAGCCAATCTCGCCCTCTTTCTCCGTCATGGGACGATCTTCTGCATGTCTGTATATGGTGGCCGTGCTCGAATTAATCCATAATTCAGGAGGGTTGCTACAAGCCAGAACAGACTCGCCCAAAATGCGGGTTGTGCGTGTTCTGGATTCCAAAATGACTTTGCGGTTCTCGTCCGTGTAACGGCAGTTTACGGATTTTCCGGCCAGGTTAATCAGCAATTCTGCACCTTCAAGTGCCTGTATAATTCCAGCCTGGTTCTCCCAGGCAATATGACCGGGCTGACGTGAGATAATGAGCACCTCATAACCAAGCTCCTTGAATCTTTGGGCAAAATCCTGACCAACAAACCCTGTTCCACCCGCCAACACAACCTTTTTCACGGTATCCCCTCATTTCCCCATACTGGGTAAAGCAACTACGCTATATATGGACTAACACTGTCTGCGACCGTTTTGTTTGGTTTTAATTTACGCCCAATGCTGCGTATAAGCGATTGCGTTCTTCAATCGCCCATGCGTTCGCTGAGTTTTGCTCCAACTGATACATAAGCTCATCATGGAAATCATGAATCATGAACCCTTCAGGCAAATTCCCCAGCATGGCTGTAAAATTGTATTCAGGCAGTTTTCTTTGTCCTTTACCGATCTGCTTCAACCATTCCATCCATTCGACAAGCGTCAGCACTTCTGCCTGCCATAGTTCGGCCTGTAATCCAAGTGCATCCTGAAGCTGCTCATAAGCAGATAGCTCGGAGAAGGGACGACAAGCTTGCACAGCCAATTCATACAATTCGATTACTGCGCGCCGCACCTCATGCTCAAGCTCGATTTCCAACCCTTCCATGAAGTCCTGAACTTGAATTGACAGCCCGTCATCATATAGTAATGGTGCGTGTGCCAACAGACGCACAATCTCTTCCATGTCATGCGCTGAAACTTTCTTTTGCTCATAGAGAGCAGGTAACATATATGCTGTAATGATCATTCACTCCTACATCGTTCTTCTATTAATGACGTATATTATATCATGATTTGGCGGGTTATCCTTGAATCACTTTAACGATGACAAAAAAGGCAACCTAACTCTTTCAAGAGAGCATAGGTTGCCTTTCTGTTCTTATTGGAGAAGCAAACAGCATCTAAATAAATGCTTTAACCGCTGCAAAATACTCCCGGATCATATTGATCGGTTTCAGATAACCCGGTGAAGGAGCTGAAATGCCGTATTCGGCAGCGTAACCGTTCTTGGCGGCCAAATACTTGGATCTGAACATATGGTAATCACTTGTGACAATCATGATCTTGGGATGCTCCAGCCCGGATGCATCAATGATTTTTTTGGAAAAAGCCATATTCTCCTGGGTGCTCGTCGATCGATCTTCCATAATGACTTGTGTGGGGCTGATCCCCTGATCAACAAGGTAGTTTTTCATGGCGAGTGCTTCCGGAATCGATTCTCCCGGCCCCTGCCCGCCGGATACAATCACTGGCGTCTGAGGATGACTGCGGATATAGTCCAAACTGGCATCCAGCCTTTGTTTCAAGGTCAATGACAGTTCAGTTCCCTTGATGCCCGAGCCGAGAATAATGACATAGTCCGCTTCTTCAGGATCATTCGCGTTAAGCTGAGTAAACACAAGTGCTTCGATAATTACAAATGAAACCGCAGCGATCCCGAAGCCAGTAAGCAGAATGCGTTTTAGCAGGATATGCTTTTGATAATCAATCCGCCTCAACACGATAAAAGCTATAGTGATCATGCCAAAAAACTTCACTGCGAAGTTCCAGCCCCAGAAAACAAGGAAGAACACAAAACATGCAATGAAAAAAAGATCAAGGATTAGGCCTTTTTCTCGTATAAACTTTTTCATAAATCCAGTAACACTCCTTCTCGGGCCTTCACTTCCGTCATATGCCCTTGATTCAGGATTTTATGATCGTGAGCTTGGGCCACTGTTGTTGCCAGCATTTCTTCTCTACACGATGATTATAGTAGTCTGCATCCGAGAAAAACGGACTTTGGCGTACGATTAACGCATACAGATCCTCCAGCCCATGTGGGGCACAGATACACACCTGACCCAGTTCATCTAACCGCACACCTATGGCTGTGACGATTTCTGGCCAATATCGAAGGGCATCTTCTGTGGATTGATAGGGCTTGTTTCCATTACGCAGATGCATCCTCGCCTGATTTTTCACCGACCATTTGGAATTGCCTGTCTGCTCGCGAAGCCCTTGTTCCAGCAGCAGGTCCCGCTCCTCACGCATATCTTCCGTATCGTAGTAAATAACATCAATATCGCTGTGAAGTTCGCGAAGAGGATAGCCATGAAGCACATCCCAGATATAATTGCGAATATACCCCGCACCTATGTAACACTGAGGCAGATCCAGACTGCGAATCCGCCGCAGGTCGAGCATTAATTGTTCATGCTCCGTAATCGCCTGGATCAACTTTTCCTTATGCAACATATAACGTCTCTCCCCGTCACTCTGTCCATTTCATTGTAGAGCTATCATTGCTCGCTTTTACATTACCGACACGCTGCTCCTTCCAATATATCATGTTTGAGTACCTGCGATAAAATAAACAAATCCCCTCAGGCAGTCATCCTAGGCTCATCTGAACAGATGTTCCTTAAGATCATTTACCCTGAGGGGATCAATTGAAGAAGATTGAATAAGCGATTAGGCCAGTGCCTTTTCCGAATACGTGATCTGCATTTTCTACATTTTACGTTGGATTATCCATAAGCGTCAGTTGTCCTTGCTTCTCCTGCATGCGGAAAATAACGGGTCGTTCCTTCGGATGATTGTTCGGAGCATGAATGGTGAGACACAGTTGTCCTTCGAACGTTCGAAACAGCATCCCATGTCCTCCATTATTGGCGAACAACGGCTTGTCATCCTGCTTCCATGGTCCTTGCGGTTTACCGGACACCGAGCGGGCCAGCCCCAGTGTATAACCGTCTTGACCGGATGTGGACCACATCATGACGAGTTCATTATTTTGCATACGATACAGAAACGGACCATCTGTGACATAACGGTTTCGCTGTTCTCCACCTCCAACAGACCATGGCGCTTCGGAAGCTTTGAATAACAGATCAGGTTTGCCTATCGTTCCTTTCAGATCCGGTTTCAGACGTACCGCGTACATCTCCCCATCCTCCACCTGCACCCATTCCTTGCAAAAGATCATCCACGGATCACCCTGATCGTCCACATACAATGTACCGTCCAGGCATTCCCAATCGGGAGGCGTAAGGGAGCGACACCACAATTCAAAAGGTCCCTCCGGCTGATCAGCCACCAATACACCTGTTACCCGCGGAACACCTTCCGCCTTAAAGCTGGCAAACATATAAAAGCGACCTTCCCATTCATAGACTTCCGGGGCCCAATAGTGGTGATCGGACCAGAAGTCCGCAGGTGCACGGAAGCATGGGGAAGGACCGCTCCAATGAATCAGGTCTTCGCTCTCATAGACATCAAAACCGATGGCTGGGCCATTCCACACATTTTGCCCGATAGAGCCATATAAATAATATTTCTTGCGCGATGGTATAGCCAGTATGTAGGGATCACGAAAATGAATATCTTCCAAACGGTGCACGTTCAATGGTTCATCCTCCTCATGAGAGCGGTTCATTAACCATGAGTATACACCATATCTCCAAATACTGGAATTCCATTAACCCCACATACCAATCAGCAATATGCCGCCAAAAATAACGATGGAACAGAGAATACGCTTCTTCCCCTGCTGTTCTTTCAGTAACAAAATACCGAGGAAGGCCGCGAATACCGTTCCTACTTCCCGAAGCGGGCCCAGTCTGGCCATTGGCGCCTGCTGCAATGCAAACAGAAACAACAAGTACGAGCCCGGATTCAGCAGCGCTCCCAGCATAATGGTTGATCGGTTCTTCTTCCACTCTTGACGCAGTTGGCGGGAAGCGAGCAGCGCCGGAGTCAAGCCGGCAACAAAGCCAATGTTCGTCACTTCAAGTAACGACAGGGGTGAAATATGCTCTAGATTTAATTTGTCCACGAACACATAACTCGTTGTACATAACCCGACACATAAGGCCATCAGAACCGGCTTTGATCCTGTTACACTTGAGCCAGATTTGCCAACTCTGCTTCCCACACCACTCAGCACCGTAAATCCTACAATCATGCAGGCAATACCGACCCAGCCGAACATGGACAACGTTTCCCCCAGAAAAGCAACACCGATCAATGGCACTAACAAGGTGCTCGTTCCCCGCATAATCGGATAAATCTGCGACAAATCGCCCAATTCATACGTCTGCGATAGCAGCCAGGAATACAAGGCTTGCAGCGCCATCGATAACACAAGTAGTGCATAGGCTGGTATGGATAAAGGTTCCCGTACCAACTCCACGATAAGCACAGGCAGCAGTATTACGGTTGGAATCATCATGATAGACCATAAAAACACACTTTTGTTTAAACTGCGTTTGGTGAACATACTCCAGACAGCGTGAGCCATCCCGGAAGCGAGCACCAGAACTATAGGTAAAATCATAATCAAAACGTTCCTCTCTAATGCCTTGCTCTTCTATATTCTCTAATGTGCTGAAGTGCTCTCAGGTTGATGTTCTGGCTGTTCCTTCACGACCAATCCGTCTTCCAGACGAATCCAGGTATCAAAGCTGCGTTGTCCCGCCTGCAATTGAATGACCCGTCCTCCGCGCAGCATGCCTTCCCTTCCATATGTACTGTGTCCACTCGAACGCCCGTAGCAGAGACGAATGCCGTGGTAAGTCCCCTGAAAATCATTCACATGATCATGTCCGCAAAAGGTCCCCATCACATCGCCCATCTCCAGCAGTGCAGAGAACAGACCCGAGTTCACTTGGGCAGAGCAGACAGGTTCGTATTTGCTGCCGTAACAGATTTGTGTGTCCCACATGGACTGATATTCAGGAATCGGGATATGGAAAAACGCCAAGGCTGGGAGCTTCTCCCCGCGGCTGCGGCCGGGATTAACGCGTGTGGATTCAGACATCAGCCACTGGATCTGATTAGGCTGAATCCAGCCATAACCGGGAATGGACTCGAACTGGGAATAGTTCCCCGAATCGAGTAAATACAACACTGCTGCCGGACAGCCATCCGCTCCGGCAATCTCCAATGTGTAATTGCCTAGTCCCGCAATCTCACGCGGTCCAGGTTCTGTCACGGTATGCGCATGCTCCTGAATCACATCCATTAATGCATCGGGGGTAATCCGATTCTCTGTATCATGGTTGCCATACACAAAAGCCCACGGAATACCACGCTCTTCCACTACCGACACAGCATCCCGGAATGCCTGCTCCGGGTGTTCACATTCCTTATTGCCAGGATCGACTGGTCCCGTGTAGATGACATCGCCTGTAAAGACAACCAGATCGGGCTGTTCCGCTTCAATGACCGTTTTCATTAATTGCCTGGTCCGAAGATCTTCAGGTCGCCCATCTTTCCAGTGTAGATCTGTAAACTGCACGATTTTGAATGCTCCATTTGCTTGAAAAGCAAGCTGACGTTTCACCCTTTTTCCTCCCTGATGATCCATATACTATGGATTAAAGTTTTCAGTGTTGTTTGTTGTGGTTTTACGTTGTTTTATATGATCTTATCGTCACATCATATTGCTGTCAATACATATTAAGAACAGAATTTACTTCTCATTATACTCCTCATTACATTTCAAAATTGACAAGGTCTTCTCTCCAACTTAAACTATTAAAACAACAACAATCCACACTATCTCACAACTCTAAAATAAATAGAACTTAGATCGAAACTTCAGGAGGCACAGCCATGTCTTTAACGTATGAAGAACGCAGACACACCATTCTTATCCAACTTGCTACCCAGGGCAAGGTTCAGGTACAGGTTCTGGCGGATCTGTTCCAAGTATCCACGGAGACGATCCGGCGGGATCTGGATCGACTTGAAAAGGAAGGCGAATTGCGCAAAGTGTACGGAGGCGCTGTACGTGTACGCTCAGGCATGATCGAAGCCCCTTTTCAAAAGCGAGCGCAGCTTCAACTGAACGAAAAGCAGGCCATTGGCGTGGCAGCCGCCTCTCTGATTGAGGATGGAGAGACCGTAATGCTGGACAATGGTACAACAACGCTGGAGATTATGCGGCAGCTGCGACATCGGTCTCAGGTGACCGTCATAACCAACTCCGTCCCCATTCTTACCTGTGCGCTAGAGGAGTTTGCAGGCAAAATCATTTTTGCTGGAGGAGAAGTCACCCCGGTCGTACAAGCCTCTACTGGACCCATTGCTCATGAATTACTCAGTCAATTCAAAGTCAACAAGGCGTTCATCTCAGCAGGCGGCGTTTCGTTAACGGATGGAATCACAGATTATGTGCTGGAAGAGGCACTCATCTCCCGCAAAATGATGGAGCGTGCGGAGGAAGCCATTTTGGTAGCAGATCATACCAAGTTTGGACGTTCAACCTTCGCCCAGATTGCACCTATTAATCAAATATCCATGGTGATCACAGATTCTGGATGTCCCACAGAATGGATAAATGCTCTTCACCAAATGGAAATCGAAATGGTTCACAGCATTTGACAATGTGAGCCATTTTCTATATTTTAGAAGTATAATGATCGTTCTATCTTATTCTGAAGGGAGCGTATTACTTCTTATGAGCAGCAAAAAGGAAATGCTGTTGAACGTGGCTGAGGAATTATTCTACCTGCACGGCTTTCATTCTATCGGCTTGAAGCGAATCATCACAGATGCCGGGATCGCCATCATGACGTTATATAATCACTTCAACTCCAAGGATGATCTCATTGTTGAAGTACTTCGGCGGCGCGAACAGCGCTATCTGGAACAGCTGCGGCAGTATGCCGACAACAAAGCGCAGCCCGTATTCCTCAATCTGGCGGAAGGCCATGCAGGCTGGTTGATGGAGCATGAGTCAAGAGGATGTTTGTTTCTGCGTGCCAAGGAGGAATTTGGCGGAGATCCAGACAACGTCATAGTACAAACTGTCAACGCACATAAGAAACATGTGATGACCTTGATTAAAAATCTTGATCCTGCCGCAAGCGACCGTGCAGTGTTGCAATTTAACCTGCTGCTGGAAGGTTCTACTGCACTCGCTGAGACAGAAAATGTAAATAACGTATGTCGGGAACTCATTGACATGACGCAAAATAGTTTCAAGTAGTCCCACACCGGGTGAGTTAGTAGTTCAACTCACTTTTTTATTTCAAAGAAAATATAATGATCGTTCTATCTAAAAGGCGGTGGATTTGATGAAAAAAATTATTTTCCCAGGGATTGCCCTTATCGCTGTATGTTATGCATTCGGGAGATTCAGCTATGGGCTGTTTATGCCGGAAATCTCGGAAGCACTCCAACTGGACGATGCCCAATCCGGAGCAATCAATTCCGCAACCTACATTGCGTACTGTCTGTCTCTACTTAGTGCCCCACTGTTAATTAATCGCATTGGGCACTATCATGTCATTCAAATAGCGGGCGTTAGTGCTGTGCTCGGTTTATTGGGCATAGCCTTGTCTCCAAACGCGTTTGTTCTCACACTAGGTGTATTTCTTGCCGGATTAAGTACAGGCTTGGCCTCTCCTGCATTGGGTAACACCGTCTACGCTGAGCTTGCACCTGAGCAGCAAGCCAGGGGGAATAGCTGGATTAACACAGGTACCAGCTTTGGCATTATCGTATCCGGTCCGATCTACTGGCTGTTCACCGAGTATTGGCGTTTAACCTACATCTTCTTTGCTGTTCTGGGTGTTGTAGTAGTGTTATGGAATAGACGTGTTCTTTCCCCACGCAAAACAGAGCCTTGTACCAAGTCCCTCTGGGCATGCATGAAGCCGACCAGACCCGGCGTGGCTCTGCTCATGGCTTCCCTTCTGACAGGTATCAGTTCTGCGATCTATTGGACCTTTGCCCGAAACTTCCTCACTGACGAAAAAGGGGCCTCCGATTCGGAAGCCGTACTGTTCTGGATTGTGATGGGGATTATGGGGATTCTCGGCGGGTGTGCTGGCCGGATTATTGAACGCATCGGAATTGGATGGTCCTATCGGATAGGCCTTCTGCTCTTGTCTGTTTCACTTGGCGTTATCCTTCTTCCATCGATGGCCGCCAGCCTGGTCTCAGCTGTTATGTTTGGCAGTAACTATATATTTCTGACCAGTGTATTCATCGTGTGGGCGACCAGGTTATTTCGTCCAAATACGTCCATCGGAATCAGCCTTGCTTTTCTCGCGCTCGGTGCGGGGCAGTTCATTGGATCATCGATAGCGGGGTACACCATTGAGATGTTCTCCAACACGACAGCATTTCTGGCCTTTGCTGTACTGGGTCTGTTCGGATTACTTATTCGGGTGAAATAGCCAGACCCTTATCCTACAAACAAGCAAACCAACAGACTATACATCCGCTGCGCATCTGAAACCAATATGCCCAGTAGATGTATCAGGCGTGTTGGGGATTCTGGCCGCCACTCTATAGCGATTGCAGTAGGAACGGTGGCATAGGTAGGAACCGCCTTTTAACACCTTGCGGTCTTCATGAGGAGATAATTCCGTGGCAGCATCCGCAGCCTTCTCGTGATCCGTAACGTAGTTGTCTGCGCACCACTCCCATACATTTCCTGACATATTATAAAGTCCGTATGCATTGGAAGGAAACGATTGAGATGGAGCGGTGCCTGCATAACCGTCGGCTGCATTATTTTTCGCCGGAAATACACCCTGCCAAATGTTGCAATAGTGCTGTCCATCCGGCCTTAACGTATCGCCCCAAGGATATTTTTTCTGAATTAGGCCACCCCGGGCTGCATATTCCCATTCGGTTTCTGTAGGCAGACGTTTACCCGCCCAGCGGCAATAGGCATTGGCATCATTCCATGAGATATGAAGAACCGGATGATTAGAGCGATCTTTTATATTAGAATCGGGTCCTTCAGGATGAGCCCAGTCTGCACCTTCAACAACCCACCACCAGGGTGTCTGTTGTACCACGGTTCGAACTTGAGTCGCCGTTTGCGGAGAAACGAACAGATGAAAAACAAAAGACCAGCCAAACCGCTCCGCCTCAGTCCTATACCCAGTCTCACGAACAAACTGTGCAAATTCCGCATTGGTTACCGTACAGGCATCCAGATAAAAGGAGTTCACCTGAACTTCTCTAACGGGGCCTTCTCCATCCGCGGCAAAAGCTTCGGGGTCATTCGTGCCCATCAGGAAACGTCCACCTTCAATACGAATGCTTTCTTTCTTCTCTGCTCTATTGGTTAGAGCTATTGTGAAGTCAGCTGAATAACTGGTATGACTTGATGGCTTGTCCTCAACAGCCTCTACCGATGCAGCCGTTTCCTCTGGCAGACTCTTTTCCTCGAGCTTGCCGCCCCGACTTGCAGCGCAGCAGCAGGAAGAAGGTTTCTTTGGCAGCTGATCATGCATCTCAAGCATCCCCTTCATGGTTAGGTTTAAGATTCGTTCTCTCTATTGTACACGGCAGGGCGAATATTCGGATACGGTGGTGTTGTCATTCCTGCTCCTACTTTTTTGAAAGTTTTCATTCATCTGAACTTCTTCATCCGTTTCGCATATCAATCAAGGTGACTATATGGGCTAATGATTCTCTCGTTCCACACCTGTACTTCGATATAACGCTCCGGTCCGAGATCACCCTGTTGATTCTATTCCTGAGGCCATCCATAGGATTGAATAACGTTCAAGATTTCGTCTTTCGTGTAGACCTGCTTACGGTAAGGTTTATCATCCATATAACGCATCGTTGGAAACAAATCGCCGTAGGTAAAACTTACGGAATCAGCAGGCAGATCATCCCATGAGATCATGACCCAATCCGGTTCGGTATACCATGATTCCAACCACGCGCATGCACCCAGGGTTATATAGTGAGGATAGCGGTGGCTCGGTTTCCCACCTTTAGAGATAAACTGCTCGTACGCTTTTCGCTCAATTTCTCTTCGAAACATCATGTAATCTGCTGATCGCTGACTGGCAAAATTCCGGCCTTGATGACGGATTCGTTGGGTTACTGTTTCCGCGTCTTCGTCAGACAGACTGGATAGATTGCGAAAAGGGCCCAGACTTTTTTCAAAATAATGATATGCGTTCATATCTGTCATATGGCACCTCCTCCATATACATCTCTTCGTCTCCCGTTTTCGTTAGAAATAGTGTACATCATGCCAACATGTATGGAAATAACTGTAGTAAACCATTCCCTCTGGTGCACTATGCCATTTCAATTACAGTACCATCTTCGGATCGCTGCTTCGCTACTCCAGAATGATTCAGCACCTCTCCATCCAATAAGTGATAAACTAATAAAAAGGCATTTATCTTCAACAGGCTTAAAGGGAGGTTGTGTGTATGTTAGGCATTAAAGTACAGCAAGTACAGAATAAACTCATCATCCGTTGGCAGCTTTCCAAAATAGAAATTCTCATCTCAGATATTAAAGCAGTTACCCTTGATGATACATATGGTGGAAGTGAGCCTTCAGCCGTTCGAATCGGCGCAGCGTATGGCGCTTCCGAAACAATCCTGATCCGTACAACCAATCAATCCTACATCTTGTTTACTTCCAATGAGGCATTGTATCCAAAAATCAGTGCCATGCTATCCAATAATTCAGGTGAGCGGAATGCGTCAAACTTGCAACGTGCTAACGAATCTAGCGCACCTTAAAGGTCCGATTCTCAAGGCAGGCCAAATTAACGCGAACAAGAGGCGTCCACCGTCATGTTCATGACTTATGGAACAGCCCCTTTTTTTCACGTCGGTAGAAGTTCAGATGATAGCCCTATCTCCAACTCCACTTCGGTAATTGATCCAGCGTAATGACTTCTTCACTATTATATACTTCCTTCAAATACACCACGGTATTATGATTGCCACCCTTTAGGAATTCTCCCGTCCAGGTACAGAACCAGCTCCAGTGTACACCTTGCTCTTTCATTTGCTTTGGGTCAGGAATGGAGCCGTTCTCGGCTAAGGCAATGATTTTGCTGTCATTCACCAGTTCACGCAGATTTTCATAACGCTTAGCTAATGGGCTGTGATCCCCTGCTTCTGGATACACATCCACACTCACAATGTCCACCACATCGTCACCCGGATACCAATCCGGCTTTTCCGAGTTCCACACCCAGATCAGATTACCCAGCTCATACGTGTTGACCAATTGATCATACATTAGGCGGTATAACTTTTTGGCAGGTTCAGGTCCTTTGGCTCCCCACCAGAACCAGCCTCCTTCCGCTTCATGAAGCGGCCGGAATAACACAGGCACCCCAGCCTCCTTGAGTTCTTGCAGATGTACTGCAATTGCATCGATATCCCGGATCAATAAGGTATACTCTTGCGATTCAGGATGAGCCAATGCTGAATCGAGATCGTAGGTGGTGGCATCCGTATAGAAACCGCGCCACCATTCTTTACCTGGTTCATCTATCAGATGAGTAGGTGCATTCCAGTGCCAACACAATGTCACAATTCCGCCTTGCTGATGCCATGCAATCGCATCCCGAATCTCCTGAGAGATCGCGCCGCGTTCTGTCCTTGATGGAGAATAATCCATGAGATCGAATCCAATTACCGCCGGCTTGCGGCCTGTATTCTCATTAATCCAGTTCAGATTGCCGTAATCCTGCTGACCGGACAGTACCCCTTTTCCATAACGCTCCGCCAAGTACTTCATCAGTTCTCTAGCCTCGGAAGTCGCATCTTTATTCACCAAATAACCGCTTATCTTTTGTTCCGTCATTGATAATCCCCCATTCCAAGGTAGGATACATAGAGACCCAAATATCAAAAACACCCGAATTACGCATCCTACACGACTACGCCAAGCCCGGTTAACCAACTACACCTGAACGTTCAATACTTTCCACGAAATAGCGCTGTACAAATAAATACAAAATAATGAGTGGTGCAATCGCCAGCAGAATTCCTGTATCCACGATCATGGCAACATAATTGGGGTCTGCCTTCATGCCCGAGTTCGAGCCAAAACCCATCAATTGGGGAATTAACTGGTTCGCCTGGGCAGGCAATGAAGCCACCTTCAGCGAGATAAGCGGGCTTTCACTCATGAATAGCGCGGAATAGAACGTATCGTTGTACTGCCAGACAAAAGAGAACAGAATGACCGTGATCAGCGGTGAAATGGCGTTCGGCAGCATAATTCGGGCAAATGTCCGGAATCCGCCTGCTCCATCAATCAGTGCAGCTTCTTCAATTTCCTTGGGCATGCCCTTGAAGAACTGGCGGAAAATATAAATGAACAGCCCCGCTTTCAGCCCACCAGCCGTAGCCGCAGTAATCATCGACGGCCAGTATGTATTCAGCAGGTTGATCCCTTCTCGCCCCGTGAACAGCCGAATCATGCCGAGAAAATCAAAGTTGCGGAAATGCAGATACATCGGCACCATCAGGGTGCTTGTCGGTACTAAAATAGTGAGGATGACTAATACAAACAGCACATTGCTGCCGGGAAAAGAAAAGCGGGCGAAGCCGTACCCGGCTAACGCACAGGATATCGCTGTGAGCAGCGTTGTAATCGTGACGAACAACAACGTATTCGCCAGCAAAGGTAAATAATCCATCACCTGCGCCGCAAACTTGATATTATCCAGCGTAAAATGCTGGGGAATCATATAGATGGTCGGATTATAGATATCCTGTTTATCTTTGAACGCAACCGAGATTTTAAGAAACAATGGATACAAAATAATAAATGAAATACCAATAATCAATGCATATCTGAAGATGGAATACAGGAGGTCCGATGTCTTGTTTCGTACCCTCTGCATGCGGTAGTTCTCTTTCGGAACCACCACCATGCGATCCGTTCCCGACACAGCCATAGTCTCATGCCTCCTTCAACGTTCGTTAGCTTTCAGTTGTAATGAACCCGTCGTGACAGTACCCATCCCACAACAACCAATACCAGACCGATGACCAGCGTATACAGCCAGGACATGGCTGAGCTCAGGCCGAAGTTCTGGGTTTTAAATGCCGTCTGGTAGATGGCCTCCGTCACCGGGCTGCCTGCAAAGGAATCAATAATCGTATAGATGACATTCGTCAGGATCAATGGACTCACCATCGGAAACGTAATTTTCCAGAAGGATTCATAGGCCGTTGCACCTTCAATTTTGGCCACTTCATACATCGAGCCGGGTACCGATTGCAGCGCAGCGAGGAAGATCAGAATCTGTACGCCAGAGCTGCTGACAATATCGTAAATGCGCATGATGGCTTCAACGATGTAATCGACATATGCCATTGGCAGCCCCACATCATTCAGCATTCGCACGATTGAAACGACGTTGAACGAAGCTCCCCCCTCCGCCGACGTATCCACTGCACTGATGTCTCCCATCAGATTGATCAGACCTGCGGACTCGGCCGCCGCCACAGCACTGGAGGCCAGAATGACCGGCAGGAAGAAGATCGCACGTGCCATCGTTCTGCCCTTGAATTTCTGGTTAAGCAGTGTCGCCGTAAATAAACTGAAGAATAGAATCATCGGCACATTCAGCAGCATCGCTCCGACCGAATCTACTAGAATCCGGTTAAATGTTGCATCGACCAGGATGGCATCTTTGAAATTTTTCAAACCGACAAAATCCAGTACATAGCCTCCTGGGGCAACCGACAGATTGCTCAAACTGAACCGGATCGATTGCAGCAGCGGCGTAGCGAACAAGAAGATGAAACCAATCAGCCAGGGCGAAATAAACGCAAGGCCAAGCAGCGCTCTCCGTGATTTCAAGGATAAACGAAGGGTTCTCATCGGTTCACTCCTTCCACTGCATAGTCCGCCCCGCCAACGGTAATTCCATCAATCGTTACCGGATCAGCCGTGTAATTCACCAAAATCGTTGCATCGCCACTGTATGTGATACGCACAACCCCATCCTGAACTCGTTCATGCTCGGTTATTGGCTGGTTCCGCAAATGACCTAATACCTCATTCGCTTCCTTGTATAAGGCTGCTGCGTCATCTACCCAATAGGCAAAGTCAGTGGCATAAGCCGAATCATAACTGGTCAGCTTCAGCTTGGACGATGGTTCATACGTCCATTGAAACTGCGGAGCTGATCCCAGCTCCAGACTGCGGAGCAGCTGTTTGCGCAGATCCTGATCCCCTGACGTATTCATTGCGGAAGCAGCGTAGTCCATATATCCATGAATGACCATCTCATAAAAAGGAACTTCCTCATCGGTAATGTTGAACCGGCTGGAGCCTGAGGGAGCATTAACAATATGCAGCGTATATCCCCACGCATACGCATTAGCGGATGATAACATCATGTTTGGATATTCCTGCTGCAGCTTGCCCAGCTGCTCCTTCACGATGTTCTTCGCGGTCTCCCGGTGGATGACACGACTATCCCGATAATCCGAGCTCAATACCTGCCCGAGATCACGCAGCGATAATGCGCTGAGTTCCAATTTGTTGATTTTCCCGGCAAACTCGCTCACCACATACGGCAGCTTGGCGGCCGACAACAGATAATAGCTGTCTTTGCTCTGATCCATCCGGTTGAGGGCAGGACTGTATGGATACAGTTCAGCTGTCTCCTTGGTGACAAATCGCGCTGCATCGGAGGAAGGGGCAAAGTTCCAATCGTCGTGATAAATACGCTGAAACGCCACATCAGGGAATAACGCTCCACCGGACTGCTTCAGTTGTTCAGACAGATCATGCAACTCGGAACGACTGCCCACTTCACTGTCCAGCTTGACCTGGGTCGGTGTATGGTGACTGAAACCTCCGCCAAACCATCCCTGATACCGCATCTGCACGCGGTTCACACCTTCCTGCTGCAGCCTCGCAGCCATTTCAGCCGCTTGTTCATATGTCGTCATAGCCAATGTGGTCCGATAAGGTACACCCAGGAATGAAGCTTTTTTGTCCACTGCACCTAACACATCCACGTAAAAAGGCAAGGCTGATTCGTCCTCCAGCGGTTTCAGTACGTTCTGCCCCACCAATTGCTGCTGATACAAACGGGCCATCCCGGAATAGCTGGCATCCTTACCATTAAGGAAATGGTATCGCACCTGAATATCCCCGCGGAATGGTTCCTCGCTTAGTAGCTGAATCTCCTGCATCTTTTGCGAGGTATACATCTCCAACTCATCCTCACCCCGCAGGGAGAACGTGCCGTAGACGTGGTTATAGCTATTTTGCCTGCCACCAATATCCGCAGAGATACTGGCCATGCCATCCCCTTTTTCAATCACGGCAAACCAGGCATGTTCACCGTTCTTCAAACCAAAGACAGGCATATGCACAGATTCACTAACCTGCGGGCGACTGAGTGAATTGTCATTCGGATCTGCACCATACACATGTTGTACGTACTGCTCCTCTTTGACCTTTCCGTTATTCAGATGGATCAGACTGCCTGAACCGTCAGGTACAAACATATAACCTTCACCTTTCGTATCGGCGGCACCAAAATAAGCGAGCAGATCGATATTACGAATACGGTATTGACCGCTCTCTTTCACCTGACTTAGCGGCACGGTTACAACCAGCGAACCTTGATCCAGCCGATATTCCACCGGAATGACGAAGCTTGGTTTATCCGATGTGCCCCCGCCTTCGACTCCATTCTCCTCATTGTCAAAAGCAAGATCTTCAGCGGTGTAACCCGCCGTCTCAAAGGCATCCAGCATCTTGTTCAGTACAAGCTGCTTTGATATCTGTCCATCCAACCGTTCCAGCACATCCGGATTGTTCTTGGTTGGATAGTAGCGGGCAGATGTATATCTTGCGACTGTGGCATCCAGTTTCGAAAGTACCTTCTCCTCCAGACGCTGTTTGCTTATCAGTTTGGGCAGAGCATCAATGCCTAGCGAGGTATCCCCAAGCGTGTATGTAACACGAATGCCCTGATCCACATTGGCAGCTGCGAACTGTTTGTTGCTGATGCTGGAGCTAAAGTTCGGAAAGTTCTCCAGTGTACCGATCGCATCCCGAAATGACACGTTCAGCTGGGAGGACAACACTTCCTTTTCATAAGCGGAAGCCAGGCCATCCTGATTACGTTCGTTCGGATTGCTGTACCAGATCTGTCCACTCGCTCCATCACGAACGGCAATTTCCGTCGTCTCCTCGTTGTAATAAAGCGCCAGTCCCTGATCCTCGGCGACCAGTTGCATACCCGGCACCCCCTGCGAGGAATCGGTAAGGAATTGCAATGATTCCGTCTCGGTTGGCATAGCCTCTGTTGTTGCTTCAAGAAAAGTCATTGCCTCCACGGCTGGAACTCCCCTGTTATTGATATACAGCAGTCCGGCTGTAAGCAGGATCACAGCAGCACCACTGGCCAGCACCGTATATATTCGTTGCCTTTTGTTCACGGATGCCGCCTCCTTTAGGTCCGAAAAATCAACTCGCGGTAGATGTTGTAACCGAATTCATATAACTGCTGCAACATGCTGAACACCAATGCTCCGAGGAACACGATTATGCCCATGACAATTAACGTCAGCAGCATCGTCAGGATCGTTTTGATCACGGTGTACTGGTGTACCGTCATCGTGCCAATGAAGAGCAGCAGCACGAACCAGAAGAACGCGATGCTATTAAATAAATAATAAAAAGCCGTCTCTTCCTGTACCATAAACCGGCTAATGATAATCATCGGGACATAGATCAAAATAATCGGAATAAGTGAGTATCCTGTTGCCAGAAAAATCTCCTTGAACTTCCCTTCACCTTCCATCAGGGTGGTTACAGCCCAATTGGCTATGCACCAAAGAAAGAACGGTACTGCAACCGTTGCGATCTCCCCTATGCTGTTGATTGTGCGAGGATCGATGTAATTCACAAGAAACCCCGCGTATTGTTTTTGCAAAATCATCATGATAATGGTAAGCGCCAGTGCTCCAAAAGCAACGGTCAACCTGCCCCGCTGATCCGACTTGATATCCCAGAATGCATCAATGGGGTGAAAAATGAGATGCAGCGGAAACCTAATGTAATCCTGCTTCACGGTCAATCTGCCTCCTCCGTCTCCATTTAACTGCCACTCGGACCAGGATCAGAATGAAAATCAGTGCGATGGCAAGCGTCAGAAAGGTGCCGAAATGTTCCTTCATCATCTCTCGCCGATATCTTTTGAACGCGACAGAATAACTTTTGCGATCCATACCCAGTTCGAAATAACCCAGAGCTTCCTCGTTTTTCTTCTCCATCAGCAAGGATTTTCCGATACCGATATAGGCGATATCATAGTTGGCGTTCAACTTCAGCACTTCTTTCCAAATATGAACAGCCTCCGTATCCTCACCCTGATAATGAAGGGCAACCGCCTCATTCACGCTGGCTCCAAACCGTGTTGGCTCATAGATAACCAGATTGCTTTTCCCCCGATCCAGTACCAATTGATGATCCCCGGATTGTTCCATGGCGACTGGTGTTTTGAGCGTTCCCACCTGATTTCCTTTGCCTCCATATACGTAGAGCAGATGACCTTCATCATCGTAAGTAAACACCCGGTTCTGCGTCGCATCCAGCACACTGTACATACCGTTGCCCAGTACCTTCACATCAATCAGTTTGGACGGACCCGGGTTATTGCGGAATCTGATATCTCCTTTGACTTCAAAATAACCAAATCTCTTCAGCACATCCTCGCCGGATGGATTCAGACGTTTAATCGGTTCGCTGGAACCCGGGTCGATATTGGTCGCATATACGAACCCTTTGGAGTCGATATCGACATTGGAAAACTCGGTCGGTACAAACAAAACCATCTGCGCCCGCTGGGCTTTGGTTGAGAGCAGCCGCCAAATGTATTCGCCGTAGTCGCGTTCCACCTTGTTCGTACCGACGTATCCAATGAATTGACCGTGCTCGTCAAACTGCATAATTCCTTCGTAGACACCCTGAGCCACCACATACACCCGGCCTACCCGATCCACAGTCAATTTCAACGGTTGGAATTGAAAATTGGTCGCGAGGATATCGGACTCCGGCTTCGTAATCGTATGGACCAGCTGACCTTCCGCATCCAGGACAACTACACGGCTGTTCCCCGTATCAGCGATGTATACTCGATCCTCTTCATCCACGAATAATCCACCTGGCGTATTAAAACTCTCCTTGCTGCCGTCCATCATAAATCCTTCGATCACCCGCAGCAGCTTATAATCCGCGTCCAGGACAACAATTCGGCTGTTGCCACTGTCCAAAATATAAATCTGCCCGGAGGGAGAAACGTTTACATCACCGGGGTCTTTGAATTCGCCAATGCCCAGGTCGCTGCCCGAGATGGTTTGCTTGGGCAGATAGGCATCCGGTGAAGGAACGGCCTCTTTCCAGTAGTTGTAGTTATAACTCTCATACGGCGCCGGGGAGGCCGCCGCAGGCACGGCATTCACCAGCAGCAGCGATACTGCCGCCAGGAGAACAAGCCATCTTTTTACTGTGCGTGCCATATCGTCCCCCCTTATTCCTTCATGCCCGAACTCGCCATCGTCTCAATGATGCGGCTCTGCGAGAAAATGAACAGCGTAATGGGCACACTCATCAAAATAAGTGCTACCGCAGCACCTGCCCCGGCCCGGGATATCCCGCCCTGAATGATCTGACCCGCCGCATAGTGCAAGGTCTTGAGCTGTTCACTGTAGATGTATCCATTGCCATCACTGCCCCACAGCATCTGGAACAGCAGAATGATCAAGGTGAGCCAGGCTGGCTTTACATTGGGCATGACAATGGACCAGAAAATCCGGTATTCACTGGCACCGTCAATTTTGGCTGCTTCCAGCAACGCATCCGGGATCTGCTCCATAAACTGCTTCATCAGATACAAACCTAATGAATAGGCAAATGCCGGAATAATGACGGCCCAATACGTATCAATCCAACCCAGCCATGACATGATCATATAGTTGGGAATGGCCGTCACGGCAGGTGTGAACATCAGGGAAAGCACAACAACCTGGAACATGAACACTTTGCCCGGAAATTTGTGCTTGGCGAGTGGGTACGCCGCTGCCGAAGCGAGCAGTACATGGCCCACGATGCCAATGCCCGTAATAAATACCGTGTTGAATATATATCGTGAGAACGGAACCCACGAGTCACTCAGCAGATTCAGCAGATCCGTAAAATTGCTGAACGTTGGATTTTTGACAAATAGCGTTGGCGGAAAAGTAAAAATCTCATCCAGCGGTTTGAACGCATTATTGATCGCATAGATCAGCGGCAGCACCATGAAAGCACCAAATACGAGCAGAAGGGCAAACAGGGAGATGCTTCCTGATAAAGAGCGGTTGACCCGCTTTTTGCCTGTCGCAATTGCAGCCATAGCTATTCTCCCACCCTTCGAAGCAGTTTCTGTACCAGCAGGTTGGTGCCCACCATAATCATGAACAGCACGGTTGCAATCGCCGAGGCGTATCCCATCTCAAACCGCGTTGTACCAAAGTCGATCAAATGGGTCACCACCGTCTCCGCCGCATAGTTCACACTTGGGAACCCCGCCAGCGCAATGGACACATCCGCCACCGCGAATGAGGTCGTAAGTTGAATGACCGCACCGAACATCAATTGCGGGCGCATCGAAGGCAGGGTAATATACCAGAGTTCCTGCCAGCGATTTTTGATCCCATCTACCGCGCCAGCTTCATATAACGTCCGGTCTACGGTCTGCAAACCGGCGATAAACGCCAGAAAGCCTGTGCCAAGACTGAGCCACAATTGCACCAGAATGAGGATTGGCATAATATAGGCTTCCGTTTTCAACCACTGGATTGGCTCCAACAGAAATCCCCATTTGATTAGCAGTCCATTGGCTATACCGTAGCGATCCCCCGAGAAAATCATCAGCCAGATAAAGTAGACATTCCCCGAAATGGATGGCGCATAGAAGATCAGCGTCATGAATGCTCTCCATTTGGGTGTTAATTCATTAATGATCCACGCAAATACGAAACAGGCAATATAGCTGATAGGTCCGGTAATAATGGCAAACAGCAACGTATTTTTGATGGCAATCAGAAATACGTCATCCTCCAGAAACAGTCGGGTATAGTTCTGCCAGCCAATAAAACGCGGAAACTCCAGCATGTTGAAATAGGTGAAGCTGAGTATGATGGAGATGACCACAGGAATCACAGTGAACATGATGAATAGGATCATATAAGGAGCTAGCAGTACATAGGAATGTTTGCTGGCCTTCATTTCCTTGAGCTTCCAGGACCACCATGATTTCATGCCCATGCCTGGTGTTTTCTCAGGAGGACTGTTTTGTCCGTCTCGGAGTGATATTTGTGACACTGTTAACCCTCCCTCTGCTTACGGAAGACCAAATTCATTACGCTTGACTCGAATCTCGTCCTGAATATACTGGGTGTAATCCATGATGGATTCCCTGGCTTCTACTTGGCCAACAACCGTCTTGTAAAATGCATTGAACAGATGGCGTCCGGTAAAATAACCACCAGGTACTTCGGGAATTCCCTTTACCGTCTCGAATTGTGCTTTCAGATTCGCATAATCCTCAGCAGGCCACGGAAGTGAATCCAGCGCCTTGATGTTGGCTGTCGGATAACGCGCAGCCGCGCCCATCAGCCCCTCCATCTCACGACCAAACTCGGCCTGAACCGGTGTACTGGTCCACCACTTCATGAACTCCCACGCGGCGTCCTGATCCTTGGCACTCTCCAGCATCATGACCGCACTGCCGCCACCCGGAACGTCCCGATTCAATGTTCCATCCGGCTGCACCGTCCCCGGAACCGGAACAAATCCCCATAATCCACGGATTTCCGGTGCAAATACGGATAGTTGGTTATACATCGTGTAATCCGTCAGACCAATCGGCATCTGTCCTGTCCGGAAACGGTTGGCAAAGTCGTACTCCCGCTCCAGCTTGTAATCGGTATAAAACTCTGTCCACTTCTTAAATGTCTCAATCCCGATGCGCGAATCCAGATCGGATTCCTTACCGTCATTCCGATAGAAGGAACCGCCATTCTGGAGCAGCATCGTCGCGTATTGCGAATTAGGCGGAATGTTCACACCCTGCATGTTGGCCTGGGCCACCACCGGCATGCCAAACTCCATATGGTTTTTGCTCAGAATCGCAAGCAGGCTCTCGACATCATCCCACGTTTGAGGAACTTCAAGCCCCAACTCTGCAAGCACATCTTTTCGGTAAAACAACATATTAAAGGTCTGTGTCTCCGGCAAAGCGTACACGCCTGAATCATAGGCGTACGGTACGATGGCACTGTCTCTAAACTCCTGTTCTACCGTGGTATAGTCACTGAACTGGGTGAGATCCACCGCCGAGTTCCGCATCGCAAAATTCACAGGCAGATCATTGCCGATCTGCATCGCTACATCCGGTCCTTCACCCGATAAAGTGGCTGGCAACAGCGTACCCATGTTAACCAGCTTCAGATTGACGTTAATGCCGCTCTCCGGTGTGAATGTCTCATCAATCATCGCTTTCATCGTGTTCGCCTGATCACGACCACTGCCGATCCAGACCGTCACCGTGCGCTGATCCTCTGATGTGGCTACGTTCCCGATCTGGTTATAATCAATGAAGAACGAATGATAGAATGTCTTCGCTTCATGACCAAGCTTCGCCAACGGACCCATACCCGTTCCGGGAATGCTGCTGTCTAATGAAGCTACATAGAGTGCATCAATCTCAAGAGGTTGCTCACGAGCCTGCTGTACCCAAGTTCCCAGCCCGCCTGTGTTCGTTTTGTATGCGGCAAGTCTTCTTGGAATGGTATCCGGCTTGTCGATCATCTCATCCAGCTGTTGGGCCATCGTTTTGATCAATGCTTCCTGATCGCTGGACTGGCCTGACAGAAGACGAAGTTGCCCTGCCACTTCCTTCAGACGCTTGCTTTCTCCGCTAAATACCTCCAGCAGATTCGGAATCTGCTTCTCCACCCGATAATCCCGAAATTCATCCGGTTTGGTGCCTGTAATCATCAGAATTCTCCGGTACATGGAGTTCAGGTTGTACAAGCTGTCCTCCACATTGCGAATAAGTGGCGCGAAATCTCCTAGACTGTTCTCCAGCCGAATGACATGTTTGCCTTTATCCAACTGAAACTTGTAAGCTTCCTCACCGCCCAGCACATCAATGCGATAGTCGCTTTGGTAACGGAATGGCGCCTTCGTCATCTCCGCAAAAGGAATCTCGCCATCGATGGTCAGCTTGCGCGTGGAATAGATGCCTTTTACAAAATTTTGCTGAGCGGTAAAACCGATATGATAAAGTCCACTCTCCGGCACATCCACTTCCCATTCGATCCACTGTCCTGGCAGACGCCAGTTAAAACCACCAATCGTATTAATACGCACCTGGGAAGCGCTGTACGGAGCTACAGCTGAACTTGATCTTTCACTGGTTGGATATAACGTAGGTGAAGATTTGGCAACAGCCGCTTCCCCTTCAATTCGGATAAGCACATCCTTAGGCTGACCGGAAGAATCCGTCTGCCTGGAACCTGCGGTTTCCGCATAAGGAACGGCTGGCTTCTCATTGAATAGCCGTATGGATCGAATTACCATGGGTTCGCGAGAGGATTTTAGCGTTAACGTGTGCTTCCCCTTTTCCAGATAGAACTTAAATGGAGCCTGTTCATACCCGTCCGAGTCCTGAAATGTTTCCTCCATCCAGCGGGGCTTCTCCACTTGTTTCGGACGAAGATCATTGCCCTGATTATCCTGTTCAACAGCTTGTTTCTCATTGCCCCATACGCGGTCAAACTGCAAATAGGCGGCTTCCGCAAACGGAAGTTCACCGTCAATGTACAATGCACGCTCAATGGCCGAACTCTTGCCTTCTACGGGAAAATAGACAGCAGAGAGGTTGTACATCCCGGTTTCCGGCACGTCAACTACCCAGTCGATCCCGCCTGTCTCCCCGGTATGCAGCGATACACCCGGCTTGCCCTCATAATCATTCAGCTTGCGTACCTCTTCACCCTCTGCCCGTATGTAGTCTCCTGCTTCGATGGTCATATCCACATTTGGTCTTGAGGCCTCACCTGCTTGGGACAGATATTGTTCATATCCGTTCTTCTGCCTCGTCTGCTGCAAGATGGCATCCACCTCAATGGCAGGCAAACTGCCAGAAGGCACAACTGCACTCTTTACACCTGCACCGGAAGTAAGCAAAAGTATGACGCAGGCTGCCGCTGCTGCAATGACTATGGGCAGGATCCATTTCTTTCGTTGTAGAATTCCATCCATCCTACGAGCCCTCCTCATCAAGGCTGATGCCAGCAATGCCTAATTGGTAATACAGGAAAAGAGGTACCCGTGCGTGAGCCGGACACGAGGTACCCCTGTCTGAATCATGCTGGTATTACTGTTTGCCAAGTTTATCGACTGCCGCTTGTGCCTGCGCTTTATACTTCTCAGCTGTTGCTGTAACGGAAGCATTGTTTTTGATGATGTCGTTTACATAGTCACCGATTGGATAGCCCGTGTAGGCGTCATCTAGCAGGATGCGCCCCGTTCCTGCGATATGCTCGCGAATCATGGCGATATCCCTCTCGTCGGTATAACGGCTTTCCAGGTAATCCTGACCTGGATACTCTTCAATCTGTGGAATGTCGAAGGTTTCTTCATAGATTTGGTATACCATTTTAGGATCTTCCACACCTTTGGGAATGAATTTTGCTGAGGCAGCGTTGTTGGCGTATGTTACATCCTTGTTGCCCTGAGGACCGTTCGGAATTGGTACGACTCCAGCAGCAAAGGTGATATCGCCCAACTGCCATTCCGCAGCAGTGAACAAAGCCACATCTCCATCCTTGAATGTGTTGCTTTCCTCCCAGTTCGTTTTGTCGCCTGTTTTGACTTTCACAACATTCTCGACGTTATACAGGCGTTTGACGAATTCGGCAGCTTCAATCGTTTTCGGATCGGATAATCCTTCTTTTGAATGTTCGTCGTCTACGATCGTGCCGCCATTGGCTGCAGTAAAGTGACGAAGTACGTCGATGGCCCAGCCAGAGAACCCGTATACGTCAATTTTTCCGTCGTTATCCGTATCTTTGGTCGCCTGTTTCGCCAGTTCCATGAATTTATCCCAATTCCATTCGCCTTTGTTGTATAGCTCCTGAGGATCAGGCAGCGACAACTTCTTGAATAAGTCACGGTTATAGTGAAGTCCCAGACCGATGCTGGTTGGAGATTCAAATGCGTAGTAGTTGCCTGCGATGGCAGGGAATTTCGTGATCAGGTTTGCCTCTTGGTTGATGTTATTCTCAGCTGTGGTGAATTCGGAGATCGGAAGCAGTTGCCCTTTGAGGATGGCGGGTAATGCGGATTTGTACTCCATCTGAACGATGTCTGCGAACGGTTCGCCAGCTAGCGCTGTCGTGGTAAATTTGTTCATGTATTCTTCGAATGGCACGTTTACAAACTCAATTTTCACGTTGTATTTCTTCTCGACTTCAGCGATTTTATCCAGTCTAGCCTTATCCGATGCGGTCTCCCCCGCTGGCTTCAGATCCCACCAGGCCGCAACCTTGATGACACGTCCACCCAAATCAGGTACATTTACGGCCACTTCTTCTTTTCCGCCTTCTTTGTCTGTTTCGACGGTTCCAGTGCTATTGCCCGAATTCGCTGGTGCATCATCAGCTGGCTGAGCCGCCCCCCCACCACTGCAAGCGGATACAAAAAGCATTACGACCAATAACATGAGCGGCAAAACGTTCCATTTTCTAGTCACGATTTTAACAACCTCCCCGAATGTGTATACAAATCATGGTCCGGCATAACTCCCTGACTTTCATTTACCCTAATGAAATTCGACGACCACCACCATTTGTTATTTTACCGTTTGGTTTTGACAAACAAAATTTAACATAGCATAATGTAAGCGTCAACATTTTTATTGTTAACATTTTCTAATTATTCTGATAATATGCTGTTATATCGCTTGAAAAGCTTATGATATAGCATATTATCCGAATACCATTCTGAGTACTTCCATATCCAAAACGAAAATCATTTTTGATTATTTTGTTATTTTATAAAATAACAAAAAGATAATAACCCATTCAAAATTCGCCTTTTTCTCCTGCAACACATCCATTCGCCAAGGTCTATTTTCGTCGTTACATGTATGGAACACTAACATTTTCACTTCTACAGCCGTTATTAGATTAAGAGAAATACATCATGATATACTAGAAACAGCTTTATTGCACAATGTAAGGAATACGGCAGAACTACGAGTGTAAGGATGGTATGATGAAGACGAAGGTAACAATTCAGGAAATTGCACATTTTACAGGTCTGTCGAAATTTGCGGTCTCACGAGCACTGTCCGGAAAATCAGGTGTTAGTGAGCAGACACGGGACGTTATTCTTAAGGCCGCTGGCAAACTTGGATATTTCAAAGATAACAGCATGTTGTCTGGTGATATGTATAGCAGCAATGAACTTCAGGACCCGCAGAACACGCGGTGGAGTGGCACCATTTTGATTTTGTTTCCTAATGTTCGTTATCAGAATCAGGAATCCGTATATTGGGGGCCTGTCTTTAACGGGATATCCTCCAGACTGAACCAGAAAGGCATCAATATTCTTACTCTGACAGAGCCTTCTGCGGATCAACTGTTCACGTTGCTGAATCCGGATGCCATTCGGGGCATTATTACGGTTGGTTCTATCTCCACACCCATTCTGCTTGAAATTAAGCGTCTGGGCATTCCTGTTGTCATGGTGGATCATCTGGACCCCGTCTTTCACAGTGACAGTATTTTCACAGACAACTTTGCTTCCATGCGTGACATTATGCTCTATTTGCTGCGCAAGGGATTCAAACGGTTTCAGTTTGTTGGAAATACCAGTGATGCGCACAGCTTCTATGAACGATGGGTCGCCTATACTTCGGTATTAATGGGTCATGGATTGGAAATGAATCAGATCCCCGAACTAAGCAGCCCGGATGTGGATGATTTTCGCAAGACGTTCACTTCGGTCATTCATGAGGGGAATTTGCCTGAGGTTTTTGTCTGTGCCAATGACTTCTATGCGCTATACACCATCGAGGCTCTGGAGAGTATTGGGATTAGTGTACCCGACCAGTGCGTAGTCACCGGTTTCGATAATGTGTATGATAATATCCCTGTACTCGCCACAGTTAATGTGAACAAGGAATTGCTTGGTGCGCGTGCGGTTGACCAGATGTTATGGCGAATTGTAAACCCGGAGAGCAGTGTGGAGAAAAAGCTGATTCTTGCTGATGTGATGATTCGGGAACAGTACGGAAGACATAGCGGATAAAACGGCAAGGTAACCATAGACAGCAAAACACCCCCATAACCAGTATTCGACTGGCTTGGGGGTATTTGAATTTGAATGTCATATAAAAAATAGTTGATGTTAAAAGTCCATTCTACGTATCTGTCCGGACATCATCCCAATCTTGATCCAGATAACAGATCAGCCAATTCAGCGCACGGTGACGTTCGTAGGCCACTCCGCCATTCAGACCCCCGGGAGGTGTTTGCTCCTTCACACGACTGTCTACACACACCCAGTTGTACCGGTAGATTAGATCCGCTGCATCCAAAATCTCACTTTTGGAGCGAAGCTGTGCCCCGGCTACAAAGGCTTCAACATTGTCACATTGCTGCAAATACCCCACATCTTCTCCTACGTTACAAAGATTTACCGGAGCTCCAAGTTCCTTGACGTAGCCAAGCGCCCATAACATCACATGATAAGCCTCATATCCCCATGAAAAGGAGATAACCTCCTGATGCTCTGCCCCATGCTGCTCCACAAATCTTCTCTCCACAGGTGAAAAGAATGAAGCTGCATCATACTTGTCGATCACTTCCTGGACCAGCGCTGCTGTATCTTCTGCGCTCTCCCCCGCCCCCAGGCATTCACCCTTGAGAGCTGCAATACAGAGGGCTACCGCGCGATCTGCGACTTGTTCTACACTGCGGATCGTTGTATGCTCATCCCCCGCTCTTGCAGGTAAATGAACATTGAATGGGATTCCTTGCTCCGTTAGAAGCTGCTCGGAGCGCTCTTTACGCTGCCTTGCAGATTCCGATGGGGGTCTGACATCATCCAGAAAACTGGTGTGTGCTGTCACTTGGTAATCCTCTACTTCGGATTCTCCGTTGACATCCAACAGCAGCTGACCTTGCGCATTCAGCAAGGAGCCACCTCCCCAGAAGATGACTGCATCCAGGGCATCGGCCAGATGCAATAATTCATTAAAGAATTCTTCGGAAATGTCTTCTTCTGTCTCGATCCCAACAACCATATTCAGTGTAGAGCATTTAATAAGTGCCTTTTCCTGTAGCGCAACATTCTTTCCCTCAATCTGACTTAGAAATCCCAGCATCCCCTGAATCATTGCAGTAAATTCTTCAGGGTGGGTCTGGCTCGTCATGATATTGAAGCCCTTCGTCTTTTTACTAAATAACTTCTTGCGCGTGACTTGAATATGGGTTTTGTCTTCCTTACGCTCAATTGTATCCTGAGGGTATATGGATTGAATCATTTCCAACAGCTGATCCAGATCAAACTGCGAACTGTATATTGCACAATTTCTCATGAGGTTCACCTTCTACTTTCAATTAGTCCTTATACGGGTCGAATTCATTGCCTCCGGCCATTGCGACACCTACGGGACGCAGGATATGGTTGATTTTCAAGGTATGCGCATGCGCATTCAGCACGTCCTGCAGCTTCTTGTACACAAATGGACTTTCATCCGTTCCTGCACCCCGAAGCTCCACACCATAGGCACGAATCGCCGCTTGCATCTGTTCCTCGCTGATCTCGCCGCCCATGCGTGTACGCAGCTTGTAGTTCATTTTGCCAGCCGCCTGGGTTCGGCTCATAGTGCGTCCTGCACCATGAACGGTGCTGCGGAAAGACTCGGTATTCTCTTCGCTGTGGATTCCTTCCACGATCACCGAGATATCTCCCATGCTTCCGCCCACAAAACCGAGCTGGCCCGGTGCCAGCGGCGTTGCTCCTTTGCGGACCACCACCACGTCTTCGCCCATATGCTGTTCTTTCCAGGCAAAGTTATGATGGTTATGAACCGAATATTCTGCGCTCGCTCCGAGGATGCCGAGAACCTGCTCAATCACATAATCGCGCCCTGCATACGCATAACGGCCTGCCAAAGTCATCCCGTCCCAATACATATCACCCATTTCACTCTTGAGGTCAAACAATGTCGGTGGTTGATCCATTGATTCTCCCGGCGCTTTGCCACTAAACGCACGTCCGGCAGCCAGATTCAGAAAACCACTGGCGACCTTATGCCCGAAGCCACGACTGCCAAAGTGGTTTGCAACCCATACTTTACCCGTCGCCTCTTCCACAAAAATATCGACAAAATGATTGCCACTGCCTACCGTCCCGAGCTGGTTACACGCGAGTGTCTTCAACTTGTGCTGTAATCCAGACTCAATGGAATCAAACAGCTTCCAACTGGCATCGTCGAACAGCTCATGCTCCACAGGATTTGGATTGTTGCGTCCTACACCGAAGGATATGGTTGCATTAATGTCATCCATAATGACAGCAATCTGATCCCGTATATCATCCCACATCAGGTTGGTGCGCACAGCTTTGTTACCGCAGGCAATATCATATCCAACCCCAGACGGACTGATCATGTTCCGGTAGGCAACCACGCCCCCGATGGGCTGTGAATATCCTTTGTGATGGTCTGCCATTAGAGCCACGCCCAGTACATCTCCATACTGCGAGCAAGTCACCGCCTGACTTACCGCATTCTCCAGCGGCTCCCCCCAGACTTTAATGTTATCTAAGATACGCATGATCTGGTTAACCTCCTTTTGTCTTCATTAAAACTTACAATTAAATATGTACATTGAAATATATAGGTACCTGCCCACAACTTTCTTTATTTTACCAAAGAGGGACCCTTCCCGAAACTATACATTCCTTCAGCTCAAAGATATCCGTATAAAGTAAAAAAAGAGAGCTAGGCTCTCTTTTACATGATCAGTCCCTATTTTATTTCTTACTGATCTTAAACTTGAACTCCCACGTCGCTGTGTTATCCGAATAACGGCCTCTGTTCTCCGTCACGACAACCGATAGAGTCTTGTTGATTGATTTGGTAATGGAGGAAACCTTAACGTTCATACTTTTGCTCCCCAGATCAGGGATTTTGTCCTGCTCTTCGGCATTCGCTTGTAATTTCAGCGTATCTGTAGGTTTCAGATTCAACGTGACCGACGAACCCTCCTCCAGGCTCTTGCCGTTCACACTTGCCCCTATGGCCCATTCATTACCAACGGAATTGTTCTCCACCAGTTCTGCACTGACAAGCGTCACGGTCACTTTAACCGTCTTGGCAGCGGCATAGGATGTTGGGGAACATACAGCGAATACCAAACTAAGAATCATCAAGACATTAGCCCATTTTTTGAACACGAGAGTGCCTCCCTCATATCAGTTCATTAAATTTCAAGACTATGCCTTATTCGCCCTGCTCCTTAAGTAGTCCTTCTACTTATTAGACATTTTCCGTGATATATTGATTAATTAAAATGCTTCCGATAACCCTGAACTTTCTCATCTTTAAAGCCCAGCTTTTCATAAAAAATATGAGCCTCTTTCCGCTGATCGCCAGACACCAGAATCATGTATTCACATCCAAGATCTCTCGCAATGTGCTCAATCTGAAGCATAAGCTTCTGACCAATTCCCTGTCTGCGTACCCGATCGGATACAATCACATTCTCCACAACCATGAAGGGATTGCACTGACCCGCCAGATCCATACATTCAATACCCATAACCGATCCGGCCAGTTCGCCGTCGTAAAATGCACCGAGTACATGGTAGTGCCCATTTTGCTGGATATAATGAAACATCTTCTGCATCTGTTGTTCATTAGTCGGTGTACCCATCAATTCGTTGTATAATTGGCTTAGCGCCGGTAAATCCTCAAGTTCGATTGCTTTAATGGTAACCATAATACCCCTCCTGATTTGTCCTATTTCGCATACGTTGTCTTAAGTTAAATCCTTCTTAAAATAATAATGATGGTGTCCGGTCGGTGCATTCTCGATCGTTGTGATCAATTGGTAGCCATGCTTCTTGTAAAATTCCGGTGCTTGATATGAGAAAGTGTTCAACATGACAAAATCACAAGATTTCTCTCGCGCAATTCGCTCAACTTCAAGCAACAACTGAGAACCATATCCCCGATGCCGTTGTTCAGAATCCACCCAAAGAATATCAACCTCCAGCCAGTTCCAGCAAAGTGTACTAAGCACTCCTGCAACAATCTCGCCGACCTCATTTTTGATATTGAAATTTAATTCTTCGTAACGATGCCTTAATTCCTCGCTCACATGCGCAGCATTAAATGCAATGAGTTGCTGACGAACATATTCTGAATCCTCTGAAGTACTTGAATTGATGTTTATTTGGGACATCCTCTTCTCCTCCTTCTCGTCATTACTTCGTGGTAAACATCTGAATAGGACCTTCCCAGTCAGGGCAGGGGTTCTTTATTTCAGTAGTCTATAATTTACTAAGATATAGTTCAATCCTGAGAACAGCGTAACTCCTGCCGCCAGCCATAATAAAATCATATCAACCCGCACATCCATCAGCAAACTGAACGGAAAATTATTCAATAATACAGCGATGATGGCTGCCACCTGCAGCACCATTTTGATTTTTCCATATCGATCAGCAGCCAAGGCAATTCCCTGTTCACTCGCAATCATACGCAGTGCTGTAATGACAATTTCACGTCCAATGATGATCACAGCAATCCATGAACCGATCAGATTCTCCTGAACCATCATAATCAGTGCAACCGAAATCAAGAGTTTATCTGCCAGTGGATCAAGCAATTTCCCCAGATTGGTGATCTGATTATATTTTCGGGCCACATACCCATCCAGCTTATCCGTACCCGCAGCCAGTGCAAAAATAATAACGCCAATCACCAGACCATGCTGATCCAATAGTTCACTCGACTCCTGTATCCATGATGGCAACGGGATGAAGCACAACATAAATAAAGGAATCAATGTCATTCTTGCCAGGGTAATTTTGTTAGCCAGGTTCATGGAAAACCTCCCTCTACTTCACTCCAGTATGTTGTGATTTCTCCACCCTTGCACCATCCTCCTTTTTTTCACAAAAAAAGAAAGGACAGACTGTATATCATACAGCTGCCCTTCTTCCGATTTCTTTAATATATTCCTCTGTTGCCATCCTCTGTCTACAATGATTCCTTAATCACTCGCTTGTAATACCATATGGACAACAGGCCGAAGATGGAATACAACAACGTATACACTATCATAACGATTACAGTCGGTGTGGCAAGTTCTGTACCGAAGAAAAACCAGCCTGATTTCACGGCAAAATAACTATGGCTCAGTCCCACAACAAGGGGAATGCCGAAATTAAAAAACTGCTTGAACTGAATTCCGCGTAACAGATTGCTTTGCGTAAACCCGAGTTTGCGCAGAATCGTATAGTTTGATTTCTCTTCTTCGCTCTCATTCATTTGTTTGAAATAGAGGATACACCCGGATGTAATCAAGAAGGTGAGTCCCAGGAAACCAACAATGAACATAATCAGGCCCATACTGGTACGTTGATTATTTCTGAACTCGATCTGGGAGAAGCTTGGGGCCTTCAATTGCAGATCTGCAAAAATAGCATATGCATTCTCGTCTTGCCTCGAATCTGTAATTTGCACACCGTAATAATCGGTCGCTTGCCCTTTTTGAAGTTTTGGATCAAGATCCTGCGCAAGCTCCGCATAAACCGATTCATCCACAACCGCTACAGGCGTTCCTTTGGTGTAATACACGGGAAGCACGCCCTGTTTCGTGGTTCCGGTTAGCTGCTGGTCAATCGTTTTCTTCAACCCGTGAAGAACAACGGGACCTTCATCCTTAATAGAAAAGAATTGCTGAATCACATTGCCATATCCCATGAAAATAACTTCGCCTGGTTTCAGGTCGATGTTATCCACCATGCTGTCACTTAACACACTGCTGAACAATCGATCTTCCGACAGGGAGTCATTCATGACCTTCGATGCATCAATCTCAATATATAAAGGTTGTCTGTGCTTTTCTTCATACGGAATTTGTTTGTTATCCAGCTCAGCTACAAAACGATCCTTTACCTCAGCCTGAGCAAATGAAAAATCTTCCGGCAAGCTTTCCTTAGCTTGTGCCTCTGCCGAATAATAGGAAATGTAACTGAGCGACAACAAACCTATGGCGAGTGCCGATACGGTAGTAATAATGGTCAGCAGCAAGGCATTCGACCTCATGCGAAACATGATGGAGGATAACGACAATACCTCATTAATGGAGAGATAGCCTTTTTTACTTTTGCGAATCAGATTAAAGAGAAAACTGACGGAACCTTTATAGAACAGATATGTCCCCAGAATAACCGAGAACAAAATCAAAATCATGGTGTACATTAACTGCTGCATATCCAATTTCTCGACGCTGAACAGCCGTGCAGACAGGATGTAACCGAACACGATGAGAGCAATACCCAAGATGCCCATCAGAATCTGCCCCACAGATAACTTCTGTACCTGGTGCTCCGTTGTAGAAGATACTCGGAAGAGCGAAAGAATGCTTTGAGCTCGGATAAACGTGTAATTCATCAGCATGATGAGCAAATACATGACAGCAAAGACAATCAGCGTTTGCAACAGCGCCAGCGGTGAGAAGTATAGTTTCGTTATCGCATCAACGCCAATAATTTTGAACAAAATCATCAATATCAGCTTGGAACCCAGAAACCCGATTAGAATGCCTATTACCATGGAACCAAAGTAGAGAATGCAATTTTCCGCACTCAAGATGCCAAATATTCTCCCCTTCGTCAGTCCGATCAGTTGAAACAAGCCGATCTCCTTACTGCGCCGCTTGATAAAAATTGTATTGGCATAGAGCAGAAAAATGCCCACAATGACAATCAGTAACACGGACGAGGCCCCTATCGCGGCAGCCCCTTTCGTTGATTCAGCAACCTCATTCATGGAGGGATCATACTGCAATGTCACAAAGGAAAAATACAGCGCCACACTAAAGATCAGGGCGAAGACGTAAAGATAATAATTCTTTAGGTTTTTCCTCAGATTGCGAAAAATGATGTAGTTCAGACTCATGGCTGCACACCACCCAATACGCCCTGAGTTTTGATAATATCGTTGAAGAAGGATTGCCGGGACTCGTCTCCTTTATTTAATTGAGTGTAGATCTGACCGTCCCGAATGAAAATCACCCTGCTGCAATAACTTGCGGCAAACGGATCATGTGTAACCATAATAATCGTAGCCTGATGTTTCCTGTTCATATCACTCATTTTGCCAAGCAGGTCCGAAGCCGATTTGGAATCGAGTGCACCTGTCGGCTCGTCAGCGAAAATAATGCTCGGATCATGCACAAACGCACGCGCAGCCGACGTCCGCTGCTTTTGTCCACCCGAAATTTCGGACGGATATTTGTCTTTCAACTCGTATATGCCCAGTTCACGAGCGATTTGTTCGAACTTCAGGTGTGCCTCATGCTTCGGAATACTCGTAATCGAGAGCGGCAGCAATACATTTTCCTTCACCGTGAGGGTATCCAGCAGATTATAATCCTGAAAAATAAAGCCGAGATGATGTTTGCGGAATTCAGCAAGCTGTTTCTCCTTCATACCGGTGAACTCCTGACCCTCAATGTCGATCGTGCCCTGGCTTACCCGATCGATCGAAGAAAGAACATTCAGCAGCGTCGTTTTCCCCGAACCCGAAGGCCCCATAATCCCAACAAATTCGCCTTTACTTACCCCGAGATCAATCCCCTTGAGGACTTCCTGTTTATTTAGTTTGTTGCCATAGACTTTATGAATTTTTTTGGCTTCCAGTATCCACATATCCCACTCACTCCTCTTTGGTATATCTCCATCATAGGCGGGATGCTCCGATTTATCGTGCGATTCACCGAACAAAACCAAAAAGCATGTGACAATGTTGTCACACGCCTGCTAGGTGGATCATGTCATTTTTTCTCGGGAAGGTTAGTTTGACACTAGTGCCCTCTCCGGGAGCAGACTGTACTTTAACGTCTATACGAAGTGCTTGTGCCACCTGTCGGGTCAAATACAAGCCCATTCCCGTTGCCGTTCCTTCCAGTCTACCCTGAGTTGAAGTGAAGCCTTTATCAAAGATACGTGATAAATCCTGCGCTTCGATCCCTCGTCCATAATCCTGAATGGTCAATATAAAGTGCCCATCCTGTTCCTTGCTTTCAATGACAATGTCAGAGGAATGACTATATTTCACCGCATTGCTAAGCAGCTGCCGTATGATAAAACCTAACCATTTGCTGTCGGTCAGCACCTTTGTCACATCTAATGACACGTCGAAGCCAATCCGTTTGGATATACACCATGACTTCAAAGCTCTAATCTCGCCAATCAAAATCGGTTCAAGCTCTGTTTCTTCCACAAACAAATCATTATGCATAAATGGAATACGCTTCTGGTGAAGCTGCTGATCGAGCAGTTGGTGAATTCGCAGCCATTCATACGTCATCTGACCCTGCAGCTTGTCATCATGCATTCGCTCAATCATTAATTGCAGCGCGGTTAAGGGCGTCTTCACCTCATGAATCCAGGACAGCATCTCATCCTTTTCTTGCTCCAGCAAAATAAAATGAGATGAGGACTCCTTCCGATAACGTTCGGTCTGGGAAGTCACGGCATCGTGCACAATCCGTTCATAAGGACTTTCAGCGATATCCAAATCCCCTGGATCATAGGTATGATCCCAGGCAGTTAATCTTTTGTAGAAACGAGTCTCTCTTGGATATCTCGCCCAGATAAAAACGATGCATACCACCACATTCAGCACGACGATATAGGATACGGATCGGAATGGAATGGACGTGTCGATATAGGCTACAAATAAAAAGATGAGCTGCATGCTTATAAGCAACACTAACCAGCTTAGCTTTTCCCGTATGTACTTACCAATCATGTTTCCGCCTCTTCTGTTGCCATATAGCCCTGACCAACTTTCGTTTCGATATAGCCATCCAGATTTAGCGGCTCCAACTTCTTGCGAAGGCGATTCACGTTGACCGTGAGTGTGTTGTCACTCACAAAATGTTCATGATCCCACAGACTGCGAATCAGGTCTTCCCGGGTCACAATCTGATTTTTGTGCTCCACTAGCACTTTGAGAATGAACATTTCATTTTTGGTCAAAAGGACAGATTCATTGTTACAGGTAAGTGTATTTTTCACATATTCAATGGTAGCCCCACGCCATGTGCGCAGCTCAATCCGCTCTGTATTGTAGTTATATACCCTACGCAGGATCGCCTGGATCTTGGCAATCAGCACATCGAAATGGAAGGGCTTCTGGATAAAATCATCTGCGCCCAGATGCATCGACATGACCATATCCGTAGGATGATCACGTGAGGACAGAAAGATAATCGGTACATTGGAATGGGCTCGGATCATGCGACACCAATGAAATCCGTCATACTGGGGAAGCTGGATATCAATGATGACCAGCTGTGGCTGAATGGCACTGTATTCCTGCATCACTTTGCCAAAATCCTGCACGCCATACACGTCATACGACCACTGGGATAACCGTTCTTTGATTTCACTGAATAACGATTCATCGTCTTCAATGAGCATAATTTTAAACATATTTTCACCACGTTTCTGTTCTTCTTGGGTATTGCCCGAAGCATATTGTTTGACAATCTACGGGGGACCGTTCCAGATACGGATCGTTCTTCCGATCGCTGTTGTCTCCAAATTTCCTTTATTAAATTTATTTAATGTAGAAATTAGGTGACAAAGGCGAACGCTACCGCTTCTTCAGAATCGATTCCGTCTCTTCCACTCCTGCCGCTATTACATAGAACAATACAAATTGTCGAGGCAAAGTAAAATCCATAGTCTCTTACCAATTTAGATGAATCTAAACGTTTATAACTTTTAATCTGTTATCCCTCCATAGTATGGAGGACCATGCTTGGATCACTGATTTCTTCCATCCGTTCTATCAATTGCTTTGCGACTTTTTGTGGTGATCTTAATTGGCCTGCTTCATAGACCTGACCGAATACCTCAGACAGTGCAAATTCCTCTGCACTTTTGCCTCTTGCCACAGCCTGTAGCTCAGTATCTACCATCCCTGGATCGAATGCAATCACTTCAACGGGATTGGGTTGCCCGGATTGTTCCATCGCTACGCACTGGGTGAACATGTTTATTCCAGCTTTGGAGGCACAGTAAGATGCCATTGAAGGTGCCGGATAACTGCCTGACCCGGACGATACATTGACTATTTTTCTGCGTGTCGTCAGGTGGTTGGTATGTTGTATAAAAGATGAAGTCAGAATCATAGGCGCTGCCAAACTGATGTTCAGATTAAGACTGATCTCCTCTGCACTGCACCGATCTATCGATTTCAACGGTTCCAGCATCGCTGCATTGTTTATGAGCCCGATGAATTCAACTTCTTGCGGTAGAATCTGTTTCAATATGTGTGAGACAAGATCGTCGATGCTATGAATATCTGTCAGATCAAACTGAACATGCTGGTAACGCTCGTAAGCTTCCTCCAAGTCAGACGTTCCGCGTGCAATACCGTAGACGTGATCTCCCTTTTCCAATAACAATTCCGCAAGCTGTTTGCCGATTCCTTTGGATGTACCTGTAATGATAAAATACCTTTGTCCCATATTCTCCCCGCCTTTCTCTCACTCTTTGCAATATTGGTTAAACACGTCAAATCTATGATCCTTCATCTATGACTACACGTTTGGTTTTCTCCACAATGTCACCCATAAGATGGGCAAGCCAAAACAATCTTCATCCTGATCCATCGCCTTCATCGGTCGCAGCTCCACGCATTCAAAAGGATCTTCCAGCAAATAGCGAAGCTTTTCCTCCGTAAAAGCCAGACCACCTTTCATCGACTTCTCACGGTATACCTCCCAATCGTCCATAACGCTCTCCGGTCCACCCTGACCGCCAAATCCTGGAGCAAAGCAGGTCATTCCAAAATACCCTCCAGGTTTAAGTCCGTTCTGAATCTTCTGTATGTAGGGAATTCGCTGATGTGGCAGCAGATGGTGAAGACAGCCCGAATCATAGACGAGATCGTACTCTTCATGTGGCGTGAGTTCTAATGCTGATTTGCATTTGAAATTCACTTCAAGCTGTTCCTCCACAGCTCTTTCCTTGGCCCAGGCAATGGCTGTCTCTGAAAGATCATAAGCATCTACTTTATAACCCTGACGTGTTAGATATATTGCATTTCTTCCCGGGCCACAACCGAGCTCCAATGCTTTGCCCCCAGGTAATATTCCTGAGTTTACATGTGCTACCAGATTTTCATCCGGTTTGTTTGAAAAAAAGGGAATCGGCCGGTCTCGATCCTCGTAAAAAGGTTCCCAAAATTGCTTCGCTGATCTGAATTCTGAGTCAAGCATGTCATATAGATCCTGGACATTTTTAATCGTCTTCTCCATAACCACATTCCTCCTCAAATCCATATAAATTATCCTTCATATCCCCTCTTATGTTTCGCTCTCTGTGCTCACCATTTGCCCGCTTCATCACGGTTTATACCCTAAATCAACTACCCTCTATTATAACATTTTCACCCAATCCAACTCTATTTTTCTTGTAAGATTCGAGCCGAAAACAGTCTGATTATATGTAAAAAAACGCTGTTTAGAAGAAAGTAATTCCCTGTCCTCTCAACAGCGTTATAATCCTTTTTATTCAGAATTCGATCAGCTTAACTTCTTCGTTAAATAGAGCACTACATCGTCGTCGATGATCGTTTCATCGCCCCATTTTAGATAACGATCATGCTTGTGAATGCCCTGTCCATCTGGTATATATCCACGACGGGCATACAGAATTTGAGCTTTGCCATAATCGGAGAACACCCCGACACCAATCCCGGCAGTTTCGGTTCGCTCATGAATGACTTCTTCAGCCCGGTCCATCAAACGTGATCCAATTCCCTGACGCTGATACTTGATCAGCACATTGAAATCATTAATTTCCGGAATACCCTGTTCCCTGAACGAAGGGTAATACGAATTCCACAATACATTCACGTAACCGGCAAAAGCTCCATCCAATTCCGCTACCAAAGTCACCCGCTCACCATTCTGCTGTTCTGCAAGATATTGAATGTACTGCTCCGCCGATTTCGCCCAACCCTGTTCCTGGAATGCCTGCGAAATTACGACCGGATCGCTCTCATCCAAAAGTCTGATATGTATATTCATCGATGTAATCTCCTTAATATTATTAGATACTTAAATGTTATATTTACAAAAAGTCAGATCTACAAAGTGTTCGCGTGTCCCTTTGGCAGAATATATTGACCATCGGTGTAAAAAAGAATAAAACATGTCGCCAAAATTCATGCCCTCTGGTAGTGTATCTACCATTTTCATTGCACCTATTTCGGAGTTAGGTTCCAGCGATAGAGCACGGAATTTAGTAATATTCGCATAATAAACCATGCCGAATCTTCCATTCATTTGATAGATTCCGAAGGGTTCCAGGGTGAACTTCAGTGCCCCTGTCTCTTCGTACAATTCTCTTTCTGCAGCCCTAAGAACTGACTCGTCAGATTCACGATTACCTCCGGGGAATTCCCAGCCTCTGCGTTTAAGGTTATGAATAATGACGTATTTTCCCTGAAACTGAGTAACCATGATGACATACTGAATCTCTTGTTCCAATTCATGAAATCCACTTAGATCCAGCCACTGTTTCTCTATCATCAGAAATCACACCTCACATATTTCACTGCTAGATTCCCAACCTGCTTCTAAGCGACGTTATATGGGTAACGTGGTGTCTGCCATGCCATGCATATACGCCCAAATTATAGTCCAGTCTGGTCGTTTCTTTGGATGCAGGGTGATAAAAGGTTTTGGCATAGTCTGCATCCGTTAATGTGTTTAATAGCGCTACCCAACGTCGATGCATCGCATCTAGGATTTGCAGAGAAAACTCGACATCCAGTTCCCGTGAATCACTCAGTTCAGCCCATCGTTCCTCGTAATATGGTCTTATCGTAGGGTTATCCTCCGTCAGTGCCAGCTTGAAACGAACCAAGCTATTCATATGGCTATCTGCCATATGGTGTATGACCTGTTTGAGCATCCAGCCACCTTCCCGGTAGGGTAACCTCAATTGTTCTTCACTCAATCGGTTAACCGCTTTGCGGGCGCGCTCCGGCAACTCCGCAATATCCTGAATCCACTGCTTCCGCTGCTCTGATGTAACCTCGCCTGTATGTTCAAATGTTCCAATCGGGTACCTCAAATCCATCAATCATTCCTCCTTGGTTAAATGGTTTAAATATACACATTGCACTCCTATGGGGCATACTCCATCAGCCAGCAGTCTCTCATTTTCCCTTCGTGCAGCTCATGTTCTGGTAACAGTCTGACCTTCCTGAAGCCACACTTCTCGTAACAGGATATGGCTCGTTCGTTCCATGATTGCGGGTCCATGACCACTTTCCGAGCTTGCTTATCATTGACCAGATAGGTCATCATGGATTGTACTAGTTGTGTGCCAATACCGCGGTTCCAATAATCAGCTTCTCCAATAAACTGATCTGTTCCATAGATGATTTCATCGGTGTCTCCATAACCATACTCATTCCGTTCTTCCTCCTCCAGTTCATAGAACTGGATATAGCCGATCGGTTTACCTTCGTGTTCAACCATACAACGATTTGCCGTATCCTCTTGTCTATAAAAGTGATCTCTGACCAAATTCAGATCATGTGGCTGATCACGGCCTTCGTAATATTGAAGCACTACTGGGTCAGACAACCATTGAACAAGGAACTGCTCATCTTTTTCATCCAGTAAACGTACCGTAATCTCATTCCATTGATAGATTAGCATCACTCTGCGTACTCCTTAATGATTTCCAGAGGCTCTCCTGAGACCCAGCTCAGGTCTTTGCCCAGTAATTTTTCCTGATGAACATAATAGATCATCGGTTGCCGAATCAGTTCTGCCTCATCACCCAAAGGATGAATGGTAAAACGCACCTTGTACGTGCCCACCGCATCAGGTATGGAGAACCCTGCAAATTCAGTAATCGCTGTTGATGACTGCCTCTGTAACACTTGACGAAGAATCTCTTCCATTGCACCTGTGCTGCCGACGGAAGTAGGTCGAATAAATCGGTTGTCCTGTTTGTCATAAAAAGATATTGAACCCCAGCCAGCTACAAGGGGATATATAGTGTGCTGACCTTTATCTTCTTTTGTGCGTGTAATGGCTAATTGCACCTCGTATTCATCCGTAGCTGTCTGCCGAATCGTGCCCTTCATGTTAACATCCTGCGCTGTAATGCTTGGAGCCAGATTATTATATACAAGAAACACTGCTACAATAATAATTGCAATACCAGTTAGCCAAAATATCGTACTTTTTCGCATGTTTTTAACCCCCAAGCTGGTTAAGCGTAAGTCTGAATTAATTCACTCTCCATTAGCTTCTGTGTAACGCTGTCCAGTTCCGGAGAAGCAGACCAATCACTATCTGTATTCAAACCATATTTAATCGTATGGATAACGCTATTAGCTGACATATATAAATTATGGTGTACTCCTGGTTGCACAATGATGTGATTTCCTTCGCCCATAACTCTGATTTCAAGCGTCTGATCATTCGTAAAATTTGCATAAGCGATCCAACCAGACTGCACAACATAGAACTCGGTTATATGGTTATGGAAATGGCTATTTTGCCATGCTCCCTGAGATGAAGCTATCGTTCTGCAATATTAACTACCATCCTCTGAAACCATTTTGTATTTCCGTTCTCCATTAGCCATCTGCTCGAAGGTGGTAATCACGTTATCTGGTCCTAAATTTCGTTCTAAAGTTTCTCTATCCAAAACACAACCTCCAGATCTGAAATACGAAGTCAGGCATTCATATTTTATAATCTTTCTTTAACGCCTTACGGCCTTCCAGATATATTTGTGCTCACGCACAGCAAGTCTCCCATCCCCCGAGAAGAAAATCCCATATTAAACAACATTCGACACAGACAAGTCGATTTTCCTGTCCATAGGTTAACTTTTTTCTCACTTAAAGAGTTTTATCTATCCTCATCTTGTGCTTGTTAAAATTTGAAACGCTTCTCTCGTAGGCGCCGTATTATGCTCGAAGTCGTATTTTGCCACTTGGATAAACCAATAGGATGTGGAGGTTGAATGAATGTCTTTTTTTAAGAAAATGTTAGCCAGTGTAGGTGTTGGAGCAGCCAAAGTAAATACAGAATTACATACACCTGAGGTTACGCCTGGAGGAGTCATCTCTGGGATCGTGTACATCGAGGGTGGAGACGTGGAACAGAATGTAGACCGAATCTACCTTACGATCAAAACCCATTACATACGGGAGCACAATGATCGAAAAGTAAATGAAACTGCCGTTGTAGCCAAATACTTGCTTACAGAAGGTTTTATTTTACAGCCTGGCGCCAAACTGGAGAAATCCTTCTCCTTTGATCTACCTGAAAATCTCCCAATTACACTGCATCGTGCAGAGGTATGGGTTGAAACGGGCCTCGATATCTCAAGCGCCATGGACCCCTCAGACCGGGACAGACTCCATGTAGTTCCTACAAAAGATATGAACACTGTGCTTGATGCGATTGATCTCCTTGGTTTCAAGCTGCGTGAAGTGACCAACGACTATGCTCCAAAGCTTGGTGGTAATCTTCCATTTGTACAAGAATTTGAATTCGTGCCAACGAGCAAGTTCCGTGGTTATTTGGATGAGCTGGAAGTACTGTTCTACCCGATGGGAGATTCACTGGAACTGTTGCTTCAGATCGACCGCCGCGCACGTGGACTCGGTGGCATTTTCTCGGAGGCGATGGGGACGGATGAGAGCTTTGTCCAACTGCATCTCTACGAGAGACACCTTGCACGGGGGGCGCATTCGGTTGCCCAAGGTCTGGAAGAGGTCATCTCTAAGCATCTATAATCTATTAAAAATAGACCCAAAAACAAAAAACAGTTCTCCTACCAACTTTCATTGGTGTAGAACTGTTTTTTGAATATGTTCTTCTTTTAATAAACAATCAGGAACGCTGTGTCCAGCGCTGTATCCCCGATCGAAGTCCGTAGTATGCAGCAGCAAGCAAGAGAAATCCAACAGCAGCGACCAGAATCGAAGTAGTATCCCAACGGGCAATGGAGCCAAAATCAACCTTCGACTCCAACGATGTGACGGATGAAGCGTTGTTCAGCATTTCAGGTGTATGATTCAGCGTCATTAACATTCCTTGAATGACATTCCAAACCATAAAACCCAGTGTGAATAGCAAAGTTACCAACAGGGACTCCATACCTAATCGTTTGTTGATACTCATTATTTTGCCTCCTCATTTACGGTTTGACAACACTTTGGAAGTTATAAAATTCACTACATCATCTGTTGTTTGGCCATCCGTCTGAATGTGCTCTTCAAAGCGTGCTCCATGGAATGCTTCGACACACTTAACCGCTTGTTGAAAAGTCCATCCATCAGGCTTATCCCCGCGCTTCAACAATCTCTCATGTAATGTTTCCATAGATGTCATCAGGGTAAAATGAAAAAGGTCGGCGTCGAGCTCTTTCAGACCCCGATGGATATAACTGAACTGCTCGGACTTGTAGATGGTCATCGGAACAATCAGATGTTTGTTATACTTCTGCCTGATTTCACGGGCGACTTTCACGGTAAGGACTTTCCACAGCTCCATATCCTGAAAATCGTCCGTTTTCTCCACTTCCATTCGAACGTCATCCGCGATCACGTTTCTTAACATGTATCCAATCTCTTCAGGATCGTAGATCATACTGTTCGGAATTAACGGCTGCAGCTTGGTTGCAGCAGAGGTTTTACCTGAGCCAAATGCCCCATTAATCATCACAATCATAGTGACGTCCTCCTGCGTGTCAGATTCAATTAGACAAAGAGGTGCTCCAACTCCTGTTTCAGGCGATCTTTGTTCGTATCCACATATTGATAAAGGAGTTCAAATACCTCTTCATTATCCGATTGCATGCTTAAATTACCCGCTTCCAGCTCCACCTGTTGCAAAACCTCATGGATCTGTTGTCCATGCGTATTCAGGGTCGTCGTTACATCCTGTTCGGAGAGTGCATTCACATTTTCTCTTAACTGCTCAGGTGTTACACCAGTTTCGGATAACATATGCTGGATGTTCTTCAGAATCTCTGCATCAGCATCATTGCCTATGCGCTGCATCGCTTCCGTCGTTTCACCCAGAAAACGCCCACTCAAATTTTCAAGAAAACCAGTAATGCCGCTCATGGATAGCTCTGTATCCAGATCTATGATCAGGATGGTATCTCGCAATACCTGTGGAAGTTCAGGTCCACACTCCCGAATGGTCGCAAATTCCGCGCGATACAGATCCATGGCAACACTCCCCACCACTTCCTCACCCGACATGCTGTCAAACTGATCCAAGGGTAATAATTGCTGCAATTCTTCCTGTAATTTGTTCATCTCTCTGCCTCCTGTATCTCTCTATCTACATAAGTTGGACCAATGATTTCACACAGGTCCACTATAACTAAACGCCTATACATCATAGCAGAATATGTTATATAAGTTTATCCGATGTAAGTTTGCACCAGATCACTTCCCCGCACACTTTACACGGAATATGGATAAAGTTAACCTTCACTTGACCTTTGGAAAATGATCCGCTGTTATGATCTTCTCATCAAGAGTCTTGGGAGGGGTTATGATGCGCCTGGCCTTGTTCACCGACACCTATGTTCCGGAAACCAATGGTGTTGCCGGTACGCTGCACCGCTTGAGTAATCACTTGAACCGCAAAGGCATTGAGCATCTGTTATTCACACCACAGTCTGTTATTGAAGGCAACGATGCCGCTCCGGTCCGTTCGGTTACCAACATCCCCTTTTTCCTCTACCCGGAATGTCGTATTGCCTTACCTAATCGAGCAGCCATTCATCGGGAGTTAAAGACTTTTCAGCCAGATTTGCTGCATATCGCCACTCCGTTCAATATGGGTCTTTTCGGTCTCAGATATGCGCTCAAGTATCAGCTTCCACATGTCATCTCCTACCATACTCACTTCGATCGGTACCTCGAATACTACAAGTTGAAAAGCGTCATTCCTCTCTACTGGAAGTATATCCAATGGTTCCACCGAGCCTGTGATGCAACATTGACACCGTCTCAGGAGACCTTAAACGCATTGCAATCAAAAGGTATTCAACGTCTGAAGTTATGGTCCCGCGGGATCGATTGCAGCCTGTATTCACCTGATAAACGAAGTTCCGATATCCGTACTCGCTACAATATAACGGCTCCTCTAATTCTGCTCTACGTTGGACGAATTGCCCCGGAAAAAGATATCGCTACCCTCACCCTTGCCATGCAGCAGTTGCCAGAACATATGCAAGCCCGTGTACACTGGATCATTGTAGGCGATGGGCCATTGCTCCCCAAAATGCGTATGCAATCCCCACCCAATGTCACCTTTACAGGGTATCTGCATGGTGAAGAGCTTGCTGCTATGTATGCTTCGGCAGATATCTTTGTGTTTCCTTCCTCAACAGAAACATTTGGCAATGTGGTGCTGGAAGCGATGGCTTCGGGATTGCCGGTTCTCGCTGCGAATGGTGGCGGTGTAAAAGACTTGGTCACACATCATCGAAGCGGTGTTCTGTTCAAGCCAGGCCATGCGGATGCATTGATTCGGGAGATATGCCTCTGGGGAGATCATATGGATCAACTGAGGAATATGGGTCTTGAAGGCCGAAAACTTGCTGAACAGCGTTCGTGGGATCACATTTTTGACAGGTTGGTCAGAGATTATGAGGAAGCCATTGAGAATCGGAGAAGACGCACGAAAGATCGAATCATCACAGCTTGATTTTCATTAAATAAACCGAATTGAATAATGGATGATCACTGCTGCTCCAAGACCCACCTGTTGAAGTTTGGATATTCATATCCATCATCATTCCAAAAAGAGAATTTATATTCAATACGAGGTATTAAAAAAGAGCGGGGATGGTTAATATCCTCGCTCTTTATAACAGTCGCCTACAGACGTTAAACGTATAGCTTTTTCGATCAGAGATATGTCCCTTTCCCGGTCAAGACGTCTAACATTACACAACGGGTTCAAAGGATATCGTATCTTGCATAATACTCCATTCTACCCTTGGTTTAGCCGTTGCCCCTTCTCCATTCAGGACATTCCCGATCCATATCTCGTCGGTCTCCTGATTCTGCAAAAAGTGCCGGATCGCAGCTTTAATCAGAATGGATGTATGTAAATCCAGCAGTTCATCCAAAGGAATCCAAAATAAATCCCCTTCATCTGATGGAATAAAGGCTCGATGTGTCGTCTCACCAAAATATACAAACTGCTGCCGAACTTCACCGTCGCTATACTGCATCAAAACATATCGAAGACGGAAATTTTCAATTTCCGCTTGCTTGAACCCCGTCTCTTCTTCAATCTCCCGGTAACTAGCGGTCATTGGTGAATTAAGCTCGCCGTGCTCCAGATGCCCGCCAATACCACCCCAGAACTCAAAATCAAACAGCCTGCTGCCTGCCTTCTTCATCATTAACATGTCGTTGCCATTACTCAAAAATGCCGTAGCCATTTGTCTGATCTCCATGTGCACCTACCTCACTGATCTGTTATGTAATATTGTGTGGTTTGAATCTAATCTGACGATATTTTCTAGAGTAGGCCTTTTAATTCACCAAGATGCTCAATAGCATGTAATGGTTTGGTTGTAATGCTGTCCTGCCAAGGCTGATTGACCTTCATCCAGATCGTGCTCATGCCTACTTTTGCCGCTCCTTCAACATCATTGACGGGATGATCTCCAATGTAGATACACTGCTCGGCAGAGAGGTTGAAATGATCCAATGCCAATTTGAAAATACGAGGATCGGGCTTTTTGACCCCAGCCTCTTCCGAAACGATAATATGATCAAAATCATCCCGGATTCCGAGTTGATCGATTTTGCCGTACTGAATCTCAGTTTTACCATTGGTGATTAAACCTGTTTTATATTTTCCTCTTAGATGCTGAACCACTTCTCGCGCCTGCTCCATCAGAACAGCACTTCTCACATACTCTCTGCCATAGAACTTCATAAGCTCCGCGTGAGGCGGATTTTCAGCCCAAGGTAATTCATGGAGCAACTCGTTGAACAACACATCTTTGTCCTTGTAACCGTCCTCATCCAGCTCAATAATTCGTTTAAGAATATCATCTGTAGTCTGAATATGAGCAAAATAAGTGTTGATCAAGCTCTGGCTGAAGCCTTCAAAGGTACTTGTTCTGTTGAGAATTGTATTGTCTAGATCAAAAATAATTGCTTTAATATGATCCATCGTCATACTCCTCCTGTCTGGTCTTAAAAACGTTCTTTCCTTAATAGTTGCTCCAGTTTCCGATTGGTTTCGGCCTGCTCTTGAATTAAGCGTTTCGTATTACTTTCTATGCTGATGAGTGTGACCGTCATAATAATTACACAAATGATCCCAATAAACCCCATAATACTACTCACCTCTAACGTAATGTTTATTGTATTCTGTTAGCTGCGACTACCATGAATTATAAACATGCAAACCCAACCATAGATTAGACCAGGGCTGGGTTTAGCTTGTAAAACTCAATTTCATTTCTTCTTTTTGTGATAATGGTAGCCTGTGCAAAGGCCCTTTTGTTTGGATTTCGCGGAACAATTATGTCCACCATTTTTGTCCAGTCTACCTGGATGGGCATAAGCTGAAGAAGATACACCAATAAGTACGACAAAAGACAAGATTACAATGACAACCTTTTTCATAAGTCACCCTTCGATCACACCCTATGCTTTAGGGCTTAATTCATCCTCCATCATTCTACATGAAAACCCATAATTAGGATATCCTTATTACTCCAAAATTTGCTTATTCTATGATTTTAAACTTCCTCAACGCATGTGTGATGCCATCCTCACTTGCTCGCAGCGTGACATAGTCGGCACTTTGTTTGACGCGTTCTCCTCCGTTTCCCATCGCAATGCCAAGACCCACGTACTCTAGCAAATCAATATCATTTTCACCATCGCCAAAAGCCATTGCTTCCTCTTTCGATATTTTCAGGTGGGCGAGCACTTTTCCTGCCGCTATCGATTTGGATACTTCGTTCTCTTCCAGTACGTTAGACACGTAAGGATGAAACCTCACGAATTTTAATGCAGGGAATCTGGATTGGAATTTCTCCACTTCGTCTTGATCGGCATATAAACAAATGCAATACACTTCCTGTTCCAAAGAACTGGTGCTCAAGGGGTACTCCATCAGACCAAGCGTATCTCTCAATGCATCGATGACACGCACATCCCTTGTACATAAACCATTCATCTCAAATGACTCTGTAAAATAAGAAATACTGCTGCCGTTCAGCTCGGCAAATTCACTGAATTCTCTTACCACTCGTTCAGAAAGCACCGACTTATGTATCACTTCTTCACCGCTCTTGATCAATGCCCCGTTAGCCGAAATCATGGTATCAATCCCGAGTTTTCTGAAATCTCCGCATAAATTGTACGGTCTGCCAGTGACCAGCACGACCTGTATGCCCCTATGCACCAATTTTCGAATGGAATCCTCTGTACTTGGAGAGAGACTTCGGTCCTTCTCACTGAGTAACGTACCGTCCACGTCCATAAATACGATTTTAATCATAGGAACACCTCCTAAGTTATATCAATTGAACTAAAGCATATTTACACCTGCCACTCCGATGACAGAACAACCTTCCGATCGCTGTTATCCCAAGATTTTTTTGATTTCTATTTTCAAAGGGAAAAATCCGGGGATAAAGGCGAACGCTTCGCTTCTTCAGGTTATTTCTGACCTCTCCGTTCTCGTGTAAATGTTTAGTTCAATTGATATAGAAATTAAAAATCAAACTTCCATACAAAGGGCAAGTGTACAGTTAACTTAGTAGTCTTCCTGCACTTGCCTTTACATTAACGGGTCTGGACGTTCTGGCTCCGCTCCATGTACCACAGCTGAAACGCCTCTACCGCTTCAAGCGGTATATCGTTTAGCGTATGATGCAGAACAGGTTTGGCACGATTCACGGTTTGAATCGAAGCAACTCCAAACCAACGTTGCAGTAGATTCCGGGTGATCTGTACCTCAATGACTTTCTCTCGCTTGGAGATGTATAGTGTCGAGGTTAATGCACCCGTTCGCAATTGGATAAAGTTCTCATTCAGGATGTATCGTGTATGGAGAAAATCAGTTATTCTGCATATGCCAATCCACAGTAACAGAATAGCGGAAATCATCCACCATGCCTGATTCTGTCCCAGAATCGGCGGTTTGAAATAAAACAGTAACCCTGTTGCAATGATCCATACCCAGCTTGGTGTCAGCATGCGTAACCATAATGATTTGCGTGGAAGCTTCTGCATCTCCTGCGTAACCTGATAAGATGGCAAAATCTCCGAAATCATATCGTATGCTTGCTTCACAGGCAAAAAAGGATAGAGCGAGTTAACTTCCTGTTCGGATTCTCCCACACCACCTGCTGTCGTTAGTTCCACTTCTGCCAAGCCTAGCAGTCTTTTCATCGGAGACTGTGTGATTTTCACCGCCTGTACTCGTTCTTTCAGGATTGAAAATGCGGTCTGTTCCAACATACCCTTCGTAATGTAGATACGTTTGCGATCAGAGGAGATTTGGAAATCGCCATACTTCACAAAGGTTCTGACAATACCTAGCATAATAGTAACAGCAATAAGTCCTGTGATGATCAATGCGGTAATCCACCAGGTATCCAGCCATGTCAACAGGATGCTCTCCGTTACTTTTTCATCGGGAAAGAAATCTTTCACCGACGAATAGAGCGATCCCAGAATCGGAATAAGTACCAGAAAGCTGAGCGAGGTAAACGAAGCTTTGAATATATCTTTTCGAGTGGACTTGTAATGGACAATCCGTTCAAGCTCTTCTTTTACAGGTAGTTGAATATCTTCTTCCAGTGTTACGTGTTCAAGTGGTGTCACGTGTTCTTCATTTGGTTCTACAGCATCACTGACGACATTCGCTTCCGATATATGCCCTGCTACAACCTTTTCAAGCCTATCCGATTCCGTAAGTGAAACGACTTGCAACTGAAAAGTAGCATCTTCTCCCTTGATACCCGTCTCAAAACGAATGGATGTGACTCGGAACAAACGATGAAACAGCGACGTATGCCGGTTTACGTTCTGAATTTTGGTATAGGGTATCGTTCTTCTTGTGCGATTAAATACCCCACTGTAGATCTGAAAAGCCTTATCATCAGCGGTATAACGGAGCGTAAACCAACTCCAGATGATGCTTATCACACTAAACGCGATAGCCACATAGAAGACGATTCTGCCATACATAATCCACGTGGACGCCGAGCCATGACGGAGAATAAATAAAAAAACGATAAATGCAAAAGAATTTTTCACCAGTTTCCACAAACTCCAGAGCATGGCTAACGGGTGTTGTCTTTTCATCTCGTTCATTCATCCACCTCATTAATCCTTGCATAGGACGCAATCTGATTACGCAATTCAAGCGCCACTTCCTCTGGCAGCGCAGGGATCGTATGAGATGAACCCATCGTGCCAATCGATACAGAATATAGGCCATATTTTCTCAAAAGAGGACCTTGGTTCGTCGTGACGGATTGTACTTTGGCCATGGGAACGATCTGATGTACCTTTTTCAAAGCGCCGTGTTTCAATTGCAAGAACTCCTCATTCGCATCGTAATACCAATGCTTGTATAACAATGAAGGCCGGATAAAAACCTCCCACACCGCATACAGCACTGATATGGCAGTCACTCCCCACAGCAACCAACCAATCCACGCCCTCCATCCAAAGACGGAATCCAGAATCAGCAGTGCTGCAAGCACAATCAACCCTATTCCGTTCGATATAATCGCACTGATTCTCCATATGGTTATGGCATCCGGCGATAAACGTTGCTCGGGTGTACTCTGTATGTACTGCATATCTTCACTCCTTTTTCTTACTGTACGAAGAATAGTCCTCTATCGATGCAGAAAGATTGACTTAATAAAAGAGATGACCCCTGTTCAGTACAGGTCGTCATCTCTTAGTCATTTATTACAGCAAAATCCTTCACATTACATAACCACACCATATGGTCCGTGCCTTCACCCCAGTAGTTCTTTGCCACGGCATAGGGTTCTCCAAACTTCCGCTGCCATTTCTTCTGGGCTATCCGGTATCCACTATCCAGGCAAAATTGCGTAATCTCACGTCTCTGAAGTTCAGTAGCCAAGGCATGAATGAGAGCAGAGCCAATTCCCCGACCCTGAACCTCTGGCAGAACGTAGAGACTACCCAATTCCCCTACGTAGTTCAGTTGGTGGTCGGTGCATTCTTGAATCTCCTCGCCGCAAGGTCCATACGAAATAGTGCCTACGACGGTATCTTCCCTTTTGGCCAGCAAGAAGAAAACATTCGATTCCTGTTTGTTGTCAGGATGCAAAGCTAAGTAAAGCATCGCTTTTTTGTGTTCAATTTCATCGCGTATGTCTTCGTGCAGGGAACCCAGCCCTTCCTGTGTAAATGCATTCGTTATGGATGTCTCGAATACCCGACAGGCACCCTCCATATCCGATGCTGTTAAAGGTTGAATGGTAATCAGGTGACTCATATGACCGTCTCTCCGTTTCAATAGATATATAAATTAAACCAAAGAATATTTACACTTGCCACTCCGATGACAGAACAACCTTCCGATCGCTGTTATCCCCAGATTTTTTTTGATTCCTATTTTCAAAGGGGAAAATCCGGGGATAAAGGCGAAGCTGATGCTTCCGATGCAGCTTTCTTTCAGAAAGCTTTTAGCTTCGCTTCTTTAGGTTTTTTCTGTCCTCTCCGTTATCGTGTAAATTTTTTTGTTAAACCTATATAGTAAATTGACTTACCGATGTAATCAGTAGGCTTCTATGTTAATCCGTATGACTCTGGATCAGTTTCCTTATTTGGTTTGCATCCTCGATGGGTATGCTGTATCCTACGTGGGTATCCTCATGGTTAACCAGAAGGGCTGACTGCTTGGGATCTTTGCCTATGGAAAAATCATACTTCGTTAAGGACCCATCTGCATCTGTTAAGATCATCTTGTACTCCGCGCTATAATCAAGACTTCCCGATATACGCTCCGCTTTGTTTATAGCCTCGATTACGATTTCAATCTCAACAGGATCTTCAATTTTGACATCCTCGCACGCTTCAGTTATGAAGTTTGGGTTGCATGTTAATGTAATGAGCGAAGGTAGAGCTTCTTTCGGATTAGAATTAGTTCCAATTGGATGGTTGCACCCTGCAAGGAGCACCGCGAAGAGAACTAAGAGAATCCCTGCTTTTTTCATTAGCATATATACCTCCCGGCTCGACTAAACACATGGTACTCACTCTCTAAGCAATCATCTGTATCTAGCTCTAGATGCTTATGCTCGCATGCTGCAACTCGGTGTCCCATCCTTGGAGCAGGACTTTTAAACGCTGTGCAGTATCGGCCACGAAAGCACTTATCTTTACGTCCGTAATGAATTTGGGAACTATACCCGGTGTTCAACCCTGCACTCGCTCTGTTTGTATCCTCTCAAATAACTGCTCCAAATCCGTATGAAGATCCGGCTGTTCGTTAACGAGCAGGCTTATGTATTCCGACCCGCATTCATAGAAAACAAGACGATTAAACGGAGCTGAATCCCCCATACGATTGATTTCCAGTCCCAATTTCTCCCAAATTCGATTCTCCAGATAGCGCGCGTAACCTTCGTTCCATTCCAGCCAGTTGAAGTACTCACCTTGTTCTTCACTCAAAGAGCTGAACAGGGCCACTCTCGCCTCTTTCACTTGCAAGAGATCCTTACTCTTCAAGGCTGATAGCAACAAAGTGATCCGCTGGACAACCGTCTCATTGTCATAAGGAAACTCATAATCTAGTTCCCATGTTACACGTTTGATTTGCTCCATCTTACGTTTGATCTCAAGACGGTCACCAATGTCGGTATACTGCTCATAAACGTAACAATGGACAAACTCATGAAAGAGGTAGATTTTCTGCTCAAAATTTTGGAACGCCGCATCCGTCACCACTGCGCACATCCGCCCACCCATATGATGCACCGGGAACGCTGCAAGGCACTCATCGGGAATGTTCAGGTCATCCGGTACGGTTTTTACCCATTCATATTGCTGCGTCTTGGACGAATAATCATAGATATATAATAAAGTTTCAAATGCCACAACCACGGGATAATAGTCTGCGAATAAAGGATGTATACTGACCAAATCTTTTTGAAGCTCCTGCAATTCGTTGATTTGCTCTAAAAAAGTATCCATGTCATTTACCCTCTCTTTAGTTGAATGATGAGTTAATCATATCAATAGAACAACAATAAAACACTGAGAGAAAAATGATAATTCTATTGTTGAGTGAGATTTCTACAGCTTAGAACCGTTCTCCTCGTTTCTCATATAGATAAATGTCCAACGCCTGAATCCCGAGTTTAGCAAGTTTGATAAATAAAATGAGGGCATATACACCCAAACCGAATAACACCAAGTTAAATAAAACTGCGAATGTTGAAATGAATGAAAAGCTCATCACAATTCCTCCTTTTTTATCAACGTACTGAATTCATAATTCATATGATCATCATGATTGATAAATAGTTCAATTTATTAATTCACCAAACTATTTTAGCATATTTTACCTCCATTTACTTTCTCCAATCAAATTCCTCATTCTTGATAGAGTGAATTCTAATCATTAAATTCAAAAAGTCTTCCCCGAACATCCGGCAGGAAGACTCTACTTAAGACTTATTTTATTGGATACGTTCACCGCTTACCACATGCCAGTGTTGATGCTTCGAATCCTGGAAAGTGCCCAGGTTAGTTACGATTTTGGAAGAACCCGTCTGGACAACCATGTCCGCAGCAACCTTTTTGATAACGCGCATGATCTCCAGTAATAGTTCATCATTATTAGCTTCTTCCTGTGAAATGAACGATTGGATATGGATCTTTGGAATAACAACAATATGATGCTTGTAGTATGGTCGGGTATGATGATAAGCCAGCACCTTGTCTGTTTCCATGACGATATTTACTTTGGTATTACCACTAAGCACTTCATCACAATAAAAATCCTGTGTCATATACGATCCCCTTTCACTACTTAGTTAATATATCCCGCTTTTTTCAGCACATATTCCGTGAACGGGTTAATCTCTGGGATGGGTATACTCAGATCAAAAAAACGCAGTTCCAGTCCTTCATCATCCATGACGGTTGGTTCGCCCTGAATTTCAGTAGCTTCATAGACTGCCATGACATTATACACTTCATCTCCATGCGGATACTTGTAATACATGTCCTGACCTGAGAAAACGGTAATGAGTTTATATGCACCCGCTCTCAGTCCGGCTTCCTCATATAATTCACGGGCAGCAGCTTCCTCCAAAGATTCTCCCGGTTCCAATGATCCGCCAAGGGTTCCCCAATCCAGGCTATCTGTACGTCTTTGCAACAACAGATGGCGCTGCTCATTGAAGACCAACACACATGAACCAGCCATGATTAGAGGGCGTGAACCCACCAGCTTTCTCAACTCCATGATATATCCCATAAAGATTTTCCCCCGTCTGTAATCAGATAAATTCAGCAATGTGCTCTAAGACTTGGATTTAGTCAAGATTCCCTTGTCTACGGAATTTTGGATAATCTGCTGTGCGTACGTCCACAATGTTTCGGAACCGTTCTCAATCTCCCGATTTCTATTTAACACCTGCTCACTTGTAATATTGTATTTCTGCCACGTATCTCCCTCATTCTGATGATTGTGGATCAACGGCTGCAACCGATCCATCGACGAGGCAAACTGCGCTTCGTTGGTCTCCTTTGCCTCAAACTCCAGCCATAGGTTCAACAGTTCTTCGGCTTGTTCCTCAGGTAAAATCCCAAATAGTCGATGCGCAGCCTTGATCTCTCGGTCATATTTATCCGCATGCCCTACCGTATCGTAGGCAAACGTATCTCCGGCATCGATCTCAACGAGGTCATGAACAAGAAGCATCTTAATGACTTTGAGAATATCCACCTCCTTGTTGGAGTGACTCTGCAAAATCAAGGCCATCATCGCCAGATGCCAGGAATGCTCCGCATCATTTTCAAGTCTGTCGCCATGGATGATTCTCGTTTTTCGTTCAATCGTTTTCAGTTTATCAACCTCAATTAGAAATTGAATCTGCTCCTGTAATGATTCGTTCATCAGTTCATTCTCCTTCCAGTACTTTTTCCAAATCCATCAAGAGAGATTGTACCAGTAAACTCTGTAATTAAAGTTCAGTGACATACCCACACCCTCAGCCAATCGGATTGAACCCGCATTATCTGGGGAACAGTCCCAGTAAGGATGAATACCTTTAATCCTGCATTCTTCTACAAATGCTCGCGCTACCCGTGCACCGTAATTCCTTCTCTTGTAGGCTTCGATAGTTTCAATATCAATTGCTTGCCACTGATCTGATATAAACGCCGAAAAGCAAACACTCGCGATATCCTCTCCGTGTATTGCAATGTATCCGAAGCCATGTTCCAAGAACTCATCCATGTTATCCCAAAAGCGTGAGACTTTGTCCTTCAGAAAAGATAGATTGTTGAACTTCCCAGCTTTCAGTAATGCCTCGTCTAATTCAAGAAGCCTGACCACCTCATTCTGAGAAGCATACCCTTCATGACTACCCGGATGACGTAGATGTTCAGTCATTCCTTGGTCTGAATCCAATGTGAATACATGCTGAATATCGCTATAGAGCTCTTTATTCACGGCCATATGATGAAGCACATCTTCCCAGCTTTCATCCGCCACACCTACCTCGACTGTGTGGATATTTAATCTTAATAACTCAGGTTCTATGTGTTCTTTCATGAAATCTTCCAATTCATTCAGGAAGGGTTCACTTCGAGCGTCTCCGACCAACTGAAAACCGTTTTGTCCCTTCACCCAAATTAACGCTGCTGTGATATTTGCTGCATCATCAACGTAGATTCGGCCAGGATTCAACCCAGATACCACGGCCTTCACCTCAATATTTCTGTATAAGTCCGTGAAGTGCCTCAACTTACAGAATTCATGCTTATTAAGCTCGCTAATCATGAGTTCATTCCCTCCCGAACGACACTCAGGAAATACTCACGTTGATCCGGATGGCAGGCAATCAGATATGGCTCTGAATTCATGCCTTCAAAGGGAATCCCTTCAAAATCCATAACAATGGCACCTGCTTCTTTCGCCATTAATATGCCTGAATACAAATCGTCTCCTTCCGAATTGTAGAGCACAATGCCGTCAATATCCCCCTTAGCTAACATGCACCACTGTAAGGTTGGAGCCCATAATCGCATCATTCGTTTGAAGCAAACATCCAGATGTTGACGTAGCTGTACAGCCTTCTCCTCATTTTGCACCTGATGTCCCTGAATCCATCCAATGGTCCCTTTATGAATATGCTCTTTCTTTTGGACTTTCATGGGGTTCTGATTACAACTCGCCCCATTCCCACGTGATGCCACAAACAAACGATCCACCAGAGGTTCGTAAATAACTCCGAGGACGGGTTCTAAACGATACAATAATGTAATGGAAACGGAAAATATCGGTAGGCCAATGGCAAAGTTGTTTGTTCCGTCTAACGGATCAATCATCCACAGCCAGTCACTCTTCTGTCCGTTATGGCCCCTCTCTTCACTATGGATCTCATGATCGGGAAAACTTATGCTAAGTTCATCACATATCATCCGCTCTGTTTCATGATCTACTTCAGTAACTATGTCGCCAAAGATGCCCTTCTCCTCTGCACAGGTGATCTGATCAAAATGATCTTTGGCAACTTTTCCGGCTCTTCCAATGACTCTCTCGGCAATCGCTTGGGCTAAACGAATGGTTTGTTCGATGAATATCACTCCGTTCGGTTACTTGATCTGTATTTTCGCATTCTGGACAAAGCTCTTTTGGCATTCGTCTGTACATCGGGTGATCTGCTAGAGCATATGTTTTTCATTCTTATTGGGTATAAGTTGATCCCTAAGGATATCCTCAGTCTCTGACTCATAGTAATCGTTATTGAATCAGACCAAGTATCTATGAAACAATTCTTGAATTTTTAAATCATGCTTATGTAGCCAGTTTATATTCCGCTCAAATTGATTAAGCATAAAGTTAAAGTTTTGCTCAATCGTCACTCCCGCATAATGCTGACCAATATAAAAATGAAGCACCGCTATAAAATAGATTTGGGTAAGTAACGGTAAGTAATTGATTTCCAGAGTGGAGTGTTTACGTTCAGTTGAATACCCTTGAAGAAAAGCCTCAATCATATCCAATGCACCTTCGGATTCCTGAATCATATGATTGAAGCTAATCGCCAATTCCATGAACGCAACATCCATCCCCATAAAATCAAAATCCAGTACGCCTATGATCTCATCGTCAAGAGAGAGCAAATTATATATCAACAAATCATGATGAACGAGTTGACTCGGCAGCACTTCCAAAGAAAGGTTGGATGTCTCCACATCAGTAATCATCCTTTGGTAAAAAGAGTACATTTCATCTGATAATTCAAGAGGTGTATTTTCAAAAAAAGTCTTAATTGACTGACGATTAGCTAAAGGATGAATATCATATATTTTGCTAAATGATATCCCATGATAGCCGTCTTTTTTGGTTTGAAGCTTACTCATCTCAGAAGAGAACGTTCCCACCAATCTACCAAAATGTTTAGCTTTTTTCAGATCAGACAAAGGAGGTATAGAGCCCTCTATAAAATTAGTAATAGCTGCAAGAGACCCATCGTTTAAAACGACGAAATTCTCTCCAGATAAAGTATGAAGAAAGACAGGTACCTGAAACGATAAATGTCTGCCATCAAGAAATGTCGTCACTTGAGTTTCGAGCTCAATACTATCGATCGTTTTCATGTACTTATTATAGATTCGAACGATATACTTCTGCCTATTCATTTCAAGGACTTGGGTTGTATTGGTCAGTCCAAATGGGACGGCTTTCAAGACATACTTCGCTTCACAGAAATAATGTTGAAGAACTTCATCAAATTTGATGTTCATAGATCCGAGTCTCTTCATCATCGAGCAAATATCCTTTACCGATATACGCCCAGTTATTTTTTTCATAATAGTCCGTCAAATCCGTACATAAATACAGCTTGTCGTAACCCTTCGTCTTCACCTCATTGATCGCATGATTCTGTAGTTGCCCACCAAGGTTCTTGCCTCGGTATTCTGGATCAACATGAAGGCACGCAAACCACGGGAACAGATCCTGGCGGCTATTCAAATCACTCCTTAACAGAGCATATCCTCCAACAATCCTGTCCCCATCCAACAGTACATAAAATCGGGGTACATCACTCTCGGTTTCCACGGAACGCTCAATGCAATCCCGGTAAAAATGATAACTTGATTCCGAGCCCCACTGCTTCCAAAAGTATTGTACAGCTGTCTGCAGCATGTCCGGCTTTTGCCGAATATCAACTATCTCAAACATCACAGTCTACCTTCCTTATTATGTTCTTGTATATTTTTGTGGTAATAGCTGCCCAATCGTTGTTTTAGAATAACCCTCTTCTCCCTGCAAGATGACCTGTGTGTCCTTCCCATAATCACTAATCAGTTCTCTGCAAATACCGCAAGGAGATACCACATCTAACTGGATTTCCGCTCCGTTCGGTGCATCATTAGGATCAACTTCGGGATGTCTTACGGCCACGATCGTTTCGAATTCATGTTCCCCTTCCGAAATGGCTTTACCTATAGCAATCGCTTCCGCGCATACTGAGACACGACCGATATAGGCTTCCAGATGTACCGCCGTAAATATTTTTCCAGATCGAGTTCGTACTGCTGCCCCAACGTGATGCTTGCCCTCCTGATACAAACGCAAAATTACGTTCTTTGCTGCTTCAATCAGTTCCAGATCCTCTGTCGTTATAGTCATCATGATGTCTCCTTTATTAATAGATCCTTTATTGTGCGGTATCGCACCTACCCTTTAAGCTTTGCTTTGCTTTGTTCTACTCAACCTTGTCCTTCATCGCTTTCCACGTCATGCTCCAAACCAGACTCCGCCAAACCTTTTATTTCATCCAACATGTACTTCGCATAATCCAGAAGTAAATCATCACTTAGATTCACGCTTTCCAGCTCTCCGTTATATTTTGCTAGACATTGTGAGATGACTTCTTTGTACTTCGGTAAAATATGAATGAGTGCCCACTCGCCTGCTTCTCGCTTGGAGTATATAACCGACTCTTTCACATACAATAGAACCCGTGATAGGTTCAAAACATAGTAGACAGGATTCTCCGTTATTTCTTCCATAGCTGAACCAACGTCAGATGTAATAGAGGCCAACATATATTCACGTTTTATGGGCTGGAATAACTCCTTAATCGGTTTGCCGACAAGCACAATTCCACGGTCAACAATAACGGCCAGGTGTGCTACCAGATCTGGATCTTCGTATCCACCGCAAAGATATTGATTATCAGTTCTATACTTTTCCCGGTGATACGCGGAGTAATGAAATTCAAATGGAGTAGGAAACGTCAGTTTAGCAACCGTAGACTCCAAAACAATACTAAGTTCAAATCCTGTGACAATGTGCATTTCATCTTCGGTGTGCATCAATCTCTTCGCAATCCTTCGATAGGTATCAGCAGACAGCTGCTCCCGGCATACCACCAGAATATCGATATCGCTTTGATTGGGATGGAAGCACCCCATAGCCATGGACCCGTGCAAATAAATTCCTACCAGGGAATCCGAACATTCTTCTTGTAACAAATGAGAAACTGTATGTAGTACCGCCTGTTCATCCACCTAAATCCACTCCTTTATTTACGTTGTTACGCATCCAACTCCACTTTCATTGCCTCCACAAAAACAGCCGTTCCTCGTATTCTGACATCCATGTCCTGTCCATTTCTGACCACACTGACATGAACTTTCCCATCTCTGCCAATCTCGTGTCCTTGTTCCACAACAAAATGAGTCTTATCCAACTCAGGATTTAGATACTCCATATAATAGGCACCCATCACACCGGATGCTGTTCCCGTAACCGGATCTTCCGTAGTACCCGAAAAAGGCGAGGAAAAATGTCTGGCATGCATTAGCGCATCTGAATCGCGGGTTTCCAAAGCAAATGGATGCAGAGAAGCTTTCGGATTTTCATCTAATATCTCAGGAAATAGAGAAGAATCCGGTTTCATTTGTTGGAAAGAAGTCAGTTTGCGAATCGGTATCAACAAAGTCCAGGTGCCTGTACTTCCATAAACTATAGGTGTGGATAGATCAGTATCATCCGTGGTTAGATTAATGGATTTTGCCAGCTTCTCTATGTCACCTTGGAATGGCATGAAACGGGGTTGATCCTGCTTCATCTCAATGTTGATCGTATCGCCATCCTGCTGGAACTGAATCGGCAATATGCCTACATTAGTCTCAATAGTGATCGACTGTTTATCCTCCAGTAGCCCTCTAGTCTTTAACCCATACATGGATGCCATTGTTGCATGGCCACACAGATTAATCTCATGACCCGGTGTGAAATATCGTAATCTAACGTCTGCAACTACTGAACTCATCACGAAGACCGTTTCATTAAAGCCGACTTTATGCGCAATCTGCTGCATCGCTTCTTCACTGAGGGAATCGGCATGAAAGACGACTCCAGCCGGATTTCCTTTACCAGGAACTGTCGAAAAAGCATCATAATGATATACAGTGATTACACTCATTAGAGACCCACCTTTTTTTCAATTTATACGCCGTGCATCGCCATATGACTCTACCACTTCACCATCAATAACAATCCCGCTACCATCTTTGCAAGCATAGATTGTTGTAGAGTTGGCACGCGCGTAATCTCTTAATGATTCCAGAGCTTCTTCCGTTCCATCCCAATGTGGCGAAAATTCAAAATCAACGAGCGCCAAAGCCTGCTTGTCCATTAATCCAACATGGTTCTCGTCTGCATCTTTACCATATCCGGCCACTTCAATCGTTGGTGTAGTTAGAATACTGCCTGCGCTAACCCCAATCAGAATGCCACCTTTAAGCACATAGGAACGCAACAATCCCATTGTATTTCTCTTCTGCAATAAACTTAGAAAATAAAATGTATTACCTCCAGATAAATGAATCGCGTCAGTTTCAAATATGGTATTAATTCTGTTTTCCTCGTATTCTAGATCGAGATCATAATAATCAATCGTTTCGATTCCCAGTTGATTATAGTAACGTCTCGTATGCTCGAAATATTTCCTTCCCGGGTCGGAACACGAAGGCACATAACCGATGGAAGGCTGGTCAGAGTTGAACAAGCTCAAAATTTTCTGATTTAGTTCGTGGTTAGATTCGAAATATAAATCACTTAACAAGACCAACTTGGTCATCTGAATTTCTCCCTCTTTGTTCACTAAATTCTTTTTCTAAAATGGAGAAGAAATATTGATCCGTCCATTGATTGTTCCACCAAAGTTCTTGCTTGAACACGGCTTCCCGTGTCATACCCACATGCTGCATCAGCGCAGCCGATCGGACATTCTGAGCATTGCACATACCTATCACTTTATGGGCGTGTAGCCCGTTGAATGCAAATTCTAATATAAGATTCGTAGCCTCACTCCCGTAGCCCTTCCCTACATAATTCGGAAGCAGCGCGAATCCGAGTTCCCAGCTTTTTCTATAATCCACATAGCTCCACATTTGGATAAGACCAATTGGTTCACCTTCTGGATCTTCCAAGCGACGAATAATGAAATCATAGGCATACGGTTTTTCATCCGTAGCGAAAAAATGACTACGATATTTATCGCGAACTTTCTCCGTATCCGTTTCAACGGTCTCCTCGAAACTCCATATACTCGCATCACATTCAAGTTTGCTTATAAAGTCGAGGTCCTGTTCTGTGACAGGTGTTATTCTTATCTTCTGTCCCGCGAACTCCATTTCAAATTCTCTCCTTTGTTTGTCTAAGCAGTCGTTCCCCTAGGACTATTGCATCTGCCCATTAATATATCTTCTATGACTTGAAGATGCGTCCTGAGCCCACAATTCCAACTCGATTCTACTAACCAAAAATTGATCTTGAACCTTGATGAAAGGAAACATTGTTCCTTCAAAGAAACCCGATGCCGAGAAACTTCCTTGTTCGGCCTTAATAATGTCCATCACCTGTTCTTTAGTCATACTCAGATACTCCGCCGTTTCTTGGATCGTCATTAATGTTTTGTTATTGTTCGGCACAGTCTGCTCCACTGCCTGAGTCGATTCACTAGCTCTCCCCTGATTGGATAGCAGTAGGCAACCAACTATGAACGATATTCCCAGAATAACACTGGCTAGTAAAATAGAGATCGGAATGGATTTCATTGTTTGGGAGTCTCCCACTCTGTATTAAGCAATCCTCTACCAATATTCCATTGGGCAAGCAATGCCCGCTGTCTATTTTCCAAATCAAGATATGGCGCTGCAACACAGGATAGTGTGTCGAACAGATGGATAAAATGAGGGCCCTCCTTAAAACGTCTAAGCCCGCCATAACCTTCATCATCCGCTGCCCATACAATCTTCTTAATTCCCGACATTAATATAGTGCCTGAACACATGGGACAAGGTTCACAGGTGGAGTAGAGGGTCAGGTCATTCTTCGTGTATCGCTTCTTACTTACATCCAGCAAATGTTGCCCTGCCTGACGGATAGCATCGACTTCAGCGTGTGCGGTGGGATCACATTCAGAGAAGACTCGGTTTCTTCCTTTACTCACGACATCCCCATCCGCATCCACAATTATCGCTCCAATCGGATATGTTCCTTCTATTAGCGCCTGATCTGCCTCTTTCAGAGCCAAAACTAAATATTCATAGTCCGATAATCTCACGAAAAATCCCCCTTAGTGTAGATATTGACCTTCTATATTACAGATCTCTAATCGTGTAATGACCCGCTTCACCTAGAAAGTCAGTTCTGGTTAACCCCTGCTCTCCAAGAAAAGCTCTATAACTCGTTATCGTACCATCATGCGAAATGATAAAAGTACTCCCGCTCTGCTCTCTGCACCATTGAATTAGCTGTCCAGCATAAGCCTCAAATACACGTTCTTCAGTTCGATTAATCCCATCCAACCAGCAATCAAGTTCAAAATCAAGAATTCGCAACCCCGTATACTGAGCATTTAATTCGTCTTTCGAATAGATCTGATCACAGCGCAGAACGGGGAACTCCGGGTTTTGAGGGAACATTCTCGGGCCAACGAGTGGACAGACTGTCAGTTTATCGCTTGATGTTAAGAGGAATGCCGTTTCTATCGTTCGTTTCGTAGGACTCACCAAAACGATGTCTTCCGGTAAGAATTTAATCTGCTTTCGCAATGCAGTTGCCTGCCTCTTTCCTTGTTCAGTAAGTCCCGGATGCAACTGGTTTAGCTGATGAGGATAATGAAGCAAATGTTCAGCATGACCATGACGAATAAATGTGAGATCCACAAGCTCCTCCTATTTCTAAACGTAATGCTTAAGGGTATCTATGTCACGCTGACTACTCCAGATCCTTTTTCAAGAACACCGGATAAATCTCCATACCTTTTGAATGTATCCAGGTTTACTTTGCCGACCAGCCAGAGGATAATCCCTCCATAAATCCATTAACAAACGATGGAATAAAAAGTACAATCAACAAAGTTAAACTCCCTATCCCCCATCTGATCCATGGTTTGCGTTTGCTCCTTACACCTACGATGAACAATATAGCGGTAATGAAGATTAGTGTTGCCTCAAGAAATAACATGAAAATAAACCTCCGTTATGTATTGTATTGCCGTGCTAAGAAATCTTGTACTTGTACTTGTACTTGTACTTTAGTATCTCAAAGTGAAACTTTCAGGATCTTATCCAGTTCCTCCTGGCAAGCAGCGCGGTTATATTCCGAATTGTCCAGCCAGTGTTTGTCCATCTTCAGTAACTGATAAATCTCGGTCTCCAACTCTTTTCTTGCCTGAAGAACCTTCACCGTGCCTTCAACACCATGATATCCTTTCGCGAGTCCCCATCCTTGATTTGTGTAGTATTGTATGAATCCATCTGACCATTCCTTGGGTCTTTCCTGGATTGCCTTGTCAAAGGTATGTGCAAGATCCTGCTGATGTACATAAATTAATAGCGGATTTAATGGTTGAACGATGCGCTCCAATTCCAAAACATATTGCACGTTTTCTTCTCTGGATTGATTGTATTTCACCATACCTATGGTCAATGGATTTTGAATGAAACAACATTCGAATATGGTGATGGAATCATCATCCGTACTTATCACGCTTTCGGTAAAACTCCGCCATTTTTCGGTGATCAGCTTCACATTTTGTTCAAAAGGCAGTTCATAAATATCTTTGCTAAATATCTCCTGCACCACATGATCGGGGAAATCCACTCCAAATTCCTCTTTCATTTTGCGATAAGGAATCAGGAAACCATCCTGATAGGCTGTTGCTCTGCTCTCCAATATATGTTTACACGTCTCGTGAGCATCCACCAAAGACCTGAACTCTTCCGCATAATAAAAGGCCACACCATCATAATCAGCAGGATGATCCAGATTCCCTTCCTGGATGAGTCTCACCTTTTTGCCTTGCTCAATCAGAATCTCGGATACCATCTTGGCAATCGTCGACTTTCCTGCACCCGGTAATCCCTCAATAAGTATCAATTGTTTTGTCATGATTTCATCACCCTTAACTTCATTTCATTCAGTTGTTGTTAATCGATGTCTGCAAAAATCCACTTCGCAGCATCGCCATCCGCTTTCTTTTTCCAAAACACCATGCTAGAGCTGGCCTCCTCCTCGTTCTCTCTTAATTCAGTAACCATCACAAGTGCTTCATAAAGCTTCTTTTGCTCTCGAATATTGATATCACTCATAGAGATGATCTTGCGAACTTTAAAACCTGAAAATCCTGAGACTGGCATTCCTGAGACTGGCGATTGTGGATCAAAAAGGCTCATATAACCCTTCTCATCCTCTTCCCACATATAACGCATGCGATCGTTCATCAGTTTGACGATTTCCAGTTCATCACCTGTGTACTTCGTTTCATCAAGGTAAATAGGAGGGATGCCTTTGTCTTTTTTGGGTGCTTCTGCTTCATCGTCCTTCTGCTCGAGTGCTTCATCAGTAACGCTTTCCGTCACAGGAATCGTTGGTTTCTGTACTTCATGGGTTGTTTTATCCTGACAGGCGATTAAGAAAAGAAATAATAACGACAACACGGTTAACTTTTTCATATCCAAGCCTCCAACATATGCACAACTTCGCCAAGATCTTTGCACTCATAATCCGGTGTAATCTGTTGCGGTTTGAGTTTTCCTTTTCGATTCAACCAGATAGCCTTAATTCCCGCATTTTGCGCTCCTTGTACATCACTGACCAGAGAATCCCCTATATGGATCACCTCATCGCGCTGCAAACCATACCTGTTGATCGCTTCATCAAACATCTCTGACCTTGGTTTATAAGAACGAACATCCTCACTGGTAATCACTCCGGCCACTTCAATGTTATGTGCCTTCATTGCAGCTTTCACGTCATCAGTGTCGATATTGGACAGGATATATACCGGAACTTCAAGAGAATGAAGAAAGGGAACTGAATCAGCAAATATGCCAGGGTTACGCCAATGTGCCAACTGTTCCTGATTAAGCGACTCAGCTTGTAGCTCCGATTTGAAATGGAGAAGCGTTTCTGCCAGAGATTGCACATTCAGCATTCTTTGCGTGGTGAACTGGCTGCCATGGCTTGCATAAAACAACGTTGAAAAAGCCTTCCACCAATATGCACCAATCTCATCCATCGTACAATCAACCTGCGCAGATGCTTGGACCTTTTTATAAATCACTGGAAGAATATCATCATCTTCATGAACAACTGTCCCATAAAAATCAAGAAAAATGGCTTTCATTCTATCCCTCCCACTGGAATGCGCTAATCCGAAAAACTTCCTATGTATGTTAAATTTTCTCTGTAGGTACATCATAACCCATAATGTGGAATTTGCGAATGAACCAAATAACGTAATCTGCCCCTTCCTTACGGATTCTGCTCAACACAAAAACCACGCTGCTCTGCATGTTTGCATCATACAAAAGCGTGGTATGTCGATAATCCCTTTCCAACTTCCAACATCATAGAACAGAAACCAACTATCTTTTAAAGAACATGTTCATTACACCAATGGCTTTAATGTTGATCTCATTACCCTCAGCATCCATAAAAGTCTCAGTATACGTAGTAAAGATTCCCACATGCTGTATATGTCCGCTTCTGAAATTAAGACTTCTTTCCTGGCCATTCGTGATCTGTGTATACGTCGTTTCATTGATGTCGTAGGAGACATGTATACCATACTCGCTTTCCAGCCATGTATAAAAATCGGTTCTGGTTGGATTGGTAATAATCATAATGACAACTAAAATGACAAGACTCATAACTAGTATTTTACGGATCAAGTTCGGTTCATAACTAAATCTATTCTTCATCTTTTTCATTCCGTATCTTTGTTATCATTTCAAGCTTTTTAGCCAATACCCAGCCACTTAATCCATATGATGATGTAATGACAAAGTACAGATATTCCCTCTCGAGCAACTTGGTTTCCAGTTCTTCATCAGTTTCATACATGATAGGCCAGCCCTGACCTTTCCCTTTCTCCAACAAATCGCGATTGTAACTAATAAAATATTCCAAACCAACGTCGTCAATATCGAAGATAATGCTGCCTTGCAACGGAGTATCAAATGAATGTGCCAATACATCCGAGAAAAGGATATCCGTATCACCATGCAATTCAGGATGATGCGAACGTGTACGCATCCTAATCTTCTCATTCTCCAAATCGACTTCGTAACTTAATATGATGTTATCATGCACACTTGCCATTTTATGACCCCTTTCAAAGTTCCATTTCAACTCATTGGTTGCTCTGCTTATGACCTGTTAAGCAACTGCTCGTCAAACCATACATCCTCATAATCTTCTGCAATCACAAACCTCCATCCCGGCGCAAGTCCGAGATACTTCTTAATTTTCGGGTCCCAGTCATCGATGTGTGTTACATGTAAAGGTACAAAAAAATCATCTGCATCAGAGTACTTTTCTGCCCAAATATACCATCCGGTTGTATCTCCCTCGGGCTGAATACGCATTCCGTCGATCCGTTCCACCTTCTCTTTGACGTTCCAGGCGATTCCAATCTTTTGGTGCAGTTCGCTGGTTACATATTCGGCGCTATATTTCTGGCACATCTGCATCTGTTCCTGGATGGAAGCAGCATTTGTCATCATTGATCATCTCATTTCTCACATGTTGGATATAGCTAAGGTACTTCATAATATTTTTTATAGGTAGAGACCCATTCCTCTTTGGAAAAATCAATAAAATCATATAACTCACACTGTCTAAGATAGTTCAACTGCTCTCCCGCTGAGTCCTTGAGATTCTGCTCCAGATAAGTCACTGTCTTCTCATAACCGGCACCACACAGAAGCTGCACATCAATATAACTGCCCGTATCCTGATTCTTGCGTTTTGCCTGCCAGATCAGCCCAGTGTCCTCTACATTGCCGATGCAGAATAACAAAATACATAAGGTTTTGAGATACTCATGATCTACTGCTTCTTGATTCTCAATCTCTTGCTGCAACAACTCTCTGATTTGCTGCCTATGTTTGGTATCTGGATCTAAACCATACAACTCCAAAACCTTTTCTTCGTTCATTTCAGTACCCCTTGCTTACTTCAGAATATTATTTAATTCTTCCGCTTTTTTCCTGCTATCTATTCTAGCATAGAAATAGAAACCAATAATGTGCAGTACGATGGATAGGACCCACATTCCAGGGAACCAGGGAGCAATCAATAGGAACATGTCTGTAGAAAATAACCATACGATCGCCATTCCTCCTGCAATATTAAATGTGGAAGAAATGACGATATTCCACACCGGTTTCATCGTAAAGTAGTTCCAAAGTGCATTGTACATTACGCCAAACAGTATAGCGGCAATAGCTGAAATCCCGGCAATATTCCATAGGTAACCCATTTCAAAGGACTGACTTTTAGAGAATAGTGTCAATAACAAGGTGACCCACAACGAAGTTACTGTAAAAACCTGAAAAAATGAATGCTTCAACTGACTAATCATGATAATTTCCCCCTAAAGTTTTTAATATAGAATCGGCTAACAAAGTAACTGGAACCATCGTTCAGATCAACCTGAATCCTGGCGTGGTCTGTTGATGAAAATTCCCTAATACAACGTGTGTTGATGATCGTTTGATTGTTAATTTTCACAAAATGGGATGATCCCAAATCCTGTTCCACAAACTTCAGACGTTTGTTGAGCAAATACCTTTCGCCTGTGATGACACGTACACAGCACAACCGATCCTCTGATTCAATCGCGACCACCGAACTCAACTCGATTTGCACATTGCGATTGTTCTTGGCATTGATGACAACAAGTTTTGTTTCCGATTGGCAGATCGCTTCTTGGATACTGTCCCAATGGGACTTCTCATCAGGATGGGTTATGACCTTGGCCATGCTTTTTTCCATTAACAGTTCCTCTTCAAAAATGACTTTCATTTGCTGTTCCTCCTCTCACAACTCATATTACAAGCAAAGCCACGACAAACCCACAGTATTGCGTTTTGTTGCATGAAATTGCAGGTTTGTTACATCGGTACTGATTTTTCAGCGTATAGACACGATAAAAAGGACTACTCATTCAAGAGTAGCCCTCCGTGTCTCTCTTTCAGACTGTCATCTGAAATCAGGTTACCGAACTGTTCTCCAGATACATCTCCTGATTTTGCCGAATTATTTCATTCATGTGTAAAATAGCTTCCTGAGCCGCGGCTCGATATTTAACGTATAGTTCTTCCGTTCTTTGCAGCAGGTTCGGGTCTTGCTCCAAATCCGTGGGCAGAACCTCACGCCACGAGTCTCCATCTTTATTTTTATCTGTAATCAAACGCTCAATGTCGTCCAGGAGAGTTACCATTTCATCTTGGTTAAAATAGCGCATCCCGTTTTTAATTCCATTCCAGCTCTTCATGTCGATAATGTTGTACGCCGAAAACCAATAAAACTCCGCCAAACTCTTCGTATGGTTATGATAGGAATAGAACAAAAATATCGCTTGTTGTCCTTCATGTAATTGCCGATATACCTCTACCTTTGCTGCAACATCTTTACCACGAACGGAGATCAACATCGGTTGGACGCACAGCCAGCTAAGCTGCTCAGAACCCAAATCTTCTGGTTTGACTTTAACTTTCAATAACATGCTCCTCTCTACTTGCGATGATTGTACATTCGAACTTCACTAATCATATGTTAAGGATTCTTTGGTGTTTCTACTGCCGGATCACTCTCTCCACCCATTCTACGTCTGGACGTTTCTTTCCTGCCTGTCGCTGGAGCATGGTTAGACACTTTAGCCAATCCGAATTTGGGCATATTCGCATATATGGTCTCATATGAACCGGATTGAGCTTTGTACGTTTCATGATAAATCCCCACGCTTCCATCCGATCCAACGGATTGGTTAAATCGTTTCCAAGCCTCCAAGTGTAGGCCACCACGTGCGTATTTCTCCAATTCATCATAAGATCTCCAATATTGCAGCAGAGTCACTCCACGCCAGCTCATAAAAAATTCCGTTCCCAGAAACCCGGTATCTGGGTTCATGTACAGTTCTTTGATCATCGGGCCCATGGATTTAAAAACAGGCAACCACTTATGTATGGCCCACAGGCGATTAACTCTCATTCCAATAATAAAAACAACAAACTCGCCATCGATCTCAGCCGAATATCTTCCCTTGTGTATGTTCGCCACATTAGTCCTCCTTTTCATCAAATAAGCCGTCTTGTTTGCCGTAATTCATGCCCTACACCATTCTATATTGCAAAATCAGTTGAAGACCATTGATGCCCATTTTCCGCTCGCCCATATCCAAAAAACCTGCTTTTAGATACAGCCTTTGTGCTGCAATATTCCCCTCATTCACAGCTAAAATAATTTCATCTACTTTCGGATCAAGCTGCTTAACCAGTGTAGGCAGTTCCCTCATGGCAGTGAGTGCATACCCGTTCCCCTGATGTTCCAACGTAATGGATAATGCACGTACCAGTATTGTACGGGAAGTATCTCTTTCCTCTACGTATTCAGAATTTTTATGTAATATGAAGAAACCAACTGGAGTCTCATCATTTAAAATCACTACCGGATATTTGTTCGGATTTTGCGATGCCTCCTCAATCACTTCCGCAGGCATTGCAGTAAATTGAATTTGTTCATCACTTAATGAAAAACTAGCCAAGTCTTGATGGTACTTCTCATTATATGGGGCCAGGCTAATCCGTTGTTTCATTTAGAATACCTCCCACTTTCCTTGTTAAAGTCTTCTAGTGAATCAGATGGTATAACCCACATCATCAAGCTTCTTTCTTTGCCATTAACACTCTTATGATACTTGTCGCGTTGTCGAATTTCATCCGATTATTTTTCTGGCGGCAGTCCCATCCTTGTTCTAATGCATGTCGAATGAGATTAGAAATCAGCTTGGGTTCATAGACAAATATATCCCATGTATCTTCCCAAGGGACAACAAACTCCACGAATGTAGATTTATACGTATTCGAAAATATACGGATTATAATGTCTTGTGCTTGCTCGTCTACAACGTACAGGAACAAAATATCTTTTATCACCATTTTACGGATTTGTTTCTTGTATACCTTCACAAATATCACTCCTTGCTCAAGCAATGCAGCATAAATCTTCAAACACATCCCACTTTGTAAACAATTGTCTAAGTCTTTGGGCCGTTGTTTGTATAAACTCTTCTATAGCTTCCATAGATAAAATGTTCAAATCATCTAAGGGCTCATTTTCAAGGTTTTTCAAAAAGTCTACTTTTTCTTTTCTATACTGGTACACCTCTCGCTCCAGCAATCCACCCAAATCAAAAGCTTTACCTGCTTCCAGCTTATTCAATAAATCATGGCCATCAGACTCTTTTCTCAAAATCATAAATTCCAGCTTCGTAACATCCTCCGTATAAATACTTCGTCCACTGGCATGTTCCTCATATGCGGGATAAATCTCGAAAGTCCAATCCCGATCCGTATATACATGAGCAATGTACCCGCACAAATATTGCATGAACTTAGGCTCACTCTGCGCACGTTTCTTGTTTGAATTGAAAAATGCCCTGAGCTCTTCGTCTGTTGCGAAACGTCCTGCCTCTGGCATGAGATGAGTTTTTGCCTTTTCGGCTCTTTCATTCGTTCTCACATGAATGGCGTCAGGTGCAATACTTCCCACTATAAATTCAGGGGTTGGATCAGATAATAATTCAGACGTGATTGCAAAATGAACCATGGGCCAAGGCATAATAAATGCTCCTATCTCTATTAAAATCGGGGATTTTAATTTACTCACAAACTATATTTTCCCTATTCCCTCTCAAAATCTTCTTTATATCCTCTAGGGCTTAACGCAGAATTGTGAGTTCCCCTTGTATCAAATCTACCAACATAGGCTTCTGTACCTTGTTGATTGTGGAAATATCAATTTCATCTAGACTTTTAAAAACAAGCTCTAGCGATTCATTCTGTTCATCTTTAAATAAAAGGGTTGTTTGATCATGATCAAGTTTCCCACCCAACTCCGCGGTGACGTTGAACAGGAACATTACAAATACAACCTCGTTGCCATCCGGATATGTATATTTCATTTTCTCACCTGTGTAGATGGATGCCAGTTCATATGAACTCACGTCAAGCCCCGTTTCTTCTTTTACTTCTCTAATCATAGTTTCTTCAATACTCTCACCGGGCTCCATACCACCTCCAGGTAATCCCCAATCGCCATAATCAGATCTTTTTTGCAGTAGAATTCTCCCTGTATGATCACGAATAATAGCTCCGCCAGTAACGACAATCCGACTTGTCATTAGTCATGCTCCTTTCTAATGGCTTACGCCCCGACTAGTAACCCTTTGGATTCATCATAACCCATGTATGGTAAATGCGAATATCTAAAAGATCCTTTTTCTGACCAGAATCTCAATTCCTTCTTCATTGTACTTCTCAATAAATTCATTGGTCACATGGTCATGATGAAGTACGCCCATATAGTCTGTGCCCGGCTTCTTCGGTCTGTAATCGGAATCAACTGTATAGATATTGAAGTGCACCTCATCTTCGTCTTCCGACACGTCCGTATTATTGAAAAGTACAATCACTTCGTCTTTAGGTAGAAACTGAAAATCCCCTTGACTCTCAATAATATAAAAAGGATATTTCATCTCCTCTACATGAATTAAATTTTGGTATTCTTTCAGCTCTTCGGGAATTTGTTCCATGTAATGTAGCGCTACCTCTTCTGCTTGAAATATTCCTGAAATCCACTTAAGCCTGCCTTTTGAAGCTACTATAACAAACAAATAATCATCCTTCCTAATTACGATTCACATAAATCTAGTCCGTTCTTGCACGTACAAACGTCTGCGACAGAATCCGATGGCTGCCAGCGATGTTTTCAATTTCAATGCTATACTCAGACTCTACATATTCAATGTGATGTTGTTCATAGTATTTTTTCCAGAATGAAACAGCTGATCGGTTATCGGCCAGTTGCTCCACTTTAAATCTGCCCTGAAATTGTGCCAACACCAGATCAACCGCTTGAGCCGCCAATCCTTGCCCACGATACTTTTTGACCAGAAATAGCTCTTGAACTGTATAGTCGGCATCATCATCTACATATGGAGGAGAGCAAACCAGCACAAATCCGATTATCTTGCCTTCAAATAGAATAAAAAACGGATGTAATTCTGCCCGTTCCAGATAGAGATAGGTATTCGTTGGATCGAATTTCCCCTCTTCTAGCAAATCCTCACCCGAGAATTCGGAAAGATCATATAAATACAAGTTGTACAGGTTAAGAAATAATTCCTTCTTTTCTGCCAAAATACTCGTGATTTGTACATTCATCATCATTGCATATCTCCCTTATCATGTGATTTACGCTCATCCTTATCGATATACACAGTATGCTTGCTGTGTCCTGCTCTCAATATATCGTTTCAACTACAGCAGATATAGGCAAAGTTTGATTTAAATCGTGAAGTCTCCAGTCATGAAGAAATACTTATGTAGAAAAAAATAGACCCTTTACAGAGTCTGTTTAAGCATATTTGTCGTTTGCCTTTTCTTCCCTAGGTATGCAATAGCAAGTGCAACGGGATTAACAAAAGGTAAAAAAGTCAGCCAACCTATAAACGTAAGTATGGGAGCCAGGATCGATATCACACCGAAAAACAGCATAAGTGGCGATCCTTTCTTCAACCCCTGAACGAAAAGTACTAACCCTACTGCAATCCACATGACCAATGCGATGCTAAGCATATTTATAACCATCACCTCCATTTTACAGTAATCAATGATATCTGTAATTAACCGATCGACACTTATTTGATTAGATAATTAACTACAGGATAAGAAATCACGTTCCGGTCTCTGTAGGTTGAAATCACCGCTTCGGAATGCGTACTTAGAATCCCATTTTGCAACATGACCGGTCTAAATCCTCGCTCCATCGCGCCATTATAGGTAAACAGAACACATTCCTCGGCGGCAAATCCCGATATGATCAACAGCTCAATACCGATACTCTTCAGAATCTGCTCCAAGTCTGTTTGCCAGAATGCGTTGGAACTCTCCTTCGTAACTGTCAGATCCTTCTCATTCACATCAATCTCAGAAATAATACGATGCGCCTCAGCATTGGAATCCTCCATCCCTTCCACGTCTTGTACATGAACAACCACCTGGTCGTTCGAACGGAGTACGTCTGCAACATGATTAATATATTCACAAGCGCGGTCTATTGCTTTTTGATCCAACTTATCTCGTACAACACTCTCTTGCATATCCACGATCAGAAAACCTATTTTCATATCATCTCTCCTCTTACTTTCTTTCTCAGCATCATGATCTGTCCAATATGATACGCATTATGAATACACAGATTGGATATGACATTCCACCATGGGGCATTGAAGTACGATGGGATGGTCATCCCTAATTTTGCATCATCACTTTCCTCTACAACCTGTATCCAGCGACTAAATGTTGCACCAACGCGTGCAATGCTTTTCTGCCAATCTTCTTCACTTACCTGGGATGGGTTAATAATGAACGTCTCATCATTATTTATGCTATTGTCCATAACCACTTCACCCTTAATGAACCGATCCAACCAAGTTTCATTCCAGAAAGTCAGATGATTCACCAACCTCCAGATGGATTGCCCCTCATCATTCAGCGATAAGGCCTGCGTAGCGGTTACATCACGTAACATCTCGTCCAGCGGGACAAACCAGCTTTTGTCATGATGACAGGCAGCGAGTTGGTCCAACAACACCAATTTTGTACTCATATTCGACTCCCCTCCTCCCAAAATGTCTCTACGAAATCGTTCAAATACCTTTCCTCGTTTTCCTTGCCCCACTTCTCCCAGCCAAACAAATCGGTATAGTACGCATCTTCTAGGTTTGATTCTTGGATTATTGTTTCGTAAAGATGCACTGGAACTACGTCGTAATATCCAAACTCGATTGAATAATGATCATTTGTTACAGGTAATTCATGACATTGCTCATGGAAACTCAACCATTCTTTTAAAGGAATATCTGCCGTGATTATGCTCTTCCCATTTTCAGAATCAAAGTTTATGTTTCGTGCTCTAAGTGAAGGTAACACTTCCAAGTAAACTGGAATTTGGCTTTTCATAGTAGTCATGGATACCTTCATTACAGGTTCAAGAAGTACGGGGTTGGCTCGTTTAAAACCATCACGGAATGCCAAGGATGCAGCAATTTTAAACGACATTACTTTCGAATCGAATGAATGAAACGATCCATCGAACAGCGTTACTTTTACATCTACCACTGGAAAATGGCCGAATATACCTCTGATCATCATTTCTTCGATTCCGCTTCTGACCGGGGGAATATATTCATCAGGTATGACATAATCATCGATAATTTTATTTATAAACTCAAAACCGCTATCCCTTGATTTGGGTTCAAGCTCGATCCAACAGTGACCGTACTGATGTATCCCTCCCGTCTGTCTAACATATCTTCCTTCGGATTGAACTGTTTCTTGTATCGATGTCTTATAGAGAACCTGCGGTTTCAGAGCATCTATCTCCAAACCAAACTCATCTCTTAGACGTCCGATTGTTCCTTGCAATTGCTGTTCCCCTTGTCCCGCAATAATGATCTGCTTCCGAGTATCCTGGGTATATACCACGAAATCTGAATCTTCTTCTGCACACTTTTTTAATCCCAGCAATATTTTCTTAACCTCTTCTTTGGTCTTCGGCTGCTGAATGATAACTGTCATATATGGATCAGAGAGATTAATTGTACGCACATGAGTCACTCCTTCACTAATCCTTGAACAACTCATTCAGCATCCGGTCGCGATTTTCCAGGAAACTGCGGGTGATCTGATAATGTTCTGTATCTTCATACTCTACGTCCTGAATACCACCATCGTCGAAGCTCAGGATGCATGCTCCCGGATATCCCAGTAGAATCGGCGAATGCGTCGCGATAATAAATTGGGAAGTGCCTGATAGATCATGAAGAATGCGTAACAAGGAGAGTTGACGGGCTGGCGATAAGGCGGCTTCGGGCTCATCGAGCAGATAAATGCCTTTGGAATTGAATCGGTTCACGAACAGATTGAGAAAAGACTCCCCGTGGGATTGTTCATGCAACGAACGCCCACCATAATACTTGAGCGACTCCGGCCCCAATTCATCTACATGCGATGCAAATTGATAAAAGGACTCCGAGCGCATGAAGAAACCATTCGTGATTTTGGGCAACCAGGATAGACGCAAATAGTCACCTAATGATGATTCAGCAGCATCAATCTCAAATGCATTATTTTTCCCGCCCCCTGCTGTGTTAAATCCACATTGATGAGCGATGCCCTCCAGCAGCGTGGACTTACCCGATCCATTCTCACCAACAAAGAACGTAATGTTATTGTTAAATTCCAATCGCTCCAGAGACTGTATGGACGGTATGTGAAACGGATACTGATCCGGATTCTCGACTTTAGCAGACAGTAACTCCACACTTCGAAGATACATAGACACACTCCTATTTTATAAAGTTCGACTCCTGCTGGTTTCAGTCCTGTTTATTGATCCACGGATGGATGATTTCTTTGCGGGTGATGATCTCAATGGTCCTGATAAAAAACCAGGTGAAGCCGGCATAAAAACCGATATGCGGATATCGGAATGCTGCCGGTTTGTTGCCTTCGAAATAGAAGTGCCCAATCCAGGAAAGGGCGTAATGGATAAGTGTCAGAACCAGCATGACTTTAAAATTAATAAACAAGAAAATCCAAGCCGCAAACGCCGATAAAAATGCGAAATAATGCAAGATGAGGTTGTTCCGATCCTGATGTTCCTGAAGATAATAACGCAAATCTTTGCGAACACGATTCAACATCCGGTCACACTCATTTCACCCTAAAATGTGATCATGGCTCCTTTTTCATCAAATACGGCGGTTGGATTCCAAGTGACTTCCCAGCAGTTATTCTCCGGGTCCAGGAAATAAGCGATTCTCCCGCCCCAGGCAGCGTCATATGGCTCTCTGATTACATTGCCTCCGGCAGCGCGGATATTCACAATGGTATCGTCAACGTCTTCCGCTTGATCCACATTGATGGCCAGCAGCGTTCCTTTCAACCCATCAGATGCACTGAATATCATCCCAGTATCTTTCTCCAGCTCCTGAATGGGATATAACGATAGCAATACACCTGTTGTTTCAAAAACACTGTATTGATCTGAACTGATTGCGTTCTCACTCCACCCAAGCTTCTGATAGAACGAACGCAGCTCAGGCAGATGCATTGCACCAATGGTGACCAGACTCACTCGTTGTGGAACCATAAATTATTCCTCCCATATCTTTTTAACATGAATTCGGAATGTGGATGAGTTCTCCCGTTCCTGCCACACCTTGTACGAAGGACGACCTTGATAGCAGGGATTGAGGCCGTTCGTCACGTGCTTTCGTCCGGGAATCGCTCGATTTCTTTGACCATCTGATAGCCTGGATCGGATTGCAAAGCGTTCATATGCAGAAAGCGGGTGTGCCCGAGAAGCGCGCAGTCCGTCAGATAATCCATGAGAATCGAAGCCGAATAGACGCAGTTGCTTCCCCTCATCAGTCTTTCATGGCGAAGGTACCTTTTCATTTAACATCCCCTATATTAAACGACGAACAGACGGATGACAAAATTATGGTTGACGGCGGCAGATCAGCTTCTATATTATGTAGGAAGAACGTACTGCATAAAAAACATAAAATGAATTGGCGTGTTACCATTCCAGAGGGCATGAGCCAAGAAGCGAACATGAGACTATACTCGCTTCTTGGCTCTTTTTGCCGTTTCCGGGACCTGGAAGCGCTAACTTTAGAGACGAGGAGGCGGTGAACCGTGAGTAAAGGAATGCTGCTGCAGGTGGAGCGGGTCGTCGGCAGCAATATTGTCCTGGCCCGGTCGCACCAGAGTACCAAGGAGTACGTGCTAATCGGCAAAGGCTTGGGATTTGCGTTCAAAGGGGAAAGCACCATTCAGGCCGATGATCCGCGGATTGAGAAAAGGTTCCGGCTGGAGGACCGGGAGGAGTGGGGGCAGGCGCAGGAGCTGATGAAGGACTTGGACCCCAATGTCATCGAAATCTCTGACCAGATTATCCGTCTCATCGCTGATCAGTTTCCTGGCAAGCTGAATGACAAGATCTATCTTGCTCTTCCAAGTCATATTCAGTTCACCTTATATCGGCTCCGCAACGGCATGGAGATTCTGAATCCTTTCCTTACGGAGACAAAGCTCAGTTTTCCGAAAGAATTCAAAATCGCTTCGGAAGCGGCGGCCATGATCGGGGAGGCCTTTGCCGTAGAGGTTCCGGAGGATGAGGCGGGGTTCCTGACATACCATGTGTACTCCTCCGTAAATCACGTCCCTGTCGGACAGCTGGTTAAGGTATCAAATGTAATCAGGAAGCTTCAGTCCATTATTGAAGAGCAGGGTGGCATTCGCTTTGGGCAGGGCAGCCTTGGCCAGGCAAGACTCCTGATACACCTGCGCTTTTCCATGGAACGCCTGTATCAGGAGCCGATAACGTCCCCCACCTTCGCACAATATGTGCAAAATGGTTATCCATCCGAATACCAGCTGGCCAGAAAGCTAAGTGCTGTCATGGCCGAAGATTTGGGTACAGAGGTACCCGAGGAAGAAACGGCTTTTCTCGCCATGCATTTATACCGGCTTTTTCAAACCCATGCCAAAACCAACAACAGAGAGGACAACACACAATGATCTGGAAATGGAAAAACAACAAATCTGCTAAAAATTCTGAGACAATATCCATCGTCTCCCCGCTCACCGGAACCTGCGTCAGTTTGGAAGAAGTGCCTGACGAAGCGTTCGCACAAGGACTAATGGGTCCAGGAGTTGCAGTGATTCCCCAGGAGGGCAGGCTGGTCGCCCCTATCAACGGCACTGTAGTGCACCTGATTAAATCGCATCATGCCGTCATGATTGAGCATGCTTCCGGGCTGCAGCTGCTGCTGCATATCGGTATGAATACTGTCAGTCTGAAAGGACAGGGCTTCACCCCCCAAGTGCAGATCGGGGATCAGGTCGCTGTCGGTCAGACCCTGATCGAATTTGACCTGAATGCTATCGCTTTGGCTGGTTATCCGGTCATCACCCCTGTCATCGTTGCGAATGCGTCAGAACAGCCGTGGGAGTCACACCCGACGTATGGCAACGTAGAAGCAGGCTTGGGAACTATCATGAAAGTCAGCTTGCCCAAATAACATGAATCTAAAAAAGAAAGGAAGAACAATATGCTGAAAGCATTGCAAAAGCTAGGGAAATCCCTGATGCTTCCTGTAGCAACCCTGCCTGCAGCAGGTATTCTTCAAGGCTTGGGTCTTCTTAATTATGAAAAGGACATTCCGCTTGGACCCGTGATAGGGGGATTTCTCAATCAGTATGTAGTTCCATTCATGAATGAGGGAGCGGGGGCGATCTTTGGCAACCTTGCGCTCATCTTCGCCATCGGGGTGGCTATCGGACTGGCGGGGGATGCGGTCGCCGCTCTTTCCGCCCTGATCGCTTATATGGTGCTAATACGGATTCTGGGAGCCGTTCCAGGTGTATTCGGTTATATTCCTGACGATGTCAAGCTGGATACGGGCGTTTTGGGCGGGATATTTGCCGGACTGCTTGCAGCCTATATGTATAATAAATACCACAATATCAAGCTTCCTGACTGGCTCGGCTTCTTCTCCGGCAAACGCTTTGTGCCGATGGTCACCGCCGGCTCCATGCTGGTGTTGGCCATCCTGATCGGCATGATCTGGAGCCCGATTCAGGATGCCATCGGCGCTTTCGGCGCCTGGATTGTAGGCTTTGGCGGCTTTGGCTCCATGGTGTTCATGATCGCCAACCGCCTGCTCATCCCGCTCGGTCTGCATCATGTCCTCAACTCCATCGCCTGGTTCCAGATCGGGGATTATACCAATGCAGCCGGGGAAGTCGTGCACGGCGACCTGACCCGTTTCTTCAACGGAGACCCTACGGCAGGCATGTTCATGTCTGGATTCTTCCCGATTATGATGTTCGCTCTTCCGGCGGCGGCGCTTGCCTTGATTCATACAGCCAGACCTGAAAAGCGCAAAATGGTCGCTTCGATCTTTATCGGCGCAGCGGTGGCTTCGTTCTTAACGGGTATTACCGAACCGCTCGAGTTCTCCTTCATGTTCGCGGCGCCTCTGCTGTATGTGATGCACGCTATTCTTACCGGTGCAGCGGCCCTGATCATGTATCTACTGAATGTTAAGCTTGGCTTCGCCTTCTCGGCAGGTCTGATTGATTACCTCGTGAACATGAAGCTATCGACCAATCCACTGCTCATGATTCCAGTCGGACTCGCATTTGCAGTCGTCTATTATTTCCTGTTCCGGTTCATGATTCTCAAGTTCAACCTGAAAACGCCGGGGCGCGAGGATGACGCTTATGATACCGATGTGGCCACTAATGCTTCCGCCGTGGCAGCGGCGTCTGCCGACACCAAGGCTGGAAAAGTGCTCGCCCAGATCGGTGGAACAGATAATATCGAGAGCATCGATGCCTGCATCACTCGCCTCCGTCTTGTTGTTAAAGACGACAAAGCCGTCAACGACCAGGCGCTCAAACAGCTTGGCGCTTCTGGCATCATGAGGCTTGGTGGCGGAGCTGTGCAGGTCATCTTCGGCACCCAGTCCGAAATTCTGAAGGATGAGATTAAGAAACTGATGTAACGCTCGTCCTCCTTTGAGTTTAAAAGGTCGAGAACAGGGGTATCCTTTACCCTGTTCTCGACCTTTTTTATTACCAAGAAGCGCATGATATTCTTTTGAGTGGCCGTGTCTTCTTTTGGTCTATGAGTTTTAATATACAAAGTTAATATACAAATCTGCGCTGCGCCCAATAGCTGAACACAAAGATCGACACCTCTGTTAACAGCTTGGCTGCAATCAGTGGGATAATCAGTTTTTCATTGTAGAAGTACAACAATCCGTAATTTAATAGCAGCACCAGAATGACCAATGAGAAGTATTTCGGTAAAGATTGACGGACCCTGGTCGTTTTCCCGGCTGAAAATACATACTTCCGATTGATCGTATAGTTGAAGATGGAGCTGCAAAGTCTCGCTGCAACGACCGATAGGAACAGATTATGCGTGAAGTACTGGATCACGAACAGTAAGCCAAAATCGATCAAGGCCGATAACACCGAAGACGTACTGAACATCAGAATTGGCATATAAATACGGAATGAATCTATCAATGGGCGAAAATGAGAGGATTTGTTATGATCCAGATAGACCGTATCTATAAACTCCTCTGTGATCTCATACCCTTCTTTATGCGCTGTTAGCAGCATGTTCATCTCGTATTCAAATCGTTCTCCAGGGATCTGGCACAGCCAGTCCAGCATCGAGAATGGAAGACCTCGCAGGCCTGTCTGGGTATCATATACTTTCGTACCTGTCGTGAGAGAAAAGACGCCTCGTGTGACCGTGTTGCCAAAACGACTGCGCGCTGGAATGGTTCCACTGAACCGACGGCTTCCCAGTACAATCCCCGGGGTCGTTTGCTCCAATAGTACATCAAAGATGCGTTTGATATCATGCGGCAGATGCTGTCCATCGCTGTCTGCGCATACAATACCGCCCTGTGGGCCATGTTCCTTGATATGTTGGAATCCTGTCTTGAGCGCACGTCCCTTGCCCAGATTGACCGTATGTGTCAGGACTGTACACCCATAAGCTTCTGCCGTCTCGAAAATCCCCCTGTAACCTGAACCGCTGCCATCATCTACAATGACAATGGGTCCTAACTGAAACGTCTGCAACTGTAACACGAGATTTAATAAACGAACATCCGGTTCGTATGATGGAATTAATATGGTCATGATCATTGTCCCTCTTTCAGATAAAGGATGTCACTTACGCCGCGTTCCTGGTTTCTCCCCAGCGGATTATTAACAACCCGACCCATGAAATACATTGTGGATGAACCGCCGCCGTCCAGATTGTAGGCTTCCGTTGCTCCAAGACCTTTCATGACATCGGCAAGCTCTGCCAGCGTCATGCCACGGCTATCATCCTGCCGTCCGTCAACCACAACAAATACATAATGATTCGGGGCGATCATGCCGATTGCAGTTCTCGGATTGGCATCCTGGATCGACCGGTTACCAAAGTTGTTATCGATTTTCACACTGCTGAAGTCACTTACAATCTGGCCGTCTTGAATCAGAATTGGTCCAAAAGATAACGTATTGGTCGCGCCTTCCGCCAGCAGTTCCGATGAGGATACTTCCGTCTCGTTATATGTCTTCATCGTGCCATCACTGAACAATGCCATCGCATCACGCACCGGATCATCCCGATATACCGTACCATTGCGGATAATCACCCCGTCATCACGGAAGCCGTAGTAGTCACCATTGATCGCAAAGATGGCGTTGTTGGCCGCTGCTATCTCTGAGGTGTTTTCGGTAATATTCGTGCCAAAGCTGTTATCTGCCAGAGCCGAGCCCAGGCTGCTCGCATCTGTCAGCTGTACATCTGCGACGTAATACGTAATCTGATCTGAGCCGGACCCAGTCTGCACCTTATCGATTTTGACCTGCATATCATCGCTGGAATAGTTCCAGTCATCTGACGTTGCATTCACTTCAGTCGCCTGTGTTGAAGTATCACTGGAGGTGCTGGTTGCTGATGTATTGTCATCCGCTACAACAACCTGCACATGCCGGATTAAGTAGCGATCTGCTAGGCTGTATATCACGGTACCAAGGCCCAGAACAATAACAAGGGTGATCATCAGCCATTTGCGCCTTGGTTTTGAATTTTTATATGGGTCGTTCTCGTTGGTTTTTGGATAGATCTTCATCATGTGAAGTTCACCTCTTCATCTAAGTTCTTAAGGCTCATCATAGGCGGGCTAGCTTAAATGAATCTGAAACAGGCGAACGCAAAGAAAGAAGGTCATCCTTTCCCCCGAGAGGAAATCAGACAACCTTCCATATGAGTGATAATGATGGATCTCAATCTATATATGTACCCCGAATAGGGACAAGTACGATGCTAAACAGCTTTCTATAAACGTGACTATTCACTTACAAAGAGAGCATCGTATGCAGGGCAGGGCTGCTTTTCTAGATAATTCGTTAACACTTGAGGCTGCTTGGTATAGATATCCTTTAAAGATGTACCCTGATAGATATTACCAATCACGACTGGATGGCATAACTCACAGATGAGAATATCCCCATTGCCGTGCAAATGCAGCTGTTTGGTCCCATCCACACAATTGGAGAAGTAGACACCAGGCTGTTCACGCAAACCCAGTTGTTCAGCAAAACGATCCATACAGGTAAAATATAACGTCGTCTCTTCCTTCTTCTGCTTAATGAGCTCGTTTACGGAGTGGATGAGTGATTCTTTGGAGACGATCTTGCTCCAATGACTGTGTGGCATCACGATACTGTTCTGTATCTCATGGATGCGCACACCCAGTTCATATACTTTATCGCTAATAGCCTGCATGTTCGCTTGGGTGCCTTCAAATAGTAGCGTCTCCAAGACGGTCTCCAGCCCCGCTTCAGTACAAAGACGAATGTTGTGCTCCAATCGCTCATACATGCGGGGGTGTACACGGTAATACGCAGCATATGCATCCCGATCTGTATAGTTGAACGAAATATGAATGTTGGACAAGCCGGCATCCCGCAAAGCATGAATTCGTTCTTCCGTTAGCAGGCTGGCATTGGTATTTAATTGCGTGTCGATACCGTGTTTCCCGCAATACGTCACAATCTCCAGACAATCCTGATATTTCAGGGTCACCTCTCCCCCGGACAAACGCACTCGCTTGAGCCGCGGAAGCTCACTAATGATCCGAATCACTTCCTGACCGCTAATGCATTGCCCATCGTCTCGATTGTAGGCGCAGCAATAGTCACATTTGTAATTGCAATTGGAGGTCACGCCGACCTCCAGTCCTTCCAGTTCATATACGCCGGGTGTTTCAAGTTCAAGTGATTTATATTTGTTTTTAGCTGTCAATTCAATGCACCTCCCGATTCCTTATCCATGTTTTTTCAACTTGGAGATTATAGCGGATCTCGGTAGATGCACGATATGACATTATGTACGTTGGGATGTAAAAAACAGAGTAAACCCCAGCCATTTTATTGAGTTTCAGTCCATCTATGCTCAGGATGATATGCAAATTCATAGTCTGCAATCATCAAGAATGACACACGACTTTGCTGATCGAGCACCATGGATAAAATCATCAAATTTTCATAGCCACCTTCAAGTACGAATTTATCAAATGACGTTATTACACTGTAGTTTCCTTGTTTATCTCTCTCCATGAGATACGTAATTGAGCGTACTTTTCTTTGATTAGAATCAATAAAGGCTTTCTTTCCGTATTGCTGGATTACTTCTTGAATTGTACTTCCATAACCTATGCCACTTGGCGTTTTATATTTTTTTGATTTTGCTGCCGCATCATCGATCACGATTCCATCCACAATTCCTTCTTTGTAATGAATCCACATACCTTTATACTGGTAAACATTCGTATGATAATAATAATCCACGTGTTTCCCCAACTGCTGCTCAACCTCTGCTCGAGTATCTCCGATTTTAACGGTGATATTCTTTGCTTTATTCTGAACTTTAAATTCTTCTTCTGTAAATATCGTAGGCGCAGGAGACAGATTAGAGACTTCGGACAGACTATCGGATACTTCAGAGGTACTTAAAAGAGTCATAAAAAGGACAACAAATAGCATTCCTTTGGTCAACATTAACATTCCTTTCAAACATGTTCAGCAGGTTATAACGATTGAAAATCTTCTCTGGTCATCGCATACAAATTCAAATCCTGCATTTCGTTTTTAATTTTCATATAACTCCGTAAAAGCCCTTCGAATTTCATGCCTGTCTTTTCCATGACCTTTGCGGAACCGATGTTACCCACCAGACATTTAGCCTGAATGCGTTCCAACCCGATGTCTTCAAATCCAAATTGAATGATTCGGCTAACCGCTTCCGTCATGATTCCTTGGCCCCAATACTCGTTGGATAACACATAACCCAATTCCACCCTCATACTGTTACTGTCACACCCCAAATAATTGCAGCTGCCAATCAACTTCTTTGTTTGTTTATCCTCGATTCCCCATGGCCCCAGCTTATCCACCTCATATCGACTCATGACAAAATCAATAAAGGCTTTCGTATCCTCCTTGCTCTGATGTGCGTCCCAAGTTGTGTACTCCGATACAGCAGGAACCGCGCAATAACGGTACATCTCATCCAGATCAGCATAGGTAATGGGCCTAAGGAGCAATCGTTCTGTTTCCAATACCGGAAATGGGTCAAAATAACTTTCAATGGACTTCATATGTATGCCTCCCCGGCTTATTCAAATTAGTTTAACAACCGTTATTGATAAGGAATCACACTATCCAGTTATTCTGTTTTGTTCTGGCTTGGCGCTTCTTGATCTACAGTTTCATAACTCACAAAACGCTTGAGACTTTCTTTGGTTTTGGAGCTGGTTGCTTCATATTCCGCCCATATTAAATAGAACAAGCCCAGGATTAAAGCAAACACACTCAAATTTCGCGGAGCTGTTCCAACATAATTCAGCATCTCCTGAAACAATTCCGAATTCCACGAAGCCACACCAGAACCAAAAATGGCAGCACTCAAATATCGAACACCGTACAGAAATGCCGCTATGACAAGCAGCAGTGTCCCTGTAGTTCTACGACTCACACAATTTCCCCCTTTATAAAATCACGGCCATAACCTCTGGTGCTTCCATTGCCCTTGATGCAGAATATATTGAATTCGCACATGCTTTCGTTCCGAGTCTCCCTGCCAGAACTCAACTTCCTTTGCGTTCACGGCGTACAGTCTCCAATTCGGTGTCACAACATCAGGATCTCGGCTGATCCGCTCTTTCTGAGCGGCAATGGCGCGTTCCAATTCTTCCTCACTCTCCAGCTCCTGACTCTGTCGTCCTGTCATCGCAACTGCGCGCGCACCTGCCGATCTTTTCCGAAAATCCGCTGCACCTGCTTCCTCGCCCATATCCACGGCTTCTCCCCTTATGCGGATCTGTCTGCCCAATGTAGGCCAGTAAAAGGTCAGTGCCACATGCCGATTGTTCTCCAGCTGCTGTCCTTTTCGACTCTCCGAGCCAGATGCAAAATAAAAAGCTTCGTCAACTACGTCTTTCATTATCAATACTCTTGCATCTGGAAAACCATTCGAATCCACTGTCGAAATCGTCATCGCATGAGGTTCTTTCACCCCGTAATCTATAGCCAGTCTCAGCCAATCCAGAAAAAGATCCCCTGGTTGATCCGGTAAAAGCTCGGTATTCCAAGCTGGAAAAGGTCCAGACAAGGACTTCAACCCACGCAACAAATCACTTGGTTTATCACTCATATCGGCAACCTCCTTATACTTCCATTTCATTCCATTGTAGCGTAGTAGGCCATTTTCTCACTATTTGTTTTGAAATGATTGATATGTTCAATCTATTTTCACTGATAAAAGAAGGATATATTAAACAAAATAGCAAATAACCTACTAACCTACATTAGAGTTTTTTCATTTCGAAAGGAGTGATGTGGTATGAAGAATAACCATGTTGCAATGATTTTTAGGAAGGATACGAAGTAAGTGCAGAGGATAAATTCCTCTGCAAAGTAAAATTTGGGAGGAACTCCGAATGGTAGTTGTATTAAAGCCAGTGTCTAATGAAAATTGGTATGAATGTACCCAGCTTAAAGTTAAGCCAGAACAGCTTAATATCTTTCCTGCACCTGTCGTTTATTGGATTGCTGAATCTAAATATGTTGATGATTTTGAATTACGTGCTATTTACTCGGAAGAGGTTTTAGTCGGTTTTCTCGTATTCTGTGCGAACCCAGACAGGGATGATAACTACTGGATTCCTGCCATAATGATTGACGAGAAGCATCAAGGTAAAGGTTATGGCAAGGCAGCAATGAAAACTTTGATTCAGCTTATGAGTATTTCAAAATGCACAAGAATAATGATTGGACACCGACCAGATAATCTAATTGCAGGAAAGTTGTATGAATCTTTAGGGTTTATAAAAACTAGTGAAGAAATAATAGATGGTGAAATAGTACGTCTGCTTCAGATCAATTAAATAATATATATAAAGACTGACGGCACCTGTCGGCAGTCTTTATTATGATTAAAAGAATTAACTGTTGTGAAAATTGTTTTTATATACTCCCTTTTCTAACCTAGATGACTCATCATATTCATACTGCTAAACTCCCAACCATTTACTCCTTTTTCAAGCGTATGAACACTGGTATTCCCAATAGAATGAAACACCGATGTATTGGTCCAATTTTGGTTTCCTAAGAGATAATAAAGGATGTTGATTACTCCGCCGTGCGTGACCAGTAGAACATTCGATTTGATCTGTTGCTCCTCTATACTTCGGCATAAATCCCGAAAGGATGTACATATTCTGTTATAAAAATTCCGAGGACTTTCTCCTCCTGGAAACGGGGTATCCATTCCAAGAGTGTTAAAATAAACTCCTGCATATTTCACTTCTGCTTCCTTATTTGGCATTCCAGCCAAATCTCCGTTGTTCATTTCTCTCCAGTCTTTCAGATAAAGCCCCTTTATGTTCAGTCTTTTTTCAAGCTCTTTGGCAGTCTGGACTGCACGCGGTAGATCACTGCTAATCACCGTGTTTATCTTATAGTTTTCTGAATGATGGTACAGGTAATCTCCGAGTCTCTCCGATTGAGTAACACCTTCTTCAATGAGCCCTCGTTGACTCCAGCCACCTCTGTAGCCTTCCTCATCCATCCCGTGTCTTACTAAGAAAATCTTCAAAATATCCCTCCTCTATTTGAATCTCTTATAACAAACCCCGACCATAGATCTTCCATCTTAGGTCGGGGCTTATGTTTTTATCTGACAAACGTATTGTGAACTCGAACTGATTTTATAAAATAAGGAATCCATATGGCACAGGTGAGTATCGTCCTACCTATCCCTTTTAACGAACTTCCATCCTCAAGCTCTACCGCCATAGGAATCTGAAGTAACAACAGATAATCAATGATGCCCACGGCTAGACTAACACTGTAAAACATAATCATAAGACGAGGGAATATCGATTTCTTTCTATAAAACGTAATCAGCGTATATACGCTAAATACTAAAAATAGCACATTATATACCGTTTCAAAAATGAGAACCGGACCCCACCATGGGTGATAATAATCAGATTGTTTGGAAGTTATGAGCTCCCAAGTCTCTGTCGTCAATGAAGGTACAAGGTATTGAAATAATTGCACTTTTACACAACTGTAATATTATACAACGCGAGGAAGTGATGCGATACCAATTTCTCCAATTAAAGCCATTGACCAAAAAAAGAGGGTTACTCTTTAAAAGATAATCCCTCTTCTTCAAGTGCTTGTCGAAGTTTTGGCATCGCAGAAGGCCCGATCCCGTGCAGCTTCAGAATCTCTCTTTCTGTGTATTGCGAGAGTAGTCGTAATGTCGTAATTCCCTGATTCTCCAGCGCACGTCTGGCGGGTGCAGACAGAACCGAAAGAAATCCTTCTTTCGGTTTCCGTTCCTTCTCACATACCGGACAAGTTGGACAATCGCTACTTTTGTAATAGGAATGCCCTTGTTCGCATGTTCTTAGTGTTCCTTTAGTGTTTGCCATGTTAGTCACCCCTTCCTGTATCGGATAACAATTATCTCGGATTTAGCTACTCAACCAGTGCTCAACATCTGAGATCATATCCTCGTATTGTTTTAAAGCCTTTATAGTCCATGTGACTTGTGATGTTCCCAACTGTTGCTCTTCATCGTCTGTGCATTCAATCCACAAAGAGCGTTTTAGACTGTATTCGAGCCAATCCAATTTTCCGGCAAAGCCCTTTTCCAGAACCATTCTCCAATTGGCGTTTAAATTCCCCACTCGAGACCGATATCCATTTATAAAAGCCAAGAACCTTTCTTTTTCTACGATTCCGGTATGATCTACCGACCAATACATCGCTGTTTCCACCAGATCATGCATCGGATTGATATAACCCGCTGATTCCCAATCAATAATGATGGGGTTGTCCTGCTGCCACATCACGTTCTTAGGTTCAAGATCTCTATGGCTAATAACTGTATTTGAGGCCATTATTACTGATGCATTTTTTGCCTGAGCACTCCACTCATAGAGCTTTTGAATGTTGTCAGCTAATAAGATTGTCCAATCCGAATTTTCTTTCTGCCCTTTGGTTAAATAATCATTCCAATCGATTTCTTTGGAATCATCCAACTGAAGGTCAGGAATATGAAGCTGTGAAAAATCAGTTTTATGAATATCCGCAAGAATCATGCCCATATGCTCACAATGGGTTTCGGTTACTTCATGAAGCTCCAGACTATTACCATCGATCCAGTCAAATATAAGATAACATTGATGATCTAAGATCTGCATCGAAGAACCGCTTATCACTTTGGCAGGTTGAGCATCGATAAAATTTGCTGCCACGTTTGCTATTTTTTCGGATTGAATATAATTTTGCATAGCTGTAGGTCTACTCATAATTTGAGGATTCAGTGCTTTCACAGCATATTTGGCATGTGTAGTTTCAATGGCATACATGCGATGTAAAAGCCCACCCGAGATTGCCTTGGGTGTACTGATCAACTCACCAAGTTCTAATTCAGCGACGAGTTTTTCGAATTTTAGATTATATTGAATATTATTCATACGTTACAACACCTTTTGGAAACTACCAATATCCAATCTGCGATCAAATTTATATCCCACGCCTTTAAACATCGCACATTGCTCATACCCATGCTTTTCGAACATGGACTTGCTGCGTGTGTTTTCCATGCATACCGTAGCAATCAAGGTGTAGAACCCTTGCTCGCGCGCAACATTCTCTATAAATCGCAGTGCCGTTGCACCAATGCCCTTCCCTACAATATCCGGTTTCAAATAAATGGTTACTTCTCCCGAGAAGTCGTAGGCTTGTTTGCTCTTGTATTGGGTAATTAGCACATATCCTTGAATTTCGTTCTCTTCTTTAATGACAAACGATTTAAAGCGCGGATTTATGTTCATGACAGAAGCCTTGATTTCTTCCAGAGTCAATTCTTCAGTATGAAATGAGATAGTCGTGTTGGAGACATAGTAGTTATATATTTCTCTGACTTCAGTCAAATCCTGCTCCGTTATTTCTTCGAAAGAGTATATGGGCATTTTCATTTTCATACTGATAAATAACCTGTCCTCGTCATGCACTTTGCTATAGAACTTCTTATCTCTTTTAAAGCCTGTCCGCTCATACACTTTAATTGCTCGTTCGTTGAATGTGGCAACAACCAGCCGAAACTGAGAACTTTTGAAATGGTTTTGCAAGAATACTAAACTTTGTTTAAGGAACACAGACCCTATCTTTTGTCCTGTCAGATCTGGATCTAATCCAAGACCTATATCCAGATATCCTTCTTCTTGATACAGTCCGATTGAGGTTCCTCCCGGTACACGTGCTGATTCCCCACAACAAATAAATCCTACTAACCTCTCCAGCTCATCCAGGACTGAAAAGTACTCCCCATTCATCAATTCTTGAATATCTTCATTGGATTCAGAGAAACTGTACATAGCGTATTCCTCTTCATACTTCCAGGTAACGATTTTTCCTGCATCAGCTATTTTCATTGGATGATAGGATAAAAGCATGAATAATCCCCCTTTTTATACACTTACGAGCTTAATGAAGTCGATAGAGACACCATCATTGTTTTTCATACAGACTGGCGCTCCAGTTCCCCTGTTTCATTCTGCGGATGTATTGGAATCCATAGTCCTTATAGTATTGATTAAGTCTCAGGTTATCTGCCATGCAATCCAGCCGGATCAAGGTTTTACCTTTTTGCCTAATGTTCTCTTCTGCTGATTTTAGAAGGAGCAGGCCTATATTTTGCCCTTTAAAATCTCTATTCACTGCAAATCGGTGTATGTATCCGGAATTAGTGTTGTCGAGTTCTTCCCAGATCAGGGGGTCTGACCACGTTAAGGTATACGTCCCTACGATTTCGTGATTTATTTCAGCAAGATATACGTCAGATCCATCCGTCATGAATTCATTTACTTGTTCCAAATTGAAATACTCAGGACGCCATTGAAATATCTCTTTGGAGTTCAGCCACCGGGCAGACTCTTGCCATAGGTTCAACACAATGGAAGCTTCCTCCGGTAATGCAAGTCTAGTTATGAGTTTAGTATTAAGTTGCTCCATCAAGATCCCTCGCTTATTCAAAAGTTAAATACCCCCATCAACCACGCTGCAAATCGTTCTTTCTCCTCGAACTGTGGGTAATGAGCGGACTCTTCAAATACAACAAAATCTTTTTCGGGTGCTCCAAGCTCATCGAAATAATCCCTTGCCGCATCCACAGACGTCATATAATCATACTTTCCCATAACAAAATAAGTCGGTATCTCCAGCTGATCTACAATGTCTGGCAAATGGTTGCTGGACCCCTCCTTCAGGAGGATTTCCTGTGTAGCCTGCACTCCCATGGAATACCGAATCACATCCAACGCATTATATTCAGTTCCCAGAAGGAAGCCGAGCGTATAATCTCTGTTGTCATCAATAAGTCTGGCTGCACCGCCGTATTTGCGAACCATATTTCTTGGTGTATACTGCTCGCCTCGCTCAATCGGACCACGAAGACGTTCCAGACTTTCCGCATCCGCTGTGTTGTCGGCTTGTTTCGCTTGTGCGATCGTATATTCCAAACTATCCAACTCGCTCCGCACAGTATCAGCCATTTGCCCAATACCTATATAAGCAATGAATTTTTCTGGTGCTTTGGCCGCCGCTTTTGTCCCTATGTATGTACCAAATGAATGACCGACCAGCGTAACCTTTCTTTGCCCCAGTTCGGCAGTAACGTAATCCGTTAAAGCCAGCAAATCATCTACAAGCACATCTGAAGTCACATCCGAATAATCCTCCATGAAATGATATGACTTTCCACTTCCACGTTGATCATAATGCACAATAGTAAAATGTTGCTCAAGCTCCTGCTGATACTTTCTTACATAAGGAATCTCGGAGCAACCAGGGCCACCATGTACAAAAAGAAGGATGGGATTGTTCCGATCCGCACCGCGAATCATAACCTCATGACCTGCACCATTGATCTCAACCTGTCCTAATGTGCTGATACTATTCTCTCCTTTGATCCCAGGGGTCCAAGTGGGAAAGATTAGTGCGATTATTACGAGTAAAAGAATACTAAGCATGGCGCGTCTGAATATTTTAATCGACCTCTTACGCATCAGATGGCTCCTCCGGCAGATATTCGTGTGTTTATTAAGTGGACTCCAAACTCCTCACTTGTTACTCCTTACTGCTCCTTGTTACTTCACTTTATAAAAATACGGTCCGCACATGGATTCATGGGTATGTACATACGTCCACGTGAATTCTTGGTCAAAAATATAAATGTCCTGTTCCGAATCAAAATCTTCTGCGATGACCTTATTCGCATTCTGAAATATCTGTATGAATGGTGTATGTTGATACATGACATACAATTCGTTTTTATTTTCGGCATTGAAAGCATCTCGTGCTGCATCGTCTGTTAGGCAATCCTGTTTCTCATAACTGAACATATGCCACTTGTACTGGCTATAATAGATAGCCTCTTTTACCTCTTCACTGATGTTCTTGGCAAATGTGTCATCCCATTTGTGTATAACTGCTTCGGATTCCTCGCACAATTCAGTCACAAGGACCCCCTTGTCCTCCAAATTTTTGTTATACATATATTTGCGGTGCACAAGCTCGATTCGCGAGTACACCACATTCAGTTCATGGTCCGGTAGAGCATCCAACAGCTCATTAATTTCATCTCTAATCATCATAACCTCCGAAGTTTATTGGATTTAAGATTTAAGATTTAGAATACACTAGCATTCCAGTTACTCACCGTTTGCTTCTTCTCGAAGCAAATAGGCTAATCGGTACATTTCCGCGATATCATATCTATTCTGTTCTTCAAATCTCTTAATCGCTTCACCAATCTCCACAACTTCTACAGCAATTACCTGTTCCCCATCTGCCGGATTCAATGGTTTACCGACCAGCGCAACTTCTCCATAGCCAATAATTCTCACAAAATGAGGATGAGGTATATGCGGTCTATACGGCTCAGGTGCACTCGACATGCAATGAAATTGTCCAAACACCTGATACGTGACCAACTTGGCTCCGAGCTCCTCCATCACTTCACGTTGCAGTCCATCCATATACTTCTCTCCTACCTCCAACGTTCCTCCGGGAAGCTCCCATTTTCCGTTATCGATCTGAAAAACAACCACTCGTTCCCCCACAAACGGGATAATGCTCACATTGCTTACCAGCCTTTCATCCACGATGTCATTCAGTCTAAACTCGGCTTTAACAATTCCCCAATGAATCGATGTGCTGAGCGCCGGGAACTGTTCCCGATCCAAAGTCTTCATTTTTCTATCCGATCCTCTCTATGTAAAATAAATCTTCCATTATAAGTTCTATCTCTCATTATAGATCAAAAAAGAAAAAAGAAGGCCACTTTTCCCATCGGGAATCCATGGACCTTCTATTGTTATTTCAGTTGAACTAAAGAATGTCTATACTATTCACTCTGACCACTAATGGTGTACCAATTTCCCGTTTTCCAAAAAGAGAACCCGATCACATAGCGGCAAAATCCGCTCATCATGTGTAACCATGACTGCACTCTTGCCCTGCTCCTTCACGAGCCGTGCAATCATGCTCACAATATCCAGTCCACGTTCCGCATCCAGACTGGCTGTCGGTTCGTCCGCGAGCAGGACGGCTGGATCATTCATCAAAGCTCTGGCAATGGCAACCCGCTGGCGTTCTCCGCCAGAAAGCTTCTCGGCATATGCCTTACGTCGATGCGATAAACCTACCGTATCCAGCAGCTCATCGACCCGCTTCTCTGCCTTGTTTTTGTCCGTTCCAGCGAGCTTGGCGACCACCATCAGTTGTTCTTCCACTTTCAGATAGGGAATGAGGTTGGCACTTTGAAAAATAAACCCGAGCTGCTGGAGCCGTACATCGGATATGTCCTGTTTGTTTTTACCCATAATCGATGCGCCATCCAGCAGAACCTCTCCCTCCGTCGGATCAAGCAGTGCACCTGCGATGGACAGAAATGTACTTTTGCCTGAGCCAGAAGGCCCCATGACCGCGACGAGTTCTCCTTCGGCCACCTTAAGATCCAACTTATTCAATATCGTCCGTTTGACCCCGCCATCTTCAAAAGACTGTGTAATTCCCTGCAATACCAATCGGTTTCTCATGCTGCTGTCCTCCCAATCGCATCAAGCGCATCAATTTTGGTAACCTTCCACACCGAGAATAACGAACCCGCCATAGACATCATCACGAATAACACACAGGTTAGTGCCAGGGTGGACAAGCTTAATTGAAACGGCATTGAAGCTGGCAAGATCGATTCAAATAGTTGAACCAACAGCACACTGATCACCAGACTGCCGATGGACAGAAGCAATACTTGCAATGAAACACTGCCCGCCAGATATGAATTTCGAGTCCCAATAGCTTTCAAAATACCGAATTGACTCGTTTTCTGAATCGTGATGACGTAGAAGAATACCGCAAGCACAAACGCCGAGATGACAAATAAAAAGGCAATCATCATGAGCAGCGAGCCCTGTTCTTCCTTGTACCCAGGAATGGCCGATACCGCATCGGACTTCGTAATTACCTCTGTATTCGGCAAAGCGGTACTAAGGTTATCCACCTTCTCGCCTGCATCCTTGACGGCAATCGCATTGTATACCGGAGCATTAGAGTTTGCTGTTCCTTGCGAAGTACGAGAACCCTCTTGAATAGCGAGCCATTCCTGCTCGTTTAAGAACACAACCGGTGAGTGACTGAAGGACTCATTTTCCACAAATCCACCTACGGTCCACTTCGTTCCCGAGGCTTGATCGACCAGTTCCGTTCCAATCGTCACTCCAGATTCAGACAGTTTTTGATCCACTACAACCTGCCCGTCTTTCAGATCCGTAATTGTAGAGCCTTCGGTTACGGTTGGAGCCAGCCAGCCTTCCGGGTTCACCATGAATAGCGTTACATCAATCTTCTTTGTGTCACCAGCTGGACTTACCGTTGTCATTTTCACTCCCAGCGGTTCAGCGTTCTCTTGCCCCACAACGGAGCGCGTCTGCTCCAGCTGGTCCTGATTCACCTGGGAACGGGTAAACCGATGATTCGAATCCTGTTCCAGAACAAAATGGGTTGCTGCCATATTTTTGATGGATGCCGCGTTATCATACGCAAGCCCCTGTGCCAGACCTGTGACAAACAAAACCAGAAATGATACAAGCACCATAATTGTAGCAATTAATGCATATCGCCCTTTGGCAAACCTCATCTCTCTAATAGCCAAGTACATATTCTCTGACCTCCTCTTGATAACCCAAGTATAGGAGGCGAAAATGAACGGCAAATGAATAACAGATTACATCTGCGGGAGCGTCACGGTAAAGACCGTTCCTTCGGTCGAACTGGAGACCTCAATCGTGCCCTCATGGATGCGGATAATTTTCTGCACAATGGCAAGCCCAAGCCCGGTTCGGCCGGAAGAACGTTCTCTCGCACGGTCTACTCGGTAGAAACGATCAAAGAGGAACGGCAAATGCTCCGCTGCAATCCCGTCTCCTGTATCCCGAATATGGATTACGCACTGGGCATTGGTCTCTTCTGCACGAATCTCAATGCTTCTCCCCTGCGGAAGATGATTCACGGCATTCCCCAGTAGATTCATCCATACTTGCATGAGCAGCACTTCATTTCCATATAACTGGATGGATTCGGGTACCGAGATCCTTAGCAACAGTTCTTTTTCTTCCAACTGCCATTGCAGCACCTGAACCGCTTGGCGGAATTGATCTCGTAGAGAAAATCTCACTTTCGTCAAATCCTCATGACCTTGTTCCAGAGAGGACAACAGCAGCAATTGTTTACTGAGCAACGAGAGATGGCGGCTCTCCTCTTCAATAATGGAGGCATAGTGCTCCCGTTCTTGTTCAGGCAGATCCTGATCTGCTACCAGTTGGGCAAATCCCTGAATCGAGGTCAGCGGCGATTGAATCTCATGTGATACGTTGGAAACAAACTGCTGACGTGCCTGATCCACTCGCTCCAATTCACGACTCATGGTCATGAAATGCTGGGCCAGCTGTCCAATCTCATCACGCCTAGTCGTGGACAATTTCAGATTATAGTTTCCTTGGGCAATGCGCTTGGTCGCCTCGGACAGACGTTCAATCGGATTCACCAGATAGCGGGTACTGATTATAAAGAGTAGAATACTAATGCCCACCGTAAACGCTCCAATCAACGCAAAAAAGATACGCAGTTCACCGAATTGCAAAATGACATCCGGGCGCATAAACAACGCATAACTTGCATTGCCCATCTGCAGATGCACACCGACGGTATTGCTCAATTGATTATCGAAGAAACCCGTAATGAAAGGTTTGCTGGGAAACTCGGCAACGCCGTGGTATATCTCACCACCTAATACCCGATCTACAGCCTGCTTGTCCAGATCTTTCTGGCGGAATTCACGACCATAGAATTGGTCATTCCCTTTTCCATCCGTCACATAAATTTCGTAACCGAGCGCTGCGGCATTGTCCAGGTAATGCTCTACCGTAGCGGGTTCTTTCTCCACAAACTGCTTCATTTGCGTCGCGATGCCAACTAACTTCTCGTCATTGAAAGACTTCAGCTTCGCATGATAATAAATATTTGATAAAAGAAAACCCAGCATGGCGCTGACCAGAATCACCGCGATTGTAATCATGAACACCCGAAAATACAGTGATCTCAATGCGCTTTCACCTCAATCTTATAACCAATCCCCCGTACCGTCTGAATGACAAAATCATCCGCATAATCGGCAAAACGATCACGCAGCCGCTTGATATGTACATCCACGGTGCGATCATCTCCTTCATAGTCCGCTCCCCAGACTAACCGAATCAGTTCATCACGCGAGAATAAGCGGCCCGGAAACTGAGCAAGTTGAGAGAGTAACTCGAACTCCTTCATTGGCAAAAAGAGAATCGATTGCCCATCGGAGACCTCGACATTATTCCGGTCAATCACGATGCGGTTCATACGAATGATATCACTGGACGTACGATGGTACCGACGAAATAATGCTTTAACCCGGTAGACCAGTTCCTCGGGTTCAAATGGCTTCGTCACATATTCATCTGTGCCTCTCAAGTACCCATCCCGCTTGTCGGATAGTTGATCCCGTGCTGTCAGCAGCATGATAGGAATGTCATAATGTTGTCGAATGAAATCACATAACTCCAGTCCGTCCATACCTGGCATCATCACATCCAGAATCGCCAGATCGATTGGTGTTCCTTGCATGACCTTGACCGCTTCCACTCCATCCTGTGCTTCATGCACCCGGTACCCTTCCTTGGTCATGACATGCCGGAGGAGTGCTCTAATATTGGCGTCGTCGTCCGCCAGAAGCAGATTCTTCATATTGTTGTCCGCCCCTTTTCTGTAAGTTGATAATGATATATGTTCCGCGACATTGATCCTGCACAGATGGTAGCACAAAAGCAACGCATATCGCCAGCGAACAAGTAAGAGAGCCCTGCGGGCATGTTTATATTTTCTCAAATCTGGTTGACACTATTATTAGGCGCACCTATAATAAAACCATAACATATGAACAAGTGCTCATATATTCATTTATAAGCACTTTATCATTTCCGAAGATCACTTATAGTCACAAAAGAAATCAATTACATAACGGAGCACGGCTCCAAAGGAGAGGATCTCATATGTCCGGACATCATCACAACCACGACCATGGACACAATCATGGTAGTACCAATAACAAGAAAGTACTGTTGTTTTCCTTCATTATTATTACCGTTTATATGATTGTTGAAGCCGTTGGCGGATTCATGACGAACAGTTTAGCCCTTATCTCCGATGCAGGTCATATGTTGTCTGATTCCATAGCTTTGGGGATCGCCTTGCTGGCGTTCACCTTTGGCGAAAAAGCGGTGAATACAGGCAAAACGTACGGGTACAGACGCTTTGAGATTTTGGCAGCCACGTTAAATGGGGTCACCTTAATCGCCATCTCTCTTTACATCTTTTACGAAGCAATTGGTCGCTTCATCAACCCACCAGAAGTCGCAACAGTAGGTATGTTGATCATCAGTATCATCGGCTTGCTCATTAATATCCTGGTGGCATGGATCATGATGCGCGGTAGCGATACGGAGAAAAACTTGAATATGCGCGGAGCATACCTCCATGTCATCAGTGATATGCTGGGATCGGTTGGCGCCATTGCTGCTGCTTTGCTTATGATGTTCTTCGGATGGGGCTGGGCTGACCCGCTCGCAAGTGTCATTGTTGCTGTACTGGTCCTGCGCAGCGGATTCTTCGTCACCAAATCATCCTTGCATATCTTGATGGAGGGAACGCCAGTGAATGTCGATGTGAATGACCTTGTGCAAACCATTCAGAAAGTGGATGGCGTCAAAGGCGTACACGACGTACATGTCTGGTCCATCACCAGCAACCTGAATGCACTGACCGCTCATATTGTGGTAGATGGAACGATGGATGTATACGCATCAGAAGTGCTTGTTCAGAAGATTGAGCATCTGTTAGAGCATAAAGAAATCAAGCATGTGACCTTGCAGGTCGAGTCTGAGAAACATCTTCACGACACCTCGGTATTATGCACTGTCAAAGGCGACGCACCGGATGCCCATGCGCATCATCATTAAAAATTTAGAGAACTGTGTATCGAATTCAATACAAATTTTTAACAGGTCAGGATAAACAAAATATCATTTCATCTATTTAAATCACGACAAAAAAACGTTTAACATTTATTGTTTCACGTTTTTTTGTATTTATGTTTATACTTTTTATCACGACACGTACCGACTCCATACAATAAAAAAGATAATTGTTCATGGTATGAAGGCTCATATTTTTTAAAAAGATTTACTCGAGTTAGAGGAATCAATAACAAATTTCTCTTTTTTACTTAGATATAGATTACTCACTTCTTTCTAAAATAGATCTCATTAATTGCATCCAGTTTTACTAGAAAGTTGCCCTTGCTTGTTTTTATTACCTTTCCAAATACTATCACGCTATTATTTTTTATTACATCAAATAACTTTTTCTTATGTCGCTCATCAAATTGATTTAAAATAGTATGATCTATCAAAATTGATACTTTATTGCAATTCTTTATATTTATATAATTTCCATTAATATATTTCATGCTCCCCCAGTAGAAATGTTTTTTTTGATCTATATGAGAATTATCTATTTTGTTAAATTCAAAAACTAGCTTAGATAATTCACCCTCTTCCTTATTAAGGTTAATTAAAATTTCTTGTTCTTCAATAATGTTAGCCTCAGCAAACTTTAGTATCTGGGACAATGAAATCGAGGCCTGTCTAAACTTTGCTGGATTTTTTGTATATTTCTTCTTGTTTTTTAACACTTCACTTTCTTCGCTCTCTTCTATCTCCTCGTCCCCTTTAACCTTAGAAATTTTGTAGTTCCATTTAACTTTATACACACTTGTGTCTAGTTCAATTTTATTCGTTTCTACATCTGCCTCTTCGCTCTCGCTTTTTTTAGATACTCGATTATCACATTTCCCTATGTGTATTGCGTAAAAGCAGGCTATCCTTCCATCACTTCCTTCTTTACGATAGCGAGCATTTGCTCCACATTTTTCACAGCTAATTTTCCCTTTCAGATTATCACGTTCTTCTTCTGACATTTTCATAAATTGAAATATGCCTAATTTCTTATTAACATTATTCTTTAAGACTACTGTATCCATTCTTTAAAAACCTCCTAGATCTCTTATTGCTTAGATTTAGTTTATTCCAAACTTTCTATGCTCTGGTTTAATCTTAATAATTTATTTACTCTCTCTATTATGTTGCTTTTTATTTTCATAATCTTGCAACAAGAATTTTTGAATGTATACTTTCTCAATAGTCTTTGCCATGTTCAATATTATATAATTCTTGTTGAAAGTGAGAATACGGTAATTGAGCCAAGCGCAAACATTCTATTGATATTGAAATCATTACAGTTTTAGCTGCTAGTAAAGCCTCAATATTATCGATAAAAGCACTCTCATCAAAATTATCCAGCAGTTTCATTTCTATCTTGTTGTCATTTAATCTAATCAAATGTTTCAATGAATCAATACTAATATTGAGGTGAGAGCTAAGATTACTCAGATGCTTTCTAATCTCATGCAAGTTTGAATTATTAATTTTGGCTATTTTACCGATGGAAGGCAAATTGTTATTTATAACTTCTTGAACTCTTCTGAGATCATTTTTAATATAAATTAATAATTCAATGGCTTCCATTAATATCCTCAACAATGCACCGGCTTCTTGACCGTACCCATCTAACACCAAGCTAAAAATGCTCTTAGATAATATTTTAGCCTTGCCTAGTATCATTGAAATAGTTATATTAAAATCAGATTTTTCAGAAATGGATATAAGTATTTTGTCAATTAAATCAAAAGATTGGTTTATTAAGTTATGCTCATAACTGTACTTAGATTCTAATGTTTCAAGTGCTATAGCTCGTGTTTCCCACATCTGCTTCACCCCGTTTAACTTCTACTCAAAATTTTAAGATAGAATCTGAATCTTTTCGGAAAGTACCATTAGTTCATGAATTTCCGCCTCTTTTTATCATCGTAAACTGTAAATTTGTCCTTTCAATAAGTAAACTGACACATACTAATATTACCTTATTCGAAAGATTTCATTTCAATTGTAATGTCGTCAAAAATAAACTCAACACATAATCTAGATTTCAAAAATAAAACTAAACAATATGGTTTACTTTATATTATCAAATTTTTCACACTCGGCTTCCTTTTAATTATCTATCAATTTTCAACTAATTGTTTCCAAAAAGTGTACAGTTTATTTACTGTCTGGTCCAGAAGATTGAACATCTGCTGGACCATAAAGAAATCAAGCATGTCACTTTGCAGGTCGAGTCTGAACAGCATCTGCATGACAGTTCCGTTTTATGTACCGTCAAAGGCGACGCACCGGATGCCCATGCGCATCATCATCATTGAGATTAAGAGATCGTTGGCTGTAAATAAAACAGGACCGATTCCAGGTAGTGGAATAGTCCTGTTTTTCATTTCGTTTGTAACTTTAATTCCTTTCGGGTGTTATATCTTATCCATTTAAGTGGATGGCCTTGATTAGCTCCCGATCCAAATCAATAATCATAATGTGATCTGGTAACATACTGTCTCCACAAGCTATTGTTGCTCCATAGTCCTCATTGCTGTTAAATGTAATATCTACTCGATATACTTCAATATCATTAAACCAATCCTTCCGAATACATATCGAAAGAGGTGACGATTATGACAAATAAAGCATTCTATCCGTTTCTTCTCTTCTTCCTTCTTCTCACGGCCTACGCTTCAGAAGATTCTGTTGAAAATCATGTCACTGAGACTATTCATGAGGATACACCGATGATCGACAATACTTTCAATTACAATTCCTCCTATATATTAATTTCGTCCCAATTCATAATGACATACCCAAGTTGAGTTAAAAGCATAACTAGATAACTTATATTTACAACGAAACAGAATTTAAGATTTTTGGCTTTGTTCATATACTCTTCTTTACTGATCCTCCCAGCATCCAATCGGGATTTAAGTTTCTTGTTCGATTTCAATATTAAATACAATTCAATAATCCCAAATAATCCCCATACTAAAGTGAAGAGCAATGACACGGCACTGGCAACCGACAATAGCATAAGGGAACCTTCATCCAATCCCCTTCCATATTTAAAAATAAAATTTATGACCAATGTCATAATAATTAATCCAAAACCAATGAAACTTAAATATGGTGTAAACTTGGAGCTTCTCATGGGTCCTCCTCCTTTTAGATAATTGAGGATTAGGTATTTTTAGACTACAAGGCTCTTAGGTAATCTGTAGTTCCTGTTAGTTCTGCCCATCTGGCTGAGAGGAATTTCGCGTAATTTAAAGGGCTTATTTCGTAAGTCCCTAAAGAATGACCATCATTGAACTCTACCAGTTTCATATTTCCTTCTTGATCCACGCCAAAATCCATTCCATATGCAGCGGGTGTATCCTTAAAATCGCTAATTGCTTTCTCGATAACGCTAGCATCCAACGTTGAATCCCATGCCCCTTTATAGCGTCTGATATCCAGAATTTCTCCGTAACGTATAAAACAACGCCACTCTGTCTTAAAATCGACAATCTCGGAACATTATTTGCTAGTATCCTCGGTCTCCTCCACAAGTCCAATAAAATCGATGTATTCATTCCAACTTTCTTTATCTTGAAAAAGTTCATTAATCGTTGTACTCCACACTTTTCTTCCCAGGTAACCTGCTAAGGCATTTGGATAGTCTATTAGTTCTTAACCGATAAAATACGTTCAGCTGTGGTACCTGACAAACGTTTAATTTCAGATATTTCTTCGTTGATATGATGCATCTTGAATAAGTTATTGATCTCATTTATCGTTGGATTGATTAACATATGCTTCTCCTCATCTAACTAGGATCTTGATTCATTTGTTGAACATAAGGTGAGTTTAGATTGCCAATCTTTTATTTTTTGAATCCCCTTCCATGAATGATCCATTGTACTGCATCCCAAATATCCTCTGCGATATAATCAGGTTCGGTCTCCGTCCATTTGTCTCTAAATTTGGTTAATGAAGATTCCCCCCCAACCTGTTCTCACCATGATCTTGGTCGCTCCTACGGCATGGGCAGCAAGCATATCTATATCTCCTACATCTCCAATAACTATGCATTTGGATAAATCCAGACAGTGTTCCTCTGAGGCCTGTAATAACATTCCGGGTTTAGGCTTTCTTCAGCTGCATTCTTGCTCATGCGGACATATATAGGAGTGATCGAATCCGTACTCGCGAAATTGCTCTTCAAAATCCTGAACACTTGCTTCTCCACGTGAGATTCGGTATTGATTAGTAAAAGCCAGTACCATAATTCCTTCTCGTTTTAAATGCATAATTGCTTCTTGAGCTTGTGGGTATAATCTGAAATCTCTCGGATGAATAAAATGACCTGTACACCGATGGTTCCATCTCTGTCTATAAAAACAGCTTGTACGTTCCCCTGTGGTTTCATCATGATCTGTTCCTTTCTTAGAAAAATTTCAAATCGTGTCGTTCATCTATCTTTCTCATCGATAATATGCTTGCTATCATCTTGCTGCTTATGGTGTTACTGTTTTTAAAAATAATAAGTCGTAAAACTCTTCTGAAAACCAAAACCATATCATCCCCAGGATAACCATAATGGTGCCTAGTACTTTTAATATTATTTCTATATGTTTAGGGATATCACTATTAGGTGGGTTATCTTCAAACTCGTGATTCGGTTTTATTCCTCGATATCTCATCAGAACAAATATTTTGTATAGAAAATCAGGAAAGAAGTAACATGCAATGCCCACGACAAATACGGGAATAGATAAATAACCAAAGGTACTGGTGGTCCACTCCATCTCTAACCCCTCCATCCAAGCCTTTGATAGAGCGATGTACCATCAATAATGATGTCAGCAAATTTCGTGTTTTTATTTCCCTCCTGTTCAGGATCGAATTCATCGTATCTTGAAGAACATTTGGTTTCTATTGTACTGATATTCACTACTTTCCCTCCATAATTTTAAAGATAATTATGTCATGCTATTTCTCACGTGCAATACCAAGCCTCAACACACGAATTTCCAGATCTACTCATAATTTATTTAGATCAATCCTCTTTAAAGAAACCTCCTAAAATTTTTCAATTTTACTGTAACATTATTTGACTTGACCCGTTGTCTAAAGAGAAGGAGGAGGAAACTTGAAATGAGGAGTGATTTATATGCCGAACTATTCAAGCAGTACCAATCCTCCCTGCATCTCTATCTATACCGTATGTGTGGATCTCAGGAGACAGCTGAGGAGTTAGTTCAAGAAACCTTTTACAGAGCCATGGTATCCATGAAAGCCGAGCATGCAAATTACGCCAGAGCCTGGCTATACAAAGTAGCTCGGCATTTATTTATTGATTGGTATCGTAAATATCGTGGAGAAATTCAAATGAATCGAGAGATGGAGCAACAAGCGACAGAAAATACATATCGTTCCCCTGAGGAAGTGCTCACAGCTCGTGAACGTACCCTTCGTATTCAACAAGTGATGAAGAAACTTCCCGAACAGTATAGGACCATTTTGGTGCTACGAGAAATGAACGAGTTATCTTATAAAGAACTTTGCGAGATTCTGGATATGAACATGAACAAGGTTAAGGTCACTCTTTTTCGCGCCAGAGAACGATTCAAAGCAGAGATGCTTCAAATGAAAGGAGACGTTTGAGAATGTCTAATACACCACATGATGAGGAACGTGTATTTCAGGAAGAGGATTTTGAGTATCAGCGTCCTGAATGGGGTCATAAGCAGTTTAAACGAATGGTTTGGAAAACGAGATGGAAGTTTTTCCTAAATGCAGGAGGAGCTCTTTTTCTAGTATTTATGGTATATCACATCTATGTATCGTCACTCCATATCTATTTTGATCAATCAGCGGTACGTAACAATTTCATGCGGTCCATTATATCTGTTGTTGAAATGCATGGTGACGGACTTCGTGTAGAAAAAAAAATAAATGTTCAACCTTTTGAAGTAACCCCGTTTTTAACTCAAAAAGCTAATTTGAAAATATATCGACACGTAGGTTCATGGGAGGTAATCACAGGTGAAATTCAAGCTGAACTCAGTATAACCGGTAAATTCACCTATACGATTACTAATACAGGAGCGTATATGAATGGCAATAACCCAGGCCCTTTCTATCTCCCTTATTCACTAGTGGGTGGTATATCTACTAAAGATCAAGATGCCTCTGATGAAAGCAGTAGCTTGAATCGGCTTCGTAAAATTGATGACGGACATGTCGCAGAGATGTCATTATCCTTGAAAAACCTAGCGCATCCCGATCAACTGATGCAGCTTCTTACAGATTATGATGTTGCAGTAACCGCCATGCCGATCTATTCAGGCGAATTCACCGAGCCTGGTGTTTCCTATTCACGCGCAGGAATGTTTGACTATAATATTCCTCATCTTAGCCTTAAGCCTCTTTATGAATTCAATGACAATGGTGCAAGATGGTTTAATTACTTTGTATCTGACGATGCAGGACAGATGAAAGAACAGGTTCAAGCCATGATGTCTGATCTAGAATGGATGTCAAACCATATTGAGTACAGTGGTGCTGAACTGGATAAACAACGTCTTGCCTATTTAAAAAAGAATGGCGTTCAAGTATATGGCGCGGTTGTTACTGGTCCCGTACGAGAGTTAGAGAAACTTACAAAGGTCCCGGAATTCCAACATTTCCATTTGAATCGAGTAGAGATATGGAATTGGGATTAAAATGACTTATCCAGTATCGACATTACGTTTCATATAAAAAAAGAGATGATACCTGTTTAATCAGTGGTATTATCTCTTTTTTCTGATTTCTTTTTACCATAGAATCACCTTGTGTAACGTTATTGTTGCGAGAAGCTCAGTTTCTCTACCGTCGCCTCTGCCTCACTCTTCTTCTGCGAGAATATCTTCACAGCGAACAATAAGTTCAGGCATATCTTCTCCATAAAATAAAACATGAAGCTCATATCCGTTATCGATCCGATACAACTCCTGATACAGCCAGTAACTGCCGACAATCTCTCCCTCTTGCTTGATGATTTCGGGTGCAATCAGCGTAAGTTTATTCATATTAGTGAAGTCTCCACTGGTATCAAAACGAATGACAACTTCCTCTCCCGCCAGCAGTTCCGTCACTATACAATCATGAAATTGAACCCGGCTACGAATTTCATCCGAAATATCCTGCGCTAAAATGGCCTCCCAGTATTCTTTCGATACGCGGTCCATCTCTCTCGTATTTTCCGCACTCTGTTTCTTTAACTGAAGCAATATTTCTCTTGTGCAATACCCAAGCGTAAACAAACGGATATCCGCAATTTGCTCAACGATGTTTTGGGGTAAACGCTCTTTCTGGCTTTGGACACTCCATTCCATCATTTCTTTATACTCTTCTTTGCATTTTCCCTCGTCAAAAGGTGGGCGGACATCATACTCCGCTATAAGCTTCTCAATATGCGCTCTTTGTTCTGGCGGCATATGATAAATCATCTTATCCTCTTCAGCTACCGCTTCCTCACTAAAAAACTGGTCAGCACGTACAAGAACCGTACCATCATGCTTCAGCATAGAACGAGGATCGATGTTATATATCTCACGTTCCACATTTACATGCGCTTTTTCTTTTCTTTTGTACAGCCTCAGAGAAAGTGCTTCGTCCAATTCGTAAGCCCCTCTATGTACCCTCATCCCAAAATGAAGTCCAGTACGCTGACACGTCTCATACCATTCTTTTGTTCGATATTTCATGAGTGATCTCTCCTATCTCGACGAATCCTTCTAGATGCTCTAACCAACGTAGAAGACTACATTAATGTTTGAAAGAACTTATGTTTCACTTGTTTTTTATTATGTTCTGCCCAATCATTTAAGTGCTTTAAACCCTCTATCTCTTGGCTACTATCAAAGTAAAAACATAAATCCATAGGAACTAATCGCCGACCATGAAGTTTGAAACCAATCCGCTTGTAATTCATATAGATGCAGTCAACTTGAGTTGCTTCATATTTCTGGTTTTTCGTAGATATCACATAATCGCTTCCCAGAGTAATGCTTGGTTTGGTGAAAAATAAACGTTTGATAAGGATGATGATATAGATGAAAGTATAGATCATCAAAAATATTATTATGAACCTGGAAATACCGCCTTGACTAACGGAATAATTCCTAAAAAAAAAACATTCAAGAATCAGCATAACGATTAAATTCCACTTGGCCCGTGGATATGTAGTCTTATATTTGATAAGCTATCCCTCCCAAATCACTTATTGATATCTTAAATTCGTGGCGCTATGCCTTCTGATTGTAAAACTTCTAACTTGGCTGAAGGGATGCTTTCTTGCAAATCTCCATTCATCACATCCATTGCCTCCCATTCGACGAACACAACAAAGTTTTCCGTAAGTCCTGAGTAAGCAGACCAATTCGTCGTTTCATTCAGGTCATACGCGACTTCCTTCCACAAGCTCATGCCTTCCTCCCACCAATCTCCGATGCTACGCCAATACATAATAAGAGTTCTAAGCTTCTGAATTAAATCATGATCCATAAGTTCTTGTTGATCGTTCACAGGATGCTCACCTGAACTCCAGATCCTGTAATAATAATCTTCGTCCTCATCTTTTTCTTCTATTTGCTCTTCCCTTACCTCTTGCCAGCCTGGGTGAAAAATAGGTGAATAAACCGTATGAACTTCATCATGTAAGTAAATTGAGAGAAAACAATATGTTTTGTTAGATTGTTTCTTACAAAGATCACCAACAATTTCTTTCAAGGCCAGAATGAGTCCTTTTTTCACAGTTTCCCGGAGCACGAAGACTTCTTCGGATGACATCATCACGTAGATCACACCTTGGGTCCCATCTAACACGCGCAGGAGAGCACCTTGCTCATCATATTCGAAATACGTTCGAAGAAGGTGAACAAAATAATCATTATTTTCGTATTGAGGTTGGTATACTTCCACAAGTCTGTTGCCTTCATAGATATAGTCTTCATACACTAATTTATTGAATCGAGTAAAATACTCCACTGACCGACAGACTAACCCGTCTTGTATCAGATATTCCTTGACTGAGTCTAATTCGCCATCGACATACGTTCTTGTCGTTATTACATCATCTGCATATGTAACGTAGGTGTAGCCATCAATTAAATCGTCGCAGGCCAAAATTCGTATTCTGCCTTCTTCATCAAACTCATAATATGTATCCGTCTCTTCATCTGAGATATCTCCAGGAATTTCACCTTGGCGCGCATACCAATACGGCGAAATGTCATAACGTTTACTGGTCGTATATTCTCTTCTATCTACCAGTGCTTCTGCTTGTTGTTTGTAGAACTGATAATGTTCTTGTGCTTCTTGATTAAGCTTTACATAATATTCTTTGTTAATCATACTCCTCACACCTCTCCATTAATGAATCTACGAATTTCTAATTTTTTATATTACTTTTATACATTCAACTTCTCACCCCCTTTTTTTCTCCGGCTCATTTCAATCACAAATCACCAACATTTGCGATTACGCGATGATCCTTTACTTAACTGGGCCAGGTTCACCTCTTCAACACTCTGGAGAGTCAAACTCCTCCAATACCTTGAACTTATCCCCGTGAACCTTTTCAAGGTGTTCCTCTCCCCAATAGCACAAAAAGTCCAAAGCGGGTTTGAGTCCCCAACCGTAACTCGTTAACTCATATTCCACTTTTGGAGGAACCTCCGAATACACCTTCCGCTGCACGATCTCGTCCTTTTCCAAACCTCTGAGCTGCGTTGTCAGTACTTTCTGCGTGATGTCCGGTATCAACCGACGCAGCTCCGATGTACGTTTTCGCCCTGTCATCAAATGATAAATAATCAAAGGCTTCCACTTCCCGCCCATCACTTCCAAGGCCGCCTCCACGCCGACTTTATATTTCTTTGGAGTGCTCGTTTTTCCATGTTCCGTCAACTTTTGTCCCTCCTTCATCAAGCTGTTGCCGAGGTAAAATCATAACCTTCTTATTTCTCTTTGTTTCGTTATTTGAACTCCATTTCGAGGTAGTGATTCAGGGTACTTTGATGTTCCTATGACACTTCATTCTTCCTATAGAACATCAAAGTGCGTACTTCCAGATGTTTTCATACCTGTTTATAATAGCATCAGCCAGCGATTCCTGGCTACAAGACAGCAATGCAGAAAGGTAGTGAAAGATAAGATGAATGTATTAGTCGTTGTGTCGCATTCGAGAAAAGATTCCCTGACCTTCCAGGTTACCGATCGTTTCGTGCAGGGCCTTGCCGAGGCTGGTCACGATTTTGAGATATTGGATTTGCATGGCATTGGCTTCAACCCTGTTCTCCAAGGCATAGATGAACCTGACTTTACCAAGGAACATCAGGTATTCTCCCCTGAGATAGAAGCGGAGATAGAGCGATTGAAGAAGCACGATGCTGTCGCTTTTGTGTTTCCTCTCTGGTGGTGGCATCTGCCAGCCATGCTGAAAGGGTATGTGGATCGTGTCATGAACAACGGGTTTGCCTACGGCTCGAACAAGCTTCATCATCAGCAGATGTTATGGATTGCTCTTGCGGGCGTAACGGAAGAACAGATGCAGAAGCGAAACTATGATGAATCAATCACGAATCTGCTCAATGTGGGTATTGCCAATTACTGCGGCGTGCCCCAGTCGAGCGTTGAATTTTTATATGAAACGTTGGATGCGCAGCCTGAGCATTATGAGGCACTTCTGAAACAGGCGTATCATTTGGGACTAAATTATGATAACGCGATCCCGACTCCATAACGGTATTACTCCCCTATATGAGGTCTGAAGTTTTGTTGTAAGTTCGGTGGCTTGAAGCCTTTTTTGTGAAAATAAATCACGTTAACCATCACGCTAATCTCTCGAGTTTAAGAACAACTACCCTTTAAAACACAAAAAGGTCGCTCCGAAGAGCGACCCTACATTTGTGTCATTCATTATTTTACTGTCGAAAGAAGAAACTTCACCAGCATGCTAAGATCGATGATGCCATGGTTACTCAGATAGGTTGTATGTGCGTAATCCATCAACTCCAGAGTTATGTTTACGTTCTTAATATCGTTCTTTAAACCTACTGATCCACCAATCCCTCTTCATTAAATATTCAATTTTGATTGGCATAATAATGTATTCTTCCGTTACTTCAATCAGCTCATTGGGACCGTTATAGATTAAATCCACATTTAAGTGAAATGGTTTAATTTTTCTACCCACTTCATCTTCAAATTCTTGAACATAACGTATAAGGTCAGGTATACCTTCCCAGTAATTCATTGCAGCTTGCCCGCCCGCTGGCATGTACCACCAATGCCTAAAGGATGGCCATAAATGAACCAATACCTCCCTTAATTCATGTTGTTCAACTAACTCAAAGTCGGGCAGTCCTAGCACAAATGATACATGATGATTATTTTTATGCGCCTTCTGTTGGATGCTGCGATCCCAGAACCATTTCCATTGTATTTCAAGTTTTTGATGAAGTTCATCTGATTCTACCCTTTGCCGGGATGGCCATAGAATATTCTCATTGATGTCCTCTTTAAGAAGGCCATACGTACTCGCTGCATAGATCATAAAGTTCAATTCAAAATCACTGGATATACAAACAGACCATGAGTTATGGTTTTGAATCATTGACATTTCTCCTTTCACCCAAAATGCATAAATTTAACGTTGATCAAGCGATTTGAGAGATATTCTTTTTCCTATTTTGTTGCACTAATATAGCTCAATTTAAAAATACGATCATACATATATGTGTAAGAATCGTAATACTCAAGCGCCTTTTTTCTCTCTTCGTGGAAAGACTTTAATCTTTCCTTGTCCCCGGTATGAACATAGGCTATCAGCTCAATACTTGCTTTTTTATATAAGTCCAAACTATAAAACGCATCAGATAAATCAGAGGAACTATAGTCTTGTACTGGAGTAAATACCTCTGGACGGATCACGACATTGGATTCGGCTTCCTTTATTAACTGTTGTAATCTGGAGATGTCAACTTGCTCTTCTAATATCACTTTACTAAGAACATCAATTACTTCTTGCTCGATCTTGTTGAATTGGCTTGTAAATTCATGATTGGAAAGGTGCATTTCTATTAAATTTTTGTTGTAAGGAGAATAGTTATTCACTAAATTAAGCTTGGAGTTCTTATACTCTACCGCAAATCTTGCATCACGAAGAACACTGGCCGGGATATAAGCATGATTGTTTGATCAGCCCCATCGTACCATTTTATTCAAATAAAGGTAATACACTACATACGTGCAATGTCTTTCTCCACGCAAAAAAGAAGCCACCTCCCTGGCCTTTCCCAGTTCAGTGACTCCATTTTACAACCCTATTCTAACCCCTACATTTAACTACTCCTTCACAGCCCCAACCACGATCCCAGTCACGAAATAACGTTGCAGGAACGGATACACAAGCAGGATTGGCAGTGCGCTGATAAAGATCTGCGAAGCCCGAATGGTCCGTTGGGACAGGTTCTTCACCGCTTCTGGATCAAGCTTCGACATGTCAGCCTGCACGATGATCGTCTGCATGAATGTCGCCAGTGGCAGCTTTTCTGCATCACGGATGTAGATGATCCCGTCAAAGTACGAGTTCCAATGTCCGACCATCATGAAGAGGGAAACCGTTGCAATGACAGGTACGGAGACGGGCAGATAGATTTTGATAAATGTCTGCAAGTGCCCTGCCCCATCGATAAATGCAGCTTCCTCCAGATCCTTTGGAACGGTACGGAAGAAATTCAGCAGCAGAATAATGTTGAACACCGCAACCAATCCTGGCAGGATCAAGGCCAGCAATGTGTTCATCAGACCCAGCTTCAGAATCAGGATATACCCCGGAATGAGGCCACCGCTGAACAGCATCGTGATGACAAAATACCACAGATAGATGTTACGTGCGCGGAACACCCGCGTCTCTTTGGAGAGCGCATAGGCTGCAATCGTATTGACGATTAACGCAAGCCCCGTTCCCAGCACCGTCCGCTCTACGGACACCCACAGGGAGGAAAGGAAATTGCTGTTAGCAAACGTTTTGGCATACGCCTCCAGTGTAAAACCAATCGGCCAGAACGTCACCAGTCCAGCATTGGCAGGAGCAGATGCGCTCAGTGATACCATGAGTAAGTGATACAAAGGCAGCAAGCAGAGCAGCGAAAGGATGGTCAGTAACACATTGTTGATTATGCTGAATATGCGGTAAGGCATCGTTTTATGATACATGAGTTCGTCATCCTTTCTAGAAAATTCGGTATCCGGCGAATCGGTAAGCCAGTCGGTAGGAGATCACAATCAGGATCAAACTAATGACCGATTTGAACAGATTCACGGCGGTAGCGAAACTGAACTGCCCACTTAGCAGACCTTCTCTATACACAAACGTATCGATAATATCCCCTTGCTGGTAAATCAATGGACTATATAAGTTAAAGATCTGGTCAAAGTTGGCGTTAAGCACATTACCCAGTGCCAGGGTTGCGATTACGATCCCAATGGGAATAAGTGCCGGGATGGTAATATACATCGTTTGCTTCCAGCGTCCTGCCCCATCCACTTCAGCTGCTTCATACAGTGCAGGGTTAATGCCAGACAGTGCCGCGAGGAAGATGATCGTGTTGAAGCCAAACTCTTTCCAGACATCACTCGCAATGATCGTGAACCGGAACCAGCTGCCATCCCCCAGGAAGAAGATTGGCTTAATGCCGAATACGGAGACCAGGAACTGATTGACAATACCCGTCTGCGCCAGAATATCGATCAGAATGCCTGACAGCGTAACCCAAGACAAAAAGTGCGGCAAATATACGAGTGTTTGAATTGTTCTTTTCAGCGCCATCTTCCGTACCTCGTTGAGCAATAAGGCGAAGACAAACGGAATAATTAGGTTCATAATGATCTTGGAACAGGCAAAAAACAGCGTATTCCACGTAATTTGCAGGAAATAATCATTTTCCCACATGTATCTGAAGTGCTTCAGTCCGACCCATTCGGAATCGAAAAAACCCAGTGCAGGTTTATAGTCTTGAAATGCCATCAAAATCCCGGACATCGGAATGTACGAAAAAATAAAGACCATAATGGCCGCCGGCAACACCATCAAGTGCAGAATCCATGGTTGTTTGTAGCGTTTTTTTGTTTTTTTGTTCGGCTTGCTCCCAATGTCCGCCTGAGGTACCCGGTTAGCTTCCATATTAGCCTCCATAGCGCGCTCCTGTTCCCAAAAAAAAGTTTTTGTGTGTAATGGGGTTCTCTGTTATAAATAGTATCAGGCATTTCTCAGGTCTGACTATATAACATTGTTAGGCTTGATAGTGTTTTGTTAGGAACATCATCTGAAGAGATTGTTTACACACGAATTTGAAGGAGACTTTTTATGAATATATGGAAGCGCTTTATATCATTGGGAAGAACGTCCAGATCCCGGTTTAGTCTATTTGCCAAAATAAACTGTTTAATCGTAGTCCTGTTCATCCCCATTATTATCATGTATACCTACTCGAACAACGTCACTTATGATGTTGTAAGCAAAGAGCTACAGGTCTCCAATACGAAGCAGCTCACGTTTTTGTCCAGTCAGATCGATTCCCGTATTAACCAGATGATGGACTTCAGTCTTATTCTCTCAAGAGATCCCAATGTCAGAGCATTTAATGGCTTAAACATTTGGAATGATCGTTATGACAAGATGCAGACCCGTTATGTCATTCAGGAAAAACTGATGCTGCAATCCGGTGTTACCGATATATGGCCTACCCGATACGCTGTGCATTCACAACAGAATCAAGATGTCATTGCCAACTATAATAGAACAAACGGGTATGATGAGGATTACCTGAAAAGAAATATGAGCGGACAATGGACATACGGTGATGGTGCTGAGTCCAAAGAGGATATGAAATCCTTTTACTGGTTCTTTACGGATTCCTTGGCCCAGCCGGGTATGTTGACGGGAAGCAATCTGGTGATTGAAGCCAGCTTCAGTTATGAGAACATTCAGAACATGCTGGATACGTATAAGGAAGGTGGACAAGGTGATCCTTTCTTTTATCACAAAGGAAATTCGCCCATTCTGAACCGTAGTGCAGACAAGCAGCTATCTGAGGAACTCATTCGTTATCTGGATGAACACTCGACCGAGGATACCACACAGGATGTCGTCAAGCTGAACGGGAAAAAGTATCTGGTTAGCTCGGTGAAATCCTCCTATCTGGATTGGCATTTGGTCGACGTCGTACCACTTTATCAGATTCTACAGCCGATCTCGCTCAGTCGGAACTTGTTCTATCTGTTTATGATTCTGCTGTTTGTGGTGGGCATTTCCGCTTCGATCCTGTTATATCGAAACATTCAATATCCGATCAAAAAGCTGATCCAGGGCTTACGCCGCGTGCAGCGCGGAGATTATTCCGTACGTCTGCACAGCAAGGATCAGAATGAATTTTCGTTTTTGTTCCATCGATTCAATGATATGTCACATCAGATTCAAGACCTGATCGAGAACGTGTTTCAGGAAAAAATCAGAGCCAAGGAAGCTACGCTGAAACAGTTACAGGCGCAGATCAATCCTCATTTTCTGTATAACTGTCTTGGCTATATCATCAATATGGCCCAGATGAAAGACGAGCAAGCCGTCGTCTCCATGGCGCATAACCTCAGTGCCTACTATCGTTATACGACACGAGTGGAGCGGGAGACATCTTCTCTAAGAGAAGAAATCAATCTGCTGGTCAACTATTTGGATATCCAGAAGCTGCGTAATGGCAGAATTGAATATCACATCGACATCCCTGAGGATATGCTTGCCCAATCCGTACCACGATTAATGCTGCAACCGATTGTGGAGAATTCCGTCATTCACGGTGTAGCGAAGTCTTATTCATCCGGTGAAATTCGAATTACTGGCGAGAGCTCGAACGGGTTCTGTAAAATTTACATCGATGACGACGGACCCGGCTTGAGCCCGGATCTGTTGGAGGCGTTGAATCTGAAAATGCAGCAGCCGCTGCAGGAGGAAATGGGCTGTGGCCTATGGAACACAAATCAGCGAATCATGCACCTATTCGGCAATCAGTCCTACCTTCTATTCGGCCCCTCCCCTCTCGGCGGATTCCGAACCGAGATGATTTGGGAGATTCCGAAAAATGATACAGATTCCGATAAAGGAAATGCCGATAATAATTGATATTGATACTAACGATAAGTTGACAATTTAATTTTGAACTAAACATTTGCACGTGAACGTAGAGGACAGAAAGAACTTGAAGAAGCAAAGCGTTCGGAAGTGCCCGCATGAAAGCCTTTCTGGAAAGAAGGCTGAATAGGGGCATAGGCTTCGCCATTATTACAATTCCACCTTTATATAAGGCCTTGTTAAAAATAAATGGTTAGAGTACATGTGAACCAAAGCGAAGGATTGAAGGGATTCTGTAGAAGCGAAGTGTTCGCCTTTCAAGCACCATTTTAACCTTATAATCATCTAATTCAGAAAATGGGGCTTGAACAGCGATCGAAAGAACCCTTCAAATCCGTAGCGACTTTGTTCACTTCACGTATCCTTTGATTTTAATTAATGGCCTGATATACCAACCACCAAGGGAGACAATACATCATGCAAATGATCATCGTAGACGATGAAGCACACTGGGTAGATAACCTGTCCATGACCAAACCGTGGCATACGCTGGGGATCGAACAGGTTCACAAAGCATATTCGGCACACGAAGCACTTCAACTGATCGATACGCACCCTATAGATATTGTGATCTCGGATATTCAGATGCCCGAAATGACAGGTATTGAACTGATCGAACGGATCAGAGTCCGTGACAAAAAAATAAAGTGTATTCTTTTATCCGGACATTCTGAATTCGATTACGCCAAAAAAGCCATCCAGTTCGAAGCCGTCGATTACTTGCTGAAGCCGCCAACGGATGACGAATTGATGGGCGCCGTTCAAAAGGCTATCGATCAATTAAATACTGAATGGGAACTCGTCAGTTCACTGAAACGAACCCAATTTACCTTGCGAGAGAACCTGCCACATTTGCGGGGGCGACTGCTGCTTGAGGCTTTGCAGGGACATCGAATTGCCTCCAGCGAATGGGCACGGAAACTTGCGAATTACGATCTGCCCTTCCACGCCGGGGATTGCGCATTAATGCTTGTACGTATGGAAGAAGAATTCGGGCAATATGACAACAACGATCAAACCCTGCTTGAATATGCGGTCATCAATATGGCGGAAGAGATTATGGGTGAGTTTATGGAAGTGTGGGGCGTCAAGGAGGAACATGGGTATCTGGTGTTTTTGCTTCAACTGAAAGTGAACAACACCGACATTGGCAAAGAAACCATACTGGAGAAGCTTTCGGTACAACTTCAGTCTAAGGTCAAGCAGTTTCTGAAGGGTTCCCTCTCCATCGTCATCACCGAATGGTTCGCGTTTCCCGATCAGCTATATGATCGTTTTCGGCAAGCCTCTGCTTATTTCCGGCAAATTGTCGGCGACGAGCGTGAATTCGTCATGCGGGTCAGTGACGTGGAGACTCCGGCAGCGCAAGGTCCGCTGGATGTCCTATATACTCCACCCACGTTCATTCACCTGTTAGAGAGTGGTCAATGGGATGCGGCAGAAGAAAAAATACTAGCCGTCTGTGCGGAGCTGGATGAGAAATGGTCGGAATCGTGGGAGCATTGTATGGAGGCTGGTTTTTTAATTACGGCTTCGTTCACCAATCTCGCACACCGAAACAGGCTGACTTTGGCCAACTTAATGGGTGACGATATCGAGTGGTTACAGAGTGGAGAAGCTTTCACCACCATCAGTAAACTGCGCAAATGGTCGCTTAGTGTACTTGGCAAACTCAAGGAAGGCACGTCCAACGAGATCAAGGACATCCGTTCCGAGTATGTGAAGAAGATTCAAGACTTTACGGATAAAAACCTGCATCTGGATGTTTCTTTGCGTGTACTGGCCGACCATGTCAATCTGCATCCAACCCATTTGTCCAAGATTTATAAGATCGAAACGGGCGAAGGCATCAGTGATTATATCTCACGCCTGCGCATGGATCGGGCCTGTCACAAGCTCGTTACGACCACCAAAAAAGTATATGAAATCAGCATGGAGATTGGATATATGGACCCGGCTTATTTTATTAAAGTGTTCAAGCGCCAGTTTGGCGTCACGCCGCAGGAGTACCGAGACCAGCATAAATAACATAATAGAGTCCTATCGAAACTAACAAACTCATATAGATGCCCTCCCGCCCAAATTGGTACAGTTACACTGTAAAGATCATACATCGTAGGGGGATTGAACAATGATCAAATTCAAAACATGGTGGTCACTGCTCATGGTTATCGCGCTCATCACGATCACTGCGTGCGGCAGTGGCGATACAGCCAGTGACAATGGTTCCAAAGATGATACACCGGCGACCGTCGGTTCAGCTGAAGCAGAAGCTGCTTTTGCCAAAGGAAAATACGACCCACCCATCGAATTCAGTTCGGTATTGATGCCGAAGAAATATGTTCAAGGGGATACCAAAGAAAATAACGTACACGATCGCTGGATGCTGGAAACGCTGGGTATGAAGCATAAAGATACCTGGTATCCGGCCAACGATGATCAATACAGACAAAAGCTGCAACTCGCTATCGCCTCTGGCGAAAAGCTGCCTGATTTTGTGTCCGTACCGACCAATGCGGTATTGACCAATCAGTTGATCGACTCCGGTCAATTCATCGCCATCGATGAGTTGTTCGACAAGTACGCGAGTCAGACCCTGAAAGATCACGCAGCAGCACATCCTGAACTGTGGTATCCGTTCACCAAGGACGGCAAGAAATACAACATGCCGATCATGGAGTATACGGATAACGACGATACACTGCTCTGGCTCCGCGAGGACTGGATGGAGAAGCTGAACCTGGAAGCTCCAAAAACCATCGCAGACCTTGAGAACATCATGGACAAATTCAAAAACGAGAACCCGGACGGTCTGTCTCCAGACAAAGTATTCCCGCTGGCGATCTCGCTGAAAAATAACACCAACACCTGGATGGGCCAACTCGACTGGTTGTTCGGGGCATACGGCACAATCGAGGAGCAATGGAACAAAGACGCAAACGGCAATCTGGAGTACGGCTCCGTTAACCCGGGTGCGAAACAAGCACTTGCCAAGCTGGCTGAATGGATGAACAAAGGTTATATCCACGCCGACTCCGCCCTGTGGGACGAAGGCAAATCCGCTGAGAGCTGGACTGCTGGCAAAGCGGGCATTCTGCCTGGCGCAAACTGGGTACCCGACTGGCCGGCACCTGACCTGCTGAAGAATGTACCTGGCTCAAAATACAAAGCCTACCCTGTTCCGGCTGGCCCAGACGGCAAGATCGGTACGAAGTGGCAGAACTCTGGTGTCAACGCAAGTATCATGATTAACAAGGATGCGAAGCATCCAGAAGCCATCTTCCTGTACTACAACTACCTGCTCGATAACCTGGCTAACCCGGCTGCTGGCAGTGAGTATGAATACGGCTTCGCCAAAGGTTACGACTGGGATATCATTGACGGACAACCGACCAGTGACAAAGAGAAGATCAAAGACTTCTCCAACGAATTCCCGTTCCTGACCGGCCCAGCACGTATCCCGGATCTGTACATGAAAACACTCGTGAAGCTGGCCAACGGCGAGAAGCCTGAAACACCTTACGAGAAACAAATGGCCGAATTCCGTAAACCGGAAAACTGGTATGCAGGTAAAGTCGTTATGTCCCAGATCGACATCCGTAAACAAAACTACTTTACTGGCGCAGCCACACCAACCATGGTATCCAAATGGAACCTGCTCCGCCAGTCCGAGATGGAAACCTTCAATAAGATCATCTACGGCCAACTGCCGGTTGATGCCTTTGACCAATTCGTTGCCAACTGGAAATCCAATGGCGGTGATCAGATCACGCAAGAAGTGAATGATTGGTTTAAATCGGTAAGTGGGAAGTAAGATTTTGATTTTGGGAAAGTAGAGCATTAAAACCCGAGCCGAAGCGATTATTCACGCTTCGGCTCGGGTTTTTAAGTGTAGATCAGGGTCGCTTTCCCTAATTTTGGGTTCGCGTTAGTGGATCAAGCCTTCGTATTGCCCTCCTCCGGCATCGATTGACCTAGCAAGGAAACTGTCAGCTGAATTCCATCCCTCAGCCCTTGCATGTACAACCGTTCATTCTCTATGCCTTTACTGACAATGTAATGATTCTCCCACTTAGCATATTCAGGTGTCTGCTCGACATCATCACCTGCAAACAAAGCTTCGAACGCTTCGTCTGTTTCCCCACGAACGCGACTCAGATCAGGATCTTGCTCGATCCGAGAAGACACCTCATCCACCCTTGCCTGAATCGCTCGTTGCAACCATGGTGGAAAATCCATTGCTACTCCTCCCCTACGCATTATGTACATCATTCATCATCGTACAACCCGGTTTTGTCTCGCCTTCATGTCACTAACTAGAGACACCAGTTGATCCACCCTTGAACTCTGCTCCTGAACCTCGGGATTGTCCCACAACGGAATCGCCTGCTTCAAGGATGCCTCTCCAAGCTGATTAAGCTTACGCCGTTCCTCTTTTTTAATAAGTCAACCAATCGGCTCATACATGCTCCTCTATGATGGTTCTAAACTGCATCATGTCTTCTTAATGCTAGACATCATTTTTAATGCAATTACTACTCCAAAGAAAGTTCATTTCTCTTCAAATTGTAAGAGAAAATATGATCGCTATAATGCGGTTATCGAATTAAAATTTAAAAATATTCTAAAAAAAATGTTTTTTTAAAAAAAATGAAATTTTAAGTAACTTTTTCCCTTTTATGGCGTTTATACTATGAATAGTATTACAAAATATGACAATGGGAGAGTGACAAATTGAATTTCAAAAAGACTTGGTTGATTGTCGGAACGTTTGCTCTAGGCTTCAGCTTAATGGGAAGTGCTGCTTCCGCAGAGACTAATTCAGAAAAGGATACCGCTATTCAAATTAAAGCTAGTGATATCCAGTTTTACAATGTGCTTCCTGGAAAGCAAGCAGAGGTGAAAGAAAAAGCTCTTATTGAACACAAAGATGCTATCAACTTGGTTGAAAACCAGTTGAATAAAGATGGTATCGCTATCAAAACAGACATAGACAATGTGGAATATCAAAATTATGTACTCTCGTTAGGAACTTCTTTTGAATTATTCTCTGCTGAGGACATGGAAAAGATAGTAGAGTATGTAAAATTTATTGATTGGTATGAAAACTATGAACTTAATGTACAATTGAAAACATATCAAAATCAGCTTAAAAACAACGTAACACTCTCTAGTGCAGAACTTACTGAATTAAATGGTCTTTTACCGATTCCTTCAGATGCTCCTTCTACTGCTCCTTCTACAGACAATAACGAAACAACAACTAGTAGCGAAACAAACTTTGATTCTTTCGCAACAGACCAAGTTAGTCCACTAGCCGTTTCAGCAAACGGTTATGACAACATAAAAGCCCGTGACTATGCTTATAGTTGGTGGGACAAAAGAAATGCCACGTATTCAACATATTATGCTGAAAAAGCAGGCTGTAATGTAGCGAATTCATCTTGTTGGGCGAAATGGAATGATTGCACTAACTTTGTATCCCAAGCGATTTATGCAGGAGGGATGAAATTTAGAACAGGTTCCAGCGTAACTAGTAATGATGCTTGGCAGTTCGGACCTCTTATGCCTACTCACACGTGGGGGGGAGCGCAAAACTTCTATAATCATTGGAGTCAAAGAGCTGGCGTTGCATCAAGTGTGACCGCTCTACAAACAGGTGATGCCGTAAATGCGGACTTTGGAGCTGATGGAAGTGTCGATCACACTGCTATAATCACAAAAAATACAGGCGACAACAATAATAATAAATTCTTAACCCAACACACAACTGACAAAAAGGAAACTAGCACACTCCAAGATTGGTATAGCGCTGGCTATAAAGTATATGGATACGAAATGGACAAAGCTAGTAATTAAGCACAACGTAAAAACAACGCCCCCTTTACAAAGTAGGGGCGTTGTTTTCTTGTCTAGTCCTCAAGGTTCGCAATTCCAGCATTCAAACTGTATATAATATAAAAATGATTCCATTGCTGCGTAGTGATGATTTCTTCCCTACCGTCTTTCGTAAAAAAATAACCCGATCCCTCCTGTTGACTATATACCCACCCTTCTCTTTCCATGCGTGACTTTAACAGTTCCTGTGGATCACCCTCTTCTTTCGTGAGATAGCGCTCTCGGCTAGGCATATCGCTATCTATCCGAATAACAGATTTACCGGTTGATTCTAAACGATACATGTGTTTTAAATTATTATATCCAACGTTGTTGATGTATGATGCTCCTAAAATGATTAAAAGACCGCTGACCCCAATAAAGCAAAATAAAATAATCTTCCATTTCTTTTTCATCCGTTTCCCTCCTAAAATTGATTTCCTCTTAATTATAAACGGAACCAGACATCACATAGTTACCAAAAAAATTCAATTAATCCTCTCTTCTGCGTCCTTATACAGCTTCGTTTAAATAATTCTGTGCAGCTATAAGAGTAAAGTCTATTTCCGATTCTAAAGGGAAGCCAGATCTCTTCAGCGGCATAGGAATAAAGCTTAGGTAAGAAAGCACTGATCCGACGGGCTTAGCAATACATTTGCTTGTTTACTCTCACTTTCTTAAATTTCTCTCCTGAATTGAAGGTGAATTTCCAATACATAAATATTTTGTAGCTTCATCGAATAATCTAATGAAACTTCAAATTAAAACTGACCATGGAATGAAAAGTTACTTTTCATATGCTCATTAAATGTAATGTTATCATCTACATAGAGTCTATTGGCAGATAAAAAACAAGTATCTTTAATTTCTCTATATTTCGGATTTTTTAAATCTATTAATGCTTGAATATAGTTGAAATAGTATTTTTGATATATCTTTGGCTTTATTACCTGAAAGCTATATCCAGTAGCTAGTACGTTTTCTCATAAAGACTAAATTTAGATGAGATCGCTGATTCTCAATATCTGCGAAACCATCTGCCTTATTCACAATGGTTTCGCCATCTTTAATAGCCACAACCGAAACGGCAGCGGTATACTTCTCATACGAGGCAACATAAGCATCAATCGTTTCCTCTAACTTGGAACCTGTTCTTCTACAGCGTAAGCAGGTACCGCTATTGCCATAATGATAAATATGAATGATAGAACACAAGCGATTACTTTGTTAACAGTGTGATATCCACGATTCATCTAATTAGCTTCTCTCCTTTTATTTTAAATGTTAATTACGTACTCTTTTTTTCAAGTATGTGTTTTCAAAAGAGTCCTCATGAATCTAAATTATTCTCAAATGCAATTACACTCCATTCAGGAGAGAGGTCGGAGAATTTCACCTTCCCAATTAACGATGTTTATTTCTTTATCTTTCAAGAGGCACCAATCAATGATATAGTTTCTACGGTTTTAATATGTAATTATTTTCTCTTGCCTGGTTATTTATTGCTTTAAGCAAACTTTCTTTATAGATCGAAGTACTATATGGAATTTCTCTATGATTTTCATCTGGATGGATATTCTCTGCATAGATAATAAAGTTGTTTAAATCCATCTTTTTGATAATGAAGTAATTCCCCTCTAACTCACCACTACGAATGTGAGCTGAGTCAATGAAATCAAATATAGCTTCATAAAGTTCTTGTGATGAGATCTCATCTTCTAAAAAACGCTTGATCACTTCCTGACTATTAATCAATCTTTCTCACTTCCTTTACGGTTTTTCTACTTCTTGAGGATTTCATATAACGTTCCTGTATTCACGAGCGTGTCTCACAAACTTTATTTCTTATTCCAATTCTTCATTATATGGATTTGCATACAAATTAACATCAATTTCAGCATGAATCATATTAACAAATTCAATAAAATCAGAATCGAAATAAAGAGCAGGCGTTTTCCCCTCTTCTATTCTTATTACAATGAAAAATTCGTACTTAATCGATTTTCATTCCGAATCGAATTGATCTCTTTTACTTTGTTTCTTAATAAATCGAGTACTTTTGTTAATTGGTGATTTACATCTAATGATTCTTCATAATCCGTACCTAATGTCCATGATGTTTCTTTTATTCGATGCTTTTTGTTTATTATATCGCCTTTATAAGCCGTATTCGTAGATTCAATTTTAAGTATTGAAGTTACATAATTGGGATCGAATTCATCTCCAAACAAACTAAAATAGGCCATTACTTCAGTTTTTTCTTTCAGGGGTTTCACCTCTTTAAGAATTAATGTATGGATTCGCCTAACGTTTAAAGATTCACGATGGGATTCATCCTTAAATAGCTCTTATCTTAGGATGAAAACTGTTTGGTGATTATGCTTTTACTGTATCTACTTCTTCCAAATCAAGGGTGCACGCCCGTAGCGTGAAACTTTTGTTATGTGATGTTGCATTCTACCTGAAACACTTAAAAAATATTATTTGATTAGAAATTATATACCATTAAAATCCTTATTTATTCCATAAATTCTTAATATCTTCTGCTATAATTTTTGAAATATGTATGGATGAATCCTGTGGATACAACCATACTGTTACGATAAGAGTTAAACATATCATTAATCCTAGAATAACTCGTCCAACAACTCTATATCTGGTGTGTTTATGCAAATAATAAACTATGCTAGATGAGATTAGAATAATCACACCATTCATCATAAAAGTTATAGGCAAGCTTATAATCCTGCCTAATCCGGTGTTAGGATATATTAATAAAAGCAAACTCTCTAATACTACAATTGGAACTGACAGTAGAACAATATAAAAAAAATGACTTTTGAATTTCCTCTCTACTACTGAACTCACCTACTTTAACTCCTTTAATTCAATTGCACGTAACGTCTGTGATGCTGCTTCACCTTCATGTAACGCTGTTATATCCACGAACCCTCACTACCTGAAAGAGTGCAGCGACTTGCCGCGACACGATTAGATAGATAGTGCAGGGTTACCTGCTGACTCCACTTCTTCGAATACCCTCGGCAGACCAAGAAGCGAAAGCAACGGCGTAGATATGTTGTTATTTAGATGTCAATTACCTTCCACAATACTTATAAATTGTACTTCATTTTAATTCTTTCATATAACTTATAATCCGTATTTCTATTTACAATCTCTCCAATTAACTCTTTCCATTTGTTTTCAATCCACTTAGGACTTTGTTCTTTCAGAATATCCTCGTTAAATTGACTATCAATATACTCCAAATCTTGCTTAAGAACTCCTATATCCTTAATCAGTTGATTTCTCGATTCTTTTTCTAGCGATATCTTATTCGATAATATTCCGCCTATGATTTCTACTCTTATATGCGTATACATATCTCTAAACACATTATAGATTAAATAGGTTGAAGATAATTGATCTTCCCGGAAGTCGGATTTCAGAAAGACGAATGATTCTTCACCCACTTTCAAAGATACTGCCACATTTCCTAATGCGTGTATGACTGTTTCCTTCGAAGAATTGTCCTCTAAGCTTTTTATCACATTATCTAAATTGTAGATTGATTCTTTTATACCAATTTGAGTTCCATGATTCAGTTTAACCGTGTAATCAACTTCTTGATTGTCTTTGTACGCTTTGAATTGATAGTTGAAGTACATGCTTATTATCAATCCAACCATTAGTATGATTATTGCTATGTTTTTTCTCATTGAATCACCTCGTAATTGTCAATTGAATTCATATAATATCTAATTTTTGTATTTCACAAATACAACATATCCCATCTACTAGTGCCTGAACTACGTATATGATAACCCATATTGTTACATTTAAGAAGGTGAATTGGCGAATAAGGGATAATCATTAGTTTTCTCAAACCCTTATCCATACGGATCAAAAGAAGAAAACGATAATTGTTCAAAATTAGTAAAGGCACGGGTTTTACTCGAAAATAACCAGTATATACACTGCAGTTTACTCGTTTTAGGACATAAACAAGAAAAGGTCAGCCTAAAGAGGTTGACCTTTCTTGTTTATAAATTAGCACAGAACTTATTACATAACCTTAATTCATTTAATCAGTTAATCAATAATTTTTCTAAGCTCAAAAATAGTTGCCTCTGATAACAATATAAGCCTATCGTTATTAACAGCTAAAAAGCTTAAACTTACAGGTATGCTCATTTTTGTAGAAGAGTCACTTATATCTATTGCCTTTACTTCATCATTTATATGTAAGTCTGGGATATCTTATTTTATAATATCTATAAAAAGAGTCAGAGTTATAGCATGTCGCCGTAATCTGATATAATGGATTTTTTAGTTCATATTGATATTTCTTATACTTTTTAAGTCCTTTTGATGAAAAAAAGTCTTTTTCGATTATAACTTTATCCCCAATAAATTTTTGCCCTGTTGGATATTCAGAAGCATCATTATATGAATTTGCAAATCCTAAAAGCTTCTCAACTTTCCAAGTTCCATAGAAATATTTTTCAGTTTCACTATCCAAGCTTATACGGTCTACCGTACAATAATCGGATGTGTTTTTTTGAATAATAGCCTCCTGAGTTTCAGGTTTAGGCTCACTAGAAGTATTGGGATTTGATGTCTTTTCAACATTTCCACAAGCCGATGCTAGCATCAACATTATCATCATACAAGCCAATATTGTTTTTTTCATATCTCACACTCCTACTATGAAGTTATGATTTCGCATGTTTACTCGCTTGCTAACTGAATTAATCCCCGTATGGATTAAAATCTTCTGTTCCTTCTTTTTATATCACCATGTGCTACAAGCTACTTCCATACAGCGAATAATTCTTCACTGCTGTATAACAAATGGGGCGATACTTTTTCTTTACTTTCCGATGAATTTATCAGTTTTGCCTCAGTGTTTTTTTCCGGTTGAGTTGTTACATGTTTACTGGGCGGCTCGCTCTAGCAGAAATTATATCAGAGCAATTGAAGTGAGGAATGACATAAAATTTACATTATTTAAGAACAAAGTTAACTATATGTTATCTAAATCACAAACAACAATTTCCAATCTAACCCATACGCTTGCATTTGGTGACAGTGACGCTGGTATTACCCCAACTTAAAAGATTATGAATATCTAACTTGCTTTAAGCTTGGGAGGTCTGACTTTGTGGAGCCATAAACAAAATCCCACTCCATGGCCGAGTGGGATTTTGAATAGAACTTCTCTTTTGTGGAACTATCGTAACGCTAAATCAAGGGAGAGTAGTATTTCTAACATATTTCATTCCAACTCTGAAACTGATTCGCCACTAATTATCGTACCGTTATTCTTACCCTCACAGATTTCTTTCATCGAGCCTGGTTTATCGAAGTTAAACACATGCATTGGCAGATTGTAGTCTCTTGCTAAAATGAAAGCTGATTGGTCCATTACCTTTAAGTTGTGTTTTAAAACGTCGTTGTAATGAAGCGAACGAAATTTCCTTGCATCTTTATCAAATTTAGGGTCTGCATTAAGAACACCATCAACACCTTGCTTTGCAACTAATATAGCGTCACAATTAACCTCGATGGCTCTTTGTACTGAAGGATAGTCTGTTGTAACGTAAGGTTGACCGTTCCCCCCTGCAAAAATTACAATATAGCCTTTTTCTAGATGGTGGATTGCTCTTAGACGGATGTATGGTTCTGCAACTGAAGTAATAGGTATTGCGGTCATTACTCGTACTTCTTTTTTGGTCTTGGCTTTAAGAACTCCACGAAGCATTAAACTATTTACTACAGTCGCAAGCGTCCCAATGTTATCAGCTTCTGCCCTTTCTATCCCCCAGCTTTCCGCCATATTGCCTCTGAAAATGTTACCCCCACCTATAACTAACGATACTTCAACGCCTAAATTTACTACTGACATAATTTCATCCGCAATATGGTCTAACCTTTCTGGCTCAAAACCAAATTCAGAGTTTCCTGCTACTGCTCCACCACTTAGCTTAACGAGAACCCTTTTGTACCTTGACAATTATTACACCCCCATAAAATAAAAACACTAAAGCAATAAATGCTTTAGTGTCCTAATGGAATGGAAATATGAAATTACGTAAGTCGACTGAATGTAAGTCTTCCGTTTCCACCTCATACCCCCACCCCTTCCATGTTTTTCCGTTAAGTAATTTTACATTACGTGAGGCTAAATTGCAATTACCGTCAATATTAAATCTGCAAGCAATTTCAATAAGTTATAGAATGATTTATGATGCGCCGTATCAAAGAGCTACCTTGCCACTTTACAAACAACAAAAAAATCATAACCCCTCAAGCCAACAACGCCTGTTCAATCTGATCCACAATGCCATTAATGCCTGTCGGTCCATAACAGCCGATCCATGTTGCGGCATCAACCGAGTGTATGTGCTGGCGCTTACTCGCATCGAGCATCCCCCAGACACGCTGCTCTGTTGCGGATATTTCCTCCTGCATCATTTCATTGCTAAGCAAAAAATAGTGGCTGGCATGTACAGCCGGTAGTCTTTCAACTGAAATATGATAAGCCGTGTCGGAAGTATCTGCTACAAATGATGGAGCAGGTAAACCTAGGTCACGGTACAGCACAGCACCTGTACGATGCGAGGCAGAATGTACGCGAACCAGAGAATCTAGTGGACGAATCAGTGCTACGCTCTTACCTGCAAGGACTGTAGCAAGTTCTTCGGACAGCAATGCGGTTCGTCGATGATAATCCGCAAGTATTCGCTTTGCCTCTGCTCGCTTACCTGTCAGTTCACCGAACAGGCTTAGAATGGTCTGCCAGCACTCATTGCGCTTAAACATAAGAACTGGAGCGATCCGGCTTAGACGTTCAAAGTGCTGATCATGCACCTCGGTGCAAATAATCAGATCTGGAGACAGTCGTTCCACAGCAAGCAGATCAGGGTATTCATACGTTCCGAGCAATTCGGTAGCCTGAAGTCCTGCCCTGATATATTGCGGGAAATGGAACGTTGCACTTCCTACTCCTACACTTCCCGCTGGAGACAACCCAAGCGCAAGCAAATGATCGGCATACTGGACATCAAGTACAGCGATACGTTGCGGTAGCTCGGTGACAGTATACTCTCCTAGCATATGGCAGATCACCGGGCCTTGGGCTGACTCATACGAAGAAGCCGCGCGATTCTGAAGCAAAGTATTTGCATAGTCTGCATCCGTTTTCGAAGCGGCGGCAAGCCGATAATGCAGTGGTGGAACGCCAACATATTTCTTAAAAGCCCTGCTGAAATAATACATGTCGCGATAGCCCATTTTGTCAGCAATTTCGCCAATGGAAGCATCCGTATGACGCAGCATGCGCGAGGCACTCTCCATGCGCAGCTGAATGACATATTCCATCGGTCCGAGCTGCTTCTCTTGTTTGAATCGGCGTTGTAGCTGTCTTACACCGCATCCCGCAAGGGCTGCCAACTCTTTAAGCTCCAGATTCTGGCGATAATGCGACGTTATATAGGAAGCGACAACATCCACCATGTCGGACTCCGCTCCTCCCTGACCACGTTCATACGCCATAATCAGCTCGTAGATCATGCCCTGGAGCAGTGCGTTGGCATAAAAACGTTCCAGCCCTTCGCCGCGGCGCCATTTGGCAACGATTTTTTCCGCATTCTCGATCCATTCCGCTTGAGTCACAGGGTTCTGAATAAACGAAGTTTGCAGTGGGTGTTTGCGATACGAGGGTATAACATGAGAGGCTCCTTCCATGGAAGAAGCCTTATACTTGATCACGATATAATAAAGTTCGTCTGATCTGGCGGTCAGCGTGAAGGATGTGCCCTCCACCACATGACAGGCAAAAGAAGCTCCAATGTGGCAAACCTCACCATTCATTGCAAGCTCCCCTTCCCCTCCGCATGCCAGCAGCAACACATTTGAAGTTAATTGAGTTTCGCTAAGAACACTGCCTGTCTGCAAAGTACCGCTATACCCGTCAAGCATCTTGATCGTCGTATCACTCCATAGACTTGTCTGTTCTTGCAGCGGCATTTCTCTCATCTCCTGACAATAGCAAAGGTAAAGTTGTTGCTGTTGTCATTTTAATTGAGATTTATTCTCATTGTCAATTTTCGGACATTTTCTGCAATATTCCCCTGACATTTGATAATAAAAACAACAGGTGATCCGCTCGCTTTTGGCAACGTAGCCATTGTCTTTGCATTCGGTGAAGCGAGTTAACGGATTCTTTCTCACGCCGAAAATCTGCCCGGATGCCACCTGCGTCAGATAGGCAAAGTCTGCCTGAATTTGCTCTCTTTCCTGCTCCGTCTCGTTTTCATCCGTTGTGTATAGGCGGCCAATGCGTACCATGATATTCTCCCAAAGGATACTCATTGAAAGTGGAGCAATCACAGCAAGCATCTTTAACAGCGGTGTAAGCTGTACCGCAAACATCTCCTCGACCACCTTTTCCCGCCATACTGCCCTGTCTCCCGCTAGTCCTTCAGCCTGAAGTCCATTTACCGCTAGAAAAGGAAATCGTGTGCCGCCCTTATGATCTGAGAGCGCCGGATGATAGAGAAAGCTGTTCTCCAGCTGAAACGAGACATGCTGATGATGAAAAGTCATCGCTATCACCAGAGGCGCGGTCCACAGATAGCCAATTCGCTTGGCTAACATCGAAGCGGCAACCTTCATGTCAGGTGCATCGATATACTCCTGAAACCAGCTGATATACTCACGACATGCTGCTTCGTCATGCAACTCACTCAAGGCAATGGTACGGACACTATGTTCAGGCGGCTCACCAAGCAAAATCGAATGATCCTTCACTGTCTCTTTCCATAAGTCTGTCGAGAGATAATGGGTCATATTAATTCGATCCGAGCAGAGCTTCCGATGCCTGATCTACAATTAGATTAATCGCAAGAGGTCCGTAATATGCGATCCAAAGTGTTGAGTTTACGTCATACGTGCGGTTATTTTTCACAGCATCAAGGGACTTCCACACCGGATTACTTACCATAGCCTCAGCTTCTGCCGCAAACAGTTCATCTGACAGTACAAAATAACGATCTGCGCCAATCTCAGGCACCTTCTCCATTGAGATTTCAACAGAAGTATCATCCTTGATTCCCTCAACCAGTGCAGGCATATTCAAGCCCAGATCCTGATACAGAATAACACCTGTACGATGCTCAATCCCATGAACACGGATGCCTTCTTTTCTCGGACGAATAAGGGCTACCGTTTCATCTCCCATTTTCTCTGACAACTTCGCCTTCAATCCAGCGACTTTGTCCTCATATGCAGTGCGTACTTTCTCGGCCTCGTCCTGCTTGTCTGTAATCTTAGCAACTGTGGCTAACGTATCACGCCAGTCTTCGTAAAAATCAAGTACAAGGGTAGGTGCAATTTTGCTCACACTCTCGTACTGCTTCTCCTGGAAGTCCGTCATGATAATCAGGTCTGGATCTAGTTCTACAATCGCTTCCAAATTAGGCTCGTCCCGTGTACCCAGAACCTGTACGTCACTCGGCTGGTCACCTAAGTATTCTGGAAAATCGGTATTGCCTCCAGCGATAACACTGCCAGCCGGCTTCTCGCCAACGGCTAACATTTGATCCAGGAATTTGACATCAAGCACAGCAATGGTCTTTGGTTTTTCTTTTAGCGTGAGCTCACCCTTCATGTGTTTAATCGTTACAGGAAAAGCTCCGTCCGTCTGAGTTCCTTCATTCGCTGGCGTTGCCGCAGACGGCTTGCCGCTATCTGTACTTGTTCCGGCACCGCAAGCCGTCAGGACAAGAATAAGGGCTAACATCAAGCCCATGAATAATCGTGATTTGTGAGCAGTATATGCCTTGCTTCCGGCAGCCTGCCCCTTTGTTCCTTGATTCATGATGAATCCCCCTTATGTATAATACTGATAATGATTTTCATTATCGAAACATAAAGAGAGTATAAACGATCTCCGCATCGCGTTACCATGTACTTTTGCGACATTTGAGCCGGACTAATGCGACATCATCAGCCGCTTATCCGCCCTTTAATTTCTCAGCGATATACGCTTGCAGTCGGTAAATGTCTGAGAGAAGCTCTTCTTCCTCTGGCGTATTTCCATACTCCCCTAGCCAGCGCGGTGTGCGGATATGCCACTCGTTAGACATGTATTGCTGTTTATCTCGATACACTAGAACATGTTCCAAGAAATACTCCAAAGAGCCGAAAGATTGTTTATGACTATCGATGATGATGGATTGTGTTTTCTCAATGATTGCCTGTAACATGTGTTGGATATGAACTTCTGGATTCATAAAATTTTCCTCATTTCAACTGTGCAAAAAAAGAAAGGCCCTCCTTCTTCCCATGGGGAATCAGACAACCTTTCAATTCTTTCGGATTTTTCCAATGATAATCTTTAATCGTTTAATTTACTAATCTACTTCAGTCTCTTCTACTTAACTTCTTAAATGCCGCGTATTCCTGCTCGGAATTCATATAACTTAATATCTTTTCCGCACATGCAGCTGAGCTAAGCTCTTCCGTGTTCACTTCCAGATCATATTCATTATAGGAGTATATGTAGTCGAACTGGGAATGGGCGAGTCCAATCGCACGATCTCCCCTGCTCTGCTCTCTTCTGGTGAGTTCTTCTTTCGAGCAGTGTACACCTACAAACAATATCGGATAATCCGATAGTAAATCATAAAAACCATTAAACCACTTGTCATTGCTGATGACCGTATCCACGATGACATTCAAACCCATTTCCGAAAACAGTTTAATGGTTGCACAGTACAACGAATTGATGGGGTCGAACAGGATATCTGTCATCACATGGTGTTCCACTTCTCTTGTTGGTTTCATATCTGGGTATGTATTGTCGATAAACTGATCATAATTTTGGGCAAATTGATCTACAGACAGATGATGAAACGGAACCCCTCCCTGATTTTTCAATTCCATCGCGATGCTCGTCTTTCCCGCACTTGACGTACCATTTAAAAATATAATGAGTCCTCGTTCCATATCAATCACCCTTATCATTAAAATTGGCATTACCTTTCAGATCACATTGTTGTTTTGCTAAGTTCGAGCTAACCTGTACACTTAATTGGGCTATTACCATGGTGTTCTACCCCATTTCCCGCGTAGGAGAAAATATACGAATTCGCTTAATGTCCCATATATATTATTAGACGAAGAGAGGACTAATCCTCCATCTCCGACAGGTTGTCTTCAGGCTTGAGTGGCCGAGGATCTCCTGAATCTCCTTATTCTGGTACGCAAAGAGGCAGCTTCTGCATTACACATCGCTGCCTTTTTACTTATTAACTTTTTTCAACAGACCTATCCATCGTTATGATGTTCAACCTTTTATACCGCTAAATGTAATGCCGCTAATAAACGTCTTTTGTAGAAAAAAGAACAAAACAATAATAGGTAATGTCATCAAGGTGGATACGGCCATTAATAGACCCCATTCGGATCCCTTTTGACTCTGAAATTGCTGCAATCCGAGCGAAACCGTGTAAGATGGTTCATTGGTTAAATAGAGCAAGGGGCCCATGAAATCAGTCCAGCTCCCCATAAATTGAAACAATGCCACGGCTAAAACGGCGGATTTGGCTAGTGGAAACATGATCTGTAAATATATGCGGAACTCACTAGCGCCGTCTAAGCGGGCCGCTTCGCGCAGGGCATCAGGCAGTCCCATGAAAAACTGTCGCAATAGAAAAATGTAAATGGGCACTCCAAAAAATTGGGGTACAATCAGCGGAAGAGATGTTCCTACCCAACCTAATTTAGTAAACAGCAGGAATAGAGGAATCATCGTCACCTGTCCGGGGATCATCATCACAGCAAGGGTAACAAAGAAAAGTATACCTCTCCCACGGTACTCTAACTTGGCAAAACTATATGCAACCAAGGGACAGGATATGATCACACCAAGGGTACTAACGATTGTTATAATCGCCGTGTTTTTCAGATATGTCCAAAAAGGGATATACTCAACGGCACGGGAATAATTACTCCACAGAATTGGATGCGGAATCCACTCTGGTGGGAATGTAAAAATTTGTGTGAGTGGTTTAAGAGAAGTGGAGAGCAACCAAATGAACGGAATAATGAAAAATGCAGAAGCAACAATTAGACATAAATAGGCTAACGCACGATTGATTCTTTTGATAGCGGTAGGATTCATCCCTTACTTCCCCCTCCTTATTTCCCTTGATAATGAACCCAGCGTTTAGACGTAATAAAAATAATTCCGGTTAATGCCATAACGATAATAAATAAGATCCAGGCCATTGCGGAGGCATAACCCATTTTGAAATACCTGAATCCATTCTCATATAAATACATGACGTAAAAAGTCATGGAATTTGCAGGAGTTCCTTGCCCTTTGGTCAACGTATAGGGAAGAGTAAACTGTTGGAATGCACCGATCATTCCCATGACAAGGTTGTAGAAAATAACGGGAGTGAGCAAAGGCAGGGTTACCTTTCTCGTTTTCTGAAACCAGTTAGCTCCATCGATCTGCGCTGCTTCATAGTACTCATCAGGGATATCTCCTAATCCAGCAAGGTAGATGACGACGGCTTGCCCAATACCCCAAAGCGACATCAAGATGAGCGAAGGCTTGGACCACGACTCACCACCAAGCCAAGAAGGCCCATCGATACCGATATTCGCTAACATCCCGTTCACCAATCCGAAGTTTGGATGTAACAACCACATCCACAGAACAGCCAAAGCCACTTGTGGAACAAGTGTAGGCAAGAAAAAGATCGTTCTGAATATAGCCATCCCCTTGACCTTCATATTCAACATCATAGCGAGTGCCACACCGAAAAATATACTTAATGGAACAAAAAATACCGTGAAATAAAGCGTGTTGTATATTGATTTCCAAAACAGAGGATCATGAAATAGATCTATATAATTACTCATTCCGACAAATTCACCAGGCTGCAGAATGCTGTACGTAGTGAAGCTGAAGTAGATGGACATTAGCATCGGAATTGCATAAAAGCACAGCAGCCCTATAGCCCAAGGTGAAGCAAACAGCCACCCAATCACGTTAGTTCTGTGGAGTGCTCGTTTCCTTGCCGATGGAATTGCGTTTACTTGAACTGAATCGGCCAGTTTCGCCATTTGCATTCTCCTTCCAATTGTCATTCATTAATAGGCAAGGAGAGAGAGTTCTCTCCCTGCCTACCAAGCACCCTATTTGTCGTATTTTTCTAAAGCCTTATTAATAGTCTCTGTTACTCTATCCAGGTTCTCTTTTGGAGTACCGTTACCGCGGGTAGCCTTTTCCGTAGCGGAAGCTAACTCATTCCACAACAGCTGTCCTTCAGGAATAACCGGGCGGTTGTGTGAATTGGGCAAAATATTAATAAATTCCTTCATAATCGGATCGTCCTTGTAACCGTATTTGTCGTTAACCGAATCGATAACGGAAATTTGAGAGTCAGCGTTTAATAACGTTTGCCCCTCTTCTTTCCCTAAGAATTCGAGGAATTTCCAAGCAGCAGCGACGTTCTTAGCGCCTTTAGGGATAATAGCGGACCCGCCTCCCGACCATGTCGTAAAATTAGTACCTGTTGGGGTCGGTATTGGTGCAACACCGTAATTTAAATCCGGCTTAAATTTTTCGATACCCTTCACCGTAAAGTTTCCACTTATCTTCATGCTGACTTGACCGGAAATGAACGGATCCATTTCCTCCGTGCCAGCTGCGCTTGTGAATCCGGCAATATCCTCGACATTGTATTTTTTGCCGAAGTCGGTCATCCATTGTAGTGCTTCAACGACTTTAGGATCATTTGCGGTAATTTTTCCGGTGGCAGCGTCCTGGAATTCTCCTCCAAATGCCCATCCCCAAGTATACAGCCAGCCTTGCGAATACCATGGGATGAACCCGATCCGTTTGAAACGTTTACCTTCCTTGATGGTTAACTTTTCGGAAGCCGCTTCAAGCTCGGCGATCGTTTGTGGTGGTTTGTTGGGATCCAGCCCTACTTCTTTGAAATGATCCTTATTGTAAAATAGCAGGCGAGAGTCCGTATCCATCGGCATTGCATAAAGCTTTCCTTGATAACTGGACTCCTCCCAAGCAAATGGATAATACATTTCCTTAAGAATTCCAGATTCTGCTGCCATCGAGGATAAGTCAGTCAGAGAATCTTGCGCAGCCCAAGTACCGACCTTAAAACGGTCGAAAAGTGCAACGTCAGGAGGATTGCCGCCAGCGACTGCAGTCAGCAGCTTCTGATCGGATCCCTCACTGGATTCTGTATAAACCAATTTCATTTTGATGGTAGGATTTTTCTCTTCAAATGCCTTCACGACTTTATTCAAATTATCTAAATCAATGGAGGTAAGACCATGCCACATCGTAACCGTTGTATTCCCCTCTCCGGCCTGATCGCTTGAGTCTCCCTTCGTTGAGCAAGCGGTTACAAGTAGTGACATAGCCAGAAAGTAAACAAGAATTGGAAATGCGAATTTTTTGGATCTCCTCATTCAAAGTCCCCCTTAAGTTAAATTAATTAGTTTAACTTGAATTCCTATAGAATTCACTCCATTTTCTGATCAATCCACATTTTATGTAAGCGCTAACAATACTGGTGATATGAACTATTAAAATCAGAAAATGATGAACAAAGTGAATTTGTTATAAGAATCCTACTGGCTATACTAATTATACTCAGTATATTAATATGACATCACGAAGCATGTCAATTGCAATATTACGACATACTTCACAGAAGACAGACCGCGTCTAGAAGAAGTTTTTCTTGCGATATCAGGTCAGGAAAGTCCATGCTTCAAAGTTTTATTTCTGATATCAAAAAAGGTGCCGATAAGCCCCCGGGGACTTCTCGACACCTTGAACAATATGCTTGCTTTTGTTGAGCTGCGCTTGTATTAACCCTACCTGTTATTTTTCACGACCATACGATGTTCAATGATGTTCAGCTCGGGAACTGCTGTTCCATGCAACTGAGAGATTAGCATATCCACTGCTAATTCACCCATCTGCTTCTCATCCTGCTTAATATGAGTGAAGATGGGTTGACCCAAGTGATCGTTCAGGGAGTCGAAACAAACAATCTCGAATTCCTCCAGAGATTTCCCCATCGAATGGATGACTTGAGCCAGCATGGTAGCTATTAGAAATTCTGACGCGACAAACGCCTTTACATCAGGGTTTTGTTTCAAAAAATGCTTTACTGTTTCTTTATCACTTTCAATCGTTGTTCCGTTTATGTTCATGGGAAGGGTGCCCTTCAAGTTCGTCAATACATAATCTTTGTTCAAGTTCATTCCTTCTTGGGTGAAGGCAAACGTATATCCGAGCAACCTTTCCTCCAATGTTGACGTGTTCTCTTCCGGCGGAGATAAAAAGGCAATTTTTTTATGACCTTTGCTAATCAGATGCCGCGTAAGATCCATGGCTGCTTTCTTATTGTCTGTGTATACCGAACAAACCGGAATTCCTTTTAGATATCTATCGACCAAAACAATTGGAAACCGATCTAATACAAGTCGAAGCAGCTCCGAATTATAGTGTTGACCATGAATGGGTGTCACGATTAATCCTTTGATGCCCAAACCAATAAATAAGTCGATCGCGCGTTTTTCCTCATCCCGATCCCCGCAAGTTCGCTTGATAATGAGTTGATAATTATGCTCAGCACTCCGCTTTTCCATCGATCTAAGAAGTTGTAAGCCAAACTCGTCAGAAAAATTCGGTATAATAAAACCGATCAACCGCTTATCATCCTCAGGCACCAAGGTCGTTTTTACCTCTGAGTATTGCTTCGGTTCTTGTCCTCCAATTATACCATCGGCCACATATGAACCTTTTCCTTGTATTCGTTTAATAACCCCAGAATCTGCCAATTTCTCCAGAGCCTTTTTAGATGTAATACGACTGACGCCAAATTTTTCAGCCAACTCTTTTTCAGAAGAGACTCGGTCTCCTTCTTTTAATCGACCTTCTTTAATCTCTTGTACAATAGAGACATATATCTGCTCGTATAAATGCAATTCCACAAAACCACCCTGACATCATAATATTAGTATACTAAGTATATTACACAAGAAGTAATTCGCAAAGTCACTCAGATTGCCGGCGAACTTCTGTGGTATGGCGTTTTCCAAGTCTATTGTGTCAGACCTCTCCTTACAGTTAGCCCCCCTGGTAGGGTCATGGAATAACTGGCCCTAAGTCGACAGCCGATTCCCGTTTATCTTAGTGGATGTGATGGTATTGAAGGTCCGTGAAGAAAACTCTCGAATTCCAAACGAACAAAAAAAGCCGTCCCTCAAAATATATTCATACCTTGAGGGGCAGCTTATCGATACACTGCTGATTATTTAGATAGCTCTTCCTTCACCATAAGCTGACGGGCATATTCATTCAGATCGATAGACTCGCCCCCGTTCAGCCGCGACTTTTCAGCTGCGAATGCAATCAGATGGCTCCGGACGGAAGCTGCAGCCGATGTCAGGCTTTCCTGACCGTTATAGTGACGCACCTCATTCAGAAAATTCCTCACAATGCCGCTATCTCCCCCACCATGGCCACTGGTTTGAGAAGGGATTGTGATTTCTGTTTTTTGATGTGTCAAAAAGTCGTACACCGTAATTTGATCTTCCTCACCACGAAGTTCTCCTTTCGTCCCCATGATCTGGATTCTACGTTCCTGCTCAAATGTAAAGCCGCACATACTGAACATGGCCGTAGCTCCTCCTTCAAATTCCATATTCACAACCTGATGATCTACCACATTATTGTCACTCCGGTATACACACCGGCCGTAATCGGTATCACGCAAGCCCTGTATGATATTCGGCTTTGTCAGCTCCTGTGTAAAATGTCCTGCCCAACCCCTGAATTGGTCACTCAAATAAAATCTTGGTGCAGAATACGCACAGGTTGGTTCTACAGCACAATCCAAGCATCGGTCAGCGGAGCCTTCCGGTGCATTGCCTTCATGAAAATGTTTAAGAGATCCGAACGAACTGACCTTAAGGCAAGGCTGATCCACAAGCCAGGATAATACGTCCATATCATGGCATGACTTGGACAGGATCATCGGGCTGGATGTGTTGGAATTGTTCCAATTTCCCCGCACGAAGCTGTGGGCAATATGCCAGTAACCCACATTCTCATTCAACTGAATGGAGACAATTTCTCCGATACGTCCTTCTTGTATCACCTTCTTGATTGTATTCCAGAACGGTGTGTACCGCAGCACATGGCAGATCGTCAGCAGCCGGTCATTATCTCTGGCCGCTTGTTCCATCTCAAGACATTCCTTCGGATCAGGAGACATCGGCTTCTCCAGCATAACATGATACTTCTTATCTAAAGCCTGCATCGTTGGGCCATAATGCATTCTGTCCTGTGTACAAATAACCGCAATATCAGCCAGCTTAGGTTCAGCCAACAGGGGCTCCCAAGTCTCATAACAGTGTTCCGGCGGAATCCCGTGCTTCTCAGCAAATCTTGCTCTTCTCACTGGATCGGCTTCGGCAACCGCAATGAAGGTAAGCTCATGCGGATAATCAAGTGCATAGGGTGCATAGCCACCCGCTCCCCTCGCACCTGCTCCAATCAGGACTGCTTTCATTTGACTCATATTTGTTTCACTCCTTTATGATCTGAAATCTACGGATGAACCTTCTAATCCGCTTGGGTATAACGGTCTGCTGCTGATTGATAGATGGCTACATATCGTTCTACGCCCATCTTTTGGAGAGCTGCCACATACTGATCCCAATTGTCAAAGGATTCATTTCCAGTAATGAATTTGTCACGCATTTCATCTACATACGTTTCAATATCCGTTTGGAAAGTGGTCAGATCCCGTTGTTCTTCCTGTGTGAAATTAAATGGAGGCCAAATTTGATCTTGTGGTAAGATGTGAGACTCTGCTTTTTTCGCATTATCCACCGAAGTTGGCAGACCTTCAGCACCCTTGAAGTATTTCTGCTTCACAAAACCAGGGTAGTATCCACCCGGCCAAATCAGGTATTGACCTACCGCCTGGTCTAGATTAAGACCATCCGGGTTGTTTTTGATATTGTCGACATAGTCTACGTTACCGTCTGGGTCTTCTTTATAAGTCTCATCTTTCCAGCCCATGAAGAACGTTTTGATGCCCTCATCGCTGTAGAAATAATCCATCCAGCGGATCATGGCTTCTGGGTTTTGGGCTTTATCTGTCAATAAGAACATCCCGATATTACCGAGTGGAGAACCATAGGCATTGTATGTCTGATCGCCATGAGGCCCCTTCAGTACTGGCATGCCAACATAACCTTGTTGATTGTATATCGCAACCGGATCGACATTATCCACGACACCGATCAGGCCCTCCATACCTTTAGCATCCACTTCCGTACTCTTAACAGATACAATATCCTGCTCGAGCAATCCGTCCTTGTAGAGCTTATTCACGAATTGTAGCAGCTCCTTGTACTGGGGATCGGTTGGAATAAAGCGTACTTTATCCGTCTGAGGATCTGTATCAATGTTAATGTTGGAGGTTCCATGATTATTCAACCCAAATGAACCTCTCAGGTAGTTCACCACACCAGCCGTTCCCACACCGCCCCAGGCTATCTCGTCCTTCTGCCCGTTGCCGTTCGGGTCCTTTTCTTTAAAAGCTTTCAACATAGTATAGAAGTCATCTAATGTCTGCGGTTCCTGCATACCTAATTTATCAAGCCACTCTTGCTTCACCCAAGGTGTCCCGTACAGAACCGACTTGAATTCCGGATCATATAAGGTTGGCAACCCATATATGTTACCATCCGGCATCGTAATCCCTTTGCCAATAACCGGATACTTCTTCATTAGAGCCTTAAAGTTAGGCGCGTATTGGTCGATCAGATCATTTAGAGGAATGAATGCGCCCTGCTTGCCATATTTCAGCAGATCCGATCTGGAAAACGCCGAGGCGTAGAACAGCTCCGGGTAAGCGCCGCCTGCCAGCAGGAGATTGCGTTTTTCCTTCAAATTATCCTTCTGCACCGTATCCCACTGGATATGAACATTGGACATCTTCTCATACTCTTTCCAGAGTCTGAGATCGTTCCAGTCTGCATTGGCAAAAAACTTTCCGGCAAATCCGCTTACTGTAATGGTGTCATTTACGATCGGAAATCCGCTCGAATTGACTTTGCCATTGGCAGCTCCTTTATCCTTGTTACTTCCCGAATCAGCATCCTTAGAATTGCACCCGGCCAGCATCGAAACGGACATCATACAAACCAGAGCGATACTCCCCCACTTTTTGATTGTCATTCTTATTCCTCCCTTTGTCCCATCGTTATCCATACAAGGAATCATCCTTTAATGGCACCAATCATTACGCCTTTAACAAAATATCTTTGCAGGAAAGGATAAAGCAGGAGCACCGGTATATTGGCAACGACGAGTACAGCATATTTGATGCCTTCCACTTCCCTTTGCTGCTTAATCGCAGACTCGGTTGACATTTTGACCATATCGTTCGTCTGCCCTTGAATCAGAATTTCCCGCAAAATGAGTTGAAGTGGAAACTTGTCCTTGTCTGACAGATACAACATTGCGTTAAAGAAGGAGTTCCAGTGCCCAACAGCATAGAACAGAATCGTCACCGCTATTATGGGCATGGATAATGGCAGGATAATCCGGGTTAACGTTTGAATATTAGAGCAGCCATCAATCGTCGCCGCCTCATGCAACTCATTTGGAATCGATTGCTGGAAGAATGTCCGCATAATGATGATGTTCCAGATCGAAACGGCATTCGGAATGATCATGACCCAAAATGTGTTTAACATGCCAAGGTTTTTGATTAACATATAGGTTGGAATTAATCCGCCACTGAAGAACATCGTGAAAACAAACAGGGCCATGATAGCATTGCGGCCTATAAAATCCTTTCGGGATAGCGGATATGCCGCCAGAATCGTCATGACGAGATTAATCAGCGTCCCCACTGACGTATAAATCAGTGTATTGGTATAACCTCTGAGGATATCTTTGTTCTGAAAAATCTTCTCGTAAGAATGGAAATTGATCCCCTTAGGCCATAGGAACATTTCACCACGCAGGACGGCCTGCGGATCGCTGAACGAAGCACTTAACACAAAAACAAGCGGGTAGATAACAATGAGCGTAATTATAATTAACAAAAAATGGTTAATTATATTAAAAATACGATCTCCTCTAGATTCAACAAGCATGCATCAGCAACTCCCTTACCATAGGCTCGTTTCACTCATTCGTTTTGAGATCTGGTTAACAGTAACTAATAAGATGAAATTGATTATGGAGTTAAACAGACCAATCGCCGCCGAGAAGCTGTATTCAGCATCTTGTATCCCACTCCGGTAAACGTAGGTAGAGATAATGTCCGAGGTTTCTAAATTCAGTGTGTTCTGCATCAGCAGGACTTTCTCGAAACCAATACCCATGATGCTTCCGATGTTTAAAATGAACAAAATGATAATTGTCGGCATAATACTCGGTATATTAATATGCCATATACGCTGCAACCGGGTTGCCCCATCCACACGCGCTGCTTCATGAAGCTGAGAGTCCACGCCGGCTAATGCCGCCAAATAAATAATCGAGCTCCAGCCCATGGTCTGCCATACATCCGACATCACAAACAAGGTCTTGAACCAGGAAGGCTCAGACAAGAAATTAATGGGATTACCGCCAAACATACCAATGAAGTGATTAACGATTCCGTATCGAGGCGATAAAAACATCATCATCATGCCTACGACCACGACAGTTGATAGGAAGTGCGGCGCATAGGTAATGGTCTGAACAAATTTTTTAAACTTTTCCGCCCTTACCTCATTCATCAGAAGCGCCAAAATGATAGGGACTGGAAAACCTACCGCCAAGCTGTATAACCCAAGTCCAAGCGTATTTTTGATTAATCTCCAGAAGAAATAACTGTGAAAAAAACGTTCAAAATGTTCAACACCGATCCAGGGACTTCCCCAGATTCCCTTCGTTGCAATGAAATCCTTAAACGCGATTTGAATGCCATACATCGGCAAGTACTGAAAGACAAGGTAATAAGCAACAACTGGTGAGATTAACAAATAAAGCTGCCAATTTCGTAAAATCGGGTTCCACTTTTGACGTCTTCTTCTCTTCTTTTCATGTACTGCATTCATTGCAGGTTGTACAGTTGTATTGGCCATGAACATCCCCCCTGGAATCGTCACTACAATTCTGCCTGGCAAAATGTCTTTGTGTTAAACCACCAGCGTCCTTACGCTGCTCGAAGCAGTTCCCACCTTTCTTTTTTGATTTCTGATCTTCTTTGATTTCTGAGATTTGATTTAAAGTACTTATATGTTAGAAGTTATTACACAAAGTGAGTGGATAACGTTAATAAATGAGTTCATCATCTAACGCAAGGGGATTTGTTTTTTGGATATATATTTGGATATATATTTGGTGCTAGTTTGGAATATATTATATGTAAATGGGAAGGTATCAGTTTGGATAATAGGTTATAAGAGTTTTAGAGGTTTCTTGTACATTTTATATAAACATTGATTTTAAGGGGATGAAAGCGCAATCAATAATTTGCTTTAACATATAATTTTAGCTGCTGGCTAAATCCAAAAACATAAAAAATAACGCCAAACGTTTAATTTCATACATCATAATATAGCCCATAGACGATTGTCAAACATTTTTTTTGGTTTTATTTGGATTACTTTTGGCTAAAAAAAACAAAAAAAAACCCACGCGGATGCATTCCTCGTAGGTTTTATATGACAGTTATCTGAATTTATATGTAATATAATATCACACAACTAACTAGTCATTTGTATGATTTGTACGATCATAAACAGATGATTCCCTCACAATAAGGGTGCTGGGCAACAAAACTTTATGGAGAGATGAATAACGTCCTTCCAGATAATCGTTAATTAATTGTGCTGCTACTTTGCCGATTTCATATTTTGGAACTTGTACGGACGTCAGAGGTGGTGTCGTATACTGCGCCATAGAGATATTATCCATGCCCACGAATGCGATATCTTGAGGAATACGACCATTTTGTTCAACAACTGCCCGCATCGCAGGAATAGCGAGCATATCACTTGCACAAAAAATGGCCGTCGGCCAATCAGACTTGGGCGTCTCGGTCAGGAGATCCGTCAGTTTGCTGTAGCTGAGATTCACATTCCAGTTGGTGTTGATAATCCAATGTTCATTCAGATTCAGGTTTGCTTCCAGCATGGCAAATTTATAACCGACATACCTTTCTTCGCTCTCTATTTGTTCCGAATATGCGGGGCCACCAATAAACCCAATCCGGGTATGGCCTTGCTCGATCAAATGACGGACTGCTGTGCGAGCAGAAAATATTCGGTCACAGTCAACGACCGGTACAGTGAGCCTTTCGTCATTGAGACTTACACCCAATACAGTGATATTCTCTTGCTCAAGCAGCTCAAACAATTTTTCATCGTACCAGCTGATTGCGACTATACCTTGAGTATCCGTTTCCTGAAGCATCATCTTTATCCGTTCAGTGTCACCAAGTTCTTCGCAAGTGCGGACAATTGCCGGAGGCAGTCCCAGTTCCGTCATTTTAACGTGAAAACCTGTCAGTACCTGTGAAAAGTACGGATGATCATCCATCAAAATTTGTGGCACGATACAAGCTATCCGTTTGGCTGAGGTATTCTCTTTGCCAATAGATTTGGAGGGTTCATCCAAAATATATCCTAATTCAAGAGCAGCTTCCCTAATTTTTCGCTTTGTCCCTTCATTGACCGGTCGATTGGTATCATTGCTGATCGCACGCGAAACCGTTGATATGGATACGCCTACACGTTCTGCGATATCTTTTAATTTTGGCATTACAGCACCTCCCCTTGCTCTCTTCATTTGGAGCCAAAATTTATGTTTAGCAATGATCATATCATAATATTGTAATATTTTGGCGTCAATTAAACAAGCCCAGAGCGCTTATGAGGAGCGTCGGAAGGCTTCAGTCTCTCCTGTTAAATGGTCATAGACCACGCAAATGTTTGGGCTGGAGAACCGCTCAGAGGAACTGTCGCACTTGGTTTGACAATCTGTCCGATAAAAAAGCCCCCGGTTTCCCGGAGGCTCATCGAATCCTAGTTATTTTACCGCGATCACTTCAATCTCCACAAGTCCGCCCTTCGGCAGCTTCGCAACCTCAACGGCACTACGTGCCGGATAAGGCTCCGCAAAGAAAGTAGCATAGACTTCATTTACCGTTTGGAAATCGTTCATGTCTTTTAGAAATACCGTCGTTTTCACTACATGCTCCATGGCATAATCTGCGGCTTCCAAAATTGCCTTCACATTAGTTAGCGATTGCTTGGCTTGCTTCGATACAGAATCCGGAAACTCTCCTGCTGCATTCATTCCAAGCTGCCCGGAAGTAATAATCATATTCCCAAATTGTACAGCCTGTGAGTAAGGACCGATAGCACCTGGAGCGTTTGAAGTTGCAATTGTTTTTCTCTCTTGTTTTGTCATAGAAATTCTCTCCCTTTATCCACGCATTAATATGCTTTTTTTTCTGTTTGACAAGCGAGGGGTGTGATCCCCCCTCTTATAATGATTTAGCTGCTTTTGCATCATCATATTCTTTGAGCATTTCCTGCTGCTGCTCCGGAGTCAGCTTGGTGATTCCAAAGCCTGTGAAACCCCATATGATCGCAAAGATAATACCTGTCCAGCAGAGGACTGCCCAAGGCAAATATGCCAGAGTTGCGACGCCAAGCGTACCAGCCATATAAGCCCCTGCTGCTGTCCACGGCAAGATCGGTTCAATAATGGTAGCAGAGTCCTCAATGGTTCGACCCAGGTTCTTCGGATGCAGTCCGCGGCGAATGTAAGCCTCTCGCAGCATTTCACCAGGCATCAGGATCGATACCTGCCCATTACTTGTTACCCCGATCATCGTCAGACCGGTAGCAATTGTTGCCAAAATCAGCGATCCTGTCGAATGTACAAATTTAAGGATCTTACCTACAATCAGTTCCAGAGATTTGGTCAACGAAATGGTACCGGCGAACGTAATAGCACAGAAACAGATCAACAATGTACCCATCATGGAGTTCATCCCACCGCGATTCAGAAGGCGAGGAATATCCGGAATCACAGCAGCTGCATCGAAGCCTTGAATGTGAACCATAGCTACATCGAAGCCGTTAATGACGGAAGTAATTACATCATGCAGTGTAAACCCTTGAAAGATCATACCGTTCGCCATCGCTACAAAAGAGGAGATTAACATAACCGGGATTGTAGGCTTCTTGCGAATCGACCCATACAATACGATCAGTACCGGAAGCAGTAATAGTAAATTCCAGTTGAACACTGTACTTAAAGTATCCATAATCGTAACAACCTTCTCAGGAATAGCCATATCCGAGCCACCGCTATTAAAACCAGTGATCAAGAAAACCGCTCCAGCCACGATAAATGATGGGACCGTCGTATACAGCAAATGACCTATATGTTCATACAAGTTAACTCCTGTTGATAGCGCTGCCAAGTTTGTTGTATCTGATAAAGGGGACAGTTTGTCTCCAAAATAGGCACCTGCTACGACTGCACCTGCAACAGCAGCCAGATTTGCATCCAGTCCAGCTCCTACCCCCATAAATGCTACGCCGATCGTACCTGCTGATCCCCAGGAGGTTCCTGTACATAAGGAGACAATGGAAGTGACAATGAATGCCGTAATCAGCAAAAATTGCGGATTAATAATATCAAGTCCGTAATAGATCATCATCGGTATCGTACCGCCGATCATCCAGGCGCCAATCATAAAACCGACAGTAATCAGGATCAAGATAGCCGGCATGGTCTTTGCGATCTTTTGTGCGATGGAATTCATAATGTCGTCATAGTTGTGACCCAGCTTAATGGCGATGATTCCCGCAACTACTGTAGATATAATGATTAACGGCTCAGGTGGCAATTCGAATAGAACATATCCTAAACTTAACAGTAAAACCATAGTAACAATCGGTAATAAAGCTAAAAACAGAGTAGGTTGTTTAACCGTCTTTTCCTTATTTGGCGTAGCCATTGTAAGGTTCCCCCTATCGATGATGTAAGAAGTTATCTGTTACTTTAAAGGGTAATTGCTGGCCATTCGCTCAAAAGCCTCTTGCAATAGTGCCCGGGGAGCACCGAGATTCAGGCGAATAAATCCTTCGCCATCCACGCCAAAGGACGAACCAAAACTGACGCTAACCCGGCTCTTTTGTTGAATCCATTCCATTAAATCGCTTTCATTCCTGCTAAGGGCCGTACAATCTACCCACAGAAGGTAGGTTCCTTCTGCTCTCACGATTTTAAGTTCAGGCATATGCTCAGCAAAAAAATCTTCCGTAAATGAAATATTGTCCGTAATATAAGATCGAAGCTCGTTAAGCCATTCATCACACTCCGTATAAGCCACTTCCAAAGCAGGGATGGCAAAAAAAGTAGGATTATGAATACCAGCTTGTCGTAACCCCAGTTGGAATCGCTCTCTTAACTGCATATTTGGGATCACAATATTAGCGATTTCAAGACTTGCTAAGTTAAAGGTTTTACCTGGCGAAGTGCAAATAATGGAACGCTCCGCAATCTGCTCTGATAATTTCGCGATAATCGTATGTTCATGTCCTTCGTGAATAAAATCAGCATGAATGTCATCCGATACGAGCAGTGCATCATAACGAATGCAGAGCTCGGCTATACGTTCCAATTCCACCTTTGTCCATACACGCCCGGTCGGATTATGTGGAGAGATTAACAGAACAATCTTGACCCCTGCACTCATTTGGCGTTCCATATCATCAAAATCGATTTCATATCGTCCATTACTAAGTACCAGCCGACTCTCTACGAGTTTTCTATCGTTAATTTCAACAGCATTAGCGATAGGTTGATATGCCGGAGTATGCATCAAAATTCGGTCACCAGGTTCTGTGAATCTCTCGATTATAATCGATACCGCCTGTACAATCCGCGGACAGAATACGATCCATTCTTGCGGTACATCCCATCTGTAGGCTTTATTAAGCCACTTCTGGACGACCTCATAATACGGAGGGAATGCATCGGTATATCCGTAGATTCCATGCCGTGCCATCTCGCTCACCTTATTCACGACTTGAGGAGGCGCTTGGATATCCATATCCGCAACAGAGAGAACGATCATATCGTCCCCCAAGCTGTTCACAACCCCGTCCCACTTTGCGCTATTGGTACCTACTCTGCTAATCACTTGATCAAAGTTATAGCTCATGTATCTCACCTTCTTGTTTTCCATCTGGATTTCTGTTTATTTCAGCTTTTGTAAATAGCGATATACCGTAGGTTCAGATATTGATAAAGAAGCTGCTACCTGTGAAACCCCGCCTTTCAGTAAGAAAACTCCAAGCTCGTTTAATTCGCGGACAACTTCAATCTTCTCCTGCGATGACAACCGTTCCGGCGGAATTTTTAATTTGCCAATTACCGAAGTTATCATATGCTGCAGCAGATCATCTGCATTTCCCTGCAGGTACTCCGTTGTTTGCTTTTCTTCCTTGGACTTTTCAGCAGCAGCAGGCATTACATACGGGTTAGGTCCTCCTTGTAAAATATGTTGAACCCATTCAGCCGCTACTTCCATATGAGTAACGTCTATATTCAGGCAGAGCAGACCAACGAGCTTATTCTGATCATTCTTTATATAGTAGGTAGACGATCGGAAACTCTGACCGAATTTGCCTGACGCTTTGTAGTTGGCTATATACTGTTCCTCATGATAAGCTTCCGATTTGAGAATTTTCAAAACAAGGTCAGTGGATGCATCGCCTACTTCACGTCCGCTAATATAACCGTTCTCAATAAAAACAATAGAGTGCTCCGGATCACTGATATCATGTACGACGACTTCACATTTAGGTCCTATAATTGCCGCAATAAATGAAGCGATCGGAAAAAATCTCTCAAGATACTGCCAATTCTCACTCCCCATCAATTTGAACTCCCTTCTCTCATTCAACAATGTATTTTTATTTTACAAATAATAAATTATTATCTTGATAAAATAGTATCACACTTATAAAACGCTTTCAACTTTTTTTTTTGTAGATAACCCTCATTTAAACAAAAAAAGCCTGCACGATCACTCCTGTGACCTGTGCAAGCTTCTCACTCATTTTCTCGAACATTGAGTCGATAACACAACTGAATTACAACGCGTTATTTTTCCCAAAGCTCGATCAGTCGACCCTCAGGATCTTCAATCCAGACAAACTTCCCAAATTCACTAATCTCTTGTTTCTTAACAAGAGGTACCCCAATATGTTCAAGATGTTGAATAGTCTCGTCTAGATCATGCACTTGGAAATTTAACATCACTTGTTGTTCTGTCGGAAAATAACTATCATTCTCCGGAAAGAAAGAAAAGATAGTTTCATTACCTGGTTCGGGTTTGATCACAGTTCCATTCCAATCTTCTATTTCAATCTTCAGCACATCACTGTACCATTTTTTTATCACTTCAAGATTCTTAGTTCTCCAAAAAATCCCTCCGAAGCCTTTTATCATCGTTTCCAGCTCCTGTCTATCATCAAATTTTAAATATCCATTAGATTAGATATATCCCGAATCCAACAACCTTAACCCCCCAAAGGGCGCCCTCAACGCGCTATGGTATTACTTGATGTCAGACCTTCACGCATCAGCTGCATTTTACTGCTCAGATTTGTTATCTTTCTCATTGCCGCGTTTAAAATTCCCAGTAATCTTTGCCATGACTACAACTCCCTTCTTAACTCATCCCCAGGTTTCATCAAGATGTTGTGCATAGTATTGGATCGGTCTGCTAAAATACTGAAGTTTTTCATCTGAAGTTGTTTCTAGCAAATTAGCTAAAAGAAGTTCAGTCGATTCTTTGTATTTTCCCGTATTATAAAGAGAGATCGCCAGAAACACTTGAAGACCTCTATGATCAGGGAACTCTTTTACACCTCGACGCAATGTTTCCTCTGCTTTCTGATAAAATCCTAAATATCGATATGTGCTTCCCAGACCAAGCAATGCTCTTTCAAGATCCGGTCCAGATAGCCCTTGTTCAATAGCTCGAACATAAAATGGAATGGCTTCTTTCCCTAGTCCTGAATTGTCATGAGCAACAGCCGCCTGAAAATGGATCTCCGCATCGTCTGGGTAAGTGAAAAGCAAATCTAAAAGCATTGTACGCGCTTCAGCAAGTATCGCTTGATCCTGCTTAGCTCGTCCCTCTTCGCGAAGTTGTATGGCCTTATCCAAAAGTTCTCTTTTCATTTTTACATTTACCTCTCTTTTTGAAATCTTGGATATAATGTTATCTGACGTAAACCTCTACTGTGCATTAGCTATAATCTTCTTTGTTAAGTTAAACTCATGACGGCACTCATAGTAATAACTTTTGAGTTTATATCCCCCAGCTTTAAATACAGGCTTATGTTGATACCACACTATAATTAGCGTTCCTTCAAAAAGGATTCTACGAAGGATATAAACTATTCTGTTAAAGAGAACGCTTCTATTTTGAGCAAATTGTTGAAGTGTTTCGGATTGAAACTGAACATGTTTCTCCTCATCACTTAAAATCTGATTACATAAATCGATTAATACTTCTGATTTTGTAGATTTTTGCAAGGCTTTATAGTACAACTTAGCAATGATCTCAGCAGTTAATAGAACAATGACTGATTGTTCTAGACTCGCATATCGACGTAATCTTCTAAATACATTGTCCACCCAATATCTACGAAGGAGCGGGATTCCCTGTACCTTCATAAATCTGCCTAGATCTCTAGCGTGCCTCTGTTCTTCTTTAATGAATTCTATAAGTGCTTCATAGTAATCCTGATCTTGTGTCTGGTGTACATATTCTTGCGCACGTTTAATTAGATATTTACCTTCAGAGTTTTCTCCTAATTGAAACTGTTGAATTGACTTAATGATTATTTCTCTTTCATTAGTTGTTAATTTATAGTTGTCATCCCAATGAATGTATTTGAGGTTTTGATTATTTCTTCGAAAATATTGCACCCATTTCGAGAAAGTGATATTCATTATTTGCTCCTAAAATGTAATAGGTTTATGTCAGATAAACGTTTTGTATTGACGACGTCCTGGCCCCTTAGAGTCGCTGCTTATAGTTGTGAGGCCTGCCGAACACCTAATGCAGTAACGTCCCGACGGGTTTAGCGGGCTGGATGGGCTCACTCGCTTCTCAGAGTGACCCCGAGCAATGTTAGTCGAAGGAAGTTTTGGAAGCAGCCATTGCATTTAAGGCGTTCTCAAAATAGCTATATACTTCATCTGCAATTCCCAGAAACTCTTCAACAAGTACATCACTATCCAAGTAACAAGCATACAGATAATCAACTAAAGCGGAGTCAATCTCACAATAGTTTAATATGGCATTCTTCATCTTAATAATATCATCTTGCCATACCCCTGTATGTTCTAAAACCAAAGAGTATAATGCACGAATTAATCTCTTAGAGTAACCTTTAATATATCTAGTTTTCATTGTGTTATCACTAGCATTAGAAAGTGAACGATGTACACGATCCACTTCCTCCTTGGTCTCTGTATTTAAGTCTATGATGAACTCTGGAGAAATCATGATCGGGGGTACTTTTTCACCAATGTCATCCCCATGTATGCAAACACAAATGATCTTAACCCAAAAACCCCACTCATGTGGTTTACTTAATACATCGTCAATCGAGCAAATGATCGTATCAATCTTAGTGATGAATGGATATTCTTCCAAAAGCCTGTCTTTAATATTTGACAATCTTTCGTAATCAATATCTTCAGGATTTGCACATACAATAGTAAAGTCTGCATCTGACTTAAAAGGTGTAGCCGTTCCTTTTGGAACCGAGCCACACATATAAATGCTATGAATCTTATCTTTAAATTCGTTAAGGATATTATCTATATACTTATCAACAAAATCCTTATATTCACTTTGTATTGCAATTCTATTTATAACTTTTTCTAATATCATATAGACTCCTCCTAAAATAAGAACTTCTTTCGGCTAACCTTGTTGTATTCATGACGCTTGGCAAATGCCAAGTGTGTCCGGCAAGCCTCTGCTTCCCTGAAATACTTCTGCAGGACCGAGGGCGCATGCTCAATGCGTGAATATATTGTTATCTGATTTCAGGGTAATCTATGAATAACTTTCAATACTGTTTCAACTATGATCTTCAATCAGTATTAACTTCTTATCTTTCATTTGAAATATTGATTTCCCTTGAAGTTTTAATGTTTCTCCTGCCTTCATTCCATTAGGGAGATCACGGGACAATATTCCCTCATAATCAATGTCAACCTCTGCTTTATCTCCTGCGAAAGTAATGTTCTTTATTACTTGACGCCTTTGAGAAAATACCTGAATTGACTGCTCTGCTAATGTGCGAAATTCCTGAATCCCCTTTGTTTCCGAATTCACTTCACCTTTAGAAATGTTTCGAAAATGAATATTTTCATTCAAAACTCCTATCATTCCATCAATGTTAAACGTGTTATATGCGCTCAGGTATTTTTCAATAAGATTTTTTAAATTTGAGTTCTCCAAGTCGAATCACACTCCTAGATTTTGAGATTACATATTTGTCCTGATTTTAAATAACGTTGCTGTATTCACGAATCCGAGAGGCTCAAAGGAACGTAGCGACTGGGTCCGTTAGGACCTAGCCTCTCAGTGGTTGTCGCCTGAGTCCGCTTCCGTTCTACTGAATTTCGCTAAAACCTCATCAATGTTATCCCATTCATAAATTAATTCATTTAGAACTTTTCCTCCGATTATTATTTGAATTGATTTACATAATTTAGCTCCATAATGTTCATAGAAATATCGTGTCTTATTATCTTCTAGAACTTCAACAAATATCTTTTGATAGCCTAAGAATTTAAAATGTAGAAATAGTTGTTTAAGTAATTCTTTCCCTAAACCTCTTCCGTGATATTCCTTAAGTATGTATATAGATGTTAAATCACTAGAATTGGCTACTATATTTGTTTCTCTCTTCCAAGAATCTGCAAATCCAATAATTTCTCCTTCTGGGTTTTCTGCTATAACTACAAAATTATCTTCTCTCTCAATATTTTCGATCCATAATTCAGTTCTTTTTTTATATGATAGATTATATAAGAATTCATCTGGAATAATACCTTTGTAAGTTGTTCTCCAACTATCCACATGAACTTTTGCAATGCCTTCTGCATCATTAATCGTTGCTTTTCTTATTTGCATAATAACCACCTCATAAGATTAGTTAAAACGAATATTTCAAGCACTTAGCCATAACTGTACTTTCTTGTATTCACGAACGCCCCGGCCTTAGATAGCTCTTATCTTAGGCTGGGGCGTTTGTTGACTGAGATTTCTTCCATGATTATACATCTTTCAATCAAGGGACGATAGCCCTACAGCTTGAATACTGTGTTAAACGCAGTTGCTGACTTCATCGAATTATCAAATACTCGCTTTCAGTTTGTTTTATATGATGTAACATATGGTTTATATTCTATAAAATTGTCTATTAGTTTGAATAGATTCTCCCAATTATCCATCGAAATACTCCAATCATCAGGAATCCCATTAAAATAGATAACATTCATCCCGTGATGCATTTATGACCCGATATGGCCTTCTTTATCCATAACCATTCGCCACACGCTTTGCTTTCCTCGAGACACAAAAAAAGACAAGGCTATCTAAATGGTATCGATCATAAAAAAGTACTGGATAAGGAGAGAACCATATTAGGAATAAGTAAATGGCATACAGGAAAACATAAATCCGGGAACTTCATTAACTAACGGATCTAGGAGGTCGGCAAATGGCAAAGTTTTTCGTTTTGATAATATTATTATTGGTGGCAGGCTGTTCGTCCCATAACAATATGATGCAAAAACAAGTGACTCCTGAGCAAAAACAAATTTCAATTCATGATCATGCTGCTGCACCAAACTCTGTCCTCACACAGGCATCATCAACAGCTACATCTTGGCAAGAGAGATCTATTACAACAAAAGAAGCCCAAAATGGAATTCCATTGGATTTGTTGGATCTGGTTCGAACACCGGATGGAAATCCAGTAAACCAGGCACCTGCAGGAAATCCTGAAAATAAGGAGCCAACAGGACAAGTACAGGAAGGTAAAACAAATACTACGGATAAAACCGATTTTGAGCAGCAGGTTCTGGATCTAGTCAATCAAGAAAGGGCCAAAACAGGATTAAGTTCCTTGAGTAGGAATGAAGAATTGTCAAATGTGGCTATGGTCAAGGCACAGGACATGTACAACAACAGTTACTTTGATCATAATTCGCCAACACATGGATCCCCCTTCGATATGATGAAGGAATTCGGGATCACATATAATACCGCTGGAGAAAACATCGCAAAAGGGCAAACCACCCCTACCCAGGTTATGAAGGAGTGGATGAATAGCCCTGGCCACAAAGCCAATATACTGAATAATAGTTATACTCATATCGGTATTGCTTATTATAACAACACATGGGTCCAGGAATTTACTGGGTAACGCCTTTCATCTCCCAACAATAAAGTATCAAAAACCCGCAATTTATGTCGGGTTTTTGATACTTACAGATCCTGCATACGCCACCAGTTGTTCCTCTGTGAAAGATTCGTGGGCGGTTTTCCAGCCCAGACATTTCCGAAGGCGATGGTTGATTAAATGAAGCGAACGATCCAATGCTGCATCTAATATTTGAGTAAAGTCTGTGCCCTTGGGAAAAAAACTCACAAAGTAAGCCGTTTGCATCCTAATTTGAACCTCGTTGCCAGGAAGAGAAAGGGTCGGCAAAATAGATCTGTACGTCGTGCGTTTCCTCCAAGTTCGCGTAGCAGGCAAATTCCTTTTCACGGTCTATTGTAGCAGTTTGAAAAGCTACAGCAAGATACTGAGCAGCGGCTACACCAAAGGCAATCTCCATCGATAGATTTGAATCACGGTGTACAGGCGTGTTTTCCGTTCAATGAAGGTTGCTAAATTGTCGATGTAGGATTTCTAGTTTGCTGAGGAGTTTCTGGAATGTCATACGGAATACAATCAGCTTTCTGCGGAGACAGATCAATACTTTAAAACACTTCGTGATGCTTTGCCTGATCAATCCATCTTAGAAAGAAGTATCTACTTACAAGGTTTCAAAGACGCTCTACAACTCTTTAGTGAATTGCAAAACTCTAACATTTAAAGGATCATATGATCCTCTTTTCTATTGTTTTTGATTCTGTCGTATAACGTTCCCGTATTCATGACGTTCAACGTAGTTGAATGTGTCTGCTGAAGCGCTCCCATGAAATACTTCCAGCAGACCAAGGCTCCGTAAGGAGCCGCAGCTTGAATATTATGTTATACGACGGAATCTCATCTTTGAGTAACCAGCAGATATCTCATCCCATCATTGATCTGCTTTATGCTCCAATAGATCTCCAGGCTGACATCCCAATGCCGTACATAATTTATCAATTACTTCTAACGATACATACTCATTCGTATTAAGTTTTGCCATCGTTGCCGATGAAATCCCCGTCATTTTTAATAAATCTTGTTTCTTAATATCCCTGTCAATCAGTAATTTTTGAAATGGTTTATAACTTATCATCTGGTATCCCTTCATATCCGAATTGAATTTTTCTTTAATTATATGAAAGTATATTTTCTTAATCAAAAATATCTTTGATATGTCTTGACTAAGAATTTCATTATGATAAAATAATGTTCAACAAGTTAAATTTTTATTCGTAAAATAAAATATATCGGACGGTGATCATTCATGCACAATTCTTTAGAAGTCTTACTTGATTCGTTGATTCGTAATCGAATTGAAGCCTTATATAGCGATCTTCTCAAGAACAACTCCATCTATAATCAATTCTCATCCGATCGGAATCTTTACTTCAAACAGTTACATGAACTTCTACCTCAGGATATGCATAAAACTCTATTTCTTTACGATGATGCAGATCTTTCTGTTCAAACAATCCTAGAACGTGAAATCTACTTACAAGGTTTTAAGGATGCTCTTCAATTACATAATGAATTAAATGTAACCTCTAATTGAGCGCCAAACGGCTCTCTTTTCATTTGATTCTGTCGTAAAACGTTCCTGTATTCATGAACCCCAAAGGGGTTGTCTGCTGGAATGCCTCTCCGAGATCCATCCGCAGACCAAGGCTCCAAAGGAGCCGTTGCTTGAATATTATGTTTTACGAAGGACTGTGCTCCAGAGAATTTTCTAAGCGTTTATTGAATTGTGAATGACTTTTCCTAAGCTACTTAGGTAAGCTTCCTTTTTGAATTCATCGGATGAACCGATAAAAGTCAGTTCTTGCACACCAACAAATCCATATGACTTTAATCTTTCAACTGAAGCTAATATCATATATTTATCATCCGTTGTGACATCTATATTTCCAATTCCAGCATGCTCGTTAACAAATAAGTAATCAAGAACAGCTATATCAATAAATTGCATTGAATCTAAGCATTCAGAGAAATAACAAAATGTTTCCCAATTATATTTCTCTTGTATGTGCCCCATAAGTAGTTTTGCAAGCAAAACAGCACGTTGTTCAGTTCTTAATCTATCAATAATTAATATAATTTGCTCTGTTACTTTATCTTTAAACCTCTGATCTGTATTAAGTTTATTTTTAAATTCAACAATATTATCTGTCGAACTTCTTGAATGAAATTCCTTTAAGAAACAAAGAACTTTTTTAGTGAAATGCAGTTCCTTTATAGAAATCCCAAATTTCCCTAACGCCACAATACTCTTAACTATTGGTATTTCACTGATAGGATCATGATTCAAAAACGAATCCAAAGCCATTTCGCCATAATCAACAGTTAAATCTAGGCTAGTATTTATCAGTTCTTTAGAAACAGCATCATTTATTGGTAAACTTTGCAGTTCATCATTATTCATTTTTACTTCCCTCCTACTGTTCTACAGTCTTTCGTATAACGTTCTTGTGTTCACGACGTCCCACCGACTTAAGGCGACGAATGTCGCCGGCCGCGATGCGGTTAGTCGGTGCGGATGTGTCCGGCTGACTCCACTTCCTTGCTGCTGAAATGCCTCTTCGATTCCACTTCTAACTTCTGCCGGACCAAGGGCCGAATGGCCCGAAGCGTGAACATGGTGTTATACGACGGATCACTCTTCTTTGAGCAACTATTCAAATCTTATCAATTCACTTATATCATGTTTTAATCTTGAAGGATGTCTTGGGTGTCCTGATTTTGCCTTCTTCAAGCAATAGATTTCATAACCATTCTGTTTCAAGAATTCAATTACATATGTGTTTCTATTATTAAAAAAATGTCTCTCTCCCCAGGCTATTACTATCTTGTTTGATCTCTTCGCAGCTTCAATAATATGTTTGTCATTGTCTATGCCAATTGGATCAACTGAGTCTTTCAATGCCGTTGGATCTGATGAAATGAAACTATATAAATTAACGATTTCAAGAGAACCGAATCCTAATTCCTTAGCGAAATATAAACACTGCTTTGAAGTCTGATCTTCAGTACTTTCACTTGCTGTACTGGGATTCAACATGATGTATAATAATCTTGGTAACCCCAGATCCCATTCTCTGGTAAGACAAAATCTATAATTTCTCTGTTCATCGAAGTTAGCCGATAATCTCATACACTCACCTCATTTTTTGGTTTATGCACTAGTGATCTGTCGTATAACGTTCCTGTATTCACGAACCCGAAGGGGTTGTCTGCCGGAATCCCTCCTCGAAATGCATCCAGCAGACCAAGGCTCCAACGAAGCTGCAGCGTGAATATGATGTTATACGACGGAATCACTATTTGAATATACCTTCGCTACTTTTCTTCTTCAGGTACATATTCAATTAAATCCGATAATTTGCAGTTAAATGTATCGCATAGTTTAAATAAGGTTTCTAGCTTTGTTGTTTCTATATTCGTTTCCCGATATAACTTGTTGATTGAGTTACGACTTAAGCCTGATCTCATCATCAATTCTGTTATATCATCTATTCGATGTTCTGCCATGAGTTCTCGTATATTGCACTTGATTACGTTCATCTTTTCCCCTCCATAGTTCTATCTTATCTTCCATATTAGTAATCATCAATGAAAAGCGAAGTTTTAACTCTACAAAGTTAAATATCCGCCTTTCAATTAACTTTATGAGGTTATATAATAACTCTATAGAGTTAACTGAAGGAGGAATAAGATATGGTTAATACATTGGAAACGCTAACAGAGCCACTAATAAGAATACGTCTAGAATTACTCTATACTGAGCTTTTGGAGTGTCATGCGGAATACACTCAGTTTTCTTCTGAGTCAGAACAATACTTTAAAACACTTCGTGATGCTTTGCCCGATCAACTTCAACATACGGTTTTTCTTTACGAAGACGCTCAAATTTCTCTTCAATCCATCTTAGAAAGAAGTATCTACATACAAGGTTTCAAAGACGCTCTACAACTCTTTAGTGAATTGCAAAACTCAAGCATTTAGGGGATCATATGATCCTCTTTTCTATTGTTTTGAATGATTTTACTAAAAACTTTGTTTCAAGTCATTTTCATATTTATTCTCCGAAGACCTTGGCTAATTTCTATTACTTCATTCCAACCAGAAGAATCCTGCTCTCTAGTTGGTAAAAACATCAAATATGAAGTGTATCCAAGTTCAAACATTGGCTTTCTGGACTTTAAAAAGTATGGAAACGAAACATATGCTATAATACCCAAAACCTGACTATCTCTTCGCCCAAAGTATCCTGCAAGAAAGTCTTCTCTAATAATATTGAGTATTATTTCGTTTGCTTTCCTAATTGATTTATCAGCATCATCTATAGTAATAACTTCATTAAAATCCTTAAAGATCTTGTCCAGTGAAAGTGCAATGAATCCATAGTTATCTGTCAATTTTATCTGTGCTTCTGCTTTTTCGATATTTGCTTGTATACTGTTTTTACTACTTAATCTTTTAGCTGCAACTGAATATTTCCTGCCTTTATGTCCGAAAATAAAATCAGGTTCTAATAGTTCTACTTGGAAACCTGAATGTTCAAATATTGAACTCAGGTTGAATTGGAATTGATAATTCCAAGGTTTAGGGTCCTTCCCTTCTAAAATTCCACCGCTAAAAATATTATTTATTTCATCTTTTACTGCCTTATTAGTTGACGATAAAATAATATTCGATTCCGATATCCCCTTTAATTCCCAGTAATCTTTATATCCAAATAATAGTTCTTCTTGATCTGAATTATTTAAAGAATAATTTTGAGTTCTAATAGCATTTAAGTAAAGTCTACTAAATTTATTTCTATAGATTTCGAAACGACAGCTAGGTCCCACCTTATATCCAGCATATCGTAATCTATTTAATGAATTCTGAATATAAACTGGAACATCCAAAACGCTTTGATCTATTCCAAATCGAAATTCCAATCAATCACCCCAATTTTTTTTTTGTTACGCGGGGATTTCAGATAACGTGCTGTATTCATAACACCCAACAAATTCTGGGTTTTCTGATAAATTAGTTCTACGAAATTCATCCAAAAGACAAGGTTTTCTTTATGATCCTCCACTTGAATATTATGTTATACGACGAATCATAATCACTCGACAATCTAAGTAATTTAAGAAGTTATTAATTCCTCAGCTACCTACTTCAATATTAAATAAGAGCCGAAATTTCAATCGGCTCATCATCAGTAAATATATTAATTTTTCAATTTGTATTTGAAATCAAACGTCCTTGCCTTTGCATTTTCTGGTTCAATTAATCCCGATGACCGTAATTTTTGAAAAGCTTTTTTTACTTTATTTACGTCATTCTCACCACTAATTTTGCGAACATCTCTATTAGCAATTAATGAGCCTGGATTCGATTGTAGATATTCAAGAATAATATCCTCTAGAACAGCTAATTTCTCATGCTTTATTATTACTTTCAAACCATTTTCAGACTCTATAATATCTGGCTCTACTAATCCAACTTTGCGTAATTCATTCTTAGCAGTATTCAATCCCTCACCAATATCGTGATTAACTGGATTAGGCAAGTTATGAAGCATCCTTACAATATTTGGATTTCTGGAGTATCGTTCATCGTATATATTCTCAATCGTCATAAATCCTGGAAGTTTACCAGGACTAAATACTTCTATTCTATTGTCATATATTTTTATATGAATATCATCATTAAGACTATAGTCACGATGAATAACTGCATTTACTATAATTTCTTTAATCGCTTCTGTAGGATAATTAAGTTTTTCTAATTTTCCAGATACATTATAACTTGCATTTGCAAGAATTTGATCAACTTTATTTAGTGAATCTTGTATCATTTTCTCAAGTGGTCCTTTTATTGTATGTGGACGTTCCTCAAGTTGTTCGCGCTTGTACTCCGAGGATGTAGTACGCAATCTATAGATCTTAATAGCACATCGTGTATCCAATGAAGCTTGTGGTTCTTCATCAAATAATAGGGTACATCCTACATTTGGGAAATTCTCCCCTTCTTTTTTTGTAAGTAATCTTTGCTTTCTAAGGAAAATAACTGGTTCTAAAGTTGACTCTACCCTATTTAGGTAACTATTGAAATGAATACTATCAACAATGTCTTCAATTTCAAGATTATCCACAGCTTGCTTTTCGTACGAATATGATCCTTTAGAATAGCTTAAGGCTAATATTCTATCTCCCTTTATTTCTTTTTTCCGAGCATTTACACGGGTATAACATTTCTTTTGAGTTGTATAGTGAACCTTTGGACTTTTAGGAATAGAAATATGTAAGACTAGTCCTCTCTCCGTTCCAAAATCAATAAATTCTATTTCGATATTTTCTACAGATGGTTCAGTTTCTTCCAAAATAGTATGGATTATGTCGTTAGCATCCTCTTGTTTTCTAAAACCCACTATTCTTTCTCCAAGAAAATCAGGATCTTCTACACCAACATACAGTTCTCCCCCATCAGTATTTGCAAAAGATACAAATGCCTCCTGCAGGGTAGCTGGTTTTATACGTGCACTTTTTAAATCATAAAAATGATCTTCTCTAATATTTAAAATCTTATCTCTTTCATTCTGCTCTGGAAATCTTGTTTCCACATAGATCACCCCGCCAAAAAATATGTTATTAAACTTATCTATCTATTAGAAGCTGACATGTAATATATTCCCTTATCATAGCAGACTAAGTGAAAATAGAACAGCGACTTAAATTGTAGAAAAAAATTTTACACACTGGGTTTCGAAGAAGCTCTACAACTCTTTAGTGAATTGCAAAACTCTAGTATTTAAAGAATCATATGACCCTGTTTTTTATTGTTTTTGATTCTGTCGTATAACGTTTGTGTATCTACGAACCCGAGAGGTTTAAGGCGCGCACGCGCCAGGTCCAACGGACTTAGCCTCGTAGGGTTGTGAGCTGATTCCACTTCTCTGACTACTCCATCTTGCGAACCAAGGGCAGAGCCCGCAGCGTAGATAGTGTGTTATACGATGGATCGGGCATCTTGAACTACTTCCACAACTTTGTATTTATTCATTGTGTTAATCAGTAAAATCTATGCATAATAACCGCCTTCTAATAAATAAGTTCTTGTCTCTTTATAGTGTTTATAGATTTTACTAAATGCCCTGTTTGCTTTATGCTGGTAACCTATATCACTTATGCATGGTATAATTACTTTCACTATTTCCCTCATATCCGTATCACTTGAAATCTCGCCTGATATTAATTTTTCTAAATCCAGTTCAAATAATCCCTCAAAGTTTTCTGAACAATCCCCATACGCATATACTGCTTTGTTATCATCTATTCTATATAACTTGAATTTAATACAGATTGCCACAGAATTCATCCTCTATTTCTTTAATTTTATTGAATTACTTGTTTTTCCAACCTTTCATATAACGTTCCTGTATTCATGAACCCCGAAGGGGTTGTCTGTTGAAATCCCTCCTCGAAATCCATCGTGCAGACCAAGGCTCCAAAGGAGCCGCAGCTTGAATATTATGTTAAGTGATGTTTCAGTCTTCCTCGAATCACCACTCAATCCTCTTGCGTCTTTTATCTCTTATGAACGAAGTAATTTAAATTTCTTTAGATCAATATTAAATTTCCCTTCCATCAGTACATCCAGTCCCAAAAGTCCGTTAATGTTGTGATATTTAAATGAAGTAAAGTCTATGTATACATCCTTTAAAATGAAATCCCCTACCTGTATACCGTCGATTCGCTTACTGAAGGCATGCTCTTTACCTCCGATTCCGTAGCTAGTTATAATTTCATCTTCCATACTCACTAGTATCCCAATCTCATCCACTTCATCTTGTGAAATCAAGCTATGACTGGCTCCTGTATCGATCACGATGTTTGATATCACTTTCTTCTGCTCATTGAAATGGACTGTTATTTCCGTGAATAACAGCCCATCTCTATATTCAATATTCATTTAAAGATTTCTCCTTAATCCTATATTTTTCCGTACCTTCACAACGATTCGATCTTTGGAAGTATGGTAAACCAGAGTCTTGTCCCTACTGTTCAATAGTTCGCGAGTCGCTTCTTCATCACTGATCGGGCCAATCACGGCCACATCATCAATGATCTCTTGATTGTCTGTTTCTTCAGAATGAAGAACTTCAAATTTTACGAATTGATTTGGAAAAATCTGTTGAACTTCTTGCCATTTCATCATTGTCCCTCCTCTATTTTAATGGTTATATTATACCACTTCACAAGCCTATAGCTCTCACTGGAATTTCACTTAACGTTCCTGTATTCACGACTCGACGCATGTCGAGTGTCCGGCGAATGCCGGACCCAGGACGTATGTCCGCAGCGTGAATATTATGTTATGTGATGAATAGCAGCTTCCAAGAGATGCCTTCAAAGATTTAGTGATTCCAAATGATAGAATTTCGAGTTGGTTTGAACCATCTTATACATAGGGCAATCAAAAGATTCTTTTATTCTTTTTGATATTGTTTCAGCTTCTTCACAATTCAATCCAAAATATATAGCAGTAGGCTGAATAGGACATTCGACCAGCCCACTCTTTTTATCCTCTGCATTAAACATTACTCGCCATTCTTTTTCGTACGCCCAACTTTTATGCTTAATCTGCATTAAAAAATAAAGCAAATATATTCGCATATCAGGAGGGTGCTGAAAGCTCAATCTCATCAAATTAGTGATATCATATCTATCGGTCTCATACCCTACAGGAAACAATTGCTTAGAAAAATCATTTTCGCCGTCTAGGGAGCTAAAGTTATACTCAACACACATCCCCTTATGATTACTCGCATAATGCGCCCACATTGGCATGTTATAAAGTTCTTCTGAAAAGCAACTAATTCTATTATGATCTCGCATAGAATCAAGAGCACCATGTACGATATAGTTGGTAGATAAATACTGTAATTTATCAGATGGAAGTGTTGTTTTAAAATATCTTGATAACTCTTCTTCATCCCAATGAACACCCATACAATCGTATGGATCATTTAAATCTTTTGGAGTCGAAAACCAAATTTTATTTTGTATGAGACTATTTATCCTAGCTTCTTCAATTGGTTGAAACTTAAATAGTCTATTTGGAATTTGTTCTTTTTTTATCTTATAGGCTTCTTCTCTCTGTCCTTTGAGATAACATTCAAGAAAATCTTTTAGCCATTCCATGGTTGTCCTCCTGATTCGATTTGCTATTTTTCACATAACGTTTCTGTATTCACGACCCGACGCATGTCGAGTATCCGGCGAATGCCGGATCAAGGGCGTAAGCCCGCAGCGTGAATATTATGTTATGCGTAGTTACTGTGCTCGTAGTATTTTTTATTTGAATTCAATTATTTCAGCTTGTATTTCTTCACATCTTTAACTTGATTATAAATCGCCGTAAGATAGCTATTATCTACTCCCTCAATGATCTTATCTAACATTCCCTTTTTCAATGAATCTTTTTGTAGTGCTCTCGAAAAATCATTAATATCAACATTTTCTTTTGCTATTGTAAAAATCTTATCAAACACATCTCCTGATTTTTTTATATCAGAACCATCTGCATCCAATTCAATTATTATTCGTTTAGCCTTATCGAAATGTCCTTTATTATATTCCAATAAAACAAGAACTGGATTATATGGATAATCGATTGCAAAATCTGCTTCTAATTTGTTCAAAAACTCAAGATAAACTTCACTACTGAAATAATAATGTTTGCCTTTTATCGTTATTTTCTCATCACTATTATCAAAGCTTTCTTCTAGATATCCTGGCAAATAAAAATTTATATATTTACCTGACTTATAATCAAATCTATCAATATAATTTAGGATATAATCTCTACATTGTTGCTGACGATAATCAGCTATCAATAAACCAAATGTAACTGGGATCTCTAAGTTTTCCCGACGTTTTATTTCATGAACTAATCTTTCATATTGTCCTAATGGCCACATAATTTCTCCTCCGAATATTTATTATATGATCTAAGTTTGCAGTAATTACGCATAACATCTAATTTATGTACTTCGTAAATACCACACACCCTGCATGATATGTGAACTACGTATATGATAACCTATGGTGTAGTATTTGCGAAGAAGAATTTGGTGAAAAAGGTAGATATATCGAAGCACTTAATCTCCCAAATCCAAACGATCCAATGGGCTCTGAATACGCTGAATATTCTTCGTACTCACATGCGTATATCGCTGGGTTGTTCGTGCACTCGTGTGACCAAGCAGCTCCTGGATATAGCGCAGGTCTGTTCCGTTTTCCAGCAAATGTGTAGCGAAAGAGTGTCGTAAGGCATGAATACTAACCTTTTTGTCAATACCTGCGCGTTGTCTGGCTTCTTCAAAAACCTTTTGCACGCTACGCTCTGTCAGATGCCGATCCGAAGATTGTCCCGGAAACAACCAACGTTGGGGTCTATACTCCTTTATGTATTCCTGTACAATTTCCCAAGCAATATTGGAGAATAGGGTTCTTCTATCCTTCTGACCTTTTCCCTGCCTTACAATAAGGGTCTGACGCTCAATATCCAAATCGCTGCATCGAAGACGAACGACTTCACCTACACGAAGACCAGACGAATACGTGAGAAACAGAATCGTTTTATGCTTGAGATTAGTTACGGATGTGAGTAATTGGGCAACTTCTCTTTCAGACAAAACTTGCGGCAGCTTGGTCTGCTTCTTGGGGCGAATATACTGGATTTCGGTAGGGTGATGGAGTACATGTTTGCAATAAAAGCGGAGCGCGCTAATCGTCTGATTCACGCTTGAATGGGAGATCCCTCGCTCAAGCAAACCTAAACAATACGTCTGAACATTGGAAGTAGTCACATCGGTATCTTTAAGGGCACGGCTACTCAGAAAACGTTCGACCTGATTACAATACGCTTTAATCGTTTTGCGGCTGTATCCTCGTAACTTTAGTGCCTTTTGCAATGGTTCTTTGCTCCATGAGTTATTGTTTCCTCTACTCGCTTTCCAGCACTGTAGATCTTCGCTCTCAATCCATAACTCTGGGGTAATATGAACATCATTTGGATCGAACTGGCTTATGAACTCCTGTACTGCATCAATAGTGTAAGGGATGATCCACACTTTCAGTTGGGCTCCCAACGTCTGCCCGTAATCTGGCGAATGCACTGAATATATGCGAGGTTGTATGGGATGCGAATGTGCAGTGAATCAGTGGAACCTACTGTTATAGTTATCGTTTCCTTGGTTGTAGCCTTATTAGTCATCTGAAGCTCTCCTTTGCTTGAAGTTGTTTACCTGAAAAACAAAAAGGAAGGCCCTTCTTCATCCACTAGGGAATCAGACGACCTTCCGATGCTTTCGGAACATATATGTTTTGATAAAAGATGAAGCGGAGCGCGACTTGTGCAGTGGAAAGCCGCGTCAGGGTGAGGTGCTGCGCCCAATGGGCAGCACCTCACGGGATTGCACCGCGTCCATAACCGCGGTGCTCAACGTTGTAGCACCAGAACGGCAAAGCCATGGTGCTTCCATCACTGCATGCAGCCATCGGCCATGCAGCTCCCCAATGCCGCTGCAACCTACATGGCAGCGGCTTCTTCTCCCAGCGGCAGCGTGTAATACTGCGCCTGCTGCCCTTCATGCTGCTGGTATACTACGACCAGCAGCGTCCGGCCTTTCGCGGCAAGCGGGCTGGCGCCAGCTAGCACACGCTCAAGCCGGAACGGAAGCACATCCAGTACGGTGTGCTTCTGCAGTTCCTTTTCGCCGAGACCGAGGTCGGCGAAAGCACGGGCACCCATGACCGTCTGTGCGGTCATGGCCGAGGTCATCGGCAACGCACGCGAAGCGTTGCCGTCCACCCCGTCCGCCGCTCCATCCGCGGCGGACTCAACTGCGTCGCGCGCTGCAAGCGACGCCACATCCCCGCCATCGCTGCCGATCACACCCGCCGCATCCGCGGCAGAGTCTTCTCCGGCAGCAGTCGAACTTCCCGCAGCGGCAATCGCACTCGTGCCGCTGCTTTCCAGCCACGCCGTGCCTGTGGCACCGGCAATACGCGGCAGGCGAACGTCTTCCGGACGTTCAGCCAACGTTTTCATATAACCCGCCCACTGGTCTTTCTGGAGTGGATCTTCCCACCAGATTTTGCGTGGTTTGTACTTGTGGCCGAGGAAATAATCGAGCTTCATCAAGCCGAGCACAATATCCATATGCGGCGTGTTGCGCGACTCCAGGAAGCTGTGCAGACGAGTGAACAGATCCTCCAGCTGGTGACCGATCTTCTGCCAGCCCTGACCCTCCCAGTAATCCCCGAACGCCTGGAAGAAATCAAATGGCGAATCAAACTCCTGCTCCATCAGATACTTCAGCGTATGGTCCATCCGATGTGCGTTCCAGTATTTCTCCAGCACATCCTCCAGCCGCTTCAGGCGTACGATGTCGCTGAACGGCAGCACGTCACTGCCCAGAATCTCATACGGCGCGTGATCCATATACGTATAGTTGTACTTCTCCGCATCCAGACGCAGACCCGTACCGCGCAGCATTTTGAGGAATCCAAGCTGAAGCTCTTCCGGCCCCAATGCAAACACATCGTTAAACGTCTTACGGAACGTATTGTAATCTTCCTCCGGCAGTCCGGCGATGAGATCCAGATGCTGGTCGATTTTGCCGCTGGCTTTGACTTTGTTCACGGTACGACTCAGCTTCGAGAAGTTCTGGCGGCGTTTCACCAGTTCATTCGTTGGATCATTCGTGGACTGAACCCCAATCTCGAACCGGAATGTGCCCGGTGGCGCATTCTCTGCCAGATAGTCCAGTACCTCGGGACGCATAATATCCGCCGTAATTTCAAACTGGAACACCGTCCCCTGATGATTCTCGATCAGGAATTTGAACATTTCGAGCGCATAATCCCGCTTGATGTTAAATGTCCGGTCCACAAACTTGATCAGCTTCGCGCCCTTCTCGATCAGGTACAGAATGTCCGACTTCGTCCGCTCAATATCGTAATATCGCACGCCGACCTCAATACTGGATAGACAGAACTGACAACTAAACGGACAGCCCCGACTAGTCTCAAAATATACAACCCTTTTCCCAAGCTCCGGGATATCCTCTTCAAATCGGTGCGGTGACGGCAGATCATTCAGATCCGCTTTTGGCCGTCCTGGCATGAGAATAACTTCTTCCCCTTTGCGATACGCCAGTCCATATACGAAGTGGAACTTCTTGTCCCCCTCCAGCTCCGTCAAAAGCTGATGCAACGTCTCTTCCCCTTCACCCATCACGATGAAATCGACATTGGGAATCCGGTTCATCCAATATTCCGTGTCGTAGGACACTTCCGGCCCGCCGAGCAGAATTTTCACCTCAGGCATAACCTTTTTCAAAATATCAATGACCTTGATCGTCTCTTCAATGTTCCAGATGTAACACGAGAACCCGATAATGTCAGCACCGCGCTGGTACAGATCAGACACAATATTCATCACTGGGTCCTTGATCGTATACTCGGCCAGCTCAATATCAAAATCCTTCTCACTATACGCCTTCAGACACCGCAAGGCCAAAGAGGTATGGATGTACTTTGCATTTAATGTAGAGAGAATAACTTTCATGGTTCACAACCTTTGTCTGGACCACCAGACTATATTTTTCATTTCAAAACGTAAGAATCTTCATCCAACAACTCACTCATACTCGTAAAAAGCGTCATCATCCGTATCCACGTCTTCGCCCGTTTGCTTCTGGAAAAACTCAAGGAAAGGCAGTCCGTACTTGCGATACTTAACCTCACCGACCCCTTTGATATCCAGCATGTCACGTTCTGTCTGTGGACATACCACACTCATCTCGCGCAAGGTCGCGTCATTGAAAATAATGTACGACGGCACATGCTCTTTCGCCGCCAGATCACGACGGATTAGACGCAGCTGCTCAAATACCGTCTCATTAACCGCAGATGGCATTGCATCGCGTCCACGACGTCCGCCATAGTTTGTACCCGAAGCCGTCGCCGCCGTCTTGCGGACCACCCGCTGCATCACTTCACGCTGACCTTTGAGCACTTCCACCGCCAGTGGCTGCAAACGAACAACCGGATACTGCCCCTCGGACAGCATCAGATAACCTTCGGACACCATGACGTTGATGATTTCCGCGATCTCACGCTCCGTACGATTGCCTATCACACCATAGGTTGGCAGAGAGTTGAAGCCGTAATCTAGTACTTTTTTTGCACGGGAACCTTTGAGCACCGAAGCAACCAACGATACACCATACCGTTCACGCATGCGGTGAATGCAGCTGAATATTTTCTGCGCATCAATCGTCATATCCACCAGCTCGCGGTCGTCCGTACATGAACTGCAAATGCCGCATGGCTTGTCCTCATGCACCTCACCGAAATAATCCAGCTGCGCACTGCGCAAACAACGCGTCGTGTAACAGTAATCCACCATCTGTTGCAGCTTCCGGTAATCGTTTTGTTTGCGGTCGCCCTCCATCGGGTTCTGCTCGATCAAGAACTTCTGGGTGATAATGTCCTGTGCCCCGAATAACAAAATGCACTGGCTCGGCTCTCCGTCCCGTCCCGCACGCCCGGCTTCCTGCACATATGCCTCCATGTTCTTCGGCATGCTGTTATGAATAACGTAACGCACGTTCGATTTATCAATCCCCATCCCGAACGCATTGGTCGCCACCATCACCCGGATATCATCGTACAAAAAAGCTTCCTGGCTCTGGGACCGTTCATCGTCCGTCATCCCGGCATGATAGCGTCCTGCTGGCAATCCCGCCTGCAGCAAACGCTGATGCAGATCGTCTACGTCCTTACGGGTCGCGGCGTACACAATCCCCGGCTCGCTGGCATGCTCGCGCGCGTAATTCAGGACAAAGTCCTTCTTGCTCTCGCCGCGCAGCACGCTAAACGCCAGATTATCTCGCCCAAGTCCGGTCACATACGTCTGCGGGTCCTGCAAACGCAGGAGCCGCAGAATATCTCCCATGACTTCGGGCGTCGCTGTAGCCGTAAAGGCCGCAACCACAGGCCGCTCCGGCAAACTGTCCACAAACGGCGCTACCGCCAGGTAGCTTGTCCGAAAATCATGCCCCCACTGCGACACACAGTGGGCCTCATCCACAGCAACGCACGAGATTGGCAAGTAGCCCATCTCCTCGCGGAACCAGTCCAGCTCCAGTCGCTCAGGCGCGACATAGAGCAGCTTCAGCTCACCGCGCTGCGCCGCGCGGATACGATCATTTACTTCTTTGCCGCTGAGCGTACTATTAATATAAGCGGCTGCAATACCAGCCGTGGTCAGGGCATCAACCTGGTCCTTCATTAATGAGATCAGCGGGGAGACGACAAGCGTCAGACCCGAATACAACAAAGCGGGGATCTGATAACAGATCGATTTCCCGCCCCCGGTTGGCATAATGCCCAGTGTATCTTCACGTTCGAGCAGGCTGGCTACGATCTTTTTCTGTCCCTCACGGAAGTCGGGGTAGCCATAATATTTTTGCAGGAGACCCTGCGCTTCTTCTAATGTAGGTGTTTGCACACTCATGTAAAGACTCCTTACTTATCACCGGTGTTCTTCCACCAGCTTGGTCCGATCCGATTCTGACATCCGAAAGCGGCTTATACCGCATCCTTGACAACAAAATGGCGTTCTCATGACTTGTCCGTCAAGCAAACGCCGCTCCCTTTAGTTTAACGGCCCAGACCCGAATGAGCAACCGCGTTTTACTGTAAAACGTTCTTTGGCAAATGTGTAACAGCGGTATTACTTGAGTGATGGGAAAGATTGCAAGTAGCATCAGGTCTGATTGAACATTCTAAGACAAATAAAAAAAACAACCGCCTGCCCTTTTGGGACAAGACGATTGTTTGGATTTAAAACACAATTGCTAATCTTTTAGCGCCTCAACTTCAGATTCAGTTAGACCACTTGTTTTGGCAATGACTGAAACTTCGATGCCAAATGATAACATGTTCTTAGCAATCTCAAGAGCTTTTTTACGTTCGCCCTTCTCCGTAGCCCACTCAATCATCGAGGCTTCATCGTGCAAATACTTCTGCCGTTCTTCATACAAGCGACGTGCTTCACGATCCTGACTCAGAAACTCCAGCGTATCCATCGCTTTCTTCAACGTAGGTTCATTCATTTGCAGCACCCCGCTATCTAACCCTCAAAATTCCCCCGCATATTCATACAATAGTACAATCCTCTCTTCTCCATCAACTGATCATGTGTTCCATCCTCAATAAGTCGACCTTCTTCCATCACAATGATGCGGGAACACTGACGAGCGACTTCCATACGATGAGTAACAATTAGTGCAGTTTTTCCTTCCATGAAACTTAGCAGATTACTCGTTACTTTTTGCTCCGTCTGGATATCCAGCGATGCCGTCGGTTCATCCAGAATATACAGATCTGATGACCGCATGAACATTCTAGCCAGCGCGAGCCGCTGCTGTTGCCCTCCGGACAAATTGGAGCCTTTCTCCTGTAAAGTAGCATAATATTGCCCCTCCTGCGTTTCAATAAATTCATGCAATACCGCTCGCTCTGCCGCAAGTCTTACCCCCGGTAAAGCAGCTTCTGCAGTTAGGCGAATATTCTCGTCGATTGTGCCTGAAAAAAAGTTCGGTACCTGAGGCATATACGTCAGAATGGATAGGTCATCCATTCCGATATATTGAGCAACCGGTTTATTATGCAGTAATACTCTCCCGCCTTTGGGTTCAATCAGCCCTGCACAGATTTGGCACAAGCTCGACTTGCCCGAACCACTGGTGCCAACCACAGCTACCATCTCCCCCTGCCTCACATTCAACGTAAACTCATCGAGAACGACACGACCACTGATTTCGTTGATTACGCTAACCTGTTCAAGTCGAAGGATAGGTTCTGCAAGATCATCGGATTGTTGTATATTCCACTGTTCATTCAGCTTAATATCAGCTTCCCCCAACTTCAGCCATGTCGAGATTCGTCCAAATGCCCCTACACTCGCCTGCATTTGGCTCCACTGACTGGACAGCCCAAGTACAGGCCACACAACCAGCTCAAACAGCAGACTGCTGGCTACAACCGTGCCTGGTGACAAACTGTCTCTAGCCGCTGACATAGCGATAAGGAACAAAGCAGCCAACTGGGCAAGACCGAATACGGCCATAGATACGTTATCTGACAGGCTCAAAGTCATTTGCAATTTCGCCTGACTCCGATTGAGTGATTCTTGTTGTGATCGAAAACGAGACAGAAACCAGTTGGATGCGTTATAGGCTTGAACCGATGGTATCCCCTCAACATACTGTTGAATTTGCTGCTGAGACTCCCCTTCTTTCCCTTCTACTTCATCAGACAGACGTACAATTCGCTGATCATATAGTCTGGCCGTCAACCAAATCGCTGCCGCACTCACCAATGCAACTACAGCGACCCATGGATCTGCTCGGTACAAATATCCAAGTGACAATACAATAATAAAGACAACCGTTACACCCTCCGCAATCGCCTCCACGACTTCTGCGCCATGTTTGGTGTCCTCTTTAATACGGAGCATGATATCTCCAGACTTTTGCCTGCGCACCCACGCATACGGCATTCGGTTTAACAGCGTCAGCAGATTCATCGACATATCCCTGTATAGAGATTCTTTTAGCCACACGAGAACGTATCGATGCAGCGCCAGTAAAACGATAAAACCTGTCAGGAGGCCTATGACGAGAATCGCTGTTTTGTTAAGTTGCTCCTGCCCTCCTTGATTAATGGAATCTACGAAGAATCCCTGGACAAAGGCAAGTCCCCAATCAAAGACGGCATCTGCTGCTATAAAAACAAGCAAGACAGCAACAGCAAGTCCATATGGCTTCATTAAGCGAAAAACAACAGGCCATACATTCGCCAGAGTTGCCGATACCTTATGTTCATTGACTTGGACCTTTTCATCCACACGTTCCGTTTCCACATGTATGTTACTCATGGCGTTCCTCCACTTCCAGGACCTGCTCCTCAATATAGCTACGATACCCATTCGGGCGATCCAACAATTCATGATGTGATCCCGTATCCACAACGCGGCCTTCCCTCATATAGACCACCCGATCTGCCTTTTCGAGGAGAGGTACTCGGTGTGTAACTGCAATAATCGTCGTTTTTTTCTCCGCAGTAAGTTTAGTAAACATGGCATTTAATCGTTGTTCATTTATGGGGTCTTGTGAAGATGTGGGCTCATCCATCAACATGACATCAGGCTCCCTAAGAATTGCTCTTGCGATACTGATTCGCTGAAGTTCACCGCCAGACATCGAACTTCCTTGAGGCTCTAGAACCGTGCGGTATCCCGATGTTTGACGCATAATCGCATCATGCACCTGAGCAAGACATGCAGCGCCTACTATTTGTTCCGGCAAGAGCAACTCTTGACCAAAGGCGATGTTTTCTTCCACTGTACCTGTGAAAATAAAAACTTGCTGTGGTACGTAGACCTGACTATAGTCATTCATGCCTGAACTGTGTTCAGGTATAAATTGTACCGATCCACTCACAGGCATATGTACATCAGCTATACATTTTAGCAACGTGGATTTCCCACATCCGCTTGGTCCAGTGATGACAGTGAGCTTTCCCATCTCAGCCGTAAAGGTGGCATCGAATAGCATTGCTTTCTCCGCGTAGCTGAAGTACACATGCTGTATATGCAGACCTGCCATCGGGAGCTGTCCTTCGCGATCAGCAGCAGTTTTTTCTAAGTTCTCATATGTATCCCCGTTCATTGAACCAGACTCCGTATTCTTCAAGGACCGCTTCATCTCATTTGTCAGGGTTTTCTTTTTATCCAAATCCATCACTTCAAAAATTCTCGCCGCATGAGAAGCTGATCCGATAAAACCATTCCAGAGACTGGACATGGCCTCAATCGGACGAGTTAACTGACTGCTGGCAACCAGAAAAGCTGCCAATCCTCCCACATCCATATGTCCATTTAACACCTGAATCCCACCGAGATACAGAATCAAAATCATCCCGCCATAAGTTGACACTCGCCCAGCCGCTTCCGAAAGACGCTGCAAGACCGATACAGACATTGTTTGTCTGAATACCTGATTCATACGTTCCTCGTAACGTTCATATATGTAACCCTTCAGTCCGTAACTTCGGATCTCCACAGGAGCCTGAATCACTTCAGTTAGCAATGCATCCCTTGCCGCAGCATCTGAATTCAATTGATCATGTCGTCTTTGCAGGCGGCTGCCCAGACGCATAGTGACAATAGGATAGACCAAAGTGAATACAATGATCGCCAAAGACAACGGCAGATTCACCCAACTAAAGTATGCAAACGCGAGAATGAGTTGGATGATATTTTTTGCTAGCTCAATACCATGCTGGTTCAACCCATTTTGCGCTTCTTTAGCAGATGTCCAGACTCTCGCAGTCAAATCACCTGTATGATAACGAGTGAGTTCACGTGAAGCAGTGCTTCCCAGCGAGGACAGCAGCAGCATCTGTAAAGACAAGAGCGTCTTTTGTTGAAAGAGGGTTTCTATCCACGTCATGATTGCGGTAACGATGACTCTTAACGCAACAATGGAAACACCAATCACGAGCCCCGAGTAGATCAGGGAAAATTGAGATTCCGTGGCACCTTTGACCAGCCTTCGTATGGATTCCATATAACCCACTTCTATCAATGAGATTACAAAGGCGGCGAAGAGCAAAAGGACGATGAACATCCGATATCTGCCCGTTAATGTCCATAAACGAGTTATCATACCTCGTGTGGTATAAGTTCTTTTTTCAGCAAACATGGATGCTTTCTCCAATCTTGTCATCAAATTAAGTACTTGGTTATGATATCATCGGATATAAGGAAAAAATGAACATTTCTTGCTCTAACTACTTGAACTGATAAGGGAGATTCATATGCAACACGATCAGCTACATACCTTTGATAAGTTATTTAACTACATAGAGGATCATATCCATGAAAAATTAACGCTGGATCATCTAGCATCAACCGCTCACATATCCAAATTCCATCTCCATCGGATGTTCAAACATATGAGCGGGCAACTGCCCGGAGAATATATTCGCTCACGCAAACTGGCTCGCAGTCTGGATCAGTTGGTCGATCAAAACTGGAAGATCATCGATATTAGCGGTCATTATTCTTTCGAGCATGAACAGTCCTACATACGCGCATTCAAACAGGCCTTTGGTATCACGCCTCTGCAATACCGCAAACAAGGAACTGGCGATCTCCAGCTTACCGCACGCTTGACTTCGTCTATGATTACAACGCTTCCGTATGGATATATTTTCAAGCCTACGTATGTACGGAAACCAGCCATGATGCTGGTCGGTGAACGTTCACAGATACGGTATATCGATAACGAAGAACATTATGAATCCAACGCAAAAGGCAATAGCTTTTTCGAAAAACATTTCCACACCATACCCGATACGATGCATCCTAATGTATATATTGGGTTCACCAACGAGATTAATGATGACTACAGTACCTATCTGCCTTCCGTGCAAGTGACATGCCTCGACAATGCACCCGCAGAGTTGGATCAGATCGAAGTTCCGGCCAACCAGTATGCCGTATTCAAATACGTCTGTGATTTCCATCCCAGTCTAATCAACATTGATCATCTGGACAGTGTCTGGACGTTTATAGACGAGTACTGGCAGAGCCATTCAGGATATTCGAAGAGTGACTCGTATTATTTTGAAAGGATCGACGGCAGCCTCGCGCAGGATCATTACGGGGAGATGGAAATTTATATTCCTGCGAAGCAAACTTCGCTTTAAAAAAAGGGGGGATCAAAGCATATGGACCAGAATCCTCAAGCTACCAATTCATCGATGACAAAGCCACGCAAACTATGGATACGCCGACACCCGATATTCACTGCACTTTCAATATTGATTTTTGTTCTATTCGCCGCTGTATTCCTCTATTTCTGGCTTCTCCCTTACTTTTCCACGTTTGATCGTTCCGAACAAGGAGATCTGAGCTACTCCATGCCTTCAAGAAACGGAGAATATACCGCCGAGATTTTCGGCGTGCCTTATGGTGGTGCGGCAGGTGGAGTTACTATGTGGGTCGACGTGAAGAAAACGAATGATCCGAATGATTCTACCGTAAAAAACATATATCGCGCCGAGTACCACGGACATGACCATCTGGAATGGGAAAGTGAAAATACCCTCCGAATCGAAAACTGGAATGAGTATGTAGATGAAACCATTACGCTAAACATCGATGAAGAAATCTATGACGGTTGGGGCTGGGCATGCCAAAGCCTGCGTACGAAAGACCAGTACGTTCGGTGTCTAGCACCCGAAAAATAAAAACACAAATAAGCAGCCCCTCTCGCCGACTCTCACGGCAAGCGGGACTGCTCTTGTTCCACCTCTAGAAAGGATCAACACTACTCTTTCTCTTTCTCTTTCTCTTTCTCTTTCTCTTTCTCTTTCTCTTTCTCTTTCTCTTTCTCTTCCAAGCCGCTGTTCACCTTACTTACCACCGCCTCAAGCTTCTGCCGATTGGCGAGCAGGCCGGGGTCATTCGGCAGATACTCCCTTGCTTTGCTGTTATGCAGAAGCGCCTGCTCCCAGTTTCCCATGTGAGCGTAACAAAGGGAGAGCCTGGCGTGTGGTAGCCAAGTGCGGCATGCCGCAGGCACGGGACGTAGACCTGGATCGCGGCTGCTGACATCGAGCGCTTGCATGTACCAGTAGATGGCGGAGACTAGCTCCTGCCGCTCATGGAAGCAAGCAGCGATGGCGCAGCAGAAGTCGGCATGCGGCAGGTCGAATTGAAATGATTGCAGCAGCGCACCCAGCTTTCGCCCCGGCTCGCCAAGCCGGTCATAACATTCCGCCAGCCGCGCGCAGGCGATGAGCCGATCCTCGCGATAGCCGCTCGGCTCCAGCAGCAGCTTCGCGTACGCCCGAACCGCCGCCGTATAACGCTGGCGGTCATAACATTCGCCTGCATAATAAAACAGCAGGCGTCCCTGGGCTACGCCCTCTTCGGCGATCCATTTGCGCAGAATGCGCACGTTTCGCGCCGAATGATGGCCCGCTTCGCGGCGGTGCGTGACGGCAATGTCTGCCGTAATGACACCGCTCTGCGGAAAGCCTAACTGCTCGTGCAGCCGGCCATGCCAGTGGCAGCCCGCTTCTCGCTTGACGAGGCGCAACCGTCGGTCCGTCACGAGTGGACTTCCCTCCGGCCCCTCGGCCAGCGTGTAGCCCAAGATCACAGCCGCCGTCTCACCGCCGGACGGCAGCTGCTGCTTCAACCTTTCAAGCTTCGCCCGTTCCGCGGGCAGCAGCACATCATCCGCATCCAGCCACAGGATATATTCCTGCGTGGCCTGGTCGAAAGAATAATTCCGCGCTGCAGCAAAATCGTCCTTCCACTCATACGTGTAGACCCGGTCGGTGTATTGCGCGGCTATCTCTTTCGTACGGTCAGATGAACCGGTATCTACAATAACGATCTCGTCCACGATGCCGGCGACCGAGTCGAGACAGCGAGCAAGCGTGCGTTGTTCGTTCTTCACAATCATACACAGACTGATGGTGATCACGGTTTAAGCCCCTTCCTGTCTTACGCGTATTGCAGTTTTTTTCTTCTCAGCCTTATCTGCTACCCTTCCCCAGTCTCCTGACGACGCAGACGTTTAACCTGCTCCACCGCATTGTCCAACGCCTTTTTGCGTTGATTCATCAGACGAAGGTGATTCTGTTCCACGGCGGCAAAATGTACATGATCCAGCTTCATCCACTCCGTCAGTTGGCTTGTGGTAGGCGAGACATGCAGCTGCGTTTCCCGCCGCCTGCGTGCCACGCAACATAGATATTTATGATGAATTTCCAGCTTCAATACTTCAAAATAAGGCATCAGGCACATCGCCAGGTTCCCGGCGTAGAATGTCTGCTTGTGATCGTAGAACGGATGATACCCGTAAGGAACTGTGACGACCAGCGTCCCTTTTTCTTGCAAAAGGCGATGAATATTCATTAACAACGTTTCGGGATGGGCAAAATGCTCCAGCACTTCACCCAGCAGCACCGTATCGAACGGTGTTCTGCCTTTCCACTGGGTAATATCCAGCATACGAAAATCCACTTTATCCTGTACCGGCTTCGATTCCTTCGCCAGCTCTTGCTTGGCATACCGAATGCTCTCTTCTTCCAGATCAATCCCGGTTACCCGAAAGCCTTCCCGTGCCAGCAAAATGGAGGTGATGCCCTGGCTGCATCCAATATCCAGAATTCGTTTACCTGTCGCTTCCCGGCACATCCAGTGAATGCGGGTACGTGTGGCTTCATGCGATTCCTCCGAATTGATCTCGCCATAATAACGCTCGTTGACCCGGTCATGATTTGCCATGGCTGCCTCCAGAATTTTCGTGCGAGTGTTCGTTGGTTGGTTCGATGGTCGGTTCAATGTGTACTTTAACATTTGCCTCATTGTCTGACTGGATAGATTCGGTGTGTCCCTGCTTTTCCCCATCCTTCGTCCGAAACACTCGCATGTTTTCGTGAATTTGTATTTCATGTTCTACCTTGACGTCCTGCACGACGTTTACTTCCGGTCGAACCGGTTGTCCAAGCACCACGATATTTCCACCCACACATCCGGCTGTGGCATTGCGTGTATCAAAGATCATCCTGGCATGATCCGCCATCTCCTGATAATTGAAGTCCGTATGATCTGTCGTAATCATGACCAGATCAGCCCCGGCCCATAATTCGGGTGATGCAGGTTGAGCATGAACAACCGTGCCATCATCCTTGCGGAACACAGGCACCATTGGATCGGTAAAGACGACGTCTGCCCCTGCTTCACCAAGCAGTCTATAGACATCCAGCGCTGGCGATTCACGCAAGTCGTCGATATCTTTTTTGTACGCCATGCCCGCCAGTACAATTCGGGCCCCTTGCATCGATGAACCGTTCTGTTTGAGCAGCTCCGCTGCACGCTTTACTACTCTTTCCGGCATTTGCCGATTGGTCGCATCCGCAAGCGAAATGAATTGCAGCTCCGATCCCTGACGGCCAGCGGCCCAGGACAGATAGATCGGGTCAATTGGAATACAGTGTCCACCAATGCCCGGACCCGGATAGAACGGCATATAACCGAACGGCTTGGTCGCCGCAGCGTCCAGCACCTCCCAGATGTTCACGCCCATTTGCTCACAGGCGGGTGTCAGTTCGTTCACGAGGGCGATGTTCACGCTGCGAAACGTATTTTCGAACAACTTTGCCGTCTCCGCCACTGTCGTTGAACTGACGGGAACGATCTCGTTCAGGAACGAACCGTAGAATGCTTTTCCATAAGATAGACAGGACGGCGTGGAGCCGCCAATGATTTTCGGTGTATTTTTCACCCCGTAATGCACACTTCCGGGATCTACCCGTTCTGGAGAATAACAGACATGGAACTGCTGCCCTACTTTCCACCCTTTTGCAGCTTCGATTGGCTGCTTCACACGCTCCTCGGTGGTGCCGGGATACGTAGTACTCTCCAAAATGACAAGGCAGTCCTCCTGAAGATAAGGCGTTATCCCGTCCACTGCTGCAGCGATAAATGAAATGTCCGGCTGATGCTCCGCAGTCAGAGGCGTAGGCACACAGATTACAATGATATCGGCCTGAGCCACTTCTGCGAAATCCGTGCCTGCCATGAATAATCCAGCTTGAGCAAGGGATTGCACAACTTTATCTTCAATGCCGATTACATACGATTTTCCGGCACGCAGCTTAGCCACTTTCGCCCCATCGATGTCAATTCCTTGCACCTGATACCCAGCCTGTGCCATCTCCACCGCCATCGGTAACCCTACATACCCAAGACCAATGACGGCGGCTTTCAGGGAGCGGTTGTTTATGTTTTGAAGCGTGGTACGTTCCTCTGTTTCCTTAATTCCTTCGTGCTTGCTGCCCTCTACCATTCCTTCCACCTCCAAACGGTCCGCCTCCCTTCTATTAATGAATAAAGCCGCCTGCACGTAAAAATTGGGCAATAGCGGAACGGTTCATCATTGCGCTGTCTGAACGATACTCGGAAAAGGTCACGCGAGGCAGCCCATTGTATGGATCTGTCAGGCGTTTGTCCGGTTCCTGTGGCAAAATCACATAATATTGTTCGTCATATTTGTAGGTACGTGGTGCCTCGAAGGGGGAAATGAGTACTTCATGCAATTTTTCGCCCGGTCGAATCCCGGTTACTGTATAGTCGTGAGCCGGACGACCTGCCTGTTCCAGCATGACCGAAGCCAGATCCGTCATTTTGCAGGCCTTCATTTTCATTACAAAAGTCTCGCCGCCCACGGCTGCCTCAGCCGCCTTCAGCAACAAATGAATAGCTTCCGTCCGCGTCAGGAAAAAGCGGGTCATGCCTTTGTCCGTAATGGTCAGGCTCTTGCCTTCATCAATCTGACGACGGAACAACGGAACGACACTGCCGCTGGTCCCGAGCACATTGCCCCCGCGAATACACACAAAACGGGTGGACTCACTCAGCCCATTAGCACGAATCATCATCTTTTCCCCCAAAGCCTTGGTCATGCCGTACACGTTAATCGGATCTACCGCCTTGTCGGTGGAGACATCAATGACTTTGGCAACCTGCATGTGAATCGCAGCACGAATAATATTTTGCGTGCCGATGACGTTGGTCTTGAACGCTTCATCCGGCTGATCCTCGCATACCGGGACGTGTTTCAGTGCAGCCAGATGGAAAAGAACATCAACCCCGCGACAAGCTTCCTCCACAGCCCGATAGTCGCGAATGTCCCCAATGACAAAACGCAAACGTTCATCATGACCGAAATCCCGCTGCATCGTTATCTGGGCGTACTCATTACGCGAGAAAATCCGAATCTCGGCCGGATTCTGCTCCAGCAGCACCTCGGTCAGTTTTTGTCCCCAGGAGCCTGTTCCTCCGGTGATCAGAATCGTTTGTCCTTTAATCATGGTTGAATCCCTCCTTGTTCAGATCATGAATTCGCGTAATACCGCAGCCATCTCTTCCCGGTTTAACCGATCTTTGGGCGGTACTTTTTTGATCGAAGTATTGCTGGAATGCACAATATTCACGTAATTGCGCGGAGCTAGCAGCTCATGCGGAAGCTCAATGACATTGCCATGTGTTCCCCGGCCCGGCAGCTTCACCCGGTATCCTGCTGCATACTCCGCCGTTTTATATAGGTAGACATAGAACTGCGGGGAACGATGGAACGCTGGTGCCATCTCATGATTCACGCTGTCCCACAGATATCCATTCTGATTAATGAGTGCCATCGTTCCGGGCTGCGGCTGCACATCATAGAGCTGTTGAACAAACGTCTTATGATACAGATCATCCGAATCCAGTCGGGCAATATAGATATCCTCTGCTCCCTCGGCAAAAGCCAGAATGGCACGCACACTTTCGATATTTGTTCCAAAACGGATATTGGAAGGCATTGGCTCCTGTTCAGCCAGAATCTCTTGCATCAGTTCCCCGGATTCCTTGGACAGCTTCACCACGGTCAGGAAATCCTGATTCGTCTGGGCCATAAGGCAATGCAAAGTGAATCTACGAAAAATGCCCACCCGCCGCTCCAGCCACTCTCTCGTCAAGCGCTGCGGGTCCATTCCGTAATTGTTGAAGTTAATCTCAATAACCACTTTTCTGGACATACCCTTCCTCCTCATTCATTCTGTGATCTTCTTTCAATTCAGTCAGACTATTTTCATAGTCTTTGCAGCCCTTTCCACGCCAAAAACGGCCTCTGTCTGCCTGAAGCTGCCATACAGAAGCTCTAGTCAATCCAGCCGACTCTATAACGTATGAAAAAATAATAGAACCGGTCCGGACACTTGCACGTGTTCTTCCATAAATCAGCTTTTACATAAGCCCGCCAGCGCTCACCTGTACCGGAAGTAGATTGATATATACCCGAAGATGCGCCCTGCGGGTCGAACGCACAATACGTAGTCGAATCCGCAACATAGAATAGAGCAATTGAATTTTCAAAGGGGGCCTCATACCAGAATGAATGCAATCTATCTTGAAATGGATGGTGTGCTGGATCAACTTGAAGCCGCGGTGAGAGAGCAGCGTCCTTTCTCTCTGGTCCGTGTGGGCGATGGGGAGAATATCGTCATGTCCCAGGAAACGGTCTGGACCACGGAACAGGTTCTGCAAGAGCGTTGGGCCATCAAGGCCAATCTGGGTCAAAAAGGACTGCGTCTACCCAATCTGCAGCTCCGGGATGAGGTCGCCGCTTCCTTACAACGGGCGAATATCGTAGGCGTTCTTCCACACGGGGACAGTACCATCAAAGCCCCAGAGCATCTCAAAAGACAGCTGACCGACACGGTGTTCGCGCATTTCGGCATTTCTCCGGCACTGACTTGTCATGCCTGTGTCAATAGGGAACTCGCGCAGGTGCCCCGCTTCTGGAGTATGCTCGCAGGCAAGCGTATACTGCTCGTTACCCGCGAGATTGAACAGCTGCGGGCCATGCTCGTTCAGGAGCCGTATCACCTGAATATTACAGCTGCGCTGCCCTTCGACGGCTGGGATCAGATGCAGGAAACACTGCAATGGATTCAAACGAATCAGGACACCTTCGATGTAGCTCTCTTCTCCTGTGGCGTAAACGCGGTTGTCCTTGCGGAGCGGACAGCGGCACTTGCGGGCAAAGTAGCCATCGACTTCGGCAAAGCCAACAACATCATTTTGAAAGGCCGCGCCAACTAGTTTGTAAAAGTGGATACTACAACAAAAAATCCCGGACTCCTTGGAGCCGGGATTTTTGTCTGCTCATCATAAGATGCCGTATGATAACACTCTTCCTGTTGAACCTTCTGTTCACAGGAACCAATTGGTGGCTGCAATACCATAGAACACTTCGGGTCCGGTTCGTACCGATGTGGATACCCCTGAAATAAACGATGTATACACACTTTCCAGTGCAGGCGGTGCGGACAGATCCTGTGCAGTGAACGAATGAAATTCAGCGCCACCGTTCTGACCTACTGTACCTTCGGCGCGATAGATTACAAAGAACGGATCGTAAACACTGCCCCGTACAAGTTCAACAACGAACGTATCCCCCACTTCTCCAGTAACGCCAACCGTGCCATTCAAGGTGATAATGGGGTTTGGGACACCAAGGGTCTGCAAACCAATGGATCCGAACGCTTCTGGTGATGGGCCCAAAGACAAACCGGGCTGTCCTACGCTTCCCGAGTTCATCGAACTTCTCATATCGAGAAACACACCCATGAGTAACACCTCCAATGCTATGGGATACGTTATTCTATGAATCTCGACTCTCTTTGGACTGGATGGGTAACAGATTCCATCCACCTATTTTTATTTGCCCCCGGTTAATGGTATATTGAACTGCATAACGAAATGAACGGATCGTATGCACACAAGCGGTACAGGCTGTTCAGAAGGAGATTACTATTTATGAATAAACGCAAACGCCCAACAGGCAATACATCGGCAAAGGGGAAAGCATCCACAGGTTCGTCCACAGCACGGTCCGGTCGGTCCACTTTTACTTCCGCCAAATCATCAGGACCTTCCACATCACGCAATGCAGGAGCGGCGAAGAAGCCAGTAGCCGCCAAATCCTTCGCGGCTCCCAAGAAGGCCGGAGCACCCAAACCCAAAGCAGCCAAACGCTCGGGCAATTCCTATTATCGCAAGCAAGAACCACCACGCCCGTACAAGGTTACTGAACCGGATGAGCTGCTCAACTTTTTGCTGAAACACTTGAAGTCCGGCCGGAATGCGGTCAAATCCATTCTGGGTCGTGGACAGGTTTCCGTTGATCAGAAAGTGGTGACCAAGTTTAATCTGGAGCTGACGCCGGGGCAAATCGTAACGATCAGCAAAGAAGGCGCAGTTGCCGCTCCTTCTCTGACGGGCATTAACATTTTGCATGAAGACGATGATATCATCGTCATTCGCAAGGAAGCCGGACTGCTATCCATTGCCGCTGACAAAAGTGATGATCTTACCGCTTATCGCCAGTTGACCGAGCATGTTCGCCGTACCGACGCGCTGAACCGAATATTTATTGTCCATCGTCTGGACCGCGACACTTCGGGTGTCATGATGTTTGCCAAGAGTGAAGAAGTGCAGCAGAAGCTGCAGGACAACTGGAAAGAGAATGTACAGGAACGTTTGTATGTTGCCCTTGTGGAAGGCGCCGTTGCGAAAGAAGAGGGCACCATTTCCTCATGGTTGAAAGAAACCAAAACGCTCAAAATGTATTCTAGTTCTCGCCCGAATGATGGACAACATGCCATTACACACTACAAACGTCTACAATCGAACCGCGAGTTCTCCTTGCTGGAAGTCCGTCTGGAAACGGGACGCAAAAACCAGATTCGTGTGCATATGGAAGATCTGGGCCATCCCATCGCAGGCGACAAAAAATACGGTGCTCATACCAAAACACTGGGTCGCCTCGGATTGCATGCACGGGTACTCTCGTTCATCCATCCAACGTCGGGTGAGCTGATGAGATTTGAGACGGATATTCCAAAACAGTTCCTCTATCCATTCCGTACGGATGCTCCATCAGCGAACTAACGGGATGATTCAAAGAACAGGCATCGCTGACTCAGTGACTTCAGCCGATACTGGACATGCCACGGTGCTGGAACTGGCCGATGGCCTGACCACGCCTGAAAGGAGGAACCGATGCTGAAAAACGTGTTAATTACCGGTTATCGTGCACATGAACTACAGATTTTTGGACAGAAGCATGAGGGAATTCCTTTCATCAAAAAGGCGATCTCCTCCCGTCTTACACCTCTGGTCGAAGACGGGCTGGAGTGGGTGCTGACACCAGGCCAATACGGTGTAGACCTGTGGGCCTGTGAAGTGGTGCTTGAGCTGAAGAAGACATTCCCGGATCTGAAGCTGTCGATCATTACCGCTTTTCAGAATCCCGAGGAACAATGGAAGGAAGACAAACAGGAGTATTATCGCTCCATTCTGCAAGGTGTGGACTATTATGGTGCGATTAGTCGTCAGCCGTATATCGGCCCTTGGCAGTTTACTGCGCGAGACGACTTACTGCTGCGCAAAAGCGACGGTCTTCTGCTCGTGTATGATGAAGATGCCGGGGATGGCAGTCCCCGTTTTATAAAGGAAAAAGCGGTCAAAAAACAGCAGAATGAAGATTATACGATCATCAGCATTACCTCCGAGGATATTCAATCGGTCGCCGAAGATGAACGGATGAACGATGTCGGGGATTACGAAGATCCTTCATTCTGATCTGTGCACGACTGGAGTAGCAAAGAATGAAGTACATATGTTTTTTTTGGCGGCAGGTTGGGTATAAGTAGTAGTAAAACTGCGATTACCATGTCGTATGGGACAAAGGGGAACTGCAACCATGACATTAACGCCAGAGCAGCGCATTCAACTGCATGGATTCAACAACCTGACCAAGTCGCTGAGTTTCAATATGTACGATATTTGTTATACGAAAACCAAAGATGAACGCGAAGCTTACATTGAATATATTGATGAACAATATAATGCGGCCCGGCTGAGCAAAATCCTGAATAACGTGTCTGACATTATCGGTGCCCATGTGCTGAATGTCGCCCAACAGGACTATGTTCCCCAGGGTGCAAGTGTGACGATGCTTGTGTCGGAAGGCCCCATTGTGGAGATCCCCGAAGAATCCTTCGATGAATCTCCAGGCCCACTGCCCGATAATGTTGTCATGCAGCTCGACAAAAGCCATATTACCGTTCATACGTACCCCGAATTCCACCCGAGCGAAGGCATCAGTACGTTCCGGGCAGATATTGACGTCTCTACCTGTGGTGAAATCTCACCACTAAAGGCACTGAACTATCTAATCCACTCGTTCGATACGGATATCATGACGATGGACTACCGGGTACGTGGTTTTACACGGGATACGAGTGGACGCAAGCTCTTCATTGATCATGAGATCGGCTCGATCCAGAATTACATTCCGGATGAGATCAAGAGCAGCTTCGACATGATTGACGTGAACGTCTATCAGGAGAACATTTTTCACACCAAATGCAAACTGAAAGAATTCGATCTCGATAACTATCTGTTTGGTTATACCAAAGATAAACTGAGCAAAGCCGAGCAACAGGAAATTACGGAGTGGTTGAAGCTGGAGATGGATGAGATTTATTATGGCAAAAACATCAATCGTCCTTCTTAATGGCTAATTCGTGAGGACTGATTCATAACGACTGAGACAAGGATAAGATGTCATAAAGGTAGGATTTCGTAATGAAACCTCCGCCATGCGCTTGTCCTTTTCTTTTGCCTAACTTGACAGGCAGCAGCTCATTTTTTTATGATGAAAGCAATTGCATTTTCCATTGAAGGAGACTGAGCCGTTGATTGAAACGAACACTTCCAGACGCAATGAATCTCTGTTACAAGCGCTGAACGCGCAGCACAAGGTTACCACTGAAAATATTGCCAATGCAGACACACCCAATTACAAAAAGAAATCGGTGGATTTTGAGGAAGAGCTTAGACGTATCATTGAGAATGGCAAAACAGATCAGCTCGATATGAAGCGGACTCATGAAAAACACTTTCCGGTCAGTAATCCCAATGACCCCATCGTAAACTACCGGATTGTCGAGAACAACGAAACATCCATGAATAATAACAACAATAACGTTGATATTGACAAGGAAATGGCGAACCTTTCGGAGAATCAGCTTATGTATAACTACATGGTTGATCGGGTCAGCGGGCACTACAAGAAAATGAAAAACCTGTTGCAGGATATGAAATAATGAATGGTAGAGCAGCCCTTTGGCTGCTTTTTGTTTTGTCTACATTCGGAAACATGTAGATGATCTATATTGAATTATATTGATCTACATTATCGCATTTAGCGTCGCTTTTCTTTTCCTAATCAGGAGGATATTCTCCCCTGCTTGTGCCCTTTTTCAGTATCCTCTATGATTCGTAGTATAATGAGATAAAATGTATGATTTCATATCCAATAAAAGAGGTGCAACATGGCTCCACATCATTTAAATGCTTTTCAAGGCTCCAAAGTCCGGCTGGCCGCTCCTTGCCCAGAAGACTGTATGCGGCTCTCCCGCTTCACTGACAGTTATGATTACTTGCGTAATCTGGATACCGACATTGCTGTTCCGCTAACGCCGGATGAGACGGGGTCATCCGCAGTTCGCAGAGACAACGGCTTTGAATTTGCACTGCGTACACTGGAGGACAATCGGTTCATCGGATTCACGGCCCTCTACCGAATCGAATGGAATAACCGCTCTGCACGCCTGGCCATTGGCATTGGTGATGACAAAGATCGGGGTAAAGGATACGGCAGTGATGCTCTTGCCCTGATTATTCGTTATGGATTCCATGAATTGAATCTGAACCGGATTGCGCTGGAAGTGATTGAATACAATGAAGCTGCGAGGCGCGCCTATCTGAAAGCCGGATTTCGGGAGGAAGGCCGTCAGCGCTCTGCCGTTCTACGGGATGGCATGCATTATGATCTGATCTCCATGAGTATCCTTGCAGAAGAATGGTCAACGCAGACCAAACTTCCGCTCGCGTTTCAGTCTACTCATGTCCAAGGAGCTAAACAGACGGAAGATCACTCAGACTCACGATTGGTCGCTGCCGAAGGATCTGCGTTGTCCTTACTTAACACCAAAGGTACAGAGAACTCTACTGTGCAACCTCGGATTGGTGTCGGAGCGGTCATCCTCAACGAACGTAATGAAGTCCTTTTGGTTTGGCGGAATCGTCAGCCTGAACAGTACACCTGGAGTATCCCTGGGGGCAAAGTCGACCCATACGAATCGCTGGAAACGGCGGTTATTCGGGAAATTAAGGAAGAAGTCGACCTCGATATTGCCATCGAGGGATTACTCTGCACGGCCGAAACCATTCGTCCGGAACAGGAAGAACATTGGATATCCGTCCTCTATTTCACGCGGGTCATCCGCGGTATTGCCCGCAATCTGGAGGAAGGCGGTGCTATTGGTGAGATCGGCTGGTTCCCACTGAACGATCTCCCCTCTCCGCTAGCGAGTTTTACCGTGCCTGGCCTACAAGCCATAAAGCAACTCTATTCCCAAGATTGAGTGTGGAAACCGTGAATTAGAATGATGAACTACAATAAATGCATAACAACCGCCGAACTCCTTTTTCAAAGTCAAAGGGGAGCTTGGCGGTTGTTTTCAGTTTTCTGCGCAATTTCCTTCTTTGTGATAGTCTCAGTACGTGTATACATAACTTTTTTTCCAAAATCAAGAACCGTTTGGCCCTTTGCACGGTCTAATACGCAACAACATCCATGAAAGGAGGAGCCATGTGACCCCTGCTCAACTGACCATCGCCGCACAAAAAGGGGATGCCGCGGCTTTTGCAGCCTTAATGGAGATGCATCAGAGCCGACTGTACCGGATCGCCTGTGCCTATCTGCACAACGAGGGCGATGCGCTGGAAGCGATACAGGAATGCACCTACAGAGCTTATCGAAAGCTCAAGAAATTAAAAGAACCCTCCTATTTCGCCACTTGGCTAATCCGCATTCTGCTGAACTACTGTGCAGACGAACGCAAACGCAAGAGCCGGTTCAGCCACGTTACCGAAATTCATGAACCCAGCAGCTGGGACCAGCCCGCAGACCCTGATCTGGCCGCAGCCGTCTCTGCGCTGGATCGGGATTGCAAACCAATTATTATTCTAAGCTATTTCGAAGGTTTCTCCTTAACAGAGGTCGCTGATATTCTCGAAATTCCGACCGGAACCGTAAAATCCCGACTGCATCGAGCACTTAGGCAGCTCCGGGACCAACTTGAAACGAAAGGAGATGTAACTCATGAGCGATGAGATGAAGTCATTTGAAGCACTTGAAGAGCGTCTGAATGATCGTAAAACAGAATACGACGCCATGTCTGTACCGGATGCCGAAGCATATCAGGCTGTACAGGCCGGAATTCGTCAGGCTGCGCGCAAGCGCAAGTCCCGGCTGCGCTGGGTTATGAGCTCCATATCGGCAGCCGCAATCATCCTCGTGTTTACGGGATGTATCCGCGTCTCCCCCGCTTTTGCGTCCTTTGTGGAGCAACTGCCAGGCATGGAGGGCATCGTCAGTATGATTCGCCAGGACAAAGGATTAATGATGGCCATCGATCAGTCACTCTTGCAGAAGGTTGGTGTGACCGATGAGCATGATGGTGCTTCCTTGACCGTTGAAGGCATTATCACAGACGAGTCACGCATGGTCATTTTTTACACAATGAAAGGCATGAAAGATCTGGAGAAGGGTCGATATGATATCGATTTGCTTGATAGGGATGGAAAAAAGCTGCCTGTTGCGTTTAGCTACTTCTCTCCTACGCCGGCTTCAGAAAGTGGCATTTATGAGGATAAAATCGATGTCTCATTCACAGAGTCTTTACCGCCACAAGAACTGACCGTTGTATTTAAGGAACGAGGTAAGGAACCGAATAATAAGTGGAAAGTCACTTTCCCCGTGGATCGCAGCTTAACGAAAGGCATGAAAAAAATCATTCCCATAAACCAAACAATGACCGTGGACGGGCAGCGTATTCATGTAAAACAGGCCGTTCTGTATCCCACTCGCCTTGTACTTGATATCGAATATGATCGGAACAACACCAAAAAAATCTTCGGAATTCGTGATTTGCAGTTGGTAGATGAGCAAGGCCGAGCATGGCGAACGGATTCCTCCTCCATCGGAGGCTCTGGAAGTTCTGTCTTTTTCGAGAGCATGTACTTCTCCACTCCGAAAAAACTGACGCTGCAGGGGTCTGGTCTTTCAGCAGTGGATAAGGACGAACTGGTTATCAGCATCGATCCATCCTCAGGTGAAATACAAGGTGGCCCCTCGAGTTTGAAATTGCTGCAAAGCACGGTCCAGGGCAAAAATCTCATCCTCGAGTTTTCAATTGCAGACGCTCAAAATGCTACTTCTGGGCTATCATTTACCAATATCGAGGATAGCAAAGGAAACCCTTTGGACATTAATGAAGTAGGTTGGAGCCCTTCCGTCTTTGAAGCAAGAGTTGTCATTAAAAATGGAACCGCAGCCAAAGGAAATCTGACAATGGAAATATACTCTTACCCTGATCAAATTCGTGCACCGTTCTCTATTGAAATCCCTGTGACTCCCTAAAGGAAATGTAACAGCCATAATCGCAAGCCACATGAAGTAGCCATGTACTATAATGAAAATATCAACCATCTAGAATTAAATCGATATGTTCACAAGAAAGGGTGTTTCCAAAATGAATAACCGTTCGATCCGTTACCCGCAACCACTCGCTCCGGGAAATACCATTGGCGTGGCTGCACCATCCAGCGGTGTAAGTGAATCCTTGCATCATTACCTTGAAGAGAGCAGGCACAACATGGAGCGCCTTGGTTTTGGTGTTCAGGAAAGCCCATTTCTACGGCATAACACCAAATGTGTAAGTTCCTCCAAGGAAGAACGCGCAGCCGAGATCAATGCATTTTTCCGTGACCCTGAGATTCAGGCTATTATCCCTCCGTGGGGTGGAGAGTTCCTTATGGATATCCTGCCCCTGCTGGATTGGGATGCTTTGAAAACGTTGCCGCCCAAATGGGTTATGGGATATTCGGATATCAGCACCTTTTTATTCGCATACACCCTGATCACCGGAACGGCTTCGGCACATGGTACGAACTACGTGGATCTAAGGTCCAACGATCTCGATCCGGTGACCGCCCGCTGGATTGATGTATTACAGACAGGCCAGGGAGGCCAGATCACTCAGTCTTCCTCCACTCACTATCAATCGGAATGGAAACCGGAGTTGTCGACGTTCAATCTGGATACTCCTTCTCACTGGAAACAGCTAGGGCAGTCCGAAGGAGCAGACTCGCAAGTTACATTCTCAGGTCGGTTGATCGGCGGCTGCATGGATACGATCACCTGTCTGATTGGCACACCTTACGCACCAGTTGAAGCGTATCTTGATCAGTATTGTGCAGAAGAAGGAACGATCTGGTATCTGGAAAGCTGTGAGATGAATGCGGGTGATATCTACCGTCATCTATGGCAGATGAGACAGGCAGGCTGGTTTGCAGGCGTAAAAGGCTTCATGTTCGGTCGACCTGCTGGTTATACCGATACAGGAGATTTCAACTTCATCGATGCCCTGTCTTCGGCTCTCGGAGATATGGATGTTCCCGTACTGTATGATGTGGATCTTGGCCACATCCCGCCACAGTTAACTTTTGTGAATGGCGCACTGGGCAATGTGGCTTATCAGAATGGGCATGGAAGACTTGAGATGGCATTTGTGTGATCACCTTTTGTAGGCAGATGCATACCTTGAAGTAAGAAATTATTTTGAGGAAGGGTTGTGCATCATGTCTGAATCCACATCCACACCATCCGCACGGGTCGTATACCAAGCCAATCAACCAATGCTCCAATCCGTGCAAAGTGTGCGGAATATGCTTCATCATACAGCCCGGCAGCATGTAGGCAAGAATGTGCAAGTCCAGAATATCGATGGTCAGGTATGGGAAGGTGTCATTATCAGCGCAGATCGGGGAATACTGTATCTCCAGGTTACGCCGATGCATGGATATCCTGAGCCACGTGCCTTGTTTGGACCAACCATTCTGCCACTCGTGCTGTATGAGCTGTTGGTCATTACCCTGTTGATGTAGTTGTTTTTTGTCTCGATTGAGCCTAACCCAAGAAGCTTCACTCCCTTTGACCATCAGGCCCCGGGAGCGAAGCCTTTTTGGGTTTTAGGAGTTATCGGGTTATCAATTTGGTGTGAATGTATGCATTAATCTCTGCAACCTGAATGACTTCCTTTAGTTCGTGCGGTATGTTTCCTTGCTAACGTGTGAAATATGATACAATGGTGTCGGCACCAAGCCTTATCTCATATGAACGGAGCTTGATCCGGTTGGAATATATCCCTCATGATCCTCCACCCGTGCCTCAGTCTGAGACGGAGCTGGTTGGGACAAATCATACTGAACAATCCCGCGTGATTGCAATCTGTCTATTGGCAGGCAAAATCATGCTGCAAAGCGGCGGTGAGACCTATCGTGTGGAAGATACGATGAAACGCATGGCTGCCGCGCTGGGCCTTCCCCATTCGCACAGTTATGTTGTGCCCACAGGTATCTTCTTCTCGGTTGATGCAACCGAGCCTGCCAAGCTGATACGGATCTCTGAACGAACCACAGATTTGCACAAGGTATCCGAAGTGAATGCCGTTTCCCGGCGTATTGGACAAGGTGAATTGTCCGTTGAGGATGCCTATGCATTGTTACAACAAATTGAGGGACAGCCCTCCTCCTATTCTGCGGTTGTGCGGCTTACGGCGGCGGCGTTATCCAGTGGGTGCTTTACCATTATGTTTGGTGGAGGCTGGGTCGACTTTCTCCCTGCGGTACTCTGCGGTGGTATTGGCTATGCAGCGGTCATTGCCTTCCATCGACTGGTACTCGTGAAATTTTTTGCCGAGCTGACAGCTTCATTTGTCATCGGTTTGCTCGCCTTTTTGCTTGTGTATATGGGCGCGGGTCATGAACGGGACAAAATCATTATTGGCTCAGTCATGCCCCTGGTACCGGGACTGCTGATTACCAATGCTGTGCGTGACCTGATGGCCGGGCATCTTGTGTCCGGGTTATCCAAGGGAGCCGAGGCGTTTCTGACGGCTTTTGCGATCGGTACCGGCATCGCTGTTGTTTTTTCACTTTTTACGTAAGATGGAGGAGTTGCAGGTTATGCTTCATTTTATTGAACAGGCCCTGACCAGCTTTGTCGCCTCGGCCGCATTCGGTATTATTTTCAACGCTCCTCGGCGCATGCTGCTTCACGGTGGATTTGTCGGCATGATCGGCTGGATCATCTATATTGTGCTCGAATATGCTGCGGATGCTGTTCCTGCTACCTTGGCAGCGACCATCGCGGTTGGTGTCATAAGCCAGCTGTTCTCCCGCATGTTTCGCGCGCCCGTCATTATCTTCAGCGTAGCAGGTATCATTCCGCTCGTTCCCGGTGGACTGGCGTATAATGCGATGCGTAATTTTGTGCAAAATGACTACGGCGCTGCCATGGAGATGGCTGCCAAAGCGCTCATGTTATCCGGTGCCATCGCGATTGGACTCGTATTGTCCGAGGTGTTGAACCAGGTGATTCGTCGTATACCCGAATCATTGCGAGCAAAATCCTGACACAGCAGAAGAATATATTATCACTAAACTAAAACGATAAAGACCTGTTGGAGAGAGGGTAAACGCTGTCTCCAACGGGTCTTCTATATTTCCAGCCAATGTTGATCCGTTATCATCAAATTTGCAGTGTTTTGTTTTCATCGTTGTATCCATTTGTATGATAACTGTACAATAGTTAAAAAAGAACTCCCCATGTCTCTTGGACAATCCTTGTCCATTGGTGTACGGTAAACCATTCTCTTTTATGGCAAAGCACGCTTCATAACCGACGCAAATAAATCCGCCGCCACACCACTTCCGGATCTCATATAATGCTCTGCATCCGTACGATCAAATCCCATCCAGACTGCAGCCGTCCACTTGCTGGTATATCCTACAAACCACAGATCCCGATTCGCCTCCTTGCTTATACCAGGTAATGCAGCCTGCGTTGTTCCTGTCTTCCCCGCTACTTTATGCTGACTCAGCTGTGCCCTTCTACCTGTTCCTTGACTGACCACATCTTGGAGCATGCCGGTCATGGCCGTTGCCGTACTGGTGGAAATCACCTGCTTGGTCTCTGGCTTAAAAGCATAGATTTTCCGGCCGCGTGAATCCGTAATTTCACGAATTAGATGTGCCGTATTGAACTTGCCGTTATTGGCAAACACGGAATATGCCTGGACCATTTTTTGTGGAGACACCCCTTTGTGTAAACCACCCAAGGCAATCGACAGATTGAGATCTTCCTTGCCCAGTTCAATGCCCAATCGACCCGCAAATTGATGTGCGCTTCCCAGTCCTGTCTGATGCAGCAGCCATACAGCCGGAGCATTGATGGAATTTTCAATGGCTTGCGACATCGTAACAGTACCTCTGTAACGCCCGCCCAAGTTGCTTGGTTGATAACTCCCATATTTCATGCGTTGATCAGGCAGCATGCTCTCTGGCTTAAACCGACCAGATTCCAATGCAGGTCCGTATGCAATAATGGGCTTAAATGCAGAACCAGGTTGTCTTGCATCCGTGGTTGCCCGGTTAATGCCTCCTTTTACAGGGTCACGTCCACCCATCATCGCTTTGACTTCACCGTTATGCTGGTCCAGTATGACCATACTCGCCTGCACTTGCTCATCCTCACGATCATCAGTGAACCGGGAAGATTCACGAAATGCTTGCTCCATCGCCAGCTGCGCTTGATCATCCAATCCCGTACGAATGGTCCAGCCTGCGGATTGAATCTCTGCTCCACTCTTGCCTGTGAGTCGGGAAGCCTCCTCGATTACCGCATCCAAGGCAGACACGTAGGCAGGCACTGTTGATCCTGGAGCCGATGCAGATGTTAAATTAGGCGGGGTATAGTCCACACTTCGCGCTTCCTCCATCTGTTTCTTGGTAATGATTCCTTGCTTATGCATGAGTCCAAGAACTACAGAACGCCTCTCTTTGGACAGGTCTTCCCGATCCACTGGATTGTATATGGAAGGTCCCTTCGGAATTCCGGCCAGCGTAGCCATTTGCCAGATCTCCAGCTGATGTAGATCCTTAATCCCGAAGTAGCGCCATGCCGCGGCTTTAACCCCATATTGCTGGCGCCCCATATAAATGTGATTCAAATACAGCTCCAATAGCTCTTCCTTGCTAAATCTCTTTTCCATCGCCATGGCAATCGACATTTCATTCACCTTGCGAACCAGCGTTTTATCTCCGTTCAAATACAGATTTCTGGCCAGTTGCTGTGTAATCGAACTGCCTCCCTGACTCAGGTTCATATGTAAAACATCCTGCACAACCGCCCTGCCAATCCCGATAAAATCCAGGCCGTCGTGGTTATAGAAACGTCGATCTTCCGTAGCCAGAAACGCCTGCTTTAACAGATCGGGCATATCCATCAAATCGGCATACTCCGCATATCCCTTGTTTTGCACTTGTAATCTCGAAATTTCTGTTCCGTCTGCATTGGTAATGACGGTGGAAGAGGCCACCGAAATGGCCTCAGGATGATTGCGAAGTACACCTTCGCCGTAAGTAACTAGATAGATATAGCCGACCGCAAGCAAAATAACGATTACTACAGAGGCATCAAATATGTGATAAAGATAAATTCCACGCCTTATGCTGGATCTCAACATTCAGGCTCCCTAAATACATGTGGATTGGAGCCTGAATGTTCCTGTGGCTTCATTTCCATAGAATCCAGGGCAAGTTCCAGCCTTAACGTCTGTTCATACGCCAGCCTGACCCAGTGCTGAATCTCCGCTTCATCCCGGCAGCGTCCTTCTATGATCGTATCAAGCGAAGAACGAACACCGTAGAGAGTCAGTTTAATCGGTAGATCGGCAATTATGCGACCAGATTGTGATCCAACCAAATCTGCTTGAATACGTTGCTTATGGCTTCTCTCACTTTCTAACACCATTTGTTGCCGGCTACTTTTATCATCATACATACCAGAACTGAACCATTCTTCGCCTCTCGTCTCTCGATCTGTCCACTCCTGGTCTGAACTATTTAAGCGCTCCGCTTGAATACGTATCGCAATGTCATTCAGATCCGCGGCAATCTGTCGCAACTCTCCTCCGTTCAACACTTCTATCTGTGCTGGAATTCGGCCATTTGCCAGTTCATGAGTTCCACGACCAATCACCTTGAGGTCATCTGCAATCTTCTGGGATCGAATCCAAAAAAACAACGCAAACATACCCCCACCGATGAATATAACCAATGGCGTTGTACCGATATGGTTTATCACCCAGTACATAATGCGAGTTATTCCTGTTGTCTCCGATAGGATATGATGGTGGGCAAAACGCAACATGTGATAAACGACAAATAGGAGCGCTACGCTAAGTAACGCGCTTGCTCCGCAAATATATATGTAGCTCAATCTGACTGTACGTAATAATAATCTCATATTCGGTATCCTCCTCATTTTTGCAGTTCATGTGTACGATTGAGGTTAAGAATACCGAATATTTCTTAATGAGAAAGTGGGTAACTTCTTATCATTTTCTTAATTCAGCAATTATATAAATTGAACTAAAGAATATTTACACTTGCCACTTCGATAACAGAACAACATTCCGATCACTATTATCCCCAGATTTTTTTGATTTCCTTATTTAAAGGGGAAAATCCGGGGATAAAGGCGAGGCGTATGCTTTCGATGCAGCTTTCTTTCAGAAAGCTTTTAGCTCTGCTTCTTCAGGTTATTTCTGTCCTCTACGTTATCGTGTAAATGTTTAGTTCAATTTATATAGATATGTTGAATCAAGCAAGATCTAATACATCGGACGAGAATTCTTTCAAGTTACCGTTCCTCTGTATCTCTGTTCATCGGAGGAGCAGTCACCGGAAAACGCGTAACAAAATCGGTTCGGCCCTGTTCACTGTAGGCAGTGATACTCCCGCGATGTAATTCAATCATGGATTTGGCAATAGCCAGCCCCAGTCCGGTGCCGCCTGTGTCGCGAGAGCGGGATTTGTCTACCCGGTAGAATCGATCGAATAAGTGCGGCAAATCCTGCGCCGGAATGGGTTCACCATAATTGCTAATGCGCACCACAGCTTCTTCACCTTCAAGAGACAACGCAATCTCCATCACTTTGCCCTGTGCCCCATAACGGATCGCGTTACTGAACAGGTTCTCATACGCACGAACAAGCTCTCCTGGAGCGGCCTGAATCCATAAAGGTTCTTGTCCATCAATGATCTTGTATGTCATGCCCGCTTCTTCCAGCATCGGAGCGAACTCCTCCGCAAGCTGCATCAGGAATGGATTCAGGTTCAAGGAAGTCAATGACAAGGGTAAGCTACCACCACTGACACGGGTATATTCGAACAAATCGTCGATTAGCTTCCTTAATGTTAAGGATTTCTCGTACGCAATACTTACGTAATAGCGCATCTCAATTTCATCCTGGTACCGATCCTTCTCTATGTATTCCAAAAATCCGAGAATAGAGGTCAGCGGCGTCCTCAAATCATGAGAAATGCCTGTAATCAAGTCATTTTTGGCAGCGACCGCACTACGCTCCTCCTGCAATGACAGCTGCAATTGTTCAGCCATCTGATTAATACTGGCAGCCACAACGCCAAATTCATCCGATGTCTTCACCTTGATCCGATGAGACAGCTCCCCTTTGGCAACTTCCTGAATTCCCGCCGTAATCTCGTCCAGAACCAGCATTACCCTACGCGTGAACAGGAAAAAGAATAGCACAAAGCCAAGTATGCCAACCATAATCATTAATGGCACCGACCCAATATTGTTCACCAGCCACCTGATTCCCATTGCAGGAATCGAATAATTAGGATAGGTCTGAGCCGCCAGAATGGAGTGTACAACTTTGCTGCCCCCATACAAAATAGCCGCCGTCAAAATGCCACTCAGCAGAAATGCGTAGATAAATTTCCACCGGACTGTGTTAATTAATTTTGAATTCATCTCGGAACTCCCTGCTCACGCTCTTTATCCAAAGAACCTTATAGACGCACGTGCTTATTGTGGTTTGATCATCTTATAGCCAACACCCCATACCGTCTGTATGAACTTGGGATGTTTGCTATCGAGTTCGATTTTCTCACGAATCTTACGGATATGCACCATGACAGTGTTGTTGGACTCCATAAACTCCTCTTTCCAGACCTGCCTGTAGATCTGCTCCATACTCAGCACAGAGCCTTGATGGCGTGCCAGCAGCTCCAGAACGGCAAATTCACGGGGAGTCAAGCGAACAGGCTGCTCATCCACCCAGACCTCATGCGTATCGGTGTTGATGACCAGATCGTCAATCACCCACTCATGCTCCTTGCTTTCCCGGCCCTCATTGAAGGTATGGTACCTGCGAAGCTGTGACTTTGCCCGTGCCACAAGTTCAAGCGGGTTAAAAGGCTTGGTCACATAATCATCAGCACCGATGCTCAGCCCTGTGATTTTATCCATATCCATGCTTTTGGCGGACAGCATAATGATCGGCATTTTCTGCTCTTCCCTAATTTTCATACATGCTTCAATTCCGTCCATATTCGGCATCATGACATCCAGAATGATCAGATCAATTGGCTCTTTCTTCAATTGCTCAAGCGCCTCGATCCCATCACTGGCTGTGAGAACCCGGTATCCTTCATTGCCAAAATAAATCTCCATCAGTTTAATAATATCCTGCTCATCATCCACAAGCAGAATGGTTGCTGGCTGTGCCACGGCATTATTCCTTTCCATTCCATGAATCATTGCTTGTTCAAAGTATACCACTAGGAAATGAATCTGCGAAAATCATTGCCCTCGGAAAGAAGCAAAAACGTTGGATTTCCGGTAAACTGAGTACCCTCCATAATGGAAACGATTATGGAAACCCGATGCAGCTTCTGAATAGGTTCATCTCTCTCTCTCTCTCTCTCTCATCAGTGGTATTGTTTTCTTCCACTTCGCAATCTCTATTATTAACATATAGTATCGTCGATCTAATCCTTGCTTAACCGTTGCTTGTTGCGGATAACATGCTCTATGTATTCTATTAAATCTTGCTCTATAATTAGGCAGAACCTCACATTATGGACCTGGATCTATCTATTCAAACAACGCTACTTTGGGCTCTATACCAGTCAGTGTCAGCATCGTATGCAATTGACCCCTGTGGTGATACACATGTCCCATGATCTCAAGCAGCCACTCCAGACGACTGTACGAAGCTCCCCAATAGGAGTCAGTCACCTGTAATAATTCCTCCGTATTAAACTGTCTATATCGATGATAGAGGTACATCTGATTCGCAATCAGCGCTTCTTTGATCTCACTCAGTGAATTCGGCTGATTTTCCTCGTAAAACAAAGCCATTTCTTCTTCGGAAGCTCCCTCCGAAATATGTACATCTGCACGACAAATGACGGATAGATGAGAAAGCAATTCTCCGACCGGCCGTTTGCCCTCAATCGGAGTCAAAGCCAAGTCCTGCTCCGACAGTTGGTCACATAAATTGATTAATGATGTCACTGCCACATCAATATGTTTAAATGCAGACTGAATCAACAGAAACACTCCCTTTTTATCCCATTATATAGAACGTATGATCGCTAATCAACCATAAATTCCCCCTTTATATATAAACCAGCTTTGATCGAAAACCAACAATAATGAACAAAAAAAGTCCCTCCTCCCCCATATAGACGGAATTTGGGACATTTTGTTGCTCCGATGATAACAAACATGAACTCAACTTGAATATAACGAACAATACGTTTGATCGAATCGTCCTGCGAACAAGTCAGCCTTGCGAATGAAAAATTGAAGCTCCCCACAATCCCACCATTGAAAACCGATAGCGTCATGCGTATCAATTTTTAATAGAAGCAAGGTATCCGCAAGCTCTTGTTGTGTCCGTTTCTCATCCCCGCCATAATGTTCAGTCAGCTTCCTCTCACACGCCTGCTCGTCATAAGTATACTCTTCACCAAGTACGATCTGTAACAGCGCCTGGTGTTCGGCATCCGGATGCTGACCGTCAGGGTATCCAAACATGCCACCCCAGTTCTGCGTACTCGGATGATTCCAGCTGGACTCAAATTCCAGGTATCGGTCATATAGACCTTCCTCCCCTTCGACAGCTACCGTTCCACCAGACAGCGGGGCGGCGATTGCATTCAGAGCCAGAGAATCAATGTATGCATATGTAGGAAACTCGAGATTAGGCAGCACTGTTACCGAATGTGCTACAAAATCGTCCTTACCCAGCGCGGTTTCGCCATCAGGCTCTCGCCTTATCAGGTTATGAGCGTCCGGCTCGTAAATCACACGATGCTCAATATGATAAGCCGGTTCATCCACACCAATGAAGAAGTATAACATGCCCCGTTCGGGCAAACTCCCTCGCCCATCATTAGGCGTATATGGCGTCAAATCCACGAGATTCAACTGGGCCAGGAACGTCATGGGCACCCCATCCTGTGTCAAAGGCCATTTCATGTTGCTCGGCAGATCCGGATTTCCACCTACACGTGAATTTCCTGTTCTGCGATACTCATCGATTGTCGATACATCAAGGCGAATTCCCCAACGGCTTGAAGATAACAACAGATCGGCAGCATTACCCAATCCATACTCCTCAAGAGTTTTCCGGGCTTTTCTGGTCAGACGTTCACATTGTTCAGGTTTAATCATACAGATCCTCCCCTTCTGACAATACATCTATGGTGAGACATATTCAGGTTCACACCTGTATATTCTTCCGCTGACGCTTCTTTCCCTGCTTCTAGCGAAAAAAGAGACTGACATCCGTTGTCAGTCTCCTTCCTTATTATCCATTCGGTTCATTCTTAACGATCCCGATTCGGTGAATCATTCTGGAAAGCACGAATATGTTCCTCGCCATCTAAAAATTCATGGGACTGGTGTGCAGCCATTACACCATGATAGCTAATATCCAGACCCAAATCTTCCTCTTCTTCCGTGGAACGGACAGGAACGATCTTGCCAATCAGTTTCAGACCAATCCAGGTCATGACAAATCCCCAGACGACCAAAGCCGTGAGGCCGAGCGCCTGAACACCCAGCAGCCTCCAGCCACCTCCCATGAACAAGCCACCATCGGTTGCAAACAAACCCACGGCAATCGTTCCCCACATCCCGGATACAGCATGAACAGGGAACGCACCCACCGGGTCATCAATCTGCCTGCGGTCCAGCCAATTCGTTGCAGCCATCATGAGTAATCCAGATACCGCCCCGATGAATATCGCAACTACATCACTGACAAAAGCACACCCCGCCGTAATACCGACCAGACCGGCCAGCGAGCCATTAATGACCGATGGTGCGTCTGAACGATTGAATCGGAACAAGGTGTAAAGCAGTGTAGCCGCACCGCCCGAAGCAGCAGATAACATCGTAACGATGGCAATGTGACCGATCCTTACATCAGTCGCACTGAGCGTACTTCCTGCATTGAAGCCAAACCAGCCGAACCACAGCAGAAATGCACCTACAGATGCCAGCGGCAGATTGCTCGGAAGCGCAATGGCACTCACGCCAAGCGGTGTGTATTTGCCTTTACGCGGCCCAATAATAATTGCTGCAGCCAGTGCAGAGAACCCGCCCAACGCGTGAATAACTGCGGAACCGGCAAAATCCTGCATCCCCAGCTTGCTGAGCCAACCGCCGCCCCATGCCCAGTGTCCACCAATCGGATAAATGATTGCCGTCATCAATATGATGTACAGCAGATAGGCACGAAAGTTAATCCGTTCAGCTACAGCACCCGATACGATGGAAATGACGGCAATGGTGAACGCGGCCTGGAACAGCCAGAATGTTTCCAATGAAACGGGTACATCCAGGTGAGACAAGTCTCCATTGAGGAAAAATCCGGTTATGCCTACAAAACCTCCGGCATCAGAGCCATACATCAAGCCAAATCCGATGGCATAGAAAAGCAACGTTCCAATCGTAATGTCAGCGAAAACCTTCATAATAATATTTACGCTATTTTTATAACGTACAAAGCCAGCCTCCAGGAGCGCGAATCCGCCCTCCATCAACAAAATCATGGCTGCACTCAGTACGACCCAGACCGTATCAATCCCGGAGCTTAACGTCTCCAAAGTCATGCTTATACATCCTCCGTTTCCCTAAGCTGTCTAATCTCCCGGATCGTTTCGGGCGTAAGCTCGATTTCATCCCGTTCGATGATGTCCGGATGCTTGATTCGTTCAGCAATGCGGTCCAGTTCTCGTATCCGCCGCCGGATTTGTTCCATTTTGCGAAAACGCTCCTTCACCTGGACCATATATTCCACCGCCTGGTGATGGGATGCAGGGCGGCCTGCGAACCATTTGCGTACAGTCGACAAGGACTGATAAGCCACTTCTTCCGCACGTTTTTTTTGTTCGAATTGTTCAATTTTATGTTTAAGCGTTTCGATCTCATTTTCTTTTTTGACCTTGAGCTGTTGGATAAGGTACAATAAATCGGACGATGATATTTGCAATGCTGTATGGTGATACACCTCGTCAATTACTAACATATCATGTCAGGACTCCTTACATATCAAGTTACTTGTTATCGATTATAGAGTCCAGCACTACTTAGCGTCAATCCTTTTTTGGCGATGGCATGATTTCATATGACCCATTTATAAAAAAAACTTCATTCTCATGTACACAACTTCAACTAACAAAGTAATTTAAACACATCTTCGCATTCACCTTTCATATCCTCTATGATGTGTATTAAGCATCCACATTTTAGGCACTGCACTTACACAAGCTGACATCATAGAACTCATTTAAAGGAGAGGATCGCACGATGTTCACTCGTAATGACGACATTCGGAGCCAAATCTGGGAAGCCGTCTCTGGACTCAATGAAGAGCAATTGAACCTCCAACCCACACCTACTCACTGGAGTATTATGCAAGTTCTCCGTCACCTGAATTTGATGGAAAACATAATTGTGAAGCAAGCCCGAGCCGCGTTAGAGAAGGAACAGACCGTTGCTGTGGACAAAAAACCATATGAGCTTACACTGGATCGCAGCCACTCTGTCAGCGCCCCATCTCATCTCCAGCCTCCTGCGGAACCAGAAACGCTGGCGAATGTACGCCACGACCTGGAAGACTCACATCAAGCGTTGATGCACGTTGCACAAGATCATGAGTCTGAACTGCTGCGGAGCAAGTCTTTTCTTCACCCGGTTTTCGGTGAGATGGATCTGGTCCAGTGGGTCGATTTTGCAAGCTATCATGAAGAGCGTCATCTGGCACAGATTCAGGATATTAAACAAAGGCTTGGCGTGTCGCACACCTAAGTCATTCCCTATTTACTCTATGTAAGCAAAAATAACCTCCAATCCACGCATTGTGGATCTGGAGGTTTTCATTTAATTTGAAACATCGTTATAACTTTTTGCCCAAAATCGCCAAATCCCGGTTGACACCATCCAGCACAGCCACTTCAGGGTAATAGCCCCACTGTTCAAAGCCATGCTTGCGCAATAACCCCAGACTCGGTTCATTATGTCCAAACACAAAGCCCAGAATCGTCTTGATTCCAAGCGCAGGACAAGCGTCAAAAATGGTGTTCAGCAAACGTCCGCCAGCTCCAATTCCCCGGCACTGCTGATCCACATACACACTGACTTCCACCGTCCCATTGTACGCAGGTCGTCCATAAAATGAACCCAGGCTAGCCCAGGCTACAACCTGTCCCTCAAGTCTCATCACCCAGAGTGGGCGATGATCGGAAGAATGCTCCTCAAACCACGGAATACGTTGCTCGACGGTCACCGGCTCCAAATCCGCCGTCACCATTCGGCTCTCAATCGTAGAATTATAGATCTCCACAATCCTAGGCAAGTCCTCACGACTCGCATACTCAATCTGTACACTATCCAGCTTCATGTCTACTCCTCCATCATCCAGATCGATTCTATCTTATGACGGTATTATAACGGAGGAATGAAGTCGACGTCATCCCCCAACATTCAGCTCAATTCCATATTTACTCAGACAACCCTTGAATCGTGTTACCCCGGGTTAACTGCTGGCTCTGATCCGCCCAACGAATGTTAACAGAACGGGAAGTGAATAGATCCGGGCCGTCCGATACCTGGAAGTGCAGATGAGCTTCACTGGAATTACCTGAGTTACCCAGCTCTCCAATGAGGTCCCCCTGCTTGACTTTGTCCCCTTTTTTGACGGCCACACTGCCTTCCTTAATGTGCCCGGTGATGCTGTATTCTCCGTTTCCATGGTCAATGACCACATTGTTACCCGCTGGTTCTTCCGGGTTCATCACGCCTGGGGTATTGTCTGGAATATCATTCTTGATATCGACTACGGTTCCATCTGCTGCTGCATAGAGCGGTTCACCAAAAGCATAGTAGTTTTCGTTCACCTTCGCATCTCCATTGTAACTGAAAGCTTCTTTGGTGCGAATGATATCTAGCGCATAGCGCTGTGTTTCATGCTCGTAATGATAGTTCGACATCACATCATTGCCTCCCCAGAACACATACCATTCACCCTTCATTGGGAATTGAAATTCGGTTTTGGTGAACGTTTGATCCGTATCTTCATGGGGTTCCAGTGGTTGGATTAACAGCCCTTCAATCTGATTGGCTTCGGTAAAATAGGCTTGAATTCCTTTGTCTCCTGTTTGATCCTTCCAGGCGAACTCGGTTAAATGGTTCACTTTGGCATTCACCACTAGATCAAAGGAAGTTACGCCCTCAAGGAATTGATCCGCAGACGATTTAAACTGTTCAAGCGTTAGTGCTTCCTTCAACTCGGGACTCATCTGACTGTAGATGGCATCCTTGGAACCGTTCATTAACGTATCGATGAAATTGTCGGGTGTAATGATGGCGCTCACCTCTGTACCTGAATTCTCTGCCTGATGGGTACTCTCACTCGCTTCATTGGCATTTGTCGTCTGTTCCTTGGACTGCTGCTCCGCCTGCTCGGATGTAATCGAGTTACTGTTACCGCAGGCAGACAACATCACACAGGCTCCAAGGGCAATGGCAAGCAATTTCCAGCTCTTTTTGCTCTGTAACTTCTCATGTGCAGCATATCCTGATTTCGGAAGACTTCCCCCGCCATTTAAGTGATTCGCACGAATTTTAGATCCTTCTTTTAAACTGTTCATTCTCTACATCCCTTCTGTGTTCGTTATACTTTCCAGTTAAGTGTACAGAATGAATCTTATCCTTCGTCTAACCCATCCTTACATGTAGTTAAACTGTGGCGTCTGCTATGGCTTCATAATTAAGATTCCGTTAAGATAGCTCACACACTACATTGCCCTTTCGGATGGTATGATTAGCAATAAACAAACAGGAAGCCCTAGGAGGTCATTTCACATCATGGATCACGTCTCCATACTGCTAGTTGATGATGAACAAGCCATTTTACATATGCTCAAAACCGTCCTGCTCAAAGAGCAATTTGTAGACATCGACACCGTTACCACTGGAGAAGAGGCGATTACCGCCTGCGAAAATAAAACCTATCACTGCATTGTGCTGGACATCATGCTGCCTGGCAAAAGCGGACTGGAGATCTGTCCCTTTCTGCGGCAAGTGACCGATGCACCGATTCTTTTTCTGACCGCCAAAACAACGGATTATGACAAGTTAACCGGATTCGCCGTTGGCGGCGATGATTATGTCGTTAAACCATTTAATCCACTGGAAGTGGTCGCCCGGATCAAATCACTGCTGAAACGTTATTTACCTACCAAAATGGCGGCGACTACAACGGCGACTCCACCCTCTTCTGACGTAACTTCGTCATCTCCTGCCGTGCAGGAAGGGGTATATGATTTTGGTCGTTTTCAAGTATTTGAACACGCCGGTGAACTTCAGGTTGAAGGACAGCCTGTAACCTGTCCGGCTCTTGTCTACCAGCTGCTGCTCTTTTTCTGCAAGCATCCCAATCGTATTTTCACCAAATCGGAATTGTATGAGCGTGTATGGGGTTCGGAAGCCATCAGCGATGACAACACCGTTATGGTTCATATTCACCGTATCCGTGAGCGGATTGAAGCTGACCCCTCTAACCCTGCGTTTCTCGTCAATGTTCGGGGACTGGGGTACAAACTCATTCAGCCTAACCAAGTGTCACGCGCATGAGTATTCGTCGCAGATTAATGACCCGGTTTATCGGTATGCTTGCTGGCGCAGTAGTTCTTATCATCCTGTTGGGTTCTGCAGCCACCTATTGGGTTGTTCAAAAGGTAAATGAAGTAAGCCTGGTGGACGACTTCGCTACCAGTGGTCTTGACCAACTGATTAATACCGCAGAAATCATGCCCGATGGGACGGTCCGCTATGATCCCAGGCTGCTGAAGCAGGTCGAGAAAAATCAAGGATGGCTTCAAGTTGTGGATGAAAAAGGCTACGTCATTGATGATTTTAATACACCGGATGACGTTCCGAAGCAATACAAGCCTGGAGAGCTGATCGCATACTGGGAGGCCAAGAAGCCGTTCCCATACCAGATCGTCATGCTGATTCGGGAGAAAAACGGCGAGATGTTCACCTTGCTGTACGGCGAACGCAATCAGACCAAATCCTTACTCGATCAAGCCCGGGAGGACAGTCATTACACCGATGGAGAGCTTATGCTGCGCCCCAAACAAGAGGATGCCATCCGTTCCAAAGGTGCGTATCTGCAAATTTTGGATGCCTACGGTCAAGAGCTGGCTTCTTATAATAAACCTGCCATGGGCGTCCCTAGCAGTTACAACATACAGGAACTGGCTTTGCGTATTCGATATCCCAATCGATATGGGATATCGATCGCAACCTTTTACGATGAACAGAATGGCACGACCTGGATGCTGAGTATACCTGTCGATCCAACTGCTACAGGGGATGAAAATCCCTATAACTTCATTTTGACCCCAGTGCTCATCGTGCTGATCCTATCCGTTGTGATTTTGCTAATTCTGCTGGCCTTATGGTACGCCAATCGTTTCGGTTCCCCCATGCTGCATATGCTCCAATGGCTCCAACGACTAGAACAAGGACATTATGAAGAACCCAAAGGCATTGGCGGCATACCTCGCAGTCAGCGACGAAATGGCAAATGGAAACGGAAATACCACGTGTATGCCGAAGTGCTTCGCTCCATGCAGGCATTATCCGCAACATTGAAACAAGATGAAGAGCTTCGTAAACAGACCGAAGCTCTGCGTGAGGAATGGATCGCCGGAATAACGCATGATCTCAAGACACCGCTATCCTCCATCCAGGGATACGCCCATATGCTTGAAGCACAGAAATATAGCTGGTCCGCGGAAGAAGTAAGAGAATTTGCGGGCATTATGCTGGATAAATCCATGTATATGGACCGACTTGTGAATGACCTTGCCATGACGTACCGACTGCGAAGCGGTGGATACCAGCCACCTGTGGAAGAAACTGACGTAAATACGCTACTTCATGATCTCGTCCAGCGTGCAGAACGCAACCCGGTATATGGCGAGGGACGTATTGTTTTCCGGCCTGCGAAAGTTCCGGTATACGGCCATGTGCATATTCCTTCGTTTGAACGCATTGTGGATAATCTGACCGCTAATGCCCTTCTGCATAATCCAGCGGAGTCAACTCTGACCGTTAGTGTGCATCCGGGTAAGCAGACAGGTGAGTTCAGTGTTCATTTTGCCGATGACGGTCAAGGAATGGACCCGGAACTGGTCTGGAGGCTGTTTGAACGATATTACCGAGGGACCGATACAGGTACGTCCGATGTCGGATCAGGCCTTGGCATGGCGGTTACGAAAGGGTTAATTGAAGCGATGAAGGGTCGTATTGAAGTGCAATCGACTTCTGGTGAAGGTACTGTCATTCGATTAATATGGGATGGACAATCAGAACATGGGTAAAAAACATTCCGCTTGACCTTTTCATTTTCAATCTATATAATCGACACTCAATAACACCTGTTCCAATATATTGATATGGACTTCAACGATATTAAGATCAATTTAATTGATATCGATTTTGCATATTTGGCGATGACCAGAGACAAGATTCCGTTTGCGTGCTGCCCAGAGAGAGAAGGGATTGGTGAAACCTTCTTCAGCGAACGGACCGGAATTACCCCTCTGCAGCCGTGACCTCGAACTTCAGCTTTTCGGTCTTCTTCATGAATTCCCGACAAAGCTGTCAGTAGAGTTCACCGCCTGATCCCCGATAACGGATTCCAATGAGGGTTATGATGTTCTTGCTTGCGGCGGCTGGTCGTGTTCAGGAGCATTCATAACCAAATTAGGGTGGAACCACGAGCTGAGCGCACTCGTCCCTTTTCCGGGACGGGTGTTTTTTGCGCTTCAAATTTGAATATTGGAGAGTGGTTCACATGAGTAATCCGAATAAAAACAGCCAATCCAGCAACCAATCGAAGAATGATCAACAGCAACCCGGGCATCCAATTGAAATTCGCCTGCAAGGCGGAGCTGTACGTTCTTACAACGCAGGCATCACTGTAGGAGCGGTCGCCTCATCCATCAGCACAAGTCTGGGCAAACAAGCCATCGGCGGAATCGTAAATGGTAAGAATGTCGATCTCGACTGGGAGCTTGAGCAAGATTGCGAACTCGTCATCGTTACTTTGGACAGCGCGGAAGGTCTGTATCGTTACCGACACAGCACAGCTCATGTACTCGCGCAAGCTCTCAAACGCATCTACGGTGCGGAACAAGTGAAGCTGGGCATCGGACCTGTCATTGAAGATGGATTCTATTACGATGTCGATCTGGAGCATGCTCTATCAATCAGTGATTTGGCTGCCATTGAGCAAGAAATGAACAAAATCATAAAAGAAAATGAAAAGATTAGCCGCCGGGTAGTTAGCCGGGAGGACGCACTTCGCATCTTTGGAGAGATTCAGGACCCGTATAAGCTTGAACTCATTCAGGATTTACCAGAGGACGCTGAGCTTTCGATTTATGACCAAGGAGAATTTTTCGACCTCTGTCGAGGCCCACATCTTCCGTCCACTGGTCGGATCAAAGCATTCAAACTGCTGAATGTGGCTGGTGCATACTGGCGCGGCAACTCGGATAATAAAATGCTGCAACGCATCTACGGCACTGCTTTCCCGAGCAAAGCCCAATTGGATGAACATCTGCACATGCTGGAAGAAGCCAAGAAACGGGATCACCGCAAACTGGGCAAAGAGCTTGAATTGTTCATGTTCTCCGAAGAAGCACCCGGTATGCCGTTCTATCTTCCCAAAGGCATGACTGTGCGTACAGAACTGGAGCAATTCTCCCGTGAATTGCAACTACAGGAAGGCTATCAGGAAGTTCGCACTCCCCTCATGATGAACAACGGTCTGTGGGAGCAGTCCGGTCATTGGGAACATTACAAGGACAATATGTATTTCTCGGAAGTGGACGATGCCACTTTTGCCCTGAAACCAATGAACTGCCCGGGACACATGCTGATTTTTAAAAATACACTCCATTCCTATCGTGAGCTGCCGATTCGTATGATGGAATTCGGTCAGGTCCACCGCCATGAATTCTCAGGCGCTCTGAACGGCATGATGCGGGTGCGGACTTTCTGTCAGGATGATGCCCATCTCTATGTGATGCCAGAACAGATCGAGGAAGAGATCAATCAGGCGATTTCATTGATCGGTCGCATGTACGACATCTTTGGATTCGAATACAACATTGAGTTGTCCACTCGTCCGGACGATTCCATGGGATCGGAAGAGCTGTGGGATCAAGCAGAAAGCGCATTGCAAAATGTACTCGATCGGCGCGGTGTGAAATACCGCATTAACGAGGGTGATGGTGCCTTTTATGGTCCGAAAATTGACTTCCACATTCTCGATGCACTGAAGCGCAGCTGGCAGTGTGGAACAATTCAACTCGATTTCCAAATGCCCGAGAAGTTCGATCTCACTTATATTGGAGAAGATAGCCTGAAACACCGTCCTGTCGTGATCCACCGTGCCATCTATGGTTCAATTGATCGTTTCATCGGCATCCTGACTGAACATTATGCAGGTGCGTTTCCACTCTGGCTCGCACCCGTGCAAGTCAAGCTGCTGCCGGTGTCGGATCATTACGCAGACTATGCCCTTCAAGTTCAGAGCCAGCTGCGGGCTGCCGGTATTCGAGTAGAAACAGACTTGCGCAGTGAGAAGCTAGGCTACAAAATCCGTGAAGCTCAGATGGAGAAAGTGCCTTACTCGCTTGTACTGGGGGAAAATGAGAAAAATGCCTCATCCGCCTCTGTCCGTGCATACGGTCAGGGCGATCAAGGCATTCAGCGCATTGAAGCATTTATTGAGCTGATTCAGCAAGCTGTGAAGGCCAAAGCCTAAGCGCTTAATCAGGAATGGGCTGAAACTTAACGTTAGAGGCAGCCGTTAATATGGAAAACGGCTGCCTCTAATTCTGTTCCAAGAATGTCTCCCCTTCTGCTTCAAGCGGTCAGCAATTACAATTTTTCTTCAGGTCTAAGTCCGACTTGCTCTTCGCTCCATGTCCAGAAACGCTCAGCAGCTGCGACATCCAGCGCATGGGCTTTCAATTCCTGGTCCTTTTGTTGATAGAAGTAACGCCCGGTTACGCCGGCGACTTCAGGGCTTGTGGCGAGATATATGGCCGTTTGTGCCCCTTCTTCAGGTGAAAGGAAAAACGGTAGTTTGCCAACCAAAGCCATAATGCGTGTGCCAAACCCAGTATTGCGGTCTACGCCAATACTTGTACCCACCGCACCGGGATGAAGGCAGTTGACCGTGATCTGGGTTTCCGCCAATTTGCGGGCCAGTACACGGGTGAACAACACATTAGCCAGCTTGGATTGAGCGTAACTTTTGATTGGATTGAAGCCTTTATGCAGATGGGGATCTTCGAAATGTATTTTGCCGGCTTTGTAGGCACCAGACGAAACATTCACTATACGCCCCTGCTTCGCAGACTTCAAAGGTTGGATCAGGAGTAAGGTAAGCAGGAAATGTCCAAGATGGTTAATACCGATAGCTTGCTCGAAACCATCGGAGGTTTCTTGGCGCTTCAACATGACGACACCCGCATTATTAACGAGAACGTCAAGTGTGTCGTAACGCTCACGGAAGGATTGGGCAAAATGACGGATGCTTTCCAGTGACCCCAGGTCACACAGCATCAGTTCAATCGCAGTAGAGCCAGACTGACGCAGCGCCTCCTCCAGTGCCTGCTGTCCGCGCTTCTCGCTGCGGCACGCCATAATCACGTGATACCCTTGCCTTGCAAGTTCAATGGTGGTTGCAAGACCCATGCCTGAATTGGCTCCCGTAACAATGGCTGTTGGAATGGACATCAGGTACTTCCCTTCTGAACCAGAGGTTCTTCATATTTTGGAGCTCTCGTCTTCTTGTTTTTTTAGCACTACTGACGTCAATATGAGATAATCGAAAGAACACATATTGGTCTTATAGGGAGGATACGTATGCTAACCAAAGAAGACTTCAAGAAACTGAAAAAAGAAGCGAAACTTGAGATTGCACTAATCGAACAGGAAGTTCAAAATCTCCAGCAAAAGATAGACTCATCCCTGTATGAAAAAGATAAACTGCGGAACGATGAAGAGATTGGTGAGCTTACGCAAAAACGGAAAGAGCGAAAATATAGTTCATGGACGATTGAATTATGCACGATTATTGAAGACCTGCTAAATCAACTATACCAGCAAACGTATCAAAAAAAATTTAATTCTATTCAGCTGATGAAAACTCCTGCATACCGCTCATTATCCAATATTGAGATCCTTCAGGCTGAATTGAAAAATCATCATCTGTCCCTGAAATCGGGAGAAGAGAAATTGGAAGAAGAAATAGCCAAAGTGTTTCAACTGAGAAATAAACTTATTCACTCCAACTTCTCTTATGCTTCCATTATTAGAGAAAATCACGATGCAAAGCAAGAGTTTGAATTCATCCTGGATACGATGAAGAAGTATAGAAAACACTTGAAATATAATCAGTCAGAGAACTGACGAATGAATGATTCAAAATGGTCCTACACGACAAAGGAGGTGCCCCGGATTCGATCCGGAAACAAATATGAACAATCAACCCATGGATATTACGGTTCTAAATCTTCATATTGTCACACCTGCGGGTAAAAACCCGATCTATCCTGTTATGTTGCGCGATGAAGATGGTATTACGCTTGTGGATACAGGCATGATTGGCCAATTCGCCGAACTTCAGTCCGCACTGGAGCATGAAGGCGTTCAGCTATCTGATATCAAGCGCATTATTGTAACACATTCCGATATAGACCACATTGGTAATCTTGGTGCCCTGGTGAATGCTGTTCCCGAATTGGAAATCTGGGCGCATAGCGATGAAATTCCGTATATCACGGGCAAAGAGCCCATGATCAAGTTCACACCAGAACGCAAAGCGTTGCTACCTGAACCTATAGCGGAGCTGGCGGAACAATTGGTCTCACAACGGACTGAGTTCAAAATATCCAAAGTGCTAGAAGATGGTGACATGCTTCCTTTACAAGGCGGCATCCAGGTCATTCATACACCTGGACACACCCCAGGACATATCTGCCTCTACTTCCGGGAGCAACAATTCCTGCTCGCTGCCGATGAATTACGTGTGGTCGATAATGAATTGGTGGGTCCTTCTCCACCCGCAACACCGGACATGCCTGAAGCACTGCGCAGCTTGAAAAGATTGCTTGGCCTGAAGCTGGAGAAGGTGCTTTGTTACCATGGTGGCGGGTACACCGATGAGCCCAGTCGATACATTGCCGAACTCGCGGAGAGTGCGGACTAATTGGTCCCTGCAACCTAAGCTATATTTACGTAAATAATGAAGCGAAGGGGCTGTCCCATACGTCATGAACATGGCGGGACAACCCCTTTTCTATTGTAAATGTTACGGTTTCGGCGTCAGAACGATCAGTCGGTCATCTCCATCGCGTGGAGATCCCCGACCATCACGGTTGTTCGTCAGCACATATAATTTCCCGTCTTCTCCGGCAGTCACATTCCGAATACGTCCCCACTCGTCTTTTAAAATCGGCTCTACCTGCGTTACTTGTGTACCATCTTCGGACAGAGTAATTTTAAGCAGTTGTTCACCCCGCAGATTGGCAGCAAGCAGTGATCCGGCCCACGGACCTTCCTCTATAAAGGCTACACCAGATGGAGCCCATGTTTCATCTCCACTATGGGCAAGCGGAGCCTGATATGTGCCATTATTATCATCGTCTCCCTCTACCTCTGGCCAGCCATAATTCTCACCAGCTTCAATCCGGTTTATTTCATCAAAATTACGCTGACCATGCTCTGTGGCATACAGATAGTTATTGTCCGGGTTCCAAGCCAGGCCCTGTGCGTTCCGATGTCCCATGCTGTACACGGGTGAATTAGGCCAAGGGTTATCTTCTGGGATCGATCCGCCGAGACCAATCCGCAATATTTTGCCACCCAAGCTTTCTTCGTTTTGGGCCAACTCCGGCTCATAGCGTTCACCTGTCGTAATATAGAGCAGATTGTCCGGGCCAATCTTGATCCGTCCTCCATTGTGATTCACCCCACCAGGAATGTCTCTGAGCAGCTCCTTGTCTATGGTCGCCTTCCCGTCACTTACCTTCAAGCGCAATACCCGATTGGCAATGTCACCACCACCTTCCAGATAGGAATGGTATGCATAGAGATAACCGTTATCATCAAAATCCGGATCAGCAGCAAGTCCAAGCAGGCCACCTTCCCCTTCTTCATTAAACGGTGCAGAAAATTCAATCAGAGGTTCAGATGCCAGCTCTCCGTTCTCGATGACCCGAATGGTACCCGGTCGCTCTGTTACAAACATCCGTCCATCAGGCACGCTTACCAACTCCCAAGGTACATTGAGTCCGTCGACTAGCACGGAAGCCTCGTAAGGGATTACAGTATTTTCGTCTGTTTCCTCTTCCCCGTTGTTAACACCTTCCGCTGTCTGTCTCTGACCTGTACCCTGTCCTTGTGATGTCTGCTGCGATTCTGTCGCCGGGTCACCCGAAGCACAGGCTGTTAGCAAAGCCATACTGAGTAAAGAAGCATATAACGGAACGCTTAGTCGATTATTCATGAATACGTCTCCCTTCTATCACATTAAAGAATAGGATTGGTTTACATTTCACATGCTTATGAAGGGGAGCCTAACTTATTATGAAAAGAGTCATTTCTTGTCTTCAATAATTGCATTTTCATCATTACTTAAACTCTCAGTAGTTGTCGCCACTTCAGGATGTAATTCTGACATTTTCTCATTCATATCCAATAATATTTTACCCAGTTCACTTTTCTCCCAATCTTCGCCCTTTTTCTCAAGGTATTCTTGGTAAAGATGATGGAATAAATCTTTATCTTTACTTGCCAACGTAATAATGTCTTTCCTATAAGAATCTCTGGGTGTCTCTATCTCGGCTTTAATCAGATCGTTAAGAGCATCTTTATATTTTTCTGCTGACCAATACATCAAAGCACGGTTAACATAGATAATATGCTTTTTAGATTTCTTGAGTTCGATCCCTTTGGTGAAGGCATTCAAAGCTCTCTGAAAACAAATATCTTTTTCATTGCTATTTTCAAGATAATCACATTGCTTTGACAATGCGATACCAAACAAATTGTAATCATTACTTATCAAATCATCTTTTCCATTTTTTATCACATGTTCCGTTGTAGCAAATAATTTTTGAATCAATTGCTCTTTCAATTCATTATTTTCAGTTCCCATATAGAATCTGAAAATTGATTTTGCCCATTTTCTACGATATTCAATACATAACTCGCTGGTCATACACATACCTTTTTCATAATATTCTGACGCTCTTTTGTAATTTTCTATTTCAAGCCACGCATCAGCAAGAGCAAAGTAGCAGTCATGATCTATATCAATGCTTTCAGCGGTTTCTTCTAATTTCAACTCATAATCCTTTACTTTCTCATCTGTTGCCTTGAATTCCAAAATATTTTCAGCAAAGGCCTGAACAATCCTTCTCAGTGTTCGTTCCGTGACAGGCTCTGGAATCAAATTAACAAGCCCATCCTCTGAAATAACGGCTATTATACATCCTTTACTAGGATACTTTTTCTTCATATGTTCTAAATATCGATATGCAGAGTTAAAGCGGGCCCCCCTGCTAGAATCGCCAACATCTTCCTTTGCAATCCCATCCAAAATAACACCGATCGCGTGACATGAGGCATTGATATCATAGTAAATCGCACCATCTATTGCACTCAGATATCTAATGTATGTAGGTTCAAGCTCCGTTTTCATAATTGGCGTGGATTGTTTGTTTAAACGCTCAACTTCAGAATGGGCAATATCTTCTTCCGTAATAACTATCATCGTTCCACTCTGTTGCCGGGTAGCTTCCATAATAATATTGTTAAGTCTCTCTATAGCAACATCATTAAGATCAAAGTCCTTATTCGAGAATACAGCACGAATAATTCTTTCAAATAAGTCAGGATCAAATTGTTCCTGTCTAATTTCAGGATTTTTAAAGGATACAGCTAGCAAGCTATCCGAGATAACATCAAAGCTCTGGGTTCTTCTAAAGGTTTTAAAATTTCTCTGTGTCATTAAGTGCTCGTCAGTGATTTCTTCTTGTCCAAGACGAATTAAAGACAACTCATATCGAGAAATCCCCTTAAATTCAATTTTGTACACCTTATCTCTAACATTTTGATCTACCAGTACTCCCCAATCAACTTCGCCTATCCCGTATATTCCTTCTCCATCTGAAATAAGATATAACTCCTTCTCATTGTTGGTCATCTCAAGTAACTTGCGAATACGCCGACCATTATGAAGGGATATCCCTTTTTCATCTCTGAACTGAATTATATACTTAATCAGTCCAAATTCTTGACCCACCAAGGTTGAATTTAGGAGAAGCATACAACCAAAGGGATTTTCACCTTCATAGGTTTTGGTTGAAATCCCCTCAATCTGGTCAATAAGTGTATTCACATAATAGATTGCACTAGGTTCCTGCTCACCAGAGTTTAAATGATCACTATTGTTTTTATTAATATTCTCGAATACTCGTCCAAAATAAACCCGAGTCATGCGTTGTAAAAACGCCACTTCGTTTTCATGATACTTAGATTGCAATTGGTCTAATCTTCTATAAGGATGAACCTCGTTATAATAATCACTGAAAAAGTATTCAAGTGTCATATGTAAAAAAGAAAGTCTAGGTAATTCGTAGAAATAATTGTATATATGTTGACTTACATAATTGAGATCAACAATGTATATAAGTTCGAATACTTTCCCTTCCACTTCAATTTTTAATCGACCAGTGTATAATACCTTATCCGCCTTGCGAATCGGATTCATAATTGTATTCGGATTTAGGCCTGTTTGATCTCCAATTTTCGAATCTAATTCTTCTTCTTGCTCCCCCTCCTGTGACTTTTGTCCAGTTTTGGTACAAATCGACTCACGAAGCCACTGAAGCAGGTCTTTAGTCTCATCCCACACTAAACCGTAGAATCCCAACTTTGAGAGAACACCATCCATCCCTCCTAGATCCTCAAAAGTAACTTTCGTCTTTCCTTCTAGTTGTTTATGAGTAATGCTTCGTTTAACTCTTGTGAAAGTCCATTCACTTTGTGCTTGCTGTTGCACTAAGGCGTAAAGCTTAAGCTCAAGATTGCTGTCTAATTTATTCATGATTGTTTCCAATTGTACATAAACATTCTGATGAATACTCTCGATAGACCTTTTTGACATTAAAACGCCCTCTCTCTTCTGGTTATCATTTCTAACAGTATCTATCATATCACGGAATGCCCTCCCCCCATCATCAACATTCTAAACAAGTCCATTTGGATTTCTCCGACATTCTTCTATAATAGAAGATAGAACGAACTGAAAGGTGGACATATAACTTATGAATCAAACTCCTTTATCCCGGCTGGAAGCTGGTCTGTCTACACAAGGATTGGACGCCATGCTGATTACAGATCCGAAACATATTTACTATTTAACAGGTTTTGCGAGCAATCCGCATGAGCGTTTCCTCGGACTTGTTCTTGCACGCGGCGAAGATCCCCTGTTGATCGTGCCTGCACTCGACGAGGAAGCCGCCGCAGCCGCTTCTTCGGTCTCGAACATTGCCACGCATTCAGATACGGACAATCCTTACGCTTTATTTGAGCGTTATCAAGGACGTCTGGGCCGCGTAGGTCTCGAAAAAGAATACGTGACTGTCGCACGTTATGAACAGTTGACCGCCGCGCTGGGCGCTGCCAACTTTGAAGATGTCGGCCCTTTGCTTCGCACCTTGCGTGTGAAAAAAACACCGGATGAAGTCGCTCGCATTCGCCACGCCATTCATCTGATCGAAGAGACGCTTCGTCAAGGACTATCTCACGTTCGTACAGGCGTAACCGAAATCGAACTGGTTGCCGAAATGGAATACCAGATGAAGAAACTCGGTGCAGACGGCCCTTCCTTTGATACCATGGTGCTCACAGGACCCAAAACAGGCTTGCCACACGGCACACCAGGTGAACGCAAATTGCAGCATGGCGATCTGTTGATGTTTGATATGGGTGTCTACGCTGGTGGGTATGCATCAGATATTACGCGCACATTTGCCTTTGGTGACATTTCACCTGAACTTAAAACCATCTATAACACTGTGCTCGCAGCAAACGAAGCTGCCATTCGTGCAGTTAAGCCAGGTGTCACCTGTGCGGATATTGACCGTGCAGCACGCCAGGTTACGGAAGAAGCCGGATACGGCGAACGTTTCCTGCACAGAGTTGGACATGGAATGGGCATTGACGTGCATGAGTATCCTTCACTGCATGGTCAGAACATGGACATTCTGGAGGAAGGTACGGTATTTACGATTGAGCCGGGTATTTATGTAACCGGAGCAGGCGGTGTACGTATCGAGGATGATGTAATTGTGACGGAGACGGGTGTAGAAGTTCTGACGACATATCCGAAAGAGCTGCAAATCCTGACGGACTAATCCTTTTTGTCATAAGCAAAAGTCCCGTGAAACCATGAATGCATGGCTTTGCGGGACTTTTGTGTTTGGATTTAGCATTTTGCAGAAGAACTTAACTACGAATCTAGGCTTCATCCTTGAATTTAAAGCTTCGTGCAGCATATAGAAACGGCGTTCCTACCGCGGTCAATACAAATTTGATCACGTATGTCGTCAAGAAAATTTCAAGCCAGACGTCCCATGGATAGATGAAGGCAAACGCAATCGTGCAGAATACCAGCGTATCCGCGAAAGAACTGATGATCGAACTGCCGTTGGTTCGTATCCACAACTGATTACGCCCTGGCGCCACCTTACGCAGCCAAGTGTATAGTCGCACGTCCAGGAACTGACTGATGAAATAGGCTGTCAGACTACCGAGTGCCAGACGTGGCAGCATACCAAACAATTTTTCCATTGACTCCTGTGCAAAGTCCGTCGATGCTGGCTCAAAGTACAATACCATCTGCATCAGCACTGTCGTCATAATCAATGTGAAGAACCCGAACCATACGGCTTTACGTGCCTCACCCGGTCCATACTTCTCATTGAGCAGATCACTGGTCAGGTACATGCTAACATACATCGTATTGCCCAGCGTCAGAACGATACCCATAATATCTATCGTTTTGGTCACCTGTATATTGGCAATGACTGTTGCTACACCAATCCAGGCATAAAGACCCTTTTTACCGAACAAGCGGTAACACAAAAGAAAAAAGCCATACGTTACGAGAACAAAAAGCGCTCCCCATCCTAAATTAAACAATATAAATACACTGCCTTCCTAGTTTTGATTACGCGGGATGGTTACGAACCGCGGTTTGGCTCTGGGCCAAAACATGAATACTCTATCACATTTCCCCAAGCTTGAACAGCACTAAATAACTCCAACTGGCTTCAGATGATATTTACGGTATGCCCAACCGATGCTAAAAGCAAAAAGCCGCCCTCCGGATTAACCCGAAGAACGGCTACTCTTGCATGGCTTGTGGCTGTAACTGCCATCGGCCTATTTATGAATCTGAATTACGCCTGAACGGCTGAATCCAAATCACGACTTTGATCATTAAATGTATCATGATCGTTTTCTTTCAGAATTTTGCTGGTCACAAGTCCTGAAGTCATGGACCCGTTCACGTTCAATGCTGTACGACCCATATCGATCAACGGTTCAACCGAGATCAACAATCCTGCCAGAGCTACCGGCAAGTTCATCGTGGACAACACGATCAGGGAAGCGAAGGTTGCCCCGCCGCCTACACCAGCTACACCGAATGAACTGATCATGACAACCAGGATCAGGGTAATAATGAAGTCCCAGCTCAGCGGATCGATTCCGACCGTTGGAGCAATCATCACCGCCAGCATGGCCGGATAGATCCCGGCGCAGCCGTTTTGACCAATCGTGGCCCCAAAGCTTGCTGACAGATTCGCAATCCCGTCGGATACACCCAGTTTCTTCGTCTGCGTCTCCACGTTAAGCGGAATTGCTGCCGCACTTGAACGAGAGGTAAAGGCAAATACCAGAGTTGGCAGAACCTTTTTCAGATACGTGAGTGGGTTGAACCCAGAGAGCGCAATGATAATCAGATGAATGATGAACATGACGAGCAACGCAACATAGGATGCAATCACGAATTTGATCAGCTTCAGAATCTCATCCGCATTCGTGGTGGCCGTTACCTTTGTAATCAGTGCCAAAATCCCGTAAGGCGTCAGCCTGAGCACCAGTGTTACAATTCGCATAACCACCGCATATACCGCATTGACCATACCTCGGAATGTTTCCGCCTGCTGTGGTTTTTTGCGATCCAATCCGAGCACCGCCACACCGATAAACGCCGAGAAAATAACAACCGCCAGTGTGGATGTACGACGTTCTCCGGTCATGTCCGCGAATGGATTCGACGGAATGAACTCCAGTACTTGCTGTGGAATCGTCTGATCCTTCACGTCAACGAGACGTTCCTCCATCTTCTGCCCCTGTGCAAGCTCTCTGTCTCCACCTTCGATCTCAATGGAAGTCAGGTTAAAGCTCAAGCTTGTCACAATGCTGACCCCTGCGGCAATAGCCGTCGTGATCAACAAGATCGCGATAATCGAAACACTCATTTTACCGAGATTCTGCTTGCCTTTCAGATTCATGATGGCCGATATGATAGAGACCATGATTAATGGAATCACGACCATTTGTAACAAACGAACATATCCTGAACCGGCCAGATTAAACCAATCGACCGACTTGGTAATGATTTCAGAATCAGATGTGTAGATCAGTTGCAGAATGACGCCATATACAACCCCGATGCCCAAACCCGCAAATACACGCTTGGTAAAGGAAATATGTTTCTTCTGCATCCAGAACAGGACACCCAGAAGAGCGAGCATAACCACTACGTTCAAAATGATTAAAAAGGTATTCATCTGTATAAATCCTCCTCAGTGTGAGTAACCGGATATTCCGGTTTTCTACTCGCTCAAAAGCGATATTCAACAATATATCACATAACAAACTATTCTGGTAGGTATTAATTGATATTATGTAATATGCGTGTAATAAATTCATCTATTCCTGAAAAAAATACACTGAATCGTGAAAATTATTGTATTCAACCTCCGGTTAATTTTGTAATATAGGTATATCCGCTTATTCCCAAGTTTTCTCAACGTGAAAATTAGGCCTTTCTTCGTTGGTATTTAGTCTTACGATAACGGAAAAGCGACGATGTTAATGAACATGACGTGAAAGGATGATCCTATGTTTCGAAATCGCACCGTTGCCGGTAAAATCAGAGGCACTTTGTTCCTCGTACTGCTGGTTGCTTCCCTGTTGTTTAGTATCAGTTTCTATGCTGTCTCCATGAATATTATGCAGAGTTACGTGCTTCCACAGTTCGACAAGGTCCTGGGCACGTCCATTCAGGATATATACAAAAACACATCCGCTTCTAAAATTTTGCAAGTACAGAGTGGCGGAGCTGGCTCTGAGGGTGCTGCACTGACCGTGGAATCCTATTTGGCTGGCAAAGCCAAAGAGCATAATTTGGACGGAGCATACGTTGTCTCTATTCAGGATGGTAAAGCTACGGTTGTCATCGCAAATACCTCCTCGGGCATGAAAGCCGGAGATGAGATTAAAGTAGAAGCAGCAATGAATGAGGCCACTGAGAAAAAAGAAATGGAAATCAGCCAGGTTTATGCCGATTCCTTCGGTGTACATAAAGCAGCCTTTATTCCGATCGCAGGAAGTAACATGATCCTGGCTGTTAGCATGGATGCCCAATTCATTCAGGACAAAATTGCACAGATCTTCTGGTTGTGCCTCGGTATCACGGCATTGGTCTTTTTGCTCGGATGGCTCATCTCGACAAGCATGATCAAACGTGTAACCAAGCCGATCATTCAGCTCGTTCAACATAGCAAACAGATATCACAAGGAGATCTGACTGCTGAAATTCAGATTAAAGGTAAGGATGAAATTGCACAGCTCGCTTCAAGCTTCCAGACGATGACTCATAATCTGAAAGAAATGATTAGCCGTGCCCTCTCCACATCCAATGAAGTTGTGGAAGGCTCCAATGATTTGCTCAAACGGGTAGAATCCATGTCCGGTATGGTGAAAGACTCCAGTCGTTCTGCAGAAAGTGCCGAGAAAGGCAGCGTAAGTATCGCTTCCAGCGCAGCCGAAAATGCCAGAGCCATGGAAGAAATCACGCAAGGCATCATGCATATTGCCTCCTCTTCTGCCGAAGTATCCGAGCAGATCGGAGATGCTGCAAACGAAGCTGTTAACGGTAACCGTCTGGCACAGGATGCCATTCAGCAAATGGAACGTGTCGGCCAGACCGCGAGCGAATCTCTGCGTTATGTTGAAACGATGAACGAGCGTTCGATCGCGATAGGGACCATCGTACAATCCATTTTTGAAATCACGAAACAGATTAACATGTTGTCCCTCAACGCTTCCATTGAAGCAGCACGTGCGGGAGAGCATGGACGTGGGTTCGCCGTTGTTGCCGGAGAAGTACGAAAACTGGCGGAGCAATCCAAGACAGCTACAGAGGAAATCTCCGATTACCTGGGTACCATCCGTGAAGACGCCGAACGTTCGGTTGATGCTATGAACCGTGTAACCCAAGAGATTGGATCAGGTACTCACGTGGTTCAACAGGCAGGCTCCGCATTCCAGCAGCTTAACGAATTGATTCAGAACGTTAATCTGACCATTCAGACGGTATCGGCCTCTACCCAGCAAGTATCTGCTGGAGCTGAAGAAGTCAGTGCTTCCGTGGAAGAAACGGCTCAGATCACGTCCAAGTCCCGTCAAAGCATGCAAGAGATTGCTTCTACAGCGGATCTCCAACTGAATGAAATGGACTCCCATTCCAGCACCGTACGTCATCTGCATGAACAAGCGGTAGAACTGCAATCCGCCATGAAGAACTTCAAAATAAACTAACCGGAATACCTTTAACCCATTATTTCCATATTCGAATCAAACTTTAACATTAGGTACACAAATACCCCCATGATCAGCATCGTTCCAGGTTTCAGGGAACGTTGCCACACATGGGGGTATTCTTTTGGACTGCACACCAGGATGCTTCCTTTTATTCAGGTGGCTGAACGCCCATAATCTCGTATACACGCTGCATGTTCAATGAAGAACGTAATGATTCAGCTACACGGTCAAACTCCATTTCCTTGCGTTCACGTGCGCTGTACGTCTCCAGCAATGGAGAAAGCCCTTTTCCTTCACGCAGACCATTGAGCCATGAACGCCGGAATTGATCACTTTCAAACAAACCATGCAGGTATGTTCCCCACACTTTGCCGTCAGTCGTGCCCCAGCCTTCATTGAAGGATTGACCTCCCGGATGGGCGATTTCGAATAAGGCCGTTACACGTTCAGGCTCAATACACTCGGTAACACCCATATGAATCTCGTATCCATTAATCTTCAACGAGTTTGCTGCATCACTTTCCTTGGGCAAACGAATTGGATGAAGACCGTGTACATGCCCAGAGGCTCTTACCGTTTGTTTGTTCTGCAGAAAGGTTGTCGATATGGGTAGCCATCCCAATCCATGGGCTTCCTGGATCTGATTCGCTTCTACCGCAAATGGATCTTTGAGATGCTGACCAAGCATTTGATATCCACCACATATCCCTACAAGCTGAACATGATCACGCTCCGTCTGGCTGGCAATCGCTTGCTCCAATCCCGACGCACGCAGAAATGCCAGATCTCCAATCGTATCCTTCGTACCCGGAAGCAGAATGGCGTCGGGATGTCCCAGTTCATCTGGAGAAGTCACATATCGCACATTCACATCCGGTTCCCTGGAAAGGGCATCAAAGTCTGTAAAGTTTGAAATACGCGGATAACGAATCACTGCCAGGTCCAGCTCCTGCTGACCGGATTTGCCGTGTCGCATGGAGTCCAGCACCACGGAGTCTTCCGCTTCAATCTGAATATCGCTTATGTAAGGCAATACGCCCAATACGGGAATACCTGTCCGTTCTTCAAGCCAGTCCAACCCAGGCTGCAGCAAGGACAAGTCTCCACGAAACTTGTTGATGATGAATCCTTTTACACGCTGAACCTCATGCGGCTCAAGCAGCTCCAGAGTACCTACAATGGAGGCAAAGACACCGCCACGATCAATATCCGAGATCAGAATAACCGGAGCATCCGCCCAGCCCGCCAGATTCATATTAACGATATCCCGATCCTTCAGATTGATCTCCGCAGGACTGCCTGCACCTTCCATCAGCACAATATCATATGTCGCGCGCAACCGATTCAGTGCATCCATGACCGTTTGTTTGGCTTCGGGTAGAAAATGCTGCCTGTAATCCCACGCACTCATCTGTGTAAGAGGCACACCGTGCACGACAATCTGAGAATGCATATCCCGAACCGGCTTGATCAGGATTGGATTCATATCCGTTGTCGCTTCAATGCCGCATGCCTCGGCTTGTGCTCCTTGGGCTCTTCCGATTTCCTTGCCGTCTTCCGTGACGTAAGAATTCAGTGCCATGTTCTGTGATTTGAACGGAGCTGGCCTTAAGCCATCCTGCTTGAATATTCGGCATAAGGCCGTCGTAATTACACTTTTCCCCACATCCGATGCCGTCCCTTGCAGCATTAATACTGCTGCCGTTTGTTCGGACGTTTGTGCAGAAGTATCTTCCACGTTCCCTCACCACCACTCTCAGCGTTATATCAAAAAGAATCCCTGTAACAGACTAAGTACCGTTAGCAGTGCGGCCTCAAGCAACTCATTCATGGCTCCATATGTGTCCCCTGTAAGTCCACTCAGCCTTTCGCTGATACGCCCGGCAACGAATTTGCCAATCACATAACCAGCCAATGGTACCACAATGATCGCTGCAACAGGATATAGCCACCATGGTAACGTCCCCAATCCATTCTCCGTCGCCAGTACCTGGAACATGGCTGTATCCGGCTGGAAGATCCATACCGCAGCCCATGTGATCACACCTGCCAGAATGGTTAGCCCAACCGCGGAGCTGCGTGCACGCTGGACTTCCCTCCGTTCCCCCAATCCCTTGAACAGGACAGCGAGTCCATCGTCCTTGCGGGCATTCGGCCAGGCCGCCATGGCATATACCATGAACCAACGGCTCCAGATCATCGGCAGGATGAGCAAAGCTCCATAAGCCCAGTTACCACGTGCGATAAAGTCAGCAATCAATGACGCTTTCATCATCAACAGTAGGACACAGGCGATCACGCCCATGGCCCCGACGCGGCTGTCTTTCATAATCTCCAGCATTCGCTCACGGGTTCGATAACTAAGCAGCCCATCTGCCGTATCCATCCAACCATCCAGATGAAGGCCTCCGGTTAGCCATACCCATAACGTCAAGGTTAACACCGCTGCCGGAAACGATGGAAGCAGTGCACCGGTCAGGGCTCCGCCCAGCCAGACGCATAATCCGATGATCGCACCAACCAGCGGGTAATACACTACACTCTCCCGCAGTAATGGCGGAACGAAATCAAGCTGCATTTTTACCGGAAAACGGGATAGAAATTGAAAAGCGGCCGCAGCCGCATGTTTTTGGTCAAAATCGCCTTTACTCATAAACGATACTCCCTACTTTTCAGCTCGATCGCAATGCCCACTGTCACCAGAAACACTTCGCGGCTAATCGCGGCAATCCGCTGATTGAGAATGCCCGCCAGATCCCGATATCTTCTGCCCAGCGCATACTCTGGTACAACACCGTCCCCTACTTCATTGGTGACAAGCACGAGCAGACCCGGGTACGACTGGACGGCCGCTACCAGTGCGTCCATATGATCGTACAGCACCTGCACCGGTTCATGTTCATGCGCTAACAGCACATTGCTGAGCCACAGTGTCAGACAATCTACCAGAACGGTCGGTGCAGACGTACCTGTATGGGACTCTCCCATTCGTGTAATTAACTCAGGCAATGCCAGCGGTTCCTCCACCGTATGCCATAGATATCCTGCTTCATCCCGCTGGCTCTGATGCAGGCGTATACGCTCGCGCATCTCGTCATCATAAGCTTGAGCCGTAGCGACATACCAAGCCTCAGAGGATCGCTGCATACAGAGACGCTCGGCAAACGAACTTTTGCCACTTCGCGCCCCGCCTGTCACGAGTACACTCATGAGGATACCTCTCCTTGTACAGAGGAATCAGCAGAAGCTGGTATAGACTCTGTAGGTTGAGACTCCGTTGTGCCATCAGATACACCCGCACTTGCAAATGTCGCCATCTCATTCAGAATGCGACATGACGCATCAATCAGATGAAGACTGAGCACGCCTCCGGTACCTTCACCCAGTCGCATGTCCAGATCCAGCATGGGCTTCAGACCCAGCTCACGCAGCAACGCTGCATGTCCACTTTCATGCGATGTGTGGGAAGCAATCATGTATTCTGTACTGAGCGGAGCAAGATGACTCGCAATCAACGCGGCAGCGGTGGAGATAAATCCATCCACGACAACCGGGCATCCGTTTGCAGCAGCAGCGAGAATCACGCCTGTTAGTCCGGCAATCTCCAGTCCGCCCACTTTGCACAGTACATCGAGTGCATCGTCTGCATTCGGAGCATTCACGCTGAGGGCTTGGCTGACTACTGCGGCTTTGCGCTGCAAACCAGCATCATCTACGCCTGTTCCCCGGCCAACCGCTGAAGCAGGTGCTGTTCCGGTTAATGCACACATCACCGCAGCGCTAGCAGTTGTATTCCCGATTCCCATCTCTCCGGTCACAAACAACTGCGTTCCCTTCGCAACCTCGGTGGAGACCACTTCAGCTCCTGCAAGAATGGCCTGAATCGCTTCGCCCCGGGTCATTGCAGCACCCTTCGCCATGTTGGCTGTTCCTTTGCGCACTTTGCGGGAGACCAGGTCTGGATGATCCAGATCCGCATTCACGCCGATATCCACACAGATCACATGAGCTCCAGCGTGGCGCGCAAGCACATTGACAGCCGCTCCCCCTGCTAGGAAATTCAGGACCATCTGCGGCGTTACCTCAGCAGGAAAAGCACTAATCCCTTCTTCAACCACCCCATGATCCGCAGCCATAACGATGACAGCTCTTCGATCAAAGCAAGGCCGAGCCTCACCGGTAATGCCCGCCAGACGAATAACTAGCTGTTCAAGCTTGCCCAGACTGCCGGGTGGCTTCGTCAATGCATCCACATGCGCGGAAGCTTTAGCCGCAACTGCCTCATATGGACCCACGATCCGACCAATTAACTGTTCCAACACCTGTTCATTATTCATACAGCCAGCACTTCCTTTATCAAAATATGGGGTCTCCCCCGCTTCATTCATTTCTTCTCTCTTCTTAGCAAAAGCTGTGGCAATCCATTGTCGGGATGATTCACCATGGCCGGACTCACCCGGAAGATCTCCCGAATGTTCTCTTCCGTCATTAACGAATGGGGGGTGCCACTGCTTACACAAGTCCCGTCACGCAGCGCCAGAATATGATCGCAAAATTGCGCGGCCAGGTTCAGATCATGCAGCACCGCCACAATCGTAATATGATTTTTTTGACGCCACGCTGATAATAACTCCATGAATTGCAATTGATATTTGATATCGAGAAAGGTGGTTGGCTCGTCAAGCAATAATAGCCTGGGTTCCTGAGCCATGACTTTGGCAAGCGCAACCCGCTGCCGTTGTCCGCCACTCAGTGCATCCAAAGGTCGTTCGGCCATGTCACTCAGACCCAACTCCTCTAACACCTTATCAACTACCGCTGCTCCATCCGACGATTCTTTGCCAAGCCAGTTCTGATAAGGGTAACGTCCCATCTCGACAACATCTCTTACGGGATAAGAGATGGCCGGCAGACCATCCTGCTGCAAGACCGCAATCATACGTGACAAATCTTTACGGGTGTATGAGGAAATGTCGCGTCCATCAATCTGTATGCTGCCTGCGTTCGGCTGTTCGGTTCCGGCAAGTAGCTGAATCAGGGTCGATTTGCCACTGCCGTTTGGACCAACAACGCCCCACCATTCACCCTCTTTGACTTTCCAGTCCACTGCATGCAGAGCCCGATGGTTACCATACATTTTACCAGCTTCCGTGACCTCTATCATCGGCCGGCTCTCGGTAAGGTCTGTTTTCATGAATGTGCTCATGGCATCATCCCCTTCCGCAGCTTTTTATTCCGGTGTAGCAGATACGCGAAGAATGGCGCTCCAACAAAAGCCGTAACCACACCCAGCGGAATTTCGGTTGGGGCCAGCAATGAGCGTGCAATCGTATCTGCCCAGACCATGAAGATGGCTCCCCCAATCGCGGACAAAGGCACCAGCAAGCGATAATCAGGTCCGACGATGAGCCGAAGAATATGCGGAATGACCAACCCGACGAAGCCAATCACGCCGGATACGGAGACAGCGCCCGCCGTAAGCAGTGTACCCACAGCTAACACCGACAGCTTCAATCCATCCACCTTAACCCCGATATGAGCAGCCTGTCGTTCCCCCAAGGCAAGCACATTCAACGAACGCGCACGGCTCCAGAGGAAAATCAGCCCCAGTACAAAATACGGGAAAAGGATGGCCGTATACGACCACCCACGCAGTGCCAGACTTCCCATCGTCCAGTATATAATTTCATTGATTGTCTGTTTCGACATGGTCGACAGGAAGGAGACGACTGCTCCCAGGAAACTTTGCATGACTACGCCAGCCAGAATGAGGCTGTGTGTCGGTATTTTGCGTCCCTCACGAGCGAGGGCCAGCACAAACCACAATGTGATTACTCCCGTCAGAAACGCGACCAGTGGCAGAGTCCAGATCCCAATCAGTGCATACTGCAATCCGAAAAAAATCAGAAAAGCCGCACCTACCGATGCACCGGACGATACACCCAGGGTAAACGGATCAGCCAGAGGGTTACGAAGAACCCCCTGGAATCCAGTTCCGGCAATCGCCAGCGATGCACCTACAAGCACGGCAAGCAGTACACGTGGGAATCTGACCTTCCATATAATCTGTTCTGCTGCTGTATTCCAGTCAGGAACAATCCAGTCGCCCAGCCAGGGAATGCGATGAAGCAAAATGCCCGCAATGTCCCGGACAGGCAGGGCAACCGAACCGATGCCCGTGCAGATGAGCACGGTTAACACAAGCAGCACAATTCCGGCCGTTCCGTACACTGCCAGCTTTTTACTCATTTGAACAGATCAGGGTAGATCGCTTTGGCTACTTCTTTCAGACCTTGAGTTACCCGTGGTCCCGGACGGCTCAACAGGTTGGCATCCAATCCGATGACTGCATCGTTTTTCACAGCCGTGATTTGATCCCATCCGCTGCGTGCTTTGATGATTTGATCCAATGTTTTGGAATTTTCATCAATGACATCGTTCGCATACAGAATGACGTCCGGATTAGAAGCAATAATGTTCTCTTCATTAATCTGATTCCAGCCAGTCAAGTCGGAAGCTACGTTGTTTCCTCCGGCCAATGTGATCAATTCATCCATGAATTCGCCTTTACCCACAGTCCAGCCTGGGGAGAACTCAACGTATACTTTTTTCTTCTCTTCCGGTTTAACTGCCTTCACAGCTTCAGTTACATCAGCCACATCCTGTTTCATCTGGGTGGTGATCTCCTGTGCTTTTTCCTGATGATCCGTGATTTTACCAAATGTTTCAATGTTGTTCATCACATCATCCACTGATTTAGGGTCTGTTTTGAAAATGGTGATGCCCAGATCACGCAGTTTCTTCACCGACTCTTCGCTCATCGAGATACCTGTAAATACGATATCTGCTTCAGCTGCAATGATAGACTCTTCATTAGGCTTTGTTATGCCGCCCATTTTTGGTTTCTTTGTTGCTGCTTCCGGATAATCGTCATAGTCGGATACCCCTACGATCTGCTCGTCCAATCCGAGTGCGAACAGGGATTCCGTTTCAGCCGGAGATACGGATACGATTTTGGCTGGTGCTTTGTCAAAGGTAAACGATTCACCCGTAGCATCTGTAACCGTGAGTGGATATTGTGTTTTGAGATCTGTTTTGGCCTGTTCCTGGGATTGCTCCTGTGCAGGTTGCGAGGTTCCTGTACCCTCGTTTGTTGTTGTTGTACCACATCCGGCCAACGTCAGTGCCAGCATCGCTGCGCTCAGAAGTGACGCTACGCCTTTCCATGTCTTGAAATTCATTGTGTTCATTCTCCCCTTCTCTATCCATTCTAGTGAGTAGTGCTCCTGTCCCAATTCCGCTTGAATTTGTGTTCCGATATAAGTTGAACCAATAAAACTTTACACTAGGCCACTACGATTGCAGTACCATCTTCCGATCGCTGTTATCCCCAGATTTTTTTGATCCCCTTTTTGAAAAGGGAAAAATCCGGTGATAAAGGCGAACACCTCGTTTCTTCAGATTGGTTCTGCACTCTTCGTTCTCGTGTAAATATTCGGTTCATCTTATATGAAAAAATAAAATCCCCAATCCTTGGGTCAGGATCAGGGATGACGTCTCGCATGTGGCGATCTGCGCATGATCAGCTTGGCGCTGTAAATGCACAGAGAACTGCCCGAAACGCTGTCCTTTCCTCGAAGGAACACCGGTTTATACGTCCAGGGCAGGTAACCTGACTTACAGGAATTCATCCTGATTTACAGTGGCGGGACCGTGCCGGATTTACACCGGCTTCCCTATTTCACCCGTTTGCCGTTCATGGCCTCATATGAACCCATGAAACATTGCTGCATGCACGCGGGACCCTTGGTCGCTAATTTTGTTCAACCATTCAAGTGAGCATCTTGCATCCTCGGTAGAGCTCATTGCGCCTCCATCCAAAGATGCACTTGCTAAGTCACACTTCTGTTGTGATTATAGGTTATATTGTACATCCTTACAACCCGATTTACGGAAAAGTCAATCTGGTTCCAACCCAGTTGTCCCCATCACCATCCAGCCGGATCTTGATCGCTTGTCCTGGTATCACCTGCGTATCCCAAAATCCTTGATCTGGAATGAGACGTGATACCATATAACGAATAACACCGCCATGTGTAATTACGGCTATCTTTGGCACGTTTAAGCTGCGAGAGTACAGTATTGGTGAAAAGGACAACAGACTCTCTTTCAGAAATGAATCAATCCGCGCAGTAAATGCTGTCCAAGGCTCGCCACTCGGTGGCGTTACCTCCTGGGGCGCATCGATCCAGTCTCGGTACTGCGGATTGTCCTTGAGCTGATCGTAGGTCAACCCCTCCCACTGACCAAAGTCGATCTCCCTTAGTCGGGCATCAAGCTTGGCCTGTCCCATTTGGGACGATGCAATGTGTGAAAGTGTCTGCTGACAACGCAGCATATCACTGCAATACAAGGCGTCGCATGTGATATCGCTACACTGCTCACGCAGCGAAGATAGCTCCTGCTTTGCCTCAGGCAACAGTCCGATGTCAGTATGCCCAAGATACCTTTTTTCCAAGTTCCACGCCGTTGTACCATGACGTATCAAAATAATCTCACGGCTTTGCATGCCACCATGTCCAGCTTCTATCTCCATAACAGTGCACCTCCAGCAGACCATATCCCGAAGGTGACCAACCAACATAATAAAACAAAAGAACCTGCCGACCAGAACATAAGCCGTGTTGTTCGTACAATATCTTCTGCTTCCATCCGTCTTGTAGGCTCGCCCATATATGCGCGAAATGAAGCCACGCCGTGATATACGTTATGTCCACCAAGTCTTATGCCCAGCGCTCCGGCCACCGCTGACTCGGGAAAACCGCTATTTGGGCTTGGGTGAAGTCTTGCATCCCGGGACACCATGCGTGCAGCCCCTCTGGCATCCAGCTTCATGAACCAAGCTCCTATAATCAACAGCAAGGCGGTAAGCCGCGCGGGAATCCAGTTGGCCCAATCATCTAGACGGGCAGACGCCCAACCGAGATGCAGATATTTTTCATTTTTATAACCTACCATCGAATCCAGTGTATTCACCGCTCGATAGGCCATGGCAAGTGGTGCACCACCAATCAGGGCATAGAACAGTGGAGAGACGATAGCATCCACGATATTCTCCGCCACAGTCTCTACCGTCCCACGCACAACCTCCGGTTCATCCAGATGAGCCGTATCACGTCCTACAATCATACCCAGTGAACGTCTCGCCGCAGGCCAATCTTGTTGACTCAGATGGCGGTAAACTTCCATACCTGCATCCTTCAAACCTTTCGAGGCAAAGGTGGTTGCGATTAACACCACTTCTGCCACAACCGCAACAGCGGGATGAATAAGACCCAGCACATAGATCAATCCCCAAGTCAGTGCAAAAGAACCGCCTGCAATCAAAAGGGGAAATAATACGCCCGCTCTTTTGAGAGCCTGGTTCGAGTCCACCCGCGATCTTATCGCCCGCTCCAGTGCAGAGATGGCCTTTCCCATGCCAATCACCGGATGAGGAATCCAGCGTGGATCTCCGATGCAGCGATCCAATATGTATGCTCCTACAATAATCCAGGCTCCAGCCATTCCCGTCCAGATCGGCCAAGAAGCCCATTGAATCAGCAGAGATGTCATTGCTTGTTATTCCTCTCTTTCCACTCCTGCGCGGCTTGCAGGCTTTCCGTTATCGTGTCATACACCAGCCTGCCGATCGCTGCACCCATGACCGTAGCCGTCCCGGCGTAACTGATGAGCGGTTTATTTACTTCAGCCTGACTTACCGCGAGTACGATGGCATCCGTTGTTGTTCCGGTTGCGGTCAGACCATTCTCTGAATCCGCCACACCGAAATCAGCTAGCGCAGCGGCCTTCGCCTCTACCGCAGTCTGAATGGCATTCACCATCGCTCCAGCAGTCATACGCCCATTCATCCACAACATGATATTGATCGTACCGGGAGTATAGGTTGAAGCCGAAACCTTCCCAATTTTCTGGGACACCGTCCCATTGCTCATCTCATTCCCCGCAGCATCGAACACGGTTCTTGCAGAACCTGCCCGTGCAGCATTGGATACCCCTGCTGTAGTGCAGCAAAGTAATCCGAACTCATCACTTTCGTATTCCTGAATCGCTGTGTGCTCCAATCGAACCGCAGTCAGAAGACCGGCACATTGATCCTGTGGCTCTTGCCATTCACTCAACAGATCAGCAATATCACGAGGTGGATCATCACAGCGATAATGTCTGTCGACATAGATGTTGAATATACGATCAATTTCAATCATACCGCCCCCATACACGGCACTGGAAAGGGCTGTTACAGCAGAAGGACTGGACGCTTTAATATGCCGCTCATGTGCGGAGACGTGTAATCCAGGCCACACAGAAGATCTGTATTCGTTCTGGTCCTTTTGTAAATGGGAGTAATAATTATAGAATGGCAGTGCCATCGCTTTGTCCCCCTGCCTCTAATCCGGTTGTCGGATTAGACGTAATTACATTTCCCATTGTTTCCAGCATACGTCCGTTAGCCTCTGCGTCCTTGACCGCAAAACGTACATGTCGTTCCCCCAGTCCGGGATACATTGCGCAGCTTCGGATCAGTATACCCCGTTCACCGAGAGCAGTCTGCATGGATATCGCTGTCCACGGTTCTGGCAGAGCTGCCAGTATAAAGTTCGCTTCCCCTCGCGTCACCTTACATCCCAAAGCCTTCAGGCCTTCCGTTAATCTCCCCCGCTCGTGTGAAACCAGTGCCAATGTCTCCTGTTCAAAATCCTCTCCGCTGCGCAAACAGGCTTCTCCTGCGATCAGTGCCAGCCCATTCACACTCCAGGTGACCTGTTTCTCTGTCATGGCACGAATCAGTTCGGGACGACCCATCGCATAACCCAGACGCAGGCCTGGAATCGCATAAAACTTGGTCATGGACCGAATGATGATCACTTGCGGATACTCTTTCAAGCTGGACGCCAGCGATTGCCGCTGTGATTCAGCAATAAAATCGATAAATGCCTCATCGACAACCAATATCGTGCCTGTTGTCTCTGCTTTATGAGCAAGCTGTTGCAGAACGTCCACCGGATACTGTACCCCATTAGGATTGTTGGGCTGTCCAAGGAAGAGCAGGTCCACCTGTTCCATCAGCTTCTCAATATCTTCCGGTTCTGCTCGCCAGTCCAGCTCTTCCCGTCCTTGAACATGGTGGACTTCTGCTCCAAATTGTCTGGATAATGCACTGTACTCTGAAAAACCGGGCTCTACCGTACCTACTCTACGCGGCGCGAGTCCAAGTAAGATTAGAGCCATGCTTTCTGCCGCCCCGTTACCCACAGATATGTGATCTGGGGTTAAACCCAGTCGGTCACTAAGCAACATTTTGAACGCCCGATGACCCGGATCGGGGTAACGAAGTACCGTATGCAATCCTTTCTCAAGAGCCTCCAGCACTTCCCGAGGTGGACCCAGAGGATTAATGTTTGCGCTAAAATCGAGGAAATCCGCAGGATTCCCTCCAAAACATGCCGCGGCTGTCTCCACATCACCGCCATGTCCGAAAACTTCAATTAAACCGGTCATTCTGTCCGTCATCCTTTCTGCATGTCCTTTTTATTATGGATGTCGTGGCAGGCAGGGGTCAATCCTGATTTGGCTATTCAAGCCCTTTGCGGCTTCAATTTCTTTGTGTCCTATCGACAATTCGTTTACAATAGAGAAGGAATTTCGATTCCGTAAAGCATCACTACATAAGGGATATGCATCCCTCACATACATTAATGGAGGAATGACCATGCTGTTTGTTGATAACCAGGGCATTACAGATCCTTCTGTAAACCTCGCCATTGAGGAATACATTCTGAAGCATCTGCCGATGGATGACAGTTACTTGCTGTTTTACATCAACCGCCCGTCCATTATTATCGGAAAACACCAGAATACCATTGAAGAGATCAACATTGAATATGTTCAGGATAACGGTGTTCAAGTCGTACGTCGTCTTTCGGGAGGCGGAGCCGTTTATCACGATCTGGGCAACCTCAATTTCAGCTTTATTACCAAGGATGACGGACAATCCTTCCATAACTTCCGTAAATTCACGCAGCCTGTGGTGGAAGCCCTGCAAGAGCTTGGCGTTAATGCCGAACTGACGGGACGTAACGATCTGCAAGTCGGAGAGAAGAAAATTTCGGGCAACGCCCAATTCTCTACGCGTGGCCGTATGTTCAGTCACGGCACATTGATGTTCAACCTGAACCTCGACCACGTACAGGCTTCACTCAACGTTAATCCGGAGAAGTTCAAATCCAAGAGCACCAAATCCGTACGTTCTCGTGTAGCGAATATTCGTGATCTGATTGACAGCAATCTGACCATTGAACAATTCCGGGACGAGCTGTTGCGCCACATTTTCCGTATGGAGCCACAAGACGTTCCTCAATATGAACTCACAGAGAAAGACTGGGACAAAATCAACGAAATCTCTGCTGAGCGTTATAACAATTGGGACTGGAACTACGGGCTTTCCCCGGAAAGCAATGTGAAGCATACACGTAAATTCCCTGTCGGTATCATTGATCTGCGCATGAATATCAAAGATGGACGGATTGAAGATATCAAAATCTTTGGTGATTTCTTCGGCGTAGGCGATGTGGCGGATATCGAAGATATGCTGCGTGGCAAGCGTTACGAGGAATCTGAGGTGCGTACTGCACTTAAGGGTCTGGATGTAAAACATTACTTCGGTAACCTGGAGCTGGAGGACTTTATTGGCCTTATTTTCCTGGAGGAGTAGGTATATAAGTTCAACCCAAGAAAGCTTACACCTGCCACTCCGATGACAGAATAACCTTCCGATCGCTGTTATCCCCAGATTTTTTTGATTCCCTTCTTCAAAGGGAAAATCCGGTGATAAAGGCGAACGCTCCGCTTCTTCAGGTTTTTTCTGTCCTCTCCGTTCTTGTGTAAAAAGATTAGTTGAACTGATATAGATTAAGTCAGGTATAGATACAGATAAAAAAAGGAGAGAAACAACAGAGATGACCTATAAATTAATCGCAATTGACATTGATGATACCCTGATCAACGATAACAAGGAAGTAACGCCTGCAACACAGACTGCCCTGGAACAAGCGGTAGCTCATGGTGTCGTTGTAACACTGGCAACTGGACGTGCCTATGCTTCTGCACAAGCACTCGCTCGCCAAACGAAGCTGAACGTGCCAATCATTACGTATCAAGGCGCTTTGGTGAAAAACTTGCTGGACGAAAAAGTACTTTACGAACGCTACGTTCCACAGGACGCTTCCCGCAAATTGTACGACTACTGCCTGGAGCATAATCTGCACCTGCAAACGTACATTGACGACAAACTTTACGCCCGTGAAGAAAACGACAAGCTGCGTGACTACGCTAAACTGAATGGTACTCAGTACCACATTGAACCGGATTTCATCAAAGTGATCGAGCAAAAAACACCAAAACTGCTCATCATTGATGAGCCTGATTATCTCGACGAGGTTGCGATTGCCCTGCGCGAATTGCTCGGACCTGAAGTACACATCACCAAGTCCAAGCCATACTTCCTTGAGATCATGCACAGCGAGGGAACGAAAGGCCATGCACTAACCTTCCTGGCAGATCACTTCGGTCACCAATTGAGCGAGTGCATTGCCATCGGGGATTCCTGGAATGACCATGAGATGCTGGAAGTCGCTGGTCTTGGTGTAGCGATGGGGAATGCGATCCCTGCTCTGAAAGAGCTGGCAGATTACATTACCGCGAGCAATAACGAAGACGGCGTGAAGCAAGTGATTGAGAAGTTTGTGCTGAACGCAGAGTAAGCTTTTAAGAGGTCGAGTCCATATAAAACATGTTATTTCAAGATACAATGAAACAGCCCTGCACGGTGATGAATCGCTTGTGCAGGGCTGTTTCTGTAATAAAACTGTTAATTATTCTATTTTGCCATACTTCTCGTCAAATTCACGATTCCGCTCACTGATCTCCTTCATTACTCTCCCTTTGGAAAAACCGGCTAATGGCCTAGGAAGCAGGAGTGTTACTCCTATAATGAATAAAAGAATGGCCAAGATAAGTCCAATGATGCCACCCGTTTCAAAAGTGGCTTGCAGATAACGGCCCCATTGATTGAACCAGATCGTTACGTCCGGTAAATGAATAATGGTCCCAATATGGATCATGCCATAGAGCACGATTCCCGCAAACAATAAAACAGCACCGATCCCCTGTCTATTCAAATGGATGTCTCGCCTCATTCCTGCGTAAAATATATATTCCCTATTTTACCATGGATTTGGAAGTCTGACCCAATGAAGTTGTGCTTTTGCCTCTCTTCAGCAAGTTCATTACTTTCTCATTCATCGCCAGCAAACCTGAAACGATTAGAGCAACTCCCAACCAGGTAATCCAGCTTACATGCTCATTGTAGAGAACCGCCCCAAGCCCGACCGCAATCGGAGGAGAAATGTATAACCAGGTCGCCGGGAATAACGGGTTGGTACGAGACATGATCCAGTAGAACAAGCTGTGCCCGATCATCGAACCGATTACCGTCAGATAGATCAGGGATGATACCGCTGGCATCCAATCCAGTCCAGTTGTGCTCCACGATTCGGTCACCGCCGAAAGCGCAGATAACAGGACACCTCCGTACATCATTTGCACCGCATTGATTGCTACAGGATTAGCCTCCTTAAACTGATTAATGACCTTTTTCGAGTACAACGCACCTGCCGAGTAACAGACTTCACCCACCAATACGGCAATACAGCCCCATAGCCACAGGGAACTACCACCAATCGATACACCCGGTAACACGACGAGGATAACTCCAGCAAAACCGATCAGGCAGCCCGCAATCATGCGTGCAGACGTTTTTTGACGCAACAACGCTGTCTGCATCACCATAATCATCAGTGGACCTGTTGCTGACAGAATCGCCCCAACACCCGAGCTCACATATTGCTCAGCCCAATATAAGGTCGCAAACGTACCAAAAGTCAGTCCCGCACCCGTCAAGAGCATCTCTTTACGCCATAATAAAGACAAGTTCACTTTCCCTTTCATCCACATCCATGCAAACATTAGAGCACCTGCAATGATAAAGCGTAGTCCGGCCGACAGAAAAGGCGGCATGCCTGCCTCCACGCCAATTTTAATCGCTAGAAACGTTGTTCCAAAAATAAGACACATTACGGTAAATGCTACTGCAACCATGCTAGCCCCTCCTTCATCTGTTCTCCATCATATAGCACTGTCCACAGAACAGAATGAATAAAACAGAACAGTTAATTCCCGTTTGCTGTTACAATGGAGTTCAAAAGGAGCGTGAGCCGGGTGGGCAAAGCCATTATGATGACAGATAACAGCCTGAAACTATATGAGCAAGTGGTACATTATCTGGTTGTACGGATCGAAGCCGGAGAGTGGAAAGAGCATGAGAAGCTGCCGTCCGTGCGGAGCCTGTCCGAGCTGCTCGGTGTACATCGCCTCACCGTTTTTAAGGCCTATCAGGAATTAAAGGAACGGGGGAACGTTTACGTCAAGGATAAGTCCGGTTATTATGTCAGTCCTGCTGACCCTTCTCCCGTGACAGATCAGGCCGATGACCCGGCCGTGTCTGCCTGGTTGCATTGGGATTCACTTGCCCGCGTGCAATCCCTTGAGGCGGAATACCAATTTTCCAAATCATTGATTGACCCCGCCCTGCTGCCAAACCGATATTGGGGAGAATTAATGCGGGATTTGCTGGATTTATATCCCCGTCTGCTTGGGACGTATTCCACGATTCAAGGAGATCTGGAGCTGCGTAGTGCCTTGGCAAGCCATCTGACGACGAGAGAACGTTTCTACATCTCGGCTGATGAAGTGCTGATCACTTCCGGGGCACAGCAAGCCATTGATGTGATCTCCCGAAGTCTCGTCAGACCCGGTGACCGTGTGCTCATGGAGAGGCCAACGTATGGCCCTGCGATGGAAATTTTCCGCAAACAAGGTGCCAAGTTAATTTTTACGGATATTCATCCTCATGGCTACGATCTGGAACAGATTGAACGCCTGATGAAGCAGGAAAAGCCGAGAGTATTTTATATGACGCCGACCTTCCAAAATCCTACGGGCATCAATATTCCGACCGAGCAACGCAAACAACTACCTGAGCTAGCGGAACAGTACGGATGTTTTCTGGTGGAAGATGACAGTACCTATGATATCTATTTCAAGGAAAAGCCTCCTGCGCCAATCTTCACATACGATACTACAGGGCATACACTCTATATTCGCAGCTATAGCAAATATGTCGTGCCGGGTCTGCGGATTGCCGCAATCATGTGCCGTCCCCGGTTCATGCCAGGATTACAGGCCGTAAAAGCATTGACAGATAACGGATCACCTTTGCTTAATCAGAAGCTTTTCCTCCGTTATTTCCAGTCCCCACGCATGCACCAGCACTTGTCCAAGCTGCGTACCGCTATTCAGCTACGGATGGAAGTGATGGAACAGTGCCTTCAACAAACCAATTGGACGTGGACTCGTCCTGAGGGTGGACTTAACATCTGGGCGGAGCTTCCGGAAGGTGTCGATACGGGGCGCTTGCTTCACCGATGCATGGAGCATTCCGTCGCTTTTGTGCCGGGAACGGTATTTGATCCTTCAGATGCGAACGCCAGTCGCAAGCTGCGTCTCTCCTTCTCCTATGCTCATGAGCAGCAAATCCGGGAAGGCATGAGCAGACTTATTGCTTTGGCTGAAAATACGTGATGGCACGTTGCTGAGGTCGACACCAACCTGTCATCAAAAATATACTTCGCTATACTAGTAACATAAACAAACCCGGAAAGTCGAATGACCTTCCGGGCTACTTTGCTGTTCATCACGTATTGTTCCTTTTTTTCTTACGTACTGGATATGACCTTATCCACAAGACCATACTCGACGGCTTCCGCAGCGGTCAGGAAGTAATCTCTGTCTGTATCCTTTTCAATCCGATCCATCGGCTGTCCCGTATGATCGGCAAGCAGCTTGTTGAGGCGCTGACGGTGCTGGATAATCCGGTTGGCATGAATCAGCATATCCGAGGCCTGCCCCCGCGTTCCGCCAAGCGGCTGGTGAATCATAATTTCGCTGTTTGGCAACGCCAGCCGTTTCCCTTTGGTCCCACCAACCAGCAGGATCGTACCGAAGCTGGCTGCCATGCCTGTGCAGATCGTGGAAATGTCAGGCTTCACGAATTGCATCGTGTCATAGATGGAGAATCCGGCAGTCACGGAACCACCAGGACTGTTGATATACATTTGAATATCCTTCTCCGGGTCCTCTGCGGTCAGAAACAACAACTGGGCCACGATCGCATTGGCCATCTGATCCTCAATTTCCCCGGATACCATAATGATCCGATCTTTCAGCAAACGGGAATAAATATCATAGCTCCGCTCTCCGCGGGCTGTCTGTTCAACAACATAAGGTACCACGTTCATGCATTTTGCCTCCCGGTTTACGCAACCATGGTGACCGTATATCCTCCCCCATACGACATGGAATTCGTACCGGAGCTTGAATAACTGTACATCACTGGCTGCATCGATTGAGACGGCAGAGTCTGCTGCAAAATCGTTCCCGCCACAGCCATCGGATCATCGGTCTGATTCAGGCATAGATCAATTAATCGGGCTGTATCACCGGTGCGAAACGCTAGTAAATAGCTCCGCAGTTCCTCCCGATTTTGCTGATGCTCTTCCAATTGATCCGTCTGATCAGCATCCGTTTCGTTCAGGCTATGCCTCACTTTCGCCAGGGCAGAGCGGGCACGACTCAGGGCAGCTTTGACTGCCCCTTCCGTCGTGTCCAACAGTTCAGCAGTCTCTACCGTCGTGTATCCCATCAAATCACGTAACATATATATCGCTCGCTGCCACGGTGGCAGTTCATCCACAAGGATTTGAACAGCGGACTCAACTTCCTCGAATCGCTCTTCTTCCTCAAATTCCTGCATAAATGGCTTCATGCTTTCCAGTTTGCTTGCCAAGTTCTCACGCTTCCGTATGGTGTCAATCCAAGTGTTGCGTGCAACACGGATGAGATAGGCTTCCCAGTTCATGTCCTCTGTCATTCCCGTTCTTCGGGTAGCTGAAGAGGATAATGCTTTAACACATGTATTCTGAACCAGATCCTCCGTCTCCCAGACTGAACCAGTCAATGACATGCAATAGGCGTATAAAGAGCCCAGCAGGCTCGGAAGCGCAGCTTCAATCGTTTGCTCTAACGTATATCCGGTTTGAACACCGGAATGGCTATAGGGTTCAACCTGTTTATCATCATGTGGTCTGTTGATTCTGCAATCCACGGACTTCACAAAGGCCATGTTTGGGGCCCCCCCTTTGTTGGTTCCTGATTGATCTTGCTTCAATTCAATTGCTGTAATTGCCTTACACTATGTAAACGAAGAACCTCCGGCAAAGGATACGCTCTTCTGAATTTATTTTTAGCATTGTTGTCCTATTCTCCCAGCTTCACCTTCAGACCGGTAAGTGCCAGCGTAATCCCCTGATCCAGATCATAATTCTGGCGCACATCGACGTCGTGAGACATATGTGTAAAATAGGTCTGACCCGGCTTCAAATCCTGCAACAGCTCCTGCGCCTCAACCATATCGTACACCGAGCGTGTGGAGAATTCCGCAAGTTCATGAACAAAGCTCGTTCCAAGTACCAGCAGATCGAGCCCGTATAGCGGCTGCTTCTCCGCAGCTTTCAGATCAATGGCATCCGAGCAATACGCCCAGGTGTATCCTTCACGTTCCAATCGATACGCATACGAATAGCCATTATGACCGTGGCAAACTTTCCAGGAGTGCACCTTCCACCCACCGAGTTCGATATCCGCATCCGTTTCCAGGAAATTCATATGACGACCGAGCCATGGAAATTGACTTTGGATGGTCGCGATCACCTCCCGTGGTGCATACAACTGCCCTTTTACACCCAACCATCGACACGCATCTGCCCATTCGGGCAAGCCTCCAATATGATCAAAATGCGCATGAGTGATCAGCAGCGTCTGCACCATCCGCATCCCCTGGTCTTCCATCTGTGATCTCCAGTCCGGTCCGCAGTCAATCATGAAAGGTTCGTGCTCGCCATCACTATGAATCAAAACAGCAGCACGTTTGCGGCGATTGATCCCCGTAAGTCGGGCTTCTGTGCAAACGTCACAATCACAATACACCCGCGGAACACCCATCGCATCCCCGGTTCCCAGAAATGTTAGCTGATTCATTATGAAAGTCCCCTCTCTATCCCGGAAGCAATGCATCCCAAATTCATGTTCCATCCGATTAATGATATGTAAATTGTAATCGCCCACCTCTATTTTTGCAAAAAAAAGACCATCCCGCCGCAGTTATTCACTGCAAACGGGACAGTCTGTTGTTTCACTAAACCAAAGCCCGCAGCTTCAACGTCAGCTCTTGGCCCTCAGGTACATCTTTGGATTCGGTAATCACCCAGTTTGATGCAAGGCGTTTTGCCAGCACATCTGCCTGCTCTGGTTTTAATTTCAACCCGGTCACGATGCCTTCACCAACAGTGAAGTCTTTCTCCGGCTGTAATCCGAAGGACTTCTCCAAGTAGATCCCCAGACCACCACGAGTGTTAAAGGTAATCCGGTAGCCGTCTTTAACCGCGCCTTCCAGATTCTCGCCATGCTCATCCGCATAAGAGAAAAGATCATCATATCTGTAGTGCTCCTCAGACACGGCATCAAAAGCAGCAACATTTTTGGCCTGTATCGCTTCCAACAAAGCTGCATCCGACATGCCTTTGCTACGAGCCTGTTCCAGCCGAATGGCTGTATTTTGGGACAACTTAAACTCAGCACTCATCCAACTCACACCTTCCTGTCACTATATATCGTTATTCCATGATATTCCTAAACCATTATATCCTGTCTCGATAGCCGGATACAAAGTGTCCTGGCGAAACTTCCATCCACTCCGGTTCTTCATCCCGTCCCCGAACGGATGGATCGGTATCCCCACTATAGATCGGCGGCATCATGTTCCGCACAGTTGGATCAGGTACAGGAATTGCCGCCAGCAATGCCTGGGTATACGGATGTACCGGATTACGGTACAGTTCTTCTGTTGGTGCCACTTCCACCAGCTTACCGCGATACATCACACCGATTCGATTGGAGATGTGGCGTACCATCGACAAATCATGGGCAATGAACAAATAGGTGAGTCCCAGCTCTGCCTGCAAATCTTCAAGCATATTGACCACCTGTGCCTGTACGGACACATCCAGAGCAGACAACGGCTCATCACACAAAATGAACTCCGGGTTCACCGACAATGCACGGGCAATGCTAATCCGCTGACGCTGCCCCCCACTGAATTCATGTGGATAACGCTCCGCGTGCTCTGGTTTAAGACCCACACGGTTCATTAGGTCAAGCGCTCGCCCCTTCATCTCTGCCTTGGAAGCATAATTATGAATTTCCATGGGTTCACTTATAATCTGCAGAACATTCATACCCGGATTCAGTGAAGAATAGGGGTCCTGAAAAATCGTCTGCATCCGTTTGCGGAATGGCTTCAACTGGCGTTCATTCATTTTCGCAACATCCTGTCCGCCAAACATAATGCTTCCGTCCGTCACATCATAGAGTCTCACGATGCTGCGTCCAGTCGTTGATTTGCCACAGCCGGATTCACCAACCAGTCCAAATGTTTCTCCCTTGTGAATATGAAAACTGACGTTATCCACGGCTTTCACGACGTCTTTGCCTTTGCCAGCACCACGTACCGGAAAATGTTTTTTCAAACCACGCACGTCCAGCAGTACTTCACGCTGATCGATTCCTGTACTCATTTCTCCACCTCCTCTGACGATGCTCCTGTTTGTACTTGATGTTGTTCCCGACCTTGATCGTCCAGCAACCAGCATAGCGCTCGATGACCGGGTGCAGTCTCGGTATACGCAGGCATCTGTTTGCATACTTCCATGGCGTGTGGGCAACGTTCCATAAACGGACATCCGGTTGGCGGATGAAGCAGATTGGGCGGTGTACCTTCAATGGTTGCCAGCCGCTGGCGTCCACCTTCCTCGCCATGCTTCGGAATGGAGCGCAGCAATCCCTGAGTATATGGATGCTGGGGATGAGCGAAAATACGCTCCACTGGCCCCTCTTCCATAATGAGTCCACCGTACATCACAATCACTCGGGTACAGACCTGAGCAACGACACCAAGGTCATGCGTAATCATCAGAATGGATGTCTGCGTGGAATCTTTCAGTTCCTGCATCAGCTGTAAAATCTGTGCCTGAATGGTCACATCCAGCGCTGTCGTCGGTTCATCCGCGATCAATAACTCCGGCTTGCAGGACAGAGCCATGGCGATCATTACCCGCTGTCTCATGCCTCCGCTGAACTCGTGTGGATATTGGTCAATCCGTTCTTCCGGAGAAGGAATGCCCACTTGCCGCAGCAACTCAATCGCTTCCTTGCGTGCAGCCGACTTGTCCATTTTCCGGTGACGACGAATGACCTCTGTCATCTGTTTGCCTACACGAACCACTGGATTAAGTGATGTCATCGGGTCCTGGAAAATCATCGAGATGCGGTTGCCCCGGATTTTGCGCAGCTCCTTGTCCGACTTGGTCAGCAGATCCTCTCCACGGAACAGAATCTGACCATCCGTAATCCGGCCCGGCGACTGGATCAGCCGAATCAGCGAACGGGCGGTAACACTTTTGCCACTTCCGGACTCGCCGACCAGCCCAACTACTTCGCCTTCTTTTAACGTAAAACTCACACCCCGGACGGACTGTACCTCACCTTCCCGGGTTGCAAAGGACGTTTTCAGTTGTTTGACCGATAATAAATCTGTCATTGTATTCACCCCGTTGTTTACATGATATGGGTTGTCGATTATATAAGTTAAAGGATTAATTTCACACTGGATCACTACGCGATAAGAACAACTTCTATATTGCAAAAACATTTCACAGTAAACAATTATCTATCGCTTGTTCGCTTTGGGCTCGAAGGCTACACGGAACACATCCCCCAAGAAGTTAAACGACAGCACCGTCAGCAAAATAAACAATCCCGGGAAAATCGCCATATATGGCGCTTCACTAATAAATCCCTGTGCATCATTCAACATGCTGCCCCAAGAAGAGTTCGGTTGTTTAACACCCAGTCCGAGGAAGCTTAGTGACGATTCCATCAGAATCGCACTCGCGATGTTGATGGTTGCTGCGACAATAATGGTTGGAATAATGTTGGGAATAATGTGCTTCATGATGATCCGGCCAGGCTTTTGACCCGATACACGCGCATACAGTACGTATTCCCGCTGCTTGACCGACATCGCCTCAGCCCTGACAATCCGGGCAATATTCATCCAGCTCAGCACCCCGATAATGACAATAATCGTACCGATCCCCGGCTTCAGATAAGCGTTCAGGATCAGCATCAGGAAAAAAGATGGAATCGACATGAGCACGTCAACAATACGCATCAACGTATTATCCACCCAGCCGCCAAAATAACCACTAACCGTACCTACCAGTGTTCCCATAATAACGGCGATTGCCATCGACAGGAAACCTACGGCGAGAGACACTCGTCCTCCGTATAACGCCCGAGCCAAATAATCCCGTCCGTAATCGTCCGTACCAAACCAATGATCTGCACTTGGCTGTTGAAGCCGCTCCATCACTACAATTTCATTAGGATCATGTGGAGACAGAAACGCAAACAGGGATGCGAGCACAAAGATGCCCAATATGATGACAGCCGCAAGTCCCAGTTTCTGCTGTCGGAACTGCGTCCGTAAATTACGCCAGCGCCTTGAATTCATTTTTGTCTCACCCCGTTGTCTTGATTCGTGGATCTACCACGCCATATAAGATATCAGCTACCAGGTTTCCGACGACCAGCAGCACAGAGGACATCATCGTAATGCCCATAATAATCGGATAATCCAAACCGTGAACGGCCGAAATCCCGAGAGATCCCATTCCCGGCCATGAGAAAACGGACTCCGTAATAAACGCTCCCGCAATCAACTCCGGCAAAGACATACCGAGAATGGTGATTACAGGCAGCAGTACATTTTTGAGTACATGACGAAGCAGTACCGTTCCTTTGGTTGCCCCGTAGGCATATTGGATTTGAACATAGTCCTCTTCCAGTTGACTGATTGTATTCGAGCGAATATACCGCATGTAAACGGACACGTTCATGAAGGTCAATACGGTACATGGCAAAATGCCGTGTTTGATAATATCCCAAGCGGAGTCCATACCAACCGTTCGCATACCCATACTTGGCAACCAGTGCAGCTCTACTGCAAAGAAATAGATCAGCATCATACCGAACCAGAAGCTAGGAATTGATATCCCGATATACGAGATTAAGCTGAGTCCACGGTCAAACAGACTGTTCTGACGCGAACCTGCAATCATGCTCAGCGGAATGGAGATCAGCAAAGACAATAATAGCGATGCCCCCATTAAACCAAACGTAGCAGGCAAACGTTCAACAATCATTTCGGCAACCGGGCGATGGTTCACCAGTGAATAACCAAGGTCACCAGACAGTACATTTTTGAGCCATACGACATATTGCACGTACATCGGTTGATCAAGACCGAGGTTTTGCCGAATACGCTCCACATCTTCTGCCCCCATATTCGGGGTAACAAAGGAAAGCACCGGATCGCCCGGCGCCAGCTTGATCAAGGTGAACGATACGATGGAGATTACAAAAAGAAGAGGGATCGCTTGTGCGATCCTTCGGACAATATAGTTGTTCACATGGGCACCTCCGAATCAACGCCGGCCTCGCGGCCGGCGTTATTGGCTTGTAACTTATTTTTTATAAATTTTGGACAGATCTTCAAGCATAACGACTGGTTTCGGATTTGCATCTTCAACGCCGCCGTAAGTGTTATCCACCGCCACTACAGCTTTCGTGTAGGCGATTGGATATACAGTCATTTCGTTTGCTACCGTTTGTTGGATTTGTTTGTACAAATCACCACGTTTAGTTTCGTCAATTTGAACGGCTGCTTCATTCCACAGCTTGTCGAAATCGGCATTTTTGTAATGGGAGTAGTTGTATGCCGCATCACTCAAAAAGAGAGATTTATAAGCATCTGGCTCATAACCCATGATGTATCCACCAAAGGACAATTCAAAGTCTGTATTATTCATGTCCAATGTACGGTTACCGTAAGCCGTTCCATCCATCGGCAGCAATTCTACTTCAATACCCACGTCTTTCAGCTTTTGCTGAATGTACAGCGCTTGGCTTGTTTGTGGTTTGTTAGTGTTTGTATAAGCAAGACGCAATTTCAGGTTGCTAACGCCTGCATCAGCCAGCAATTGTTTTGCTTTTTCTACGTTGTAGTCGTATTTCTCAACATCATCCGTTTGGTACAGCGTGTCCGGTGTCAGAATGGACGGAGCCGGTTCAGCAAAATCAGCTGAGGAATACGAAGCGGTAATCAGTTCATTTTTATCCAAAGCATAAGCGATGGCTTGACGAACTTCTTTCTTTTGCATCGAAGGCACGTTCAGGTTGAACACCATGTATTGCAAGCGGCCTTCTGGGTAAGTCAGCATGTTGAATTTGCCTGTGTCGTTCAATTTGTTGTAATCCTGTGTGTCGACCATACGCATTTGAATCTCGCCGTTTTGCAAAGCCAGGTTCGCTGCATTTGGATCTTTCGCTACACGATACGTCACGCTATCCAGATGAGCTTTGCCTGCAAAGTAGTCATCAAAACGTTCCAGTGTTACGTATTCGCCCGGACGGTATTCCTTGAACTTGAACGGACCGGAACCGATCGGGTTGTTGTTTTTGTCGCTTTTCTCAATATCGGCTTCGCCTTCGAAAATGTGTTTAGGGATTGGAGAGAAAGAAACCAATGCTCCTTCGAAAGCAGCAGATACTTCCGGCAATTTGAATTCCACCGTCAGGTCATCGACCTTGGTTACTTTCACCGGTTTGCCATCAAAAACATACTGACTACGGGAAGAACTGTGCTGTTTCTCATCAAGGATGCTATCCATTGTGAACACAATATCATCGGCTGTCAGAGGCTGTCCGTCATGCCATTTCAGACCGTCTTTCAGCTTCAATGTATACGTCAGGTGATCATCAGAGAAGCTGTCGCTTTCTGCGAGCACATACGTTTTTTTGCCATCATTCACATTGAACAGTGGAGCATATAAGGATTGATCAATCGTCAACGTTACACGGTCACCCGCGTAGATCGGATTCATCACTTTAGGATCGTCCTGAACGGCAATAATGATGCTTCCTCCGTCTTTCGGTTGCCCATCATCCGTTGTTGCTGTATTTTCTGCGGTATTAGACGAAGAACTTGTTCCGTCACCGCTGCTTCCGCATGCACTCATGATTGCCACAACCAGAACCAGCATCAATGACAGCCACATTTTTTTCGATTTCATTATGATATTTCCCCTCGCTGTAATTTAACGTTCTGTTAGATAGTATAGGCAAGGATTCGACAAATTGCAATGATTTTTTCCAACTTAACCTATCGGGTTTAAATGAAATAACATTATTGTCTAGCAATGCAAAAAACCTCCAGCTCACGTTGTATCGTGAAATGAAGGTTTGAATGACAATTCATCTTCTGAAATTCAATAACAGGATGATACTCGTACGGGCTTACAACCCGGCTAACACCTGGTACCATACGCCTCGTTTGGAATATAGTGTACTGCGTACCTTGTCCCATCCGCCGAGGTAGTTAATATCGAACAGACCTTCAGGCGTTGGGAACGAGGACTTCGTCTCTGCAAACACTTCAGAGTCTACCGAACGGAAACCATGCTTGGCAAAAATGCGCTGTGCTTCCGGTGTTCGTAGATAGGCTACAAAAGCCTCCGCCAATTCACGATTGCCATGCTTACCTGCATATTTGTCCACGACAACTGCCGGATTTTCAATCAGGATCGTGTTTTTGGGAACCACGATGTCATAATTTACACCCTTGGCAATCCGGGCAAGCAATTCATTTTCATACGTGACGATAACGTCACCCACGCCATATTCGAAAGCCGCCATGGAGGATCGACCACTCTTATCCAGTGACTCGACATTCTCATGTACTTTTTCCAGAAAAGCTTTGGCCACGGTAGGATCTTTCTTGCCTTGCTCCTTCTCAGATAACTTCAACCCTGCACCATAGATGGCATTAATGTCCCACTGTGCTCCGCCTGACGTCTTGGGATTAGGATAAAGCACTTTAACACCCGGCTTGGTTAAATCTTCAAAATCACGAATCCCCAGCGGGTTGCCTGCTCTTGTACCCAGAACTACAATCGAACGGGTGATCATGCCTTTATTCGGAGCCTGCTTCCAATTGGAGCTGACCAGATCGGCTTTGACCAGCTTGTCGATATCACTTTCCATCGCCAGAAGCGCAACATCAGCTTCGAATCCACCAACAATGGCTCTGGCTTGTGTGCCAGAAGCTTCATAGGATTCCTGAAAGTGAACCGTCTGTCCGGTCTTTGCCTTCCATTCTTCCTGAAATTTGGGCAGCAATTCTCCGACGGCGTCTTTGGCTACACTGTAAGCACCGATTACCAGCGTATTGGATTGGTCGTCCTTCGAGGTTCCGTTCTGTCCGCTCACATCTTCCTGCTTGCTACATCCAACGGTCATGCAGACGAGCAGAAGTATGAGGACAACATATAAAGGGTTGAATTTCTTCTTCCTCGTCTGCATGGGCAGCCCCTCTTTTCCAAAAATAAGGATCATTCCTGAATCAAGTGATCTTCGATTAGATGATGACCGGCATTGGATCTTCCTTCAATCGGTTCTCAACAACCCAGCTATGGGTATCATTGAACAGATATGCCCGATGCACGAGCACCCGAATCTGTTGGCCGACTTGCAGCGTTGTTTTCTCCAGGGATCGATACGTAATGAGTTTATGGCCCTCAACTTCCACTTCCACCATCCATTCACTTCCACGGAAATGAAGGTGTTTGACTGTACCCTTTTCAGTAGCGGACAGCATGCTAAACTCGTTCTTCAAACCGATCTCGATATACTCAGGCCGGATCAATGCACGTGTGCGCTCTCCTTCCACCGCATGTTCGAAGCCCTTAAGCTGTGAAGCGTCTTCCACAACGGTAGATTCCCCGATAAATGTGGCAACAAATGGCGTCTCTGGATTTTTGTAAATGTCCCATGGCGTACCCTTCTGCTCCAAGCGCCCTTGGCTGATAATCATGATTTCGTCGGCAACTTCAATTGCTTCATCCTGGTCGTGGGTTACAAAGATCGAAGTGATGCCTACCCGCTCAATCAGCTCTCTCAGCCATGAACGCAATTCCTGACGGATCTTGGCATCAATGGCGGCAAAAGGTTCATCCAGCAACAGCAGCTGTGGTTCCGGAGCTAATGCTCTGGCAAAAGCGACACGCTGACGCTGTCCACCAGACAACTGATGTGGATAACGCTGTTCGAAACCTTTCAGCCCCGTCAATCCCACCAGCTCCATGACCCGATCACGAATCTGGGCTTTGGGTGTCTTTTTAACCTTGAGTCCAAACGCGATATTATCAAATACCGTCATATGTTTGAACAAAGCATAGTTCTGAAATACAAATCCGATTCCCCGCTCCTGCGGAGGCAGATGGTTTACGACTTTTCCGTGAAAACGAATCTCTCCGGAACCCGGATTCTCCAGCCCTGCCAGCATACGCAGAATGGATGTTTTTCCACCTCCGCTGGGTCCCAGCAAACCGATTAGGTGGCCTTTGGCAATATCGAACGAGACATCTTTTACCGCATGAAAATCACCGAAATGTTTGTTCAGATCACGGACTTCCACATGCATCTCAATGCACTTCCTTTCGCTTCTTGGCCCATTCCATCATAAGCAGCAGCCCGACGGAAAAGGTAACCAGTACCAATGCCACACCATTTGCGGCAGCTACGTTAAAATTCTCTACATCCTGATATACAAGCGTTGTTGCCGTCTGCGTTTTGTTCATAATGTTACCCGATACAACCAGCACTGCACCGAATTCCCCAAGCGAGCGGGCAACCGTCAGCACAAGACCGTATACAACCGCCCAGCGGATGGAAGGCCAGGTAACACTCCAGAACGTTCTCCAGCCATATGCACCAAGCGTTGACGCAGCCTCTTCCTGCTGAGATCCAAGCTCCTGCAAGACAGGCATCACCTCTCGGACCATCAGTGGAAAAGTGACAAACAACGTTGCAATGACCATACCCGGGAAGGCATACACCACATTAAATCCAATTCCTTCAAAAAAAGCGCCCATAATGCTGTTGGGACCCAGCAGTAGTACAATCATCAATCCGCCAATGACTGGCGATACGGCATAGGGCAGATCCACAATGCTGTTCAGCAGCCCTTTCACCCGGTCACTCAGCCATCCGGCGCGAACCAGATAGATGGCCATCATAACGCCAAACAATGTATTTAACAGCGTGACGACAAGTACAACAAGTCCTGTCATCATCAAGGCATGCAGCGCCTCAGGGCGCAACAGCCCATCCAGGAATCCTCCTGCCCCGTCTTCAAATGCACCAATAAAAATACGTCCAAGCGGGATGATCAGCAGTACAATGAACACCGCAAACGTCAGTCCGATTAATAGTCGCCTCATCGTCTTCTCCCCCGCATCTGCACCAGATTAATGAGCCAGAGGATCAGGAAGGAGAGTGTTAAGAGCAGTACGGACACGGCCGCGGCACCGGTTGGATTGTCACTTTCGATCTCGCCGTAAATAAATACGGAAGCCGTCAATGTTCTTCCCGGAATATTGCCTGCCACCAGCACAACAGCCCCGAATTCGGCCAGTGCTCTGGAGAATGCGAGCATTCCCCCACTAATCATGCCCGGAGCCATGGACGGAAGAATGACCTGCCTGAATGTGCGCGCCTTCGATGCTCCCATTGTGTAGGATGCCTCTTCCTCTGAAGGATCGATCTCCTCAAGCAAAGGCTGCACCGCACGGATAACAAATGGAAACGTAACAAAGGTCATTGCGATCACAATCGCAGGCTGGTGAAACACAATTTCAAACCCCATGGATTCCGCCAGTTTGCCAATGGCACTGATTGGACCCAGGAGTAGCATAATCATCAGGCCACCAACGGCTGTTGGAAGAGCAAAAGGAAGATCTACCAGACTGTTAAGGAACGACCTCCCAAAAAAGCGATAACGTGTCAGCACCCAGGCAATCATGGTTCCCAAAATGACGTTAATCACCGTAGCTATAACAGCCAGCCGGATCGTTAACAGCACGGCTTTCCATGCAATTGGGTCCATAATGCTTTGGATAAAGTTGCTCCATCCTTCAGAGAAGGAATTGACGTACACACCGATGATTGGAAGTACAATGAGTACGATAAAATATAGCAATACGGTACTGCGGAATCCCCAAGTCCATCCCTTGTGACGAAGAACGGTATTCATTGCTGCATTCCCTCCCAGCCTCCGGTTCTATGTCCGGTCGGCAGTCTTCCTGCTTTGGTACAACCATTTTCCTAAGTTGGATTTTATTACTTTAATATTATTCCCATTAGTCTACTTGGTTTTTGCTTATCTGATACTTTACCAGTTTGCAGTGCTAATCGTCAATGCTTTTATTGAATAAAATCGGCGTACCTATGAGATGGATTTTATAAAAATCACACTGCCTACTACACGGCCAGAACAACCATCCTATCGCTGTTATCCCCAGATTTCTTTGATCCCCTTTATCTAAGTGGTTTGTTCGGTATGTAATGGTTAAGGTACAATCTAGAGGAACAATTTGGAGCAAAGGAGTGGAGTAATATGTTATATACGAAGAATTTATCGACATCCCGACGGGATGAGATGAAGGATATTACGCGAGAGGTGGAGCAGGTTGTCCGTGACAGCGGTGTGCAAAATGGGACTGTATTGATTTATTGTCCACATACGACAGCAGGCATTGCAATTAATGAAAATGCAGACCCGGATGTCAAACATGACGTGCTGCTTCGTCTAAACGAAGTATACCCCTGGGAACATCCCGAATATCGGCATGCTGAAGGAAATACGGCTTCTCACTTGAAATCGATCACAACCGGACCATCACAAACGGTGATTATACATGAGGGCAGATTACTGCTTGGCAGATGGCAGGGCATCTATTTTTGCGAATTTGATGGTCCTCGTCACCGGGAATATTTCCTTAAAATCATGGAAGGTTAGACTCATTTCAACCCCATTTCTAATGATTTGCCATTGAATGAAATAAAAAAACAAACAGGCGGCCCACCCTATTCTAGGGATGTAACCCGCCTGTAATGATCTTCTTCGCGTAAAAACTTTCGCGAGACAACGTTATAAAGAATTAATGTTATGACAATTCACCGCCCTGAAGTGTGGAGTGCGACAAAAGCGCCTTATTGGACGCCAGGCTGGTGTTGGAGATTACGGCAGAGTACTTTGACATGAGATAACGCAGCCGATTCAATCTCTGCAAAGGTTAAACGGTCCTGAATATAATACGATATGAATCCGTGCATGGACAAAAACAGCGTACGTGGTACACATTGAATATCCTCTTCCGTACAGCCCTCTTCATTCATGTATTGCCGAATAATGGAGGCGAACAATTCAAAGCATCTTCCTTGCTCCGTACGACAATACGATAGCAATTCCTCATCCCGAATCATGAACATAATCTCGTACTGATACGGATTCTCCAAACCAAAACGAATAAACTCCATCATGATATGTTCCACCTTGCTCACGCCGCCCATGACTGGCCTGACCATGGCTTGCAGCAGCAAATGCCCCAGATGATTGAAATCTTCAACCACGATGGCATAAAACAGCTCTGCCTTTTCCTTAAAATGATAATACAGCGACCCATGACTATAGCCTAGATGCTGGCCGATGCTTCGCATCGAAATGGCACGGTATCCTTTGGTAATAAAAAGATGCCTTGCCGCCTCCAGTATCCGCTCCCTCGACAACTCCTGTTCGACTGCTCTTCTAGCCATATATTTTATTCCCCTTCAATAAAATAAAGCCGCTGTCCCTCCGTGATCCGGGATTGCCCTTGCGTCAAATCTGTGATCCAGGCCACAAATGCCTCGGTTTCACTATCCGGCGGAAGACAAGTCAACGTAACCTTATCGGTGAACCCAGTTTCACCTGTACGGACTTCCCGGCTCCTTAATTCATTTTCCACTTTGCCCAGCCATGTGTAATCCAGTTCAACAAACACTTCACGATGGAACACTTTGGTAATCGCTTCCCCGGCTTCTATGGCTGCAACTGCTCCATCCGTATAAGCGCGAATTAACCCACCTGCTCCAAGCATAATTCCTCCAAAGTAACGTGTAACAACGATAGCCACATTCTTCAATTGCTGATTTTTGATGACTTCAAGAATCGGTTTTCCAGCGGTTCCGCTTGGTTCGCCATCATCGGATTGCTTCTGGATCTCATCCCGCTCACCAATCATATACGCCGAGCAGTTATGAGTAGCATTCCAATGTTTTTTCTTGATTTCATCAATAAAAGCGTTGGCTTCTTCTTCTGTCGTGACCGGCATAATATGACCGATAAATCGCGACTTTTTGATTACAATTTCCAGATTGCCCGGTCCTCGAACCGTGCGATAACGTTCAATCATCCCTATCCAACTTTCCACCAATTTGATCCATTTTACAAGAAAGCAGTTCCCCGCGCGCACGCGGACGAACTGCCTTGGTTTAACATCCGGGAAACCATTGCTTCACAATGACTCCCCGAATGTAATTACATTACCTTATTTAACTATATGAGCAGACCGATGAATTATTCAGAAAGTCTCGCTTCCAGCGCTGCTTTCTCTTCTTCAAAGCCTGGTTTGCCCAGCAAAGCGAACATATTTTTCTTGTAAGCTTCCACGCCTGGTTGGTCAAATGGATTGACTCCTAGCAGGTAACCACTAATGCCGCATGCTTTTTCAAAGAAGTATACCAGATATCCGAAAGAATATGGAGACATATCTGGAATGTTCACAATCAAGTTTGGTACTTGACCATCTGTGTGTGCAAGCAGTGTTCCTTGGAACGCTTTTTTGTTAACAAAGTCCATTGTTTTACCTTCAAGGAAATTCAGACCATCCAGATCATCCGGGTCAGCTTGGATAGAAATATGCTCCGATACTTCAGCAACCTGAATCACAGTTTCGAAGATGTTCCGGCTACCCTCTTGAATGAATTGACCCATAGAGTGCAAGTCAGTCGAGAAATCAACGGATGCAGGATAAATCCCTTTATAGTCTTTACCTTCACTCTCTCCGTAAAGCTGTTTCCACCATTCGGATACAAAGTGCAAGGATGGCTCGTAGTTCACGAGAATTTCTGTTCCTTTACCTTTGCGATACAGTGCGTTACGAACAGCTGCATATTGATATGCTTCGTTCTCAGCTACGTTCGGGTTGCTGTATTCTTTAGAAGCGTCAGCCGCACCTTGCATCATTTCTTCAATGCTGATGCCAGCTGCTGCGATTGGCAACAAACCTACAGCCGTCAGAACGGAGTAACGTCCACCTACATCATCCGGGATAATGAAGGATTCATAGCCTTCTTCATTCGCCAGTTTTTTCAGTGCGCCGCGCTCTTTATCTGTCGTAGCATAGATACGTTTGCGAGCTTCTTCTTTACCGTATTTTTTCTCCAGTGCTGCACGGAAGATACGGAAAGCAATGGCTGGCTCCGTTGTTGTACCGGATTTGGAGATAACGTTAACGGAGAAGTCTTTGCCTTCAACCAGATCCAGCAAATGAGTTACATACGTGGAGCTGATGTTGTTTCCTGCAAAGTAGATTTCAGGCGTTTTGCGTTTGTCTTTAGGCAGGTTGTTGTAGAAAGAGTGCGTAAGCATCTCAATCGCTGCACGTGCACCAAGGTATGATCCACCAATACCGATGACGATCAGTACTTCGGAATCGCTTTGGATTTTAGCAGCCGCTTTTTGAATACGGGAGAACTCTTCTTTATCATAAGCGGTAGGCAGGTCGATCCAACCCAGATAATCCGATCCGGTTCCCGTTCCGTTGTGGAGCTGCTCGTGAGCCAAACGAATCGGTTCAGCGAAATAGTCCACTTCATGTTGATTGACGAATTGCAGGGCAGTGCTGTAGTCAAACTTCACTTTTTTTGCCATGATCTATAAAACCTCCTGATATCGGTAGCGTATTTTTTTCCGTTTTCCATTCTAAACAACTTAGCCTAAGGATACTTCAAATCCACAGGGCTGACAAGCTTGTAGCACGAACTTTGTCGTTAGAGTTTAAGAAGCAAAAAGGGTTAACCGAATCCGCGAGTCGCGGTTCTGGTTACCCTTCTTGTATTATTCCGCCGGGTACGAACAGCAGTAGTCGGTAACGCTGCGTATCTCCAGTTTAAATTTGGATTCGGCAGGCACGTGGAACGTAGCTTGACCTTGAATCTCTTGCCAATCTTCTTCTCCGGGAAGTAATACTCTCAGATCGCCGGACAGAATTTCCATAATCTCACGGGAATCTGTACCGAACTCATAACTGCCTGGAAGCATAATGCCCAGAGTCACCTTGCTGCCATCCCCCAAAATAACCGTTCTACTAGTTACCTGGCCCTCATAATAAATGTTGGCCTCTTTCACTACACTGACTTGATCAAACTGTGACATGCGTACCCGCTCCCCCTGAAGTTAATCAAAACAAAAGGCAAAACAGATCAGGGCGGTTGCCCGCCCATTCTCTGCCGGAAATCACTTGCTGCTCGGCAGGACAGAAATTAAACTGTCCCTCCTGCAGCATTTTTCAAGCTATTACAGCAATGCTTTTACGCGACTAACCACGTTTTCCACAGTGAAGCCATACTCTTGGATAACACGGTCGCCAGGCGCGGATGCACCAAATGTGTTGATTCCGAGAATGTCGCCTTGGTCGCCGACATATTTTTCCCAACCCATTGGGTGAGCCATTTCAATCGCCAGACGCGCTTTAACATCTGGAAGCAGGACGGATTCTTTGTATGCTTTGTCCTGTTTCTCGAACAAATCCCAGCTCGGCATGCTGATTACACGAACTTGGATGCCTTGTTCAGCAAGTGCTGCTTGAGCTTTGACAGCCAGTTGCACTTCGGAACCTGTCGCGATGATTTGAGCAACAGCTTTGCCGTCTTTTGCATCAGAGACAACATACGCACCACGTTTCACATTCTCACGTGAACCTTCAACGGTACCTTCCAGAATCGGCAGGTTTTGACGAGTGAGTACGAGTGCAACCGGATTGCTCTTGTTCTCAAGCGCGTAAGCCCATGCTGCAGAAGTTTCATTACCGTCAGCCGGACGAATAACTGTCAGGTTAGGAATGATACGCAGGGATGCCAATTGCTCGATTGGTTCGTGAGTAGGACCGTCTTCACCAACAGCGATACTGTCGTGAGTCAGGACGTACGTTACAGGCAGACCCATCAGGGCAGCCAGACGAACAGCTGGACGCAGGTAGTCTGTAAATACGAAGAATGTACCTCCGAATACTTTCACACCACTGTGCAGTGCCATACCGTTCATTGCTCCAGCCATACCGAATTCACGGATACCGAAGTAGATGTTGCGACCGGAATAATCTTCAGGTGAGAAGTTCTCCAGGTTGTTCAAGTGAGTCATTGTGGAGCTTTCAAGGTCAGCAGAACCACCTGTCAGTTGTGGCACGTTATGAGCCAAACCGTTCAGTGCATTACCGGATGCTACACGAGTGGATACAGCTTTGTCTGTTGCTGCATATTTAGGCAGATCGCGATCCCAACCTTCTGGAAGGTCGCCATTGATTGCCGTTTCGAATTGAGCTGCCAGCTCAGGGAATGCTTTTTTGTACTCAGCAAATTTCTCGTCCCATGCTTTGTTTGCAGAGATACCACGATCTTTCACTTGTGCAAAGTGTTCGCGAACTTCAGTTGGAACGTGGAAATCTTCCTGGTAAACCCATTTGTAAAACTCTTTAGTCAATTTAGCTTCGTCTGCACCCAGTGGAGATCCGTGAGTACCGCCGTGGCCGCCTTTACCTTGTTTGTTCGGGCTACCGTAACCAATTACAGTTTTAACTTCAATCAGTGTAGGACGAAGCGTATCTGCTTGACCTTCTTCAATTGCTTTTTGGATTGCAGGCAGATCGTTACCATCTTCAACGCGCAGCACTTGCCAGCCATAAGCTTCAAAACGCTTCGCGATGCTTTCAGAAGAAGACAGGTTCAATTTACCATCCAAAGTGATGTCATTGGAGTCGAACAACATGATCAATTTGCCCAGGTGCAAACGTCCAGCCAGGGAAGCTGATTCATGGGATACGCCTTCCATCAAGTCACCGTCACCACAGATTGCGTAAGTGTGGTGGTCGATTACGTTGAATTTGTCTTTATTATATGTTGCGCTCAGTTGAGCTTCAGCCATAGCCATACCTACAGCCATTGCAATACCTTGGCCCAGTGGTCCAGTTGTTGCGTCAACGCCTGCAGTATGTCCGAATTCCGGGTGACCCGGAGTTTTGCTTCCCCACTGGCGGAACTGTTTCAATTGTTCCATAGGCAGGTCATACCCGCTCAGGTGAAGCAAGCTGTACAGCAACATGGAGCCATGTCCTGCGGACAGAACAAAACGGTCCCGGTTAACCCAAGTTGGGTGGTCCGGGTTATGTGTCATCGTTTTTGCAAAAAGTTGGTACCCCATTGGAGCGGAGCCCATAGGCATTCCCGGGTGTCCGGAATTTGCCTTCTCGATTGCATCAATCGCCAGTGTACGTACGGTAGTGATCGACAGGTTGTCGATGGTGTTGTTCTCTTCCTTTTGAATCGCTTCGTTCTTGTCAGTCATGGTTTGTCCTCCTCATGTCTTTAGATAAGTCGGGTTGCGCAAGCGAATCCCTCTCATCATACAAGCAAACCGAATTTCACAATAAGTGAATCCGCTTGAGTGTTTCATTTTGACTTATTCACTTTTGTATTGTATCACTTGGCGTGAAGGTTTTCCATAACCTTCTTTTAGAAGATCGGGAAAATTCGGCTGTTTATGACGAGGGATTTGTTTCCAGTTGCGCAAAAAGAGTGTCATACTGAGCATTTCAGCATATCTTCTAGCTCAGCCAGCATCGCAAATCCATCGGATGAAGTATAACCTTTAAGCGGAAAACCATACTCTTTTTAGATATCGAAGTTGATTTTGCATATAATGGTCCTTGATCATGATTGGAAAAATCGGACTTTTGTGCACATCAGGCTGTACTTCATATGGAAAGGAGGATTCGCATATGCCGGAACATTTGGCTAAGTCACCAAAATCGCTAAAACACATATTACCCTGGAAAGCCGGGGTTTTAACAGGTCTTACATCCGGACTGGTGCTCGGGTTCTTTTTAAAGGCTATTCAGACTTACACTGGTGAAAAAGTCTATACCTTGCTGCTGAACATTGATTTTGTTCCATGGCTTCCGCCCACGCTACCTGAGTTCATTGAATTTGGGCTGCATCTTATCGTTTCCATAATCATTGGCAACTTCTACATATGGTGGATTCAGCGTTCAGGTCATCCGATATCCAAAGGCGTCCTGATCGGCGCTCTCTCTTCCCTGCTGTATATCCCACTCTCCCAGCTGTCGAGTCGTGTGCCTGATCTATATGATATAAAAGCGATACTTTACTGGCTGACAGGGCATCTGTTATTTGGCGTGGTCGTTGGTTGGTGCGGTCATGTATGGAAGCACAGCCAGAAGCACAGCCAAAAAGGCGATCCCCCATTCAGACACGAATAGGGAACCGCCTTATCTTTTTTTCGGAATAGAACTGAACTGTATCTTCCGAATCAACCTTGCGCAGTATTAAAGCATTAGCTTAAAACACAACGGTTTTATTTTCATGAACCAGCACACGGTCTTCAACATGCCATTTAACGGCACGAGCAAGAACTACACGCTCAATGGTACGCCCAATACGTTTCAACTCAGTTACATCATCCCCGTGGCTTACACGCTGAACGTCCTGCTCAATGATCGGTCCACCATCCAGCTCTTCCGTAACATAGTGAGCTGTCGCACCGATAATTTTGACACCTCGGTTGTACGCTTGGGCATACGGTTTACCGCCGACAAAGGCAGGCAGAAACGAGTGATGAATGTTAATAATACGATTGCGGTAATGCTCAATGAACATCGGGGAAATGATCTGCATGTAACGCGCAAGAATAATCACGTCGATATCATTACCAATGACGTCCAACTGACGTTGTTCCGCTTCCTTCTTCGTATCCGCTGTAACCGGAATATGATGATAAGGAATGCCGAATGATTCTACATAGTCCTTCATATCCAGATGGTTGCTCACGACAAGCGCGATGTCTGCATCCAGATCGCCAGCCTGCCATTGCCACAACAGCTCAACCAGACAGTGATCCTCCTTGGATACAAAGATGGCAAGTTTCTTCTTGCGGCTAACCGCAGAAAGACTCCAATCCATTTTGAAACGGTTTGCCACTTCGTCGAAATCAGCTTCCAGCTTAGGCAGGTTCAACGATAATTGTGGAAGATCGAACTCGATCCGCATAAAAAACATGCCGCCAGCCGGGTCCATTGTGTATTGGTCCGACTGTACAATGTTTGCACCATGCTGGTGCAAGAAATGGGATACTGCAGCAACAATTCCCGGTCCATCCGGACAGGAAATGAGCATCCGCGCCCGATCGGCGCGGTTTTTAACATCAGAACGTACTTGTTTAGCGTGAATCTCCATCGGGTTATTTTTCCTCCTTCAACTAGGCCGTGACAAAAATTTCTTTGCCTGCAAGCCAGGCGATCAAACGTTGATTCAGTTGTTCTTCATTCAAATGTGGGAACAATGCGGCTTCAGCTACGAGGTCATACAGACGTTCCAACGGCTCGCGTGGGTCAGCTTTCTTCGCTTTGGCATCATTTTTGAGCAATGTCCAGATATCCAGAACATATGAACGGGACTCAATTTCTTTTCCTTTGAAGAAATGATGCAGCTGTTCCACTTCTGTCAGGAATTCGGGACCAAATCGACCAGCAACATCCCCGCGAAGCAATGCAATCTCTGCTTCATACATAGGACGTTGAGTTTTGGCCTCTTTGCCAATCCAAGGCGTTTCCAAAATAAATGGACGTCCCTGAAGAGCCTCGTGATGCACGATACGGTTAATAGCCTCAAAACCAATCCAGCCGGAGCCAATCGGTGTATGACGGTCCTTGTGCGCACCCACAGGGTTCTTACTATCATTAATATGCATTACGGCAATGCGGTCAAGCCCTACCGTACGATCAAATTGTTCAAGAACACCGTCCAGGTCGTTCACGATATCATAACCCGCATCGTGAATGTGACATGTATCCATACATACAGTAAGGCGTTCATTGTGTGTGACCTTCTCCATGATTTGAGCGATCTCTTCAAAGCTGCGGCCCATTTCAGTTCCTTTGCCAGCCATCGTTTCCAGAGCGATATTCACATCCGTCTCTTTCACACCGTCTAGCACTTCATTCAAACCTTCAGCAATACGTCCGATGCCGTAGTGAGCATCCTTGTCCGTAAATGCGCCGGGATGCAGCACGATATTTTTGACACCAATCGCATGTGTACGACGAATCTCTTCCTGAAGGAAACTTACGGCCAGCTCATACGTGTTTTCTTTGTATGATCCGAGGTTAATAATGTATGGCGCATGGACAACGATATCTTCCATTCCGCCCTCTTGCATCGCAAGCTTGCCTTCCTCAATAAACATGGACTCAATAGGCTTGCGACGGGTATTTTGCGGTGCACCCGTATATATCATAAACGAACTGGAACCGTACGAGGACGCTTCCTTCGTTGCACTCAATAATCCCTTGTCCGAAAAGGACACATGGGAGCCGATTTTAAGCATCATTAATCCCCCTTTTTCTGAATTATCCCTTATTCTAACGCGATTATCGAAATAAATCTAGAAATGCGCTATAATTCGGGATATAGGCTATTTTTTACAGCTGTAATTTGGAACATGGGTGGGCGGAATCCGTCTTTCCGTGAAAATCAATAAACCGAGGTGACTCCGCAATGATTTTCGGCTCCTACGCTTGGACGTTGACTAGTAGTTCCCCCAGCAATTGGTTTATGAACACGATCGCATTCTGGACCGTTCTTTTGCTTGGAAGTATGTGTGTTGGCGGATTTTTTATGATGCGCAAGTTTTTGAAAGTGCTTCCGAAGGCAGACGGGAAGTCGAAACTCGATTGGCAGAACCATTGGGTTGAAACCAGCCGTCATTTATGGACAGATGAAGCAAAAGCTTTTCTCGACCAGCTTGTGGAGCCTGTTCCTGGCCCATTTCGAGATATCGCCAAACATTCCATTGCAGCAGAAATCGGAAAAATTGCGTACGAAAATAATGCACCTGAAGTATCCAGAGATCATTGCATTAAAGGATACATTATAGCCACACCGAAGCGGGATAATAAGTTTCTGGTGAAATTTCTGGAGAAGAACCAAATTGACTATTCGCCTTATAAACATTTGATGAATAAATAGAAAATGGAATACAGCCGAACATGTATTAGGCTTACATATTTGCAAACATGCTCCGTCAGGTAAGTCATTCCCAGCAAGGCAGTGCTTACCGCCCGGGGCTGTTTGTCGATCCAATATTACATGTCAGCATAGTCAAAATAACAAGGAGGTCGCCAAGATGAAGATTGCGATTTGCGGAGGTACCGGTTTTGTCGGAGGAGCGCTCGTTGATTACTGGCTTCAGGCAGGCCATCATGTGAAAGTTATTACACGTAAATTGCCGAATTTACATAATCCCAGCCAAAACCTTACTTATATCTCATGGGAAGAGGTAGAGGAACAGCCTCATTTGCTGGAAGGAATGGATGCCTTGGTGAATCTCGCCGGAGAAACGTTGAATCAACGTTGGACAACCAAAGCGAAACTGGAGATCGTTGAATCCAGAGTGACTACAGTAGCGCGCGTAGCCAAATTGATAGATTCGTTGGAACACAAACCGGAGGTTGTCGTACAGGCTTCTGCCATGGCGATCTATGGGACCTCTCCCACAGAAACATTTGATGAGAGTAGTCCTCAAAAATCGGTGAATTTCCCATCCCGCGTTTCTCAACAATGGGAAGTTGCTGCTGATGCCATCAAACATGTGAGACTCGTGAAAATCCGCGTTAGCCTCGTGCTTGGTCATAAAAAAGGTGCCTTTCCATTAATGAAACTGCCTTATATGCTTGGTGTTGGGGGCAGGGTGGGAAGTGGCAAACAGTGGACCAGTTGGATTCATATTATGGATATTGTGCGTTTGATTGATTTCACGATCCAAAATAAAGAAATCTCCGGTCCGGTGAACGCCTCTTCGCCGAACCCAGTTACCAACGATGAATTCGGACGTACGGTAGGCAAAGTGTATCATCGTCCGCACTGGTTCCCTGTACCCGGAATTCTGATCAAAACACTGGTCGGTGAACTCTCTGTCGTGCTGCTTCAGGGACAGCGGGTTATCCCACAAAAAGCGTTGGATCACGGATTTCAGTTCACCTTCCCTACATTAACCGATGCATTGGAAGATCTAAAACACCGGGGTCTATCCGACTGATCGATACGTGTAAACAGACTCAGCCAACGTAAAGGTATCTCCATCTTCCAGTGGATATTCTTTGTACGGAGCAAGAACGTCGCCTTTGAGAATGGTTCCATTCACAGAACCCAAGTCCTTAATAACATAGCCGGATTTGTTCCGGCTCAATTCCACATGAGCACGGGACACACCGGTTGCTGAATCTACCCACTGGACCATGTCCGCCGATCGGCCAATAACAAACGATGCTCCACGGACATCCATCCGTTCATTTTTGTCCCCTGTTGCTGATCTGCGTTCAAGATAAAAAGAAGGTACTACTGAACCTGCTCCTGCAATGCTTCCTCCAGCAACATTTTGCAAGTTTACAGTTGCATCAGCCGCCGCATTGTGACGGATGAGCTCCGATGTTGCATCCACGGCTTCGACAGTATGCTGAACAAAAGGTTCATCAGATACTTCAGATGGTACATGTAGATTTTGAAAGCGAGAATTCCCTGCTACAGATGACCTAGATTCAAAAGAATGCCCCCGTCCTGATTCAGAACTTTGCATATCACCAGAGCTCTGTTGACTCGTGTAACCTTGTCCATAGGTGTTACCTTCTGGTGACATTTCAGATGCATTCCAACGCCAGCTCTCCTGAAACATCTCTTCTTCGCTTTCTTTCTGCTTATCTTTGCCTCTTCCCAAGCCAAAAAAAGCAGATTTCTTATTGGTAGAGCCCTCTTGTAATTCGCCATCTGTATATTCTTCATTCGGCATCTTTTTGCTTAGCAAATTGGATTTCAAATTTTCGAATTTCCCTTTGGTCACCCATGCCCAACCCGCGATCCCAAGCAACCCAGCACTTAATGCTGCAGATAGAATCATTTGTGTCTGCCCTGGTTGTTCCATATAGATGAATCTCCATACCAGCGCCATGGCAATCATACAGCCCAGAATGATATAGGTCGTTTTGGAAGAATCCTGCTTCTTGTCCTTCTCATCCTTTTCCATATCATCGTCCTGTATTGAATCAAACGTTTGGAGCTGTGACGGATTTTCAGCACCTTTCGCTTGCAATGAGGACTCTATCAGTGAACGTCTGCCGGAAAATCCTGAAAAGGGTTTGTTAAGTGGTTTTTCATCCTCCGTTCTAGATATCCTCGGTAGATGATTTGATTTCAACTGCTGCCCAGCTTCGCCATTTCGATCCAACTGACGATACTGATCTTGCCCATTTCTATTGGAAAATAGATCATTTCCCTGCTCTGGAACTGCAGAAAGTGGCATCCCAAATTGACTGTCAATTGTGCCGGATGACCCGCGTGAAGACATAAACGATGCCTGGCTTGAACCACTCTGCTCATCTGCATATAATTCAAGCAAAAGTTCACGCAGTTGTCTGATATCCCATTGTTCACTGTCACATAGTTGAAGGACACGCTGAATTCCTTCGCCCTGAAGTTCCTGAACATGGGCCATTAGCCTAATAACCAGTTCGCGGAATTGCTGAGGGGTCGGATCGACCTCAACTGCATCGATAATCGGGATGTATACCAAACCAAGTTCTCCCAGTTCAAGTGAACCATTAATGAATATGTACTCTTCCTGAATCTGTAGTTGGCGTGAATCCAACATATATTGTCTACATTCCGTAAACGTATCTGCCAGCTGAAACAATAGACCATACAACACACGCAGCTTCATTTTTCCTGATTTCAACATTTGAGGTAACATCTTATATCCCGAAATATCATATTGTAACGTTACATTTCGGTCTACCTCTCGAAAATGAACGGGAAGAAGACGGGGAATTTGATTGGAAGACAACATACCCATCTGTACACGGCTCAGTTCGTCCATTCGCAGCCCTTCCGCTTTCTCCAAAACCATAAATGATCCGCCGTTTCGAATGAAATCTCTCGTTAATCCATACATGCCAATCCTCTCTTTCCATTGCTTAGTTAAGTCATGTAGATATAGGCGCTAATGAATCCCGGCAATACGGCCAGCATAAAAGGAAACTTCAATGTCTTTTCCTGATTGACCAGCTTGAGCGAACCGAGCATGAAGAAACCGGCAAGATTTCCTGCCATCCCGCGAATCCGCTTCGCAGAATCCCTTCTGAACAATAGAATGACTAATCCAATTGCCCCTGCGTACAAAACGGAGTAAATAATAACGTGAACACCAAAGGCCAGTCCTGTCCAAGCTCCAATTCCTCCAAACAATTTCACATCTCCCGCACCCACTGCCCCGATTAGATACATTAGAAATAAGACACCGAACCCCATCGCGAATCCGGCTGCGGAGAACAGAACCCCCTCCCATCCTCCCCAGATAATATGGACCAGCACTCCCGCGACAGTCACTGGTAAAGTTAAACGATTTGGAATTTTCATCGAACGAACATCTGTAACAAAAGCTGCAATCACATAAAGACCACAGGCCAGGTAAAACCACTCCACCTCCACCATCTCCTTCCTTATTTTCTGGAAGCCACATTAAACTCGGTCACCGTCTTGGCACCATCCCCAGTCTCTACAACAAATGTCCATGTGCCTTCCGTTGTACGTGTACCGACAAACCAGTTCCACTCAATCACACCGTTTTCATCGGCAGTCGCCCACCCGATATGCTTGGCTGAACTTTCACCGGACTTGTAAAATATGGTCAAGTTCGCTGTGACTCCGGGCTCAACTTTGACCTTAATTGTTGCATTGTTGCCTATGTATGCTGGCTCCGGCTTGGATAACACGGTTACTGTTCCTGCAGAATCGGCGTCTCCCCCACTACTATTGGAGCCTTCTCCGGTATCTCCGATCCATACCCGTTCTGCCGCAGCCGCTTGAATACGTAAAGATTTCCCTAGAAAGGGGACTTTAACAGGCAATTCATAGCTCAATTCAAGCCGAAAGTAAGGATTCGTTTTATTTTTGAGATCAGGTATGGAAACACCGTTAACATGCACACGCTCTACATCCAGTACAGAAGTATTAATAAAAGGCTCAAGCAGCGGTTTAACGGTAGGATCAAGTACTGTCTCAAGAACGGATGTCTTCACCTCCTGTAACGGTTGTTCACCCCTGGCAGCAGCTGCACGTACCCAATCACTTAGCGGCTCTGGCAGTGAAGAGGCGTACTCTTCGGCCCATTCCGTCAGTGACAACTCCGGTATTTTCCACCCACCCTCCGAGCCTTCACCACCTGCGGAATCAGAGGGGCTGAATACAAGGGAGACCGGATATATTTTCGTGGATAACTGCTTTACTGCCTCTCCTGCCGTGCTCTGCAATGCTGTTGATACCAACGTCATCTGTACGATGTAAATGAGGAACATGACAAAGAACAGGAATACAGGTAAAACCAGTGAGGCTTCCAAAACGATGCTTCCCATTTCCTTTTCTGATGAACCCGTCTTTTTTGGAGAACCTTCTTTTTTTGGAAAACGCACTTTGGAAATAGAATGTATCTGCTCAGTCAGAGACTTTAATCTTTCCAGTCTACGCACTCGTGTAAGTCGACTCTGTAATCGTGCCAATATTTTTTCCTGCAGATGCTGCTTATCCATAATCCCTCCACCGAAACGACCCAGATTACTCAATAGGAATAATCGGCCTTTCGATCAATGAAAAATCGCCCATCCTCTACCTGGTCTGCACTACCCATGAGAGCACCTATACTTCTTGTGACTCCTGGTAAAAACCACAATTTAATACTGCTGCGCATGTTTCCTGAAGCGTATGTCTGCTTCTCATCCGGATTCACGCCGGTATTCAATCGGATCAAAGCCAACATTCTGGACATTTTGCGTTCATTGTTGCTATGCATTAATAGGAACAAACGCAGATGGTCTCTGTATGTAAGCTTGACTTTGATATATTTGGACAATTCCACACTGCCGTCTTTAGCCAGTTTCACCATATCTGCTATAGCGTTTGTAATTCCGTATAAAATTGCAGCAGATAATACAAGTAGTGGATTCCCAAGCTTGCTATTCTCAATTAATCCTTCTGCAGTTCGAATCGCCAGACGCATGCCAAAGATCTCCGCATATGCAGCAGCAATGTTCCCCGAAGGATTATGAAAACCATATACGATGTACTCCAATTCCTGATTTTGCAGTTTGAACACTTCACCAGCATCTCCACTGCCTTCAGTCCAGCCCAACAATTGCCCAAAATCCATGGAATTGAAATACGCCACTGCGTACTCATTCTGAAACAATTCATCACCAAGACTATCTAGTAAATTGGACATCCCGCCGAACAAACTGTCCATTCCGTTCATGGCATCACCACCAGAGTCATACGGATCGCCAGCAATCTCTGCCTTTTTGGCTTCCTCACGGCTCGCTTCGTTAAAAGCGATGTTGGCGTTGTAGTACTCCTCCAGCTGTTTGAAGGCTTCCATGGAGCCGGAGCTCCCCTTTTCGATTTGTGACAATATGCGTTTAACTTCCTTCAACTTCCCTTTGGATTCCTTATCATTCGCTTTGCGCTGGGCATCAGATCCGCGACCGCTCTCCAACAGCTGTTTGCTTTGGAGAATAACATTGGAGGGACCACTTCTTACATAAGTGTCCATGTATCGTTCCGTGACCTGACTAGCCTGTCTAACCGCTGGTTTAATGGAAACACCACTCATTACCGTAACAGTGCGAAGCTGTGTATTAAGCTCCATACTGTCATTTCTGACATTGGTGAAATCCGAATTTTGTGAGCGTACATGTGCATTTAACTGATCAAACAGCGTGTCAGCTCTTACAAGTTCCGAAGCAAGGGAGCGTGTACTCTTGGCTTCACTTCCCGATCCGGTAGACGGAGGGCTCGTCCCAGGCAGCGTTGAGTTGCCTACGTTTTCATAACTGGCATTCTGTGAACGGTTCTCCCCTTCAGCGATTACCCGCTTCATTTCCTCATTGATCTTGCGAGCTTCTTCAATCTCGACTTGGGCTTCCTCCAATTTTGTCTGGTGAGCCTGCAATGCTGGTTGTATGATCGTGCTTATGCCTGTCGCCACATTCCCTACACCTGTCCGATAACGAGCTAGCTCTAGCATGTACTGCTGCTGGTTAAATGGCAGCCCCTCATCCATTTGTTTTTTGTTAAGATAATCCGCATAACGCGCCGCTGCTTCGGCAGCTGTCTCTGGCGTCTCTCTTAACATCTCATCGTAAATGGCAGAGGAAGGCGGATTCATGATCAGTGCAGGCAGACCCTTCAGCTTATCGGCGGATTCCGTCTGATTAGCTATTGCTTCGTCCAGCAATTCCTCACGTTTGTCATACAGTTTTTGCAATTTTTTGAGCAGATCCACGGTATGAGCAGCTTCTTTCATCTCTTCTGACATCGGCTTAAAACGGTTGACCACTTCCAGGGTAAAATCAACCGGCGCACGATATTTCATATCCTCCTGGATCTGGCGATTAAAAATATCGTATCTGCCCAGTTCACGCTCCATGCTTAGTGAAGTCGTATCCCATTGGATATCCAGAATTGGAAACCCATCTTTCACAGCCGAGGGCTTCACACTATCATTCAGCACCTTGGCCATAATGGACTCACCACTGCTGTCACCGTATCCAAATAGACCATACTCCCGCAAGGAAGTATCGTAGGCTGACATCACAGATCTCATCGTTGCATGCGTCATTCGTTCTGCCTGTACTTTGAAAGCAGCAATACGTGCATAATCAATGAAAATGGAAACAAACATAAAGATTCCAGCCAAAATCAAGATCAAGAACACGGTTACGGCTCCAGATTCACCATCTTTTTTTCTGAACAGTGCTTCCTCCTCCTTTCCTCATTTTTTGGTTTTGCCAAAATGCTGTACAACCTGTCCCGCTTCAGCGGCAGTACTGGCTGCGGCTCCGCCCTTGCCTTTAAACTTGGCTGCATAATAACGGACCAGATCCACCGTTCGGATGAATTCCGTCGGCTCTACAACTGCAGATGATCCTTGTGTAAGTACGCTGTTACCTGATTCAAATAAAAAAGAAGGCAGCGGTAAAGAAATTACCTGCTCCAGCTTGGTTGTAACTTTTCGCTGGATCAGCGAGTTCTGATATTCAATTGTCCCGTTCATGCCAGAGGGCATGCCTTGTGCGGCTTGGGACAGCTTCTTTTCCGATAGACTTCCGCCTTCTCCCGCAGGTACAGAAACAATAACCTCATTGTCCGCTCCCGCCCAACCAAACAGTGCTCCGAGCAATCGATCATCGGTCAGTCTCCAGTACAAGTTGTCATGTTCCCCAGCAACAACTTCTCCTGTCATCGCCTGCTTGTGGCTGTTATCCCAGCTGTAGGCGGCACGTTCAGAAGCTGCATACGCATGCTGGTTCAGAAATGTTTTCTGATACATGTACATGGAGAAAAATAAAAGTAACACGAGAATAAACAACACAATAGGGAAGACCAGGGAAGCTTCAACGGTGAAGCTCCCTTCTTCCTTTTTGAATCTACTAACCCGGGAAAAATTCATTACTTTTCGTGTCCACTTTACTAAGGAGGCTCGTAATTAGTTCAGTTATTTGTTTCTTGAATATTAATGCAATAATGATAATAACGCCGATGATCAGAATCAGCTCCAACGTACCAAGCCCATCCTCTTCCTTCCAAAATCCAGTTGCCTTGCTTTTCATCAATTCCAGCATCCCCAATTCCTCCTACATATTCATCATCATAAAAGCAGGTGCCCCGATCATCACCACAATCGAAAAAAAGATCAGTACCATCGGAAACACCAGTTTGGAAGAAGCCTGTTCTCCCTTAGCCCGACTAACGGCCTTGCGTTTCTCCCACAACACATGGGACAGATCCCGCAGCGCCAATACAAAGTCACCTCCCCCTCGTCGGAAATTCAGCAGCACTGTTGTAGTAAAAATCGTTACTTCCTGTACACCACAGCGACGACTGAACTGTTCAAAGGATTGTTGAAACGAGTAACCGTTATTCCAATCCCCGACCGTCTTTCGCAGCTCATTATAGAGGGGGTGATCCCGTTCTCCCTGACTTGCTACACAGTGAATAATGGCACGCTGTACCGTTTCTCCCGCACCAACCAGCAGGACAATCCGGTTCAATAACTCCGGCAGCTCCATGAGTATGTCCTGATCTCTTCGCTGTACTTTAGTGTTAAGATCTTTGTAAAGGGCGAAGGGCAGTGCAACACTGAGTGCCAATCCACCTACCATACCGCCAAGCCCCATGTCCCCAACGAGCGCCAAAAGGCAGCCTACGAGCAACATCAGCCACGAATAAGTCAGCATCTCAGCACAGTAGAGCATCGTTTTCTCTCCACTATGCTGTATGCCATACATTTTCTGAATGGCATGCTGCATACGGAACATGAGCACAGGCAATCTGCGGCCCACCTCGAACTTGTCCAGTAAAAACAAAAAGGGGCCATGCAGCTTCCTCAGACGTATTCCTTCCATATCCAGTTTGCGCAAATGTCGGTAGGTCTGCCCTCGCGTTCGATCAAGCACCAGCCACCCTGCTCCGAGCACCCCTCCGAAAATAACGGGAAGCAGCATCGTGTCAGCTCCTTATACTTTGATATCCATAATGCGTGTAATCCACAAATAACAGCAGGCAAGTAACGCCAATGCCCCGCTGGAGATCATATATCCCATCCCGCTGTATAACGGCTCCATAAAATCCTTGGCCGTAAAGTTTAGAAAAATCAGAAAAATAAATGGAGCGGCAAACATTACTTTGGATTCAAACTTCTTCTGTGCCACCGCTACCATGATGTCCTGCTGAATATCCAGCTTCTCACCAATCACCGCAGAGGTTCGCCTTACCACTTCGACCAGATCTCCACCCGTTCGCTTACAAGTGATGAACACATCGGCAAAGTTTGTGATATCCTCAATTTTGGCCCGATCCGAGAAGTCTTGCAGCGCCTCTTCAATAGGCTGACCATATTCCATACGCGTCCTCAGAATGGTGAATTCACGGATGAGATCTGTATCCGCCTCAGGATTCAGCATGCGCAGATCCTCCACGGATTCCTTAAATCCATTCTCTACCGATTTTCCCGCAGCCAGCGCAGAGGACAACGCGTATAATGCCTGCTTAAAATGTAAACTTAGAGTCATTCTTCTTCGTTCCAGCAGTACTTTTGTCCAGTGTTTTGGTACCCATATACACCCCGCAGCCAATATCAGTCCGGCCAACCACTGATGATAGAACAAAATACCGACACCAAAGAACAACAAACCACTAATCAACATGCAGACAATCCGCTGTCTCCGGGATAGCGTATATACGGTGTAGTCCGTTAACGCCTGTCTGGCCTCACCCAACTTCATCACCTACCAATAAAATCAACTAATTTACGTTGTTATCCGATTCATCTAACTCATCACTATTTAGTTCTATGTACTCGTTCAACCATTCCCCTAGCCCAGCCATCTGAATTTTATCCACTTGTCTCAGCGTTCCAACTTGCATGAGTCCGCCAATAATCTTGCCTTCTTTTTCTTCGATTTCCTGGAAACGAAACAGTGGATTGAGCAGTACTTCTCCGTCCTGCATGCCAATCACTTCACTAATCTCGGTCACCCGACGTGAACGGTCCCGCAGCCGAGATAAATGTACAAAGATATCAATGGCCGAGCTGATCTGCTGCCGGACAACCTCAATGGGAAGATCCGCTCCGCTGAGCACCATGGTCTCCAATCTGCTGATCATATCGGAGATCGTATTGGCGTGACCCGTGGACAACGAGCCATCATGTCCAGTGTTCATGGCCTGCAACATATCCAGTGCTTCTGCTCCCCGCACCTCACCAATGACAATTCGATTTGGACGCATCCGCAAGGACGACTTGATCAGGTCCCTAATAGATATTTGCCCCTTGCCCTCGGTATTGGCATTGCGCGTCTCCAGCGATACCAGATTGGGTACCGTTACAATCTGTAATTCAGCAGAGTCCTCAATCGTGATAATCCGTTCATCCGCAGGGATAAACTGAGATAATGCATTTAGGAAAGTGGTTTTCCCCGACCCGGTTCCCCCGCCAATAAAAATATTGTATTTGCTGCGTACCAACTGCTGCAGCAATTCTGCCGCTTCCTCATGCAGGGCGCCTTTACCAATCAGATCGGACATCTTCATCGGTTCACTTGGGAATTTTCGAATCGTCATAGTGGGACCCTTCAATGCAATCGGAGGCAGCACGATATTGACCCGCGAGCCGTCTTTCAACCGCGCATCCACGATTGGAGAAGACTCATTCACAATCCGGTTCACCCCGGATACAATCATCTGGATAATGTCTTCCAGTCGTTCTCTGGACTCGAACTCCAGCGTGATCTGTCTGACCTCACCTTCCTGCTCAACGAAAATCTCCCGGTGGCTGTTAATCATAATCTCCGTAATCTCGGGATGATCCACCAATGGTTGCAGAATATCCAGCCCTCGAAAGGAGTCAAATAACCGTTGCACCAGCGTATGTCGCTCCCCGGAGGTCAGATCATCCAGTTTCGGATCAGAGAGCACTTTACGCTCAATTCCCTGCCACAGTTCTTCGTCTCCCGCAGACGACGTTAAATCGAGGCCTGCCCTGACCTCGCGACGCATGATCTGAAACTGCTCTTCACGTTCCAGTATCATCTTGGATGAATCCGTCATAGTGACCAACCATCACCCTTCTGGATTCGTCCTGTCTGCTTCAGTTCTTCTTCCCCATCCTGTACAATCATGGCGCATAGTCTCTTCACTTCGCGTTGAAAGATCGGTGAGCTGAGCATCACTTCCTCCTGGCTTAGCTGCTTCCAGGAAGGGATATACGGCAGCACAGCATCCAGATGCAGATCAGGCCTTGGCAAGGCATTGATGACGCTGTCTCGATACTTGTTGACAATGAAACGGGCACGATCCAGTACACTTTCATGCAGATCCGGCATCGTACGTTCCAGATGCTGCATCCATTGGCCCCAGCGGTGCATAGAAGAAATGTCATCCTCAACCAGCCACACGAATGCATCTGCAGCATCGAAAATCCCCTCACTGCGTCCATCCCAACCTGAGTCCCCATCCAGAATGATCACATCATATTGCCCGCAGTCAGCCAAATAACGGATCAGGCTCTTGGTATCTTCACGGGACATTTGCAGCAATTCCTTTCGATTCGATAACGGCCAGAATACATCCGACTTCAGCGCTTCGTGACGAAGCACATATCCGTCAACCCCTTTGGAGGAAGACAGCAATTGTCCTTGTTTGCCTGATTCCTTCCTGCCCACCTTCAAATCGTAAAGCAGACGTGACAGCCCTGTTTCTGCGTCAGCTATACGCTGTCCACTTCTAGACAGACCCTTCTCCAGAAACGGCAACGAGCTATCCAGCGTCTCCAGATTGAGATACAGAACAGCGTAACCTGCAAGCCCCAGTTGCTTCGCCATATGCATCGCCACCGCAGTCTTGCCACTCCCGCCGGAAGCTGATACAACTCCAATAGAAAGCGTCTCCTGTCCTGGACGATGGGCCTTCTTCCGACGCGGCTGCCGACAAGCATTGAGAACAGCGTCGATCAGTGTAGGCAAAGGTTGATACTTCATCAGCCGTTTATCCTCATCCACCTCATCTAATCCTTCACTAAGCATCAGCCATGGAATACCCGAAGTTTCGCCACCGTTACCCAGCCAATTGTTCAGAAACTCCGCTTCCGCAATCACCAGATCCGGCAGTTCCCTGCCTTCCTGTTCATTCATGTGATCCCTGAACGCTTCCCATTGTGAAAAGGCGGTAAATCGTATACCGGAGCCGGACGGCCTGCCTTGTACAAAATCAAGCCAGGCGCTGATATACTCTCTGTCTTTGGAAGCCAGCACTGCCTTAAGAACAATCAATTCTTCTCCCCTCCCTGCAAAAAAAAAGCACAAAAAAGCACCGTCCAATAACCGCAAAAATATGCAGTGTATGGACGGTGCTTCCGTCACGTGCTATGAATGTATGGATAATATAGCATACAATTTCTGGAGGAGCAAGGGATTTATTCAAACGCAAATCATTCAAGAATGATAAGGGGCATCGAACTCAATAATATTGCGGTCAGGATCAAGTACAAAAATCTGTGCAAACCCGGCAACACTATCTGGTCTTGCCTCATATTCAATTCCCTGCTGTTCCAGCCAGGCCAAAGTCTCCTTGTAACTCTTCACCCAGATCGCAAAATGTCCATCTGTTGTATCGATGCCAGCCTCACGAAGCGTATGTCCCTGCGGATGCTGTAATAGATGAAGCTGCTGACTACCAAGGGCATACCAAGTGCCTGTGGAGTTGAAAGGCGGACGTTCAACCTCCTGCATACGGAGCAAACCGGAATAGAATTTCTTCGCAACTTCCAAATCACGTACAGCCAGACTCACATGGTGTATATGTGCATATTCAATCATTTCTTTTGACCTCCTGCCTGAAATAGCCTTCCTTCAACTTCCCATCAACTCTAAATTTAATCGCTTACACGACTATACTATAACACCTTGGACTCTGACCACAACGCATACAAAAAAAGAAAAACACCCCTGATTGAATTCAGCGAACCTGTCGGTTCATACAAATCCATATCAGAAGTGCCATTTCAAGAAGATCCACATCTTTAAGCTACTTTACCAGGTTAACTTCTCATCGGAGAGTTACACCCTCTTATCCTTGCGCTTCTTATTTAGCACTATCCAATGCTTCTTGCGGGATCTTGATCTCTTTCACGCCATTATGGTTAGAGAACGTGCTGGTCATCTTCATGTCCATCGAGATTTTCTGTCCTTCCTGCTCCATATTCATAACCATGTTGACATCCGTACTTGCAGGCAGGTAGGTTACTTTGTTGATCATATATTTCATTTTCATGCTGGTAATATTCATTTGATCAAGCATCGCTTGAGTTTGGGCATCCGATCCATTTTGCTCCATAACCGCTTTGGCCAGTTCCTTCACGTTATCACCGGATACGTCAGCGTTAATGACGTAGTTGTCGTTTTCTTCCGTAATTTTGGTGTCTTCGGCAATCTTTTTGAATTGCTCCAGCTCACCTTCCGGATTCATGCTTGCCTGCATCTGCTCAATCAGTGGTTTCGTTTGTTCGTCAGGAATTTTGACCCACTGGTTCCCCACCTGCGAATAAATCTTATCCGAAGTGATGTACTGCTTCACATTCTGCGCTTCCTGTCCGGACATTTCCATTTTCATCTCCTGATAGATCATCATCGGATCTTTGATGATATCCATCTTCAGTGATGTTTTCACCTGTTGATCCTGGGACTGCTCACCAGCCACCAGTTTCAAATTTTGATCGATATTGGCTTCCGTAGTGAAGCTTTTCATATCTTTAGTAGCTGCATTCGTTTTCTCAATTAACTCGTCCAATGTAGGGATCTTTGTCTCCTGCTCCGCAGTTGTATTCCCCTCGTTAGACGTTTCGTTTCCAGCTGGCGGCGTTGCTGTACTGTTATCTGCATCGCTACTGCAAGCTGTCATGCTTACTGCTAATAATGCCCCAATAATTAATGTAGTCCACTTCTTCAAGTTATTTGCCTCCCAAAATAGAGTTGATCCGTACTCATTACCCAATTATTTCCGTTATTAATCAATCGTCACCGATAAAATATGTCACACTTCAGCCTTTCAAAGGAATCGATCCTTAATTTCAGGTGTAGGCAGCATGCACGCTTCATCTTTACCGAACCAGCGATATCGGTTGCGAGCTACAGTGTTATATATGGCATTTCGAATAAATTTCGGTACAATAATCAACACGTACAATAATGGATAAGGGAATTTCAAACCTTTGGCCAGACGCAGCGCTGCGGTTGAACGTGTATAATATTTTCCATCCTCAATGAGTACAAAAGTATCCATGCTGTCCGTGGACAGATTGCCCTTCTCCAGCAATTTTTTCGCTACATCCGATTGGAGTGATGCAAAATGATATTTCCCCTCAGGGTCACGCTTGATAATCCACTTCGTTAATCCTTGGCAGAAATGACAGACTCCGTCCACAAGCACAATCGGGTGTCCCTGATGCTGATCCGTTTGATTTGCTGTCATAATCGTGGCCTCCTCATGTGTGCTATTAGCATAACTTACCCGTTTTGAGTCATCCCGGTCGCTTTTTTTACATTTTATTTAAGTGTAACGGAAAATAGAAAAAGAGCGCAGGCTCTATGCCCACGCTCGTATCTGTTTTGGCAATTACTCGGCAATTGCCTTTTCCATCCATTGGTCGTCGATCATCTGTTGATGCAGGTCACCAGCCCACTGGTCCATGCATTTGCAAATGAAATCTTTGCGACATACCGGACAAGGTGTTTTCTGTAGACGGCTGATATTGGTCAGCTTCCATTCCGGGGAATGGGAGTAGAATACACGGCATTGTGTACCGTCTACCAATTTCATTTTAAATTCATACAATCCGTCTTCCTTGTTGCCACTAGCTAATTCTAAATTTGCAATACGCGGTCTATAAGACATGGATATCACCTGTTAATTCAAATTTGGTTCATGCAATGACACTTCTTAGTACTAAATCATATTAAAGAAATTTTAGTTCGATGTCAACTCACGCACATTTACCCACCAAATAGAATATCAAGAATGGTACCCACCTGACCCTGTTTTTTCCCTTTCAACACATCCGGATCGAATACTTCTACATATCCACAGGAAGAACAGGCGACGAAGAGATAATGATTGTGCTGAATATCAAACATTTTGCTAAGTCCTGCTCCTGACATGGATACTTCCTTAATATTGCAATCCGTACCCCTGCATTTGGTACATACAAATCGTCGTTCTATCATCTCTTCAATACTCATTGTCGTTCCCCCTTATTCGAATGTATGACTTCAAGCAAGAGTAGATTATGTAAAATAGTACGCTGTTCAACATGCAATCTCCTGCATCTCATCTGTATTATAAAATACAAAACCCTGCCGAAGGCCAGCAGGGTCTTGTACTCGAACATCAGGTATCCAAAGATACCCTGCTCTATATGTTCCCTTTACTCCTACGAGTCAGGTCTTAAACTACATTAAGTACCACATCAATATTGCCGCGTGTTGCTTTGGAGTAAGGACAGAAATCATGTGCCTTGCGAGCAAGATCCTCCGCTTGACTGTGATCCACGCCAGGCATGCTCACATCCAAACGTACAGACAGTTGGAAACCATCATCCGCCGGATCTTTGCCGATGGATACATTACTTGTGACCACCACATTCTCCAATTTCACGCCTGCTTTGCGTGCCACATTGGCAAGAGCACTTTCATAACATGCACCGTATCCCGCTGCAAAGAGCTGCTCAGGATTGGTTCCTTCACCACCGGAGCCTCCAAGTTCTTTTGGCATTTTCAGATCATGCTTGAGTACGCCATCCGAAGAAGCCACAGAACCTGTACGTCCACCTTTAACTGTCGCTGTTGCTGTATATAAAGCTTCCATTAAGAATCTCTCCTTCACCTTTAAGTTTTTTGTTGCCTACAATTCAATTTAAACTTCTGGCTCATTTTGAAACGTTGTTGGTCCTTATTCAGCTTTTACATCTTTATCTTTTTCATGCATTGGGGATGAACACAGGTAATTTATCCAGGGTTGGGTAATATACTAAGGCACAATTCACTCTTCGGTAAATTTTGTCCTCATACACAAAAGTTGCACTAGACAAAAATAATTGAAGTAGTACAATGTAAGTATCAACATAAACGTTTAGACATATGTGAAGTCGTTTAATTACGCTTTTAAGATTTTGGTTTCAATGTTCAAATTTAATCAAAGGAATGACACCGTTCCTCTTCATATAGAATATCAATACTTCAAAGTCGGGTGATTATATTATGAGTAAAAAAAATCCGTTCAATACTCCTTCAAATGAGCCATTGGCTGCGGGTATGGCCCCATCTCTCGGGGAAGCCCACAGCTCCATGAAGGTGCCTCAGAACGCTGCTTGGTGGAAAAAGTTCCTTGCTTTTGTTGGACCAGGTTACCTGGTTGCCGTTGGATATATGGACCCCGGGAACTGGGCAACGGATATTGCTGGTGGTTCACAATTCGGATACACGTTATTATCCGTTATTCTGATTTCAAACCTGATGGCTGTTGTATTACAGTCTCTCGCTGGCAAGCTCGGGATTGTCACAGGACGGGATTTGGCGCAAGCCTGCCGCGAACGATTTAGCATGCCTGTTGTGATCGTGTTATGGATTTTGTGTGAGCTTGCGATTGCAGCCACCGACCTTGCCGAGGTTATTGGTTCAGCCATCGCGCTCAAGCTGCTGTTCAACATCCCCATGTTATACGGCGTCATTATTACCGCTGTCGATGTACTGGTCATTCTTTTGCTGCAAAATAAAGGCTTCCGCGCATTGGAATCCCTCGTAATTGTACTGATGGCTACCATCGCCCTCTGCTTCGGAATTGACCTGTTTCTCGCTAAACCGGATATGGGTGGCGTCATGCATGGTTTCGTACCGAATGTTGAGATTTTGCAAAATCCAGCTATGCTCTACATCGCCATCGGGATTATCGGTGCAACCGTCATGCCCCATAATCTGTATCTGCATTCTTCCATTGTGCAAACCCGTCAGATTGAACAGACGCCCAAAGGGAAAAAAGAAGCGATCCTGTATTCCACCATGGATTCAACCATCGCTTTAACGCTAGCTTTGTTCATCAATGCAGCCATTCTGATTGTGTCTGCTGCCGTGTTTCATAGTGCGGGTATGACCCAGGTCGCGGAAATTACAGATGCTTACCATCTGTTGACACCTCTGCTGGGAACCACCATCGCCAGCATCCTGTTCGGTGTAGCCCTGCTGGCTTCAGGCCAAAACTCAACACTCACAGGCACGTTATCCGGACAGATTGTAATGGAAGGCTTCCTGAACATTCGTATTCCAGCGTGGCTTCGTCGACTGGTTACACGTCTGATCGCTATCATCCCGGCCGTCATCGTAACAGCCATTGCCGGAGAGCACGGAACAGAGGAACTGTTGATTCTTAGCCAGGTTGTGCTGTCTCTGCAGCTACCCTTTGCCGTCATTCCGCTGGTAATGTTTACGAGTGACAAAAAAAGCATGGGGGCTTTTGCCAACAAGCTTTGGCTCAAAATCATCTCCTGGATCATTGCCGGAGTTATCGTTGTCCTGAATGTGTATCTGATTATCCAGACCATTCTGTTGTTCTAGGTTAAACGGGATTACGCCGTATTTTGTCTAACTCAAAAAGGCTGATCAACTCAAGTAACGTACCCCTTGAGACGATCAGCCTTTTATATGTTTGAGCAGCAGCCTAATTATACCGATTAGATCTTAAACACTGCTCTTATTTAGTTGTCTGAATTTTGAGTTACCATTAACAATGGAAGAAGTTCCTCCAGTGATTCAATAGTCCAGTCTGGACGCTCTGCATCCGCAAGCTCCGGCTGGAACCTGCCATAACCCTGCAAAATCCGGATCGTGTGCATACCCAGCTTCTTAGCCGGAATAATATCATTATCAATCCTGTCGCCGATCATGACCGCTTCCTCAGGTTTGCATCCCGCCTGTTTCAACGCTACAGCATACAATTCAGGATCAGGCTTGGACACTCCTTCTTCAGCCGAACAGGCCAGCACATCCACATACTTGCGCAAGCCGTAGCTATCCAGCCGATTTTCCGTCCCCGGACTCTGATTGGCAATGATACCAATCTTATAGTGTTGCGACAACGTCTGGAGAACAGCGTCGGCTGACGCAAAGGGGCGCTCAAGCTCTTTGCGGAACTTCAGCTTCTCCTGTATCTGTTCCCGGTGCCCCTCATCGCTGATAAGGGTACGAATAGCCAATTTCATCGGCCATTGCTCGTAATTTCGGTAAGAGGCGGCAAATATATCTCGCACCGTCTGCATCTCCACCTGATAACCAAGCGCACAAGCTTCACGAACGAACTGACCGATAATATCATCTACCGGCTCCCATTCGTCCACGAGCGTATCCCCCACATCAAAGAACAACCATTGTATTCCACGTACATCCGGCACGCCTATTCCTCCTCGTTAGCCACAGGAAATCCATATCCCTATTTCCCAAACCATAAAAAAGAAGACCCACCAACATGCATGAGTCTCCTCAAGTTTCCGTTTATTTATGATTTCAATTATAACAGGCAGCTGACACTGGATCAATCACAGGAATAGTACTAGCCACTAGCCATTCAGCAGAAACCCAACTTCCCCATTCAAGGAATATACAATACGGTCTGCTCCCATTCCCCGATAGATCCCTTTGGGGTGGCTTTGTTCCGTAATGACACACAAGGACTTGGATGTCCATGAGCGGCAGATCTGCAAATATCGACAGGTCAGGTTAAGGCTATTTTCAAAAATAAAAACATTGCCGACACTACCTTGCGGCAAAAACCATTTCTGAGCTGCAGCCGTGTTCATGCGAATGACATGCTCCACACCGATTCTCCGGAGCCTGCGCTCTTCCCCTGCACTGTTGGTCAGAACGGCAAACGGCATTTTTTTGTACATCAGCAATTTGATAAATTTACGTCCTGCTTCATTTGGAGCAGTCACTAAGATCATCTCTTTATCCATCATTCGTTCCTCCCTTGGCGTGAAAAGACAACAAAAAAGAAGCGTGGGGGACCAAGGCCTCCCGGACGCTTCTTCAATAATCCATAGCAAAAAGACACTATGAACCAGCGTACGGCTTGTTGCCTCTCCCTTTAACGCTTACGAGGTTAGCTGACGGATTCGGGCGCGAGAGTCGCCCTATTTCCGGCTGTCACCGGAAAATTCACCCCATGGATGCCTACTGTCTTGGACAGTTCATCCTGTTGGTTCCCCCGTTTCCCACCCATGAATGAATGGAAACTCAGCGATTAAAACATCGTTCTTTTATAATCATTAATCAGAGCGATATTATCGTTTGTTTCGTTTTTCATGTAAAATTTAATTTAAATTGGAATTACGATATGAATCATACACCCGTGCCATATTGGTGTAAAGTCTGCGCAGATCACCGAATCGACGGATTTTTGCCATTTCACATCAATAATAGCGCTTACAACGCATCCATTCTCTACCCATCTCATCAAAGCTCTCTAATTCTCTCTTTAGCGAAATTCAGGTAGCAAATCAGTCACAGATCATACACGACAGCTTCAAATTGAGTTAAAAAAGCAATATTAATTTTGCATTATTTAATTGTAATCAATATAATAGAAGAAAGAAGAATATGAAATGGAGGCGATTTTCATGTCAGTCTACGACTACAAAGTAAACACCCTTCGCGGTCAGGAAGTTGAAATGTCCAACTATCGTGACAAAGTACTGCTTATCGTGAATACAGCAAGCCAATGCGGCCTCACACCTCAATTCAAAGGTCTGCAAGAGCTTCAGGATAAGTTTAAAGACTCCCCATTCGAAGTTCTTGGTTTTCCAAGCAACCAGTTTGCACAGGAAAAAGGCTCTTCTGATGATATTGCCGAGTTCTGCCAGATGAACTATGGTGTTAGCTTCCCGATGTTTGAGAAGATCGATGTGAATGGTTCAAGCGCTCACCCTCTTTTCCAGCACCTTACCAAAGAAGCGCCAGGCGTACTCGGCTCCAAAGCCATCAAATGGAACTTCACCAAATTCCTTGTGGATCAGAACGGACGTGTTCTGAAACGGTATGCTCCCAAAACAACACCTGATAAAATTGAAGCGGACATCAAAGAATTGCTTAAATAACAAGTAAAGGCCATCCGACCCCAGCAGACAGAATGAGCATGCATTCAGGGGAAACGGGTGACCTTTTTTTGTCTGGCCCATCTGTACTGTAAATAAAACAAAAAAAAGAAGCTTCCCATACGGGAAGCTTCTTTTTTATCGTTCTTATGATGCGGTCGAGAGGACTCGAACCTCCACGGGTATACACCCACTACCCCCTCAAGATAGCGTGTCTGCCATTCCACCACGACCGCATGTCGTAAATAATCGGCAACAAAATTGATTATACCCGGTTCATGTTTAAAAGTAAAGCATTTTTCTTAATATCATTTTAACTGCGCTTTTCCTTCCATAAATCGTATAATCTCGTCATTTTCTCCTACGAAGTGCATATGATTAAATTTAATCCCGTTTGTATACCCGATTAGGCCGATCACTCTACTTTATTTGTATTACCATCCTTCATATCCCTTAGTATAAAGTAACTCATAAAGTTATATAAAATAACACTAAATAGATTTAATATTCAAAAAACAAAGAAACTATTGACAAAAAGCGGATATTTATGTGAATATATATATCATATAATTCGGATTCACAAACATAAAGCGAACCAAAAAGGAGTATAAATGTTATTTAACATAACATTTAACGAACGTAGGAGGCGAAAGATTGTGAACCGTGGGAATAAGCTGCTCGATTATGTCAAACTGCTTGATTCCTCTATCCAGGTCGGAGGGTTCACCCATTCCTTCGGTATGGATGCCCATATCGCTGAAGGTACCATTCGTAGTGTTGAAGATCTCGAATCATTCATGCGCTGTCAATTGCATCCCAGCATCGTGCGTCTGGAAGGTATGGCGATTAAAGGCATATACACCGCCGCAGATCACAAGGACGCATGGCGTACAGCCCTCATCGACAAACTCGTTCATGTCCAGCGCACCCCAGTCAATCTTAGAGAACATGCCTCCATTATGGGCAAACGACTAATTAAGCTAGCTCGCGCACTACACCCCTGGATTGATTTTAGCCATCTCGAACAAACGCTGGCTAAGTATGAATCTGTTGGCTGTCTCCCCACTGTTCACGCCTGGATTAACCACCACCTCGAAATCCCTGTCGAGGAGGCGGTCCTTGGTTATCTGCATTCAGCCATGAGTGCCTGCATAACCGAAGCCTCCAAAGTGATTCCTCTTCATACCGATACAATCCAGGACCTGCTGGTTCGCCTGGCCGCAGATCTGGAGCATGAATGGCATACCGTCAGCGCCTCCGCTGCCGATGGACCGGTACAACCAACCTCAATGTCCATGAAAACATTGTTCCCAAGCTTCCACATGCTTGGAGCAGGGCTTCACGCCTACAGAGCCTAATCTGTCCCCATCCCTTCATAACCCGCCTCCTCACACTGTAAAAATATAAAAAACACGCCGCAACCTCCTGGTCAAGACCCCATTTTGTAGACATTATAAAAAGACCCTAGGCTGCAAACTGGCGTCGGTACTCTACCGGCGTCAGTTTTTTTAGTTTTCGTTGTGGCCGTTTTCGGTTGTAAAAACGGATATATATTTCGATTTTGCTTTGTGCTTCAGCAACCGTTCGGATATGATAAGGATAGAGTCCTTCCGTTTTGAGATGCGAGAAGAAACTCTCCATAGAGGCATTGTCATAACAATTTCCTCGGCGAGACATGCTGATCCGGGCGCCAACCTTTGGCAGCATGTCGTGGTAAGCATGAGACGTGTACTGGAATCCTTGGTCGCTGTGAACGACCAGTCCGGTCATGTCTTTTTGCTTCACAAACGCCTTGCTAAATGTGCGGAGCACCAGTTCATTGTCGTTGCGTTCGCCTATTTCGTAAGCCACAATTTCGTTATTAAACAGATCCTTTATGGCTGAAAGATAAACCCAGCGCTCGCCCACACGATACTGGGTAATGTCGGTTACCCATTTCTGATTTGGCTTTTCCGCACGGAAGTCGCGCTTCAAGAGATTCTCTGCTACACGCTGCGCAGGTGCATACGAGCTGCTGGAGCGTCGTTTACGACGGATTCGAGATTGAATACCGAGCATTTGCATCAGGCGGAGCACCTTTTTGTGATTCATCCAAATCCCTTGATCTTGCCAAAGGAACAACTGGATCTGTCGATAACCATATTTGCCTTCATATCGTTGATACGTTTGAAGCACCTGTTTCTTCGCCTTTGCATCGCGATCAATTCGTTTACGTTTTACATAGGCATAAAACCCACTCCGGGACACGCCAAACACATGGCATAGACTCTGGATATCACCGTAAGCCGCTACTTTTTCCATGATCTGAAATCTCTCTTGTTTGCTTCCTCCTTCCAGATTACCAAGCACTTTTTTAGCAACTCATTCTCCCGTTTCAGGTTTTGCACATAGCGGTCTTGATCCATGTATTCTTTTCGACGACCTCGTTGATCCATCAGTCCGAACTCGCCTTGCTCCCGGTATTTCCGCATCCATCTCTTCATTCGTCCCGGGTCATGAATCCCCAAATGTTCATTAATCTTTCGATAAGTCCATCCTTCAACAATATGTAGACGAATGGCCTCTTTTTTAATTTTCTCCGAATATGTATTAAACTTTTGTCCCTTTATCGCCATAAAAAATGCACCCCCTAGAATTTCATCGGTTAAACCTAGGGGTTTTTCCAATGTCTATTCTAAGGGGTGCACTTCACTCCTTGCTGGCGTGTTTTTTATGTCATTTATTTTGTCTATTTAACGTATTTACGCCATTTAATATCTTAAAATACACTTTTTTACGTCTTTTTTAATTGTTAGATGACGTAAATACGTATATAATAAAACATACAGCTCGCATATCTATATATTTTACACCAAGAATAACCAGCTGAACACTACATTCCAACGAGGGGTGAACCCTTTTGAACAAAAAGAAACCTGTGACTCCTTTCGGATGGGCCATTAAACGACGACTAACCGAACTCCAGGTCGACCAAAAGACATTTTGTGAACAGTATGGCATTCCGCCATATCGTCTGTCCAATCTCATTCACGGTACCCGCAAAGCAACCCGGTTCAGGAACCAGGTCGCAGACATCTTGGAAATTCCAGATGATTTAAGATAAGATTTCTGCCAAGGAGGAGCTCATTTCATGAGATACTTAATATCCGATCTGGAGAGATTATCGTTCCAGTCCATTCAACACCAACTTATCATCGTCGATCACAACTGGATCATTCGAAGCTGCAACACCGCTTGGCAACATGGACTTGGGCAACTGCTTCCCAAACAGAGCGTAACAAGCCCCTCCAGAACAGCACCTGAACCGCCTCATTACCTTCATCTTGTAGAGGGGTGGACATTACGCGAGGAGAAAGCAAAAAATGCGAAGATTGTTCAGGAGTTAAAAAGTATCACTGCACCTTTTAAAGACAGTTATACATACGATATCTCCGTTCAAACCGCTCATAGCGAACAGCGGTGGTTCCGTCTGGAACTCACCCCATTGATTCAGGCCGACCCATCCCTGCTGTCTGATCTTGCACTGATTGCACACACGGATGTTACCGAACAGAAACAGACAGAACGCCAATTGAAGAAGGCTCTGTCTGAAGTGCGTACTTTGCGTGGACTGCTTCCCATCTGCGCTGTCTGCAAACAGATTAAGGATGAACAGGACAGCTGGAACTCTGTTGAAAGTTATTTGGAGAAGCACACCCATGCCGAATTCACTCATGATATCTGCCCGGATTGCATCCGAAGACTATATCCGAAGTACTCCAACATTCTGGACAAGCGCTCCTGAACTCATCCTACGCCATGAACCTTAGCTACACAGACAGATGGTGCTCAAACTGCGACATATCCAGCTCTCGCGGTGCTCCTTGCAGTGCAATTGCCCCTTTGTCCATTACATAGATATAATCTGCAGCACCGCGTACAAAATCAATGCTTTGCTCCACCAGCAAGATGGAGATCTCACCCTTTTCCTTAATTTGCAAAATGACCTGCCGGATGTCCTCTACGATGGAAGGCTGGATACCTTCTGTCGGTTCATCCAGAAGCAATAATCCCGGCCGGGCAGCCAGCGCGCGGGCAAATGCCAACTGCTGTTGCTGCCCACCACTTAGATCACCACCCTGTCGACCATACATCGTGGCAAGCACCGGAAACATCGCCAGCACATCCTCTGGGAACGTCTTTACACTCGCTGCACTTGTCTCCAGACCCAGCAGCAGATTTTCCTTTACTGTTAGCTGCGGGAAGATTTCTCGCCCCTGCGGCACATATCCAATCCCCGACCTGGCCCGTTTGGCCGGATCGTGGGTGGATAATTCCTGACCTTTCCACTGAATACTTCCTTTGCGCGTTTTAAGAAGCCCCATCAACGTCTTCATCAAGGTGGTTTTCCCTACACCATTACGCCCCATCAGGCATACCACCTGACCAGGCTCAACATCCAGATTTACACCGCGCAGCACGTTGCTCTCCCCGTAGCCGGACTCAATTCGTTGCAGCGACAGCATGGTCATCCCTCCTTTTGCCCAGATACACTTCAGCCACTCTCGGATCTTCCTGCACTTCCGCCATCGTACCTTCCTTTAGAAGCTTGCCTTCATGCATCACTGTCACTTTGGCTGCATACTCACGAACAAACTCCATATCATGCTCCACTACCACAACAGACCTTTCTCGCGCAATCTCTTGCAGTAGGCGGCCCGTCTTGTGTGTTTCCTCGTCCGTCATCCCCGCTGCCGGTTCATCCAGCAGCAATACACGGGGTTCCTGCAGGAGCAGCATGCCAATCTCAAGCCACTGCTTTTCCCCATGTGATAGCGCCCCTGCACGTGCGTCCACACGGTCCTGCAGACCAATCTGGAGCGTAATCCGCTCCATGGCCGGACTTATTTTTGAATACCGTTGAATACCCAGAGCCTGTAAAGGAGAACGACGATTCTCCGCAGCCAGCATCAGGTTCTCCTGCACGGTCAGACCAGCAAAGATGGACGGAGCCTGGAACTTGCGCCCTACCCCTTTTCGAACAATCTGGTGCTCCTTCAGACGTGTCAGATCCGTACCATCCGCCATCTTCACTGTACCGGACAAGGGTTTGGTTTTGCCGCAAATCACATCCAGCATCGTTGTTTTCCCCGCACCATTGGGGCCGATCAGAAAATGCAGATCATGTTCATGCAGCTTCAGATTCATACCTTTGACCGCAACAAAACCGCCAAATGCCACCGTAATTTCCTCGGCGACCAGGACTACCGGAACGTCAGTAGACTTTTGGTTTTTCCTGATTGACTGGAACATGCACAACCTCTCCTCTCCGTTTCAGCAAGCGCACCACATGACGATATACACCAACAAGTCCATTCGGCATGAACAAGACCACTGTTACAAAGAGCCCACCAATGACAAACAACCAACCTTCCGGATAAGCTTCACTGATGCCCGTTTTGGCTGCGTTCAGTACCACAGCTCCGATTACCGCACCAATCAGCGTCCCACGCCCGCCCAAGGCAACCCATAATACCATTTCAATTGATGGCACGATCCCCATCATGGAAGGTGAGATGATCCCTACCTGGAGCACAAATAACATACCTGCGATTCCCGCCAACGCTCCGGAAAGGGCGAAAGCCAGCGTCTTGAACCCTGCCGGGTCATAGCCAAGAAAGCGAACCCGATTCTCCCCATCCCGCGCAGCTTCAAGCACCTGACCAAACCTGCTGTTCACAACCCGGCGACAAAGCAGGTAGGCGAGCACCAGAACGGCAAGCGTTATATAGTAGAGAGCAATCGTTGTCCCTGCCGAATGAACGGTAAAACCAAAGATGGCGTTATACCCCGTTATACCGTTGGTCCCTCCCGTCCATTCCTGTTTGCCCACAAATAACGTTACGGTAATGAGGACTAACGCTTGGGTCAGGATTGTAAAATACACACCGGTGATTCGGTTACGGAACGTGAACCACCCCAGGGCAAAGGCCAGCAATGCCGGAAGGGCAATGCCCAGCAATAGCGCCACTGGGAATGACCTGAACGGCTCCCAGAACCACGGCAGACCACTAAGACCACTCCATCCCATAAAGTCTGGAAGTGTTGTACCGCTGGCTTGCAGCTTCAGATACATCGCCATGGCGTACCCACCAAGTCCGAAGAATACACCATGGCCCAGACTAAGCACCCCTCCATATCCCCAGATCAAATCCAGACCGATCGCCAGAATGGCCAGTGCCAGGAATTTCGCCAATAGACTAAGCCGGAATTCCGTGGAAATGAGTGGAGCCAGACACATCATGATCAGGACAACCGCCCAGATGATCTTCATTTTCAGACTACCCGTCTTGAGAAGTGCCGACATCATATAACCCCCTTCTTCGCATTAATCCAGACTCCGAGTCCGTATGGCAACGAGCCCACGCGGCTTCCATTGCAGAAAAGCTACTATACAGACAAATACCAGCACCTTACCGATAGAGGCTGAGGTATACGTTTCGAATAACGTATTGAACATGCCAATTCCAAGCGCACCACACACTGTTCCCACCAGTTTCCCCACACCGCCCAGTACAACCACCATGAACGCATCCACGATATAATACGTCCCCAGCGAAGGGCCAATCGGGCCAATGAGTGTCAATGCACATCCAGCGATGCCGGCAATGCCCGAACCAATCGCAAAGGTCATGCCATCCACCCGCCTGGTGGAAATCCCGAGACAGCCCGCCATGCTTCGATTCTGCATCACGGCCCTCATCCGTCTCCCGGAAGAAGTCCGATAGATGTACAGATACATGCACAGCAGAACAACAGAAACCAGCGCGATAATGAAAAGACGTTTATACGGAAACACAATACCGTCCGCGATGGTCAGACCTCCGTTGAGCCAAGCCGGACTGGATACCCCTACATTTGGCGCCCCAAATATCGTTCGGGCCAATTGTTGCAGCATCATACCTACGCCCCATGTAGCAAGCAGACTGTCGAGCGGCCTCCCATACAGATGCCTGATCAGCACCACTTCCAGCAACCAGCCTATAAGAGCCGTCACACCAAAGGCGATAGGCAGAGCCACAATAAAGTAGACATCGAACCACGCTTGCGGAGCATACGAAATGAACAGGTTTTGCGTCACATATGTAGCGTAAGCGCCGATCATGATCAATTCACCATGAGCCATGTTAATGACATTCATCAATCCAAATGTAACTGCGAGTCCCAATGCAATCAGCAGCAAGATGGAGCTGATGCTTAACCCATTGAACATTTGCAGGACAAACATATCCATCGCCTTTCCCTCCTCATGCTGTGAACATCTGAAATTTTATACAAGACATCAATTTACGTTTCGCATCAACGCTTTACCGTGATGTTGTAAGAGGGTGTGTTGTCTCACCCTCGTCTGTTATTCAGCAGTTCTGACGTGAGATGCCCATGCTATTTGGTACTAAGGGAAGCGCCCCAATCGTACGTTTTCAGATACGGATCAGGTTTGACGGGTGCTCCGGAGTTCCACAATTCCTTGAACTGTCCATCTTCCTGCACTTCACCAATCCGCACCGTTTTGTAGATATGCTGGTTCTCTCCATCCACCGTCACTTTTCCTTCAGGCGCATCGAATTCCAGACCTTTGGCTGCCTCCTTCACTTTTTCAACATCAGTTGATCCGGCTTTTTCCACGGCTGCTTTCCACAGATAAACGGCCACATATCCCGCTTCAATCGGATCGGCCGTCACCCGGTCAGCTCCATATTTTTCTTTATATTTCTCTACAAATGTTTTATTTTCAGGTGTATCTGTCGTTTGATAATAGTTCCACGAAGCCAAATGCCCTTTCAGCACATCCGCACCAATCCCCCGAATTTCTTCCTCCGCCACACTCACTGACAGAGTTGTCAACTGTTCCGAAGAGATCCCGGCATCCTTTAATTGTTTGAAAAAGGCGACATTGCTGTCTCCATTCAGCGTGTTGTATACAATATCCGGCTTGGCAGCCTTGATTTTGCTGATAATCGTACTGTAATCCGTATGTCCCAGCGGTGTATATTCTTCGCCTACGACTTCGCCACCCTCAGCTGCAAGCTGAGCTTTGATGACCTGATTGGCCGTTTTTGGGAAAACATAATCGGAACCAAGCAGATAAAACTTCTTGCCCCTGTTCTCCAGCAACCAGGTTACGGATGGAACGATCTGCTGATTCGTTGTGGCTCCTGTATAAAAAATGTTGGGGGACGATTCCAATCCTTCATATTGCACCGGGTAAAACAACAGACCCTTGTTCTGTTCAAACACTGGCAGCATCGCTTTCCTACTCGCAGAGGTCCATCCACCGAATACAGCGGCTACTTTATCCTGCTGCAGCAACTTTCCAGCCTTCTCCGCAAATGTAGGCCAATCGGAAGCACCGTCCTCGACCACAGGCTCGATCTGTTTACCCAGAACTCCGCCCGCTGCATTGATCTCTTCAATGGCAAGCATCTCCGCATCCTTAACCGACACTTCACTGATTGCCATCGTTCCACTTAGGGAGTGAAGAACACCTACCTTAATCGGTTCTCCGGACGAAGTTGATTCTCCCGCCCCACCAGAGCCCGATGCTTCCGGCGGCGTTCCACCCTCCACACATCCTGTCAACGCAATGACTGCACCGAGCAAAACACTCCATAACTTGACCGTCCTCTTCTTCAATAGCCTACACTCCCTTTTTTTAGTCTATTGACGAACATTAAGGTCATATATGTCCGAAATGTTCGTTGATCCAAATTATGGAGGGTCACACTCACCGTGTCAATAATGCTTACACAATTTTATTTTATGCATACTCATTTCATGCATGCTGCTAATATAATTGGAACCATATTGACAAAGGGTCCACCCTGTGTGAGTATATTTAACATATAACATGATCCATGACGACATAGACTATCTAAGGGAAAGGTCGGATTACCTTGCACTGGACTGAGCAGGAAAAAGAAAAACTCCTGATTACCGTGGCTGCTAACCTCGCCCGCGAACGCAGAGGACGTGGACTTAAACTGAATGTTCCTGAAGCTATCGCATTGTTGACCTCCGAACTCATGGAACGTGCACGCGATGGGATGAGTGTTGCAGAGTTGATGAGATACGGCGGCACGATCCTGACACGCGAAGACTGCATGGAAGGTGTATCCGATATGATTCCTGAGGTACAGGTGGAAGCCACTTTTCCTGACGGAACAAAACTGGTCACTGTCCACGAACCTATACGCTGAGAAAGGCAGGAGAACTCCATGATCCCAGGTGAATATCGCTTAAAACAGGATGATGAGATCGTCTGTCATCCCGATCGCTTAACCGTGCGTCTGATTGTACTGAACCGCGGCGACCGTCCGGTTCAGGTCGGTTCTCACGTTCACTTCTATGAAGTCAATGCTGCGCTGGACTTTGATCGCCTTTCCGCTTTTGGGCACCGCCTGCATATTCCGGCAGGCACCGCTGTTCGTTTTGAACCTGGTGAAGAAAAACCGGTCGAACTCACCACATTTGGTGGCAAACGTCAGATTTATGGATTTAACGGATTAACCGAAGGATCGGCAGATCAGCCACCTGATCCACAGAAACTAGAAACATTTCTGAAGACATTTGCACCCCCTATGCAGGACGGAGGGGACCCTTTATGAAACGAATGAGCCGCGAACAATACGCGTCCATGTTCGGGCCTACAACCGGGGATGCCGTCAGATTGGCGGATACGGAACTATGGGCGGAGATTGAGCATGATTACGCTGTCTATGGGGATGAAAGCAAATTCGGTGGCGGTAAGGTTATTCGTGACGGGATGGGTCAGTCCACATCTGCCCTTCGCAGTGATGGCACACCTGATACCGTCATTACCAACGCCGTCATCATCGATCATTGGGGGATTGTAAAAGCGGACATCGGTATTCGCGATGGCCTCATCTGCGCAATCGGCAAATCCGGCAACCCGGATACGATGGATGGAGTCGATCCCGCGCTGGTTATTGGCGCATCGACCGAAATCATTGCCGGAGAAGGCATGATTGTGACCGCTGGAGGCATTGATACCCATATTCATTTTATTTGTCCACAACAGATTCAAACGGCATTATCTTCAGGAGTAACAACCATGATCGGCGGCGGTACAGGACCTGCAACTGGCACCAAAGCCACCACCTGTACACCCGGAGCCTGGCACATTCACCGGATGCTCGAGTCCGCAGAGGCATTTCCCATGAATATCGGTTATCTAGGTAAAGGCAATAGTTCCAGCACCGCTCCATTAATTGAACAGATTGAAGCCGGTGTCATTGGACTGAAGCTGCATGAAGATTGGGGCACAACGCCAAGCGCTATCGATGCCTGTCTGACCGCAGCCGGAGAACACGATGTTCAAGTAGCCATTCATACCGATACGCTGAACGAGACCGGATTTCTCGAAAATACACTGGCGGCCATTAACGGACGCACAATCCACACCTATCATACGGAAGGTGCTGGCGGCGGACACGCGCCGGATATTATTCGCGCTGCCGGAGAGTCTTACGTCATCCCCTCTTCAACCAACCCAACACGTCCTTACACACGCAATACCGTAGAAGAACATCTCGATATGCTGATGGTTTGTCACCATCTGGACCCGTCCATCCCTGAAGACGTTGCTTTTGCTGATTCGCGGATTCGTCCCGAAACGATCGCGGCCGAAGACATTTTGCATGATCTTGGCGTATTCAGCATCATCAGTTCCGATTCGCAAGCGATGGGCCGGGTTGGCGAAGTCATTATTCGTACCTGGCAAACCGCCGACAAGATGAAAAAGCAGCGAGGCAAGCTCGAACTGACCTCAGGCTCCCCGTCCGATAACGATCGGATCAAAAGGTATGTCGCCAAATATACGATCAATCCAGCTATCGCTCACGGCATAGGCCATCTCGTCGGTTCCGTGGAGGTTGGCAAGTTGGCAGACCTGATCGTTTGGAACCCGGCTTATTTTGGTGTTAAACCCGAGATGGTCATTAAGGGCGGCATGATCACCTTCGCCCAGATGGGTGACCCCAACGCATCGATCCCTACGCCGCAGCCCGTATTCGGCAGACCGATGTTCGGTGCTTACGGCGGTGCACTTACCAAAGGGTCGATCACTTTTGTCTCTCAAGCCGCAGCAGATGCAGGAATCAAGGAGGAGCTAGGTTTGAACAAGCGTGTGGAACCCGTCAAAGGCTGCCGATCAGTGAGCAAAAAGGATATGATCCATAACGATGTCACACCCGTCATTGAAGTTGATCCCGAAACCTATGAGGTACGGGCTGATGGCGAGCTTCTCACCTGTGAGCCCGCAGACGAATTACCGATGGCACAACGCTATTTCATGTTTTGACAAAGGGGGCCACGCATAATGATGCACAGCGGCACGAAGTTACTCCGTTATGTTCAACTGCTGGATTCGGCCCTGCCCATTGGCGGGTTCTCCCACTCGTTCGGTCTGGAGGCATACACTCATGACGGCAGGATACGGACCACCGCCCAGCTTGAACAATTCATTCGCGGCCAGCTTCATTCCAGCCTCGTACGACTCGATGGTCTTGCCATCAAGGGTGTCTACCAAGCCATTGAGCAACAGGATGCCGCCCTTCTAGCCCTTTACGACAAACGTGTACACGCCCAGCGAACCCCCAGGGAACTACGGGAAAGTGGGCACAAGATGGGTAAGCGATTACTCAAACTCGCGAGATCACTATATCCGTGGATGGACTTTTCTCTAATCGATGAAGCCGTACAGGAACACGGTGCATTTTGCGGCATTACAACCATTCAAGGCTACATCAATTATCAGCTGGAAATTGGACTGGACGAAGCCGTCACCGGACATCTGTACACCTCAGTTAATGCTTATGTAAATAGCGCTCTGCGTCTTCTGCCCATCGGGCAAACCGAAGCACAGATGCTTATCCAAAAACTTTTGAATGATATTGATTCTGAATGGTCTCAAATTCGGGATAACGACCCGGAAGACATGCACAGCTTCGGTATTGCCCAGGAAATCTATGCTATGCGGCACGAGAGCCTGCCAGCCCGTCTGTTTATGTCCTAACTACATTAATTCAAAACCAAGGAGGAATTTGTTATGTGTGGAGGAGCTAATCATACGCATCATGCGGAGTGGGAACGTAAGGTATTTGATCGGAGTCGCCCGATGCGAATCGGAATCGGTGGGCCGGTAGGTTCAGGAAAAACGGCCTTAGTAGAGAAGCTGTCCAAGGCATTGCGTACACGCTACAGCCTGGCCGTTATTACCAATGATATTTACACAAAGGAAGATGCCGAGATTTTGCTGCGTCAGAATGCACTCGCACCGGAACGTATTATCGGTGTAGAGACAGGAGGCTGCCCACATACCGCTATTCGCGAGGATGCTTCAATGAATTTTGAAGCCGTTGATGAGTTGATTGAACGCTTCCCGGACTTGCAACTGATCTTTATCGAAAGCGGCGGCGACAATCTCTCTGCTGCATTCAGCCCTGAACTGGCGGACGTATTCATTTACATTATTGATGTGGCTCAAGGGGAAAAACTGCCTCGCAAAGGCGGTCCAGGTATTACACGTTCTGACCTGCTACTGATTAATAAGACCGACCTCGCCCCTTATGTTGGCGCAAGTCTGCAAGTGATGAAGGATGATACTGAACGGGTACGCGAAGGACGGCCTTATGTGATGTCGAACCTGATGAGTGGTGAAGGGGTATCCGAAATCGTCCATTGGCTTGAACATCAATATATGGATGACGATGCTTCCGCTGCGCATCTGCATACCCACACTCATGAGCACGGAACGACTCACAGCCACTAATCCTTCTTCCTCTTCACATGGAGTTGAACATGGACCGAACCGCAGTACCGGAGAGGCCGTGATACGCCGCAGCGAGCTTCGGGCCACTTTCGCCCTCCAAGGCGGGCGCACCGTCATGACCGATCGGTATTATAGCGCCCCTCTGCGTTTCAGTCGATCCTTTCGACCTCCGGGTGGCGGAGATGAATTATGTGTATACACCTCAGACGTCTCTCCAGGCGTGCTGAACGGTGATCATTATCGATCCGAATGGCAATTGGGCCAGAATACTCACTTAATGCTAAGCAGTACATCAGCCACGAGGCTTCATCCAACACCTACTGTTCCGTCATCTGTGAACCATCACTTTCGGCTGGAGCAACGAGCGGTGCTGGAGTACTTCCCTGAATGCGTTATCCCGTTTAAAGGCAGCTCATCATCACTCACCACGACCTTTGAGCTGGGTGAACAAGCAATACTTGCGTATGCGGATATCTGGTCCGCTGGACGGATTCATCGGGGAGAAGTCTTTCAGTTCAAGCGATATCGCAGTCTGACAGAAATCTGGCAAGGGAAGCAATTGGCCGTATGGGATCGCTTCGGGCTCGAACCAGAGTCGGACGATCCAAAATCATCCGCAGCGTTGTTAAACTACACCCATACTGCAGCTTTATGGATGATTGCCCCTGGATTGGGCGCAGCACAGTTGGAGTCCGTACGGTCCATTCTTCCCCCAGATGGTCGCATGCTTGCCGGGGCTAGTTTGCTCGCTACAGGCGGGATTGGTGTTCGTTTGCTCGGAATGGCTGCTTGGGAACTTCAGGAGCAATGCCTTCAGATCTGGAACACCCTTCGCTCCGATCTTTTGGGCAAACCTAGCCTCACATTCCGCAAGTAAAGGCTATACATCTATCAGACTAACAACTTTCGGAATCGCATGTTCATGTTGCAACGAGTTTCAAAGAAAAAAACCTCTGGACCACTCTCCGACGGGTTTTGGATGTGTTCAGAGGTTTTTTTATATACGCAGATAATCCAGTCAAGTCGTAGCTTCCACTAACTTGTACTACAACAGATCGTCTCCTTTGGGCTTATCTTCTCCCTTGTAACGAAAGTCGCCTGAATCTCTGCTTTCCTTGGATTTGCGATAACGGGTAAATTCAATATATTCACTGATAAAAGACTGTTCCACAGTCGATAATTCGCTTTCTTGGCAATTCAATTGCCGCAACACGTCAAAAAAATAATCCTCCCGTTTTTCCCGTACCATCGCCTCCTTGGATGGACGCCCAATCATGAGCCAATCAAGGCTCACATCAAAAAACGAAGCAATCTCAATTAGTTTATTCGTACTCGGAATAGATTTACCGCGTTTCCAGTCACCCAGATTGCCCGTGCTGATCTTCAGCTGTTGGCAGAAAGCCTTCTTGGTCATTCCTCGTTCGGCAATCAGGTGTTCAATTCGCTCATAGATCGACTGCATACAGAACCGCCTTCCAACCGTAATAATCAATACATGTACCTAAATTATACCACAACCTTCCTGAATCCTCAGCCTTTTAATCCCAGGAATACGTTCCGGTATTTCTCATAACACAAAGATAGACTCCCATGAATAATCATGAGAGTCTATCTTATAACGTTTGTTGCTGTGATGCGGTCGAGAGGACTCGAACCTCCACGGGTATACACCCACTACCCCCTCAAGATAGCGTGTCTGCCATTCCACCACGACCGCATATTCAATTGTAAAAATGGTGAGCCATGAAGGGCTCGAACCTTCGACACCCTGATTAAAAGTCAGGTGCTCTACCAACTGAGCTAATGGCTCTTGCTGTAACTTCACCGGATGTGCCATGCGTAACTCTTTTGTTTAGGAGCTATGACTTTTTGAGGATTCCTCATAAGGATTGTACATCCCTGAGGGGGTGAAGATAATGACCCGTAGGGGATTCGAACCCCTGTTACCTCCGTGAAAGGGAGGTGTCTTAACCCCTTGACCAACGGGCCTTGTAAACAAGTTGTCTTTCTTGGCGACAAGAATGAGTATATCATAGGCCAACTTAAATGTGCAACACTTTTTTTCAAACTTTTTTATGCACTCCTTTTCACCCCTTCTTCATGAGGTCAAGAGCATGCTCACGCCTGATTTCTCTTTCACATATTTATCACCGTAATCATCGTAATTTGTAAAATTAGCATCAAAAAACTTAAATACACTTACATTCACTTATAATATTGCAAATATCATTATTATTACTTATAATTAACCTATCAGTTATATACACGGTCAGCTACGTATAAGGAGGCGGCACGTTTGTTTCAGGAAGAACGAATGCAGCTGATTATTGAACATTTGCGTAAACACAATCGCATCTCGGCTGATGATATTGTATCCCTCTTTGACGTATCCCGGGACACAGCACGAAGGGATCTGATCAAGCTCGAAGAACAGGATGCCATTATCCGAACGCGCGGAGGTGCAATTCTCCCCATTCCACCAGATGAGCACCGATCCTATAAAGATCGTTTGCTCCACATTTCCGATGAAAAAAGAGCTATTGGCAAGCTAGCCGCTGCTATCGTCCGCCAAGGCGAACACATTATTCTGGATTCTTCCACTACAGTGCAGACTTGTGCCGAAAATCTAAATGGCAAGTCCTGTACTGTCATCACCAATTCCATTTATTCAGCTGATCTTCTCTCCAATCATACTGCTGTCGAGATTCGTTTGCTGGGCGGCAAAGTCGATAAGGAGCAACGTTATGTCTATGGTACTTCAGTGATTGAAACTCTTTCCCATTATTATGTAGACAAAGCCTTTATCGGCATTGGCGGAATTACGATGGATGGCTTCAGTGCCTCTGAAGAAGAAGGAAAGATCAAGCACAAAATGATGCAGGCTGCAAAACAGGTTATTGTACTCGCTGACCATTCCAAGTTTGATAAGCGTTATGGTTATCGTTTTGCGGACTGGTCACTCGTTGATATGTTAATTACAGATCAATGGCCTTCCCAAGATTGGCGGACTTTTCTAGCCGAGCAACAAGTCGAGATTCTCATTCCTGAACCTACAATTGAAAAGGAGTTGTAACATATGAAATTATTTGCTACCGATTTAGATGGAACCCTATTGAACAGAGATAGTCAGATCAGCCCGGAAAACGCAGCTGCAATCCATAAGGCGCAACAAGAAGGATTGAAGATTACGATTGCTACAGGTCGGGTCTATTCCGACGTATTAACTATAAGCAGCGAAGGCGGAATTAACACACCAGTCATCGGCTCCAACGGAGCTACCATCCACGATGCCAACGGTGAACGCCTATTCCATCTTCCACTTGAGCGTGAAACGGCCGCATCCGTCATGCAGTGGCTGGAGGATCATCATTGCTACTACGAGGCCTCCACACAACAGGGTATTTACGCTCCTATAAGCAGCCACGAGGCGATGCTCGCTGAGATGGATCGCATCCTGGGTTCGAGTCCTGGGGAGGATATTGAACGCCTTATTCGAGCTGTTAAGAAGCACTATGACAAGAAAGACTATCACCGCGTAAACTCCCATCAGGAAATCCCTTCCGAAGCTTACATTTACAATATTATGGCCTTTTCAATGGATCCGGCTCAATTGCAGCAGGGACGCGAATACTTTGCTTCTCGCTCCGATGTAGCCATGGTGGTGTCCTCTGAACACAACTTTGAAATGCAGCATCCTGATGTATCCAAAGGTAACGCCTTAAGCAAACTGGCAGCTCATCTGAACATTTCCATGGAAGATACAGCAGCCATTGGTGATAACTTCAACGATGTATCCATGCTGAAAATGGCAGGACTCGGTATTGCCATGGGCAATGCTGAACCGGAGATTAAGGCGCTTGCCAAGGCTATCTCTTTGACCAATGTGGAGCATGGTGTCGCACATGCCATTCAGTGTGTTCTTGAAGGCAAGCCCGTTTCCCGGCCGGAGACCGTCGTTGAAGGCGGTCAGTAATCGATTGTCGTGATAGCTCGGCATTGCGCGACATAACGAACCAGCGATAGCCTGGGCTCACCTCATATCAACGGATCGAACGTGAGGCACATCCTGTAATAAAACAATTAATTGCTCGGCCCTATATGATCCAGGCAGTTGCAGAGTGAATTCAAGTACAGTCTCCTCCCCGGAGTCTGTGCTTATTTGCTGTTCTGTTTTGAACCCAACCACCGAGATTTTCTCCTGTCCAAGCAAAGCCAAAACGGTTTTGAGGGTGTCCCCTTCCTTTAGCAGTCGAATGGTCAGCGTCTCTGTTCTCGCGGACACCAACCAGCGTGTCGGCCGATGCAGCAGCATCTGTGCCACTACAATAAGCAGCGTTACCCCAGCCCCAGTCCAATACAATCCCGAACCCACAGCCAGTCCCATTCCTGCAGTCGCCCAGATTCCCGCCGCTGTCGTCAATCCCCGGACCGTGTGGCGCTGTGTGAAGATCATCCCGGCTCCAATGAAGCCAACCCCACTGACCACCTGTGCGGCAATCCTGGATGGGTCAAGCGAGAGATTCGCCCAGCCTGCCTGATCCTGAAAGCCATACTTAGATACAATCATCATCAATGCTGCACCCACCGCAACAACAAAGTGTGTACGTATCCCCGCTTCCTTCATTCGGTTCTTGCGCTCATATCCGATCAACACGCCGCATATGCCAGCTATGAGTACACGCATTAAGTATTCCATTTCCATGTTCATCACCCCTCTTATGTATATGCTTACATGTATCTTTCTTTACTATTTACCCAATCCCTGCCTAATAAAATAACCGAATTCTTTGATTACTCGCATGAAACCTTAATGAAGCCTCATATAGACAGAAAGAAGTAGCACCACAACTGGCCCCACTTCATATATTCTGGATTACTTATTGGTAGTCTATGCTATTTCAGAATCCACAAATCACTTCTCTGCCCGAAAACTCTCCCCATACCTTTCTCCAAGTCCATAATAGTGTCGGAAATTATAAATTAAAGGGTTCCACTTCTCTGGGTTAATCTTGTTCAAACCTGAAATCAGTCGGGTATGTGCGTGTACATTCAACGCTTTCACTTCCACAATCGCCATGAAAGGTGTATGTTCGGGAATACGAATGTGTTGTACCGCGGCTTCAATCTGGAGCGGACATTCCTCTATTTTATCCGGCTCAACCTGAACTGAACTTTGGGGTGTCAGTCCAGAGACGGCAAATTTATCATCGCAAAACTCAAATCCCATCCTCCTTTTCTCCTCAGGAACGGGATATATTCCGGTATAACGCCCCAGTCCCTCAACCTGCTCCCACATGGATGCATCCGGCAGATTAATCACACATTCGGGATGACGACTCAGGTTCTCAAAGGCTTTGCCCTGAATACCGACTCCAAGTACCAAGCAGTCTCCAAGTGCCCATGATGAAGAAAGGGGCGACAAGTTTGTCGTTCCATCTTCATTTAACGTGCTCAGCAGCAATACCGGTGTGCCATAGTACAAAATACTTGGATTTATCACCTCGTGCTGTATCAGCTCTCTGTTCAAGCCCAGATGCTTCACCGGTTCAAACTCTTTTTGCGTTCTATCATTGGTATACAATGCTTCTTCCTCCATTCTGTAATCCATCCCTTCCATCTCTTAGGTTGTAATTCATGCATGATTGAATTGTAATACACCAATAGTTAAGGTATCATCGAAGTATGAATACCTATCCGAATATTTCTGTGATTGCATCGTTAATTGCTGATCCCAGTCGTGCTATTTTTTTGGAAGCTTTGTTGGATGGTCGTGCGCTTCCTGCCGGCGAACTTGCATACATGGCGGGTGTTACTCCTCAAACAGCAAGCAGTCATCTCGCCAAGCTGGTCGAAGGCGGGCTGCTCGTCGTTGAACAGCAAGGACGACATCGATACTATCGTCTCGCAGGCAAAGAGGTTGCTTTTCTGATTGAGACGATGGGAAGTATCGCCGCACCAGTACAAGTGAGATCCCTCAAACAGTCCAACCAGCTTCAACATCTAAGCTTTGCTCGAACCTGTTATGGGCATCTTGCCGGAAAATTGGGGATATCGTTGTGTGAAGCTTTATTACGGGAAGGTTATCTCGAAGAACCTGAGGATGAGCAGGCCAAGGATTACCACATTACAGAGAAAGGGGTTCAATGGTTCACTTCTTTTGGAATTATGCTTGAAGGGAAAGCTGGATCACGCCGCGCTGTGGCTCGCAAATGTTTGGATTGGAGTGAACGTCGTCACCATATCTCCGGAGTACTGGGAGACGAACTGGGGCGCCGCTTGTCTGAGCTGGACTGGACCCGCCAGAAGGCAGGCAGCCGTTCAGTTGAAGTCACAGAAGCCGGCAAGAAGGGTTTGTACGAGGTATTGGGCATTTCATTATAGGGACGCAATCGGGCATTCTTTCTTGTACATTGGCAAAATGACGATACATCAAAAATCCCCCTCCTCAGTATCCGTTAAAGGTTACTGAGGAGGGGGATTATGTTTTGTTCAGAACGGAGAGAGAGGGATACTCTCACTTCATTCGAGACTGCGATGTATTGCTTACGAAGCGTATGCTCCGACGAACCTTTAGGGTTCTCATCCCTTATACAGAGAAGTAAATCAGAACGGAGAGAGAGGGATTCGAACCCTCGCACCACTTACGCAGTCTAACCCCTTAGCAGAGGGTCCCCTTATAGCCACTTGGGTATCTCTCCAAGAATGGCTCCCCGAACAGGGCTCGAACCTGTGACAACTCGATTAACAGTCGAGTGCTCTACCAACTGAGCTATCAGGGAATAATAATCTTGAATAACCTAAATTTATCATGATTAATATTCCAAGTCAACATGCCTTCGGTGACTTTCTTTATAAGCTTCAGATACTCCCATAAATGCTCATCAGGGAGCATATTGCATATAGTCTTGTGGTCTTGTGGTAAGAAGTGTTGTTTCCAAAAAACGTTCACCTCAGATGGTATGAATCCCCAACTTGCCGGCACATCGACCACAGCGGTACCGCTTCGGATCAACTTTGCGTTTACGCAAATATTCCGTGCCACAGCTCTTGCACACCAGCTTATAGCGATACGGTAATGGCTTTCTGCCCTTTCCATCCGGAAGGGACTGGCAGAATCGAGAACCGCCCACCTTCTGCAACAAGGCCTTGAATTCAGGGTCTCGGTGTTGGTAGCCGCGTCCACGAATGTGCAGATGGTAGTGACACAGTTCATGCTTGATGATTTTTTCAACCTCTTCCCGCCCATAAGCTTCGAGCTGATGAGGATTAATCTCTATCCGGTGACTCTTGAGCATATAACGCCCACCTGTAGTGGTCAGACGACGGTTAAACAGCGCCTCGTGAGTGAATGGAACCCCGAAATGATCGAGTGACACCTGCTCAATCCATTGCTGCAATTCCTTATTCTCCATCGGTTTTTCCTCCTTTCACACCTCTTGGGCCATTTGTTTTTCCGCCATAATACTTGAATTTTAACCGTTTCGTAGGCTACACTGTCAAGTAGAATGTATGAGGGGAGATTATTACTCGTTATGCCTACAATGCGCTACGTCATCCTGCAGCAGGAACAGCAATTGCAGTTTGTGGAAATGCCTGCCGATTACGCTTATCAACTCAGTGCGCTCAACCTGCGCCTGCACAAAGAAATTGACAAACTTACCGCAGCAGATGTACCTGTTCTGCCTTGGGCAATCGCCGAATGTGACAATCTTGATCTTCTGGACGAGCAACTCTCCGTCATCGGAGGCCTTGATTATATCAATGCGCTTGAACAAAGCTTTGCAGCACTAAGAGAGAGTGAATATCCTTTGATTTCCCTGCTCACTGAGATCCGGGCGCTTCAAGCTCAATTAGAGCAATGGTATGAAGAAGAGATGGAATCATTCTAATCCACCTATGGACTTATTATTAATGCAGGATGGAACCAAAAGCGCATCTCCTAAAAGCGGAGGTTGCGCTTTTTTTCATTTTTTTCAATCCTACATTCATGGGCCCCGCCCCTCATATATCCGTATACATATTGAATTTTCCGTGTTCATCACGGGTTATTCGCACAGTCCAGGCTATTGCCACATATGCTAACGTACAGATGAATTATGCAAGAGGAGGAGATACCCTTGCCTCAATGGCTTTGCAATCAACTGATGCGTGCATTTCACAAAAAGGACAGCAGACAGATCAAGCTGCTGAACGAATGCTGGTTCTTTTACCGAAACAAACCGACAAGTGGCACCCCGCGCAGCGCGGACAGCGAACTCTAAAAATCTGACGCCACTCTCTCCGTCCACTTCAAGCTCTTACTTCTTTCATAAAATCCCTTCGAAGAATACAGTACGGGCAACAGTACTATGATAACTGACAACAAACAGCCTTCCCATTACAGGGAAGGCTGTTCTCCGATCATTGTGTTGGATATTAGGAAGACTGCTTAGAAGAAGCAGGCTTTTTCATCGTGAGGCCGACACGGCCCTTTTTGTTATCCACGTTCATCACCCAAACCGTTACATTATCCCCGACAGATACAACATCCATTGGATGTTTGACGTAACCATTACTCAGCTGTGAGATGTGGACAAGTCCGTCACTCTTGATGCCGATGTCAACAAAAGCACCAAAGTCAATCACGTTACGAACCGTACCTTGCAGCTCCATGCCTTCCACCAAATCATCAATTTTGAGCACATCCGTGCGGAAGATCGGTAGCGGCATTTCCTCACGCGGGTCACGACCCGGACGCTGCAAGCTGTCTAGAATGTCACGCAGTGTAGGTACACCCACATCCAGCTTCACAGCCAGCTGTTCCGGTTGTTGCTCCGACAGGAGAACAGACAGTTCCTTGCTGCCCAGCTTGTCCAGTGCAACCTGAAGCTCCTTAAAGAGCTGGTCAACGACCTTATACGATTCAGGGTGAATTGGTGTGCGATCCAGCGGATTCTCACCTTCGCCAATCCGCATAAAGCCTACGCATTGCTCATAGGTTTTGGCACCCAGACGCGGTACTTTTTGCAACTGGCGACGATTCGTAAACCGGCCGTTCTCTTCCCGGTATTTCACAATATTTTTGGCAATGGTGGCATTTACACCCGCAACATAGGAAAGCAATGAAGGCGAAGCCGTGTTCACATCCACGCCCACATGGTTAACTGCGGATTCCACAACAGCCTTCAGGCTTTCTTCCAATATTTTTTGAGATACGTCATGTTGGTATTGGCCTACACCAATGGCTTTTGGATCGATTTTAACGAGTTCAGCCAGCGGGTCTTGCACCCGACGGGCAATCGAAGCAGCACTTCGCTCAGCAACGTCAAGATCCGGGAATTCTTCCTGCGCCAGCTTGGATGCAGAATATACACTGGCTCCAGCTTCATTGACGATCAGATATACGAGACTTTCGTCCCCGTTCTCCTGAATAATCTCGGCAACAAACTGTTCTGTTTCACGAGATCCCGTACCATTACCGATGACAATCAATCCGATATCATATTGCTTGATCATCCGATGGAAAACCTCAGCAGCTTCACGCTTCTTGTTGTGTGGTGGCGTTGGGTACGTAACAGCCACTTCCAGTAGCTTGCCCGTATCGTCGACCACAGCCAGTTTACAACCGGTACGATAGGCAGGATCGACACCAAGCACACGTTTGCCATGAATCGGCGGCTGAAGCAGGAGATTACGAAGATTAGCCGAGAATACGGATATCGCTTGGTTTTCACCTTTTTCCGTCAGCTCTGCACGAACCTCACGCTCAATCGAAGGGGCAATCAATCGTTTGTATGCATCTTCAATCACAGCACGCAAAACGTCCTGGACCGCAGATGCACCCTTAATGATTTGTCCTTCCATATGACGGTGAGCCGGTTCAGGCTGCACGTCCAGACCCACTTTCAAAATGTTTTCACGTTCACCGCGGTTAATGGCGAGAATACGGTGAGGAGGCATTTTTTTGGCTAATTCACGATAATCATAGTAGTTCTCATATACAGACTCCTGCTCAGCATCCTTCGCTTCCGAAGTCAGCATGCCATGATCGAGCGTATAACGACGAATCCATGCACGAATAGCAGCATCATCTGCAATATTCTCAGCCAAAATGTCTTTGGCTCCCTGAAGTGCAACCTCGGCATCTTCTACCCCAAGTTCAGCATTGATATAACGCGCAGCTTCCTCCAGAGGGTCCCCTTGCTTTGGTTGACCCCAGATCCAGACAGCGAGTGGCTCGAGACCTTTTTCCTTCGCTACACTGGCACGGGTTTTCCGCTTCTGACGAAACGGACGGTACAAGTCCTCCACTTCCTGCAGCTTAACTGCCTGAGTGATAGACTGTTTCAGTTCTCCAGTCAGCTTGCCTTGTTCCTCTATAATACGGATGACTTCCACTTTGCGGTCTTCCAGATTGCGCAAGTAAACGATGCGCTCTTCAATGAGCCGCAGCTGGTTCTCATCCAGCTCTCCAGTCATTTCTTTACGGTAGCGGGCGATAAATGGAATCGTATTGCCTTCGTCCAGAAGCTCCGACGTGGTGCGGACCTGCTTCAAGGACAGTGACAGTTCCTTGGCTACCTGTTTGATGATTCGTTCATGGCGTTCTGCCTTTATTGTTTCTTCATTGGGTTCCAGAACCGTTTCCTGTTCAGACAAATAAATCCCTCTTTCCTTCCTGAATCGTTCAGTTGAAGCTTGTTCAGGGCAGCTTTGCTGCTGTAATCACAGTATCGAACCTGCATTCATGCAGATTCCTCTCCCTTATATTATCACAAAATCCCGTTCAGATTTCCAGCATTCGTCCAGGTTACAAGTTCTTACAATTGAGATTACGTATCAAACCTTCATCTCAGTCATAAGGAAAGACCGAAAAACGTCTTCACGACGTCTCCCGGTCTCCCCTGACAAACACTGCTTTCACGCCAGTTTATTATACCCGTTCGAAGCGGAACATTTCACTCAGATAGTCTCCCGATGCACGGCCTACAGAGATCCCACCATACATCAGCGCATCCCCGGTAAACGTCTCGGAGCCACCTTTCAGGCGGTAATCCGCATCAGGGTCCAGGCCCTTCAGCTTCAGACGTTGGAGCGGTGCATTCGGTTCAGACAGCACACGGAAGTAGAATACAACGGCTTCGCTGCCATCTGGGGCAATAAACATCCATGCCGTTTCATTTCCCTCAAACGGACTTAGCAAGCGCCGGAACGTTCCGTATTGGATGGTTCCCCGAATTTCTTTGTACAGCTCAACCTGAGCCTTCACGATAGCATTCTCTTCCTCTGTGAAACGAGTCAAATCCAACTCGTATCCAAAGTTACCCGACATCGCGACATGTCCACGAATCTCTAGAGAAGTAATTCGGTTGACCTGGTGATTTGGAACCGCTGAGATATGCGACCCCATTGAACTTACCGGATATACCAGGCTTGTACCATACTGAATACGCAGACGGGATATCGCGTCCGTATTATCGCTGGTCCACGTTTGCGGCATGTAATACAGCATACCTGGATCAAAACGGCCGCCACCACCTGAACAGCTCTCGAACAGGATATTCGGGAACCTTGAAGTAATACGTTCCATGACTTCGTACAATCCAAGCATATAACGATGCGCAGTCTCACGCTGTCTGTCTGGTGGAAGCAATGCAGAACCCACTTCCGTCATATTCCGGTTCATGTCCCATTTCACATAAGTGATCGGCGCAGATCCAAGCACATCGCTTAGCATGCGTACAATCTCATCACGCACATCCTGACGGGAGAAATCGAGTACCAATTGTTGACGCCCTTCCGTCCGGCGACGATCCGGCACATGCAGACACCAGTCCGGATGAGCACGGTACAATTCGCTGTCTGGCGAAATCATCTCAGGCTCGAACCATAATCCGAACTGCATGTCCAGACTGGTTACCCGGTTGGCCAAATCATCCAGACCTTGTGGCAGTTTGTTCTTGTCCACAATCCAGTCACCGAGTGACGAGTTATCGCTGTCCCGATGTCCGAACCATCCGTCATCCAGTACGAACAGTTCAATGCCAAGCTTCTTCCCTGCCTGGGCGATCTGCTCAATCTTATCTGCGTTGAAGCCGAAATAGGTCGCTTCCCAGTTGTTGACCAGTACCGGACGCTCTGCATTACGGAACTTGCCACGTGCAAGGCGTTCGCGATACAGATTATGATACGACTGAGACATACCATCGAGACCTGCGTCCGAATAGACCATGACCGTCTCAGGCGTCTGGAATGACTCCTGCGAATCCAGCTTCCAGCTGAACTCAAACGGATTGATTCCAAGCGATACACGAGTGGTGTGAAACTGATCCACTTCTGCCTGTGCAGTAAAGCTGCCGCTATATACAAGACTGAACCCGTAGACTTCACCCTGATCTTCGCCTGTACCCGGTGTCATCAGTGCAATGAACGGGTTCTGCTGGTGACTGCTTGAGCCCCGACGGCTCTCGATGCCTTGCAGGCCGGAAGCAAGAGGTCTGCGAACGATGTCCCGTTCACGCGTCCATGCTCCTGACAATTGCAGCAATTCGTAATCGGCATGTGGGAAATCAACGGAAGAGCTGAGCGCACGTGCAATATTCACCGAGGTAGCGCTCTCATTAATGATACGCATGGAACGCGTAATCGCATTAAAGGCCGTAAAGGCCGTGTAGCTAAGTTCAATCTTGATCCCTGCAACACGGTCCTCCAGCTCAACGATGAGTGTCTCGGCTTCATCGTCGGACTCAACATAAGTTGCAGGCAGTCCGGTAAGCGCTGTCTTTCCTTTGATCAGTCGATGGCCTGTATACGTAAACTCGGAAACGGTTGAACCATTCTCAAGCTCCAATTGGATTGCCGGATTACGGAAATCACTTGTACCATACACCGGCAGTTCTACTGCCAACGTGTCGAAAGAGATCGTCCGATCTTCCGGCACCGGATTTGGGCTGAACGAAGCACGCTCTGTACGCACATGAAGCCAGCTCAGATCGGTATCACGCAGTTTTTTGCCATAATATAAATGTACCAAATATCCCGAAGGCAGGACCTGAAATACATAGCTTGCCTTTTGAGTCTGTAGATGAAATTGAAGCTTCTCCTGATCAATATAAATGCTCATATGTCTCCTCCACCTCTATATATGTCGATTAACGTAAACGGTTTCTCAGGTATCATTATAACGAAAAGCTTCACAATGTTCTACGCTTTCATGAAGCTTTAATCAAAAGAGCGTACCCCAGCCATTAGGCTGTTGTACGCTCTTTTGATTGCTGTCTGAAATTGTGTGTTCCTGCAAGGAACATCCATTGTCTACGGATGGCACGGCAGAACAAAGAAACAACTGCCTGGTGCCTTAAAAATCGATTAAACCCAGGCTGATCTGTAAGGCTTCGTTGACCAGTTTCATGGTCTCCTCGTCCAGATGGGTAATCTTGTCGGTCAGCCTCTGCTTATCAATCGTCCGTATTTGTTCGAGCAAAATAACCGAGTCCCGGTCAAAGCCGTGTGCCGCCGCATCAATCTCCACATGCGTCGGCAGCTTTGCCTTTTGGATCTGGGCGGTGATCGCCGCCACAATACAAGTAGGACTAAACCGGTTGCCGATGTCATTCTGGATGACCAGAACCGGCCTGACTCCACCTTGCTCGGAACCAACAACGGGAGAAAGATCCGCAAAAAAAACGTCACCGCGTTTTACGATCAATGTCTACACCCCGCTAACTAAGCGGTCCAGAGTGCTGTCCGCATCTTCCTCCGCGTGAAAGGCCTCGGATGCCATGGTGAGGTTAATCTTCGCCATCTCCATGTACCCTCGCTGCATCGATTCACGGATGTAACGTTTCTTACGCTCCGTCAAATACAGCTTCATGGCCTGCCTAATCAATTCGCTGCGGTTGGAATTCTCCAGCGCTACGATGCCATCCACTTCTTGCAAAAGATAATCAGGCAAACTGATCATGATCCGCTTGGTGTTCTGCAAGTTGGCCACCTTTCTTCCACCCCCACAAACCTTTCGCCATTGTGAACCAGTATTACGTTTTTCCAGAACTTTTATACAAAGGAATATATATGCCCCGAGTATATCAAGTATGCTGTACTCCATTATAAACACGGGGAACAATATTCGTACAGACCAAACATCTCTTTTCAGGATTTTTCATCCCAGTCATCATTCATAATTCGAGATGCTCCGACAGTTTTCCTTCTGTTCTGAAAAAAAGTTTATTGGTAATAGCGTCCAGTCGAGCTATCAGGATGTCAAAAGAGGGTTGATTCTGGCGACTACTGCTCCATTACGGGTATAAACCCGCGGGATTCGATGCGCCATCATGCAGATCACTTCGTAGGGAATCGTACCGAGCTGAGATGCCACTTCGTCTGCAGTTATGACTGCACCCGATTGGTGGCCGATGAGAACAACCTCTTCGCCGGCTTGAATTTCTTCTGCTTCTGCTGCAAAAGATTGTAGCGACACCATACACTGATCCATGCAGATCGTACCGACGACGGGAACGCGGCGGCCGCGCACAAGTACTTGTGCTTTACCTGACAGCATTCTTGAAAATCCGTCTGCATAGCCTATAGGCAGGGTCGCTATTCGTTCGTTCCCTTGTGTTACATAACGGGTTCCGTAGCTGACACCCCAATGAGGTGGCAGCGTTTTGACCAGAACCGCCTTCGTCTTCAGTGTCAATACCGGGGACAGCTTCACTACCTGATGATTCACCTCTCCCGAAGGATACAATCCGTACAGACTAATGCCCACACGTACCATATCGTAGGACAACTCCGGCGTATCAATGGTAGCGGCGCTGTTCGCCGTATGTATAATCGGGATGACACATCCCTGATCCCGCAGCGCATCAACCACGCCTCGGAACCGTCGATACTGCTCCAGTGTATAGGTCTTGTCTTTTTCATCCGCCTTGGCAAAATGGGTAAACATGCCTTCAAGCATCACCTGCTTCAGCTTGGCTGCTTCCTGAATAAAAGCAACTGCCTCTTCGCCAGGCAACAGGCCAAGTCTGCCCATGCCGCTGTCGATTTTGATGTGAACCTTGAGCTTACGAGAGGATGTGCCCGTCTCCAGATGTTGAATGGCTTCGAGTACTTCCTTACTGAACAGCGTAATGGTTACATCATGTTTCCATGCTTCAGCGATGCCTTCTGGCGGCGTGTAGCCCAATACCAGAATCGGAAGGGTAATTCCGTGTTGTCGCAATTCAAGCGCTTCGTCAAGAAAAGCTACACTTAAGTAATCCACGCCAACTCGTTCCAGTTCTCTGGCCATCTCCACTGCCCCATGTCCATAGGCATTTGCCTTCACACAAGCGAGCAGTTTCTTGCCTTGCGGCAATGTTTCACGGAAAGCGTCTACGTTGTTGCACAAATGATCCAAATTGATTTCCGCTTGGGTCGGCCGATATTGTTCTTGCACGTTAAGTCACCTTCTCTAATCATCTTAATCCGGCTCACGTCAGACTCCATCGTAATGCTCAAGCATGTGACTGTCAAATGAACGGAAGATCTGCAGTCCAAAACACATACAGGAGCGCTATCCTGAAGTCGGGAGCAAACGCGGAATAAGACCCATAAGCCAGACCATGAATGAGATATTCATCTCTCCATAACGTAACTCATCTGCTTATATCGTATTATTTACCCGGTTCCTCCCGCGTAGAAGCGTGTTTTGCATTATTGAGTGCACTGGACCTAATCCTTGCTTATCTTACGCAGGGTCATGGGCTGTTGATACTCATAGCTTCAACCGAAATCAAATTCTGCGAATCATTGCTATAAAACGGAACGAAGACTTGTATATGCAGTAAAGCACCGGAGAATTCATCTCCGATGCTTCTTAGCATTCCTTATGTTAAGACGACTATACTTTCCAAATCATTTCCCTGACTCTTCCTGCATTGAAGTCGCAATCTGTATCATCTCGTTATCTGGCAAATCTGCGCTTGTAATCCTGTACTCCACTCCGTCTGACATCCATGTGAGTGTCTGCAACGCATCTCCACTTATCATTCCGAGGGTGAATCCAAGATCCAGAACACGCGATGGGGCAAGTGATACGGCTCTGTCCTGCGGCCGCGCTTCAAAAATCGTGTAATTATATGTTCCTTCGTAGCGAAGCATAACCGAATAGTCTCCTGATCCTTCCACGATCTGATCGTCTTTCAGCTTAACGCCTTCCGGTGCATAGGTCGGCTGAATAACCCCGAAGCTGCCTGTACCTTCCGGCTCGGCCGATGTCGGTTCTTCGGTTCCTTTCCCACTGGCTGGATCTTCTGAACCTTGCTGCTCGGCGTTATCACTCACACCCGTCTGCCCATCACTAACGGTTCCGCTTGGATTCGATGCAGAACCTTCCTCTGTTGCAGCTTGAGGATTGGTAGTCTCTTTACCCTCCCCAGCAGGAGCCGCGCCTGAGTCAGTACCAACCTTGCCACCATTTTCAGTAGCAGCAGTCATATTACGCTGCATGTCAAACGCGTCTTTCTCAAATTCGGTACCAAATTTAAAGCTATCGAACTTCACATCGACCACCACATTGGCATTCGAGTCGGATACTTCTACCTGTTTTGGAGCGTAATCGCTTTTGTTTAACCATATTTTCTGTCTGACCAATGCATGTGTATTGTAGTTGGCAGCTACATCGAATACATAGCTTTCCTTCTCATCGGCAAACTGGCGGGTCGAATCACCTGTTATGCTGCGGATCAGCGTCTCGTAGAGGTAAACTTGGCCTTGGTTATCCGGCCAGTTACTCTGGAAACGGAAGCTTTTGTTCTGACTCGGTGTCAGGACAAATACGCCCTCATCATTGCGCAGTACAATTTGTGTTACATCCTTTTTGGCATTCGTTAACGCGATACGATAATATGAAGGCTTTTGATGCCATACCTCGACCTTGTACTGCTGCGGCGTATCTCCGGTATGCAGCGTCATAACGCCTGCCCCCTGATAACTTTCCATTTCTCCTACGACTTCGTTCAGATCTTTGACCACGGCTGCCGCATCCTTCTTCCCGCAGGCGGCAAGTAAGGTCGATAAGACCAATACCATGGCAAGCATCCATGATATTCGGCGCATGACATCATCCCCTTTAGCACATGTTTTCACTTCAGGATTGTGCGTACAGCAGAACCCCTACTTGATTAGTACATGTTATGAGGGACTTGTTCGATATATGCGGACTAGTTTGACAAGCATTCCATCAATCAGTGCCGCAATACCCTATCTGGTAACAAAATCAGTCTCGGGTAGGATGTAAAATCCAACCAGATTCTTCATAGTAAATACAGATAACAACCCAACCAATGTAATTACATACCACGATTATGTAGCTTAATTGATGTGCAACTCTATTTTAAATTGGAGGAAAATAATGAACACAACCTACCTTCACTCATTGCTGAATGGATTGGATGATTTTGTGGAAGAGCAGCTTCAACGTTGGAAAGGAGTAGGTGTAGCGGTAGCCGTTATTCACAAGGATGAAGTCATTTTGCAAAAAGGATACGGTTATCGCGATCTGGAATCCAAGCTTGAAGTTACACCCCATACCCTATTCGCGATCGGTTCAAGTACCAAAGCCTTCACAGCATCAACCGCTGCCCTGCTCGTCGATCAGGACATTCTGAAGTGGGACACACCTGTTAGAACGTATTTGAAAGACTTCAAAATGTTCGATCCGGTAGCTACAGAACGCCTGACCATCCGCGATATGCTCTGTCATCGCTCCGGACTTCCAAGGCACGAGATGGCGTGGTATAACTCACCACGGAGCAGAGAAGAACTCGTAAACGCGCTTCAGTACCTGGAGCCTAATGAGGACTTTCGCAACAAGTGGCAATATCAGAACCTGATGTATATGGCCGCTGGTTATCTGGTGGGGCAACTCAAAGGAACTTCATGGGAGAATGTTGTCCAGGAGTCCCTATTTAATCCACTTGGTATGAATTCAAGTGTCTTCTCTGTTGATGAGATGCAGAATCAACCTGACTTCGCCTTCCCTTATATGGATCAAAACGGTGAGAATACGCGGATACCTTTTCGGAAAATAGATGCCGTAGGCCCTGCTGGCTCCATTAACAGCAATCTGGTCGATATGATCGCCTGGGTACAATTTCAGTTGAATCAAGGGCAACAGGGTGGGAATCAACTGATTTCCAAAGAACAGTTGGCTGTTACACACAGCCCGCAAATGGCTTGTGATTCACCATTCCACAGCAAAGAGCTGCCTGTTAGCACGTACGGTCTGGGCTGGATGATTGATTCTTATCGCGGACACGCCATGATCCATCATGGTGGGGCAATCGATGGATTCGCTTCACAGGTCGCCTTTTTACCAGAGGAACAGATCGGTGTTGTAGTCCTTTGCAATACGAATGGGAGCATTCTTCCCTACACGATTTCTTTTAACGTTATTGATCGTTTGCTTGAATTGGAACCAGTAGATTGGAGTGGGAGATTAGCCAAATTAGTGACTGGAGATTCAACTGATTCCGAAGCAGCAACAGACACCATTGAAACACCAACGACTTTAGAAACCTCGGTTGAGGAAAAACCAGTGGAGACACAGGTTCATCCCCATGATCGTCCTATCCATGCGTATGCGGGAAGTTATAATCATCCGGGTTACGGCGAGATCGTTATTCAACAGACGAACGATGGGTTACAGGCCACATTGAATGCCATTGAAATGCCTATGGAATACACTGGAAAAGATACGTTTTCCGTAGAGCTTGTCCTGTTTGGCTTGAAAATCACTTTTACGTTTAAGACGGATGAAGAGGACACCATAAGCTCTCTCTCCATTCCGCTGCTGCTGGAACCAGGTACGAATCCAATTGAATTTATAAAGACACCTTCAGTATAAAAGTATCCCCACCGGCCTATCCCATTGTAGTAATTACACTCTTTACCACAATGGGATATACGCCGGATAACTCGCAGTATCTTCTTCTGTATTTGGACTTCTCTTCACCCACAATCGACGCAGATCAGGCATACCGTATGCTACGACACGGTAATCCTGAAGCGAAACGTGGTGTGCATGTTCTTCCCTGAAGCTGTATGTAGGCAAGAGTAAGGCCTCTTGAATGAGTCGCCCCTCCAACGTCATTAGCGTACGCAACCGCTCAGCACTATCCTGAATCATAACGACGTGTCTGCATTCACGTTCTAGCTCGCTTTTTCGTTCGTCATCCAATGCCATAAGGAACAGCGTATTTTGGAACGTATACATCGTTAATAGACTCAGCGTCACATGCTCATCGAACACTTCACCCGTGTAAATCAAATCATAAGAGGCGAATTCATCATGGTATACGGCATCTACCGGATTACCTAGCGTAACACTCACTTTCAGTCCAATAAGTGCACAACGCTGTGCGAACCAGGCCATGTCTGTCTCCATTTTCTCGCCTTCCTCTACCCACACATTCATGATCTGGCCTGCGTAGCAGCTGCGTTGTAACAGCTCTGAAGCTCTTACGAGAGATAAGTCAGCAGAAAGGGCTGTTGGCTTCGATTCTATTCGTTCAAGTATCTGCTTTTCCTTGGACTTGTCCCGAATCAGGCTATATGCAGCCTGTACACCTGTGTGTGCCAATGCCCCCATCATCTCTTGTGGATCCATCAGTTGCTGAACAGCCTGACGAAAGTATAAATCCTGTTGTGGGCCTTCTTTTCGCATATTAAAAGTCATAAACACACCGCCCTGAACCTCATGTTGAATCAAGCGAGCCAGTCCGTCTGGAAACAAGTCCTGTTTGATCACTGACTCCACTAGACCCGTCTGAGGAAGCTGCCATATTTCAACCCGATCAATAAACGCCCGCCCCCTGAAATAGGAAGGGAACACCTCCAGCACAAGCAGCTTGGGATGATTGCGTGTCAATCGGTAAGGCCCCGTACCAATCGGATGCATCGGGTCAAGCTCCACATCACGGGGTAAGATGGATGCATTCATGCTGCTCATCAGATCCGGGAACATAAAGTTGGGAAACCGCAACACAAAGCGCACCGTTAGCTCGTCGAACGTTTCTATGTGATGAATGGAGCCAAACAGTGACTTGCAAGGGTTCTCCTGATTGGAAAGAATCCGTTCAAACGTATATCTTACGTCCTCTGCATCAAGCATCCTGCCATGGTGAAAGAGTATGCCTTTGTGCAAATAAAAGGTCCACTCCGTTCCTTCAGGGTTGCTCTCCCATGCAACGGCAAGACTCGGTTCACAGACTTGGCGTTCAGCGTTGTACTGCACCAAGCGATCAAATACCTCCGCAACAATTCCAACTTCTCCCCACATGTAAGCCCGGGTCGGGTCCAATGTCTCAAAGGCAGTCTCCTGTGGAATTCGCAGCGTATCAACTCTACCTCGAGCGCCGTGATTGGAACGCAGACCGAACTGGCCTTGTAATCCTTGCATCAATATTTCTCGCATCGAAAACGGCATTGTTGAAGCCAGCATATAGGCCTCCTCCAACTTGTTTCCCTGCAACAGTCGATCAAATCGTTCCTGAACAGCCTGTAACAGAGGATGGCAAAAAACGAGCACAGATGTCTTCCCTCTGCCGCGCTGTGGGCTCCATCTGATCCAGCCATGATCCATAAATTTGTTCATAATCAGATTCATATTGCGCATCGTACAACATAAATGATTAGCCAACTCACCAATTGTTGTATGTATTTCTTCCTCTTCGCCTACATTCGAAAAGGCCATGCGAAGCTGAATATAATGATCCATGACCTCCACAACTATCCCTGCCTTTCCTTCCCCTGCGTAAAATACGAAATTGACTCGTATACTTCTACAGTTTTTCTTCAGGTTTTCCTCCATTATACTCAGGTACATCGACAACACCAGCGGGAAGGAAGAGAACTGCACATGAAATATACTGATTTGCATCGCAACATCAAGATTCGTATCATTACTGATTTTTTTACGGATCTAACTCAGAAATCCATTATTCCTTTTATGGCGATTTATCTGAGTGTCCAGATTGGTGCAGGCTGGGCAGGTATGCTGTTAACCGTTAATATTGTGGCCTCCATGATCGTTGGCTTGGGCGCAGGATACTGGTCTGACCGAGTCGGACGCAAGAAACTGATGGTCATCGCCCAAATATTGCAGGTATTCGCCCTGTTCTGGCTGGCTGCCGCCAACTCCCCGTGGATGGACTCCGTTCCTTTAACTTGTGTCATGTTTCTGCTTAGCAGCATCAGTTCGGGCATCACTGGGCCCATTGCCAATGCCATGATTGTAGACGTGAGTAGTGAGCATGAACGTCAGTATGTGTATGGGCTGCAATATTGGACCACCAATGTTGCCGTTACGATTGGTGCGCTGATGGGCGGGTTATTGTTCGAGTCCTTCCGCTTCATTTTGTTCAGTCTGGTATGCATGGAGAGCTTGGTTACACTATTTATTCTCTTGTTATATATTCACGAAACAATGGATATTAAACACTCGAATCAGCTTGATGCCCCGATTAATAGGAACATACTGAAAACGTATGGCGGTGTATTTAGGGACAAACGTTTTATGGTGTTTTTCACCGCAACAGTGCTGGCTGTCTCTCTGGAATTCCAAATGGATAAATACATCGCCGTTCGTCTGAAAAGTGAATTCAACGCCCAACTGTTCCGTTGGGACATCTCAGGTCTGCAGATGTTCAGTCTGATCATGGCGATTAACACTGTGCTCGTCGTAATCATGGCCATTCCTTTCTCCAAATGGCTGGGGCGTTTCCAGTCCAGATTTATTATGACTGTCGGCATGTGTCTGTACACTACTGGTTTTGCCGTGCTCGCTTTCAGCAATTGGGCCTGGCTGCTTATTACATCCGCTGTACTGCTAACCATCGGTGAGCTCATGTATGCGCCCGTCCGTCAGGTCATGCTTGCTGGCATGATTCCTGAATCCGACCGTGCTGCCTATATGGCTGCAGACGGCATGAGTTATAACGCGGCCGCTCTCCTGGGTAGTCTTGGCCTAACGATGGGGGCCTTTCTGCCTTCCTATGCAATGGCTGGCCTGTATGTATTGATGGGGATCGGTGCTCTCGTATTTTTCCGTCAGTCGCTCCGGACGTCAACGGTTCAAAGTGAACCACGACCCTGTGCAGATGCCTCATAAATTCCAAGCTCCTCTATGCTGGATTTTCTCCTGGTAGTTTTGAGTTCTATTGGAAGTGTATATCACAATCTACTATCTTGAAACTTATCGGGCCAGTAATCAGTAATAACAGGAGAGTCCTATTTACAAAATTTTCTTTTGAAGGAGTGTTTACATGCATTTATCCAATCGAAGCGCCCGCTTCAGGCTCACCTCCATAACGGGGGCGTTCATGGCGTTTGTCCTATCCCTCAGTCTATGGGCACCCGCCGTGCAGGCGGAGACTGCACCTGCTGCGGTCAATGAAAAAGGAAAAGTGACAGCGCTGACAACGGAGTCCGCGACAGCCTTTCTGGATACATTTTTTGATTCCGCCGAAGCGAAAGCACAATATGTTGGTGCTTCCGTAGTCGTTGTCAAAGATGGAAAAGTCGTGGCAGAGAAAGGGTATGGATATTCCGATTTGGAGAGTAAAACGCCCGTTGATCCGAAAAATACCACCTTTCGTATCGCCTCGGTCTCCAAAACATTCACATCAGCCGCTGTCATGCAGCTCGTAGAGCAAGGCAAGGTGGATTTGAAGGCTGATTTCCAGACCTATGTGAAAGGACTGGATTTCGATAATCCTTTTGACAAACCTGTAACGGTAGAGAATCTGCTCACACACACCACCGGATTCGAGATTCGCGACCCGCAGCAGGAAGACATCCATGATGACTTTGACAAAAGTGTATCGATGGAGGATTATGCCAAGTTACATATGCCACCTGTCGTTAGAGAACCTGGTAGCGCATACATGTACGACAACTTCTCCTTCCTGCTGCTTGGCATGATTGTGGAGAATGTGAGCGGCGAGCCGTTTGAATCGTATATGCAGCAGCATATCTTCAAACCTCTCGGTATGGATAACAGCAGTTTCTTGCTGAACGGCAAGTTCAAAAACCAACTTGCAACAGCCTATGATGCGGCCCATAATCCACTCGACCTGTACACCCTTTCCCCAACACCTATGCCTCAAGGCGGCATGCTCTCAACGGCAGAGGATATTGGGAATTTCATGATTGCTTTCCTGAATGATGGCGTGAAGGATAACGAACGTATTTGGAAAGAATCTACGGTAAAAAGCATGGAACAATACCGTTCTTCCATTCATCCGCTGCTCCCCAATACCACTTATGGATTTGAAGCTGCTTTTCAGCTTCCGGGTGCAGGCAGCAGTTCCAAAATTATCACCAAGGCTGGTGACCTAATCGGATTCAGCTCTTATCTCTTCCTTATTCCCGAGCAAAACACAGGTGTCTTCCTTACTTACAACCAAACAGGAGCACTTCGTAATCTCTTCTATCCTGCCTTTATCCAAACGTTCTTCCCGCAATATGCGGAGCCCATCAAGTTCAAGGATTATACACCTCAAACTGCGGATGAGCTGCAACGCTTCGCTGGGCTATACGCGGATCTGCGACTGAGCACCATTGTTAGTTCCCTGAAAGATGACGGCAAAGAACCTGGACAATTGAGCATTTCCGACGTCTTCCTTGGCCCACGTACCCTGATTCAGGTTGAAGATAATCTCTTCAAGGACGAATTAACAGGCCAGTTCACGGCGTTCAAGGAAAATGCTGATGGAACCATCTATATGAAAGAACCTTATCTCAACCCAATGGGTTATGAGAAAAAAGGGAAGAAACCCCAAGGCTTCCGGGATGTCCAGGCGAATAGTCCTTATGCTGAAGCCATCTATGGTTTGCAATCCCTTGGATACTATACCAATGATGCAAGTGAAGCTTTTCAACCCAAAAATGCCGTTACACGGGCTGAATTCATTGAGGATGTCCTTAAAATGAGCGGGCTGAAAGCCAGCAAAACGACGCCACCTGCGGATACCGACTGGGCAACTCACCCTGCTGCCGGTTACATTCAGCTAGGTTATGAATCCGGCATGATCGCCGGTGCGGATGAGAAACAGTTCAAACCGGATCAGGTCATCACACGTCAGGAAGCTATGGTGATGATTTGGAGAACTCTCCAGCTGCAATATCCAAATGAACTGTTCGAGGATGTGAAGCTGGCCGGGCAGACAGATGCCTGGGCTGTGCCTGCGATCCAAATGATGGTCAAGTTGGGCATTCACGGCCCGGAAGTGAAGGTGCTGGAGGATGGGTCGGTTGACTTCCTCTCCCGCAAACCACTGATCCGCCAGGAAGAGGCAGCGATTATGTATAAATTGTTCACGCAGCCAACCGATAAAATCGTAGCTGAGTTGATGGCAAAACAGTCAAAAGCGGAGGCTTCCCCTGAAGACGAAAAACCTGCTGAAGATGCTTCGGCTGCACCTGCAACCGTGAATCCTGAATAACCTGAACACCAGATTGCAATAACAGTATTACTCTCGCACTCATAACATAAAAAATTAAACAGGCTTGTTCGAAGGAGGAGCTTCCTCCCTCTGAACAAGCCTGTTTTGGTTTGTACGCTGACCATTTGTAGCCGGAATGCTCTGCTGTCTTCCTCTTCTCCTATACCTCGCTTAACATGGAAGAGACATGTTGATTGCCATTCCGCTGGTCATATTTGTCTGCGGCCGCTTTGGCATATGCCGCAAAATAGTCGGCCAGTTTACGCAAATCTCCTGGATCTCCTTCATAAGAGAATGAAGCAGGAAGCCGCAATCGGTATCCTGGAGATTCATCAGCCCAGCGGCGCAACAGTTGTGCTGCTCTAGCATAGAACATCATTTTGGCAAACGGATCTTCATGATCCATCGCGAGCACTATACTTTCTTCCAGTACATCGATGCCCTTCGCCGGGTTCGTGCGTGCAAGATAATCCATCTGCTCAGCAAAGCTCTGCACAAAATCATTATGTCCTTTGATCATGCGATAGCCTTTGGCCTGATGTTTGTCAGCTTCCTCAATCTTGCCAAGTCGGTATAGTGGCATCAAAATCTCCGATAAGGTCAGGTGCGGAATTTCGGCACAACTCATTCTCCCTTTCAAAATGGGCTTCGCCGCTTCCAATACCTTCTCATCATCACCTGCCAATAACCAGTAGCGCATGATCTCGTCCTGCTCACAGGCTTCACAATCACTCATAAAGTCACGGTCCATACTTCTGAACTTCGTATAGCTGGTACCCGCCTCCTCCAGATCGCCAAGATCCATGGATATGCGGAATCGATAATACCAATACGAACGTTCACTGTACCCAAATGATTTGAAGCGACGTCCAAAGTCCTCCAGTAGTTCCATCATTTTATCGCGAGACACTTCCGGGAAGCTGGATAGTTCTCCCAAAATCCATTTATACGACCACATTAACGTTTCTTCGTCATAGTGTTCTGGCTGTTGATCAAACTTGCCCAGCTGCCAGGAAAAAGCAATCAGTGCTTTCATCGGATAACCGCAGAATGTCGCGGTCTCGACGATCTCTGAACGTGCTTCGTACGCTTCCTCCTCCATGCCATTCACATCGGCGACTCTTGCCGCTTCCTCTAGCATGCCAAGCTTCGCTGTTCCATTAGGCAGGCCATAGGCCTCATCCATCAAATCCTCAAAATCCATTTCGGTCTTCATCAGGCATCCCCCTTACGATCTGTATTCGCACGTAAACCCCAATCAATAAAACGAACGATGCCCTGATTCAGCACCTCAAGCTCCTGTCGATTCATCGCATAATGCCCCATCATTAATGCATTGACATACAACATCTCAATGGCAATCGGAGTCATTTGGGCATCCGGTGAATTCAGGACCCGCTGAATAATTGGATTGCTGATGTTCAGGTACAGGGTCGAATAACCTGCGGAACTAATGCCGGATGACAATGATCCAAGGACGGAGGAGAATAATTCTGTACTCTCCTCACTTGCTTTTTCCAATGCACGCAGCGTGGAAGACTCCTGCGAGAGCGTGAACAGCACCGGCAAATCGGCTGGCTTGAAGCCCTTGACCTCTGCACGGCAGCGGAAACGTTGCAAAGCAGAATCAGCAAGGCGCAAGGCATCATAATACTGATTTCGTTCAGCCGGCGGCACGTCGGTGAAACTCATGGATAACTCATCCGGCTGCAACCGTTGCGTCTGTACATGCTGCACCACTTGTGGCAGCATTGCCATCAAATCGCTGTCGTAGATGTATCCACCGTTAATGACCAACATCGATTGGGCTGACGCGACATGATGAATCTGACGATACTCATCCACCGTGGTAGTGAAGTACAACGTCTCTCCCTCGCTCATCAACTCGCCCAGTTCCCGATGACCACGTGTACTTTCAAATGGAAGCCAGCGGTGAATCATCGCGTAGAACTCCTGATCCTGCACAGCCAGTGCTTTCATCGACAGCGCATGCAGACGAATCAGCTTTTGCAGCCGTTCTGTCTGGCTCTCAGCCATGTCGGCCAACCCTTTACGAAGGGCATCTCCAAGTTCGGAGCGAACCTCTTCCAGCTTTTCATTTTCATAAAAATGTTCCCGTGAAGCTGTCGGTTGAAGCTCGTCTGTCCAAATAAGGCATTTCACGAAAAAGGCCCAATCCGGCAAAATATTCTCCGCCTTCTCCGAGATTAGCATTCGCTTCAGATACACCCGGTGAGAACGCTTGGCATTCAAATTAACTGCATGCGGAAGAACAAATGCGATGCCTCCTGTACGGCCTGAAGCCGTCGTCAGTGGGATGAAATCCTGAAACTTCTCTCCCAGCAATCGTTCACCAAAAGCCAGCACTTCCGCTCTGCGTCCACGTGCAAGCTCAGGCTCCATCAACCAGATCGGTGACTCGCTATTGACGATATGTTGAACACCGTCACTATGCAAGATGACTGGATAAGGCAGCAGCGCTCCATAATAGAACAAGGCTTCTTTCACATATTCCGTTTCAAAATAATGCGCTGCGTCCGGCGTACAACGCAGATATACTTTTGTTCCAGGAGACAACTGTGTCTCCAATTGCCGAATCGTATACGTTCCATCGGGCTTACCCCGCCACTCCATCGAAGGTCCACCCTTCGCGGATTGCGTCAGCATGACGATTTCATGACTCACCATGAAACAGGACAATAATCCGATTCCGAATCGCCCGATAAACGAAGTCTCTCCATCCAGCAAGGCCTGCTGCCCACGCTTCGAGGATTGACCTATCATCGCAAGAAACTCATGGATATCGGCTTCCGTCAAGCCAATGCCGTTGTCCTCCACCATCATGGTCAACTGCTCACCTGTTCCGGTCAGTTCTACACGTACTTCACCCTGATATCCTGGTTCCGCTTCTGTCCGAGCTGTAATGGCATCAGTCGCATTTTGCATTAATTCACGTAAAAATACTTTAGGGCTACTGTATAGATGGTTCGATAGAATCTGGATCATACCGCTTAGGTTTACCTGAAAGCGATACTCATTGGATGCTGTCATTTCGCTCACCTTCCTCTGGTCCAAACACATCTGATGTTTCCTACTTGGAAGTGTTCATATGATGTGTTAGACGAAATAGTTATGTAATTACAAGAAATGAGGCGTTCCATTGGATGGATACGCCAAGTAACGACGTTAAACCGGCCTTGGCTAACCAAGACCGGCGTTAGATGAATATTCAGGCATTCATGATATGTAAGAGGCCTTAAGTCTAATTACCACGTTATGGATGGCAATGAAACGAGATATTGCATCCTTTTAACCAGAATACATGGTATAGACTACTGTGAAAACAAACCTAAGACCCGATTTCTCCGGACTTTAGGGTGAAGTTGCTGCTCAGATTTGGGACTAAAGACGGAGAATCTTTATTTTCTGACCCTCCATTTGAACGATATTGCTCATCTGGACGTATAATCTCCAAACTCAGATCGGACGGTGAATGTACATGATTGAAGTTCGCAACATTTCTAAGCAATTTAAAGTGCATCAGGCACTGAACGATGTCAGCTTCACGGTTGAACAAGGCAGCGTTACCGGGCTGATTGGTCCCAACGGTTCGGGCAAAACCACCCTGATCCGCATCATGAACGGTGTTCTCGGCGCTTCGGGTGGGCAAGTGAGTATTAACGGCCTCGATCCCTTCCGTGAGACGGAGAACGTACTCGCCATCTGCGGCACATTAACCGAGCAGAGCGGATTGTATGAAAATATGAGCGGGCGTGACAACCTGATCTTTTTCGCTGAAGCTTTCGGTGTAAAACGCGCCAAAGAACGGATTGACGAGCTCGTGGATCTGTTCGAATTGCAGGAATATCAACATCGAAAAGTAGGCACTTACAGCACAGGTATGAAAAAACGCGTAGGTCTAGCACGAGTGCTGCTACACCGCCCCTCCATTCTCTTTCTGGATGAACCAACCAACGGGCTTGACCCGGATGGGATTCAGATGGTCCTCCGAATCATCCGTCGGCTAAATCAGGAGGAACAGATGACGATTCTCGTATCGTCTCACGTGTTATCCCAGCTTTCGGCCGTGTGTGACCGGTATATTTTTATGGAAAAGGGGCGCAAGGTTGAGGAAGGTACGGAGCAGGAGATCGTCAACCGATACCTGACCTCACCCCGAATTGAAGTTGAAGCAACCATTCCGGATGGCTGGCAAACAGTGACAGGGTATACACCGGAGATCGTCTCCGCGAACAAAGCCGTTTTCCAGCTTCAAACTCGTGAAGATATTCCGTTGCTGCTGCGACAATTGACTGAGCGTGGACAAGTCTATCAGGCCCGAATTACGGGCAGCGATCTGGAAAGTATTTATTTTGCCATTAGGGAGGCACATCATCATGAATAACCGACAAGCCATACGTGCACTTGTTCGTAAAGATATTCGAGCTATCACAGCCAGCGTGCAGCTCTGGCTGCCCATGTTGATCGTTCCGCTAGTTATCGGGATCATCATGCCTGGGATACTCATTTGGGCAGCCTCAAGGATGGAACTTGCTTCCCTCGGCAATATGAGTTTCCTGCTTGATACACTGGATAACCTAACCCGTGCCGGGCGGATTCCGCAGCTTGCTTCGATGCCTACGGATAACCATCGTATTGTCTATTACCTGGCCTTGTACATGTTCGCACCCCTGTTTCTCATCATTCCGGTGATGGCATCCAGCATTCTGACGGCCAACAGTTTTGCAGGCGAGAAGGAGCGCAAGACTCTGGAAAGTCTTCTGTTCACTCCGATGAGTATGGATACGTTGTTTAAAGGCAAGGTGTTAGCTGCCCTTATTCCTTCCCTGCTGTTATCCTGGATTACCTTCATTATCTACGGAATCATTGCCAATATCCTGTTGTATCCCATGTTCGGGGCATGGATGTTTCCCAATCTGAACTGGATCATTCTGGTTCTATGGGTTGTTCCAACGTGCAGTCTTGTGGTCATTCTGTTAAATGTACTGATCTCGGCGAAGGTACGTGGATTTCAGGAGGCCTATCAACTCGGAGGACTGGTCGTTCTTCCATTGCTTGCGCTGATTGCTGGTCAGGCGAGCGGCATGCTGCTTATCAGTCCTCTCATGTTAATCCTGGTCGGAGCAGTACTTCTGCTCATCAGTTTCATTTTGCTTCGTCTGGTTACTTTGTGGAACAGTCGTCAACAGCTGGCTGAAAGTCAGATTTAGGCTGAATATGGTTGAATATAACGGCAGAAGATCTGATCTTCTGTCGTTTTTATCTGACTGAGATGTGTAACATATTTTCCATAGTTTACCGATATAACGTAAGGTGATAATGTGTTACTTACATACATAAAAAGAAGGGTGACGATTGATTTATGAACAAATGGTCTACACGTATGCATCGCACGGTTTGCACCTTGCTGCTGTTCACACTGATCACGGCAGCAGTGCTTGGAGGCGGAGCCAATGCTCATGCAGCTTCCCTCAGCCAAACTACGGTATATTATGAGTCCGATGGTGTATTGTACAAAGTATCCGGTGACGGAAGCGGAACTACAGAGGTATTGCTTGATTTTGAAGGAGATGGTCTGTCTGCGGCTGGAACCTATCTCTATTACACTCGTTCCGAGTCTTCCACAACGCTGCTTCGCGTTCCCAATGACGGTTCTAGTGATTCCGCTGAAACGTATGCGACAGATGTATTGAGCTACTTTACGGATAACGGGTTCATCTATTATATGGATTCCAAAGGAACGATCTATCGTGGAAATGGCAATAGCGAAGCTTCCGCTGCCACCAAAATTGCAGACAAAGCAGATACAGATTTCCCGCTGCTCGCCGTAACGAAAGGCCGTGTATATTATAACGGGCTCGTTAATGGAAACCCATGGATCGTTTCTAAGGCATCCAATGGAAGCGGAGCAGTGCAACGAATTGCTGCTGGTGCAGTAGAGAGTCGTTATTTTATGAACGTGGCCAAAAACGAACTGCAATTGATGGTGAACACTGACCCATACGAGCAGTACTACTCTACCAACGCCATTATCATGTACAAGGTAAACTACAATACAGGCAAAGGTACAGCAGTTAATCCCAAAGCAAAACTGGATGTGAACGCTGTTTATGCCGGTGGCTGGGGCAACAATCTGTATGTGTACAACAAAGGCATCAAGCTGGATAGCAACAAGGATTATGATTATTCAACAGGCAAAGCCTTTGCATTAACCACTTCTGGCAAAACACTTCAGATTCATAGTAAGAGCATCCGGGAGGTCAATCCACTGGGTACGGATAAGGTTGTCGTTGTGGATGCAGACAAAAAGGCGTATGCCAAAACCATCGCCGGGAACAAGGTATCCAAATCTGCCAACCTGAATTTGAACAGTGTCACTTTCGTAACTGCTCAGTTGACCAACGGAACACCAACTATTGCATATCTTTCCGGTACAAATGGTCTTTATTCCGTGAGCGCTGCTCTCAAAGTAACCAAGCTTGCTGGAGAGGAATGGTCAACGTTCCAGCTTCATGACGATGTTCCGGGCATGTTCTATATCAACACAAATGATCTCTATCGTCTGTATCATGTGCAAGCCAATGGGACAGGCAAAAAGGTGCTAAGCGACGTTTTCCTGGATGATATCCTGTTGGTCGTGCCAAACTAACCCAAGCATGTGGGTATAGACTTATAGAGACTTATAGCTATCTCAACATTCTAGTTTCAAATAAAGAGGATAACCCTAAAGCCATCACGGCTCTGGGTATCCTCTTTTTTTCATGTCCAAAACTATTTTTCAAAAACATCTTCCATATGAGAATGATAATTGTTATCATTAAGAAAATAAGACAAAAGGATGGTCCGTATGACTGAACAGCTTCCCTTCATTTCTGAAACCTCATCTCTACCGCTCCTCTCTTCCATGTGCCGTGTACGGCGCGGGGAGCATTTCCGTGTGCAAGGCAAGACGGTGTCCCGGCCCATGCTCTGTCTTATTTTACAAGGAGACGGTGTTCTGGTCTTGAACGATACAGTCTATACCGCCGAAGCCAATCAACTGTATGTTCTGAAGCCAGGAACAACGATTGAGGCGGCTGCACGCTCGGCTGTTACGGAGTTCATAATACTTAGCATGGATACGGTATGTTTGCAGCAAGTGCGTGGCCAATGGAAAATGTCCTCCTCTTCTGGTTTCCCGCTGGATTGGGAGACAGGCAGACTAATGGTTCGTCATGACCAACAAGCCAGAGCGCGAGTTGAACAATTGTATGAAGCCTATCGCGGCGTTCACCCCGATCACTTTATCAGTATACATAGCCAGCTGCACGAGCTTTTGCAGTATCTCTCGGAGAACCGGCTTGAAGAAAATTATGAGAAGGTCGATCCGGCGCTTGAACGCAGCATTATGTATATGAAAAGGTTCATGAGTGAAGGTATCAGCATGGATCAACTGGCCAAAATTGCCGGATTGACGCCAAGCTCATATTCCCGCAGTTTCAAGAAAGCCAAGGGCATGTCACCTACCGATTATCTGAATCGCTTACGGATTGACGAGGCCAAAAAACAGCTCAAGCAGGAATCATGTGTACTCAAAGACGTCGCCGTATCTGTTGGCTATGGCAATGAATATTATTTTAGCCGCAAATTCAAACAAACCTTGGGGATCGCACCCAGCCTATATATGAAAAAAGACCAAATTCGCGTGGCTACCGCGTCCAGAATGGAACTTCAAGAGAACCTCTCATCGCTCGGACTACATCCCGTAGCTGCAATGGACGGATTCCATGATCGGGAGCTTGATGAAGTCGAACAGCAGCAGTGGCTAGCTAGACAATTGGAGAAATTACGTCAGGCCAAGCCGGACCTGATTATCGGTGACTTTCATCATAAACCCTTTTACGATAAGCTCAAAAGTATTGCACCTACGGTTATCCTGGATCAGGCCCATGAATGGAAAGAAAATCATGTACGCTTGGCTGAACTGGTCGGACGGGAGCAGCAGGCCTTACAGAATTTCAAACAGCTTGAGCTTCGCAACCTTGATATCGGACTCCGTTTGAAGCATCATTTCGGGCAAGAACGTATTATGCTTATGCAGGTTACGAATCAGTCTATCCGGCTCCAGGAAAATATCGAGCATCCATTGAATCGTCTTATCTACGGTGAACTTGGACTGAACCCTGCACAGATCATATGTACAGACTTAATGACAGATGAGTATGCGGCAGATAGCATCCCCATGCTGGATACGGATCATCTGTTCATGAACCGCGTCTCCAATACTCCTGCCAGTGAGAAACTGCTTCGGCGTATGAAACAAACTACAGCCTGGAATCGATCTCCAGCCGTGTTGAAAGGTAACGTACACGATATATCCGATTGGTCTGTACTATCCTGGACCCCCAGCGGACGCCATCAGATCATGGACGAACTGGAACAGATCGTTCAGCAGCTTGTGACCTTATCACGTGTGGGATTAATCGGCCAATTGTAAAGCATGTGTTTTTCTTCATTATAAATGTACAAGTGCGTAACCCCCCAAGACAAAAGAGCCCTCTCCAATTCGGAAAGGGCCCTTTGCTTTTGCTGTTATTAATGTTCCTTAATCTCTTCCTTCGGAACCAGTTTGTATATTTCTTCATCTTCCATGGTATCAATCAAGCGATCCAGCCATTTGTAGTAGGCCTCTGCTTGAAGCACCTTATGCTTGTCTTCCTTAAGAATGTGAAGAAGTTCAGCATCTGCTTGTTCATCCAGATCAGCAATCAAACGATTCAGTTCATCAACGGATTTGCGCAGTACCTGAAGGTTACTCTCCACGGCTTTTCTCCATTTAATCACAAAATAATCCGTAAACGTCTGATGCCAGTCATACTCCACTTCATATAGGTCTTTCCGGGAGCCTTTGCTCCATACTTTATTCACCATTTTTAGATCCAGCAGTGTACGTACGCCGGTACTCATGCTCGTTTTGCTCATTTCCATTTCCCGGCCCATATCGTCAAGGGTCATAGGTTTGTCTGCAAAAAAAAGCAATCCATATAAGTGTCCCGTGGACAGCGTAACGCCGTAGAGATCCATATTACGCCCAATGGCTTCAATGACGCGTTTACGGATCCTAAGAACGGTTGCCTGCTGTTCCTCTTGTAAATGGTCCAAGCTCATGCTTGCAACCTCCATTCTCAACATTCCCAGTCTCGGCAAAATAATTGCAACTGTTTAAGATCCGGCTTACATGGGAAAGTATCCGGCAGGACATCCTATATGCCAACAGGCTTTAGGTTACCCCATGTATTTCATGGGAGCTTGACCAAGTTGCAAACGCCTACGACTATCTTTTAACCAAAAAAAACTGCTTAGATTCAGCACATTTTCTATTGTAGAAAAAGCGATATCAAATGTAAAGGTGTCTTATTAGCCAGAATAAGGAGAATGACGGAGCATATGGACGGAAAACTTTGTACAGTTTTTACTGTACAAACATTATGTACTGTTTATTCGGTTGCTATACGGGTTAAGTATTGTTAGAATACAAAACGTTACCCAGAAAGACGGGAAGCGAAGCAACGATTACCGGATTTCGTGGCTGGGCGCACAAGTGTATGGGCTTGTGGATGCTGAAAGCCGTTCGAAGTGCACAACACATCAGAAGGGGTGAAAACATGACCATACTTGAAGTAAAAAATGTAAGTAAACTGTTTGGACCCCAAACCGAGCAAGGTCTACAATTACTGGAGCAAGGTTGGGGCAAAGAAAAGTTGGCCAAAGAAAAACAGATAACGGTTGGTGTCAACCGGGTCAACATGGAAATTCAGGAAGGTGAAATTTTCGTCATCATGGGACTGTCCGGAAGTGGTAAGTCTACACTTGTTCGAATGTTCAATCGTCTGATTGAACCTACATCGGGAGAGATTCTTGTCCATGGTAAAGATCTACGTAAGATGAACAAAGAACAATTGCGCGAAGTGCGTCGGAAAACGATCAGCATGGTATTCCAGAAGTTTGCGTTATTCCCGCACCGTACCGTTCTTGATAATGTGGAGTATGGTCTCGAAGTTCAAAAAGTAGATAAAGATGAACGTCGGGAAAAAGCAAAAACGTCGCTTGAACTGGTTGGCCTTAAAGGCTGGGAAGACAAAATGCCGGATGAGCTAAGTGGCGGGATGCAGCAACGTGTAGGTTTGGCCCGTGCGCTGGCGAATGACCCGGAAGTACTGCTAATGGATGAAGCATTCAGTGCACTTGATCCACTGATCCGTCGTGATATGCAGGATGAGCTGATTGAGCTTCAGGATAAAATGAAAAAGACCATTATTTTCATTACCCATGACTTGGACGAAGCGCTGCGCATCGGCGATCGTATTGCCCTCATGAAAGACGGCGCAGTCGTGCAGATCGGTACTCCGGAAGAAATCATGATTCAACCGGCCAACTCATATGTGGCCCGCTTCGTCGAAGACGTGGACTTGTCCAAGGTCCTTACCGCATCTCATGTTATGCGACGTCCTGAAACGATTACGCTTGACCGTGGTCCTCGTGTTGCCCTCGAATTAATGCGCGAACGTGGTATTTCCAACCTGTTTGTCATTGACCGTTCGAAGAAGCTGCTTGGTGTTATAACAGCAGAAGATGCAACCCGCGCGATGCGCGAAAACAAAGTGTTGAACGATATTCTGATTACGGATGGGCCGACTGTAGCGCCTGAAACCCTGATTCATGAATTGTTCGAAATTGTAAGTTCAGCCCATGTGCCGCTCGCTGTTGTTGGCGAAACCGGCCGTCTGCAAGGTGTTATCGTCCGCGGTGCCCTGCTTGGAGCACTAAGCGGTGAAGTTGCAGTAAAGGAGGAACTTGTGAATGATTCCCAAAATACCACTAGCATCGTGGATTGAAGCGATTGTTGACTGGATGAGCACCTCGCTCTCCGGATTATTTAAAGTCATTTCTGTTGTTATTCAGGAGGTTGTCGGATTTTTCTCCGGGCTGTTCATGCTCCCCCATCCGCTCCTGTTTATTGTAATACTTGGTGTATTGGCATATCTTGTTGGCCGAATACCACTGACCCTGTTTACAGTTATCGGTTTCTTGCTCGTAGATAACCTCGGATATTGGTCCCAATCGATGGATACTTTGGGCCTCGTTATTACGTCAGGATTAGTCTCCATTCTGCTTGGTGTTCCCATCGGTATCTGGCTCGCATACAGCAAAACTGCAGCCCGGATTATTACACCATTGCTTGACTTTATGCAGACCATGCCTGCATTTGTCTACTTGCTGCCAGCGGTAACCTTCTTCAGCCTTGGTGTGGTTCCCGGTGTTATCGCGTCCGTTATATTCGCGATTCCACCTACAATTCGCCTGACTCACCTCGGAATTAAGCAGGTATCTGGCGAACTGGTCGAAGCAGCGGATGCTTTTGGTTCTACGTCCATGCAAAAGTTGTTCAAAGTACAGCTTCCACTCGCATTGCCTACCGTAATGTCAGGGATTAACCAAACCATCATGCTGTCGCTGTCCATGGTTGTTATTGCTTCCATGATCGGTGCACAGGGTATTGGTGCGGAAGTCTATCGTGCGGTAACACAGTTGCAGATTGGTAAAGGTTTTGAAGCAGGTCTGGCTGTCGTGGTTCTTGCGATCGTACTTGACCGTTTCACTCAAAATCTGTTTATGCCAGGCCGTAAGAAAAGCTCACGCTTCTCAGCGAAACAAAAAGCCTGGATTACTGCTGCAGCCACATTTGTTGTGCTCGTAGCTGGTTTCTCACAATACTTTGTTGGCGGCAACAGTACTTCTGCCGGCGGTAACAACACTCCAGCGAATGCTGTAGGTGAAGAAGTCAAATATCAGATCATTGGTATTGATCCGGGTGCAGGCATTATGAAATCCGCTGCCAAAGCCATTGAAGATTATCATTTGACGGACTGGACCCTGATTGAAGGATCTGGTGCAGCGATGACTGCCACACTGGACAAAGCCCTTAAAGCGGAAGAACCGATCATTATTACAGGCTGGACTCCACACTGGATGTTCAACAAATATGATCTGAAATATCTGGATGATCCCGAGAAATCTTTCGGTGATGCAGAAGAAATTCACACCATCGCACGTAAAGGATTAAAAGGAGATCACCCAGTTGCTTATGAATTCTTGTCCCGTTTCCAATGGACATCAGATGAAATGGGCGAAATGATGAGTGCCATCCAAAATGGTACATCTCCAGAAGAAGCCGCAAAAGACTACGCTGAGAAACATGCAGACCAGATTGACGAATGGACCAAAGGTCTGACGCCAGTTAACGGTGATGCATTTAAACTTAGCTATGTAGCCTGGGATTCTGAGATTGCGAGTACTAACCTGTTGAAATATGTCATGGAAAGCAAACTTGGCTATAAAGTTAACGCCCTGCAAGTTGAAGCTGGACCTATGTGGACGGGTGTCGCCTCAGGCGACGTAGATGCCTCTCCAGCAGCTTGGCTGCCATTGACTCACGCTGACTACTGGGAACGTTACAAAGACCAGGTGGATGATCTGGGAGCCAACATGACCGGTGTACGCACAGGGCTCGTTGTTCCTGCATACATGACAGACGTTAATTCGATTGCAGATTTGGAAACAGGTGCTTCTTCCTCCACTCCATCGGCGAATGCCAATGTGGGAAATGAAGTGAATCACCAAATTATCGGTATCGATCCAGGTGCCGGAATTATGAAATCCACAGCGAGTGCCATTGAGAAATACGGTTTGTCTGATTGGAAACTGGTTGAAGGTTCAGGAGCCGCAATGACAGCTACGCTGGATAAAGCGGTTAAGAATAAGGAACCGGTTATCGTTACCGGTTGGACACCGCATTGGATGTTCAATGCATATGACCTGAAATACCTGGACGATCCGGAAGGCGTCTACGGTGAAGCAGAACAAATTCATACCATTGCCCGTAAAGGGTTAAAGGAAGACAAACCTGTCGCTTATGAATTCCTGGATCGCTTCTCCTGGACACCTGAGGATATGGGTGAAATCATGGTTGCCATTCAAAACGGAGAAGATCCCCAAAAAGCCGCAGCAGCTTTTGCAGAGAAGCATAGCGACAAAGTGGCTGAATGGACCAAAGGTCTGACTCCGGTGAATGGAGATTCCATTAAACTAAGTTACGTAGCTTGGGACTCCGAGATTGCAAGTACGAACTTGCTGGAGTACATCCTTAAAGAAAAACTGGGTTACAAAGTAACCTCTCTTCAAGTGGAGATCGGTCCAATGTGGACCGGCATTGCCAATGGTGATGTAGATGCAACTCCAGCTGCATGGTTGCCGCTCACCTCTGCAGATTATTTCAACAAATACAAGGATCAGATCGATGATCTCGGTCCAAATATGGACGGTGCCAAAACAGGTCTGGTTGTACCAACCTATATGGACATCAATTCCATTGAAGATTTAAAAGATAATTAAACCAGATTGAGATGGATAAACCTGAATTTGGCAAAAAGACCACCGGAATTTTTTCGGTGGTCTTTTTTAGTGTAACTTTTAATTGATTAGGTAAGCTAATGGGTTAAAGCTATCAGGTGTTTAAAGCTGTGAAACTGAATTATGTACTCAGACTCTACAAATTTCTTTTCTTTTTCTACGCTTACCCAATCAGCAACAATAATACGCCAATGGTAATCAGCACAATACCAAAAATCCCATACACCACTCTTGCACCCTGACGTCCAATGGTTTTCACAAAGAGACCTGCTCTAAAACTCTTCATAAACCAATCCCAATTATTGATTCCACCCAACAAACTGAAAATCCCTGCGGCAATAGCCAATAGTGCGATTAAAACCGGTTGATCTTGCATTTCAACACTCCTTCAATATAATCCTGTCTACTATACCTTCCTCTGGTAAAAATGAACAGTCATTAATTAGTAAAAAAACAGCTTGCAGATGAAGGTCTGCAAGCTGTTCTCATTAGAGTATTGGCTCCCTTTTCATAGGAAGATTGATTAGTCTTATTACTTCGCCTGAAACTCACTCGCTGACATCAACAGGGCTACAACTTCAGCACGAGTTGCTTCAGCGAGCGGGTTAAACATATTCTTGCCTGTACCTTTCACCAGTCCTGCATCATATGCAGCTGCGATATAAGGTACGGCCCATGCAGGTACTTTATTTGCATCTGCAAAGGTTAAAGTGGCATTCGATTTAACTGGAAGTCCGAGCGCTCTTACGAGCATAACCGTCATCTCTACACGGGATACTTTGCCGGGTGCACGGAACGTCTCATCCGTATAGCCACTAATGATCCCTTGTTCTACAGCTTGAGCAATAAAGGATTGTGCCCATGCTGGAATTTTGGAAGCATCCTTAAACGTCAACGCCTTGCTGCTGGCTGGAAGTTCAAATGCTCTTGCCAGCATTACAATGAACTCAGCGCGTGTTGTCGGTGCATTTGGACGGAAATTACCGTCCTGATATCCATTCACAATTCCCCGGGAAATGGCTTGCTCAATGGCAGTTGCTGCCCAGTGATTGCCGATATCTTTCAAAATCACACCCGGATTGGTTGGTGTAGTACCTCCTCCATTCCCATTACCAGGGACGGAAGGTGTTGTAGGCGTGATCGGAGTTGTTGGATCCGTTGGTGTTACAGGTGTGGTTGGTGTCGTTGTACCTCCACCACTATTACCACTGCCCGGATTACTTCCATTATTTCCACCGCCATTACCAGGGTTGCTTCCATTCCCATCACCCGGAAGTGGAGCTCCCTTCAGATCAGTACTGCGTCCTTCTGCTGTCTGGTTTACCGTACCTACGCGGTCCAGATGTTCATGGAAGATTTCATAATCGACCAAATTGAGTTCATAGTACCGATTATCATCCTTCGCTGCTCTCATGGACCGATAGAAGTCTCCACCGTTAGCCATAAACGAGTTCGTCGCTACGATGTAGTATGCGTTTGGATCGATATCCGTGTACGTACCATTAGCATTCTTAATCTGTACTTTGAGTACGCGTTGACCAACTTGGGTCACCGTATTGGATATGGCATCAATTTTCTCTCCCGGCTTCGTGGAATCGTAGTAGAAACGCATGCCTGAAACTTGCGGGAAGCGCCCTTCGCCTGTTTCTACACCGCTCACGCCGTTTTCCAGCGCAGCCGTAATTTCCCTGCCTGTCATTTTTAGCGCAGACAGGTTGTTTCCATTTGGCATCATTTTCAGCAATTGTTCCAGGGTGATGTCTCCCTGCTTGAACGATTCCCGAATGCCTCCACCATTTTGAATGGCGATATATCCTTTAACATTGTTTTCCTTCACAATAGATTTCACTTTCTCTAGCATGCCGTCTGCTACCAGGTTACCGAGATTGGTTTCCTGCTTACGCACACTGCCGCGTTCTCCATCGAGGAATACATTTGTTTTACCGATAACTTCTTTTTTGAACTCAGCCAGAGGTTTCGCATAGGTTGCCAATTTTTTGGCTGCTTCCTTATCATCTGCGTAAACATAATTACCGGTGGCATCCTTCGCATCCAGCTTCAGCAATTTGCCGTTCCATGTTTTCAGTACGCCTGCTTCGTTGAACGTTACATCCAGTTGACCCAGGGAAACGTCATATTCTCCCGTCTGTACGACCAGCGTCGGATCGGTGTGCGTATCTACAACCACCGGTTTGTTCAGAATAGTGTGTGAATGACCACCGACCACGATGTCGATGCCTTCCACCGCTTCCGCAAACTTCAGGTCTTCCGAGTAACCCAAATGCGTCAGCGCGATGATTTTGTTGATGCCTTCATCTTGCAGCATGTTCACTGTCGCCTGCGCACTTGCTTTGAAATCCTTAAACTTCAGATCATCTCCCGGTGATGACAGGGATGCGGTATCCGGTGTCGTCAAGCCAAAGATTCCGACTTTCTCGCCGTTTACTTCCGTGATAATGGCCGGATAGATTTGGGAATTCTCGCCTGGATTTCCGATAGTACTGTTGTACAGGCCGCCCAAACTCGCATCCTTGGTATAGTTAATATTGGCACTCACAAATGGGAATTCCGCTTGTTCAATAAACGCCTTGAGTACACTTGGCCCTTTATCAAACTCGTGGTTTCCGAATGTCATGGCATCGTACCCGATCATGTTCATGAACTCCAGATCCGCCAGACCGTTAAAGAGGTTAAAGTACAATGTACCAGAAAATACGTCCCCTGCATCCAGCACCAGGGTGTTATCATTGCGTGTTTCTTTAATAGCGGTTACGCGGCGCGGGATGTTATCCAGATGCGCGTGTGTATCATTGGTGTGCAATACACGCAGGTTGAAGTCGCCCTCTTCTGAGGTGCTTCCAATGCTTAGCTGGGCAAGCAACGGATCATGGTCGCTGACACGCCCATGTGAATCTTCGAAATCAGCATTCACATGAACCGCTTCGATAGCAGCTGTTTCGGACAGATTTTTGCTCACCAGAATGTGATCCAGTGTCTGAGAGTTTCCGTCATAGATGTAGGAATAACGCTTGTTCTCTGGCAGTTTGTTTACCAGATTGTCCAGTTCATTCCCTTCGATAATATTCAATGTTTTGGAAAACTGAAAGTCATTGAAGTCGCCAAGAACAGCGACATTTACCTCAGGGTCTTTGTTTAGCAGTTCGTTAACAAAACGGTATACAGCAGTTGCCTGTCGTGCACGTTGAATTTCACTACTTCTTGTCGCAGGCTGTATACTTCCGTAAGGCTTCAGATCGCCGCCTTTGGAATTCAGATGATTTGCAATCACAACAACACGTTCTCCGTTGAACTCGAATTCAGCAGCGAGCGGCTTACGCGAGCTTGCAAAAGCATCATTTGTTGGATCAATCCGTCCAGGATTCAGAGACAAGCTCCCGTCCGTTCTCACTTGTATACCCGTTACTGCATCCCCTTTATTTCCTTGTTTCAGGGTTACACTTGACTCATTATATAGGAAGCCTACGCGGATGTTCCCCCCCGGAGCTCCACCATCCTTATTGTTTTCTGGAGCAATATCCGTGTATTTATAGGTAGGACCACCTTTAGATGCAATAGCATCAATCAGGGTTTGGAAACTTGCATCAGCAGCAGTTGTTCCACTGTCTGTAGCTCCATCATTATCTTGTACTTCCATTATGCCAATAATATCCGGATTCTTTAGATTATTGACTACAATTCCACCGATTTTGACAGCTCTCGCTGTATCCTTCTTGCTGAAATTTTCCACATTAAAAGTTGCAATCGTCAACTTACCATCGGCTTGCTGAATCGTCGTTGTTGCTTGCTCAAGCCCGCCGGAAGTGATGACTGGAAGATCCCCCTCCGGATTAACCTTGAAATTGCCGTTGGAATACGTCATAACACCTTTGACGGACTCAGTGAGCTTGTCACCCGTTTTGACCGCCTGAGAGGGCTTTTTGTTAATGAACAATCGTTGCGGATTAAGCGCACTCTCGTAGGATTCTGTACTATCCGCAGTCAGGATAACACCTCCTGCTGGTGTGCGTACCGGATTATTCAAACCATTATCAACGACAACTGCCAGGCCCGGTTCACTGGAATATGGACCGATAATTGTTGCATTATCAAGTTGTACTCTCATGCCTTCCAAACTCTCATAAAAATCGATCGCATCCGTTTCCGGGTTAAACTCCCCGAACTGATCTGAATCAATTACAGTAGGGATGATTCGACCGTTAGTTCCCAGAATCACAGGTTCAGGAAGTTCTTGGTTGTTGTCTTCAACCGTAATAGTTGTTGCAACGATCTCTGTCGTAGACAGCTCAGTCGTCGCTGTTGCATATTCTTTGACTTGACCCGATACCTTCACCTTGTTGCCTACTGTCATTCCATGAGAAGATTTATAGATGAGTATACCTTCGGATGTTTTTACATCGTCATCTTCCATTCCAGGAATCTCCTGTATGTAGAAGGAGCTTGCATTTACAACATAAGTCACAATACCTTCGACATTCTGAACAGCTAAACCATCATACAAAGAGTTATGGGAAGCTCCTTGAATATCATGGATTCTAAGATTGTCCAGTTCATGAAGAACTTTGTAAGTAAAGGTATATACCTCACTTGTATTTCCACCCGATACAGCAATAGCTTTAACATTCGTGTCCTGGTCTACTGTAATCGGAGCACTATACTTTGTGGATGTTTGGGTTGGTTCAGTACCATCAACCGTATAATAGATTTCTGCTCCTGCCGTTGGCGAGGACAATGTCACTGTTGATCCTTTGACAAGACCGCCTGATGGTGCACTGGCTGTAACAGAGAGCAGATTTTCGACAACATCCGATGCTGTACGTGGAATCAGTTCAAGACCATAACTTGTATGATAGGTCATAACCCCTGTCACTTTTTCGTATGTTTTGCCTGTTGCCAGTGCAGTAGGGCTATTTTTGGCATAGATCGTGATCTCTCCACCATCGGCATCTGTCGCATAAAAGGTGGAACTGCTGCTTCTTGTCACTGTAACAGCGTTGACTTCGACAAGCATCCCTTCATAAATGCCACCTGTACCCTTTCCTCCGCCTTCAGCAGGTGTGAAGTCTTTGGATGTCAGTGTAACAGGTTCAGGGATATCTTGTGTTTTATCCAAGACCTTAATATAACCGCCTGGAAATCCGGTCTTGTCCTTCTCTACCTGAAGCAAACCGTTATAGATCGTCAGCGGACCATAAGCTTCGATACGGTCACCTGGCTCCACGGTGGCATCTGTTCCACGAATGACGATTCCTGCTTGATCATCCTGAATGTACAGATTCGCCAGTCCTCCGGATTCTTCGCGATAAGTTACAATTCCTTGTACAGTAACCGGTGTATTCTCAGATTTATTTCGTGCTTCGGAGATTGAAATGGGGGTGTTGTCGACGAGGGTGTAATCTAAACTCGTAACATCACTATTTTCGATCCCCTCTTTGACTGCGTAGGTTTCAATGTGAATTGCATCATTCACTGTAATAGGCACGGTGTAGGGAAGATAATCAGTGTCCGTATTCTGCTTGTAGTATACAGTTGCACCGACTGTGGTTGTTTCCAAGGCCACCTGGGTCCCTGTTGGAACTGCGCCTGAAGCAGGATTGGCTGTGACATTCGCCACTTTGGTTACAGGAGTCTCATCGATCAGTTGGAAGGTTGTTGAAGTGGTACTTTTAATTCCGTTAACAGTAAAATATGTTTCCAATGCAGCACTGTTAATTCGAACTTTTGAATGATATAAGGATGTATTGCTTTGTAGACCAAAAGTGCTGCGAGGAGCAGAAGTGGGTACTTGTACTGGCATCATTTTGCTTACATCTGTTTCATCAGGACGATCCGCCAGTGCAAAATTTGTGTCAGAAGTAAACGGAGGATTTAGCTGAATAGAGGTTCCACTGTTGTAATAACCAACAACATATCCTTCAACAGTCGCTGTAGATTTGTCAGAATTCTTCGCCTGTGCCTGAGCAACCGTTAACGGCTCGTCAGCCGCGGCTACTTTGTTGCTGAACAAACCGGCTGGAATGGCACCTGTAATCAGCAGGACCATGGCTAAGAATAATCTGAACCAACTCTTCACTTGCAGAACATACATCTTTTTCCTACCCCCATGTTTTGAATTTGCAATCATTTGTTCATGAAGCTTGTACATTAGTTCAAATATAAGATAACTGAACTTCTATTATGTGTAAACAATATTCTTTTAAAATGATATAAAATAGAACATAAACATCACAAATTTGATGATTATAAATAAAAATAAGTAGAAAATAGCTACTATACAGCTTTTATATGTCATATTCATGACATTTACATCAATTTTTCTGTGTATAACAGCCTATATTAAGTCATTTAAACTAACATCAAAAGACCCAAATCTCTGTATTCGACATATATTGATAGATATCCCCATAGCCAACTCACCTTAAAGCGATTTTGTTCAAGATCTTTTCACAGCAAAACGATGCGACAGTCAAGATTGACCATCGCATACGTCTCACTCATTTTGACATCCTAAGTTAAGCCATACATTTCAAACTTTGCTATCTCCAGCTTGACGTTTGTCCTACTACAAGCAAAAAGTTATTTCTTCACCGTGCTGTTATACTGTCCAATCTTGTCTGTAATTTGTTTCGCTGCTGCATCCAATACGTCTTGCGGTGTACCTTGTCCATTCAAAACTGTCTCGATCGCTCCTTCGACAATTTGACGGGCTTCGGGAAATACACCCATTACGGCCCCGGATGTTGCTGTCGAATCTGCGGAAGCGTGCAATTGGTCGACTGCTGTCTGGAATTGCGGGTACTTCGCCATATTATCCTTTAATACTTGCTCATCGTAGGCTGCTGTCGTAATAGGGAAATATCCTGTCGCAACACTCCAGTTGGCTTGTACCACAGGGGTAGCCAAGTACTTGATAAACTCCCAAGCGGCTTGCTGTTGAGCCTCGGATTTATTGTTCATGATATACAAGCTTGCGCCACCAACAACGACGCCGCCTTCTTTGGCATCTGCTGGACGTGGCAGGAATCCTGTTCCCAGCTCAAACTTGCCACCAGCACCCTCTACAATTTTGCGCAATCCAGCGGTGGAATCCAGCGTCATACCGATTTGCTGTGCGGTAAACGCAGCGGTCGTATCGTCAGTGCTACGTCCCAGATTGGAGACGGTTTTCTCGTCCATCATCTTTTTCCACCATGTCAAAGTCTTCACACCAGCTTCGGAGTTCAGCATGGATTCAGTCGCTGCACCGGTTCTTCCGTTACCATTGTTTACATAATCTGCATTCTGGTTCGCAAAGAACTGTTCCATAAACCAGCCATAGATGGCCATGGATGCACCTGGTTTACCGTCTTTCGCCAGTGCTTTAGCTGCTTGCTCAAACTCTTCATATGTCTTAGGCGGGTTCTCAGGGTCCAGACCAGCAGCTTTGAACATATCTTTGTTGTAATACAGAATCGGGTTCGATGTGTTGAACGGCATCGCATTTAATTTGCCATCGATGGTGTAATAACGGATGATATTGGGCTCCAATTGGGACAGATCGAACTTATCTTTATCGATAAATTGCTGTACCGGCGTAATCATGCCCGAATCGATCATGAACTTGCTGCCGATCTCGTACACCTGGATAATATCCGGACCACTGTCCGAACCCATGGAAGCTTTGAGTTTGTTCAGGCTCTCATCATATTTCCCTTGATAGATTGCCTTCACCTGAATGTCCGGGTGACTTGCGTTGAAATCGGAAGCGAGTTGATTAATGGCTTTCTCCCCTGCACCCGACATCGAATGCCACCACGTCAGTTGTACCGGTTCAGCAGCTGCAGCATCTGCCTGCGCTCCGCCCGTTGTGCTTGTTGTTTCGGTTTTTCCGCCACAAGCGGACAATACCAGCATAAGTGCAGCCAACATCAATGCAAATGTTCCTCTTTTTTTCAAACGAAACCCGATCATAATCGCTCTCCTTTTTTTTAGGCTCACTTCAAAATAAAACCTTGGAGATGACACGGCGTGGCCGTTACGGGTCCGAATCGTTCTTTCGATCGCTGTTATCCCCGGATTTTATTCAATTCCCTTCAAAGGGGAAAATCCGGGGATAAAGGCGAACGCTTCGCTTCTACAGAATCGATTTCGTTCCCTCTACTACTACCGTGGCATATCTTCTCAACATCTTATTTCAAGAGTGAGCCTTGTTTATTCGCTCCTGGGTATCCAAACGCCAACCTTCCAAATCCTTAAAACAAATCTTAGTACCTTACCCCTTCAGCGCGCCTGCGGCCATACCGCGGACAAGCTGTTTCAAACCAAAAACCAGAAGCAGCAGCGACGGTAAAATAACAAGCGCTGTGCCGGCAAACACCAGATTCCATGCTGTGGATTCCTGGAACTCCAGCATCGAGATCCCGATCTGTACCGTCCTCATCTCTGGAGTATTTGTAACAAGCAGCGGCCACAGATAGGAGTTATACATGCTCAGGAACGAATAGATTGCCAATGTTCCAAGTGCCGGGCGGGACAATGGCAGGACATGGGAAACAAAATACCGGATATGCCCACAGCCATCGATCTTCGCTGCTTCAAACAGTTCCTTGGGCAGCTGCATAAAGAATTGTCTCAGCAGGAATGTACCGAACGCTGTTGCCAGGAACGGAATGGTCAGTCCCTGATACGTATCGAGCCAGCCCCAACTGCGCACCGTCAGATAGTTCGGGATCATGGTGACTTCCCAAGGAATCATCATCGTCGCCACAAACATGCTAAAGATGACGTTCTTGCCCTTAAACTCCATTTTCGCGAATGCATAGGCCGCCATGCTCGCTGTAACAAGCTGACCAAGCATCGTCAGTCCTGCCACCAGGAACGTATTGCCGATAAACGAACCAATCGGAACGATATCGAATACTTCCGTGAAATTGGACAGGTCTATCGATTGCGGGATGATATGAGGCGGATACGCACTGGCATCCTCCGGCGTCATGACCGCCATGAAAAAGGTGTACAGCACCGGATACAGTACAAGTGCCGCACAGATTGTAAGCAACACATACAGCAATGTTTTGGTCCATGGTGTCCTCATTGGTAATGCACTTTCCTTTCCACCCATTTGAACTGAATCAGGGTCAGCAGCATAATGACCGCGAACAGGATAAGCGCCTGCGCACTGCCCGTCCCAAAGCGGAAATTAACAAAGGCTTCCTGATAGATGGAATATACGAATACATTGGTACTGTCCATCGGTCCACCACGGGTTAGAATGTTGATTTGACCAAACGATTGGAACGCACCAATGATCGATACAACGGTGACGAAAAACAGGGTTGGCGACAACAGTGGCATCGAGATTTTGTGAAAAGTAAGCAAAGGACCTGCGCCATCAATCTTCGCGCTCTCATAAATTTCATCCGGGATGCCCTGTAATCCGCTGGATAGAATAATGTAATTGAATCCGAGATTCATCCAAATCGTCATAATGGAGATCGATATTAAAGCCCAATCCGGGCTGGTCAGCCAGGGAATTGGATCGATCCCAACTTTTCCCAATAAATAATTCAGCATGCCCAAGGTCGGATGGAACAGGAACTTCCAGATGACCGCCGATGAACCGACAGACAATACCACGGGCAGAGAGAATACAAACTGGAATATACGCATTCCCTTGAAACGGTTGTGTGTTAATGCCGCTAGAATCAGAGCTGCCAGCATGCCGGTTGGCACGGTAAACAGGACAAATAGCAACGTCACTTTCATGCCTTGCAGGAACAGTCCGGACTGGAATACCGCCTTGAAATTGTCCAGTCCCACATAAGCTGCAATCTGTCCGGTAGGGTCAGTGGAATGCAGACTCAGGTACACCGACTTGAACATCGGATAAAACAGAAACACTGCAAATAAAAGCAGCGATGGTGCCAGGAAACCATAGGCCAGCATATTCTCCCGCATCCGCTGCACACGCAGCGAAGCTGTCCGGCGCTGACTTGTACCCCATACGCGCCGTCTGGCAGCAGGCAAGCCGATCCGGTTGTCAAGCTCACTCATCGGATTTTCTTCCCCCTTGATCTACGCATTCGGTGTGTGAACTTCATCACCCACATCTAGTGTAAAAGCCAACTGTCACAGCAGCATCCGTTCTGAATCAACGCAGCGTTAATCGTGGACAAGCGATTTACCAAACAAGGGATGTTAAATAGACTTCATGACAAGCTCAGCAAACAGCAAAAAAACCGCAAGAACTCCCTTGATTCGGGAACGTTCGTGCGGCTTTATGTGTTAAGGGAAAATGAACAACGATTAGATATCAACTCAATCAATTTAACAGAAAACTGGATATTTAATGTTAACGCAAAATTTCCGGTAGAGAATCCCAAAGAAAATGGATGGCATATAAGCATATGACATACTCTTTTCATGCCATTGGCCAGTGTAGACGAAGCCTTTTAACGATTGAGGTGATACGGCACAGTCGTGACAATCACGTCTTTGTAATTGATCAGATATGCACGGATCATGAAGCTGGTCTGGTTGTGCAGTACATTTTGCCACCAATGCTTGGTGATGAACTGTGGAATTAGAATCGTGATATGGTCCGTCTCGGCCGTTTTCCATTCCACGGTATCAATGAACTTCTTGAGCGGTCCCATAATACTGCGGTATCTTGATTTAATGACAACCAGGCGAACGCCAGGGTTCCACTCTTCCCACTTCTGCTCCATCTTGCGGATGGCTTCATCATCGAACCCGATATACAAGGCAACCACATGATCTGACATCGTCTGGGCGTAAGAGATTGTATTCATGACCACCCTTGTAATGCCAGCCACCGGAATGACGATCGTATTGCCCTTTCTCACCGGTTTCTCCAGCTTGATATCAATCCTCAATTCATCCGCGATGTTACAGTAATGACGGTGAATGCGCATGAACACATAGACGACGAGTGGCAGGAAAATAAAGATAACCCATGTTTGTGTGAACTTGGTGAATATAAAAATCAATGTAATCGACAGTGTCGTCAGCATACCAATCGTATTGACGAGCAGCTTCACACCCCATCCGGATGGTTTGACTTTGATCCAGCGAATCATCATGCCCAGCTGTGACAGGGTAAATGGAATGAACACGCCCACAGCGTAGAGTGGAATCAGGCTTTCCGTATTGCCTTTGAATCCGACAACCAGTAAGGCAGACATCACACTGAGAAAAATAATACCGTTCGAGAAGCCAAGGCGGTCTCCTCTAACCATAAACATATGTGGCATATATTTATCCTTTGCCATCATGAAGGACAGCAGCGGGAAAGCAGAATAGGCCGTATTCGCTGCCAGGAACAGAATCAAGGCCGTTACACCCTGAATAATAAAATACATCGTGCCCCTGCCAAACGTGGCTTCGGCAATCTGGGAAATGACTGTGGCTTTCGGATCAGGCTTCACCCCGTAACCATAAGCAAGTAACGTGATCCCGATAAACATGGCTCCCAGAATACATCCCATAAGCATCAAGGTTCCCGCTGCATTTTTCTCGGCAGGCTGCTTAAAGTTTGGGATCGCATTACTCACCGCCTCAACCCCGGTCAAAGCTGAACACCCCGAGCTGAATGCCTTCAGCAGCAGAAACAAACTCACATGGGACATACTCGTTCCAAATTCAGGGGCAGCAGATTCCATGCCACCAGCGAGAAATTTGATACCCCCGGATATAATCAGAATCGCAATCGAAAAGATAAACAGATATATGGGGATCGCCAATACGGAAGCAGATTCCGTCACCCCTCGCAAATTCATAATGGTCAGAAATACAATCATGATCAGTGCAATAACTATGCTGTAATCATGAAGCATTGGAAAGGCAGATGTAATCGCATCGGTCCCTGCGGACGAACTTACTGCAACAGTCAGAATATAATCGACCAGCAAAGACCCTCCGGCAATCAAGCTCGGAGCCGTACCGAGATTATCCTTGGCTACGATGTACGCGCCGCCTCCTGTTGGATAAGCAAAAATCGTCTGGCGGTAGGAAAAAATTAAAATGACGAGTAATCCCAACACGGCGATAGAAATTGGAACAGAGTACCACAAGGCGGCAAATCCAGCCGCAACGAGCACCAGTAAGATCTGCTCCGTACCGTAGGCAACGGACGATAGTGCATCGGAGGACAGGATGGCAAGTGCCTTCCATTTCCCCAATTTTTCTGCATCCAATTCAGCCGATTTCATAGGCTTGCCTATTAAGATTCTCTTCATTTTGCCAAGCATGATCATAACTTCCTTCCGTCTTTCATCTGTGAAGCATTGTTATTATGCAAAATCGCCGAGCCATTGACAATACGTCATTTCACCCGAATTTCGCCAGCGTGTGATAATGCATTCTACGATTCAATAATCGATAACAAAGCCGCGCTTTATCAGTTTTTTGAACGTTTTTGAACCAAAATGGCGTTTGTTCGCCGAAAAAAAGGAAATGGCCTTCGGTTTAATAAACCAAAGACCATTCATATTAGGCTGTGTTGTAGCTCTTTCTTTTATACGATTTCGATCCGTCAAACTTCTATGCCCAATATACCAGGACGTGGAGTGACACCGAAAGCTTGGGCCAATGTAGCTAGCTGCTCATCCGTAATTCTCTGTCTGATCTCATGACCTGCAACCAGCATATACACCTGAGCCGCTTTCTCAATAGTCTCAATGAGGCCAAAGGCTTCATCAATCGTTGTACCTGTTCCAAAAATCCCATGCTGCGGCCAAATGACCGCATGGTATTCCTTCATTTTCTCAGCCGTTTCCCGTCCAATTTCATTCGATCCAGGCACCATCCACGGAATAATACCAACACCGTCAGGAAATACGACAACGCATTCCGTACACATCTGCCACAGCGTCTTTGTAAATTTCATTTCATCCAACTCATGTATAAAGGTCATCGCCAGCACATTGGTCGCATGGTTGTGCATCACAACCCGGTGTTTCGAGTCGACTTTCAGACGTTCGATATGACTCATAAAATGCGTAGGCAATTCACTCGTTGGGTTCGCTCCCGACTTTAGCCCCCACAGCACTTCCAGCTCCTGTCCATCATTCGATACTCGTAGCAACCCCAGATTGCTCTCCGGATCAGCCAGTACATTTTTGAAATATTTGCCCGAAGCAGTCACAATAAAATACTTGCCTGCCAGCTCATGCATCGAAAATGCTGGTTTGATCTTGCGGATCACATGGTTGATATCGATATATTTGGCAACTTCCTCTTCCCCCAGCAGATAGCTGACATTGCCACCATTGCGTTCATCCCACCCGTTTTTCCACATATGTTGAGTAATCTCCGCCATCTCACGAACAAATGGGATATGGAAGCCCGCAGCCTGCGTTGTTTCATTGGTAAGGGTCACGTTCATTATCATTCTCTCCTCATGATAAAAAATAGAATGCCCATCACGTACATAGTAAGTTCCTTTTTTCACATTCATTATACCTTTGTTTATCTTTATAAGTCAATGATTCACAGATAAAAACACTTCATTTATTTTTGTTTATGTTTGTTTTGTGTTTTTTTTAAAAATAAGCAAAAAAATACCTCACCGGCGTCCGGCGAGGTCAGTCACACATCTATCTAACACGAGAAGGGGTTTACAAGAATTATCTTACCTCTGCTACCTTAATAGAAGCTGAAAATGAAATAAAAAAACGATGAAAACCCCTTTACCAAAAAATTACGGTCACCGCTGCTATCCATCCATTTATGCTATATATTTAAAGACGTTGTGCTGCATTTTGGAACATATTTATTCCTTTTTCAGCAAATAGGACGGGTGCATCAGTCCTGTCGGTTTATAACGCTCGTCCCGTACATACTCAAAGCCCAGCTTGGACAGCAGGTGACGTGACACTTCATTATCCGGATGATGCCCGGCAAACAACGCTTTAGCCTTCAGTTCTCCAAATGCATAGTCAATCACCGCTCGTGCCGCCTCCATGGCGTAGCCCCTGCCCCAATGATCCCGGGTTAGATGAAATCCCAGTTCATATATCTCTTCTTCCGGAGAATACGGGCGCAAGCCGCAGCAACCAACAAACACTTCCGAATCTTTCTCAAAGAGTGGCCAGTATTGCACTCCCACATCTTCTTGCCTTTTTAATTCCTGAGTCAATCTCGCTTCCACTTCATCCTCGCTCAGAAATCCTTTGCTGCTAATCCACTTCGATACCTCATGATCTCCCCATAGAGCGGAAGCCAGAGCACGATCTTCTTCATTCCATGTCGAGAAAACAAGCCGCTCGGTTTCAAGAAACGTTGGTCTTTTCATCGTCCAATACCCTCCTGTTTCACAACATTAGTCTTCACGATGTTCCTAATGTAAATTACTCGAATAGTAACCTATTTAAACAAAAATTTGATCTAAACCTATTATATCACTGGGGTCGCACATACAATTTCTGAGGCTGTTTCTTGATTGAATCGATATGATGCATCCATAAAAAAAAAGAAAAACCTCTGCCGACAACATGTCCGACAGAGGTTCACAAAGCACGCTACATTCATTAGAAATCAGATGTTGCGATTTGAATCGTGCCTGTTGAAGCACCTGACGGAGTAGTCAACAAAGCAGCTACGAGCAGCAAATCAACAGACAACGTAAGGCTGTTGCCAGCAGGGATCAAATACGTGATTACTGGAGCGTTAACACGAGTTACAACCAGGTCTACCGGAAAAGGACCAAAGTTGTTCACCGTGATGCTGGCATTCGTGCCTCCAGCGAGGTTTTCATAATACGATTTACCCACGCTTGCATCTAAAGCATAAAATTGTTGCGGTAAAAGGATGGCCATGGAAATCACCTCCTTTTGCTTTGATACAGTATTCTATGTTTGGAATCTATTAATGTAACGGTAAAATGACCGTGTGATAACGTCCATTTTAATAGAGACGCTAGAATACTAGACACAAAAAAAAAGCCCCGCCAGTCATTAGGCGGAGCTAATTACACAAAACTCATATTCTAAGATTTTTAAGCATACAGCATGAAAAAGTTCAACTCATGCCCCTGTTGTTTGAGGTAATTATACAACTGTGAACGGTGATGGAATACGTGAGTTAGCGTTTCAATCTGCCATTGAGCCTGTAAATGACCGTGCTCCATATAGAAAGCTTTGGTTGAGCGGTTCAACAGATCTTCTTCGTTGAGTGATACAATATAAGCTTTGTAGGCTTCTAAATTGCCCCAAAGTATTGCCTCCAGTTTTTCAATATCCTCGATCCCTGACAGGCTATTCTCTACCACACCAACCTCAGCTTCGCTCTTCTCCTGCATAATGGCAAGGTCCGATGCCGTGATCTGAATAAAATGATGGACCAGTTCCACCAGTGAACGCATATTGTCCTGCGGGCGGTATACCCAATCCTCTGGACGAATCAGGCGGATCAGACTCGCCCCCGTACGTACTCCCGTCTCCAATTCATTGAGCAGATGATCCCGAATTTGCAATGTTCCATTCATATATGATATCTCCTTTACTATTATTCTCACGATCTCAGTATATCTGAAGGGGCAACCGACTTATTGTACAAATCGGACAACCTTTGTTGATGTTCCTTGGCAGCGGTCAGCGGGGTTTCCCCATAAAACTTGCGGAATTGACGAATCAAGTGGGCTTGGTCAAAAAAACCATGATTCAGGGCCAGCGCTACCCCATCCGCCGTATGCCCCTGATGAATACTGCCCAGGACACGATGAAAACGAACCACCTCACTGAATCGCTTCGGACTGATTCCGATCCATTCTGCAAACTTCCGATGCAGCTGGCGTTCACTGACAACTTCTCGCATTGCCAGCTCACTGACGCTCATACGTCCCCCATCGATAAAGATGCGATGCAGCGCGTTTTTCATCAAATCATTCTCGTATGTATTGGTTTGCACGGATAGTGGACTCAGATAGGCATTCATTACCTGCACCCGTTCTTCAAAGATTCTTGTTCCAGCTATCCGCTCCTGAAGCTCATTCAACCTGACTGGCCAACATTCCTCAAGCGGAATTCGCATGTCCGTAAATCCTTCCAATGGCAAACCATGAAAGACGTACGCCCCACCCGGAAAAAAACGTACGCCAAATGTGTAATCTGCGGAAGGACTTACATCGAATGCCTCGGGCACAGCAAATGGATGCGTATAATTGCCACAGTATACATAGGAATGAGCCGAACGGACCGAGTCGTATGTAATCAGCATGTCCGTGCAGCCATCCGGCAATACCCTAGCGGGCACTGATATAGGTTCCTGATCTTGCTCTCCTGTGTGCGGAATAGAACCGGATTCCCAATAACAGGCTACATGAGCCATTAGGGAAATAGAAGGTATTTGTTCAATATAATACGTGTTCCGATCTGTCCCATTCATCTGAATGGGTCTGAACAGCGGATGCAGGCTGTGGTCCATGAACCATCCCTCCGTTACTAGCATTTATGTATTTATCTATCATACCATCAACCGATGAAATGAAGAAAAAAAGTACCCCGCCGGACGATCCGACGGGGCTAGTCACACATCTATTTAACACGAGAAGGGGTTTACAAGACTTATCTTACCCCTGTTACCTTAACGGAATCTGAAATGAAGATGAAAAGAACATCAATTTTTATGGACAACTCCGGAGACATTTATTGCTCCCATGAAGGATTAAGCGCTCTAGCCATGGCACGGATATAATCCTGACTAGCCCGCTGGCTAACTTCCGCATCAGGCACAAATACTTCGAAGCAGTGATAAGCACCGGGATACAGGTGCATTTCGACATCCACTCCCGCTGCCGCAAGGCGTGTCACATATTCAATAGTTTCATCTCGAAACAGATCAAGCTGGCCAATACACGTATACATTGGGGGTAGCCCTGCCAGATTTTCAGCTCTTGCTGGGACAGCGTAAGAAGGCATGTGGTGTTCTTCGGTATCCCCCAATCCCTCCATCTCTCCTCCAAGGTACATACTCCATGCCTCCAGGTTATTCGTCCGATTCCATGTGGCATTTTGTTCCGTAATTTCATGGCTTGAAGCCGAAATATTGCGATCGTCCAGCATCGGGTACAAAGGCATTTGGAAGATCAGGCTCGGCCCACCTTTATCGCGGACCATTTGTGCAAGTGCTGCAGTCAGCCCTCCACCTCCGCTTGCTCCGGCAATTGCGACTCTGGTGAGATCAATGCCGAGCGACTCCGCTTCGTCCGTCATCCATACCAGACCTGCATAGCAGTCATGAAGGGCAGCAGGATAAGGATGCTCAGGAGCCAGGCGATAATCAACCGATACGACTACACAGTGAGCCGCTTGTACAAAGCGCTCACATAACGCATCATCCATATCCGGATGTCCCAGCACATAACCTCCTCCATGAATCCACAGCATCGCCGGCAGCTTATCTCCAGTACGCTCAGACGGTTCATATAGTTTGACCAACATGTCTCCTGCTGCCCCAGCAATAATTCGATTTGTGGTGCGTACGTCGTTCGATTTCACAATTGGTGGGTTCACGAGCATCGCCCGGCTAACCTGCAATGCCCCCTTCAAATTAAAGCCCGGAAACTGTGCTAGTGTATCTCTTAATTCAGGTACCACCCGATCCACAAAACTCATATGCAATTCCTCCTTCAGTGTATGTTCTTTATGCTTTTTGTCCATTCTCAGCTTCCCACTCAGCCAACTCTGTCCGCACTCGAGGTGCCACCTCTGTTCCGAGCAATTCAATCGCTCTCATCACCTGATCATGTGGCATCGTGGCAATCGGTACGTACATCATGAAACGTGTAATGCCCACATTCTTGCGAAGGTGAATGATTTTCCGGGCAACCGTCTCTGGATCACCTACGTACAAAGCACCCTCATGGCTACGTGCAGCATCAAAACTGGCACGACTGTAATGTCCCCATCCGCGTTCCTTGCCAATTTTGTTCATGCCCGCCTGGGTAGAAGGAAAGAACAGATCAGCCGCCAGTTCTGTATTTTCAGCCACAAATCCGAGCGAATGCGACCCTACAGTAAGCTTCGAAGCGTCATGTCCGGCATGTGCCGCTGCCTGCTTGTACAACTGTACAAGGGGGCCAAAATTCCTTTCCGGGCTCCCGCCAATAATAGCCAACGTCAACGGAAGCCCCAGCAATCCTGCACGCACCACCGATTCCTGATTGCCCCCGCTGCCAATCCATATGGGCAAAGGGCTCTGCACAGGCCGTGGATATACGCCCAGATTATGTATTGCAGGTCTGTGCCCACCTCGCCAGTTGACTATTTCGGACTTTTGCAGGTTAAGCAGCAGTTCCAGATGTTCATCGAACAGCTCATCATACTCACCTAGCTCATATCCAAACAAAGGGAATGATTCGGTAAAGGAACCCCGCCCTGCCATAATCTCCGCACGTCCATTCGAAATGCCATCCAGTGTGGCAAAATCCTGAAACACACGTACCGGGTCAGCGGACGAAAGTACCGTTACTGCACTAGTCAGCCGAATACGCTTGGTCATGGATGCAGCTGCGGACAGCACCATCGCAGGGGAAGAAGCCGCATAATCTTTACGATGATGTTCTCCTACGCCAAATACATCCAACCCCACCTGATCGGCAAGCACGATTTCTTCCACCACTTCACGCAATCGCTGTGCATGACTTATGACCTCACCTGTCCGAAGATCGGGTGTTGTCTCCACAAACGAAGTAATTCCTATTTCCATAACTGATTTCTCCTTATTCAAAATTGGACTATCACTACTCGTAAAATAAATTACCGATCGGTATGTTATTTAGGTAGTTAATATATCTCACTGTTTCGCTTAATGTCAATCTATTTATTTTGATTAAATATGTATCTCATTTCTTAAATACATCATCAAAAAGACGTTGGTTTGACAAATTATTGAGAGTTATATATTATATATCATACTGATGAGTACGAAATGTAATTAGCAAAACACGATCTATATGATCCAATACAAAAAAATCTATACTTTAGAAAATATAAGTAACAAGGAGTATTTATTATGGCGAGAACTCGCGAATTTGACGAAGAGAAAGTACTGGATGCAGCGATGCAGCTTTTTTGGGAAAAAGGATATGAGGCCACTTCATTAAGTGATCTGACTTCAAGAATGGGCATCCAAAGACCCAGTATATATTCCACTTTTGGAGATAAAAGAGAACTGTTCGAAACGTCGCTACGGAAATACACCATGGCGCGTGCCGCAGAGATGCGAACCAGATTGGCGGGTATTGCATCGGTAAAAGAGGCTTTCCATACTTTTTTTGCAGAAATCGTGGATGAAGAATACAACGCAGAGCGACTCAGTCGTGGATGCTTTTGCATCAATACGATGGTTGAGCTTGCACCCCATGATGAGAAATTTGAAATCCTCACCCGGGAACATCAGATGTACCTGTCGGTCATCTTTCAGGAAAATATTGAGCGGGGAATGCGATCAGGTGAACTTAACCCTTCCATGGACGCCAAGGCTGTCGCGCAAGCACTCATTGTATCCCTAATTGGACTGACCGTTTTCATGAAGTCCCGTCCCAATCGTTCATTTATAGAAAACTCGATTCGAGTCACACTTTCCTTGCTGGATTAAGTCCAAGTGATGATAAGAAAAAATAGCACTGCTGGCTAAACGCCGGCAGTGCTTCATTCATTTCACTGAAAACTTGACCCTCTGCGATTGGCTGACAAACATAATACCTCATTCGGATTTTCCAAAAGTATATACTTTGGTCAAACGCCCAGTCGTTCGCGTGGGCAATCGCATAGGATGCCGTATAAATGATTTGGGAGGTTTTTTCTTGAATAATTATCAAATGATGCATCCAATGGCTAACTCACATTATGTGCCCCATATGCCCCATAACATTGTCGTTCATCCAGTGGATCATTGCGTAGTCGAAAGTCTGATGTCCCTGGTTGGAAAAGTGGTTATCCTGGAAACGACTCGCGGTAGACTGGATGGATGTGTGGTCGCTGTTAAACATGACCATGTTGTGCTGGAGGAAAGAAACAGAAAATTCTTCGTGCGTATTGCCGAAATCGTCTGGATTATGCCTGACTAAATACTGATTGAGGGCTAACGGACCAAACTCCTCTTAAAATGGAGAATTAGACCACACTTAAGAGATGATTCCTGTACTGCACAGGGGTCATCTTTTAAGTCTGCTCGATCTACTGTTCATATTTTTTAAGGAGACGAGTACAGGTTTAAAGTTTCTCGAAGGAACATTATAATGAAAGTACGAAATAACGATGCATTACGAGGTGAGAATTTGCAATATCTGTTTACAATACTATTCATCCTAGGCTTTATGGCTTTCTTCGTATTTATTGTTTTGATGGTCTTATCCATACGAAAACATAACCGGATACCGATAAAGCATGTTTTGCTAACGGCGGCATGTTTTGCAATTGCTTCGATAGGAATGTATGGCATGTTGGCTTTACCTTCAAATACTCCGCAATCATCTGGGACAGAACACACGGAGAAACAAGAATCTGGCGCTGTTACAACAGAGGAAGATCACGCACCTCTAACTCAAACGAATGCCTCTGGCTTCCATATGACAACGGAGGAATTCAAAAACAAGTTTAATGGCGCCGTGGGCAAATACCGACTAAATGGTTTGAGTATTACCCGCTTGAATATGAAAGACTCTTCAGAGCAGGGCACTGGCGCTTTCGAGTATGTATTCAATGATAAATTACGATTGGTTGGTACATTAAATTCAGATCAAAAAGTACAAGAAGTCAGGTTGTACGAGAATGGTGATGTCAGCGAACCAACGGGTGGAATCTTATTGACTGCTATCGCTACACTTATTCTGACAACCAATAACGAGTACACGTATAATGATGCGCAAGACGTGATTCAGGATATCGGCATATTGGATCGCGATGTAAGTCAGAGTAATTTTGATGGAGCGACGGTTCGAAATGGATTTGAATATCGCTTCAGCGTACAGGATCATGATCACTCTACTTTTAAAATAACTGTTGCGAAATGAGACCCCATTGTGTAAAGAGGCCGCTCCATGAAGGAACGGCCTAACGTGTGATATGTACTGTTTGGATAGTTCAGTAATAATGAACACCTCCACAATGCGAGAGTTACTCAATGATGTGTCTTACCTTTGAATCACATGATTAACGATTCTCTGAGCATCGTATTTAACCCATCCCAACAGTGCTGAACCTCGTGATGTTTGCCAAGGCAGCCCTACAAAATACAGTCCAGCAACCGGTGATACTCCTCTCTCGTGTAAAATTTTACCTTGGGAATCAAAAGCAGTAGCGATATCAATCCAACCATCATTTCGTTTAAACCCAGTAGCCCAGATAATATTGTCTATTGGTGCCTCACTCCCATCCTCATATAGGATGCGGTTATCTATTGCATTCATAGCACGTGGACGCTTGTTAACTTTCCCTTTAGTGATCAACTCTTTTAACTCATAGCCATATACGTACTCAGGCTGATTTCGTAACCATTTTCCGACCATACGATCTGCACTTGCACGTAATACTCCGAGCTTTTCGAAATACCAGAATATACTTCGTTTCATGATATGCAAAGGTCTAAATGTTATATTTCGAGCTATGGATATGTATACGGTTTGTCTATCATCTGATGCTAACTCTACAGCAATTTGGGCGCCTGAATTCCCTCCGCCTACGACTACTGTTGTTCCAGGAAGCAATTGAGAGCGGTTTTTATACTCTGATGAATGAAGTTGAATTACATTCTCGGATAATGATTTCGCAAAATGAGGAACATTCTTGGTCTGGAAAGGTCCCGTCGCAACGATAATATTGCGCGCTTCTATCATTCCATCATTGGTTTCAGCATAGAACATCTCATCTCGTTTCGAGAGACGAGAGATTGAACAGTTTAACTTTATTGGAAGCTCCATTTGTTTAGCATAGTTTTCAAAATAATCTGCAATTTCATCTTTGCTTGGCAGGCTATTTTTATTTCCACTAAGAGGCATTCCGGGTAATCTGTCATACATTCGTGGGGTAAAAAGACGCAAGGAGTCGTACCGTTTACGCCAAGATTCCCCGACAGATGAGACAGCGTCAACGATTAAAAAGGTTAACCCCGACTGTTGAAGATAGTAACCTGCCGCCAAGCCTGCTTGCCCAGCCCCGATAACTAATACATCATACATATGTATCATCTCCAATATCGCTTATGCATTAATATATGAGCAATTATTCATATGTTTATTTTACTTAACTACTGTCTATTTAGCAATAGTAGAGACTATCATCATACTAATCAAAATTAAAAAGACTCCCTCACGGGAGCCTTTACTCATTTAATCCTAGTTTGCTTGTAACGTATCTTTAATGCTATTCCTGATATGCTGGTTAGTTTTACCTGGTGTATTGATCGATGTCATCGATCGCAGATTGATGCTCTCTTCTATGATGATCTTCATGCTGTCGAACGTCGTTCTTTAACTTGGCTAAGAATCCCCACCCCATAAATACAAGTAAAAGCACGGTAATCAGCGCATAAGCAAAGCTATATAGATTCATATAGAAGTTGATAAAAATTGCAGCGAGCATCAAGCCCAGAATCCACAATGTCCACTTCGTACCCTTTCTCAAATGATTTCCTCCCCTCGATCTTAGTAAATGAAAAAAGGCTCCCTTTCGGGAGCCTTCATCTATCGGCATTACAAAAGGTTTTTACACCTTTATTACATCATGCCGCCCATTCCACCCATACCGCCCATGTCAGGCATTCCGCCACCAGCACCTGCAGGTTCTGGTTTGTCAGCGATAACTGCTTCAGTAGTCAGGAACATTGCTGCTACGGAAGCAGCGTTTTGCAATGCATAACGAGTTACTTTCGCAGGGTCAACGATACCTGCTTCGATCATATTAACCCATTCGCCAGTCGCAGCGTTGAAGCCTACGCCAGTTTGTTCTTTTTTCAGACGTTCCACGATTACGGAACCTTCTTCGCCAGCGTTAGCTGCGATTGTACGGATTGGTGCTTCCAGAGCGCGCAGGACGATGTTTACGCCCGTTTGCTCGTCACCGGACAGGACTACGCCTGCAACCGCGTTATATACGTTCATGAGCGCTGTACCACCACCGGATACGATACCTTCTTCAACCGCAGCGCGAGTTGCGTTCAGGGCATCTTCGATGCGAAGTTTGCGTTCTTTCAATTCTGTTTCAGTAGCCGCACCAACTTTGATTACTGCTACACCGCCGGACAATTTAGCCAGACGCTCTTGCAGTTTCTCTTTGTCGAACTCGGAAGTTGTTTCTTCCAGTTGTGTACGGATTTGGCTAACACGTGCATCGATATCGGATTTGTTACCAGCACCGTCAACGATGATTGTGTTTTCTTTCGTTACACGGATCTGACGAGCTGTACCCAGTTGTTCCACAACAGCGGATTTCAGGTCTAGACCCAGTTCTTCCGTGATCAATTGGCCACCAGTGAGGGCAGCGATATCTTGCAGCATTGCTTTACGACGGTCACCGAATCCTGGAGCTTTAACAGCTACAGCATTGAAAGTACCACGCAATTTGTTCACAACCAGCATAGCCAGTGCTTCGCCTTCGATATCTTCAGCGATCAATACCAGCGGTTTGCCTTGTTGAACGATTTTCTCCAGCAATGGCAAGATTTCTTGCGTGTTGGAGATTTTTTTGTCTGTGATCAAGATGTACGGGTTGTCCAAAACAGCTTCCATTTTGTCCGTATCCGTGATCATGTAAGGAGAGATGTATCCACGGTCGAATTGCATACCTTCAACCACTTCAAGCTCAGTAGCGAATCCTTTGGATTCTTCTACTGTGATTACGCCATCTTTACCTACTTTTTCCATAGCTTCAGCGATCAGTTCGCCTACTTCTTCGTCAGCTGCAGAGATTGCTGCAACTTGTGCGATGGATTGTTTGGAATCAATTGGTTTGGAGATCGATTGCAATTCAGCAACCGCAGCTTTAACCGCTTTGTCGATCCCTTTACGGATACCGATTGGGCTAGCGCCTGCAGTTACGTTTTTCAAACCTTCTGTGATCAGCGCTTGAGCCAATACAGTTGCAGTTGTTGTACCGTCACCGGCAACATCATTTGTTTTGGTTGCTACTTCTTTAACCAGTTGTGCACCCATGTTCTCGAATGCATCTTCCAGTTCGATTTCTTTAGCAATCGTTACACCGTCATTCGTGATGAGCGGGCTTCCGAATTTTTTCTCCAGAACCACGTTACGGCCTTTAGGACCGAGTGTTACTTTAACTGCATTAGCCAATGCGTCCACACCACGAAGCATGGAACGACGAGCGTCTTCACTGAATTTAATGTCTTTAGCCATGGTAAGAAAACCTCCCTAGTATATTGTGTAAAATGGTGTTGCTATATGGTTCGGTTAACCGATTAAATTTGAATTAGTCGAGAATCGCGTGAATATCGCTTTCTTTCATAATCAAATATTCTTTACCTTCGAACTTGATTTCTGTACCGGCATATTTGGAGAAAATAACGCGATCTCCTTCTTTCACTTCCAGAGCTACACGTACTCCGTCTTTCAATACTCCTGCGCCAACAGCAATAATTTTACCCTCTTGCGGTTTTTCTTTAGCGGAGTCCGGCAGTACGATCCCGAAAGAAGTTGTTTGCTCTTGCTCCAGTGGTTCTACCAATACGCGTTCACCTAAAGGTCTGATCATGAAAAATAGCCTCCTTTTGAAATTATATAACGTTACATTGTAGGTTGTAGCCATATGTATTAGCACTCGACAGTGTTCAGTGCTAACAACCAACTTTATGATACTTCAACTTGAAGCATGATTTCAAGTCCTTTTCATGAATTCCTGCGAGATTTTACGTTGTATTTACACCAACCCAGCCAAAAAACTCCCGATTGGCCTGCGTAAATGCCATAATACCTCATTAACTTATTCCACAGAATCCGTAAGTCCTCCTGCATCGTTCTCAGGCAGCCCTTTTCCATTGTATCCATTGTTGAACATAATATGCCTGCTTGTCCCGTCCATCAGAATATATAACCGTAAAAGCTTGTCTCCCTTTAGTTCCCGGGTAAGAACTGGTCTCCTTATCCCGGGATGGGCACCATACAAGATTATCATAGTCATAACAATCAGATGGAATCTCTCTTGTTATACTGCGCTCTGCTTATCCTCGGCACGGATGTATCTGGATTCAGCCTCTGCATCAGCTGCAAGCTGTTTGCGATACACAAAGCCAGACAGAAACACACTGATCTCATATAACAGGAGCAAGGGAATCATCACCAGAAAATCGGAAATAAAGTCAGGTGGTGTGACCACAACCGCAATGAAGATCAGGACAAAATATGCGACTCTGCGCATTTTTCGAAGCCGGATGGGATTCAATATGCGCAGTCCTGTCAGGAACATAATGATTAGCGGAAGTTCGAACAACAGGGATACCGGCAGTACAATGCCAAACAAAAAACTGAAATACTGCTTCATTCCGTAAGTCTCAACAAGCCCCATTTTTTCCGTAATCGATGAAGTAAAAGAAAGTGCCATCGGGAAAACAACGTAATAGGAGAAAGCTAACCCGATCAGAAATAACAGAAATACATAAGGTACATACTTCAACGTGGCTTTTCGCTCACGCGCCCGGAGACCTGGACTGACAAACTTCCAGAGCTGAAACACCGTAAACGGCAACGTAATGACCAGTGAGAACAGACCAGCAATCTTCATGTAGATGCCAATCCCGTCCCAGAACGAGAATGCATGCAGTACAAAGCCCTGAGCGGTCTCTGCCTTCGTCAGATATTGATACACCGGGTCCGCCACAAAAAAGCCTGCCACCAGCCCCAAAATAAAAATACTCAACACATAAATCAACCGCTTGCGCAGCTCACTCAAATGTTCTGTAAGCGTCATTTCTTCCTTCTGCTGCGTCATGCCTGCCCCCCATTGTTGCCAGCTTAAAATACAAAACCCTTCCGGCAGGAAGGGATTTCTCTTTCATTGCCGTCAAAGTTATTCCGGCAGGCGTTTGTCCTCAGGCTTGTCTGCAGATGCAGTTTCAGATGCCAGCGGCTTCGCCTTTTCCTGCTCCTTGCGACTGGATGAATCATCATCCGAAATAATCTCACGTGCGCCTTCTTTGAATTCACGGAAAGTGCGTCCGACTGCCCGCCCCAATTCCGGAAGCTTGTTAGGTCCAAACAAAAGCAACGCGATAACGGCCAGCAAAATAAAACCTGTTGGTCCAATGGAACTAAACATTGATATTATTCCTCCTCGTTTCAAGCTTCAAAGATGCACACGCTTGGCCATAGGCTCATGGATGTCTTTGCTTCATTTTGAATTATGTCAATCATACCATAGATGTAACCACTTACATAACCCACATTATTCACAAAAGAGACCTCGACATCCAATCATTTTTCCCTGCTTGATTTCACACCCGCTACTATATGTTTCACTCTTATTGCTTGAACTGACCCGTAACCATCAGCAGCGCTTCCGGAAGCTGGTCCATAATGGCCGCCAAATGCTCATGCACACCCTTCGGTGTACCTGGCAGGTTGACAATCAATGTACGTCCGCGAATGCCGCATACGCCGCGGAACAGCATGGCAGAACGATTCTTGCCCATAACACTGTATCTCATGGCTTCAGCCATGCCTGGAACTTCCCGTTCAATAACCCGCCGGGTCGCTTCTGGAGTAATATCACGAATCGCAAGCTCCGTACCCCCAGTGGTCAATACCAAATCAGCGTGAAAATAATCTGTCATTTCAATCAAAGCCGCAATAATCTCATCGGGTTCATCCGGAACGATGCGGTACTCCACGATTTCCCCACCCAGTTCTTCTTCCACAAGTTCCCGGATCACTTGGGCACTCGTATCCTCACGTTCCCCGCGGGCCCCTTTGTCGCTGGCTGTCAGGATTGCTGTTCTCCACACCATAAAGATCACCCTTCTCCTCTATGAAAATAAATGTCCCTTATCGGCTGAAATCGCCGTTTTTGCCACCACTCTTGGAATTAAGCATGGTTGGACCGATAATCATATCTTTTTGCATGGCTTTACACATGTCATAGATCGTCAGTGCCGCAGCCGACGCCGCCGTGAGCGCCTCCATCTCGACACCTGTCTTTCCTTCGGTTTTGACCGTAACTTCAATCTGCAATTCATCGACACCGTTGTCATGAAAACGAATATCCACACCCGTCAATGCCAATGGATGGCACATCGGAATCCAGTCCGACGTTTTCTTGGCGCCCTGAATGCCCGCAATTTGAGCCACAGCCAGAACGTCACCTTTGCCGATGCGACCCTCACGAATCGCTTCAAGCGTAGCCGGATTCATCGTCACTTTGGATACCGCCACAGCTGTGCGCACGGTACTTTCCTTACCCGAAATATCAACCATCCGAGCTCGACCCTGTTCATTAAAATGAGTCAGTTTACTGCCCGAAGCCTGATCGTTATTCGTTTCTGAATTCAATCACATCACAACCCTTTATTCGATATGTAATATACCTTCGGTTGTTATCAACAGATCAATTCGCAGATCAAGTGGGTCCATCGGAATTTCATCCTGTAGCTGGCCTGGCAATACCAATGCAGCCATCCGTGGCTTTTTGTCCGTCATCGCACATTTCGCTGCAAGTGTCTCTGCAAAACGATCATAATAACCGCCGCCATAACCAATGCGCCCTCCATGAAGGTCATATCCCAGCCCCGGTACGATGACAAGATCGATATCCGGCCAGCTTTCAGGTTGCAGCACTTCAGAGGAATCCTTGGGTTCAGGTATCCCCCATATTCCCGGCTGAATATCCTGTTCACCCATGACACGTCGCAATTCCATGCGAGCCGGATTCGTCAGCACTTTCGGCGCGAGCATCCGATCTCCATGCTTCCAGCCTTCTTCAAATAAAAAAGCTGTAGATGCTTCGCTTCCATAAGACAAATAGCTGAAAATCATAAGCCGCTTGTTCCCCAGCTTCCATTTGTCCCGTCTAAGGCGCTCCAGCTCCCGCTTCGTCACATTATTAATCTCAGTCATCGCCTGCTGACGCATGCTTTCATCCATCAGATCCCGGCTCTGTCTCAGCTTGGAACGTAGACGGATTTTCTGTTCCGTATGATCCTGCATGTCCTTGAATAACCTCCTGTTGATCGGGAAGGTAAACTAGCTCTTAATTAAAACCATTTATATGTTATGCACCAGTTGTCATCGTGTTGGAATCGTTAAAATGATTCATTTTCTGCAAAATCCTCATGTATTAACATGCCTTCTTTCAGTTTATCATTGATTGACCAAAAAGACTACACGCCCCAGGCACTCCTAATCGGTGCATTTGCTCTGTATTTCATGTAAACTGGGATATAGTTGTCATATCAAGAACTGGACCTATGGAGGAACTTAATTTTATGCTGCTGCAAGTATCCGGAATTATCAAACGTTTTGGTGTCGATCCAATCCTGGACGGCGTGAACTTACAAATATTAGAACGCGAGCGCATCGGCCTCGTTGGTGTTAACGGCGCAGGGAAATCCACTTTACTCAAAATTGTGGCTGGAGAAATGTCCTACGATGGTGGACAAATTTTCAAATCCAAGGAAACAACGCTTGGATACCTCGCTCAGAACAGCGGACTGCAATCCGATCGCTCCATATGGGAAGAAATGATGAACGTATTCGGTCACCTGACCCAGGCGGAAGCAGATTTGCGTCAGATGGAACAGGATATTGCTGATCCCGCGCAGATGGAAGATGAAAAAAAATATGCAGATCTGCTTGAGCGCTATGCCAAACGCTCGGACTGGTTCAAGGATCATGGCGGTTATGAAATGGAAACCCGCATTCGCAGTGTACTACACGGGATGGGCTTCGGTGAATTCTCACCAGATACCCAGATTGCCACACTGAGCGGCGGGCAAAAGACACGTCTTGCGCTTGCTCGCATTTTGCTTCAGGCCCCTGACCTGCTCATGCTGGACGAGCCTACCAACTATCTCGATATCGCCACCCTGACGTGGCTCGAAGATTACCTGAGAGGTTATTCTGGCGCCCTGCTGGTTGTATCTCATGACCGGTATTTCCTTGATCGGCTTGTAACGAACATCGTGGAGATCGAACGGCACCGCTCCAAAAAATATACGGGCAATTACAGCCGGTACATGGAACTGAAAGCTGCCGAGTACGAAAGCCAGATGAAGCAATACGAGAAACAACAGGATGAAATCTCCAAGATGGAGGAGTTTGTTCAGAAGAATATCGTCCGTGCTTCAACAACCAAACGGGCACAGAGCCGCCGCAAGGCACTCGACAAGATGGATCGACTCGACAAACCGATGGGAGATTTGAAGAAAGCTCATTTCTCGTTCGAACCGGCTGTGATGTCCGGCAAGGAAGTGCTCCGTGTGGATCAGCTTTCCGTTGCCTACGATGAGGCTTCGCCGTTATTCCGCAATGTATCTTTTGATCTAAGACGCGGGGAAACGGTTGCTTTGATCGGTCCGAACGGTATCGGAAAATCTACCTTGCTCAAATGCCTCACCGGAAGTTTGCGCCCTGTAAGCGGTGAGATCCAATGGGGTACCAAGGTGCAGATTGGCTATTATGATCAGGAGCAGACGGGACTTAATCCTTCCAATACCGTATTGGAAGAACTGTGGAGCGCATATCCAGGTATGGAAGAATCACGGATTCGTACGGTACTAGGCAACTTCCTGTTCAGTGGAGATGATGTACTCAAAAAGATCTCATCTCTTAGCGGTGGAGAAAAAGCTCGTGTCTCCCTCTCCAAGCTCATGCTCAAGGAAGCCAATATGCTCATTCTGGATGAGCCTACGAACCATCTCGACCTGTTCGCCAAAGAAGTGCTTGAAGCGGCGCTGATGGACTATGAGGGCACATTGCTGTTCATCTCGCATGACCGGTATTTCCTCAATAAAATGGCTGAACGTATTGTCGAGCTGCATCCCGGCGGAACAGAGCATTACCTCGGCAATTATGATGATTATGTAGAGAAGAAACAGGAGCTTGAAGATATTGCGCGCGAAGCTGCTGAAGCACGCCAGGCCTCTAACAAAAACTCAGCCAAATCTGATCCAGGTCTATCCGCAACCGAAAAATCCGGTGCCGCCTCATTCGAAGCGGACAAGCAGGCCAAGCGCGAAGAACGTAACCGGCAACGCAAGCAGGAAGCTCTGGAACAACAGATTGCGAAGCTGGAAACGGAGATTACAGAGCTTGAGGCTCAGATGGCTCTGCCTGAAATATATCAGGACTACATGAAGCTGCAAGAGCTTCAGGAGAAAGCGGAGGATCACAAGCTTCAACTTGCCAAGGCTTATGAAGAGTGGGAAGAATTAGCTTTGGAATAAGAAAAAAAACAAAATAGACTGGATTTTATATCAAAAGCTGATTCCTTACGGGATTGGCTTTTTTTTGAGCATAAAGCGAGACAGATTTGAGTAGGATGATTCCCTATTTGTCAAATCCACTCGAATCAAGTAAAATATTTTTACGTTGTAAAGCCTCTAATTTATCCACAAGAAAGCAAGATAGCAAGCAATCCAATTCATTTAATTATACGGCGGTAGAATAGCTTTTTTTGCACAAAAACCATATTTATCCACCGAGTTATCCACATTATCCACAACTTTGTGAATATAACTCGACCATTTTATCCCCTAAAGCCTTTTATTTTCGAAAACATTACTGGTTTGACTTTGAGATAGTTACCCACAATTTACACTGAATATGTGGATAACTATAATCACACCTTGACAAACACATTCGTTCTTTCAAATTTTTCTCCTATAAAAGGACAAAAGCAGACCTCTGTATTTAAGGCCTGCCTCTGGTTTATTTTTGACATAAAGTTATGTGATTTACTGGAGTACTATTACGCGTGCACTGATTCATCACTTTCGGAAGACTCCGCCTTCAGTCCGGCCGCATTGCAAGCTGCTACATAAGCCAAACCGGCTGCCATGACAATATCATTGTGCGTGGCAGTTCCTCTGAATTCACGTCCTGCACGTTCCACAGTAACTGCAGCTTCTGCACTCGCAGCCTCTCCTCCACTCAGTGCGTGCATTTCCATATCGACAAAAGTAATGTCGTCCGAGATACTTTGACCAATCGCACGAATCGTTGCATCTACCGGACCACCGCCAACCGCAGAATAGGATTGCTCCCCTGCGCTCGTGCGAATACGAACTGCTGCCATTCGATCCGTCATGCTGCCGGCCGTAACCTGCAATTCAACCAGTTCATAATCCTGGGCAGGAATATTCATGGTCTGGCTCACCATCTGCAATAACTGGTCATCGCTGACCACCTTCTGTTGATCGGCGGTTTCTTTAAAAATCTCATACAGTTGTTCCATCTGCTGCTCATCCGGTTCAAAGCCATATTTGCGAACCCGATCCTTCAAAGCGTGACGCCCGGAATGTTTGCCCAGAATAATCATACTGCGTGGAATGCCCAGCGCTTCCGGATCCATAATCTCATACGTACTCCGATTCTTGAGCAAACCATCCTGGTGAATACCAGACTCATGCTGGAAGGCATTGCGCCCTACCACCGGTTTGTTGTAGGCAATTGGGAAATGCATCGCACGGCTAATCTGACGGGAAGTATCATACATCTGGTTCAGTTTGATATTTGTCGTTGCGCCAATTACATCTCCCCGCGTCTCCAGAGCCATAATCAGCTCCTCCAGGGCACAGTTACCCGTCCGTTCTCCCACACCATTAATGGTTACTTCAATCTGGGAAGCACCGTTGGCAATCGCAGCCAGACTGTTGGCAACCGCAAGTCCCAGATCGTTATGACAGTGTGCGCTGTAACGCACCTTGTCTCCGCCTCTTGCACCCTCACGCACCTGACGGAACATCTCTCCATATTCATGCGGCAGTGCGTACCCGACCGTATCTGGCAAATTGATAATACTTGCTCCTGCTTCAATGGCTACTTCAACCATCTCAATCAGATCATCCATCTTCGTGCGAGCCGCATCCATGGCAGTGAATTCCACAATATCCGTGAACTGACGTGCATAGGAGACCATCTCCCGGGCGGTAGCTACGACTTCGCTGCGCGGACGGCGCAGTTGATGCTCAATATGAATGTCCGAAGAGGAAATAAACAAGTGAATCCGGCGGCGCGCTGCGTCAGCCGTTGCTCGAACGGCTGCATCAATATCCCCTTTGACCGCACGCGCAAATCCGCAAATTTCCACGTTTTGCAGTTGTCTGGAAATCGCCTGAACCGCCGCGAACTCACCTGGACTTGAGATCGGGAATCCAGGCTCGATGACGTCAATGCCCAGAGAAGCCAATTGATGTGCCAGTTCAATTTTTTGTTCAGGCTGCAGACTCGCTCCCGGTGCTTGTTCTCCATCGCGCAGTGTTGTATCAAAAATCTCAATCATCCGTTTGTTATTGTTCGTTGTCATATTCATCAACCTCCATCAAATTTGAATGTATATTGGATTTTTGGGATCGGAACGAGGCGTTCACTTCCCGTTTTCTATGTTTATTCATTTTGCACTCCATGCCGGCGTGCACGTCGACTTGCACGCCAGTCTTATTTCTTTCTAAACCATGATTATGGATTCCCATCGCCCACCCTGCTGCCGGCAGCAAACACAAATAACCCGCCATCTCATCTAAGAGACGGCGGGTTATTATCCCTCCGCGGTACCACTCTTGCTTGATGGGTCAGGCTTGCGCCAGGCACCATCCACCTCGTCGTCTCCGGCCCAGATCCAATGCAGTTGCGTACACGCAACAATAACAACCGATCCAGCCGGAGAAACACCCTATAACGGAGGTTAGCCGTTGCTGTGTACCACGATGTCCTTTGGTTACAAGGACAAGGGATGAGACATCGTCTCACTGCTTCCACAGCTCCGTTCCCGGGCGAGATTCAAACGATTCCAGCCACTGCGTTGCACCAACCCGCAGCTCTCTGTGCGCTTTATCGTTCTACTGCTCCCGTTCATTACATTTATGATATGTGACCATGAATTCATCACCATTTTGAAAATCAAAAAAGCCTGCCATCTCCTGCAATAATGCAAGAGACGACAGGCTGTTCACCTTCGCGGTACCACTCTTGTTGACTTTCATTTCCTTCGAGCTGATCCTGTATGCGTCCATACCGTTATCATTGCCCAAAGTGACAAAAGCCCCCTCAGTTATTGTTGATCTTCTACAGATATGTCATCCGGATTCCATCAACAACGGCCCATTCACGGAGGCAACCCGTAACCATGTACTTTGGGCCATCATCGGCCTTCGGCTTCTCCCGGGGAGTTACCGTGTTCCATCGTTCCGCTTCCAGGTGAGTTTCAGGTTTCCTTCGACTGCGTTGCACCACACCGCAGCTCTCTAAGACCGGGAAATACCCTACTGTTCCTGTTCATTGCGTTTTTAGTTCAGGAATCATAATTCCTGTTTTAATTTGTAATTAATATACATTCTTCACTTGAGGCTGTCAAGTCTTCATATGCATGAATCATTTTATAGCGATTGTACAGACCATGCCTCAAGTGAAAGTCCAGGATCAGCTTTGGCATCGAATTCCGAGATTTCTCCCCGCTGCCATTTCAAATACGCCGCAGCTCCAATCATCGCTGCATTGTCGGTGCAATATTCCATCGGCGGGATCAGCAATTCGAGCCCTTCCTTCGCACAACGCTCCTGCAAAGCTGAACGCAATCCCCGGTTTGCCGCAACGCCACCGCATAACAGCAATTGACGTGATCCATACTCACGGACAGCCCTTACTGCTTTTTCTACCAGCACTTCGACGACAGCTTCCTGGAAGCCCCGTGCCACAGCCGATGGTTCAAGCGTTTCTCCGCGCATTTTGGCTTGATTCAGCACATTCAACACAGCAGACTTCAGACCACTCAGGCTGAAATCATACGAATCTGCTTCAAGCCAGACGCGTGGCAAAGGTACCGCCTGCTCTGCTTCAGCAGCCATCCGGTCAACATGCGGTCCTCCCGGATAGGGGCAACCCAGTGCACGCGCTACTTTGTCATAAGCCTCACCTACAGCATCGTCACGCGTACGGCCGATCAGTTTGAACTTACCTTCGGATTCCATATGCACAAGCTCGGTATGACCACCTGAAACCACCAGTGCCATCGCTGGATATTGCAGCTCATGGGTAAGTCTGTTGGCATAGATATGTCCCGCAATATGATGTGTGCCAATGAGTGGTTTGCCAAGTGCCATGGCCATGGTTTTCGCCGCGACGATACCGACCAGCAATGCACCAACCAGTCCAGGCCCTTGCGTCACGGCGATTGCACTCAGATCACGCGGACGGATGCCAGATTGTTCAATAGCCTGTTCCAACATCAGTGTAATGACTTCAACGTGTTTACGCGAAGCCACTTCAGGTACAACTCCGCCAAATGCCTTATGTGTCTCGATCTGACTGGAGATCAGATTGGACAGCACTTCCCGTCCATCCTTGACTACCGCTACGGATGTTTCATCACAGCTTGTCTCCACGGCCAATATATAAGATGGTGCTGAACTTACCTTTTCATTGAAATCCTTCATGAATCCGTTACGCTTCCTTCCTCTTCGCCGCTCCGGCTCGTAGGCGGCAAATTCGCCCACATAATCATCGCATCTTCCCCATTGTCGGAGTAATACCCTTTGCGAAGACCAGCCGATTCAAACCCTTTTTTCTGATACAAGCTCTGGGCAATCCGATTCGAAACCCTGACTTCCAGCGTCATTCGTTCCATCCCGAGATAAGCCGCCGTTTTCATCAATTCGTCCAGAAGCTTCTCACCGAGCTTGCGCCCACGATAAGCTTCCCGGACTGCAATATTGGTAATGTGGGCTTCATCCATGATTGTCCACATGCCGGCATAGCCGATCGCTGTACCTTCCAATTCCATGACCATATATTTAGCAAAATGATTGTGTGTCAATTCATTTTGAAATGCTTCTTCCGTCCAGGGCAGGGTAAAGGCTTCATGTTCAATAATCATGACATCGGGAATATCATCCAGAGTCATGAACCTGAACTGAAGCGTTGCTTCCTGCTCATCATTCTCCACGTTGTCCATCTGCTTCCCCTCCCCCTTTAGCCTTTGCGCAGCAGGTTGGCTTCCGCTTCAGCCAGCTGAGTGTAATTAGGCACGAGCGCATGCACGTCATCTCGCTGACCTGCAAGCAGCGCCTCGGCGCCTAAGCGCCCAACCCAGCGGCCCTCCAGCTCATAGGGTACGAGCTGGAGCGCCGTTCCTGCGGGGCAGCGAAGCTCAGCCGCTGCTGCCGCATGCGGGCCCGTCTCGCCGACAATCCAGACGGCAGCGGGCCGCTCTTCCGGCGCCGCTTCCGCCATGCGGGCGGCGAGGGCTTCCAGCCATCCGTCCACCATACGGATGGCATCTGGCGCCAGCCGCCGGGGCGCAGCGCTCCCGGCGGAGGCAAACAGCGCGGTATAGGCTTGACCGCGCCTTGCATCCACAAGCGGAACGATCCAGTGGACAGAGGCGGCACCTGTGCCGCCCTGGTCCGCGGATGGCGTTCCGCCAGCCCCTGCTGCGGCATCCTCTGCCGCAGCAGGGGCCTTGGCGGCGAGGCCGCTGTGCCAGCCGCCCCAGGCCAGGGCCTGAAGGCTGGACACCCCGACAACGGGGATGTCCCACGCCCAGGCTAGCGTCTTCGCCGCGGTCACCGCAATGCGGATGCCCGTGTACGAGCCTGGGCCAATGCCGACGGCAATGCCGTCCAGCTGTCCCGGCTGCGTGCTGCTGGCTTCCAGCAGCTGCTCCATTACAGGCACGACGTGTACCGAATGATTGCGTTCTGCCCGTTCATTGCGTTCTTCCAGAAGGGCGTGACCTTCCATAACTGAGGCTGCCATCACCGCAGTTGAGGTATCCAACGCCAAAAACCGCTGGCGCGGCTGTTTTTGTAAATCTTCCATCATCATTTGACTCCATTCTGTCTGAACTGTCGGCACATGGCAGCATAAGTCTCGCCATACCCATCCAGCGTAATCGTTCGATCCTCCGGACCCGTCGTCTCGATCTGCACATGCAAGTGTTCCTGCGGCAGTAATTCGGGAATGATGCTCGACCATTCCACCAGACTGACTCCGGTTCCATAGAAATACTCATCCAGTCCAAGCTCGTCCGCTTCTTCCAGCGATATGCGATATACGTCCATGTGATATAAGGGCAGACGCCCTTCGTATTCCTTAATCAGTGTAAACGTGGGGCTGTTGACCACATCACGTACACCCAAATACCAGGCAAACTTTTGTGAAAATGCCGTTTTGCCCGCGCCCAGATCACCGTCCAATGCAATCACCATGCCGGCGGTTGCCTGCTCAGCGAGTGCGGACGCGAGTACTTCTGTATCTGTAATGCCATGGGAGTGATACACCCACTGCTCATGCGTCTGATTCAATATACGCCCCACCTTTGGCGGTCAAGCCGCCTGAGTTCACTTTGAACTTTATTATATCGGTCCCATTCTCCCCCCGCAACATCGAAGGATCAGAAGCAGTACGGAAGACAGGCCACCATTCACACGAACGACAAATAAACCGGTACCTGACGGCACCGGCCTTCCTAGACATCCTTCACCATCACTTTACCTTTTACTCTTCCAAACGGTCTACACGTACCGTCTGAGTATTCCCCGGTCTGCTGCCCACCTGCACCGTTGCCATGCCATTAGCTTCATCCACATTTTCGATCCAGACCGGATCTCCTTCCAATGTAACTGCAATCGTATCTTTGGAATCATAAATGGCTTTCGCGCGTTTTACATCTAACATTATTCATACTCTCCTTCCGGATCATCATGCGATTCCCGCACCATGCTATCTGTCGTACTTTCACCGATATAACCGTTATCTTCCGTGACTTGTCCACCGCCCAGACCCTCATTCACCATCCGGTCAATGTCCAGCATGAACGACTCCCTGTCAAGCGGCAGCTCTTCTGATGTGATAGCCTCCCAGTTAACCGCCGTTGCAGGTGTATGAAAACCTTCAGACCCTTCCGACTCGGCACGAGGATACGGAGAGAACGTATGGGCGTGAGCTTCAGCTTCGTCTCGTTTGTTCTTCATAGGAGTACCTCCTGACGTGATAGTTAATAACTAACATCATCCTCTTGCAAAACCAGCGCCATACAGCACAGATCTTAAGGATGTTTCTGTTATCATCCCCCACTCTTTCTGAAGCATACCGCTTCCGGGGAAATACGGTTATCCCGCCCGTGAAATGCCCATACTATACATAAAATGTTCTCGGAAAGGAGCCGTTCATGCATACGGTCTGGAAAGGTGCCATTAGCTTTGGTCTGGTTCATGTTCCTGTCAAAATGTTTTCGGCTACCGAAGACAAAGACATCTCCATGCGTTACATTCACAAAGTCTGCGGCAGCCCACTCGCTTATGTACGTAAATGTCCTTCCTGCGAAGTTGAGGTTCAATGGGAAGAGATCACCAAAGGATATGAATATGAGAAAGGCAAATTCGTCTTGTTCGAAAAGGACGAGCTTGAAGCGTTGAATGATTCCAGCAGCAAAACCATTACCATTCTGGACTTCGTGGATTTAACGGAGATCGATCCGATTTATTTTCAAAAAACGTATTACCTCTCCCCCGATCAAGCGGGAGGAAACGCCTACCAGTTATTAATGACTGCCATGCGGGATACAGGAAAGATTGGCATCGCCAAGATATCCATTCGCTCCAAAAGCAGTTTGGCCGCGATCCGTGTATTGGACGATTGCCTCTCTATGGAAACCATTTTCTATCCAGACGAAATCCGTCCCGTCTCTCAGGTTCCCAACCTGCCCGAGGTCCTGAACGTAAACGAGAAGGAGTTGACGATGGCGAAACTGCTGATCGATCAGTTATCCACTCCTTTTGAACCTGGTAAATATACAGACGACTACCGCGCCAAACTGCTGGATCTGATCAATCACAAAGTAGCCGGTGAAGAAATCAAAATTGCCCCTGCCAAGCCTGAAGCGAATGTCATGGATCTCATGGCAGCGCTGCAAGCAAGTATTGAAGCTGTGAAGCCCATTCCAACTGATCCCGGAACCACCACAGCCAAACCCAAAAAACGTGCTCCTAAGAAAACTTCAGTCCAAGCAGTGGCTGGGGGAGAAACAGAGGCTCCTGCTCCTGCGAAAAGAAAGAAGGCTGCGCCTAAGCCTAAGGCTTAAGCGGTAAACAACAAAGAGATTCGTTTGTCACCAACATCAATATTGGAGATCCGGCCATGAAGCCGGATTTTTGTTTTGTATTCCATAATTGAAGTAATATTCAACCAAGAATGACTACACCAAAATCGAAAATACAATTGACGAAAGCTGATTTATATTTTATATTAACTTATGAAAAGTAACTTATTTATAAATGTACAGTTAAACCTCATAACTACATGAGCTACGACATAACAATAGCCCTATTCCATTGCCAATGAGAGTGAGCCGCAACAATTCAACTAATTTTTTTTCAGGAGGAATTCCCTATGACTTCAACTTATCAGATTCCTGCTACAACCCATCTGGGTGAAGTAAGTCTGCGAATCAGCAATTTGGATCGATCCATCCAATTTTATTCCGAGGTGGTCGGACTGAAACTGCTTGAGCGCAGTGACAAAGTCGCTAAAATGACAGCCGATGGAAAGCAGTCCCTTCTGCGCCTTGAGCAGTTAACCGATCCAGTGACGATGCCTGTTCGCACCACTTCAGGCCTGTATCACTTCGCCATCCTGCTGCCTGACCGCAAATCGCTGGGCCTTGCCCTCCGTAATCTAGCTGAATCCGGCATTGAAATTGGTCAGGGTGATCATCTGGTCAGTGAAGCATTCTACATTTCAGATCCGGATCAGAACGGTATCGAAATCTATGCAGACCGTGCCCGCGACACCTGGAAGCGAGATGCAGATAATAACTACATTATGTCAAGTGATCCCGTTGATGTAGACAGCCTGTTCGCTCTGGCCGCAAACGAACCTTGGCAGGGATTGCCTGCCGGAACGGTCATTGGTCATGTTCACTTCCATGTACGCAGTCTGGAAGAGTCACGCCGTTTCTATACAGGAGTGCTTGGATTCGATATCGTTGGTAACTTCGCCAACATGTCCGCCCTGTTTGTATCCGCAGGCGGTTATCACCATCACATCGGGCTGAACATTTGGGCTGGTACAGGCGCGCCTGTAAATCCGGACAATGCGACAGGCATTGACTACTTCACCATCATTTATGACGGAAAAGAACAATTGGAACAAGCTGTAGAGCAACTGCGTCAATCGAACGCATCTATCGAACAGCAAGGTACGGACTGGTTTACTGTAGACCCACAGAATATTCGCATTCGCTTGACCACAGGGAACTAACACGGGAAATCCGTGGCGTGAATATTGTGTATTAAATTGAGTACTCTGATTAGCCCGGACACAAATCCCCTCTCTCCATATAGGGAATTCAGTTGTCTGGGCTTTTTTTGCCAACCTTTTTTATGTTGATATATGCCTTTATCCATTTCCTAATATAATTGGTGCAATTGGCGCATCCTAACCAAATATATATCTAGATCGACATGCGAAGGAGAACCCACATGATTGAAAAGGGGCGTTTAACTGTAAGACAACTGGGCTCGCTGATGTTCTTATGCACGATTGGTGAACAGATTATCGTCTTCCCCTCGATGATCACCTCATATGCAAATCAGGATGCATGGTTGTCCGCATTATTGGGCGTTGCTGGAGGAGCAGGCGTACTGTCTATTATGCTCGTTGTATACAAACTGCAGCCCCGGATGAATCTGATTCAACATGCATTACATACGCTTGGGCCCTGGATCGGGGCCTTCATCAGCTGTTTTTATCTATTCTATTTTCTAATGGGTACCTCCGCGTTTATACGAGAAATTGGGGATTTCATGACGACCCAGATCTTGCCTGAATCCCCGCTCTTCATTGTGAATTTGCTCTTTGTCTTTACTCTTGTCTGGGGGCTCTTATCTGGTCTGGAACCCATAGGCAGGAGCGCCGAGGTATTTCTTCCCCTGATCGTGCTATTTCTGCTCGTTCTGACCGTCTGTCTGTTCCCGCATTCGCATCTGGACAACATCAAGCCTGTTCTTGCAGAGGGCTTTCTGAATCCCTTTAAAGGCTTTGTCGCTGTGCTCACCTATCCTTATTGTGAATTGTGCATCTTTCTTATGCTCTTTCCTTATGCCAAAAAGGAAGCTCATTGGGAAAAGGATATCCTTCTGGCAGCCATTATAGGCGGATTGATGCTTACCCTAACACTAACCATCTGTCTGCTGGTCATGGGTCCATTTATGACGCAGCACCATTGGTTCGCAGCATTTAATCTGTCGCTGAAGATCAATATAGGCAACTTTTTGCAGCGAATCGAGGCCTTAATGGCCTCCGTCTGGATTATTGCCGTCTTTTTCAAAAGCATTCTGTTCTTCTATAGCTTTGTACTCGGAATCACTCATCTCTTCAAATTGTCAAGCTATCGTCCACTCATTTTGCCTGGCGCCATGTTGATTCTGGCCATGTCCGTTGTTCTAGCTCCCAACGAAAATTTCTATCTCAAAGTTGTTATTCCGTATTGGATTGATTGGGATCTGACCTGTGGCATTGCAATTCCTTTGCTGCTCATTATGGTACATAAACTAAGGGTACGACTTCGGAAGGGTTAAACTTGCGACACTCAACTTAGGGCATCAACCTCCAGACAAATTTGAAAGAGGAAAGGAGTTTTAGGCACATGTTCAATCCTCTGGTTCCTTTTGAACCTATATCCCGAGATGTGATCCCTACCGGACAAAACTGGATTGCCCAAATCAAATGGGATGGGGTCCGCATGCTTGCTTACGAGGACGGACAGGGAATTCAATTAATTAATCGCAGATTGCACAACCGAACTGCGCAATATCCTGAGCTGGTTCAGCCACGCAATCTGTGCTCCGTCCCTTCTTATATTTTGGATGGAGAGATTATTGCCCTTGACCCGGATACGGGAAAACCGTCCTTCTATCACGTGTTGCGGCGAGATCGCATGAGCAGACCGGATGGCATTGCCCAAGCAGTAAATCAGATTCCGGTGACTTATATGATATTTGATATTCTTTTCTGCGATGGGGTATGGGTCACGGATCAACCACTTGCAAAACGTCAGCGTCTGCTGCATCAAGTTCTGAATCCTGCTCCCCATGTTCAGGAGGTGACCAACACGTCAGATCCGGACGCCCTGCTCACTGTGATGAGACAGCACCAGATGGAGGGAATTGTATGTAAAGACCTTTCCAGTACCTATGGAATCAACGGTAAGGATCAACGCTGGCAGAAGGTCAAGATTTCCCACGATCTATATGCGATGATTGGCGGGGTTACCTACCGCAGTGGTATCGTCAATGCAATCGCAGTCGGTGTATATGATGGGCCTAACTTTGTCTATATTGGTCATGTCGGCACTGGTAAACTGAACTCGGACTCCTGGCGTAAACTAACCGAAGAAGTACAGCCTCTCATCCGAAAGGATAGACCATTCCATAACATACCTGAGAGAAGCGCGGAGACGACATGGGTTGAACCACAGATCGGCGTCAAAGTGCAATTCATGGAACTCACCCACCATCTTACCCTACGTCACCCAAGCATCCAGGCTTTCGCTTCGGTAAAGCGAGATGAGTGTGGGATCAGCCAGATCAGTCATCTTATCCCTGAACGATAAACTACTTTTTCCATCCACCTGAAACATTAAAAAGGCTTTCCATTTAAAATTGTACTTGTTCACCACAGGAGGTGTAGTTCATGGCCCATACAATAAAGGGCACCATAACGATTAATGGAATGGAACTTACTGTGACTAATCCAGACAAGTTGTTATGGCCCGAAGCAGGTGTAACCAAGGCTATCTATTTGCAAAAGTTGGCGGCACTGGCTCCCTACCTACTTACTTACACCCGAAATCGGCTGCTCACCACGATACGTTATCCGCATGGTGCAGGTGGGGAGTTTTTCTATCAGAAAAATGCCCCAGAGCCTGTTCCTGAGTTTGTGCGAACCGAGATGCATGACGGGATACGATATGTAGTGATGAACGACCTCCCTGATCTGTTATGGCTTGGCAATCTGGCCGCTCTGGAGTTTCATCCTTCCTTGCATGCCGTAGGCAACCACCTGCCTTGCGAGTGGATGATTGATCTCGATCCTTCGCAGGAAGAAGAACCTCGCATTATGCAGGCGGCCTTAATCGTGGGGGAAACGCTAACTTCACTTGGTTTGAGATCGGTACCGAAAACATCCGGTGCCACAGGTGTACAGATTATTGTTCCGATTCGCCAAGGTGTAACCTTCGATGAATTAAGAGACATCGGTTATTTTGTAGGCAAATACGTCACTCAAAAACATCCGGATCTATTTACACTGGAACGACTAAAAAAAGACCGGGGGGATCGCATTTATTTTGATTACCTCCAGCATTATGGTGGCAAAACGCTCGCAGCTCCTTACACTCCCCGCGCCAAGCCAGGTGGCACTGTGTCTACTCCACTCACATGGGATGAAGTGCGGAACAACGTTTCGATCAAGGATTACCACTTGATGAACATCGTGGAACGCCTGACGAAGACCGGGGATCTGATCGCAGCTGTCGAACCCCAGCCTGTTGAACTGATCATCCAGCATTTAAAACAAAAATAGCCGGTCACCCTCAAACCAAGGGTACCGGCTATCTTTTCGTTTACGCGCGATGAGATTCGCTAATGTATACCTTTTTTCTTGAAACGTCCGCCCTTCACATCGTGAATGTTACCAATCGCCACAAAGGCATGTGGGTCCCAATCTTCAACAATGGACTTCAGTTTAGCTTCTTCCAAACGAGTAATAACCACAAAGATAATTTTCTTCTCGTCTCCGCTGAAGCCACCCTCTCCATCCAGGAAAGTGACGCCACGACCCAGACGGTCGGTTAAGGCTGAACCAATATCACGATACTTCTCGCTGATAATCCATACCGATTTGGATTGATCCAATCCTTCATTCACAATATCAATCATCTTCATTGCAATATAATAAGCAATCATGGAATACAGGGCGTTTGGCCAGCCAAACACAAAACCTGCACCTGCAAAAATAAATACGTTAATGAACAATACGATCTGACCTACAGACAATGGTGATTTCTCACTCAACAGTATGGCTACAATCTCCGTACCATCCAGTGAACCGCCAGAACGAATGACGAGACCAACACCAACCCCCAAGATCAATCCACCAAATACAGCTCCAAGCAGTGGTTCACCTGGCGTCAGTGCAGGAACGTGGTGTAACAATGACGTTCCAATGGACATTACGACGATCCCGAGCAGTGTAGATAGCGCAAACGTTTTACCAATTTGTTTATACCCCAGAATCAGGAAAGGCAAGTTCAGCAAGGTCAGGAAAATTCCGAGTGGCAGATGTGTAAGCTCTGACACCATAATCGAGATCCCTGTTATTCCCCCATCAATAACGCCATTCGGCACGAGAAATACTTCGAGTGACACAGCCATCAGTGCAGCACCGACCAGAATCATCACGATGCGCTGCAGAAGCTTCAGTGAAAACACCGAACTCTTCACATTGCGGTCCGGCTTGGATGTTAGTTCTTTAACCGATACATTGGACATGGTATCCCCCCCGTTTTGATCAAGATGTGAATCCATTTCATAAATCATTTAAGTACCCCAGAGGAACCCTACATACAGAGGAACAACACCGTCCCAACGCTATATGCACCCCGTTATAAAAGCACCTAAAGGCTATATGAAATGTATTCAAGTATGTCTTAATTCCGGTTGACACTTCCAAAAGAGAGCAAAAGGGAGCCTGTTTTCCCGCAGACTCCCCTCCTTCGCCAAGACATAATTTATATAAACATTATATCATAAAAGATCAAATTTGAGCAAAATAGTTAGCAAAAAGAAGATAAATTCACAAAAAGTGAACTTATCTTGAGAAATCCGCCCTATAACGGCTAAAGCAGCGGAGAAAGCATGCGAGAAAGCATTTCTGCCCCTTTTTGCCACCGTGAACGCTGCTGAAACACCTTCACGTCAATCTGGCTGCATTCATCCAAATCACGTTCAAAATCCTCGGTCAGCCGTTCCATGGATGATTTTTCGAACAACACAGCGGTCAACTCGAAATTGCAGAAAAAGCTCCGCATATCCATATTGGCTGTGCCTACCGTCGCAAGCAAATCATCCACAATCAGGACCTTGGCATGCACAAAACCTTTGCGATATTGATAGAATTTCACTCCCGCACGCAACAGTTCTTCGACATAGGACAGTGAGGCCAAGTGCACAAGCCGGGAATCCGATTGATAAGGAATGATGATTTTCACATCTACCCCACTCACGGCAGCCGTCTTAATCGCTTCATACAATGCGGGGTCCGGAATGAAATAGGGTGTTGTGATGTATATGCGTTCGCATGCCACGGAAATCGCCCCAAAGCACATTTCTTGAATGGCATCCCAGTCCTGATCCGGCCCGCTGGCCAGAATCTGAATCCGCTCTTCCCCGCTGCAAATATGTGGAGGGAACAGCTCTGTCAGTTGAGGCTCTGTAATCTGCTCGCCGGAAGCAAGTTTCCAGTCGTTCAAGAACGTATTTTGCAGGAAATATACGGCATCTCCTTCAATCTGTACATGGGTATCGCGCCAGAATCCAACCTCCGGATATTGTCCGAGATAATCATCACCTATATTAATTCCACCCACAAATCCAATCCTTCCATCCACCACAACAATTTTACGGTGATTCCGGTAATTCACCCTTCGGTCAATCGTTGCAATGAGCGGCGGCAGAAAATAATGAAACTCCACGCCTGCGTCCTGAAACTTGCGGATAAAGCTCCAGCTCATCTTGTGACTGCCGAGTCCATCGCAGATCAAACGCACTTTGACGCCTTCTTTCGCCTTGCGAATCATCACGTCCTGAAACTTTGTACTGATGACATCATCCCGAAAAATATAAAATTCAACATGCAGATGGTGCTCTGCCTGTTCCATGGCCCTCAACATGGCTTCAAATGTCTCTTCACCATTCGTCAGTACTTGACTCCGATTGCAACCTGTAATTGGGCTCTCAGACAGGTGTGACAGCAGGTTGAACAAACGATGCTGATGATTGTATCGGCTACCAGACATCTGATCGGCATGCTCGACAATATGAGCCTGCTCCCAGATCGTTTCCCGTATTTCCCGAAAGATTCGCGAACCGCCCTTACGGACCTTCTTACGTTTGCTGTAGTCCTGGGCGACAAAATAATACACAACAAAGCCGATCAAGGGTACACAGAATAAAATAAAAAGCCATGCCACAGCTTTCGCCGGATTACGGAATTCCAGCAACAGAATGGTGGCTGCCTGAAAAGTAAATACGAGCAATATAATGACCAGCCAAAACATTCGGCTTCCTCCTCATGGCAAGGGATAAGCTTGCCGTTCTCTCTCACTGTACAAGCTTTGACGATAAAGCCTTTAGCTAATCATTAGATACCCAATGTATGCACTGTTCGTAACGTTTGCTTAGATAAAATTTTACATACACAGCGCATCTGTAACAGTGCTCAGCCAGTTCTTGCCATGTTTTGGCGTTGTATATTCTGACTGTGTTCCCCTCTACATATGATTCATTCCAGTCTGCGGATCAGCACTCCATCGCCATTTCGCATACTCTGCCTTCCAGACTCTTCCTCTTTTCTTGATTGGAAGGTGGTCTTCTTACGTAAAATTAGATATAATATTCGTTAAAAACTTATTACTTAAAGGAGAAGACTAGTTAATGGAAAGTGAGAGGTATGCGTTAAATTTAGTATTGGTTGCATTTTTGATAGGACTTTCGGCGTTTTTTGTTGCAGTGGAGTTCGCTCTGGTACGGATTCGTCCGAGCCGGATTGACCAAATGATTGCAGAAGGAAACAAGCGTGCCTTGGCTGTTAAACAAGCCGTTGCCAACCTGGATGGATATTTGTCCGCCTGTCAGTTGGGTATCACGATTACATCTCTGGGACTGGGCTGGCTGGGAGAACCCACGGTAGAGAAAATTCTCCACCCTGTGTTCGAAAGCATGAACATGCCTGAGGCAGTTTCTTCATTCTTATCGTTTGTTATTGCGTTTGTTGCCATCACGTATTTGCATGTGGTAGTTGGCGAACTTGCACCTAAAACGATTGCAATCCGTAAAGCCGAAGCCGTTGCTCTGCTGACGTCTACACCTATCATCTGGTTTAACCGAATTATGTATCCTTTTATCTGGCTGTTAAACAGCTCAGCGAATCAACTGGTCAAGTTGTTCGGAATCAAACCTGCATCGGAGCATGAAGATGCGCACTCCGAAGAAGAATTACAGTTTATCATTAATGAAAGCTTTGAGAGCGGCAAAATCAACCAAGCCGAGTTCGGATATGTAAGCCGAATTTTTGCTTTTGATGAGATGCTTGCCAAAGAAATCATGGTACCCCGGACTGATATGGTCTGCCTTTATGTCAATAGATCGAACGAGGAAAACCTGGATATTATCCGTCAAGAACAATACACCCGTTTTCCAGTAGTAAATGAGAGCAAAGACGATATTATCGGTATCATAAATACCAAACAATTTTTCCTGGAGTTGTACGGGAACGAAGAACCTGTCGATCTCTCTTCCCTCATTCAGCCGGTATCGGCTGTTCACGAAACGACTCCGGTCAAGGACCTGCTCAAGAAAATGCAGAAGGATGGCGTGCATATTGCCGTGCTGGTCGATGAGTATGGAGGTACGTCCGGGATTGTAACGATTGAGGATGTGCTTGAACAGATTGTCGGAGAAATTCGGGATGAGTTCGACGCAGACGAAGTGGAGGATATTCAGGTTATCAATGAAAACTATGTCATTATGGATGGCAAGGTGTCCTTGTCCAAAGTAAACGATATGTTCACGTCAAACCTGGATGCGGACGAATGGGATACCATTGGCGGATGGCTTTATAGCCATCGTCCAGAGATGAATGAACAGGAAGAATATGAGTTCGAGAATCTCACCTTCGTGTTGCTGGAAAAAGACAAAAATCGCTTCTACAAAGTCGCCGTTGTTCCTAAGGAACCGCTGACCATGTCCGATTACACCGATGAAGACGAGACGAATTAATAAACTCGCTTCTTCAATATAGATACACTAAAAGGTGGTGTCCATCGTCGTGAAGATGATGGATACCACCTTTTTCATATGGCAGGCGTATTGGGATGAGTCGCGGTTAGCGATACTTGCTGTTTAGCATAGTTCGCTCTCGCGGCGAATATCTAACGAATCGAGCACGTTCTATTGGCCCTATTTTCACTGTTACAACAGTTTAACGAATCGCAGACACTCTAATGCCTTGATCTGCTGGTCCTTTCGCATTTTTCCGGCGTAAAAGAGACCCTGAAGTTCGTTAGCCTTGGCCACTCATGCTAATTCACACGATAAGGTGCCTAGAGTTGTTAGCACCTTAGTTGAATTAATTGGCTGGATCTGCCTTGTCTTCGACGATTCGATTCTGAATCTTCCGGAAAATAATTTTGATGATCATATATAACGGAATAACGATAATCATCCCAAGAATGTTCCCCAGGTCTGCACCTACAAGCAGTAAGATGACGGTAGTCAACGGATGAATGTCCAACTGTTTGCCATAGACATAAGGAGAGATCAGATTATCCTGAATTTGCTGAGCGATAACAATGATGACAAGCGACCAGATCGCCATTGAAGGTGATTCAATGAACCCCACAATGACGACAGGAATGGCTGCCAGCAAAGCCCCTACATAAGGAATGAAGTTCAGAATAATGGATACGGCCGTCAGGAGTAATGCATATGGCAAACCGAGAAAGAGAAAACCAATATACATCAGGATGCCCAAGGCTACATTGACAATGACACGACCTACAATGTAGCTGCTCAAAGCTTCATCGATTTCATGTACCGTCTCTTCTCCATCTTTACGGTAACGTCTCGGGAGCAACAGTGTAAGATTAGTTCCAAATTTGCTGCCTTCCTTGAGCATGTAATACAGCATGATCGGGAACGTCGCCAGAATGATGACCAGATTAGATACGACAGAAAACAATCCGGATACATAATCCGTTACCTGGGCAATGCCTTGACTTAGAAAATCGGAGAAGCGTGAGAACAGATCGGAATCCTCAGGTATATATTTTGAAAGGAAACCACTCTTTTCGAATTCAGCCAACTGATCACTGAGCGATGTAACCAGTACCGGGGCATTCTCCACAAAATTCAACAGTTGTTCACGCAGTGAAGGCCATACAAGCACACTGAATCCTGCCATAATCAGCGCAATCACCACGTAAATAATAAGGACTGACAGTGCACGTTTCATTTTGTGCCGTTCCATATAGTCGACGAGCGGACGCAGCAGATAATAGAAGAAACCAGCAATCAGCAGCGGAATAATGATGATGTGAATCAGCGAGGTCAGGGGGCTGAAAATAAAGTTGACTTTATCCCCCAAATACACGATGAGCAGCAGCAAAATAATTGCTGTACATATACGGTAAAACTTGTTGTTTATCAAGAAACGTGATCCCTCCATACGCTGCTCTGCCAAATACGACTGCGGCGATAATATGTATGTCATGCAACTTAATACAGCTTGGACAGCGTGTTCCATTCCAAGCCGTATTCTTATGTATGATTATATGTACCCTTAAATGCTAGTCATGCCACAGCGAATGCTGAATATACTCTCTTTTCCATCCTGGAGGAGAAATTGGGTAAAAAAAAGAAGCAGGCGATTAGCCTGCCACATCTCTTTTGTTGAATACAACCCATGAGATCAACATGAAAACAACATAATATACAGCTAGCACAGCAACAGAAAAGCCAAGTGTCATGCCTGTATTCCCACCGTCTAACATACTAAAGTCCGTCACTGGATCCATATACCGACTGAGATCCATGTTATTGAACAGAACATACTTGGCCCATTCATAACGAACGGGATTGAAGATCAATGAGAACAAATTCTGTGTAAACATGATAAATAGAGACAAACCGATGGCCAGAGCTCCCGAACGAAACACGGAGGAGACCATAAAGGCAATAGCGAGCGTAATAAACAAGTCCACGTACAGATATCCCCATAGTGCAAATGCGTGTGATGCAGAAGCACCGCTTCCATCCGGAGTTACGGAATGGGAGAACAGCATATACGACATTACGGTTGCCATAATAACAACAAGTAACGTACTCAGAATACTGAATCCAATCACGGACAAATATTTGGATGCCAGTATTTTGCTGCGTGACCACGGACGAATCAACAGTAGTTTAATGGTTCCCCAAGTGAACTCTCCGGCCACCGCTTCGGCTGCAATGACGACACAGAAGATAGTATTCAGGAAAAAGACGACCTGAACGGTAGTAATAGCTGCTTGCCAGTATGGAACTTCACTGGACCCCATGCCTTCATTGAGCAGAACCGGCATCAACAGCGAAATTAATGCCAGAATAGATAACATAATCCAAGTACGCGGACGACGGAAAATTTTCATGTTTTCATTCATAATGAGATTGCCGAAATTACCCAATGCTTCCGCCCCCAGTCACCTGCAAAAATTGATCTTCCAGCGTATGGGTTACGCTACGGATACCGTATACCTGGAACCCTTCACTGACCAGCCTCGCATTCAAGTCCGGAATCTGCTCACGGGATAAACGAATCACAATGGCATTGCCCTGAACTGTAGCTTCGCTAATTAGTTCGGCTGCACGTGGAGCATCATTTACCTCAAAAGCAACTTCAGTAAGTACGTCTGCTCCCGCCTCAGCTCTGAGATTTCTCACATCAATCAATTTGCCATTTTGGATAATCGCAACGGTATCACACATCAATTCCATCTCCGACAACAAGTGGCTGGATACAAAGACGGTGATCCCTTCCTCCTGACAGAGCTGACGCAAATAATCCCTAAGTTCCCGTATTCCCTGTGGATCGAGCCCATTGGTGGGTTCATCCAATACCAACAACTTTGGTTTATGTAATATGGCTTGGGCCACGCCCAGACGCTGGCGCATACCCAGAGAATAGGTCTTTACCTTGTCATGAATGCGTGCTGTAAGCCCAACACGTTCAATCGTCTCGGCAATGCGTTCTTTCGTAATACCAGGTGACATCCGGGCAAAGTGAACGAGATTTTGATATCCGGTCAGAAACTTGTACATTTCTGGATTCTCGACAATAGCCCCAACCTGAGCGATGGCCTGTTCAAATTCATTCTTTACACTGTGTCCCGAGATGATGATATCTCCTTGACTGATGGACATCAGCCCTACCATCATTCGAATCGTTGTTGTTTTCCCCGCCCCATTGGGTCCTAAAAAACCAAAAACCTGCCCCGGAGAAATATCCAGAGTCAGGTCACTGACCAATGATCGGGAGGAGATGATTTTACTGACGCCCTGAAGACGGACGACCGGCTCCTGCTGCATTCCATTTCCTCCTTCATCAACGGGCATTCACATCATGCCCGCTTCTCATATGAAGATAGTGTATCATAATCTTTAGTATATTGTCCCGCAAACTGGGATTTCCCCTGACGTTTCGTTTGAACTACACACGCTTCACAGCATCCAAGCGGCATCTCACTCCGATAAAATCCGGTGCGAAATACGTGATTGCCTCCACAGTCCTCTTCCTTCAGTTCGACAGAGCCCCTAGCGACCGACACAATCATCCCACAACTGACACAGTAAAAGCGGTCCGTTTCAATCAATGATATTCCTTCCCCTCACAAGGAGCATTGAAGTCCCTGTTATTTGTCGTTAGACGCTGAATTTTGATACATTTTGTATCTAACTCGTAATTTACTTGACACCGGGACTAATGTCAACCCCTTAAAGGTTTAAAAAGAAATGAAATGCAAAAAAAGCTCTATAAATGCGACTAAAGTCTCGCATTCATAGAGCCTTTTCAAGTACAAATGATACAATTCGGCACATAGTATGGGTTAATACTATCATTCAGTTTTGTCATGCTCAGTCTCGGTATCTCCATTCTTCGGATAATACCAAAGCAATGTCCAATCGTCCCCATCCTTTACGATATAACAATTCTGCACGATTTTAAATTGACCAAAGGTTCCCGTAAACTTCTGGGTAACACCAATGCGATATGCCTCTGCAAATGGCTTAACGCCATCAATTACCGTAACGTCAAACTCTCGCTCCGGTTTTTCCATCTCCAGATCAAAAGTTTCCACCCCAAAATGCTGCATGAAAATATGCGCTCTCGACTGTAAATAAGCGCTTTTGGGAAAACGTTCTTTCATTAATGGATGAAACAATTCCCATGAACTGCCGAAATCACCCGTCTGCTCATATTTGTAAAACTCCTGGGCAATGGCAGCAGCTTCATCTGGTGCATCCGCACGAAACAGATATGGGATGGTTCTACCTATGAGCCACAACAGCAGCACCACAAGTGCTATGAATCCGATCTTTTTAAGTAACGCATTCCGGTTCCTTCTTCGCAGCATGCCCCGTCCCCCTTGTCCTACTTCCATACTTATGATGGATGGCAAGCAAGTAGAAGCGGGAACTAGTGAGCAGCATTTCCTGGGAAATCACTTTCTTTTGACTGACGATCGCCTTGGAGACCTGAATCTTCTGAAAACGACATTAACCCCCATATATAAGGCAATTCCGCCACATCCGCCAAGCAGATCCACGCCGACATCACGGATTGAACTCGTCCGGTTAGGGCTGAACTGCTGAATATATTCATCAATGGAGGCGATAACCGCTACTACGGCCAGGGCAGCAGCGATACAAGTGAACATCCGCATTTTCCTGTATCTCAGCCCACCATAGATAAGCACCGCCAGCACAGCATATACAAACAAATGTGCACTTTTTCGAAATAAGAACTCAACAAAATCATACGGTCGTTGTCTTAAGGAATAATCAAGCTCACCGTATGTGAATTTCACATCTGGTAGTGCAAATCCGATCTTTACCTTTTCAGACCATTTATGCAGCCATGGCTGGATAGTCTGCTGCTGATAAGATTGGGTCGAAAAGTGCCAGATCACCAAAACCCAAGCCGCAATCAGCAGCAGTGACAAGATATAAACAGAAGATCGTTGTTTACGTCTATGTTTATGCGTTCGTTTCCCGTAATCCTCCTCCATAAGCAAGGTTCTCACCACTTTCATAAGCCTTTCATTATTTCTGTTTATTTCTCCAAATGTTCTTCAATTATTCCGTGAATGCGATCTTTTTCCTGCTGATCCACGATGTAATAATAAATCCCATTGATTTTCTCGCCTTTACCCTTGATCTCCACCGTATCTACATTCTCCAGATCATTGCGATAATCGAGGAGGAGTTCCTTCATCTCATCAAAAGTAACATCCGTTCTGACATGAGTACCTAATTCATCAAGCATATTTTGGATATGAAGTACACTGGAGAATTGCATCGTATTCTTTAGCATCTGCTTCAGAACCTCACGCTGTCGATCATTACGACCCAAATCCCCTTTCGGGTCATCATAGCGCATTCTTGAAAAACCGAGCGCAGCAACACCGTCCAGATGAATATTCCCTTGATCATAACGCTGGCCCTCATAATCAAATGCAAAAGGATTATTTACATCCACGCCTCCGACCAGGTCGATGATTTTGGCAAAGCCCTCCATATCCACTTTCATGTAGTAATGAATGGGTGCTCCCAGAAATTGCTCGACAGTGTTTACCGACATGTCCACGCCTCCGAAGGCATAAGCGTGATTGATCTTATCTTCTGTATTGTGTCCCACAATCTCTGTCCGTGTATCCCTTGGAATATTAAACATGAGTACTTTCTTTTTCCCCGGGTTCACACTCAGCACAATCATTGTATCCGAGCGCCCTCGATCATTTGGACGCTCATCCACACCAAGAATAAGCGCGTTAAAAGGCTCCTTACTGTTGATGTCCACTGGTAGCCCACCTCTGCTATCTGTGACCGAGACGGGCTTTACAGGATTCCGGGGCTCATAGATTTGGTCAGCGGTTGATTTAACGGATTGGTAGAGATATATGGCATAACCAAACACGACAACTACAAAAAAGGAAACAATCCAGATGCTAACTTTCATCCACTTTTTCATGGGTTCTTCCTCACTCACATTCAAGATAATGAATAGCGATTAAATGATTGCTGCCGCTTTTCCTTCAAGCTTCGTCAAACCCGGACGACCAACCGAATAATATTGAAGATTAGATGCCTGCACCTGTTCAGCACTATACAAATTACGACCATCAATCATAATTGGATCCTTCATGATTTTGACCAGTTCATTCAAATCGATATGAGCGAACTCCTTCCATTCAGTCAACACGCACAAAGCGTCTGCTCCTTCCGCAGCATGAAATGGATTCTCTTCCCACGTGATGGAGGCGACATCTACCTCTTTACGGAAATTCGCAGTTGCGATGGGATCGTAGGCCTTAATGACTGCTCCAGCATCACTTAAATGCTGAATGATATCGATCGCTGGAGCATCACGCACGTCATCTGTCTCCGGTTTAAAAGCTAACCCCCAGACAGCAATTGTTTTTCCTTTTAAAGATCCCAGCGCCTCTTCCAGTTTGTGAATGACATGTAAACGCTGATCTTGGTTTACTTGGACAACGGATTTTAACAGTCTGAAATCATAATCGACCATGCCTGCGATCTGAATTAAAGCCTGTGTATCTTTTGGAAAGCATGAACCTCCATAACCAATGCCTGCCTTCAAAAAGGAAGCTCCAATACGCTTATCATATCCCATGCCTTCAGCTACTCTTGTAACGTCGGCTCCTACTTTTTCACATATATTCGAGATTTCATTAATGAATGAAATTTTGGTTGCGAGAAATGCATTGGAAGCATATTTAATCATTTCGGCTGATCGAATATCCGTAATGATCAGGTTCTCGGTCAATGGCCGATGGAGTTTCTTTAGTGTTTTAATTGCACGATCACTGTCTGTTCCAATGACAATCCGGTCAGGATTCAGCGTATCATTCACCGCAGATCCTTCGCGGAGGAACTCGGGAACAGAAGCCACATCGAAAGGCTGAGATGAAATACTGCTAATCAGCTCGCGGACACGATCATTGGTGCCTACAGGAACGGTGCTTTTGGTCACGATAATTTTGTAGCTTTCAATGTGACTTCCAATCTCTATAGCTACTTGCTCCACATAGCTCAGGTTGGCTTCGCCGCTCGGAAGAGAAGGCGTGCCTACAGCGATAAAGATAATATCCGACTGGCTAATCGCTTCAGCAATATTGGAGGTGAATGATAGTTTGCCTGCTTGCATGTTGGAAGCCATCAACTCTTTGAGGCCAGGCTCATAGATGGGCACGTTGCCCTCGTTGAGCATCTCTACTTTGGCCTCATTGTTGTCCACACAGATGACTTGGTTGCCGATCTCCGAAAAGCATACTCCCGATACAAGACCTACATACCCTGTTCCAATCACCGCAATATTCATCTTGTTTTCCCCCAATTCACGCAATTTTGGATAATATCTGTCCATTCCATCTCGATTCGCACGATATCCTCTTCCACCAGCTCACTGCCCATCTGAACTTCAATGATTTCAAGTTCGGTTACGGCTTTCACACTGTGTTTACTACCTGCCAGGATGGAGATAACATCCCCTTGATTAAGCAATCTCAGTTCACCATCCAGAATCAGTTCGCCCTGTCCCGAAACAACTGTCCATACTTCATTTCGTTTGAGATGGTATTGATAAGAAAAATTCTTATCTGCCTCAACAATAATGCGTTTAGTTAATACCTCTTCTCCTCTGGCATTACGCGTGTAATCAAGCACTTTGTAACAACCCCAGCGGCGTTCCTCATACATAGGACGTTGATTATCATCCTTAAGAATCTCTTTAATCTGTGGACTTGCCTCTTTCTCACTAACCAGAATTCCATCCGGACTCGTCGCAACAATAAGATTGGATACTCCCAGCACACACACCGGAATATTCAACTCATTGATCAGATGTGTGTTTACCGAGCTATTCGTCATTACACCTTTGCCCACAATATGGGTACTCATTTCGTCCGTCAGCGTATTCCATGTGCCGAGATCTTTCCAATATCCCTCATAAGGTGTAACCACAATGTGACTGGCTTTTTCGACTACTTGATAATCAAAGCTAATTTTCTGTAATCTTCCGTATTGTTTGAGCATCTCTTCATACTGAATTGGCAGTTCAAGGGAGATCAGCAGATTAATCAGATAGTTCAGCTTGAATGCAAAAACCCCGCAATTCCAAAGGGCAGATTGCTCTATCATCTCTGCCGCTTCAGTCTCACAGGGTTTTTCTTGAAAACGTGATACTTTGGCGTAATGGTTATGTTTTTCGGTCTCATGTGGATCAGGAATAATATAACCGTATTTCTCTGAAGGATAAGTGGGCTTTACCCCGATTAGTGCGAGCTCCGCACCAGACTCATCCAACACTCCTTCAAGCTCTGTAACTTTATAGAAAAAGGATTCCTCCACATATGGATCAACGGGAAGTACAGCAACCGTTTCGTTCAGACTGACGCCCTGTACCGAGTACAGATAAACAGCTGCCAAGGCAATTGCGGGAAAGGTATCTCTGCGTTCCGGCTCTACGACAAGATCAACCTCATCGCCCAGTTGACTCCGCAAAATCTCCACCTGTGGCTTACTCGTTGCAATCGTGGCCTGTTCGCTTAATCCCGTATGCTGCAGTTGCCTCCATACCCGTTGAACCATGGATTCCGTCTGCCCTTCAGGGCCCTCCAGTACTTTCAAGAACTGCTTCGATCTCGTATCGTTGGATAAGGGCCATAACCTCTTGCCTGATCCACCGGAGAGAAGTACGATTCTCATGGTTATCACTCCACTCTCTATATTTTATACACATTGAGCTCATTTTTTTAAACTGTTGCGGTTGTTTCCATATACTTAGGTGTAGGTTGAGAGATCGTTTTTGAGGAGGTATCCATGTTTGCCGTGTTTACTTCATGAGTCCATATTCGATAATATCCCGAGTTTTTCCCGTAGGAGTTATCAATCAGTACATTGGGTTTTGACATAAGGCAGGATAAGATATGTCCGTGTAATCTGGAAGAATGAATCATGCGATAATCCGCGAAACAACGAATAGCCTTGTTCACCAGATAATCACTATATTTCATCCATAAAAACTGTGAAATGGCTCGTGACGCCCGCTTTTTCAGTCCTTTACTGATGTAATAAATAAGTTTCTTTTCATATCTGTTATATAATGTTGGCCAATCTAAGTAGTCACCTTGCTGCTCTGTTGAAATCGAAGATTGTTGAGAGATTTGTTCAATATCTGTTCTAAAGAAATTCAACTTTTCTTTACGTGGGGATCGTTTCAATTCAATTGGCCATAATTGATGTGCCATATCAGGAATTAAAGCTACCTCACAGTTGGGGAAATTCTCGGATGCAATTTGAAACGATACTTCATCTCTAACATATATATGGAGATCTGGATGTTGATTAAAAATAGCAGCGGTTCTTTGAAGAGCAGACGGATCCTTATAAAATATCGTCTGAGGAAGAATCACAATCTTATGATTCGGATAATGCTGAACAATATTTTCTCTCAATTTTTGATGTGCTTCGTATAAATCGCCAAAATTCCCGCCACCATGGAGTACAATAATTTGATCTCGCGGTATTTCAACCTGATAATCAAAATCATAAACACTATATCTATGGGTGACGTGAATACGGTGGTCTTTAAAAAAAGTCTCTGTTCCTTTCATAATAAGAAGATCACCACAATTGCTATGGACAGGGTAATCAATATAATAAATTTTGGAATTAGCAGGTATGATCTCCAGTATGGATTCAAGCCGTTTTTTCAACTCATCCATGGGATGAATCCTTTGCACGTTTGACATCTTTTCCGGCTCCTTTGAGTATATTTTTCTCTCTCAATCTTTCCTTTAGAAAAGTAATATCTTCCTTGTTGTACAGCATCTTATGCATAGGCATTTTGAAAATAATGGATACAGATGCTAATGACATCATTATGCGAACAAAGGAACCGAGCAATAATGCTAACCCTATTCCGTATAAGCCCAGTAGTGGAGTGAGCACAAAAAATAAAGTAATCGTCACTGCCAATGCTACAATCTGCCGGAGTACGATTACACCAGGTCTTCCCAACGCATTAAACGCCGAAGCCAGAATCCAGGATCCTCCGCCAACAATGCATTCCAGAGATAACAAATAAAACACACCGCTAGCTTCAAGAAATTCCGGTCCGAACAGTATTCCAATAAAAAAACGACCAATCAGCATACTAGGTATGATGATGATCGTCATAAGAACCATACTAATACGGAAGGCTCTGCCTACAAGAGTCAGTACCTTCTGCTGCTCCATGCCTGCGACCTTTGGAAAGATCACATTCGTTATCGCAGTCTGAACTACGTTAAACATTCGGGAGAGGGCAAAAACAACCGAATACAACCCAAAATCTTTGGGTGTAAGTAAAGCCAAAATAATTATTTTATCAAACTGGTTATACAAAGTACCAAGCAGCTCCACACCGTATACTCGAATACCATAACTGAATAGGTGAATACAGGTTCTAAATTGACTCACCAGCTTGCTTGCTGAACTGAATATTTGCTGCCTCATGGCATACATGTAACAGATTAATACAAGTATATTAGCTGCAAAACTAACAATGATTGCTCTTTCCACTGTTAATATGCCTGTTATCCACAGCAGTACCAGACCAACAAGATTAAATAAGGGAGCAAACAACCTTGATAGATTATAAATATGGAATTTATCCGTTCCTTGGGCGGCTGCAGCAAGCACTCCCATAAACAGCATTACAGGAACCATGGATACGGTATACCAGCGCGCAATGGAAACGACCGATTCCGAATATCCGGAGAGCCAGAAAGAGATGCCAAACCAACTTACAATCCCAGCTATCAAGCTGATAGGAATTTGAACCGCAAAACTCATGCTGATGTATGTTGGTAATTGATTTATGTTCTTTTTCACATTGTAGATTAACGAGGTTGGTAGACCAAATGCAGCTAGACCAGATATAAAGGCGGGCCAAAACAGTACAGCAGCAAGTTCACCTTTACCTGTTGCCCCGAACATTCGAGCTGTAATAATAGAAGTGAGAGTCGTCACAGCCATAATAAGAATATTGGCAACACTGGTCATAAAAATGGTCTGCACCATGCTAAGCTGCCTTGGCTTTTTGGCAATTGCCATGTTCATCAGGTGTTCAGTCCTCTGCTGTTCCGGAAAGACCCTACGATCGTTCCGTTACGATAAGATATTTTTGCCATTTCACTCATTACCTTTTGGACATTATTAAATGAGATTAATATTAATAACGCCGCCTGAACAATTCTTACAGTATGCTTGAATATTCCCCATCCACTCTTCTTATAACGTGTTGCATCACTAATGCCTTGCCAATAAACTCTTCGCAGTAACCAACGTTTAGTTAGCCTACTTTTTGCTATTTTGTGCTCTACAATAGCGTATGGACTGTAAAAAACTTTATATTCTAGACGAACTCGACCAATTAGCTCGCTTTCTTCACTTGACATTAAATTGCTACCTACACGTCCCAAATCTTCTCTAAATGGTTTAATCTGCTGAAAAATACTCATCCTGAAAGCTACATTAGCTCCAAAAGGAATAGAGGGCGCCTGCATTTCCACAATCTCGCTAGAAAAATCCATCAGCGTGTACAGACTAACGATATCATGTGGTATCCAATCAGGTTTCCCCCCCTCCCAGATAGGTACTATTTTTCCACCAACACAACCAATTTGGGAATCCATATCAAAAATTTTAATAACTTCTTTAATCCAGGTAGAACACGCTAGTGCGTCATCATCCAGGAATAAAATAAACTCTCCCTTCGCTTCCTGTATCGCTCTATTTCTTGCATAGGATAATCCTAATTGAGGCTCGAAAATATAGCGAACATGCGCTGGCATGTTAAGAGAGTCGAATAATTCTTTTGTGTTATCCGTTGAATTATTATCAATAACCAGAATCTCGTAATCAGCATTACCCGTGTCCCCATTCAAAACACTTTCAACAGCCTGCATCGTGTCTATTGCTCTGTTGTGTGTGCAAATGGATACTGAAGCCCTCATTATCTCACCCCAAATATACAGTTTTATTTGTTCAGGCTAATTGCTTCAACAGCTGTCCGCGATGCGACCATAAGCAATGATTAATAACCCAGTCATGACCGTTATTCCCCATCGTTCTGGCCAGTCCTTCATCTGTAATCAATTCTTCGATACGATTGGCAATTTCCTTTTCATCCAGAGGATTTACAAGATAACCAGTTATCTCGTCCTTTACTGCGTCAGGAATTCCACCGCTGTTGCCCGCAATCACAGGTAATCTGTAGTAATTGGCTTCAAGAAATACGATTCCGAAACCTTCTACATCACCTTTTTCCTTAATATCGCGGCTGGGCATGATGAATAAATCAGAACATTCATATAACTGATGTAGCTCATGGTCAGTGATGCCGCCTGTGAAAACGACTACAGAATCTAACCCGTACTGCCTCACCAGACGTTCCAATTCCCCTCTGTGTGGACCATCTCCACATATTAGATATTTCAGATTAGGAATCCGCTTGATCACATGACTAATAGCTTTAAGAGTGACATCATGTCCCTTGCGCTCAACCAAACGAGAGACGGTTATCATCACTTTTTTGCCATGCAGATCATATTTATCCCGGATATCTTCATTGAAATCAGAACCACCGTTTAGTTTGCTTACGTTTAACCCTGGTGGAATAATGACAATCTGCATCTCCGGAATGCCGAGCTCCACCAGCTTTGACTTGGTATACTGGCTATTGGCAATCACCTTGTCAGACCGCCTCAAAATGAACAACAGGAGTGGGAATAACTTGCTGTTCACCATCCCCATAACATCCAAGCCATGAACATAAGGGAAATATTTAACCCCAAAAAAAGTTTTCATAAACGGGCCTGCGATGCCTACTGGGAATATGTTGACAAAGTGTATTTCGTCCGTTTTTTTGCGCCATTTGAGAATAATAAGCTGGAAGACTAGGATAAGTTGCGATAAGACGAGCAGGAGCTTATTGGAATTCCAAAAGATTCGCTTCCTGATAATCTGGAAATCGGTCTTCTGATCAAATTGTTCTGACGCTGCAACATCCTTTATTTTATTCGTTAGAACCGTGGTCTCTTCTGCCGGAATCTGTGATATAAGTCCATAGGCATAATCATGAATCCCTCCTTTTTCGGGCGGGAAATCAATAGCAACAAATACCTTATTCATACATTTTATCTCCCTTGAGAGGTCTTATGGAAAGAGTATCTACATCGTGTTCATAATGATGTTCACCGTGTCTTTAGCACATTTGTTCCAGGAAAACAGACCCGAGTGATCTTTTCCTTTATAAGACATTTGCTTGCTCAATTCCGGATTTGATGTAATTTCAATCAATTGTGAAGCTGCTTCTTTCGGACTATCTGGATTAAAATACAAAACAGCATCCCCACATACTTCTGGAATGGATGCACGAGAAGATACAATAACCGGGCAACCTGACGCCATTGCTTCCAAAGGCGGCAAGCCGAAGCCTTCATACAAGGAAGGGAATATAAACCCAGCCGCATCCTCGTAAAGCGCCTTTAATTCCTCATCTGTAACATAGCCCACCCAATTAACAGCATCGGATTTGGCCCATGTCTGTTCACCGAAAACTTTACTGTTTTTAGACCCAACAATAACAACGTTCAGATTGTGAGCTTCGATCTCAGGTAAAACTTCAAAAATCAAGTTGAAGTTTTTATAGGGATTCATCGTACTCACGGCCAAGACATAAGGTGATTGAATACCATATTTTTCGATCGTTCCTGCAGCCGCCTTTTTTCGATGAATGTGATCAATACCCAGATGAGTGACCACGAGCTTGTGCTCGGCTATTTTACAGTGCTGCATCAGTTCTCCTTTGGAGAAGTGAGATACAGTAATAATCTTCTTGGATGTTTTCCCCAGTCGAACCATCAAAAATTTGTACCAAGCACGGAAAGCAAAAGAAAAAGCCTTCGGGTAATTGAAGACAGCAGCATCATGGATGGTTACAATCTGATTTTTGTTAAAAGCCGGACCCGTGTTACACAGGTTGATTAACAATCCTCCCTTGGCATAAAAGGGAAGTTCAAGTTGCTCCCAAAGATGTCCTTTCAACTTACCAACCGCTTTGTGTCGTATATGCTTGAATGCTGGTTCGTTAATTATATTGGAGGGAGATAATAAGCAAAATTCATAACGGTTTCCGTCAATTTCACCCCGATCTATCAATTGATCAATTTCTTTCACAAGCTCCAGTGCATATCGCTGAACTCCGGTTATGGTCTGGGTCAAAAAACGAGCATTAATATATATTTTAATCATGTGCATCTCCAGCTCTCTTCGAAAATTCTAAGCGACTGGTCACGGGTATTTCCTGAAGAGAAGCTCCTGTAAATGCCTCATAATAGAGTCCCACAATCTCTTCGTTCATCCGAGAAGCGTTAAATTTATCCTTATAGATGGCATAACCTGCTTCACCCATTGTTACCAATTCAGCCTTGTCTAGGTTCTTCAGGATGTTCAAAAGTTCATGAGAATGTTCAATATCAAAAATATATCCACTTTCACCATGCTGAATGAGTTCCGGTAAAGCTCCACGACTACTTCCAATAACGGGTTTCCGGTTCTTCATAGCCTCGATAGCAACAAGTCCGAAACCCTCCCATCTGGATGGCATGATGACCGCATCACATTGCTGATAATATCGATCAATTTCCGCATTGTTTACCCAACCAAGACGAATAATGTTTTCGGGAAATTCCCATACCTTGTCTTCAAGTACGGTGTCTCCGATAACATACAAGCGAATGTGTTGCTGCAATTCCGGATATTCTTTAAACATATTCAGTACAATATCAAGCCCTTTTTGTCGGTCATACCTGCCCACGAATAACAACTGAATGATATCCGTCTCCTCTGAAGATTTGCTTAAGGGAATAGAGTTACTAGCTTCGCGTTCACGTATACCGTTATAGATAAGTTTGGACTTAGAAGCGGATAAACCCAAACGTAAAGATTGTTCCAGTTCATACTTGGAAATATTAACAATGACATCCGTTTTATATTCCATAAGCTTTTCTATAAAAAAATAACCTTTTCTGTACAACGGTTTGGTGTCCATTAGAAAAGCCCAGCCATGGGAGCAATAAAAAACGCTGGCTTTTTGTGGAAAAATAAAAAATAAGCCCCTTGCGAGTATACCCGCAAATGAACTGTGAATATGAATAATATCTGGTTGAATAGACTTAATGGCTTGGTGAATTTGTCTCATGGCCGCGAAAAAGTATTTGGGGTGACGTGTATACTCATAACGCAGAATGTGATCCGGCTCCAAATCAAAATCAGAAGCAGAATTATAGTCACTCATCATCAGATAAACATCGAAAAATTCACGTTGGTATCCAACAACTTCATTAAGATAGGTCGCCATTCCACCAACAACGTATTCGCCGATGTGTAAAATCCTCAATCTTCTCACCCCAATTTCTGTGATATTCCCCCTGAATTACGAGTCTGAACAAGAGCCATGCCAATGAGCATCCAGAAGAAAACATTGGCAGGAAACAACTCAAGTACATTCGTTGTAAGACTTGCAGCTGCCACTCCCGCACCAAGTGCAAGTGCCATCTGAGGCAGACGCAAAGTGCTCGAGTCGGTTGACGTATTCATTTTCTTGACAAGCGAGACAACAATCCACATAAACAAAACGATAAAATAAATGATTCCGATCCAACCTGTCTGCTCGTATAAGGAAAAATACTGATTGTCTACCGCAAAATTACTAGAGTTCACACCGATCATATACGTTCTCCGGCTTGCAGCCCCTACCGAACCGATCCCATTGCCAATCACTCCATTCATCGTAAACGGAGAAGTAAGACTGTTCCCCCATGTCTGTAATCGATCCAATAAGGAAGAACTGGAAAGCAAATTTTTAGATTCCAGCATTCTGCTCCCGAAGAACACAGCTGCTGGGAGCAACATGAAAGTAACGCCAATTAGCAGTGTGTTTTTTTTGCTATATTTTCGAATCTGGAGAAAAAACATAATGATTTGATATACAAACCACAGTAACAGTGCTGATCGAATGGTCGACAATAGCAAGAAGCTGATTGTCAGCAATTGAATGATTACTCGGAAAAAACGATGTTTCAATGCCATTTTAGTTCGTTCTGCAATCAAGCCTGTTATAAGCAAAGCATACGCATAGCCGTCAGGTGAATAGGTTATAGATGAGAGGCGAGGTACACCTTCTAAATAGTTTTTAATGTTCACTCCATAGATAAAACCAAGCGAAATCAACTTTTCAATCCCAAGTGAGTACTGAACCAGCCAACCAACGATTAATAAAATAAATATAATCAGGTTTGTTCTGGCAAACGCATAGATGCCTTGACATTGTGAGATAAGCATCCCGGTAAACATCATAATTAACGGTAAAAATGTGATTTTAATTCCATATATAAGTGTTACAACACTTGCACCCAGCAACAGATTTAACGCGCCTAGTGCAATAACTGACCCCAATATGAATAGAAAAGGCCTAATGAATAAAGACTGGCTTCGGTATACTTTCCTTAAAGCAAAGATCGCGACCAACACCATGCCTAAGTCCTTTAGTGAACGAATGATGATGTTATCGACATAAATAGAGACCAAACCATAGATGGACAAATAGATCAGCAATATATGGACGGTTGTATTGAATAGTGTATACTGTGATTCTGGCTTCACATAAACATACGAATGGGGTCTGGCATTCAAGGAAGTAATTTGCATTTTACCCTCCACGCCTGATTAACTTATCGTATATATTGATATGTTCTTTAAGAAGATAGGCTTCATTAAAAGTCTGGCTATGCGCATAACATTGTTGTTTCAATTGAACCTTATCCTGTTCGGGTAAATGATAATATTGAAGAATTCCTTGAGCAATAGCCTCTGAATTGTAGGCAGGAAATGAAAATTTCCCCGGTTCAACCAGAATCTCTGGCATGCCTCCCACACGAGAAGCATACACAGGTGTGCCTACCTGATAGGACTCGATCACTACTCTTCCAAAAGGTTCAGCCCACGTGGAGGGAACAACGGTAATATCCATCTCTTTCATCTGTGGGGCAATCTGAGATTTATCCAGTTTCCCTCTGAAAATAATGCGTGGTTCTGACCCTGCTAACTGTTTCAAATGATGCAGCAGTGGACCATCCCCAAAAATATGCAGGTTGCCCACAATATCCTGTCCAAGACTTTTTACCGCATCAATTAGATATTGAACACCCTTTACTTCCGTTAATTGCCCAAAGTAACCTATATTCAATGGCTGATGATGTTGAATCTCTTTCTGTGCATACAACTGCTGAACATTGTTATTCTCCTCTACAATGTTATGAATGACATGTTTGGAGGATCGTTCGAAGAAACCAAGCGTTGTATGACTCCCAAGGATATGATTGGATATACCAATTACCGTAGATATCATTCGGCTGTATCTTCTTGATATTTGTCTATATAACCTGGAGTAGGCAGATATTTTGATCGGGTCAATTAATGAAAAGTCACGTAGTGTATGCACGACCGGAATATTCAACTCATGTGCAGCCTTCCAAATCGCCAGGCTCAGACCAGGGATATTCTGAGTATGAATAATAGCAGGTTGTAATCTGGTTAGATACGCCTTGATGTATCGATATTGCCTAATATTAAAGATATCCTGGACTCTCCACATAATCTTATTGGCAGCGGACGTTTCTTGTACGGAGTCTCCGATCCAGTACCGATTGTTATAGGGCAGCCGCGAGATTTCAATTCCGTTAATCATCTCTGTACGTATTTCCCTTTTCTCGTGCCCACCTACAGTAATGACTTTGACCTCATAATGACGATTCATCGTCTGCGCCAGAATTTGTGTTGATATCTCTGCGCCTCCAATGATATGGGGTGGATACAAGCTGTGAGCAATTAATACTTTTTCCATTCTTCTCAACTCACTTTATCAGCTTCATGAGGTTTCCTGCAGCATCGCCCGGTAATGGTCGATCGTAAGTTTTAATCCTTCTTCCAAGCCAATCTCCGGTTCCCAATTTAAAATTTCTCGAGCCTTGTCAATTACCGGACGTCTAACCTTAGGGTCATCTTCTGGCAAAGGTAAAAAAACGAGATTGCTGTCTGATTGCGTAAGCTCTTTAACCAAACGAGCAACTTCAAGTACGCTATATTCCGTGGGATTACCAATGTTGATTATTTCCCCATTCGCTCTATCTACAGCCATCAGTTGCTGTAGTCCTCGAATGTTATCATCCACATAACAGAATGAGCGAGTCTGTGATCCGTCTCCGTACACCGTAATATCCTGTCCTGTCAGTGCCTGTGTTACAAAGTTGGAAATGACACGACCGTCATCGTTTCGGAGTCCTGAGGAATACGTATTGAAAATACGCGCCACCTTCACGGGAATACTGTGTTTCGTGTAGTATTCATAACAAAAAACTTCGCCCAAACGCTTGGCCTCATCATAACAGGCTCTTGGTCCCCAAGTGTTCACGTTACCACGATAACTCTCAGGCTGTGGATGAACTTCGGGATCTCCATAAGCTTCACTCGTACTCGAATACAGGAACTTTGCTCCTTTGATACGGGCCAGCTCCAGTAAATGATAGGTTCCTCGAGTATTCACCCAGATCGTCCCAATCGAATCCGCCTGATAGAATTTGGGTGAAGCGGGTGAAGCCAGATGATAGACTTCATCTACTGGCTGATCTACCAGAAAATCCAGTGAATCGGGCAGCGTGACGTCAGCTTCATGGAAAAAAAAGAGGGGGCTGTTAGCCACCTCTTGCAGATTTTTAGAAACTCCTGTTGAAAGGTTATCTATTCCGGTAACCTGATGTCCTTGATCAATTAATGATTTGACTAGATGTGAGCCTAGGAAACCGGCCGCTCCCGTCACTACAACATGTTTCAATGCGATCACACTCCATATTATCTAATGAGTAGGTTAAAATGTATTACTTTTGATCATAACGCCAACGGTTTTAAAAATGATAATGATATCCATCTTTAAAGATACGTTAGAGATGTAGTGAAAATCATATTGCAGATTATGGTGAATCGGTTCCTTACGAACATCACTTACTTGCCATAATCCAGTAATCCCTGGTTTCACCAGAAAACGTCTGCGCTCCAGATCCGTGTAGCTTTCTTCTACGATTCGCTTCATTTCAGGTCTGGGACCTATGAAGCTCATGTCACCCTTGATAATATTAAGCAATTGTGGCAGCTCATCCAGGCTAGTTTTACGAAGTAATCTACCCAACCGTGTAATTCTCGGATCATTGCTTGTCGTTGGAGATACGCCATATTTCGGCGCATCCGTACGCATCGTTCTAAATTTATAAATACTAAATTTAACTCCGTTTTTCCCGTAACGTTCTTGTCTGAATATTACAGGTCCTTTGGAATCAAGCTTAATCATAATCGCTGCAACAAGCATGACCGGTGATGTGATCAGCAACAGCACAGCCGCAATAATAAAATCGATAAACGGTTTTATTACGTCAGCATATCCGCCAACACGCTGGGAGTAAGGCTGTTCCAATACTGCCGAAGTGCCATCCTTGGCAAGGGCTTCTCCACTCCCAAAGTATTCCGGTCTTGGAAGTTTCACAGACTATCCCCTCCTGCTACAAGCATTTGGTTCAATTGTTCCTTCATCAGAATCTCTTCAATCGCCATTAGAACCGGCGCACGCAATTCTTTATTTTTGAGAGCAAAATCAAGTGTGGTCAGGATATAGCCCAGCTTCTCACCGACGTCAAACCGGGAGCCTTCAAAATCATAAGCACTAATTCCTTCATCCCGATTCAGCATTTGCAGCGCATCCGTGAGTTGAATCTCACCGCCCGCACCCACATTTTGTTCTTCCAGATACTCAAATACTTTAGGTGTCAAAATGTAACGGCCCATAATTGCCAAATTGGAAGGTGCTGTACCCAACGGGGGTTTCTCAATCATGCTGTTCACAGAGGATAAGCGTCCCTCTGTATGCAGGGGATCAATAATTCCATAGCGGTAGGTTTCACTTGGACTTACTGTTTTCACTCCGAGTACAGACTGGTTGACCTTCTCATATTGCTGAATGAGTTGCTTCGTGCACGGCACATCCGAAACCACAATATCATCGCCAAGCAATACAGCAAACGGTTCATTGCCAATAAAGTTTCGAGCACACCAGACAGCATGCCCGAGTCCCAGCGCTTCCTTCTGCCTTATGTAATGAATATCAACGTTGGAGGACTTCCGGACTTCTTCCAGCAAGCTGAGCTTTCCTTTTTCGAGCAAATTTTGCTCCAGTTCAAACGCGCTGTCAAAATGATCTTCAATCGCACGTTTTCCCTTGCCCGTTACTATAATAATGTCCTCAATCCCGGAAGCTACAGCTTCTTCAACGATGTATTGAATGGTCGGTTTATCCACAATAGGGAGCATTTCTTTAGGCATTGCCTTTGTAGCGGGTAAAAATCGGGTTCCCAATCCGGCTGCGGGAATGATTGCTTTCCTCACTCTAGTCATAAATACCACCCTATCCATTAATATTTTTTATGTTTAAAAGCATGAGTTGGATCACTTATTAAAATCCATGAAATCATGAAATAAATTGATGCAATTCTTACTTTTAATTTCATAAAAGGGCATTAAACCCATCCTCACATCACACCCTTGACGATATACGTCTAAGGTACACTACCCACAGTGTGACCGAGTGCCTACCTTGATAAAGGTATAGTAGACATCACCTTGGCGATATTATTTGTGGATCAATGTGCGCATTCGTTAAGCATTTTCCCCATAGTAGGCATTTCGACTTTTTGGCACCTGTACATTGTTCAAGACAGCTCCGAGGATACGTGCGTTCACATGTTCAAGATGGGCTTTTGCCTTTTTAACCAGATCCTTCTTCACCTTGCCCGCACTCACGACAAGAATGACGCCATCACACAATGAACTAATAATTAAAGCGTCCGTAACTGCCAGAACAGGAGGGGTATCAAATAAAATCACATCGTATTCTTCCTTCAAATCCTGGAGCAAAGCCGTCATTTTACGAGATCCAATCATCTCTGAAGGGTTAGGAGGTATAGGGCCAGAAGAAAGAACATGCAGCCCTTCTACTCCGGTTTCCCGAAGTACTTCCGTAACTTTATATTGGCTGGACAATACACTAGTCAGACCCACATGGTTAGGAACATTAAACATACGATGCACCGCAGGTTTTCGCAGGTCCGTATCCATCAACAGAACCTTTTTCCCTTCTTGGGCATAGGTAACTGCCAGATTGCCGATCGTTGTCGTTTTCCCTTCGCCGGATAATGCCGAAGCAATCATGATCGTTTGAATCTGACTATCAATCGATGAGAATTGGATATTGGTTCTTAACTTCCGATATGCTTCAGATGATGTAGACTTGGGATTAGCCATAGTAACGAGGCTCCCTTTATCATTGGTTAACCGTGGCATACTGGCCATCACCTACCTGTTTTTGAGATGTTGTTGTTTGCTTAGAAAAACGGGCGTCTTCTTTTCGGATTCTTGAGATGACTGCTAGTGCAGGTATACCCAGTTCTTTTTCCAATTCATCCTCTGTTTTCAAAGTATCGTCCAGGTATTCCAACAGGAATATAAATCCTATAGATAATAGAAGTCCAACAAAGAAACTGATCAGGATGTTCATAACGGGATTGACATTGATGGGTCCAGAGGAATCCGTAGGTTTGGCTTCACTCAGAATCGTTACATTATCCACTTTCATAATTAAGGGGATTTGGGATTTAAATACTTTGGCAACGGCATTTACCGTTTTTGCCGCTTTTTCAGAAGATAAACCGGTGGCGGTCAAACTCATAACCTGGGATTCATTCGCGGTGGTTACCCGTAGGCTCTGTCCCAATTCATTACCGTTCATGCCGAGATCGGGGTATGTAGCTGCTACTTTATCGAGGATTGCCGAAGATCTGATTATTTCAATATACGAATTAATCACTTTAATGTTGGTTTGAATTGAACTAATATCGAGGTTTGGAATACCTTGAGCGTTATAAGCCTGGTTCACGATTAATTTGGCATTCGCCTCGTAAATAGGTACAGTCAAAAAATAATTTTTAACACCTGCTCCTATACAAGCAACTGCAACAAAGACAATGATGATCCAAATTCGTTTTCGTAAAATTTGCATATACTCTTTTAGCTCCATCTCGTATTCCTCCCATTTAAATCAGCAATTATGATGAAGAACGTGTCTTCTATATATGTTTAGCTGGTTACCAGAACAACAATCTACGCTTCAAAATTAAAGGTTCTTCGGGCTCTATGATTTGATTGTTCCATACCGAGCACGCATTATTTTGCAAAGTTTGAACTAGACGACTTCCAAATCGGCGTTCAAGCAGGTGATATGCGGCTTTCATTGAAAATGTTCTTTCTTCCATATTATGGGCGTCTGATGAAATGAAATGAAATCCGTTTTCTTTGCAAAAATGAAAACACCATTTCTGAACTTTTCGCCCGAAAAGTCCCATGACCGATTGAGCCGTGATTTGACATAGAGCACCTTGCCCAAGATATTCAACCAATAAATCGGGATTGTTCTGAATTGGACGATTTCGTTCGGGATGAGCAATAATAGGAATGATACCCGCCAACTTAAGTTCTTGGAGTATCCCGGGGAACTGCGAGGGGATATGACCAAAGGGCAATTCCAGCAACATGTATCGGCTCCCGGCGAGTGTGCAGCATTTTCCTGCATATAAGTCTGCAATCAGGTTGTCATGCACCCTGATCTCCTGTCCGGGACGGATCTCCAAGCAAATGTTGCGTTTGCGAAGTTCTGCATGTAGCAGGTCCACTGCCTGATTGACCACGTTGGGTTTATTGTTGTACTGCCCGTTCAGGTGATGCGGAGTAGCAATGATCGAGGTAATTCCTGAGGCTGCCGCTTTCTCAGCCATCGCGATGGACTGTTCCATATGAACAGGGCCATCATCCAGACCGGACAAAATGTGGCAGTGCATTTCAACCATATCCAAACTTCCTCAATGTATGATCCCCCTCGCCCCTTTATTCATTGCGCAAATGCTTTTGGTGTTAAAGAACTAATGCATAACGCTATGAAATATAGTAAAATGGCGTTAAGTACATGCTTGTTCAGAATATGTTTAGAATGTGTTCATTTCATATGGTAAAATCAATGTAATGATAGGTTTCCTGCAAGTTAGGTTGTTCCGATGCCTTCTCATACTGAAACCGGGAAACGGTCGGAAACTGAACTTCTCGAATCATTGTATTTAACTGTCCCGTTATATATAGTGTCTGCTCTTGCTGAATATGCAAGTTTGAATGATACAATGTGAGCTCACCGAAAGGCTGTTTCCATTGCAACTTTGCGTGGAGTCGCACACATACATGGCTATCTTCTACATCCAAACCAATTAGCATCTCTGGTGATATCGGCAAGTCCAGGTCGCTCAGGAAGGTGATCGCTCTTGTGTCCATACCTAGCAGCAGAACGGGGCGTCTTTTGCGGTCTACCAATTTGCCATGAAACTCCTGAATGTACATATGGACATTTAATTTGAGATCCGCCCATTCCTGAATCATTGAATTCATGGCTTCATTCCTTTAGAATGGATTAGCTTGCAAGAGTTGCCTATACTCCTTCTCACAGGTATATTGGCTAGGCAACGTGGTCATACTTAAAATATCCCAAATGATACATTTTGTAACTCCATACGTCCAATTTACGATACAATTTGTATCATGTCAAGCAGTATTTGGACATGGTTCTTTTGATTTACGACAATATGAGATGTCCTTAGACAGACCTATATACAACTAGGACTACTAAGGCGTTACGATGATGCAGGAAAGCTGCCCTGATCAAACACTTGGCTCAGGATTGTTTCAATATATATTTGATTGCGTTCAGGGGGAAATAGCATATGAGCTACGGAAATCGCATTGCTGAATTAAGGGAACAGCGGGGACTTACTCAAGAAGAACTTGCGAGCTCCATTCATATTACAAGAGCTGCTCTCTCCCACTACGAGAAAAACCGACGCAAACCGGATTTCGAAGTGTTAACGAGACTTGCTGACATCTTTGGCGTATCTATTGATTATCTCATTGGACGGACGAAACAAAATGATGTCGTAATGGATGAGGACGTAAGGGAGTTCGTGGACGCCCTTGAATTATCGGATAAGGAAGTGCTGGAACGCTTCGGCCTGATGATTGATGGCAAACCCTTAACAGAAGAAGAGGCACGTCGTTTTATTGCTTTTGTCCGCATGGAGCGCAGTATGGATTAAACCGCAAAGAAGACCCAGTACCGAGAAAACATCACTCTCCGGTTGCTGGGCTTTTTTATGTCTTGATTTCCCTCCATCTATTCTAGGCTTGTCGATGTGTTGTCAAGCGCGCTTGTTGTTGTCGGAGGATACGAAATGGTTCCAACGCTCCGGGTCGATTCCGCATTGCAGTAAAACTTTCATGATGTCCATCTGGGTTGCTTCGACTGGTTTACCTTTCGGCTTACGATCGCCCCTGTTTGGTTGCTTCATATTCATTCCGCTAACCTCTCTTATCTTTATACTTTCCCTGCACTCCAAAACTAGCCTTATTATACTTGAGAAAGTTCTTCAATGTTGTCGTCTCATGGCGATAGCGTTTTTTGTGCGGGTTCTAATTTTGTCGAAAACCAAATAGGAGCTCTACAGCGCCGTATTGGCCGCCATAAAGCTCCTATTATTCTTAATACAACCCGTTCATGCAATCGAACAGGAATATATTAACCTCCTGTACGTGCAAGTTCACGCATGTTGGCTTCAAAAGCAGCCAGCAAAGCGGCCTCTCCGGTCAGACCCGTAGCCTGAATCCGTTCGATTTGCTCGGTCATTCGTTTGAAATCCTTCGGAATAACACGAACGAATTGATCTACAGATTGCTGCCAGTTATCCAGAATGTGCTGACCAACCGCACTACCTGTATTCGCAACATGACGTTGAATCATGCCTCGCAGATCTGCACTCTCAGAAACATCTTCGATACGCTCCAAAAGTACCATTTCCAGATTACAACGTTTCAGGAATGTGCCTTTTGGATCATACACATAAGCAATACCTCCGGACATGCCGGCTGCAAAGTTACGACCTGTATCACCCAGAACGACGACACGTCCACCCGTCATGTACTCACAACCATGGTCGCCTACACCTTCAACAACCACTTTGGCACCCGAGTTCCGTACAGCAAACCGCTCTCCGGCGATACCACGAATATAAGCTTCACCACTGGTTGCCCCGTATAGAGCCGTGTTACCAATGATGATGTTATCTTCGGCATCAAATGTGGCTTTTGGTGAAGGCATGACGATCAATTTACCTCCGGACAACCCTTTACCTACATAGTCATTGGAATCCCCTTCAACGGTCAATGTCATACCTTTAGGTACAAAGGCCCCAAAGCTTTGTCCAGCAGAGCCGACAAATTTGAATTGAACCGTATCTTCCGGTAATCCTGCAATTCCATATTTGCGCGTGATTTCACTACCCAAAATGGTTCCTACTGCACGGTTAACGTTGGTAATTGGAAGCACCGCTTCAACCGGTTGACCGGATTCAAGAGCAGGTTGCGCCAATGGCAGCAACTGCTGCATATCCAGCGTCTCTTCCAATTGGTGGTTTTGATGCTGTGTACGGTAACGTGCAGAGCCTTCCGGCATTTCTGGCACATGCAGTAATACGGACAGATCTACACCTTTCTTCTTCCAGTGGTCTACAGCCTCTACTGTTTCAAGGCAATCTGTACGGCCCACCATTTCCTGAATCGTACGGAAGCCAAGATCAGCCATGATTTCGCGGACATCTTCAGCAACAAAACGCATGAAGTTGACGACATGAGCGGGATCTCCCGTGTAATTTTTACGTAATTCAGGGTTTTGTGTCGCTACACCTACCGGACATGTATCCATCTGACAGACACGCATCATGATACAGCCGAGTGCAACGAGTGGTGCTGTAGAGAATCCATACTCCTCAGCTCCCAGCAAAGCAGCTATGGCCAAGTCACGACCATTCAGCATTTTGCCGTCAGTTTCCAGCACGACACGGTCACGCAGATTGTTCAGCATCAACGTTTGATGTGTCTCTGCAAGACCCAGCTCCCAAGGCATCCCCGCGTGGCGAATCGAGCCTTGCGGCGATGCCCCTGTACCGCCGTCATAACCGCTGACGAGGATAATATCGGCACGACCTTTGGCTACGCCAGCCGCAATCGTTCCAACGCCTACTTCGGATACCAATTTAACGTTGATCTCTGCACGTGGATTGGCATTTTTCAAGTCATAGATCAACTCAGCCAGATCCTCAATCGAGTAGATATCATGATGCGGTGGCGGAGAGATCAGACCTACACCCGGTGTTGATCCACGAACTTCAGCAACCCAAGGGTATACCTTACGGCCAGGCAATTGTCCACCTTCACCCGGTTTTGCTCCCTGTGCCATCTTGATCTGAATCTCATCGGCATTAACCAGATAGTTGGATGTTACACCAAAACGTCCGGATGCCACCTGTTTGATCGCACTGCGACGAGAATCTCCGTTACTATCTTTAATGAAACGAGCCGGATCTTCGCCGCCCTCACCTGTATTGGATTTACCACCAACACGGTTCATCGCAATGGCGAGATCTTCGTGTGCCTCTTTGCTGATCGAACCGAAGGACATCGCCCCTGTTTTGAAACGTCGCATAATGTCTTCGACGGATTCTACTTCTTCCAAAGGAATCGCAGGACCGACCGGTTTCAGTCTCAGCATGGAGCGAATGGTCAGCAACTGATCATTTTCGCCTTGCACAAGTTTGGAATACTTTTTATACAGTTTGTAATCGCCCGTACGTACTGCATGCTGCAGCGTATGGATCGTTTGCGGATTGAACAGATGCTCTTCTCCGTCGTTACGCCATTGGTATTCCCCGCCAGAATCCAGTACTTTGTCATTGCCATCTTTGTCCGTAAAGGCACGGTTGTGATGAGTCAATGCTTCGGCTGCCACTTCTTCCAGACCAATCCCGCCAATTCGCGAAGGTGTCCACGTAAAGTATCGGTCAACGAAGTCCGATTTCAGACCCACGGCTTCAAAGATTTGAGCTCCACGATAGGATTGAATCGTCGAGATTCCCATTTTGGACAATATTTTAATAACGCCCTTCGTAGCGGCTTTAATATAGTTCTTCACAGCTTTATCATGTGAGATGCCACGCAGCAGCCCTTGCTGAATCATGTCATCCAGCGTTTCAAACGCCAGATAAGGGTTCACCGCACTTACACCGTAACCAAGCAACAAGGCATAGTGATGAATATCACGCGGCTCTGCCGATTCCAGCAAAATGCTGACTTTGGTTCTGGTTCCTTTACGAATCAGATGGTGATGTAAACCTGCTACAGCCAGCAATGCTGGAATAGCCGCATTCTCGGCGTCCACACCACGGTCAGACAGGATCAAAATGTTGTGACCTTTGTCAATGACACGGTCTGAAGCTTCGAAGAGCAGTTCCATCGCTTTGCGAAGTCCTTCTGCGCCCTCTTTTGCTGTAAAGAAGATCGGAATCGTCATGGAACGGAAGCCCGGACGACGAACGTGGCGAATCTTCGCAAAATCCTCATTAGAAAGTACCGGTGTATCCAAACGAATCTGACGACAGCTCTCCGGTTCAGGATTCAGCAGGTTACGCTCAGGTCCGATCGTTGTTGCCGTAGACGTTACAATCTCTTCACGAATCGCATCGATCGGTGGATTGGTAACTTGTGCAAACATCTGCTTAAAATAGTTGTACAGACGCTGCGGACGATCCGAAAGAACCGCAAGCGGCGCATCATAACCCATGGAGCCTGTAGCTTCCATACCTGTTGAAGCCATGGGCTCCAACACTTTGCGCAATTCTTCAAATGTATATCCATACGCCAGCTGAAGCTGAGTTACGTTATCATGTTTTGGATCAGGCAGTTCCGGTGCATCCGGCAGCTCATTCAGATCCATCAGATGCTCATCGAGCCAATCCTGATACGGATTCTCGGCCGCAATGAGAGCTTTCACTTCCTCATCCGCGATGATCCGTCCTTGTTGTGTATCGACAAGCAGCATACGTCCAGGACGCAGACGATCTTTATAGAGAATTTCTTCAGGAGCGATATCAAGTACCCCTACCTCGGAGGACAAAATAATACGATCGTCTTTCGTTACATAGTAACGTGCAGGACGCAGACCATTACGGTCAAGAGTTGCACCAATCTGCAAACCGTCCGTAAAGGCCATTGCTGCTGGTCCATCCCAAGGCTCCATCATCGTGCTGTGGTATTCATAGAATGCCTTTTTGGCAGGGTCCATTCCCTCATCTGTACTCCAAGGCTCAGGAACCATCATCATGGCCACGTGTGGCAATGAACGGCCACTCAAATACAGGAACTCCAGCGTGTTATCAAACATCGCTGTATCCGAACCATCCGGATTGATAACCGGTTTTACTTTCGAGATGTCGTTACCGAACAATTCGCTCTCAAACAGCGACTGCCGGGCATGCATCCAGTTCACGTTACCACGCATCGTATTGATCTCACCGTTGTGGATCATGAAGCGATACGGGTGAGCACGTTCCCAGCTTGGGAATGTATTCGTACTGAAACGGGAGTGAACAAGCGCAATCGCTGATTCCACGAGATCTTCCTGAAGATCTAGATAGAACTGTCCCACCTGTTCCGTTGTGAGCATGCCTTTGTAGACGATTTTGCGACAGGACAAGCTTGGCAGGTAGAATGAACCACCCTCTGCTTCATCCGCCGAATAACGAATAGCCAGCTCCGCACGTCTACGAATGACGTACAATTTCCGTTCAAATCCCAATTCATCCTTAACATCTGTCGATCTTCCAATGAACACCTGACGCACATAAGGCTTTGCTGCAAGCGCAGAACGTCCCAGCATCTCATCAAACGTAGGCACATCCCGGAAACCCAGGAACGTCTGGCCTTCTTCTTCGATGATCTTCTTAAGGCTCTCTTCATGCGCTCTCCGAATGACAGGGTCCTGTGAAAGGAACAGCATCCCTACGCCGTAGAAGCCCTGTTCAGGCAATGCAAAACCAAGACGGTCCGCTTCCTGTGCAAAATAGCGATGTGGAATCTGGATCAAGATACCGGCTCCGTCACCGGAATTCGGCTCACTGCCCTGTCCTCCGCGGTGTTCCATGTTACTGAGCATGGTCAGTGCCTGACTAACGATGTCGTGTGAAGGTACTCCTTTGATGTTGGCAACAAAACCCATTCCGCATGCGTCTTTTTCGAACTGTGGGTCGTACAGACCCTGTTTAGGAGGTAATCCGATGTGTCTCATGGAACGCAACCTTTCTATAGTGAAGTATTTCGGAAAGATCAAGAACATAGGCAACAAGCAACAATGAAACGGAAGGAGCGGGCATTTCAATATGAATAAACACCTGCTAGATGAACGAGGGCGACAGCAAAAAGGGCTGTCAATCTTATAATTGCTGCTATTGCGGCAGAGGCCATCCATGAGATGAGCTGATCCGGATCACCCGGTAAACAGCTTGGTATAACAACACGCAACCGCTGGCACGGCCGCTGATATGGAGCGACGTTTTTTGATATAGTTCTATTATTTTAACACCGACCTAACATCAGCGCAATTTAAACTTTTTAATACCTCTGATAAGAAATGTTTTGCAGTACAGCTTTAGTGTGATGATGCTGAAATTCATCTCTTTTTCGAATAATTATACACATTTTATGTCAGAGTACAACTAATTTTAATTGCTGACAAAAGAAAATCATTCCATATGTGGCCTGCATTTAACCATAGTTGGGCCAATTTCTCATACCATGCTCCAGCGAATATCTTCATCCTTATGCATTTGTATACAAAAAGAGTCTGCAACCCATTTTCGGGTCACAGACTCTTTGCACTATTTGACTACTATATTGCATAATTTTGATACTTGAGTTCAAAGTTTATTTTCACGATTCTGTCCTATTCCGGTTCAATTCGGCTTATGCCGTCACCACTTGACCGGATTCAGCCACTTCAGCTTCTTTTTTGCGACGTTTGCCGCTCCAAAGGAAGAAAGCCAAGGTCAGCAGCACAGATATACCTGCATAGATTGACAGAATACCGACCTGATGCCACATCACATCGAAATTGCCACTGGATACAACTGCTTTGAAGCCCATGATGCTGTGCGTCATTGGCAGCCAAGGGCTAAATGACTGGAGCCATGACGGAATCAGCTCTACCGGGAAGGTTCCCGCACTTGCTGCAAGCTGGAAGACCAATAACAGGATGACAACATAACGACCTGGCAAGTCAAGCCAAGTTACGAGGGCCTGAACAATAAACATAAAGGTTAGTCCCGTAAAGATCGTGAACAGATAGAACAGCGGTACGCTGTGCGTTTCCAGTCCAAGACCGTACAGCATGAAGCTTGCCACGATTACGGATTGGATAATGCTCACAAAACCGAATACGAGTGTACGGCTGACAAAACGGTTCCAACCCGTTGCGCCCGGTACGGAAGTTTCCCGCATTTTCAAAACAATCGTTGAAATCAGTGATCCAACAAACAAACCGATGGACAGGAAGAACGGCGTCAACCCTGTACCGTAATTGCTCACGTTCTCTGTTGTGTTCTCGGACGTATTCACAGGTTCGGCGAACATATTCACCACATCGTCCGTTTTCTTGACTTCTGACGTTTTCTGAGCTGCATCGTTCAGCTTGGTAGCCAGTTCGCTTGAGCCGTCTTTCAGCTCAGTTAAACCATCTGCCAGCTTGCCTGCGCCATCACCGAGTTGTTTGGAGCCATCCGTTAGTGAACTCACGCCACCGCTCAGTTTACCTACACCCGTTTGCAGGGCTGTGGTTCCCGAGCCCAGCTGCTTGGCTCCATCTGCCAGCAATGTGCTGCCACTTGCAGCTTCACCCAACTTGCCGCTAAACTGCTTCAGACCATCGGAGAGCTTCGCTCCGCCTTGGCTAAGCTGTCCAGCGCCCGCCAGCAATTGCTGCTGACCATCCACCAACTGGTTCGCACCCGTCAGAAGCTGCTCTTGGCCTCCATGCAGCTCGGATGCACCTGATGCCAATTGCTGATTGCCCTGGTGCAATTGATCTGCACCCTGCGCAAGCTTCTGTTCGCTCTCATGCAATTGCTTACTGCCTTCAGCGACTGCTGCACTGGCTGCCAGCAGCTTCTGTACATCCTCACTGGCTGCCAGTTCAGGGTTGGATGCAGCTAGCTGCTTCAACCCGTCAGCAACGCCCTGAGCACCGTCAGCAACCTTGCTGCTGCCGTCTACTGCCGATTTCAAGCCAGTGGCCAATGTGCCGCTGCCTTGCACTGCGCTTTGCAGACCATCGGACAGCTTCGCACTGCCCTGCTCAGACGATTGCAGACCCGCTTGCAGCTTGCCTGCTCCGTCCACAGAAGACTTCAGCCCAGTTTCCAGCTTGGCACTGCCGTCCTTCAGCTGGTCTGCTCCGCTCTGAAGCTGGCTTGTTGCCGCCGCTTGAAGTTGCTGCAAACCGGATACCAGATTCGATGTTCCACTTTCAAGTTTGGTTGCACCCGTATGCAGTGCATTAACACCATCACTTAATGGAGACAAGCCATCCTGAAGTTCCAATGTACCGGATGCCAGCTTCGCCAGATTATCCTTGAGCTTCACAGCTCCATCATCCAGCTTGCCTGCGCCTGTATTCAAGTCTCCTGCGCCATCGCCAGCTTCAGCCAATCCGTCCGATACTTCGGAAAACTTGTCGAGCAGGGTCTCCGCATAGGATTCCGTTACTTTGGCCGAAACCTTAGCTTTCAGATCTTTGATGGCCGTTTTGCCAATCTGCGCACCCACAAAGCTGTAATTACCATTCGGTTCGTAGATTAGATCAGCCGGCTCTGGCTTGTCATCAAGCAACGTCGTTGCCTGGGAAGAAAAGTTTTCCGGGATCGTAATTTGCATATAATACTTGTCGTTTTCCATGCCTTCTTTAGCTTGACTGGCACTGACAAAATCCCATTTAAAATCTGCATTCTTCTTCAGTTCATCAACGAGGTCACTACCGACATGCAATGATTTGCCTTCTAGCTCTGCACCTTTATCAAGGTTAACAACCGCAACCGGCATTTCATCGACATGACCATATGGGTCCCAGTAGGCAGCCAAATAGATACCACTATATAGAATCGGTATAAACAAAATTGCAATAACGGGGATCAACACCTTCGGGTTTCTCACGGCCGATCCCACATCCTTGAAAAACACGGATAAAGATTTCATGTCATTTTCTCCCCTTGTTCTCTCTGCTTTCCAAGCAGAATAACCATAATGAAATTAATTTGATGCGTTCCGGAAAATTTACCGAAACACGAAGTGACCAATTTCCTCAAACGGTCACTTTAGAGCAAAAAAACAAACCTGTCTCTCGACAAGCCTCACTGCCTGTAATCGTATGACTAACCCATATTATAGTAGAATAAATTCGGGTTACGTTGCAGCAGCAATTCCTTCCATTAAGAAAAGGCGAAAGTAATTCTTGATTTCCTCTTTGCTCAGCGGTTCGTGTTGCTTGCTCCAATCTGAGGTGAGGGCAATGTACAAACGAATCATCATAAAAGCTACTACCTGTGGATCACACTCACGAATCTCTCCGTTGTCTCTTGCCTTCTCAAGCTCCCGAGCCAGAAAATCGGAGATGACTTTCTCCACTTTCTCCAAACCTTCCTTGGCCTGAAGAGTTCCAAAATCCTTAAGCTCCTGGGACAATTTAACCAGCAAATCGTGATCACGACGAAACTCCAGCAATGAATCTAGTACACGAAACAGATTATCAAAAAAAGCACTTTCCTGATGAACTTCACGATGAGAAATGTTTTTCATTTCCTGGATTACTTCAACCAAAATCTGATCAAACAATTGTTCCTTATTCGTAAAGAACGTGTAGATCGTTCCCTTGCCAACATTCGCAATCTTCGCTACCTGATCCATCGTGGTTGCCTTGTATCCAAACATGGCAAAAGACTGCGCAGCTGCATGAATGACCTGCTGTCTCCTGTCAATCGGAGCCATCATATCCCTCCTCGTTTTCGTTAATCGTCCTCTTTAAATGACCAGAAATACAATTCGGTCATTCGGTCAAAACCAAGATTACCACTCTCATCATCAGATTGCAACCCTAACATTAAAAAATTGTGTTAATTTTTTTTAACCGAAATGCAGTGGAAACTGCTTCTATCGTCGTCTATAGTGTATGATGACTCCAATAACACGGATAAAGACGAAGTTTTGATGTATCAGAACATTAACTATAGTGTAAATATGTAACGAATGAACATGATTTTCCGCTTCGCTGTATATTCATGTAGTAATGCAACGTGCGGTATAACTGTGAATGTTAAATTTAAATTGATGAATAAAGGTGAACTCATGCGAAAACCAAGAGTGCTCTTGTTATCCGAAGGTTTCGGCACCGGTCACACCCAGGCCGCCCATGCGCTCGCAAGCGGCATTAAGAAAGTCAGTCCACATGTGCATAGTCGGGTCATTGAGCTCGGCAAATTTTTAAATCCAACCATGGCTCCGCTTATTCTGTCCGCATACCGCAAGACACTAACCGTTCAGCCCAAGCTGGTCAGTCTGCTGTATCGGACACAATATAACAAATCTCTAAACGGATTTACGAAACTGGCCTTGCACAGGATTTTCTATACACAGACGGCTCAAGTCGTATCCCAATTGAAACCCGATGCCGTGATCTGTACCCATCCATTTCCGAATGCGGTCATCTCACGACTAAAACGTCAGGGACTTAATATTCCACTATATACACTCGTCACAGACTACGACGTACATGCAACGTGGATTAATCCCGAGGTCAACAAATATTTGGTATCCACGCCACAGGTAAAGGCTCTGCTTGAAATTAGGGGTGTTGAGCCCTCTCGCATCCAAATCACCGGTATTCCTGTTCATCCTGACTTCTGGGAAGCAGGAGACAAGGTAAGCCTCCGACAGGAAATGGGGCTTCAGAACATGCCCACTGCTCTGCTAATGGGTGGCGGATGGGGTCTTTCCTTTGATGAAGAGCATATGAAGGCCCTCACGTCATGGGCGGATCGTGTACAGCTGCTGTTCTGTCTGGGAAGCAATGAGAAAATGATTGCCAAGCTGAAGGAAATGTCCTGCTTCCAACATCCGAATATACGCATTCTTGGGTATACCCGTGAGGTCAGCAAACTGATGGACGTATCCGATGTGCTCATTACGAAACCAGGTGGCATGACTTGTACAGAAGCATTGGCTAAAGGCCTGCCGATGTTATTCGTACCTCCATTGCCGGGACAGGAAGAAGAGAACTGTGAATATTTTGTACAAGCCGGATACGGCAAGATAATTCACTCTGCTGACGTTATCGCCGATCGCTTCAGGCATTTGTGTGAGCAGATCTATGCACCACGTGAAGCTGAAAGCCAGCTGAAATCAGTCCACAAACCAGGGAGCAGAAACACCTACGATCCAACGTGTTGTGCCCAGGCTGTCCATGATTTATTGTTCCCGGCTACAGCGGGAGTCACATCCGCACCTAAAGAACGCCTCACAGCCGGATTTGGAGCAACTTCGCTGTCAGGTACCAGAATCCCATTCTAGCAGCTCTATGACCCCTTCTAGTCGTTCTACGAGGATGTTTTATCTCTTAAGGACATGCATAAAGAAGGTTCCCCTCCAATGATCCGGAAGGGAACCTTCTTTTATTTCATTCATATCTCCGTATGATTTGCTGCAAAAAAGGGTAATTTAAATAACAAACTCTCATCACCAGTTAAATTGAAAACGACGAAATAAAACTGCATTACAGGGCTTTTCAAGGTCTATGTAGCAAATACATAGTTAACTACCCTGCCTGTTTGCAGAATTTACAGGTCAATTACTTGTAAAAAGTATGATGCCCGATCGTTTTTACTTTTTTCTGGGAGCGAGCCACTGTCAGATCATCCGCTAGCGTCAATGACAAGAAATAATACGTATCATCGGCGACTTCCTTTTTCCCATTCAACGCTGCATTAACTGCCTTGATACTGTCCTCATTAGGAGTAACACGTTTCAAGCGCCCGTTCGCTACAGGACTGAATTGAGATTTCTGGTAGATTACTTTGTAAATGGTATCGGGAAAATTGGCTGACCGCAGCCGGTTTAAGACAACATTGGCAACTGCCACTTTGCCTTCGTACGGTTCACCTTCCGCCTCTGCCATGACGATTTTTTGCAGCAGAAGCAGCTCTTTATCAGACACACTGTATGACCAGGTTGCAAGTTTCGAGTCTTCCTGGTTCAGGAGTTTGGTCCGTGTAAAGTAAAGTTTTTGGGGGGGAGTCGTAATTGCAGCTAACGCTTTGGCATGCTCAATCTTGGCCAATTTCAGAGCAGCTTCTTTCTTCGCTTTGGCCGCAGCTGCAGCTCGGGCCGCATGTTTAGCCTTGGCTTCTTTCTGTTCCTGCTCTTCTTGGGCAGCCGTCAGCCAGTTCTTGGCCGGGAGCGAATTGGTCCAGTTATCAGTCTGAATAGACGCATCAGTAGATAGACTTGTCCCGTCTTCCATCATTCGCCTGTCTCCGCTAAAAGAATTTTCGCTATTTTCTGCAGATGCCGCAAGTTCGGTCATCTGTTTGCTATCACTTGCCTCATTCCACTTACCAGTCGCCTGAACGACGTTAGCCCCCACTATACATACAAGCAGCACAGATAACATCGGTGCCACCCAACGATTCTTGCTTATAATATCCATTCGAAGATTCCTCCTGTCGAAACAATTCCCTAATCTAAGTAACCACAAAAAAAGAATTTGAATAACGATGGCTAATATTACATAGGGAATAACGTAATGTCAATGTGATTTTATGTCATATCAATGAGTTTCAGGAAAAAGAAAACGTATCCACAACCCCATACATCGGCGCCTGACCTGGCTGTGTCACATAAAGCACAAAATCTTGCACCATCCAAGAATTAACACCTAAAAATTGTCCTGGAAGCACTTTAAATATCCCTTTATCTCCATTTCCTGGGTCCTGACCCAGAAATTTACGCGCAATCGTAATATGAGGAGAATAAGGTCTTAATTCGGCCTCGAATCCAAGGGAGGAAGTTGCGTCGACGATCCGTTTTTGCAGAAGATGAAGTTGATCCGTTTCTCCTTCAACACCTTTCCACAGCACCTTTGGCGCCTCTTCCAAACCGAACGTTCCCCAACCGGATAATTGCAGTTCAAAAGGCTGGAACCCGGCCGTTACCGAACGCAGCGCTTTCCGAAGTTGTCCAATGTCACTAACAAGGATATCTCCCAGAAATTGCAATGTAATATGATAATCCCGGTAGTCCGTCCATTTGCGAAAATCTAGCTTTCCTTGCACCTGTTCCGCAGACATCCGAAGTGAATTCTGAATATGTGCAGGCACCCGGAGTGCAATAAATAATCGTTCCCGTCGGGATGGAAGATCCGTATGTGAATGTAAATAGTTATTCATGGTATACACCTCATCTAAAGTTCGTTTTATTATTTCACAGTCGTCTCTATGGTTTCAAGCTGGTTAAGTATAGAGTGACACAATTTTTGGGATTTGCACAAGAGGCTGTATTCCTGCCTTTTACGCACATCACCTTCTTTTCTGCTACACTAATACCACAACTTATTTCAATTCAGGAGGCCACTAACTATGGGTAAAATTGTATGTTTTCCATCCCTGTCGACAAAGCAGCAACAACGTATTCTGGATGCAGCACCAGGTTATACACTTACGGTTGGCAAAGCCAAAGAGATTGACACATCGGAGTTAAAAGAAGCCGAAATTATCGTAGGCTGGTCTCCTCTGGTAACCGAACATGCACTTGAAGAAAATAGCCCATTGAAATGGGTTCAGGTCTGGTCCGCAGGTGTAGACAACCTTCCTTTCTCAGATTTGGAACAAAAAAGTATATTGGTAACCAGTGCTAATGGCGTACACGCCATTCCCATTACCGAAATTATTCTGGGCATGATGTTGTCCCACAGCCGCTGGCTCAGACAAGCAATGCTGCACCAGCAGCAGGCAGAGTGGAAATCTCCAGGCAAACCACTTCCTGAACTGCATGGCAAAACAGCGGTTATCGTCGGCGTGGGAGAGATTGGATCAGAAACTGCGCGCATTCTCAAAGCACTGGGCATGAACGTCATTGGGGTTCGGCGCTCCGGAAAAGACGTTCCAAATGTAGACCAAATGTACAATATGTCCGGCCTACATGAAGCACTGGGGCAAGGCGATTACGTTATCAATATTTTGCCACTCACAGATGAAACCCATCATATCTATAATCAGACTGCATTTGAGCATTTCAAATCCGGTTCCTGTTTCGTCAACGTGGGACGTGGTCCAAGCGTGAATACGGAAGCTCTGCTGGGTGCACTGGATAGTGGACAGGTTGCCTTTGCTGCACTTGACGTATTCGAGGAAGAGCCGCTCCCTGCCGATCATCCACTGTGGGGTAAGGAGAACGTCCTGATTACGCCGCACATTGCAGGCAGTACAGAGCAATACACCGAGCGGGCACTTGATATTTTTGTTCAAAATTTGGAAGCATATATCGCCGGAAAAACCCTTCCTCTCAATCTGGTGAATTATAGTCATAAATACTAAAAATGCTTATTTTTCCTATGTGAAATTGTACAAATTCATGTAAGGTAGTTTCCCTACGAAAATCAAAAACCTCCATACCGGAAAATGGATTTTTTCCGGTATGGAGGTTTTTTCGTTTATTTTCAGCGTAGTCGTTCTAAGTGCATAGCCAAATGTGACGTATAAACGTACCTTTGCTCACCGTTCGATACTGATCGATGTTCCATCCGGCATCCAGAATGTGCCCCTCCACCCATTCGGTGGAAACGATCACTGCCCGTCCTGCAAGTCTCTTCAAACTGGTCAACATGGCAAGTTGTTCCTCATCCGGAAGAACAGAACAGAGATTATATGGCATGTCCAGAATAACTGCATCGTAGAAACCTTCCAGATCATTCATATCCCCGAGGGTAATTCTGGCTGAATCATACCCATAATGAGGAAGATTAATGCGAGCACCCTGTACTGCCAAAGGGTTCAAATCATTTCCTTTGACCTCAATTTCCATCGACAATGCCTCAATTACAACGGTTCCCATTCCGCAGCATGGATCGAGCAACTGATGCCCCTCCACTTGCGGAATTGCAATATTGACTAACGCTCTGGCTAACGTAACACCAAGGCCTGTGGAGTAATTTTGCGGCTTCTGATGATGGGTTTGCCACGAGCGATCAGCTTCAGTCCATTGACCGAAGAGCCATTTTCCATTCACATGCATTAGTCCAAAAGTCACGTCAGGCTGTTTCATCATAGCTTTGCCTCTAATGCACATACCTAGCTCTTTTTCCAGCAGACGGGAATGCGCATAATCCGGCATGTCATCGCCCTCTTTCAAGCAGACCACCTTGAACGTTTCACCAGAGGACAGGTCGATTTGTGAAGCGACAGGTTTCAGACCTGCCACTGTATCCGCTTCGGCCATCACATCCAGTCTGCCCCGGACAAACGGACTCCTACCTGGTGGAATGCAAATATTGGAGCAAACATAGGCGTGATCTCCTGAACCAATATCTGTCCCAGGAACAAGCATCGTTTCCAATTCCAATTCACATAGGGCACGTTCATTCTCATGGCAAGCGAAGGTATATACATAACTTCCGACAACTGAATCTTTGCTGTTTGTAGAGCTCAATATGGTAGCCGTCCTTCATGTTTCTTCTATTATAAGAAGAGGTTTTATATTTTTAATTTTTCAATGGAAGAAAGCAGATCCTCGGACAGATCTTTTAGGGTTTGAATATTGCCGCTAATCGTTTCCATTGAACTCACCTGTTCTTCGGCTGACGCTGACACTTCCTCAACACTTGCCGCGGATTCCTCTGACACTGCCGAGATTTGTTGACTGAAATCATTCATGCGTCCGCTCGCTTCCTGCATGCCTTCCAGACCATCCGTCATTGTACCAATGACTTGAACCATACCCTCTACCGACTCATTAATGGTACGGAACAGATTGCCGGAATTACGTACTTGCTGCTGCCCTCGTTCTGTTTCCAGTACACCTGTTCGCAATTCCTCAACAACACCCTGAGAATCCTTCTGGATATCCTCGGTGATGACGGTAATCTCTTCTACAGAAGTCCGAACGGCTTCGGACAACTTCCGCACTTCTGCTGCAACAACTGCAAATCCGCGTCCACTCTCTCCTGCACGGGCAGCTTCAATGGAAGCATTCAATGCGAGCAGGTTGGTCTGGCGCGCAATGTCATGAATAACTTGAACCAACTGCGATATATCTTCGTTTTTGCGGTCCAGCTGTTCCATCTTGTTCATGGAAGAGGAAACTGCGCCAGCAATCTGTAGCATTTGGTTCACGGATTGCTCCATGGACTCGCGACCTGTCTGTCCTTGTTTCAGAATCAGTTCTGACATCAGACGAAGCTGATTCCCCTGTTCCGAATGTTGCTGAATATTTGCGTTCAGCCCCTCGACGGTACGGGCGGATTCAACAGCCGTTTCCGCCTGACTCTCTGCCGCTTTTGCCGACTCTTCCATCGTTATAGCAATTTGGCGACTGCCGATCTTAACCTCTTCAGAGGAAATGGCCAGTTCGCTGCTTTGGCGGTTGACGGCTTCAGCGATTCGTCTGACATTCAATACCATCGAGGTCAGATTACCTTTCATGTCATTCACGGCTTTGGCAAGTACACCAACTTCGTCTTCATGTTTGGTATGTATGTCCTGGACATTCAATTGACCTTCCGCAATCAGTTTCACGGCACTGATCACCCGAAGCAGCGGTTTAACGACTTGTGAACGGATAATAGGGATCGCAATTGCTGTAATGATAATCATCACGAGAACACCAATGACGATAATGATTCGGCCATCCTGGACGGATCTGATCGTCTGAGCCGCAGAGAGATCGGACTGCTCCTGATTGTAATCCACCAGATAGTCCAGATGGACTTGCATGGCATCGAAGGAGGCGGCCCCTTTTTCGGATACTTCCTTAGCCAGCTGTTCCTGACCTTCGTCACTCAGCTTAATGGATTGCGTGTTAATTTTGAGGTAAGCTTCCCACTTGGTCTTTAACGCTTCCCAATGTTCTTTTTCTTCAGCCGTCTTTTGCTGTTGATCATATATTTTAATAGCCTGAGCCGTTTCGCGAATGTATTTGGTGCGCTCTTCAGCAAGGTCCGCTTTGGCCCCTGCCTGTGCATCAAAGTGACGATAGCTCAATGACAGAATATGTTCTGTTGTATAATTCAATCGGTTAATCTGCTGGATGGAGGGCATCCAGTTATTGGTGATCATATTCGTGTTTTTTTCCATCGAGTTCATTTGTGTAACAATCGTGACACTAAGAAGAATTAAACAGAGGATTAATAGATAGAACGCGATGCTGATACGCAGACCGATACTCTTGATCCTGAATCTGCTGAACATGTGATTTCCCCCTTGTGCCCATCTTCGGCCACTTCCGTATTTTAGGTGCTTTTGTCGTTGTTTTACCCTTCTTTTGGCATCTTGCAAAATACTCTTTTCTATATTATATCTATAGGAAAAGAGACGTAAAGTATTATAACATTCTTTTGTTTTAGTCATGCTTTATTTTGTAAAATCTTGTGATTATTTCACATCATCTGATGAACGGAATCGAATGATGTAAAATTAAGACTAAAATGAAGCAAAAAAGAGCTGCAGCATACGGCAAATATCCGATCTGCAGCTCTTACGATTTGACTCCATGCAGATGGCGGGTATGGAACCAGCCATTCTTAGTATCATAACGGCTAACCGCCGCGCTCTTATGCGTTCGCCAGTAGCTTGTAAGAGGCCAACCTTCGCTCGTAATCCGGCCCAGCTGTCACCACGAGCAGCCGATCCGTATCCAGCCTTTGGCACACCTGCTGCAACTGTTCCCAGACCTGTGCGGGTGTACCGGCGTAATGTCGTTGTACTTCATTCACATTAGCATCGGTCCCGTCGTTGGTGCTGGTACTTGTGTTGATGTTGTCAGATTGCGTTGGAATCTCTTTCCCAACGGCTCTGCGTTTCTCCGCCAATTCGCGGCTACAGGACAGCGCTTCTTCCTGCGTTTCCGCACACAGCACACTTACAGCAACCATAACCTCCGGCTCTTTCCTAATGGCGCTGGGGATAAAGCCCTCCCGATAACGCCGCACAGCCTCCGTACCATCCGCATCACTCATGAATTGTCCGAATACATACCCCATACCAAAGCGAGCAGCAAACTCAGCACTCTTCACGTTGGTACCCAGCATCCATAAGGATAATGGAAGCTCCGGAATCGGTCGGGCCGTCACCGGATGTTCTTCATAGGTATAACGATCTTCCAGCAGTTCGGTCAGTGCAGCGAGCGACTCAGGCAACTTGGACACATGTTGCAAGTAATTGCCACTCAAGGCCATCGTTGCATGGGGACCGCCCCCAGGAGCACGTCCCAAGCCTAACTCAATGCGCCCCGGGTAGAGCACCGCCAGCAGACGGAACGACTCAGCTACCTTAAGCGGGCTATAGTGAGGTAACAGTACGGCACCGGAGCCAAGCTGGATCGTGTTCGTTCGCGCACCAATATGGGCAAGCAGCACTTCTGGTGATGCTGATGCAAGTTCGTCCATGTCATGGTGCTCCGACGTCCAGTACCTTGAATAGCCCCATTCTTCAGCATGCTGCGCAAGCGTGACGGATTGTTGCAGCGCCTGTTCTGCTGTGGCGCCGTTCAACCTTGGAACAAGGTCAAGTACGCCTAGATTGTATTTTCCACTGATGTTCGCACCCAAGCGTCTCATCTCCCTTCGTCTTGCATATCTCTAATCCAGATCGTAAATGGAACCGACCTTGAGGCCGTATAGTTCATTGTAAATTTTCTCGGCAAAAGCATCCGTCATCCCGGCAATATAATCAATCACCATATGCTCCCAAGTCCAGATTGGATTCGCCTTCGCCTGATCCTTCTCATAGCGTTGCAGCCAATCGGATGGAATAATGGATTTGGACGTTTCCGGGTCAAGGAAAGCATCCCACAGACGCTTAATCATCCATTCACTGCGCTTTTGCAACCTCTGCACACGCAGGTCACGAATCATGGTCACCCAGGCAAAACTCTTGAGCACACTCACCGTCCGCAGCATATCGAGATCCTCGGCACCTTCACGGACAAACGTCACCTTTTTCCAGTCTCCGTTATCAATAACCCCCAGGCTAGCAACAAAAAGGCTGACCCAGTAAGCCTTTACCTCACGGCGGGTACGTGAGTAATCATGCTCGCAGAACGGCATCTTTTCATTCCAGATGCGCAGGAACGAAGCGAGGACTTCTTCAACTTTTTTCCCAATCGCTTCCCTTGTCCATCCGTTCCAGAACAGATCCTCCAGTGTGGTAATCTTATCCACAATCAATCGATTGATATGCGGATCTTGCAGGAAATGCTCGTGTACTTCGATTTTGCCTGCCTTGATGCCATCTTCCAGATCATGTGCGGAATACGCAATATCGTCGCAGAGGTCCATCAACTGCGCTTCAAGCGTCTTTTTGCCAGCAGGAATGTTCCAACGATCGCGAATCTCGCGGATATACTGCCATTCATGATGATACATGCCTTTCTTGCTCTCCGTACCAGGATACGGGTACTTGTTGATGCCCAGCAGCACTGCATCAGACAGGTTCAGCCCGTCGATATCTTCCCGTTTTTCCAAATACATAATGAGACGGAAGTTATGCGCGTTGCCTTCAAAGTGCTCATACTTCCGCTTGAGCTCTGCACGAATCTCCGGTTCCGGTTGAGGTGATTTGGCCCCACGATTTTTCTTCATGATTTTCTTGACCTCTGTGTTGATGAGATCATCGAGGATGCCATCCAGCACTTCTTCCCCTTTATGCCCAAAAGGCGGGTGACCGAAGTCATGCGCAATCGCGGCACACTCCACCACTTCCGAATCAATAATCAGTCCGGGGCTGTCCGCTTGGTTCAACTCCACCTCCGGGTAGCGACGCAGCAAGCTTCTTGCTGCTTCTCGCGCAATCTGCGCCACCTCCAGAGAGTGGGTCAATCGTGTGCGATAATAATCGCCCGTTCCTGCACCAAACACCTGCGATTTGCCTTGCAGCCGACGAAAGGTCGGTGAATGTATCAGTCTGGAATAGTCGCGCTCATAGGCTGCACGAGCCCCGTCCAGTTTCGTTAGTTCAGGGTATTGTCTATGTTCTCTCAGATCGTTCCATTGCATGTTGATCACTCCTAGCCGACTGTCTCTATTTTGAGTGATTATACACATATTCTGCAGTTTCGAAAAGCAAAACCTGTCTGCGATTGTCATCTCTTCTCACATCAACTTGTGATGCACAGTCGTCTTCTCTTATTATACCCTGCCAGACTATCATCCGTGCACCTAAATGATAATGATATAAAATGAAATCACAATTTACTCAAATTTTCTCAGCTCTAAAAATCGCTAAAATCGAAAGGGCAAACGATTTGGAAATAGCTGCATGCCTGAGGGCTTTCACGATGCGAAGCCTAGAAAAAAGTTTAGAAAAACGAGGGTGTTTGGACAAGGAATGTTCTTGTAACATAGGTTTATACACCTTTCTTTTCATGGTTGCTCAACACTTCCATGAATCAAACAAGCGAGGATTTTTGTCAATAGGAGTAACTGTATTGAATTCTTACTTACGCCTTTAAGGGTTTAAGTTAACATTCTAGGTGCGAAAGTTGAGTTAATAAGTAAAACGTATTCCATTGATTAAATCCTCTTAAAAAAAAGTTCGGTAAAGTATCCCTCAAAGAATGAGAAATCTACTTTACCGAACATTTAATTCTAAGTCCCGACATACTCACATTACTTTTGATGATTGAAATTTTGCGAGATTCAAGTTAGGAAGAATGGTGGATTTTTTTTCTCTCGCTAGCTGATTGTAACTTATCCCCAAAAATAACCATGTAGTCAAGTAGGAAAATTCAGGGACGGATAACATTAAGGATACATAAATTATTAGCAAAGAAATTTTAAGACCATCATTAAAATAGTTTCTCTTTAATTTAAACATTGGATACAAGAAAAATATACTAAAAAAAATAAATCCAAGAATACCGCTATTAACCAATAACGTAGAGAAAAAATCGGTTGAGCGAACATATCCAAATCCAACCCCGAACAACTTATTGAAAAATGGCATATGAGAAAAATATTCTAGATGTTTGAACATAGAAGAGGATCTTTGAATTCCAGAGTGGGAATCAATCTTATTAAATAGTAAGAACTCAAGAACAGATGCAACCCTTTTATAATTTAGGATAACTAAAATTGTGGAGAAATATATGAGTATTTGACTATACCGATCTCTTAAATGATAACGCAAAACTCTATACATGAAATAAATTAGTATTCCTAAAAATGCGGTTGATGAGGTAGATAAGATTAATGCTATTAGCATGGGAATGTGGAATAAAGGTTTGCGTAAATGTATTGCGAATATCCAGAGAGGTAATACAGTTAGCGCGAAAGCACTTGGCTCTCCTGTTAGACTCTTCATTCTGAGTGTATTTATTCCAAAAGCATCAGTCCTCTGACTCATGCTCCCCAATCTGGGATCACCGTTAATATCTAAAGCAAATACTCTGTTACTTAAAAAGTCTCCAGTTGTTCCAAATAGTAAATAATAAATCCATTCGTAAAACCCATAAATAAGAAATATAGACGTACCTATGAATATGTACTTATTCCACTCTTTCTTGTAAAAATACTTAGTGTAAAAGCAAATTATTGAAGCAGCAATAAGATATATGGACTGAGTAAATAGGCTAGATCTTAAAAAAACATGCCCATTCTCGTTAACTAATATAACATTGTGCAAGAAATTGTAGTCATATCCTCCATTCATTTTGAATAAGACAGTTAATTGTGCTAAACCGTTAAATAGCGTTAATACGTAAACGAAAATAATTAAGTCTCTATAAAAATAATTGGTTACCTGTTTAACTTCCATATTGTTTTTGAATTTTAGACTAATAGCAAATAAAAGCACAAAAACAACTGATAACAAGGATAAAAGTAGCCCAGGCGTTGTTCCTGGATTTGAAGGCATTAAAACCCAAGAATTTATAGGTAAAACAATGGCCCATATTTTAAAATAATTATCAAAAGGTTTAGGTGCGGATAATGCTTTAATATACTTTCACCTCTCAATATCGCTTTTGATACAAATTGTATCACGGTAGATAGTATGTATCAATACCAAAGGAATTTTTCAGTGAAAATAGTTTCATTCATTTTTTTTGAAAATTACATCTGAAGGAACCACTATCTATAACAAATGACTTACCTACATAGCCTCACTTTGTTATTATCACGAATTGTAAAATGAGGTGCGACAGTTCCTCTATGAAAGTTCATATTCAGACAATTCAAACACATGAAATATTATTGCTTAATGTGCATCGGCGGCCGTTCCGGTTACGGATCGTCCTTTCGATCGCTGTTGTCTTCAGAATCAATTCCTTCCCCTTCTCTACTTCCGCTGTTTCTTATTAACAAATCCTGATGCCTACAATAAAAAAAACCGACAGGACGGAAATACCCTGTCGGAGTGGAGATGGTGGGTGCAAGGATTAGGACGTTGCAGATTTCAGAAGAAATCAACCGTACCTTGAACCCTTACGTTGCGTAAAATGTTGTAACCCTGCTTTCTTTTTACACCGTTATGTTACTGCAGTATTGCGGATTTTACACCATAACCTTACAGATATCGTTGGTAAACTCTACCGGGTCTTGAATTGGAAGCCCTTCGATCAGCAATGCTTGATGATACAACAAGCTTGTGTAAAGGCTCAGTTTTTCTTTATCCTGTGCGAATGCGTCTTTGAGGGATTTGAAGACATCGTGATTTACGTTGATCTCCAGGACTTTATCCGCCTGTACATTTTCGCTGTTCGGCATAGCTTTCAGGATTTTCTCCATCTCAATCGTCAGCTCACCTTCAGTAGACAAACATACGGGGTGGCTTCTCAGGCGTTTGGAAGCTTTAACAGCTTTTACTTTGCCGCCAAGTTGTGCTTGCATCGCTTCGAACAACTCTTTGTTGTCGTTGTCCTGTGCGTCTGTTTCTTCTTTGTCAGCACTGTCCTCGATGCCCAGGTCACCGCTGGAGATGGATTTGAATTCTTTCTCTTTATAATTCGTGATCATCTTGATTGCAAACTCATCGATGTCGTCGGTGAAGTACAAGACTTCATAGCCTTTGTCGAGTACACCCTCGATTTGTGGCAACTTCTCAATCCGTTCAATGGATTCACCAGATGCGTAGTAGATGTACTTCTGATCTTCAGGCATTCTGGAAACGTACTCGTCCAGGCTAACCAGCTTTTTCTCTTTGGAAGAAGAGAACAAAAGCAGATCCTGCAGAGTGTCCTTGTTCACGCCATAGTCGCTGTATACACCATACTTCAGCTGACGGCCAAACGCTTGATAGAACTTCTCGTAATTCTCACGCTCGTCTTTGAGCAGGCTTTGCAGTTGGCTCTTGATCTTGTTCTTGATGTTCTTCGCGATCAGACTGAGCTGACGGTCGTGTTGCAGCATTTCACGGGAGATGTTCAGGGACAGATCTTCGGAATCGACCATACCTTTTACAAATCCGAAGTAATCTGGCAGCAAATCACCGCATTTGTCCATGATCAATACACCGTTAGAGTACAGTTCCAAACCCTTTTCATACTCTTTTGTATAATAATCAAACGGTGTGTTCTCCGGGATAAACAGGATTGCATTATACACCACTGCCCCATCCGCGCTGATGTGCAGGTGTTTGAGCGGTTTGTCAAAACCGTAGCGTTTTTCCATATAGAAGTTGTTGTAGTCTTCTTCGGTCAATTCGCTTTTATTTTTACGCCAGATCGGCACCATGCTGTTCACGGTTTGCTCTTCTTTGTACTCTTCGAACTCGTTCTCTGTACCCTCTTTTGAACGCTGACCTGTCACATCCATCTTGATTGGGTAACGAATGAAGTCGGAGTATTTCTTGATGATGGATCTCAGGCGGTACTCTTCCAAAAATTCGTCATACGAATCTTCTTCAGTATTTTGTTTGATCGTCAGGACGATTTCCGTACCCACGGAATCTTTCTCGGCTGGCGAGATCGTGTACCCGTCCGCACCTTCGGATTCCCATTTCCAAGCTTCGTCGCTGCCCAGCGTTTTACTGGTTACCGTCAGCTTGTCCGCCACCATAAACGCGGAGTAGAAACCAACCCCGAATTGTCCGATGATGTTGTGGCCGTCTTTGGCTTCATTCTCTTTCTTGAACGCCAGCGAGCCACTCTTCGCGATAACGCCCAGATTGTTCTCCAACTCTTCCTGCGTCATCCCGATTCCTGTATCGGTCAGTGTGAGCGTACGGTTCTCTTTGTCGATAGTGAGCTTGATATAGTAGTCCTCTTTGTTGAAGACGAGTGTGTCGTCCGTCAGTGCTTTGTAATATATTTTGTCAATGGCGTCACTGGAGTTGGAGATCAGTTCTCTCAAGAAGATTTCTCTTTGGGTGTAAATGGAGTTGATCATCATATCTAGCAAGCGTTTGGATTCAGCCTGAAATTCTTTTTTAGCCATGAATGGGTGTCTCCTTTCAAATTGGATATAGAATGATTTGATTGAATATAGAAAGTAAACCTTTGAATACTCCCATGCAGAATATTACGTTACTAGAAAAACCTTTAATCGCTTTGATCACTAGATTATTTTGATTCACTCAATCGTTCATTTAAAATAAGTGCATGATTTTCTGCAGTCTAGCCGTTCCGGTTACGAATCGTTTTTCGGATCGCTGTTATCCCCGAATTTCTTTGATTCCCTTTTTGAAAAGGGAGAAATTCAGTGATAGCGTATGCTTCCGTAGCAGCTTTCCTTCAGAAAGCTTTTAGGCGAACGCTTCGCTTCCTCCAAATCGATTTCGTCCCCTCCACTACTTTTGCATCTGATCAGGAACTGATTTTAAACATTGAGATTTTCTCAATTGAAAATATAGTGATCAATCTTTCGCGTGCCAGGCCTTTTCTAGCTCATTCCACTCTCATGTCCTATTCAAAGTTAACTTAATCCATATTCAAAAACACAATCATTCCATATGTAGTCGTGTAGTAAAAACATCATTTGTTAGCACTCTAATGATCGGAGTGCTAAACCCTTCCTTTTATATAACATATGGGAAAATTGGGTGTCAATACGAAGGCGGTTATTTTAACAAAATCATCGAGTAACACTTTAAGTTTTGCACATCTCTAACCATTTTAGCGCAATACATCATGCAACACAAAAGCCGCCTCGAACCAAAGTTCGAACCGGCTTGGATACAAATTGTAATGAGTACGGGCAGCATTGGCAAGAAATCGCAGAATAAGGCATCCTAGGTTCGTTAGATTGGAACAGAGTTGTAGACTTAGTTAGAGATTCAACTAGAGTTGAAACTAGAAGAGCAACCAGAGATGCAAACCTCTACTTTTTGGCCATCTTTGGATCAAGGGTGTCGCGCAGGCCGTCCCCGAGCAAGTTGAAACCGAGCACGGTGAACATGATGGAAAGTCCGGGGAAAATCAGCGTCCACGGTGCTTTTTGCAGAAACTGGCGGGAATCCGAAAGCATTTTTCCCCATTCCGGGTCAGGTGGTTGGGCCCCCATGCCGAGGAATCCGAGCGCAGCCGCTTCAATAATTGCTGTTCCAATCCCCAGTGTGCCTTGTACGATGAGCGGGGTGAGACTATTGGGCAAGATGTGCCGGAACAGAATTCGCATATTGCTAGCCCCGAGCGTACGCGCAGACGTAATGAATTCCTCCTGCCTCAAGCTAAGTACCCTTGAACGCACTAATCGTCCGTAGGTCGGGATGTTCACGATCGCTATCGCGAGCAGTGCATTTTGCAAAGACGGACCGAGAATCGCCACAATGGCAATTGCCAACAGGATAGCGGGGAAAGCAAGCAAGATATCGAACAAACGCGAGATGAGCATGTCTGCCCATTTTCCATAATATCCAGCAATCAGACCGAGCAATGCGCCCGCAATAATAGAGCCAATAACAGAAAAGAAACCAACCCACAATGAAATGCGCGCTCCATGCAGCACTCTGGAAAATACGTCACGCCCGAGATCATCGGTACCGAACCAATGCTCTGCCGAAGGGGCTTGCAAACGATCTGTGAGTACCTGCTCTTTATAGTCATACGGGGCAATATACGGGGCAGCAAAGGCCAACAGGATGAAAAAAACGATAATAATCAAGCCTGCCAGCGCAAGCCGATTTTTCCGAAACGTTCTCCAGGCTTCCCGCCATGGACCTGATGCAGGTGCCGACGCGGCGTCAATAGGTGCTCCGGTATTGGTCGATAATTTGGCCATGCGGCGTCTCCCTTCTTGTATATGAATGAAATACAAGATCAACGAGTTCTATTACACTCAAGCACTACGATTGCAGCACCATCTTCCGATCGCTGTTATCCCCAGATTTTATTGATCCACCTATTTAAAGGTGAAGATCCGGTGCTAAATGCGAACACTACGCTTCTACAGATTGGTTCTGCACTCTTCGTGTCGTGTAATTTTTAAAGATCTTATATTAAGTTCCATTCATCAACCCAAATGATGAATTTCCTATTTATAACTAATACGCGGATCGAATACGGCGTACAGCAAGTCCACAATCAGGTTGATCACTACGAAAAAGAATGCGACGATCAGAATGCCGCTCTGGATTACCGGATAGTCCCGCGAACTAATTGCTTCATATATATAGCGACCAACACCGGGCCAAGCAAAGATCGTTTCGGTCAGCACGGCTCCACCCAGCAAAGATCCGGTCTGTATTCCGATGACGGTGAGCACGGGAATAAACGCATTTTTCAATGCATGTCCATATACGACAAAAAACGGGCCTAGTCCCTTCGCCTTCGCAGTACGGATATAATCCGAACTCATCACTTCGAGCATGCTGGAACGCGTCATCCGGGCAATAACGGCCATCGGAATTGTGCCGAGCGCGATACTTGGCAGCAGCAAATGTTTTGTTACCGTCCACAGCTGATCCCAGCGTCCGGCAATCATCGTATCCAGCACATACAAGCCCGTAATGGCTTCAATGGGATCACGCGCATTCATTCTGCCGATGGATGGCAGCCAGTGCAGTTTGTTCGCAAACAGCCACTGCTCCATCAACCCAAGCCAGAAGATCGGCATTGATACACCCACCAATGCAATGACCATGCAGCAGTAATCGAACCACGAGTTATGTTTCCACGCACTGACGATCCCTGCATTCACGCCAATAATGATCGCAAACAGCATACTCGCCATCGTTAATTCAAGGGTCGCTGTCAGATAGGGCACAATTTCCTGGGCAATGGGAACCTTGGTGCGGATGGATGTGCCCAGATCTCCCTTAAACAGGTCGCCCAGATAAGCGAAATATTGTTGAAACCATGGTTTGTCCAGTCCGAGCTGGTCACGCAGAGCTTGCTTGGATTGTTCGGTTGCCTTTTGCCCGAGTATGGTCTCGGCCGGATCACCCGGAATGGCGTGGATAATGGAAAAGACGATCAGGGTCATGCCCAGCAGCACGGGCAGTAACACGAGTACACGTTTGACGATGTAACTGTTCACTCCTCATTCACCTGCCTTTAACGTATAAAAAGCGCTGGCAGACATGCATGCTTTAGATCGTTACATCCTGATGTGGGTTCTGCCAAGCATTGCGTGTACGCCAGCGCTTTGAACTAATGGTTCCTATTTAATACTAAGTTCAGCTCATACATAAGTTATTCGAAGTAGGCATTAGCATAGGATTCCGTGCCCAATGGGGACGGTACAAAATCCTTCAGGTTCGCTTTACCTGCCAGAATAGGAGTGGTGTGCACAAGTGGAATCCATGGAGCATCTTCCTTAATAATCACTTGCGCTTGCTTGTACAGTTCCGCACGTTTGTCCTGATCCGTTTCTTTCTGCGCACTCTTCAGCAACGTATGCAATTCTTCGTTTACGTAGAAGCTGCGGTTGTTGCCCGGGATTGCATCCTTATCCAGCAGCGTGTACAGGAAGTTATCCGGGTCACCGTTATCACCAGTCCAGCCGAGCATGTAAATGTCGTCTTTCTCCCCAGCTTTGGCATCATCCAAGTACGTCGCCCACTCCGGTGATTCGATGTTGACGGTCACTCCGATTTTCTCAAAATCGGCCTGGATCGCTTCGGCAACCTTCTTGCCGTCAGGCATATACGGCCGGGATACTGGCATTGCATAGAATGTTACCGGGTCAGGCAATCCGTCAGGGTAGCCGGCTTCGGCAAGTAATGCTTTTGCTTTTTCCAGATCGTAAGTATAGTCCTCAATACTATCGTTATACCCCCAAAGCGTTGGCGGCATCGGGTTTACCGCTGGTTGCGCTTGTCCGGCAAAGAAAGCATCGATAATGCCCTGTTTGTTTACCGCGTGGTTGAGGGCTTGTCTTACTTTCACGTTATCAAACGGTTTTTTCTTAAAGTTGAAACCAATGTATGACACGTTAAATGGTGGACGCTCGATTTTTTGCAGCTCGCTATTTCCCTCAAGAATGGACAGATCATCCGGGTTCAGATCCTCCATGATATCAATCTCGCCGTTTTGCAGCGCATTGAAGCGAGCCGTGTTATCCGGAATCGAACGCACGATCACTTTGTTCAGCTTCGGCAGTCCGTCTTTCCAATAATTCGGATTCTTCTCCAGGGTGATGGAGTCGTTTCGCTTCCACTCTTTGAATACAAATGGGCCTGTGCCTACTGGCTCGCTCTTGAAATTTTGCTTTTTCTCCTGAATCGCAGTTGGACTTGCAATGCCAAATGGCGTCATCGCTATGTTTTGCAGGAAAGGCGCTTGTGGCTGGTTCAGTGTGAACTCGACCGTTGTCTCGTCAATCGCCATTACTTCCTTGATCACACGTCCATCTTCCGGACCAAACATGGAATCATAATAGTCGAAGGAATCTCCCTCAAATTTATATTCACTGGCCGGATCACTCCATCGGTTGAAATTGAACACCACAGCGTCTGCGTTGAAGTCGGTACCATCGTGGAATTTCACGCCGGACTTCAGCTTGAAGTCATACTTGAGTCCATCCGCCGAAATCTCCCAGCTCTCAGCCAGTCCCGGAACAACCTCGGTCCCACCCTCTTTGTAGTCCAGCAATGAGTCGAATACCTGATGTCCAATCTTCAGCGACTCCCCATCTGTAACGATTGCCGGGTCCAGCGCCACCGAATCTCCGCCGCGTCCCATAATCATCGTATCCTGCGCTGCCACTTCTGCCGGAGGCTCGCTACCTTCCGCCGGAGCGGGGGAATTGCCTGTACCCTCGTTACTGGCGCTAGAGCAACCCGACAGAATCAACACTGTACTCATGGCCATTGCCATGACCCCGGATAACCATTTTTTTCTCATTCGCATACGTACAACACCCTTCCCTGTCTCATAATGTGTGTAATACTGGCGTGAAAAAAACTCCAATGATTACAATCGATCGGTTTGGTGCTTTATATCATATGAAAGGCTTTAGATGCCTTTGATACCTGTGATGTAAATCCGGATATGTTAAAGCGTATATATGAAATGTAAAACGGGATGTAACCGTACACATTTTGTTATTTTTTCGGATGATGTGAGGAGTTATAAATACCTGTGGTTGTTGCGTAACAATTGAACTTAGGTCAATAAGCAACAGTAGAATGGTACGGACTGGGTGGCGGCCGACAAGCTGATTTTGAGAGAACGGTAGCGTTGCTTGATATGGAGTTTGGCTTAAGGTTTGACTTGGAGTTAAATCATCATAGTTAAAAGTGTAATTGGCAAAATCTAATGGTGGCAATTAGCTGGAACAGCAAGTTGGTAAACAGAATATTTTAGTGGTTTCTCAAGCAGGTTGGATTGGATTGTGTAAATAACGTTGTGAGATTGATCTACAGATGTTGGATTTTACAACAGGGAGACATTACAATAACTTTTCATGTTAAAGTCTTGTCATGATGAGGAGGATTGTGTAAATAAACAGTGGTGAAAATCGATTTCGTGTAACTTACTTTACATCACATTCATCAATTAGACAAGAGATTTACGGACATAAGTCTTCAACTTTATTATATATGTTAATATCATTTACATAAAACACAAAAAAGGAACACCATTCGACAAAAAGCGTCGTGTGTCCCTTGTTGTGTTCTCTCTTTTATAACCGGGTCCAACTTATATTTTAAGTTATGTCAGCTTATTTTTTGAATAAACCTCTGCGGTACATGACCGTGATAAAACGGTAAAAATCATAACTTGCCCCACTATCGATGCTGAACAACGGATTTTTGGTGTCATATGCCAGTGCTGCGTCAACGGCAGCTTTTGCCCAGACTGGAACTTCCATCTGCTGGCGCGCCTGCAGTTTATCGACCTGGGATTTCAACGCATCAAACGCTGCTTTCTCTTCGGCTGTCATCGGTTCGCCCCCTTTCGGTGGTTCGGTTGGATTCGTGGGATTGGTCGGATTTGTTGGTTCGGATGGCTCTGGCGGTTTTGGTGTTGCTATTGCATATCTTGCTTTCAATTCCGCTGCCGATCCTTGGAACTCGTTCATATCCACGTTGCCGCTAATTCCGTTCACCTTGCCCGAGTCTGTATACTGCCAGAACGTCCAACGTTTCCAGGCCGTCTGGTCATCCGGTACACGGGTGTTGCTGTAACGTGCGATCCACAGATCGTATGAGCTGAGTGATGTATCAAAATACCCGGCAAATGAATTGCCCGTGTATATGATCGGTTTCACACCCGTGAGACGTTGCAATTCCGTTAAAAAAGCCTTAGCTACCGTGTTGATCTGAGCTTTGCTCAGGTTACCTGGATTATTCTCGTAGTCCATGACAGGAGGTAATTGCAGTGCCTTGGCGCCTCCTACTTTTTGCAGTGTCGTGGCATAATGCGCCGCTTCAGCCTTGGCACCATCGGTAGTCGTTGCGCGAAAGAAGTGGTACGTTCCGACCAGCATGCCTGCCGCCAATGCGCCGCTTACATTTTTCTGAAAATTCGGATCGGTATACGTCTGCCCTTCAGTGGCCTTGATGAACACAAAAGTCATACCGCTTGCCTTCACTTTGGCCCAATCGATCGTGCCCTGATACCGGGAGACGTCAATGCCCTGCGTGTTGCCCGAGCTTCTCTTTTGCATGTTTCTCACACCCTTTATGCGGCAAATTGCCGTTTGTATATAGTTAATGCTTGGGGGTCAGGGGTTGCTTGTGTGCGTGTCCTTGATTGTTGGTAAAAGCTGAGTTTGGATGGCTAGGAGACATGTCCCATTTTGCTGTCAAACGGCTTCGTATTCTATGTCGCCTGTCGGTAGACTACTAGGTATCCATTAACTCACTAAGGAAAAAATACCGAGACGGTACGTGACCGTTCCAGATACGGATCGTTCTTCCGATCGCTGTTGTCTCCAAATTTTCTTGATTCATTTTCTTAAAGGTTAGAAATTCGGAGACAAAGGCGACCGCTATCGCTTCTTCAGAATCGATTCCGTCTCCTTCACTACTTGTAGCCAATGGATCAATCAGATTATCGATTCAAATATTTTCTCTCTCTCTTATTACAGGACACATTTGAATGAATGAATGAAAAGTCTTTACTTCGTTTCATCTCTGGTCTGTTCAACATCCTTATCATCTGACTGTACAAAAGATTCTCTGGAATCAGGAGTATACTTGCCGGGAATCCCCCCGTTTCCTCCCTTACCCTTGAGCACTTCAATAGCCTGCCGGATCGCAGGCGGAATCGGGGCGCCCAGTTTGCCTCCATTTTCAATAATGGACAACAACTCATTTGCGATATAAAAAAAGGCAACCGCATCCCTGAACAAATGTCCGTCCCCCAGAACACCGTCCACCAGATGAGCCACCGATACCATTGCAAAAATAAATACCTTTCGCGCAATGCCGAACATCCCGACATTACTCTCCAACTTGCCAGTCATGCCTGCCGCCGCGATGCCTGTTAGGTAATCGAGGATGACGAACACGAGTAGTACGCCGAGCACGCCTGACCAACCTCCGAAGAAGTAGGTTGCTGAGCTGGTTATTAGGGCGAGGAGCCATTTCCATAGGGTGTCCCATCGTTCCATGGTTTCACCTCCTTTGGTTTTTAAATACCAGCTGCTCCAGAGAGCATAATAAAAGCGCACCACTTGGGTACGCTCGTTAAATTCCTTCAGTTTTTTCTAAAATGTAATCCTCAATAGCCTGGCGATAATCAGTATTGGTAATGTCATCAAGCAGGTATACTTGACTTGTCTTTGGGTTGAGTCCTTTATTCAATATTCTTGCTGCTGCAATACGTACCACGACTTCGTTCACCATCACAAAATCCCTCCTGTATTTTCATTGGCTAATAATAAAATTTGGTCTTCCAATTCCTTTATTTTTTGCTGTTCTGGTGTTTCGACAATGGGAAGCTCCTCTAAAACTGGTTGTTTCGTAGCAGGATCGATACTGACAATTCGATGAGTGTGATAATCGATTGTCCCATATTCCAAATCGATGTAATGTAGCCCAGTGATTTCTTTCCTTGGAAGTACATCACCCTGTATTTCACCAGCTCGATAGATAATTTCACCGTCTTGATCGTATATAATTCTAATCCCAATATTCATTATTCGTATGCCCTCCAATAAAACGGACTTGATGTCAATTCAAAATATGGCAACGGTAACTGAAATCCACCGTTTGTGATATAAGTTCTGCCAGCGCTCTTGTCCTCTACTCGGAAACTATCAAATTTAGTGCCTTCGTTTGTCCATCTTAGCCCTCTGAACATAGGGTAGCCGTTTTCTATTCTTTTGGAATTATAACCCAGTATATAATCCCCATCATCATAAAAAGTGATAATGATTTGCGATGGTAAAAAATCCAGAGTGGAAACACTTATATACCCGCAGGTAAATGCAGTTCCATCTGAATAAAGAAACCTTTTATCACCTAAGTTATATCCAAACCCTGAAGCAAACTTCCTCCCCTTATCTGGCCCATCCAACCCGTAATTATCCAATAAGAAATTATCGATTTTAGGCATTGGTCGCCTCCTGCATGACTAAATGGACCTGAGCATTACCGACGGTTGATGTCCAGCCTTCGATATATTCGCTTGGCGAAATAAACATATCAGCGAACGGAATCAAAACTGTATCATATCCAGCTATGGTGTACTTGTTTATCAAATTACAGTTATCACCACTCCAACCGAAACGAATAGTTACTGTTTGTGGTCCGCTGCTTACGTTACAAATAACGATAGACTTGACCAATCTACTAACACCGTTTCCGGCGGCTGGAACAATGGTCGTCGTTCCCGTTCCTAGCCCAACACGGTACTGCGCAAGCCCTAATGAACTGGGGATTCCATCTTTTTCAACACCTGTTATTCTAGCGTTAACAATTGAATTTGCGCACCACATGTGAAGGGTTTCCCCTGGACTGATAACAATATCACTGATCGGGATAACCAAGGTTTGATTTGCTTTAATAGACTTGTTGTTCAATAAAAAATACAAAGGCCCAGTGTTAAGCCTCATATTTACTGTCGTGTCTACTCCGCTAACATTACAAATAATAATGGATTTTATAATGCATGTCTTACCCGTTTTTCCAGTGTAAATAGTTGTCCCAGATGTTGTGGATAGTGCGTCCCCGTATATTTTAATAGGCGTTTCTGCCATCTATAACGCCCCCCATACTCTTCTTTGTGGTGTTTGCAATACCCAAGGTGTCCATGTCGTTGTTGCCCATCTTTGCCTTACGTACACTTTCGCAGTACTTGTGCTTGCAAGCGTAACTCGTTGAATTAAATTGTTCGCACTAATTTTAATTACTTCGACGTAAAAATCAGCTCCGTTTATAGTGGGTAAATTCGGAGATTGTGAACCGTCAGCGTAATACATTCCCGGATCAGTCAAAGTATTTAAATCCACTCTACTTAATTTTGAATACCCGTTATCTTGCGTTAGCGGGTACTTTTGCCACGCTTTATCATCCACGTATTGTTGAGCGGCCAGTCTTGCATCATTAACCGCCTTCTCCGTTGCCGCCAGCGTCTCGGACGTGCCTTCCGTTGCATTGGAAAGCTGCACTATCCCCGGTTCAGTCAATGATGCAGGTGGGATGTCTGCGTTTTGGAGATCCTCCTGCAGCTGTTGAATTTCGTCCCTTGTAGGTACTTTTTTCCACGAACCCCATCCGAAATAGTAGTTGCGTTGAAAAACTTGTAAGTCACTCGGCTCGAAAGTTGTTAGAGTTTGGACGACACCAGCATGTCTTTCTATCTTCAAATGAAAAGCTACACCTGTTGGAGAATTAGCTAAAGTTTCTACTGTGGCATTCTCCGGGCAATAATACTCCCCTTCTGTAATATAACTATTAAGATCAGAGCCAGCAGATATAAGGATTGCTTCACGTGTCGCCACACCAGCATCAATCTTTTCAAAAATCCTGTTAATACTCTCCCGGGTTACGGTCTCGTTCCCCAAGGGAAGAGGCAATTTCAGTCGATCCGTTTCTTTTGGCATTACGCCCACACCTCCAGTTCATTCCACGTCAGGGACCCGGCGTCCAGTTCATCCCAGGTCATCTGTTTGCTGTCCAGATCGTCCCAGATCAGATAGCGATACTCATATTCAACAGCCATGTGGGCCGGTTTTAGTTCATCAATTGCGCGTATGAGATCGTCAATATTGGGCGGGATGCCCATCGTATCCACAAAACTCACCGTAAAACTCCACGCTTTCGGCTGAAATGTTACATCCACTTTTCCCCCGGCATATGCCTCAGCCACATTTGCAACCTGTCTCCCCGAAAATTTCCCGGCACCCCGCAGCTTGGACTCGACCACGGCACGCCGCTGCTCCACAGGTTTGAGACGATCCGTCTCAATGCCGAGCTCCTGCTCCCAGAAATCCAGGCCCCACGTCGCGGTGCGGACAAAGAACTGATCCAATGTTTCATCCAGCGCCTGATACAGCAAATCTATCTCGGTTCCTTTGGACTGCATATCGACCTGCATCACGCGGGAAGTCTCATAGTAGCTCGGCAAATATGAGAACAGCTCCCGCCCTTTCTCACTCGTCAGTCCAACATGTACAGCAGAAGGTGCACTCATGACCCGCATCCTCCTTTCCTTTCACATTGATGCAAACCGCTTCGCTCAAATGCTCAGTTCCCGAGCCGCTTACCTCACGACCCAAGCACTCTTCTGGCCCACCACTTACTTCATTTCCAGCTGAACCGGATACCGTATAGTCAGAACATTCCCGATGTCCCACCTTACCGCTGCCTCCACATCCGCACTTCGCTTTCACCATCTTCACTGCGCTACTCATGCACATCCACCGTCCCCAGCACCGCAACCTGACTCGCGGTCATCTCGATATTCTGGTCGCTAACACCGTTCACGGTAAGCTCCGAATAATCGATAATCGGTGGAATGTCAAGCAGGATCGCTGCAATACGGGTATAGCGCACAAGCGGATCGGCAAAAGCCAACTGTTTCAAATACGCGGTCACCCCGCGTTCGATCAACGCCCGCACATCCGTCAACGTTGCATCACTCGCCAGTGTCAGCTTCACCTGAATGTTCACTGGCACTTCCTCGGCTGGCATCACGGTCACTACCGGGCCAGCCGGGGCAACGCCTTCACCCTGCCCATCCTGCGTTGGGTCTACGTACTTCTGCACCGCCGCTACCAGATCACTACCCGCGGCACGTTTATCAGTATCCAGCAAATACAATCCCACCGTGCCCGGCCCTTGCCATAACGGAATAACACGCGTTGCACCAACACCTGGTACTTCACTGGCCCATTGCACATATTGCGACTTGTTGCCGCTGGTCCCCTGATTGCGGACTTTGGCATAAAAGCGCTCCAGCAGCGCGGTATCCGACTCCACGTCCGCACCGCCCTTGATCACGTCAACGTTCGTGACAGAGGTAACGCCACTCATGGGTGTGGACAGCACGGTCACGGTGCCCGCAGGAACATTGCTTTCTTTTCCGGCAACGAGCGCCCGCACACCAACACTGCCCAGACCATCTTCCCCCAGCTCCACACGACCAACGGTTTCATATTCGAGGGAAGCCTCGCCGGAGATTTCATCGGCCAACGTAGCCACAACCGTACCTGCAGGCACCACTTTCCCCGGCGTACCAGCAAACTTCACTGTACCTTGCGCCGCTACCGCAGCCCGTCTCGTAATGCCATGCTCTCCCGCTCGCAGATCCAACTCTTCCGAACGAAAATTCGGATCTCTGCTCGCCGCTGTACTCGCAAACCCGCGTCGCAGCAGTTCCTGCGCCCACAAAGCCGCCTCAGACAGCATAAATGCAACCGGAGCCTCCGCATCCCACAGAAAAGACCCTTCCGACTTGTCCAGATCCGCGGGCAGACGATCCAGCAACCGCTGCATAATCTGTTCCTCCGTCTGGTCTTCCAAATAACGCGGAATCTCAGCCATCCCGTCAGATCACCTCACTTTCCAAAATAAACATCTCTTCCTGCACACTCGCCACCCGGCACGAGAACATGCACTGCTCCCGATTCCAATCAAACGTAAACTGGTCTACCGAATCCGTGCGAGGATCGGCCAGCAACGTCTCCGTCACCATCCGGGTAATCTCACTTTCCATCACACCCCGGCTGTCACCTTGGCCAACCAACTCATCCAGCTCCGATCCATAGTTTCGGGAGTAAATCACATGTCTGTACCGCGGCGTCTTCACCGCCTTAATGCACCACTGTACCCAGGCTTCATGCGCACCTGCCGCAGCGACTTTGCCACTTGGGGTCAGCACAAAATCCCCTGCATCGTAATCGAATCGCCAGCTCCGTCCAAACCGCACCTCTTCCGAAGCCGCCCCCGACAGATCTTCCTCGTCTCCCCATACCAAACCTGTTTCAGGGAACAAACTAGGCATTCCCACTCACCACCTTACACAGCACCACAATGTCGTTACCGCCATTCACCCGCATCGCCAGTACACGGTCCCCGGCTTTCAATCCTTTACCAAGAGACCACACCGCTTCTTCCACTTCCTCTTCTTGCAAAAGAAACCGTCCCGTGCCCGTCGTTCCGCCGTTTGCCACGTCAGGTATACCGGAGATCGCGCCAGCAGTCTCACGCTCCGGCAGTCCAAGCGTGCCCGGTAACTCGGCCACGAGATAGTCCTGCACTTCGTGCTTAAAATCATCCAGCTTTACACCGGACGAGGTCATCGTACCCAGAACTGCTCCCAGCCCGCTCACGGCCTGACGAGAATGGGTACTCATCGCACCCCGCATGACGTCGGCAAAATGCCCATACGGATCATCTTTATTCAAGGTAATACCTCCTTTTCACCAGCTCAGCCGTCCCCAGCTCTAACGTCATCGTTCCAGGTCCGGCGGACAGATCACGGCTAACCGACATGACGATCAGCTTCAGCCCTTTGAGCAGCACCGCATCTCCGGCACGGATCGTATTCACATCTGGTGCGGATACGGTAAAGGTCTCCTGAATACCCGTCAGACGGCTTTTCGCCAACTTCTTGGCGACCGTCGCTGTTTTCACCTGATCGTCCTCAATCAGCTTTTGCAGCGTGCCCAGTTCGGCTACACCATCCTGCTCAATCGCGAGCACTTTGGAAGGAACCTCTTTGCCATAGCTGGACTCCGAGGCAGCCATCACTTTAACTTTGGTGACCGCACCTTCGAGCGTACGCATCTGAGTCAGATCGATCAGTCGATCCAGCTCGTGCACTTTCGCATTGCTGCCCACCTTAAAAAGTTGCAACCCGCCCGGCGTCATCCGTGGATGATACATATCCCCACCCGACTTCACCGTTTCCTTCAGATCGGCAAACATCATCGAAAAAATCGTCTGCGACCGATAAACCGCTTTGCTCAGCTTTGTTTTGGTATCCGACAGCGTGGCATATGGAATTTTCCATTCCTTGGCGTACGTTTTGAGACGCTGTGTGGCAGTCTGGTCTTTCGGCAGCAGGAACTCGTCCTCTGATTTTTCCAGATAAATCATCCGGTCGTAGACGATCAGGGATAGTCGCTTGGTACCGCTGTTTGAGCTTTCCACTTCCCAGATGACGGCAGGGTGCAGCAAGTGGACCATTGATTTTTCGCCAAAAGGAATCCCGCTGATCCGCACAGCCATACCCGGTGATATCGCAGGCAGACCTGAAGATGCAGACACCGCGAGCCGGATGTTGGCCTGATAGGCAATCTGGTCGAGCGAGTCCTTCAGCGTAATCGTCTCCACCAGCTTGGTGATGTCATATTTGTCGTCGACAATGACCTTGTAGGTCATGGCATCACCAGCTTTTGTCCGGGCTTGATCCGGTTCGGATCACTGCCGATGGTCTTCACATTGAGCTTATAAATCTCGTTCCATTTGGAACTGCTGCCCAGCTCAAGCTTTGCTATTTTGGACAGGGAATCGCCAGATTTGACGGTGTAGGTCTTGCTGCTCGTTTTCAGATCTGTACGGGAACCCGACTTGCTCGCAGATGTTGCGCCGCCAACCTTCTCCACTTTGGAATCCCGCCACGTTCGCAGCGTAATGTCAAAGTAAATATCCCCGCTCTCACCGCCTCGAAAGGTCGTATTGTGGGAGATCAGATACACGGGCACGTTCACCCCCGTGTTGGTAATGATGAAGCGCAGCGGCTTTTTTGAGACCAGAAACGTATTCAGCATATTCATCGCTACACGCGGATCAGGCAAAGGCTCGTACATGCAATAGGACGCATCATATTCTTTGGGAAAAAAAGAAGAGAAGGTGATCTCCTTCACCTTCTCCCCCTGAGCAAAATCAAACTCGCCATATTCCAGCATATTAATCGTTTCGTATCCCTTGGATCGGGAGATCGTCAGTTCTTCCGGTTTCACCGGAAATTGAAACTTCGTTTTCCCGTCGATCAGGGTAAACTCCATTTTGATACCTTCCACGTTATCTTTAAATACAGTCATGACAGGCCTCCTTTCTGCTTAGGCCATAATCGTTTTTCGATTTTCCATCGCACGGCGCACTTCGCCTGCAAATCTCATTCCAACCTGATGTGAGATGGCATCGTAGTCGATAGCATTCTCCCGGACAGTCACCTGCACAGCTCCTTGTGGTACGTTTACGGAGATCTGATTGGTCGTCTCGGTTTTAAAATCCTTCAGGTAACCGGACAGACTGCTCATCTGGTCTTCGGATATTTGTACCGTCATCGTGGATGATTTGCCATTGGCATTCGTTTGAGCTCCGTTACCGAGCGCCATCGCTTGGGACTGCATCACGCTTGTTCCCATTAAACCAGCAGATGTAGACTGGCCGACCTTATTGTTCATATATGCTGCTGGACCCGTCATTGTCAGTGCCGGTGGAATATAGGTAGGTGGCATCTGCGAACCTGTTGCTATTTGCGACGTTGAAGCCACCGTTGCCGCGGATGCGGTCTTCTCCTCCTTCTTCGAGCCAAAACCGAAGAAACTGGATATGCCATCGGTGATGTTTTTCGTTTTCTCAGAGACGTAATCCGCTGCACCCGACAATGCATTACCCACACCCTCGGTAGCGTTGGACATAAACTTCCCAATATCCTTAGCATTATCGCCGATCCAGCCGCCTGCTGCACTGCCAGCCCAACCGCCTACTGCACCACCAACCCATGTTCCTATCCCAGGCAAAAGAACACTACCGATAGCGCTACCAATCGCTGTACCTGCTGTGCCGCCAATCATTGAGCCTACAGCTCGGCCCCGCTCCTCGGGAGGTGCAGTTGCAACATTCGCTACATCAGCGAGCATGCTGATTGGCCCAAGTAATTTCCCGGCCCCCTTAGCAAGCCCTCCGCTCAGTTTGCCGAACATGCCATTGCCTGAGAAGAGCTTGGACATTGATGAAGTAGAGGGTTGATTAGCGCTAAGGCCCAGTCGATTCGGATTCATTTTTTGATCAAAATCAATTCTGAGCTTTTTTGATTCTGCTGGAGAGATGTTGGTGATGATTTTTTTTGTGGGATCGGAAGCTGGTGATGCTACAGTTCCAGTTGCACGTTCTTGATAGGATCTGGAACCGCTCTTGTAAGAACCTTTTTTACTACTTTCAGAAGTTGCAACACTTTTAGCTCTGCCGCCACCTGATTTTTTTGCTTTGCTACCTTTCACTTCACCTCTTGAGAGTCTTCCCACCAAACTTCCACTAGAACAGCAGCAGCATTGGGAGCCAGAGCTTGCAGTTCCGTCTAATTTTGATTTTTCACCTTTAAATAGGTTTCCTACGAACTTTATTCCTTCACTAGTATTCTTAACTGCATCAGCTAAATGATTAAATTTTTCAGCTCCATCAACAATACTCTGAAACCAACCCTTGTCTTCTTCAGTTTTTGCTGTTCCCGCCCCAGAAATATTGGTTGTGATCCCCAGCTTAGCAGTATTCTCCTGCACTTTAATCGCCAAATCCTGATTAGACATAGTGAGCTTCGCCAGTTCTCCATTCGTTGTTGTCAGTGTACTAGGTAGTTCCCCTATGGATAATTCAACCTTCTGCTGAACCATCACAGAAAAATCCCCCGAAGCCCTAACCATCTGGTTCCTGAAGCTATTCAGTTTCACTAGTGCGCGATCCAGTGCCGGACTAAGTTGGTCATCCAATCCAATTTTGGGCGTAATCCTTAGCCTGCTGATTCGCACAGCCGTACTATAAATGCTTTCCAGTCTACGCCCGATTGTTCTAAGCTCATTATTCACTTTAATCAAACTCTGATAGCGAACTCTGCCCAGTCGTTCCGTAGAACGCTGTATCTGATCCAGATATCGGATGGTCGTTCGCATTTCCGCGTTTGATTTGGACAAGCCCACAATCATTTCTGCCATTTCTTTCACCTCCTGTCCAATCTAGTTATCGATTCATTTGCGAGGTGATCGCTGCCATTTCCTCTTCCGAGAAAGCAATCAACAGTGAGCGCTCCCCGCGTGGCAAAGACCAGAATTCTCCGGGCCGGAGATGATGACGAACCCACATGTGATATAAGAACGTAGTCATCCCGCCGGAGTGAATTAGTTTTTTAGGTCTTCAATCTCCACACCGAAACCTGACAGCTCAAGTACCTTGTCGCCAACGGCATCCAGCTCACCCGCGAGTAACATGCGGCGAACCGCTTGTTCCCCACCGGACAGCTTCATGCGTCCAGTAATACGGTTGTCTCCCCAGCCTGACAGTTCGAGTCCACGTACATTCATTTTCACAGTAGCTTCGGAAATCAGCAGCGCGTTAAATGTTTCTGTATCCACCTTTTCCTCAGTACGGCCTTTAACTGTTTTGCGAATGGTACAGCGTTCGCGAATCTGATCCACTTTGGAGGAAGTCAATCCACGCAGAGTCAGCAACAGATCCAAACGTTGAATGCGTACATTCTCTTCCGGCAAACGTTCTGCTGCTTCAAACAACTGATCCAAAATTTGTTCTTCAGACATATTCTCATTCATACTCATAGGGTGCGATCTCCTTCTTCTTTTCATAGTTCATAGTTTTAATTTAAAATAAAAGCAGCCCTTGCAAGGGCTGCTTAATAATAACTCTCCAAACACACATAACTATTCAACAATAATCTGGTTATTGGCATAAACAATGGTACCAAAAGTTCCAGGGGACGGAATCTTTTTAATAACTTCTTGTTCTCCCTTAACCGTATTTCCAATCATCAACTTCCTTGTCGGACCAGTAATCGTATTATTTTGAATAGTAATATTATTCATTACATCCGAAGATAACTTAGTTTGCATCGTGATCGCTGGCAAGAAAGACGATTTGGGAGCTGTTGTCATATCCCAATCAAGAATGGTATTGTTATCAATCCTAATATTATTGCGGCTGAAAAATAATTTGATAGCTTCTAAATAGGAGGAATGAATAGAGTTTCCTTCAATCACCGAGTTAGTTTGAGGAAACAATCCCTCTTTAGAAGGAGTTGTGAAATGAGGATAATAACCAGAATACCTCATGGTATTGTTGTATGCATAAAAGTTTCCTTCTATGAAATTCTCTCCACAATATTCAATGATGCAGTTAGAGATCTTAACGTCAGCGGCAGTCCCCTGTGGATTACGAACAAAAATCCCATTCGTAGCATCTCCTTTTGGGGTCTGGTTTAACTCTCCTGTTCTTCTGATTGAACATTCCGTAATCTCCATGTTACGCACAGAATCTGCAGCCGAACCCGAATCGGAACCATACGTTTGAATTCCACGATAAGCCGTATCCTCAATGATACAATTGGTAATCTTGATATCACTTGAACTTCGTACCGTAATGGCGGATTGCCCCCAAATTTTATACATTTCACAATTCTCGATAAATACCGTAGAAGCATTCTGAACATAAACGGCATTACCCTGAACAACAATATTGGTAATGTTTCTACCTATATTTTCGAAATTGCAGTCTGTGATACTAACATTTTGATGACTTTTGTTTTCAAAATAAATAGCTGTTTCCATGATATCTATAAAGTCACAGTGATGAACACTTACATTCATGGTATTATGCAGTTGAATGGCCCGAACTTGCTTTTCACTCCTGAACTTAAGGTCATTGAGAATGATATTGGAGCCTTCAATTTGCAAAGGAGCTTCAAGCATTAGAATCGCTCCATTCCCAAGAATATTCTTAGGCTTTGTGATTTTAAGTGTGTATTTAAGCAGATACGTGCCAGAAGGAATCATCACATCTACCTCATTACTTTCCATCAGCTTATCAAATGCTTTGGTCCAGTCCCAATGGGAAACAGGCAAACTTTTATCGGGTACCAAATTTTCAAAATCTTTAATGGATAACATATCAATCGTCTCCTTGGTAATAAAGATTTATATTCCCATGATGTAGTATGCACTGCTGAGAAAAGTAGTTTTGGAGCCTATATCATAACAACTAGATATCATATGAAAACAAAAGTTTCTACGGAGATACTTAGATACTTACAGAAGCAGAGTCTGAAAAATCTTAGTTCGCTACAATCGGGTTCAACAATTCAAATCCTTCAAATGTAAAACTTGTTTCCTCCGGTACTTCCTCACCCGCAGTCCAGTTGGCGAGTTGGATTTTGTCCACCATGCAACCTTTCAGCAAGACACTCTCATGACCGTATGATTCTGGATCGTCCACCTTCGAGATAATTTGGAACTTGGTGAAGCCGCGCTGGATCATGTCCGAAGTGACTTTGTAACCCGTCATGGTACCCGTTCCTTTTTTCGCACCATTCTTGTGTACTTTCCAATCGTTGCCGACCAGATTCAGTTCACGCTTCTCGATTTCAACGCTGGCCTCCAGCTTATTAATATTCGTCTGCCACACACCATCGATATGCAGCTGACCATGGGTACCGAGAATGACTCTTGACGCATCCAACATGACAATTCCTCCTTGAGATTAGAAAATATCGTATATACCATCCGTTCAACGAACAGTAATTTCTTTTAAAACACCATTTTCTCCTACACAAACCTTATTGCACGTAAAACGTTCCAAACAACTGCTCCATTACATCCGTCAGCTTCACATTCCATTGCAGGAATACCTGATCCGCCTCTGGCTTGAGAATCGGTGCAGCACCATAATACGCCGGATCGAGAACGACATCGTATCCCTCAGCTTCAATGACATTGCTCTGTGCGAGCAGCGCTAGATAGGCTTTCATCGCACCGATCAGCGCCTGACGTCCTTCTTCCGTATTGTTTACTTTACCGATATACGTATCTTCAGCAGAGCGCTGCAAATCCGTATTAATTGCATCCATCACACGAATGGAACGGATTTTTTTCCAGGCATTATTCTGTCCTGCGGCAGGGGTCACGAGTGTATTCACTCCGCGAAGCGCCTTCACCTGACGTCCATCATGGAAGAAAATAAATACGCCATTCTGTACCGCCTGCTCCTGTTCTGCACGAGTCCAGCGACGCGTCACGTCATCGAACGGAGAAGGAGCGTATGTTGTGGATTCATTCAGACGTTGTCCAGCAATCAGACCCGCGACATAAGCAGACGTTTCCGCCGAGCTGTAGAACGCATCTCCAAGGCGCACACCCGTACCAACATTGATTACACCCTCATGATTCAACGTGAGTGAACGTGCCGCCGCCTTCTGTGCTGCGGTAGCAGAGGTGTCATCCGCCGTTGAACCGCCGAATACAGCCATCACGGGTTTACCCTCATTGCGCACACGTTTCACCCATGCTGCAAAGCTCGCCAGCAAAGGCGCATCCGCCGCATGATCCAATGCCAATACGTCAAATTGCTCACCTTCCAGCGCGCCCTGCACGGCAATATACTCCGCATTGGTCAGTCCATCGTTGCCACTTGCACCACCTTTTAACGCCGCTCCCGCAACGGTTGCAACGGCACCTGTACCCTCGCCAATCGCCTGAGCGTTAATCCAAATGTTGCTTTCATCCGCATTGATCTCTTTTGCCAGCGACGCTGCCGAAATATCCGCAGTCAGCAGTGCATATAGCATCCGGTTGCCTTCAAACAAGCGCACTTCATGCTTCGTATTATCAATTACACCCGGCTGAATGGTGACGTAGAACCCGTTACCCCGGTCACCCGGATACTTGGCGTCCAGTTGCAGAACGGCTGCATCACTGCTGTCTTTCAGCGTAAGTGTGGCTGCTTTCGCCGTTTCTCCGGCTACCCGATAAGCGAGCAGCTTTTTCGGTCCACCTAGCAGGGCGAGCTTTAAGGATGTATAAGCTGTTCCATTATCCAGGGCATGCGCCGAGAAAATACGCTCAATTGCAGCTTCACTGCCGACTTCGACAAAAGTGCCCACCGGACCCCAGTTGGCCTTGATCGGCACAACCACCGTTCCGCGATTACCAACCTGAATGGCCGAAGACGCTGCCGCCTGAAAATTCATATATAAGCCCGGAAGTACCGGACGATTCGTTTGCTCCCAAGTTCCGCCTGCCATTATCCCTTCACCTTCGCTTTCATAAATTGGTTGATGCGTTCCTTCGCTTCCTCAATGGAAAACGTCTCTTGCGCTGCTTCGTACAGCGCACCATACAGCACCTCTGCCTTAACGGCAAAGAGGCCTTCGGCATGATTCATCAGTTCGGCCCGCGTATATTGCGGGGCAGTCTGTTTGCTTTTTTTTACTGTGCTTGCCATGGCCATCTCACCTCATTGTTTGACTACTGAATTCGTTGAACCTGATCTTTGCACTATAATTTTGACCTATGAATTTTTGTCCCTATGAACCTACGAACCTATGAACCTATGATTTTGAAGCTAAAGTATGATATTGAATTCCTCATCTGGAACCCCATCTAGAGTTCCTCTCGACTAGCACTTACTCTATCCCTTTGCTATGGTGAATCTCACGGATTAATGGCACATCCGTACCCGGACGGCGAATACGCTGCTGCAACGTCAGACGAATCTGCCCGTTCAAGTAAGCGTCTGCCTGCAAGTCGGCAGAAACTTCATCCACCGTCACATATCGCGTACCGTCTGTATCCGTCAAAGCAATACGGGGTTGCACAGCCAGTTGTTCAACCAGATGTGTGACCGTTTGACGGACATCTTCTAAATTCGCAGCCAGCACATGCCCAATCCATTGCTTACGAATCTCCAGCGCAGAAGTCCCTGCAGTGGTTGTACTGCATCCCGTCAATCGCCACAGTATAGACTTGGACCTATAACCCCCAGGCCAGGCATCCCCATATATGGACCATTCCTGTCCGAGCTGAGTTCGTGTCCAGCCCTGAAGTGCAGCCATCCACAAATCTGTGGTTTCAGCCTGAATGTATTCCAGCGTTTCTGGAACATACACCCCAAATCGCAGGCTACGCGTAACCAGTCCAGAACTGGCGTCCACACGATCACCATCCGAAGAACCCAGATAAATGCAGGTAAATGCCCCGCCTTCTTCATCCTCCAGCCTGACCTGGTGCAGTCCTTCCATCAGCGCTGCTGACCATACTTCTACTTGTTCAGCACCTCCATCTTCGGGGCGTGCATATGGAGAGATTTTGATGATCCGCCTATACCCCGCCCAAGCAGATTTCGGTACTTCTTCTGCAAAAGCAATCACGGCACAGGGTCCAGCTAACACTTCTCCCGGTGCAGGAATATCCTGTACTCGGCCATTCCATGCCGGAACAAGAGCCTCCAGCTTCTGCTTCAGCGTTCGTCTGATGACGTTACTGGCTTGCCCTGTGCTGTCCGTGTTGTTTAAGTCACTACTCATAGACACATTTATTTCGCCCCCTTCAGCTGCAAGTTTCGATCTGCCCGCATTGTGCAGCGACAATGTGGCAGCAACGAACTCCCCCTTTAACAAATCTGCTAATGGAAAAAGGAAATCATCGTCAGTACGTCTCTGTGCTAACGGTTCTCCACCGGCACCAAAGCTGGACACCATTCACCGCATCAAAAAGACCGGCCCCTTGTGGCCGGTCTGTACATTAGCGTATGTGCTTTCGGTGTGTGTCCTTTGCTATGGATCCGATAATACAATCTTACACCCTTTCATCCCTAGTGCGGATGGTGATTCGTACGACTTCGGTGCGATTAAGGGTGCATCTGGGGTGGAAAAAAGACGACTCCGCGCGTCTCTTAACGGACAACACCTTATATCAGCGTTATTTCAGCGTAACCTTCGGATTCAACGTGATTTCAAATGCACGTCCCCAGATGAAATCGGGATTCGCATATTCCAGTAGTGCACTGGAATACTCCGCATAAGCTGCTTCGCCATTACAAATTTGCTTTATCGCTACGTTCCCTTGGGCAAAAGCGGTTTTGTTCGCCAGTGCCGTGGAGTGGGTCTGCATCAGATCCCTGAGTAAAGTCTGCAAATGAGCATAATCTTCTTCTGAGTTAAACAACACCATATTCTGATCTGCAAGGGTTGCCACATTGGTATAGAGCGCATGCGCTCTGGAATACGTGCGGATATCAGCAATCGCTACTGCTTTGTAGTAGTAATCTTTCAGGAAACGTTTGAACAACAATGACCCCTGTGCATTCATGGCATCTCGTAGCGCATGGGCATGTGTTTCTGTTGTAATCAGAGCATAACGGGATTGTCCCATACCCACAGCCATACCGATTTTGTTCCCCGGCGTATTCCATGCGCTGTAACCCAGAACCCGCCCCGTATACGGACTGTTCAGGAGTGCTTCGGCTACATCGACGTTGGCCGGACCTTTTCCTACAAAATCAATCAACACCGAAGGCAGACCCTTCTCACTATTGCTCGTCAATTGCGCCACAGCCGCTTGCACCTGATCCAGCGCCGTGATGGCAATAATCTCAATGTGCACCGATTCTTTACCCGGTTTGCCTGGATGACGGTTCGTCATGCGATCCAACTCAGACGCCATATCAAACGAAGAACCTTCAAGGGCAGATGGAGCATTCGTTAATTCATTTCCATTTTCCACATCGGAAGTTGTATCCGTTACCACATCAGGCTGTGGATAAGCGGAATCCGCTACAACCACACCACCAACAATATCCACATGACGCACCACATTCTCGTGCACATTCATATATTCATAGGCATTGATAATCGTGGAACCATGCGGGCCAAAATATTTCACTGCATAACGCGTCTTCTTCCCACCACGAAGCAATTGGTTAGCCATGCGTGCCAACAGAGCGTGACCCAGGCCATCCGCATCTGGAAGGATAATCGCCCGATCGGGATTTTGTCCATCCGTCCCACCGAGCCATTCGTTGATCCGTGCTTCCACATAATTGATTTCGTTGATCTGAACGCCTTGCGTATTCGCATCGTCGACGCCTACGGCGAGGAAATCAATATATCCTTTGCGAGCAAGCTTATCCAGAATGTATAGATTCGTTTTGAATTTATGTTGTCTGGTGTTGTAGTACTGTTCTTTATTAAAATACGTCGTTTCCCCATATTCCGTAGACTCTGGAGAAAGGTTGTACCCGTTCACAATATCCTCGAATGCCGTAAAGGACTGGCGTGGCTGCTGCATCAGTGCACGTGACTCGTTGTAGGCATCCAATGCGAGACTATCTGCAAAAGAGGTGGTAGCGAGTCGCATAATGGTATCCATCACAAACACTGGTTTTCGTGGATATTTCCCTTTAATCGCTTTGATCACATCGAGCAAACGGGTAGTGTCCTGGTCGTAATCAGGATATGTTCCGCCTCCATCTTCACGAAGCTGACGACTGCCGATCAGACCACCATAAGCCAGCATATCCGAAGAGATGATGAAGCCATCCACTTTAGCGGCATTTTTCAAAATGAAATCATGAATGTTGGACGGTTTCCCATACGTAGGTGTAGACGTTCCAAGCAATGTGGTGCCTTCTACCGTTTTCTCGGAATCCAGACGATTTTGAATGTCACCCAGGTGCGGTGTAATGATATGGATACCGGCTGCTTTTCCTTGTACAACGACGTCATCCAGATTCGCTGGACGATCATCCAGTGGAACATACAATACTGTTTTCATATCCGAAAACCTCCTGTTAGATATATTCAGTCTTTCTTTAGTACCCGATCAGAGCAAGGGTGCAATCACCGCATCAAAAAACCGGCCCCTGGCCGGCATGTACATTAGCGTATGTGCTTATCGGGATATGTCACTTGCTACTGATCCGATAATACAATCTTACATGTTTAAATCGGTCGCGCTGACGGTTGTCCGTATGGATTACGTCTATTTGTTGTCGCCATCATGGCGGTTATACGTCGGTTTCTTGCAGAGACTTCTGCCAGATAACCCAACAAATCCATTCCTGATGCTGTTTATATGATAATAAGTAGTCTTTCAAACCTTATTTATGATAAAGGATGGATACGATCATGAAAAAAAAGCTATGGTTCTATCTGTGGATCGCTATTACCAGTTATATGGCTGGCCCCATTATGTATGCTTTGACAATGTACACCTTTTATCAGGAAACAGATGTTGTAACTTCCTCACTCATTGGATGGACCGCTGCAACATTCTCTTCCGTTGGTATCCTGTTTATCTTGGTAACAGTCATTCTGCTTCGAGTGCTGCACATCTATTATTTCTGGCTGCAAACCCTGCTATTTGAGTTACTTTTCCTTGTGCTCGTCTATATGACCACCGTTCTTCTTGGGGCTGGCAACACAGGGCTGCCCTCGCTGTCTTTTCCATTTACTCCTGAAGGCATTCCCTTATGGATGTTCTGGGGAAGTATTGCACTTATGAGTTCCTGGGGAATATGGTCAGCGCGTCAGCCCATACGAAAATCACCATACATGCTGGTATCCAGAGTCATTCTGATCCTGTTTATCCTTGAAATTTGGCTCCTTTAAAAAGATAAAAAAAGAGCACGGCCTTCTCAGGCTGTGCTCTCATAAAAGTATTTTGCTCACGCGATAATATAGCGGAAGTTTTCCCAGCTTTCCGGAACTGAATTTCCGTTTCTGGCATGATGGTAGAAGCTGAAAGGAAATTTGAACACATGACCTCCATGCCAATCGCGGGAACGTCTGTCCGTGAGCCAGTATTCCAGTTCATGTGGGAGTGCAACAGAGCGTTCTGCACGAATCAATGGCAGACGATCAACTGGAGATTGCAGCGTTGGAATCTCCAGTTCGGCATCCACATCCCGGCTCAGTCGCAGCGCCTTGACCATCCTGAGAAAAGGCGGAATGCCTTTATGGAACAAAGCAGGGTAATCGAGTTCAAATAATATATTAAGCGCGTGCCCGTAGGTTAGCATGTGGCCGATCAGATCATGATGTGCTTCTGCCTGATAGATGGTACGAAATGCGCCAAGCTCATCCAGAATCAGCCGGGACAATTGTTCCGGGCGTTCTATATCAGGGAATCCGTCTGCCTCACTTAACTTCAAGCTGCGAATTTCTTTCACAGTTGTGTTTACCCAGGATCTACCTGGAATGGTTCGTTCAAAAGAATCAATAAGTTCAACCATCTGATCCATGTCCTGCTCCGTGCCCCAACCATCCAGTTCACGAATGGCTTTCAGACTAAGGGCACCATAGATGGCCTGATGACCCACCCAGTGCAGCTCTCCGATGGTTCGATCCAGCGCTGCTGTAATACGCGCTTCGGCCTCTTCCCTTGGCAAAACATCTCCATTCCGGGAGTTCAAGCCATCATTCAACCCGTGCTGGCGAAGCATGGCTTTCGCTTCAGCCGTAACACTGCCCGCCGCAAGGGCAGTGAGACGATTTTCCCTCACCCAAAAGTAAGCCGCAATAGCTCCCGCCCCATAATGGGCGTGCCACAAATCTCCTGTACGCTCCCGACTGGACACAATAACAGCCAGCCCTTCTTCCAACAAACGTCGATCCAACATGCCACCACCCTTCATCGATGCGAACCCTGATACACACACGACCAGCAACAGTTTTTTTAGCAAAACACTCTTTTTAGAGCGTTTACTTCTATAAGATGATTCAAATGGTGCACATATGACCGTTTTGCCTGCTGTTCCGCGCATTTTAGCCGATTCGAAGTCTCCCAACATCACGAATGGAAACTTCCAGCCGATATATGTTTGCTTTTTGCTCCGAAAAGAACCAGGTTCGCTCCTTTCTCACCACAATAAACAAACCGTTCACATCCCCTATAGGGGCAAAGGTATCGCTAATCGCTCTCCATCGTTTCAATCCCATCTGCTCAAGTTCATCTACCGCAGAAAGCACATCTTCCGTGACAAGTCCCACCTCACACACCTGCAGCAGATCCTTCTCCGAAAAGGGGCGGTCACTCTCGTTATGAACGGAATGATGAGCAATCAGCTCCAGAATGTTACCGACAGGATCTTCGAAATAGAGCGAATTCGAGTTCCAATTCGTTGAATAGGTCTCATCCTCACCTTCATGCCTACTTAGACGGACACGTGCCGCTGCCCACGCTTTGGCCTCCTGAAAACGATTCGCTGGAATCATCCAGGCCAGGTGGTAAAACGGATTCTGGTCTGCTTCACTTCGCATGAATATCATTTTCGTTAAACCAATCTGTAGCGTGAAGGCATGCTCGGACTCTTCAGCCATGTTCAAACCCAGTGTGTTGATATAAAAGTGCTTAATGTCTTCCAATCGTGCTGTATATAATTTGACCTCTTCAAAAATCATGCTGTGTCCCCCTTCACCCGACCGTGCATCTTCTCCCACTCACTCCATGGCACCATGCCAAGTTCCGGCTTCGCTTCATCCGGGAGCATCGATATGAATTCCAGGGAATGACCATCCGGATCGGTAAAATATACGGACACAGCCGGCATCCATCCAAATACATATAACTCGCCAATATCATCATCCAAGAAGTTATGCGTCTTGATCCCTCTATCCTCAAGGTAAGTGACAGCTTGCTTCATGTCCTCCAACGATACCTGAAAAGCAAAATGCTGTCGCTGCACCTCGGAAGGATCCTTTTGCCATAGTCCAAGCATCGCGTTGCCTTCACCGCCAATCCAGTAAAAGGAGTTCCCACGTTCCTTCTGCCCATAAGCGTGCTGCAATCCAATGATCTGCTCATAAAAATGATGGGATCTCTCCAGATCCGTTACGTTCAGATGAGTCTCAAATATGCCTTTAATCATGATGAAAACCTCTTTTCACTCTCTTTATCTATGGTTAGCATCCCATTACATTACTTCACTTTACTTCCTGCCCTTAACTCTCGGATGGTTTCCGTACTGCAGTTAACGTCTCGGCAAGGTGCAAAAATGAACCAATCACGCGTTTGATCCGATCCTCAATGTCCTGACTGCCTTCAAATTCTTCGTATCCGTCAAATGTTGCTTCAAACCTTCTGCGCTGTGCACCACCAATGGAAATCCACTCCTGCGCGTTAATACCGTGCAAATTGCGAATAATTGCCTGCAGCTGCAAAAGCGAGCTTACTCCCACCGCGCCTCCTGCTGAGCTGATGGACAATACCGGTTTACCACTGAAATGAGCCTGACTCAGGTGATCCAATGCATTTTTGAGTACACCGCTGATGCTGCCGTGATACTCTGGCGTAGACAGAATAATGGCATCTGCTGCGAGCATACGTGTGTTCAGGTCAGACAGATTCTGATCTTCATTCTGTTTTTCATCCGGTGCATAGAAGGGGAGCGGTGTCTGATATAAATCGAACAAGCTGGCTTCATGCCCCTGACCGCTGATTACCTCCGCGGCATATTCCCCTAAACGTGTACTGGTTGCATTTTTCCGATTACTGCCTGCCAAAATGATAATATTCATCTATGTCACTCTCCTTTGATTTTATAAAAACATTCCATCTCTTCGATTCAACTTTCTCTACTCTCATCTTACCTTGCTTCTACCTCGGAATCGTCGGCAGATAGACTTAACTTGCAGCACAAAAAAACTCAACCTTTGGGTTGAGTTTCTACGACTTTAGTCTGAGAATATCGAAAGATGGATCAGACAACCCAACCATTTCTTACGGCATGAAGCGCTGCTTGTGTCCGGTCTGCCAGTCCCAATTTGTCCAAAAGATGACTGACATGGGTTTTCACCGTTTTCTCGGTAATGATTAGTTTGATGGCGATCTCTTTATTACTCAATCCTTGTGCGATCAGCCCCAGAACCTCTCGTTCCCGACGGGTGAGCATGTCCGGTCCATGAGAAGTTTCTTTTCCCAGCCCAACCCGTTCTTGCTCTGGAAGTCGAGTAGACGCATGGGGATTTGCACGCTCATGCGCTTCATTCATCGACAGTTCAGACGAAGCCATCACATGCATTAATTGTCCTGCTGCCGCTGGATGAAGTTCTACCTGACCCGCATGCACATTACGAATGGCAACGGCAAGATCCTCTGGCTCAATATCTTTCAGCAAATATCCCTTCACCCCAGCGCGTACGGCTGGTACGACATGATCCTGATCCGAGAAGGACGTAAGTACGATGATACGGATTCCAGGCAAGATCGCACGAAGCCTTCTCGCCGTCTCGATCCCGTCAAGCACGGGCATATGCAGATCCATTAACACCACATCCGGATGCAATTGTTCTGCTTGTTCCAGTGCTTCCTGTCCGTTCGACGCTTCTCCGACGACTTCCATATCTGGCTGTGTGGACAAAAAAACGTGCAACCCGCGCCTCACCATTGCATGATCGTCTGCGAGTAAAATCGTAATCGGCATGTCTTCTTCCCCCTGATTTTATACAGATTCGGACGGAAGTGGAATGACGACCGTTACCGATGTTCCCTTACGGGATGAACTCACAAGTTCAAGTCTGCCGCCCAATGACTGGGCCCGTTCCCTCATGATGGACAGACCAAGTGAACTGGCAGGCAAGGCCTCACGCCTTTTGGCTCCTCCTTTCCCACGATCCGTAACGATTAATACTGCTTCCTGATCGCTTAGCTGGAGGGATATCTCAGCGTAAGGGACTCCCGCATGTTTACGCACATTATTGAGTGCTTCCTGTCCAATACGCCATAAGCCTTCCTCAATACTTTGAGGCAAAGAGCGCATACCCGTCCGATGTACAACGACCTGCAATCCCTGTCCTGTACCATATTCCTGCAATGCACTGAGCAGACCAGACTCCAAACCCGCCGGACGAAGCTGCATAATCAAGGCACGCATTTCCTTCAATGCTTCCTGGGACAAGGAACGTATATCCATCATCGCTTCCGCAGCCGGATGCAGCTGTAGTGATCCGGCTAACATGCTCTCTGCCCCTTTGGCTGTGAGAGACAGGGAGAACAAAATTTGGTTCACCGAATCATGCAAATCCCGAGCCAAACGGTTTCGTTCCTCCAGTCGGGTCAATTCCCGCCGTTTGTATACCAGTCTCAGACTCTCCCACGAGGCTGTAATATGTTCAGCGAGTGCATCGAAAACCTCACGATCTGCCTGAAGGAAGCCATTGGCCGAGCCCAATCCAACCACCAGTACTGCCGTTTCGCCAGGAGAACTTAATGGGATGGGAGCAGCCAAGCCTGAAGCCAAAACAGACTTAGGGAGCCCGGTATTGCAGATAGCAGAAACATCTTGGATTTCCGTTGCCGACAATACCATAGCCCGATGAGAATCAATCACACGATGCATGCGAGTCTGCAACTCTGGAGAGAGTCCAGATATTGTCATCATTTCGGACCTGCCATGAGCATAAGCCGCCTGTACCATAAAACTTCCGTTTTTCTGGGATAACAGTGCGGCAAAAGGCCAATCGTAATGATGCCCAAGCAGCTTTACAACCATCTTGGCCATATCGTCTCCACTGCTGCAATCGTTGACCGTCACGCCCAGCGATCGGCTGAACTCCCCCAGCCTGACATACAGATCCGCTCGCCTTTGCTCTGCGCTATATAATCGCATCCGCTCCATTGCACTACCTATCTGATAAGCTACAGCCTGCAAAAGCGCCAGCTCACTATCACTGAAATGCTCTTTCCCGGGTGCAGCAACATTCAGCAGTCCCAGCATCTTTTCCCCCGAGCGGAGCGGAACCGTTGCATGATGGGTGATGTCATGGGTATCTCCCCATTGATGATCGACGGCATCCTCCAGGCGTTTGCAATTAATAATATTGACGGCATTATCCAATCTCCCGTCCCGGAAGCGATTCACGCACCAGCAAGACCCACAGCGCATCGGCTCCTTGTCATGATGCAGCAGAGCAGGAGGCAAACTGTAATCAGCAATACAGGAGTACTCTCCCTGATTATTAATCAGGAATACCCAGCCCGTAGTCAATCCCGTCAGTTCCAACAATTTACCGAGTACCGTATCCAGCATCAGATTCAGGTCGTTGGATGTGTTGAGCGTTTCCGCGATCGTCTTCAGTGTGTACATCTCCTGCATTCCGGCTTGTTCCGTCATGCGGATTCCTCTCCTTTGACTGATCCTTAGAGTTGTTTTCAATTATTGTATACAATCAGCGAAGGATATAAAAGGATGAACTTCTTGATTCACCTCTAGCCCAGCTTCTGTCGCTCTTTGCGAGATGCAGATAAAGGCTCCATATTAATCAGACCCCGATCCGACAGAGCCAGCGCCATTTTATAGAAAGCACGTGTCCGAATCTTCGTATACGTATCCTTGCTGACAGGCGGGTCAAACACATGGTTATACACTTTATAGTCAAATACATCGTCATCCTTCAGATAACGTTCTCTGACAAGTACGCGTTCCTTCTCGCTCAGTCGAGATACCACAAAATCAATCGTATCGCAGTATGCCTGACGTGCGCGCTGTACATCCACATTATAGATTGCCGTTCTGGCAGTGGAATCTCCGGTCACATTCGTTGCACCATGGAAACGCTCAGCGTAACTCGCCGTCACCATCACCTCTCGTTCCTCAAAAGCAATTGTTTTATAAATCCGGTATTTTTCCAGCGCGGCTTCAACAGCAGTCTGTGTTTTGCGTCGGTCCAATTCGGGCAGCATCAGTTCCATATTCATTCTCCTCCTTTAACATTCGTTATAGAATGAAAGTTTAGTAGCTTCGCATGTTCCACTCCGATGACAGAAAAATCTTACAATCGCTGTTATCCCCAGATTTTTTTGATTATATTTTCTAATGTAAACATCCGATGATAAATGCGAAGCATATGCTTCCGAAGTAGCTTTCTTTCAGAAAGCTTTTAGCTACGCTTCTCCAGCTTTTTTCTGTCCTCTTCGTTTGCGTAACTTAAAGTTCATTCTATACAAGTTAAACTTGCATACATCTCATCTTTGGTATTTTGTATTATTCGGTTCCAGTCGCTTACGGGTACAATAGATAGACGAATTGAAGCTTTTCGATCTACCTATTGCTGATTTGAATCGCTCTTGGGATTAATACAAAATACTCCTTTTATTAGAGTTATCCAGTTCTCTGAAATAGTAACGGCATTTTTCAAGTTTTTTCTGTTGCCTTTTGGAATCAGTTAAAGTCAGGTATGAAGCAGGAATAATCATTTTCCTCATCATCCAACTTGTCTCAACTTTACATTTTGTTCGTATTTTGTTCGTATTTCTATTTGAGGATACCACTTTCTGGGGATCGGCGTAAACCTTCATTTTGGGTCGTTTTAACTATAAAATAAAACCCGCGCTCTCATTTCCTTTACCTTTTGGCATAATTGTTTCATATCCCTTTACCTAATGGTATATATACGATATAGTACAGATAATTAAAGATCCTCGTATAAGTCCGACTTTTTATATTTTAAGATTGAATGCCAGATTTGCACGTTTAACGGAGAGGGTAGAAAAAACCTGGAGAAGCGTAGCGTTCACCTTTATCACCGGATTTTTCCCTTATGAGAAGGGAATCAAAGAAATCTGGGGATAACAGTGATCGAAAGGTTGTTCTGCCATCGGAGTGACTCGTGTGAGACAAGTTCTCTTAATATATAATTTAGGCACTTGTACGAATCAAAGGAGTGGCATGAATTGTGGAGCACGCTTTTGGTCCTTATCTGAAACAACTGCGCGAGCAACAGGGATACAGCATCAATCAGCTCGCCGAAGCAGCAGGAATCAGCAACTCGCAAATTTCACGCATTGAGAATGGAGTTCGCGGAGTTCCCAAGCCTGCTACCATCCGCAAAATCTCCGACGCACTCTCGGTTCCCTACGCGGATATGATGAAACAGGCCGGCTATCTGGAAACCGAAAATACAGCAAGTGAGCTCCATGACGCTCCAGAATGGGCAACTTATAAGGACCGTCGAGACTTCAAAAAGATGCTCGAGGACGAGGATGATCTGATGTTTGACGGCATCCCGCTGGATGATGAGGATAAGAAACGAATTAAGGATGTCCTAACAGGTCTGTTCTGGGAAGCCAAACAGATGAACAAACGCAAAAAAACGAACGATCCGGACAAGCGCCCATGAAGCATTTCAAGCTGAACAAACTAAAGCAGCAGGTGAGATGATATGGATGACATTGTAACAAAGCTGATTCGAAAACACCGGACAAACTGCCCTTTCAGCATTGCCAGAGCCATTGGAATACAGATCCGGTTCACCAATCTGGGCAAGTCTACCAAAGGACTGTATTTCCGAAAGCTCCGTCGCAGATTTATCGTCATTCACAATGATTTACCGCCGGAATGGCAGCGTTTCGTGTGTGCCCATGAACTTGGACATGACCGATTGCACAAAGGCATAAACCGGTTCTTTCTGGAGGAACACTCCTATTTTGCCCCAGGCAAGCTGGAAAGACAGGCCAATCGTTTTGCCATACAGCTTCTAACTTCAGGGGTGATGCCAGAGCCGGATGAATCACTGGAGAAATTTTGTTTGCGTACTGGACTGCCACGTGAAGTGCAGCATTTTTTTTAGCCTTTTTAAGAACATACGTTCCTCAAGAGTGAAGTTCTCTCTTAATCTTCCACTATGAAAATCAGATGTCACTTTCAGGTTACCTATTTTTACACAAATCACGAGATTTCCTAATAGTAGTCTGGTAAAATACAACATGAGTTGTGCAAACGCTCAGGTAGATTATTATTTTTGGGAGGTTACTGATTCATATGAAAATCTGGAAGACTTATGTTTCACTTGTGCTAACGCTCTGTCTGCTGTTTGGCAGTGTGGGCATTGCCGCTGCTGCAACGGATACCACTCCGGGCACTGGTAAGCACATTACTATTCTACATACGAATGACACACACGCACGCGCAGTTGAGTCCTCACCTGCGATGGGTTTCGCCAAAGTTGCTGGAATTGCGGACAAATACCGTAGCGAAAACCCAAATACCCTTCTGCTGGATGCCGGAGATGCAGTGCATGGTACAACCTTTGCTACACTCGTTAACGGTGAGAGCATTGTCAAAGTAATGAATGAAATCGGTTATCAGGCGATTGTACCGGGTAACCACGAATTCAACTACGGTTCCGAGCGCCTCATCGAACTTGCGGATATGATGAACTTCCCCATGCTCAGTGCCAATGTGAAAAAGAAAGACGGAACTCGTCTCTTCGATCCTTACCTCATTAAAGAAGTAGACGGCGTGAAGATCGGTATCATTGCGCTGACTACACCGGAAACGATGTACAAAACGAACCCGAAAAATGTGGAAGGTCTTGATATTACTGACCCAACTGCGGAAGCTAAAGTTCTCGTGAACGAAATTCGCAGCAAAGTAGATGTTGTTGTTGTATTGGGACACCTTGGACAAGACGCGTCCAGCACCGATACTAGCTTCAAAGTTGTAAAAGAAGTTCCTGGCATTGATGTATTCATCGATGGTCATAGCCATACGGTTCTGCAAGATGGACTTGTATCGGATAACGGAACACTCATCGCCAGCGCTGGAGAATATACAAACTTTGTAGGCGTGATCGACCTGTGGGTTGACGGCGGCAAAGTAACGAAAAAACAAGCAACACTGATTGATGAAACTGAAGCAAAAGACATCAAACCGAATGAGAAAGTTGCCGCATTGGTGAACTCCATTCTGAAAGAACAAGAACCCATTTTGAAAGAAGAAGTAGCCAATACAGCGATTCTGCTGGACGGCAAACGTGAACAAGTACGTGCAGGTGAAACGAACCTGGGTGATCTGCTGGCAGATGCCATCCGTGACATCAGCAAAGCCGATATCGCACTCACAAACGGTGGTGGTATTCGTTCTTCCATTGAAAAAGGTATCGTAACTAAGGGTGATATCATTACAGTACTTCCTTTTGGTAATCAGGTTGTAACGCTTGAAGTAAAAGGCTCCGATGTACTCGCAGCCCTTGAAAACGGTGTAGGATCTTATCCAGAACCAAGTGGCGGATTCCCACAAGTATCCGGCATGACATTCAGCATTGATTCTTCCGCTGCAAAAGGTAGCCGCGTACACTCCGTCATGATCGGAGATAAAGTCCTTGATCCAAAAGCAACGTACACATTGGCTACGAATGATTTCACTGCTGTTGGCGGTGACGAGTACACGATGTTTGCAAAATACTCAACGTCCGGCATGTACGGTGCTATGGATGAAGCGTTGATCGAATACATGCAAAAACTGGGCGCTGTAGAAATCAAAACAGACGGTCGAATCAAAGAGGCAAAGGCTCCTGCGGTTGAACCAGAAGCTCCAGTAACGGAAACACCAGCTCCAACTACACCGAAACCAGAGACACCAAAACCAGAAACACCGTCGAAACCGACGCCAAGTAAACCAGCTCCAGCCAAAGTGCATGTTGTAAAATCCGGAGATTCCCTGTATTCCATCTCCAAACAATACGGTACCACTTGGCAAGCTCTGCAAAAGCTGAATAAGATCAAAAATCCACACTGGATTTATCCAGGTCAACAATTGAAACTGCCTGCAGCCTCTTAAGTTCAGAGAAGAGCAGATATTTTTACCAATAAGATTCAAAGAAAGGGTGTCCTTCAAGCCATAACTGGCTGATGGACACCCTTTTTTCTTTTATAAATTACATCACTCAGTAGTTAACCTGCTGAGAAGTACACTCTACTTTTACATGAATATAGCTTTGCTGCAAAAATAAATCCCCAAAGCCACTTTAAGAAATCACTTCATCCCATGCCCACCACCATGGACTATAGAAGATATCTCCAAAATTGCCACTCTCATGCGGTTATTTCACATTCAAACGCTATATTTCTCGTTCCATGATTTGCGTATTTGCACATGCATAGATTCCTGACATGGTTCGCCAGAAGCTCTTATGGACAAACCGACTGTATACAGAATACAATTTTTCAAATTCTAGTTATTTGGTATGACAATACGCAAATAGTGTTGCATACTTATATGACTATAGCCCTCTTTTTAACGCTTTAATCCGTTAAATAACCACAAACATCTCTTACCGCATAATATCCGGACCTATTATACATCGCTCTATTATATAGAGACACGTAGCATGGTTTCATAAGGATTTTTTAAAAAAATTCTGGACTATAGTTGTTCCTTCACCTGACCTACAGCCTCTTGTGCTGTCATACTGATTCGTTTGGATTCACCTTGTGCTGCAAGAACATGCGATCCAAATTCCACCTGTCCCTCTGCCGCACCTCGGCCAATAACAATCTGGACAGGCAACCCGATTAATTCCGAATCCTTGAACTTCACCCCTGGACGTTCATCCCGATCATCGATCAGTACGCTGTATCCAGCATCTACTAGTTGTTGTTCCAGTTCCAGCGTGAGTTCGCGTTGCTGTTCATCCTTCCAGCTCATTGGGATCAGATGTACATGATAAGGTGCAATGGCTGCTGGCCAACGGATGCCATCTTCTCCGGCATATTGTTCAGCAATAGCAGCCATCAGACGAGACACACCGATACCGTAACAACCCATTACAGGTGCGCACTGTCGTCCATTGCGATCCAGGAAGGATGCTCCCATAGCGTCACTGTACTTGGTTCCCAATTTGAAGATATGTCCGACTTCTATTCCTTTTGTAAATACAAGCGATTCTCCACAGGTTGGGCAGCCGTCACCTTCAGCAGCGAAACGGATTCGATCTACTCTGTCCAAAGCAAAATCTTTACCCGGAACTACATTCGAATAGTGTACATCAACTTCATTCGCTCCTGTAATGGCACGTTCCATTGCAGCTACATCCGCATCTACTACAATCGGCAGATCCAGTCCAATAGGACCCAGGAAGCCTACAGTTAAATTCGGATGACTTGCAAGGGCATTTTCATCAGCTAGAATTAGCTCTTCTGCACCCAATACCTGCTTCAGCGCGATATCATTCACTTCATGATCTCCACGAACAAGCGCAGCGACCAGTTGACCATCAGCCTGATAAAGTAATGTTTTGATCATGTGCTTGGCATCCTCACCCACAAAGGCGCTTAACTCATTGATCGTACGTACTCCTGGCGTTTGGATACGAACCAAGGTATCCCCTTCGGCTTTACCATCAGCTTGATCAACCGCTTTTAGGTCAGCAGAAGCTTCCACTTCTCCTGGATTCTTAGCAGAAGATTTAGAAGTCTGATATCCTGCCTTCTCCAGATTTGCGGCATATCCACAATGTTTGCAGGTTACGATCGTATCTTCTCCCACATCGGCAAGTGCCATGAATTCGTGGGTCTCCCCCTGACCACCAATCGTGCCTGCATCGGCTTCCACTCGAATATATTCCAGTCCACAACGCTCCAGAATACGCGAATACGCCGTATTCATGGCCTGATAGGTGCGATCCAACTCTTCCCAATCAGAAGCAAAAGAGTATGCATCCTTCATGATGAACTCCCGTCCCCGCAGCAATCCAAATCTTGGACGACGTTCATCTCTGAATTTGGTTCCAATCTGATAAAGTGTAAACGGCAGCTTCCGATAAGAATTAACCTCGTCACGAGCTAGTGCAGTCACAACCTCTTCATGGGTAGGACCCAGGGCGAATTCTCGTGCATGGCGATCCTTCAGACGCATCAACTCAGGGCCATACTGTGTATATCTTCCGGATTCTTCCCATAGCTCAGCAGGTTGCATGATTGGCAGCAATACTTCCTGACATCCTGCACGGTCCATTTCTTCCCGAACGATTCGTTCGACATTCAGCAAGATACGACGTCCCAAGGGCAGATAACTGTATATCCCTGCTGCGAGTTGGCGAATCATACCCGAGCGCAATAACCAACGATGCCCTGCTGCATCTGCCTCTGCTGGTGCTTCACGTAATGTTGGAACAAGCATTTCACTTTGACGCATCTTGTCACACCCCTTGTTCTTCTAATCGATTTTGTAAATCTGGTTATAAACAGCAAAAAAACACATCCGTCAAGGGACGAATGTGTCGTGGTACCACCCTTATTTAACTGCACTTTGCCGGCTGACCTGACTTCAAATCATCAGGTCATTTGCCATAAACCGGTTCTACGTTTGCAACCGATGCAAAACGTGAACGCGCAGTCCTTCAGGGCATAACGGGCCCATCCGGCGAAGGTTACAGGCCGTTCGGGCCTTCTCCTCCGCAGCTCGCGAGGTAGGAATAACGAAACAGCAACAGAAACCTTGCACTAAGTGGTTTCCTCTCTGTAGAAGCTGGCTGACGTAATTATGTCCTCGTTGATCGCTGTTATCATTTTGATCACCATAGTGTATTTACAAGAAGTTGTCAACCACACTATTGCCAGCTTCACGTTAAAATGAATTGCTGGGCGATGGCTGACATGGCCGTGCGTTCCCTGTAATATAGAGAAATAGAAACCATGTATTAATTGATAAAGGAGTTTGTCCTATGCCATATATTATTTACGATCTTGAATTCACGGTAAGTCGCAATACACGTTACTCTTCTGAAATTATAGATATCGGTGCCGTGAAAGTAACGGAAGGTGAGAACGGCCTGTTCGTGTCGGATACGTTCCACACTTATGTTCGTCCATCCAATAAATCGGTGCTGTCCGCCGATACGATTCAGTTTACGGGTATTACGCAGAAAGACATTGACGCAGCCCCTCTTTTTCCGGAAGCACTGAATCAATTTACTGCCTGGATGGGAAGTGAATCCTATTACATGTGCTCCTGGGGACCGGATGACCGCACCAAACTGATCTCTCATTGTCGCACTCATCAGCTCGATGTAGCCTGGATCACCAACCACAATGATCTTCAGCAGCAATGGTCGCGTACAGTGCGCAAAGAAGGAAAATTCCGTCAGCTTGGCCTCGCTCAGGCTCTTGAACTGTGCGGTATTGAATTCGATGGTACCCAGCACCGCGCTTTGGATGATGCGATTAATACAGCCAAAGTATTCATGCATCAATTTGATCAATTCAAACTGGAAACCAATTGCGCCGCAGATGATGAGGGCATCACATCCAAAGTGGTCTATTCCAGCAGTGTAGAAGATGACGAGAAAGATTCCCCTTTTGGTAACCTTGCACACCTGTTCAAGACCAAAGAGTAATTGCATACAACGCATGTTGAACAAAGCCAGACCAGCCATGATCTGCATTTACGTTCAGTTGTAGATCTCTCTCCAACGTTCCAGACGTTCTTTCATCAAAAGACGGTATTTCTCAGGCTCCAGAATTTCGGCATCGGGTCCATATTGAGACAACCAGGTTAGAAACCCTTGTTCATCACTCAGTATGGCCTCAAATAACAGCGTACCCTCCGGTTCGATCGTCAAGATGGGGCGTGCAAAAAACTGCTCCTGCATCACACGCTCCACGGCGTGCGGCGAGAATCTGATCTTGAATGCAGTCCACTCCGTACTGCCGCTAAGTTCTTGTGGCGTGCGGAAGTGAGATTGTAAAAGGTAATCATCTTTGCGGAACGTGCGTGGCAAAATCCGAACACTGTGCAAACGATTCACTTGAAATATTCTAAGTCTTTCTGACAGGTGACAATATGCCAACAGATCAAATCGGTATTCACGAGGAATAAGACAGTAGGGATCCATTCGCGCAATCCCCTTTTTACCTTGAAACAGATATTCTCCTTCAATAGTGTTCTGGGAAATTCCGGCCTGAAGCAAGGTCACCAGGGAATGATTCAGAAGTTCGGTACTTTCATTTTGCCAAGCAGATGTACCCACTTTGAACAACCCGCTAATTTGCTCAGACCATTCCACTCGCTCTGTTTTGTTCTTCTGACTCGAAGCAACCACTTTCTCATACGCGCTCTCAAAAGCAGGCTTCAGCAACGGACGAATATTCTCCATGACTTCTGCCAGGTGCATAAAGGCTTGAGCTTCTTCATCAGACCAATTCAGCGGATACATGGCAAAATGGCTGATAAACATGTATCCTCTCCCGTGTCCCATATTGGCGATGGGGATATGCATTGCACTGAGGGCCTCCATGTCGCGGTATATCGTCCTTTCCGTTGTTTCGCACCGCTCGGCAAGCTCACGGGCCAGAATACCCGGTTTGGCCTGCACAAGAGTTATAATGCGCATTAATCGGATCAGTCGGTCTGTCATTTTGCCGGACCCTCCACGATGTTGTTTCAATAAATTCGATACAACTCCATCCATTTTTTTATTATTATGTTGTTTAGTACATTCGACTTATTCCTTGACTTCACCTTCAAAAAATTATGTAGAAACATTCCTTTCCGCCCCATCTTCCCTAGTTCTTTATCCCTATTCACCTAACATCGTTTTTCCGCGATTATGAACCATGGAATTAAAAGTAATCCCGTAATGGTGCCGAAGTTTCTCCAATATTTCGGCTTCCTCATAATAATCTAGATCCTGTTTGCGAGCCGCTTCAATTAACAAAGCATCTGCATGACGACGCAGCATATCACTGCCCTCTTGTGTACGGCCTCTTTCATAAGCACGCAAAGCTTGTTTAATCAGAGGAACTGTTTCGTTTAATTTGATTGTCTTCTCTACCTTGGGATCTTCCGGCTGACGCAGCATGCCCAGATGACTTGTATACTGAATATACAACTGTTCTCTGCGCAGCAGCACTCTCTGGCTTTGTTTCAACTTTCGCGTACTCCAATAAGCTGAACATACGGCACTTTTTCCCGATACACGAGGTCCCATGGCGAATTCGAGTAAGATTTGTTTACTCTCTCCCTTGTATACATCTCCAAGTCTTAAAACCCAACCGATATCCGTTTCTTTGGAACGACAGCCGTAGATGCCCTTGAGCTGAATTCCAAATTCCGGTTTGAGCAAAAGTTCCAAGTCTCGCGACACAATTTTGGGTGCTATTTTCCTGAGTCTTTTGGCAGGGGCTCCGTTACGCCACTCCACCATCATATATACGGGGTCGGCTCCCCCTGTCGGTATGGCCTCTCTATTCCACGAATAAGATACTTCAAAGACTGAGTTCACTGGTAGTCTCTCCCCCGATTTATATGTATTATCTTCTAAGTTATCAGGGTAAATGGACACTATATTGTCACGGAACATATGTTCGCAGGAAATTTTTCCATAATATTAGTTTCTCATCCCTAAATCCGCGTAATTACGACAATAAACGACGAAAAAGCTTGGCAGTATGCCAAGCTTTTAGACCACTTTTATATGACAAGTCCTAACTTAAATCGTAGATGGATTGATTCCCATTTTGTGTAAACTTTGTACAGAATCAGGTTCTGTGATTGGCGCATAAGTAATACTGTCGATAATCAATTCACGCCCGATCGGCTCACCATTTACAGTGATCATAATCGTTTTGGTTGTTGCAGCTTGTTTAGTTGTGTACATACGTTTCTACCCCTTCGTATTCACGATCTTCATAAAAATCGGATATATTGTTTTCTCTCATTAAATTACAAATTTCGTTATTATGAATAGCAGGCACCCGGAACTGAAGTAAAAGAATGAGATCAAGACCGTCCGAAGTGCTGCCCTGTCCTTCTATTACCCCGGCGCCCTAGAAATTAAACAGCTGTCCACATGTATTGATTTATTCTCATATAGGGTAATTAAAACTACATCATCTTGAACCCATTGTCCCGGTTTTGACGTATAATGTAAGAGCCGTATTTCAACAAATGACGACGAAATCGGCAAACGATTATGTAACCGAAAGAAGGTGTCATTCATGCCAAAACCCATTCAGGGTTATTTCATTCGGGTGTTATTCACCACATGTGTATTGTTTACTGTTTCTTTGACTTCAACAGTCAGTGCAGCAAATGCCAATATATTCTCCGATATCTATAGTGGATGGGAACGAGTCTCCGAGCTTCCTGGAGAAGTGAACGCCTTGCAGGAAAGCTATAAACAGACGCTGGAGCAGTTAAATCAGACCTCTGCCCAATTGGGACAAGCCCAGGCAAATGTCGAAGCATTCAAGGCCCAGAACGAGTTGCTGCTGGCACAAAACGAAAAACTGACCGACATGGTGAGCAAGCTGCAAAATGATCAGGATGCCAAAACGGCAACTGCCAAACGCATTCAAACGATGATTATCACTGCCGTTTCACTCATATTGGGATACTTTATTCTGATTCGGGTGATGCGCTGGGGAATGCGTCGCCGTTCAGGCCGAGTATAAAAGAACAGGAGCAACCGCATGCACATACACCTGAATAATGCCGAAGCTGGCGGAGCCGGACAAGTGGTCACGTTTTCGTTGATCCAGGACGACCGCCTGCATATTCTCCACCCCCAGCAAATTGTCGCTTTTCGCGGCCCAAGCAGCAGTCGCAATGATAAATTTATGAATATTTCGGGTATCTATCGCAAAAAAAAGCTCATCAAATCCGAAATTACCGGTCCTTGTCAATTTGTGGCCGCCCTGCCTCCTGGATTCACCATGAAAGAAGTTGAACTGAGCGAGAACAGTGATCTGCTGTATGACTTTCGCCACCTTTTTTTCTACTCTGACGGTGTCACGATGCATACCAAAATTCAGAAAATCAAAAACATGCTCATCACTCGGGATGCCGTAAAAATGAAGTTTTCGGGCAAAGGCAAAATTGGATTGCTGACACAAGGTCAGGTCTGCCAGCAGGAACTGCACCCTACTGCGCCACTATACGTGGATGCAGGCAGTATTATCGCCTATCCTGAGAACGCGCAGCTGGAACTTACCGTATACGGGAACAACCTTGCCAGCCAGCATATGAACTACCATTGGAAGATGACAGGACATGGCTCTGTACTCTTTCAGGCTGGCCGTGAAAATCATCGACTGGAACAGGATATGAACGATGAAGGCTTATTTAAGCGAATTCTGAAGGAAGTCATCCCTTTTGGAAATGTGTTAATCAAATAAATTCAGGTGACGTTAGGCTCGGGTATAACTGGGTTCTTATGTAAAGCATGCTCACCGTATCGGAAATGTGATATACTGTACCGGACAATTGAAGAAGAAAATCCATGCCTATGGCATGGGAGAGGTTCGCGAACTCCCTCTATAAGACTCGACCTTCATTAAGGTCAATAAGTCTTGCGTACATTTTAGGTAACAACGTACGTAAAAAACTAAGGACACTAGATCGTGCTTGCTTTTTTGAAGCAGCCTATGAGAAGGTGTGTTTTTTGATGGATGCCAGTTCATGAACTTCTCTGTTCTTCCGACACTCTGTGCCTATGTGCATGGATTGATCTTAAGAAGATGGAGAGGTTTTTTTATGTTGAACGAAGAAAAAGCAGTCGTTGTATTTAGCGGCGGTCAGGACAGTACAACTTGTTTGTTCTGGGCCAAACAGCAATTTGCTGAGGTTGAGGTAGTTACCTTCGATTACGGCCAGCGCCACAAGCTGGAGATTGAATGCGCCGCAGAGATCGCTCGCGATCTGGGTGTACAGCAAACGGTACTGGACATGAGTTTGTTAAACCAACTCGCGCCCAATGCACTCACCCGTACGGATGTGGAGATTACGCATGAAGAAGGCGAACTGCCGAGTACATTCGTCGATGGACGGAATCTGTTATTCCTCAGTTTTGCGGCCATTATGGCGAAGCAAAAAGGGGCTCGTCACCTTGTCACAGGTGTATGCGAAACGGATTTCAGCGGTTACCCGGATTGTCGGGATTCGTTTGTGAAATCGATGAATGTTACGTTGAATCTGTCCATGGACTACCCGTTTGTCATTCACACCCCACTGATGTGGCTGGACAAAGCCCAGACGTGGAAAATGGCGGATGAGCTCGGTGCATTTGATTATGTGCGGGAGCGCACACTGACCTGTTATAACGGGATTATCGGCGATGGCTGCGGAGAATGTCCTGCCTGCAAACTGCGCAAAGCCGGACTGGATCGCTATCTGGAGCAACGCAGTGATTCTGCTACTGTTGGAACTGCGGGAGCGGACGTACGATGAGAGAACCGGGAACATTTCGTATTGTGGAACGGTTGCAGCGGATTGGAGAAGATATCCTCCCTGCACAGCTTCGCTATCATCGCAAACGTGTGCTTGTCAGCAAGGAGTTTACGTTTGACGCTGCGCATCATCTGCATTGTTATGAAGGCAAGTGCAAGAATTTGCACGGGCATACGTATAAAGTTGTTTTTGGCATTAGCGGTTATCCGGGTGAGACCGGGTTGACGGTTGATTTTGGACATATCAAGGATATATGGAAAACACAAATTGAAGGGTATCTGGATCATCAGTATTTGAACGAAACCCTTCCCCTCATGAACACAACAGCTGAAAATATGGTCGTCTGGTTGTTCGAGCAGATGGAACACGCCTTGCAAACCGAACCGTATGCCGCACTGACCGAAGGTGGGCGAACAGAGTTTGTCCGCTTATACGAGACACCGACCAGTTACGCCGAGGCCAGACGGGAGTGGATGATCGATGAGTAGTGTGGAACTTAGCAAAGAGACTCGTATTCCTGTGATGGAGATCTTTGGCCCTACAGTTCAAGGTGAAGGCATGGTTATTGGGCAGAAAACGATGTTCGTCCGCACCGCGGGCTGCGATTATCGCTGTTCCTGGTGTGACTCGGCCTTTACTTGGGACGGCAGTGGCAAGGATCTTATCCGGATGATTACGCCGGAGGACGTGTGGGAGGAATTGCGCCGCGTTGGCGGCTCACGCTTCTCCCATGTGACCATCTCAGGCGGCAACCCCGCCCTGCTCGCTTCGTTGGGCGGATTGGTTAAGCTGCTTCGGGAGAACGGCATCCGCACCGCGGTAGAAACGCAGGGCTCCCGTTGGCAGCCTTGGCTAGCGGACATTGACGAAGTCACCGTCTCGCCCAAGCCTCCCAGCTCAGGCATGAACACCGACTGGGCTGTGCTCGATGATCTGATCCACCAACTGGCTGCTCGTCCGGTGGAACGAAGCCACAGTCTGAAAATCGTAATTTTCGATGAAACAGACTTGGACTTTGCCCGCCATGTGCATGCACGGTATCCGGGCACGGATTTATTTTTGCAGACCGGGAACCCGGATGTCACTTCTGCTGATACCCCAGATCTGGCGTCTTCGCTGCTTGCTTGCTATGAGTGGCTGATTGATCAAGTTAGTGCTTCCGATGATCTGAACGACGTTCGTGTGCTGCCACAGCTGCATACCCTTGTGTGGGGCAACAAACGCGGCGTCTGATGGGCTATTTGGATGGAATAATGGGCGGCATGATGTAATTTTGGGAACAACCAGAGGCTAAGATGGCCTATCATATATACCGGTAAGCTTCGTGCATCGCCGGAAATAAGGAGCGTTTACGAATCCATGAGACAACCTGATGAAATGCAAGATTTAACGTTGCTGGGTAACCAGGGCGTAAAATATACGTTTGAATATGATCCGGGAATTCTGGAGAATTTCGATAACAAACACCCGTACCGGGATTATTTTGTCAAATTCAACTGCCCGGAGTTCACCAGCCTGTGCCCCATCACGGGTCAGCCGGACTTTGCAACGATCTATATCAGCTACATTCCCGATGTGAAAATGGTGGAGAGCAAGTCACTTAAGCTGTACCTGTTCAGCTTCCGCAACCATGGTGATTTCCACGAGGATTGTGTGAACATCATCATGAACGACCTGATTAAACTGCTGGATCCACGTTTCATTGAAGTGTGGGGTAAATTCACGCCGCGCGGCGGCATTTCCATCGATCCGTACACCAACTACGGTAAACCGGGGACGAAGTATGAGCAAATGGCCGAGCACCGCATGATGAACCATGATATGTATCCAGAGACGATAGATAATCGTTAATTTTGGCAGATACATTTTATAAAATAAAATCATAGAGCAAACAAAAGCCGAACTCTTCTATCTGAAGAAGTTCGGCTTTTGTTCGTTTTGTATGCTATGGAACGTGAGCGTTTGCAATATTCGTATGGATAGGACTAGCATTCAAGGGTTATGATCTTCCTTCAGTTCTTTCACTTTTTTGATGTAATGTTTCAGCATAAGTACACCAATAGACTGAACAACCACAAAAAATCCGATAGCAAAGTACAGAGACGTCGATGCAACATATATAGTCAAAAAAGTCATGACTGCCATAAATAGAATGGTCATAGCCAAATTACGTTTGGCAAGAACATATGGTGATAGCGATTTCATATTGATCAGTCCTTTATAATTTCTGAAGTACCACATTATATACACCAATATCGATCAACTCGTCGTACGTTCTTTCATCCCCAGTATCAATAATCTGTGCTGTCCTACCGTTAATATTTGCAGTGACGATATACCTTTCTGATCTAAGACCAAGCAAGCCTTGCGAATATACTTCAACTTGCGTCAAATGTTTTTTAGCATCCATTTGGCCAACAATTGAATCTACTATTACACCAGACGCGGAATATAACAATGTTCTAAATAAAGCTGTCACCTTACCTTTGGTTGCAAAAATATCTATAATCGATGCAATGGTAGATACAACTGTCCCTGCTGAAATATTCAATCGATAAACTTTCGTATCAACAAGTGACTGCTTCTGATATATTGAACCATACTGATTCCAAGCTGTATTATATTTTGTCCTCACAAAATTGTATCCTGGGGATGCATTTAAAGCAAATTCTGTCATTGAATCAATTGTATTCCCATCTTCATTAGAATCTGATCTTAATCGCTCTTCCAAAGGAATTTCTTGCTCAGGTATCTCTTTAACCAGGTCACTTGCTTTTTGTTCTATTACATCACCATTTGCCATTGTAGTTACTACTTTATCTTCAGCTTTATTATAAGTTGCTTCAGAAAAAAACTTATTATCAACATAATGCTCTACAGTACGAATATTACCTTCTTCAGTAATTTTCAGTTCAACATCCAGACCCGTTTCTTTTTCTTCATAAGATGTACTATACTCTACCCTATTACCATTTTCAGAAACATTATATCGAATTTCATCATCCTGAAAACTCATAATTTTTTCAGCATAAACATTTGCAGAAAATGACGATAACGTGGATAACAACATGACAGAAGAAACAGCAACCGCTATTTTTTTCATAAAACCTCCTATTTACCTCTTGTATTTTTCGTCGGAATGCCAATACAGAATATCCGATCGCAAATACGATGTTACACGAAATAAACCCTATATTAAACAAATAAACCATAAAAGGTACTATATAACTATAAATAATTATTAATTAGAAATTGTAACACCGCCTTATAAGACCTTTGCCTCTGTAAAAATTCATATAAGAATTTTTCACATTTTTATAATTATAAATTAAGATCCTGCAGCATTTTCTTTCTATAATTTAAGTACTTCAGAAATTCAGTAACTTTTGTGTAGTCCCCTACTTTTCCAATCCACATTTCATAAGTTTTCGTGAAATCTATTAATCTTTAGTAGAGTTCTAATAGTAGATTTTTTAAAGAATATAAATAGTTTACATTATAAAGAGAACGTTAATTTCACCTGTTCCCCTTGTCGACCTTTCAAATCTGTCCTATTATGTAACAATATGCTTAGGCACATCACATCATCAGGCGCTGATCCCTCGTGACCGCGACCAAAGGAGAACTGTTCATGTCCATGCAAAAATCATTATCCAAAGACGCCGCTGCGCGTTCGAAAGCTCCACCCGGATTGGATGCTCAAGGTACCGTTTACCGGATCTTAATTGCCATTAGTCTGGTTCATTTGTTCAACGATTCGATCCAATCTGTCATTCCAGCTATTTTTCCAATTCTGAAAGACTCCATGCATCTTACATATACGCAGATCGGATGGATTTCGTTCGCTATTAACTTTACTGCGTCCATCATGCAGCCGGTTGTAGGCTATTTTGCTGATAAAAAACCGACGCCCTCCATTCTGCCCATCGGTATGGGCTTTACGTTTACCGGTATGCTATTGCTTGCCTTCGCCGACAGTTATACGGCTGTCCTGATCTCTGTCATCTTTGTTGGGCTCGGTTCGGCGGCGTTCCATCCGGAGGGTTCACGGGTATCCCATATGGCCGCAGGGCCTCGTCGGGGTCTGGCTCAGTCAATCTTCCAGGTGGGAGGTAACGCCGGTCAATCTCTGGCTCCATTGCTCACCAGATGGATTTTCATTCCATTTGGGTTGTTCGGTGCTATTGGATTCACAGGCATTGCAGCTGCGGGAATCGCGGTTCAAATCTATATCGCTCGCTGGTATGGACGCATGCTGCAATCGGGAGGGTATTTGCGTAGACAGGCGGCAGCCCGTCGTGCTCCCAATCCGGCATTACGTAAAAAGATTGCTGCTGCCATAACCATTTTGATTCTGCTCGTCTTTGTCCGTTCGTGGTATGTCGCTTCGATCGGGAGCTTCTATGCGTTTAACCTGAAGGATACATTCAACTTGTCCACAGAGGACGCACAGATCTATATCTTCTTGTTCCTGGCGGCTGGGGCTCTTGGTACGTTCTTCGGTGGTCCACTGGCGGATCGCTTCGGTAAACGCAACATGATCTTTCTGTCAATGGCTGGAGCCGCTCCACTGGCGCTGCTGCTGCCTTACGCGAATCTGTTCTGGACAGCCGTGCTGCTGACCATTATTGGTTTCATCATGTTATCCAGCTTCTCGGTGACCGTTGTGTATGCACAGATGCTGATTCCGGGCAAAATCGGAACCGTCTCCGGCCTGATTACTGGCCTGGCATTTGGTATGGGCGGTCTGGGCGCTCTCGTGCTGGGGAACTGGATCGACGTGTTCGGCGTATCTCCAGTCATGCAAATGTGCAGCTTCCTGCCACTGATCGGAATCTTCACCTTCCTGCTTCCATCTGATAAGTTGCTGAACCGTTGGGCGGAAGAGAACGGTAGCGAAGAATAACAGATCCTATATAATCTAAGCTCCAATATACAATGAAACAAAAGTACGCTGTTAAGACAGCCTAATGAAAAGTAACGTCAGATGGTTAACCAAGCTGGAATTAACGCCAGCATATGCAAATGGGATGAAGCCTGTACCTTTAGGGCTTCATCCCATTTTTGTTTTGTTAGCGTAGGATCAGAGCCAAGTATCTGTCATCCCATTGCCAATTTTGGTGATGGACATCATTGTGAAAGGCGCTGAAGTATTAGCCGTTTTTTGTACAACATTTTTCCTGCTTCGGCAACATCACGAATCGTATTTTTGTTGCTCACCGAACCGAATACCATACCCGCAATCGGAATGAGCTGGAACAGCTTTTTCCATCCAAACGATTCACTGTAAGAATTAAAAACCTCCCGCCAGCCCTGCATTTGAGAGATAACCTCAACCTGCTTGTCCGGATTATCGTAATCGGCGAGTTCATCAATTATTGCTTTTTTGCCCACAATATCAGCAGAGGAGAATTGCAGACATTTGACGATAAATATGCGCTCTTGAGGTTCGTCAGGATCATATCCATAGCATAACGCCATCTCCTGCAGCACCTTCAGGGAAAGCCCCATTACCATCGGTATATCCGCCGCAATCGTTACAATGCCACCGATACCTGTTGCGGCCCCTTGTGCAGCAGCAAACCTCGTTCGACTGTCCGTAATGTCATCAGCAGTGCGATCCAATACTTCAAGCGGTAAACCTTCCACACTGTGGATTTTCGTCGTATCTTTTGCCTCTCCATCCTGTTCATCGTAAGAGCTATCGGCCTTCATGGAATAACCGGATTTGGTCGCTTCCTCTCGGAGCAGCTCAGCTACCTTCTTTTTCTGAACGAGAAATTTCCCACCATTCTGCACATATTGACCGACTTCGTTCAGCGAGTCTCCAATCTTCTGTTTCAGCGCTTTGGGCATAACTTTATCCAGCATGGCAAATGGCAAACGTCCAATTTTGTCCCAAATAAACAAGTCCTTCTGCCCTTTTTCCCATTTTAAAATCTGTTCCAGCTCCCGGTCCAATGTCTCGCGTGAATCCATATATGGCCTCCTAATATTATGTGTATAGTGAATTGTATACTCCTCATACGCAGAGGTTAGAGGATGGTTGCTTCTATGTAAGTCTGTGGTATTCATCTTCATGCCTTCATACACAATGTTTGCATAAATAAGAACCCTTAATCAGCGTCATTCGCTAACTAAGGGCTCTTTTGATCCAGAACTTCAATTATTATTTAGCTTCAGCCGCAGCCTTCCCATCTGGAACAGGGACTCCAAAGTCAGGCGTGCCATCTTCATTCCAGCGAATTACCTGCGCGCGGGCGTGACGGTTTGGATCATAGAGAGGATCTCCCTCGATGTCCTTGTAGTTTCGTGCGTGATAGATCAGAATATCTGTTTTGCCGTCCGGTGATACCGTAAAGCTGTTGTGACCCGGACCATATTGACCATTCGCTTCACACGTCTGGAATACCGGCTTAGGTGATTTTACCCAGCTCGCTGGATCAAGCAAGTCGGCATCTTCATCTGCGGTGAGCAAACCCATACAATAATTATAGTCGGTCGCACTCGCTGAGTAGCCAATGAAAATCCGCCCATTGCGATGTAGCACTGCTGCCCCTTCGTTTACCTTGAAGCCGATGATCTCCCAATCATATTCCGGTGTAGAAATCATGACCTGCTCACCACGGAGAGTCCACGGATTTTCCATTTCGGCAATGTACAGGTTGGAGTTTCCCGGAATGTCCGGGGCCTTTTGCGCCCATACCAAATAACGGGTACCTTTGTGTTCAAACGTCGTTGCATCCAAGGCAAACGTCTCCCAACGCGTCCGAATCTGTCCCTTCTCTACCCACGCGCCTTCGAGCGGGTTGGCCGAGTCATTTTCCAGCACATACATGCGGTGGTCGAAAAGGCCCTCATTGGTTTCGCTGGTATGGGCTGCAGCGTAATGTATGTACCATTTTCCATCGATAAAATGAATTTCAGGTGCCCAAATGTTGGCACTCATCGGTCCTGTATCATGTTTGTGCCACGCCGTTACCGGCTCGGCATCTCTCAACTCTTCCAGGGTTTGTGCACGCCGAATCTCAATCCGGTCAAAGGCTGGCACCGAAGCTGAGAAATAATAGTACCCGTCTGTGTGACGGTACACCCACGGATCAGCTCGCTGCTCCAGGATGGGATTGGTAAATGTAATGGAATCAGTCATGGGAATGCTCCCCTTTCAAATGTGTGTGTATGGCTCGGAGTGAAGATTTGAAAACAGCTGATGGATAAAGTGCAAAAACTATTTTGCTGGTGCACCGCGGACGCTTCGGGGGTGGCAGGGCCTTGTCGCTCTCTTGTCCTCCGATTTCTTTTTCCCCACCGCTCTTGGCGGTTGAAATCGGATGCCAAAGTCGCTCCTTCGGCTCCTTCCTCCCCCTACACTGCTTGTGCACCTTAAAAGCAATAGCTTCGCTTCCACGCTCGCTGAACTAAATCCAACTCCGAGCCATCGGTGTGGCTCTGTATCTATGGGGTCGCGCTTCGCTCGGGCGACTCTCCCCACTAAATGCATGGCTGGCCTTTTTTCTCGGGCCAGCTCTTGGTGCACCGCGGACGCTCCGGGGGTGGCAGGGCCTTGTCGCTCTCTTGTCCTCCGATTTCTTTTTCCCACCGCTCTTGGCGGTTGAAATCGGATGCCAAAGTCGCTCCTTCGGCTCCTTCCTCCCCCTTCGCTGCTTGTGCACCTTAAAAGCAACAGCTTCGCTCTAACCACGCTCGCTGGAATCAAATCTAACTCCGAGCCATCAGTGTGGCTCTGTATCTATGGGGTCGCCCGCTTCGCTCAGGCGACTCTCCCTACTAAATGTAAGGCTGGCCGTACTTTCTCGGCCAGCTCCAATTCCAAACTTCGAGCCATATCTGCGGCTCTCTATTTCTCCGCTGCGCTAATCTGCTTGCCCCAGACGGCAATTCCGCGGTCGCTCAGGCCGGTAACTACAAGGGCTGGCTGGCTTCGCTCCCAGTCCCAGGATGGGAGCAACTTCAGCTCCTCTGTGGAAGCTCCGCCCCACGGGCTTTCTTTCCACTCCAGCGTCAGTGTTTGTTTGCCGTCAAACGTCCATTTGCCTGAACCGTTTTCGCTTTTCAATTTGCCGTTGGCTTGCAAGGTGTAAGGTACTGCCTGCACCTGTCCGTCCACCGACGGGTCAACAGCTAGGCCTTCCCACTCCCCGGCGATCATCGACTTCGGAATGTCCTGTGCGTACTCACCTGCATAACGTTCCGGTGACACAACAGGCCAGCCGTCCTTGGTCCACAGCATTTTACGTACATGCAGATACGGCCAGTTTTTATCCGTCTCGCCTCTCGCATGATGCACGATATAATAATTGTTGCCATCCTTAAGGACGGAGTTATGTCCAGGTGCAACCCAGCCCTCACCTTTGGTGAAGCGATAGCCACCCAGAATTTTGGTTCCGACTTCGTATTGAGGCAGATGCTCTGTATCCAGCATGTTCATGCCCTTTACATCCGTGTAGGGGCCTGTAATCGAATTAGCACGGGCTACACGCACGTTATAATCTTCGAATAAAGAATCATACGAGACGAATAAATAATACTTTTTGAACTCCGGGTTATACACAATATATGGCCCCTCCACCGCACCTTCTTCCGTAGCACGATCACGGGCGGCAATGCGTGTACCATACCCCTCTTCCTTGAACTTTCCGGTTTCCGGATCGAGAGGTGCAATGTATATCCCGTCAAAAAAGGAACCGTAGACCATCCACGAATTGCCTTCGGCATCCAATACCGGATTGGCATCGATGGCATTTAACTTATCCTTTTCGTTCTCAGATGTTTTAACAACCAACCCTTCATCTGTCCAAGGACCCTCTGGGGACGAGGATGTCTGCAAACCAATAGCCGAACGCGTACTACCAAAAGATGAAGCCGAATAATACATCCGGTAGGTGTCACCAACCTGAATCACATCCGGTGCCCACAGATTTACTGCCCCAGTCCAATCGAGGGCTTCCTTCGGAATACCCGGCAAAGCCTGACCTACCCATGACCAGTTGATCAGATCATCCGATTTGCGTACCATGACGCCGGGTTTCGCTTCTCCTGCTACACGAACATCGGTCGAATAAACGTAATATCCCTGATCTGTTTTGATAATGGCCGGATCATGCGCATTGTTCACCGTCCAACGGGATTCGTCGTCCAGAATGGAGGTGTCATACAATTGGGTATCTTGGGGAGCCTCAGGAAAGACCGGCGGGGACACCGCTTCCCCTGCTCCTTCTCCAGAACAGCCTGTAGCCCCAACCAACAACAGCAGCAACATCGAAGCAACAACTCCTTTTCCTGAATTCGTCCACCCGCGGAATGTTCTCCGCAGATTCATCCTTTCACTCCAGAGATTGCTACCGATTCAATAATCTGTTTCTGGAAGATCAGGAAGATGATCAATACCGGCAACAGCGCAACAATGGACGCTGCCATAATCAGCGGGTAATCCGTCTGGATCGCATACGTGGCATTGAAGTTTGCTATAACGAGCTGCAAGGTCTGTTTTTCAGGTGAATTCAGATAAATAATTGGTGCTAGATAATCGTTCCAGATGCCCATGAACCAGAGAATCAGTTGAGCTGCAATCGCTGGTTTAATGAGCGGAAACGTAATGCTCGAGTACAGTCGGAAATAGGAGCTGCCATCAATTTTCGCTGCTTCAATAATGGCATCAGGCACACTAAGCAGGTATTGACGAAGGAAGAAGATCATGACGACGTTACCAAATAATCCTGGAACAATAAGCGGCAGCAGTGTGTCCACCCAGCCCAGCTTCGAGAACATGATGAATTGCGGAATCATGACTGTCGGATACGGAATCATCATCGATGCGAGCAAAGCTAGAAACAGTTTGTTTTTATGCGGAAATCTCAATTTGGCAAAAGCAAAGGCAGCGATACTTGACGTAAACGTCCCGACAACGGTAACACTGACCGCCACGATCAAGCTGTTTTTGACCCCGCTGAGTAACGGACCTGCTTCCCAAATTTCCTTATACTTTCCGAATTGGAACACTTCAGGTATCCACACGGGCGGAAGCGCGAACACATCCTGCTTCTCCTTCACGGAAGTGGACAACATCCAGATCAGTGGTGCAATCATCGCAATAGCACCAAGCGCCAAAACGATAAAAATGATAGAGTTTGTTAATTTCCTCTTTTGACTGTAAGACATCTCCGGTTCACTCCTTTCCTAGACCATTAATCCCCATCATAGGCTGATTTTTCGTTCATTTTGAATTGCACCAAGGTAATGACAAAAATGAAAATACCAAGAATCATGGCCATCGCAGAGGCATAACCCATTTGCAGGTTACTGAATGCTTTCTGCCAGATGTAGAAGACAATGGATGCGGAAGAATATTCAGGACCACCCGTCGGGGTCATAATGTTCATTTCAGTGAAGATTTGGGAACCACCAATGATATTCGTAACAACGAGGAAAAAGGTAACCGGCTTCACCATTGGCCAGGTGATGTTGCGGAAGATCTGGAACCCGTTTGCTCCATCCAACTCAGCCGCTTCGTAATATGTACGTGATACACTTTGCAGTGCAGCCAGATACAATAACATCGTATAACCTAGACCTTTCCACACCGTCATAATAATCAGGGCCGGTTTAACTGTGTCTTTGTTTGCGAGCCAGTTAGGGCCTTCAATACCGAATAGATCAAGGAATTGGTTCACTAATCCGTAATCCCCGTTGTACGCCCAGTTCCACATGATGGACACCGCTGCGAGGGAAGAAATGACCGGAATATAATAGATTACACGGAACGTCGTTGTGCCGGGGATTTTACGATTCAGACCCATCGCCAGCAGCAATGCGAGCAACAAACCAATCGGGATACCCAGCATCAGATAAAAGGTGTTGAACATCGCTTTGTAAAACAAATCATCCGTGAGCAAATCCTTAAAATTGGCTAAACCGATAAAGTTCATCTGTCCCAAGCCATCCCAATCCGTAAACGAACCGTACAAGGAATAAAGGAAAGGGAACAGAACAAAGATCAGCAAACCAAGAACCGGAGGCAAAATAAACAAATATCCGTACAGCCTCTCTTTGCGATACAAACTAGATTTTGTAATCACTGCGCTCACCCCTGTTTCTAATATCAGCATGTTGCATGAATCGATGTATGCCTGCCTGCTTGCTTGATCAATTCATGCAACATGCCCGTATGGAATCCAAAATGATGCCAGCAGCGTAATAGCAGGCTGCTGGCACCGGCTTTTTTTGAAAACGGAATCTACTACTCTATCCATTTGGCGTAGGCTGATTCTCTCTAGAACCTATGTTTCAATCTTTCCAGCCAAATTTTTTCAGCATTTTATAAAATACTTATTTCTGAGATTTCTTCTCTTGTTCTACTGCTTTGTCTAACAGCTTTTGCATTTTCGGCTGCTGCTGTTTCACATAGTCTGCGGCTGTAATTTTGCCATCCAATACCGGCTGAATGTCAGTGAAGAACAGGTCATACCATTCCGCATTGTACGTGTAGTTCCCTGGAAGAGAACGGCCATAATCTTCTACGATATCAATGAATTCCTGTTTATTGGCTGGTTTCGTTGAAGTATCTTTGGCCCATTCGTCAGCCATGTCGAGAAGATTCGGAATTTGCACTTTGGCATCAACCAACTGCTGCATGCCTTCTTTGGAAGCTGTGAGGTAATTCACCAACTCTGCGGCTTCTTCTGGATGTTTCGTTTTGGCCGATACTCCGATACCCAGTGAACCGATCCACGTTGCGGATTTACCCGTAGAGCCCGCAGGGAAAGGCAGCAAATCATATTCGAAAGGCAGTTTCTCGAATGTACTCATATCCCATGGACCTACTGGGAAGAAAGCCATTTCTCCTTTCATCCAGCGTTGGTACGTATCCAATGTTTGCGCTTCCTCAATAGAAGGCGTGATTTTGTATTTATTTTGCATGTCCGCAAAGAACTGCAGTGCTTCCGCGAATTTCGGATCATCAATGGTTACCTTTGTTTTGCTATCATCCAACCAGTCTGCACCATTGCTCCATACGAAGGACTGCAGCGCCCATTGTACGTTGAAGCCTGTACCAAATACGTCCGGTTTACCGTCTCCATTCGTATCCTTGGTCGCTTGTTGGTTGACCTTGATGAATTCTTCCCATGTGTAAGGCTTGTCCTTATCAGGGAATGGGATGCCCTCTTTTTCAAATAATGTCTTGTTATAACCGAGTGCAAACGGACCCAGATCTTTCGGCATTCCGTAGATATCGCCCTGACCTGCCATTTTGCCATCATAGCGATACAAGTCCAAACCATATTTCCAGATGTTATTCAGATCTACATCAGCATTATTTTCAACGTAAGGTGTCAGATTCATCAACACATTGCTGTTCACATAGGCTTTTATATCGCCAGGGTTAAAATAGAACACGTCCGGCAAGCTGTTGCCTGTAATGGCAGCTCTCAATTTGGTTGCATATTGATCCGCAGCTGTTACGATAATTTTGACTTTGACACCCGGATGCTCTTCTTCAAATTTCTTAACAACGGCTTGATATGCCTTCTGTTCATCCGTGCCGCCCCGGAACATAAATGTCAATTCCTTGTCCCCGCTTGATCCGCTGCTTCCTCCGCAACCTGCAAACACAAGTGCACTTACCAGCATTAGAAGCATAAGTGTGACTAAACTCTTTTTCTTTACCATCTGAACCCCTCCTGATCTGGATTTGTAACCGTATTCAATTAGGTGAAATAAGATTTCTGTTGTTAAATTTATCAAATCCAGATCACTTTAGTCAATACTTTATTAAAACATTTTATATTTATTTAAAACAAATCAGTACGTTGGCCATCCGCTGGAATCCCACAGCAAGTCGTTGATTAGCAATTTCGGATTGCCGTTATCGTCAGCATCGTAGGCGTGGCGCGCAATCACATTACCGTTATACACATCCTGACCGCCCGGTCCTTTCCACTTGGCATTCCCCGAATCCAATATGGTTCCGCCGCCATTCAACATGTTCACACCGTTTTTGTCCACATACGGACCTGTAATACTCGTTGAACGTCCATAGACCATTTTGTACGTGCTATTCACGCCCTGGCAGCAGGAATCAATCGAGGCAAACAAGTAATAATAACCGTTACGGTATACAATACTTGGTGCTTCGATGGCCCCGCCATTATTCGGACGCGCCGCAATGGAGGAGATGCTTCCGGTCGGTTTCATCGTGGTTTTGTCGAGCTTTACAATCTTCAGACCGCTCCAGAAAGAACCGAAAGCGAGCCACGGGTTGCCTGAAGCATCGATGACCAGATTCGGATCAATAGCGTTATAATCGTTGGCGGTTGTGGTTTGAAGCACTAACCCCTCATCCTTCCACTGGCCTGCTCCAATGCTGGTTGCAGACGCAAGCCCGATCGCCGATCTGTTGGAGCCAAAGGTAGAGATAGAGTAATAAAGCCACACTTTTCCGTTATACTGCTCAACGTCAGGTGCCCATACATCCAGACCACTCTGTCCCGGAACGGCAGAGGCCCACCAGGATGGCTTGCTCAGAAAAATCTGCGGAACGCGGTACCATGAGGACCCGTTATCCGATTTCAGTACCTGAATGCCCGCACCGGTTGAAAAGGTATACCATGAGCTGCCTTCTTTGATGATGGATGGATCGTGGACGGCAATATCTCCGGTCAGATTCCAAAATGCCGCGAATGCCCTGGACTGGCCCACCAATAGCAAAACAAGTACAAGCAGTGCAGGTAATGCCCAACGTTTCTTCCTGAACCCTGTCATTCCTTTGAACTTTTCCAATTCGAATTCCACCTCTCCTGATCAAATAGTTAATTTGGTTCATGAAGTATTAAATCAATTTAGGTATACTAGGATTATAAAAGCGGTTACATTACATTTCAATGGTATATTTCAAATATATATGAAATGATTTAAGTTATTTTTTAAAGTAAATATTCAACATTTTATGAATAATACGCTCATTTATGCTATGTATACAAGGGATTCGGCTTTCTTTTCTCGCCCTTCCCTTCCATCCGGTAATCATTTATAATTATCTAAAACAAACCATATAAATGTGCATAAGCCTGGATCAGAAGGGCTTTGTTCAGAACGTGGAAAGGAAAACCACCTATGATTTATATTAAAGATCTGATGTCTGGCGTTAATATTTTCAAGGCACTCAGTTCGGAAATCCGAATCCAGATTATTGAGTTGCTTGCCAAGAACCAGAGTCTTAACCTCAATGATCTCGCAACCAAACTGGGGCTCAGCAATGGCGCCATTACAATGCATATTAAGAAATTGGAAGAAAGCGGCCTGATTGAGATCAATACTGCGGTTGGCAAACATGGGATCCAGAAGATTTGTTATCTCAATGAGGAAAAACTAATGGTAGACCTGCGTTCACAGGAGATTTTTAACCGATACGAGGTTGAAATTCAGGTAGGTCATTATAGCGATTATCAGGCAGCTCCTACATGTGGTCTCGCTACCCGAGACAGCATCGTCGGTGAATTCGATGATCCGCGTTACTTTGCTGATCCGCTCCGTATTGATGCGGAGATGATTTGGCTGGCCGAAGGTTATCTGGAATATCGCATTCCCAACTACCTTAAGCCTAACCAGACGTTCAGCGAAATCCAGTTGTCCATGGAATTGGGTTCAGAAGCACCAGGTTTTTGCGATAACTACCCATCGGATATTTATTTCTACGTCAACAGCATCGAGATTGGCTGTTGGACGAGTCCAGGAGATTTTGGCAATACCCGAGGTACGTTCAATCCAGACTGGTGGCCACCGCATCTGAATCAATACGGGATGCTGAAGCTGATCCGCATCACCCAAGAGGGCAGCTATATTGATGGATGCCGCATCTCCGATGTTACTCTGGACCAGATTGGCCTGGATTACAAAAGCGATATCCACTTTCGAATCGCTGTAACGGACGGACCAGTGAACAAACGGGGATTGACGATCTTTGGTAAAAATTTCGGCAATTACGGCCAGAACCTGCTTGCGCGTGTACTCTATAATGTGCAAGAGGAATAGATCAACGAATAGACATTGTCATCATAAAACAAAGCATTAAAACAGCCGTCAGTTGAGAAACTGACGGCTATATTCATTTCTTTCACCCAATCTCGCCAAGATGTTCTTCAGGAAGGGTGCTTACCTTGAGGTAAGTACATGTACTAAAAGTGCGTACTTACATCTCGGCAACACTCCCTTTATACTCAAGAAACATTATAGCTTAGGGAGGAAGAATTCATTTTGAAAACACTTGTCATCGTAGCACATCCCAACATGGAAACGTCGGTCATCAACAAACGGTGGATAGAGAAACTCCAACAATATCCGGAAAAATATACGATACATGAACTATATAAAGTTTACCCTGATGGACGTATTGATGTGCAGCAAGAACAGCAGCTCATTGAAAGTCATGACCATCTTGTTTTGCAATTTCCGTTCTATTGGTTCAGCAGCCCACCTCTTCTTAAACAATGGCTGGATGAAGTTTTTACTTATGGCTGGGCTTACGGCTCCAAGGGCGACAAATTACAGCAACGCAAAGTCGCCTTGGCCGTATCTGCCGGAATCAAAGAGGCGGATTACACGGAAGAGGGCAAATATCGCTATACCCTTGGACAACTGTTATCTCCTTTTGAGACGACCTTCCTTTACTGCGATGCGGATTATCGACCATTCTTTGCCTTCTATGGGGCAGAACACGAGCCTGCGGCAAATGAATTGGAACAAAGCGCACAAAACTATTTACGTTTCATGGATAACCTATAATACTCACTCCAAGCAGATCAAAAAAGCAGTATCTCCGATTCAGGAAGATACTGCTTTTTTTGATTTTTTAATCTCACAACCTGATCATTAGCCTTGCATTAACCCCGGGGCAGACACCATATTGGCTTCTCCCCAATCACACATCATATCTAACAGTGGCATTATTGATTGTCCTCGTTCCGACAATGAATATTCAACTTTGGGTGGAATTTGGGGATATTCTTTGCGTAGAATCAGATCATGTTCCTCCAGCTCCTTAAGCATGACGCTCAATGTTTTGTGGGAAATGGTACCAATGCTTCGCTTCAATTCATTATGTCGCATCACCTTGTTTTCAGACAGCCAATACAGAATAACCATTTTATATTTACCGTTTACCAGGGACAGCGTATATCCAAAGCCGGTATCTTTTAGCGCCACGCCAGTTGGAACACAGGTTTCTCTCACACTCACCCCTCCTTCTTTCGTTCATCACACCACAGCGGATTATTATAGAGATTGCCTGTACGTTTTGGGAGACATGCCATACGCCTTTGTGAACTGCCGGGTAAAATAATTGCTATCGTTAAACCCGCATTCATTAGAAAATTGGCTTTAAACTAATTCAAATAGGCGTTGCTCAACAATTCGCCCTCCATGGTTCATGTTGGGATGAATGTCTATATCATGCTACTCCATGGCCGAAAAATCAAGGTTTGCTGATCCTTGGATCGATATAATTCCTCATGTACTGAAGCAAATGAACCTCTCAAAAAAAAAGCCCTTCCATAGTTTTACACCTGTTATTCTCACCGAGTTCCTCTTCTTTCATGTGACTTTCTTCCTGTTTGCTCTGAAACTTAGAAAAGATTCATTGATTTATTGGAGAAGTTCTCCTAATATTTTTAGTAGGAACACCCAGCGGCTCGGCATCATGGTAATACTTCACTGTCTTTATGAGAGCGCTATCGCTGCAGCTCTAAAGAAAAACGGGAGGTTGCAGATATGAAATGGAATCACTTCAAGTCCAAGCTTCTGCTTAAGTACACACTATCCTATATCTCCATTTTCCTTATACCTCTTGTTATATTAACTATTATTATTTATCACAATGCTGTGGACACGCTCCGTTCAGAGATCGAACAGACTAATGTCAATCAGTTGACCCAAGCGAAAACGGTCATTGATGACCGCATGAAGGAATTACAGGATATCGCATTTCGTATCGCCTATGATGAGCAACTAACCCGTTATTGGACACACCATCCCTACTATAGTCGGGAATCAATTGCTGCCTTGGTCAAATACAAAGCCACCAGTTCCATTATAGATGAGCTATTTCTGTTCTTCCGCGGAGATGATAGCATCTACTCGTCTCAGGGCTCTGAGAACCTGGATGTATTCACGGGCCGCTACAAATTTAATACATGGAACAAAACGGATATGATCCGGGATTTGAATAACGTTCAATTTCCCACGATACGACCAGCCGAACAAGTCGTTCAAGGAACCAAAGTACCCAATTCCATGCTGGCCTACCTTGTACCGATTGCACCTAACAATACGCCCGCCCACGGGACTGTCATGTACCTGATTCACGAGTCCAATCTGACGGGATTGATTGATTCCATTCTCAGCGACTACCACGGGATGACTTATATTTTCGATAATTATGGGCAGGTGCTGGCCGCCAATTATAAGGGAGAAACGATTACCGAACAGGAAGTCAAAGCTCTGTTTGAACTTGAGCCGGGAACACACAGCCTCTCCTTAAATCAAGAACCACATTCGGTTGTATCCGTCAAATCAGACGCGGGCTGGACTTATGTAACCGCTATGCCAAGCAATCAATTTTTTAGCCGAATTGTCCATATTCGTACCTTTGTTGTTCTTGTTTTCTCCTTCATGGTGGTGATGGGCACCTTCCTCGCCATTTTGTTGGCCCGAAGACAATACCATCCGATTTCAGACTTGATGGAGTTCATTCGTTTAAAAAATAATCCTGAACCTTCCACAACCAGCAACGAGTTGGAATGGATCAAGAAAACGCTGCATGATTACAGCCAGCGCGTGGACCTTCAGGAGCCCTACGCTCGTAATCATATTCTGCTTATGTTACTGAAGCATGGTCATACCGGAGAGCTCCCTTCTGAGTTTACGGATAATCTCGGCATACGCTTTAACCGATCCCATTATTTTGTTATGACCTTGGGATTGGAAATGCACGATCTTCCCCGCGGAGATTATCCCGAACAGCGTACTGTTATGCAGCTGATCAACGATATGGAACTGCCGGAGTTGTCTGCTTATGCTTACGGCGTGGAGCTTCCACAGCCAGACCAAGTGGCCCTCATCGTCGGATTTGATGCCGAGGTCGGGCATGAATCCAGCTTGAATGCTCGTATGGAGTCTATTGTTGAATCACTACAATTGATGGTGGCAGAACACGTCGGACTCGCTCCCGCGATCGGGATCGGTAACAGCTATAGTTCTCCATTGCAGCTGAACCAATCCTACATCGAGGCATCAACCGCGCTGGAAGCATCCATGCTGCACGGACAGGGCAGCACTACCTTTTTTAACGCCCTTTCCGGTTCCGGTGCACAGGATTCTTCCTTCTGGGTACCTAAGGATGTGCTGCTGAAGCTGGTTCAAAGCTTAAAACAGGGCAGTTACGATGTGGCAGTTCAGATGGTATCAACTGCGTTGAATACCCTGAAATCCGAAATGCCGTCTGTACCATTGCTGCGCTGCATCTGCTTCGATATTCTGAATACGATGCTCAAAACGGCCTCGGAACTTGGCATTCATCACGTGGTTAATCAACTTCCAAGGATCACTTCCTACGACTCGTTAGAGGATTTGGAGAAAAAATTGACAGGACTTGCCGCCGAGATCTGTGCTCATGTCGAGGCGAAGAGCGAGACGGAAGAAAGCTCCCTGATGGATGAAATCGTTGCTTATATTGATGCCAATTACTCCGATTATGATCTTAGCCTGGGTACGATTTCATCGAAATTCACGATCTCTTCATCGTATTTCAGCCGTTCCTTCAAAGAGAAGATCGGCATGAACTTTACCCAATATATCTGGCAGAAACGGATGGATGAGGTTATCCGACTGCTGCTGCATACGACTGACCCGTTAAAAGATATCATCACTCGCGTCGGTTATCTGGACACACCGAACTTCATCCGTAAATTCAAGAAAGAGACAGGTTACACACCTGGACAGTACCGCAAAATGCACCGTCCCAACGACTCCGCCGATTCCCCGGAAGATGACGACGAAGAATGTCTTGGATAATGGATGGATTCGTAAAATAAATAAAAACCTCCCCGAACCTTTTGGTTCGGGGAGGTTTTGTATGTTTTTGGCTCATATAGGCAAGCCGATCCTTGCAACCGACTCTCTTCTTCTATTTCCCTACCGGAACATCTTGAAGCCCTTGATGTATTGCACCCAGCAGACGATGGGTCGAATCACAGCCGTATTCCCAGAACATAATACCGGCCAGGCCCTGATCCTTCACGTAATCGCATTTGCACTGAATCGATTCTTCATCATCATAAGATATTAGGCTCGACCCATTAAACAGAAACGGTGCACAGGCTTCCTCATCCCAATAACGGATATAACCATTCTTGTTGATGTACTTCGCTTCCAGTTCGGCAAATGCCGGACCGTAGCCGCCTGTGCTACCGGCCATTTGGTGAAGGCCGCGGTTTCGGTCAGGAACCTCAGTCCAGATCCGGGAGTAGAACGCAGCGCCGATAACGATCTTCTCCTTCGGAACGCCGGCACGGATGAACAGGTTCACGGAAGCATTTGTACTAATTCGGAACAGATCTCCGGTTGGCGTATACAGATTCGTATGATGTCCGGTCAGAACCTGAAAACCGCCGCGCATATCATAGGTCATCAGCTGCACAAAGTCCAGGTACTGCTGCACCTCAGCCATCTCTGTACCGTCTACGTAGTATTGATCTGCCCCTGCCGCAATGGTGAGCAGATAATGACGGCCATCCTCGGAGCCCTTGGCATCCAGCGTTTCCCGGATCGCCTTGAGAAGTAAGGTGAAATTCCGTTTGTCATCAGGACTGGATGCGATACCTGCTTCACCGTAACAAGGATACTCCCAGTCCAGATCGATCCCGTCAAAAGGGTATTCCTCCAGCACTCTAACCGCTGATGCAGCCATGCTGTCCCTCCCCGCCTGGGTAGAGGCGGCTTCAGAGAAACCGCCAGCGCTCCATCCGCCTACGGACAGCAGCACCGTTAGATTCGGATGCTTCCGCTTAATATTACGGATAACCTCTCCGTTTTTTAAATGCTCGGTGGTGATTTCATCATTCTTGACATGTCCAAAGGCTACATTCAGATGGGTCAACTTCAACAGATCCTCATCCGTCATGTCGGGAAGAACAGAATCGACGACATAACCAGCAGCAATATATTTCGTCATCCTCTTCACTCCGATCCATTCAATGATTGAGATATCGCAGCAGCAATCTGCAGAGATTCCTTGCCTGTACCAATCTTGTACCCGGAGGCCGAGTATCGGATTTGATCCTGATTATCCAGCACGAACAGATGCGGATAGCCCGCTTCGTGAGCGGCAGGTTTCGAAATGAAACCAGACAAGGATGCATAGCTGGAATCCCGCACAAAAATCGTACGTATCGGCAGCTTCGGATAAGCCCCAGAGTCAAAGGAGGCGTTCCATTCTGTATCTCCGATCACCAGCACGATTGGCACGCCCAGCTTATCCAACGGCTCAGCCAGCTCACACAGCTCACGAATCAGATGTTTGGTCGGTTCCCGTTCTGGTTCAATCCACGCAGCAATGGCCCCCTCTGATCCCAAAAGATCCTTCAGTACCACCTCTGAACCATCCAGACGAGTCAGCTCATTGCCGGTTGCCAGTTTGCCCAGCACAGGGATGTCTACCACTGTCTCGCGATAAGTCAGTACTACCTCCGTGGTGTCTCCAGCGCGAACGTTGCAGTAGATGAAGCGGACTCTTACCGTTCCATCTTTCAGACGGATACCGGTCGTTAAGCGATAAGCTCCCGGTTCAACCTCAAATGGATCACTATAGATATCGGTATGGCCATATGGATAAATCAGCGTTTTGTACACGCCATCCTCCAGACGGGCCAACGAGAAATTCTCCGCATAGGATGCTGACGGCGCATCCTCCCGAGCCTCTGAATCCTTGAGAAGTTGCAGCATTCCCCAGCTTGAGCTCTCCTGATTTCGAGAAGAAGTTAGACTGAACACTGCATCCTCCCAACCTTTGTCACTAAGATACTGCGGTTTCTGCTCGCTCGGATGCAATCGGGCCGGAATGCCCAAACTGCGGCACACCGCGACAAACAGAATATCGAGCGACTGTGGATCTCCCTTCATCAGGCTGTAAGTACCTACAGGATTTCCCTTACCTTTCAGGTTAGGAAGATCCTCATAATACGAATAGCTCTGTTCCAGCTTGCATGCAAGCTTCGAAGGATCTTCCCTGAACGCCGCTGTTTCTTCCTCGGAATAAGCATTCTGGAATACGGATCGATAAGGCACCATCATTTCATAGGAGACTCTTGGGCACAGGATGTACTGCACAAACGTCTCTTCTACCCATTGTCCACGCTGCGAAAGTGAACCTATAAGATGATCGTCCAGTGTCGGCCGAAAAGTGTCGATCAAGTCTTTTTCGTTCATCGACTCCAGCAACTGTAGTGGCCACTCACCAAATTCGCCGGAACATTCCTCTAGGAAAGCTGCGATTTCGCGGCTGTTGCCCCGTGCCTTCTGTAAAATATCCCATACCCGCTCCGGAGGCAGTCCTGCCAAACGAGCCAATGCAAATGCATCTTCCTCACTCAGGAATGTTTCTTCATATCCACTCCGAATCTTCGTACCATCCTCCAGGCGGCGGTTGTGATCCCGGATCTTCTCTTCCGGTAACGAAGCCACTACTTCTCCCTCCCCTTCCGGAGGAGGAACCATATCAAAATCCAAGATCCCTGATGGCTGCTCTAAAGAGTCCAACACGAGCTCAACATGATCGCTGTCCTGAGCTTTGAATAGAATTTCCCCCCACTTGTCACCACTAACCGCACGAATCAACAGGTCGCCATGACCTGTCTTAAAGGAGGCTTCTCCTTGTGCATCCGTCTTGATTTCGGCGATCGGATAAAATTCAGCACTATTGTATACCTCAAAGCGGACACTCGCTTCAGGCACGGGCGCACCCTGCTCATTTATCACCTTCACGCAGATGGTATGCGCTGGCGCATAGTTCTCCAGTAAATTGATCTCCGTATATCCCTTTTCGGAGAGTGTTATATCCTCCGGTCCCGGATAGTCGGCAAATATTCTCGTATTAATCAGCATGGCCCTGCGGGCTGGTGGACTGAACCACCCTTGATTCAATCCAGCTTCCGGCTCGCATGCCCCAATGTAATACCATTGGCCGTCCGCCCAGGCTTCTACCCAAGCATGATTGCTGTCACAGTGAGCCCAGCGTGGTGTGTAGACCTGACGGGCAGGTATGCCGATGCTACGAAGAGCGGCTACCGCCAGCGTGGATTCTTCTCCACAGCGGCCGCGGGCATTTCGAATCATCGTCAGTGGCGATATCGTTCGCAGATCACTGCCAATATAAGTCGCTTTTTCATGACACCAGTAATTGGTCTCCAGAATGGCATCCGCCATGGATAACTTCGCTGTCCGGTCGGCCAACTCGTCAAAGATAATCCCACGGAAATCTTCAATATTCTCTGTATTAATTCGATAGGGAAGCACAAAATGCAGAAATAGATGATCTGGTACGCGCTCCCCCCAAGGCACACGCTTGCGAATGTCCAGTGCCCGACGCACATGACTGAGGAACAGTTCCCCATCATAATCAGCCAGGTCGTTCACTGGCATGTAGGCATACACATATTTCAAAGCCCATGCCTCTTCTTCAGTTAATGGCTGCTGAAACACATGAAACAGCTTATCTTTACGGGTATCTGCAAAGTTTAACTTCTCCTGGAACTTCTGCTCGATCCGCTCCAAGGACTGTGCATCCATTGAGAACACCAAGGTTTGGCTGGTCATCGCTAGCTCACTCCTTCCACAGCTTTCCGTCTTCCCGAATACAGATTAAGGTAGTGCCATCCGAGGAAGGCGTACTAATCTGGAATAGGCTACGGGTCGTTTCAATTACAGGCTGGCAAATCAATGATTCCTCACCCATAAGTAACTTCACATCTTGTGTAAATTCACCATGGGCTTCATAATAATTGCGTTCACGGTAATAGAGTCTGCGAAGCTCCCATTTAATTCGTTCATCTTCTGGCAGCTCAAAGGGCTGATCCGTTCCGTCATCCGAAAATACGACATATCCCCATAGCTCCGGATAATGCATGTTGATAATACCCATGGGCGACCAGACCCAGTTGTCCTCCGGATAAGGTTTGCCTGTATCCGGATTCAGCACTTTGCGGTACTCACCATCCTGCACCTCAGTCTGCCATTCCACCCGTGAGAAGTTGACACGCCAGAACTCACCCGGTGCTGGCGGACGGTTACCTTCGGCACATTCCTTTAGGCTGGTCCAGGGAATCGCGACCTCGACGCTCCATTTTCGGTTATCGGCGCCAGGTGTGTTCAGCTCCCCATCGATATGTACGGCTGTCTTAAGACCGCTGATATCCCAACCGTTGACCGGAGGTCCACCATCCCGATATGGCTTCACCAATAACAGGTCCCATACTGTATTCAGCGCATTGATCTCGAACTCATAATATTGATGGGTATCCCCGTCGGGATCGATAAAAATCTCAAAATCATTGTCATAGAAAATAACAGAATCCCGCTCGGTCAACGTAGCCCATATCTGATCTTCAATAAGTTCGGCAGCAAAGTAGAAATAGTCGTCATCCCACAGCATTTTTACCCGAGTCTGTTTTCCGGGTTTCGGACGAAGATCCCCTTCGATATCAACGAAATCCTCCGTCCAATCGGCCGCACCCCAGAACGCCTTATCTACGCAGCCGTCCAGCATCAGCGGTTCCTGCGCACGCTTGCATATATAATGTTTGGGAGCATACTCAATCTTCGGCTCAGGTACTCCACTTTGGTTCATATCGCTCTCTCTCCGCTTCATGAGGGAAGGCATGCATCTATAGGTGCATGCCCTCCCGTAATGTTAGTTATGAGTAACAACGGCCCCTGAACCGCCGTACATTTCCAGTTCCTCGTCGAATTCGAGCTTAAGAACCGTCACCTGCTCATGTGTATCCTCCGGAGTCATTTTGATCCACGTTGTCCCCGGGATATTGAACCAAGGCACGCCCCCATGAATCTCATGGTTAAGTTCTTTGCCCGAATGCAGCACAGTAATCTTCTTGATCTTATTGCATAATCCCTTGATGCATACATTCTCTTTTGGATCGTCATAAACAAACAGGTACAATGTCTTTCTGTCCTCGGATACGGTGCTTCCCCCCAGATAATATCGAGGCATAATACCTTCGCCCGTTCCGAAGACGGCCTCTTCATGGGTTCGGATCCACGCTCCCAGCCCAAGCAGGATATCCTCCTGCCTCTCATCGATAGTGCCATCCTCGCGTGGACCGATATCCAGCAGCATATTGCCACCCATCGAAATACAATCACAGAACATCCGAATGATCTGATTTAACGATTTGTATTTATGGTCTGTTGGCACATAGCCCCATGATGTGTTGATCGTGGTGCAGAACTCCCATGGTCCCTCTGGTCTTGTAATCGGAATGCCTTGCTCTGGCGTTTTATAGTCTCCATAACCTTGAAGGCGGGAGTTGATGATGACATCCGGGTTAAAAGATTGCAGGTAATGCTTGAACTCCGGCAGATTCCACTGCTCGGCGCTCCGCTCCCAGTCCCCATCGAACCACAGCAGATCCACCTTTCCGTAATTCGTCATGATCTCTTGCAGCTGGTGGTTATTGAACTCAAGGAATTTCTTCCATTTCTCCTGATCCTGAACACCATCTACAGGACTTGAATGCCGATTGACATTGCTGAGATCCTCTGGTACCTTTCCACCTTCAAACACGCTAGGATAATCCGGGTGCGACCAATCAATCAGCGAAAAGTACATCCCAAGATGTATGCCTTTCTCCCGAATTGCTTCCGCATATTCCCTCACGAGATCCCGATTCGCTGGTGTCTGTTTAACGACATTGAGGTCACTATACTGCGTATCCCACAGAGCAACACCATCATGATGCTTCGTTGTCAGCACGGCGTATCGGGCTCCGGATTTCTCAATCAAGTCCGCCCACTTCTCCGCATTAAACTTCGATGCCGTAAAGCCGTCCAGCTGCTTCATGTACTCTTCGTAGGAGATCCTTCCATTATAGAAGGACCACGATTCCGAAACCCCGTCCACAGCATAGATGCCATAGTGGATGAATATTCCCAGCTTGGCCTCTTCAAACCATTTCTGCATCCTTGTTCACACCTCTTTCTGGAGTCCTTGTTCTTATTGGCCTGTGTTCCAGCGATCGTAGGCTCCTTGATACAGTTCAACGATACGGTCGCTGCCCATTTTTTTGATCTGCGCAATATACTTATCCCAGTTCTCAAGCGGCTCTTGGCCTGTTACGAACTTCGCTTCCATCTGCTTGACGTACGTATCCAGATCAGATAATAAAGCGGTCGCTTCGCTTTGCTCTTCATTTGTTAAATAAACGTTAGGGAACGGTGATTTTCCGATAGGTACCAACTTCTCTTGATTCTGCTGGTCAAGCCATTCATCAAATTCGGTGCGAAGACCTTTCGCTATATCCGGATCATTAATACCCGGTGTCAAAATGCCATAGTTCGGCGTGATTTTACCGCGATATTCCTCACGATCCCCGCCGCCAGGAACAGGCAGCCACTCTTTTACAAGATTTTCCTTGTCTTTGAATTTCCACAGCAGACCTTCAGGACCTTGATTGAACAGGGTAGCCCCATCATAGCTGTACATATAATCGATCCAACGCATAGTTGCCTCAGGGGACGGGTTGCTGCTAGTAATAGCAAAGGTACCACGTGCCGATATGCCTGGGTGTTTACCGTATACAGGTGAGTCTGCGATCTCACTCTTCACGGGTGTCATCAGCGGATGTTTTGTGCTAGGCTCGCCGCCGAGTGTGAAGTATGGATGGTAGTCATTGAACAGCGCAAGCTTGTTGCTTTCGCCTTTTGCTTTTTTCTGATCGCCGGTTTGGGAGAAGGTCTCATGATCCAGCAAATCTTCTTTCCACAAGCGGTTCATGAACGTCAGATAACCTTTGTAGCCTTCTTCTTGGTAAGGATAGTGAACTTTTCCGTCCTTATCCGCATAGATTCCTTCGTTGTACATTCCCCAGAATCCGAAGAAGTACATACGAAGATCATCCAGTTTTACAGAAGTAAGCGGAATTTCATCTTGTTGTCCGTTGCCGTTAGGGTCTTCTTCCTTAACACGTTTCAGGTACGTATATAATTCTTCCGTAGTCTTAGGTTCCTCTACATTAAGTGCTTTTAGGAATTCCCCGTTATACCACATTGGGCCTCTGTACCATACGGCAGCCGTATCGATAAATGGCAGTGCATACATATGTCCGTCAGGCGTTGTAAATGATTTGCGAACATCCGGGTTTTCGTCGAGAATCTTCTTAATATTGGGGGCGTAGCCCTCATCAATGTATTTTTCCAGTGGGATCAGAATGCCTTGAGTTCCATAAGTAACCTGCTCAGCTGGCTTGAGATCCGCAGCATAGAACATATCCGGTAAATCGCCGCTTGCGAATACCAGGTTCTTCTTTGTTTCAAAGCTGTCGATCGGCGAAAGCTGGTACTCCAGCTTGATGCCTGACAATTTCTCCATCTCTTGCAGGACTGGCATCGTGTTCCAGTCGGCAACGCCCGCATCCTGGGACATGACCTTTAACGTAAGTGGTTTGTCCACAATTGGGAATCCTTCTTTTTTGACCCCTTCGACATTTGAAGTCGCAGAACCTCCATCTTCATTGGAACCACAAGCTGCAAGCAATGCTGCTGATAGGGTAAGGCAGAGTACAATGGATGAAGCCTTGCGAAGCTTTTTCATGACGACAACTCCCCTTTTTTAGTGTGGATTATGGTTTAAGATCATCCCTTGACGGAACCGATCATAACACCCTGTACAAAGTAACGCTGAAGGAATGGATAAATCGCAATCACAGGTAAGGTTGAAACAATAATGACGGCATATTTGACCAACGCAGCAATTTCCGCTTTGGAATTCATCGCCGTTGCTGAAGAGGTATCGATAGCTCCACCGCCCTGTGCTGCCATCTCCTGAAGTACCAGGATTTGGCGAAGAAAGAGCTGCAGCGGATACTTCGAGGAATCATTTAAATAGATCATGGCACTGAAATAGCTGTTCCAGTGTCCGACTCCGTAGAAGAGCGCCATCACGGCAATGATCGGCATGGAGAGCGGAAGCACAATTCGGATGAACAACCGGGTGTTGGTACACCCGTCGATATGGGCCGCCTCCTGCAGCTCCTTGGGAATGGTCGATTGGAAAAACGTACGGCATACGATAATATTCCAGATAGATGCAGCTCCTGGCAGAATAAGCGCCCACATGCTGTTCACCATACCAAGATCCTTAATCAGCAGGTAGCTCGGGACAAGCCCTCCGCTGAAAAACATCGTTACCATAAACATCGCCATGAAGAATCCGCGTCCCACAAAATCAGAGCGGCTGAGCGCGTAGGCTGCCGGAAGAGTGACCATCAGGTTGACGAGTGTACCTACGACGGTATAGATGATCGTATTTTTGTACCCAATCCAGATGTTGGTATTCTCAAACACACGGGCATACCCTTCAAACGTAATTCCTTTGGGTAGCAGCCACATCTCACCGGAGCTTACAAATTTGGGATCGCTGATTGAGGCGCTAATGATGTATAACAGCGGGTAAAGCACAATGACGAGCGCTATCGTCAGATAGATGTAGTTGCACCATAAGAACACTTTATCGCTTCTGCTTTCCTTAACCGCGGTTGACATGTGTTTTCCCCTCCTTTTACCACAAACTGTTTTCACTGGTGCGACGTGCAATTTGGTTCACCGTAATCAGCAGAATCGCATTAACTACCGAGTTGAACAATCCTACAGCTGTGGAGAAACTGTACTGTGCATCGACCAGACCGGACCGATAGACAAATGTCGAGATAACATCGGATGAACCCATGTTCAACGGATTTTGCAGCAGTAAAATTTTCTCGAATCCGACGCCCAAAATACTGCCCATATTCAGAATTAACAAAATGGTGATCGTAGGGATGATCGCTGGAATGTTAATATGCAGAATCCGTTTAAACCGACTCGCACCATCCACCACGGCAGCTTCATGCAGTTGAGGGTCCACACCCGAGAGAGCTGCGAGGTATATAATGGTACCCCAGCCTGCACTCTGCCAGACACCTGAGAGTACGTACACCGTCTTGAACCACGCAGGGTCCGTCAGAAATTGAGGGGCCTGAAATCCAAGAGCCTCCACCAAATTGACAATCATGCCTGACGAAGGTGACAAGAAGGTAATGATCATACCCGACATGACTACGACCGAAATAAAATGTGGTGCATACGTGACCGTCTGTACGGTACGTTTGAAGAAGGAGTCCTTTACTTCATTGAAGGCTAACGCCAGAATAATCGGCAGTGGAAAACCTATAGCCAGCTCATACAAGCTGATACTGAGGGTATTCCATAACAAATCCCAGAAATAATACGAATTAAAGAAGCGGATAAAATGATCGAAACCAACCCACGGGCTTCCTGTAACACCAAGCGTCGGGATAAAGTTTTTGAATGCGATTTGTATGCCGTACATCGGCCCGTAATGAAAAATCAGAAAGTATAGAAATGCTGGCGCGATAAACAGATACAACTCCCAGTTTCGAATCATCCTTCTCCATAATTTATTTTTCTTGCGGTTCGGAATCGTGTACACCGATAGGTTTTGCGACAAGGCGGACTTCCCTTCTGGCTGCATCAGTTGTTTCCTCCTTTTCTAAATGAAAATCCGTCCGTTTTGTAAGAAGAGCGAAACACTCCTGTTCAAATGTAAGGAATGAGTCCCGGACCACATTTCTATCATGCGAGGCCCTTGTTTCCCTCGCGAATTGGTAACGCTTACATACTGAGTTTATGGATCATTTCCGAATTCGTAAATATGCTATTTCGATCTTCACTCTTAAAAACACGGAAAGTACTGTTAAAACAGGGGTTTACGCTTTTGGTTCCAGCTTGTCATTGTCATTTTGGAGACATAAAACATGTGGAATTTGACCCATTTCCCTCTTGAAGTTGTCGTTTGGAGTAGCTTCGCATGAACTTGAGAGATGTCCGATCTGAATGAAAGTTGAGAAACAGACCTTAAAGTCAAAACCCACATATGTTTAGGAAAGAGCTATTCCATGTGTAGGTCGCATTCTGGATTCACATCGGTCATACAGGTCGCAAGATCTTAGTATGCATAGCGCATTACCATCTTGAATGTAATAGAAGTTCCTCTTCATTGCTACTGCGTTTCGACCTCCTCCTCATGTATTTGACCTTCTAATGTCTTTCGGTCTACTTTTGTAATGGGTGAGGCGCACCTTTTCTCTCTTGATGCTTAGGAAAAGTAATAAGGATAGATTTAATTCAACCATATAAATGTAATATTTTCTATCATATATTTACCACCTGCATCAAGCTCCCTTATGGCTTGGCTTTATTCTATGAGTTTCTTCCCGTCTCCGTAAATATGTCGTTTTCACCCTTGGCTACAAGGCACATAAACGCAGATAAACACTGGGTATATCCAGTCATATATGTTGAATTTGCACATGACATGGAGATCTTGAATGAATGATAATTTCCGGATCAGGCCAGAAAAATAGCCGCTCCGTTAACACGAAGCGGCTTTATCGCTTATATAGATATTGATTTACATCTTATAAACGACACCTTTAATGTTATTTAACATCACATTAATTACCTTAATTCCACTTTTCGAATTACTTACGAGTTACAAAATGTAACATATATAAATAGAATCAATACTTTTCAGTCGGACTAATCAAGATTCGGACTGAAAGACAGCCGCTCTCCCTACGCAAGCTTTTTCATATCGATCGTCGGTTTCAAAAAAAATAAAAAAAGCGTGCTCCGATCTGAGATCGAAGCACGCTGGCAAGGCTTGATTATTTTCCAGAAGGCTGTACTTCTGCAGTGTATCCTGTTGGAATGTCTGTCTCTGCGGTTACATCGGTAATAACCATTGGATACATCATGTCCGGGTCAGGTTGGATAATCGTATACAGCACGATGGCACGTCCATCCTTCTCCAGTTTCACATCTTCAATCTTCAACCCATAACCAGGATGAGGCATTTGCGCGGTCAGTTTGACTTTTACCGTCTTGTCATCCACTTTGGTTGATGTCACGGTAGGCACAATCCCCTGTTGTCCTTCGCCTGGATTCGTTGGAGTCGGTTCTGTCGATCCGCCATTGCCGTGCTTATCTACAAATTCAAGTGCATTGAAGATCATGCTTGCAGCCTCCATACGGGTAAGCGACTGATCTGGACGGAAGTTTCCGTCCTTATCCAGTTCAATGATGTCCATGTTCAGCAGGTTCTGGACCGCAGATTTGGCGTCCTTACCGATTTTATTTTCGTCCTTAATATCATTATACAGCATGATCACCGGATATTCTCCGGTTGTGTTAATCCCTTCAAGGAGCAAAATGGCAAACTGCTCACGCGTCATTTTGGCCTGTGGATTCAACTCCACCGGAATGGACAAACCATTCTGTGTTGCAGCCTGAACCGCATCGGCGTACCAAGTCTTTGGACTAATTTTATTTTGTGCCGAAGCGGCAGCGTATTCATTTTTCAGACCAAAAGCGTTCACAATCAGTTGAACACCCTGTGGCTCGGACAATGCGAGATCCGGACGAAATAGATCCGCCGTTACTCCATTAACAACACCCTTAGAATGTAACGAGTCCACAATCGTTTTTTGTCCTTCATCTTTTACATCCGAAAATGCAAGTACCGATGCACCTCCTGCCGTCAAAGACACGCAGAGCGCAAGCGTTGCAGCCAATCCTTTTTTATGTTTCATTTCTTGGCACCTCCATATTTAGTAAACCCAATTTTTGACCTCTTCAATCCTACAGACGGCAGCCCCCCCTGAAATGTTTCAGTAAAATCGACATCTGGTGAATAAATGATGGAAATACTGCATATATCCCTTACCCTACGGGCGCCGATCTGCTTTCTTTCCATTATGCTTGCTTGCTTCGTTGACATCCTTACCGTTTAGCGCAAAAATAAGAATAGAGAATTCTAGCGAATAACGGATAAACTGCAAACCGGATCGCATAAAGTAAGAGGGCACGACGCGCTATTATCAGGTGTCGGCCCTTTTCTTGACTCCGATTCCAAACCGACTTTCACCCTGAACAAAGGAGAACAAATCTTATGTCCAAGAAAGGATTACTACGAGGCTATGTCATTGCCAACTGGCCCGTATATCTGTTCGCTGTACTACTGATTATTGCCTCCAATGTGGGTCAGGCGTCCTTACCCCGAATTCTGGGCAGTTTCACGGATCAACTCATGCAGAACACACTTCAGATGAATACGGTCATCCGGTACAGTCTTTCGCTTTTGGCTATAGCCATCGCTTATAATCTGTTATTCGGTACCGGACAATTCATGATCATGAAGCTCGGACGCCGCTTCGAATTCATGACACGCGAGCGCATTTTCGGCAAGTTTTCCGAACTTAGCGAGTACTATTTTTCCAAACAAGGAAATGGGAAACTGCTCAGTTACGTCATGAATGATGTTACCTCTGTACGTGAAGCCATCTCCAACGGCGTCACCATGATGACCAATGCAACATTTCTATTATTATCTTGCATCGTGATGATGTTGCTCAGCGGAATCCCGATGAAACTTATTCTGATCAGTATTGTGCCTTTGCTGGCCATTCCCTTTCTGGTCGTTTTTTTCGGTCCGCGAATTCGCAAGCGCTCTCGTGATGTGCAGGATGCTCTTGCAACGATGACGGAATCCGCAGAGGAACAGCTCGGTGGTATTCGTGTAACCAAAACATTTGCCATAGAAGACAGCGCCCGTGAACGATTTGGGTTCACAGTAGATGCAATCAAAAGCAAACAGCTGCGGCTTGTTCGTCTGTCCTCTCTATTTCAGGCCTTGCTACCGCTACTGGGTGCCATTTCATTGGTTGTCTCCCTGCTTGTCGGCGGAATTTTGACGATGCAGAATTCCATTACACTCGGAAGTTTTGTCGCATTGACGTTATATTTGCGTATCATCATGGGACCGCTTCAACAAATCGGTAATGTGATCAATACTATGCAGCGTTCTGGAGCATCACTTGAGCGGGTAAATGATCTGTTGACGGAAGTGCCTGACGTGCGCGAGCTTCCCAATGCGACAAGTCTCCAAGCCGTGAACGACATTACGATTGAGAATCTATCTTTCTCCTATCCCGGCAGTTCATCCGCTGCGCTCAAAAACATCAGTCTGAATATCCAGGCAGGACGAACCGTGGGTATTGTGGGTAAAACAGGTTCTGGTAAAAGTACCTTTGTGAAGCTATTGCTGCGTACATATGAGCCGCCTGAAGGCACAATCCGCATTAACGGCACCGACATCCGGCAGCTGTCGCTGGAAAGTCTGCGATCCCGCATTGCCTACGTACCGCAGGATGGATTCCTGTTCAGTACAACCATTCGGGACAACATCGCTTTTAGTGACCGCGAGGTTCCGCTGGACACCGTAGAGCACAGTGCACGACAAGCGATGATATACGAGAACATTATCCGGTTCCCTGATCGGTTCGATACCCTGCTGGGCGAACGTGGACTCACGTTGTCTGGCGGTCAGCGTCAGCGTACCAGTCTGGCGAGGGGGTTGATCAAAAAAGCGCAGGTGCTCATTCTAGATGACAGTATGAGTGCTGTGGATGCCGTCACCGAAAGTGGCATTCTACGCAGCCTGCGTGAGATTGGTAAAGGAAAAACAACGCTGATTATCTCCCACCGGATCAGTGCAGTCCGTCATGCCGACGAAATTATCGTTCTGGATGAAGGTCGAATCGCTGAACAGGGAACACATGCAGGGCTGATGGCCGCAAAAGGGTTATATGCTGCAACCTATCGTTTGCAGGAGGAGGGATTACATCATGACTGACCGTAACGCTGAAGTTCGTTCAGATGCGGGAGCCCAACCAAAACCGTCAGGCCATGGGTCCGGTTCCGACGCAGGCGCAGACCAGAATAAGCGGACTTCCTTCAAAGCGATGATGTCCTACGCCCACCCCCATAAATGGGCCTTTGCAGGTATCTTTTTCTGTTCGCTGCTGGGTATTTCCGCCGATCTGCTTCAGCCTTATCTGGTGAAGATCGCGATCGATGATCATCTGGCAATTGGTCAGACTAGTGTAGGCTTTCTTGTCCAGTTGGCAGCTATCTTTTTGGGGCTGGCTGTAATCAGCTTTATTTTTACCTATGTACAAAACAACCTGCTGCAACATGTCGGTCAGAACATTGTCTCTCGCATTCGTAAGGACCTGTTCAAGCATATCTCCAAAATGTCGATGTCTTTCTTCGATCGCTTCCATATCGGCAGTCTGGTGACGAATGTATCCAGTGATACGGAAACGATCAGCAGTTTCTTCACTCAAGTACTGCTAAGTCTCATCCGGGATGGCATGATGCTGGTGCTGATTATCGTCTTTATGTTCCAGCTCGATCCGGTACTCGCAGGGTACTCTCTCATCGTGCTGCCTGTGATCGCCATCGTTGCTGTATTATTTCGGAGCCAACTGCGCAGGGCTTATCAGAATGCCCGAACTCGTCTCTCCCGTTTGATTGCATTCACGGCAGAGAACCTGTCCGGCATGTTTTTGATCCAGGCGTTCCATCAGGAAGAAGAGCAGAAGAAAAGATTCACGGAACAGAACCAACTTCACCTGAAGGCCAATATCACACAAGCCCGTTCGAATGTCATATTCAACCGGACGTTTGATATCCTTGGCAATGCGGCGCTCGTTATGATGGTCTGGCTTGGAGGACGTGCCGTGCTGGGTGAATCATTGCAGGTGGGTGTGCTCTATGCGTTTATCAGTTACATCCGTCAGTTCTTCCAGCCAATTAACCAGATCACCATGCAGTGGAACACATTCCAGTCGACCACCGTATCCATGGATCGGATCTGGAACATTCTGAGTACCCGTCCGGAAGTCGCTGACCCCAAACCCGGGACTGCCTCCACACTTGAACCACGGAACGTGATGGGACAGATTGATTTTAATGATGTTTCGTTCGGTTATCGGGCAGATCACCCCCTGATTCAGCATATGAATCTGCATCTCTATCCAGGTGAAATGGTGGGCATTGTAGGCACTACAGGAGCTGGCAAAAGTACGTTGATCTCCCTGCTCAATCGCTTTTACGATGTGAATCAGGGCAGCATTGAAATTGATGGCATAGACATTCGCCATTTCCCGCAGGCCAATCTTCATCGGATCGTTGGTCTGATCCAGCAGGAACCATTCCTTTTCTCGGGCTCCATCATTGACAATGTACGAATGTTCCGCGAGGATATTACTAGAGAGCAGGCTATTCAGGCCTGCCGATTCGTCGGAGCACATGCCATGATTTCACGTTTGCCGCAAGGGTATGATACACGTCTTTCCGAACGCGGAAGCGGTCTGTCCGCCGGAGAACGTCAACTGATATCGTTTGCCCGAATCGTGGTCTTTCAGCCCCGAGTGCTTATCCTGGATGAAGCAACCGCGAATCTGGATTCGCATACCGAACAATTGGTACAACAGGCGCTGGAATCCGTCTCTCAGGGAAGAACAACAATTGTTATTGCGCATCGTCTCTCTACGGTCATGCATGCAGATCGGATTCTCGTTATGGAGAATGGTGAAATTGTCGAAGAAGGCTCACATCAGAAGTTGATTGATGCTGAAGGGGTATATGCTGATCTTTACACCCATGCTCGTGAAGCCGGTAATGATTCAGCTATTTCTGGATAGCTCATCGAACCAAATGGGGTTAAATAAACGTTGAACGTGCCGCTCTGCGATGCAGGCGGCATGTTTGATATATTTTCTGGGAAATGATGTTAAGGAGGCGTATTTATGAAACCTGAATTATATAAATCATCAGAGTCGAAGCTGGAGCATCGACAGATTGGCTATCGCCGTTTCACGGCTGTATGGAAAGGAGCAATATGTCTTCTGTTCTTGCTATTATGTGTCACCCTGTTATGGATCATCTATGAAGATCACGCTGAACAACTGGAGACATTATATTATTCCATCGCAGCCATTCTTGGCATGTGGTTTATCGGGCCCGTATTTTTTATGTTTCTGTCCCGGGCAATCGCAAGTTCCCCTGTGTTATTATCCTGGAATGATGAAGGGCTTCGTATCCTTAAACGGACCATTCCCTGGAATGAGATTCGTAAAATTGAGATTGGCTCTCCCGCCTTCAGCAAATGGATATTGTCTGCTTCCCCCATGATTGCCCTGTATTTGAAAGACGGCACCCGGCGTCATATCCAGACCGATCATTTGCTAACCAAAAAAGAGCTCAGTCGAGCAGTTGGTCTTCTGCAGGAGACGTTGCGTGAGAAACAGCAACAGGACATCTGAATTCAGCTCACATCATTCCGACTTTTCGATACCAACAGACAGGTTCATTCTATAATTTCCATACGGCAAAATGGCTTCCAGCAAACTGCCAAGCTGCTCCATTGTTCCTGTGCGTACGATCATCAGATAACAGCCCTCTCCGCTGACACGGTGAACCTCCACGATGTCTTCACGTGCAGCCATAAATTCACGGAAGGCGGCATGTAGGTCGCCGGAATTCAGAAAAATCGTTACAAATGCCTGCAGGCCCAAGCCGAGGCGTTCCGGGTTCCATTTTACAGTATAGCCTTCAATAACACCCAGATCATGCAGCTTGCGTACTCTCGCACCTACAGCCTGTCCGGTCAAATGTACCTCTTCGCCGATCTCTTTGTGAGAGCGTTTGGAGTCCCGGATCAGGCTTTTCAGTATGCGTATATCTGTATCATCAATCGTCTCATTCATCTATTTTGCAATCCTTTCAACTTGAAATTAAAGTGGCCTGTTTTCTTTCAGTGTGTTATTTACGCCCATAAACGGGTTGTATAACATATAGGATAATAACATTAATTCCCGAAGGAGTGCAGGTTCAATGAAAATTCAATTGATTCGTAATGCTACATTATGGTTGGAATATGGAGGTCTGAATATACTGGTTGATCCCATGTTGATGGATAAAGAAGTGATGCCTGCTTTCCCGAACACGCCCAATGAATTACGCAATCCTAGAGTCTCTTTACCCGAGACGGAAACGGATTATGTGAATCCGGATCTGGTGATCGTTACGCATACCCACCCCGATCACTGGGATGAAGCAGCAGCAAAGCAGCTCCGCAAGGATGTACCTCTGCTATGCCAGCCAGGAGATGAGGCCGTGTTCACTGGAGCCGGATTTACCAACGTTACCGCCGTGGATGAGAAACATGAGTATCATTCTGTACGTTTTGTCCGCACCTCAGGACAACACGGAACTGGAGAAATCGGCGAACGTATGGGCAAAGTGTCTGGTTTTGTATTGGAAGCTGACGAAGAACCTGTCTCCTATATCGCCGGGGATACCATCTGGTGTGAAGAACCCGCCGAAGCCATTCGTCAATATCGACCTGAGGTAATTGTGGTGAATGCTGGCGGTGCCCGCTTCCTGCAAGGAGATCCGATCACGATGGACGGGCCTGACGTAGCTGCCGTGAAACGCCATGCGCCGGATGCTCATGTCATCGCTGTGCATATGGATGCCATTAACCATTGCATGATGTCCCGTGTGGACCTCGCGAGTTATCTGGCATCCGAACAATTGGATGGACAGGTGCTCATTCCACGCGACGGCGAGAGCTTTGTATTCGGACCGGATACTGAGTTGAAATAAAATAAAGTTCATTGATACGGTGAGTGACTTTTAACAAACGGAGTATACTCTAGTAGTTCTCTCCATGGAACACGAAAAAAAGCTGGATGCAATTCGTTCGCATCCAGCTTTTATTTGCGTTTATAGTTGAGGAAAACAGCGATCCGAAGATAGTTGTGCCATCGGAGTGCTCTGTATCTCTGTGTAAGCCAGAATGATTCCCTCGTCTCATTTCACCTATTATTGAACTTTCAATCGGATTACATTCCACGATGCTTTGGCCAGGCTTGCCGTGATCAGTGTATCTGATACTTCTGCATCACCACGATTATGCGGAGCAACGCGATTCGGCTGTGCTGCGGTATTGGCTGCTTTTAGATCATCACTTTCCAGCACAATATGCTCAATCAAGCGGCACTTCCCAAAGCTGCGCAGATCCACTTCAAGCGGCAGTGATTCTTCCAGATGACGGTTTACGGCAAAAACAGTCACTTCACCCTGCTCTTCGTTATACACCGCAATGCCCTCCAGATAAGGAACATCCGTAATTTGTTTGGTGTCATATTTCGGGGACTGAATCAACGGTACAAGTGCCGTTCCACGTCCAAACACGGAAGCATGCATGAACGGATAGAAGATCGTCTGTCTCCATGCAGCACCACCATTATCCGTCATGATTGGAGCGATAACGTTGACGAGCTGCGCCAGACATGCCATCTTAACTCGGTCCGCATGTTTCAGCATGCTGATCAGCATACATCCCACAAGCAGTGCATCTTCATGGTTGTATACGTCCTCCAACTGTGGCGGAGCAATCTGCCATGGGTCCAGCTTCTTGTCACTTTCATTGGAGTGGTACCAGACATTCCATTCATCGAAGGACAGGAACATCGTCTTCTTGCTGCGCTTCTTCGCTTTGATATAATCACAGGTCGCTTTTACCGTCTCAATAAAACGATCCATCTCAAGGGAACGCGCAAGGAATGTTGGCGTATCCTGTTCAGCATTACCGTAATACTGGTGGAGCGACAGATATTCAACATGATCATACGTATGATCCAGCACCGTTGCTTCCCATTCCGGGAAGGATGGCATACCCAGGGATGAACTTCCGCAAGCGACCAGCTCAATCGTTGGATCTGTCCACTTCATCACTTTTGCCGCTTCAAGTGCAATCCGTCCATACTCTTCTGCTGTTTTGTGACCAATCTGCCACGGACCGTCCATTTCATTGCCAAGACACCAGGTTTTGATGGCATGAGGCTCTTTGTATCCATGTTTAATACGCAAATCACTATAGTAGGAACCTTCAGGATGATTGCTGTACTCCACGATGTTGCGGGCTGCGTCTACACCCCGTGTTCCCAAGTTGACGGCCATCATCACTTCCGAATTCGCCTGTTTGGACCAATCCACAAATTCGTTGAACCCGAATTCATTGGTCTCGATAGTTCTCCAGGCTAGTTCAAGTCTGCGTTTGCGTTCAGACACAGGCCCAACCGAATCCTCCCAATTGTAACCGGATACAAAATTACCGCCAGGATACCGCACTATCGGAACCTGTAGCTCCTTAACCATCTCGAGCACATCTCCACGGAATCCCGCTTCATTCGCTGTAGGATGACCCGGCTCATATATACCACCGTATACGGCACGTCCCAGATGTTCAATAAATGAACCGTATAAACGTTTATCAACTACGCCAATTGTGAAATCCTTGTCTACCGTCATTTTTGCTTTTTCCATCGTGAAGTTCAGCTCCCTAAGATTAATATAAAAATTAATTGATAATCTATGGATCAACGTTCATATTTATATTAAAATCGATTATGGCACCAATTTCAACCTGAATTTTGCAAAATGTTATTCTTTTCATTGGATTTATGTTTAACTTAATTCTATAAATCAAAAATGGAGGAACAGATGTGATCAGAGCAAATACCGATGCAGAATGGCTGCCCCTATACGAGGCACTCGCGAGTGAAGTCCGTCTGCAGATTATCAGGCTTGTCGCGGAGACCCCAATGAACGTGAAGGACATTGCCGCATCCCTCGGCCTGAGCAGCGCAATTGTAACCATGCATGTTCGCAAGCTTCAGGATGTGGGCATTATTCAGTCCAAAATGATTCGTAAGGATGGCGGCACGCACAAAATGAACAGCCTGGCAGTCGACTGGATTGGCATCTCTATGCCACAGGAAACGGGCACCATCCGCAAGCTTCATGAAGTGGCAATCCCTGTCGGGCATTACACCCATTTTGATGTGTATCCAACTTGTGGTCTGGCTACATCCAATCAGGTCATTGGACAGTATGATGATCCACGCTATTTTCTAGATCCCGAACGCATGCATGCCCATATTCTCTGGTTTGGACGCGGATTCGTGGAATACAAAATTCCAAACTATATCTTGTCAGGTCAACAGATCAGTGCCATTGAATTGTCACTTGAGATAGGTTCAGAAGCTCCTTCGGTCAACCCAAACTGGCCTTCGGATATTACCTTCATGCTCAACGGAATTCGACTCGGTGAATGGACAAGTCCTGGAGATTCCGGAAATGGACGAGGCATGTTCACCCCGGAATGGTGGAGCGACAGTGTCAATCAATACGGCATGCTCAAAGTGCTGCGGATCACCCATGAGGGCACCTTTATTGATGGACAGCATATGTCCGAAATTACGCTTGCGGATATTCCCGTGGAACGCAACCAGTGGACATTGCGCCTCTCCGTGGAGGAAGATGCGCAGCATGTGGGTGGGCTAACGTTGTATGGTCAAGGATTCGGCAACTATGATCAGGATATTCTGTTCCGTCTGTACTACCAGGACTAATAAACAACAAAAAGAACCTTCCATCCCCCGTATAGAGCAGAGATGGAAGGTTCTATATATGGTCATTATTGAATATGCATCCTGGAACTTAAAGTGCACTTCCACCGAACAAGAAACGGTACTCCCAATGTTTGCCGGAGATATCACTAATCGTTACACCGCCGCCAGCGTTGGAATAGGTGTGCAGTATTTTGCCGTCACCCAGATAAATTCCCGTGTGGGTAATCGTAGCAGTAGATTTGTTCACACTAGAATACGATGAAGCCGAGCTGCCTTTGTAGGACATAAAGTACATCAGGTCACCACGCTTCAGATTTTTCCAATTGGTCTGAACGGTACCATTGGCTTTCACATAAGCACCTTGTTTACGCGAATCGGATGGAAGCTTGATTCCAAGCGCATCAATAAATGCCTGGCGGACAAAGCTTGAACAATCGAACGTAGCCGTACTGTTACGACTTGCGCCAAACTCATAAGGCGTCCCCCAATATTTCATACCGGCAGCAATCACTTTCTCCACCGAAGCACTGCCTGTAACTGAACCAGACCCACTAGTACTGCCACTTCCTGTTGTCGTGTTGCCTTTCACAGCTTGTGTATATTTTGAAGAAGAAGATATGTATCCTGTCCGGTTACCGGAGTCCGTAACTTTATACCAGCCTGATCCGGATTTTTGCACTACCGTGACAGTCTCTCCTTTTGGCACCAAACGAACAATGCTTGCGGAAGAAGATGGCGATGTACGCAAATTAACTCCCCAGATGACTTTAACTTTTGAATTATCAACTGCCGCTGCTGATGCAGGTGTCGTTAATGCTCCTGTTGTCAGACTTCCCATCAGCATCGTTGCTGTTACACTTGCAGTAATGATCTTGCTTTTCCAGTTCATGATGTCGTGTTCCCCCTGATGTTACAGAATTTTAACCTGGCCTCATTCGCCGGGCTTGCCCCATTGTAAAACGGGCTGTCCATAACGATCATCAGTCCAAAGTCCTGTATTCGATCAGGCAGGCTTGAGCACTAAGAATCAGGGAAACCTCTCACACCAGTTGGCTAAAACTGCCGCAAATCTCTTCTTTTTCAAAGGTTAAATTATTGTAACTATTTGCTACGCTTCGTTTTGCGCAGAAAAGAGACCTAAACCGCGCATCACTTAGGACATGCGTCATATGACCTATATTTTAATATTTAAATTCTATATTTGGTAAACATTACTATGGTTCATTTCCCTATTATGAGTACCTGTAATCCTAAAATCATCATACAAAAAGCCGGAGATCTCTCCCCGGCTGTACTCTGTCTCAATATGAATCGACTATGGCTCAATCCCCCAAGCGTTGACTCCGCTAATATAAGCGGTCACTTTGTTCCAGGCGCTAAAGGCCGTTTTGGAAGCATCAAAAGAATAGTCATTGGTCTGATCAAAATTCGTCCAGTTGTTCTTCGAGAAGCGCCCCTGGATAATTCCCGTCTCTGCTCCGGCAGCCAGACTGCCTACCCCGGACTTAAAACCAATCTCCAGATACGTATCCGCTGTCCCTTTAGCCGGATCTACCGTCACAAAGTGAGCTTCAACGTTGGCGCTGCCAATCTGAGCGTAATCACACCAGAAACTCAGATCTGATGCACTATCCTTCGTAAAGTAATACCGCACCTTCACCTGGCTCAGATCCACTGCTGTCGTGCCTGTGTTCTTGATATTGAACTGCGGGGTCACCGCATTGCCTGACGTCCCTGAACCACCATTGCGGTATTGTACTTCAAGTGCACCTGTTGTTACAGGAGGCGCTGTTGGTGTCACCGTCACTACGTTGGACAAGGTCTGCCCGCTTGCATTTACTGCCACCACTCGGTAATTATATGCGGTACCGTTCACTGCCGTGGCATCCGTGTAAGTCAGCACCGTCAGACCTGTAGCCAGATCGGCGTAGGCTCCACCTGCAACCGAGCGTTGTACCTTGTAACTTGCAGCTCCGGTCGATGCGGTCCATGTCAGCACAGCCTGATTATTGCCTGCCGTTCCCGTAAGGGTTAACACTCCCGGTATAGAGGTTCCCGCTTGCGGTGTTGCAGAGGCCTGAGCAGAAGGTGCAGATTCACCCGCCGTATTCACTGCAGTCACCACATAATAGTACGTTTTTTCATTGGTCAGTGCTGTATCTGTGAAGGTCGAACCGGTAACACCCGTTGCTACGGAAGTATACGGGCCACCGTTCACCTCTGCACGTTTTACCGTGTAAGAAGCGGCACCAGTGGATGCGGTCCAGTTCAGAGCAACCTGCTCACTGCCTGCAGCAGCTGTCAGACCCGCCGGAGCTGCTGGCACTTGGACCACTGGGCCTCCTGTGTTACCCAGGAGACGATCATATTCTCCATACGCGGTAGCCATATCCACCTGTGACCAGAAACGGTGATACGTAAACGTTGGTGCGCCATTTTCCCATTTTTTCGTTGTTGGATTATAAGACGTTTTGTACAGATTATCCAGATAAGCCCAAGCCGGATCTTGCTTGATGGCTGGACGCAGGTCAGAGTAACCAATGTATACGCCATTACCACCTTTGGCCGGGTCAGAAGGTACGCCGGCTGTACCCGGTATCGTGTTCCCCTGCCCGAAGGTTCCCGTCCAGTTTGCCGGAATATAGATCTCTTTGGCAAAGAAGCGGAAGTAGTCTTTACGGACTTCTTCAGTCACGATCCCCACACCATCATTGTAATCCCACGCCGTATTCAATAGTTTCTCGGCCATATCTTTGGCTTCCTGGCCTTTGGCACTGAGTACGCCGCCTTCGGCTTGAGTCCCCGCAGCAAAGAACGTCAGGGCTTTGATATAGCTCCCCAGTACGCCTGTATCCTGAGCAGGATCTTTGGTTACCACATGGAAATTCGGATTTTGCGTAAAGGCACTGAACCCATTCCATTTATCCGGTTGCCCCTGCCATTCCTGGCTGCCTGGAATCCAGAATTCGCCCGGTGCAGGTGTAGTAGCAACCTGTGCATTGGTACCTCCAAGTATCCGTTGACCTGCCGCATTCAGATAATATCCTTGTGCATCCGTCACCGGACGCTCATCGACGAATACATAATCCTTGGCCCAGTCGACCCACTTGGTAATGACTTTTTTGGCCATCTGGAAGTTCTCAGAACTGAGGTCCCCGCTCTCAGCAAGAATGTAATACATCTCAGCTACACGCTCCAGCGACCAAGCCTGGAAACCAAACCACGTGTTGGAGTCGGGGTCCCGATATACAGGAGCTTCCTGATAAGCCATGTCATAGAACGTACTGGTTCCAGCAGGATAAGCTTTGTAGGAGCCATCAAAACTGTTCGTCGCTCCACCGCCAATTGCCCCTTCGTGAGACTGTAACCAGGTGTAGAACTCCAATTGGCGCTTCAGCGATGCATTCCAATCTGCCTTGGCAGTTGTCGATTTTGGAATCAGGCCACCTGCCGGATCAGACAAGGCATACGCTGCCACCGGATTCTGGTAAGCCTGGTGCGTATGACTGGCTCCAATCCGCCAAGCCCAGTTCCCACCCTCGCCAAGGCCGCCGCCCCATGAGGTATACCATGCCATCAGATACATATTAGAGTCTTTGCCTGTACCGGCAGTTGGTGTGCCGTTCTTGGCACTTCCGATCTTCTGGAAGTACTTGTCGTGCATCCCATAGCGCAGATAGTCGCCCATCTTCTTCGCTTTGTCCAGATACGTTGTATTGGTGTAGCCCATCTCCTTCGCCCAATACAGTACCTGCACCGCACGTGCGTCAGCATCCGTTGCGTTGGTATAACGCCACTGGGCAGCCGGTGTCTGAGTCTCCTTGGTAAACAGGCTCATGAAACCTTCGCCCGTTTTGCCAAACGTTTTATTGTCCTGGGATGGGTGTGGAATGGCTTCCCATACAGACTCCTGCTCTCCACGCTGGAATGTATTCACGTAAGCCGCTGTATGATTCGGATTCAGCAGGTTACCATACCCGTACCAGTTATCCACATCCAGCAGCCAGTGCATCAGGTACGTCTGATTGTTGCCGTAGGAAGATTTCAGCTCGGCATCAAGTGGGTCTTTTCCGGCCGCATATTGACCGTTAATGGCAGAAGGATATTGATCCGGAAATGGTTTTTCCGCTGCATAGGTGGCCGGGCTGTTCGGATTGTAATAACTCATCGTAGGCTGCTCTTCCTTGCCGTCACCTTCATTGACAGGGATGATGTATTTCTCCATGCTGTCCCAAGCCGCTTCCAGTTTGGACCAATCTCCCGTATAGTGACCATACATCGTTTCCAGCCAGAGCCAGTAACTGTATGCCTCGGATGTCGTCATGTGCCCATAATCCGGTGCCTCGCTCATCAGCGTTTCAATGGAATGATAGGGAATGCCCTCTGGAGAAAAATAACCGTTCGCCGGTTCTTTCAGCTGATCATACAATTGCAAAAATCGAGCTTCATTTATTCCGTCCGCCTGAGCATCAATGTTCTGCTCTTCGGCATAAACCGTTTGGGGACCTGCCCACAAACCGGTGTACCCGGTCAGCATAACGGTCCCTGCTAGCATGGCAGACAAACTTTTTTTCGCAGCTGATTTCAACATGTATATACCTCCCTGGAATGGTGAAATTCAATTTGAATTACCGTGGGTCTGCCCATGCTGTTGAACTCCCTGTTAGGTTATGGCTCAATGCCCCAGACTTTCTCACCTCCCTGAAACCCAGTTACTTGATTCCATGCGGTAAAAGCTGTCTTGGTTGCATCATAGGAATAGTCGTTGCTCTGATCGAAATTGCTCCAATTGTTCTTGGAAAAGCGCCCCTGAATCACACCCGTCTCCGCTCCAGCAGCCAGGCTGCCAGCCCCGGATTTGAAGCTGATCTCCAGATACGTATCCGCTGTGCCCGTTGTCGGAGTCAGCGTGACAAATTTGCCTTCAATATTAGCCGTGCCGATCTGAGCATAATCACACCAGAAGGTCAGATCCCCTGCACCGTCCTTGGTAAAATAATACCGGAGCTTCACGGTACTCAGATCAATCGCCTGAGTGCCTGTGTTTTTTAGATTAAACTGCGGAGTCACCGCATTGCCGGAAGTACCTGACCCTCCATTACGATATTGCACCTCAAGCGTGCCCGTCGTTACCGGAGGCGCACTCGGTGTCACCGTCACGATATTGGACAACGTCTGTCCGCTCGCATTCACGGCGGCGATTCGATAACTGTACGCCGTTCCATTTACCGCTGTTGCATCGATATAATTCAATACTGCCAATCCAGTTGCCACATCGGTATATGCACCACCCACAACGGAGCGCTGTACCTTATAAGTCACAGCTCCCATTGCTGCCGTCCAGGTCAGAATCGACTGGGCATTACCTGCCGTACCGCTTAATGTCAGTGCGCCAGGCAACGATGTTCCAGCCTGCGGCGTGGCAGAGACTTGTGCAGAACCGGGCGATTCTCCGGCTGAATTAACAGCCGTCATCACATAATAATAGGTCTTCCCGTTGGTAAGCCCCGTGTTCGTGTATGTCAATCCATGTACATCTGTAGCTACAGAAGTATATGGACCCCCATTCACCTCGGCACGCTTCACGTTGTACGATTCTGCCCCAGGTGATGCTACCCAGGTCAGGATGATCTGAGCATTCCCTGATACAGCCTGCACGCCAGAAGGTGCAACAGGAGTGACAACTGGTGTAACACCAGGTTCCTGACCGTATATCCGTATTCCCGCATCGTAGACTGGGAGATATACGCTCTTCGCCACATTACCTGTGCCCAAGCCCTGGAATGAATGATCATTATTCGCATTCCAGGCGCCTTGCGGGCCGGTAATGCGGAACTGGACCTCTTTGCGATAATGTCCTTCCCCGCCTGGATATATCTTGGTCCCAGTAAAGTCCGCCGTAACAGCGTAGATTCGTTTCGCTGCATCAACCACAACCGGTTGGGATACGGTAGCACCCTCGGCGTATGCGGTTGTAACCTTGACATCAGATACGGTATATCCTGCAGCGTAAACTTCACTTAGATCCAGAAAATAGCGAAAAGACAACTTATCCCCCATCCGCGCAGGCCAGCCGGAACGATTGTTTAGTTGAGCCTTGATTTCCGTGTAATTGGGACCGGATGCCTTCACGGCAGCTTCGACAAAGAACTCATCTGTCTTCACTTCCGGAGCCGGAAAATTCGCGATGGGCTGATCATTCTGGCCGAATAACAGATTCATCTTGGCTAACGCGCCTGTAAAGCCTGCATTGTAATCGGTTGCCACCTCATTGCTGACATAGTCGCCAATGGAATCGGTATAGGCATCCGTTGCATCCGGTCCACCAACCATCGCTCCGTACAACGTGTGACGGTGCTCTGAAGGTGTATTTTCATTGTTCGTCCATGAACTGTGAGAGGTCCGGTGATGAGGATGCTTAGGCGGATTCTGACCATAACCGACCACATAACTGCTCTGGCGAGGATTATCCCCCAGAATGTAGTTCATTTGAGAGACGGCAAAGTCCTGATACCTTGCCTTCTTCACCGGATCACTGACCCAGTCGGAGTATACAAAAGCAATAAAAGATGCATTCGCTGCATATCGGAGCGATCCCCATGTATCAAGCCAGGCAAGCCCGCCCGGTGTATACTTGATTCTTTGTCCATTCGTGCCTACAGACCAATAATCCAGATTGCGCTCCGTGGATTGAATGAACCGCGTCGCTTCTGGCATGTTCAGACTCGACGTAATGCGAGCCAGCAGAATCTGGGCTCCGTAGTGTTTGTCATCCCAGCCTTGGGTCCAAGTATAGGCCCAGTTCCCGTTCTGTCCATCTGCCTGCCACAGATTCGCTGTAGCAATCGCCTTGGACAAGTAAGCGCTATCATTTGTCGCCATATATAACCATGTTGCAGCCCAGGCGAGTTCATCATAGTAACCTGTCCATGAATTGTAGAACGATTGGGCATCTGTAATGCAATCCGAATATTTGCCTCGATACGTATCCGCGAAGCTGTACAGTTCCTTGGCATGTTGAAGTAGTTTGTTGGCATAAGCCGGGTCACTGTCCCGGAACACAATGGATGAAGAAGCGAGTGCCGCTGCAGTTTCTCCCGCAAGTTCACTTCCCGGACAGGATGCATCGATCTTATAAGCAGGACGGTTCATCTGCATCACTTCAGCCGGTCCCCACCAGGCATGGTCTGTATTGCCCGCTCCGACCTGTCCCCATAATTCATTTGGTTTCGAATGCGCTTTCACAAAATAATCTGTGGCCCATCTCAAGTTATCCTTAATCTGCTCCAGTTGCCCTGCCTGCTCGTATCCCTCGCGGTATTCCACAACAGACCAAGCTAACATCGTAGCCGAATAGGCCATGGGCAGACCAAATTTCACATGATCTCCAGCATCGTACCACCCTCCGGTCAAATCAACCCCAACATCCGCTCCGTCATTTAATCCGGAATCACCACGCCATTCCACCCGATTGTCTTCCGGCAATTTCCCTGAACGCTGAGTTTCATAGAAATAAACCGCCTTTTGTAATGCCTCCGCATAGTTATGATTTCCGGCAGCCGCATCTGCCTTACCACTCCATGCCTGTATGGATGTACTTCCTGCCAGTAGCCCTACCGATAACGCGAGGATAGCGATTCGTCTCCACCAGCTTCCCTTCATCTTCAACCATTCATCTCCTTTTGCAATAGTCGTCTCGTAATTTTCCAATTACACTGATGTAATGACCCGCTCCTTTCTATGGTGTGACTCCATGTATTTCCACCATTAATTACCATTATATCCTTTTGCCCCAGTTGCAATATCAGCGCTGGTGACTTCTGAAATAACATTGTTGTGACATGTTTGGGTAGTGATATGACAAAAAAGACTGCCCCTCATATCGCTTGAACGCAATATGAGAAACAGTCCTGATATTTTGAATAACCCGTGCTACAGGTTGCATGATGATCCATGGTACTATCCAGTCTGAACACCCTACTTTTGGATCGTTTACACTCTGAATTTGTTGATTTGCTCCTGCAACTCTTCAGCCATTTTGGACAAAGAACCTGCGGAGGAAGCGATCTCTTCCATTGAAGCCAGCTGCTGCTGGGTTGCGGCAGATACATTATGTACCCCGCCTGCTGCTTCTCCCGCAATGTTAGAGATCTGATCCACATACCCTACAACTTCATTCGTACTTGCTGACATTTCCTCCGAACCTGCAGATACTTCCTGGATTTCACCAGCGACCTTGTTCACTGCATCCGAAATCTGTTCAAAGGCTTGTCCAGCCGCTGTTACAATCTCAATGCCGGCTTCCGTTTCATTGCTGTTCACTTTCACAGCCTGCACCGCATGATCTGTATCCTTCTGAATCAATTGGACAAGATCCGTAATCCGCTGCGCGGATGTAGAAGACTCCTCTGCGAGCTTCCGTACTTCTCCGGCTACGACTGCGAAGCCACGTCCGTGCTCACCTGCACGTGCCGCTTCAATTGCTGCATTCAATGCAAGCAGATTAGTCTGACGGGCAATATTGTTGATAACCTCGGTAATGGTACCAATCTCTGCGGAACGTTCTCCCAACCCTGTAACCAGTTCTGTCAGTGATGCAATGGAGTTGCGAACAGATCCCATCTGTTCAACAGCCTGCTGAATAATCATATTTCCTTCGGCTGACTGATTCGCTGCATCAACAGCAGATACGGATACACTTTGAGCAAGCTCAGCGATTTGTTCCGAACCAAGAGCCATTTCACTCATCGCCTGTGAAGAACGTTTCACCATATCTACTTGATCCGATGTGCCTACAGCCAATTCCTCAACCGTCTCGGAGATCTGTTCCGACGCCCTTGTATTCTGCTCAGCACTCGCGAGAAGTTCTTCCGAGGAAGCGGCTACCTGTTCGGATGTCATCGATACAGATTGAATCATCTCCCGCAGGTTGCCAGTCATCACATTGAAGGAATCGGCCAGCGTTCCCAGCTCATCCTTGTTCTTGAGAACAATCTTCTCACTGGTCAGATCCCCATCTGCAATCAACATCGCTGCTGCATTCATCTTCTGAATTGGACGCGAGATGATGCTTGCAATGAAGAAGGCAATAAACATGGCCACCAGGAAAGCAACAATAGTGACTCCCAATATAATATTAAATGCTTGTTCAGCAGACTCAACCGATGTATTCGTTGCTGCATCCGACAGTGAGTTCCCCATCGTGATTAATTGGGCAATGGTATCATTCGCTGTATACCATAACGGATAGGCCTCTGAATGCAATCTGCTGGCTTCTTCGTAATTGTTAGCCATGCCCAATTTCATAAATTCCGGCATTTTCGCCAAATACGCCTCATAGTTCGTGCTAAATGTATTGTACATTGCCACTGCTTCGGTATTGTCTGAGATGAGTGAAACCAGTTCCTTGCGCTCAATCGCAATCTTGGCTTGGAGCTGTTCCAACACTTCATTCATCTTGGTGATTTCAGTTGGATTTGTTTCGACAATTACGGCAAGAGCAAGCCGCTCGACGTCCGAAATATCACCATTCATCATCCCAAGCAGGCTCACACTGGGCATCCACATCTTATCGATTTCATCGGCCTTTTTGGACATATCATGAATTTGGGTTAACGCATAAATGCTTACAAAAGCCAGTAAAGCCACTACCATTAGAAATCCAGTCAGTAATTTCATTCGAATTGTTAATCTCAATTTCCCCTTCACGTTTCCCCGCGTATCTTTCATGTTCCCCACTCCTCAACTAGTACATATTTATAGTATATCGACACGTATCGTCATGAATTGTAGATATCTGAATTCGATTTTTGTAAATTTCAGTTAACTTCGAAATAAACACAAAAAAGCCTTAAGTCTTTGGCTCACCAAAAACTTAAGGCTCTCGTATCCAATACTTCTCTTCCAACCTCTACTATATTCAACTGTTTCTAACGGAAAATCCGCCGATGAATGTTAATGAAGAAATCGGGAATCGACTTGGTATAATTACGCGTAGCGATCAGGATCACACTGACCAGGCTACCTAGAATGAATCCGCCCAGAATATCTCCAGGATAATGTACACCTACATAGACACGCGACACTCCTGTCAGCACAGCAAGTAACAGCATCCACATACCGAAGCGACGCCCGATAAAAAACGAAGCTGCAGCGAGCGCGAATACAAAGGAAGCATGTTTACTTGGAAATGATGGATCTGGTACATGCGGAACCAGTTGATGCACCGTGCCTTCCATGAACGGCCTTGGATGACCTACCACAGGTGAAATTCCCCATTTTGCCAAAACAAGTGCTACAATCGAAGCTACACACGCATAAAACACAATTCGTTGCTTCGACGGATTGCCAAGAAACCACACAATCACAAGAAGCCCTATCATAACCCAAACCGCATATTCAGCTGATGTAATCATAAACCAGTCCAGAAACGGAATTCGGTCTGCAAACTGGTTGATCCAATTAAATACAGATTGATTCATAACAGTCGTTTAATACCTCCATTACACAAAACACGATTATTTTTTACATAATAAATATACACTAACTATTTGTCAAATATGTCGCCTAGTAACCGAACTTTCGAAATCAAAGAGGACATTTCTCTTACTTTTTGTTAAACTAGTTTGGGTTACATAATAGTTCATTCATAGAAAGGTGAAGATTATGCTTAAGAAATGGTTATGGGGGACATCCCTAACCCTGGCACTTGCCATAACCGGTGTCATTGTATATTACGGATACTCGATCGTTCATTTTGCCAATAGCATCTCAACCGCTTCCGAGACTTCCACTTCTGACACAAACCAAAATACGGACACTCCAACCACCCCTGTTCCTAAATGGGAAGGGAAGGAACGAGTTAACATTTTGCTGCTTGGAGGTGACACCAGAGGGGATGATGCCGGCCGTTCAGATTCGGTCATGGTCGCTTCCATTGATCCGGTATCCAAGAAAGCCCATCTCTTCTCTGTTCTGCGTGATACATATGTTGATATTCCGGGACACGGAAAGAGCAGACTCAACGCGGCCTTCTCTTACGGCGGAGCGGAATTAACCAAACAAACGGTCGGTGACTTGCTCGGCATCCCTATCCAGCACTACGTGTATACCGATTTTATCGGATTCATGGCGCTGGTTGATGCTGTAGACGGGATCGATATTGATGTGGAGAAAGACATGTATTATACCAGCAAAGCAGATAAACATATGTACGATATTGATCTCAAAAAAGGACTTCAGCATATGGACGGTAAGACCGCCCTCCAATATGTGCGATTCCGGCATGATGCCACATCAGACTTTACGCGTACCGAGCGGCAGCGGATTTTCATGACTGAGCTGGCTAAGAAGATGCAGAGCACTACGTCACTCTTCAAGATTCCTGAAATATTGGAAGCTGTCGCTCCATATATCGAGACAGACCTCAGTCCAACACAGATGTTAAAATTGGCTTCGCTCGGATTCGATATTAACGTAAATGAAATCGATAAACAGCAGATCCCTCCTAACAAGTTGCTAACCAATGAACTTGCAGGTTCTGCCCAAGTACTCGGTGTGAATAAACCGAAACTCCAAGCATACATTCAGAATTTGTTTGAGGAAGATGCGAAATCCTCAGAGGATGAATCAACAAAAGTACCAGACTTAAACTAAATGGAATGGAAACAAAATGAGGCAGGTATCGCAATGATACTCCAATTAAAAAGATGGCTGCCGCCATCTTTTTTTGTACCTATTTTCCCCATTTAATGCAGCCTTAATGTTCAACAGGTACCCTTAAATGATGAATTCCGGTTACACGAAGGAGGAATACACGTGAATAAACCGCGAATCGTGGAATGGACTCAGCTGCGCGGCCTTGCATTTCTCGCTATTGTGATGCAGCATAACATCGCGGAATATATATATCGCGCCGATATTGAACAACCCGATTCCATCATGCTGACCATGATTTATCATCTGACTCGTTTCGGTACGCCGACATTTGTCTTTCTGTCCGGTGTAATGCTGTTCTATCATCATAGTCACACCAAACCGGATTACCCCCGTTTTATCCGTAAGCGGTTTGGAGATATCTATGTGCCCTTTGTGGTATGGACATTCATCTATTGGTTGTTTGTCCGGATATTCACGCCTGAGTTCTGGCTTTCGGGTATGCCGGACTTCCGGAGTTTTGTTCGTGAACTGTTCCTCCCCCAGACGGGATATCATCTGTGGTTTGTGATTATGGTGTTTCAGTTCTATATTCTGTTTCCCCTGTTTCTTGCGGGAGCCAAGTTCATTCAGAAACGTATTGAAAAAGTTACACGCTTCACCCCGATGCAATCCGTCATCACGCTGATTCTCATTGGGATGGCATTATACACTTTACTTATGAAATGGTCCTACTACGATATGGGCGGGTGGACAGCTTCCTTACCCCAACCCTGGTCGGGTTTGCTGCAATATCGCTCTTATTCATGGGTTATGTACTGGTTTTACTTTTTGCTGGGGGCAGTCTGTGCCTGGTCAGTGGATAGTTGGAGAAGTTGGACTGCAAAGGTATTGCCCTGGATGGTCTGTCTGTTTATCGGCATGTACATCTGGCTTGGATATGATGTGCTGCGGGGATCAGACGATGTCGTTAATCTGAATATCTCAACCTATCTGAAGCCCACGACATTCATCATCATCATGGCTCAGATGTTCATGTTCTATGGGTTCCTTGTACTGCTGCGAGGCAAAGATACACCATTTCAGCGTCTCCTGACGTGGATTGGCCGATATTCCTTTGGTGGCTATCTGGTTCATGCACTGGTTATCTATTGCATTGCGTATATTACCCGGCCACTTACACTAACCGGATGGCATCTACCGATAACATTGCTTTCGTTTCTTGTTACCGTAGCAACGTCCCTTGCAATCAGTTGGGGACTTTCCCAACTTCCTGGTTCTCGCTTCACCATAGGATTACAACGGAAGAAACGCCTAAGTCCCCGTTTGCATGATACTATTTCTGCGAGCAGAAATAGTTCATCCGAGCGCAATCCGTCAGCCAACGCAAATCGCAGTCCGGAAACCAGCTAATTCTAGTCGAATATAGAAAAAGCGTCTCCCTTCGTGGAAGACGCTCTTTGTCACTTCACTTCTGTGGAAGCGGATCGACCGGGTACAGGTTCGTGAGGACCAGGACCTTGATGTGCATTGCCCTTCTGATTAACGAACCTTTTCAGGTCACCCGTCAACTGCTCCTTCAGCTTGTCTACCAGTTGCGTTTCACTGATGCCTTTTGCCTGAGCAATCTCAGCCAGTGATTTCCCGCTTTGAAGCTGCTGATGGAGCTGCTCCGAGGTGATGCCGATAAAGCGTGCAATAGCCCCCTTGTCCATCATCGGACGTCTGTTGCCGTGGTGAGCGAACTCACGTCTTAATTCCCGCAGTGGTGTGTTAATTACCTTCTTCAGCTTGGTATCCATTCCTGCTTTGGCTGCTGCTGCCTGCTCTTTCGTGAGACAGCCTTCTTCGGCTGCTTTATCCAATCGCTGAGAGAGCGAGGGCTTCAGCTTCTCCAACAATTGATTTTCACTAAGTCCCTTGCGCTCCTTGGCAATCTGAGTCAACGTTTTGCCAAGCTCCATCTGTTCCTTTAAATCACGGAGCCCAATACCGAGCAGGTCCGCGGTTTCTCCAATCATAAACAGGCCATGACCTGCTTGCATGCATGGCTTGGTCTGGTTTGAGGAGGAAGATGGTGTCGCCATATGATCCTCAACAGATCCATTTGGATCAGCGGATGCCGTATAGCCGGTTGATGCTGTTATAAATACGGCTGCCAGTCCGGCTGCCATCCATTTTTTCCATCTGTATTTCATTTCTCTTCTTCCTTTCATATGTCAAAATCCTGTGCTCTCTTAGTTTGAGCCTAACTTCCGCTTTTTTATGCCATAAAAATACAAAATGTCATTGTTTTTTTCACAATTCATCACAAAACCTCCTATTTTTTTCAATTCATTTCCGGTATACTGGAAGTAACTTCATGATCTAGTCGAATAGTCCTTATTACTTTACTTTGGGAAGGGCGTAACCAAACGATGCGGAGAGAATGGTTTGATCCGTTTAGATCCGATGTGGAGGTGGTGTTCGCTGCAGCAGAGCAGCTGGTACAGAAATATCCTGAACCAATGTCAGAACATGCACTAGAACAACTTCATTTGGTCAATCCTTTGTTACGAGATTCGGGTCACAGTTACATTGGCTACATTATTCCATTGTGGATGCAACTCTCGGATGGTCTACCTCCAGAGAAGGCACACAAACTGAGTACTGCTTGTCTCCTGCATATGCTATATTTTCTGAATCAGGATGAAGTTATGGACGAACAGCCAGAAGATGTGACACTGAAATTATCACTGGGTAATCTTTACTACGTGGATGCGATCTGTGCCTATTCAGAGCTATTCAGCGTTTCTTCCCCGTTCTGGACGTATTTCAGACAGTATGTGGAGGATTGGGCTATGAGCGTCACCGGTGAGAACACCATCGATTATTTCAAGAGAAGCCCGCTATTAATCGCCCAAAAAGCTGCCCCACTTCTGCTTGGAGCTGCTGGCTCACTGCTTCTTTTGGAACAGGAGCATCGTATCACTCCGGTATGTTCTGCCGTCAACATTGCACTGATGACTCTCCAGATGACAGATGACTTCACAGACACCAAACAAGATGCTGTGCATGGAAATTACAACAGCTTCCTCTCCCACATATCCGCAGCACTGGAACATAATTACCCGGCTCATCCTGTAAGCGAACGTGTACATGATAATGTATACAATACTCAATTGATGAACTCCTATGTAGACATTGCTCAGCAATATAACATCAGAATAACATCTTCTAACTCGGGAATTTCACATCTCGAAGCGTTTAATTCTTACTTATGCGGCATTCTGGGACAAACTGTTCAGGACATTGAACAACACAAAAAAATGCTTTTTCAAGGCGGGTTTCATTACTGGATCAGCGAGAAACAACATTTGTCCTAATCACAAAAGAAGAGCTGGTACAGTTGAATTTTAAATATGAAGGGAATGTTGACGATGATGGTATCAGAGAAAACGTTGCACGAGGATATTATTGAAAAGGCCTGGACCGATGAGCACTTCAGACAACAACTGCACTCCAACCCGAAGCAAGCGCTTCGTGAAGCATTTGGCATTGATATTCCTGAACACATTCAAGTCCGTACCGTTGAAGAACAACAGAACGACTATGTTCTCGTGATTCCTCCCAATCCAGCCAAAGTGGATTATGACGTAAATTGCGGACCGTGGAGAAGCTAAACGGATTAGATTGAATATGTAATTGATCGACATCAGGGGTAGCGAACAAAAAAGCCATCGTACACTTCTACCGCTCGTCATTCGACGAACGCGGCAAAAGATACAACGGCCTCTGTTCCTACCCCTTTTGTGCTTGTAAAGCTAATCTGCCCATGCATGGCTTCAACGATTCGGAAGGTCACCATCATGCCAAGGCCTGTCCCCTTAATTTTGTTCGAGAAATAAGGCTCCCCAAGGCGGACCAGTGCTTCCTCATCCATGCCCTCACCGTTATCCCTAACATGTACCTTGATAACCCCATCCTGAGCATAGGCCCAAATATCAATCTGACCCTGTCCTTGCAGCGCTTCAATACTATTCTTAATAATATTAATAAAAGCCTGTTTGAACTTGGAAGAGTTCCCTCTAATCCATAGATCTGGCGGAATGTCAGTTGTTATTTTACCGCCTTCCAGATTAGCCATCGGTACAAGAATGCCTTCAATATGATTAAATTCATCCGCGATATTGAGAGAGACAATATGATCGAACTCCGGTTTGGCAAACGTTAGGAAGTCGGTAATAATGCCGGAAGCCCGATCAAGCTCCTCCAAAGCAATCCGCACATATCCCTTGTTTTTGTTGTCTTCCTGCTCTGTCATGAGCTGAAGGAATCCTCGTGTCACCTGCAACGGATTACGAACCTCATGAGCAACCGACGCCGCCAGTTCGCTAATGATTTCCATTTTCTCGGATCGCTGCAATTCATTATTGAACAATTCCAACTCTTTCGAGTATTCAAGCACTTTGGTATGTTTTTCAGCAAATCGGCTTCCCAGTATGGCAATAAGTGAGATAATAAAAGCAACCATGGACCATTTCCACCATATCAGATGATATGTTCCATTACGCTGGTAATACCACAGTAGTTCAGCAACACTGATTAAGGCAAATGTGCCGAATCCCGTAGCAAGCAAAAGAGCTTCCCGGCTCCGTTGAAGCGCTTTGGAGATGGTGCCGATCATTAAGATGCTCAACAGGATTACGAGAACGAATCCAATCACGTTCTGAACCAACAAACTATAGAGCATGTCCCATTGACCGCCTGAAATAAAATCAATCATCAGAGCAGCCACAGCAACTACAGAATAGATGAATTGGAATTTTCTTAGTTTGGTAAAGATGCCATAACGACCTGGTCCGATAATTTGTTCAAAAAAATAACAGAGTGCAGGCATGCCCATCAGCATAGCCAGGTCAAACAATACGGAATACAGATTACCGTAAACCTGGTAGAACGTATATAAAAACTGTGAATAGGTGATAATCATCGTTCCGATTGAACCCATCACGATACATAGCGAAATCCACAACCCTTTATGGAATTTGCCCAGGAAAAAAGTGCAACTCAGCATCGTTAGAGCCGTGAACACAAAGGTCGCTCCCAATATCACATCAAGCAGTCCATTGTGAATGTACTTTTCCTGTAATGTAGCATAAGGCCCAACCTGAACCGTTCCGTAGATGCCAAGTCTGCCTTTTTCATTCTCTGACCATACGTAAAGTTTTCCACCTGAATTCTCACTTGATAAGGGTAACAACACAGCGTTGTTATCATAATTGTAATGATAATTCTCATATACCCTACGATCGTCCAAGTAGATTACAATGTGGTTCCCTTTAATATTCTCAAAACGGATTGCCGAGCTATCTTCGTTTATTTTAGGAATGGACACACGAGTCCACATGGAACCCGAAGGAGCTTCTACGCTGCTGTATTCCAGCTTTTCAGCACCTTGCTTCTCCCAGATCTCCTCCGTACCTTGAACCTCACTGATGAATCCCTGATCGTGTACGTTCCCCCATTTTACTTCCCATCCCGTAATGGATACAGGTTTGTCAACTTCTCCTGCAGTCGCTGAGACGAAATCATGCGGCAAGCAGAGAATATTCAACATACTTATCCATAAGATGATGATAGCTTTGGGCACATTTTTCATTCACAGCACCTCAAAGTTCTTATTTTCTCTATCCCCAAGTTCTCTCATTTATCATTCGCCACAGTTTGACGTGTCACCTTCTTGTAGGAAAATGAAAATTCACATTTTAGTAGATTTATAGTTTTATTTCCATTTTTTTGATAGGTTCTGAGTGTTTTCTCCATTATCCGCGCAGATCTTCGAACTGGTTCTCAATCATTTCGCGCTCTTTCTGTTCAATCTTTGTGCGATATTCCAACCACTGCTCCGTTTCCTCATCGTCATAGATCGTCCATATATCCGAGAAAAGATAATCCCGCAACTGAACAATCTGTCCTGACCATATCCCGCCTACCCAGAACAGCCCGTCCGGACGACGTATAACGGTACGGGAAAACCCGGGCGTAGACGCTTTTTGCCCGATTCGGATTTGAGTGATCATATTCCCCAGCGTAAACCAATCCAATTGGAATCCCTCCCTCATATATCCATGTTTCATCATATCATAGGCCAAAGATGAAAAGCTGTAAAACTGATCTCTGCGATTCAATCGTCCCTTCCAGGTGTAATGTTCCTCAAAGCAAACACTTACCAATGAGGAGTGATTCAAATGAATGAGCCACACAGAACGGTAGAGGTAGAACATAAGGATGTCCAACACAAATCGGATTCAAGTATGGTCGCTTCCACGTTTATCAAGTATGCGGCTTATATCATTATTTTCTTTGGATTTCTGTACTTTCTGGTCAAATATGTATTTCCTAAATTTTAAAGCATACACGTTGAATCTGTAATCCGTACATTGTTCACTTTCAGCTTATATTTATATTTTGGGAACACAAGGGAATCATAATGGGTGCGAGATTACAACGTTAGCCCTTTGGGTAACTACGAAATAAGAACCTTTCTTTTCAAGATAACTGCACAATCAAAAAAACAACCATTAAATATAATCCACTGAGAGGGAGTGCTACTTATGTCAGACAGACCGATTAGCAATGAAGAGAGTGAACGTTACTACGACCGTTATCAGAGGTCCCGTGATATTCCACTGGAAACCGAAGTCCCTGAAGGTGACATAGACACTTTTGATGAAGTTACAGGAAAACGTATTGATACTGATAATACAGTGAATCCGCCCCTTGTAGCGGCTACGGAAGAACCGGAATTGGAGTCACGGACAGCGGAGCCTGCACTCGAATCCGTACCTGATGCTGATCTTATTCAACCGAATAGTCCGGTTGATCCTGCGGCACCCGACCCCAACGCTCTTCACGGGACGGACCTGCTAAACGGCGCTGGGGCAGATGCGAAACCGGAGAACGATATTCCACCACGGCGCTAATCTTCTTGTCACAGCCTGAATTAGGAGGTGCAGACACGATGAAGGATAATCACAAGCGACAAGTACATGAGCCCGATAATCTGGTAACCGAGCGGAATATTGATCCGAATTTTGGATTGTTCACGGAAGATTCCTTTCCCGAAGCCTTAGCAGATGAGGATCAGCTTGATGCTGTTGAACATGCCATTCCGAAGGAGAACGTTGAAGGCGTTGAAGTTCCCCTAAAAGATTCATCCTCAGATGAATAGGAACGCATTACAGATCCAATGAGAATATGAGGAAACCTCTTTACCAAGAGGTTTCTTTTTGCTTTAATTTCGTAATAACAATGACTTTATCCTGAAAAAGAGATGGCTACCGTATTCGTACGGTGCCATCCCTCTCTCTGCTATCCAATTAGCCATTTCACGTTTTGGCGTTTTTGATTACTTCGCCAAAGGTTTGCCCGCTCCCGGCAACTTCTCCTCCAGTCGGGACCATTTCGCAACAATGGCGGTAATCAGCAGCGCCACTCCATTGATGATAAAAATCCAACGAATCGGCAACCAGCCACCCAGAACACCACCGATTATCGGCCCCGCCATCGTACCGATCTGGGAAGCCGACTGATTCAGGCTGAATGCTCTTCCCCGGAAGCCAGGTTCAGTCACTTGCACAATCATCGCATTAATCGCCGGGAACACCGCAGCAAAGAACAATCCATACACAAAACGTAATACTCCGAATCCAATATAACCTGTAGTGAAAAATTGCAGGAGGTTACCAATCGCCCCGCCAACAAGGCCAATGATCAGTACTTTGCCATAACCGATTCGTGAACCGATCTTCCCCCAGCGCGGCGCCATAATAACCGTAGCTACGCCAACTGCAGAGAAAATAATTCCTGAGCTGAGAGAAGCACGATCCGGCTGAATGCCCATTTCCATCACGTATACGGTCAATAATGGCTCCAGAATCATCACGGAGAAGGTACATATGCCCATCATGCCAAGCACCGTAATAAACAAGCGATTGGCCCTGGCTTCACGGATGTCGTCCATCACATGAGAACGTGCCTTGTTCCGATTGAAGTTCTCTTCTTTGACCCAGAAGGTCGCGATTAACGCCGAGACCAATACTACGATACTGGAAAATAAAAACGCATTCCGGTTGCCATAATAGTGGCTTACCACCCCACCAATTAATGGTCCGATTATACCTCCTGTTGCACCGGCTGTTGACATGATACCAAGTGCATACCCTGTCTTCTCTTCCGGTGTGTTGGTTCCGACCAGTGCAATCGCCGCCGGAACAAACCCCGCGAGCAATCCCTGAAACAAACGAACCACGATTAATGAATAGGGGTCCTGCACAAAATAATTGATCAAATACAAAACCGCAAGGCTGTATCCCGACCGGATCAGCATTGGCTTGCGCCCATATTTGTCAGCAAGTGATCCCCAGAAGGGAGACACCAGCGCACTTGCCAGAAACGTGATGCCAAAGGCAAGCCCTGACCAGAACTCCAGGTGATCACGAACGCCCAGATCGCCACTCAGAAACAAAGGCAGAAATGGGATGGAGATCGAATAAGCGGTGCTGCAAAAAAACACACCAATCCACAAAATCACCAGATTACGCTTCCACGAGAAGTCCATATACCCGCACGCCCTTTCCGTTACTGACGCCGGGACTGCCGTGTATTGGAGCGGACGGAACAGACCCGTACGTCCTGACTGCGGAAGCATTTTCCTTATTTTACACCTCTGTAAGCATTTACACCATCCCTTATCGCCCATAATATCCTGCCTTGCATTGCCATCTTGTCCGCAAAAACGGTATGATAGTTGAAGGATTATCCGAAAATAATTCTGACTAAATATATTATGCAGAGATGCAAGGGGGAACGTTCTCATGTCTTTTCGGTGGAAAAAAACAACAGCTGTGTCGCTGGTTCTAGCGATGTTGCTTATCGTCATTAGTGGTTGTGGGCGCCCTGCAAGCAGCGCGACGGAAACACCGGCTCCAGTGGAGCCTACTGGTCCCAATCCTGTAGCCACAATTGAAATGTCAGATGGTCAGAAAATCGTCATCGAGCTCTATCCGGAGATTGCACCAAATACGGTGAACAATTTTATCTCATTGGCGAATAAAGGTTTCTATGACGGTTTGATCTTTCACCGTGTTATCCCAGGCTTTATGATTCAGGGTGGTGATCCAAACGGAGATGGTTCGGGCGGCCCAGGTTATGCCATCAAAGGAGAATTTACATCCAATGGTCATAAAAACCATCTTAATCACACGCGTGGGGTTATCTCCATGGCGCGGACAAATGATTTGGACTCCGCAGGCTCCCAGTTTTTCATCATGTTAGCGGATGCTGATTATCTGGATAATGCCTATGCCACTTTCGGTAAAGTTACAGAAGGTATGGATGTCGTTGATGGAATTGCTGCTCAGGAAATAGGCGGACAAGACAAACCAGTTACCGATCAGGTAATGAAAAAAGTCACTGTCGACACTCAAGGAGTAGAATATCCTGAACCGGTAAAAATGCCTTAACCTTACCTTTGGAACGGATTTTAGTTATCCATCTTAATTCACAACCTGTAAGACAAAATAAAGCTCTGTCCTGCGTATTCACGCAAGGCAGAGCTTTATTCAATGTTAGCGTTTACATAAATGACTTTATAAAAAATTTCCCTCTTCTGGCACAACTCTATATGCAGCAGCTCTGTAACCCGCTCGTCTCAATACATCCATCCCATCAAACGCAACCAACCGATGATCGCAATCCATAGCGGACAGCTGAAAGCAACACCCCATGCAAGCCCTTTCAGTAAACTACGGTTTACTTCCACGAACAACGACTCCTTTCTCCAGGGAATAGTCGCAGTATCGGTAATATTATATGAATTTATACCCGTTTTCATTCGTCACGTAACCCCCTATTTCCTGCTTTTGTCCCGCAGTTTCATGGAATGGGTTTGGTGAACCTGATATAATATATTTACTGAACGATAATGGAAGCTGATTCATGTTTTTGAGAGGAGATTATTATATGGCAAAATCCAAAAAACACACCCCTGCTCCCAAAGCAGTACAGGATAAACCGACCACACTAAAGGATCTGCTGAGCAGTGATGTGTTAGAGAAACTGAAAGCTCAGGCGGATGAAGCCAAGGCTGCCGAGGCAGACCGCAAAGAGCAGGAACGCCTGCAGGCGGAAGAAGTTCGTAAAGCGGAACAGAAGCGGAAAGATAATGATTTTGAATACCTGTTGAACAACAGTTCGTTGGACTGGAAGAAACATAAGTAACTTTTGCAGCGATCAGATCATCATGATATCTAAATTATAGAAACAGGGCCGTTTAACGATCCTGTTTTTTTGTGTGGTGCGTATGATTCATGACTCTTAAGTCGGGTATGTAGAGATAGAGAGTTACTGATAATTCATACGATACGGAGGGATCAGGATGACTGAACAACGTTTGCAAGGGAAAGTTGCGATTGTAACCGGAGGTGGCTCAGGAATTGGTCAGGCAACCGCCATTCGTTTCGCTGAGCATGGGGCCAAAGTGTTCATGCTGGACCGGACCCCGGAGAATGCAGAGAAAACCCAACAGACGATTGAGAATGCAGGCGGAGAAGCCCACGTCATTGAATGTGATATATCCAAACCGGACAACGTGCAGAAAGCAATCAATCAGGTGGCAGAGCAAGCTGGACAGCTTGATATTGTATTTGCCAATGCGGGCATCAACGGCACGATGGCTCCCATTGAAACGATGGAACCTGAGGACTGGGATCAGACGATGGGCATCAATATGCGCGGCACGTTCGCAACTGTGAAGTACGCCATACCCCATTTGAAAGACCGCGGAGGAAGCATTATTATTACGAGTTCCATCAACGGTAACCGTGTATTCTCTGGCATAGGGTTCTCTGCATACGCTTCCAGTAAAGCAGGTCAGACGGCTTTTACAAAGATGGCAGCATTGGAACTGGCTCGTTACAAGATTCGTGTCAACGCCGTCTGCCCAGGAGCCATAGACACGAACATCGATGACAACACCTATCCTTCGGACGATCTGATAGAAGTACAGATCCCGGTTGAATTTCCGGAAGGTCATGAACATCCACTCAAAGGTGAACCTGGAACGTCGAAGCAAGTCGCCAATCTGGTGCTCTTCCTCGCTTCTGATGAATCTTCCCATGTGACCGGTACCCGGATCTACGTGGATGGAGCGGAATCTTTGCTCCGTGGATAAAAATTAGAAACATGTTCCCTGTGGAGTTAACAGCCAAACATCCCGCTAACGATCTGGATATCCAGACCGCTGCGGGATGTTTAGTTTGAAATATATCTTTATAGAAGAACGAAGAACAGCTCCCTCTGCCTACCATTGGTATCGGATGACCTTTAACTAGAGCGCTGAACTCTTTCCTCTCTTCACTCGATTATTCAGCCGCTCCGGAATGGCAAAGAGTAGAACGTACATTAGGGAGAACATGACTAACGCCAATACCTCTTCCCCAAGAATGTACAAGGGATAGGGGCCCAACATGTCGAGCACTGAAGGCGTATTCGGTTTGTGTCTCAGGAACATATAATTGGCGTCAAGCAGGACATCCACACTGTATACGACCAACGCAGCCACGTTCACGAATATCATCGAACCCAACACAGCTCTCCAGCTTGGACGAAGCTGTTCCACCCAAGTCATATAGAGCAACGCCAGAATAATACAAGCGTGAGCAGTAAAAAATTGAATGAAACGAAAATGTGCAAAACCATAACCGAGATTAGGCGTTACGATAGCCATCAAGGCTCCTGCTATACCTGCGAACAGCAATGCAGAATGCAGCAGTCGGCTGCGTGTCAATAATAGCAGCGCAGATAACAATAGGGACAGACTGCATAACTCCAGCGGCAATGAAGTCTGTAGACTCCACACCTCCCCATATACATACCAGAGCTGAAGCACAATCTCACAGCCGAACATGACACATGCCAGAGCGATCCGAAAGGTACGGCGTGTGTGCGGTGCCCAGGACCGCAGCCAATTCCGAAACAGGAACATCAATATAACCAGTGCAGCAATCACACCGATCGCCCATAGGTGCGAAGTGGAAAACAGCATAAACGGTTTTGCATCATAAGGGTCTAGCCACTGAGGATAAGCCATGTTCCTCTTCTCTCCTTCTCATTACACAAACACAGTTTATCTCTTTAATGTTAACTTTTTCATTTTGTCATTGAATGAATGCACTGTCCAGATGGAATTCTAAATTAGGATTGTATTTTAAATATCTTTATGTTAAGATAAATTCAACAACAAAACACACAAAAAGTTAGTAACTTTCTTAACGGAAATATTATAAACAATAAATTAGCCACCAGGAGGAATTTAAAATGCAAATTAAAGGACTTCACCATGTATCTGCACTGACCGCACACGCCGCTGAGAATTATCGGTTCTACACCAACGTCATGGGTTTGAGATTGATCAAAAAAACAGTCAATCAGGATGATGTTTCGGTCTACCACCTCTTCTATGGAGATGAAAAAGGGAATCCGGGTACCGAACTTACCTTCTTTGAGATTCCGATGGCCGGACAGACACGCGAAGGCGTGAATAGTATCTCAGCCACATCACTTCGTGTTCCTAGCGATGCAGCCCTGACGTACTGGCAACAGCGTTTTGACGAATTCGATGTTCCTCATGGAGAAATCACTGAACGCGGTGGGCGTGCCACTCTCTCGTTTACGGACTTTGAAGGACAACGTCTGATTCTGGTTTCTGATGAACACAATACAGGTGTTGCAGGGGGCAAACCTTGGGAACAAAGCCCTGTACCTGTCGAGTATGGCATTGTAGGCTTAGGCCCAGTCCATCTTACCGTTAGAGATGCGTCCCTTACCGCTCCAGTTCTTACTGAACTGCTCGGCTTCCGTCAAAAAGGAACCTATCCTGCTTTTGTCGCAGGCCAACCCGATGTACTCGTCTTCGAATCCGGTGAAGGTGGAAATGGCTCTGAGGTGCATGTCGAAGAACGAAATGACCTTGCCCAAGAACGCCCTGGACGAGGCAGTGTGCACCATGTTGCCTTCCGCGTCGATAATGAAGAAGAACTGAAACAATGGGTAGAACGGGTTCATAATTTCCGATTCCCGAATTCCGGTTTCGTAGACCGTTTCTACTTCCGCTCCCTGTACTTCCGTGAAGCCAATGGCATTCTGTTCGAGCTGGCAACCGATGGTCCCGGCTTCGACACGGATGAAGAATTGGCTCATCTTGGAGAGTCCCTGGCATTGCCTCCATTCCTTGAAGGTCGCCGTGCAGAGATTGAAGCGAATCTCAAACCGCTCGATACAGTAATTCGCTAACCTGATCATACGTCCCAAAAGAACAAAAAAACGATTATCACTATGCCAATCCGGAACAACCATCCGGCTGATGCATAGGCGATAATCGTTTTTAATATCTCGTTTATTTTTTGGTTAAATATGAGGTCGTCAACGGAACAAACAGGGAGGCACCCGGGTCCTCATCAACTATTTCAACAAAGATGGCATCCGTGTCTGCAACATCCACGTCTACCCCAACCAATCCGTCTTCAGGAGCAAGCGATACCGTCTTGAGCGTTGTATTGTTTTCGTCCATAATCTCAAGCTTCTGTGAACCGCCAAGAACAGCCAAATCGAGATGAAGCTTGGCATACTTTTTCTGGGTCATAACTTGGAAGCTCTTGCCTTGCTTGGCTGTGTCGGTATGCAGGTAAACATCTTTGTAATCTTTGCCTTTGTACGCCGTTTCGGCCGGATCTTTGGTATGCCAGTCCGAGGTGCCCAAGGCTGCAGTTCCCAGCGAACTTAATGTCAGCTTGCCGGTTTCGGATGGCGGTGCAGATCCATTACTGCTGCCAATGTTAACGGATGATGTTGCGCTGTCATACGTAATTTCTGTACCGAGCAGTGTGCCGACTGCACGCACTGGCAAATAGGTCGTTCCGTTGTAAGTAATCGGCAATACCGTTTTCCCATTGGCATCTTTGGCTGTTACCGTTGTCCCATTTAATTTCAGAGATATCTTGCTGTTTAAATACGCTTTGATCGGTTCCAGACCCGTTGCTGCGAGTGCGCCAGTGCCGATGCCGAGAGTTAGTGTACCCACCATTAAGCCCAATACAACCTTCTTCTTCATGAATGATCCCTCCTAAAGTATGAAATAGATGAGTTCCATCCTTTATACATTTAAACGACTAAAGTGTTTGTGTCAACCATTTCATGGTAAATCTCTGAAAAAAAATTCGATTTTGGATAGCACAAAGCGAGGCTAAAGGTTCATCATTTTTTTCAGCCTCACCCGTTTCCCTCTGTCAGTTCAGACCATGGGGACATATTTTTTTATCATTGTTCTCAGCTATTCTGCGTTTCTCTGATTACTTCCGTTCAATCAAAAGATTCATAGTACTCATCTTCATACTCTTCCGTGCTGTATTTCAAGTCCACAGCCTGCCACTCGCCATCTTTATAGTCATAGGCAAAGTTCAAGTCACCGTCATATAAACCCATACCGTATGCACCGGATGCCGACACAACCAACTTGCCATTCTCCACACTGTAATAAACAACACCGCCGAACTTGAGCTGCTCGTTATACACGCCCTCGCTCGTGTCTTCCTCCATCAGGGAAGGTTCTGAATGAACACCATCAACGGTAACGTTGATCGTCACCTGACCTGGTGTAACACTGACTTTCGAATTTACATGCTGCTTCACAATCTCATCCAGTGATTGCATTTTCATCTCTTCCAGCGTTTCTGGATCGATAATATGTGCTTCACCCAGATAGATGCCTGTACCATGACCGGCTGTAAACAACACAACAATCTCCTTCTTGCCATCTCCATTCAGATCCAGTTCGTGCACTTCGGGTTTGTAGGATCCGCCTTCTCCTTGCCATTTGCTGAATTCACGTTTCTTGCCGTTCACTTCCAACACCATTCCGTTATATATATATCCTGAACCTTCGACTTTCATGGGGTATAGTCTTACATTCTCATTTTCCGGAGCAACCGAAACGTACTCTCCCTTAACAGGAATCGATTCCTTCGTTGTAAACGCTGCTTCATTCATTGTTTCTATATTGGAAGCCACGACCGCTGAGGTCTGGCTGGATTGATCATCTATGTTAAGCTGTTTTTGCGATTCATTCATGGTTCTGGCAGACGAGGTTGTACTAATCGTCGCTACCGCCAAAATAATCATCAGCAGGATACCTGTCCAAGTTTTCAATATGCTGGGCTCCTTAATCTGTAGTGGAATACTACCATTATATCTTCATTTATCGCCCAAGCGTTGCGAATTTGTTAATGTTTCATAAAAAAATCTTTACATATTTCAGTTTTTACGAAAGAACGTTCGGCTTTAACCATAATAAGCAAAAAAACACCCCGGAAACAGCTCAAGGCTGCATCCGAAATGCTTTCGTTTTATCCATTAATCGATCTGTTAACTGTCTCAGCTCTTCAGCCGAGGATGAAATCTCCTGCATAATTGCCGTCTCTTCATGTGCCGCATCCATAATCCGTCTTGCCTCATCCGAGAAAGATCCGGCTTTCCCTTGAATCTTTTTCACATGACCGTGCGTTTGTTCCACGCGGCTGGTCTGTTCCCCAATTTTGGATCCGATTTCATGAGCGCCCTTCATAAACACTTCTACCGTACCTGTAAGCTCGTGCAGTGTCTGATCAACAGAGATCGTGCGCTCGGATTCGTTCACTACGAGACCATGCTGTTCATGAATCAGTTGGGCTGTATCCTTGATACGCTGCTGAACACGGCTGATCAGCTCATTAATCCGATGCACCGATTGTTTACTCTCATCTGCCAGCTTACGAATCTGCTGGGCTACGACAGCAAATCCTGCACCCTCTTCTCCCGCACGCGCAGCCTCAATGGAAGCATTCAGGGCAAGCAGCCCTGTTTCCTCTGCAATGTTTTTGACGGACTGGGTAATGGCTTCAATATCCGAAGCTTCCTTCTCAAGCAACACCATGATGTCCCGGGAACGGTTGTGAGATTCCGTCAGCTCGTCCATTCCTTTCATCAAAGAAGAGAAGGTCTGCTTCGTATGATCTACCGAACGTTCCATCTGGCCGGACATTTCTGTCATCCCGATCGACTGACTGTGCATGCGCTGAAAATCGTTCAACATCTCATCCGCTGTAATCAACGACTGATGTGATGTCGTCTTCTGCTCTTCCACACCCACAGCAATATGATCCACCGCATCAGACATCATCTCGATCTGCTCCGCTGCCTGGGCGATTGCTTCGCTAAGTGACTGAGCATTCTGTGAGGTTGTACGTGTACTATCTGTAATATCGTTTACAATACTTCTCAAATTGAAAACCATTACGCGAAAAGCATCATATAATACAGTAATTTCATCCTGTGTTCGCCGCTCTGGAATCTCGGCCGTCAAATCCCCCGATGAGACTTGTTGTGCCGCACGGGACAAGTGCACAATTGGACGAGTTAGCCAACGAGAGGCAAACCAGCCCAGAATCGCGTTCCAGCATACGCCCATGATGAGTACGATAGAGATATACAACCAGCTTGGCATGGAGAACGAGAGCCAATCCTGAAGGAAAAATATAAAAAAGCCGCTAGTTCCGTACGTAATCAGTGAAATCAGTACCAAACCTGCGACGGTTTTTGCGCCTAAAGTCCATTTCATATTCACACCTCATAGTCCTTTTTTCCTATTTTACCAATAGATAACCAAATTACATGTGATTTAGATCACTGAAAACGACAAATTAACCCCCATCTTATTCTTCATGCATGACTTCTCCTCTAAGTGGAGCATAATTGATAAGACGAGTTTTGACTGACTGAACCTTTAATCTGCCAAGGTGATATCCTTAATTTAAATTATTTATCGGCAAGTAGGGTGAAATGATTTAGCTTGGCATCCATTTTGCTTAAATGATATACTGAGTGCGCTTCGGCATTGCCGGAGCTGACCTATTTTTGGATGCCACTGGAGGCGAACGAAATGTCTACAATGTCCACAAGGACGGAGAAAGATTTTATTGGAGAAAAAGAAATTCCTGCTTATGCTTATTACGGAATACAGACGGTTCGGGCTGTAGAGAACTTCCCGATTACCGGCGTTCCTGTGCACCGGGAACTGATTACAGCTCTGGCTGCGGTGAAAAAGGCTGCGGCAATCACGAATATGGAGCTGAAGATGCTGCCACGCAAAATTGGCGATGTCATCGTCATGGCTGCTGAAGAAATGATGAAAGGCCATCATCTGGATCATTTTATTGTTGACTCCATTCAGGGCGGTGCAGGCACCTCCATGAATATGAATATGAACGAAATTCTGGCCAATCGTGGACTGGAACTGTTATTGCAGAACAAGGGTGACTATTTCCACTGTAACCCGAATAACCATGTGAACATGTCCCAATCCACCAATGACGTGATCCCAACTGCACTGCGCATTGCTGCGTATCGGTTGTCGGAAACGTTGCTTGATACGATGAAGCGTTTGCAGGATGCGTTCCGCAAAAAAGAACAGGAATTTAACGATGTAGTCAAAGTAGGCCGGACACATCTTCAGGATGCTGTGCCTATTCGACTTGGACAAGAGTTCGGTGCCTATGCGCGTGTTATCGGACGTGATATTGAGCGTCTGGAGTTCGCAAATCGCCGCCTGCTCACCATTAACTTGGGTGCGACGGCTGTAGGTACAGGTCTCAACGCGAAACCCGAATACATTGTTAAAGTCACGGAGCATCTGTCCGATGTGACAGGATTGAATTTGCAAACGGCCGAGGATCTTGTGGATGCCACACAGAATACGGATGCCTATCTGGAATTGTCGGCTGCACTGAAAGTATGTGCTGTCAGTCTGTCCAAAATCTGTAACGATATTCGTATGATGGCTTCTGGCCCACGCGCAGGATTCAATGAGCTGCGTCTTCCACCGCGTCAGCCAGGTTCGTCCATTATGCCGGGCAAAGTGAATCCGGTTATGGCGGAAGTGATCAATCAGGTATCCTTCCAGGTTATGGGAAATGACCATACGATCTGCATGGCCTGTGAAGCTGGTCAATTCGAATTGAACGTCATGGGCCCCGTTATTGCGTTCAACTTGCTGCAATCGCTGAAAATCATGAATAATGGTATCGACGTCTTTACTCGTTATGCTGTTGAAGAAATGGAAGCAAACCGTGAGCGTTGTGCATTGATCATGAAGCAGAGCTTTAGTGTAATTACAGCGCTCAATCCACATCTGGGCTATGATGTGGCAGCCTCCATTGTGAAGGAAGCGTTGAAGACCGGAAACACCTTGCAGGAGATCATTCTGGAACGAGGTCTACTGACACCGGAAGAACTGGAAGAAATTTTGCATCCGGAGCAGATGACTACTCCAGGTATTGCAGGTGAGCACTTCCTGCACAATATGGAACGGTAGTAAGCTGTTTAAGTTCCACTAATAAATATTTACATGGACACTCCGATGATAGAACAACCTCTTGATCGCTGTTAAATCGGAACGAATAACCCCCGCAGACCGTTACCACGGCTCGCGGGGGTTACTTGTTTAGGATATATAATGAAGGCAAACGTCATTCATGCCCAGCGCTTCCGTTCAAGTGAAGGCAAAATCTGAAGCTCTTCCCTGTATTTCGCGACCGTTCTACGGGAGATAACGATGCCTTCATTCGCGAGTAATGTGGTAAGTTGGCTATCCGAGTATGGGCGTTCCGCGCGTTCAGAACGAATCAGCTCTTTCAGTCTGAGCTTCACCGCCGGCGCAGAGGCCATTACTCCGTTCGTTGTTTCAAGACCTGATGCAAAAAAAGCCTTGAGTTCAAAGACACCATGCGGTGTCTGAACATATTTGCCATTGACCGCACGGCTCACCGTCGACTCATGCATGCCGATGGCCTCGGCAATGATCGCCAGATTTAGCGGCTTCAAACCGGCAGGTCCTTCACGCAGAAAAGATTCCTGTTCGCTCATGATCGCAGCTAGGACACGCATCAGAGTTCGGCGACGCATGCGCACACTGCGAATGATCGCTCTCGCCTCTGCTGCCCGGCCTAACCATACCTCATCAGCATCAATCTCCTTGATCCAGCGACAACAAGCTTCGTTCAGGGATACCCGCGGCACACCCGCTGAATTTAAACGTAGAGAAAGTTCATCATTCCTTATCTGCACAACGGCATCCGGAATAATATAATGTGGACGTTCCGTACAACCGATGGATCTGCAAGGTTTCGGGTCTAGACAAGCAATATAGTCATAGGCTGCCTGAGCCTGCTGCGAAGAAATCCCTAGTCTTGTTCCTGCTCTGCCTGGGTGGAAACGAACCAACTCCTCCAGACCTTTCGCCACCATGTACTCCGCATGCTGGTTAGCTAATGGATCACTCCTAATCTGAAGCAACAAGCATTCACGCAAGTTGCGCGCTCCCACACCTGCCGGGTCCAGCGACTGGAGAATGTCCAGGGCTGCTTCAGCCTCAGGCATCGATATTCCCCTTGCCGATGCAACCTCATTCAATTCCATCGGTAGATAGCCATCATCGTTGACACAACCAGCCAAATATACAGCTGTTGTCTCCATTGCAGGTGTAAGATTCTGCAACCGAAGCTGAGATATCAACAGATGTTCAAGTGTAGGTTCGGCACCTTTCATCTGTAACAGCGGATCATAAGAGGAGAACCTCTCCTGATTCAACCGTCGGGGAAGATGGGTGCGCAGGGTAGAGGGCTCTTCTAGCTCAAGCACCGGATTTTCATCCGCCGCCTCCTGCAAATAACGAGTCAGCTCCTGTCCCGACAAGGTCAGCAGATGAATGGATTGCTTCATCTCCGGCGTAATGGATAATCGAATACGCCCCTCCTGCACCAACTGAAATCCTAACATCCGTCTCCCCCCTTAAGCGCTGCTCAAGCTACTCCAGTATACTGACGAACAAAGACTATTTCAGGAAATGATAGCATAAAAACCAAGCGATTACAGCGGGCCCAGACCCAATTTTCAACTAATATTTCTCGGATACCAACTTCGCTTGGGTGAACAGCAGCAAGTAGTCCCTTCCTCCTGCCTTGGAATCTGTTCCCGACATGTTAAATCCGCCAAATGGATGTGTACCCACCAGTGCACCTGTGCATTTACGGTTAAAGTATAGATTCCCCGCAAAAAATTCCCGTCTGGCTTGTTCCAGATGTTCGCGATTGCGAGAGATCACCGCACCTGTCAGTCCATAATCGGTATTATTGGCAATATCCAGTGCATCCCCGAAGGATTCTGCCTTGATAAAGGCCAACACCGGTCCAAAAATCTCTTCCTGTGAAATCCGCGCTTGCGGGTCCACATCAGCAATAATGGTCGGTTCAATGAAGTAACCTGCCTCGTTCCCTGTACTACCACCGAGTACAAGGCGTCCTTCACCCTTGCCTATTTCAATATATTCTGTGATCTTGGCATACGCCTTGTCATCGATAACCGGACCTACCTGATTTCCGACTTCAAGCGGGCTGCCCATGCTCAGTTGCTTGGTTCGTTCAATCACTTTTTGCAGTACCTCGTCATATACATCTTTATGAATAATGGCACGGGAACACGCAGAGCACTTCTGTCCCGAGAAGCCAAACGCTGAAGCCGTGATGGATTCCGCAGCCAATTCCAGATCACTGTCGCTATCTACAACAATTGAATCCTTGCCACCCATTTCAGCAATCACCCGTTTAATCCATTTCTGACCCGGTGCGGTGCGTGCTGCACGTTCATTGATCCGCAGACCGACATCTCTGGAACCTGTAAAGCTGATAAAACGGGTGAGCGCATGGTCCACCAGATAATCGCCAACCTCACTGCCCGGTCCTGGCAAATAGTTCACTACGCCATCCGGCACACCCACTTCTGCAAGCAGCTCCATGAATTTGGCGGCAATAACCGGTGTTGTGCTAGCTGGCTTCAATACAACCGTGTTGCCAGATACCAATGCAGCAGAAGTCATGCCTGCCATAATCGCGAGTGGGAAGTTCCATGGTGGAATTACAACCCCCACACCAAGCGGAATATAACTCAATTCATTATCTTCGCCTGCAATTCGTGTGAGCGGCTGTGGTTCACTCAGACGCTGCATCTCACGGGCATAAAACTCCATAAAATCAATAGCTTCGGCTGTGTCCGCATCCGCTTCTGGCCATGTTTTACCTGCTTCGTACACCATCCAAGCGGAGAATTCATGCTTACGACGCCGCATGAGCGCCGCCGCTTTGTACAAATAACGGGCACGTTCATTCGGGTCCGTATGTTTCCAGGTGCGAAATGTTTCCGCAGCCGTTTGGATGGCCTGCTCGGCAAGCTCTTGATCGGCCTGATAGATCTTTCCGACGATCTGATTTTTGTACGCAGGATTTACGGAGGTTACCGTGCGGGCGCTCGTTATTTTTTGCCCCCCAATAATAATAGAGTATTCCTGGCCAAGTTCAGCCTCCACCTTGCGAAGTGCGTTCTCAAAAGCTTCCCGGTTGGCCGGGACTGCAAAGGATGTAAATGGTTCGTTAACAAAAGGGATATTCATGAATGATTTCCTCCTTCAGATGTGGGGGTTCGCTGGCTGTTTGCCTGAATTGCCATGCATTTTACTCATCACCCAATATATGTAGCAAGATCCGTGCCAACTCCGGTTGATGAAGGAATATTTTTTGAAAATAAATGTTTTTCTTCAAAATAACCGCCCGTTTTCTTCTATGAGAACAATCTTGGCATGATTATTGCTTGATATCTTTGTTATAAAGAAACATGATCCATAAGGAGGAACCCCGATGAGTATCGGAACCGAAATGTACCGTAAAACGCTGCTGACCGTCGCAGGTAATAAAGCTGTGGAGAATCTCTCCATCAAATACGGCAAAAAGCTGGCTGGCAAGTTTATCGCAGGCAACACACTGGAAGAAGCTCTCGAAGAGATTCGGGTACTCAACAACAAAGGCATTATGGCTACACTGGATCATCTGGGCGAGGGCATTACCCATTTAAGAGAAGCCGCGTTGTATCGGGATGAGTATATACGTCTGGTGGAAGGCATTGCCCGTCAGGGTGCAGACTCCAATGTCTCGCTAAAACCAACCCAAATGGGACTCGCGCTGGACCCTGAGGAAGGTTATCGAAATATACGTGCGGTTGCCACCCAAGCGAAGCTGCATAATCTGTTCGTCCGGATCGATATGGAGGACAGCCCGTTTACCCAAGCGACTTTGGATATTGTGCGCCGTTTACACTCTGAAGGACTGGATAATACAGGTACGGTACTGCAAGCCTACTTGCATCGTACCGTGGAAGATACACGTGATATGATTCGGGAAGGAATCCGGCTGCGTCTGGTCAAAGGTGCCTACAAGGAACCTGCATCCGTAGCTTATCAGAACACTTCAGAAGTCATCGATCAATTCAAAACGATGATTCGCAATCATCTCGATCAGGGGGTATACACAGCAGTTGCATCACATGATGACCATATAATTGCCTGGACCAAGCAATACGCGAAGGATCGGGGAATTTCCCCGGATGCGTTTGAATTTCAAATGTTGTACGGCTTGCGCATGGGCGAACAGGAACGCCTGGCCAGAGAAGGCTACCGTATTCGTTGTTACGTGCCCTATGGAACCATGTGGTACCCGTATTACACCCGCCGTCTGGCCGAGAAACCCGCAAATCTCTGGATGGTGGTCAAAAATATGTTTAGATAATTTCCCGGCTGGACTCCCTTATATAAAATGCAATGATAAAAAAAAAAACCATGCTGCCACTTTCTTTCAGGGCACATGGTTTTTTTGTATACACAGTATTCCAGAGCATCCAACTTTTCTTCTCTCTGGTTCATCTCTTAATGTCTAAAAAATGAGCATCCCCAATTTAAAATGTCTATTTTTTTGGACACTACCCTTTTTGTGTTCTTGCGTGGACTCCGCTCATTCAGAGCCTAATTGTTCGAAACCTACTAGGCGATGGGCGTCTACCAGCTCACCCGAAGATGTTTTCCCCCACACGGAAACCTCGGTCTCATTGGCAGCCGCACCTGTGATGGTGAACACGAATTCATAAGAAATGAAATTAGCACTATAATTCCTCGTTAATACTTGGTTGGGCAAAACTTCGATCAACTCACTGACATACATCGTTCTCTCTCCGTTCAAGATGTAACCGTAAATCTGAAGAGCTGAACTATTGACCAAATCCCTGTTCACAATCCTCACCGTTACAAAACTCGAAGGATTCACACCAAGAACTGGACTATTGTCAATGGGGCCGGTTGATAGAACAGTCATACAATCCCCTCCTTCAGGCAGCCTATTCCCCATTTTGCTTCAGAGCTCACAGCTTGAGTTAGCTGCTCAATTGTTGAATAAGAATAGACGCATTGGCATTGATCTGTGATCCACCTGCCAGAGTTTGCAGATCAACAGCCGATGCACTTGAATGATTTCGTAATGTCAACACATCACCGGGAGCGGCGGTGATAATAATCATTCCTGGATTCGGTTGAGTGCCAGCTCCTGAACCATAGACACTACCGCCTACAGGGGCTCCGTTTTGATAAAGGGTGAATTGGTTTGCCTGAACGCCTGCAACGATGAAGAATATCGCATAGTCCCCAGCATTACCAATAATAATTCCAGCCGTACCCGGTGTATGAGTAATGTTAGTAAGGTTTTCATTGCTATCGAAGGTTATATCCGTCTCGGTAGCTACGGACTGAGTTGAAGTATTAAAAATGTAGCCATAGGACGACAAACCTTGCCCTGTAGAACCCGTGGCTCCTGTTGCTCCTGTAACACCAGTAGCTCCAGTGACTCCTGTTACTCCGGTAACTCCAGTAGCTCCCGTTGATCCCGTCACTCCGGTGCTGCCTGTTGCTCCTGTCACTCCAGTAGCTCCCGTTGATCCCGTCACTCCGGTGCTGCCTGTTGCTCCTGTCACTCCAGTGCTTCCTGTTGATCCCGTCACTCCGGTGGCTCCTGTTGCTCCCGTCACTCCAGTGGCTCCGGTTGCTCCCGTAACCCCAGTGTCGCCTGTCACTCCTGTTACTCCGGTGGCGCCTGTTGCACCCGTCACTCCGGTGCCACCTGTTGCTCCCGTCACTCCGGTGGCTCCGGTTGCTCCGGTTGCTCCCGTCACCCCGGTGCCGCCTGTTACTCCCGTCACTCCAGTGGCGCCTGTTGCACCCGTAACCCCAGTGTCGCCTGTCACTCCTGTTACTCCGGTGGCGCCTGTTGCACCCGTAACCCCGGTGTCGCCTGTTGCACCCGTCACTCCGGTGCCACCTGTTGCTCCCGTCACTCCGGTGGCTCCGGTTGCTCCCGTCACCCCGGTGCCGCCTGTTACTCCCGTCACTCCAGTGCCGCCTGTTGTTCCCGTTACTCCGGTGCCGCCTGTTACTCCCGTCACTCCAGTGCCGCCTGTTGTTCCCGTTACTCCGGTGGCGCCTGTTGCACCCCTAACCCCGGTGGCGCCTGTCGCTCCTGTAGCTCCAGTTACACCTGTTGTGCTCAGGGTTTCACCCAACAACTCCTGGGATACCAATCGATGAGCTGTGACCAACTCACCTTCGGCGTCTTTGCCCCATACGGAGATTTGCGCTTCCGGGGCAGCGAGGTCTGCTGTGGAAAATATAAACTCGAACGCATCAAAATTTGCACTATAGTCTTTGGTTATGACCTGATTGGGCAACACATTAAACAGTTCTTCCACATATAACGTTCTGACTCCATTGAGATAGTAACCCAAAAGAAGAACGCTATATACATCTATTGAATCCCGATTATCGATTTTGACGGTGACGAATTGAGTGGGACGGGTACCAGTTACACCTGAAATATTATTTTCAATAGGGCCGGTTGATAGAATGGCCATTTCATCAGCCTCCTTTTTATTTTTCTTCATGCGCATTGAGCCTTCGTATAGCATTATTCAGAAGTTTCTTAATGGTGTGGACAATTTATGTTCTATATTAATAATCACTTAAACAGCCCGGTACTGGGTGAGAGATAACAGTGTAGTTCACTGTTTCTAATGTTAGTTTTAATAACTCATATCTCACCTGAAATTTTAATTCGCCCATTTTAATTAACAATTATTCCTAAACCGCAAAAATGAAAGCGCATAACAAAAATAATAAATCGATACCCCTCTCTTCTGCGCCGATATCATGTATGCTTCATGTCAAAAAATATATACACACTTCATTTGGAAAGCTATAATATGGGTAACTATCATCCCCACAATCATTTCATCTGGGGGCCGCTTGTAAGCAGCTCGTGCAACAGGTATAGTTTTCGAAAGTTATGCCCTAACTGAGGTGATATTGATGAAACATTTACTTCCAGAATTAATGACCTTATTACGTACAAATATGAGTATCCTGGATTCGGGCCTTTCCATGCCCGTTATCCCTTCAACCACTGGGCTGGCAGACGCCATCCCCCTTTTCAATACCAGTCCTTACCTGTTAGTGCAGGATGATGGACCTCTATTGGGCTATATCGCTGTATCCGATGTTCTAGAAGAAATAATGCATGCCCATCGGCTTATGGAGGCTTATTTCGAGACAACACTGGAGACAGCAGGCTCAGCTCTAACATTGATTAATGAAGAAGCAAAGGTGACCTACTGGACATCGGGTGCGGAGCATGTTTTTTCCATCAACAAAAAAGATATCATTGGGAAACCGGCAGCGGATTTCTTTCCCCCGGATCGCCTTCAATCGCTCAAAACGTTATATACAGGGGAAACCGTGTATCGAAAGCAGCACCAGCCAAGGCCCGATCTATTCGCCCTGATTAATGCACGTCCAGTGCAACTCGATGGACGTATTGTAGGCGCGGTTGCTGCTGAAGTGGATATAACAACTGAAATACGTCTGCATCAAGAGTTATTACATATGACATCCAAAGTCCAGCATCTGGAGAAAGCCGTTGCCCGTCTGCGCCCGAATTCCGATCCGTTTGCCAGAATCAAGGGTAGCAGTCCGGTAATCAACCATTGTCTGGAGACTATTCGCAAGATCAGTACTACCTCAGCTACCGTGCTCATTCTAGGAGAAAGTGGAACGGGCAAGGAGCTATTCGCCAAAGCCATTCATGACCTGCGTGAACCGCAGACAGCTCCATTTATTGCCATTAACTGCGGAGCTATTCCTGGTTCATTATTTGAAAGTGAGTTATTTGGCTACGAGAAAGGTGCATTTTCAGGGGCTGATCCCAAAGGAAAAAAAGGGAAAATCGAATTAGCCGAAGGCGGTACGCTCTTTTTGGATGAAATAGGTGAAATGCCGCTGGAGCTTCAGGTGAAGCTGTTGCGTGTATTGCAGGAGAAAAGTTACTTCCCTGTCGGTGGAACACGCATGAAACAGGCAAGCTGCCGAATTATAGCCGCAACCAATCAGAATCTACTGGGCATGATTGCCCGCAACCAATTCCGGGAGGATCTCTATTATCGACTGAATGTCATTAATCTCGTTATTCCTCCCCTGCGTAAGCGCAAGGAAGATATTTACGAGTTGACGCAGACCTTCCTGCAAGAGTTTTCCTTGCTCTATAATCGTCATATTGAACTGGTTCCTCCGGAGGTGTTCAAGCTGTTATTCCAGTATGACTGGCCGGGTAATGTACGGGAATTAAGAAATGTGATTGAGCGGATCACCATTCTCACCACGGATGGCGAGGTTAAGCCTGAATATCTCCCTGACACCTTCATTTCATCCATTGATCAGGCACAATCCATATTGAACGAGACAGTGCAGCTTCATCCACAGCCTGGCCTGGAATCAGGCTCGTCTCGTTTACCTGGCAGCTCGGACCCAGCTGTTTCAATACATGAAGGAGAACAAGACGAGTCGCAAGATACTTCCACCCTATCTTATCAGGAGCAGTTGGACACCTATGAGTCGGAACTGCTGCTGCAATATCTGAAAGCCGCCGGAGGTAACAAAAGAACGCTCGCCCGGCAGCTCGGTATCTCCAGAGCAACGCTCTATAACCGCATGAAGAGGCTCGGTCTATGACCAGCCTCTTCTTGTCGTTATAATGAATGATACAGAGAATTGTTAAGCCTCGATGGAGAAGGTTGGTTGTAGCACATGGAGATACAGAATCACATGATGTTGTGGAATCATGCTTCCTTCAACATATTTGATATCCGCCGCGTGGTAGTCCAAGCAGGTCAGAATTTGCGATCTTATGTCTTGCCAGCCAGTGTCTTCATCATGTCTGTCCGGGGAAGTGCTCAGATTATACTCGATGAGACATCACATAATACAAGACGTTTTCAGATATTCCATGCGGGTAAAGGAAGCCTTCTGAACGTAGAAGCCGGACAAGAAGGGTTCGAATATTATTGCGTTTATTACAAAGCAAAACTTTCAGTGCCAGCCCATAGCGAACTTGCAGCACTTGCTGAACGTCTACGCCCTTTCCACATTACCTACAGCCTGATTCCTGCGGAACCCGTTATATTCTATCGCTGTTTGACGGACATGTATAAGGAATGGGGCAAAGCCGAAGCGCTCGGACATTTGCGTGCCAAGACCCTGCTTCTTCAATTCATCACTGAAGTGCTGAATCAGATGCAGACTCAAGGTGCACGTTCTCAGAAACGCGATCTGGCTGCGCAAATTATCACGATTATTCAGTCTCGATACACCGAAGCCATTACGCTGGAATTACTATCAGAAAATCTAAATTACAGCGTTCCGCATCTCTCCTCTTATTTTAAAAGCCGGACCGGACTCAGCCCGATTGATTACCTTATTAAAGTACGGATCGATAAGACGGCAGCATTGCTGCTGGAGACAGATGCCACGTTAAAAGAGATTGCATCCAGCGTTGGTTATCAGGACCCCTACTATCTGGGCAGGTTGTTCAAAAAATATAAAGGCGTCTCCCCCTCTCATTTCAGAGCAGAACATAGAGCCACCCAACGAGAAGATAGTCCTTCCACAACCATGAGATTATCCATTGGCCCTCCAAAACCCCTCAGCTATACTATTGTAGATGATAATGATTATCAACTAGTTGGAGATGGAGAGGACGAATTGAATATGTACAGAGGATCAAGACCACCCATTACGGCGGTATTATTGCTTAGCTTTATGCTGTTGATCAGCGCTTGCGGGACGGAGACTACAGGTAACAGCTCCTCGGGAGCAGGAGAGAATGCGACAACTCCGACCAATACCAAACAAGGACAAGCTGCGGGAACTACAACTGCCGAGCAGCCACAGACCAAAACCGTATCCACGGTTACAGGAGATATTGAAGTGCCATTGCAGCCCAAACGAATCGTAGCGGGTGAATACCTGGGCAGTCTGATTGCTCTGGGTGTAACTCCTGTCGGAACATCAAGTCACCACATTGCAAACCCCTACCTGCATGACGCGTTGAAAGACGTGGAGGATCTGGGAGATGGCAACGGTAACTTGGAGAAGATTGCTGCCACGGAGCCGGACTTGATTATAATGGATGATATGTATGCTGAAATGAATGAGCAGTTAACTAAAATTGCCCCGACTGTAATCGTACCCTATGCCTCATTCAAAACCGTGCATGAAGAAGTCAGCTATTTCGGTGAGCTACTGGGTAAACAAGAGGAAGCAAAGGCATGGCTTGCTGATTATGACCGCCGTACAGCCGCAGCGAAAGAACGAGTGCTCCAGGTTATCCCTGCCGACAGCACATTCTCCATTCTCGAATACATGGGGAAAGATATTTCAACCGTTGGCGCGAACTATGGCAAAGGCGGACCTGTAATATATAATGTGCTTGGTTTCAAACCTCCAGTTGAGGTAATCGCTGAGTTAACCGATCCAGGCTGGGCTAGTCTCTCCATAGAAGTTTTGCCTAAATATGCTGGGGATTATATTGTTCTGACGACTGATAACCAGACGATGCAAGATCTAAAGGCCGACCCCATCTGGGGTGGATTGGAAGCCGTCAAAAATGATCATGTGTATATCTGGGGTGCCGACCGCTCCTGGTATTGGGACCCCATTGCCATTCTCACCCAAACGGAAGAGCTGGCCGATTGGTTAGTGGAAACAAAGCATTAATGCTTCAATTTTACTAACCAATCAGCTTTATGAACTCTGGATCTCGTAGTTACTGATTGAGATTGATTCCATCAAAAAAACACGCAGGACTGGCTCGATAGGCCGGTTACTGTGTGTTTTTTGGTTTATTCCAATGATATTAATTTCCGATGATGCTAATTTCCAATGAAATCATATTATTCTTTCTATCACCTATAGCACTCTTGCCAGTCGGACCAAAGCCGCTCGCAGATGCCGATAGAATGTCGCCCGACTCATCGAGCATGCTTGTGCTGCGGCAGTTGGATTGCCAGCATGTGTCCAATAGGCCGTGTATAACAGCATCTGATCCTGATGGGAGATACCATGAACCCGGCCCTCCAGCAAATCCAGGATATGAGTCTGTAATTGAATTCCATCCGTCAAGCCATTCACTCGCGCTGCGTACCCATGCAATTCTCCGGGAGAGTGCAGATGAGTCAGCATTTTGCGTACATCCTGTTCGGACCAGGGAACCTGACTCACGCCAGATGTCCCCTGTTGTAACCCGCTGCTCTTTGTATCCGGACCCAAAAGGGACATCACCCAGTCACCGAATTGCCCGCTACGTAAATCCAGATCCAGCACAGATGCCTGATCTTCATACAGGTCACATAAACGAGTACGTGCTCTTTTACTCCGAAAACCAATGTTCTGCAAAAACAGCTTCAGATACGGATTGGTTGCGACCAATATGACCCTGGCCCCTTCTCCCAGTAGTGACAGCCGATCCAGCGACATATAACCCACAAGTTCTTCACGTTTGTAACCTGGCACATCATCCCTTGCTGCAGCGAGTACCGCAAAGTGAGTATCCGTCTGGTCCGGATCACAATCCAGCTCTTCTGGTGTGAAACATTCCTGCATTTCGGCTGGAAAATAGTTGCACAACATCCCGCTGCTCTCCCGGTGCACGAGTACCGTAATGAACATCGCGATCGGATCGCCCTCCTTGTCTCGCATCAGTACAATCCCCTCAGGATAACGCTGTGCAAGTTCGTCTAAAAAAGCAGGATAAGACGGCGCCTGCCAAGGCTCCACACTATACTCACACCACTGTTGGAGTAATTTTTGCAACGCTGGCAAGTCCTCCGATCGCATCACCTCCATCGGAGAAAACAGTGAATCCGCCGACACATCAGCGTACTTCCGATGCTGGAGCATGGATTCCTGACACAAAAGGAGCATTTTCCTCGTAATCTGGCGTCTCTCATGTGGACCCGCTTGTTCATGGAGCGGCTTCAGCAGCCCCGCTATTCGCACACGCATGGCTTGCAAACGCTGTGGTTCACGTTGGCGAAAATCCCGAAGCAAATGTAATCTGGCCATATCATGCAGCGCCAGACCATTAGGACCGGAACGGATGAACGACATACGTCTCAAGACGTTATATTCCTCAAGCGTCACCTCTGTTTGCAGCACGGATGCCAACAATTCCTGATTCGCCGTTTCCAGCAGCGTTAATACCTCTACCATTGGGTGCAGGCGGGGAAGCGTCAATTCAAGCAGCAGCCTGGCACTAATCATTTGTGATACTTCGGTCCAATCGGAGATGGGAATATTCCTGCGCTGATCCGCAGCCTCTACAGCAAGCGCTAACCCGAGCGGATGTCCATCCGTCATACGCGCAATCGTCCCCGCTATGCTCCTGTTCAATGATCCCGCCAATGCAATGTATTCGGACACTTCTTCACCCGTAAAATGTTGAAGAGGCATCTGCACGAGGCGCTGCCGCAACCTTGGATGTGTCCGCCATGCTGAAGCCGGCTCCGGTCGTGAGGCCAGAATAATAAGTACTCCATATAACGGGAGCTTGGATACGAAGACTTCCATAAACCAACTCTCCAGAAGAGCCAGCTCCTCATAATTATCCACAGCAAGGACCAGCCGCCTCTGAACTGAAGTTTCACTCAGCAGGCTTAATGGCCGCTTGTTACCATCACTCCCCATTGTCTCAAGTCCCAATGTAGAGGAGAGATACTCCAAAAAAACCGACGGTGTAGAGCCGCAGGATCTGCCATCCATCCATATGGCAGTTGCCCCCTGGTTTCGAGCAATGGACAACATCTCGGACAGCAAGGATGATTTACCGATCCCCCCCATGCCCGTAACTGAAAAAATGGTTAAAGGTGCTTCCGGATTGCTGAGCCATCGGTCCAACAGCATCAGTTCCTTGGCTCGACCCACAAAACGTTTTCCATGACCATAATGGCTGTCGTATTGAATCTCACTACTGTTTTCCATCTGTGTCCTCCGTACTAGATACTGGTACTTTCCCTTAACCGTATTTTCTCACAAGTTGAGACTATATTGAGACGCACAGTTACATGTGAAGTGATAAAATCTAGATAAAAGCCAAATTATAGTAAAATATACAAAACAGCTGTATGCAAACGTTTAACACTGGGTACATACATCTTTCATGAGGATGTTCAACATATTCGCCATTCCGCTAATCGAGCACACCAATCAAGTGGGCATTTGATGTGATTCAGAACGCTGAAGTCCATAAGCAGCTACTATTTTCAAACTTCATGCTTCCCTTTCAGAACCTATACAGCCCGATATTCCAGGAAAGGCGGATTTGTGTGAGAAAAAACCTCGATATCTGTAATCTGAGCGGACAACTAGGAATCAACCGTGAACGACTTGATGAATGGTTGCGTCAAACCAATGTTACATCCAAAAAAATGGAGACGGGAACTCTTCCGGAGCGCAGCTCTTCACCATATCGCTTGGCTGCTCCCACCTCATTATCCCTTGCACCTTCCTCTGGCCAACCGAGACTGTTTCGCGGCCGCCGTCCGGATTCTGGCAACCCTGTATTACCGAGAGCATTACGACAAACTCGTCGCATCAGTAAAAATTGCTAGACTGTGCATGTTTTTCAATAGTGCACAGTCTAGACTGTCTTCCAGCCTGATCCATCAAGACGAAAAATCATGTTCCTCCTCGATCATGGCATGAGCAAGCAGCGCCATCTCCAGGCAGATTCTTCTTTCCTGATCCATAAAATCAGGTCCCATTAATTCTTCTAACTTCTCCAATCTATTGTACAGAGTTTGCCGATGTATGAACAATTGAGCAGCTGCATCCCGCTTGGAACCGAAGTTTTGCAGAAAGGCATCCAAGGTCTCCACCAGCCTTAGATGATGTGTCCGATCATATTCAATCAGAACACCCAGATGGTCATTCACAAAAGGCTGCAGAAACGATTGAGGCAATGCTTTTAACATTTGATATATACCCATACGTTCGTAAAAATGAATATGTTCTAGCCGATCTACGGATCGTGAAACTTCGATGACCTGATACGCTTCCCGCAGACTGTCTGGCAATCCTGTTAAACGGTTACGCACCTTGCCAAATCCGGCATGGATCGTAACCTGCTTCAGGTTGCGACTCGCAAATCTCTTCACATCAACAATAGTGCCTTCAAGTGACTTTACCAGTTGATTTCGTGTGGATGTCTTGCTCTCTTCCTTGGCACAGCATACATATACCTGATTATTTTTCAGCATGATGAGGCTGGCCAGATTGTTCTTTTTGAGTAACGAACGCAGCAGAACCAGAATATCCTGATGGTTGGTTTCCATTCGCTCACGGCCGATGCCTTTCAGACGGTGCTCCATCTCAATAACCCCGCCGGCAAACCAGTACTGTCCCTTTACCAGCAGACGGAGCCCCATTCGGGTCTGCGCCTGCTCTTCATGAAGAATGTTACCGTTCATCAGATCCTGGATCAGTTCATTCTGGTTGCGTACCATCTTCTCCTCCAAAAACTGGGAGCGCAGAGTCAGTGCCGCCGCAGCCTTTGCTGTATAATCGAGCAACAGCTTAAGATACTCAACGGGTGCTGAAGGATGTACAACCATGCCTACCGCGGAAAAAACCTGACCAAAACATACGACCGGGTGACACAGTAACACCTGTTCCTCATCCAGATGGAACCATAACTCCGTGTCTGAATCATTGAGATCCAGATGCTCAACCTCCTGTTCGTACCATGTGTAGATCGCTTGCTGTGTCTCGGTGGGTAGTTCCGGCACAAAACTGCCCGGTTCCATGGACGAGATATACACAACCGGTTTGGCCGCGTATTCATGCAGAAGATGAAGTACAGCCGGCATGTCTGTACTCTGTAATGTTCGCTGCTGAAGCTGACGGGAATAGGTTTCCAGACTCTTAAGCAGTTGGTGTTGATGATTAATAAGCAAAGCGTGAATATCTTGCGTGATCTCAACAAAACGTACCGGTTGCTCAAACACGATAAGTGGGAATTGATGCCTGTCAGCCAGTTCAATCAATTCTTCGGGAATGCCATGAATGCTCGTACCAAATTCCACGCAGAGCCCCGCCGCTTCGCTCCGGATTAACTGGAGCAGATATTCTTCGCGCCCTTCTTCCGATTGAAGCCATAGTCCAGTGGATAAAATAAGATCATGGGGACTTACAAATGGAGAAACATTGGTAATCTCCAACACATGAACCCATCCAACCTGACGTAATGTTCCTTCTTTCCCCGCAGCAAGCCGGGCTTTGGCAAAGACGGGGCGAGCCAGAATATCCTTTATCGTAAACACGCGGTCATTTCTCAATATCGATCCCTCATAGTGTCATTTTTTCTTACATTATAAGCGATGGGCAAATGTCCTGAATAGTCTTTTCTCGACATTATGTTGAATCAATTCTTCAAAACATAGACATGAGGTAAGGTGCAAAACGATGATCCAGGTCATAAACTTGTAGTATAAGCTAACAACCATTAAATGGACGAGGTGCATGGCGATGAGAATCGGAATTCCGAAAGAAATCAAAAACAATGAAAACCGTGTAGCAATGACCCCAGCTGGAGCTGCTGATTTTGTCAGAGCCGGACATCAGGTCATGATCGAACGTGGCGCAGGATTGGGCAGTGGATTCACAGACAACGAATATCAATCGGCTGGAGCGGAGCTTCGGGATACAGCTTCAACTGTGTGGGCTGAGGCAGATATGATCATCAAGGTCAAAGAGCCCCTTGCCAGCGAATACGCCTATTTTCGTCCTGGCTTGATTCTCTTCACCTACTTGCACCTCGCAGCGGAACCTGCACTGGCAAAGGCACTGATTGAAAGCCGGGTAACTGCCATTGCGTACGAGACACTGGAAGTTAACGGTACGCTGCCTCTGCTCACACCGATGAGTGAAGTTGCCGGACGGATGTCGGCTCAGATTGGAGCGCAGCTGCTGGAGAAAACGGAAGGTGGCAAAGGCATTCTGTTATCCGGCGTACCCGGCGTAAGCCGTGGCAAGGTCGTCGTTATTGGGGGCGGCACGGTGGGCACGAATGCTGCCAAAATCGCGATCGGTCTGGGTGCGGATGTGACCATCCTCGATTTGAATCTGAATCGTCTGCGCCAGCTGGATGATATTTTTGGCAATCAGATTCATACGCTGGTATCGAGTCCATCCAATATTGCGTCGGCTGTTGCGGCTGCCGACCTGCTAATCTGTGCAGTGCTGATTCCAGGCGCCAAAGCGCCAACCCTAGTCAGCGAGCAAATGGTCACCACCATGGCACCCGGTTCGGTCATTGTCGATGTGGCGATTGATCAGGGCGGAATTGTGGAGACCATTGATCATATCACGACTCACGATGAACCGACCTATGTGAAGCATGGTGTTGTGCATTACGCGGTAGCGAACATGCCGGGCGCGGTGCCGCGCACGTCTACGGTGGCGCTGACCAACGCCACCATGCCTTATGCGCTGCAGCTGGCGAACCACGGTGCAGCCGCCGCGATTCGCGGCAGTTCGTCCATTCGCAGCGCGATAAACGTGCTGAATGGACATATCACGTATGAGGCGGTTGCCCGGGATCTCGGGCATGCCTATGTTCCCGCAGGACAGGCGCTGGAGAATACCGCCGCGGTCCAGTAATCTTGATATGACCGTTCCACCTGGCGCCTTGTCGCCGGCCTGTGGAACGTAATAGAAGCGCCAGTCCGGGCAGATCCTGTCCAGGCTGGCGCTTCTTGTTTTATTTTTACATGAAATAGGAATGAGATCTGAAGATGCTTCGGGTGGCGCTCTATACTACACGTTCGCTGCATACCTCACGGAAATTACAGTCCCGGCAAGCACGTCGTGAAGGCATTGGCGTGAAATACGAAACGTCCTTGGGACGGTTGTAATACTCATCATCCACACAGGAGCGCATCTCCGCAATATACCGCCCCACGTTCTCCTCCACCTTCAGGATATCCTCTTCCGTTGCCGTAAACTCTCGGTGTGTCCCGGTTAACAGGTACTCCACCCGCAGCTCAATCTGCTCCAGCGGAACCCGGTAATGTTCCCTCACATAGGATGCGTACAGCATCAACTGATCCGAGAAGTCATCCTCCTTGCCCGTTTTCCAGTCCACAATGACGATGTTGCCGTTGCTGCGACGATATAACAAGTCCATCTTCACATACACACGCGTATCGTGCAGCATCATCGTATCCCATTTCTCAATCTCCAAAATATCCGTACTTGCACGGGACAGGTCCTCCCACGTAAGTGTCTGATACAAATTGCCAACACAGGCCGAGGCTCGTTCTTTAATCGTTGCAATCCGGTCATTCAACGTATCATCCCCGTAATACATCTCAGACAACATCACCCGGTTCTTGGGGTCGAGCCGCCACTGATCCTGATCCATGGATTCCAAATACGCCTGATTCAGCAGCTTGCGCATCGTCAGTTCCAGAAAGTGTTCACGCGGTTTATCCTTGCCTTCTTCCCTGCTGCGAACCGCCGATTCACACATCCGATGCGCGAGGTCACCGAATACGAGGTAAAGATTACTGAGCTGCTTCAATCGATACAGACGTACCTGCATCTCATCAGCTGACTCTGCCTTCCAGCCGTTATGGGCTCCATAATAATGATAATAATATTTGCGCAGGCACTCATCGAACATACTCGCCCGCGACTGCGAATAAGACCACTGCGGGTATTGTGCCATAAGATATTCTGCCTTTCTGTATGCCGGATCTGCATGAGATCCCTTAATGCTCACAGTATATAGGAAAGGGCAAAAACGCCGCAAGCACCCTTCCGTAATTTTCTTCTATCCGCAACCGTTTCCGATTCAATGCGTAACGTTTATATAGTAACATCACCAAAAGATGAAATTACAACGCAGAACACATACTATACTAAAAGAGTACAGGATTTTGCTTTGATATAAGATCAACCATAGATTTACACTAAAACGGAGAGGGCAGAAAAAATCTGAAAAAGCGAAGCGTTCGCCTGAAAGCTTTCTGAAAGAAAGCTACATCGGAAGCATACGCTTATCACCGGATTTCACCTTTTAGAAAGAGAATCAGAGAAATCTGGGGGTAACAGCGATTGAAAGATTATTCTGGACGCGGAGCGGCCGAGTGTAAAACTCATGAGTTGATCTTATATGAAAAAATATTGTACAGGCATATCCTAAAAGGAGGCACCACCCATGAATCGACCGGATTGGTTCCAGGCGGAAGAAGCATTACAACAAATCCAAGTCATCGGAAGCGACCGGAATGAGCTCGTAAACATCATTGGCCATGTAGAAGGACTGAATTGTATTGGTACAGGAACGGATGCGGCGGTATTTACGTATGACGGCTTGCCACAGTATGCCTTCAAGATGTACTCAGATCATGCCCTGGACAAACTTGAAAATGAAAAACAGGTATATGAGCAGCTCAAAGGCCTGCCCTACTTCCCTACCTATTACGGCAGCGGCCGGAATGTTCTTGTGATCAGTTTTGAAGCGGGAGATACCTTGCTCGAATGTCTGGAAAAAGGAATCCCGGTCCCCGAGCAGGTCATGCTCGATGTGGACGAAGCTCGTGAGGCAGTACGCAGCCGTGGCCTGAATCCACGGGACATTCACCTGAAAAATGTAATTCTCCAGAATGGACGCGGAAAAGTCATCGACGTCTCGGAGTATATTCAGGACGGCAACGATAATCGCTGGGAGCATCTCGTCTGGGCCTATTACAACATTTATCCACGGATCAAAGGTACGCCCATCTCCCCACGCATGCTGCAAACGATCAAATGGGGATACAATCAACTGGATCAGGCCAATATCAAATTGGACGACCTCTCCAAGAAGGCCAATCGTCTGTTCTCCAGATTTATGAAATGAGTATCCAAATTCACTTCACTTTAACCTAAATTCAAATGTTGCAGCTTATCTGGATTACGCAAGATATAGATCCGCTCAATACAATCATTTCTAAAAGCTAGGCTGACCACAGTCGGGAATGCCTCAGAGGGGCTGCTTAATACAAATCCTAATTGTCCATTGACCTTGACGAGACGTACAATACCAGCGCTGTCCCCTTTGGATAAGAGCCCTTGAATGAACGCCAGCACCCGCTGGCTTGATGTAACTGGCTTAATTGCTGCTACAACTTTACCACCACCATCACTGTACAAGGCGACATCGTGCGAAAGCATTTTTAAGAGTCCTTCCATATCTCCACTCGACGTGGCTTGGAGGAAACGAAGTGCAAGTTGCTCGGACTGAACGCTGGGAGTCAACTCGACTTCCGGCTCGTCCTGGATTTTACGTTTAAGACGACTGTATATTTTCCGGCATCCGACCTCCGTCTTGTTCAAGAAGTCTGCTATATCACCATAATCAAATTCAAAAGCTTCTCGCAGAATAAATACCGCGCGCTCAATTGGGGTTAGCCGATCGAGCATGACCAGGAAGGCGTACGAAATCGTATCTTCCAGTTCAATTGTTTGAAGTGGATCATGTTCCACCGCTGAAACGGATTCTCGAGCGTCCTTATGATTTTGCACCAGAGGTTCCGGCAGCCATGTCCCGACGTATAGTTCCCTTTTTTTACGTGTTGATTTCAAGTAATCGAGACAACGGTTAGTCACCATTTTGCATAAGTATGCTTTCAGGTTCCGAACAGAGCTACTCTCTTTATGAATACCCTGCTGCTGTACTGTTAAAAATGCGTCCTGAACCACATCCTCAGCATGAATGACAGATCCCAGCATACGATATGCGATAGAAAGAAGAAGGGGTCTGTACGTCCTGTATACCAATTCAATCTCCATAATGTATTCCTTCCTTATCTTTTCCTCTACTTTCTATTATCGTTTGAGCAGCCCGTTTTGCGCTCACCAGAGAGGCATTAATTAACATCCCCTCGTTCCCTACCCAATCGCCAGCAACATAGAGCCCCGGTCTTCCTGTGATCTCAGATCCAGGTCTACCCGAGAAGCCTCCGTTCTCGGCTGTGACACTGCCATGCGAGACAAGCATTCGTGGAAGGAAACGCTGTTTAATGATATGCTCGCGCCACCCCGGCTGAATCAAATCGAGAAAGCCCTTTAGTTCGTCTTCATCCTGCCTTGGATCCGATTTTGATGATTCCGACAAATACTTCATCACATGCACAACCTCATGTGCCGGGTTCTCTGATAAAGAGGCCACGGCGGAATGGTTCGAGTAGTACCAAGGATGATCTACGCCTAAAACAAATTTCGTTTTCGGTTGAGGCATCCCGGATACGACCAGATCCAGACACGCGGCGCGAACAGGAGTTAGCTTGTGATACAGTTTGGCTTCAATGGGTGAAAGAGCAGGATTAAGCAGAGCTAAGGTATCCAACGGGCCTGCCGTCGATAAGACGTGACGAGTCGTCAACTGTAAACCACCTTTTAAGGAAACCATCATTTGGGGATAACTCCCGGCAATTTCTCGCACGACCGAGCTCGTGCGGATGGATACACCTGCCTGCTGAGCTTGTTCTGTGAGCCGACTAACGAGGAATTGCCAGCCTCCATCTATATACAATACTTGGTCCTGTTTGAGTTGTTCAATGACGGCGCCAGCACTTACCTGATCAGGAGCATCGCAATAGGTGCTCAAACGAACGAGCGCAAACACGACACTACGTATACGGGGACTCGATATCAGGGTTTCCAGGTAAGTCTGCAAACTAACGTTATGCAAAACGGATGTATCTACCTTTCGGAGAGAACTGTAGAACCGAATGAGCTGGCACTTCTCTCTCCATTTCAAAAACGATCCAAGCAAGAGCTGTGCTAGGGAAATTGTCTTTTTCCCGCCGTTTGTTCCTTCAAACACCAATGTATCTGGCGGTTTCGGTACTGATCCGATAGGTGTGACGCCTACCTCATGAAGAATGGGTAACGCCGCTTTACTGAGAGCATGAGCCCCCAGGTTTACGCGTGCTCCTGCGATCTCATTTGAAATAGCGCGTCCTCCGAGCTGTACCCCTTTGTCGAGCAACAGCACAGTCTTTCCTGCACGGGCCAGATAAATCGAGGAGGTTAATCCGGCAATGCCTGCTCCAATGATGACAACATCCCATACTTGCTCATTATGATGCTCTGTCATGTACATCAATCCCCTCCGCTTAATGAATACATGACGATGAACAGAGGACTTTTGTGACTCAGACCTGCTTCTTCACTCTCCCCCCGGAAGGAGTTACCCCCTTATACTGTTTGTATAACTTCGTAAAATAGTTCGCATTGTCGCAGCCTACTCTGGCGGCGATCTCCGTAATGGTCAGACTGCTGCCTTGCAGGAGTTGTTCTGCCTCACTCATCCTGCACCCGTTTACGTATTCCACGAAGGTACGTCCGGTCAGCTTTTTGAACATTTTGCAGAAGTGATACGCATTCAGTCCCACATGGCTTGCTGCTTCCGTAACAGACATCTTACCTGTGGGGTCGGCTTCAATCTGTGCGATCAACTCCTTGAAGCGTTCGCGGTTGGGAAAATATGATCCGACCGATGATTTATCCGGCAACTGCTGCGGCATAAATGTACGAGCAAGCAGGGTGAACAAAGCATGCAGTTTGGACTTCACCACGAGCTGATAAGCCGGGGGCTGTAAGGCCATCTCCTCCACAGCTTCATTCAGCAAAGAATAATAACCTGTGCAGGCTGCGTTTTCCTCTGCTGGTTTGACCGGAAACCTCACCCTGCCTTCCAGATACGGCGCGACATATTGCTCATGCACGGGATCATGAGTGAAATCATGGAACAATGCACGGTTAACTACAACGGAATCATAATCCACATCCCCATCATCCAGAGCATACCCGACATGCAACGTGCCTCCGGGAATAATGATGACCTCACCTGCTTGAACCACATAAGGTTTGCTATCGATATGGAACAGCGCACTGCCTTTACGCATAACAATCAGTTCAAAATGTTCATGCCAATGCAAATATAGAATACATTCTTCCTTTTTCATATCCAAACACCGATTTTGGAACAACTGAAATGGATGTGATTTATGATCAATTCGGGTATTTTCGTGAAGCGCTTTCAGATCTAGCACGACTTCTTCCCCCTCTTCACAAGATCCGACTAATATTACACAAGATTGTGTAGAGCCATCCCGTTAATGCACGGCTATAATGAGTGTGTCACGAAGTACTATAAGCCAATATTGGAGTGAAATACAACCATGAATAAATCATTACGCATCGGTACCCTTGTAGGCGGGCAGGACGCGTCCGCGTTATCCCGCAGATCATGCAACACGGCTTCGAATCATTTAACCTGACTTTCTGGCAAACGACAGGCGATCTGGATCTGGCTGAGACAGCCAAACGTGTCCGTGAAATTGTGGACGAACAAGGCATTGTCATCTCTGCGGTGAGTGTGTTTGGTAACCCACTAACCGGAGCTGGAGACAACGCCGATACACTGGCGAGCTGGGAGCGAGTAATTGATCACGCACAACTCTTCGGTGCAGATATCGTCTCCGGGTTCACCGGACGGCTGACCGATCAACCCATTAACGAGTCCATCCCCCGGTTCAAGGAAGTATTTGGTGAACTGGCACGCCGGGCAGCAGACCGGGGTGTACGCATTGCTTTTGAAAACTGTGATATGGGCGGTACATGGCAGACAGGCGATTGGAACATTGCGCATAATCCAACGGCCTGGGAGATGATGTTCGATGCGGTTCCTGATGACAACATCGGATTGGAATGGGAGCCCTGCCATCAAATGTCCAGCCTGATCGACCCGATTCCTCAGCTGCGCAAATGGGCGCCTAAAGTGTTCCATGTGCACGGCAAAGATGCCACCATTGCCTGGGACATCGTCAAAGAATATGGCGTGCATGGCCCACGTGAATTCGTCTGGCACCGTACGCCCGGCTTCGGGGATACCAACTGGTCCGACATCATTACGATTCTGCGCCAAAACGGGTATCAGGGAACGATTGATATTGAAGGCTGGCATGATCCTGTCTACAAAGATGAACTCGAAATGACCGGACAGGTGCACGCGTTAAAATATTTGAAACAATGTCGTGGTGGAGATTTTGTTCCTAATCCGGTATAAAAACGGGATTAACATTGAGTTACATGATATCCATTGCACGAACATAGAAAATGAGAAGCATAAGGAGATGATAGGATGAGTCACCCTTATCGGGTAGTTGTGGCAGGTTGTGGGGCCATGTCCAATACCTGGGTTGATTACGCCATGCAAAGGCCGGACACGGAAATTGTGGGGCTTGTCGATCTGTATGAACAGACTGCCGTTGCACTCGCTGCACGGCACGGCCTCTCCTGTCCCACGTTTACGGATATTGGTGAGGCCATTCGAGCAACAGATGCCAACATCGTATTTGATGTTACCATTCCAGCGAGCCATTACGGTATTGCCATGACGGCGTTACAACAAGGATGTCATGTATTTGGCGAAAAACCTCTGGCGGAATCCTTCTCTGACTGTGAAGATATTGTTCAGACTGCACGCCGTACGGGCAATATTCAGGCTGTAATGCAAAATCGCCGTTTCGATCCACGTATTCGCGCCTATCGGCAGTTGATTTCCGACGGAACGATTGGTCAGGTCGGTTTTGCAGGGGCAGATTTCTTCCTGGGACCTCATTTTGGAGGATTCCGTGACCTAATGGATAGTCCACTGCTGCTGGATATGGCGATTCACACCTTCGACCAGGCACGCTATATTCTCGGTGCCAACCCGGTCTCGGTGTACTGCCATGAATTTAATCCTCCGGGGTCATGGTATCAAGGTAATGCGATGGCACTATGCATCTTCGAAATGTCCGATGGCTCCGTGTTTAACTATCGCGGGTCCTGGTGCGCAGAAGGTGTACCTACTTCATGGGAAGCATCCTGGCGCGTAACCGGAGAAAAAGGAACCGCCATCTGGGATGGCAATGATGACATTTATGCTGAAGTTGTCTCGGCGCAACATCTGGATGCGGAAGGCAAACCGTCCTTTTTCCAACCGTATGAGCGGATTGAGGGACACCTGCCCGTCATGGAGAAAACCGGACATCACGGCTGCCTCGAAGACATGTTCGCAGCGCTGGAATCCGGGCAACTGCCTGAGACCGATTGCAGTGACAACCAGTTCAGTATGGCCATGGTACTCGCATCCCTCGAAAGTGCCCGCACAGGTCAAAAGGTGTTCATTGCTGATCTGCTGAAGACTGTATAGTGAAGCCGTGAGCCGAATAGCCCTCCTCATAAACCAAGCCCAAACTGCGAACCTTCTGCAGTTTGGGCTTTTTGTCTGCTTACTCTTCTATTCTAGAAATGATTAAAAAATGTCATGCCAAATAGCAAACGCAGTGAAGGGGACGAAATCGATTCTGGAGAAACGAAGTGCTCGCCTTTATCTCCGGATTTCGACTTTTCAAAAGGCGATCAGGAAATCCGGGGATAACAGCGATCGAAAGAACGATTCGTAACCGGAACGGCTGCTTTGCAGGCAGTTATTTTTTGAACTTACATCATTTTATAGGATTCCTTTTTTCATTGCCTTGTACACAAGCTGCGAGAATAGGCTGTTCGACCAAGCAAACCACGGCCTTGTGAACGTGTTTGGATCATCCGAATGAAAACCTTCATGCATGTACCCGGTACCTGCATCTGTGTTCTCCAGCAGATCTATCATCTCCAGCATTTCCTTATCATTGTCTGCGGTCAGACCTTGCATGGACAGCGCCATGTGCCAGATGTATCCGGGCGGAGTATGGGGGCTGCCGATGCCTTTGGCTGCTTGCCCTTCATAATAAAACGGATTTTCCTTGCTCAAAATAAAGCGCCGTGTATTCTGGTACACGATGTCCTCGGTGGAAGTATACTCCAAATATGGAATAGACATAAGTCCCGGGGTACCTGCATCATCCATTAGGCAAAAGTTGCCGTAACCATCCGTCTCATAGGCATAGATCTGCCCATACTCGGGGTGACGGTAAGTACCGTATAAGGAAATACCATGTCGTATTTCTGCTTCCAATTGGGCCATCTCGCTGACCAGCTTCTCATCCCTGAATACCCACCTTGCAATCTCCCCCATTTGGCGCAAAGTCACCGCTGCGAACATATTTGCCGGGATATTATAATGAAAATCACATGCATCATCGCTGGGGCGGAAACCGGACCAGATCATCCCCGTATAATTTACCGGCATCCCCAATCCTTCGTTACGGAGTGTATCATGGGCTGGACAATTCCGGCGCATGAATCGGTATGGCGACTGCTCACCATGGCGCTGCTCCGTTTTCCACAGACTGACTATGCTCTCCATCACCCTCTTGAAACGCTCGTCAAATATATCCGTCAATTCCGTCTCACGCCAATACGCATAGGCGAGCCGCATAGAGAAACAAAGTGAATCCAGCTCAAACTTGCGTTCCCACACCCAAGGCGACATCTCTGTCTCATCATTCGCATCCCAATGCCATCCATTAGCCGTTTCGTTAAACGCATTGGCATAGATATCGATGTCCGCATAGAATGTATGCCGTTTGATCAGCCCTCCAATGATCCGCTGCAGCTGTTCGTCTTCCTTTGCCAGCGGAACGTAGTGCATCACCTGCTCCACTGAATCACGCAGCCACATTGCCGGGATATCCCCTGTAATAACAAAGGTTGTCCCATCATCCAATAGCTTTGTCGTCGTTTCCAACGTGTTGGGAAAACAGTTACGGAACTGTGCCAGCAATCTTGGTCTATGTTGCAACCGTTCCTCGGCCTCGGTAAGAATGCTCTGTACAGCTTGCGGTAATTCCAGATGCGGCATGGGGATTTTCGGTAATCTGAACTGTTCCATGGATGTCGTCTCCTTTGAATTGAAGTTTCCATATTTGTTTGCATCGTTTCATTCAATGATTTGTGTCGCATTGTTATTTTCGTTATGATAAATTATAATAACATTATTATTTGTAAGTGTACTGTGCCGGAAGATGATCGTCAATTCATAACGGATGGTTCATTGAAAAAATAAATTGGATCATATGTTGTAGATTGAAATGGCTCGTTGGTTTTATGCAAATTGTTTACATATGAAGGAGTAATGAAATGTCACGTAAAGTATCTATCCAGTCGCTGGCCGACCAGCTTGGATTATCCAAATATGCCGTCTCCCGTGCACTCAGTGGCAAGACTGGTGTCAGCGAAGCGACTCGCGCCCGTGTGCTGGAATTAGCCCGTGCCTTGGGATATCGCCAAAGCACCCCAGGAAGCAGCACTGTTCCAACTGCAACCCATACAGAACAATCCGAACCCCCATTTGCTCTCATCTGCATGAATCAGCTCAACCGGGGTGAGCCCCACTACTGGCAGCGCGTCCTCTCAGGCATGATCTCTGCCTGTAATGAGAGAGGATGGCATCATGCCATTGTATCTCCCTCTCTGGGAGTCGCTGATGAACACACGCCGCCAGAACGGGCAATCGCTCCTCACTTGGATTGGGAACGTTGTGCAGGAGTCATCGCCATGGGCGCTTTCCCCCATGCAGTCCTGCAACGACTGAGCCAGACAGGCCGCCCCATTGTGCTCGTGGATCATCAGGAGCCACTGTTGAACTGTGATACCATCAGCCATGATAACCTGGAAGCAGGCATTACTGTGGCTAGATATTTAATGTCGATGCAGTGCCGCCGCATCGGTCTGATTACGGATGATGGCCGAGCTGCCAGCTTTGCACAGCGGAAGATCGGCATCGAACTGGCTTTGAACCATTTTCACGCAGACAGCAGTCGGTTGACCACGTTCAGAGAATGGAATATTCCTTATGAGAACGGCGAATGGATCGACCAATTGGCTGCCACAATCAAAAACATGCCCGCCGACGAACGGCCCGATGCCTGGATTGGCGTCAATGATGATATCGCCTTGCAGTGGATGAATAAGTTGCAGGAAATGGGTTTCTCCACACCTGGGGATTGCCTTGTCATCGGTATCGACAATGTACATGCCGCCGCTACATCGTCCCCGCCCCTGACCACAGTCAATCTGTGCAAAGAGGAGCTCGGTCAGCGTGCGATTGAAGCTTTGCAGCGCAGGATTGAACGTCCGGGAACACCAAAGGAAACAGTCATGTTATCCACGTCCCTCATTCCAAGGGAATCAGCGTAACTTAATGTGCACAACTTTTTTAGCATCAGAACAACTTAACTTTATTGAATATCAAAAAGGCCCAGCATTTTATTATGCGGGGCCTTTTATCACTATCTTATTATTCATCTAAGTTTAGTCCATTCTTAGCAGAGAATAATTCATGACTTTTATTTTTGCCAAGGCAGACTGGTGTACGACGGAAGATCTACTTCCCATTTCACATCACGATACTCTCGATTAATTGCTGCTGTTCTTTTCAAGGTTAATTTCGTCCCATCTTCTTTGTTAAAGCCGCGGATGACCAATTTCAGATTGTCTGCAACGTATTCTCCGTCATTATTAGGCTGGTCTGGAAAACCGATTACTTGAACAGGATACTCTGTTCCTGCCTGATCTACGGCCACCCAACGATCGCCATTTATAGCATTTTGGAACATCCCTCTTCCCTCCAGCACAAGTGAGGAGTTTTTGTCATAGGATTCCCACACCGGTTTGTAATTGAAATCAGAAAATAAAATTTCATCTCCATATTGTTCAAATTGCAGTACGTAGGTGTAAATTTCAGCATCCTTACGCATCTTTTCCAGATCTACTTCCACGGACTTCTCTTCCCACACCGGGATGGTGTAGCCATCCAGAACAAAGCGAATCTTCTTCGCATCCACCGTAACATAAGCAGGGTCCCATGTCTCAGAAAACTTCATCTGACCATCATTATTCTCACTCAGTCTACTCATATCTCGGAGCCGGAATTTGGCTTGACGGGCATTTGGCCTGCTCTCGTTAAAAATTCGATACTCATTCGTTTCCGGGATTTCGATATGATACATGATGTCCATATCTTCCGCCCAATCTTCGCCGACTTTGGCACGCAGTTGATCATCCAGACTCACATTCATGTCGAGACGGGTCCCGTTTGGTGTACGTACAAGCTGTGTCATATCCAGTTTTAAGCCCTCTGGAGTGGTGTAGGTGTTGTTCATGGGAGCCTCAACAGCCATTAATTTGGCTTTGGTCATATCGATGTTGAATTGGAAGCTCCAGTCCACTGTTGTATTACTTGCTGTAATTTTCCCAGTATCAATATTATAATGATCAGGGATTTTTAAATAACTTAATTCTCCCCGTACAAATACGTGATCTGGAATATCATCATTCAACTGGAATACAAATCTTTGATACTTCCGACTGCTAAGCCTCGTATCTACCGTCATGGAAGCAACACTGTTCCCGTTTTCATCTGTAACATGAATTCTTCCTGCATCCAGATAAACAACCGGTATCGTGCTGCCTTCAGGGTTGCTTTGTTCTATTATAATAATTAGTTGTGAACGATCCACTAGGACATCTCTAATCTTCAGCGTATACCCCTGATCTACAATTTGAATATTCGGGTTAATTACAAGATCAAGTGGTTTCAGACGTTTGTAATCGTCCGTCAAATAATCAGATCTCACCTCTATTGGAACAGGTATGTCCGGAAGCCGCTGATTTACAGCATTTACCGTAGGCTTGGATTTTGCTGTGTGATCAAAAGCAAACCAGGCCCCTCCCACAAGGATCACAACTGCCGCCGCTGCGATTCCCGTACGGCGCATCCAATGGGACTTGGAAGCCTTTTTCGTAAATGGATCCCCGTCTTCTGCGCTCTCCATGGACACCCCTTCCAGCTTCCGCATCACCTCAAGCGTAAAGTCCGCATCCGGTTCCTCACGGAACAAATGCTGTTCCCACAATCGATCCTCATCATTTGGAATAGGCTTCATACGTCGATAAACCTCCTTTGCGCTCCATTTGTTTCTTCAGCGTTTTCTTCCCTCGGTAAAGTGCATTACGCACTTGAGCCGGACTCATGTCCGTGATATCTGCAATCTCTTCATAGCTCAGCTCATTCGTATATTTAAGCAGCAGCACTAGCCGATACGATTCCGGTAGTTGGTCCATCTGGCGATAGATTTCACGCTGCATTTCCTTATGCAGTACATGTTTCTCTGGTGTTTCACCATTGGTTTGTTCCAAGCCCGTATGAACAGCGGTCATCACAGGTTTCTGTTGCCGCATAAAATCCCGCATCCGATTCACAGCGATGGTGTATACCCAGGACGAGAAACTGCTTCCTTCCCTTCGTGTCGGAAGATAGCGGTAAATCCGAAGAAACGTATCCTGAGCGAGATCCTGTGCATCCTGATGACTCGCACCCATTCCACGCAAAATGCCGAAGACTTTATTTTTATATCGATCCACGAGCACAGCGAATAGCTGTTTGTCCCCCGCAATAATACGCTGAATGAGCTCCTCCTCTGGTATCTGTTGAGTCATGTAATCCCCCTTCTCTACAGCTTCCATGCATGGTTCTGTACTATATAGACGGAAACACTTCCTGAAACCTCTCACTTTATCCAAAAAAAAGAATTCGCGCCACCCGGTGTAAACCGGATGGGCGAACTCTGCAACCATTGAAGTTTCATTATTGCTGCGGCGCTTGCTGCCATGTGGAGTTTCTTTTTCGCTTCGTTTTTCAGTCCTCCCTGCTTTTCTCTGAGACAAAATCACTAAGCTGGGAATAGATCGCTACGATCTCGTCCATCGACATACGCACTAGCCCACTGGATGACGGGGCTACAAATTCATGAATTTCCTTGACGACCGGGTCGTCCTGAAATCCCCATTCCACTTTAGCACGCTGACTGTACTGGGTGTATACCCCTTTCCCAACAAAACAGGCGATGTCTGGTCGGTATTCCTCCAGCTTTTGCCTTAAAATCTGCCGTCCCTCTGCATATTCTTCCTTTGTAATATCGTCCATACCTCTTGTCGGTCGGGCCACAATATTCGTAAATCCGTACCCCAGCTTCAGCAACTCTCCATCCTCTTGTGCATCATATAAACGAGGGGTCAATCCGGAACGTTCAAGAATCCGCCAGAAACGGTTTCCTTTATAAGCATAATGATGACCCGTCTCTCCAGACGTGATGCTGGGGTTGAATCCAATAAATAATATCGATAAACCATAATCCAGATGATCTGGAATCATAATGAAAAGCCCCCTTATCTTTTTTAGTCATTTACATCTTTCATCTGTGTATAAAATGATATAATGGTTGAAGTATTTTCGAAATCGGACTGAAATTTTCATGAAAAAGGAAGCTGAACTGATGATTGCAGACATCATGCTTGAAGTCGTCCTGCCCGTCTTTCTCCTGATTGCCGTCGGGTCCTGGATGCAAAAGGTGTTCAAGTTGGACTTGTACACCCTCGCCAAAATCAATTTCTATTGTATTACCCCCGCAGCCGTCTTTATGAGCATGTATCACTCCGATATGTCGGGGGAATTGCTCGGAACTGTCACGCTTTTTTACGCCTTATATGTACTTATTCTCTATATTGTGGGGTCTGTGTTCGCACGCTCGCTTCGCATGAACAAAGGCATGAAGGCTGCCTTCAACAACAGCATCATGCTAGACAATGCAGGCAATTATGGTCTGCCCATTAACTCCCTGGTATTTCGTGGTGATCCGCTGGCCTCTTCCATCCAGGCACTGGTCATGTCTTTACAGGCATTACTGACGTTTACCTATGGTGTGCTGTCCATTCAGGGTGCCAAGCTCAAAGGCAATTACCGTGCGGTGATCATTGGATTTCTAAAAATGCCCGTTCCTTATGCACTGTTGCTCGGCATTTTGTTTCATATGGGAAATATTCCACTGCCCACTTTCCTGTCCATGCCGCTGACTTACGCGCAGCAAAGTATGGTCGCTGTAGCATTGTTGACACTTGGCGCCCAAATTGTGAAATATCCAATCCGCCTGTATCGTCTTGATGTGTATATTAGCACATTTCTGCGTTTGCTGATTGGCCCGGCCATCGGGATTTCGATTGTATTGCTGCTCGGTTTGCAAGGTATCGCCGCTCAGGCCCTTATTATCGCATCCGGTATGCCTACCGGAGTCAATGCGTCCATTCTGGCCGAGGAGTATGATAACGAGCCAGACTTTGCGGCCCAGACAGTTTTGATCTCGACGCTGCTTAACATCATTACGATTACCGCACTGATTTCGTTTGCGAAGACGTTCTAATGCCATATTTTAAAAAATGTCCAGTTCACTTTCCTCCAAGGAGCAGTGAACGTTTTGGTTATGCGGATATGGATGATATAACAGCTCAACTAAAAAAAGTCCAACGCATCCATATTCCGGATGCACTTGGACCTCTTTTGTTATCTTCATATGCCATCTGATCAAGTCTGTTGTTCGACTTACCAGCCTTAAAAAACTAAGATTCACATGTCGTCCGTTCAGGGAACTTACCGCCTTCTCTGAACAAACATCGAACCAGTCGCTGTGCGGCCCGATTGAAATAAAAACTCGGACTGACACCCTCGACCTGAACAGGTTCCAGTTCTTTCACACTTTCCTTGACCTTATTCATTTCAATGAGTCCCATCTTCCGCTCATTCGGTCCGAATCGATAAATAACCTTTTCATCGTCTTCCGTCTGTTTCACCAACAGAATCATTGACGCCATACAGGTTACCCCCTATCGTTACGTTGTGAGATTCCAATGACCACTTGCTTACTATTAATTATTACCCAGAATGGATTGGAAACATATAGGGCTTTAGTTATTTATATTAACGTTAAAACTCCTAATTTTAATTATCTTGAATGAAATATTTTGACGAAAAATAAACAAAAACAGGCTTGGATATACCAAACCTGCCCTATTACCTTGCATCTAAAGGAATCAGAAGTCTCATGCTTCACCAATCCTGTTACAAACGTGGGTCCACCGGTTCAGACTCCAAAGCCAATGTTGCGAGCACACATTCATGCACTCTTTCCACAGGCTCCATGCGCACAAAACGCTCGATTCCCTCCATACCCAAGGCACTTTCCATCAGAGCGTGGCGCTCTTTTTTGGACGTTTTGCGTTTGCTGAGCCGGGACAAATTGTCCGGTGCGAGGTAATCCATACCATAAATGATGTGCAAATACGCACGACCTCGTACTTTAATCGCAGGTTGGAGTCCACACCTCTTGCAGTACAAAACGGAAAATCCGGTCCAGTTCTTCATATTTAATAATCTGTTCATTCTCCAGCTGGGCGGCCAGTTGTTCAAAATGCGCGATCTTCTCCGCCAAAAAAGCCTGTATCGCGGGTAGCTGCGGTTCCAGGTCGAGTTCCTCACCCGCCTTTTTCCGACGTAGCAGTTCATGGATTTCCGTATAGAGCGGCGCGCTCTGAGGAACAAGCTCCTGCACCAGCTCTTCAAATGCCATCGGCGGCATCGTATCATAACGTTCGATCCAGCCACAGGCGAGCAGTGGGCGCAGCACATAGAAATACTTTTTGATCTTCACCTGCTCACCCTGCAAATAATCCCGGAAATTCCCCTTCGCCATATTCAGATAATGGTACATACAGGACTTTGGTGAGAAGGTCAAAGGCGATAGTGCACGAATATGCTCTGCCACGCTGTACGGCTCGTCATACTGAATCGGGGATTGCAGCCACTCCAGCAGCGGTGGATTCGACTTGCGAAACAGCTTCAAAGCTTTGCGTAAATCCCAACCATTGATATCAAGCTGATCACTGATCGGGCGTTCGATAACATCCCTTTTATCCTCAATGGACAAGTACCATTCCAGCGGTCTCACATACAGGAAACGAACATCATAATCGCTGTCCTGTGAAGGAAATCCCCATGCCCGACTGCCCGATTCACAGGCATAGATGATCCGCACCTGCTCCTCCTGTTCGATCTGCTTCAGCTGCTGTCTAATCGTATCTCTCATTTCTTTATGAACATGAGTCATTTCTGTGGCCTCCACATTTTCCAATTTAAATCTCTATCTCTCTCACCCGGTTCGCAAGTGTTTCATATCCCGCTACAGTCTCAGCAATATACGTCAGTACCGTTTCACTCCACCCATAGATATAAAAGGTATTGCCATCCCGTGGCGGCACCATTGCCTGCTGATAAGGTGCAATATCCACAATAAATGCTTTCAGGTCCGGATTCATCATCCGCCGATAACGTACAAGCTCAGCATATAACGGACTGCCTTCATTCTGCTGTTCATCGGTGATCATAATGATCTGATCCACTTTCTCTCCAATATCCCGAAGCTCTCGTACAGGCCGTCCCGTGTCAGTTCCACCTTGTGCGCGAATCCGATGAGCTTGGGAAAGGATACTTTCATCCATCTTGGGACGAGCATCCTCAACCATGTGGTCGAATAACCAGAACAGCGAGTTGCCTCGTGTTTGTTTATATAGCGCCAGTGCCAGCACCGATCCAATTCGCAAATAATCCCCTTGCATGGAACCGGAGCGATCCAGGAAAATAGCGGTTCTTCCCGGCAACGATGGCAGGTTGCCAATCGATAGCTCCACCGCTTCCCGCAAAGCAGAGCGCAGCTCTTCTCTTGCGATCATTTCATATGCACTGGCGAATCGGAAAGGTAAGATGCGCGACTTGCGCAGAGCTTCTGCATCCGTTAGACGACCCGTTACGTAATCGATATTTTTCGATTTCTCAAACACTCCCGCCCGATCCATCGCATTCAGATGACGTAACAATGCAAAGGTCGGCATCTGGGACATCAACGCCTCCCATACCGTACGTGTCGGCTGCATGATCGATGTGACCACCGAATACGACAGTTTTCCTTTTTCGATCAGATGCATCCGACTTGCAGGGTTTGGGGTAGCCTTCAGCTTTTCCAGCGCCTGCAACTGCGGCAGGTCTGTAAGATCCACTTCATGTCCTCGCAAATAACGGAACAAGGCTTGCTGCTTCATATCTGTCGGCTTGGGGTGTGCTGTAGCGATCATATCGCCCAGACTGTATCCACGGCCGCGCCCGTTGTATTTGATCGCCCAATATTCAGTGATGCCGTTCAAAAATTGACTCACCTGGCGCTTCACCGCTCGACCGCCCTGTCCTCGCCCCGTTCCTCTTAGAATCGTCAGAAAATCGGCCAAGTCAGCCGGTGTCTGTACTACCTTGGAGAATACTTTCGCAAACTGATCCGGGTCCACCTTGGACAAGAGTGCCAGCCCGTATAGAGGCTGTAACCGCATCAAGCCTTCATTACGAGCATAGACCAGCGCCCGTGCCATAAACCCTGGATCGACCTCAGCCATCTCCTGATGACTGACCATCGCATCATCCATCAGTTGCTGTGTATCTGCATAAAACGTATTGTTCAATGTATTGGTCATCAACATCTGTATATATTGTTCCTCCACCAATCGCTCATAGGCTCCGTAGCCCCCATGATTACGTGTCGTTGGCTGAGGTTGATTAAATAATTGTTTCGCTCTGCTCATCCCTCATGACCTCCCGGTGTGAGTCTATTTACTGATATTCCATAATAAAATGTTCCGAGGAAAAAGGTGGGAAGGTATAATACCCGCTCTACCGCTGAGCTACACCGCCATGAACGGCGGCGATTGGATTCGAACCAACGACCTGGTCGATTAACAGTCGAAGTAACCCTCCCTGGCGCCTCGGAACCTTGATCCGCAGAGTTTGTTGCTGTCCCGCTTCACAACCTTATTATGCCTCACACGTCTGCACGCGAACATGGCGAAAGTATGGCGACCTCCATAAGTTTAAAATGAAACCAGCCACTCATCCTGATACAATGTAGGGTATAGTAAATGGGAAGATCACGAATGTTTCTATATATCGCAGAATTGTTCTGCCAACATAGTCATTCACTATATCCGCCTGACTCCAGGCCACCAAGGAGTGAATATTCATGGCTAAAGAAAGCTTTGACAAAGAAATTCAATTTCTGCGCATGTTGTCCCTGACAAGTGGTGCGTACAACCGTAAACAGTATGCCGAACGACTCGGCATCTCCGTACATACATTTGATAAAACCCAACGCAGATTAAAAGAAATCATGCAGACCGTCACTGACCAACGCTCAGGCTCGGAACAAAACAAAGAAATGGCGGATCTCGTTCGCTTCCAATATGGGGAATCTGCAGAACCAATGCTGCTCTTCCTCTTTCGCGCCAAGTCGATGAAAGAGACTGAAGTTCAACGACTTTCCGTTCTTTTGCATACCCTGCAAGATCAAGCTTTAACCGCAATGGAATTACTGGATGCCTGCTGCGCTGAACTTCCGGAGGAACTAGCGCTACCTGACGAGAAGACCATTCGGTCAGATCTGAAGTATCTGGAAGAAGTGGGGGTGATCCGCAAGGAACCTGGCGGCAGGCCTTATCGTTACCTTTTGCAACAGGACGTACTTACGGGTCTAACCGTGGAAGAACAGCTGGAGCTGTATGATTTTGTGGATATTATGGCAAACACCCAGGTTCCGTCCGTACAAGGGTATATATTGCGGGATAGTCTCAAAAAAGCCATTGGCGCAAGTTATCCGCAGGAAGAAGCCACCGAGCCATTCATATACAAGTACCACTATTATTCACGCATTCTGGACGAAGCACATCTGTACACTCTGCTTAGTGCGATTCGCCAACGAAAACATGTCCAGTTTCTATATTATTCACCCAAAAAACCGTCCAGCTACAGCTCGCAGAATACGAATCCACGCTTTGAACGGGAAGCAGGCGGAAGATCCAACCGGATCGTACCACTTGAAGTTGTCTATGACCATCAGTATGGCCGCTGGTATGTCATTGGATATCAGGGACGCCGTGGCTTTGTGAAATTCCGGATGGAAGGCATTACACAGCTGGAGGAACAGGATTCAATTGAAGAAGAATATATGCTCGAATTGAAGCAACAGTGGGCCGAGATCAGCCGCTACAGCTGGCTGGTGGATACGGGAAACACCGTGACGGTTCAAGCCCGATTTTTCCATCCTCAGGACGGCCAGCGTAACTTCATTCTGGATCGGGTTCGTTTGCAAGGCCAATGGGGAACGATTACGCCCGAAACGGAACATACCTTCCTGTATGAAATCCAGGTCAACGGTATCACCGAGATTAAGCCGTGGCTTCGGAGTTTTGGCTCAAGCTGTGAGGTGATCGCTCCACAGAGGCTGCGTCAGGAGATGATTAAGGAATGGAAGGAGATTGCGCAATATTATGAATCTGTTCGAGAAGATGTTCAACTACCAGATGATGACGAGATTGAATGAAACCGGACTGTTCACCTGGACATCCCAGGAACGGGCCTGGCTGCGCATGATGCTGAATCACCCTGCCGCACCAGAAGCGCTGCACCCTGACACGTTGCACAAAATGCATGAAATGCTGGATGCAGAGCAGGATCTGGACCTTCAGGATTACCTGACCGAAAAAGCCAAAAGTGAAGAAAACAGTGTCTTTCATCCGCTGCTCAAACCATTACGGCAGATGATTTTGCACCATCAAGGGTTTCGTTTGACAGGGCGTGTACGCAATGGACGAATCAGCCAGGATCAGTTTGGATTTCCCTACAAGCTCGAATATTCCATGGTCAAAAAAGAATGGTACGTACTCTGGTATGCTCCACTCTATAACAAACTGATGTCTACGAAGCTGCACAGCATCATTACCGCGGAAGCCCAGTCGCTTCAACCGGAAACTGCTTCTCAATATGCTGCCAAAATAGCCATTTTAACGGAGAACCGGAAGACGACCGTAACGATCGAAGTGCTGCCGGAGTTCAATCAGGAGTTGTCGCGAATTCTGTATGCCTTTTCCTGCTTCGAGAAGCAGGTGGAATTTGTGGAAGCCCAACAGACGTACCGCATTGAGCTGACCATTCCGCGTAATGAGATGGATTACGTACTGTCCAAAATGCGTTTTCTGGGCAAACGGGTACGGATTGCAAACAATGCTGTGCTTCGAGAGCGAATGTCCGAGACAGCCGCCAAAGTATTAGCACGCTATGCGGAAACCGAGCTTGAAGCAATGCCTGAACGGACTTCTGGAGGAGTACGGAGCCACCCCATTGAAAAGCCTTTCGCCAATGCAGACGACAGTGATTCTGCATAGCTCATGTTAGTTGTGATTCGTTAAACGTCCGACTTATGCAAATGGGAACGAATAGAGCGTGTTCGTTTCATTAGAATAATATAATACAAAGAGGGCTGTCCCCCGTTATGCTAACGACCTAAGGGACAGCCTCTTTGTTCATATGTTTTCTCTACGCGCCACTACCGGCAGCCGAGTTCCTTCTTTTATTAATCGCATGCACACCCATCACAACCGCTATCAATTCATACGTATCCAGATGTTCTGATTGGTTGTCTAACACAAATGCGCCTGAACCGAACCAGCCACTTGTACGCCTGAAGCTTGCCACAACTTTACCGCCCATCCCGGTGATATCATATTCATGTGAAAACGCCGGAGCGGAGACATCATACACACCACGCGGTCCTGCATTGTACTCATACTTCTTACTGAAGAAACTGATCCTCGCCCGTAAGACACCCCATTCCCTTCCATCGGCTGAGGTTACATCCCAACGGTTACTTAACATGCGGAATTTACCACTGCAAATGAGTCCCGAGTTATCGAATACATCAAGCGATGAACCAAAGGCACTTTTCAAATCGAGATGACCTGCCCGTTCCTGTTCATGGTTCATAATCTCGGTGTACCCTGCATTAAAGAAATTATCTCTGAAATAGAGTTCCATGAAACCCCTCCCTTAAAAGAAATAAACCTTCCCCCTTGTTGTAAAACGACATATATCCCTATTTACGTATAAGAAATGGGAATTGCTTCAAATAAAAAATCTGCCAGCTAAACTGCAGCTGACAGAATCTTAACTTATACTTCTACTTTTTTATTATTCAGATACACGGCAACGCCAACCAAAATTACTGCCACAATAATTTCAAAAATGATACTTGCCCACGTTCCATCTGACCACATGATTCGATTGGACATAATGGAGAGCCCTGTACTTTTTTCCGTTACCTGAAATAATTCATCCGGGTTAAAGCGACCCGAGAAGATGGTATTCTCCAGCCAGCTAATGACATTGATTAGTACGAAAAATGCGACGATACTAATCCACGGTCCTGTTTTAAAGCGGAAGCTGCCTCCAATCGAAATGGAGAGGAAGATGATTATGATACAGAACAAAGCTACCCACCAGAAAAACAATAGCAACGAAACAATCTCCGAAAGATGAATACCCGAATCGTTCATGTAGCTGGTAAAGTTAATCCCTGTGTGTGTTGCATTGTAAATAAAATAGTGAATGGTGGCAACAACCAGTAAACCCAGCCCACAGAGTGTTCCGAATATGATAGGAGACAAGACGTGAGACAATCCCGTTACCGGCACAAGACGGCGATTATACGAACGGATGTTGGACCAATACGTTTTGATCATTTTCACATAAATGGATACGCCTACTCCGAAATATGCAATAAAACCTATAACACTTCCTGTTATATCTGACACGAAAATTGCTAGCCCAATTTGAACGATAATTAATACGGCTAGCCAAGCCAATAATGTATCCCAATTCCTTCTAAAGTCATATTTCAGCAGTGTCATCATTCCGCATAGACCTCCTTGAACATCTCATCCACACTTTTACCGTACTTGAGACGCAGTGTCTCCACTTCTTCCCGCATCACCAATTCACCTTCACGGATGAAGATCACTTCATCAAAAATCCGTTCAATATCATTCACGAGATGTGTAGAGATGATCAGACTGCTGTCTTCGTCATAGAACTTCACAATCGCATCCAGAATTTTGCCCCGGGCAACCGGGTCTACCCCGCCAATTGGTTCATCGAGCAGATAAAGACGAGCTTTACGGGAAAGAGCCAGTGTTAATTGCAGTCGTTCATTCATACCTTTCGACAAATGTCTTACCTTTTCTCCCTCTCCAAGCTTCATGAAATCAAGCATCTCTCTCGCTTTCTCTTGATCAAAATCAGCGTAGAAATCGCGGTAATACGCGATCGCGTCCCGTACCTTCATCCAGTTCTCGGTCAATGGGCGGTCCGGCATGAAGGATACCAACGACTTCGTTTCCAAGCCAACCGCTTTCCCCGTGACACGAACATCTCCACTGCTGGGGTGCAGAAGCCCTGCAACCAGCTTCATCAAAGTGCTTTTACCGCTACCGTTACTGCCCAGCAAACCTACAATTCGGCCTGGTGCGATATCAAGCGTGATGTCATGAAGAGCTTTCTTGCCGCCATACGTTTTGCTTACATGGTTCAGCTCAAGAATATTACTCATTCACTGTTCCTCCTATTCCATCGCGATGCAGTGATTGCTTTCCTTCCGCAACGGCATCAGCGACGATATTTACGATATCCTGTTCTTCGATGCCCAGCTCCTGCATTCCTGTCAGAAAACGCTCCAGCAATTCACCAGCCATCTCTTTTTTGATCGTCATAATTTTCGACTCCTCACTTGTCACGTATCGGCCCAGACCTCGCTTGGTTTCAACCACTTCTTCCCGCTCCAACTCCTGAAATGTTCGCTGTACTGTATTGGGATTGATCTGTAATTCGGCCGCGAGCTCACGAACCGAAGGAATTTTATCGCCTGCCTTAAGTGTCCCGGTCACAATCTGTCTTTTGATGTACTGCATAATCTGCAGGTAGATTGGCAAGTTGTTGTCAAATTCGATGCTCACAATGTCCTCGCTCCTCTCTGTATCTGTGTGTTAGTTACATAGTACACTAGTGATTTGTTGTTGTAAAGCCCATTTATTTAAAATGGCTCCAAATGCAAAAAAAAGAACAGATCCTCAGATCTGCTCTTATTACTCTTGATTCTTCCAACTACGGTCATTGTATGATGTAATCGGTCTCACAAGAAGTTTCTATACGATATCCAAAGGCACTTTACCCTTAGGTGCAGGGAATGCCTCATTCAACCGAACAACTTCATCTTGGGTCAAAATAACGTCCATCGCCGCAGCATTTTCTGCAACATGATTCAGCTGTACAGCTTTCGGGATCGCCAGTATGTCTCCATCCCTGATAACCCAAGATAACGCAATTTGCGAAGGACTGACTCCTCGATCCTTGGCAATCTCACGGATGACTGAATGCTCCAACAATTCTTTACGAAGCCTGCCACCTTGGGCCAGCGGACAATAGGCCATCACAGGAATACGGCGTTCCTTCAACCAGGGAAGAAGCTCGTATTCAATACCACGAGAAGCTGCATGATACAGCACCTGATTCACTGCACAATGCTGACCAGCTGGAATGTTCCATAGCTCCTGCATGTCCTCTGTATCCAGATTCGAAACACCCCAGCGCAGAATTTTGCCTGATTGTTTCAACTGTTCCAGAGCTTCAACCGTCTCTTCCAACGGCACACCTCCACGCCAGTGCAGCAGGTACAGATCCAAGCGATCTGTACCCAGACGCGAAAGGCTGCGCTCACAAGCGGTAATCATCTGCTTCCGATCCGCATGATGAGGATACACTTTGGATACCAGGAATACATCATCACGACAGTCTTTTATTGCCTCACCAGTGACCTCTTCCGCCCCGCCTTCAGCATACATCTCAGCCGTATCTATTACTGTCATTCCACGTTCAATACCATAACGCAGTGCCTGAACTTCTTCTCTCCGACTGGATTGCTTCTCACCCATATACCATGTTCCCTGTCCGATTGCAGGCAGTGTTGTCCCATCGGGTAGCTGGATCGTACGCATCTGATTTCCTTGTTGCATCTGTACTCCTCCAATCTGACAATATTCCTCATTATCTATTCATTATTAAATAGATCAAAGCTACTTCCTTCACTCGCCCTTTCATTCGATTGCTTCCAACGCTCCACCATCATGATATACAACTGGTCCAGTGGTAATGTGAGGCTGTTCTGGGCAATGCTTACCGTAGCATCGACTATGCTGCTGTTTACTGTCATTAATTTGCGCTTCATCCCATTCTGACGATCCAGAAACGCTTTCTCGTCCCACAATTTAACCCCAATCATCTTCTGTCCCATGAATTCATACATAAAAATATTCTCAACATCTTTCCAGGCAATTAACCCTCCTGATGTGTAAGAAGATGAATCCACAAACCCATGTTCATCGACAACAAAGGAAGGTTCCTTCTTAATCATCTTCACCAGGCTGTAGCAGAGACAAAGCCCAAAAAATATAATGGAGAACAAGCCTATAACGGAAGAAATGGCAGATCCCTTGGCTGAAGAATCATCAAACATCAAAAAAAATCCGGCGGCTACAAAAAGTGCCGCCCCCACTGTAAGCCATGCCATTCGTTTCCGGCTCGGGTATTCCACGTGCTGTTGATCATAGGATGTGGACAAAGTGATGCTCCTCCTTCATGGTGACTGAGACAAGAATGATCTATATAAACGGGGTACAGCTCATTAAATGAGCTGGATAACCAAATATAACTTAAATAGCATTGTTGATTAAACAGATTCAACTGACATTAAACATCATTTTCAGACAACATTTCGTCCATTTCATGACTATTCAAGATTAGGATTCGTCATGCTTCCAATAATTCCTTTCAGGCACAGGCGATATTGTTAAGAAATAGGAGTACGTTCGTTCAGAATCGTGTTGTCCTGCCTCATGCTTTCCGTTAATATAAATGGAAAGGTTAGGAAATTAAAACAATCTGATCGTGGTGGGAGGACAAACAATGAATAGTCTGCGCGGCATAACATCGGAAGATCTTTTTCAGATTACATGGGTTAATGATCCAACTCCGTCTCCTCAGGGCGGACAACTGGTATATGTAAGTCGGAAAACAAATGAAGCACGAGACGGTTATTCTTCTCACCTGAGACTCCTTAACCTGGAGAACCAGAAGGACAGAGCTTTCACATCCGGAGATAAGGATCACGCTCCTGCTTGGTCGCCGGATGGTTCACAGCTTGCTTTTTTACGAGAACATGAAGGCAAAACACAAGTGTGGCTAATCGCCTCAGATGGTGGAGAAGCACAGCAAATCAGTCATTTAGAACATGGCGTCAGCTCCCTGCTCTGGTCACCGGATGGGCTCACTTTGCTTGTTAAATCATCTGTGGACATGAGTGAAAAAGACGAAGATGAAACTGAAGACATAGATAAAAAACTGCTGCAAGAACTTGTCGTGGATCGAATTCGAATGAAATCTGACAGCGGTGGATTGTGGAACGGTCGACGAACCCATCTCTTCCGTGTTCCAACTGAAGGCGGAGAAGCGATCCCTGTAACGACAGGCCATTATGACGTCGGGGACTATGCGTGGTCGCCGGATGGAGAGTCCATTGCCTGGATCGCTCAGTTTCCGGAAGAAGGCGAGCAGCATAACGATTACACCCTGACAAACCATGTGTATCGTGCCAAGGCTGACGGATCTGACGTGCAGCAGTTGACTCCGGAAGGATACTCTTTCGGCCGGCTGACGTACGCACCTGATGGACAATCCCTTGCACTGCTTGCCAGCGACCGTTCCTATGGAAATGCTACGTTGGTCAAGCTCTATACCCTTCCGATCTCAGGCGGCCAACCCGTATGTATGAGCAAGGATTGGGATGTACAGATCAATCATAGCCTCGTTGGTGATATGCGCTCACACTTAACTAATACGGGCCCGGTATTCAGTCGTGATGGTTCATCCATTCTCTGTCTTGCTACTATTGAAGGTAGTGTCCGGATTGCCCGATTTGCACGGGACGGCAGTCATGCCGAATACATCTTGGCGGACGAAAAAGAGTTCTATCAGTTTGCTGAGCTGGAAAATGGACAGATTGTGGCTGCCGTAGCAAATGTACTTAGTCCTGGTGATCTCTTTATGTATAATCAACCTGATGAAGTTGGGGCCGAGCCTATTCAATTGACCCATAGCAATCCTCAACTGGTTGAAGAGATTCAACTTAGCACACCCGAGACCTTCTGGTTTGATTCCTCTGATGGCCTGCGACTGCAAGGCTGGATGCTGAAACCGGCTGGTATGGTGGAAGGAGTCAAAGTCCCAACCATCCTTGAAATTCATGGCGGTCCACATATGATGTATGGCTTTACGTTTATGCATGAGTTCCAAATCCTCGCAGCACAGGGCTATGCTGTTGTATATATCAATCCAAGAGGTGGGCTCGGATACGGGCAGCAATTCGTGAATGCCTGCCGGGGTGACTATGGCGGTGGGGATTATCGTGATCTGATGGAAGCCATGGATTATGCGGTTTCCCGATATCCGTTTATCGACGAGTCCCGTCTGGGCGTCACTGGCGGCAGCTATGGTGGCTTCATGACTAACTGGATTGTTGGACATACTGACCGTTTCAAGGCAGCCGTCACTCAGCGTTCCATCTCTAACTGGCTCTCGTTCTACGGAGTTAGTGATATTGGATTCTTTTTCACGGAAGACCAGATTGGCGGTAATGCATGGGATGACACCGAGAAGTTATGGAAACATTCTCCGCTTGCATACGTGGGTAATGTCAGCACGCCGCTGCTGATTTTGCATGGTGAGCAGGATCTGCGTTGTCCGATTGAACAAGCTGAACAACTATATGTTGCCTTGAAGCGACGCAAACAGACCACTCGGTTCGTTCGTTTCCCGGGAGCCAATCACGAATTGTCCCGCGGAGGTCACCCGCACTTAAGGGTACGTCGTCTGGAGCATATTGCTGGATGGTTCAATGAGCACCTGTAACGCCATCATAAGATCACATTTATGAAATAAAAGATAAATATTCTTCCTCCGGCTACCTATGTCTGCCTTGACGAGACGAATCCAGGATCAGCAAAAACCACCAGTAGAAGCGGTCATATCATGACCTTCTCTGGTGGTTTTTTGCTGTTTGGACATATGGAAATGGGAAGGTTATTGCGTTACTATCCGTGCACAACCTCGAATCATTGTTATTACATGAATAAAATCCTGGATACAGCCCCATACAAAATGGAATCCATCCGCTGTTACAAGTTGCGAAATCACCAAATTTATTAGATAATAATCTGTCGATTGTAGTCGAAGGAACGGATTTCAAGGGGGATTTAAGCAATGAGCAAGAACAATAATCATACATTTGACGAGCCGATTAATCGGCTCTCCACGGGATCAGAGAAATGGGATGCGCTTGAGGAGATTTTTGGTGTTGCGGATGCACTCCCCATGTGGGTTGCTGATATGGATTTCGCCGCTCCACCATCGGTCATTCAGGCGTTGAAGACTCGAATGGAACATGGGATTTTTGGCTATACGGTGCGAACAGATGCGTATCACGCAGCGCTATCGGGATGGATGGAGCGACGTCACAACTGGAGCATTAACGATGAATGGATCATATTCACCCCAGGTATTGTACCTGCACTCAGCATTGCTGTACAACGGTTCACCGAACCGGGTGATGCGGTAGTGATCCAGACGCCTGTATATGCTCCCTTCTATGAAGTAGTACGCGGTCAAGGCAGAGAACTGATGACCAATCCGTTGGTGGAGAACGATGGACATTACTCCATGGATCTGGAGCATCTGGAATCCTGCCTGAAGACGGGTCGGGTCAAAATGTTAATTCTGTGCAGTCCTCACAACCCGGTTGGACGGGTATGGACTCGTGAAGAACTTCAAAGCCTTGCTGCACTCTGCGTGCAATATAATGTACTCATCGTTTCAGATGAGATTCATGCCGATCTGGTCCACCAACGCGGTGCGCATACACCAATGGCCCTTATTTCTGATGCTGTCGCTGATCTCAGCATCATCTGTACAGCACCAAGCAAAACGTTCAACATTCCAGGTCTCTGCACCTCCAATATCATCATTCCAAATGCCAAGCTACGGGAATCATTCATGCAAGGTGTGAAAACGATGGGACTTGCCAACATCAGCACGTTGGGAGCAGTGGCAGCAGAAGCGGCCTACAACGGTGCTGAAGAATGGCTGGATGACTGTCTTGCCTATATCCGCGGAAATATGGAATACGTGCAGGAGTATGTCACGGAACATATGCCGCAAATCGGAATCCGGCTTCCAGAAGCGACTTACCTGCTGTGGATGGATTTCCGAAAGTTGAATATTCCGCATGCGCAGCTGTGTATGATGCTGCTCAAGGAAGCGGGACTCGCCTTTAATGATGGAAGTATCTTCGGAGCAGAAGGCACAGGATTCATGCGCATGAATGTGGCTTGCCCACGTTCAACAGTGGAAGAAGCCATGCGCAGATTGTCTGTGCTGGTGGGCAGGCTGTCGGACAATAAGTTGAATTACGTTTAAAGTAGATTAAGGACGCTAACGAATCGGTTACACCTTATTCGAAAGTTTAGCTTGAAATGGGAAGGCTAACAAACTTCAACCTCTTTATTATCGTTTGCGTAGCCAAAGTCTGTGAAAATATAGGCAGTACGTGCATATAAGGTGTCTACGATTCGTTCCAACACCCAAACTGTAGAATTTCGTCTAATAGCACGTGCTCAATTCGTTGAAACATTGAGTTCGTGAAAATTGCAAAAGGGGCTGTCCCTGTAGTCAAATCCATGATTCATGCTCATGATTGACTACTCGGACACCCCTTTTATATTGGAAAACGGTTTATACCCCGTAAGTTATGAGGTTGGCATCTGCACAATCCGATCGCATAACCTGTCCAGTAACTGCCGATCATGGCTGATGATCAACAGTCCCAGGTTACGCTGACGCGCGATATTCATCACGGTATGCCAGATCTGCGCCTGTGTGATCGCATCCAGCATGGTGGTCATCTCATCAGCGATCACGTAACGAGTTGCTGTGCCGAGTGCACGCGCAACGCAGAATCGTTGCAATTCTCCGCCTGACAACTCACCGGGCCTGCGATCAAGCCAATTCATCTGGATACCCAAGTCATCGAGCAGCTCCTGATCCTCGATCATGGCTTCCTTCAAGACACGGCGCATTCGCCAGCGTGGATTCACCGCTTTCTCCGGATGCTGGAATACAAGCTGGACCGGACAGGCTCCGGTTTTGGGCAGCGGCTTCCCATCCAGCAGCACTTGACCTGCCAACGGTTCCACATACCCTGCAAGGATACGTCCAAGACTTGTTTTGCCACATCCACTGGGCCCCCATAAGCCAAGGACTTCCCCCTGCTGTACTTCCATACTTATATTCTGAAATACCCAAGCGCCTTTGCCATAACGATACCCTGCATCACTAACCTCAAGTGGCATGAACGCACCTCACTTCCCCACCACGAACTTTGCGCAACTCAGGACGTTCATTTGTGCAATCCGCGGTCGCTCCGATACAGCGTGGTGCAAATGAGCATCCTTCTACCTGCTGCCGACCTGCTGCAGGCTGGGTACCCGACAGAGGTTGAAATTCATTTTGCGGCAACGCATTCCAGAGCGCCTTCGTGTATGGATGTCGTAACCTTTCGCCCTTACCTGTAAAATCACAAGCCTTTGCCGTCTCCACATTGGAGCCTGCGTAAAATACGGATATGCGGTCGGCTGCCGTCAAGGCAGTCGTAATATCATGGGTAATCCAAAGGATGCCCACGCCTTCAATGGCCAGTTGACGAAAATGCTTCATCGTTTCAGCCAGAACTTCGGGATGGATGCCAGGTGTTGGCTCATCTGCAATAATGAGTTTTGGAGCACCGGAGGTGGCCGTTGCCATCAACACCCGCCGAGCCATACCACCTGACAGCTCAAACGGATATTTGCCCGACGTGCCCTGTGGCAATCCATAACGTCCCGTCAGTTCCTGCTCTGCCTTTTGCACCGTGGATCGGAGCGTCGATCCGTGCTTACGCCCTGTCTTTTGGCTTACAGGTTGAACCTGCCTGCCCACCTTCAACAACGGATCCAAATAACTGACCGATTGCGGAATGTACACCAGTTCATCTCCACGCAGATGAAGCTGCCGATCCATGGTCAGGGGCTCGCATGCATAGCTAATCCGACCTTCTATCGTCGCATTGGCAGGAAGAATGCCCATGATCGCCTGCGCCAGCACACTTTTGCCAGATCCACTTGCCCCTACAACGGCGACAATCTCCCCTTCATTGACAGACAGATTCAGATCCTGAATAACATGGTTCTCCTCGTGCCCAAACCATCCCCGAGCACGCCGGAACGAAACCGACACTCCCTCTACTTCAAGAAGAGCCATGTTTACACCACCTCCCTTGAACTGCCGGTTCCCGTTAATGTCTTCAGACTACCGCCCAACACATCAAACGCACGAACAACCAACAACAATGCGAGACCTGGGAAAAAGGCCAACCACCACATCCCTGCGGATAAATATCTCATCGACTCTGATAAAATAATACCGATCGCTGGTTGTTGCGGTGACAGCCCCAGCCCCAGAAACGTAATCGCTGCCTCGTGCAGAATGGCATGAGGGAAGATCAGCAGCACTCCCACGAATAACTGCGGGATCAGATGGGGCAGCATGTGCTGCACCGCAATACGCATTCGCGAATGACCCAATCTGCGTGAGATGTGAATATACTCTGCTGATCTCAGCTGAATCATCTCTGCCCGTACAATGCGAGCCAGATTCGGCCAATGGGTTAGGGCAATGGCTAACGCCACCCCAGGCAACCCTCCACCGAACACAAAAGCCAGCATCACCAGCGATACCAGGTGAGGAACACTCAGGAAGAGGTCAATGATCCATGAAATGACCCGGTCCGCAGCTTTCCCTGAAGCAGCAGCAAGACCCAGTAAAAGAGCGATAAGTCCGCCGCCACAAGCCGCGAGTAACCCCACCTGAATGCTCGTTGCCAATCCTTTCAATGTGCGCATAAACATATCTCGTCCCAGCCAATCTGTACCGAAAGGATGTGCCCAGGCCGGAGCCAGATTCCGATCCATCAAGGAGGTCAGCGTCGATTCAGCGGGCAGCAGTCTGCCTGTCAGCCACACGGTTGCAATCCATGTCACACCCAGGCCACCCCAGATCATCGCCCATTTGCGCGGATTATGGAAACGAGAATTACTGCCACCTGAATAACCTTTCCCACCATGAGTACGTGGAAGTACTGACCTCCAATTTCTCTTGTTCCCCGCCTCACTTTCGGGAGAGTTAACTTTCGGATGCTGTGCAGTCTGAGCCGCAGGCCGGGAGGGACGTTCCAATGTCTGTTTCATCCTATAGCCTCCTCCTTCATGCGCGGATCAATAATACGGTATAGAATGTCGGCAATCATATTGCCTGTAAACACAAAGATCGCACTGCACAACACAAGTCCAAGCAGCAGCGGCACATCACCGCGCAATCCCGCCTGGACCGTTGCTTGACCCAATCCGGGATAGGAAAATACTTGCTCCGCGAGCACAGCCCCACCGAACAATTCACTAAAAGATGCAAATTGCAGCGTCAAAGCTGGCAGTACCACATGCCTGAACCCATGACGACGAAACAGTTGAATACCTCGCTCACCTCGTGCCCTCGCAAAAAGAATATAATCCGAGTCCAGCACATCCACGAGCTTCTGCCGGGTGTGTAAGGCAATAGCAGCTACGCCCGTCAGACTCAACGTCAGCGCAGGCAGAATCATGTGCATGGCCCGATCTCCCCATGTCACTTGATCTGCTTCCATGCCCGCAGGTACACCAAGTCCGATTGGCAGCCAGCCAAGCCATACACCGAATACCATGAGTAGTAACAGCGCGATCCAGAATACCGGCGTGGAAGCCAGTGTGTAACAGTACCAACAGATCAGACGATCCAGCCGTGAATCCCTTTTCATGGCAGCAACGACGCCCAGACCGAATCCAATCAGACCGGATAACACCCATGCCACCGCCATAAGAGCGACAGAATTCATGAATCGTTCCTGGATGATGTCCGCAACCGGCTGCCTATAGATCATCGATGTTCCCAGATCACCCTGAACTAGTGCCTGTCCCCAAGTAAACAGCCGTTCTACGGGTGAATCATTGAGCCCCCAACGTTCTTCAATAAGACTGCGCTGCTCTGCGCTCACCCTGATCATATCTCCACCAATGTAAGCCTCCACCGGGTCCACTGGAGAGAACTGCATTAATATAAAAGACACCACGCTGACTCCTGCCAGCAAAGATAACAGCCGCAGCATTTTAAATCCGACAAATTTGGCCCATCCCATCCTGTCCTCCATCCAATCTCTCCCCAATTCAGGCTAAAGCTACCGCAGAGTCTCTATTTCGAATCTTCATCCCAGGACCATTCTTCCAGGTTGGATGTCACCGGCCACCCATGACCATGTGGATGGATCTGCTGTTCACCAATATTTAGACCATTCTTCACCAGATACAGATGATCAATGTTCACCAGCCATGCCCATGGCGCATCCCCTTGGTAACTAAATCCTGTCGATCCATCCCACTCCGCTTTCTGCCAGAAGGGCAGTGCCTCTTCTTCCGTTGTCGCTTGGAGAGCTTGTTGCATCCAGTTGTCCACAGTTGGGTTACTGTACAATCCAGTGTTGTAGTATCCTTCGCCTTTATGGGTACTGCTGTAGAGGTTATAGGTTTCAAGCTGATCATGACTGCCCCACCCAAATAATACGGCATTGGTATAGGCCAGCTTTTTCGTCTCTTCCCGGCTCTTTCCCTCTACATTGATCTTGATCCCTGCCTGGGCCACCATATCCGCAGCAGCCAGTGCCAGAGATTGTCTCGTTAGATCCCCTGCAAAATAAAGCAGATTAAACTCGGCCTTTGTGCCGTTCTTTTCCACAATTCCGTCACCATCTGTATCCACCCAGCCGCCATCAGCCAGAATCTGCTTCGCTTCACCCGGATTGGCATCCGCAAATACAGAATCCGGATTGCTCCACGGCAGGTCGTCGCTGACCGAGTAAGCTGGACGACCTTGCCCCTCCAGTACCCCCTCCACCAATGCAGTGCGATCAATTGCGACATTTACCGCTTTACGAATGGAGATGTCGGATGTAACATCATTGCCTGCGGGCAAGCCGTCACCAGACTTCGCGCCTGCGGGTTGCATCGGGAACATGATGCCTCGGTTATCGACTGTTTTCACTGATTCCAGCTTCATTCCGTTCACCTGCTGCTTGCTGAATGCCGCCGGGATAGCCGCAATATCGACTGTTCCGGCTTGCGCCGCCGCAAATGCCGCATCTTCATCCAGATAGAGGAACGTCAGTTTATGGAATGTGGACTTTTTCCCGTAATATTGTTCGTTAGCCTCGACGATCGCCTGCTGACCCTTATCCCACTGCACCAGCTTGTATGGACCAGACCCAACCGGATGCTCGGCGTAATCAGGACCATAGGCGTGCTCAGGCACAATACCGAGTGTAGTCAGAAGACTGATAAACGTGGACTGCGGCGACTTTAATGTAAAGACGACAGTTGTCGCATCCGGTGCTTCCACATTAGCCATATTGGTCAGATCGATGACCGAACCACTCTTGGCAGCCGTTTCAAATGTAAACCTGACATCTTCAGCCGTCAGTGGCTCACCATCGGAGAACTTTACATCATCCCGGAGTGTGACAGTCCAAGTCAGCCCATCTTCACTGACGGAATGCTCTGTCGCCAGATCATTGACCAGTTGAAGCTTGGCATCCCTTTTCAGCAAAGTGCTCTGAAAGAGCGGCGAACCGTACTGTCCCCAACCTGTAGTGGGATCAAATCCACCTTCCGGTTCCGTTCCAACGGCCAGCACCAATTCGTCTTTGGGAAGAGAAGTCGCCGCCTGATGGACGCTCTCTGTTGAGGATGTCACCTGTGTACATCCCGACAGCCCAACTGTGCATATAAGTAAAATGCCTGCTCCCGCTCTAACCGATCGTTTCCCCCATGAAAATCCGCGCATTTACGTTGTTCCCCCTTTAATTTTGACGATTAAATCTAATTCCGTGTTACTTTTTTTGAAAATTGTAGCACAAAATAGTTTTGTTGTGTCAACAAACTTAACTTCAAAATCCATTTATTTTCATTTACAGGGAATTTAAATAAGAATAATAGAGGTATCGATAGACGATACACTGTTTGGAGTTAGGTATTATAACAAAAACAAAAAGGAACAACAGCTTATCGGTAATAGACCAATAATCTGTTGTTCTAAATACGTGCTATGGACAAAGTTGGCTAAAGCCAATGAATCGGTTATTGAAATTTTGAAGTTAATTCGTTGAAGAATCAGGAGAATTGTGAGGATGGTGATGACTTTGTTGATTTTGGCTGTGATCATGGTTGTGAGGACTGTGGTGGTTTGCCATTTTGTTGAGCTCATCCACATACGTTACGGACAGCTCTGCATACAGTACTCCTTTTTGAACCTGGATCTGCTGATGCAGATGACGCAATCGTCCTAGGTTGCCCCGCACTGCAATGACCTCCAAACACTGATCATGGTTCAGGTGCACATGCATATTGGAGATGATGTCATGGTGTGCCTCGTGCTGCAGCTCCATTAACCGAATAGGGAGATCACTGATATGGTGGTCATACACCATCACAATGGTTCCAGCTACATCCTGCTCGGAATGCAATGCAGAGGGCTCCAGCAATGTTTTACGGACCAAATCACGGAAAGCTTCCGAACGGTTTTTGTATCCCTGCTCTTCAATATAGCTGTCAAACTGTTCGATCAGAGGCGTGGGAAATGCCACACCGAACCGGGTCAAATCTTCTTTGTCTGCCATTTATATCCTCCTGCCGCCTCGTTTGCTTCGAGTGTACCACAGTCCTGTCTTCTCATCGACTATACTGTTGTTTCTCGGTAGCGGTAAAAAAGATAATGTAGCTCGCATTTATTTAGGTCTCTTGGTCAGTTCCTGTCTGACTTTGCCATAGGTAGCACTTACCTTCTGTTCCAGTGTATAGATATGTTGTTTGGAGCCTGCCCATTTCTCCGCTGCTGCGGATAAGGAGTTCAACGAGCTTAATACGCGTGATGACTGGCCTAGTTTTGCACTCTGTTTGAATTGCTGCAACGCGTTTGAATATCGCTCTTTCGATAGGCTCGCCTGTTTTTTGCCCGTTTGAATCTGCTTCTTCACGGGATCAGCTCCAGCCAGTAAAGTACGCAACCGTTTCACTTCTGTGCTCTTTCGTTTGCGGGCTTCGGCAAGCTCCTTTTTCTTGAAACGAATGTCTTCTCGGGCAAGCTGAACAACTGGTTTCAACGTATCCGCTTGGGTGCGAATAGCCGCACTCCATTCCTTGTTTTTGATCGCTTTGGCGGCATCGAGCTGCTTATTCACTGAACTGTACAAGGCAAACAAAGACTCATACCGTGCCTCGGTTTGTTTTACCTTTTCATTTAGACCCCCGATCTTTGCATCATCGATTTGCCTTATACTTACACGTAGTTGTTCAAGCTCCCTGGTATTGGCGGCATGAATGGTCTTTGTCTTTTGTTCCCAAGCTTGTTCCTGCGTCGTCCAGTTGCCAACGTTCTCGTACGCTCGTTGCAGGGACAACTTGGTCTGCGAATCGGCCTTGCTCAGCACGGTTTCCCACGCCTTCTGGGCTGTTACGCCAAGCTCAGGGCCCGCTGCTTCAGCAGCGGAGGAATAGCACATCACACTGATACTGAGGATGAGGATGAGTCCCAAGCTCATACGGGTCCAAACGTTAGCGCGAAGGTTTGGGCGTGAACCGTATCGATTGCTCAGGTTGCTCATGAAACTATGATTCTTCATGCTCCTCATATGGTATTGGTTCATAATTTGTTGCTTGCCTTCATTTCCCTCATTTAAGTGGCTTTGCCTGGCTTGCACTGAACATGAACAAAGACCCGCCTGATTATTTTCCTTCCCCTCCAAAATTCCAGTTTGCATTCTCTTCTGCTCCCTTCAATATGAATTGATAGTTAGAACCTGCTGGAGTATCTGTGCGGTGATTCGATTACGATCCCTGATATACAAACTGGCAAAAAAACAAAAAAAAGCACCCGCAAGTCAGGCGTATTGCCTGCTCTTACGGGTGCTTCCCTCATAAGCCGTTCCATATGGGATTCGCCGAAATGACCATCATCTCGAATCGAATCATTACCTTTTTCTAATATATTCCATACTTGTATTCTGGTCAAGTCAGATCGAGAAATCAGCATATTTACCGGGAGAACCCTTCCCACTTGCAAATTATCTTACTGTTCGGCCAGGATGGCTTTCATTTCTTGTGTCAGGTCTTCTTCCTTCAGGATCATGTATACATTCTCACCACGAATGAAATTAAGCTTGATATGGTAGACCGTATCCTTCTCTGTCCGATATCCGGATCGTTGACGTTGAAGCAAATCGCTTATTATTTTTTTGTTTTTAGTTGCGATCTGTTTGTTACCACTTGAATTCCCGTCGATATAATCCGAATCAGAGTAAACCCACTTCGCCTTGCCCTGACTATCAATCTCCTGCTTCACAAATTGCGCCGAAGCGATTTCGTCTACCGGAACTTGAAGCTGGTCATATAACTTGTTCTCTCTCAACCATGTCAACACTCGCTCATAACTCGGTTTAATATCAAAATTCCACATCTCCTTCGGCTGATAAGGATCGGAAGATCTTGAATTCTGGTTCATTTCCGCGTAAGCAAAAGACTGCCAAGGGGAGCGCTGTTCTTCGTAGGTCTGATCCAAGATGTCCTGTTTCATCAATTCTTTGAACTCACGGACTTGTTCTGGATTGCTAATGTATACCTTACGAAATGGACTGAGACTTGAGCGCAGTCCAATACTGAGCGCATCCTCATCCAATTTAAACGTATCGTAGGCAACCCTTTTATAGTCCTTGGTCTGTTTTACAGCCATCAATTCCTTGTGGAATTCGGTTTCGGGAATATTATATCTGCGCTTCATCACCCTGCCGTTCTCCAATTTGTAGTTGATAAATACATTCTCGTCATAATCATCATCCGGATTAACTGGATCTCTCAAAGGCAGATCGGTATCGACAATTTTTTGATGTAGAGCAATGATTGCTTCTATATATTCCGGATCATTCGAATAGAATGACCCATCATCCAACTTTTGATTAATACCATTGCTATAAATGTAACGATCTCCGCCAAGCTTAATGCTGTTGACCTTGCTTATATCAGGCACTCGGGCGGCATATCCGTTCCAATCAGCGACCGGTACATACAAGATCAAACCAGCCAAGATAACGTATAGAACCAATTTCGGAACCAGTCTGCTGGTCCAAATGAGCCAGGTTTTGCGGATAATCATCTCGGCTCCAATATAGCCCACAATTCCACCAAGGACGTAACCACATATGTCCCACCCAACAGAAGCTCTGGGAGCAATCGAGGTGAAATAAGCCCCACCTACCAGAACCAGTGTAAACATAAATCCAAAACGGAATATCGGTTTTACAATACGGAACGTGATTGCCTGAGTGGCGGATTCCACTTGTCTTTTAGCATAAAACACATAAGCCAACGGGATGAACAAGATGGCTAAAGCCAAATAGATGATAAGTTCCCCACGTATTACAGGAGCTGTGCTGATTGAACCCATACGCAGGACTAATGAAAGTTTCTCCGCATTAAAGCCAATGTCTTCATAAGAATAACCAAGCAGATGGTTTTGCAGATGCAGCGAGAAAATGAACCAGACAACGACCGGCATCAATAAAATTCCATACACGGTAAGTCCCTGTAATACAGACTGTCCAATGCAAATGCCTACCACCACGGTCAGCATGAACATAAACAACGAGTAGATGCTCATACTGAGCCCCCACATCCAGATCTCACTACCACCGAAAGTATAGGCTGGCTGATCCAGTACTGCCCATACCCAACCGGTTATTGCCGTGGTAATCCAGACCGGAACCAAAATCATGACGAACCCCGTCAACAGATTAACCGTGAGTAGATGCTTTCGTTGCAGTGGCAAACTGTGGAACAAATCCGAAGGAGCACCAGATTGCATATAACGGAATAAAAATATACCCGCAGCTACCGGGAACGTAATGGCAAACAGAATTTGTAGTTCCCCATTCGCCTGGAACAAGCTCGTAATCTGCTGCGGTACTTCCCGGTACTCTGTACCGATATATAGCGGTAGCGAAAACAACAACGTGAGCAGATACAAAATGCCAATCCATCCATGCTGCCTGAAATTTTGGAACAGGATGCCCCGGTTACAGAACAATCGGTTGAATATCATATCCTGCATCCTCCATTTCATAGATAAATATTTCTTCCAGCGTCAGCGGCAGCACATCCAGCAGATAGGGATCAAATGCACGGAATCGTTCCGTTACAGCCTCGCGATTGCCTTTCACAATAAACAGAGATACACTTCCACGCTGCTCTTCATGCAAAATATTCACCTGTTCATCCATTGCCTTGGCATGATCAGGATGACGGAAAGCGACCTGAATTTTATGTGTATCAGCCTTCAGATCATCCAAATCTTTCTCTACGATAATCCGGCCCTTGTGCATGATGGCAACATGGTCGCATAGGTCTTCAATCTCGCGCAAATTGTGAGACGAGATCAGAATCGTCACCTGACGCTCCGCTGCTTCCTGGAACAGCAGATTTTTGATCTGCTGCCGCATGACCGGATCAAGCCCATCAATTGGCTCATCCATGAGCAGCACTTCAGGCATGCAGCTAAGTCCAAGCCATACGGCTGCCTGACGGCGCATGCCTTTGGACATGCGATGCAGTTTACGTTTCACATCCAGTTTAAATACACTGCCGAGCTGTACAAAACGCTCTTCATTCCAGCGCGGATATACCGAACGATAGAAGGCAGCCATCTGATGGATGGACGATTGCGGGAAAAAGTATGGCGCGTCTGCCATAAAAATGGTGCGTCCCTTGAGGTCCATATTTTCATATATTTCTTGTCCCTCAATGCGAACCGTTCCGCTATCCTGACGATAGATGCCTGCCAGTATTTTGAGCAGCGACGTTTTGCCTGCCCCGTTGGAACCGAGTAAACCGTAGATCGATCCCTTATGTACTTGCATCGTGACGCCATCAACGGCTTTTTCCTGTTCAAATGCCTTAATGACCTGATTCAGCTCAATCATGAGGCTCCCCCTTCTCTATACGGGCCATCGCTTCCTCAAATAAAAGCGTCATATCGGCTTTGCTTAGACCGGAATATGAAGCTTCCGCAATCAGCTTCACCAGAGCGGCTCTGATTTCATCTCTCATGGCTGCATTCGGATGTTCCACGGACGATGATACGAAGCTCCCTTTTCCCTGCAGTGAATAGATATAACCTTCACGTTCAAGTTCCCGGTACGCCTTCTGAATCGTATTCGGATTAACCGTGAGCTGCCCGGACAGTGTGCGAACGGAAGGCAGCTGCTCATCGGGTTGGAGAACACCGTACACGATCATTTCTTTGATTTTGTCCACTAGTTGCTCATAGATCGCCTTACGGCTGCGTACATCCAATTCGAACATCCCGCACCTCCTCTCTATAAAAGTTGTAATACCCTATTGATGAACGATGACTGTATATTGAAGTGTATATATCCAATCCTAAGGTGTATTAACTGTATTACTATTATTAGTACAGTTAATACAGATTGTCAACCATTTACTTTGACTTCTTATATGATTCGCGTTAGGTTTATATATATGATTAAAGTGACATATATACAGATAGAAATAGATTATTCTGTTATATAAAACGCGTAATTTCGGGGTTCAGCCTGGTTCTGACGGGTTGCTACTGTTCGTTAAATCGCTTATCTCGTTAAATACGTTCAAAGCTTGTTCTGATCTTTCCCCTTCCGTTATGATGGAGAAGAACGTTGTGCTCGTTCACTGGTTCACGTGCTCGCTTCGCTCGTTGTCAGTACAGTTGTCACTCCGTCTGGCCTATGCGTACATATTTTATAGATGGCTTTATAAAAACCTCATGAAGGAGAATTCGGGATGAATGAACAGAAAAAGAATGATTCTATAGAACGTAATCGCCCAGAAACTGCAAGCTTGTCAAGTAGCTTTGAAACAAACGCGACATCCACAGCTTCGACACAGCGTGTATTAATCGTAACCGCCGTTGATGCGGAAAAAGAGGCTGTACTACGCGGCCTGGGTGACCAAGCTGCGCACTTTGATGTGATTGCTGCTGGTGTTGGCCCTGCCTCGGCCGCAGCAGGAACTGCTGCCGCGCTGGCCTTTGCCTCAGCAGCGGCTGGCGCAATTGCGCTGGCGCAAGGCTCCGCCGCGCCAAGCGAACCCGATGCGGCACAAGCATCTGCCGCATCCTCAAGGCCGGGGCCCCTTGCCGGGACCGGACTGACCCCAGCGTACACGCTGGTGGTCAGTGCCGGCATCGGCGGCGGGTTCCCCGGCCGGGCGGACGTCGGCTCCCTCGTGGTAGCCGACGCCATGGTTGCCGCCGATCTGGGCTCGCAGACGCCAGACGGCTTCCTCAGCGTGGACGAGCTCGGTTTCGGCTCGTCCCGTGTGGCGGCGGACGCGGTGCTTGCCGCGCGCCTGCGCCATGAGCTGCAGCGGGCAGGGCTCGCTGTCAGCGGAGGCACGGCGGTCACCGTATCCACGGCGACCGGAACTGCCGAGACGGCCGCGGAGCTGCGCCGCCGCGTGCCGGATGCCACCGCCGAAGGCATGGAAGGCTTCGGCGTAGCAACTGCAGCCCAGCAGTTCGGCGTGCCAGCACTCGAACTGCGGGCTATATCCAACGCGGTCGGTCCACGCGACCGCGACGCCTGGCGCATCAAGGACGCCCTGGATGCGCTCCAGGCTGCAAGTTCCATTTTACGGGAGGTACTTACATCATGAAAATTGCATTTTCCCCTTGTCCCAACGATACATTTATCTTTCACGCATGGGTGCATGGACTGATTCCAGGTGCACCTGAGCTTGATGTCCGTTATGCGGACATCGATATTACCAACGGCCTTGCGGCAAATCCGGATGGACCAGATACACCTGAAGTTATGAAAATATCCTATGCAGCACTGCCTTATGTGCTGAATGATTATGCGCTCTTGCCTGCGGGCGGCGCACTTGGCAGAGGATGTGGGCCACTGGTTCTGACCGCTAACGGCACAACAGATCCGGCCTATCTCTCGGGACGCCGAGTTGCCGTGCCGAGCGAACGTTCAACAGCCTACCTGTTATTCCGTCTCTGGGCAGCACAAAATGTTCCCGGCGGTGTAGGCGAGATTGTCGTTATGCCATTCGACCAGATTATGCCTGCTGTACGGGACGGCAAGATCGATGCCGGCTTGGTTATCCATGAAGCACGTTTCACGTACCAGAATTATGATCTCAAACTTATGACAGATCTCGGTAACTGGTGGGAAAGCGACACTGACCTGCCAATCCCGCTGGGTGCAATCATCGCCCGTCGTAACCTGGATGCTCATGCTCTTGCAGGTTGGGCACGTGCCTCGGTGGAATACGCTTGGGCGCATCCAGATGAGTCCAAAGCATACGTTATGGAACATGCACAAGAGATGGACCCTGATGTAACTGCGCAGCATATCGGCCTGTACGTTAATGAGTTCAGCGTCAACCTGGGCGATGACGGTTACGGTGCAATTACAGCATTGCTTGGACGAGCGATGAAAGAAGGACTTGTTCCCGAGTTCGATCTGGATTTGTTGCGGATCTAATTCGCACGGCATCAATACAAAATAGGAGGCTGTGCCCAATTTCGTTTTCCTATTTTCTGTTGGGCACGATCTCAGTGCTATGCTATTGACCTGCGTGTCCAAGGCGCTAACGAATCGTTAACACCTTATTAAAAGTGACTCTAGTTCGTTAGATAATACAAAGGGCTGTCCTATAAAGTCATATTCATGACAATAGGACAGCCCTTCTTAATCTATTCCAACAATAAACCAAACCTATACAAAATGTTGATCCAAACTCAATTACTCCGCCACTACCGTGCGAATCATAACCCGCAGAGCATCCAGCATCATGGGAATGGGTAGTGATGGCACCGAAGGCTGAAACACAGCCATCTCTGTTGAAGCTGGAAAATGTACAAATCCGGCACGAATCGGAAGTTGTCTCAATCGGATATGATCCAGCACCCGGTACATCGTATTGTTGCAAATATATGTGCCTGCTGTATTGGACACCGCAGCCGGGATGCCTGCTGCCCCCATGTTATTCACCATTGCACGAATCGGCAATGTGGAGAACAGGCCATCCGGGCTGCCTTCCACTATGAGCTCGTCCACGGGATTCTGCCCTTCGTTGTCCGCATAGGAGCCAGGAGGAATATCTTTGACATTAACAGCAATCCGTTCAACTGTAATGGCTGTCCTGCCTTTGGCCAGACCACAGGCGATGACAACATCCGGTCGCCAGGATTCCATCTCTGAGATCAGCAGATCTGCACATTCATCGAAGTGCACAGGCAGCAGCACTGTTTTCAGCTCTGCTCCCTCCATCACTTCCTGCGTAAGTGCCTCCATCAGCTCTCCCGTTGGATTAACCGTATCCCCGCCAAAAGGTTCAAATCCGGAGATCAGAATTTTCACCATCGCTTTTCCACTCCTGTCTATTTACTCGGATTTGTAACGCAGGCCCCACTGCCCACGAATCGTGTCCATCAACTTCATGATTTCCAGGGATTCGTCCAGTTGGATCGTTCTGCTCTCCGTACGTCCTTCCAGGATGCAGCGACCTACTTCCTCCGCTTCAAACGCATATCCAATACATGTACGGTCATCGGTAAATTTCTCAGGTTCGTCCTGGCCGTTCACGTGCAGATAAGCTTCTTTGCCTGCCAGGAAAAGTGGTAAACGAATGTACCCTTCCGTGCCATATATGACCGCTTCGTTACTCAGGTTAAGACGAATGGCCCCATTCAGCGATGCTGAACGACCTTCCGAATAAGACAACAGTACGGAGAACTGTTCATCCACACCCGTCTGTCCAATGTTCGCCGTACTCCACACATGCTGAGGCTGCTCACCAAAAATCATGGACGCGAAGGAGATCGGATATACCCCTGCATCAAGCAAAGCACCTCCACCCAGATCCGGGTTAAGCAATCTGCCTTCCGGCTCCCAGCCTACACGGAAACCGAAGTCTGCTTTGACCAAACGTACCTCGCCGATTCTGCCTTCCGCAATCCAGGCTCTGGCTTGGGTAATCGGTGGCAGAAAGCGTGTCCACATGCCTTCCATGAGAAAAAGATTGCGCTCACGCGCCTTCTCCACCAATTGTTCCAGCTGACGGGCATTCATTGTAAACGGTTTCTCACAGAGTACTGCTTTGCCCGCTTCCAGACAAGCAAGCACATTTTCCTTATGTAACGGATGCGGTGTTGCCACATAAATAATATCTACTTCAGGGTCTTGAAGCATCTCATCATATGAACCGTAAGCGCGTGCAAAACCATATTCAGCTGCAAATTTCTCTGCGCTTCCGGATGTTCGTGAACCCACCGCCGCTTTTACGGCGTTTCCGGCATGCTCCAGATCTCGTGCGAACTGGGATGCAATCCATCCTGTACCCATAATGCCCCAATTTACCTTGTCCCGTCCAACAACTTTCGTCATCGTAAAGCCTCCCCTGATATCAACATATTTTAAAAAGATCACGATCTCGATTAGGCCAACACGGAGTCTTCTTTATTTTACCAAAAAGAACCGCATGCGTCAGACCCGTTTCATCTTTCACATTCCATGTTGTCATTTCAATGATCTAATTGAGATTCACTCTCATTTCAATTTTTTCGTATTTTTGCTAAGATGATTGCAGATCACGGATGAAAGGACGACCCAACTTTGTCCACACTTTTAACCATTGATAATCTAGTAAAACGTATCGGTTTAACCGAGCAGCGAATTTTATTTGAACATGTGAACGCAGTAGTGGATCAAGGAGAACGTATTGCCATACTCGGTGCATCCGGCCAAGGGAAGAGCACATTGCTCCGCATTCTCGCCCTGCTGGATATTCCTGATGAAGGAGACCTGATCTGGAAAGGAATTTCTTATCGGGATTCGGACCCTCGTATCTGGCGCACACGTATGACTTATGTCGCACAGCAAGCTGTCATGCTGGCAGGCAGTGTGGAAGATAACCTGAAAACAGTGCATCTGCTTCACAGGCAGCCATACGATCAGGATCTCGCCCGCCGCCTGCTTGCAGGGATGGGATTGGAGAATCTTGATATTCATAAGCGGGCCATCGACCTCTCCGGTGGGGAGAAACAGCGCATAGCCCTAATCCGTTCCATGATGCTGCGTCCTGAAGTCCTGCTGCTGGATGAAGTGACTGCTTCCCTGGATCGGACCAACGCACGCCTGGTGGAAGAACAATTGACCCGCTGGAGTCAGCAGGAAGGTACTTCGCTCGTCTGGGTTACCCATGATCAGGAGCAGGCACAATCATTCAGTACAACCACCTGGTTTATGGGCAATCAGACATTGTTGGAGCGCCAGCCGACAGCTCATTTTTTTGACAATCCGGCCACGGACCTGGCCAGACAATTCATTATGCACCCTGCCCCTTCGGCAGAATAAGGAGAAATCATGTCACTCATCGCTCTGAGTTTTACCATTATATTTGTGATGGTCACCATGCTCATCTCTGTCTGGCAGAAGCTTGATCTGGAAAAGGATATTGCTATAGGCACTGTTCGTTCCGCTGTACAGCTGTTGCTTGTCGGATATGTACTTCAATTTATTTTTAACTCGGACCACCCCGTTCTTATCATTGCCATTGTCGGATTCATGATTATCGTAGCCTCCATTAATGCTGGCAAACGTGGCAAAGGACTTCGCTGGATTTCCTTATATATTGCGGCTGCAATTACGGTCACGGAGCTGCTCATGATGGGGCTGTTGTTAGGTCTGGGTATTGTAGAGCCTACTCCCCAATACATTATTCCATTGAGCGGGATGACCATCGGTAATGCCATGGTGGTGTCCGGGCTGTTTCTGAATCAGATGAAACGCGAGGTCGAGTCCTCCAAAGGAGAGATTGAATCCCTGCTTGCACTGGGCGCAACGCCAAGACGTGCTTTTCAGGACGTATTGAAACGTTCTGTAAAATCCAGCATGATCCCCACGATCGATGGCATGAAAACGGTAGGACTCGTACAGCTTCCTGGCATGATGACAGGCATGATTATTGCGGGTGCTGATCCGGTTGAGGCCGTGCGTTACCAGATTCTGATCGTGTTTGCTTTTACCAGCTCAGCCGCCATTACCAGCATTCTGCTCAGCATGATGACGTACCGACAGTGGTTCACATCGGATATGCGGCTGCGGTCGCTATGATATATCAACCTCGCGAGGAAAGGAGGTCACACCATGTTAACCCATCCAAGCACCAATAATAACGGCAATACCTCCAACACGTTGACCCAACCGGATCACCCGAAACGCACTGATGAATCCATGACACGAACGGAAATGGATGCTTTTTTGAACGATGCGCTGCTCGAACTGCGTCAGGCAGAGCTGGTTACCGTGAATACGCATTGGCAATGGAGTCAGACTGAGCTCCCTCACCATACCTTTGTCTACATGCACAAATTCACGGGCAAGCTGGTAGCGAACGGTATCGAATCCCTTGTCACACGTAAATCCGCCTTCTTGTCTACACCGGGAACTTCTCTGGAGCTTTTCTCTAATGTGGACCATGAGATTGAATTGTATATCATTCATTTCGATCTGTTTCGGGTTGCTGAGAAAACGAAAGAACGGCGAATATATGAGCGAGAGCTTGGTTCACCTGTAACTGGGTGGATTCAGGGCCCTTACTATGGGATACAGCGAATTGCCGCACAATTAACAACCGAAGCTTCACAGACCAGCCTGAAAGTGCAGCTGCTTCTGACCGATCTGCTTCATACGCTCTGGCCTCAGGAAGGTCAGGTGCATGCGGAAGCACAGGACGAGCCTGAACAGTGGCTCAGATCCACCTTGCAGTATATGCGGGAAAACTATATGAACGAAATCAAGCTGGAGAAGCTGGCCGAACTGGCAGGTATGCATCCATCGTATTATTCACAGCTGTTCAAGAGCCGGATGCAGAAAAATCCTATCGAATATATCACTCATTTACGAATGAATCGGGCCAAGGAATTGCTCATGACTTCAGATCTGCGTATTCGTGATGTAGCCCGCCAGGTAGGCTATCGGGACGAATTCTATTTCAGCCGCCGCTTCAGGAACCATGCCGGTTATGCGCCAACTTCCTATGCCAAGCAGGTACATCGAAATATCGTCTCACTCTCCTATCCATACACCGATCACCTGATGACTCTTGGCATCACACCATGCGCAGCGCAGATCCAGGGCCATCTGCCCCATGTTCCCAAATCGTTGACGCTGCCGTTCCATGCCTATGAACCGTGGGAACAGGGACGACAGGCATTCCTTGATGTGAATCCCGACTTAATTCTGACCAAGGACAACGCAGCCGCTAAAGCGATGGAACATATCGGAGATGTCGCTCCAATCATCACCATCCCTTGGAATCAGACAGACATGTTTGGTCATTTGCAGAAAATCGCCTCTATCGTGGATCGTACTCAAGCGGCAAGGGAGTGGCTGGATCGGCATGAGCGTAAGGCGGAGCGGGCTCGCAAAAAGATCAGAGATACAGCAGGTCAGGTCACCGTCGCGATCTGTACCTTAACTGCAAAAGGACCGCGCATGTACAGCAATCGCAACTTCGGTCATGTATTTTACCGCAGCCTGCAGCTGTCACCTCCAGATCGAATTCAGAAAGAACTGACAGGCAAACCTGACGGTGTGGGATTCAACTGGATGTCTTTCACGCCTGGAGAATGGGATGGCCTCGAAGCGGATGTGCTGCTGATTGCGGTTACGTCCATGCACGAACGTACTACTCTGTTACAGCAGATTACTGTTGATCCGTTGTGGGAAAACTATCCTGCGGTAAAAGCTGGGCGTGTGCATGTCATAGACTGGAATTCATGGGTGGTATATGCTCCGTATTCCATCAACATCCAGCTTGATGAAGCGCTCTCTATGTTGACGAACAAACCAGCATTTCTGTAATCTAAAAAATGTCCATCTCTATAATCTTAATTTATGCCATGTACGGGCCTGAATTAAGATTTTATAATGTTCACTAATTGATAATGATAATCAATAACAACAGCAATGCGTTGTTGGTACCAAAGGAGTGACCCGCATTCAACATCCGGGACTGTCACAACGTCCGTCCAAATCAAGAAAATCCGCAGTGACGGTTGTCCTGATGTTTTTGGCGGCCATTGCCGCACTGCTGCTTAGTATGTTTGTCGCCATTTCTCTTGGTGCCAAGGGGCTGACACTGGAGACCGTGTGGACTGCCATATTTCAGTACAATCCGGCTTTGACGCCGCATCAGATTATTCACGAGCTAAGGCTGCCACGTGTCATTGCTGCTGCTGTGATTGGCGCAGCCTTTGCTGTAGCTGGAGCGCTCATGCAGGGAATCACACGTAATCCGCTGGCAGACACCGGCATTCTGGGGATCAATGCGGGCGCTACCTTTGTCGTGGCGCTCAGCTTCGCCTTCTGGCCAGGATTGCCTTATGGCTGGATTATGTTCCTGTCATTTGTAGGGGCTGTGCTTGGCACGCTGCTCATTTTCCTGCTGGGCATGGCGGCACCCGGAGGACTGACGTCCATCAGGCTTACCGTTGCGGGTGCCGTTATTGCAGCCATGCTGAGTTCGCTTAGCACCGGTGTCGCCATATATTTTGACTTGAGCCAGGATTTAGCCTTCTGGTATGCGGGTGGTTTCGGGGGAATTGAATGGCGGCATCTGAAGCTGATTCTGCCTGTTCTGCTGGTTACTCTCGTGCTCACTTTGCCTATGGCCCGTCGGATATCTCTCATGTCGCTAGGAGAAGAAGTTGCGATTAATCTCGGAATCAACCTCCGCTGGACCAGACTGTTTGCCTTGACGGCGGTTGTTGTGCTGGCTGGCGTATCCGTTTCTGCTGTAGGCTCGATCGGCTTTGTTGGACTGGTCATACCACATATTTCTCGCAAATTGGTTGGCGTGGATTATCGACTCATCATTCCGATGTCCTCCCTGCTCGGAGCCGTCTTGCTGGTGCTCGCCGATCTAGGATCACGCATTGTGAACCCGCCTCAAGAACTGGCTGTAGGCATTATGGTTGCCTTTGTCGGTGTACCTTTCTTCCTCTATCTGGCCCGTAAAGAAAGGAGGGCCCTATAGCGATGAACACGAATACACCTTCACGAGGCAAACGTTCCATAGCGGTCAGCGTTGCGCTGCTCTGTATCGCCTGTGCCGTTATCGTTGTCAGCCTCAACTCGGGAACAATTCGCTTGTCACCAATAGCCGTGCTTCACACCCTGCTTGGCTATGGCACGCCGGATGATCAGATTGTATTGTTCGACTATCGACTGCCACGCATTCTGGTTACTGTGCTCGCCGGAGCGGGACTCGGTGTGGCTGGTGCAGCGTTGCAAGGCATTACACGCAATCCATTGGCCGATCCGGGCATCCTCGGCTTGCATGCAGGAGCGGCTTTTGGATTGATGGTATTCGTAAGCTTCTCCCATTCCATGAATGGTTCGGTGGCCTTGCTGATTCCGTTGTTTGCTTTTGCAGGCAGTGTCGCCGCGGCGTTAATTATCATGCTGCTATCCTATGACCGACATAACGGAGTATCCCCCATTAAGCTTATTCTGGTGGGCATTGCCGTAGCAGCCGGTTTCCATGCCCTGACGCTCTATCTGTCCCTGCGTTTGGATGAAGACACCTATTCCTTCGCCGCCCGCTGGCTGGCAGGTAGCGTCTGGGGCAGAGATTGGGTACATGTTCAGGCGCTGCTTCCATGGGTTGTGCTGTGCATCTCGTACATATGGAGCCGCTCCAAAACGCTGGATGCCTTCAATCTGGGAGATGCTGCCGCGACCAGTATTGGTACACCCGTCAGATCCCAACGCGTTATTTTACTATTGTGCACGGTAGCATTGTCTGCCGTCAGTGTGTCCATGGCTGGCGGGATCGGATTCATTGGTCTGGCGGCGCCGCATCTGGCCCGCAGACTGGTTGGCCCGATGCATCGCCATCTGATCCCAGCCGCAGGACTCATCGGCATGGTGATCCTGGTTACCGCCGATACGGTTGGGCGAACGATCTTTCAGCCCAATTCTATTCCGGCAGGTGTTGTGGTCGCGGCGATAGGCGCACCTTACTTTTTATATCTGCTGGTACGAACCAAGTAATAACTTTATCGGAACAATCCGAATAATTTCACCGTTATACCCAACATAAAAACGACATCCATGAGATGTTCAAGGAGATTGAGATTACCCATGTTAAAGAAAAACCTTATGCTCTTCATGAGCATCTGTCTGGTGCTTGTACTCGCAGCCTGCGGAAACGCCAATAATTCATCCTCCACTTCAGAAGGTTCTACAACGGACAATTCGAACACCACACAGGATACCAATTCCGCTTCCGGAGATCAACGCATCGCATCCATGTCGATCCATCTAACCAATGACCTGCTGTCCCTCGGCATTACACCGGTTGGTTCCGTGATCGGTGGGGAAGCCAAAGCCTTCCTGTCCCATGTGGCTGACCGTCTTCAAAATACAACGCCGCTTGGTCCCGTTAAGGATCCGGACATGGAAGCCTTGCTTGCCCTGAAACCAGATGTCATCTATCTGGACGAAGAATTCTCCGGTGATGATATTGCTAAATTCGAGAAAATTGCTCCTGTACACGTCTTCAATCTGGATGATGGCACTTGGCGCGACCACCTGAAAGACATTGGTAAACTGGTCAACCGCGAGAAAGAAGCAGAGCAATACATTCAGGATTATGCAACTGAAACGGATGAAGTGAAATCCCTGATTCACGATACAATCGGTGACGGTACCGTAATGGCTATCCGTGTTACCGCCAAAGAACTGCGTGTATTCAGTACACGCCGTCCAATGGGCCCAATTTTGTATGAAGATCTGGGGTTAACTCCAGCTAAAGGCATTGAGGAATTCGATTCGTCCAAACCGTATCAAGTTGTTTCACGTGAAATACTGCCGGACTTTGATGCAGATGCAATCTTCGTTGTCGTGAACTCGGATGATGAAGCTCAGAACATGTTCAAAGAACTGCAAAACAATCCGATCTGGCAAGGACTGAAGGCTGTCAAAGCAGGTCATGTCTACCCAATCGGTGCTCAACCTTGGTTGGACTATTCTTCAATCGGCAATAAAATGGCCATGGATGAAGCCAAAGAAATGTTTTCTAAGAAATAAATGATCCTTACCCACGACATATAAAAAAACACCAAAAAACCTCTCTTTGTAGATAAGAACAGAGTCAGCTAACATGCTCTCTTCATCCACTCAAAGCAGAGGTTTTTTTGAATCCATTTTAAAAAAATCAAAATCACTTGACGATATGTCAAATGAAACTTATCATTTAGTTAGTCGACTAATTAAAAGGATGGAAGCGCTTATGAAATCAGATCGAGATGAACGGTTAATGGGACAGTTATCAGAACTCGTCAAGCTACAGCGTTACAAGGTTCATGAGAAGCTTGTCAACCACCCTGAGTTATATCCTGGACAACCGCCGCTGCTATTCCAGCTCGAACGGGAAGATGGTCAGACCCAGAAACATCTGGCCGAACAGCTTCGCCGTGCCCCTGCAACGGTAACGGTAATGCTGAAACGCATGGAAAGCTCGGGGTTTATACGGCGTGAAGCCGACCCGAAGGATCTGCGCAGTCTGCGTGTCTATCTGACCGATCAAGGCCGTGCTGCGCTTAAGGAACTGAGAGAAGTATTCCAGGAGCTTGATCGCCAAGCACAGAAAGATTTTACACCTGAAGAATCGCAACTCATGGCAGCGCTCGCCCAGCGTATGGTTCAGAATCTGCGAGAATATTAATTGAGAATTCATCTGTCTTCATCAATATTTGCAACATGATTATTTCATAACGAATGAGGTGATTTTTCCCATTGTGGACGTTAAAACGATTTCTTACCCCGTATAAGTCAGCAGCTATTCTTGCTCCGTTGCTCATGGTCCTTGAGGTTGCCATGGATCTGCTTCAACCCAAGCTGATGTCCAGCATTGTGGATGATGGTGTTCTTGCAGGGAACCTGTCCCACATTATGACTACAGGTTTGTTTATGCTTCTTTTTGCGTTAATCGGATGGGTTGGCGGTGCAGGATGTACGCTGTTTTCAAGCAAAGCTGCCGTTGGATACGGCACCGATCTGCGCCAGGAATTGTTTGATCATATCCAGAAGTTCTCGTTCCGTAATCTGGATACCTTCCAGGAAGGCTCGCTTATTACTCGCCTGACGAGTGATATCACCCAGATGCAGACCTTTGTACAGATGCTTCTGCGTATGTTTATCCGTTCGCCGATGCTGATCATCGGCAGTATTATTATGGCGTTTACGATCAGTGTCAAACTGGCGCTCATTCTCATTTTGTCCGTGCCGATTCTGTTTATCATCTTATATATCCTGATATCCGCTTCCTATCCGCTGTTCGCCAGCGTTCAGAACAAACTCGACAAGGTGAACGCGGTTCTTCAAGAGAATCTGGCCGGCATTCGTGTCGTCAAAGCTTTTGCACGCGCACGTCAGGAGAAGAAGCGTTTCCAGCAAGCCAATGAAGACTATACCCATACGGCAGTGAAAGCTTGGCGCATCGTATCGCTGAATGCACCGGTATTAAGCCTGATGCTGAATGCGACCATTGTAGCGGTGCTGTGGTTTGGGGGCTTTCAGGTGGTAGGAGGCGATATTGCCGCCGGGGATTTGATTGCTTTTATCAACTACGTAACGGTTGTACTCTCGTCGCTCACTTCAATCGGCATGATGATGATGAGCTTCTCCCGCGCCAAGGTATCTGCAACACGCATCAACGAGGTGCTTCACACCCAGCCTGATATTCAATCGGGAGATGATATGTCTCGTAAAGGAGCAGGTCAGGTGGAATTCAAGGACCTATATTTCCGCTATGACGGAGAACATACCCTCTCCGGAATTACACTGACGGCTCGGCCGGGAGAAAAAGTGGCCCTGCTCGGATCTACAGGATCAGGTAAAACCTCACTTGTACAGCTGATCCCCCGCTTGTATGATGCCTCACAGGGTGAAGTGCTCGTGAATGGAGTGAACGTGCGTAACTGGGATCTCCAGGATCTTCGCAGCCGTGTGTCCATCGTATTACAGGAATCCATCCTGTTCAGTGGCAGCATCCGGGATAACATCTGCTTCGGCAGACCTGATGCAACGGAAGCTGAACTACGTGCCGCAGCTCAAGCGGCGGCGGCCGATGATTTTATTATGAATCTGAAAGATGGATATAACACGGAGTTGGGCCAACGTGGGGTCAATCTCTCAGGTGGGCAGAAACAGCGGATTTCTATTGCCCGTGCCCTGCTCATGCAACCGGAGGTTCTGATTCTGGACGACAGCACCAGTGCCGTTGATCTGCGTACCGAAGCAAGCATTCAGAAGGCGTTGCATTCACTAATGAAAAATAGTACGACCTTCTTGATTGCACAACGGATCTCTTCTGTAAAAGATGCAGACTGTATTTACGTGCTTGATGAAGGAGAGATCGTGGCAAGTGGTACACATGAACATCTCATGGCCCATTCGCCACATTACCAATCCATCTATTATTCGCAGCAACGGAAGGAGGATGTTCAATTTGGCTAAAAACGCTTCTTCCTCCAACCATCAGACCGTTGTCCCACCGATGATCGGAAGACCCGGGCCACCCGGCCGAGGTCCGGTTCCCAAAGTAAGAGCCAAGAACGCCCGGCACGCGATCATCCGAGTATGGTCATACATGGGACGTCATCGTAAAGGGGTTATCACCGCTCTGATACTGACGGCTCTTGGAACGTTACTTAATCTGGCAGGACCTTATCTGCTCGGCCGTGCGGTCAATGAACATATCGTTCCCAAAATTACGGACGGTCTGCTGAAAGACTGCATGTTATTACTGACCGTATACGTTCTCGGCTCATTCATGATGTGGGCTCAATCCTATGTCATGATCGGTGTCTCTCAACTGACTGTGAAGGATTTGCGCCATGCTCTATTTTCACGGCTGCAGCAGCTGCCGATCAGCTTTTTTGACAAAAATCAGAGCGGAGATCTGATGAGCCGGGCTACCAATGATATCGATAACGTGTCCACGACGCTGAATCAAAGTGTAACTCAATTGATGTCCAGCGCCATCTTGCTGGTTGGCTCCCTGTCGATTATGTTAGCCCTGGATGTCCGTCTGACACTGCTCAGTCTGGTCACGGTTCCACTGATTACGATCGCCACTCGGCTGATCGCTTCAAGAACACGCAAACATTTTACCGCCCAGCAAAAGTTGCTTGGTGAGCTTAATGGCTACGCTCAGGAAACCATTGCCGGACAAAAGGTGGTTGCAGCCTATAATCGTCAAGAGCAGGCACAAAAACATTTTCAAAATTTGAACGAAAAGCTTCGCACATCCAGTACCCAAGCTCAGAGCGTATCTGGTCTGGTTGGGCCAACGATGAATGTTATGAACAATATCGGCTTTGCCATACTGGCAGCCGTAGGTGGATGGATGGCTTATCATGATCTGACGTCCATCGGGCTGATTGTAAGTTTCCTTGCTTACTCCCGCCAGATTGAGCGGCCCATCAATGATTTGGCGAATCAGTACAACCTGATTCAGGCAGCTATTGCAGGTGCTGAACGTGTATTCCACATTATTGATACACCAAGTGAATACGTGGAAGAACAGAAGAAACAACTGCAGCAGATTCAGGGTAAAGTTGTATTTGAAGATGTATCCTTTGGGTATAACTCCGAGAGGGAAATCCTGAAAAAGGTAAGCTTCACCGCCAAGCCAGGCGAGATGATTGCACTTGTGGGCCCGACTGGAGCGGGTAAAACGACCATCATCAACCTGCTGCCGCGTTTTTACGAGATTACGGGCGGACGGATTACCATTGATGGCTGTGACATCTCCGAACTGGAGAAAGACCAGCTAAGGCGCGAACTTGGCATTGTGTTACAGGATGCCTATCTGTTCTCCGGCACCATTCGTGACAATATTGCCTACGGCAAACCGGATGCAACGGACGAACAGATCCAGCAAGCAGCGAATTTGGCAAACGCCCACTCCTTCATCCGCAAATTATCGCAGGGCTACGATACCCCGATCATTTCCGGTGGCAGCAATCTGAGTCAGGGACAGCGCCAACTGTTAACCATCGCTCGTGCCATTCTTGCTGATCCGTCAATTCTTATTCTGGACGAAGCAACCAGCAGCATCGATACACGCACCGAAATGCAGATTCAGGAAGCGATGCGCACCTTGATGAAGGATCGCACCAGCTTTGTCATTGCCCATAGGTTAAGCACGATTCGTGAGGCCGATCAGATTCTCGTCATTGATGACGGCAAAATTGCCGAACGAGGCAGCCATGATGAGTTGATGCAACAGCAAGGTTTCTATTATCAGTTGCATCAGGGACAGCTTACCTAATTGGGTTCTTGTTTATGATTGATCAAAACACAGCACCACAAACAAAAACGCCGCAAACGGTTCTTCTCGAACCCGAATGCGGCGTTTTTGTTTGTTGGAATTATGCTCCCATAGGTAAATGAAGGGTGAATGTAGAGCCAATCCCCATTTCACTATGAACGGTAATTTTGCCATGATGATCCTGAGCGATTTTCTGACAGAGTGCCAGTCCAAGTCCGGTACCTTCCTCCTTGGTCGTATAAAATGGATTAAAGATCGTCGCCAGAGAGTTCTCCGGGATGCCACTGCCCGTATCGGTGATTGAGATAAGCGCTTTCTCTCCATCATGTAACAGATCAATATGCACTTCACCCGGATCTTCCATCGCTTCAAAAGCATTACGAATCAGATTAATCAGAACCTGTACGATCTTGTCCCGATCCATATTGACCACAATCGGCTCGCTAGTCATCTCCAGTGTAATTCGATGCCCGCGTGACGCTGCATCCGATTCGGTTAATGACATGACCCGTTCAAGACAGAGCTCCACTCGTTCAGGTTTCATGTGATTGGTGTGTGGTTTGGAGAACTGTAAAAACTCTGCCGTCAGCTCTGTTACACGTGTGATCTCACCCATGATAACTTCATACCACGGGGCGATATTGAATGCCTGTCCTCGTGACAGCTGCAGGAATCCACGAATGGCAGTTAGCGGGTTACGAATTTCATGAGCCATGCCAGCCGCTAGTTCACCTACAGCCCGGAGCCTTTCGGAACGGAAGACCTCCTCTTCGTTTTTCAACCATTTATTACGCTGCTTCTGGAACAGCCTGTCCTCCGCCACCGTAATAAAGTGCTGTAACGTCTCAGACATTCCCGGATACAAGGAAATACTGTAGTTCACCTGCAAACCCCGCAACTCCCCTGACAGCAGTGACGTCATGCGTTCTTCAATATTTTGTATTTCAGGCAATATGACGGCATAGCGATCTCCTGCATAGCGGGATATACCGTATGCATCCGAAAACTGTGTTGTAATACTCTCGCCTGTATTTCTGATTACGCTACACCAGTTGTCTTCGACCTCTTTGTCGAACCCGTTGAAATTCTGAATATTCAGGATAATCAGTAGAAAGGAGCGGTGCTCCTTCACCGTTTTATTAAGGGCTTCCATGTAACCATCGTAATTCAGCAACCCGGTGAGCGGATCATGGAGGGTGAGAAAGTGGTTTTTCTCCCGAAGCCTGCGCTTCTCTGCCTCGCTGTTAATCAAAGTATGATATAAAAATATAATGACAATCGCAGTTAACATGTCAAACAGGGACACTAACAAATTATATGTATCAATTGGTACATACGAAAGCCGAATCACGGTATATTCAAACACAATCAACATTGAAATGGGTAACGTCTGCGTAACACGTTGTTTATCTTGAATCATCGACATGATGAGCAGGTAATACAGCATATTGCACCAGTTCAGTTCACTGAAATAGTGGAATATACCAAGAAAAAGCCAATGGATATTACGCAGTGCAGGATAACGTTTCTCCCCATATATACTTGCTACAAATAACACACCAGCACATATCATTAACGCGAGATGGGGAGTAAGCCCTAGAAAATAAGAGGACAGGATAACAAGCAGACATCCCAGCGGGAAAATAAGCATTTTCATCGTGTAACTTAGCAAAAGGCCTCGCCCCCTTTGACATTTTACTCACATCAATACCTCAATTACATGTATTATATCGATTATGTTTAGCTAATGTTGTCGATTAGTGGAAGCTTGTCAAATTCACATGAATGTATAAATTTATAATTAAAATAGGACAAACGGTTTATAGGAAAACGGAGATTGCGAAACTATCATACATCACATTGATCAATACTGTGTTACAATACATTAATGGATTTATTTAGGATAAAACCTTGGTTATGGAGGGATAAGCATGATACAACAAAGAAAACCTTTGGGCATCGGGACACTTTCTCTGCTGGTGCTCGCAATGGGGTTGGCCTTTAATTTTCCCTGGGGCACAGAAAAGGTACAGATCAGCCACTATTTGTTTAATCTACTGAACGTGCCTATCTATAGTAATGGAGACCAGGGACTTCACCTTCCCTTTGTGGCGGCGGCAATCTTCTGGATACCTGCTGTAATTATCGCTAGCAAGTATCGTTCGCACTATGGTACAAAGGTAGCCTTTAACGTAGCCGCGTTTATGCTGCTTCTATGCATCGTTGGTCCTGTGGTTAATATGGTGGACAGGTTTGTAAATTCATAAAATAAAGAAGCCAGCACTCTTGAATGACAAGAGTGCTGGCTTCTTTGATTCAATTCTACACTTCTATTTTTTCGCCATATACTTGCGGATATCAAATGCCACAGCAGCCACAATAATCAACCCTTTAATAATCAGCTGCCAGTAAGGACTTACACCGATAAAGGTCAGACCATAGTTGATGACTCCAAAGATCAGCACCCCTGCCATGACTCCGGGCACCGTACCAATACCACCCGCAGTGGAGACGCCCCCCACGACACAGGCCGCAATCGCATCCAACTCATACATATTGCCGTAATTGTTCGTTGCCCCGCCCGTACGTGCGGCTTCCAGCACACCGCCCAGTCCATACAATGCACCTGCAATGGCATACAACGCAATCAGGTTGCGGGCTACATGAATACCGGACACATGCGCAGCCTGAATGTTGCCACCGATGGCATACATGTTCTTCCCGAGGCGGGTCTTGTTGAAGACGACCCAGCAGATCAGCGCAACCGCTACAGCAATTAATACGATATACGGAATGGAATAACCACCGCCAAGATCAATGTAACCGGAACCAATAACGGTAAAATCGGGTCTCAGTCCTCCAATGGGTTGTGACTGATTCGGCTCTGTATCAAAATAAATCGAATTCAGACCGTATACCGCAACCATCGTACCCAGAGTCGCGATAAACGGTGGAACATGTAATTTGGCTACAATGATGCCGTTGACGAGACCCACTGCCAAGCCTGCAATGATCCCGACGATCATGGGCGCCCACACCCATAAATGTGGCAGATCAGGAAAGAACCGATTGGCATATTCATCAATTTGCAGCATGGATGCGGATACCACAGCCGTTAGCCCAACGACCCGCCCTGCCGATAAATCGACCCCGCCCGTTACGAGGATAAACGCCGCCCCCAGCGCAATGATGGCCCGTGTGGAGGACTGTTGTAATATATCCCGAAGTGTAGAGAAAGCAAGAAAATGCGGATCGGCAATGGCAATGCCGATGACGAGCAGGATCAGCACAATAAAGATCGCGCGCTGCGCCACATACTGTTTCACCTGATTGATAACCTGTGTATTCATATGTTCCCTCCTGACTAAGCCATCCGCTGCTGTGCGGCCAGCCTCATGATATCCTGCTCTGTTGCCTCGGCTCCGTCCACAATTCCGGTGAGCCGTCCTTCGCTCATGACCATAATTCGATCCGACATACCCAGCAGTTCGGGCATCTCCGAGCTGATCATAATAATGCTTTTGCCCTGGCGGGCCAGTTCCGTAATAATGGTGTAGATTTCAAATTTGGCACCTACATCAATCCCACGTGTTGGTTCATCGAGCAGTAGAATTTCCGGGTCAGTTAACAACCATCTAGCCAGAAGTACCTTCTGTTGATTACCACCGGAAAGGTTGCGAATCAGCGTGTTAACTGAAGGCGTTTTAGTTCTAAACTTCTGCGTTTGCTCGCGTGCCTCATCACGGCCTTTCTTCTCATCTAACAGACCAATCCGATTTTGGTATCGTCCGAGACTCGCAATAATCGTATTTTCATATACAGACAGCACCGGAAAAATTCCCGTGACTCTTCGTTCTTCGGTCAGCAGGGCAATGTTATGACGCTTTGCTGCGGCAGGTGACTTGATCTTTACCTTGCGCCCATGAATGGAGATCGTCCCTGAAGCAAGCCCGCGTAAGCCAAAAAGTGACTCAATCAATTCCGTCCGCTGTGCCCCAACAAGGCCGCCGATTCCAAGCACTTCACCTTTCCTCAATTCAAACGTCACATCCCGGAACGAATTCGGCTGGCTGGAGGTTAAGCCTTCTGCCTTCAAAATCACTTCTCCAGGTACGTTCGTGCGTTCCGGGAACCGTTCATCCAAATCACGTCCTACCATGCGGGTAATGATCAGGTCGGTCGTTAAATCGGCAGCATCCCAGGTACCGACCACAAAACCATCCCGCATAATCGTGACCTCATCCGAGATCGTCAGAATTTCCTCCATCTTGTGCGAAATGTAGATAATAGACACCCCGCGACTGCGCAGCTGATTAATAATGGCGAAGAGCTGGTCTACTTCCTTGCCCGTGAGCGAGGAAGTTGGCTCATCCATCACGATGACTTTGGATTGGAAAGAGACCGCTTTGGCGATTTCCATCGATTGTATTTTGGAAACGGATAAAGTCCCCGCCTGAGCCTTCGGATCAATGTCCAGATTCAGGTCCTTGAACAGAGCCAGTGTATCGGAATACATTCTTCTCTCATCCACCAGCAATCCCCTCATCGGAAACCGTCCCAGCCAGATGTTCTCCATCACCGGACGGTGTGGCACCGGGTTCAGTTCCTGATGAATCATCGATATTCCATGCTGAAGCGCCGCCTTCGAACTCGGAATCTCCACCTCATTGCCGTCCATCCGAATCGTCCCTTCATCCGGGCGATACATACCGAATAGACATTTCATTAGCGTGGATTTGCCCGCTCCATTCTCTCCCATCAGCGCATGAACGGTACCCGGCTTTACTCTCAATGTGACCTGACTCAGTGCCTGCACACCCGGAAATGCTTTGGATATTCCGTCCATCTCCAGCAGGTAAGGTGCTTCCATCTTTCATCCTCCCCTTCGGCAAAAAAAGGACGCCATCTCATGACGGACGTCCCTGTTTGCTGCTGTTATTGGGCGTCGGCAATGTTGTCTTTCGTAATTTTTTTGTAGGCAATCCAGACGTATTTGCCATCCGTAATGTCATAACCCGTATTTTCCTTCGTTGGCGTCTCACCCTTCGCGAGTACGGAAGCGAGTGCAACCGTTGCTGCGCCCTGGTTCTTGGCATCATTCAACACCGTGCCCAGCATCGTTCCGTCCTGAAGGGCCTGAATGGCCGGAGCCGTTGCATCGACGCCGACAACCGGCATCGTTTTGCCGTCTTTGAAGTATCCCGCTGCTTTCAACGCTTCAATGGCTCCAAGTGCCATGTCATCATTGTTAGCCAATACCGCTTCAATCTTGTCTCCGTGGGAGGCAAGGAACGCCTGCATTTTCTCCTGTCCTTTGACCCGATCCCACATTGCGGTGTCTTCCGCCAGCGCTTCCACTTCAATTCCGGCATCCTGGATGGCCTGAACGGAATATTTGGTCCGCAGCTCAGCATCCTGGTGGCCTGGCTCGCCTTTCAGCATAACGTATTGCAGCTTGCCGTCCCCGTTTTTATCTGCTTCCGGGTGGGCCTTCCAGTAGTCCACAATGAGCTGACCGGAGATCGTGCCGGACTCTTCCGCCTTGGCTCCAACGTAATACACTTTATCCCACTTGTTCATGTCTTCAGCAACCGGCTCACGGTTCAGAAAGACAACTGGAATGCTGGCCGCTTTGGCTTTATCAATAATGACACCTGCTGCGGTCCGGTCAACCGGATTCACAGCCATTGCGTTGTATTTCTTGGATACAAACAGATCGACTTTCTCATTCTGGGTCGGCTGTGCGTTCTGGCTATCCACGATATCGAGTGTGGCTTTGCCTTCCGCTGCTGCGGTCATTGCATTCCGCACACCCGTCATGAACGTGTCATCGAACTTATAGATCGCCACGCCAATCTTCGGCGTTTCCGTCCCTGCCGCCGTCTTGCCTCCTGTATCTGTTCCTGTACTTCCGCCTGCGCTGTCTCCGCCACTGCTGCACCCCGCCGCCGCAACCATACACGCTGTAAGCAACAATGTCATCCACGTTTTCTTCATATCCTAATGACCTCCCCCAAGTTCATTCGGCTTTACCGATGTCTTTATTATGAAAGGGTTTACAATAAATTCGAATACAATATCTTCCTCTGTTTTATCGAAATCTTCCTCAATTGAGCCTTTATTGTACAAAAGGAAACAACAACTTCTGATTATCCATCCAGAACATATTGTCCGTACTGACAAGCTTCGTTTCTAGCGTTACCCTGGCTTGCACCTGTTGATTGTTCAACCGTGCAACAGCCTGATTCACACCAAGATAACCTGCACTGAATCCATTTTGCACGATCAAGTGTTGAATTCTGCCTTCCTGTAACTGCTCTAACTGCTGCTGTTCACTGCCAAATCCCACAATCTTCACCATGTTCCCATTGTTCTCGGACGTACGTCGATTCAATTCATCCGCTGCCCCCAGAGAAGCAGGTTCCTGAAGGGCAATCAATCCATCCACCTGCTGCTGGTCAAGCAGTTGCTTCGACGCCTGCCAGCAACTATCACGCGTGCTGCATACGGATTGGGTCTCCACATGAATGTCCGGATATTGAGCCAGTGATTCCTCTACCCCTAGCTCCCGGTTAATCAGAACAGGATTTACAGGATCAGGACCAAGCAAGGCTATACGTCCTCGTCCACCCAGAAGCACAGCCATGGCCTGACCCGCCTGCCGTCCAGCCTCAACGTTATCTATCGAGATAACACTTGTTATACCTTTTACAGGAAACTCGTCATTCAACAAAATGACGGGGATAATCACTCCGTTGGCATCCTTAGTCTGTACCTTCTGGATGATGTCGCTGAGTGTCTTCTCACTCAAGGGATCGATCAACAGGGCCGATGCTCCCTGTTCCAGTGCCAGTGATACCGCATCCACCTGGGCTTGTTCACGCTCGCTCAGTGGATAAGTCCCATTTTGCAAGTGCTCTTGCTTGACCTTTCCCTGTCCTGCTGTAAAGTCGGGGTTAGATGGCGCGTAAGTTAACCCCTCTGAGGGAAAAGCCTCCACCGTAATGAGCTCCGCTCCCGCTTCTTTGGCAGCCGCTTCGGCCCCAAGACGTATCGCTTCTGCAAGTTCTCCGGTTCCCGCTGGCGTAATCAGTGCAATACGCGGCGGTGATCCCGCCGGATCAGCATTGGACATACTGCACGCCATACATATCAACAGGCAGCAGATTGCTGCTGACATGCCCATATAACGAAGGATGGGGACTCTCATCCGTATGACTTCCACGCGATTGCAGATTTTTATTTTCAAAACCCAATTCGAGATCCCATCCGTTCTATCGATGTTATTAACTTTCATGAGCATCGTCCTCCTCTCGTTCCGATTGGATCGGAATCCGAATCCAGACGGTTGTGCCTTCTTCCAGCTCACTCTCGAATTCAAGACCGTAAGCTTCGCCATAATAAAGCTGAATCCGATCATGTACATTGCGTACAGCTACACCTGATCCTGCACCACTTTTCACGATAGGACTGCCCATTAGAAGTTTCGACATCTGCTCTTCCGTCATGCCGACCCCATTATCCGTAATGCGAAATACCAGCTTGTCGTCCTCCCGGTATACACGAATCTCAATACATCCCTCGTCCATATGATATTCAATGCCATGCACAATCGCATTTTCAATGAGTGGCTGAAGCACCAGCTTAAGGGTCAGGCAGTCCAGCGTATCCTCATCTGCCTTCATGCTAAAATTAAATTTGCGCTTGAACCGCATCTGCTGAATCGTCAGGTAATGGTGGGCGTGCTCCAGTTCTTCCCTGACCGTAATAATCGTCTTGCCCTGACTGAGACTAATGCGAAACAATCGGGATAACGAAGTGATCATCGTAATGACTTCCTCATTCCGGCTCATGCCCACCATACGCACGACCGAATTTAACGTGTTATATAGGAAATGTGGATTGATCTGAGCCTGCAAAGCTTCCAGTTCGAGACGACGCTTCTGTTCCTGTTCATGAATGATTTCATTCATCAAGGTCCGGATTTTATAGACCATCAGGTTAAAACGACGGGATAAACGTTCTACTTCCAGCGGCCCTTCGATCGGTAGCTCCACGTTAAAATCCCCTCGCTCCACAGCCTTCATCTTTCGTTCCATCCGCCGGATCGGACGTGTCAGACTGGAAGAGAGGAACAGCGAGACGAGGATGACCAGTACCAGCACAACCAGCAGTACCCGAATCAGATATCCATTGACCTCCTGGCGGGTTGTCATGATCTCATCCAGATAGGCCACACCTACGATTTTCCATCCGATATTAGCGACAGACTTGACCGCATTCAACCTTTTCTGCCCATCCGCCTCATCTTCATAACTGCCGGTTGCAACCAGTGCCTGTTCGATATTTTCACTTTTGAGCCCCATGTACATTAATTGCTGCTGCGGATGGTAGACGATATTGCCCGCACTTTCGTCGATAATGTAGACGTATCCCCGCTGCCCCAGACTGACACGACGGCTCAGTTCGTCCATTTGTTTGAAGTTGATATCCACCAGCAGAATGACCTGCCTATCCTGACCATTTTGGCGTACGGTAATGCCTTTGCTCATAGAAACGACCCATTTATATGGGCCTGTGTACATGTTCTGGATATGAGGCAGCGAGAAACTAAGGTGATCCGGCACGCGGAGTGCAGATTGAAACCACCCTTGCTGTGTTACATGCGCACTCGGTTTTAATTCAGCTGAAGGTCTGTTCTTGAGCAAATGCCCTGTTGAATCCAACAACGTAATGGAGATGATATCTTCGCGGCTGCTGAGCAGCGTATCGAGCTGTTTATCTACCTGATCCCCTTCCCACGTGCCATCCCGCAGCATATGTTCTTCGATGGCTCGATACAGATGCGACATGCTGCGAACATAATCCTCCAGATTGTAGCTGACCTGATCCACGATCTGTCTCGTCGTCAGCTCTGCACTTCGCTCCGCGGCCTGCGTGAATTTGTCATGCAGCAGCATCGCCATGATGGTCAGCACCAATACAATGAAAACAGAGAAGGACCACGTAATAATAAAGCGGATACTGCTGACTCTGGATGAACGCAGCCTGGACCGAAGCTTGAGCCAAAGGGATCTTATCCATCCGGCAAAGGTTCTCATCGACTTGTGCCTTCACTAGCTGTTAGTGCAGTCTGTTTGCGATATTCTTTGGGCGAGACGCCGATATGTTTTTTGAAGCAAAAACTGAAATAATTCGGTTCTGCGAAGCCTACCTGACCAGCAATCTCAAACGACTTCATCTCTGTGGATCGAAGTAATTCCTTGGCCGCCTCCATCCGGATTTGCATCAGATATTGCAGAAAGGTAAGCTGTACTTCTTTTTTGAAAATGCCACAAAAATAACCCGAACTGATATGCAGATGCCCACATACTTTCTGAATGGACAGATCCGGATCGGCGTAGTGTTCTTTGGTAAACGACAATGCCTGTTCCACAATATCCTTGTATACATGCTGCCTTCCGCTGGCAATGCGATGTTGAACGAGCAGACAAACCTCATGCACCTTACCTTGTGCCTCAGACAACCCAGGCAAACGGAACAAATCGGCATACAACTGGAACCCTGCCCCAAAAATGTCCTCCATGGCCTCGCCCGATGCCTGAGCTGCCTTCCAAACGTTTGTTAAAACTTCAATCAGATACAGTTGAATGTCACTTCGCCCATGCTCCACCGTAATTTCCCGGAAAATGATCTCTAGCGCGTCCTCCAGCTCCGCCTGCGTACCCGCTTTCAGACAACGTGTCAGCGTTTGCTGCTTCAACTCGTCAAAACGCAATTTGCCCGCCGTCTGCCGCTCCACATCTGCAATATAGATAAGGGGATCGGTCCCCGGTACAAGTCGATAATCCAGTGCCAGTAGTGCATCCTCATAGGCATGCTTCACACCTGCCAGTGTGTTCACGATTGAGCCCGATCCAACAGTGGCAGGAATACGCAAATAATGATTGATGCTGCGCATTACATTTTCCAGCGCCTGCTGCTGTCGTTTCTCCCCATCTTCTCCACCCCACCGATCTACATAGAGCAGCACAATCGTCTCCTGATGCATAAAAGCATGTCCGGCCCCGTGTTCCGTCCATACCTCTGCAGCAATGTTCAGCGCAGCGAACTGCTTCAACTCCGCATCCTCGGATTGGTCTCCGTCCATATGCAGGGTCAATACGGATACACCATAGCGGTCACCATGCAGGTCTAGTCCGCATTGCTTTGCTTTGCCATGGATATATTCCGGTGATTTTTGCCGATGTAGCAAAGTGGCCATCAGATCCGCCTGTAACAGGGGCAGGCTTGTATAATAATGGTCGCGCAGCTGCTGTACATCCTCTCGTTCGGCCACTTCAGCCGCCATCTGTGCACGCAACCTTGTAAGCAGTTCTGTCAGATGTCCCGCCGAGAATGGCTTCAGTAAATATTCATCCACACTCAGCGAGACCGCTTGTCGGGCGTAGTCGAATTCATCATATCCAGTCAAAATCACCACTTTCACAAGCGGATTGCGCTCCCGCAACCTTCGAGCAAGTTCAAGTCCATCCATAAATGGCATGCTGATATCCGTTACCACAATATCCGGCTCCACTCGTTCGGCCATCTCCAGTGCTTCACGTCCATTCTCCGCCAGACCAACTATGCGCAGATCGAGCGCTTCCCAATCTACCTCTACAACCAACCCTTCGCGTACATCCTCTTCATCATCCACCAGCAATACCCGGTACACGTCAGATTCCTCCTTTATTTAACGGGCCTTAAGCCCAAGCAATAATGTATATGTCGATATGATCCAAGGTTGCCATCATAATATACAATATAAATTTAATTATGTAATCGCTTACTTTTAAGATGAAAAGATTGATATAATGTGCGCTCACAAACGAAATATATGGTAAATTATTGAAAGGAGTAAATTAAGAAATAGAACCAACCTCAAGAACTTCAGGAGAAATTAACAAAATCATGGAGCGGAGGAATAGAAGCGATACGTAACACGCTGAATGAGAATAGTGAGGAGGAGAATATAACTGAATGGAAACTGTTTTACAGCTTGGAGGATTCATTAAACACCCTTTCCCATAAAGATCACTCTTCCTTCATCGCTGCCTATTATAGTAACGAACGAAGAACCATGCTGGAAAACGGAGATGTCATGCCTGCCTTGCTTTTACATCCCGATCATACAAAGGCGATACTTTTTTGGGAAAAGCTTGATGGAACCTATGCCATTATTACATTAGAATCGCAAATTAATGCAAACAACAAGTCTGAATGGAATGTAAGTCATTCTTGGATAACCAAACAACCCTCATCCACTTGAAGTGGGTCAGGGCATCATTGATCCTATATCCATTCGTAATCCCTCATAAAGAGTACTGTATGTACTTTAATGAGGTTCCGTTTCTCCATCCTCTTCTGCTGACAAAGATAAATTGGCATTTAACCCCTTCACATAAATCATCGTGGTATCCGGATTGATATGCCCCATCATTTCTGCCAAGCGATGCAGTGGTGTATGCTCAGCCATAGCGTATCCGAACCGATGACGCAGATCATGGGAACTTAGCCCTTCCAGACCGGCTGTAGTCATCACCTTTCTGATCAAATGGCGCAGCGCCCTCTCCGTTAAGCGATCACTGGTTTTCTCGGAAGGAAACAGGTAAGGACTATCCGGTGCGAGGCCAACCATGTACATCTTCAACAAAGCAATACATGTCATGTTCAGCGGAATTTTCCGTTGACCGTTTCGTTTATCGGCCCGCACGGTAAGTTGCCCGCTTCTTTTGCCCAATTCAATATCACAAGGAGCGAGGTTGCATATCTCCATCGTTCGTATACCGGTATGAAACATGAGGGTAAGGATGGTCTGATCCCGAAGCGAGTTACCGTCTTCGACGGCAGATATGAATGATCTTTCTTCCTCGGTGGTCATTCGGCGGGGGCTAACCTTGTCTTCCGGAATGAATTTCAAAGGTTTGGAAGGATTACTGCTAATCCTGGCTTCCGATGAAGCCCACTTAAAAAAACGCTTCAATGTAATCAGTCTGCGATTAATGGTAGACGGCTTCAATTGCATTACCTTTTGTGAATCTTCCCGATAACGGACCAAAGTCGATGTATGCACGTCTTCGATTCGAAATGAGATCTCTTCACTCCGAGAATCGTTCCCCATATACCATTCGGTAAAATGCTTCAAATCACTCGCATATTCCTTCAAGGTTTTGGGAGTCAATTCTCCCTGGTTCGTAAGCATATGTATGAATTCCTGAACAACCATTTCCCCTTGTACCGAAGTACCAGAACCCTTATCCATTAGAAAAAACCTCCAAATCTTGACTTATATTAGCGGACATGGTATTATCATATTAATCGATACATTAGCGGACATCAAGTCTGTGGGTTGAATATACCTGATTAGCGTTGATTTTTAAAATTAACCTTTTCAAAATGGTCGTTTAAAAACTTATTTTTTGGAGGAACTACATGCAAACAGGTACAGTGAAATGGTTTAACGCGGACAAAGGATTTGGCTTTATCGAAACTGAAGAAGGAACAGACGTATTCGTTCATTTCAGTGCAATTCAAGGCGACGGTTTCAAAACATTGGATGAAGGACAACGCGTCCAATTCGAAGTAACTCAAGGTAACCGTGGTCCACAGGCTGAGAACGTTACTAAAGTTTAATTATATTTAAGCTGCCTTGTACAAGGCAGCTTTTTGTTTTATTTCATCCAAAAACGAAAAGCGAGGTATGACAAATGGATAAAGAACAATTGATCACAGAAGTAGCCAAAAACGGCGGATTCTCCAAAAAGAACGCTGAAAAGGCCGTAACGGTTGTACTGGATTCGATTTTGGAAGCTTTAAAAGAAGGTAAAGAGGTTCAACTGGTTGGATTTGGCAAATTTGAAGTGCGTAATCGTGAAGCACGTATGGGTAAAAGCCGTCGAACTGGTAAGGAAATTCAACTTCCAGCAGGTAAAGTTCCTGTATTCACAGCAGGATTAACAATGAAAGAAGCTTTAAACTAAACAGCAACAACAAGATCGGAAAAGAGGTTTTTATTCAAACACACAACGAACATTTTGATGTAAATGTCGTGTTTTCTACGGTTGATGATATCATTAACTTTTATTCGGGCAAGCAGACAAACCAGAATAACGCGGAAGATCACACCCATTCAACACCCCCATCAACAGAGTCTGCACAGACACCACAACTACCCACTCGCTAAAACGAACCTTTCATCTTGGACAATAAGAAGCCCTGTTCCGCTCAAAACGGTCCAGGGCTTGATTTGTGTCAATCGAGCACCCAGGGAGAATGAATTTTGGGTACGTCATTGATTAATTGTTTGGTATAGGGATGCTCCGCATGGTGAATAACTTCCTCCGCTCTCCCCGCCTCCACCATTCGTCCATGCTCCATAATACAGATCGTGTCGCTCACATAATAAGCCAGACCCACGTCGTGCGTAATAAACACAATCGTCATGCGGTTCTCATCGCGCAGCTTGAGCAGCATATCCAGAATCGTTGAACGCGAGCATGCGTCCACCATGGACGTTGGTTCATCGGCGATCAACACCTTAGGATGCAGCATGAAAATGCGGGCAATCATGAGCCGTTGCATCTGTCCACCGGACAGCTCAAACGGATATTTGTTGTATAACTCTTCGAACTTCAAGTTGACGAAAGAACAGGCTTCCTTCATTTTGGCATATTCCTCGTCTTTGTTCAGCTTCAATCCTTGAAGTTTGATACAGTCCACCAGCAGCTTTTCCACCCGGTGAAATACGTTGAACGAAGAGAACGGGTCCTGGAAAATGGCCTGTATATCCTTCCAATAGGCTTTACGCTCACGGTACCGCTTCATTTGTCTGGGCTTGCCATCGTATTCAATCGCTCCACCCGTTTCCTTGAGCAAGCCCATGATCATTTTCGCGAGTGTCGTCTTGCCACTGCCGCTCTCTCCGACAATGGAGATAATCTCCCCTTCATGAAAATCAAAGCTCACATCGTCCACGGCTGCCTTTTTGCGATTGCCTGTACCGTACACCTTGGTCAGATGGCGGCCGCTGATCAGCACCTTGCCCATCGCCATACTACTTCACTCCTTTCGGGGAGCCTTGATCCGAGCCCATTACGCCCAGAAAGAATCATTTCATTGGTCTGCGATATCGTCTGTGTCAGATCGAACATCTCGGACATCTTCTTTATTTGAGCCGTTCTCCTCCTGATTTTCTTCCCTCTCCTGGGGCTCTTCGTTCATGCTCTCCTGCTGTACGTGACCGTCCTGCTCCTGCTCCCTGATCTGCTCCAGCATTTCTGGTGTCAGGAGACAGCGATATAGGCGCCCATCGACATGAATGTTCTCGATTTTGCCCTGGCGGCACTCGTCGGTCACCAGTGTACAGCGCTCTGCAAAGCGGCAGCCTTCCGGCACATTCTTCAGATTTGGTGGTGCACCAGGAATGGCAGCCAGTTTGTGCTCCTTCATGCCCTCTTCCGGCACAATGATGGAGCCCATCAGTTTGCGAGTGTACGGATGCAGCGGATTGAAAATCATCTGCTCTGCCGTGCCTCGTTCCACAATCTCACCGGCATACATCACCATAATTTCATCCGTGACATGGTAAAGTAGCGGCAGCTCATGCGTGATGAACACCAGTGATTTGATTACTTTGCGCTTCAACAAATCCTTCAATAGACGAATGACCGCCTTCTGGGAGGTTACATCCAGTGCCGAAGTAGGTTCATCCGCAATGAGCACGTTGGGATTCAGAATTGTTGAGATGGCGATAACCGTTCGCTGCTTCATGCCGCCGGATAATTCATTTGGATACATATCCAGCACATCCGGCGACAAGTTCAGTGATTGGAAGCGCTCCGTAGCCATCTTCCGCACATCCGACCGTTTCATCTCCGGACGATGCTCCTTCATGATATCTTCAATAAACCTGATAATACGCAGCGTTGGGTTCAGTGCATTCATGGCAGCCTGCGGAATATAAGCAATTTCCTTGCCCAGAATGCGCGAACGAAGCTGCTCTTTGTTCAGCTGCATAATATCGGTACCATTAATCCGGATCGAACCACTGCCATAATGAAGCGGCGGGAAATAAAAGCCCATCAGGCTGAGCGCCAGCGTCGATTTTCCACAGCCCGATTCACCTGCAATGCCCAGCGTCTGCCCTTCTTTCAGTCCGAACTCCACCCCGTCGACGGCAAATACATTCTCCTTGAGCCGGGTACGGTAATAGGTTTTCAGACCGCTGACCTGAAGTATAGGTTGGTTCATGGTCTTAGCTCCTTATTTTCGGATTAAAAATTTCGTCCATGCCCGTATTCATCAGATAAAGCGAGAAGGTAATGACGGCAATCGCCAGCGCCGCAGGAATGAACGCCCACCACGCCCCTGCTACTGGCGCTTCAAACACCAGTGCCCAGTTCATCAGGATGCCGAGCGAGATCGTATTATACGGCCCCAGTCCCAGCATGGAGATGGATGCTTCGGACAGAATGCCCGATGCCGTCTGGAGCACAAAAGCCATCACCACATAAGACGCGATATAGGGCAAAATCTCATGGATAATGATACGCGGCGTACTGTGTCCCGAAATTTTTGCAATATGCACATGATCCCGGCTACGCAGAGATGTCGTCTGGGCTCGCACAGCCCGGGCCGTCCAAGGCCAGCTAGTTATACCGATAATGATCGCCGTCACCAGGGAACTGCGTGAATCAATGCTGACGGAGATCAAGATCAGGATGATGAACGAAGGAATAACAATGAAAATATTGGTGATCGCCGTCAGAAAGTTATCCAGCATTCCCCCGATATATCCCGACACCAGACCCATAACCAAACCGATAACGGTCGCAAACACACCTGCAATTAGCCCCACACGTACGGATGTCTGGATGCCATACATCAATTCAAGGAAAATATCCCGTCCAAAATTGTCCGATCCTAGCAGCAGGCCATCGCCAGGTGGCTGGAACGCCATCGCAATCATCTCGAGTGGATCACTGCGATTAATGAGTGGATAGATCGTAACCAAGAGCAGCATGCCGACAAAAGTCACCGCACCGATCATGAATTTGGGTGACTTCAGCAAAATAGAGATCGAATGCTTCATATCACTGTTCCTCCATTTGAGCGGCCTTGATGCGCGGGTCAATGAAACCGTAGATGACATCAATAGTGAAATTCGCAAGCAATACAGCAATGGCAATCAGCAGCGTACACCCCGAGATTAGTGGGTAATCCAGTTGCCTTATGGCCGTGAACAACCATGTGCCGATGCCTGGATAACTGAAGACAATCTCACAGATGAGTGACCCACCGACCATCGTACCGATGGAGAGCGCAAGTCCCGTAATTTGCGGCAGCATAGCGTTACGGAACACATAACGCGCAATTCGGCCGTCGCGAATACCCAGCAGTTTACTGTATAACACATAGTCTGAATTCAGCTCATAGATGGACATCTCCCGCATGCCAATGGCCTGACCACCAATGGTCACAAGCACGATGGAGAGGAACGGCAAGGTATGGTGGCGAACCACGGACATGATAAAGTCGAAGCTCAGCTGCGGTACCATCTGGAAGTCATATCCGCCCGATAAAGGGAACCATTTCAGTGATAACGCAAAGACATACAGCATAATAATAGCCAGAGTAAAAAAAGGAATGGAATTGATAAATAAAGCTACCGGAAACAGTACTTTATCAAAAACACCTTTCCGGTACGCTGCAATCGCACCGAGCAAATTACCAATGATCCAGCCGACCAGGATGGCCGGAAGTTGAAGCCCCACCGTCCAAGGGACGGCGGAGGCCAGAATGTCCGTCACAGGCTTCGGATACAGTCCAAAGGACGTGCCCAGATTACCTGTGAACAGATTTTTCAAATAGATGCCGAATTGGGTCCATATTGGCTGATCAATGCCGAATTCAACCGTAAACGTCTCATACACCCGCTTGATGGAATCCGAGTCAGTCATCCCTGACGTCATTTTGGAAGCGATCATGCTCACCGGGTTACCTTCAATCAGTCTAGGCAAAATAAAATTCAGTCCGATGGCAATGACCAGGGTCAGGCCGTACCAGAATACTTTTTTGGCGACATATCTGGAATAGGCATTCATAGGATTTAGCACCCCCGAGTTTAGCGGATAAGGGCTTTATGTCTGAAGTGGCGTGTCACTTCATCGTGTCCTGATTCAATATGAGTTCCTTAATTGTGGATCTGATACAATGCCTTAATACCTGCGCCGTCCATCGAGATTTGTGGCGGAATGTTGGTGCCATCTCCTTCGGTCGGGAAGCCTTTCCAGACCGATTCGTTCACGGTGTCAAACACCCATGGTCTGTACATCAGCGGAATGGAAGGGATATCTTTCAGCCAGATGGTATTCAGTTCAGTGTACAGTGACTTCAGCTTCGCCTCGTCAGACACGGATGGAATCTCTTCAATAATGGCGTCTGCACGGTCATTCTGGTACCGTCCCCAGTTCCAGAAAGCCATCTCACCCATTGGGGCAACCCCTTTGGAGTACATGATCGTCATCGCACGGTTCCACGGCTGGCTTGGGCTGACCCCGCCTGCAGGCGTGTTCATGATAATATCGAATTTGCCGGTTTGCAGATCATTGGTCCATACCGGGGATTCCGGGAATTTGGTGCGAATCTCAATCCCTATGGCCTTGGCGCTCTGCGCTACGATCTCCAAGGCAGCGTTCCAGTCAGACCAGCCGTAAGGACATTCAACCTCGAAAGGTCCAAGGCGTTTGCCGTTAAGAACACGGATGCCGTCTTTACCTTTGGTTGCTCCAATCTTGTCGAGCAGAGCGTTGGCTCCTTCAATATCCATCGTCCATTGCAACGACTTGATGGCATCTTGGTCAATATATTTGGACTCGGCGTCCGAGTTCAAGGTCAGGGAAGGCTGCATTGGCGCGGAATATCCGCTCATAGCCAGCTCCGAGATTTTGTCATAGTTGATGCTCATGGCTATCGCACGGCGAACGTCAGCATTATCGAGTCCGGCTTTAGACAGATTGAAGAAAATGCTTGGCATGGAACCGGGCAGATAATACGGCGCATCCTTCAGATACGTTTTGACAGCAGCACCGCCTTCCCACATCTTCCACACTTGAGGGATAAACTGCTGGGAGACGTCCACTTGCCCACTCTTGAACGCCAGATCTCCTGCGGCATTATCCTTGTAGATCACGTGAGTGATGTACTTCGGTGCGGGCAATTTGCCGAACAATTTCTGCCCCCAATAGTTATCGTCACGGACAATCGTAATTTTCTGGTCGTTGTAAAAATGAAGCTTATAGGCTCCGGTTCCCACTGGATTATCATTAACCTCTTTACGAATCGCGGTCAGATCATTATTGTTCTTCTTCTCGATCTCTTCCCAGATATGCTTCGGCAGCATCGGGATTAGTTCAATGCTGTCCAGTACGGTAAGCTTGTTAGGGTTTTCAGGGTTCAGCTTAATTTCCACGGCCTGCGCTCCATCCGCTTTCACTTCACTGATGTAGGCCCAGAAGCTGCTCCAGTTGATATCGTATTTTTTGCCCAGTTCATAGGTGTATACAACATCATCTGCTGTAAAAGCCGTTCCGTCGCTCCACTTCGCATCCGCATTCAACTCAATGCGCAGAGTCGTTTCATCCGTCCATTCATACGAATTGCCCAAGAGAGGTTCAAGGCCACCGTCCAGCTGGTTTACCATAAACAGGGTTTCGTACACCAGTTCCCTGGAGTTGCCGTAATTCACTGGAAATGCGGGATTTCCGCTCAACAGATTGAAGTTGGTTGGTGGCCCCCATTGCAACCCATTGATATACAAGGTCTCATTACGCGGTGTCTCCTTGTTGGTCTGAGGTGCAGGTTCGTTCTGGGTTGTCGTGGTCGGTGTATCCACCGTCCCTTGTGGTTCACTTACTGATGGCGGCTGAACACTTTGGCATCCGGCAAACAATGTGACCGACATGAACAGAGCGACGAGCGGTGTGGCAGCTCTCTTAAATCGCATTCTGAACCCCTCCGTGAATTCATATTGATGTTATTGGAAGCGCTTACTTAAAGTTATTCTATGACTTATCTCACACAACATTCCATCTCTTTTCTCAATTTTGAGACATTGTTTTTGAGGTCATACAAAATAACCAGCTCCGCATGGGGCAGCTGGTTATTTGCTGAATTTGGATCACTACTCCACAGAAGATCAAGAAAGGTTTACTTGACGAATCCATTACGAATGGCAAAGACGACCGCCTGTGTGCGGTCTTCCACTTGAATCTTTTGCAAAATGCGATGTACATGAGTCTTGACCGTACTCTCTCCGATAAAAAGCTTGCGAGCAATCTCCTCATTCCGTAATCCATATGCCATCTGCTGCAAAACCTCCAATTCCCGTCCCGTAAACGGTTCCGGCAATGGTTCGTTTGCTACCGTTTCCTTCACTGAATCCGAATGACTAGGAGTTGAACGAATAGCAAGAGCGATCACCTTGGCTGCCACCGCCGTGCGGTAGATCGCCTCCCCCCGGTATGCAGCACGAACCGCATCAACGAGTTCGTCTGGCGCCGCATCCTTGAGCAGATAACCAACAGCTCCGGCACGTATTCCTTTGTACACATAGTCCTCATGATCGAATGTGGTCAGGATGACCACTTTGCAGTCAGGCAGTATCTTCATCAGCTCCGCTGTCGCTTCCAGTCCGTCTCCTGCTTCCATCTGCACATCCATCAATACGACATGTGGACGAACCTCTGCTGCCAGAAGGACTGCTTCATGTCCCCCGCTCGCTTCGCCTACCACTTCCATATCCTGCTGTGCATTAATAATAAAACGTAAACCATGCCGGACCAGATGCTGGTCATCCACGAGGAGTACACGTATGTCCTGTATTTCCTGCTCCATTACTGTTCATCACCTCCCATAATCTTCTTTACATCTTGAGGAATGGTAAGGGTTAACCTCATTCCATGTGGATCGACTGCATCAATGGATAAGGAACCGCCTGCCCTTTCACATCTTGCTCTCATACTCGACAGTCCGAAACCGGGAGAGATCGGATTTTCTTTGCGATACATTCCGTTGTCCTCCACAATCATATGTAGCTGATGCTCCTTCTCCAAGATGTCCACCTTCACTTGCGAAGCCTGGGCATGACGAATGATATTCGTTAACGCTTCCTGAAGTACACGATACAATAATTCAGACGTTTCTGGCGTCCAATGACTCGTCTGCTCTTGGGGAGTGAGTTTGATCGTGAAACCTGCCATCTCCCGTATCTCATTCACCAGACTCGTCAAGGCGACCAGCCCGAGGCCTGCTTCATTGCTGCCCATCTGATGAGCAACGGTCCGAACCTCCTGGAGACATTGTCGAACTACTTCAAGCACCGTACCCATCGCTTTGTCGGCTTCGTATGCATCCATCTTCATCATATATGGCAATGCCTGAAGCTGAACAATAATGGATGTCAATCGGTTACCAACACTGTCGTGCAAATCCATTGAGATTCGGCTTCGTTCTTCAAGTACGGCATACTGCATCAATCGCACGGTAGCCTGCTCCAACTCCTGATGTGTATCCTGAAGCTCCTGATGGGCATGTGTCAGTTCAGCGTGCACCTTCTGCAATTCCTCATAATGTCGTTTGCTGTCCTGTCTGCTTTCCCGCCTGATTCTCGCAGCCCAGCATAGAATATAGGTTACAGCGTGAGCCATCGAATACACCAGAATCTGATTGGGTTCGTATTCATCCATATAGAGCAGCGCCGCATTCCCAATGATGATAACGAAGCCAAGCAACGAAGAACGATGGATGGGCAATTTCAGCGCAGTATATCCGATGAGATAAAAGGTTAATTCAAATATGCGATACTCGGCCTGGAAGAACTGGGCATAGAGCAGCGTCACCATCCAAATCACCAATATCCCTAACGTTCGCATCCGCTCATTTCGAAGTGACTGTGGAACCCAAACCAATATAAGGTAGGGCAGTCTAACGATCAGTCCTGCACCCAAATCGACCCACGCCAATTCTTTGAAGGGCTCAATCAGACTGGAGAGCAGCAACAACGTTAAAATAAGATCTGCTGTATGATCCAGTACCACCTTTCGAATCTGCATCCATTTCGAATCGTTCTGCATAGCTCTCCTTTCCAATCCTAAAGTTTGAAAATATTATATACCTCTGCCTTGAAAGCGCTGGACTTTGGCATACAGAAAATAACGCCGGGCAGCAATACTTCCCAGAGGTAGAAACAAAAGAGCATTGCTCAGTGAAACCACCGTATGATGCACATCCCATTGGCTGGCGAGCTGTCTTAACACCATAACCGCGATCAGAAGCAAGCTGCTGGCCAGCGATCCCTTAGACATCATTTTACCTGTAGTTGGATGGATTCGAAGCTGTTCCAGATGTACCCGCCACGCACCAATCCCGCAACCTATAATGAGAAAAACAATATATAACAGAATGTTGCCCACCGTTAATGGTGTATTTACTACGCTCGAAAGCACCCAATACGCAATAATCGCTGGAAAGACCCATAAACGGGATGTCTTCACTTCCTTCTCCCTTAGCGATAACAATAGAACAATGACAGCTACAATAACAATATTCATCATGTTTTTTTCCTCACCTTCTCCACGTGTTCTCTGATCTACATTCAGTGTAGCCGAATTCAACGGGAGTTAAGTCCACCTACAGATGGATTGGCTCTCTTAACTTCTTCCATCCAGGGGCTTAGTGTGGATATGCAAGATTCCATGAAGTGTGATGATGATGAGCATATGGAGTGCAAAATAAAAAAACTGGCTCCATAAGGAACCAGCGATAGTCTCGTTTTTTTGCAAATCAATTCACGTACACCAACCTACTTACTCTTCAGAAGCTCACGCAATGTCTGCGGATCGTATGTAGAGACCAGTCGTTCCAAATGTGTGTCCAACCACGCCTCATCTTGATCCCACCATTTCAGTTCCAGCAGTAAAGCAATGATCTCGTCGTCGAAACGCTTTTTGATTGGTTTGGCCGGATTGCCACCCACAATGGTGTAAGGCTCGATATCCTTGGTGACTGTCGCATTGGAAGCGACGATGGCACCGTCTCCAATCGTGACACCCGGCATGATGGTTACATTTTGCCCAATCCAGACGTCATTGCCCAATACTGTGTCACCCTTAAAAGGCAGTTGATCCAGCGTAGGGGTCACTCTCTCCCAACCACCACCAAAAATATTGAAGGGATAGGTTGTCATGCCCTCCATCCGATGATTGGCACCATTCATAATGAATGTCACACCTTCAGCAATTGCACAAAACTTACCGATCACCAGACGATCGCCTAGGAAATTATAATGATGCTGAATGCGGTCATAAAATTGTTCGGGTGGACGACTGTTGTCACTATAATACGTATAATCACCGATCAGCACATTAGAGCGCGGCGGCAAATTCTGAATGTAACAAACGGTACGAATATTATCGTTAGGGAAAAGTTTTGTTTTATCGGGAGCCATATGTGTTCCCTCCTTTTCCCTCATTGTACCAGAAAGGGATTCGATCTGATCATCGAATCCCTTTTCTCGTTCTCCGTAGAACAACGTTTCTCTACAAGAGAGATATTATTTAGATGTAAGTGTTACTTGTGCAGCCGTTTGATTCCAATCCACGGTCAGTCCCAGTCCTTCAGAGATGAAGCGTACCGGCACAAGCGTGCGACTGTTTTTGATAATGGCTGGTGCATCAATTTCGAGCGTTTCACCATTCACCGTTGCTGTGCTGCTTCCGATCTGGAGCACAAGCGTCTGGTCATTCAGAACAGCTGTTACAGTTTTCGCTGTTTTGTCCCACGTTACTTCTGCACCCAAAGCTTCAAGGATGGCGTTCACTGGTACCATAACCCGGCCACTTTGCTCTAGCGGGTCCTGATCCGGGAACGTAATCGCTTTGCCATCGAGAGTTACGGTAATCGCTTTGTCCGTCGTTCCTGTTCCGTTATCCGTGCCTGTATCTTCTGAAGTCTCTGGCAAAGGCGTTACTTCACGTCCAAGCTGCTCTTGCAGATTGGCAAGTCGGTTCAGGGCAAACGTCGTCAGCGATCCCGCTGCCATGGAGCCCATGCCTCCACCTCCGCCAAAGTTACCGCCCGGACGTGTTTGGGTATTGCCTGTGTTGTCTGTTGTTTCTGTTCCCGTTGTGCCATCCGGCGGTGTTGTACCATCGGGAGGTGTCATGCCTTCAAAACCTTCCGGAGGCGTCATACCTTCCATGCCCTCTGGTGGTGTCATGCCTTCGAATCCTTCTGGTGGTGTACCACCCATGCCACCTATACCACCTGTTGCATCAGCGTTGGCAGAGTATGCAATGTTGGATTCAAACTGCTCTGTTGTGTAGAACTTCGTTGGATCTGCTTCAACATATGGACGAATGATGTCAGCCAGACCTGTGATGCGGTCCTGGATGCCTTCCATATAATCCGTCAACTCATTGACGTAGCTCAAGTATTTTTCCTTATACTCAGGCACGGCCAACAGGTTGTTGATCATCGGTACATTTTCCATGCTAATGCCCAGTACTGGCTCGTCCACGGATACGTTCGTTGCATTGGTGTTGGTCGTGGTTGATCCAGTTGTTGTTGTACCACGTCCGCCTCCACCCGAGTATCCATTAAAGGACATGTTAAAGTCCCAAGGTACAACGGTGAATTTGCCAGCCGCATCTCCGTAAAGCATGTAGTTATGCCCTTTGTCGCCGCTATAGCTGTCATAGTTACCAAAGACCATGTTGCCCGCGATATATTTCAGTGCCGAATCCACATCCAGCACACTCTCGATATCGCCTTTTTCACCTTCAGGCATGTCGTTCAGCGTTTTGATGAAGTTTTTGAGTTTGGTTTTATTCTCGTCCGTACCCAAATCTTCGGTGATGGTGCTGTAGTCACTGCCTTCTGAATATTGCAGGTAACTCTTCTCATCCGTATCGTAGAGGACACCGTCCTCATAATCTTCACCGTAATTGCGTTCCAGGTAGCTGTCATCTACTGCTTCAACCCCGGTATAGAAACCAACCAGTTCGCCGTTGATATACAGATTAACGTAGTTCGTCATCGGTACATCCATGCCAATGCTGCGCAGCGCTTCATAGTGAAGAACTTCACGCATGTACGATGGATCGGAATAGTTGTTGTTCAGGACCATTTTATCCAGACCGAGCAGGGTTTGTGTTTTGTCGTATTTATCGAACTTCAGTCTGAAGCTGTAACGGTCAGAATCTTGCATGGAGGCTACGGATTTCAAAGTCAGATTACCCTTGGTGGAGAAACCAACGTTATCTAGCTTGTTGCCGTCCACTTCCACACTTACCTTCTTATAATCCTTATCCAGCGGGCTTTCGAGCATGCTCTTCCAGTCTGCATCATCAATCGTAACATTCACATCAATGACGTTGTCCGTTTGGAACAACGATTCATAGGCTTGCGTGACGCCTGTGCTGGTGCTTGTATTCTCTGCGGCAAACGCAGCGTTCGGGCTTCCTACCAGGACAAAAGATGATGTTACCATCGTCACGGACAAGGCCGTTACTGCAACTTTACGTAGTAAACTATTCAAATGATGAATCCTCCTTCTTGGTTTCTGTTAAGCAACTTAGGCTTATGAAACCATGGTAGAGGACAAACCTTTAATGAATCTTAAATAAGTGATTCACAACAAAAAGTAGCCCATCAGGCTACATAAGTTGAACTATAAATGTTACACCGATCACTCCGATTGCAGTATGGTGTACAATTGAGCCTCAACTTATATAAACGCCTGCTAGGCTACTTGCTCTGATCCTTTACAGCTCGGTAACTGTAACACCTGCTGCTTTGTAATAGTCCTCATTCACATTGTTTAGAATGTTGGCCTTCAGCAGAATACCGACTCCGGCAAAGAGTCCGATTCCGTTTGTATTACCTTCGATTCGGTTATTTTCAATTAACACATTCTCGGGGTTTCCTTCGCCAATATTGCCGGCTCCGGCATCACCTTTGTCGCGCTCAAGACACACGCCCCAGTAGTCGCTGGCGGTATTGTTACGGATCACATTGCCTCGAACCACCGTGCCCGGTCCATTCAGCACTTTGATTCCTGACGCATCTGCAATCGTGGTTGTATTCTCGATGAGATTATCCTCGATTAGAGTATCGGGGGTGCCCATGGTTACCGAAATGCCGATTTGGCTGTTCCTGATCGTGTTGTCATGAATGTAGTTTCCTTTGCCCGACTTGCTGTGGTTGCTGGGTGCTGAACCCCCTGTATTGCCAAGTCCAATCCCTGCGCCTGTCAGCACATCCGTAATCACATTGCCCGAGATTTCATTCAAATACTCCAGTTCACCATGAAGATCAATAGCATCCAGCTTTGTTCCGTTAAATGTATTGCCACGCAGTACGTTGTTATGGGCAACAAACTGGATCAACGCTCCATGTCTGAGATAAGGGCCCTCAAACGTACTATCCTCCACCACATTCCATATCGTATCATTGTCAAAGCCGAGCCGATCAGTCTTGGCCGTTCCCTGAATGGATATTCCGTAGCCTGAACCCCCAGGGCCCAGATCTGTTGCATTACGGAATGTTGCATGCTTCACAAAGACATCTCGGCTGTGTTCGATGCGGATAGCCATTCGTTTAAATTTCTCCACAATTACACCGTCGATCGTAATGTCATACGATGGTTCCTCACCATAGTTAGCGATGTGAATCATGCTATCCGGCCCCCCTGCGGAGGGATTGTTGAATTTGTGATCGGTCGTGTAACTGCCAGACCAGGATGAAGTTAGGGTCATATTGGATACGAGAATGCTGTGCTGAGCCGATGCTTTCAGGACGGCGCTGCCCGTCACCTGATCCAACGATGTCTTAAGCACGGTCCCTCCACTGCTCTCTCCTCTCAGGTTCACCCCGGATTTGAGCATCAGGTTGGTAGTTCCATCCGGCCCGGACAACAAATTGTACACTCCATCAGGCAAAAATACTTCATCACCAACGCAGGCCTCATCAATGGCAGCCTGTATTGCAGGTCGGTCATCGCTCGTATTATCAGCCAGATCTGCTCCGTAATCCCGTACATCAATCGTACGTCCGGTTACAGCATGAGGAGGATGGACTGCATGTGGTGTTCCATCTGTCTCCGTCAGACCTGGAGCGATAAAGGGCTCCGTTCCCTCCGGTGGTTGTGGCTCATTGTATGGAATCAGGGCAACAGGCGTCCCTCCCCCTGCAAAAGGAGCATACAAATGCACATCGGTCAGACTTGTATAAATACTTGAATCAGAATTGCCATGTCCGGTGATCCGTACATAACGTGCAGAAGTATCCGGGATATCAAATGCCTGCATTTCTGTAGTATCCCCGCTGCTTTCGCCGCCATATACCTGGGTCCAATGATCACCGTCAACAGACGTTTCTATTTCAAAAAAGGTCTTCCTGACATCCCCTTTGTAAAAACCAATCCCAACATAGCCCACTTGCTGTGCCTGCCCCAGATCAAATGTGATCCATTGCCCCTCTCCGGCAACAGACCAGCGTGTATAACTGTTATTGTCGATGGTATTAGTCGCCAGGTTGCCGTCGCTACCGCTTGCCGAGACGGAGGCAACAGGCATGGACGATACCGGAACGGCAAGGGTGATCATATCAGTTGATAAAGCACTGCTGTCGTTGCCGGCTTCATCAATCGCCCTCACTTGAAACGTGTACGATGTTCCGGCTGCAAGTCCGCTGTCATGAAATGACTGCTTACCTTGTTCTGCCAGCATAACTCCATCCCGATAAATCCGGTAGGCAGATACAGCCGTATCATCGCTGGCCGCTGGCCATCTCAGTTCCGCAAAATCCGTTCCCCAGTTGCGAATCTCAAGTATAGCTCCCTGTTCCCATTCTGGTGACTGCGTGTCACTGCCTTCTTCGATTAAAGCAATGACCGATAACTGTGGACGCGGATTGCTCGTTCCGTTGGCTTCCTTGGTGTATACGTTCACGGAAACACCTGTTGATCCCGCATCCGCGAGCAAAAATGCAACCTGCCCCGCATCTGGACGACTCTTCACAACATCGGTTACATCAATTTCATAGACGGCTGGGCTTCCATTACGATCTGCCGTAACCTGGAATGTGCCAACGAGCGAAGCTTCGCTGAGACTTTGAACCGGAGCATTCGACCAGGTTAACGTTGATTCGCTCCAGTCCGTTGCATTCAAACCATACAGAGACAACTCTGTATCGATATTCGATGTGCCTTTCTTGGCTGCAATCCGAAGTCGATACCGATCTCCTTCGGGCTCATTTCCGGACATATCAAATTTGAAATATACATATTTCTTGGTCGATGAAGTGGAAGAGATGCTTAGTAATCCGGTGCTGGAACCCGTTGCCTGATTGAAATTCAGATTAGGCTTTCCGCTGTCAATCGCCGCATCGTCGGTTGGAAGCTTGCTGGCGATGACCTTCTCAATCAACGGTTTTTCTTCTTCCTCTTCTTCGGCTCCAGGCGAAGTGTCTTCGGGATTGCTTTTGAAAATAATGGGCTCCGTAACGATCCGGTTCTTCACATGTTCATCAAGAAAGGCCCATGCCTCCGCATTGGCAACCTCGGAAGCCGTCCCTGTAAATCCATGGCCCTGACCAGGTACGACTTTCATATCCACAATCGGGACACCCGCAGATTGAAGCTGTCCCGCGAAAGTAACACTGTCGGTATAGGGAATGGTGGCATCAGCATTACCGTGCCGAATCCAGAACGGTGGATCATCCGGTGAAGCATACGTGCCCGGCATGGCAAGTCTGGCCTGCTCCGGAACATCAAACGCACGTTGCCCACCAAGCAGAGCCGTGACCGAGCTATAGTTATTGGCAAATGTCGTCGTAAAATCAGCGGGTCCGTACCAGTCGGCGACCGCCTGCACTTTGTCGGAATACTCAGGCCATCCGCCAGAACCTTCAAGATCAGGTACATCTACCGTCACCCCTGTATCGAGCATTACAGTGTCACCAGCCACAATGTCCCCTGTTGTACCGAGCAATGCAGCCAGATGGCCGCCCGCAGATGATCCCCAGACGCCTATACGACTCGGGTCCAGGTTGTACTGCGCCGCATGGGCCCGCAAATATCGGATAGCAAGCTTTACATCTTGAATCTGGGCAGGGAAAGGCGCCTCAGGCGTCAGCCGGTAGTCCAGAGATACACCGATGTAACCGCGTTTGAGTACATAATTGCAAATGGAGTTCAATGCCTGCTTTCGGTCCCCGTGATTCCATCCACCTCCATGGATATAGACCATGACCGGCATCGGTTCAGCTGCCGCTGTCTCAGGAACAGCAATGGATGAATAGATTGCTCGCCCACCAGCCGTGCCAATCTCCACATCCTCGTATAAAGTCACTCCTTGTGGTGGCGTAAATTCAGTATTCTCCTCTCCAGGCGGAACTGGCGATGGGGCAGGCGTTATACCGGGAATAGCCTGACCATAAATGGCAACATTGTCGATATACATGTTGGCCTGCATGGCATCTCCTGTCCGAAAACGAATTTTCACCGTGCTGTTATTGTTCGCTTCCGAACCCAGCGCCCAGCTTTTTAGCGTATTACCTTCCTTGTTCTTCACATCTGGAGTGCCTGGGGGAAGTTCAAATGTCTCCAGCGTTGCCCAGGAACTGCCCCCGTCCTTCGACCATTCGATAATAATGCTTCCGCTGATATAGGACGAGGCGCGTGTATAGTAGCTCAGCCGGATATTTCCGTATCCAGTTAGATCAAGTGGCAGCGCGAGTGCATCGGTTCCGTCAATCTTGATCATGTTGGGCAGCGAGGGTGCAGTTGTGGAAGATGATGTTTTGGCCTTGCTTCCACCTACTCCTTCCTGCAGCCAGGGAGCTCTCAGTGCAATTCCGCCTGTAGAGCCAAAATTGTCCGGGTCATCAAAGTTTTCCGCGTAAATCTCCAGCTCCGGGCCCTCCGGATCTGGGATATTTTCTTCCTGCGTAGTATCTAAAATAGAATGAGGATCAGCGTCTTCCATCGCCCGGACTTCATGCACGGGAACGGTAATACCGCTAATGAGTATGACAGACATGGCAACAAGTACAACCCGCTTCTTCCACGTTTTGAACACGTCATTCACTTGTATCCCCTCCGTATTCAGCTGACTTGCCACTCCGATGACAGAACAACCTTCCGATCGCTGTTATCGTGTAAAATGTATAGTTCAACTTAAATCGTTAGCGGCGCGGTGCCGACACTCCCTCACCCTTATTGAATTTCTCGGTGGCTTCTTTGATTGCCTGATCGCCACCTTTGGATTTCCATTCCTCTACCACTTTCGGCCAATCAGAGATCGGCTCCTTACCATAAACCATCTTGATCATGTGTGTGAGCAATACCTGAGGAGGTGTATCCGAATTGGGAGCAATATCAGGATTCTGTACAAAAGCTTCCAAACGCGGATCAAAGTTGATGCCATCCCGACCTTCTTTGGCTAAGATGGTATCGTAAATATTCATCAGCTTTCTGCCTTCTTCTGTCAGCGATAACGAGCCTTTATTGTACGTCGTGTCCTGTACGAACCATAAGAACGACTGACGGTAACGCTCTTCGTCCACGCCAGCGGAGTCTGTTGGCGCTGTGTATGAAATCACGCCATTATCCTCTGTGTAGGTCTCTCCTTCTGTGCCGTATGTGAAAAACTTCTCGGCTTCGTCTGACACCATCCAGTTGAAGAAACGGATAATGGAAGCTGGATCAGCCGCATCCTTATTAATAAAGTAGGCACGTGTCACCGGACCGTACAAATAATAACCGCCCTTTCCGTCGGGGCCGACAGGGGAAGGGATAATCTCGATTTTGGCATCGGGAACCGACGCTTTAATCTGCTTCTCCCATTGGATCAGTTCGTTGGCGTTCATGGACCACATACCTGCCTTGCCCGAGAGAATCGTATTTTTGAATACGGTGGAATTGATGGTCGCGAACTCTTTGTTGATCAGCCCTTCCTCGTACATCGTCTTATAGACAGTTAGGGCTTGCTGCATATTCTCATTATCCATGAACTTCGGAACAACCTGGTCGCCCTGCTGCTCCATCATGGACAGGAACTGCTGTACGTCATAGGCACCGAAAAAGGTATCTGCATATTTGAAATCCTCACGTCCCATATAGGGATTCTCCACGCCGAGCTTCTTAAAGGCGCGCAAAACGTCCATCGTTTCCTCAACTGTAGTTGGCACCGGTAGTCCCGTTTGATCCAGAAGATCTTTGCGAATCCAGGTTGCCCGGCGGGATGGATTGGATAAATATTCAGGGATGGCATAGATATGGCCGTCATGAGTTACCTGGTCCCAGGCTTCCTTCGGCACGGCTTTCAGCAAATCTTGCCCGTACTGCTGTAACAGTTCATCCAGCGGCTGAAATACTCCAGCTTCGACCGAGCCTGCCATCTCTTTGCCGTTGACGCCGCCGTCACCCTGCACCACGTCAGGAATATCATTGGTGGCAAACATCTGGACCATTTTCTGTTCATATTCCTTGTGGGGCACCAGGACAATTTTCAGATCGGTATTAGTCAGATCCTCCAGTTTCTTCACCCATTGATCCTTGTTAATGTCCGGTGACTTCTCCACATAGGTATACGCCAGCGTCCGTAGTGAAATGGAGAATTTTGTTTTGCCGTCTCCCCCGCCCTCACCGGATGCTGCTCCACTCCCTTTGTTGCACCCCGTCATGACAGCTGCCGCCAGCAATAGCGCCATGCCTGAGACCATCCACTTTTTCATGCTACCCCTCTTTTCATCCTGATTTAGGTACCACTCATTGGTGAAGCGCTTTCAAATAGATGTTAAAACATCCCCACCGCCTGCAACAATGGGGATGTTTTAGATGAGATTGCGTTTTCTTTAGGTCAGCACTCCCTAGTACGTCTTGGATACCTCGATCTTCTTCGTTACACCGTTGTCGGTAAAATAGAGATGAATGCCGTGATCCTGGTCATCAATGAAATAAGGGACATACTTCGGCTCCTCGATCTTATATGGCACAAGCAGCGTTACAATTCTATGGCTTGAGGCAGGCCGCGTTTCTGCGCTCAGATGATAATGTCTTTCCAACCCTTCGTACTCTGCCGGGTCCACCTCTGCGAATTGATCCGTCTGGCTGAGCGACAACTCACCGGAGGAAGCATATACAAACGTCCCTTCAAGCCCCGCCTTATTACCGTTCAGAAGGAAGCTCTGCCCTTTCAGCTGTAGCGGGTGCAGTGCATGGAACAGCCATTGAACGCTGTCCGGCTTCTCCAGATCAATGTGGTCCACAATGACGAAATAGGAGGATTGCAGAAAATGAATCTCCCGTACAACACGCTTCACATGGGGTACGGTGCTGGCATAGGCATCGGTCGCTACCGCGCGCACATAACCATCGCCATCCCGCCAATAGGCCTCTTCGATCTGCCCGGTGGCAGCCATGTTCAGCACCTTGTTGTTCTCGGCATACTGACCTGCTCCGCCAATCAGCAGGTTGTTTTTGGAGCGTGTCTGCCTGCGCCATTCCCGGTGAAAGGAGCTGCCGTGCGCGATATAATAGCCCGTATCCGCCGCAAGCGGCTCACCAAATGCATGCAGGGTAAAGCTGTTCTGATCCGCATGACTGTGGCTGATGGAGCCATAACGGCTCGATTTGAGCAGCAGCATAACATGCTCATCCGGATCGTCCATCCGGTGATGCATGGCTACCCACCCCACATCACGGAACCACTTAAGCGGCTCGATGTCCACAGGCGACTCTTCCTCCACCTGCGGATAATCGTGGCGGTATACCAAGTCGTCAAAGTTAAAGTCCCACCAACCGTAGTTATAAAAAGCTCCCTCTGTCCCCGGATCGGATTGGCGGACACGCTCAAAGTACCACTGGTACCAACGGTTGCCTGTAACACCTGCCAGTTGGCGGACAAGATAGCCTGTTTTCAAGTTTACCGGGTCACCCAGCGTAGACTGATCTCCAAAGCTGGCGCGACGAGCATCGGGCGGGTACACATAGAGTGGAAAATCCCCGGTACGCTGGAAGAACGGCCGACGGAAGAAGTCGATGCCCGCATAGTTTCGCAACAAATTCATCGCTTCGGTCACATAGGCCATGCCTGTTGTCCAATACATTGGACCTTCAGCCCAACCTCCATCACTTCCTCCCCAAGGGGAGTACAGACAGGCATAATAATCGATCGCATAATCCAGCCACTCTGCAGCCTGCTGCTCCTCATGCAACAAAGCCATACAGCAGGGCACAAGCACGGAAGACAATGAACGCACAGCATGGCTGTCATAAGGCACATGATGGATCTTCGAACGGACCATCACATGCTGGGCCACCTGTTCTGTCCGCCGCAGCAAGCTGCGCCTTACCACCTCTTGCTCATCACTGGTCAACTCATCATGCAGCCAATCATAGCCCCAAGCGAGCGCGGCGGCGACCCGAAAAGCCGCCTCATCGTTATAATCACGGGAGGTCGTTCCCTCCGTATCCCAAGCCGCCACATGTAATAGCCAGGTTTTGGCTGCTCCAAGCAACCGTTCGTCACGTAGCACCCGCCCCGCGATGCTGAGATGCCGAATCGCATATAACGTTTCCTGACAGTCAATGTACATTTGCCTCCACAGCGGAGCGACACGTTTGTTCTCCGGGTAAGGCAGCGGTTCGCTGATCGGCTCGCGGCTGGCCCATGGCTCCACGGATTTTGCCATAAACACATCCCAGCCGCAATATGTAGCATCTGACGCAATGCCATCCGCAAGTGCCCTTAGCCCACTCTCTCCGAGCCATAACCGGGGGTGAGACGTGTCCGTGGCAACATACCGCTGGGCCCGAGAAGGTATCGGTGTGTCGGGTAATCCCGCTGGTACCGTGAACCGCCTCACCTCACTCCATGCCGACATTTCCTGTTGCTTACCCAGCACAGCGTCCGCTTTGGCTTCGCTATCTTGCTGCACTGGATGATCTACAAGCAGCGCATATCTCCAATAATATTCCCCAGGTTCAAACACCCGGTCAGGCGTGAAAAAGTTATACGGGAGCGGCACAAAGGTCATCGTCCCTTCTTCCTGAAAAGAAGGCCCCACCGACACCTGCAGCAGATAGGCATTCTCATCCTCCTGCTGTGCCGCCATCCAGGTAAACCTTGGCGGATTTTCTGTCAGAACAGTATGTTCGTCAGGTGCATAGTCCACATGGAACGGCCCGCTGATTGGTTGGTACAACGGTCTTTCTGCAAGCTTCCGCTTCACTTCCATCGTATCTTCGCCTCCTTATCGTAATGGTGTAGCATCAACGCATGTACATTCCGCCATTGATTTCAATCGTTTCTCCGGTTATAAAAGAACCCAGCTCGGAACACAGGTATAGCGCCGCTCCTGCGACATCATCGGGAGTCCCTTCCCGTCCAAGTGGGATGCTGCTTACCGCAGAAGATCGACCTTCCGCCGAGGTGAACGTTGCGTGGAATGCCGTTTGCCCGATGAAGCCCGGTGATAGGGCATTAACTGTAATCCCGCCAGGAGACAGTTCTTTGGCAAGTCCTTTGGTTAACGCAATGACAGCCGCCTTGGAGGCTGCGTAAATAGCTGCACCCGGACCGCCCCCATTATGAGCCGCTACCGAGGTCAGATTGATAATTCGGCCGCCTCCAGCCGCTTTCATACCAGGAATGACCGCTTTGGAGACAAATACGGCGCTCTTCAGATTGACATCCATAATCCGGCTGTAAAGCTCCTCGCTCATCGTTTCAATGGGGCTTCGTTCCACCAGATGCCCTGCATTATTAATCAACAGATCAATCGGACCGCCAAAGCGGAGCGTAATCTCCCCAACCATTGATTCTATGGCATTCGTATCGGTCACATCTGCCTGAAATGCAGCTGCTTCACCGCCAGCATCCCGGATGGCGGCCACTACCTCCTCCGCCCGATCCATATTATGCAGGCCATTCACAGCCACCTTTGCTCCGCAACGAGCCAATGCCCCAGCAATGGCAGCACCAATTCCTCCGCTAGAGCCGGTAACCAGCGCAATTTTGTTCTGCAAGTTGATATTCATGTTCTATCTTCCTCCCTGTTATAAATTTAATTAAATCCGCTTGCTATGCTGATCTGCGGGAAGCGCCATCGTAATGGTCGTTCCCAAACCTCGCTTACTCTCAATCATCAAGCCATACGTTTCTCCAAATACAAGCTGAATCCGCCGATGGACATTCATGAGTCCGATGCCTCCGCGATGGTAGACATCATCGGAATCTTCGCCTGCCAGACGATTCAATTCCAGACGGTCACGCAGCTTCTCCAGGCGTTCCTCGCTCATGCCCATACCGTTATCCTGGACAATGACAAGAAAGCGATCTTCCAGGCGCCGAGCATCGATACGGATAAAGTGACCGGGCTCCATGCCTCGCGGAAATGCGTGTTGTAACACATTTTCCACCAGTGGCTGAAGGGTGAGTCGAACCATTTTTTCCAACAACAGATCCGGCGCAATGATAACCTCCACTTCAAGCTCTCGATCCATGCGATGTTTCATGATGGAAAGGTAGGCGAGCACATGCTTCAGCTCATTGGCAACCGTAATTTCCTCCAGATTGGTCTGAATGGAATAACGGAGCATATGAGCCATGGATTCCACCATCTGTGCAATTTCTTCGGAGTCTTGTACGACGGCATAACATTTGATCGTTTCCAGTGTGTTGTAGAGAAAATGCGGATTGATCTGCAACTGAAGCGCCTGAAATTCCGCACGGTGCCGTTCCAGCGCCTCCTGCTGAAGCTCGATTTCCGACTTCTGGCGGCGCAGCTCCGACTCGTATACACTCTCAATCATGTCCGACAGGCGGCTGACCATCAGATTATAGCTGCGGATCAGCACACCAATTTCATCGCGCCTTTCCTTCATCTCCACCTTGTTCCAGATTCCCTTCTCCGTCTGTCTCATTCCGTTCATCAGCACACGAATAGGTTCCACTTGAGATGCTCCAATCCGGTAGGCCACGACAAGCGCGGCGAGCAAGGTCCCTGCACCAACCCATAATGTGGCTGAACGGATCGTTGCAATCGGTCTTTGCAGCTCCGACAGCGGCACGGAAGCGACAAAACGCCAACCCGAATATGCAGAAAGCTCCGATATGAGCAGCCGTTTGGTGCCATCCGTGTTCTGTTCCAGTGATCCTGCCTCCATGTGCATAAGCCTATTCACAGTGTTGGACGCCATCGCTGTCTGCGCCTCTTCGTCCCCGGGTGTGTAGATTACAGTTCCGTTCTGATCCATCACATACTGATACCCACCTTGACCGAGGTCGAGTTCTCCCCATATTTTGTCAAGCTCCAGCACATTTACTTCCATCGCCAGTACTCCGTTTGGCGTATAGGAGGATACCCCTCTAATCCGGCGAGCGATCGTAATCACATTGGCGCTCTGTCCACTGCGAATACTGCGGGTAAGCAACGTCGATTCTCCATTTGCAGGGGTTGCAGCCAGCAACTCCTTATATTGCTGTGCCGCGTCGATATCCGGTATGCCAGCTGAATTCTGGTTGTCATCAATCACAACACGCCCGTTATCCCCGATAACATACAGGAACTTGATCTGTGGGTATAACATAAAAACAGGCGGGAACACGTTCGTCTTAATCTGACGGCTGTACTCGTAATAGGCATAACTGTCCTCCGAATTCATATCGAGGAAATGCTTCACACTTCCGTTCGAGAGAATGGAGTAGGTTGCACGATCATAATTTTGCAAATACAGATCAGTCTGGTACGCCGTATTGCGCATCGTTTGGGCGATGTTGTCCGCAAGCTGGTCGTTCATTTCAGTCGAGGCATAGGTATAGGTAAACAGGCCGATGGCGGACAGAGACAACGTAATCACGACGGCAAAATGAAAGAACAGGCGGATGGACAGGCTGCGCTTCATCATTCAATGCCCAACTTGCTACGATATTCGGACGGGGTCAGTCCGGTAATTTTCTTAAATGTCTTCGTAAAATGGGGATGGTCCGCATACCCCACTTCGTAGGAAATATCAGTAATCCGGTTGCCCGGCTGTTCCAGCATGCGTTTGGCCAGTTCCATTTTGCTGCGTATCCGGTATTGGATAAAGGTCTGGCCTGTCGTCTGCTTGAATAGTTGGCTAAAGTAGGACGGGTTAAGGCCCAGCTTAGCAGCAATCTCGTCCAGTGAAACTTCGCGACGCAAGTGCTTCTCCAGATAGGCTTTTGCTTCTTCCACTGGATGCTTGCGCTTGCCACTGCGCTTTTCCTTGATCGTCTTCATTAACGTGTGGATCTCGTTGCCCAGCGCCTCAAAGCATTCTTTAGAGGAAGCGCTTTCATTCATCTCGCAGGATGTACTCATCGTTCCGTTGCCACGTGCGTTCATGCGGGCCACAATCAATTCCAGCAATTCCTGAAAAAGCTCCGCTGTCTGCTCAGGCATCAAGGAATATGACGGGTAACGACCAGACCATGCTGCGAGCAGCTCCGTGACATCTGATTGTCTCAGCTCCCATATGGCCTCTTCCAGACGCATCGCCCAATCATTCAGCTCTCTCACGGGTACAAGGGAAACCGTAGGTTTATCTTCTTCGGTTGCCAACAATTTGAGCAGCAGTTCATGCAGCTCCTGTCGTCCCACAGGCTTCAGCAGATATCGCTTTACTCCATAATCCATACAGGCTCTTGCATATTCAAAGTCCGAATAACCGGAAACCACAATAATGCGCATCGTACTGCCTTGCTCGGATAAACGTCGACATAGCTCAATACCATCCATCGTTGGCATGCGGATATCCGTAAACAGGATGTGTGGCCGAAAGGCCTCTACCACCTGAAGGGCCTCTTCCCCATGCGCAGCCTGCCGAATCTCACAGTCGAACAGTCCCGCTTGCTTGATCATCTTCGCCAGACCCATCCGAATCATCGGCTCATCGTCCGTAATCAAGATTCTGAACATCGCCATTCCCCCGTTTCCGTCAGATCTGTATGCTTCTTGTACTTAAGATTTGACGGAGCCGACCATGATTCCTTTTACAAAATGCTTTTGCAGGAAAGGGTAAATGATAATAATCGGCAAGGTGGCGATGATGATGGTTGCCATTTTGATGCCTTCCGGCGATGTATGTGCAAGGGTGCTGTAGACGGCAGAACCTGGGTCGACGGAAATATCGTCACTCTCAAACAGCTTCTTGAGTGTTACCTGGATCGGCCACCAGGCCGGATCATTCAGATAATAAAGCGCGGTGGAATAGGCGTTCCAGTGGCCCACCGCATAGAAAATGCCGAGTGATGCCATGGCCGGTTTGGACAATGGGATGACGATACGCCAGATGATGCCGAATTCTCCACAGCCATCGATGCGGGCAGCGTCGATCAGTTCACCCGGTAGCTGTGCGAAGAACGAGCGCATGACGAAAAAGTTAAAGGCATTAATCGCTCCTGGCACAATCAGTACCAGCGGATTGTTGACCAGATGCAGTTCTTTCATCAAGATGAAGTTCGGAATGAGCGGCGCCGAGAATACAACGGTCACCAGGACAAACATGACGACTACAGAGCGTCCCTTGTACTCTGGACGGGAAACGGGATACGCCAGCGATGCCGTTGCAGCGAGATTGACCAGCGTACCAAACAGCGTCACACCAACGGATACCGCAAAGGCCCGCCAGAACGAAGCATCGCCGAATACATATTCATAATTGATCCAGGTAAAAGCAACAGGCCAGAAGCTGACCTTTCCGCCCATGATCGCTTCCGAGCTGCTAAGAGATTGAGCCAGCACATTAATGAAAGGCAGAATCATCGTCAACGAGAGCAGCGTAAGAAAAACGAGATTTCCAATGCGGAATATACGGTAACGGACACTGGGGGTATGCATCAATCTCGCCTCCTAGTACAGGCTTTCGCCGGTTGTTTTTTTGCTGAAAAAATTACCGAGTAGAACAAGCATCAAACCCACGACCGACTTGAACAACCCGATGGCCGTTGTATAGCTGTATTGCTGTGAGAGCAGGCCAGCTTTGTAGATATACGTATCGAGAATTTCACCCGATTCCAGATTGAGTGGATTCAGGAATACGAACACCCGCTCAAAGCCCAGATCGAGGAACTTTCCGATGTGCAGTAGCAACAAGATCATAATTGTCGGCAGTAATGATGGCAGAGTAATCGACCATATTTGCTTCAAACGTCCGGCTCCATCCACCTCTGCCGCCTCATACAGATCGGGATTAATTCCCGCAATGGCAGCCAGGAAAATAATTGTGCCGTAACCGGAATCCCGCCAAATCCCCGAACCGATCAGAATGGAACGAATGTAAGAGTCTTCTCCAAGAAAGTAGATCGGTTGCATGCCCAGAAATCCAAGTGCCTTGTTCACCACCCCGGCATCCATCGAGAAAATACCCATGAAGATACCACTAATGACGACCCAGGACAGAAAGTGAGGCATGTAAACAATCGTTTGCAACAAACGCTTAAACACAATCATGCGTACTTCATTCAGCAGAATGGCCAGTAAGATCGGAACCGGGAATGCAATCACCAGATCATATAGTCCGAGCAGAAGTGTGTTGTTGAGAATTCGTAAAAAGTCATAATGGCTGAACATCTTCTGGAAATGCTCCAGGCCTACCCAATCACTTCCGGTGATGCCTTTGAAAATGTTGTAGTTCTGAAAAGCAATGATCGAGCCGAACAGAGGCACATATTTGAAAAGGAAAAAATACAGGATGCCCGGTACGGAGAGCAGATATAGTATCCGGTATCGCCAAAGATAACGTCCCGCATCTCCGAGCCGAGTGCCCAGACCAGACGAGTGAAGTCTGGCTGTTCCCCGGCTTGGCGGCCCGATGTCCGCCGGCTTCACGTCTTCTCCCCTCCTTGCTTCTGTGATTGCATGGCTTTCAAATTATCAGGAACGTTCTCGTCCCATGGGATTTCATTGAATTCAACAGAAATATAATCTGGCTCACGGTCGATAATACGCGAGAGCTCGCGTGTGAACACCTCCACTATCTCCTGCTTTTGCTCATCCGTCCTGCCTTCATACAGCTTGATCGTAATTTCTGGCATCCGAGTTAAGCTCCCTTCACCATATAATGTAAACGCTTCAACAACCTCATCTTAGCGTTCCTGTGAGAGAGCAACAATGGACTGTCTTTTCGTTCACTTGTGTTTTCTTTAGGTGGGGATGATGGTAGAGGGCTAATATTTCGGATGGGCTTATGACAAACATCACTTCCTTCCTCCCCATTCAATGATACATTTGTTTACGACCAATTGACCAAATAAGTAATTCGGTCAACTCTGAGTTGTCTTTTATCATTGCATACGATCAGGAGGTGCATATGCCATGAAAACTATCGATCGAAGGCAGCAGGTCATTGACTCTGCTGAGAAATCGTTCGCGTTGTTTGGATACAAAGCCACCACAATGGAGCAAGTTGCGAGACTGGCCAATGTGGGCAAAGGTACGATCTATACTTTTTTCGAGAATAAGGAAGAACTGTTCGGAGAAATCCTCCACTCGATCATTACTGATATGAAGCGGATTACAGAGCAAACTGTGCAGGACGACAAACCATTTCTTGAGAACGTACACCAGAGCATGGACGCTTTGCTGGAGTATAGAGAGGAACATGAGCTGTTAATCAAGCTGTTTCAGGAGGTGAACGAGTTCGGCACGCCTCAGGCGAAAGAAGGTTTGCAGAAAGTAGAGACAGCCATTCTCGAATATTTAGAACGTCAAGTTCAGCGCGCCATGGAACTAGAGCAGATTCGTGAAGACGATCCCAGACTGGTCTCTTTTGTCCTGCTGAAGCTGTATGTCACCTTAACTTCCGATTGGAACAAAGCGCATCCTTCGCTGCATAAGGATCAGATCAAGGATTTCGTGGGCCTCTTTCTCAAAAGTGGACTATCCCCTACATAAAGAAAGATGTGAATATGAATCCTTTATCGATTAGAGATAGATATAGCAACCGAGTAGCGTAATGATGGGGAGAGAACATGATGAAATCATTCACTGTATTTGGGCAGGATTTGAAATCCGCCTTCAAGAAGCCAAAAGTATTTATTCCGATTCTCGTGGTGCTGTTCATTCCGGTACTGTATAGCGGTCTGTTCCTCAATGCGTTCTGGGACCCTTACGGCAAAATGAATGAACTGCCTGTCGCCGTGGTCAACACGGATCAGGGGGCAACCTACAATGACAAATCGCTGGAAGTCGGACAGAATCTGGTCGATGAATTGAAAAAAAGTGATGACTTCAACTGGCAATTTGTGACCCGAGAAGAAGCCGAGAAAGGCATGGAAGACAACACGTATTATATGACAATTGTTATTCCGGCGGATTTTTCCGCAAAAGCAACCACTCTGATGGATGACCATCCACAACCGGCAGAGCTGATCTATGAACCCAATGAAGGATACAACTTCCTAGCGGGGCAGATTGGCGGGACAGCGGTCAAACAGATTAAATCCAAAGTCTCGGCCAAAGTGACGGAATCGTATACTGAAACGTTGCTCGACCAGGTGGAGAAGATCTCTAGCGGTTTGGCGGATGCCGGAGATGGCGCAGGTCAAATTAATGAGGGTGCGGTTAAGCTGGATGAAGGTGCCTCGAAGCTGAAAGAGAACCTATCCAAACTGGCGGATGGAACCGACCAACTCGAAACAGGCATTGCCCCGTTAAAAGAAGGCACGGACACCTTAGCTCAGGGTATTGGTGAGCTTCATACGGGAGCCAGCTCCCTTTCCAATGGTTTGTCCCAATTGGCGGCAGCAGGTACGAAGCTTGGTGACGGAGCAGCACAGGCTGAAGCTGGCGGCAAAAAATTACAGGCTGGGATTCAATCTGCTCAGGAAGGAGCCGCAAAATTGGATGCTGGACTGGCAGCAACCGAGGAAGGCAGTGCCAAGCTGACCGCTGGATTGCAGACTTCAGTCGGAGGCAGTGGCAAAGTAAGTGAAGGTGCCAAGGCCGTTGCGCAAGGTCTTGTCCAATTAGCTGAAGCCAGTCCAGAGTTAGCTGCTAACCCGGCTGTACAGCAGTTGCTGGCAGCAAGCCAGGCCGTTGCCGCTGGTAGCGAACAGGTATATCAAGGTGGACAGCAATTGCTCGAAGGCAGCCAAAACCTGCAAGCTGCTCAACAGCAGCTGCACCAAGGCAGCAGCCAGTTAGTGCAGGGTGAGCAGCGGCTTCTAGAAGGAGCATCGCAATTATCCGCTGGACAGGTACAGCTTGCGACTGGCCTCCAGCAGTTCAACTCCAAGTTGTCTGAGGCTGCCGCTGGCGGAGCCAAACTTTCAGAGGGTTCGAGTCAATTAAACGCAGGTGCAGGAAAACTGGTTGATGGGTTGAACCAACTTTCAGACGGAATCACCACCATTGCAGACGGTTCCCGCAAGCTGGATGATGGCGCTGGAGATTTAAAAGAAGGTACCTCCAAATTGACCGACGGCTCTGGTGAGCTTGCCACCAAACTGAATGATGCCGCCGATCAAACGGGTAGTGTGAAAAAGACGGATGAACTCGTAACGATGTACGCAGAGCCCGTTCAGGTGGATGAACATAAACATAATGAAGTGCCCAACTATGGTACAGGATTCTCACCATACTTCCTGTCATTGGGACTGTTTGTCGGGGCGTTGATTGCAACGCTGGTTGTACCAACACGCAGCAGCTCGGTTACCGATGCGAGTGGCTGGAATCGTTTTGTGAGCAGAACGCTGGCTTTCACGATCATGAGTGCCGTGCAGTCCTTGCTCGCTTCCTGGCTTGTCTTGTCCGGCTTGGGCCTGGAAGTCCAAAGCGTGCCTTTGTTCCTTTTATTCAGTTTCGTTACCAGCCTGACCTTCATGTATATCATTCAGGCTCTGGTTACTTGGTTAGAGAATCCCGGCCGCTTCCTGGCGATTCTCATGTTAATCTTCCAACTCACCACCAGTGCAGGTACATTCCCGTTGGAGCTCATTCCGAACTGGCTGAAAGGATTCAATCCATGGCTGCCGATGACCTATTCTGTAACCGGGTATAAAGCTGTTATTTCGAGTGGACAGTTCAGTGTGGCGTGGGATCAGCTCGGAATTCTGTGCATCTTTGCTGTGATTGGCCTGACAGCTACCTTTGCCTATTTCATGGTGCATCGCACGAGTGAGGTCGAAGAAGTAAATAGTGAGGCAGTGCTTCACGTATAAGATGGAAAATAAAAAGCAAGGCATGTTGTAAGCAACGTCCTCGCCACAACAACAGCGGGTGTTTGCTTATACATGGCCTTGCTTTTTTAGTAAAGAGGCAATTTTTTATCCACTATCCTTATCATTCTAATATGTAGATATATCGGTGCTAACGTAGAAGAAGGCGGCAGCCAGGATGAACAAAATGATAATTGCATAAATCGCCGTGCCGATGATGCCACAGACGAGACCAGCAATAGCGAGTCCTCTTCCTTGTTCCATACGAAGCTTGATTTCTTTAAGAGAAATAGATGCAAATACGATAGCAACAATACCTATCAGAAATCCCAAGTATGGAATTATCACTGACAAAATCCCCAAGACAAGAGCTGCGATAGACTTGCTATTGGTTTTTGGTACTACATAAGGTGGTTGCGGAAGCGGATCGCTATAATAACGATCCACATCATTGTGACGTTGATCCAAAGGTAAATCCTCCCTGTTTATTAAGTAGTCTTATTATACTTGATTAACTGGAAAAATATGCTCCATTATTTGTAAATATTCCGATTTTATTAAAAAAATCCGGATCCATCGTCGACTTTCGTCGATCTAACGAATCCGGATCTCGTTAAATCCATATCTTAACTCATCTTAACCTCTACCCTTCCACTTCCACCCGCTGCAAGAACGTTCGCGTGCGCTCCAGCTTGGCATTGCCGAAGATCTGCTCCGGCGGACCCGCCTCGGCGATTTCGCCGTTATCCATGAAGAAGACGCGATCCGCAACATCGCGGGCAAAGCTCATCTCATGGGTGACGATCATCATCGTCATATTCTCCTGTGCCAGCTGCTTGATGACACGCAGCACTTCTCCGGTCAGCTCGGGATCGAGTGCCGAGGTCGGCTCGTCGAACAGCAGAATGTCGGGTTGCATCATCAGTGCGCGTGCAATCGCTACGCGCTGTTTCTGTCCACCGGACAGGTTAGCGGGATAAGCATCCGCCTTGTCAGACAGCCCTACTTTACCGAGCAACTCCAGACTTCGCTGCCGGATGATCGCTGAGCTTTCTTTTTTCAACGTCTTCGGTGCCAGTTCCAGATTCGCCTGTACCGTCAGATGCGGAAACAGGTTAAAATGCTGAAAGACCATGCCCATACGATCCGTAATCTTCCGAATATCCGCGGCACCTGCATACGATCCGTTCTCAGCCAGCGCCTGCCCTTGAATGCGAATAGTCCCACCTGAAATATCCTCAAGATGAATCAGGCTGCGCAGCATCGTACTTTTACCCGAACCGGAAGGTCCGATCACGGCAATGACCTCACCCGGCTCCACGTTGAACGTTACCTGCTTCAGCACATCAAGTGTGCCGAATGATTTTCTTATTTGATTCACTTCTATAATATGTGTCATATGCAGACAGTCCTTTAATTGATGAGATTGGATAACTTCATAAACTTCTGTTCCGTTCGTTTTTACTCAAATGTATAACGTTTCTCCAGTGCCTTGAAGAACAAGGTGAGTACCATGGTCAGCAACAAATAAATAATACCTGCAACCAGGAACGGCGTCAGACGGAAATCCCGGTTTACTGCGGCCTGTGCATAATGGAGCAACTCGGGTACGGCAACTGCATACAGCAACGCCGTATCTTTAATTAACGTAATGGACTCGTTCGCCGTCGCAGGCAGTACAACCCGGATCATCTGCGGGATGATGACTTTCGTCATCGTCTGCCATTTGCTTAGACCCAGTACCTGTGCAGCTTCATGTTGTCCTTTATCAATCGAGAGCAATCCACCTCTGAAAATCTCGGCAAAGTACGCACCATAATTCAAAATAAAGGCCAACGCTGCCGCCGTAAAGCGGTCAAATACAAGATACTCCCCTACCCCTGGAAGCAGCGGCAGACCGAAGCAAAAGAACAACAGTTGAAGCATAAGCGGCGTGCCCCGCATCACATATACGTACGTATGAGCGATCCATGCCAACGGCTTGAATCGGCTTTTCATCAATAAGGTTACTCCAAATCCAAGTGGTACAGACACTATAATGGCCAGCAAAAATAAAAAGATCGTGGTCTGTGCCCCTTCAAGCATGGGCTTCATGACGCCCAACAAATACTCCCAGCTCATCGCAATCGGCTCCTCTAATCTGTTAACCCCGCATTCCGCAGGAGAGTTGCTCCTTTTTGGAATCCGGGGTCATGTTGTTTACTACATATGTCAGGCAAGTGGCCTGATCCTATTTCAAAACTTCATCTTCACCAAACCATTTGGTGGAAATCTCGGCCGCTGTGCCATCGGTATTCAGCTCATCCAATGCTTTTTGCAGCTGATTCAGCAGTTCTTCATTGCCTTTTTTCACACCAATGCCGTATTGTTCCGGAGCAAGGGATTCATCCAGCAGTTTGAACGTTCCCTCTTCCTTGGACATGTAATATCTCGCGACCACTTCGTCGATGATGACAGCATCCAAACGTTTCGTCTTGAGATCGGTCAGGGCCAGTACGTTGTCCGGGAATTCGGAAGCATTCACTTTATCCTTCAGAGGACTTGCCGCGAGTGCATCTGCCGCAGAAGACAAGGCCTGCAATCCTACATTTTTGCCATCCAGTTCATCCAGCTTCGTAATCGGTGAGTCCGCGAGTGTGACTGCAACCTGACTGTTCTCCAGATATGGCTTCGTGAACAGCACTTTATCTTTCCGCTCATCCGTAATTGTGTACCCGTTCCAGATCAGGTCGATGCGGCCGCTGTTCAACTCCGATTCTTTGGAAGACCAATCAATGGGCTGGAACGTAATTTCTTTACCCATTTTCTCTGCTGCCGCTCTGGCATAGTCAATATCAAAACCAACAATTTCATTCTTGTCGTCCCGGAAGCCCATTGGAGCGAATTTATCATCTATCCCCACAATAATGGCATTATCATCTTTGCTTCCCGAGCTGGAACATCCCGCAACAACAATCATGCATATGCTGATCAATAATAGAAATATCGCTTGTTTTCTCATCTCTCTAACCCCTCCATGTCTATAACCAAAACCCAAACGCTTTAGTTCGTTACCACGTTATCAGAGTCTTATAATAACATAGCATAGGAGAAGAGTCGAGCCTCTTACCTTTTCCTTATCTTTGAACCAACTTAATTGTCAACAATTTGTGAAAAAGCCTCGTTCACTTGCGCGGGCTCCACCAGCTTCTTACGCACCAATGTATCCCACTCCTTAGGTTCCTGAAGGTTCTTCAATTCCGTTCCAGCCCATTGCTGGGCAGCCTCACGGCTCAAAGTATATTGAACATCCTCCAATGAATAAAGCACATGCTCCAAATTATCAATCCATACAAAATTGGCAGCAGCATTATAAACAAGTATTCGTTCCAACTCTTCGGGCTTCATCTCGCTGGTATCTATCCTGTAATTGATTTGAGCCGTAAATGTCTCTGGAACCAACTGATACCCATTCAATCGGCCGTTTAGAGGCAAGGCTTGATTCAAATGGCTGAGATTAGAGAAGTCGCCCATATAAGGACTGCGATATTTCGCCAATGCCGCAAAATCATGGGTCAACGGATCTTGCTGCTCTGCTTCATACTGCGATTGCTTCGCCTCTATTCTGGGATTAACGACGCCCTCAACCACAATAACACCAAAAATGCCGAGCATGACCAATGCAATAATCCATTTATTCTTTCCCGTCATACGACATCACCTGCCTCATACTTGCCCACGATCCGATACGCCCTCTGCACGATCAAAGGGATAATAATACTTAATAAAGGTATGGCAAAGGCAATCGCGATTACCGTAAATTGATAGGGCCCCTCTACCTGAATCGGTCGACTATACCAGATGTTGCTTCCAAATCGCAGCGCCGCCTGTGTACCCCATAACACAACGATGAGCCCTGCCCATAACCACCACACTCTGCGCGTCCATTGCAAGAACACAGGTGTACGAATAACGGTAGTGTCTTCTGGATCAGTCGAAGTATTTCTATTTTTCATCATGTAAAATACATACGCTCCACCAACAATCACACTCATGATCATAAGCAAGTTGTTAATGGTTGCGCCCTGGACCATGACTCTCATTGGAATCGTAATGATCCAGGCAATAAGACTATAGATCAAGGCAGACTGCAACACCGCCGTCCAATAAGGAACGCGTCGAACTCTGCGATGATCACTCATGATCTGATCCATGCCAACCACATGCTGAATGGCAGTCTGAAAAGCCTGATCCTCGTCCATCCCCTGCTCCATATAATCTTCAATTCGTGCAGCGAGATTACTGTGAATCTCTTCTTTTAACTCCTGATTAGCTAATGTATCCTGCGCATGATTGAACAGACGATTCACATGGCGGGTAATGCGAGCTTCCAATGTCATATCCCTTCATCTCCCTTTTCCCCGGAAATAATCATGCAGTCAATCAATGTTTTGGCTGCGTGCCAAGCGTGAACTTGCTGTGTGTAAGCTTCCTGCCCCTGTGTTGTAATCCGGTAATATTTGCGTCGTCCTCCCTGGGTCTCTTCCCCCCAGTAGGATTCCACATATCCACTCTTCTCCAGCCTTTTCAGACTGGAATAGAGTGTCGGTTCCTTTAATTCAAACCGTTCTCCACTCTTGCGATAAATTTCCTTAATAATGCTATAGCCGTAGTTATCCTTCGGTATAAGTACACTCAGAATAATGGGGTCAATGTTGCCTCGAATCAGGTCACTGTTAATCGCTTGTTCATCCATCTGCCAGCTTCACCGACTTTCTTCAATCCTAGGTATACTATAAGACATATTACTATGTCTGTAAAGGTAATATGTATCGCATGGTAAATATACATTTCAATGAGCAACATTCCTCTCTTGTTCTTCGTCTGGAAGATATTAGGGAGGTGGGTAAAATAAAATTTATCATTACTATAAGAACGTTGGCTTCACTCGTGTTCCTTACAACTTTGCTGATATTATCCGGCTGTAATCCTACTCCAAGTAACGGCACAAACGAACCTCCCTCTCTCCCATCGCCAGATACAAAGGAAGCTGAATTGAGTTCACTAGAGGAGAACGCTAAGGAATCTGGACCCAACTTACCCCAGGAACTGCCTACGCCAACTATCCAGAGCGAAAGCGGCATCTCTATTCCAGCTGTACAGGGCAGTTATTGCTGGGGAGGTATGTGTGCTGACTATGCAGGTGATGTGGAATTGCTGGAAGGTAAAGTACCTGTCTCGGTGTTGGTGGGCGAGAACATATCTATTAACTTGAGTACGGATGTACCGCCTAACGAATTCACTCTGGTTGAATATGTGAACGGGGAGGCACGTCCCATCTCTTTCCGAGAAGGATCATTCCAGTTTGCACAGGAAAAAGGTACTCATTATTATGGAGCCTTTATCGGCTGGTCTTCCCCAAAAAATTCGCAGGTTTCCTTGGGTGATTCCTCTTTTGCCTTTGTAATCCGTGGTGTCGAAAAAAAATAGAACCAAACAAGGCCCCTCCAATTTCGGAGAGGCCCTACTCATTTTTATCTATTGCTGCACTTTCTCGCGGTCTTTCCCTTTATCCGATTCACCCGCATTTTTGTTGGCGGCATCGCGATCCTGCTGCATCTCCTCAACGGTTTTCACTTTGAGACGTGCAGCACCTTCATATTCCTTCGTTGGAATCAGGTTGCCTGCAGCAAGTCTTGCTTCTGCCGCAGCAATCGCATCACCATATTGTGGCAACCATTCGGCTTGGGCGACCAGCATCTCGTCAACCATTTGCCAGATCTCTTTTGGATTACATACCGCACCTACGAGTGGGTCCATCATGAACGCCTGACGCAATAGTTTGTCGTCACCATGTACCGCAGCTTCAACCGCAAGCCGTTGTACGGAAATGCTCACATTACACACGGCAGCCGGGCCGAGTGGCAGGTCGCCTACATGTGGCATCGAAATGCCGTTACGGTCCACATATCCCGGTGCTTCGATGATCGCATCATCCGGCAGATTGGAGATCACACCGTTATTGACGGTATTGAAGTGTCCGCGGTATACGCGTCCCGTTTCCAACCCTTCTATAATGTAGGAACCATGTTCTCCACCTCGTTTTTCCGGGGCAAATTGCATCGGTTCATCCTTCATCCAGTTCGGGAAATCAGTCTCAAACCAATTTCTGCCCTCTGTACACACACGCAAATATCCACCTGTCTCGCCATTAATCCAGCTGTCCAGATCAATCCATTCCTTGATCTCCTCTGGACGTTTGCGGTACCAAGGCACATATTCGCTTAGGTGACCATTCGATTCCGTACTGTAATAACCAAATCGGCGCAGCATATCAATCCGCACTTTCTCGGTACGGCTATACTCTGGATGTTTCTCGAAGGCTTCGAGCAAATCACCCGTAAGGTCTTTACCTTCATGGGATGCCTTGATGTACCAGGTCTGATGATTAATCCCGGCACATACGATATCCACTTCATTCATTTTCAGTCCAAACGCTTCAGCAATCTGGTGATGCCCGTGCTGTACGCCGTGACATAGTCCAATCGTGTTAACACCGCCATACTTGTTGCAGGCCCAAGTTAGCATAGCCATTGGGTTGGAATAATTGAGGAGCAGCACATCCGGTGCGCTTTGCTCACGAATATCTTTACAGATGTCGAGCATCTCAGCAATTCCGCGCTGGCCGTACATAATCCCACCTGCACACAACGTATCGCCAACACATTGATCTACCCCATATTTGAGCGGAATATCCACATCGGTTGCAAAAGCTTCCAACCCGCCCACACGGATTGTACACAGTACATACTTCGCGTCCTTGAGCGCTTCTCTCCGGTCTGTTGTCGGCTGAATCTGAATATTCAGTCCATTCTCGCGAATATCGCGCTGACACAGCTCCGTAACCATGTCCAGATTGTGCTGATTGATATCACAGAACGCAATCTCAATATTGTTGAATTCAGGTACCGCGAGTAAATCCCGCAGCAACCCCCGGGTAAATCCGATACTACCTGCCCCGATAAATGCCACTTTAAACGACATGCACAGTTCCTCCCGTAATCCGAAACGATTGGCTTCGGTTAATGACTTCATTCAGTAACACTTGCATTGAATTGAAGTTGCCTGATGAAATCATTGTAACAACGGTACATAAGGAAGCGTTATCAAAATCATGACCAGTTCACGAAGTAGCTGTCAAAAATCCTCACTTTTGTGTCCGAAGATCATCCAGCCTATCCTGCTCAGATAAAAACAGAGTATCTATTCCCCCTATTATTCCAGTGGATAATGACTGACATGTCGCTCCATCGAGGAACGGAATTCAACCGGAGTTCGGCCTGTATATTTCTTGAACAACATATGAAAATACTGTCTGCTCCCCACGCCCACGTAATCGGAAATTTCGGAGATTGGAATATCGGTCTGTTGCAGCAGCATCTTCGCCTTTTCCATTCGGAGCATCGTGAGATAATCGGTAGGCGTGCGCTTCGTGTATTGGCGAAAAATACGGTGCAAATAGCCTGGATGCAGATTCACCGCTGCCGCGATATCCTTCATTTGAATATTGCGATCCATATTGTGATGCATGAATTCAATCGTCCGTTTCACGTACAGTTCCGTCTGATCCAACGCACTTCGGTTGATTTCCCCGCGAAGTCGTGCGACCCGCACCAGCAGTTGGATAAACAACGTGCGTACCAGCGTACCTTGTTCAGGCGACTTTAGATCACGGGATTCGCGATGATGAGAGCGTTCCTCCGGCGGAATAATCCGCATAGGTGCAGAAGATCGTCCCTGCTCCATCAGTCCACGCTGATCCAGCTCCAGCACTAGGCTTTTCATAATGTGGTACACCTCTTCCGGGTCAGGCAAAACCAGATAAGGCGTGGCTTGTGCTAGAAAAGCATGGACTTCCTCCTCTTCCAGTGCGAGCTGGCGAATGGAAGGCTGGCCTGGCTGCGATCTGGAAACTCCAAATTCCACATTGAGCATGCGGCACGGGACGCCATCCTCTACCAGCAGACGGTGTGGAACCCCCGCGTCCAGCAGAATGAACTGCCCTTTTTTCAATACTGCCTGTTCCGAGCTGCCATCCTGCATCTGTACATCGACCCGGCACATTCCCGAAATAATGTACATGATCTCCGTGGAATCATGATCGTGATAGGACATCTGGTAGTTGTCCCATTGCTTGTAATAATACGCGTAGAAACGCGGTCCATAATCCTCCATGCGCAGTTTCTCCTGAAACAGACTGCCTGTCCAATGTTTTGCTTCCAATGCCTGCACCTCCGTTGCTGCAACGATCCTCACTTTTCTCCATTGTAGCAATTCTCAGCGATGTATTTCACCCGTGCAAATGAAAAAACATTGCGATCATAAATTAGATGATTATATAATTAGCTATAAATCTAATTAATTTTGTTTTATCCAATCTATAATAAGGAGGTCTTGATACTATGAAAACTACATTTTATCTGGTGAGGCATGCATTAAAAGAAAAGCGTATCGGTGATGTTCCCATTACATCCGAAGGAGTAGCACAAGCTAAGTCGACAGCACTTCATTTGGCTAACGTACCTGTCACCAAAATCATTGCAAGCCCACTTCGAAGAGCGATCGACACTGCGACGCATATTGCTCACCAAACAAACGTTACAGTGATGGAAGAACCGCGTCTGCGGGAACGCGCCAACTGGGGTGACCTGCCTGAACAAACCTTTGAAGAATTCATCGCGATGTGGGACAGATGCACAATTGATCCAAACTACCTCCCACCTGTGGGTGATTCCTCTAAGCAGGCAGGCGAACGTTTGGCCTCTTTCCTAACGGAATTGACGAATGTAGTGCCACCAGATAGCCACATCGTTATCGTTACTCATGGCGGGTTAATTACGGATTTTCTAGTAAACTCATTCCCAGAGCATGAACTTAACGTCTGGCATCCTGATTTTATCGCCATGCAAAGTCAGCTGATTCCCGAATGCTCCATCACCACATTGATTCATGAAAACGGGAAGTACACCATTCAAGATTTTGCATCTGTAGCACATTTGGAAGGATGATTCCGTCTGTTGCTTCAGTATACCCATATCAAAAAAACTCCGGGTAACCTCCCGTACGCCTAACGCACTGAGGTTACTCCAGAGCTTCTTAATACAACAGTAAACAATTTCTATAACGAAATAATACTGTTGGAAACACTTGGATTTAGGTTTTCCAAATACGTTCAACAGTATCAACATACTGGTATTACGTCCTCAAACCCCAACCATCATATGATCATCTGAGGATTGGGACACTTCTCAAATCTCACTTTCCACCCTTACCCGACTTGGGCGTGTGAAACTTCGGCAGCGTAACCTTCGACCAATCGATATCCGATGCCATGTAGAAGGATGGGTAGGACGGCTGATTGTATCCACTGTTCTGTCCAGCAATGCCGACACGATACATCGCATCGTGCATCAGCGTGTACAGTTTACGGTCAGTCTTCTCGGTGCTCAGGTAGATGCGGATCGCCGAGCTGTCCTCGGTTCTCACCAGCATCTCTTCCCGCCAGTCCCCGAAGATATCCGCTACGAGAGATGGCGTACCCTTGGTATAATTGTTGGTCAACGTGCCGTTCGCGGTCAGCAGAGTTCCCCGATTACAATCCTTAATCGTAGGCGTGACATTAATGGCACCGTCCACGATTTGAGTTGTCATATCAGCGGCCCAGCGAATATTCATATTCGTGCCGGGAGCCTTATCGCTTATTTTCTCACCGCTGGCTGTCCACAATCCTACAGCCCATGTCTCCAATCCGCGGAGGGTTGGGTCCACATCACCGATCATGCCGCGTCCAGTGTCTTTGCCCGTGTACCCGCCATAGATCACTTCCCCAGTCTTCGCATCCCGCAGGGAATATCCGTATGGCGCCCAAGGACCACCCTCATGCACCATGAAAATCTCCAGCCCCGGACGATCCGGATCGATATCCGCTACATGAAGCGCATCCCCATGGCCCAGACGTGCAATTGTTCCCGGAGCAGCACTCTCCGCAGGCATCAGATCCTTGGAGCTGTACAGCACACTGCCATCATGATCAATCGTGGCTGAGCCGTACACAATCTCCTGTTTACCGTCTCCATCCACATCAGCGACACTGAAATAGTGCGCGCCTTGTGTTGTAATTGAGCCATACACCGGATCTGTACCGTCCACCCCATGCGGACCGTCATTGAATGGGTTCTTCATCGGTGTCCAGCCACTGTCCACTTTCCATTCACGCTTGAGCTTTTTGCCATCCCAGTTGTAGGTAACCATGGTCGAACGTGTGTAGTACCCGCGTGCAAAGATCGCAGACGGTTTCTTTCCATCTAGATATGCCACGCCTGCTAGGAAACGATCTACCCGGTTCGCTGGTTCAATACGCGCCATTGCGTAATCACCCCACATCAACCCATCGTCCTGCCGTCCCGGCTCATAAGGAATGGTCTCCAGCTCTTTGCCTGACTCTCCTTCGAACACCGTTACATACTCAGGTCCATCGACGATAAAGCCTTCGAACTTGCGCAGCTCGTTCTTGTCACTGCGGCTTGGTGCATACACATCGATGAAGTAATCGGCCAAGCTCTCAGCATCCTTCTGAGACAATGGATAACTATACTTTTTCTCAATCCCAAAAGCTTCCTCCAACGTAGCAGGCCAGTTTCCCTTCACAACTTCTTCATGTTTATGCCAGTTTTTGAACATATCCACGACATGATCATAGTAGCCATCTGCACTTAAACGGTAATCATCTTCGTTGGAATAACCTGCCTTACGATCCTGCTTCGGAAGGGTGATGTATTTCTCGGAAGTGACCTTTCCTTTTTTGTTATATTGAATAATCTTGGTTCCCGGTGCGGTCTTGAACATCATCTCAGCCTTGCCATCCCCGTCAAAGTCATAAACGAGCATCTGTGTATAATGAGCACCCGAACGGATGTTGACCCCGAGATCGATCCGGTACAACAATTGTCCGTCCAGCGTGTAACAATCCACGTACGTTTTACCGGTGTAGCCTTTTTGCGAAACATCCTTGGAGTTAGAAGGGTCCCATTTTACAAAAAACTCATACTGACCGTCCCCGTCCACATCGCCCACACTCATGTCATTCGCAGAATACGAGTACGCTTCTCCCACTGGCGTCACACCATCGGCCGGTTTTTGCAAAGGGATATCGACGTAGCCGTTCGCCCAAGGTTTGACGGATGCACTGTGTTTACTCTCCTTGCCCTTCTTGCTTACCGATGCCACTTCATAACGGGACGACGATTTGCCTAAGGCATCAACATAGTTCGTGCTGTCAGTGACCGTAGCAATCTTCTTGCCATCCCGATATACGTTGAAATCCGTGCCTGTCAGACCTTTGTCGCTATACCCTGTGGCCTCGTCACCAAGCAATCTCCAACTGAGAAAAACACCCTCGGAAGTAGAAGCCGCGACCAGACCCCGATCAAGATACTCAAGCTGAATGTCTTTCAAAGAACTACCTCCCTTATGTGACTGCACGCTGGCCTCAGCGGCGCTGTTCTCATTGGAAGCTGCTGCTCCGCTCGCACCCGCTGTTCCCGCAACGAGCAAAGCAACGCTTAGTGCCGAAGACAGCATTTTGACTGCAAGTGGCATACGCACCTTCCTGCGATTGGAGTGCATACCTGAAACCGATCCTTTATGTATCGGCGCTAATGTTTTGGATTTCATCTACCTTCACTCTCCTTGAGACAGAATAGGTGATGCTATGGCTGTGCTTGGATCGTGGCGACATCCGTCAATCCATACAGACGTTCATATCCTTCAAATTTTACTGAATGCGCTTACAAAAATATAAATGAATAGCTCTCCTGAACAGACTTCCTTGACTCCGTCCCCCTTCCATTCCCTCTCCATTAGAGCAGCTTCATCCTGCCCATCGGGTATTATTATAGACATCCCACCTGCTGTGACATAGGCAAATATCCGTCCAAAACGATCAATATTCAGTGTTGTTCAGAGGAAATTTAGGAAATCAAACCGACGAACGAATCCGTCCGAAGTAAGATTCAGGCAGGCACATCGCCAATTCTTATCTAACGAATCTCACACATCCTATTAGGGCGTAAAACTCCAACAACGAATCCTAACGAACCTCAGTAACCCTATTCGGGCCAAAAAGATGCTAAGCGGGGCTAAAACCACCCAAATTTACTGAATAACGTGTCTAGGATTCGTTAGAATTTCCAACTGCACCAAATCACCTATATAGCGTCTGCTCTGTTCGTAAGAAAAAAAGAGGGCTGTCTCCAGATCATTTCCATGATCAGAGGACAGCCCTCTTTCATACGTCCGTTTACACATCCCTAATTTCAGATCTTCAAGCGGCTCTTAAACGCTTCCATCAGCGAACTTCATTTTTTCACTACCGAATCAACTGTATAACATTCCTTTTAAGGCTCAATGCCCCAGACCAGGGTACCGCCTTTGTAGAGGGTCACCTTGTTCCAGTCCTGATAGGATGTTTTGGTTGGATCGTAGGAATAATCATTGGTTTCATCAAAGTTGCTCCAGTCCGTTTTGTACATGCGGAGCTGGATGTCCCCAGACTGTCCACCTGCCTGGATCGCGCCTGCTCCAGAAGTGAAGCTCAGCTCTACATAGGAATCGGTAAATGTGCGTTGGATGTTATCTCCACCGACCTGAGCCCAGTCAATTGCAGAGTCCATCGCTGCGGTACCTTCTTTGGAAAAGTAATAACGGATTTTCAAATCACTCAGGTTTACAGCCGTGTTACCTACGTTTTTGATATTGAAATACGGTTTGATTTGATTATCTGCCGCGTTCGTATCTCCCGCACGATATTGCAGAACCAGATCACTCGTCGGAACAACTACACTTTGCGGCGTTGCAGAAGCTGCGGCAGAATTGACACTTTCCCCGGCAGCGTTCACGGCACTAACTACATAATGATAGGTCGTTCCATTGTTCAGCCCTGTATTCGTGTAGGATGTACCGCTCACGCTCGCAGCAACCGTAGTGAATGGACCCGATGCACTCAACGCCCGTTTCACGTTATAACTGGTCGCACCTGTGGAGGCTGTCCAGCTCAGGGAAACCTGTGCGTTACCTGCTGTCGCAGACAGTGTTGCCGGAGCTGCTGGAGCTGTCGTTCCACCCCCTCCACCATTGCTGGCAGGAAGAACAGGGAATGAGTTTTGCACCAGCATGACGAATTGGTCATGGAACCAGTGACCTGACACTGGTGCGTTAGGCAGTGCACCCGTCAATACACCATCACGAGTTGTAAAGGTTGGATCACACATCCGGTCGAAGCCTTTTCCTTCGTTGTTCGGAATTTCCGAGCTGGAGCCATCAGACTCCCCTGGAGGTTTGACCCATACATAGGCATCCAGATGGGCTGGTCCTGGTGCAGCTTTAGGTGCTTCACCTATGCCTGCTCCACTGTTATTACACCAGTTCCCCCGGTGATCGCGCTTATCCACACGCCCGGAGTTCACGTACGTGTTAATATCACTGCCTGTGGCAAACGTTGGACGATTCACCCCGCCCCATCCATTACGGCTGGTATCAATGAGGAAGCCCGTGCTGGCCGGCCAGCCAGCTTGTACAAATCCGCTATACAGTGCCGCAGTGAAATCGGTTTCGTCAAAGTAAGGGTTCCACTCATAAAACTTGGAAGACTTGATCGGTTGTCCGCCGATGTTCAGATCGGGATTAGGCAGATTCGGTTCATTCAGCGGTGTGCTATTCGCTGTGTTCGTAATGAAGCCATCGGCGCTATTCAGACCTGCTGCTGTTCCTTGGACAACGCTGGTATACAGCGAGATTGCACCTGTACGGTTGTTATCCCAACCAAGCCAGCCGGAGTGACCAATATCCAGGTAGTTGTACACATTCGGAATAGCATGCAGCTTTTCCAATGCGTATTTCACGCCAGCTTCATAGATTCCTGTTGAACTCGCTTGGGCACAAGCTGGTGTACTGAGATTAGTTACCAGATTGGGCAGACTGTCCGGCTCAATGATGGCGATGATGCGAATGTCCTGATACTTGGGCTTTGCAAAAATATCGGCGATTACATTGATATAATCATTTTTATACGTCTGTAGGGCCGCCTGTGTTAGTGGAAGTTCACCATTGGATGCAAGGGCATGACAATCCCGCCCAGGCAAGTTGTAAATAACGAATGAAGCGGTAATTGGAGAACCTGCCTTCTTTTGTGCCAAGGCGGCATCCAGATGCTGCTCCACACTTTTGCGTCCAGCATTGTCTGTTCCACCATTAATGGCGGCAATACGGTCGATCCAGACTGCCGTTGGATAGGATTTCACCGTTTCCATCTTGGCTTTTAACGCTGCATCACTGGTGAGAGCAATGGACGTATCCACGAGAGCGGAATAATCCTGGTTTAAATACGACGTAGCTCCGACAAACGGATTATCCACATGCGCTTCAGCCGCCTGACTCACTCCTGGAGCCATGCCCGGGAAAATGCCCGCCGCGAGCAGCGTTGCTGCCAGCATTTGTTTTACACTTCTGCGAAGCACCTTTCCGCCTTTCGATAAGGTTTTCGATTTAGTCATTAGGGTTCCACCTTTCCTGTACTTGGATTGGGTATATACTCATGTCTGATCCTCTGTGTCGGCAAGATGCTATGCACGGTAGAGAACGTATGGATGAGCTGTAGGGACTTCACCTCCATGAATGTAGTTCAATTGGGACAAGCCAGGTCAACAACAATAAGGTGTGAAACAAGAAACAGAAATGGTGTCTTACACTGAGGTTAAGGGACAAAGCAAGGGGGATAACATCTGTAGGTGTGTGCGGGTGATCTTTGGTGAACGGCTTTCAAGGCATTGCTCAGACTCAATCAAAGTAAGCGCTTACTTTTAGAGGTTTTAAAAAAAGGCTTACCCTCGATACAAACCTCACATCGCGTGTCCACCTCCTTATGAATCGATTATACTCCATGAAAATATTACTGTAAATTGAATTTATTAAAATTTATTATATTTAATTCCATAAATCAGGCAGGAATTCTGAGATGTGCCTCCCCAAGCCATAAAAAAGGCTCATCACGGGTTTATCCCCCGTAATGAGCTAATTGACATAGCATATTCTCATGCTCTTTTTTTATGGAAGCACTACAATATCTCCTGGTTTCAAGCCGTTCAATACTTCAGTCTTGTCATCTGTCTCGATGCCTGTTTGAATCGTCTGCTGTGCATATTGCCCGTTGCCCTGATCCAGCATCACATATGCCGTATCCTGATCTCGCATGACCGCCAGCGTGGGAACGACCGTCGCTTTCTCCTTGCGCAGCGTTTCAATCTTGCCCTCCAGACTTAATCCACCGATCAGCTTGGCGTTCGGCTTCAAATCAATGACAATATCGAATTGGGAAGGCTGCTTCAGATCTGTTTCCGTTCCCTTTTTGGCAAACTTGGAGATTTTGCTGACCTTTCCGGTTAACGGAACCTCCTTATTTCCCGTCATATGTACACTTACAGGCATGCCTGTTTGGATTTTGAATAGCTCCTGCTCGCTAATCGCCGCCACAAATTGTAATTTGCCTGTGTCCACAATGGTACCCACATACTGACCTTCGCTCACCATACGTGTCTTGGTCTCCGTATCGTTCATCAGAAACACACCGGATACAGGCGCGTACACGGTGGATAAACCCATGACCGCTTTCTTGGCCTGAACCTCCTGCTCCTTTACGGCGATGGATTCCTTGTTCATTTCGTTGGTCAGTCGTTTTGTTTCCCGCTCGGCGAAGGCTTTCTTCCGTTCTTCTTCAGTAACCCCCAATTGCTCGGGACCCTCTCCCTGAGTAAGACCAATCTCATTCAATTGAGCTTCCAGCCTCGATTTCTCAATATCGGTCTCCAACTGCTGCACTTCCGTCTGCAATGCTTTCGAATCAAGCGAGAACATTACGGCTCCCTTGTGAATGGGCTCCCCATTCTCCACATTCCACTGCTTTATCTTCGAGGCAAAAGGAGCGTACACATCCGTCTGTTTGGCATAAGCCGACTTGCCTTTGACCTGAATTTCCTGCGTGATCGTCTCCTGTGTGACTCCAAATGTAATGGGCTGCGGAGCCTCGATGGGCACTTCGGGTACCGGTTTATATTGCTGGTACAGAAAATATCCAGCGCCTGCGAGCAGTCCGATCATGATGATTCTCTTTATCCATTTGCCTATTGCCGAATTCTTCATTGCCGTATGTCCCTTCGTTAAATCTGTCTGTTGATTCTGTCTGTTAAATCCTTAAATCCCTAAACTGTGCTTTCCTGTATCTCTGCTTTATATTTATGCCGATTTAATTACCTGCAACGCATTTGTACGCGAGGCGCTAATCGCCGGATAGATTCCCGAGAGTACTCCGGTCAACACCGCAAACGCTATACCAGCAGGCAGGGCCGACGTCTCAATAACCACTTGGAGAGGTGTGCTTGCCTCCATCGAGATTTGTCCTTGGAGTAGTCCATTTACCCCCTGAATGGCTCCGTAAGCGATGAAGACACCAACAATGCCGCCCAACACTCCAAGTACAGCAGCTTCAGTAATGAACATCTGCCTGATCTGCCACAGATTGGCTCCCAGCACCTTCATGACGCCAATCTGTTTGCGGCGCTGATGTGTGGACATGATCATCGCAACGATAATGGATAGAGAAGCCAGCAGCATAACGAATATCCCTATGCCCATAGCGGCCTTCTGGTACATGCCAAGCTGTTCCTTCATCGCCTGCTCCTGATACAGATTGCTGTCTGTCATCAGCGTCAGCTTCTGAATCTGCTCCTGCACCTGTGCCACATACTTCTTGTCCTCTACCTTCACGAGCGCCGAGTTCAACCGTCCTGCTGCCGCGGCCTGTGCCTGACTGCTCTGGAACTGTTCAGCGAGCATTCGGGCGGTTTCGAGGGAAACATAGACCTTTTTGTCATACATGGCATTGTTCTCACTCATGCCGCCAGGCACCTTCAGTACACCCGTCACTCGCAAAGGGGAGCTTGTTTTGGCTTTGGACGAATCATTCATGTCCTGATATTTCAGGTTAAACTGTGCCTGAAACAGCTCGGTTTGGGTAGACATCAACGCCATGTATTGCTGTAGAAACTCGTCATTAAACGAATCCTCCATGAGCTTGTTGTTCAGTTCGCGGATCACCTCGGCGTCCACAAGTCCGAAGGTTGCACCGTAATTCACAATAGCGGCTCCGCTGATCCCCGATGCCCCGCCTTTGTCAAAACGGTAGCCGAAACGGCTCAATGATCCAAGCTCTGTACCGATAACTTCCACATTGGAGCTTTTGCCATCCAATGTAGCCATCTCCAGCATATCCAGCTTCAGCATCGGAGCAACGGCGACGACATGCGGAAGGCTGGCAATAATATCGATTTTTCGAGCCGTCAGCGCTCCTCGCTCGAAGGTGGACGTCTGCCCATTGCTTCCGCTCGAACCGATTCCCTCATTGGGGGATACTGTAATCTCATCCATTTTGTAATTCTCGTTTAACGTTTTCTCACCATAGACCTGTACCGACTGCCCCACGCTTAACGCGATAATCATGGCCGCACAGCCGATGGACAGGCCAATCATGCACAGAAGAGTAACCACCTTTCTACGCACAATCTGTCCCCATGACATTCGCAACACATCCAGAACTCTCACAACCGCTCTCCTTGCTCTACTGCCTTGGACTGGCCGCTCTCCACCAAGCATCCGTCCTGCAATGTAATGATAACCTGCATCTGCTCCGCCACTTCAGCCTCATGCGTGACAATAACGAATGTTGTATGCATCTCCCGATTCAGCTGTTGCAAAATGGAAATGATCTCTTCCTCCGTTCGCGTATCCAGGTTCCCGGTAGGCTCGTCCGCGAATATGACGGACGGCTCCGTAATCAGTGAACGCGCAATGCTGACGCGCTGCTGCTGCCCTCCTGATAGCTGGGAAGGGAATAATTCGGACTTGCCGACAAGGCCAACCTGTTCCAGCAGGTGCATCGCCTTTTGCTTACGCCGTGATGGGCGAATGCCCTGAAATACGAGCGGCAGCTCCACATTTTCCCGAATTGTCAGGTTCGCCAGCAGCTCATACGCCTGAAAAATAAAGCCAATATGTGTCCGGCGGAATTCCGCCAGTCGGTTCTCACTCATACGCACAATATCCTGATCTGCAATAAGGATCTTGCCTGTGTCCGGCTTCATCAGACCTGCCATCAGATGCAATAACGTCGATTTGCCTGAACCGGAGCTTCCCAGCAGTGCAACCATCTCACCCTTACCCACGGATATGTTAATGTCCTGCAATACGGGAACAATCCCTTGTGCATTGCGGAACGTGTGTGATACCTGTTCAACTCGCAGCATGAATCCGGCTTCCTCTCATCGATGTAATAGAGGTAATTATAGCCATCAGATGTATCGGTCCAATCTGGACTTGTATCCAATTTGTAAAATCAGCCTTTAGATGCATTGGATTGAAAGGCCTTCTTTGGATTTATGCAACATGTTCAAATCACAAAAAGACCCTATGGGTTCAGTCCTTAACATAGCGACTTCATTCCATAGGGCCTAATTTCTGAGCATTCCATATTCACATCTTTACCAAGCTCGGAAGCTAAACCGATATAACTCGCTTTTTTCCATAGAGCTCCCGACAACAAAGAGATTGCTGTCATTCCATTTCAACTTGATAAAGTAATCAATATTCCGGTAGATAACCGTATCGGACCCCAGCTTCCGGTCATTCAGATAGGCAATGTGCACCTCATTCTTCTGTCCTTCGAGTGTCAAAAAATAGGCAATGCGGGACTCCTCCTCATCCAGATCGAAGCTCCAGATGGGCCCTTTGACCAGCAGCTCAAACTTCTTGGTATCCGCTCGATATCTGTACAATCCCTGTTCGTTGTTGATCATGCCCTGAATCAGCATGTCCCCATTCTTCAAAACCTTAAACTGCTGTATATCCTGGGCAGGGGTGTATGCAGTGATATCATTTTTGTCGTTCAGAGAGAAGCTATAGACCGCGTAATTTTCTTTCAATTTAACCAGCACATACACCCGTGATAAATCCCGGCTAATCTCATATGAATCCAGCATAATCAGGGTATCATCCGGACTGGAAATGTTGCTCGTCTGTGCGACCTTGGCAACTAACTCATCATAACTGTACAATTCATGTTTCTTTCCTGACTTTAGCTCCACCATGTTGAACACCAGGTCATCATATCCGATGTAGGATTCATTACCTACAAAGACGCGTGAATAGGAGTTGTCATTCTTCAGCTTGAGATGTTCTCCTGTTTTCAAATCATATTCATAGGTTGTCTTCTGCGCCTGAGTCGATCGGTATTGGGAATAAATCAGCTTGCTCTGATCCGGACTCAAAGTAATCCCATACTCTGTATTCGTGGCGATGTCCTTCAAGAGATTATCATCCATATGCAGCTGTGACAGCTTGATCCCGGTATAGGAACGGTCCGGCCGATTCAATATGACCGTGTTGGGATCAGCTACCTCAAAATCATAAATGGCAAAGTCATTGGGCAGCTTGGTAGCCGACTCAATCTGAATGGTGCTGCTTGGCGGCGGGGCGAGGCGGCTGTTGAACTGTTTATCCGGCAGAATGACGGTTCTGGGCTTCCCATGTCCAATGCTGAACAGACTACCAATGCCAAAGATACCTCCGACAAATACAATCAGCAAACCGGATAACATAAGCATATCGCGATGTCTGCTCCAAAATCCTCGTTTCTTCATACGTCCGATTCTCCAGGCAGACTGATATTCACCTGTGTTCCCTTGTTCAATATACTCTTCATTTCCACCGTTCCCCCATGCTGCTCCACCGTGTTTTTCACAATTGACAAGCCCAGCCCGGCGCTTCCCTTCTCTGTCCTGTTCATCCCGTTATCCCGGTAAAAGGGTTCAAATACATGCTTCAGCGCTTCCTCCGGAATGCCTTCTCCTTCATCACGAATCAGTATGGCTACCGAATCCCCCAGCCGAAACGATTGGACCTGAATGATGGAATTCACATTCCCGTATTTGACCGAGTTATCCAGCACATTCAAAAAAACTTCCTTGAGCTTATTCCAGTCTCCCTGAACATACAGCAGTTCTTCCAGCTCATAGCGAATGCCAATATTGTACTTGCCCGCCTTGATGGACATGTCTTCGCATGCTTCCCGAATAATATTCGATACATTCACCCGCTCAAAACGGAAGGTTTGAATCGGTGTCGACGATACGGTCACTTCCAGGATATCCGCAACCATGACGTTGAGGCGCTGGCTCTCATTGATAATATATTTCAACCCTTTATCGAAGAACGCCTGATCCGTAAATCCATTATCCCGCAAAATCTGGGCATACCCCAGTATCGTGGTCAGCGGTGTCTTTAATTCATGCGTCACATTGTCAAAAAAAACCTTGTTGCGTGCCTGCAAATGCTTGACCTCATCCCGTTCTCTCTCAATCACGTCAATCTGCTCCTTTACCCGAGCAATCATGACCGTAAAGCTGGAAGCGAGCTCTCCAATCTCATCCTTCGTCGAGATGTGGATATCTGCATTCAGGCTGCCTTGTGCAACTTCGGCTGAACGTTTCGTCAGCACACGAATCGGCTTCGTAATCTGGCGTGAAATAAAGACAGATCCTATGAAAACAAACACAAAAATGACGGCTGCAAAACCCTTGATGGTGTTCTGAAAGCGCAGATGCCGTTTGAACAGATCCGTATAATCCCTTTCCAGCTGGATAATGCCAAGGATGCTCCCATCAGACAGCACAGGGAAGGACAGATTCCCTGTTACTCTGCCTTTATCCACAACGGTTGTATAGGCAATCTTTGATTTCATGGCAGCCTGTAGATCCGAGGTTTGAGCAGCACCCGGCTTCCCTTCCAAACCCGCGCCGCTGAACGGAGTGCCATCAGATCGATAGACCACGACCTTTCCGCCTACCGCGGAGCCGATCTGTTCTGCGAGATCCCGATTCCCTGTTCCCAGGGAGTCCTCACTAATGCGCTTGTTATGAATCAGAAAGTATTGATTGAGCGCGATATCCAGATTTTTTTTGGATTGCACCATGTCCTCCTGCACTTCCCTGTACATGTTCTCCTCACCCACTTTATTCGAAATAATGAGCAAGGCCGAAAAACCGATAAATACGATGACCGAGAAAAGAACGACCATTTTGAACTGGATCGTCCACTTCATGTATGCACCTGAATATTCAGTTTGTACCCTACGCCGAAGACCGTCTCGATAAGTGAAATCCCCTGCTCCCCACTATCCAGCTTCTTGCGGATGCGCTGAATATGAATGTCTACCGTCCGGGTATCTCCGGGAAAATCAAATCCCCACACTTTATCCAGCAACTCGGACCTTGTATGTACTTTGCGATGATGGTTGACCAAATATAAGAGCAGATCATACTCCTTATTGGTCAGTCCAGCGCGTTCCCCATCTTTCCAGACTTCACGCTCATCCTTGCGTACTTCAATGTGTCTGCCAAGGCGTACCACTTCATAGGACTGATTCTCCAGCGTCTCGCTGATTAGATCAATCCGGCGGAAAATGGCCCGAATGCGCACAACCACCTCACGAATGTCGAATGGCTTGGTAATATAATCGTCCGCCCCCAACTCCATGCCGAGCACCTTGTCCAGCATATCGGATTTCGCCGTAATCATAATCACGGGAATCTTTGAATTTACGGAAAGCTGTCTGCACACATCGAATCCGCTCATATCCGGCAGCATCAGGTCCAGCAGGATCAAGTCTGGTCTGGACTCTCTGAGCAACTCCAGGCCCTCTCTGCCTGTTGCTGCTTCGGCCATCTCAAATCCTTCCTTGCGCAAAGAATAGGACAGGATGTCGCGAATGGACTCTTCGTCTTCAATAATCAAAATCTGTTTCGGTCTCATGATGAATCTTAATCTCCCTGCTCTATGAATTTCATCTGCCTTATATTTTGTATCTCTGCTTCATGATTGAACAGAGGTTCACGAAAAATGTTACAACTCGGATACAAGTCTGGCGTCTTTGGAAACATCATCCCGATATACTATGGAACATAGAGAACAAACCAGACCGGAAAAGGCCAGATCGGTATCCAAAGGGGAAAACATCACGTGAACAAAACAACCATTCATGATGCTTATGTAAACTATAAATCAGAAGTGACACGGTATCTATCTCAGATCGTCAAAAATCAACAGGATGCAGAGGATCTCACGCAGGAGTGCTTCATTCGAATGATGAATGTATCGGCAGACATTCCGGAAGAACGGCTACTCTACTACCTCAAAAGAATTGCCCGTAACCTCGCCATGGATACATTCCGCAAGCGAACCCGTACATTAAGGCGGGACAGTAGATTGGAGATGCAAACGTATCACTGTGATACGTCCGAGTTGGAGATTTCCGAAGGTGTTAACGACCTTGTGTCGGTCATTAACAATACAGAACATCGCAAAATTCTTGAATTACGCGTGATTCACGGGTACAGCATCAAGGAAACCGCCCAGCTCGTCAACCGCAGTGAAGGCATGATCAAATCCTCGGTATTCCATGCCGTCAATCGAATTCGGGCCAAAGTCATCTCATAAGAGATGGCTTTTTTCATTGCAGGAATGACGTGAAATCAACATCTGATGTTAGAAAGTATCAAAATTTGCTTTATCGAGCATGACAAATGACTCATTTTTACAAAAGTCGAGTTCGTTTTTACAAATTGTTATGACTATGTGAGATTTTGGTGTGTTAGAATATGGACGAACTCATGTTTCAACTAATATTTGGGAGGGATTTGGTTGGGTAAATTGACACGTATGCGAGGAGTATGGGTAAAATCACTCCTGGCATTGTCCATGGCATTGCCGCTTCAGATCGGATTGTGGAACGGAGATGCAGCGGTTCAAGCCGAGTGGGCAACAGACCCTGCACCGTTCATTCAGGCGAAGGTTGTTAATGGAAATGCAGGCAAGAAAGTATTGTTCGACAATACTCATGCACAGACAGCCGGAGCGGCTGACTGGGTCATTGACGGAGGCTTCTCGGACTTCGGCAATGCACTCGCGAATGATGGATATTATGTAAAGGAACTGCGCAAGACGACTCCTTTTACCTATGACGATCTGAAAGAATATAACGTGTTTGTCATCGCTGAACCCAATGTTCCCTTCAAAACGACAGAACAGGCAGCCATGAAAGAGTATGTGGAAAAAGGCGGAAGCATCTTCTTCATTGGAGATCACTACAATGCTGACCGTAACAAAAACCGCTGGGACGGTTCTGAAGCGATCAACGGCTATCGTCGTGGCGCGTTCGAAGATCCAGCCAAAGGCATGAGCACAGAAGAGCGTAACTCTGAGGCGATGCAAAATGTAACCAGCACGGACTGGCTGTCCGATAATTTCGGTGTACGCTTCCGTTACAACGCATTAGGCGATATTAACGCTACTAACATTGTGCCTGCTGGACAGGCATTTGGTATTACGGAAGGTGTATCCGCTGTAGCCATGCACGCAGGGTCCACACTTGCGATCACCGATCCAACAAAGGCTAAAGGTATTGTATACCTGCCGAAAACGAATGCAGCTTGGCCAAACGCTGTTGACCAAGGCGTATACAACGGCGGCGGAGTTGAAGAAGGTCCTTACGTAGCCGTATCCAAACTGGGTGCAGGTAAAGCAGCGTTTATCGGGGACTCTTCTCCGGTTGAGGATGCTTCACCGAAATATCTGCGTGAAGAGACTGGCGCTCGCAAAACAACGTATGACGGCTTCAAAGAAGTGGATGACGGCAAATTGCTGGTCAATACGGTCAACTGGCTTGCTACGCAAGAAAATTACACTAGCTTGACTCAAGTGAACGGACTTCAATTGGATAATGCAACAGCATTGCTTCCGTTCGAACAACCTGCGGCTTCCACTGAACCACAGGCTGAACCTTGGGCCGCACCAGCTGCCGGATACAAGTGGTATGATCGTTCCACGTTCAAAGCAGGTTCTTATGGCGGACCAGCTTCAAGCGCGAATGCTTCCTACAGCTTCGTGAAGCAGGACACCCTGCCTAATGCGGAGGATTTCCAGATCCGCGTGGTTGTCGAGAACATGCCTGCTAACACAACCGTTTCCGGTTACAGTGCAGGGATTTACCTGACTGGTGGAACACAGGTCGCCATGATTCAGAATGAAAGTGGTACATGGCCGACTTCATACGGTTATAGCTCCAACTTTAGCGTAACTTCCGACAGCAAAGGTCGCGCAATCAAAGACCTGAATGTCCGCATTAAATCAGGTACAACGGGCGCTGCCAGCCTGCGTCTGCGTCTGAACGGCAGCAACCTGATAACAAATGCAGTTACCGTCGGCAATGTTCCGGCTGAGCAGCTTCCGGAAGAAGAAGGACCTATCCCGGCAACAATCAGCATTGCTGATGCTCGCACCAAAGCAGCTGGTTCAACCGTTACGGTTGAAGGCGTAGTTACTACAGAGCCGGGTGCTTTTGGTGGACAATCCTTCTACCTTCAAGACACAACTGGCGGCCTCTATGTTTTCCAAAGCACTGGCGGCTTCCACGCTGGAGATGTGGTTAAAGTAACCGCAGCAACGGCGCTGTATAACAGTGAATTTGAGCTTACGGATATCGTAGCAATCGAGAAAACGGGTACAGCTTCCATCCCTGCTGCCATTGAAGTGCCAGCAGTTACGGCTGCAAACCAGGGTCAACTCGTTCAATTGAAAGAAGTAACTGTTGAGAACATCATTAGTGCAACACCTGCAGGTTCGTTTGAATTCGACGCAGTTGCAGCGGACGGAACAAGCACGCATGTACGTGTGGATACACGCACAGGTGTAACGCAAACGACCTTCCCTTATGCAGCAGGCGATAAAATCAGCGTGACAGGTGTTGCCGCTATTTTCAAAGATGTATTTCAACTGAAGCCTAGAAGCTTGAACGATTTCGTAAAAGTGGAGGAAGGCGGCGAAGAAGGACCTTCTACGCCAGCTGTTGGCGCACCAGGCAAACCGGCGCTTACATCCAATAATGGTTACAGCAACGGTCTGTCTGAAGGATCTTATACGGTTACGATGAACCTCTGGTGGGGTGACAATGGCACAAGCTATAAGCTGTATGAAAATGGCGTGCTGATTGACACACAAAAGCTGACTGATGCTACACCAGCGGCGCAATCGGCCCAAACTACGATTAATGGGAAAGCTAACGGGACTTATTCCTATGTAGCTGAGCTGACGAACTCCAAGGGGACAACTCGCAGTGAAGTACTCACGGTACAAGTTGCGAATGCTGCCCCTGGCAAAGCAGTTCTCTCCCAAGACAATTGGGATGGGGACGGCAACTACAAAGTGACGATGAATCTGTGGTGGGGAACAAACGCATCAGAATACCGTCTCTATGAGAATGGTCAACTGATCGATACCAAAACACTGAACGCCGTAACACCTAATGCACAAAGTGCTGTGACAGATGTATCCGGTCACGCGAATGGAACGTACACGTACCGTGCCGAGCTGATCAATGCAGCGGGTGTGACAAGCACGGAAACGATTACGGTACAAGTAACGAAATCCGCTGTATCTCTGCCAGCAGCAAGCTAAGTCTCACAAAGGAATGCCTGACGTTTAACCAAGCATTGAAAAACCGAAGCAAGTTTGCCGGGACTCCAGGCACCTTGCTTCGGTTTTTTTCTGTTTTATTTATCACTTAAGATCAGTTTTTCTTCAAAGTTGTTACCATTCATATCTGTCCACTCAATGACAATAGTTTGGTCTTTATTCCTACTGACTTGTGAACCTTTTGTTCGTATTATAGGAAAATTTATCGATTTCGAAGTTAAATCGCTTTCCTTTCTAATTATTCTTCCTTCATTAATGTTAATTTTATATCCTTTAATATCTTCCAAATTATCTTTTTTATAAAATATAGTATACTCTCCATTTTCCGAGCTTTCATTTGTTATTGTCGTATCTAGCTCGCCTCTCCAATGTTCACTCTCTCCCATGAGATTAATTCTTGTTTGCATTTTTGAACACCCAGTGAGAGACATGGCGATTATTAGAATAAGTATAGATATAGACACCCATAGTACGTTATTGTTTTTTCTCATAATTTACCTCCACTACTAAATTTATAATTATACATTATCATAAGATGAGACTACTTCTAAAACAGTAATTTCATATAGGTTCAACATTTTGCTGATACTAACTTCCTACAAAACACAAAAAGCAGCACCTGCTAATGCATGGGCTGCTCTTCCGATAGATCAACAATGGATTGAAACATATCCATCATGTTCTTTATTTTATTCGTCTTTATTAGTACTTTTGCTTCTCTATACCAGCTTCTTGCGAATGTATCCAGAGATCAGATCAATGATCGTAATCATCACGATGATCCCAAGCAGGATAATCCCTACTCGCGGCCAGTTCCGAGTACTGAGTGCAAAGATCAGCGGTGTACCAATCCCCCCTGCCCCGATAACCCCCAGAATGGTTGCGGAACGCACATTAATCTCGAACCGATACAACGTGTAGTTAAGGAATCCAGGCAAAACCTGTGGCAGTACAGCAAACCACAGCTGCTGCATGCGAGTCGCTCCGGAAGCGAGCAACGCTTCAGAAGGACCATAATCAATATTTTCCACTTCATCAGCGAACAGTTTACCTAGCATCCCGATGGAATGAAGTCCAAGGGCGAGTACACCCGCGAAGGAACCCGGACCCACCGCCTTGATAAACAGCAAAGCCATAATAATCTCCGGGAACGTACGGATAAAGCTGAGCACCATTTTGCCCGTACCCGATACAGGACGGAAGCTGCTCATATTCCGGGCAGACCAGAACGCAAACGGGATACACAGTACAGCGGAAATGACAGTACCCAGCACGGAGATCGCCAGCGTATCCAGCAATCCTCGCAGCAAATCTTCACCCTCAGGCAGATAAACAAAGTCCCAATCCGGGGAGAAAACCCCGGCAATAATTGCCTTCATGATCTGACCAGCGGTTTCCTTCAAACCGGTAAACGGTACGCCGGCAAGTGCCCAAGCGTACACAAGAATAAGCAAGATTACAATGACCCAGCGAAGCGGGTTCTTCCGTGGTTTGCGCCGGATTACGCTTGTTTCATTTTTCATCATAACAATTTCTCCCGCAGCTTAGTACTTACATAATCAATGATCAGAACAATGACAAGGGTAAACAGAATGATTACACTCGTTTTGTCATATTCCAGGAATCCAAGTGTTGCTTCATAATACAGTCCGATACCCCCAGCTCCAACCAATCCGAGAATCGCAGCGGCACGCACATTAATCTCAAAGGCATACAGGACATAGGAAGTAAACTGGGCGGCCAGTTGCGGCACCACACCATAAACAATCAGTTGAATCCGGTTCATGCCGACAGCCGTCATCGCTTCAAGCGGTCCCTGATCAATCGTTTCCAGCGTTTCGTAGGTCAGCTTGGCAATCAGTCCCACCGAGAAGACGGCGAGTGCCAATATACCAGGAATCGGTCCCAGTCCAAACACAGCAACGAACAGCGCCGCAAGTAGCAGGTCAGGCACGGTACGGATCAGGTTCAGTACGAAGCGAGCCGGATAGTAGATCCAACGGCTAGGCATTAAGTTGCCTGCACAGATGATGGAGACCGGAATTGCAATAATCGCACCGATCGTTGTACCGATCAGAGCCATACGAATCGTCTCCAGCATGCCCTGAACGATGTTGTCAAAGTAACTCCACCGCGGCGGGAACATCTCACGCAGCAAATCCAGCATGTTGGGTAAACCTTCAAACAGCTCACTGAAGCTGGCATCAGTCTGTTTGGCACTTGCCCACAAAAGCAGCAGAATGATGACTAGCGTGAGCAGATGTTTGGTACGCCCCGGTGGTTTGGGACGGTTGACAGCTGAGCCTGAGCCTGAACCTGTGCCAGGACTCTTTCCCTTTCCTGATCCGTTCTGCAATGATCCATCTATCGATACGTTTACGGGTTGCTTCATACCAGAACTTCTCCCCGCTGTTCCTGTACAGCCTGTTTATCCAGCAGCTCGTCTGCCAGAATAGGTCTGCCATAAATTTCTGCAAAACGCTCATCTGTTGCTTCGGATACCGGACCATCAAACACCACTTCGCCGGCACGCAATCCAACAATACGGGTCGCATACTCTCTGGCTAGGTCGATAAAGTGAAGGTTAACGATCGTTGTAATGCCGAGATCCTGGTTGATGCGTTTCAGATCATCCATTACCTGCTTCGTTGTTAGTGGATCGAGTGAAGCGACAGGCTCGTCTGCCAAAATGATTTTGGCTTCCTGTGCAAGTACTCGGGCTATAGCCACCCGCTGCTGCTGCCCACCGGACAACTGATCTGCACGTGAATAGGCTTTTTCCGCGATGTTTACCCGTTCCAGTGCTCCAAATGCGAGTTCTGTATCTTCTTTTGGGAAACGACCCAGAATGGTACGCATCGTGGAATGATATCCCACGCGTCCAGCAAGCACGTTACGAAGCACACTGGAACGTTTCACGAGATTGAAACTCTGGAAGATCATGCCGATATCCCGGCGGATCATGCGAAGTGACTTGCCATGGGCTTTCGTAATCGACTTGCCATTAATCAAAATCTCCCCTTCACTGATATCATGAAGTCGGTTAATGGAACGCAGAAGCGTCGATTTTCCCGCACCAGACAAACCAACGACGGCAATGAATTCCCCTTGTTTAAATTTCAGATTAATATTATTCAGGCCCTTGGTGCCGTTAGCGTATGTTTTCGTTACATTGTGAAGCTCAATCATGGCAGTAATCCTTCTTTCATTAATATGGTATTTCGCAGGGTCACGCTGTAATGGGACAAGCCAGCGCAGCGTATGTCACGCTGAACTGGCCTGCCCGCTGATACGATGAAGTTATCCAATGAAAAGATAATCAATGCAATGCAATCATTAACGATCTTTCTTTTGACAGAAAACTACTCGGTTTTTACTTTTTCGTTGTATTGACGAACGATATCAAACTTGCTGTCATCAGACTCTACATAACCTTCGTGTGTGTAGATTTCTTTGATAATTTCGTGACCTTGTGGATCTTTACCGATGTCGATGAATGCTTGTTTGATCTTCGCTGTCCAATCTGCATTCATGTCTGTACGTACTGCGATCGTATCGTTAGGAATGGGCTCAGTGAACGCCAGTACACGCGTATCTTCAAATACAGTCGGGTAGTCTTTCGCTACAGTGTTACGAGCATCTTGGAAAATTGCTGCAGCATCAACGTCACCGTTCAGTACTGCCAATACGCCTTGGTCATGGCCTTTAACCGTAATTGGCTGTACATCTTTCAAAGGATCAAGGCCTCTGTCGAGCAACAGGGCTGCCGGCCATACATAACCTGCGGAAGAAGTTACGTTCTGGTAAGCGATTTTTTTGCCTTTCAGATCCTCAACGGATTGGATTGGCGAGTCTTTTTTCACAATAATCATGGATTTATACGAATCTGCCAGTTCCTCAGTTGGAGCACCAGTCTCATCATTTACACCAAAACGTTGTGCCTGAAGGATAACTTCAGCTGCGCCTTTTTCTTTGGCAAGTACATAAGCCGTCGGAGGCAGGAAACCTACGTCCACTTTATTGGAAGCCATTGCTTCAATAATTGTGTTGTAGTCTGTGGATACGCTGACCTTCACCGGGATACCCAATTTGTCACCCAGCAGCTTCTCGAGCGGTTTTGCTTTGGCTTCGAGTGTATCTGCATTTTGTGATGGAACAAATTGTACAGTCAGCTCAGTCGGCACATAACCTTCAGCGGCTTTGTCTGTCTCTGCCGTGTCAGTACTGGATGAATTCGAGCTCGTATCAGCCCCGTTAGCCGAACCTGTTGTACTACTGTTAGACCCACAAGCACTTAGAAACAGAACCAAAATCAACAATGGTAAAAATAAAGCAGACTTCTTCAAGCGAACACCCTCCAAAGAGTTTCTATTTTTCATTACTTGTCTACTATAGTCGTCAATTATTTGCGCGATGTGAAACGAAATTTGGAGTTTTGTAAAGTTTCCTGTCAGGCTGTCAGAGCGGCTTTGATCTGTTAGAATAGCCTCATTACAGTTGATAATACAAGTAGAAATGGTGAATTCCCTTGTACTCTGCCGCTAGAATGTCCTGTGATTTGATATGTTTAAACTTATATATTTAGAGGAGATTGTAAAATGACATCCATAACAACTACGGCAAACTTCGACATCATGGTAACCAGTGACCTTCATGGGGCCATTCGTCCCATACATTACAACACCAATGCCTATCGTCCAGCCGGACTTGCTTTGCTTGCTTCGCTGATCCGGCGTGAACGGGATCGTTCACCCGAACTGCTGCTCGTGGATAACGGTGATCTGTTGCAGGGCTCTCCTTTGGCCTCGTATGCTGCTTCCTTTGTTTCGAATCACGAAGTGCATCCCTTCATTAATGTTCTGAATGAACTGGGCTATGATGCTGCCGTAATGGGCAATCATGAATTCAACTACGGCCAGGACTTGCTGCGTAAAGCCGTTGAAGATTCCCATTTCCCTTGGCTATCCGCAAATATTGTTAATGAAGGAAAGCCTGACGAAGAGGTACTACACACTGCACCTACTGGAGCAGCCATTCCCGCCTTCGGTCCTCCCTATCTGATCAAAACCTTGTCTTCAGGCGTTAAAATTGCTTTGCTGGGCGCAACAACGCACTATATTCCGAATTGGGAGCATCCGAAAAATATAGAAGGTTTACAGTTCCTTGATGCTATGGAGACTATTCGTGCGTGGGTTGGTTATATTCGTGAACATGAACAGCCGGATGTGCTCGTGGTCAGTTACCATGGTGGTTTTGAGAGTGACCTGGAGACAGGCGAACCTGCTGAACGGTTAACCGGGGAAAATCAGGCGTACGCGATCTGCCGTGACATTGAAGGGATTGACGTTCTGCTTACCGGACATCAACATCGTCAGCTTACCGCTGAAATACATGGTGTGACCGTGGTTCAGCCTGGATTTAGTGGGAACGGTGTAGGTCATGTATCCACCCAGTTGGACCGGTTATCGAATGGAAAGTGGCAGATTGCCGGAAAACAGGCTCGCTTGTTGCTCTTGGATGAAGATAGTGATGTACAGCCCGATGCGGCTGTTATGAAACTGACGGATGAGTTGGAAGCAAAAGCACAGGCATGGCTGGACCAGCCGATTGGCGAGGTGGCCGGAGACTTATCCATCACCGATCCTGCCGCATTGCGGCTTGCGGCGCATCCCTTTATTGCTTTTGTACATCAGGTGCAGATGGAAGCAACGGGAGCACAAATATCGAATACCGCATTACTCAGTGAAGAGGCCCGCGGTTTCGGTTCCCTCATTACCGTTCGGGATGTGCTATCTAACTTTATCTATCCCAATACACTGACGGTGCTGGAGCTTCATGGTCAGGACATTCGGGATGCATTAGAACAAACGGCGCGTTACTTTGAAGTGGAGACATCAGGCGAAGTTGTCGTTAATCCTGCTTACATGCAGCCGAAACCACAGCATTATAATTACGACATGTGGGCGGGCGTCGAATATGAGCTGGATATCTCCAAACCTGTGGGAAGTCGTGTGGTGAAGCTGGAACGTGAGGGCATACCTGTTGCTATGGACGCGACGTACTCTGTAGTGATGAACAGTTATCGCGCAGCAGGTGGCGGTGATTATGCGATGTATCCAGGCAAAAAGGTACTTCATGAAGGCGCCACGGATATGGCGGCACTGGTGGAGGATTATATTCGCAGACATCAACCACTAACAGTGGAGCAGGCGAATAACTGGCGGGTTGTTGGTCGTACTGAGTAATTACTCTAATTGAAAGAGTAAAATCATTACCACAAGATCATAAAATTAATTTTCTCATCGTACGCCTCCCAAATTATGTATAATTATAGTTAATCAACAGAAATTCGGGAGGTGTACGAATGAGCTTTATATGGTCTGCAACTATAATTCAATTCGTTTTTATTATAGGCATTATATCTCTAGTTTACTTTTTGATTACTATGAATAATAAGATCAAGAGAATTAATAGTAGACTTGCCGAAATTGAACGCGCAATGAATAACGAAAGTTTAAAAGAATATAAATAAATTCATAAATCCTCTCTTTTTAAAGACCCGTACTACTTCAGAAATGCAAAGAGCAGAACCTGCATCACAGGTTCTGCTCTTTCTATTATAATGAAACCAAACCCCCACGCTCATCCGCCGAGCGCATCTCCGCTTCAATTAACTCAAGCGTGCCTGTTGCACTCTCCGGTGTACATACAGATACAGGCGTACCTGCTTGAACAGATTGGATAAAATATTTGAGTTGGTGGTAATATCCCGAGTCGGGTGACAGCTCAGCGACGAAACCGGGAGCATCGTTCGGATTTACTTTCAGCTCACCATTCTCAAAGACCAGATTCCCCTGCTCCAAATTAACGCGATAGGTCATCGAGAAACCGTAGTCTCCCCCCAGCGTCCAGTCCGCTTGGGCATTCAGTACTTTTCCGTCAGGGTATACATAATTGGTCGACACGGTATCATAGCCGCTTCCCGGAATGACGTTGCGAGCCAGCGTGGATACTTGATCCGGTTTGCCAAACACCCAGTGAATAATATCCGCATCATGGATGTGCATATCTAATATGCAGCCACCGCTTTTCTCCCCATCCAAAAACCACTCTTGAGGCAAACCTGAACCCCTGAAGAAATAACCTGCGTTGACCGCTCCATAACGACCGTCTTCTACTACGGATTTCAGATAGGCATAGGCTGGCCAGAAGCGTAAACATTGACCAATCATCAGTGTTTTCCCGGTCTCTTTGGCCGTCTGTGCCATCTTCCAGCCTTCCGCCGAATGACGCGCAACCGGTTTCTCACACAGCACATGCAAGCCTTTCTCCAGCAAGGAACACGTTAGTTCAGCATGCAGTGGGGTAGGCAGCGTAATATCAATGATATCCAGTTCTTCTTGCTCCAGCATTGCGTCAATGTTGTCGTACAAACGATAAGGTGTGAGATCATATACCTCTTGCTCTGTTGCCATATTGCCGGCTGCTTTACCGTTCTTCAGTTCCTCTATTCTCAGATCGCAGATGGCTACCAATTCCACGGGTTCCCCTTCTGAGGCAAGGCGTACATAGTTATCAAAATGCATACGTCCCATAAACCCAAATCCGATCAATCCCACTTTCAACATGTTTTTACCTCCCACAAAAAATAGATTATATATCGTATAAACGTTGTTATCTGTACTTACTCCTAAGAACGTCCAAGAATGGCATCCATCGCATTGGATGTATTGAATATGATCTGTTTCGAATGATGAGTGTAAGGCGGAATCATCTCGGCAGTCACGTAGTTGTCGTAACCAATGGCCTGTAATGCCTGCATCACCGCCGGATAATTCACATCTCCAGCCAGCAGATCCACAAATCCATGAAGTCCTCCCGCTTGACGACGGTAATCTTTGAAGTGTACCTTTTTGATCCGATGACCCAGAATGCGAACCCACTGCTCTGGGTAACCATTCTGCACCACATTGCCCACATCGAAATACGAACCTATATAATCCGAATTAAAAGAATCAATAAAGGTACGCATCTCTAGCGGCGACACCAGAAATTTGTTCCATACGTTCTCAATACCAATCGATACTCCGGCACTTTCCGCATACGGCAGCAGATGCGCAAGGGCTTCTTGCGCTCGTTCGTAAGCAACTTCATAATCCGTTACTTCGCTGTCTGGAATAAAGTCCACACCCACCGCACCCGGAATGACCAGAATGGTATCCACACCAAATGCCGCGGCAAGCTCCAGCTGTTTTTTACACACATCCAGAGCTTTCGTTCGGATCTCTGGACGAGCGCTCGTCATCGGGTAATCCCAGTACAATCCGGTTGCTAGTCCCGCGATTTCGAGTTCGGCCTCTTCTAGACGTCCCTGAATATCACGAACCTCCTGATCTGTGGCAGACAGACTCAGCTCGCCTTCTCCATTAAGCGAAAGTTCAATCCCCTCAAAGCCAGCTTGCTTCGCCGTCTGAATACAATCCGCAATAGAGGCATCTCCTGGAAAAGACCATATGTTAATCCCTTTTTTCATCCGAATACCCTCCTTCAAAATATGAATACCTGTTCTTCAGCATCGCATCGCTATCCTAATTGAAAATGACCAAATCGGGCAGGCAAATGAAAGTTTACAGCCCCCGTGGGCTGCCATGCCTGATACTCCCGATCTCCCTGCACATTCTCATCAATGCGGTAAACGTTGACCCTCCAGCATACGCCTTTAGTCAGGGGCGACTTGAAGTTACTCGCTGGAATATGGATCACATACACCCGATGGCCCTGACGATCCACTTCTACAGCCGTTTGCAACCCCTCCAGCTGCCAGGTTACATCTGCCTTCAATTCGGAACCTTCGCTGTTATTGTGAATGAGTGCATCAAATATTACGTTGTGCGGACTGACCTCCAGTTCGATATAATTCCTGCCATCGCCCTGTTCATCGATGAACAGTTCAACCACATCCTGCTCATACAATGGCTGATCCCTTTCCGTGAAATCAGATACAACGTGATCATCCTGGCATATAAAGCGAATATGCAAATATTCGGGACTCCAGCCAAAACGGACTTCTGTGGATTGATGAGGTGGCCTGCCTGTTACCGTGTCCACCAGCTCCACTGGAACACATCGTTCCCAATCCGCAGTCGAGGGGAATCCACTCTGTGCAACTGACCTGAGTGATTCGCAGCAATAACTCGTGCTCCGTTCCACAGGGAGAGAGCGCATCTGAATCCTCTCCTTTTTTAGCTTAATCCGTGATGTTGTCTCTCTCGTAAGAACATGTGATAATACATATATTATAAATATTTTACGTGATCATTTATTTAGGAGATAAAGAGATTATTTGCACAATTCCGTTCAGTTTTAATTAAATCTGTTTGTGCCAATCTCATTGAAAAAGGAGATGGAGTTTATGTCTCTCCAGCAAGCGGTATATCCTCTGCAACGAACCGTCACTTACAAAGAATGGTCTCCCAACGTGCATTATGCTCAGTTCCAGAGTCTTCCTCCCGGCAAGCTGGCAAAGCGGCGTCTGTATGATTTTGAACTTCTGTACGTCTCTCAAGGTGAAGCTGCAACATATATGAACGATAAACACCATATTTTGAAGGCGGGTCAGCTAATTTTGCTACCTGCCGGTGTCTATCATCAGAATGAGGTGGTTTCCAGCCCGGAAGCACGTTTCATTGGCATTCATTTTGATTTCTTTAACGAATTGACCATTCTAACCGAGGCAGATATGGTTGTTAACGAAGAGACTGTTCTGCATCAAAAATTCGCAGTGGAAGCTTGCGTAGAGGGCATGACGCCGCTATCTATCAACCCGGTGTATACCCCTTCTCCAGCTACCGTTCAGCTTATGGAGCAATTGGTACATGAATTTACGATGCGCCCACCGGGATATGAACTGGTGTGCAAAGCCTTGATGCTGCAAATATTGACCCATCTGCTACGTTCATCCTGGCGAAGTTCGTCACGCCATGATTCGGTACACGGAGAGAAGCTGCTCGAACTCATGAAACGTATTGAGGCCGCCCCTTCCGACCCGTGGACCAATTCGGGCATCGCCAAACAATTGAACCTGAGTGTGGATCACATGGCCAAATTGTTCAAACAGATTGCGGGCATGCCGCCCAACGAATACATTCAATCCATCCGCCTGAGCGAGGCACGCAAACTATTGCGGGAAACCGATCATTCCATTGAGGCTGTCGGTGTACAAAGCGGTTACCCGGACATTCATTATTTCAGCCGTATGTTCCGCAAATATGAAGGCATTTCCCCCCGGGAATACCGGAAGTTGTCCAGAATGTTATAAAAAAAGGAGCAGCCTGCCAATCTGCAGTCTGCTCCATGTGCCTTATGTTACCCGTTAGTTTCATCAATGAAGCTTTTCATTTGATTTAACTTAGTGTCCACTTATTTCAATTATAATTTTTCACTATTCGGTGCTTGACTATGTAATCTCTTTATTGCAGAAAATAATGATGTTTTTCCTACAGTAGACATCCCTTCGATAATTGCTCCTTGACTCATCTTCCTTCTCCTCCTATTTCGGTTAGCCGTAAACAGATTCTTGACATTGACCTCTGACAAGAATCTGTACCACTGAAAAAAAAACCCGCAATTAATGCGGATTCAGTGCAGACCATATCCTTGTTATGAAGAAGCTCATTACAATTGTTGGGAATGTGATCATATTCCTGTCATCCGAGACTCAAGCCTGCACCGTCAGTCTTCCACATCACAGCATGCTTGTGCGGAGCTTTTAGACTGGATGCAATTTTGCTTATCTAGCCCTGTTTTGGTCCCTGTCTCACAAACGGGATGCAGTCCTAGAATACGTTAGTTTTTTTCCACGTAACCTTTTAGCTACCTACCCGATCTAATATATAAGTAACGTTACGAACATTCGAATACTTCTAGTCAAGAAAGCAGGTAAATCTTTGCATATTAATCCTATTGTCATCAAAGCCAAAGCTGGGGACTCTGAAGCATTCGTACAGTTGATGCAAGAGATAGAGTTACCTTTGTATAGAACTGCAAGGTCCATCGTCAACAAAGACGAAGATTGTTCAGATGCCCTGCAGGAGACGATGCTTAAAGCCTTTAAGTCCATCCATACACTCAAAGAGCCCGCTTTTTTCAAAACGTGGATCTTCCGGATTCTGATTAATGAATGCAACAAAATGATCAAAAACAATTCAAGAGCTCTCCCTTATGGAGAGCTTCCCGACGTCCCTTCCATTTCCAAGGATTATGAGAAAATCGAATTATGGGATGCCGTTCAACATCTTGAGGAGAACCTACGGATTGTTATCCTCCTTCATTACCTACAGGACATGCCGATCAGTCAAATTTCCGACATTCTCGAAATATCTACGGTAGCCGTAAAGACCCGGCTGCATCGCGCCCGCAAAAAGCTAAAACATTCATCTCAATTCAATCAAGAAATGGAGCTGCGACATGGTAAACACTAAGTTAGAAAAACAATTAAAGAATTGCCAAAGCCTACTTCCCGAACAGTTATCGGATATCGTCCGCTCCAAGCTGAATGAGACTTACCAAATCATCAGGGAAACTGATAATTCCAATTCCCACGTTCAGAAAAAGAAACATGTATCAAAAAATTTTAATAAATGGTGGATTTCCACTGCAGCCGCTGGAATTCTTGGAGTTACAGTCCTTGCTTCCGGCTTTGTATCGCCCGCAATGGCTGATGCACTCAAGCAAATTCCGGTTCTGGGACAAATCTATTCATTATGGGGCGAAAACAACGAAGATTCCGGTGTTCAACAAGCCAAGGATTTCATTACAAACGTAAACCAAAGCGTGACCCATGGCGATGTGACTATGAATATTCCAACGTTGTTATTTGACGGAACCCGAATTCTTATGAATATAACCACTCCTGGAAATCGCCTGGATTCGGAACCCAATTCACTGCCTTCTGATGCCAATAGAGGGGCAGTGGACACGTTAGAGGTCCTCTATAAAGGCCAGCCTCTGAGCTGGAATTCCGAATTTATGGACGGTAAGACTGCTTCCAGCTTAATCGTTCAGGTTACCAACACTACTGGCATAAACCAGAATGTCCAGTTCCCTGATCAGTTTGACTTGAATGTAATTGTAACGTTAAAGGGTTACGATATCCCGTTCCAATTCGTTCTGCCTGTTAACAAAACTACGCCCGTTACCGTTCTGACTTCAGAGGAGATCAAGCATCATGATAACATTAACTTGCAGATCAGTAAGCTGGAAATCACCCCAATCACAACGCAGTTATCCGTTGAGTACAAAACCAAACCGGGCCAGAGGATGGAAAAAATGCTCGCTTCTATCCCTTCGGAATACAAGGGTGCTAACGGGGGCATCATCGCTCTTCAATATGATATTGTGGATGAACATGGCGTTCAACTGAAGCCCATAGGTTCTCATCCCATTAGCGAATCTTATAATATTCGCTTTGAACCCTTCAAGACGCTACCGCGTACCGTAACCATCAAACCGTATTTAGTCGTATCCGAAGGTCAAGCCCCAGCTGGGGTTATAGGACGGTGGGAAAACAAAAATATGATAAAGAAATACATCCCTGAGCTAGAGACTGTACTTTCTGTGCAATAGTTTTGGATATAAACAGATTTTCTAAACATTTTTCAAACCAACTATCAAGTCTATACCTAAAGAAAGTAGAGAAACCAATTAATGATAGTAATTCGGCCTATGCCTATATTATTTATATTCGCAATAAGAGTGATAATTCGGAAGTAGTGAGCTTTGGGGTTGATAATATTAAACCAATCACAATTGGCAATAATAAAGGTTATCAAAGATACAAAGTAACTAACTCTTTTGACTATGAAACATTCCGTACGTCTGTTGATAAACTTCTTACTGAAAACTAGAACACAACAAAGTAAGGGAAAAGTCTGATCGTTTAGACTCTTCCCTTACTTTGTTGTATTTCGAATTAGTATATAACATTAACTGCGAGGTGATTTTAATGTGGCAAGGATCGTGTGCGGAACATTGAACAGAATATGAAACTGCAATTGTAGATTGCTTTAATTCCTGTAAGTTTGGATAGATATTATTTCTAATACGCAGTTATACTCATGCTTTCCCTCCTTTTGAATCATTTTTAATAACTTCAATCCACTTGTTAATGGTCTCACTAAGCATCTATTTTCTTTTCAAATCGGAGAAGTAAGTACAAGGTTACCCCAATGGGAAACCAGACATTCGCGATGAGTTGTCCCCAAGTTGGAACATCATCCATATTGGTTCCTCCTATCTTATAGGTTAGAAAAACTTCACTAGTGTGTTTTGATAATTAACAGCATGTACTTGAAGGTTTTTTTTTGATTAAGAGGGTTAAGGAGTTCATTGTTAAACGAGTTTAAAACTCTATTTTAACAATTTATCCCTGTTTTTAAGTCTTCTCCTTCCTAACAGAAACTTTTGGGAGATCATTTGAGTGTTACCAGTTTCAGCGGAGAATCTACGTTTAAGAGTTGAGAAGTTTAGAGGGGGACGTAATGATTAATCATTACGTCCCCCTCGTTTAGTTCGTTAATTATAGGAACAAGTAACCAGGAAGTGTGGTACTGTCTGTAAATCGAACCATACTGCGTACTACTCGGAACCCAGATACCCCCGAGGTTCCACCAGTCACGGCCTTAATCGCTCCCTCCGTTACATAGTAGGTGATAGGGAGACGAGAATGTGGTTGTCCCCAGCAAATAAATCGTTCGCCACAACCACATTTATACCATCCTCCACCATTTAGTTCCTGAATTTTCACCCCACTTTCATCGGAAACCGATGCAAAGCCTTGAGTTCTCATTTGATGTTGCGAATACAGTGGACATGGATTATCAGCCATTTGTAATTCCTCCTCTTTATTTTTTTAGTAACGCTTGTTTGGCGTTCTGTACTATAAAGAGAAGTGAGACCGTTAATTTACAACCTAGTCGCAATCTTTTGTACTCATGATCATAATAAAACTTCGAAACTTAAAAAAATAAAAAGGGCCATGGTGAGATTCGCTTAGAATGAAGTCATCACCATAACCATTCACACAAGGAATCTATCACGGGCCGTAAAAATAAAGGTCATATTTCTTAATGAAGAAATAAATGAAAACTAAAATACAGTGCACAACCAACGAAAGGATATATGTGAGTATGTTTAACCTTGGCGGACTCTACTACTTCGAATAATGCAGTTAGAGACATAAAGATAAAGAAACCAGATGAAAGCGAAAGGGCAATACCCGACAAATTTTCGAAGCCACTCCAACTTCCGTTTAAAAACAGCGGTCCCACCATCCCTAGTATTGTAAACATACTTAAATACAAGAGGTAAATCATTAGTCGTAATGTTGAACTCACCCATGTAACTAGAATCATGGCGAACATGAGCATCTCTGTAAACTTATGTATTATCATTGTTGTTAAGAGAACAGCTCCAGTGTTGTCTTCCATGATAAATCCGATAGCCATCAACATACCATCAACCAAGCTATGAATACCTGTCCCGATCATGATAAACATCAACGCTTGACTTGGTACCTGGGCTGCTTCGTGCCGATGGCTAATGTTATGCATTAGAAACGGAATTAAAATGCCAAGAACAATAAATATTAAGCCTTCATGCGTAAACTCCACCGCCTGAGGTATAAGTTCCATAACGGTAAAAGTTAACAATACACTCATATTGATCGCAACAATTGGAGTCTTATGCTTTACAATCCATCGGCTATACCGATTCACTACCATGCTCGAAACAACAGCAACTGTGATTAGAGCTATTGTGATTAATATATAAGACATCAGGCTCTCATCCCTTCACTTTGTCCTTCTAGTTCAAACATATGAACCACTTCGATAAATTTAACAATCAGTTCTTGCTTCAAATCTTCTCGATTTTGAACATTCGTTTGGTATAATGTTTTTTTGATTTTGGGTTCAAATCGGTAAATCATTTCTAACATTGCCTCTGGGTTATTTTGTTTTGCTTGTTGAATGAGTTCTTTCCATGTTTTACTCATAATTGTCCTCCTTATATACCGTATTTGAATTTCAATCCATTTTTTAATGGTCTCACTTAGGATATCTATCTTCTTTTCAAAGGGAAGAAGTAGGTATGGTGTTACACCAATCGGAAAACCAATATTAGTTACAATTTGTTCCCAAAAAGGTATATTATCCATATCCAACACCTCCGTTCTTGATGATAGCTTTACGGAGTTTTTCTAATGCTTTTTTTCTAGTTTTCGAAACACTTTGTTGTGAAACTCCGAGGACATGAGCAATCTCCGTATCACGCAGCAACCTACAGATAGAAAGATTAACTACCTCTCGTTCTCGAGTAGTTAGACTCAGAAAAGCAGCATAAAGTGAAGGGTCACTGATTTGCTCTTCTAATGGTTCAGATATCGATTCAGTATCGCTTTCCTCCATAGCCTCATCTTTCACATCAATATCATCCAAAACCAAAGCGTAACGCTCGGTTATTTTCCTTATTTTTTTGTCAAAATGGATGGAATTATAGTGAAGCATACTGGAGATGTAGCCAATAAAACGTTTCTCCTCCTCAGAAATTCCTGGTTGATCTACCTTATTTTCTTGGAGCATACGGCCCCCTCCCCTATCCTATAAAGATATATTACTGGAAAGATTAACAACACATATAAGAACATTTGTTCTTATTTTATCATAACATTTTATAGGTTTTATTACGTATAAAAGGAGGGGATTTTAGGGATGAAAAAAGACGATAAATTGGAGCCAACTATTCCTGAAGGTATTTAATGAAAGATTAAGCCTGGTTATATTGCATACTAATAAGAGTGCAATCAAAGCACAGTGAGTGAAATGAGGCAAGGCATGGAAACAATAAATTAAAGATGGCTGTACGTAAAGTCAACAAAAGTTTAAAGGTTGGAGTATGGAATCTGGCTTTTTTAACGATGTTTTGGTCCTATTACTGAAAAAAGCAAACGTTTTAAAAATAACAAAAGGACGCAAGGAATACACTGGTACCCATAGACTGGACACTTTGAAAAAAAGGTGTTGGACTGTGGGTACCTTTTTGTATGCTGAAGCAAGCAATGGGGGGATTACATCATGAGCAAAAAGCGATTCACAGAAGAAGAACGTGAACAGATATCAAAGAACAGATATGTAAGGAATGTTAGTGACAAAGCCATAACCTATGCAGATGAATTTAAGTAGTTATTCATTGACGAATATATGATGGGAAAGGCACCTAGAGAGATCTTTGAAGCTCACGGGTTTGATGTTACCGTAATTGGAATGAAACGACTAAAACAATCTGCCGGCCGTTGGAAAAAAGCCTACGATCATGGAGGGATTATTGGGTTGTCTGACTCCCGAAAAGAAGCCTCGGGTCGCCCTTTACAAAGAGAGTTATCGCAGGAAGAAATCATTGCAAAACAAGAAGCACGGATTCATCTACTCGAATCTCAAGTAGAACTGCTAAAAAAGCTAGATACGAAAGAAAGGTTGCTGGTAGCAAAGGGAATGAATCTAAGTAAGATTAAGTTGTTCGAGGTCATAAAGGAAGCCATGGATCAAGGCTTGGGACGTATGACAGGATACCTCTGCTCATTGCTTAACGTATCTCGTTCGGGGTATTACAGCTACTTACAAGCTGCAGATTTACGTTTAGAGCGGGTTCGTTCGGATGCTGAGGCAGGGAAGCTGATTAAAAAGACTTTCGAACGAAGGGGTTACAAGAAGGGCTCACGCTCCATCAAGATGATTCTTGAGCACGAGAGTTTGGTGTCATCTATAACCTAAAGAAAATCCGTAGATTGATGAAGAAATTTAACATCATATGTCCGCATAGAAAAATCAACCATTATAAACGCATGGCCAAAGCTACGCTGGAACACCGGACCTTACCCAATACTCTACAGAGGGACTTCAAGAGGGGCATACCCGGTCTGGCCTTGCTTACGGATATCACGTACCTTCCATACGGCCGATCCGGGATGGCCTATTTGTCGACCATACTGGATGGCTCAACGAATGAGGTCCTCTCTCACAACATATCCCATCGGCTGACATTAGACATTGCCACGAATACTGTTGACGCTCTCAAGAAACAGAACCGTCTAAAGCTCCAAAAGGATGCTTTCATCCACTCGGATCAAGGCAGCCATTATACCAGTCCCATCTATCAGGAGTTGCTAAAGAAGCATGGGTTAGGTCATTCGATGTCCAGACGCGGAAACTGTTGGGACAATGCTCCCCAAAAATCGTTCTTCGGCCACATGAAGGACCATGTCGATCATCGTAGTTGCCGTTCCCTTCAAGAGTTACAGCAAGAAATCGATCGTTACATCCGCTATTACAACAACCGCAGATATCAATGGGGATTAAAAAAGATGACCCCTTTTCAATACAGGAATCATCTATTGTCCGCTTCTTAAACGATTATTGTCACTCTTTTTTTAGTGTCCTTGACATGGGGTCCAGATTACTATTTTTACATGATTAGTCCTTATTTTATTTCTTACTTTGTTATAGGAATAGATAGCCAGGAAGTGTGGTACTGTCCGTAAATCGAACCATACTGCGCACTACGCGGAAGCCGGATACTCCCGAAGTTCCACCAGTTACAGCCTTGATTGCCCCCTCAGTGACGTAGTATGTGATAGGAAGACGTGAGTGTGGTTGTCCCCAACAGATAAACCGTTCACCACAACCACATTTATACCATCCACCGCCATTGAGTTCTTGAATCTTTACTCCACTCTCATCGGAAACCGATGCAAAGCCTTGAGTTCTCATTTGATGTTGCGAATACAGTGGACATGGATTATCAGCCATTTGTATTCCTCCTCTATATTTTTTAGTAACGCTTGTTTGGCGTTCTGTATTATAAAGAGAACTGAAGCAGTGATTGTACAACCTTCAAATAAAAAAATTAGAACATACTTAGGTCATTGCTATCCAGAGATCAAAAATCAATAATGTATTGTATCTGTCTCCCATGACCATATTCCCTTAAAGTGACATCTTCGATCTACTCAATTTCCATCATTGGACCGGGAAATTTAATCTATTCTTTTAAACGGGGGAATCAGGACTAAAAAAGACTTTTATTGGGGAGTGAGACCTATTATGGGCAAATCCACTACATCCCCCATGGTAATTATGGTAAACTATAACTACAGAAGGGAGCTGTTTCTTTATGAATATGAGACCGAATAACTTAAATGGTTCCGAGGATGAAGCAACGAAAAGAAGAGCAGAGGAACTCGCTCGCCAAGCTAAAGGAAGCTCACTGAAAAGTGGAATTATAACCACCTTGGTCTTAGCGGTCATTATTATTGGCATATTTTATGGTATAGCTTACTTTAGAACCAATTAAAATAGGTAAGTATAACATCGTGTCTTTCTTTGTGAGTGCTTTGAAACCCAGTCTTTTGAGACTTGGGTTTCTTCTCATTTAATTAACGTACTAATACAAGAGGACGTAATGAAAAATCATTACGTTCTCTTGTATTATTCTTAATGAGTTATAGGAACAGATAGCCAGGAAGTGTAGTACTGTCTGTAAATCGAACCATACTACGCACTACGCGGAAGCCGGATACTCCCGAAGTTCCACCGGTCACAGCCTTGATTGCTCCTTCAGTGACGTAGTATGTGATGGGAAGACGAGAGTGTGGTTGTCCCCAACAGATGAATCGTTCGCCACAGCCACACTTATACCATCCACCACCATTGAGCTCTTGAATTTTTACTCCACTCTCATCGGAAACTGATGCAAAGCCTTGAGTTCTCATTTGATGTTGCGAATACAGTGGACATGGATTATCAGCCATTTGTATTCCTCCTTTTATTTTTTAGTAACGCTTGTTTGGCGTTCTGTATTGTAAAGAGAAATGAATTGGTGAATATACAACCTAACAGCAAACTTTTATAATTCTACAAGTAATCCATCGTAGGGAACTATGGTTACGCATCTGATTTGGCTATCTTTTTCTCTAATTCCATATTTAATTTCAAAGAAGACCTCCTGAATAATGACAAGCTAATTAGACTTGCAAAGATGGCTTAGGCTGTTCGAACTGCTATGTCTTATCCCTCGTCAAGAATATTGTCGATTCTAATCTCAAGGGAAGTAACAACACCAGGAATTCTTTACATTGCTTTTTTTTTGCTTGTATAGCTGGTTTTTCTACCTGTAGTCCCCAGATGATACCTTATCACTCTAAGAAAAAAACAAGATTTCTAATTTCAACTTTAAGTCAAATAAGATTTTACGAGCCAGGAAATTGAATTAAATAAGTAACATATGGTAAAATTATCCTTAACCAGAGGAGGTAATTAACATTATGAAAAAGTTTTCGTCCATTCTTGGATTAACTTTATTATCCGCCATCTTGGTGACAGGATGTATGCAAGACAACACATCTAGTGAAACTGAAGCAGAGTTGCCTGTTGAAAGTTCAAAAACAGAAGCCGTTGATGAAAGTTTACAGACTCCTGAAAAAGACCAGGTAAATGAACAGGAAATCGAAGAAGCAACCAAGGTAGCTGAAAACTATAAGACGAAGGAATATACGATCAATGATATTCCGGAAACTTCAGAAGAAATAGTTGTTGAACGAAATAAAGAAATAGAACCATTTTTTGCTGAGAATCTGAAAGAAAAACCGGTTAATGCAAGCAATATTGCACTAGCTTTACAAGCTGCCGAAACTCAACAAGCTTCTTTGAATCCTGAGAATATGAAGTTTACGGTCTATCAGGTACTAGAAGATTACGTTGATCTGGATTACACGATGGATCTTGTCTTAGAAAAACAAGATGGACAGAGTGAGCGTGTCCCTTTAGAGGGAAGGTTGACGCTCATAAATAAAAATGGCGAATGGCTTATTCAAGCTGACGATTTTGATAAAGCTGCTTTTACAAAACTAACCCAGAAAAAATAATCAACAAAGGGTGCCAAACATGGCACCCTTTGTTGATTATTCTAGTTTTTTCGGTTTTAGAGTCGGATTATATTTGCTCCGAGCTTTTTCCTTTCTAATTCTATTAATATCATTATAAAAAAAGTCGACCAATGAAAAAACCGACGTCTTTTTTTCGTATTTAACTCCGTATCTCTCTTTATTCTTTACAGTTAATAGCAACCAATCACGTCAAAAGCTAAATTCTTGATTTTATTGATCTATCGTCTCTCGTTAGCGTAACGGCGTATAAAGCCTAATATAATTTAGATACACGTCTAACGATACATTTGTACATACCACACTTTGAACCCATGCCGCTCATAAAAATCGATTCAATCCAAATTTGATGAACTTGCAAGTGCGTGAGTTACACCGTCACTTGTAGCTCAATACATTCAATAAAGTTATTCCACGTTATTTCTCTAAATTCCACTAAACTTTACCCTCCACTTGCCTTTCTGTCCTATACTATAGAAATTGAATAATAATAAAACCTGACCATGTATAGTGATTTTTGTATATTTTTATTAAACTAACCTGCCCGTTAGCTTAACCTGAAATTATAAGGCAGTCCACTGGTGCATACTGCATCAATTCGATAAACAGTCCTTATATATTTATTTCTAACTTTCATACATTTGTTTTGCAGTTATTTTGGTGCTTGAATTCAGAATCCATGAAATTACCAAAAGCTATTCTCGCTTGCCATTGGAAGACTGGCGGAATATGCAGCGGTACGGGACGATCATTTTGACAGCCACTTCATACGGATGATCCAGATAATCGAGCAGCTGTTTAACCGCGAACATACCCATCTCCAGCTTGGGTACATGAATGGTCGACAACGGGGGAGAAGTGAATTCGGATATTTCAATATTATCTACCCCAAAAAAGGCGATATCCTCCGGAATGCGGAGCCCCTGTTCGGTTGCAGCACGCATGGCCGCAATCGCCATCATATCACTGGCTGCAAAGATGGCTGTAGGTCTGTTCGCATTGTTGGTAAATGCCTGCTTGGTCAATTCATAACTCAGCGAAACATCCCATTTCACATCGATCACCCAATCATGATCAATAGGTAATTCCGCATCAGTCATGGCACGCCGATAACCAAGAAACCGTTTTTCCTCCAGAAAGTCATTCTTGAATTCTGCTCCACCAATGTAGGCAATGATCCGATGACCTTGGGCAATCAGATGATTCGTTGCCTCCCTCGCAGCCTCTTCACGATCATAACCGACGACCGGAATGTCCGGGTCCGTAATATCCACACCCACAACAGTCCTTACATTGGTCTTAAGCCAGCGATAGGCTTCCGGATCAATCCGTTCCACCACAATCATGCCATCAATCTGATGTTCCTTCACCAGAGACTGCAACTGCACGATATCCCCATCGTTTTCGATGCTATACACAAATTCCAGGCGCATGCCTGCTTCAGCAAGCTGCTTCTCAATCCCTTCCATAATGACTGAAAAATAAGGACTGTTGTATTTATTTTGGGGAATAGCCACCACACAGCCGATCGCATATGCCGTTTTGGGCTGGACCTTCTTCTTCTTGGCCGGACGCTGTGAACGATAGCCCAGTTCCTCAGCGGTGTCCCATATTTTTTTGCGGGTTTCATCGCTGACTGATCGATTGACATCGTTCTTCATCACACGTGAAACGGTAGAGATCGATACACCAACGCGGTCTGCAATATCCTTCAATTTTGCCATGTGAAGTCCCCCACCTTTCCTCAACCTATGTATTTAAACCCCATTCGTATTGGGGCAATTTCATCTCTGCAAACACAAATTTGCGGCAAATATAATTCTATATTTCTACTGGACAGAAGTCAATGAAATGGTGCACAGGCGCAGTCTTTTATAAAACAAAAGCGGCAGTCAGGGAGCTTGCTGTCCCCCATAACTGCCGCGATTTTAATTCTTTTTAAGAAAACGTATGAAGCATTGCCACCTCTTTATCTGCTTATTGCATCTTTGAGGCCAAATCCTTAAGCGCTGCGTTCAGATCACCATCTCCGGCAAGTGGAAGTTTGAGTGATTGCTCACCATACGTCCAGACCAGATCGGTTTTCTTGGTTGTAAAGGGAGATACAATGCCATACTGCTGCGCATCCAGGAAGATTTTATTATCTTCACCTACAGTGGCAATATAAGCATCCGCTGCGGCCTTGTTCGCGGGAATCGAGTATCCCTGTTTCGCCAGTTCTGTCTGTCCTTCCGGACCTGCTAGCCAAGCCAACAGCTTGTAAGCTGCCTCTTCATGCTTTGTATTGGAGCTGATTGCAAGACCTGCTGGCTGAACAACGGTTTGGTTGGTTTTGAATTTCGGCAGATAGGAGATACCGTAATCCACGCCCGCCTCCTGGTAGTTGGTTGTATTCCAGCTGCCACCCGGATTCATCGCTACTTTGGATGTAGTGATCGCAAGATTCACCTGTCCACCTAAACCTTCAATCTGTGCAGGTGTGGTGTTAATCTTTTTGTTTTTGGTCATATCGATAAAATAGTTTAGCACTTCCATCGCTTCAGGTGTCTCAAGCGCAAGGGAACCATCGTCATTCACCAGCTTCGCTCCGTTGGACCACAGCTCTGGCTCCAGAAACCAATCCATCGTTGATCCCGGTGAAATGGACAAGCCCCACTGCACAATGTTTCCGGCATCAAAACCCGCTTCGTCTGCGCTTTTCCCGTTCTTATCCAGCGTCAGCTTGGTTGCAATGTCGGTAATTTCATCCCAAGTTGGCTCAAGCGATGGAACGGGAGCTTTATGAGGGTTCGTGGCTTCATTCTCAAAGATCGCTTTGTTGTAATACCATACGATGACGTTGGCATCGATAGGCAAGGATACTTGTTTGCCCTGATATTGGTGAAGACCGAGCAGACTTTTGTCCACATTGTTCAGATCAAACTGATTTTCCGCGAGCAAGCCGTCCAATTCCTTGAAAATGCCCAGCTCGGCGTATTTCTCCACGTATGCATAACTCGTTTTGAACACGTCCGGAAGTGTGCCCCCTGCTGCATTCGCTGTCAGTCCGTCCCAGTAGCTGCCCCAATCCTTGCCTTCGAGTTTGACCTTAATATCGGTATTGGCCTTCATGAACTGATCCAACAGTTCCTGTGTACGATGAAGCTCTTCTGCCGTCCCCCACTGGGAGTATGTGATTGTTACAGGTTCACTCTGGCTGCCGCCGGAACCAGAAGAGTCGGCGTTTTCGGACGATCCCCCGTTTCCACATCCACTGATCACCACCATTGTAGCAAGTACAAGTGCCCAAACATTGAATAGCCGTTTACTCTTCGCTCTCATATACACAGCTCCCCTTTAAGTCATATCAATAAGTCCTGTTCACCTGAAAACCGGAAAGCAGGCAGCCACTCTACCCTTTGGTGCCCGTAAGCACCACCCCCTCGACGATATAACGTTGTGCAAACAGATACAGCAGACCGATAGGTACAATACTGATAAATGCACCCGCAGCGAGCGCCGGTAGATCCTGGCTCGTCTGACCAATCAGCAGCTGCAAGCCCACACTCAGCGTGAACATTTCTGGGTTTTTGATATACAGGAACGGCCCCAGAAAATCGAGCCAAGAGTTCACAAAGGCAAAAATAATGGTCGTCATAATAATCGGTTTGGACAGCGGCATAATGACTCGTGCATATACCGTCCAGCGATTGCCGCCGTCCAGATATGTAGCCTCGTCCAGCTCCTGGGGAATGGTCATGAAAAACTGTCGGAACAGGAAGATATAATAGGCGCCTCCGAGCCAGGCTGGCACAATGAGAGGCAACCAGGTATCAATCCAGTTCAGTTTGGAAAAAAGAACGTACGAGGGAATCATCATAATGGATGGAGGGATCATTAAGGTAACAAGTACAACCGGGAACAGAATATTCCGATACTTGGTTGCAAAACGGGAGAAACCATAAGCGACAAGTGAACTGGACACCACCGCTCCCGCCGCAACAAAAAAGGAAATGATAAATGAGTTCTGAATCCACTGCCACATCATCGGCTGCACAGCGAACAACCGTTCAAAGGCTTCCAGACTGAATGTGTCTGGCAGGATGGTTGGAGGTACCTTGTAGGTTTCCGCTTTGGTTTTCAGCATGGTCGAGAGCATCCATACAAGAGGCCCTGCGAACAGCATTAATGCTACAATCAGCATGGTATATTGGGACGCTTTTACCGCTATTTTTCGGCTGTTCATGTAACTCTCCTCCTATCGTTCTCCCTCGTAATACACAAAGCGGTTTGATACTTTCATCAGGATCAGGGTGACAAGCGAGATCACGGCGAACAGGAAAATCGACTGCGTCATCGCCATGCTGAATTTCAGATCGGTAAAGGCCGACTTGTAAATATTGTAGACAAACGTATAAGCAGAGTAGTTCGGACCACCCTTAGATAGCAGCAGCGCTTCCGTAAACATCTGAAAGTTATACATCGTCTGAATAATGATGACAAACAGGATGGAAGGACTGATCATCGGCAGTGTAATCTGGAAAAATCGGCGAATCCCGCTTGCACCGTCAATGGCAGCAGCTTCATACAAATGTCTGGGTACATTTTTCAGTGCAGCCAGGAAGATCAGAACCCCACTGCCCGAGATCCAGACTTGAAGCATGATGATGACCGGCTTGATCGTATGCTCCCCGCCAATCCAGTCCACTTTGCCTATACCCAGCGCGCCAAGTCCGGCGTTCAGGATGCCGAATTCGGAGTTGAACACCAGCCGCCAGATAATAACTGTTGCCACAATGGGCACTAGGGTCGGTAAATAGAAGAAAGTGCGGAACAAGGCAATACCTTTGACATTGAAATTAAGCAGCATCGCCAGACCCAGCATACCTGCCGTTACGATCGGAACACCGAATACAACGAAATACATCGTGTTCATCAAGCTTTTCAAGAAGATGGGATCATCCATCATGTGCGTAAAATTATCAATGCCGACAAAGTTGAAGTTGGTCGCTCCCGGAAGTCTCGCATCCGTAAAGGCGTAGAAAACCGAAGTCCCAAAAGGAAATAGGAAAAAGGTGATAAATCCGATAATCCAAGGCAAAATGAAGAGAAAAAACAGCAGTGTGTCATATTTCCTCAACCTGTTCATGATGACACCCCTCAGCCTGAAATTTCTTCTAAATAGACGTACCGTTCTTCCAAAATGGATTTCTCTGCCGCCAGGGCAATAAGCAACGCGTTACGACCAACCTGCGCACTAGCAAAAGGCTTTCTGCCTTCCTTTACACATTTCAGAAAATCAATGCGTTGGGTCTGTCCACCCGTGTGTCCACCCATAATGGAATCCGAGGTCACATCAATCTCCAGATGGTCCTTCGTCCAGTCCTGCCCGCCAACGATGTCAATCGTCTTGTCATTACGGGCAACCATCTGGCCACCGTTCTCTCCGATCAGGCCAATCTCAAGCCCTTCTCCCATCAGATTGCGCGGTTTCAAATACATGCACAAGCCCAGATTGGCCTTACTGCCGTTATCATAATCAATGGTGATAAATGCATGGTCGACGATGGAGGTATCCGAAATTTCTTTCGTCGGATAGTGACTGTATGAATTCTGAATCCGATTGGGCTCTCCTTGCTTCATGACATGCTGGCCTCCAGAGGCAAACACGCGGACAGGCTTCGCCTGGATCATCCAGTTGAAAATATCGAAGTGATGACAATCCTTCTCTACAATCGCTCCCCCAGACTTGGTCTTGTCATAGAACCAATCCGCAGGCGGGAACGGGTCACGGAATTCCTTGCACCACATCAATTTCACGTCACCAAGACGTCCGTTCTCCAATTCCTTCTCCATTCGGCGATACAGATTCGAATATCGATAAACCAATCCGATCTGCAATACCCGTCCCGAGGCTTCCGCCGCTTCTATAATGGCATCACAGTCCTCAATGGTATGGGCAACCGGTTTCTCCAGAAATACATGCTTACCAGCTTCCAGAAAAGCGACTGCCACTTCGCGATGCAAATAGTTCGGAACACTGATAACCACCGCATCCAAATCTTCCTTAGCAAGCAGTTCACGATAATCGCTAACTATGGTGGGGTTGCTATTCTTGAGTTCAGCCAGCGTACGTGCCACATTGGCTTCATTCATATCACAGATATAACGAACCTCACTATCCTCGAGCAAATCAAAACCAATGCAATGATGTGACCCCATGTCTCCTACACCGATAAAAGCCATTTTTATCTTCCCCATGCTTACACTCTCCGTTGCTCGTAAATTTGCGGCAAATGCCATGAAGCCAATTCGATGTTAATAAATCTAACAGGACTGTGACTATGTAACGATAGTAAAATAGTTTTTATTCCTTGTCAATTGATTTTGGCTAAATTTTAAATAATTTTGCGGCAACATATTTGCGCTGTATTTTATATACTACTAAACAGTATAACTCTTTATTCATCATAAATTAAGCGTTTACATTTTTGTTGTATTATCATATACTTTAATTTGCATTCATTTTTATTTGCGGCAAATATTTTATTCCAGTTATGAATACTCATGTTCAAAATTCAATGAAACACGCCTATTTTCAATAGAAAACACAATAAATCCTGGAAAAATATCTGTTGAATCTCCTGTATTCATCCCCTATAATGCAATTTAGACACGGAATCCAAGAACCAAAAACACATTTTATATTTGCCGCAAACCAAATTCACACCTTTTTAGTTGTTTATTTCCCGATTACTACCATGACTCTTACATAAAACGTTACTATTCCGCTACTTCATGTGGATCAGAAAGGAGTTGAGCTCTCCTAACTCTCCCCTCATAACGAAATTCGGGGTGGGCAGAACGAGTTATCATTCAAAATCCATTATTCAGGAGGTATACCATGACAAGATTATTTGATAGAAGCAAGCGGAGCTTTGGACTGTTTTTGGCTTTTGTCCTCATGATTACTCTGCTATTACCTGCGGGAGCCTTGCCCAAAGCCTCTGCTGCAACCATCACCATTGATGGCAATGTCAGCGACTGGAGTAGCGTTAGTGCTCTCACCACCAATAGTGGCACTGCCCAGACGCTCAAAGTAACCAATGATGGAACCAACCTCTATCTGCTTATTCAAGGCTCTGGTCTGAGTACTACGATGGGCAACTTCTGGATTAATACCGATAACAATACTTCAACTGGTTACCAGGCTGCGGGCTGGGGAGTTACAGGTGTGGAGTGGCTGCTTGAAAATACGGGGTTATACCGCTATAGTGGCAGCGGAACCGACTGGGTCTGGAACTTCAACAGTACGTTGACCAGCTCTCAATTCTACCGCAGCTCCACCGTCATTGAGGTCGCTATTCCTCTCTCTACACTGCAAATCAGTGCAGGCAGCACCGTGCGAGTCGGGTATATCGACAACAGCTCGGATACGTCGAGATTGCCCGCGGCTGGACAAACACTGCCAGCTTACCTTCTGACCTCGGCTGGATCAGGTGGTGGTACGGGGAACAATACTGTGGTGAATCCCGTAGAGCTGGACAGCCCACTCAACAATCCATTCAAGGGCTGGGCGCCTTCGGCCAAGAGCACAACATATGCACAGCCACACAGGCTTGTATATGCCGGAGTGACTTGGAAGGAGCTTGAATCCACCAAAGGCACATATGATTTTAGTGCGATTGAAGCCGCCAACAATTTTGCCTACTGGAAAAGTAAAGGCGTCAAAGTGGTGTTTCGCTTCATTCTGGACAGCCCGACAGGACAGGCCCACAGAGATATTCCCGACTGGCTCTACAATGAGATGGTAGCCCGCGGAGAATCACCTGGAACCATATACAACGATACAACCGGAGGCATGGGTACGGGCAACAACATGGGCTTCTCTCCCAACTACAACTCCACCTATCTGCAAGAAAGGCACAAATTAGCCATCGAAGCCATTGCGGCAAGATACAACACCAATGATCGTCCGGTCGCCTTTGTCCAGATCGGTTCCTTCGGGCACTGGGGCGAGTTCCATACATGGCCTTATGTCGGACCAAATGGTGAAACCAATTACACAGGCGCTTTCCCTACCAATGACATCTCGAACAAATACGTTCAGCATTATATTGATGCCTTTGCTGGCAAAGAGGACAAAATGCAGGTTCTGATCCGGCGCAGTATCGCCCTCGCCAAAACCAATAATAAAGGCATGGTCATGGGCATGTTCAACGATGTATTTGGACATAAAGACAGCTTCGATGCCGATTGGGGCTGGTACACTGGCACCCAGAATGGCTATTGGGATGATATTGGTCAGCAACAGCCTGCACATGCAAACTTCTGGGAGACACGTATCTCAGGCGGCGAATTTTACGGAGGAGCTTCCGGCATGCTTGCGGCATTAACCAACGGTAGCGGATTTACGGAAACGTTGCGTCAAACGGAGCTAAGCAAACCAAGCTGGCTGGGACCGAATTCCCCTGCCTCGCTTCCTCTGAATCATGCCTTACAGGCCAATATCGATGCACTCAAGAAACGAATGGGTTACCACTTTGTGGTGAAGGAAATCTCGCACCCATCCACCATTAGCGGAAGCACGTTCACTACAACGATTAAGGTGGAGAATAAAGGTGTACAGCACTTCCCGTTTGCCTGGCCGGTTGAAATCCAACTGCGCAGCGGCAATACAGTGGTCGCCAAGAAAACAACAACCGTCAATCTGACCACGTGGAAAACGGGTACCTACACCCTGACCGATTCCATTCCGGTCTCCGGTCTTGCTGCCGGAACCTATGATATCGCGATAGCGATCATTGACCCAGAAACGAATAAACCTGGCGTAGACTTTGCCAATACAAACAAGCTGACCGACGGCTCGTTCAAGCTGAGCAGTGTAACGAAGTAATCTGTGATTGATTCGACTAGTGAAAATGCAAAGAGCAGGAATGCAGGGCACTATGCCCTCATTCCTGCTCTTTCTTTTTTTTGATGATAACTATATATCAACCGAACACAACAATCAGTAAACCCCAGCAACTCTCCTCTATACGTGAGGTACAGGTGTCATTTGATTGCGTTCCATCAGAATCCATAATTCATCAACCAATTCTTCTACGGAGTACGGTTCGGCTGAGGTAATCCACCATTCAATCATGCCAGCCAGCGCGGAAGCAAGGAATTGAATCATAATCCCCTTGTTCCTTCCCTGATTGATGCCACTCATGTCGATTTGTTTATCCAGTCCTCTCAACAGAGCAGCTTGCAAGCGGGTTCGAAATTCCGGGACACTTTGATCAGCCAACACTGCACCATAGAATAGGTCATGTTCTTTCAGATACCGAAAACTGTGCAGCAGAGCTTCTTTGGAAGGAAATATACCAGTGACTCCGCAGAAGAGACTGCTCTCGATCAGTTCCACCAAATGGGATTTTATACACTGATCCAACAAATCAAACTTGTCCATAAAATGCAAATAAACCGTTCCGCGACTTACATTCGCTCGCTCTGCAATTTGATTAATCGTGATTTGCTCAAAATTCTTCTCGGACAGCAGTTGAATAAAGGCATCTATAATCGATTCACGTGATTTTTGTATTCTTCTGTCCATTTTTACTCCTTTTATTATCGGATCTGAGATTGAACAAAACAGTAGATAGTGTTCAATATTATACACATTCCACTGTTTTAACAATTGTCGTCCAATCCCATTATAAGTACGATCATTATATTGAACGGCTGGGAACAAATCAATGACAGCCAGCAATACCGAATGGAGGACTATGATGAAAGCAGTAGTGATAGAAAATTATGGAGGCTCTGAGGTTTTTGCGGAGCAGGAGCGCGATATACCACATATTAGTGATACACAGGTGCTCGTGGAGATGAAGGCGACTACAGTATCTTCAGCGGATCAACTGATTAGGAGCGGAACATTCAGGCATTTCATGCCCACCCAATTCCCTTATGTTCTTGGAGTCGATATAAATGGAATCGTTGTGGCCACAGGGGAAAAGGTTACTCGTGTACAAACCGGGGATCGCGTTATTGCTGTGTCTCGTACAGGAGGTGGTTACGCTGAATATGTCGCAGTGGAAGAATCCGATCTTGCTGTGATAACGCAGTCCCTTTCCGATGCAGAAGCTGCTTCGGTCTCTGCGTCCGGCATGACGGCCTGGCAAGCCTTATTTCACTATGGTAAACTTCAGCCGGGACAGCGTATTCTGATCCACGCCGGTGCAGGTGGCGTAGGACATATAGCCATACAATTAGCCAAACAACACGGCGCTTATGTGATCACCACGGCTCGGGCCCATAATCATTCATTTGTTCTTCAGCTCGGTGCCGACGAAGTCATTGATTATACAACAACCGACTTTGCTGAGATTTTGAGTCCTGTTGATGTCGTGCTGGATATGGTTCGTGACCCGGTTGTCGATAAAGTCACGGAAATCGGAGCAACAGAACTGAAAAATTACAGCATATTAAAGGATAATGGGACGTTCATTTCCCTTGTAAATCCGGCGATTGTTAAGCAACCTCTCATCCGAGGAATTGATGCCCAGTTTGCCTTAATCAGCCCCAATGCTAACGACTGGGAAGCGTTTATCCAATGGATTCAGACGAATAAGCTCGATATACATGTAGACAACGTATTCCCCTTTACCCGCCAAGGTGTAGCCGAAGCTCATAAATATTACGACACCCGGAATATGAGAGGAAAAATAGTCATCCAGAGGGATGTTATCACAGATGATCTATCTTCCATAGTTGCTCAAGAAACTGGGATGTCCGACTTGTAGCAGCAAAAAGAGCAAGTACTCGAACCCTTTTGAGGTTCAGTTACTCGCTCTTTTTTATTCTATTGCGCCTTGTTCCGCAGCTGGCTGTAATACAGTTCGCTGTAGAAGCCACCTTGTTCGAGCAATGCATCATGCGAACCTTGCTCCAAGAGCTGACCATCCTTCAGTACAAGAATACGATCGGCTTGGCGGATCGTGTTCAGCCTGTGAGCGATAACAAAGCTGGTGCGGCCTTGCATCAGGCGCTGCAGCCCTTCCTGGATTTTGATCTCCGTGACGGTATCGATACTGCTGGTCGCCTCGTCCAATACAAGGATGGATGGATCAGCCAGAATTGCCCGGGCAATCGCAAGTAGCTGCTTCTGTCCCTGACTGATGCCACTTCCGTCGGCCTGAAGCACTTTGTCATACCCATCCTTCATCCGTATGATGAACGAATGCGCATTTGCCAGCCTCGAAGCAGCTTCCACCTCTTCGTCGGTCGCATCCAGGCGGCCGAAACGGATATTTTCCCGAATCGTGCCCTGGAACAGGAATGAATCTTGAAGAACAAATGCCATATGTGAGCGCAAATTCTCGCGCCGAATGGTCGTAATGTCACGTCCATCCACCGTTAGTGTACCGGATGTAGGATCATAGAAGCGGGATAACAGCTGAATCAATGTTGTTTTCCCTGCCCCGGTCGGACCTACCAGAGCAATCATCTCGCCCGGCTTGGCTTCAAAGTTAATTTCATGCAAAATATTGCGTCCTTCATCGTATCCAAAGGATACCTTGTCGAAGCGAACGGCTCCCTCCACCTTTTCAAGGGATACTGCCGCGCCTTCATCCTTCGCTTCCTCATCCTCATCCAGCACCTCGAACACGCGCTCTGCCCCAGCAATCGCAGACAGCAACGTATTCCACTGGTTAGCCAGATCGTTGAGCGGACGGGTAAACTGACGGGCATATTCTACGAAGATGATAATTACCCCAACTGTAACGGAACCTTGAATCGCCAAGATCCCGCCGATGCCCGCAACAATTGCAAAACTAAGGTTATTCAGACCATTCATCAGCTTTGGAATAAAACCGGAGATGGTCTGTGCCCAGAAACCGGACAACCGGATTTTCGTATTTCGTTCCTCAAAGCCGCGAATGACCCGCTCCTCCTGAGAGAACGCCTTGATAATCTTCTGTCCGGACAAGGTTTCCTCAATGTAACCATTGAGTTCGCCGAGATTACGCTGACGTTGTTTGAACAACGGCCCGGTTCTGCGCGTAATCCAGCGCATACCAATGGCCATCAACGGTACCACGATAAATGTAAGCACGGTCAGCAGCGGACTTAACCAGAGCATCACGCCAAACGTTCCGATCAGTGTTAACACACTGGAGAAAATCTGGATGGCCGAGCTGTTCAGTGTACCGCTGACATTCTCAATGTCGTTGGTAACCCGGCTCATGATCTCCCCCTGCTGACGCTTGCCGAAGAATGGAATCGGCAATTTGTGCAGATGGGAGAACAGATCATACCGCATGCGGAATACGGTCTCCTGTGCAATTTCAATCATCCAGATATTTTGAAGCCATGACGACAAGGAGAAGAGAACATAGACTGCCAACAGGCCCAATAAAAATGTCGTCCAGCTGGAACTCGTTGCTTCTCCATCAATGAATTTATCCACAGCTACACCGACCATATAAGGTCCAAGCAAAGCGAGCGCGGAACTGGCAAATACCATCAACAGCACCATCGTCAGCTTGACCTTGCGACGGGCCAGATACGCCCAGATCCGGCCTAACGTACCGGACCAGTTCTTCGCCCGTGCCTTCGGCTTACGACCTCCACCTGCCTTCAGCGTCTCGGGATCAATCGGCGGTGGGGGCTGACGGAAAGGTTCAATGAATGCTTTGAACATGTGGTGTACCCTCCCCGTATTGTGATTCATAGATTCGGCGATACAGTTCAGATGAATCCATCAGATCCTCATGTTTCCCCTGTCCAATCAGACGTCCATCGTCCAACAGCAGAATCAGATCGGCAGAGGTGGTTGAACTGATTTTCTGCGTGATAATAAACGTTGTACACGATAACTCTTCCAGTGCACCCAGCAGCCTTGCTTCCGTGGCTACATCGAGAGCACTTGTACTGTCATCCAGAATCAAGATGCTTGGACGACGAATCAATGCACGAGCAATCGAGAGCCGCTGCTTCTGTCCACCTGACAGATTGACTCCCCGCTGACCCAGCTGTGTATCGTAGCCATTCGGCAGCTTTTCAATGGTCTCGTGAATCTGTGCACGCCGCGCTGCTTCCTTAATCTCTTCGAGCGTTGCGTTCTCCCGTCCCCAGGCGATGTTATCCCGTACCGATCCGGTAAAGAGGACCACTTCCTGCGGCACATAACCGATAGCTCCGCGCAATGTGGCTATTTCCAACCGTTCTGCGTCATTACCATCTATACGAACCTCACCTTGATCTTCGGTATAGAGCCTTGGAATGAGCTGTACCAGTGAGGATTTACCCGAGCCCGTTGCTCCCATGATGGCGATTCGCTCACCTCGTTTGGCTGAGAATGTAATGTCCTCCAGCACGGTAATTTCACTGCCCGGATAGCTGAATCCTACACCCCGAAAATCAACTGCACCCTGGATAACAGAATTGCCTTTACCCGTTTGTGCAGTACGGTCTGTGTCCATCGATTGACCTGCTTCCGAGACTTCCTCCGTATCAAACACTTCATTAAGCCGCTGTGCCGAAGCACTCGCTCTGGAGAAAGTCACCAGAATCCATGACAGTGCAGACATGGCGCCAATGGTGCGAAGCAGATAGTTAATGACGGCGACCACTTCACCCACGGTTGCACTTCCGGTAGTGATGTCACGTCGTCCAAACCATAGCACGGCGATGATGCAGCCATTCATCATGAGCAGCATGAATGGCATCGTCGTCTCCGTCAGGCGCAGCGCGGAGATCGTGCCTTTCATCAGCTTGCCGCTATACCCGGCAAAGCGTTCAATCTCGTGGCCCATCCGGACGAAGACACGGATCAGCCGAATGCCTGTCAGATTTTCCTGGATGACACCGTTAACGGCATCCAGTCTGCGCTGCACATTGCGGAACAGCAGCGCTGCCTTTTTGATCATCCAGATAACAAACACGAGCAGCACAGGCACCATCACAACGAGCAGCAGACCCAGCTTTGGATTCACCACAACCGCCATAATCATGCTCCCAATCACCACCAGCGGCACACGCGTCATGAATCGCAGACTCATAAACACCGTATCCTGCACCTGTGTAACATCCCCGGTCAATCGGGTAATCAGGGATGATGTGGCAAAACGGTTAAACACTGCATAAGAGAACGCTTGCACTTTATCATACAGCTTCTCCCGCAGATCGTAACCGAAGCCGAGGCTCGCATGTGACGCAAAAAAAGAACTCGCAATACCCGCGGCAAACGCCACGACGGCACTGCCCACAAGCACCCCACCCCATAGCCAAACCACTGACAGATCTCCTTGCTGGATACCGTTATCAATGATCTTCGAGATCAAATAGGGTTGAGCCAATTCGACCGTCAATTCAATCAGCATCATGACCAGTGCTGCGATGGCGGCGACTCGATACTTCTTCAAGTAGTACAACAGCTTGATCATAACCATTCCTCCGGCCCAGAGCGTTTAATCTTCGTGACGATTTGGTATGTTCACGCAGCCAGCTCCGTTAGTCTCTTTCCATAACTCTATGTAAAATTTCACGTATCCAATACGCTTATTATATCGCATTTTGAACCTTCAAATCGCTAATATCTTCTTTCCTTCTGAATTATTAACCTGAAATAGACTTGGAGTGAACATTCATCTGCAACAAAAAACCTGGGCAGATTGCCCAGGTTCGATGATTTTGGTTTACGATTTTTTTGATATGTTCCATTCACACAAACATACCCTTACAACGATACATCATATTTATTTACCGTATGTCTGCTCCAAACGTTCTTCTTCATTGGTAGATAGCAAAATATTCAGCAGCCCCATCACGTTATTCGCTTCTGTTCTGGCTTCCGTATACTTCTCGGCAAATGCAGCTTCGTCCTGTTCCGGATCTATTGCAGCCAGTTTGGCCCACGACTCGCGGGCTTTATCGTAAAGTTTCGTTAATGTGATGTCATACGTATGCTGCGCGACAGGTGCCATGGAGTCAAACTCCGCTGCATTCTTGAAAAATTCCATCGAGTCCGTAAAGGACTGACTGGTGTAATCCTTGTTCTTCATGGCATCCTCCGTAAGTAGCAGCGCCTGACGAGAGATAAACAACGTCTTCACCATGGCACGCTCCAGATTGGTTGCTTCTTCCCATGACACATAGGAGACTTCTGGTGCCTGAACGGTTGTGAAAAAAGGAAAGGCATCATCGATCAAACGCTGTGAATCGGAATGGATGGGAATTCCTGTGTTCATAATCACTACCGCATCACTGTAGTTGGCGATATTAATATTTTTGGAGCCTTCTTCACTTACCCTGCGTACCGGATGATCGTTAAGCGGGACACGGATATAGCCAAGCTTGTCTGCATACTGCTGCTTCAATTCCTCCAGTGTAGAGTCCACTCCGATCTTGCCTTCTTCAGATGAAGCCCCTGTTGTATCGGAAGTTGAGGGGGTGTCCGCAAAGTCTTCTGCATTCGTATCTGCTGCCGACGAGTCAGTCGTCGATGTGTCCGAGCTATTGGTCGCTGTTGCTACTGTACCAGCATCCTGGGTTGGCTCCTTCGTTGTTGCTTCCTTCGCCCCACCGCCACATGCGGTCAGAACGGCAACCAAGCTGAAAATGGCCGTAAACATTTTGATTCTATGATTCCATCTCATATCGTATAATCTTCCCCTTATCTTATGTATGTACCTGTATTACATCCACCTCTACTTCAATCCATGAACAGTTCACTCCATAAATATCCTTTCGGATAACATAGATAGATCACTATGAAATCTGGTCTTTATTTTATCATAAGTTAAATACTGGGTGTATAAGACAATGTGCCTGCATGCTCATGCTGCATTTCTGCCTGTCCTATTCTCAATTACGGAGAGAACAAAAAACACGGTCATCCATGAAGGACAACCGTGTTGATAAGTATGACTGGCTATGTTGCATTATTCGTTTCAATTCATCGCGCATGGATGATGTAACAGGTTCAGATTCCTCTTATTTAATGCCTTTAGCCTTTTCCATATGGTCAGCCCGAATCTGGGGATCCGTGGAATTGACTGCGGACAGCATGTTGTAGATCGCCTGAATATCCTGTTCCTTATACAACGTTTCGGGGACTTCGGTCTCAAGCCTTTCCGTTTTGCGCAGAATGGTCTCCACCAATTCATGATCATAGATAATCAGTTCATCCGAATTGACATACCGCACAGCTGGATCAACGCTGATCCGGCAGCGATTGGTAAAGGTCACCATGGAGACGAGACGAACCCGTTTATAATCGCCGAGGTGTGCCTGAATGGCCTCCACATGCCCTCGGTGTTGCATGAGTGGGTTATACATCTTGATTCGGCTGCTGCTGACTGTCCAGTTGGCCTCTCTTCGGCCGCCACGAATCTCACCCGTCGTCAGGTTTCGTGTCTCAATCACGAAGATTCCCCGCGGACCGATGACGACATGATCAATCGATGAGTAACCCGAGCGGGACTTGGTATTGGCAACAAGTAAGTCGTTCAGCACTTTGTATTCACCCGGAAGAGCATGCAGCTGCTGGGCAGTGCTTGGTTCCTCTGGCTGACGGGTCCAATCTCCATCTGATTTCGTTTTTTTGCGTCTACTGCGGACCATACGCGTGGGAATGGGGGCCGTTGACGGTAAAGATGAAGCGGAAGCTGATATCTGGTTCGCGAGCTCTGGCTGTGACTTGAACAGAGACAGGATTTTTTTGAACATGGGCAAGCTCCGTTCTATGTAGTGTGGGTTTCGCACATCCATTATGTATACTTCTATTACTTATGTCGGATAAAGAGGGGCAAAAATAAAGGGAAGAGGACCAAAAATCCATTGTTCAACTAAAGTATATACGATTCTTCAACCAATACTGTGACTTTAGACGCATGAGAGAAGGGGATCTTATAAAAACAGCGTATTCCTTTCCTTTCTATTGAAGAAAAAGAACACGCTGTATCTTGGGTGTGACGATTAAGCCTGCAAATAATATGTGTAAAGCACCTGTGTACCCTTCTCATCCAGACCGTTGCTGGATATTTCCTGATACAAGGATTCAGCCAAGGCCAACCCTGGCGTCTTCATACCCATGGCTTTGGCAGATTCGAGAGCGATACCCATGTCTTTGATAAAATGTTTCACATAGAATCCAGGCTCATAATCGCCTGCGATCATGCGCGGACCTAGATTGCTAAGTGACCAGCTTCCGGCTGCACCGGTAGCGATGCTCTTCAGCACATTCTCCGCGTCCAGACCGGATGTCTTGGCATAAGCCAGTGCCTCGCATACACCCATCATGCCTGAAGCAATGGCGATCTGGTTGCACATTTTGGTATGCTGTCCTGCTCCGGCCTTGCCTTGCAGCACAATATTGGTGCCCATTTGCTCGAACAACGGACGAACCGCTTCAAAGGCCTCCGTACTACCACCTACCATAATGGAAAGTTTGGCATCCCTTGCTCCGATATCCCCACCGGAAACCGGTGCATCCAATGCATGCAGTCCATTAGCCTCCGCGGCTTCATAGATCCGTTCAGCCAGCAATGGACTGGACGTGGTCATATCAATCAGGTACGAGCCCGGTTTGGCGTTTGCCACGAGACCATCCTCACCAAGATAAATCTCCTCAACATCCTTCGGATACCCCACCATCGTGATGATGACATCACACTCGGCTGCCAGTTTGCCTGGTGTGTCATGCCATACGGCACCTTCCTTCACCAACGCTTCCGCTTTGGCGGCCGTGCGCGTATAGACATGCAGCGGATAGCCTGCCTGCTGGATGTGCCCTGCCATGCTTTTGCCCATAACGCCTGTACCGATAAAGCCAACTTTCGTCTCTCCAGGTGCCTTCGTTGTATTTGTCATCGTAGGTTTCCTCCTATTTCTCTATACTTCGTTTGGAGCTTGTCTTCTAAACTTGCTATATCTGTATGTTAATGCTTTCTGTCTCTTCCGTCTATCTTGTTTCGTCTTCTATTGTTCAAAAAAATAAAATAGGAATCGAAAATCCATTTCCTGTACAACCTAACGGAAACTTCCTTGAACGGAAAGGAGGATTCCCATGAGCCGTGAAAAGGGAGAAATCACGATATGGCTGTCCTTTTCCATCATTTTGTTAAGTGCAGGCCTTGTGTGCCATGTTCTGTCCATTCCGGCGATTCTGGATTATGCAGGCAGAGATGGCTGGCTATCGGTAGTCGCTGCTGCTCCTTTCTTTATGTTGTTCCTATGCATGATGTTCGTTATTATCCGACGGGTACGCGGGCAGCGTTTGACTGACTGGATCACGCGGGAATTTGGTGCAGTTCCTTCATGGATTTTCCGTATCACTGCCTCACTTATGCTGCTTGCACTTGGATCACATACCTTATATGAAACAACGAACTGGACGGTATCCACTTATCTGCAATTCACCCCACCCTATGTGCTCGCAGGCGTGGGAGCACTGGTTGCTGCCTGGGCGGCTGCCAAAGGTATCCGTTCCATTGCCATGACTTCAAGTCTTCTGCTTCCATTTGTGATCCTGCTTGGATATTTCGTGATGTCAGCCAACATGAAATATAAGGACTACGGCCAGTTGTTTCCTATCATGGAATATGGCGCTGGTCCCGTCCTGAGAGGCATGATCTATTCGCTTGCCGGACTGATGGAAATTTGGATATTGATGCTGTTTCAACATGACATTAAAAGCAAAATTCGCTGGTGGCATATTCTGCTGCTCGGGTTATTCATGCTCAGTATGGCGATCGGCCCAACGCTGGGAGCAATCGTAGAGTTCGGTCCAGAGGAGGCAGCGAAACAACGAAATAGCCCCTATGAGCAATGGAAGCTGGTGAACATTGGGAAGTTGCTCCAGCACGTGGATTTCCTATCCATCTATCAATGGCTAAGCGGTTCATTTGCCAGAGTGGCAATCTCCATCTATCTTATCGTCGATCTGCTCGATTTTCGCAGACCGAAGAAAAGGTACGTTGCCGTTCTAATTGTCACCTTCATCATGTGTGCCATAGCTGTACAGTGGTGGAGAATTGATTACGTTGACTATTATGTAAACCATATTCAATTTCCCGTGATGCTGGCCTATGTATCCACGGTTACAGTCCTGTTGACCCTAGCCGCATTCATACACAAAAAAGATAAGGAGGCTCCCGCTCATGCCGCTCACAACCACACCAAAGAAGAACCCCCATCTGGCTGAACCATTCCGAATCAATGAGCATAATCTGACGACGTTTTTTGCAGGTTCAGACGATGTGATCATCAGCAGCCATATGATTGGGGAGTCTCCGCAGCAGATTGTCATTGTGTATTGCAGCGGTATGGTCGACAGCAAATCCATATATGATATTATTCTTCCCGAATTGACGCGAACGTACGAGAGTACTCACTTTGTTCGTGCATCGGATATTGAGAAGTCCATTACCTTGCAATGGACAAGTATAGACATACAGAACAACCCACTGGGAAAGGAACTCATGTCCCTGCGGGTGTTTGAGGGACATATGCTCATCTGCATTCCTTCTATCCAGAAGATGTGGAGCATGGATATATCCAACATACCTACACGATCGCCGGATGAATCCACTACAGAAGTATCCATCCGCGGGTCACGAGATGGCTTTATCGAACGTCTGTCAGTCAATATTGCCTTAATTCGTACACGCCTGCGTACAGCTGAATTAGCCTGTAACATTGAATTAATCGGTTCTCGCTCCGTGACCAAAGTCGCCCTGATGTATATTAAGGACATTGCCAATCCCGAACTGATTGATGATGTCAAGAATCAGCTGCGCAAAATCGACATCGAGCGCATTATGACCGCCAATGAACTGGAGGAATTATTGTCCCCTTCCAAAGTCACATTGTTTCCGGTAACCCATTACACGGGCAGACCTGATTTTGCGGCGGAATGTCTGCTGAACGGACGTTTCGTCATTATCGTGGATGGCAATCCCAGCGTCATCATCGGACCCGTTAATTTGTTTCTGCTTCTCAAATCACCCGAGGATGCCAGCTTCCCGTTCCTTCCGGTGAATGTGGGCCGTATGCTGCGTTTTATCGGGCTATTAATAACCGTATTCTTGCCTGGTTTCTATATTGCGCTGACTTCTTTTCACATGGACCAGCTACCCTTTCCGCTTGTAGCTACGATCTCAGTTGGGCGCATGGGTCTTCCTATGGAGTCTGGTGTAGAAATGTTTCTCATTATGCTTCTGATGGAGCTGTTCCGGGGAAGCAGGTGTGAGGCTTCCCAGCGCCATTGGTCAGACGCTGACCGTTGTTGGCGGATTGATTATTGGGGATTCGGCCATCCGTGCAGGCATGGTTTCCCCGCTCATGATTGTCGTCATTGCCGTAACCGTAGTGGCCGGCGCAACGATTGTGAATCAGGTCATGACCAGTTCTGTTCTGATTCTGCGTTTTTTCTGTTTTGTACTGGGGGCATCCCTTGGCATCTACGGGTTCATTCTGTCCATTATCCTGTTCCTGATCTATCTGACCGATCTGAAATCGTTCGGCATTCCTTATCTGACGCCGCTCAGTCCGCTTAATTTCAAACAGGCACTCGCCTCCTTGTTCAAACTTCCGAAAGGATGGATGAAACGTAGACCTGTCTATCTGGAAACGCAGGAGCCACGTAAAGAAGGGAATGAGCGATGAAGCGGCTTATACAACGATGGTTGCTAGGGCTGCTAAGTCTCTCTCTTTGTTTCGTGACCAGCGGGTGCTGGAGTGCATATGAGATCCAACAGGTGGATTATGCCAAAGCGATCGGGATCGATTACAAAGACGGGTTGTACCATATGTATGTTCAGAGCATGGACTTTACCAGTGTAGCCAAAAGCGAAAGTTCAACCAAAACTGCGGAAGCTCCACCTGTATGGGTTGGACATGCGTCGGGGAAAACATTGAATCTGGCGGTAAACGAACTGTTTCGAAGTTCCCAACTGCATATTGCCTGGGGCCATGTGACGGCCATTGTCATGGCCGAAAGTATCCTGACAAGCAAGCATATTAAGGAAGTGTTTGACATGCTTGGACGTTTTCCGGAATCACGTTACACAACCTGGGTATACGGCACTCGCGATCCACTGGAAAATATTCTGAGTGCCACGTCCATATACAATTTGTCGCCGCTGGATAGCATTCTGCATAACCCTCTTCCCTCGTTCCTGGAAGAATCGCTGTTTCCTCCAGTGCTCAGTTTCAAACTCATTGCCACCCATAACAATGCGTCCACGACAACTTATCTGCCTTGCATCACCTTGAACAAGGAGCACTGGTCGCAGAACAAAAAGAATTATGAGCTATTTATGATTGACGGTGCTTTTTTTGAAAGAACCGGGGATGACTTTGAATATTTGCCCCATAGCAAGCTTCCTGGATTTCACTGGTTACTTAAGGATATGCGGCGTGCGCCATTGATCATTGAAAACGAAGGAACCATCTATGGCGCGCTCAGCGTTGGTTTGCCCAACGTCAAAATTGTACCCGTCATTCGTGGGAATGAGGTTCATTTCAACATCGATGCCAAATACCTGACCGCCTTGTATGAATATCTCACCCCTGTTTCCTATGACGAGATGGTCCGATTCAGCGAGAAGACATTGCGGGAGCAAATCTTGCAAACGTATCGTGAAGGTCTGAAGCGTGGGGTCGATGTCTATGGACTTCAGGAGAAGGTTTATCGCAAAAATCCAAGCCTGTGGCGCAAGCTGTCCAACAACGGTACAAAGATGATCCTGACGGAAGATTCCATTCAGAAGCTGGACATTCATATTACCATTCCATATACGGGAAAATTCCGTAGGAAAGTGTAGCCATAACAAATCCCCTGCCGTATGAAACGGACTATGGGATTGTTTGGGTTGATGCTGCTATTACTTTGTGTAGGGGTTGAAACGTTTCATAACATTCGTCAGATCATCTAATCTTCGTTGTCCAGGGATGTATGCAACCCTCTTTTCTTTAAAAGCTAAATTTTAATCCTAAATATTCTACTACGATCCATGAAACAGGCCAAAGTAATGGAACATGAACGACCCAGTAAGGGGCTTTATATCGCCCGTTCTCGTAACTAATCCCACAATAAAAAATCGCGAATAATACACCCAAAGGATAGGTGAAAAGAATTTTAACCAATAGATCACGGGAAGTATCATATGTGTGTGGATACGGTGCCGATAAGGACATACCAAGTCCAAAAAGAGCCATAGGCCAAATAAACAAAGTAACTCCATACAAAATCAAAAATAATAATAAATAATTGTATAACTTCTCATTTTTCCTCTTGCTCATATGCCCTCCTGATTGCCTGAACGTAATCTCCCAACTTGAATAACCTTATCAGAAGATTTTACAGGATGGATATGGAAATATAAATGGTTTATTCCTTACTGATTAATAAAAAGACCTCCAACCATACAGGTTAGGAAGTCATTAATGATGTTAAATTATCGTATCCATCACTAGGCAGCGGCCGCCAATCAGACTATTTTCCATTCTGCCTATAGTACTCCATTATTCGCATACGTGTGGTCAAAATCAGGGTCTGTGGCAGTAGCACCACAAATATAAAAAGCGGCACGATCATCACCAGATGAGCGGCAAAATTCTCTGCGCCAAACGATGGTTTGGGAAGCTCAATGAAGTACCACCAGCACGGGATGGCAACAAACCAGGTCAGTCCAGTAGAGATGAATAAATCCTTCACCCCACTCCACAGAAAGCAGAACAATGCGACAAATACAATTGGAACAGCCCAGGAATCCAATATTGGTCCCCAGCTATGGAAGACAAAGATAATGGCAGGATATAAAAGATTAATGGTCCAGCGCCAGATCGGATTGTGGTAGATAAACATAATACCTCCTTGCTCGGCAAGTAAACTGATTAATAAGGAGACGGCGCTTTACGCCGATCTTCGCGGTCTGCCTCTTCCATCTTTCTTATATATCGTTTTAATTGCTCTTTGTGTTCTTCTAACTCTGCTAATTTGGATGTAGTCCCTTCAAGAAAAGTCGACATTTTTGCAGACAACTTCACTGCAGACTCTCCCTTCCAATCTTGCAGCCTTCCATATATGCTTCGCATCTGCTGTTCCTGTTGAATCAAGCGTTGCTGCAACTGTTCACACTGCTGTATGGCTCTTCTCAAATCTGACAGTGAGATAGATATTCTCCCCATATGTACACCTCCTGTACGTTCATTCAAGCTAAGCTATCATTGATCTGCTAGAACAAAATCCTGCCTTTTCATTTCAATATAATCTGCGATTTCTGTAATTGATTCCTGATACCACCGATTAATCCGCTCCAACGTTGCTGTAGCATCATAGGCTATAGGAGTAAAGGATTGGCTCTCACTGGTTGATATATGTGCTTGAAACATCTGGATTGAGGAGCGTGCATCATTGGCAAAACCATGTAGACTATCCCGCATCTGTCGGGCAGCCTGTCCAAGTTCCTCAGGTGTTAACTGAATGGTGCTACCATGTCGGTCGCCAACATAGTACGCTGGGTCCTGCCTATTCATACCGGCCGGGCTGATTCCCAGCACTGCTGCCGCAAGTTGGCCAAACCCTCCCATCGTAGAACCATGCTTCTCAACAAGCGTAGTCATCACTTCCTTAAACTCTTCTCTCGTCCGCATCATTTCTTCATAATTTCCCACTCTAGGCTGGCCTTCCACACGTTGCCCATCCATCGTAAACAGTATATTACTTATGTTCCCTTTTTCATCGAAAGTAAAATGATCCATACTATGCGTTCTCTGGCCAACTAGCATGGAATCCAAAAACTTAGATAGTACACTTTGTTCTCCCGATATGGAAGGAACACGGACAAATTCAAACGACCACTTGTTACCAAATAGTTTTTGTTCCCACCACGTCTCCCGAGGTATCGGTAAGAACATAGGGATTGTCTCGTATTTATTAGCATCTTCAAAAGTCGAATTGATATAGTAAGTAGCACCGACATGTTGCTCCGCGCTTTTCACACCAGAACCTACAGAATCCCCTGGATGGACATAGGCCACATTAGTTTTCAGATAATCTCCGTTGCGAACCTTCTCTTGCAAATCGTCAGGAAGCAAATGTACAACACTTGGCGGATTATAACTCGCTGAAGATATTCCGTTACGAATCGCAACATATTCTGCCTGCGCCCCTCCCAGCGAGTGCCCAGTCGTTGATATATCAGCTTCCGGGAACTCTTCCTTCACTTTGTCATAGAGATTCATTGCCTGAACAAACTGATTATTCCGGTATCTGGATTCAGCTTCAATAAAAGGCATTTGTTTATGCAGAGGTAGCGCCGAAATCTCTTCCTTATATTGCTCCATGTAATTGTGAGTTTTCTCCAAATTTTTGGTTCGATTACCCACAACATCATTTAAATCAGTCTCCCAGTCGGTTACTACACTCCATTTGGGACGATCAGGCGGTTCGGTTCCCCTATAACCAATAATAACTTGATTGTGGTCCTCATTGTAATACACTGAAGCATCAAATCCCGAACCATTCGTATCGTGAAGCATGGCCCCCTTGGGTTCAACTATTGTCCAACCTGGAAGATTTTCATTTTTGTATCCGGATGATGGTAAATCTCGTTTGTATACCTCATCTGCAATGGTCCAATAGGTCTTATCATTTATGTATGTCATGATACCCCGCCTTGTCTATTATAATAATTTGTATTAAAGTGTCTTTAGAGTTTATTTCCATAAAAGGAGAATTAATGCCCTATGAAAATAAAACCTGTAGCTCTGATCTTACTTATTTTTTTATTTTTATTAGGAGGATGTTCAAGTATGTCTACCTCAGATAAGCAAAATATTTTAGAAACAGCTACACCAATAAGTGTTCAGTACATAAAGAAGTACTACAATGCGGACTTTATTGTAACAAGTCATGATATTGACGACCCTTCCATCCATTCACGCCTATACCTTTACGGTCATGTTCCAGGACATGAGGATGAACGTATTACCGTTTCCTATAATTATGATACAAAGGAGGTTCTCAGTGTAGAAGGACCAGGCTGGTTTATAGATAGCCGAAATCCGAAAAAGGAAGTACCTTCTTCCTGAGAAAAATCTGCAAAGAAATACACCGATATATTTACACTTCGTTATATAAGATTGGGAGAAAACATCCCAATCTTTTTTTAGTTGTTAGATGAATTTTTTTGCAACAAATTCCCTTTATTTGTATCTATTCATTATAAATCAATATCTACATACCCGAAAACATATGCTTACAAAAATAAGCAGAAAGTCTGTACTTTCAATCTCAATGAGCTAAATATATGGAGTGCTTATAGGACGTTCTTACCAGTCTGATCAGAGATATGCTTATTTCTGGGAAAGAAATGAAGAATATAAGCATGATTATGGATATTAAAGCTCATACTACCTTCAGGAAATTATTGAAGGAGTGACAACATGAGGTTAAAAAGCATTATCGCCGTTGGAACGGTGTTAACTTGCTCTACTCTGTTATGGGGATGTGGCAATGCCAATATAAACCATGCTTCGGAGCAGAAGGAGACCGTTCAAACCGAAAGCTGGAACGATCCCAAACGACTGGAAGCTTCCCACCTGGAAGCGTTGGAACGGATGGAAAAGGATCATATTCATCGTATGGTTTCGCTGAATGCGAGCATGGATGAAGACAAAGTAATAACCACCCTTGAACGATCCACCCAGAAGCTGGAGGAAATGAGACCTCTCGCTGAAATGCTGCAACATGAGGGTCATCCAACGCTGTTACAACGAATTCAGGAGATGGCTGGAGATATTCAAGGCTCAAAAGAAGTGGTTGCTGAGATGAAAAAACTGCCTCAGGACGGCAAAATTAAGATTCAGTCTGAAAATTCCGATTCCTTGCACCACATCAGCAGTTTTAGCGATTACCACCAGTACATGCAAGAGAAGATTCAGACTTTAAAGAAGGATGTCCAAACACATTAATCTGTAACGAGGACTTGAGTCATGTCCATTATACAAATCCAAAAACAGACAAAAGTTAGATGGGAATGCTAATTCCTATCTAACTTTTGTCTTGTGAACAGTTATGATGATTATGCTTTAGTCCCTAGCTTGGTGCCACTGTTTATTTTCCAAATCCAAGAGTTAATGTGTATTATAGAAAGTTAGATTTAAATATATAGGAGGTAGAAAGAATATTTTTTAAAAAATTCAATTCATATCAATTGTACTTATACTCATATCTGTTTTATTGGTAGGATGCAATACCATACCAAACCAAGGCAAGATTATTGAAGAAGCAACTCAAATTGGACAAAAGTATTTTATAGATGAATACAGTACAGAAGTGAAGTTTACTGAGCATAAGTTCATGCCGAAAGATCTTAGCCACAATATAAGTTTAAGCGGATATGTCAAAGCAAATAAAGATACTGAAATTACAATTCTTATCGATTATGATACTTTCAAAGTCCAGAATGCCATTGTTCCCAAAGAACTACTTAAAAGGAATAATTAAAGCTTTGGAACGAGCACATTGTAGCGAACGCTACAGCAAGGAGTATTGAAGTGAACATTTTCAATAAAAAATATCTTGCATTAGCATTCTTATTTATATGGTTCAGTTTTACTTCCACCGTATTAAGCGGATGCATGTCGGGTGAACAGAGAGACATCCTTCAAAAAGCTGAGGAAACAAGTCTCACTTATTTTAAAGAAAACTATGGGATTGATGTAGAATTCACAAATCACAAATTCATTCCGGCTGACTTATCTCAAACGGTATCATTGACGGGATATGTGAAAGGCGACAAAGATCAAGAAGTATTCGCTATGGTAGATTATGATAGCTATGAAGTCAGAACAGGTTCAGTGCCGGATCATATCAAGCCTCTTAAATAAATCGATTCTCACTGGGAATAAGATATAAGATTATTAAATTTGGCTGCTCCATTGTTCATTCCACCCACAAGGATACCCATATAAAAATGCTGAACAACACTACTGGCATAAGCGCCCCAGTGGCTAACATGATCCAAAGTGTTGCTGGCCTTACACCCTGGAAGTATTGATCAAACCTGTGAAATCGTTCTTTCCGCCACTTGGCAAACTTAAGTTGCCTATTCATATGCTTCAACATTTTATGCCGCTGATTTCCTTCTTCCACTTCTTCCAGCGCACTTCGCAACTCATTATACAAACGCGCCTCTTCCTTCTCCTGTAATACAGGTGTAGTCATCGCAATCCCTCCATACGAAAAAATATGAAAATCTCAGCCTTCCACGCATAGCAATCCACAACGCTGCCTATTTTTCGAGTCGCTACCCTATCAACACGTTAATGACCTGCAAAGTTTGAAATCTAAAAGAAAAAAGGTAAACACCAAAAAGCCCGGGCAAGCCCGGACTTGGTTTAACACACTTATTTATTCTTCTGATTCGCTTGTTCTCGTTCCACAATCATCTTCGCAACCTCCTGAATCTGAAGCTTCAGAGAGATTGGGTCGTTCCCCCAGAACAAGTCCGGATCAAGCTGGAACACCCGATTGTTTTTGACCGCATCGAGCGTCTTCCACACGCCTTCATTATTGCCCCATACTTCCGAAAGCATCTCACCCTGATCCAGGAAAATAAAATCTCCGGCATACTCGCCAACCACTTCATATGAAATCTGGCGGTACGTTTCCTTACCAATCATTTCTGCAGCCTGCTTCGCAGGCGGGTTCAGCTTCATATGCTGATAGATGGCTTCCCCGCCCCGATACCCGCCATCACCATAGATGTAGAAGTTCTTGTCCGCTACAAAAACACCCATCAGCGCAAAGGTATCCTCTGCGGACACATACGGTTTAATCTGTTCACGTGCATCCGCAGAGATCTGATCCAGATCTGCCAACCATGCTTCTGCTTCCGCCTCTTTGCCAAACAGTTCACCGAAGTAACGCATGCTCTCATATGTATCCTTGAAATGGTTATACGGAAGTACAAGCGTTGGAGCAATTTTATTGTATTGTTCAATAACCTTTGCATCACCTGCCGGATTGACCCACGTAATGATCAGATCCGGTTCCAGATCCAGCATTTTCTCCAAAGAGCGCTCGCCAATGTTGCCTATACCATCAATCTGATCCTGAATCACTTTGTTCTCCAACTCATAACTGGTTGCGCCCACCGGCTTCATACCGAGTGCAAGCAGATTGGGAAGGTAGCCGTCAACGACAATTCGCTTGGGATGAACGGGCATCTCCAATTCTCCGTTGGGTGTATCAATAATTCGGGTCGCAGAGTCCGCATCATCTGCCTGTCCTTCGTCTGCTCCTGTGGAAGCCGCCTCTGTCTTTGTCCCGGTTCCTGTTGCTGCCGTGTTGCTTGTTGTACCACCACAAGCAGTGAGCATCGCAACCAACAGAACGAGGAACATCATTTTCACCATGGTAAACCACTCTCTCTTCATGACACCCTCCAATTAATAATGATTATCATTCCCGATTACAATCATTATTATAGCGGTGCCGCGGAACGAACGTCGATGTGTTATCGTTGGCTTTGTCTCATGTACTATGGTTGGCTCCACGCTCCAGCAGTCAGCAGTTGCACCAGAATATCCAGTTGTTTCTCTAGCGATACACCCTCATCCATCCAAAATTCATTCAGTATCAGCGGATATACCCGACATCCATCCTCCGTGACCAACCGCCGCCAGATTTGACGCGATAACAGCTTCTCCAGATCTTCTCCATAATCAGACGCAGGCAAAATAACAAACATGTGGTCAGCAGTATAATTCGGCAAATCCTCTTCAGTAATGAACAACGGCCTATCCTGTTCCAGCACCTCGGTCTGAATCCGTGCAGGCGGATGAAGCCTCAATGCCCGGTACAAATTATAGGCAGACCTCACTTTATCATGGGGCATAAGCCAGCGCTGATCATAATTTAGTTCATAAATGCCCACCGTCTCGTCTGGCAAAATGAATTGCAGCAACAACTCTCGGGCTGCAAGCACCTTTGCCTTGTATCGGAAAATCCATTCCTTCGCCTCTTGTTCTCTGCCGAACAGACGGCCGACTTGGCTCACTTCCTCCAGTTTGTCCATTGTGCCCCAATCGAGCATGATAACCGGAGCAATCTGCTCCATCTCTTTCAACACATCCGGAAAATGATAGAAATACGTCGGCGCAAGAATCAGTTCAGGCTTCACCTCTCTTAAGCGCTCCAGCATCTCCGAGTTGTTCGTAATGACCGTATCCTGCAAATCTTCCTCAAGAAGCAAGGATGAACCTGCAACTTCTTGTGTGGTCATGATCGGAGTCAATCCGATGCTGAGCAAAGCTCCTACAAATTGCACAGCCGCAATCTGTTCGGTTTGCCGCAATTGACGAAATGCACTTGGGGTAATGTGCACATGCTTCTTGAAGGTCTTACTCAAATATGAACCATCCGAAAACCCTGTCCGCAATGCAATATCCTGAAGCGAATCGGTCGTGGTAAACAATAAACGCTTGGCCTCATCCAGACGAAGACGGTTCAGATAGTCCCCGAAGCTCCATCCCGTTTCTTTGCGAAACAGCGACGAGAAATAACTCGCATTAAATCCGGTCATTCGGGCAAGTGCTGCCCGGTTCAGATCCGTATCCACATGTTGCTGCATATAGGCACATATCTGCTTAATCGTCATGTCCTGTACGTAATGGCCTTCTGCATCACTCCAATGCTCAAATACCTGATGAAGTATATCATTCAAGAGCGAACTCACCCGGGGATTCTGTTCAGGTGCAGCAGACTGCAATACACGCTGGGTCAGTTCCCCAAGCGATCCGTTCAGATGGCGAGCGAACTTGATAATCCCGTCCCCCGGCAACTGCTCTCGGCACAACTCGTAATGCACACTGGTATCTGTCTTCTCAACAAGTTGGTATCGCTCAAAAACCAATACATAGACCGTAACCAAATTTCCCTCTACATTCGATTCAAGGGCAACCTCTGCTTCGGAGGCATGCAAAAAAATACACTTCCCACTTCCCGCACTATACTCGCGCTCGTTCAATCGAACCGTCACTTCTGTCATGGGAATGATCAGCGTGGGATGAGGCAGGTGCAGCTGCACCGGGAATATTGTCCCTGAATCAGCGACTACACGTGCGTCACGCAAAGCGTATATTGCTCTAATCATTGTGTTTCCCTCCGCATTCTTCATTCACCCGAGCATATCACATGAACCTATACCCGACTATCTTCCCTCGTATGATACACAGCAAAAAGCGATCCTCTTCCATGACCAGCGTCAAGTTGGAGAACCGCTATAATGTACCGTTTAATACTATTTGTACAGGTTATACAACGCAGTGTGTTACAACGACAAGATTAACCCACGTTTTTGATCAATTCATTCAAACAAACCGCACCCTGCGCACGCACATTAACCACAATAATTGGCGTATCCAACATGCCGTGCATCCAGGACATATAATCCTCAACCTTTTCGTTGGGAAGAATCGTCAGAATGACCCCTGCGAATCCACCGCCGTGTATACGGCAAGCGCCATCACCCAGCTTTTGCAGATAATTTTCAGTTAACGCCAGTGCGATACCAATCTCCTGTTCCTTCACCGAGCCGCTCTGATATACATTCTGGAGCCACTTCCAGGAAGAGTTCCCGGATGCCGTAATCAAACTCAGGAAATCAGCAAAACGCCCTTCCCGCAAGGCCTGCACCTGACCGTCCACCCGATTGTTTTCCTCCAAGAAATGAAGTGCACGCAGTACCGCACGATCCCCTGCTACTTCACGTACCTGCTTGAGATTGGCGTAGATCGCCTCTGCCGTAATTTCTCGAACATATTCGCTGCCCAGGGCTTTAGCCACTGCTCTCATCTCATATGGTACAGCAGCGTAATCCTCCGTCAGATCCGCGTGGTTCCCACCTGTGTTTACAATGACCAATGAGTAGCCGTTTTGTTGGAAATCCCATTGTACAGGCTCAATTACAGGCTCGGACGGATTCTCAAAATCAATCGCAATTAGCCCACCATAGGCACAAGCCATCTGATCCAGCAGACCGGAAGGTTTATTCCAATAGTTGTTCTCCGCATACTGACCAATCTTGGACATGACCACCACATCTAATGTGCCCTCATTGTAAAAATGATTCAGAATCGTACAAATCAGCATCTCGAATGATGCCGACGAGCTTAACCCAGATGCTGAGAACACATTACTGGAGATGTACGCCTGGAAGCCGCCTACATTGTACCCAAACTTACCAAATCCCGCACCCATACCACGAATCAAAGCCGTAGTGCCGTCGTCTTCCACCTTCGTTGCCAGATCCATGAGATCGATTACATATTTTTGTTCATAGCCTTCTGAATAAAAGGTAATCACAGAATCCGTCGTTGGCGCAGCCACCGCAATCGTATCCAGCGTAATACTTCCCGCGAGCACCTTGCCATGATTATGATCCGTGTGGTTGCCACCAATTTCGCTACGTCCAGCCGCGCTGAACAATTTGCTGCCCTCTTGTACGCCAAAATACTGTTCGAATGATTCATTGAGCTTTGTGTAACGTGCTGTCTGTTCTTCTAGTTGTTGCTGACCGTACATTTGGACAAGCAACGCTTGGCCTGAAGTGGATTGGATCAGTTCCAGTGGTTGTGTAGTCATTGATAATCCTCCTATGGATATGCAGCATTTATTTTTCTATTGTGGGTGCAAGATGGACGATATAGGGATTAATTCATGCCCGTTTACTCTCCCATTATCTCAGCTTCGTTTCGTAAAAGGTAGGGTAGAATTGAAAGTTTGTAAGCGCTTTTTGAAGACATTTTATCTTATTTAATAGGTTTAAATTTAATCTGATCAACAATAAATTCATTGTCGGCTTTATCGAAGGTATACGTGATATTGAAGTCACACACATATGTAGGAGATATACCAATAGAGCCTGGAAGACTTAATTTAATTTTGTGATTATACAATGTATAAATAACTACACCGCCGAAAGCAAGCTCATCTTGATGGTAGTCTGGTGCTGGATCAAAATCATAATTGAAGTTACCTACTTGTCCTTGTGAAATCACTGTAATCGCTAATGTACCATCACCATTTTTAGAAACACGCGATTCAATATGCTCAGCAACAATATCCTCATAACGCTGTACTTTAATTTCAGATAAGTTATCGGAGTTAACGACATGAATTTCATAGTTATCCAAGCCTGTCCCTCGGCCAGTCTGAAAGATTATTACAGCCTCTTCCTTACCATCACCGGTAAGATCGGTATAAAATAACTGCGGCTCCGTTCCCGAATGTTGAGAAATGCTCCAATCAAAATCTTTTGCGCGCCCATTTATATCTAGAGTTACTCTTTCAATTGCATCTTTCGTTTCTTTAATTGCATAAAGTTTTACTTGTTCATCCTTAGAAGATCCGATTAATTTCAATTTTGAATTTGTTTCTTGTTTCGGCTTCTTAGTTACCTGCATGATGGGAGACACAACCCGTTCCTGCTGTATAGAAACTAACGAATCTGATTGGCATCCTCCAAAAAGAACTGCACTCAACAATATCAATGAAGCTATTTCTTTTTTCAAATCCATGCCCCTCTCATCTAAATAGCTAAAATTAATCCAATGAATTTAACCGAATGGTTACCTTCCTCGTTTCACGATCATTGGAATCAAACCAGTCTTTAAGTACGTTATATTCACTTGTTTCTAATGCTGCTGTTTCAATCGTGAAATGGTTATTGTCTATCCATTCATAAGAGATGATGGGCCAAGTCGGTTTCAACATGAATGCTTCTTCCAAATCAGTTGATGCATATGGGATGATTTCTAATTTTTTGAGATCCACGGCAACAAGGATTTGTCTCTTAACCAGACCGCCTTCATCATAAGCATATCGAATTAACACCTGCTGATAGTCAGAGGAAAGTTTATAATCTTGTAAAATGCCCTCAGGCATCGGCAAGCTATGGGTCTCTCTACCATCAATTTTCACCAAAAGGGTAGAGCAGGCTTTGGTTCCACAGCCATACTTCAGCATCGAATATGTTTCCGAAGAAGGCACCTCCAATACCTCCAATTGTGTACGATCTATTTCAGTTTGGAAGTCCTGTTCGTTCATCAGGTAGCGCTTATACTCTGGGACGTCGTTAAGAGGTAATTGTAGGGTTGCTTCTTCATTCATGATTTCAATGATATTGGGTAATGAAGATGCCTTGTTATACAAGCCTGAAGAGTTGGTATCGTTATCATTTTCCACCTGATATGCGGAAGGTTCTAACCCAGAAAACCATATCATAATTACCGCTGAAGTAACGAGTACTATAACTAGTAGCAAAAAGAACATTTTCTTTTTCATAGCACTCCTCCTTCGTGCATGGTTTCGATCCAGAACCAAATGGATTATACTACAAAGATATCCATTTTTGGTGTCAGATCGGTTTCAATGTTATTTTCATGAGATAACCCACTATTCAGGTTAAGAGGTGAATCTATGAACGTTATTTTAAACAAACAACCAGATAAACGTCGTATAAACGTAGCGATGCTTATGTATCTCGTAATAATGATTTTATTTTATGGCATTTATGTTTCCTTGGAATCGGATCGGATAGCTCAATCACAACAGTGGACTTCCGGTGGTTCCATAAGCGACCAAGCGATCGAGTCAATGAGTCAGCTGGGAAGATGGACGTCTATCACTGAATCGCTGTTCCTCGTTCTTTTCACACTGGTGATGATCATGATGATTACCCGGTACCGAAGTAATGTAAGAAAATTACTCCCTTTTGCCTTATGGAATGTCGCTTTGTTTGTTGGGGTTGGTTCGTTCAGTTTGGTTGGTTCACAGGTCATGTCAATGTCCGTTGGCAACCTGGCACAACCTATCTTCGTACCTGCGTTTCTATTGGCTGCGTTGTTCATATATGTGGTTTGGGGATTAATGAAACGTGGATAACGTGTGTGAGGCGATTATAAACGTTCAAAAACTATGGTTGTTTTCTCCATAGATATCTGGATTGCAGCCAAAGTTTTATTACATCTTATCTTAGAATCGGATCGATTAATGCACTTAAACGTATCACAAATCCTCTCCTTGACTGTTACGTAAGGTCATACTTGATAATGGGCTCAAGTTCACCTAAAGGAGAGATTAATGATGAAGATAACAGCGTTGCGTTCAGATAAAATTTATGAAAAGATCATCCAGGCTGCACCCGATGATAAATTGGAGTTATACCGCGAGCACATGATGGGTCCTTTCATGAACAAATGGAACATTCAACAGATCCCGTTTCGCTCTCATGAGCCTCACGGTTTCGACGTGATCATGATGAATAACTTCATGAATATCGCTCCCGCAGATATCACACCTGAGATTAACCAATCGTTAGCAGCGATCTCGTCTGAAGCATTTTGGCAACAGTGTTATGAAGCTGTTCATACGTGTCTATCTACCTTTACAGAGCACGGGATTGAGCTGTCGGTCTCCGAATATCTATATACGATTTTATTAGGCGACAAGAATAGCCCTTCATTCACCATGAACGAAGGTATCAGCGGAGATGGTGGAATCCCGGGTTATATTATTGCGAACCTGATCCCCAATGGCTATACTCTACCTCGTATGCAATCCGTGTTAGCTCATGAATGCAATCATAATGTGAGATATCAATATATCCAGTGGAATCCACAGATTACGCTTGGCGAGATGGTTGTTAGTGAGGGGTTGGCCGAGAGCTTTGCGACATCCCTGTATGGAGAAGAGTTATTAGGCCCCTGGGTAGCCAAAACGGATATGGAGACATTGAATAACATTATCAAACCAAAGATGAAAGACCAGCTGCATGTCACCGGTTTTGACCAGATTAATCCGCATCTATACGGCGATGAACTTGCCATAATGCAAAATTTCACTCCTGTAGGTATGCCCTATGCGGCTGGCTATGCCTGCGGTTATCACTTAATCCAATATTATCTGAACAAGACAGGTACACCGATTACCGAAGCGACCATCACTCCGGCAAGTGCTATCCTTGCTGAAACAAAGGATTTTTGGAATGAAGACACCCTATTTCACCGTTAAAGATATCATTCAGATTACAGGTATCACCAAACGCGCATTACATTATTACGATAAAACGGATCTATTAAAACCGAGCAAAGTCGAGGACAACGGCTATCGCTATTACGATCAAGAGGCACTGGGGAATCTGCAGATGATTCTCTTGTTCAAAGAAATGGATTTCTCATTAAAAGACATTGCACTCATGATGCAACTCTCCAAGAAAGAACAAAAAGATATCCTAAGAGAGCATCGCAGTACACTCGTTCAACGAAAACAAAAGCTCGAAACCATCATCGACCAGTTGGACGAGTATGTGGATGGGACGGATATCTCTCATCTTCATCTGTTTGACGACTCTTCCATTCTGTCCATTCAAGAGCAATATGAATCTGAGGCGAGGTACGTCTACGGAGATACCGAGAAATATCAGGAATTCGAAGCTAATGTGAACCAACTCTCTGCGGAAGAGCAAGAAAAAGCCTACCAGCAGTTCTCGGTCAACATGGAGACGGTATTTCGGGAATTGGCGAAACATCAGGAACTGTCTCCTGCTTCTGGTGAGGTGCAGGCGCTAGTGCGTGAATGGAAGAGTTGTCTGGAGCAATTTATGAGTTGTGATGCTGAGATTCTCAGATGTATCGCAGAAACCTATACGACGGATCGCCGCTATTCGGGTTATTTTGATCAGTTTGGCGATGAGAATTTTTTGAGGTTTTTGTATGAAGCGATTATGGTTTATGTGAAGGGTGGGGAAATATAAGTCTCTCCTGTGCTTCTTCAAATGTTGGGTAAAACGACCGCTATTACTTTCATCTCTTCCTGACACCCACCACACCTTGGCTTTGTTTAACCATATACTTGTCGAGCTTAAAAGAGTTACGGGGGCTGTCTGACACAGAGAAACAAGAAAACAAGAATATCATCTGAAGTGATCCCTCTTGGATGATCAGAACGATTTGAATGACGTTAGAAGAAAAACTCGAAAAGGCCATGAAAAACAACAGAGTACCGAGGTTCGCATGCTCTTTGAGATCTCCACAATTCTCAGTCGCTCGTTTGCTGACATCTAGGGCTTTCGGAAGCACCAACCAGAGGATCTAATTCATAGAACACCGTATATATAATGTTGTGGAGACGGAGAAGCGTGCCGGCAACAACAACCATTGGCAGCTTTGAATTTCTCCATGTATGGGTTATTTTCAGCTACAGCCGCCTTCAGTTGGTATCCATGTACCTCAGGACGTGCTTTTGCCCCCAGCTTTCTTCAGATCTAACCTAACGATGGAATCTTCCCCAATGACTAACGCAAGAGTTTGCCTGCCCTTGTTTGAGATTTTAGTCCTAGGGATGACCCCCATGCTGGGCGTAACATAAAAAAAATAAACTCGAACATAGGTTCAAGTCTATTTCGAGCTCGGTTTATCTATCGTACAATATACTCTTCCTTTTTGACAAATAACTAAAGAAGCTGAATAAATCGGTTGCAAACTTTCTTTATCTACAAAGGTAGAGACAAAATAAGGATTATAATAAGCCTCTCTCATATGGACATTGGAGTAATCAGCGTACTGATGCTGGTATTCGAACTCACCCTGTACATAAGCATGAATATTCTTCACTCTCTCCCGAAGTACACGCGCCCTTCCCGAAGGAGATACAACAAAGTGTGCATTGCTTACGACAATTCGTTCCATGTAACCGATAATCTTTCGGGTAGAGCTACAACGAATTGAGAAACACTTTTTGTAAAAATGATAGGCAATTCGAATACTTTGCATATTGGACAAGATAGGAAATGTTTGCTTAATGTCTGCTCTCCGCATACGCTTCATCCATTCTATTGTTATTACTACTTAGTATGCGGAGATTATTTAATTTTAGACTACTTTGTTAAAATTTTGTGTTTACAATGTACAAACACATGGGACCGTATCGTCCTCAACACTCAAGTATCGTTGCAAACCATTCTGCTCCAACTCTTTACGATATTCGCGCAATGTAAACGGGCCTCCATTCCGCTTCAAAATAGAAACGTTTTTATCGAAATGCTCCCGAAATTGCTCCTCCATTTCTTCCTGTTCCCGGTATGTTTCCGGCCACGTTCGATACAACTGAGCATAATGTTGGAACCCTCCTCTTACACATCTTCCACCGCAATTAGCGTGTGAGAAACCAAGTTCATACATAATGGGCAGCTTAATGCCCCAGTCTTCCTCAATAATTCGCTTGGCGTCAATTTCTTCCCGAAATGTAGAAATAAGCGGAAATCTTGTTTCTACCGACTCAAGCGGACGATGAGCATAGAACTCCTTCAAATTCTCTGCCCGGTGCTGCTCATGACGTCCAATACCAAAATACAGAATAGGTTCCAGACCATGTTCATCCCTAAGCTCTTCAAGGAAAATAATTGTTTGCCTGACTTTCAGCTCTTCCGAGCACTTTGCAAGACGCGAATTCCCCATAAATTTATAATCATAAAATACCTGCTCAGGTGTTCTTCCATCTGTACGATAGGTAATTTCCATACCTAAGTAATCTGCCACCTCATGCATAAAACGGTAGTTATCCTCATGCTCCCATAATGTGTTGGTAAAAAAGAGAAGGCTATTTTCCCTCCCATAGGTTTGCACCATATGGTAGGCCACATATGCAGATGAAGCCCCCCCGCTGTACATGGCTACATGGACCGGTTTTCGTTTCATATACATACCTCATTCCTTAACCCTATTCGATTTCTTGAAGCAATTTGAGAAGTAACTGTCTTATTTCCTGAGCTGATATGTCTTTCCCGGCATATTTCATCATATTCTTTACGTTGATGTACAGCGTCTGAGACTTTTTGGACCACGGAACTATCGGCTCCAATACGATATCATATGTAGAGGCGGATTCATGTTTCACCTGGAGCAGCTGCCATTCGTATTTAATCTGACCTAGTAATAAATCCTGTGTCGCATCAGACCACTCTATACGGGGAACGCCAACCAGATGTTCAGCCAGCCAATCCATCATTCCATGCTCATTCTCTAATTTAGGCAATGTGGAGAGTTTGCTGTTTTTACTAATTGCTCCATCACGAAGTTTAACGAGAGCGTCGGATAATTGGGAAAGGGACTCAAGACCTGTTAGGTTTAACACATGCCGGATCAGTTCGACTTCGTTTGTCTCTATAAAACTCTCCAGTTCTTTCTTCGCATCAGCCAGTTTGTTTCCATAAGATGCCAACTCCTTCATATGGACATAAGGATCAATCTCCGCACCTCGTATATGATCGCGAATTTGTCGGGTTGCAGGCGATATACTAGTCGTTATCTGCGAATACTTAGGCAAGCTTCGTAGCCACAATAGCAGGGCGGAAGCGACATGTACGAAGCTTGTACAAGCTTCAGCAGGCAGCCCGAAATGATGACCCAACTCCTCAAGTTGATTTTGTTCTTCCAACGTCCATTTAAAATAACGATATTCATAGGATTCAGATAATTCAATCAATTCCAAAACCGATACTCCGCTAAGATGAGTGGTCAGCATATCGTGTGAATAAAAGAGAAGTTGATTCCACCGATCCCTCAACAGAGCGACGAATAAGAGTGGCACAACAGCTGCTCGTATACCGTAAGGCGGCTCGCCGAGCATAGAAACTAGTTGCGACAATTTTCCGATAGGCTGCTCATCCAACCTTCGCCGCAGTTCGTCTCTGATCACCTCAAGCTTTCCGGTACAGCACACCCCGGATTCCGCATCAAATGTATAACCGTTATTTTTAAGAACACTGGCGTATATGAGGTAATTTGGCCCGTATCCCTCTATTCCGAGAGTAGGCTCATTTGGCTCGCGGATTACCCGATCGATGACATCAATTAAAGCTCTTCTTTGAATTCCTGAAATACGATTACGATTGAAAGCTTCATTCCGAATAATTGGTGTATCTTGGTAGGTGCTCCGGAGCCGCTCGGTCACCAATCCTTCCAACCCCCTAAGATCTCTAATGAGTCTTCGTTCCGATCCCCATCTCCAGTCGAGCTCTTCAAAAACAAAATATCGATCCACAAATGCTTTAATCCTCATGCTTGTCTCCTGGAGCATGTAGATCAACTCATTTTTTACTCTTCCATCCTCGGCTAGAAACGCAGGGTCATGAAGAAGTTGGTCGATGATTTTGTAATGCAGCAGACTTGGACGAATATTCTCGGCTGTAAACATCGGAAATGCAACACAATAGGGTTCCTTAAGTTCATTCATGAACACATCAGGATCGTCCATCTCATCAGCATCCATATATAGAACAAGCCAAATACGATCATCTGCTGTGTAAATCGTGTCATAGCCGGATTTGAGCTCTGTAATATTCGTAAATCGTACATCAGCATAACGAAGCATATCCATATCATCGTTATATTCATATGGCATAACATAAGTCAAAGGAAGATGCCGTTCCAGTAAAGCAAAACTTTCTCGTACACTTAGTGAAACAGAATTCATCTTTGCTGCCACTACGGCGTTCACATCCATTGAGCTGCCGTCGTACAGCTCCCACAAATCGCGGATCGAATTATAACGTATAATTTTAGCTTTTAACAATTCATCCAAAACTTGCTTCGTCTCTTCCAACGTTGAACCTAGAGCAAATGCCAGGAAGGATAATGTTGGCGGCTGTTTTTGAGTAAGTCTTGTAACTGTCCACAGCGTGAGAAGCTCCACGATACGACGTTTCATAGAATGCTCGCTATCCAGATATGGCGCAATCGTATGGTAGAGCTGAAGACTTGACTGATCGCCGACCTCAGCTGACTCAATATTGAAAAAATGAAACAACTGATCTGCAAAATAATATCCACTTCGTTGATGAACATGGTCGATCAAGCTATACCGCTCATTATCCGCCAGAAAGGAATACAATGTACGTTCGTTCTGCCCGAAAATATTGGACAGTTGCGGAAGCAACAACACAGCAACAGGATGCAACGGGTACAACGTCCGAATCATACCATGCTCCAGCTGGTATGAGGTGTACTCACTGAAGAACGGATAAGACTGAAGTTTCTCCAGTGTTTCTAAATCCACCCCATCCAGAAGGCACTGTGTATTGATTGGAGCAATTGCCTCTTGTGCAAGCCGAAGAAAAGTAGAAGCATCTGTTGCCAGACTGTAGAATCGAAATCGCTTTTCTACTTTTTCGAACTCTCCGCGAACACTCTCTCTCTCATTTACTGCATATTGGCGGATATGTTTATGTCCCACAACTAGCAGATGGGCGTTCGGCGAACGGTCAACGAATTCAGCAAAATCTTGAAGATCCTGCATATTCTGAACGGTATCCGGCCCTCCAAGCGATTGAAGGAATCTACCAAATTCATCATAGACAATGATCAAGCCTACCTTCTGAGCTGAAAGCTCAGTGGAGAGCCATTCCAGATTATCTACAAAATAAGTCTCATGCTCAATCGCCCAAGGTGTGCCTGAAGTCACTGTAGGGTAAAATGCAATAAAATCACGAGTAACTTCCTCATTATAATTTAAAATAGAGGAACGCCATTCTGCTTCCAACCACTCCTGTTGTATTAAATGAGACTGAAATGAAGCATAAGTGGTTGCATAATCCTGCTTCCAACGATCAACGGTGTCCAATATGGATTTAGCCTCGTTGGGCGTTGCAATCTCTATACCAGCTTGATGCAGAGAACGAAAAATTGCCTGATTAACAATTTTTCGCAAACTTCCTGTTCTTCCGTTAATAACAACTGGAATATAAGTCATTTCCGCACATTCGGCTTCACGTAATCGGGCTGCCAGTTGAGTATCGATTCGCTCCGCTTGTACCAACAACCTCGCCCGCCACTCCGAAGAAAACTGTCTCGACAGAAATTGACACACAATTGTTGCTAGAAGTGACTTGCCTGTTCCATAGGCACCGATCAATAGGTGGGCATGTGCCGCATCCTGGGTTACACCTTCCAGAATACCCCGAAGAACTTCAGAATGTGAAGGCGTAAGTACATATTGATAAAGCAACTCCTGATTAAGTATATCGAGCTGCAGATTGATGCTTGAGCGGAATCCTTGCATTCAATAAACCGCCTTCCGTAAATATGCTTTTCTCAAAAAAGCATATGCGTCTTCTACCTCTACATTGAGACTGTAAATCTGATTGGTCCGCACAAATTTTACTGGATATAGGGTGTCAGCATGAAGCAGCTCCAAAGCTTCCAAAATTAGATTCGAAGATAGATGGTAAAGCTTGCCCCACAGCATGGGTTTAACTAATATCTCTTCCAATGTCACGCTGTTCACTCCATGATTACCACAATAAAACAACAAGTTGAAATAAAGTGCATCCAGATCAATCTGATGTATTTCAGGGCTCTGTTTTACAAATTGATCTTTGGTCTCGTATAGCAGGTTCAGTCCGGACAGCGGGCTTGCCACAACCTCTTCCGGATCATCTTCACTTTTCGCCTGTACCGAGTACATCAGTTTTAAACAATCTAGATCGCGCTTCAGGGTATTAGTCGATACCTCCCGGTTATGATGTTGCTTGACCCATTCACTAAGTGTTGCAAGCACCTCATCATTGGTCCCGGAACGATGGTTAAATTCATTAAAATACCAATACCAGGTAGAAGCCTGCTCCTTGTTCGACGCCAGTATGCAGTGCAACACAGCAGCAGTAAGGGGAAGTCGAATGAAACGGTCGTGTTCAAAGACCAACCTACCAAATTCGGTCAGTTGATGAATCGATTTCCGCTCCTCATTCTTTCTCTCTTCCATAACAGATGTTGCTACGACCCAATATCTTAGCGATTTCACCATGTTTTTCCCTAGTCCGATTTTCTCAAAGCCGAATTCATTATAAAAGAACCCCGGGTCTTCATTTCTCATTTTCATCGCTTTGGAAAGCCAGTTTACCCGAAGGTAGAAGCTTTGATGATGACCAAATTTCATGTTGTGACGTCTTCCTTTCCAGCGAAGTTATTGCTGATTGTTTCTGTCGAAGTACTGCAGTAATGTTCTCTTGACAACTGAGGTTAAATAAGGACTCTTTGCCCTGACAATCTCCGGCAGATCTGTTTTCATCAGAAAATCCCCTTTACCACCAAGCGTCTCTGCTCCTTCTTCACTAATAATAATTTTTGAAGCATGATGGTCCGCTGCCTTCAGCGCTATCCTAGCTGGCAGATTATTTCTAATGTTCGTCGGCACAATGTCCGCCTTCGGATTTTGGGTGCAGATCAGCAGATGTATGCCGGCCGCCCGCGCTTTGGCCCCGAGCCGCATAATGGCGCTCTCCACTCGTGCACTCAAGCTCTTCTCTCGCTCCATAAAGTCAGCAAATTCATCAAATACAACAACCATCCTTGGCATAGGGATTCCCGAAAACTCAACATACTGATCGATGCTTGATACGCTCTCGCTAACAAACAGTCGGTAACGCTCCTCCATCTCCTCGACCAATTGCTCTAGTGCTTCAACGGCCTTTTCAATCTCTGTTATTACAATCTTTGTGTGGTCACGATTCTCATAAACTAGGAATTCAACCTTCTTCGGATCAACAAAAATGAACTGAACCTCATCAGGGGAATACATACACATCATAGCTAATATAATTGCATTTATCGTCACACTTTTACCGCTTCCTGTTGTGCCACCTACCAATAAATGCGGCGTATTTGAGCTGGAAAAGTCCATAAATATCAATTCCCGGAGTTGTCCAATACCAACAGGCGCAACCAGTCTGCCTTTAAGCTGTTCTGGGGGAAACTGTTTTCTTGTTTGAGCCATAAAATTCTCAAAGTAGACTGTCTCTGGTGTATCCCGATTAATATCAATATTTATTCGGCCATTCCGTAGTTGAATGAGCGGGATAGAGGATAACTGTAACCATAAATAGATGTCTTTGGCACGGCTCTCCACACTGCTGTAGGGTTTATCTCCAGGGATCTCCAGAACGATACGAATGACACTTACTCCTACAAAAGATTCCACGATTTTAATCTGAATACCATTCTGATTGAAGTTGTAGCGTAATTTCTTTTGATAACTCTCCACCAATGGATTGATATCTTCTGATTGTCTCTCTTCCACCAGCGGCAAGTCGGATAACGCTTCTACTTCTGGATAGATAACCGTGTTATCCATGATGTTTTCTTTTTCCACCATAACCAAAGAACTACTGAGCATTGTTCCTTGTGCCAGCTCTTTCTCGTATTCGTAACTATTCTTACTCTCATATACTGATATGCCAGTTGTCCCAAAGCATCTCCCGCCTTTGTCAGGATCGGTAACCGCTTGATTCACTGCCTTAACGCCATTGTTCTCTTGTGATTTGGTACCTTCTTCCTGCCCAAGTCCAAGCTTATCTGTCACATACGCCGTAATTTCTTGAATGGCCTCAAACGATGGAATCGTCTCTTCTTGCATTGCGCCCAATGCCTTCAAAATATAAGAACGATTATATATATGATTTATATATTCATTCTGAAGTATTTCCGTCTGGTACCCCTTATTATGGTCATCCATAGTGCTCAATTCAATCAGATTTGACGTATAGACAAACGTATCGATAGAGCCTGCCAGCGTAACCTCAATGTCTTTAATTGGAATATCCTGCAGGTCTTTCAAAAGCAATGCGTCCTGTCTGTCATACGTGTTATATTCCAACAAATAAAAGAGCAGTTCTTTGCGCCATAACTCGGCGCTAGCCAAATGTTCGCTGAATTGAAAACGGCTGCGGTACAGATCCAGACCTGCTTTTACCTGTTTTATCGCATCGTATCTTTCCTTTTCAAAAATGGTATGTGAAATAAACTTCAGCTCCACCAATTCAAAATGCAAAGCGATTTTCTCCCCATTTCGTCGAATAGAAGTTCGGACCAAATCAGGTCTCCGCACAGATCCATGAAACCAGGGCAGCTCGTCACATAG